>CAWFBG010000001.1:0-14032 GCA_963813925.1 uncultured Planctomycetaceae bacterium
AAACCGGCGAAGGCGTCATGCTGAAAGGAGAACCTATGCAAGTGCGCATCCTGCAATCGGGCGACGACGTGACGCTGGTCATTCCGAGGGCGGTGGCTGACGCCGCACACCTTCAGCCCGGCGCGGTGGTGGAAGCCGCCGTTCAAGAAGGCAAGCTCGTCGTCGGGCCGGCGTCGCGGCCAAAGTACACGTTGGAGGAGCTGCTCGCCGGGATCACGGAAGAGGACGGCACGAGGAGATATCGACGGGGCCGCCCGTCGGGGAGGAAGTATGGTGACGGCCCCTTACGTTCCACAGCACGGCGACGCCGTGTGGATCACCTTCGATCCCCAGGCCGGATCGGAGCAAGCGGGACGGCGCCCCGCCCTGGTGCTTTCCCCGTCCTCGTACAACGGGAAGGTCGGGCTGGCGCTCTGCTGCCCCATCACCGGCCAGGCCAAGGGCTATGCCTATGAGGTGGTCGTGCCGCCGGGACTTGGGGTGAGTGGGGTCGTCCTCTCCGACCAGATCAAGTGCATGGACTGGCGCGTGCGCAAAGCGGATTTCATTTGTCCATTGCCCGCGCAAACGGTGCAAGACGTGCTCGCCAAACTGGCGACGCTCCTGCCAGGGATTATCTGACAATTGCCGCCATGTTCCCCCTCTTCCTCAACCTGACCGACCGCCTCGTCCTCGTGGTCGGCGGCGGCCCCGTCGGCCGGCGCAAGGCCGACGCCGCCCTCGCCGCCGGCGGCCGCGTCCGCCTCGTCTGCCTCGAACCGCGGCCCGCCGACCAGACCCATCCCGTCCTCGACTGGCGCACCACGCCCTACGCCGCCGATCACCTCGACGGCGCCGTCCTCGCCTTCGCCGCCGGGCCGCCGGACGTCAACGCCCGCGTCGTCGCCGACGCCCGGACGCGCGGCGTCTGGGTCAACTCCGCCTCCGACCCCGGCGCCGGCGACTTCTTCCTGCCCGCCGTGGTTCGCCGCGGCAAGGTGGTGCTGGCCGTTGGCACCGGCGGAGCGGCCCCGGCCCTGGCGCGCGAAATCCGCCGGCGACTCGAAGAACAGTTCGACGACGATTTCGGACGCTGGGCGGCGCTGCTGGCCGAGATGCGCTCCTTGACGATGGAAATTGTGCGCGACGCCGAACGCCGACGATTGCTGTTCGAGCGCTGGGCGCGGTGGGAATGGTTAGAGCGGCTGCGGCGGGAAGGCGCCGACGCGGTGCGGGCCGACCTGCTCCGGGAGTTGCGCGAAGCGTGCGGCGAACCGCCGTCTCCGCTATAATACCGGTTTACCGGAAGGGTACGCGCTCGCCTTCGGCCCGCGGCCAAACGGCCGCCGCCGTCCCGCCATCCAACGAGGAAGTCCGTGTACGGAGTCACGCTGGTCTGCTTTACGACGAGCTACGCCGCCGCCCTGGTGCTGGAACTGTGGCGCCAGTTCCGGCCGCGCATGGTCTATTACTTCCTCGGCGTCGGCTTCGGCGTGGCCGGCCTGCTCACCCAGTCCCTCTACCTCGCCGTCAAACGCCCCGTCGGTTGGATGGTCATTCTCGCCTGGGTGCTGGCCGTCTTTTACCTCTACGGCTCCATCCATCACCGCCGCCTCGCCTGGGGCGTTTTCGTGCTGCCGGTGGTGCTCGGCCTGCTCGGTCTGCGGGCGCTGTTCGGGCCGGGCTTCGACCAGCTCTCCCTCGCCGACTACAACCGCTTCTGGGGCCTGCTCCACGCCGGTCTGCTGCTGCTGGCCGCCGTCGGCGTCTGCGTCGGCTTCTGCGCCAGCCTCATGTATCTGTTCCGCGCCGGGCAACTGCGGGCCAAAACGCTGCCCGGAAAAGGGCTGCCGCTGCCCAGCCTAGAACGCCTCGAATTGATGAACCGCCGGGCCATCGACTGGGCCTTCCCGCTGCTCACGGCCGGCGTCGTTATCGGTCTCTTCCTCATGCTTCAGCAGCCGATGCCCGCCTGGAACGACCCGCGCGTCCTCAGCACCGGCGTCCTCTGGCTCACCTTCCTCGTCCTGCTCCTCCTCCGCTACGGCTGGCACCTGCGCGGCCGGTCGATCGCCCTTCTGACCATCGCCGCTTTCGGTCTATTGATGGTCTGCTTTGTCCTCGAACATCCGCTGGGAGGGGGCGCGCGATGATGAACCTCCTGGCCGTCGGTTGCAGCCACCGCACCACGCCCGTCGCCGTCCGCGAACGCCTCGCCTTCCGCGACGACCAGCTGCCCCGCGCCCTCGAAGCCCTCACCACCCGCCTCGACTGCGAAGCCGTCATCCTCAGCACCTGCAACCGCGTCGAATTGTACGTCGGCCGCGTCCTCGACCACCCGACCCGGGCGGCGGCGCCGCTCGACGGCGAAACGGTCGTCGCTTTCCTGGCCGAGTTCCACGGCGTACCGCTCGAAGAAATCCGGCCGCACCTCTACGTCCGCCAGCAGGCCGACGCCGTGCGCCACCTGTTCCGCGTCGCCGCCAGCCTCGACAGCCTCATCGTCGGCGAGGGCCAGATCGCCGGCCAGGTCAAGAAGGCCTACGAACTGGGCCAGGAGTGCGACGCCCCCGGGCCGATGCTGCACGCCCTGTTCCCCCACGCCCGCCGCGTCGCCAAGCGCGTCCGCACCGAGACCGGCATCGCCCGCGGCCACGTCTCCGTCTCCAGCGCCGCCGTCGATTACGTCCGCCAGGTCTTCGACCACTTCGGCGACAAGACCATCCTGGTCATCGGCGCCGGCAAGATGGGCGAGCTGACGCTGCGGCACCTGCGGCGGCTGGAGCCGAAGCGCATCCTCGTCACCAACCGCAGCCCGGAGAAGGCCCAGGCCGTGGCCAAGGGCTGCGGCGGCGAGGCCGTGCCCTGGGACCGGCTCGACGAGATGCTGGCGCGGGCCGACATCGTGCTCAGCACCACCGGGGCGCCGGAGCCGATCGTCACCCTGGAGCGTTACCGCGGCATCGCCGCCCGACGCACCGCCGGCCCGCTGGTCGTCCTCGACATCGCCGTGCCGCGCGACTTCGACCCGCGCATCCACGACGGCGACCGCACCTGTCTATTCAACATCGACGATCTCAAACGCATTCAGGAGGCGACGCTGGCCGACCGCCGCAAGCACGTCGGGCCGGCCGAGTCGATCGTGGAGCAGGAGACGCAGCGCTTTCTCAAGGACTGGCAGCGGCGGCGCAACGGTCCGGTGATCGAGCGGCTGACGCGGGATTTGGAGGCCAAGCGCGAGCAGGTGGTGCGCAACCTGTTCGCGCGGCTCAACGGCCGGCTGAACGACGAGGACCGCCGATTCATCGAAGGCGCCTTCGTGAAGTTGCAGAACCAGTTCCTGCACGGCCCGATCAGCGCCCTGACCGAGGACCAGCCGGCCGACGCCGCGGGGCATACGCTCCTGGACGCCTTGCGGAAATTGTTCCGGCTTATCGATTGACGCGGTCGCGCCACGGACCCACGAAACCTCCGGCCCGGAGAATCTCGCATGCGCAAGTCGTGTTTCATCCTGTCTCTGCTGGCCGCCTTCTTGATCGTCGGCTGCGGCTTCTCGCTCAAGGATCGGATCGTCGGCAAATGGTCCAAGGCCGACTCGACCCTGGAAATCGCCAAGGACGGGACGTGGTCGGTCAAGGGGAACGGGCCGATTTCTCTGACGTTCAGCGGGACCTACAAGGTCGGGGACGACAACACCATCGAGGTGACGACGCGGCTGCTGGGCCAGCCCGTCACGAGGAAGTACAAGGCGGCGTTCAACGGCGACAAGCTGTCGCTCACGGACACGGCCACCGGCAAGACCGACGAATACACGCGCGTGGGTGGATGACCTGGCTGGTAATCATCCCACGCGGGGGCGGCGTCCCGTCGCGGCGGTTGACGCCTTATTGGTAGGCCGCCTCGAAAAGCTCCGGCCAGCCCGTCCAGGCGTCCAGCGCGGCCGGCTTGACGCCGCCGCACCGCTGTCCCTTTTCCAGACATCGACGCTCGTAAATGGTCCAGGCCGGCGGCCCGTCGGGGTCGAGAAGGCGGACCTCGGCCGGCGCCAACTGGCCGAAGGCGACGGCGTGCCGGTAATAGGGGTTTTCTTCCAGACCCCGTTGCAGTCCGGCGGTCAGCCGCGGCGCCGCGTCGGCCGGCGGCCCCTGGACGTAGAGTCGGTAGCGCGGCGGTCGGCCGGGCGCCGGCGCCAGCAGGGCGAAACGCGGATGCAACCCGGCGGCGAAGAGCCGATCGAGGACGGCCCGCACGTGCGCTCGGCTAATTTCTCACCAACCAGATCGCTGATGCGGTCGCACTTCCCCAGGAATCGCAGCAGCGGGCATTGCCGAAGAAAACCCGCCGCTTCCACCTCGTCGCGCAGCGCGTAGCGGTACAGGCCGCCGCCGGTCGTCAGGACGACGCGGTAGCGGCCGCCGCGGTCCACATCGTGGGCCAGTCGGAAACGCCCCTCCGGAGATTCCGCCTCCTCGAACTCGAAGACGTGGGAGCGGATCGCCAGGGCGCCCCCTTCGCGGCCGATCAGCGGCAGCGACACGACGCCTTCGGTGGCGAGCAATCCCTTCGGCTGGACTTCGACGCCGGGAAACAGGGCGCGGAGTTCCGGCAAGAAGCCGGCGGAAGCGGCGTCGGCCCAGCAGCTAATCAGGGCGAGACGCGGCCAGGCCAGCCGGAGTTTTTCCGAAAGCGGTACATGCGAGCGGAATATTCGTTTTAATGCGGCCGCCCGCGCCGGCGAGCCGCGCCCGACGTCCGCGCAAAGCCGCTCTCCCCACTCCTCAAAGTGGTTGAACAGGGCCGTCAGGAACGTCGGGCTCCAGACGGAGATCAGGGCCAGGTCCGCCGCGTCTAGAAGCGAATGGAGCGTCGCATAGCGGAAGGCGTCCATGTCGGTCGGGCGGCCCGCGGACGGCGGCGCGACCAGCAGCCGACGGACGGCGACCTGTTCCAGCGCCCCGAGGTACGCGGCGTCGTCCTCGAAACCGACGGGAATCCCGCCGGCCGTGCGTCGCGGCGGCCCCAGGGCCGGCGACAGCGACCAGTAGGCGCGGCCGCGGCGGACGGCCGGGCGCGCCCGGAATAGGTCCGCGACCCAGGCGGCCACGGCACGCTGAAACTGTCGGCGCAGCGACGCGGTGTACGGAATCAACTTTTCTCCACCGGTCGTGCCGCTCGTCGGCTCCAGCAGCGTCACCGGCTCGCGCGTCAGGACGTTCGGAACTCCGTCGGCGATTTGCTTTATGCGATCTGCGTAATCCTCATAACGGGAGGGTGGGACGGCCCTCTGATAATCGCGCGGGTCGCGGATTCGCTCGAAGGCGTTGGCGCGGCCGAATTGCGTGTCGCGGTTGGCGCGGAGGATGTCGGCGAGGAGTTCGGCTTGGCTCTCGGCGACCCGGCGCGTGGCCCGGTGGAAGCGGGCCGCCTCGCGGGCGCAGGACAGCATCCAGGCGGTGTTGAGCAGCCAGGCCGTGCTCATCGGGACGCGGCCCCGAGGGGGGCCGGCTCCGGGCCGATCACGCGGTAGGCGGCCGGCGTGAAGTTGGCGCGCGTGAGGGGGGCGAGGCAACAGAGTTCGTCGCCGCGGGCGTGACCGGGGTTGCGGCGGACGAAGAAGGAAACGTGCGGGTCGCGCAGCCGTTCGGCGTGACCTCGGCCACGTCGGGCCGCAGTCGGTCCTTGCCTGGCCCGGCGCGGACCACGCCCGCGGCGGCGTCGTAACCTGTCTGAAACTTGCGCCGCGCCAGCGCGTCGAGAACGCGCCGCGCTCCGTCCGGCGTCGGGGCGTCGTGGCGCAGGTAGAACTCGCGGAAGAACAGCGGTAGGAAGCGATACGTTTTATACCCTTTGGAGATCAAAAACCAATAGAACTCCTCTTCCGGGGTGGCGTCGATGAGCGACAGCGCCAGCCGGCCCCAGACGTGGGCCAGCGCGGGGTCGCCCCAGCGGGCGCGGTCCACGATGGTGTCGCCGGAGAACAGCGCCCGGATCGGCCGCCCTTCCGCCTCCGCGCGCAGCACGACCTGCGTGGAGAAGCCGCAGATTTCGTCCGTGGCCGGGTCGGACAGCAGGATGACCCATTGCTTCTCGTCCAGGTCGGCGTCGAAGGCCGGGCGACGCACGTTCTCGTAATGGCGGTCCATGAGCGCGAACAGGGCGTCGCGCCGGGCGGGCGTCACGTCGGCCACGGGGATCAATCGGCCTTGCAGTCGCATGGCGGCTCCCGATCACTGCGCGACGGTGGACGGTCGGGACGAGACGACAACCGCCCCGGCGGAAGACGGTTCGCCGGGGACGGTCAGGCCGATCGGCGAGCGGTCGCCGCGCACCGCCGCCCGGAAGAAGCGGCCCAAAAAGCCGAGGTACGACGCCCCGGCGACGGCCCGCGGCAGGCGCGGCCAGAGCAGCGCGTGCAGCTCCGGCAAATGGTAGCTGGGCACTTCGGGGAATAGATGATGTTCCAGATGGTAATTTTCGTTGAGAAGGCAGAAGGCGACGACCGGGTGCGGCCTCATGGTGCGGCTGGCCAGGAACGGGTCGGCGGCCACGGCGATGCCGTGCTGGGTGAAGCCGCGGATGTTGGTCATGTAGCCGACCACCACCGCCGGCAGCAACCACGTTAGCAGCAGCAGGTCGGCCGGCACGGTCCACGCCAGCGCCCCGATCAGAACGGCCAGCAAGGCGTACTCCTCGACGACGCGCCGGCGCTGGCGCCAGGAACCGTGCCGCAGCGCCAAGACCGGGATGAACAGGACGTACAGAAAGGCGCCGCACAGCAGTCGCGTGCAGTGCATCAGCCAGAGCAGCCGCGGCTGGCTGGTGTAGTTCTCGTAGTCGTCGGGGTCGCGCGGGTCGCCGAGGTAGGTGTGGTGCCGCAGGTGCATCACCTGGTACGCGGAAAACGACATTAGCACCGGCATACCGAGCAGAACCGAAACCCAGCGGTTGCAGAACGAACAGGGAAACAGCGTTTGGTGCATCCCTTCGTGCAGCAGCAGCACGAAGGCGTTGATCGCCACTGCGGACAAAAAGATGCCTGGGACGTACAGGAGCAGGCGCGCCCAGCCCGGCCCCACGCCGTAGTGGACGGCAAGCGTCAGGCCGGCGCCGGCGGCCCACAGACCGAAAAAGAGCGTTAACTCCACAAGCCGTTTGCCGATGTTAAAAGTGCGCAGGGCGACCACCCGTTCTTCAAGCCCACGCACGACGAGGGCGCGGGCCTCTTGGTGCGACGTGCCGGCGTCAATCGGATGCATGTCCGGTCTCCTACAGACAACCCAGCTCCAAATAGGGCGGTCGGCCGTCCAACCCCCGCCGCATCGGCTCGCCGTCGTCCCAGCACACATGAAACAGGCGGGTGTCGTACCACGCCGCCGGGCAGGCGCGAACGACCGGCAGCAGCGGGTCGGATTCGTGCAGCCCCAGCATGAGGTAGTCATGCGGCCCGCCGGCCGACCGCGCCCGCAGCTCCGTCAGCAGGGCCGCGAACACCGCCGCGTCGTCTCCGGCGATCACCGGCAGCGCCGCCGTGAGGTAGCGCACCGCCCCGCCCGGCGGCGGCAGCGGCGGCAGGCCGCGCAGCCAGGCCCAGGCGTTGTACGCCGGCCGCGCCCAACGGAGGGCGCCGTAGCCGTGGACCACCGTTTGGCGGAAGCCGTGCTGGTCCCATCCGGCCAGCGCGCCGACCAGACTACCGCCGCGGAACGCGAGCAGAACGTCGTCGGGCTTCAGGTCCTTGAAGACGCCGGTTTCGCCGTAGAAATCCGCCTCCTCATACAAGGGAAAGAACTGCCGTCGCGGCCCCTGTTCCCGAAGGAACACTAGCAACGCGCCCAAGTCTTCCCGCCGCGCCGACCGAATCTCCAGGCGGTGGGGCAGGTTTGTAACCTGCCATTGAAAGCGGCAGGTTACAAACCTGCCCCACGTTCGGAAGCCGCGGGCTAACGGTATCGCCGCGGTGTGGAAACGGCCGGCGTCATGGTAGGCGGGCAGCCCTGCCCGCCCCGATGTCAGCTGCGTCAGTGCCATCGTATTCCCCTCCGCAATGGTCGTCAGGTACAGCCGCGCCTGCCCGTCGGCGTGCAGCCGGCGGAAGAAGGCGTAGCCGCGGGGGACCAGGCCGCGATTGCGGTGCTCCCTGAGCAAACGCAGCGTACTCAGGTAGCCGACCGACTCCGGCCTCCCGTTGACGTATCGCGGCGACGCCGAGCGCACTCCGAAGCCGACGATTCGGCCGCATTCCGTATCGCGGCAGGCCACGACCTGGTGAAAGCGGCCCTCCACCCGCGCCCCGGCGAAGTAACTCGGCTCCCGGTGGAACGCCACCGCGACGTTCCCGACCATCGGCGTCGCCGCCAGGACGCGGCGCAGGTCGGCGTCGTCGGCGGGGCCGGCCAGTTCAAACCGATACCGGCTCACCGACAGGCTCCCACTCCGCGAGGCCGGCCCCCAGCCGCAAGCCCTGCCGCAGGTCGATGTCGAAATGGGCGCTGACGTTCAGGCCCAAATAGACTCCGGCCATCAACGGGCTGCGGGCGTTGGCTCGAGCGTCGAGCAACCGCGACAAAATCGATCCCCAACCGTAAAACCGCCGCCGCGCCTCCAGGCACATCGCCTGCAATTCCTCCGGCGACACTTTTTTCGGTCGGAACACCACGTCGCCGACGCGGCCGGCCGGGTCGAGCCACCAGCGCGGCGACAGCAACCGGCCCTCTTCCCGCAAGCGCCTGTACAGCGGCGTGCCGGGGAACGGGATCAGGTGGTTGAACGCCGCCAGGAACAGCCTCCGTTCGCGGGCGAAGTCCACGCTCCGCCGCACCACGTCCCAATCGTCGTGGTCGTAGCCGAAGACGAACGTCCCGTAGACCGCCAGGCCGTGCTTGCGGAAGCGGGCCAGGCTCTCGGCGTAGGTCCCCGCGGCCAGGTTCCAGTCCTTGCCCATGTCGCGCAGGTTGGCCGGGTCGAGCGACTCCATGCCGATCAGCAAGCCCTTGCAGCCGCTTTTCACCAGCAGGTCCAGCAGTTCCTCGTCGCGGGCGATGTGGATGCTGGCTTGACCGACCCAGCCGACCTTTAATGGGATCAGTTCGCGGCACAGCTCGCGCACCTTGGCCGGCTGGCTGACAATGTTGTCGTCCACGATGAAGAAGCGTTTGCTGCCGGTCGCTTCCATCTCCGCGGCCACTTCGCGCGCCGGCCGGTGGTTCTGGTTGGCGCCGTGGTAGGCCGTGATGGAGCAGAAGTCGCACTTGAAGTTGCAGCCGCGGGCGAACTCCACCAGGGTGATGTTCTGGTAGTGCTTCCCGTGAAAAATCTCACGCCGGCTCGGCACGTTGGTCAATGTCCGGCGACCGAGGCCGCGGTAGATCGGTTGGAGCGTCCCCTTGCGGGCGTCCTCCAACACCCGCGGCCACACCGGCTCGGCGTCGCCGATCACCAGGGCGTCGGCCTCGTGCGCCGCCTCGTCGGGCAGGAGCGTGACGTGGTAACCGCCCATCAGGACCGGCACGCCGCGGGCCTTAAACCGGCGGGCGATCTTGTAGGAGCGCAATGCGGTGAATGTCTCGACGCTCATGGCCACGAGGTCGGTCGGCTCGTCGAACGGGAGTTCCTCCATGCGGTCGTCGTAAAAGCGCACTTCCACGTCCGGCGGCGTCAGCCCGGCCAGCAGCGCCATCGACAGCGGCTGCATCTGCCAGGCGCGCACGTAGGGCCGGTTTTCCTTGCGGCCGACCGAGGGGTAGATCAGAGTGAGACGCATGATTGCTGCCTTTGTCGATCGCTCTTACCGTCTTATGGAGATCTCCAGTAATTCGGAAGCCGGCGCATTTGCGGCTTCCGCCTGATATTCCGGGTCGCGGTAAACGGGTCCGCTCACCTTCTCGCGGAGTCGGTTGGCGTAATAACGGTAGCCGAGGTTCAAAGACGCCCACAGCGGCAGGATCGACCAGGGCGCGCCGGTCAGCCGGGTGAAGAACGACTTCCAGCCGTAGCTCTGCCGCCACGACCATTCCAGCCCCTCTTGCACCCGCTCGGGACTCATCCGCTTCGGTTGAAATACGACGTGCTCCACGTCGTAGAGGTCCCAGCGCTTGTGCAGCAGCCGGCCCTCCGATTCCAATCGGCGGTACAACCCCGTCCGCGGGAACGGCGTCGCCACGGCGTAGCGCGGCAGGTCGATCTTCGTTCTGTCCACGAATTCCACGGTTCGCTCGAAAACGCTCTCGTCGTCGTTGTCGAAGCCGAAGACGAAACAGCCCTGGATGCCGATGCCGTGGTCGTGCAGCTTCTTGACCACGTCGCCGTATTCGGCGGCCGCGTGGAAGTGCTTGTGCGTCTGGTTGAGCGTGTCCTGGCTGACCGACTCGAAGCCGATCAGCAAGCCCTTGCAACCGCTCTGCGCCGCCAGCTGGAGCAGTTCGTCGTCTTGAGCGATCCGCGTTGTGGACAGCCCGACCCAGCGGATTCGCAGGGGAATCATGGCGCGGTAGAGCGCCTTGGCGTACTGCACGTCCTCGGTCGGGCTGAGGTCGATGAACAGGGCGTGTCGGCCCTCAAACGTGGCCAGCTCCGCGACGACTTCCTCGACGGGCCGGTGGGCGTAGGTGTTCGCCCAGGCCGTCGGCACCACGCAGAAATCGCACTTGTGCGGGCAGCCGCGCGTCGCCTCGATGGTGTTGATCGTACTGTAGCGCTTCTTCTTGAGCAGATCGCGGCGGGCCTGCGGCACGCCGGCCAGGCTGCGGCCGGTCGGGACGTGGTAGCGCGATTTCAGCTCGCCGCGGACGAAGTCGTGCAGCAGTTGCGGCCACGATTTTTCCGCGTACCCCAGCACCAGGGCGTCGGCGTGCGGCGCCGCCTCTTCCGGCATCAGCGTCGGATGGACGCCGCCGAGGACGACGGTGTGTCCCCTGGCCCGCAGTTCGTCGGCCATGCGGTATGCCCGCAACGCCGTGCCGGTGATGGCCGTAATTCCGACCAGGCTGGGAGGAAAATCGAGATCGAGCGGCTGCACGCCCTCGTCCTGGACGGCGACCTCGGCGTTCAGTTCCTCCGGCACGAGCGCCGCCAGGGTGGTCAGCGTCAGGGGGGCGTAGCGCAGGGCGGTCTTGAAGATGCCGACGCCGCTGCGATGAATCTCCCCTGCCGGAGATAGCAGTTGGATGCGCAACGGTTCGCCGTTCACCGGCAGATAGCGGGCGGACATGAGGCGTCCTCCTCGTCGCGGTGGGCGGCGCGGCCGTGGGCCGCGTAGGCGAGCCAGCGAAAATAATCCGCAAGGCGGCGGTCGGCGGCGATGAGCCGGCCAGGCCGGTAGTGCACGCCCTTGAGGCGGTCGGCGTCCGCGCTGAGGAATCGAAGGATGAACAGTCGGCGGAGCCAGGCGTGCAGCGGGTCGAGGATCGGCGCCCTCCGCGGCACGAAGGCGGTGATCCGCACGCGGACGCGGCCTGATCCGAGCGGTTCCGTGGCGATCATACCGTAGCTGCACGCCCGGCGGAACTGGGCGGTGGTGAAGAGCAGGTTGCCGCACCAGTCGGTCAGCGACAGCGTGACGCGCGGGCCGGCCAGCAGGCGAGTCATGCGATCCTGCAAGGAGCCGCCGGACACCTCGAACGTCCCCGTCGCGCGGCGGGCGAACGGCGCCGGGCAACAGACCTCCGGCTCGCCGACCAGGCGGCGGTCATGGGCGGCGCGGAAGTGTTGCAGGTCGAAGGCGTTGGCCCCGATCAGATACCACGGACATTCCAGCACGACGCCGAAGGGACGGGAGGCGACGAAGTTTTCGGGTCGGCAATCGGGAAAGAACGGCAGCGGGAAAAGCGCTTCCGGTGCGTTGAAAAAAAAGATCTGGCCGTTCCGCTCTTCGACGGGGTAACTCGTCTGCCGCGCCCAGGCCGGAATGTCGTCGCCCGAGGGGATCGACCGGCAGCGGCCGTCGGGTCCGTATTGCCAGTGGTGAAAGGCGCAGCGGACGGCGTCGCCGCAAACCGTACCCAAACTCAGGTCGGCGCCGAAGTGGCTGCAACGGCCGTCGAGGATCACGGCCCGGCCGTCTCGCGTGCGGTAGGCCACGAAACGCCGGCCGAGGATGTCGCGGCCGACCGGGCGGTTGCGGGGGACCTCACGGGAGAGGCCGAAGAAATACCAGGAGAGTGGATAGGGAGGAAAATGGCTCGCGGGCGGGGCCATGTCCTCGGCGAAGCCGTCCATGCGTGTACTCGCCTTGCCGGTGAAACGCGACGACGGATCGGGACGCACATTCGATTCGCAAGTTAGTAGTCACTATACCTGTGTGCGGAGGGGGAGTCAACGATTTTCGTGGAAATCGTAAACGCGCGGCGAGCCGGGTAGCGTCGAGCGCCCGGAGATGGATGCAGCGATTGCACGCCATCTCCGGTCGCTCACGCTCCCGGCTCGCCACCCTTTGTTACACGCAGGCCAGCTCACGCTCGCGCCGCGTCCGCTTGCCGGCGGCCTTTTCCAGGGCCGTCTTCAGGCGGTTGCGGGCGACGTGCAGCCGCCGCTTGATGGTGCCGACCGGCGTCTCGAACTCGCGGCTCATCTGCTTCAAGGACCGGCCGCGGAGGTAGAAGGCCACCAGCGTGGCCTTGTCCACCGGCTTCAGCCGCTCCAAACCGCGGTACAGCTCGGCCGCCTGCTCGGCCTTGACCAGGCTGTCCAGCGGGCCGACCCCGGCCGCCTCGGCGTGCTCCAGGGCCTCCGGCTCGACCTTGTGCAGCGGGCCGCGCCGCGTCAGGCGGTTGATCGCCATGCGCACGGTGATCTGCTTCAGCCAGCCGGCGAAGCACTCCGCGTCGCGCAGCTGCGGCAGCTTCTTCATGCCGTGCAGGAACACTTCCTGGGCCAGTTCCTGGGCCTCGGCCGGGTTGCGCAGCCGGGCCAGCGCCACGGCGTACACCGTCGGCTGGAAGCGCTCCACCAACTCGCCGTAGGCCGCCCGGTCGCCGGCCCGGGCGCGCAGCACCAACTCCGTGACCTCGTTCCCGATCATGGGGATTATCCACCTTCTCGATCCGTTGCGTGAATCACTCCACCGCTGCGGAGACGGAGAGGCCCGCCAGGGATCAACCGGGGGCCGTCGTCCGCGTTCCGTCCCGGAAGCGGCGCGGACGGGTCGCATCGGTTCGGCGCGTCCCGCCAATGGGGAAAGCGCGATCCGTTGCGGTCCCGCCGTCGGCTCACTCCAGGGGGGTGACGGCGACAGTACGCAAAGCCGGGAGACGCGCGTTTCCGCGCCCGGAGGACGGCGGCAAGAGGCCGCACGGCCCGGACGGGAAGCGCATCCGCGATCGTTCAGCGTGGGAAGACGGATTCCGCCGTCGTGGTCGGTGTCGTCGGATCGTCCCCCATGCGGAGGGACGGTGACGGCCTAACTCACGACGCCCACGTCGAAGCCGATAGCGTCCTGTCGGCCGGCCAACGCCGGGCCGACGGTAACGTCGCGCGACGCTTGCTTGTGGACAAGCGTTTGGCGGCGATCGACGCGGGACTTCGACGACTGAGTCTCCCGTCGCGGCTGTGGGACCGACCGGCCCCATAGGCGGCCTGCGCCGCCATGCGGTCATATTCCGCATGGTCGTCGGGCCGCTGGGCGGGCATAAAGCCCCGCCCGCCGTTGGGCGACGGGTGTCGCGGATTGATGCGGACCTCCGGGGTCCGGCAGGTCGTCTGGGACTCCGCGCCGAGGCGCAGGCCGACGTTTTGACCGTCGTACACGACGGAAACGCTTCGGGCGCCAGGGAGTGCAGAGTGAAGACGGCCATTGTGGACCTCCGGCGATCGAGAAGGAAGGGTTGTGCGGGGCACGGCGGCCCCGCGGGCAGAGGTTGGCTGAAAAAGGTTTCTCGGTTTCCTCGTTTGTTTCCGGTCGGACCCGTCCCGACGGCGATGGTATCTACCTAAAGATACCTTCTATTTCGTCCATCGGGACAGATCATTTTAACAAAATCGACGGCGGAGAAACAGTCTCAGCGCCCGTATAGGGTAAGACGGACGACGGCGGGAAAGGTTCGCGCGAAAATGGAAATTG
>CAWFBG010000002.1:0-12505 GCA_963813925.1 uncultured Planctomycetaceae bacterium
ACAAAGGGCGAAAAGGGAATCTTTGTATTCCCTTGCGCCCTTTGTGTCTTTGTGGTGAAATCTCTTACTTCATGCCCTTCTTGGCCTTGAACTCGGCGATATACTTCTCCGGGTTCTCCTTGAAGGCGTCGGCGCAGCCGGAGCAGCAGACCCAAAAGGTCTCGCCCTTGTAGCTGACCTGGATCTTGCCGAGGCCGCCGGTGACGATGCAGACGTTCTTCGCCTCCGTGGCGCCGAGCGACTCGCCGACGCGCGTCGCCTGTACCAGGAAGTCCTTGCGGAGCAACTTCGACCCCTCCTCCTTGTGCCCCATGCGGAAGATGAACCGCACGCCCTCCGCCGCCGTGTTCATGGTGATCTGCTGCGTCTCCTTGGTGTCCGGGTCGGTGCGGTCCAGCGTCAGTTCGTTCTTGTCGGTATCCAGCGGTCCCACGAACACCTGTTTCTTGTCGTCCTTGGTCGTCAGCGTCAGCTGGTAGACCTTCTTTTCGGGCAGGTAGCGCATCTCGCCGCTCTTGTAATTTTTGCCCTCCTTGAAGTGGATTATCAACGAGGCGTCGTCGCCCTTGAACTTCCACGTCCACTCCAGCGCCTCGTTCCAGACGGCGTCCCTGGGTCCGGGCCGGAGCTTGTCGGGGCCGCCGTTGCCCTTCCACTCGCCGATGAAGTCGTTCAAGGCCTGGAGGCCTTCCTTCGAGGTCTTGGGGTCGTCGCCCTTGTCGGCCAACGCCGACCGGGTCGGAAACAGGAAGGCCGTCAGGCCGAACACGAGGCCGCACGCCAGCAGTCGTTTCATAATCGCTCGCTTTCCCTGAAGGGGTCTTTTCGGAGAACGTCCCCGTTTAGACGGAACAAGAGCGGGATTGGTTCCCCGGGCTACTGTATCACGCGAAAAGCGCCTCGACCGCCTTGCCCCTGCCGTCCTTCGTCACGTAGAACGGCCGGCCCTCCGTCTCGTAGGACAAATCCGCCGGGATTCCCACGGCGCGGTACAGCGAGGCGTGCAGGTCCGGGATGGTCACGGCGTCCTGGACCGAAACGAACGGCCGTTCGTCCGCCGTGGCGCCGTGGACGTGACCCTTCTTGACGCCGCCGCCGAACAGCACCACGCCGCCGGCCCCGGTGAAGTGGCGGTGCATCCCGTAGTTCTTCTCTTCCATCACCTTGTCGGGAACGGACACCTGATCCTGCACCTTCTGCTCCGCCTTGCCCTCGATCAGCATGTCGCGGCTGAACTCGCTGGCAATCACCACCAGCGTGCGGTCGAGCAATTTCCGCTCGTCCAGGTCCTTGACCAGCCGCGTGATCGGGGCGTCGATCATCTTCATCATGTCCACCATCCGGCTGTGGCCGTTTTCGTGGGTGTCCCAGCCCTGGAAGGGGACGTATTCCGTGGACACCTCAATGAAGCGGGTGCCGGCCTCGACCAACCGCCGGGCCAGAAGACAGCCGAGGCCGAAGCGGTTCGCTTTGCCGCCACTGTAGATGTCGTAACTCTCTTTCGGCTCCAGGCTCAGGTCGAACGCCTTCGCGGCCGGCGAGTTCATCAACCGGCGGGCGCCGTCCACCGACTTGAGGAATTCTTCTTCCTTGGGGTCGAGTCCGGCGGTTTCGCGCCGAGCCTGGAGGGTCTTGACGTACAGCTCGAAGCGCCTGCGGAAGCGTTCCTTGGACATGCCGGCCGGCGGCTGCACGGTTTGCACGGCCTGCGACGGTTCCGGAACGAGGAAGGGGCCGTAGGAATTGCCGAGGAAGCCGGCCGTCTGGAAGGCCTTGACCTCGAAGTCTTCGCCGCCGGCCGAGCGCTGACCGACGTCGATGAAGGCGGGCACGTCGGGATGGCGCGGCCCGAGGGTGCGCGAAAGGACGGCGCCGATGTGCGGGGCGGCGACGGGCTGCGGCGGCACGTAGCCGGTGTGCCAGTGGTACTGGTGGCGCGAGTGGAGGATGAAGCCGAGGTCGCCGGCCTTGAAGGTCTTGATGAGCGTACCGTGGTGCATGACCTGGGCGACGTGGGGCATGCCCTCGGAGATTTGCAGTCCGTCCACGCTGGTGGGGATGGACTTGAAGGTGGAGTAGACGGCCTTCGATTCCATGCCCTTCTCGAAGGGCGTGTACTTTTTCATGTCCCAGACTTCGGTGGCCGCCTGTCCGCCGGCCATCCAGAGGAGGATGATCGTGTCGGCGGTGGCCTTGGGCTTGTCCGGCTCGTCGGCGCAGACGCGGGCAGAGCAGGGCGGCGGCGCCCGCGGCGGCGCCGGTACGGAGGAAGTCGCGGCGGGATGGGATTTGTGGATTCATGTGGGACTCCCGTTCAGTCGCCTATCAGCTCCGGTATCTCCGAAGGGCCGGGTGCCATGCTTTCGCGGCCCATCCCAACCTTGCCATGTCTTCCTGGGCTTCGTCGGCCGCGAAAGCATGTTTCGCCGCCACGGAAACCAGGGGTAGTCGCTGCACCTGAACATGCTTTCGCGGCCCAGCAAGTCTGGGAGGACAAAAGATGTCTCCGATGGCCGCGAAAGCATGGCACCCGGCGCTATCCTTCACTTACTCTGCCGGGTGAAGGCGAAAGGCAATGCCCCCTTCATCTTGGTCCCTATTCAACCAGTACCCCATCAACACCACGCCGCCGGCGTCAACCTTGACCAACTTCAACTCGACGGTCCCATCATCCATTAGCTTGGTGCCATATTTACCCCGAAAACTGCATCCATCTTGCGACCAAGCCACGAGTCCAAAGTCCCCTTGCTCCTCGACCCAGTCGATGGTCACTTTGGTGTGTTCATCGAGAAAGGCCCTTTTTATTTCACCTCTTTCTTCCAGGTCTTCCCTTTTTTTGAGATCCTCCAAGTTGTTCAAGGGTTCAGCCGATTGGAATATCACTCCTCGGTATTGCTTCATAAGCAGACTCCGGTTACATGTGGAGTTTTGTGCCGGACGCCGGATACCGTGCTTTCGCGGCCATCCCAACCCTGCCATGTCTTCATCTGCAGGCCCGGCCGCGAAAGCGTGTTTCGCCGCCACGAAAACCGGGGAGTCGTTGCACCTTCACATGCTTTCGCGGCCCGGCACGTCTGGGAGGACAAAAGATGTCTCGGATGGCCGCGAAAGCATGGCACCCGGCATCCCTCTATTCTTTCGTGCCACCCCGCCGTGTTCGCCGTTCGTCCCTCTCACCTCTTTCGAGGCAGCGGCGAAGCATTTCCAGAACCTCCACCCCACCCTCACCCCGTCGCTTCGCATCGGCGATGAGTTCATCGATCTTCTGAATCGGGTCCTCACCGCCCGCTCCGAAGGCACGCCGCAGGTCCTCGCGGATTTCACGGAGCGTTTTCGGTCCCATCATGGCCGGGCCTCCTGTATCCGTGCATTCTACCGAATGCATTGCATCTCCGGGTTCATGCACAGCGCCCACAGGAAATCCTCCCACCCCGCCCATGTCTGTCTATTCCTGCCTCGAACCGTAACGGCCTCGTTACGGAGCAGCGCCAGGCAGGTAGCTGTCCAGAGAAAGCACCGTGATCTCCGTGACGCGGCGAAGCTTGTCGTCGTTGGCCAGGAACAGGTCCGCCCGGTTTATGATTGCGGCCGCCACGTGTAGGGCGTCCGCCAGTTTGAGGCGATACCTCACTCGCAGTTCCGCCGCCCGCTCAATGACATCTCGCGTCATTTCCCAGGCTTCAAACCCCGAGCGGGGCAAAAAAGCCGCCCTTTAACGATCCGCCAAGTCCTTCCGGCCGAGCGCGATGGGCTGAACCAGCACCTCCGCCAGCGTCAGGAGCGAGGAGCCGAAGCGGTTCTTCCCCGCATCCAGGCGATCCCGGAAGAAAGGGTGGACGATCGGACCATATGTCGGGTTCGCCTCGAACTCGTAAATCCAGACCGAGGCGTCCAGCCCGACCACGACGCCTTCCGGGATGTCGTCCAGGAGGCTCATAAGGGCAACTCCCGATCCTCCCTCATTTCACGGAGATACTCTTTGACACCGACTCCCTGCCAGATCTCCGCCCCCAGACCGTAAAGGTCCGCCCATTTCCATCCTGCCAGCTCGGCCGGCCGTGGTACTGGTCGGATGGTCACCTCCACCTCGACCGGGCCGGGCGGCAGATCGACCGGCGTCTCGATTCGGAGCGTCCCCTTGTCTGTCACCATGCCATGAATCGTCAATGTCTGCATTACACCCTCCTTTCTCCGATTCCATTCTACCGGATAAACTGCATCTCCGGCTCCATGCACAGCGCCCACAGGAAATCCTCCCACACCGCCTGCCGCGCCTCCGGCTTGTCCTTCGGCGAGCCCAGCATCTCCTTCGCCAGCGCCGCCTCAGCGTCCGACGGCGGCCGGCCTAGCGCCCGCAGGTAAAGCGTCCGCGCGACCTTCGCCGCGTCCTCCTCGCGGCCCAGGTCCGACGCCAGCAGCGCCTTCGCCCCCTCGCGGAGCCGACTCGACAGCACCGCCCCGTTGACCAGCTCCAACGCCTGCAACACCGTGCTCTCGTCGTCGCGCCGCGTGCAGACCTGTTCGCGCGTCGGCCGGCCCAGCGCCAGGGCCAGGTTGTCCGGCTTGCGGTGACGCCACGCCCGGATGTTCGGGTTGTCCACCTTGACCTTCATTACCTCCACCTTCGGCCAGTAGCCCGTCAGCATCGACACCGAATCGAGGTATTGCTCGCTCGTCAGCCGCCGCTCCGTGGGGCCGAGCAACAACGGCGGCCCCTTGCCCTTCTTCGCCTCCTTCACGGCCGGCAGCCGGTAGACCTTCGACAACAGGATCAATTTCAGAGTGTGTTTGGCGTCGTAATCGTGGGCCATGAAGTCGTAAGCCAGCCAGTCGAGCAGGTCGTTTTTCGCGGCCGTGCCGTCGAAGTCGTCGGCCGGCTCGAACAGGCCGCGGCCCATCAGTCGCTTCCACAGCCGGTTCACCAGCGTCCGCGCAAAGCGCGGGTTCTTGGGCCGCGTCACCATCGTCGCAAGATCCTTGAGCCGCGTCGGCCCGTCGGCGTTGGGGGCCACGTCGCCGAGGTTGGGGAACAAAAACTTCGGCGGTACGATCTTGCCGGTCGGCTTGTCGCAGCGGGCCATTTCCAGATTTTTCGGAGAGAAGAAGCTGGCCATGCCGTAGGCCTGTTCCAGCTTCCATTCGTTGATGAAGCTGTCGTGGCACGAGGCGCACTTGATCGAGCTGGCCAGGAACACCTGCGACACGTTCTGGGCCGCCTGCACCGGCGGCGTCTGGCTGGCGTTGACGCGGCCGCGCCAGTTCACCCCCTTGAGGTAGCCGTCGGGGCCGTCCTTGCCGGGGTTGAGCAACTCCGCCGTGAACCGGTCGAGCGGCTTGTTCTCCAAAAGAGAGCTGTAAAGCCAGATGGTGATCGGCTTGCGGAGGCCGTCGATGTTGGTCTGCTCGTCGTTGCGCAGCAGGTCGTTCCAGAACGCCATCCAGTTCTCGGCGTAGCCCTGCTTGTCGGCGAGGAGCGCGTCGACCAGCTTTTCGCGCTTGTCCGCGGCGTTGTCGGCGACGAAACGCTCGACCTGTTCGGCCGTGGGCGGCAGGCCGATCACGTCGAGGTAGACGCGGCGGGCGAAGGTGTGGTCGTCCACCGCGGCGGGGGGAGTGACGTGATGGGCGGCCCAGAGGACGGCGGTGAAACGGTCGATCTCCGGGCCGTCGCCGGGCGGCACAGCCGGGACCGGGAGCGTCGCCAACTCGGCGCGCTGGCGCGCCCGGAAATCGCCGGTCTCTCCCGCAGAAGATTTCACCGCAGAGAACGCGGAGAGCGCGGAGAAAAGCAAAACCATCCTCATACAATTCTTCATTGTATTTCCTCTGCGTACTCCGCGTTCTCTGCGGTGAAATTCGTTTTCACGGACAATCGAGCAGATAGAGCGTGGTGTTGGCGTTGCCCGTGACGATCTGTTTGCCGTCCGGCGTGAAGGCCAGCGTCCGCACGAACGCCCCGCCCGGCTCGCCCGACACGGCGAAGTTCCACTGCCGCAATTCCTTGCCGCCGGCCGCGTCCCACAGCCGCACCACGCCGTCCTTGCCCGCCGTCGCCAGCCGCGTCCCGTCCGGACTCATCACGAACGCCGCCATCCGCTGGTTGTCGTCGGCGAACGCCTTCAGGGTTTGGACCGCCTTCCGGCTCGCCAAATCCCAGATCTTCACCAGCCCCGTCTCGTCCGTCGTCGTCAGAAACTTCTTGTTCGGCGCCAGCGCCAGGTCGATGATCTTGCCGTCGTCGGCCTGCAAATCACCGCCCTGGAGCGTCTCTTTGCCCTTCTCCACGTCCCACAGCCGCACCTTGCCGTCCACGGTCCCGAGCGCCGCCGTCGAGCCGTCGGCGCTGAACACCAGGCAGCTTACCCGTTTCAAACCGTCGTCCACGCTCACCGAGTCGGTCTGTTTGCCCGTATTCAGGTCGTACAACTCCAAAGTGGCCGGCGCCACCCAGGCCGCCGCCCGCTTGCCGTCCGGCGTCACCGCCAGCACCGGCACGGCCGACGACGGCACCGGGTCCGTGATCGCCAACTTCTGCACGCCGGTCGCGCAGTCCCACACCCGCAGCGTCTTGTCCTCCCCGGCCGTCGTCACCAGGAACTTGCCGTCCGGCGTGAACGCCAGGGCCGTGATCGCCTCCGTGTGGCCCTTGAGGACGAAGAGTTCCCTGGCCGTCGCCAGGTCCCAAAGCCGGACGGTGTGATCGACGGACCCGGAAGCCAGCAGCCTGCCGTCGGGGCTGACGGCCACGACCGTCGCCTCGCCCTCGTGGCCGTAGTGCGTCATGCCCTCGCCGCCGCCGACCTCCCACACCTTCACCACCTTGTCCACGCCGGCCGAGACGATGTAATGGCCGTCGGGGCTGAACGCGACCGAGCTGATCCAGTCCTTGTGGCCGCGGAAGCTGTGTACCTCCTGCTTCGTCTCCACGTCCCACAGCTTCACCACCTCATCGCCGCCGCCGGAAACCAGGTACTTGCCGTCGGGGCTGAAGGCCACCGAACTGACCGCGTTGGTGTGGCCGACGTACGACTTGCTCGTCCCGTCGGACAGGTCCCACACCAGCACGCGCTGGTCGCCGCCGCACGACGCCAGTTTCTTGCCGTCGGGGCTGAACGCCACGCAGCCGACGGCGGCGCCGTGGCCGGCCAGCGTCCGCTCCTCGGCGTAGGTGTCGGCGTTCCAGAGCTTGACGGTATGGTCGCCGCTGCCCGAGGCGATGTGTTTGCCGTCGGCGCTCCAGGCCACGCTGCCGACCACCCCCTGATGGCCGGCGATCGTCTTCAACTCCACGCCTTTTTCCGTGTCCCAAATCTTGATGAGCCAGTCCGCCCCTCCGGAAACGATCTTTTTGCCGTCCGGGCTGAAGGCGGCGGCCGTGACGGCCCGCGTATGGCCGGTGAAGGTGCGAATGCTGGCGCCGGTCCTGGCGTCCCACAGCTTGAGCGTCTTGTCGCCGGCGCACGACAGGATATATTTGCCGTCGGGGCTGTAGAGCGCGGCCGTCACCGGGGCCGTGTGGCCCGCCAGCGCCCGGACCTGCTTGGCGGAAGCCACGTCCCAAACCCGGACCATCTTGTCGGCCCCCGCCGAAACCACTTGCGTTCCGTCGGGGCTGAACACCGCCGACCAGACCGCCCCCTCGTGAAAGCCAATGTCGCGCGAGGCCTCGACGAGACCCTGGTCCCAGAGGCGCACCGTCTGGTCGATGCTGCCCGACGCCAGCCGGCCGTCGGCGCCGAACGCCAGACAGGTGATCGGGCCGGTGTGGCCCTGGAGCGCGCGATAACACTGGCCGTTGGTCACGTCCCAGAGGCGGACGGTCAGGTCGTCGCCGGCCGTGGCCAGCACCTTGCCGTCCTTGCTGAAGGCCACGCAGTTCACCTTGCCGGTGTGCCCGTCGAAGGACTGCTGTTCGGCACCGTCGGCGACGCGGATGAGGCGGGCGTTGTTGGGGTCGCCGCCGCAAATCGCCACCGTCTGGTCGTCGGCCCCGAAGGCGACCGCGTCGATCGTTCCCCGGTCGCTCTTGTCGTGATTGGGCTGCCAGATGCCGACGTCGGAGCCGTTCTCCGCCTTCCAGATGTGCAGGCTCCTGCCGGCGTCAACGGTGGCGATCAGTTTACCGTCGCGGCTCCAGGCGACGCCGTTGATCTTCTCGTTTTGGCCGCTGAGGTCCAGTTTCACCGTGTCGTTGGACAGGTCGTAGACGCGGAGGTGTTTGTCGTTGCCGCCCGCCGCCAGGTATTTGCCGTCGGGGCTGAAGGCGATGCACCAGAGGAAATCGGTGTGGCCTGTCAGCGATTTGATCTCCTTGCCGGCGCCGGCGTCCCAGATCTTGAGGGCCTTGTCCTCGCCGGCGGAGGCGACGGTTTTGCCGTCGGGGCTGAAAGCGACGGCGAACACCTTGTCGGCGTGGCCGGTGTAGCGGCACAGTTCGTGGCCGGTCGCCGCGTCCCAGACGACGACGGCTCCGTCCTTGCTGGCGGAGACGACGCGTTGGCCGTCGGGACTGAAGGCGACGGCCTCGACCATGTCGCTGTGGCGCAGCCGGCCGTCGCCGAAGAAGCGGGCGACGTGGTCCGGGACGCCGGCGGGCGGGGCGGGGAGGTTCCAGCGGGCCTTGCGGAAGGCGTCGGCCGCCTCCACCAGCCGGCCGGCCGTGAGGGCTTCGTCGCCCGCCTTGGCGTAGGAGGCGGCCTTTTGATACCAATCGGGAGAGAATTTCTTGGTTAAACCCAGGGCGTCGGTCGCAGCCCGCTCGGTGCGGTACTTCGTTTGCAGCTCTTTCACGGCGCCGGCCGGGGCGAGGGTCGCGGCCGGCGGCGGGTCGGCCGACGCGGCGCCGAAAAGGGCCAGCGCCGCCGCCCCGAGAACGGTAGCCGCCGCCAGGGGCCGCCGGAGGGAAGACGCCTTCGCCGTCGTTATCATGATCGTGCTCCCGCACGCGGGTGGGTAGGCCGGACGTAAGATTGGAGTATAGGGGGCCGGTCCCCCGGATCGCAAGCGGTATCCGAAGCTGGTAGTGTCTCAGTTTGGAAGAAAGACGGGCGAGCCCGAAGCGCCAAGCAAGGGCGAGCTCGTCCCTTGCTCGCCCTTGCTTGGCGCTTCGGGCTCGCCCCACTCAAATTGAGACGCTACCCCGCGGGGCGACGCCCTCTCATGTCTCTTTAATGTCACCCTGCTAGGATGTCGGTCGAGGGTCGCGGGATGTGATTTTCGCAGCACCCCTTTCACGCCCGCGGCCCTCGACCTCCGCACCCGGCCGGCGACGGAGACAGGATATGCGTGTGCTGCTCATCGAAGACCACAAGCCGCTGGCTCGTGTGCTGCGCCAAGGGTTGGAGGAGGAGGGTTTCGCGGTCGATACGGCCTTCGACGGCGAAGAGGGCGATTTCAAGGCCCGCTCCGCCGAGTACGACACGGTGATCCTCGATCTCATGCTGCCCAAGATCGACGGCCTGACCTTGCTCCAGCACTGGCGCCGCGACGGCCTGAAAACGCACGTGCTGGTGCTCACGGCCCGCGGCGCCATCGAAGACAAGGTGCGCGGACTCGACCTCGGCGCCGACGACTACCTGACCAAGCC
The DNA here is from genome assembly GCA_963813925.1 of uncultured Planctomycetaceae bacterium. Taxonomy (GTDB): domain Bacteria; phylum Planctomycetota; class Planctomycetia; order Gemmatales; family Gemmataceae; genus UBA4732. The sequence goes on from CAWFBG010000002.1 coordinate 9,587, forward strand.
GTTCGAGCTGGAAGAGCTGCTCGCCCGGCTCCGCGCCCTGATCCGCCGCGGCCATCAGGTCAAAGATCCGGTCCTCCGCGTCCTCGACCTGGAGATCGATTCCAGTTCGCGCACGGTGAAACGGGGCGGCCGGTCGATCCACCTGACGCCGCGCGAGTACGCCCTGCTTGAGTATTTGGCCTTCCACCGCGGCAAGGTCGTTTCGCGCACCATGATCTGGGAGCACCTTTACGACGAACAGGACGAGAACACGTCCAACGTCGTGGACGTTTACATCCGCTACCTGCGCAATAAAATCGACAAGGGCTTCGAGCCGGCCCTGATCCTGACGCGCTGGGGCGAGGGCTATCTCCTCCGGGGCGAGGATTGACCATGCGTTCGATCCGCCTATCGCTGACGGTCTACTTCCTCGGCCTGCTTGCCGTCGCGCTGGCGGCCGCGTCCGTTTTCGTCTACCAGACCGCCCAGCAGACGCTCCTTTCCGAGCAGAAGGCCCGCCGTCAGCTGATCGAGACGCAATACACGGAACGCGGCAAGGAGGAGGAGTCGCGCCTCGACGCCGACCTGCTGGCCGAGGCCCAGACGTTGGCCCGCCTGGCGAAATTCCAGTTCGATTGGGGGCGCCTGCGCCACCGCGAGCTGGGGGCGCTCGGCGTCCTGTCCGCCGCCGCCGGACCCAACGCCTACGCCGCCGCGCCGCTCTGGATTGTGCAGGGGCTGCACGGCCCGTTCTCCTTCGAGCTGCACCGCCGCGGCGCCGGCGAGATCACCTTCGACGGGACCGACGTGCTCGAAGAGGTATCCGACAAATATTTTCAGATCGACAGCGCCTGGGGGCCTTCCTACCGCTCCCAGTCGATGGGCGACCGCTCCTTCCCCCTCGGTGCCAACGCCTTCGTCCCGGACCAGGGTCCGCCGGCGGAATTCTCCGACTACGACTTCGGCCCGGAGACCCCCGTGCGCCGCGTCGTCTTTAAATCCTTCGCCCGCATCGCTTCCCCGCCCAAACGCGGCCGCGACCCGCACCGGCCGGATCGGCCGGGTCCGCCCCCGGGATTGCAGCCGCGCTCGCCGATTTGCATCCAGTGCGCCGCTTCCACCCGCGGCCGCGACGCCGCCCTGGCCGCCCTCAAGGCGAGCCGCGACGGCGACCTGGCCCGGCTCGACGCCGACACAACGGCCTCGCTGGCCGACCTGCGCAACCGCCTGCTGCTTATCGGCACGGCCGCGTTCCTCGCCGCCGTCCTGGGCTGCTACTTTATGGTCTGGCTCGGCCTGTCGCCGCTCCGCCGCCTCTCCGACGCGGTCAGCCGCGTCTCCGAGAAGGACTTCCGTTTGCCGCTGGACCAACGCCGGTTGCCGGGAGAGTTGAAGCCGATCGCCCAACGCATGGTGGACACATTGGAGATGTTGAAACGGGCTTTTGCGCGAGAGAAGCAGGCGACCGCCGACATCTCGCACGAGCTGCGCACGCCCCTGGCGGCGCTGCTGACCACCACGGAGATCGCCCTGCGCAAGCCGCGCTCGGCGGCGGAGTATCAGGATATGCTGCGCGACTGCCGCCTCAGCGCCCAGCAGATGACGCAGGCGGTGGAACGGCTGCTGGCCCTGGCCCGCCTGGACGCCGGCGTGGACCGCCTGCGGCCGCAGGCGATCGACGCGGCCCAACTGGCGGAGCAGTGCGCCGCGATAGTGCGGCCGTTGGCCGAGGCCCGCGGACTGACGCTGACCGTCCGCTGCGCCGGCGAGGCGCCGGTCACGGCCGACCCCGACAAGTTGCGCGAGGTGCTGACGAACCTGCTGCATAACGCCGTCGAATACAACCGGCCCGACGGCGCCATCGACGTGACGGTGGCGCGGGAGGCCGGCCGGCTGGAGGTGGCCGTGCGGGACACCGGCGTCGGCATCGGCGCGGAGGCCGAGGCGCACCTGTTCGAGCGCTTTTACCGGGCCGACCCGTCGCGGGCCGGCGACGGCCTGCACGCCGGCCTGGGGCTGGCCATCGTCAAGGGCTACGTCGATCTGATGCGCGGCGCCATCGAGGTGGAGAGCGTGGAGGGCCGGGGCAGCACCTTCCGGGTGCTGCTGCCGGCGTCGTGAGCGGCGCTGTTTGAGACACTTTAGGGAGTCGATAATGTCCGTATTGACGCCGTCGCGTTCGCCGACGAAGTTCCGCAAGGCCGGCGCGGTCGCGGCCTGGCGGAAGGACCCCGAGGTTCGGCTGATGCTGCGCATGCGCGACGGCGACGAGACGGCGTTCGCGGAATTGGAGGCCCGTTATCGCGACCGCGTGTTGGGCTGGTTCTGCCGCCGTCTGGGCGACCGGGGCGAGGCGGAAGACCTGACCCAGGACGTATTCTTGCGGCTCTACCGCGCCCGGGCGTCCTACAAGCCCCGCGCCCGCTTCGCCACCTGGGTCTTTCACATCACCCGGAACGTGGCCCGGAACGCCCTGCGGTCGCGCCGCCGACGGCCCTGGGTGCGGCTGGACGCCGCGGCGCCGGAACCGGGTTTGCTCGAAGCGCTGTTGCCGGTTCGCGGCGATTCGCCGTCGCGGCCGATGGAGCGCGACGAATTGGCCGGCGTGGTGCGCGCCGCGGTCGCCGGCCTGGCCGGCCGTCAGCGCGCGGCCGTGGAATTGCACCAGTTCAAGGAGCTGACCTACACGGAGGTGGCCGCCAAACTCGACATGACGCCCAAAGCGGCCAAGAGTCTACTCTATCGCGCCCGCAACCAGCTGCGCATCGTGTTGGAGGCGTTCGTGCGCTCAACCCCGAACCGGTAAGGCGTCCGTTCGCGGGGCCGGTTAGCCGCGACGTGCCAGCGGAGTGCTCGGTCGAAGCGCTTCTGCTCGCGCGTCGCGGCTAACCGGCCCCGCGTCACAGGATAAGCCCCTGCTCCACGGCGATCCGCTCCAGA
>CAWFBG010000003.1:0-8992 GCA_963813925.1 uncultured Planctomycetaceae bacterium
CTATCGCCGTGCCGCCGCGCCGGAGGACCCTACCAATGAGTAATTGTCTCCGCCTTGTCGCCGTCCCGTTGCTGGTCTCCCTGTTCTCCGGATCGGCGGCCGCCGAGTCGGAATCGGCCGATCACGAGGACCTGGTGCACTGGCAATGGTTACTGGAGCTGGCCGTGCCGCCGGGCGCTTCCGGCCGGATGGATTGCATCCTGACGCCGGCCGTCTTCGACAAGGCGCGGGAAGACCTCGGCGACCTCCGCCTGATCGACGGCGCCGGCCGGGAACTCCCCTACGCCATCCGGGTCCGGCGTTCTCATGCGGAGCTGGAGGAAATCCCCGCGAAGGCGTTCAACCAGGTGCGCAACGCCGACGGCTCGGCCGAGACCAGCTTCGACCTGGGCGCCCGGCCGCCGGAGAACCGTTCGCTCACCGTCGAGCCGGACGGCGCCAACTACCGCCGTCGCGCCCAGGTGCAAGGCAGCGACGACGGCGCCGATTGGCGGACGTTGGTGAACGACAGCTCGCTGGTCAGCCTGCGCGTCGGCGACCAGGCCATCGACGCCCGCACCCTGACCTACCCGGCCAGCCGGTTCCGCTACCTGCGCGTGCGCGTCTATCCCGACAAGGCCGGCGACGACAAGGTCAACCCGCCGCGCGTCCGGATGTCGCGCGCGGTGGAAAAGCAGGGCGAGGACTACACCGCGCCGGTCGAGATCGGCCCGCGGGAGCCGGTCCCGACGCCGGGCGGCCCCGGCTCGGCCTGGTTCCTCAGCGTCCGCGACGCGCGCGGCGCCGACCTGGAGGCGTACTGGGAGCGGCTGAGCTTCGACGTTGCCAACGTGGAGTTCTCGCGGTCCTATTCCGTGGAGGAGGCCGACCCCGGGTGGACGCCCCGGCCGCTGAGCGCGGGGGGAAGTCGCTGGGTACGGGCGCCCGGGGATTCGTCGCCGCTGACGGCGACGCTTTCGGAGGTCAGCTCCCGGCGGCTGCGGTTGATTGTGACGGACAATCGCGATCCGCCGTTGCGGCTGACGGCCGCCCGTTCGACGACGGCGGCGCGGCAGCTGGTGTTCTCGCCGCCCGCCGGCTGGTCGCCGCCGTTGCGGCTTTACTTCGGCAATCCGGACGCGGCGCCGGGCCGCTACAGCGACTACGCCGCCGCCCTGCCCGCGGTGCTGGATCCGCCGCCGACGCGCGTCCGCCTGGGTGGCTATGAGGACATGGGAGATGTCGAAAAGAACCCGGAATACCAGGCGCCGCCGAAACCGTTCACCGAGCGGTTCCCGTGGCTGATCTACGTGGTGCTGGGCCTGGCCGGCCTGACGCTGCTCGGCATCCTGCTGTACCTGGCTCGAAGCGCCGTCGCCCGCCACGACGCCGGGAAGGCCGCACCGCCGGCCCCCGCCGCCGGCTGACGCGGCCTCTTCGATCGGTCTGTCCATCCTCCGCCGATGCCGTATCATGGGACGAACCCCGCCCCCCGGAGGATTTATGACTTCTCCCATCCAGCATCCGCGCGAAGACCTGTCCAACCGCGTCCGCGCCGACGCCGCCGTCTTTGAGCCGCGCGCCTTGCGCACCTACACGCCGACCCAGGCCGTGCTGTCCCGCGGCGCCGGGGCCTTTCTCTGGACGCCGGAGGGCAGGCGCCTTTACGACTTCACCTCCGGCGTCCTCGTCGCCAACCTCGGCCACAACCCGCAAGCGTGGATGGAGCGGTTTAAAACCCACATGGCTTGGAGTTGCCCGGCCGCGCACCATAAGGATGCGCCGAGAGGTTTTTCCAGTGCGGTTCCCCTGACCGCGTACAACGCCGTGACAGAACTGGAAATCGAGACAACGCGCCGGTTGGTCGAAGTGTTGCAGGACCGGCCCGGCGGGAAGCGGCTGGAACAGGTGATGTGGGCGGCGTCCGGCTCCGAGGCGATCCAAAAGGCGGTCTGGGCGGCGCTGGCCCGCGACCCGGCGCGTGACGTGATCGTGGCCACGCGCCACGGTTTCCACGGCAAAAAGGGCCTGGCCAACGCCGTGACCGGCAGCGAAACCGACCGCGACCGCGACCCGCGCGTCCGTTTCATCAGCTTCCCCACGGCTGAATGCGCCGACGTGAGTCTGCGCGGTCGGCCGTTCGACCCGGCGCCGTACCGCCGCGAGCTGGACTCCTTGCTCAACCAGTGCGGCCGCCGACTGACCGCGCTCATCACCGAACCGTATCTCGGCGGCGGCGGCTCCTACCACCCGCCGGCCGCATACCTCCAGATGCTGCAAGCCTTCTGCCGTGAAAACGACCTGATTTTCATCCTCGATGAGGTGCAATCCAACTTCGGTCGGACAGGCGAGCTGTTCGCCTACGAAACTTACGGCCTGGAGCCGGACGTGGTCGTGCTGGGCAAAGGGCTGGGAAACGGCGTCCCCGTGGCGGCGGCGGCGGGACCGGCCGACCTGTTCGGCGCCCTCGATTACGGCGAGGCGTCGGACACGTGGAGCGCCAACCCGCTCTGTTGCTCGGCCGTGCTGGCGACGCTGGAGGAGTTCGCGGCCGGCGACGTGCTGGGCCGGAGTCGGCGGGCGTCGGTGGTGTTGGAGGAAGGACTGGTTCGGCTGAAGCAACTGCCGTTTATCGCCCATGTGCGCGGCGAAAAGGGCGGCATGGTGTGGGGCGTGGAGACGCGGGACCACGCGGGGCGAACCGCCGCGGAGTGGGCCAACGCATTCGTTCTGGCGTGCTACCTGGGCGCGGACGGCGGCGACGGCGTTCACCTGTTGGGACCGCTGGCGAAGAAGGTCGTCCGCGTCGCGCCGCCGCTGGTCCTCACGGAAGAGGAGGCGCGGGAGGCGTCGGCGCTGATGTTCCGCGTGCTGAGCGCCTTAACTCCGGGCGGTTAGCCGCGACGCGCCAGCGGAGCGCTTCATCCCAACGCGCTCCGCTGGCGCGTCGCGGCTAACCGGGGCAGCGGCGATCGCTTCAGGGACGACGGAACTCTTTGACGAGCGCTGTCAGCGTCGTCTTCACGTCTTCCAGCGTGCCCACCGCCACGAACGTGCGGAAATGATAATCACCGGCGGCGATCCCCTTGGGATCGCGGACGCGGAAGACGCAGTTCCACTTGTTCACTTTTTCCGCCTTGAAGCGGAAGCGGCCGTAGCCGACCCGCTCGAATCCGGGCGACGGCTGGTCGGGCGAGTAGACGCCCATCGCGTAGGCGCCGTCGGCCGTCGAGAGAACGACGGGCCGGTCCTGTTCGCCGGCGTGGTCGTCCAGCTTTTCCAGGTCCGCTTTGTCGGCGTCGTACTTCCAGAATCGTCCGAACTCCGCGGGCATGTAGCCGGTCGGCGCCTCGAAATGAACGGAGGTGTGCCTTTCGCCGCGCGGGATGGTGAAGGTCGTGTCGAACTCGATGGCGTGGGCGAGACCCCTGCGGCCGATATGGACGCACTTGGCGACAACGCAGTCCGACAGCGCCCTGTCGTTGCGGGCCGGGTCGTTGCCCGACTTCTCGCCCGGCGTCAGCCAGAACGCCATCTGGATTGTCGTTCGTAGTTCCTCCCCCTCCGCGTGGAGGCTTAACAGCTTGCTCGATGACTTGTCGCCGGCGCCGTCGTCGCGCGAGCCGGCTTCGGTGGGATTGTAGCTTTCGGCGTTGAACCCGCGGTCCCAGTCGAAGGCGGCGGCGCACTGGAGTTGCCGGCCGTGGTCGGTGCTGTTGATGAATTCCTTGCCGTTCCAGGTCAAGGAGTGGATCGCGCCCGCCAGACGGCTTGTGGTGGTGATAACGATGTCCGACGGGCCGGCCTTGGCTCGGATCACGGCGTCGCCACTCGCGGTCGGCGAAGCGCAGGCCGTCAAGGAGCCGGGGGCGGCAAGCACGGCCGACAAAAAAAAGGTAATAAGTATCGCTTTAGTCCTCATGGCGCCGCCCTCGCATTGGAGTCAATTCCGCGGGAGCGAAGGAATGGGTTCCGACGGCCGGAACCCGCCCGCCGCTTCGGCCGGCTCATGCCCCTCGCCGGCCAGATGTCGTAGGAGACGGATCATCTCTTCCTGGTTCTTGACGACTTGCTCGGTCAGATCGTTGGCCTGCTCGCAGAGTTCGAGGCTGCGGCGCAAAAGTTCCAGGCTCTCGTCGATCTGGGAGGCCGCGCGTTTTTGCCGGGCGACTGTCGAGGCCAGCACCCAGACGAGAAGGGTCAGCGCCCAAGCGATCGAAAGAAAAACTACCATAAGGGCCTCATTTATCGGCCAGGATCAGCGGCGACGGTCCCGGCGCGTCGAGCCGCCGCGGGTTCACAAAGCCGGCCTCGCGCAGCCACGCGCTCATCTCGCCGAACGTGAACGTATCGCCCTCGTCGGTATGCACCAGCATGTTGACGGCGAAGATCAGCGGCATGGCCGGCCCGGTGCGGTCCTCGTTGGGGACCATCTCGGCGATGGCGACGACGCCGCCCGGCGCCAGCGCCGCGAACACCTTCTTCAGCAACGCCCGACTTCGCTTTTCGCCCTCGCTGTGGAGGATGTGGCCGAGCGTCGCCGCCTGATAGCCGGCGCCGAAATCGACTTCGAGCAAGTCGCCGGGCCGGTATTCGTAGCGGTCGCCGACGCCGCGGCGGGCCGTCACCTTCTGACAGACCGGGATCACGGCCGGCCAGTCCACCACGGTCACCCGCACCTGCGGCGACTTCTCGGCCAGGGCGATGCTCCAGACGCCGGAGCCGGCCGCCAGGTCGAGCACGCGGTACGGCCCCGCCGGCTCCTTCGCCAGCAGGTGTTCGGCCAGCGCCTTGGCGGTCGCGTAGTTGTTGGCGAACAGGTCCTCGACGAATTCGCGGAAGAACTCGCCGCCGGTCGTTTCCCGGTTGACGGAGATCGGCGGCTTGCCCGTCCGGACGGACTCGGTGAGATGCAGCCAGTGGGGGATCAGGTGGTTGCTGAGGTGGCGCGTCATGCCGCCGAGGAAGGCCGGTTTAGTGCTGACAAGGTACGCGGCGCTTTCCGGCGTCAGGCTGTAGGCGTCGCCTTGTTTCGCAAGCAGTTCCAGGCCGACGAGGGCGTTCATCAGGGCGCGTAGGCCGCGCGGCGACGCCCCGGTTTCGGCGGCCATCTGCGCCACGGTCTTCGGCCCGGCGTCGAGCAGGTCGAAGACGCGGCAGCGCACCCCGGCTTCCAGGAGCAGCGGCGGCGCGAAGCCCCAGCCGAATTGCTGGATGCGTTCGGGCGATACGGCTTTTTGCTTTTCGGCCATCCTTCATCTCCCTTGATCCGTTACGGGAACCCGCCGCCGTGTCGCCGGACGCGGCGGCCGTGTTCCGCCAGCCGTTCATACTCTTCGGGGATTAATGGATGGGTTGTGTCGAGGACCGTCAAGTCATGTTCCAACTCGCGGCGGTTGTGCGGCGCCGCCAACGCGACTGTTACCGTGGGGTTCTGCAAAACGAAGCGATACCATTCCCGCGCCGCCGGCGGCGTGAAGCCGGGCGGGTCGTCCGGCGTCGGCCGCAGCAGACCGCCCCAGCGCAGGGCGGTGTAGGCGATCACCGGCATTCCGGCGGCCTCGGCGGCCGGGAAGACCTCGGTCTCGGCCCCACGGTGGGCGGCGTTGTAGCGGACCATGAGCAGGTCGAGCTTGCCGCTTCGGGCGGCCTCCGCGGCCAGCGGCCGCTGATGCGTGGTGATCCCCAGGCGGCGCACCCGGCCGTCGCGCTGGGCCGCCCGGCAATATTCCAACGCCCCGCCCGCGCCGACAAGCCGCCCCCACTCGGCCGGCTCTTCGACGTAATAGAACGTCAAAATATCCACATAATCGCTTTTGATCGCGGCCAGGACGGAACGCAGCTCCTCACCGGCGTCGGCGGCGATGCGGGCGGCGAATTGCACGCAGACGATCACGTCGTCGCGTCGCGGCCCGAGGTCGGCGATGGTGCGGCTGAAAACGTCCTCATCGCCGGCCCAGTTGAGGAAGTTGACGCCGCGGTCGAGGGCGTGGTGAATGTCGTCGGGCGTGACGGCGGTGTCGCCGTGCGAGGCGAGGCCGAGGCGGCAGACGGGCTTGCCGAAGGCGGCGGCAGGGCGGAGCAGGAAAGGGCTGTGGGAGGGGTACGAGATCCCCCGACTGGGAGGCGGAGCAATCATCGACCCTTCCTCGCACCCGACTGGGCGGCATGCTTGGGTCTTATCTCAAACACCGCCCTGGATCGGAAGAAGCAGACATCGAACTCCATGAAAAAATTGGTCTGACCCAACAGCAGAGGAATGGAGTTGCTTTTGGCCCAGGCAAAGACCTGGGGAACTGGCGCGAACTTCCCAACTTTCCCCGAGATCAGCAGCGCCCGGGCCTCCTGCCGCGCCAAATTCCCCGCAAGCTCTAACGGGGTAGTCAGTTCATCCCATACCGCCCCAAGTTGCAGACCTACCTCATCGGGCAAGACGTTGATCGTGGCCGCGGTGTCGAGAAGCCCCATCACTGAAACAGCTTTTTGGCGAAACGTCAGGTTGAGCGGCAAGAACGGATAAAGGGCGGCTTCTCCCAGGCCTGGAGTCCGTGGCTGATAGGCATATTGTTCGGCCCGGCGCGTCACGGGGCGTCGCCTCCCTTCTCCAGTTCTTGCAACATGGCCGTGGACGCGTCTTCGGTGAAGAACGGGGTCCAGATGGGATAGGTGGCGCCGGGAACCACGAAGGGAACCTCTTCGTGGGCCAGTTCGTGTGCCAGGATTTCAATTAGGCGGAGCTTATCCGTCCGCGAAAGGGTGCGAACCTTAGGAAGCGGATCGGGCAAGACGATTTCAGTCGGCGTCATAACAACTCCATCTCGGCCTTGTGGCGGCGCATGGCGTCATCGTATCGACTTTCATGGGCCTGACGGTCGATCCTTCCACCTCAATGGCCCCAGCCTATCCGACTTCGGCAAATGGACCGGCCCAATACGCAGCAGCCAAGAATACAGAAGAGGCGTGGAAAGTTAACCTTTCACGCCTCTTCTGTATCTCAAATCTCTTGCTCGGGCTTCGGGCTGATTAAGGCTGCCCGCTTACTTCTTCACCTCATACTCCGCGTCGATCACGTCGTCGCGTCGCGGGCCGAGGTCGGCGATGGTGCGGCTGAACACGTCTTCGTCGCCGGCCCAGTTGAGGAAGTTGACGCCGCGGTCGAGTGCGTGGCGAATGTCGTCGGGCGTGATCGCGGTGTCGCCGTGGGAGGCGAGGCCGAGACGACAGACCGGCTTGCCGAAGGAGGCGGGGCGACGAAGGAAAGCGCTAAAATGAGGCTGTTGCGTTGTAGATTTGCTTCACAACCGCGGGCCGGGGGCTGCGCATCGGCGCACACCGTCTCCCGCGAGGGCGTCGGCGGTTTCAAATTGTCCCATCGTTATTTGATTATCCGTTGGCGGCCGCCGGCGCCGCAGCCGGCGCCGGCGGTTCTTTCATCAGCTCGCGCAGGGCCTTCGCGATCGGCGACAGCCGCATCGTTCCGTAGCTGCCTTCAAAACGCTCCGTCTGAGCCAGCACCGTCGCCAAGCCCAGATGCACCACCAAGACCGCTCCCACTTGGGAGTGAAAACGCCGCGACCCGTACACCTGGCCGTCGTCGATCCCCCAAAAAATCTTCAGCCGGCCGTTGACTCGTTCCACCGACGTGCGGCCCTTGTAGTACCGTTCAAACTTCTTGGTGGCGCGCGGGATCGACGGGAAGCGACGCAGGTCGATCTCCTGCTTGACGCGCACGGTCAGGCCGTACTTGCGCTCGCCGTTGCAGACGGCGTCGCTGGGGCATTCCCAGTCGCCGTGCCGGGCCGGACAGCGATATTTCAGCGTACCACGCTCCGCTTCGTGGCCGATGTAGGCCATGGCGTGACGCACCGGCGTCGGGCTGACCCGGTCGTAGCAGAACAACGTACCGGCCTGATCGTAGACCACGTTGAGCGGCGTGCGGCCGCCCAGGACCTTCTCGGGTTCTTCGAGCTTAAAACTCCGGTTTTGAATCGGCGGCCGCACCTGTTCGTCGTGCGGCAGTTCGTGGACGGCGCCGTCGTCGGCCGCTTTGTCGTACGCCATGGTCTCGATGCGATCCTCGGGCAGGTTCTTTTTCGCCTGCCGCAGCAGGTCGCCGATCATTTCGTTGTCGCCTGCCTTGGTGTCGGTGATGCGGTAGGACAGCACCACCTCGTGCTTGACGTCCACCAACAGATGCAATTTGTAGCCGAACCACTCGACGACCTTGGCGACCGTGCCGTCGTCGTCCTTGTATTCCTTGCGTCCGCCGGTGGGTTGCGGCAGCCCTTGCCGTTGTTCCGCCTCGCGCAGCGCGACGCTGTCGGCGGCTCGACCCGACAATCCGGTCGAATCGCCGGCCGTGTCCTTGCCCAGGTCGCCGACCACCCGGCCGAGCCTCCCGACGAGCACGTCGAAAACGCCGCGCAAGCGGCTGAGGTGGGGCTCTTCGCCCAGGGTGACGAGGAAGCGCGACAGGTTGCAGGGCTTGGGGACCTGGGCCTCGGACTCGACGCCGATGAGCAAACGCAAGGCGGGATTGCGTTGCAACTCTTGCAGGCAGGCGTCGAGGGAGTGATGGCGGAGCACGATAGCCAGCAGCAGGGTTCCCCAGAGGACGACGATGGGGTAGTCGTCGCGGCCCTTGCCGCGAGCGCGTTGCAGGGAGTCGATCAAGGGGGCGTCGGGAATGGCTTCGAGGAAGGTGCGAACGGTTTGCAGGGAGGGGGAATCTTCGAGGGCGTCCCAGGCGAACAGCGGTTTGGCGACGGCGATTTTCATGGGGGTCTCCTGCGGGGTGGGTAGGGAGGAAGGGGGCGGCGCTATTGCTACGCAATAAATCCCCGTCTTGTTCCAGGAGTGGTCGAAAAATCGCAATAAAAGGGCGAAGTAGCGGCAATCAGAGGGTATTTTGCGAGGACCGTGGGGGAAGGGCCTTTTTCCACCCTGAATTGGGTCGGCAGAACAGGGCTATCGTGAACATCGCAACGACCTCCGCTAAAATCCGACCACATGG
>CAWFBG010000004.1:0-648844 GCA_963813925.1 uncultured Planctomycetaceae bacterium
GATGACGCGAGCCGGCCCTGTGGACATTCCATTTGCCTGGGCAGGCGGCGCTGCTGGATCGATTTGGGAGCGAGGGGTTGGAGTGAACGGCGCTGCTGGCATAGAATGGGGGTACGGGACCCCATGCGACGGCCTGTCGCTCAGGAAGGATTTGGGCCTTTCGTCATGGCGAGCGCCCATCAACCCGACGAAGGGACCGCGCTAAGGTCTATCCGGCTGCACGATAGAACGGACCAAACCAGTGCAACCGACCTCCTTCAGAGCGGCGTCAATCAGCTACATGCGGCCAGGTGGAATGGATCGGGTGAATTCTGGGCGACGAGCGACCATCGCCGGGCGGAGTGGTTCGCGCTGTCGCACCCGGCCAGTCCGCCGGCGGCGTGCTTTGAGTTCGATCTGCCCGAGTCGGCGCTTCTGGTCATTCTCCAGCTCAATCCGTCTGGGGTAATCCGCCATGCGCCGGACGACTTTGAGTTCTTGCCGGGCGGGTACGCGCTGCTGAATCGGCACATGACCAACAAGCGAGTCGCCCCTGTCCCCTGACGACCCAGGCCCCGTCATGCGTCAACCGCCGACCTACACCGTATGGAAGATCATTTGCCGCTCGTCCGAGGAGGCCGAGGCGCTGCGACAGTGGCTTTCCGGCCGCATCGACCTGGATCGCGTCCTGACGGACGCCGTTCGCGTCGCTCCCGGCGGCGTTGAACAGATGCAAACCGCGCCCCATCGGCTGGGCGATTATTTCGCGGCGATTCGGCTGCTGCCGGACTCCCTGGCGAATCCCGCGTCCTTCCGGCTAGTTTTCCACAGACGACCGGACGCGGGGCGATTCTGGAAAGACTTGATGGTGAACATCCTGCAAGAGGTCGAAAGGGGCTCCCCGAAGGCGTCGATTGCTCTGGATGCGAAAGGGGAGACGGAGCCGATCACTTGTTCGGCGACGGGCTGACCTCGGCTCCCGACGCTTGAGGGCGGCGCCTCTGGACAAGCGTTCGCGGCGGGATCCTCCGCTTATCCCCATTCAGGTCATTGTCTGTAGGTTCGGAGGCGGTGTTACGGGAACCACAACTGTCGTTATTCTGGCCATTCTTAACTTGCCGCTCTACGCCGTGACGGCCTGGGTGATTTTTGGGAGTTGGTCCCGCTTTTTGGATGATTGGAATGTGCAATATCCGAGGGAAAATTTGGCTATTTTGAAGTTGTTGTATCTTTGTATCTGCTTTATCGCTTTAATCTATTTGGAATATCGCCTGACCGTGTACTTCTTTCCGCACTGAGGCCGAGGGACCCCCTTTTCTCTGCCTTTCCCAGCGCGGACGCGGTACGGGGCCGCTTCACGTTTCCTCCTTCTTCGACTCCGGGGAGCGGAAGCCGATGCGTCCGGGCCTGGGCGCCGCGGCGGGCGGGGTCATGAGTTGTCGGATGGCGGCCACCAGCTGGCGGATGGCCTCGTCGTGGCCGACAACCTTCTTCTCCAGTTGATCGAGCTTACCCGCCAGCTCCTTGTGGGCCAGGACGAGTCGCCGCAGTTTCACGAAGGCGCGGACGACAAAGACGCTCACCTCGACCGCCCGCGGCGAGTTCAGGAGCATCGCCGCCATCATCGTGCCGTGTTCGGTGAAGGCGTAGGGGAGCCGAGCGGAGAATTTGAGACGGTGGAGGTGGTCACAATTTGTGACCACCTCCTGCTTTTCGGCCGCGGTGAGCTGGAAGAGAAAATCGGCAGGAAATCGGTCGCGGTTGCGTTTCACCGCCTGGTTCAATGCGCCTGTCGATACGTCGTACAGGTTCGCCAGGTCGCTGTCCAGCAAGACCTTCTGGCCGCGAATCTCAAGGATCAGCGGTTCGATCTGGTCAACCAGGACGATCTTGCCTTCTTGCGCCATTGGGGTTCGTCTCCGGACTTCCGATTCGACGCGGCCTACATCTCATACTCGGGCAAGTCGAATTCATCCCGCAGGTCGCGCCCGAGGAAGAAATCCGCGATCAGCGGAATCGCCATCAGCCTGGTCACCTGATTGCGGAACCAGACGCCGAATCGCGTTTTCGGCGCGAAAGCTGTGGCGAACTTCTGGGCCGACCTCTGCTTGCCCTCGATGAACGGCCGCAGTCGCTGCTCACAGCGGCGAAACGCCTCCCGGTAGTCCGGTCCCGCGCGCTTCAACTCCCCGGCCAGAACATAGGCTTGTGTCATGGCCAGGCCCGTCCCCTCGCCGGCCATCAGTGACACGCAGGAAGCCGCGTCCCCGATCAGCATGACGCGCCCCTTCGACCATGCGTCCATTCGGATCTGGCTGATGCGATCGAAGTAGACGTCCGCGACGGGATCCATCGCCTGGAGGATCCGCGGGCATTCCCAGCCGGCGCCGTCGAAGAGGTGATGCAGCAGCGCCTTCCGCTCCGTCACGTCGCGCGGGTCCGGACCCGTCATGCCTTCGCTGCCGAAGACGAAGAGAAACATCGTTCGGTCGTCCCGCAGGGAGAACCGCGAGGCCTGCCATCCGGGTTGCGCGTGGCAGACGTAAACCAGCTCATCGCGCGGCCGATAGCCTTCGACCTCGAAAACGGCGACGCGGTAGCCGAGTTGCTTCTCAAACTGGCTCTCCGGGCCGAAGACGAGATCGCGCACGGTGGAATGCAGTCCGTCGGCGCCGATCACCAGGTCGAAATCGCGCGAGGCGCCCCGCTTGAAGGAGACGCGCACGCCGCCCTCGTGTTCTTCGACGGCCGAGATGGCGTCGCCGAAGATGGCTTCGACGCGCCCCTCGATGGTCCGATAGATCGTCGCGGCCAGGTCGCCGCGCGGCAGACTGGTGAATCGGTCCTTCATCATCCCGCGCAGCGCCTCGGTGGAGAATCCGCCCGCCTTTCGGCCGCGGTCATCGACGAAGCGCAGCTCCCGAACCAAGTAGCCGGCCCTTTGCACCTCCGGGAGAATGCCCATCCGTTCCGCCACCGTGTAGCCGACGCCCCAAAAGTCGATGATGTAGCCGCCGGTGCGAAAGTGCGGGGCCTTCTCGATGAGGGTCGGCTCATGGCCGGTGCGGAGGAGCCAGTAGGCCAGGGTCGGGCCGGCGACGCCGGCGCCGCTGATGGCGATCTTCATGGGGCTTCTCTTCGCACCCGGCGCGTCCCTTGTTCCCATAATCCTGCAACGTCATCCCGGCTTCTGCAACTCGGCGGCGAAGACCGAGGGGTCGGCGAGGCCGAAGTTGTCCAGGTCCGTCTGCACGGTGAGCAGATGATGCGCGTATACCCGCTTGCTCAGGTCAAACGCGGGCAGGATGATGATCGACCCACTTTCCTTGTGTTCGTAGACGCGGCCCGGCGGGTCGTGCTTCGATGGCCGGCAGGAGTAGCCCAGCGAACGCAACACCTTGTCCAGCTGGCCGTAGGTCGCGTCGGTTCGCTTCATGATTCCCCGCTCTGGATGAATCAGCGTATCGCCTGGCGTCCGGCGTGTCTGGCTACATCTCCTCACGAGGCCAGCGCCGCGAATCATGACACGCCTCGTGCAGGTCCTCGTCGAACCTCATCTTGTAGATCGGGGTGGCGATGTAGTCCGGTCGCTGATACCCACGGTATTCCGGCCGGTCTACCTCGGTATCCCACCGCCCCCCCGGCCCCACGCGCCGCTCCACCTCCGACCGCCAGTACATCTTGATGTAGTCATCGATTCGATCGGGATCGGCGGCGACATCCTCATAGAAGTCCAGCCCTTGCATCACAACCCATGCGGCGAAGTCATCGGCCGCGTCCTCAGACCAATCCTCGGTAAGATGCGGGTGGCATTCCTGCCAGGCGTGGGGGTTCACATAGCCTTTCCGCTTCTCATACTCCAGCTGATAGCGTCGGATCTGCTCCTTGGGAAGCTGTTCGAGCTTCCGGCAGAGCGCCTGAAGGCTCCGGCCGGAGGATTCAAGGAGGGACCAGAACCACAGGTAATCTTGAGCAGAGGATTCCGCCATGATCGTACCCGCTCCCACAGTCAAATCCTTCCCGCTTCCGCCCGACCTCACTTCAACAGCAACGGCCGCGGCATCTCCACGCGCCCCGGCGGCCGCACCCCCGGCCCCTTGCCCTTCGCCCCCAGGTCCGCGTCCATTTGCGATACGAATTGCTGTAGCCGCTTCACCACCTCCGGGTGCTTGGCCGCCACGTCGGTCCTCTCGCCGATGTCGTCGTCGAGGTTGTAGAGCTTCGGCGTGAACGGCCCGATTTGCTTCGGCTCCGGCTTGCCGGTGTTCTCCTTCTGCGGCGCCACCGCCAGCTTCCACGGGCCGGATCGCACAGCCTTCAGCTGGTTGCCGTTGAAATAAAAGTGGGCCGGTCGCGGCGACTCCTTCGTTTTGCCGAGAAGAAGAGGAAAAAGATCCGCCCCGTCGATCTTGCGGTCGTCCGGCACGGTCCCGCCGGCCAGGTGGACGAACGTCGGCAGCAGGTCGATGTTGCCGGCGACGGCGTCAGACGCGACGCCCGGCGAAATGTGGTTCGGCCACCAGGCGATCGTCGGCTCGCGGACGCCGCCCTCGTAGGTGCCGCCCTTGCCGCCGCGCAGCGGGCCGGCGGTCCCGCCGTTTTTGCCCTGTACCAGCCACGGGCCGTTGTCGCTGCTGAAGATCACCAGCGTGTTGCCCTCCAGGTGCAGGTCGCGCAGCGTATCCAGCACCCGGCCGAGGCTGGCGTCGGACTCCTCCACCCAGTCGCCGTATGTGCCGTTGGCCGACTTGCCCTTGAACTTCGCCCCGGGGTGCAGCGGCACGTGGACCGCCGTGTGCGCCAGGTAAAGGAAGAAAGGCGAGTCCTTATGGGCGCGGATGAAGCCCACCGCCTCGTCGGTGTAGCGCTCGGTGAGGCGGTCCTGGTCG
The DNA here is from genome assembly GCA_963813925.1 of uncultured Planctomycetaceae bacterium. Classification (GTDB taxonomy): domain Bacteria; phylum Planctomycetota; class Planctomycetia; order Gemmatales; family Gemmataceae; genus UBA4732. The sequence continues at coordinate 4,869 of CAWFBG010000004.1, forward strand.
GCCGGCCTCAGCGTCTCGATCACCTTGTCGTCGCGCACCAGCGGCAGCGGCGGCATGCGCTTCCGCGGCGGCGGGTCGTCGGCGCCGTCCCACTCGCCGCCCATGTCGTTCGAGTAGGGCAGGCCGAAGTAGTGGTCGAAGCCGTAGTGAACGGGCAGGAACTTCGGCTGGTCGCCGACGTGCCATTTGCCGACGCACAACGTCGCATACCCCCGCGCCTTGAGCAGCGACGCGATGGTGTGTTCGCCGCGGTTCAGCCCGATTGGCGAGTCGGGCATGATGACTTGCGGCAGCGACACGCGCTTGGCGTAGCAGCCGGTGAGGATTTGCGCCCGCGACGGCGTGCAGACCGGCGCCGCGTAGAACGAGGTGAGCTTCATGCCCTCCCTGGCCATGCGGTCGATGTTCGGCGTGCGGTTCTTCGTATCGGAGTTAAAGGGTGCGATGTCGCCGTAACCCATGTCGTCCATGAGGAAGAAGACGAGGTTCGGCTTCGGAGGGTCGGCGGCGCGGGCGGGGCCGGCGAACGCGATCGCGGCGAGCGCCAGGGTGGAGAGGGTCAGGATTCTCATGGCGGCGGGCTTCTCCCCGGGGCGGGTGCTTGGTCGGCCGGACCACGCGGCCGACCGTCGCCGGATAACGTATCCCGCGCCGGGTCCGGCGAGGAGTCCCCGACCGCCGCTGATCGTCGAAAGGAAGTGCGGACGGGGCGACTTCTGTCCGGCAGGTGCTAATTCACGCCGACCCCGTTTCTTTAATGCCTTGATGACTTGCGGCCGGTGGCGCCGCCACATGCCAGGATGCGGCAAGAGCAGCCTATTGTCGCGGGGAACGCTTTCTCATCGGAACACCACCCAGCTCAGCCCAAGGAATTCGACGTCATCCGCCCAATCCCAGACGCCGGCCGTTTCTTCAAGGCGGCGGCGGGCGGCGGCGAAGGCTTGGCTGGAGTCCGGGACGGGTTCGCCTGAGGGGGTCGCCGCATCGACCTCGCCTGCCACCGCGGGCCAAACCGCCTCCTCGTCGATCCGGCCGTCGGCATTCACGAACAACGGCTCGAACCGGAACAGGCATTCGTCGCTGTCTTCGCGGGTGATCCTCTGCCGCACGACAAAGACGAACAGGAAGCCGGAGCGGCCGACCAGTTTCGGCTCTGTAATATGTCGAATAGCCGTTAAGCCGCCGAAATCGTAGGATCCGGTATGTTGAAGCATCGCGTCCACGAACGGGTGGCCCAGCGCTAGGAACTCCGCGTCCGGCCGATGGATCGCCAGCTCGCGGTCGAACGTGGCGTTGCGGACGCGCTCCGGCAGCCCCGCGGCGCGCAGCACGTCCGGCGTCAGGAACTCCAGGAACGCCTCCTTGCGCTGCACCTGCCGGCGGGACCGCGTCAGGAAGCGCTCGGTGAACGCCCGCAGGTCGTCCAGCGTCAGGTCGGTCGCCAACTCGCGGCGGTAGCTGTCGAACGAGTAGCTGGACACATCGCGGAACAGGCTCCGCGTGGCGATCTCGTAAGCCCGCTTCGCCCGTTCCACCGCCTCGGCGATCTCCTTCTGCGTCTGCTTGTTCAGGTTCCCCTCGACCAGCGCCCGCTGGTAGATGTGCTTCGGGTCGATCTCACTTTCCAGCTGGCCGTTGAGCGTCCCCTTGATGTCTTCCGGGTCCTCACCCGTGACCTTGCCCAGGGCCGCCGCCGCCCGCCCCAGCCGGTCCTCGAAATAGGCCTGCACTGTCTCCTCGATGGTCGCCTTGTTGAGCAGGTGGTACACCTGCACTACCTTGTCCTGGCCGTAGCGGTAGACGCGGCCGACGCGCTGCTCCACGCGCATCGGGTTCCACGGCAGATCGTAATTGACGCAAATGTGGCAGAATTGCAGGTTGATCCCCTCGCCGCCGGCTTCCGTCGAGACGAGGAATCGGACCTTGGGTTGATCGCGGAAGAGGCGCTGGCTGGTCCGCTTGGTCGTCGGTGCCTCCAGGGCGCCATCCCGCGCGAACGGCGCCCAGACGGCTTGCAGGTCCTGCTCCGACTCGCCCTGCCGCTCCAGCTTCATGCCGCCGTGGATCACGACGACTGACCCCTTGCCGTAGCGCCCCTCCAGCTCGCGGACCAGATGGCGCTGCGTCTCCCGGTATTCGGTGAAGATCAGCACCTTCTCTTCCGCGCGGTGCGTGCTTTCCTTGGCGACGTGGTCGATCAGCCGCAGCAGCTCGTCGAGCTTCTTGTCGCGCTTCACGGCTTGCGCCAGGAGCCGTTCGAGAAGCCCGATCTCGCCCTCGACCATTTCCCGGTCGCCGCGCATGGCGTCGCGCTCCTCGACTTCGCCCTCATAGCGCTCGTCGCGGTCCTCCGGTTCCTCCTCCTCCGGCGGCGGCAAGTGGTCCAGCACCCCCCGCAGACGCAGCAACCTAGCCGTTAGGGCGGCGCGGATGGCGGCCGTGGAACTGCCGTTGAGTTTCTGGAACGTCGTCAGCAGGAAGCCCGCCGCCCGTCGCTGGGTCGGGTCGCCGTGCCGTTCCAGCGCCTGATACCCCGTGCGGATGTAGTCGGTGACGGCTTCGTAGAATCGGCGTTCGTCGTCGTACATCTTGCACAGCAGGCGGTGCGTCTGGCGGCCCTTGAAGACCTTGCGGCCCTCGGCGTCGGTGACGTCCTTTTTCGGCGTGCGGATGACGAGTTCCGTGAACTTGCGGCCGCCGCCGATCTCGGTAAAGAGGTTGCGCTCTTCCAGGGCGCTGAAATCAACATCGTCCTCCAGCAGCGCCAGCAGGTTCTTGAAGCGGCTGTGGTTCTCCTCGCCCTGGTGCGGCGTGGCCGTCAGCAGCAGGAACGCTTCGCTGTATTGCTTCTTGGCGACCTCTTCGGCCAGACGGTAGTTGAGCGTTTTTTCCACCTTGCCGGAGCCGTAATCGAGGGCACTGAGGCGGTGGGCCTCGTCGAAGATGATGAGGTCCCACCTGCGGTTTTCGAGGAGAAGGCTCTTGTGTTCCGGCCGCTTGAGACGGTCGAGCGAGGCGATGGCGTGCGTCTTGAAGGCCCAGATGCGCGGGTTGACGGAATGGAAGTCGCGGCCGAAGATCTCGAAGGTCTCGCCGAACTTGTCTTGCAGCTCTTCCTGCCACTGGGTGGTGAGACCGGCGGGGGTGATGATGAGGGTGCGCTTGGCCTGGCCGCGCTGGGCGAGCGCCTGCCAGATCATGCCGGCCTCGATGGTCTTTCCAAGTCCAACCTCGTCCGCAAGGAGGAACCGCCGCCGCGGGCTGGAGACGACGCGGTGGGCGGCGAAGATCTGGTGCGGCAGGATTTCGGTGCGGGCGTTGCCGAGCTGTCCCCCCTTGTTGCCGGTGAGGAACCGCGCCGCCCGCATCTTCAGCTCGAAGCGCCACGGCTCTTCCCATTCGCCGCGCGCCGCCCGTTCCAGCGGCGTCTCGACGCGCTCCAATTCGGAGAAGTAGAGAAGCTTGTTTTCGGAGCGGTAGGGCGGCGACATGAAGACGGAGGGGTTGAACTCCACCTTGGCCAGGTCGTCGCGCACCTTGATAACGCGGCCGACGCCGTAGGGCTTGTAAACGGCGTTGGTGCTGCGGACGAGGGCGCCTTCGGGGAAGGACTGCGCGGCAGCCGCAGGGTCCCTTGGCTGAGCGTCATTCCCAGGTGGTGTCGCCTTGTCGCTCACGCCGACCAATCCTCGATTTGCAGACCGGGAACCTTCTTGAAGTCGCGGGCGTTTCGCGTAACCAGGACCGCCCCATGCTCCAGCACGACGGCGGCGATTCGCACGTCCATGCGGCCAATCTTGACTTTTGCCTTGCGAAGCTGCTCGATAGCGCCCGATGGCCTGCTCATCATAAGTCAGGATGCGCAGGTGCGCCAGGAAGCCAACCGCGTCCGTGAGTCGGCGGTACGCCCACGCCAGGCTATCGGGGCGCTTGGCCTTTCGGACCTGGGTGTACCATCCGGACAGCTGCTCCTCGACGCTCAACACGGTGATCGCCGCGTCCTCGGGTCGCTGTTCGAGGAAACGCCGGCCCACCGCCGGATGACCTTCCTCCAGCAGCGTCAGCGTGTCGGTGTCAAGGACGTAGAGGGTCATGGCAACTCTGGATGCCGGTCGATTTTCCGACGGTACTCGGCCATGGACTTCTTCCAATTTTTGATACCCGGATCGTCTTTGAACATGCCGACAAACTTCGCCAGGGGGTGCGGTTCCCGCCCCGTTTCAAGCAGCACGATCTCGGCGCCGTTGCGCAGCCGCGCCTGAAGCTGCTCCTTGAGCTTGGCCAAGGCTTCCTCGCGGGTCGGAGCCTCGACAACCACGGCCAGTGGCGCGGCGCCGGAAGCGCGGTAGCCGTTACCGGCGATGGGTTCGATCAGGACGGGGATCTGCATGACTGGTCCTCCCGGTCGTTCGCTGGGTCTCGCCTCATTCTACCACGCAGCGGCATGAAGGCGGACGGGTTGAACTCCACCTTGGCCAGGTCGCCGCGCGCCTTCACCACGCGGCCGACGCTATCGGAACGGTAAAAGGCGTTGGCGCCACTGATTAGGGTGCTTTCGGGGAAGGATGCGGATAGTCGAGACGGATCTTGATATGGTTCATTCGGATCGGTTAGTCTGCTCAGAATCCCTCGGGCGATGACTTCTTGAGGGTCGGGCCGGCCGGCCGGGTGCCGCGCGCATTGCTCTCAACCGGCGCGGTCTCCGCCAGGTATTCCGCGGTTACGCCGAGCGCCTGAGCCAATCGACAAGCCGCGCGCAGGGACGGTTCTCGCCTGTCGATTTCCCAATTCTGCAATGAGGAAAGCGAAACGGACGCGGCGGCGGCCAGCTGCGCTTGGGTTAGCCCTGCAGCCGCTCGAAGGCGCTGCACGCGTCGGCCAAGGGTTTCGGGAGTTCCGGTCATGCTCCGAGTGTATGTTGACTGAACCGGCCCTTCAACGCGAAGCCGCAAACTGCACTTGACGTACTTGTCCAATTGGCGTATAAAATGACTGATCGATTGACGAGGAAGACTACAGCAGCGAAGGCGGACACGTCGATCCATTGGGAGGCGCTCGTGCGGACCCACCGGATTTGGATTCTCCACCGTCGCTTCGCATAATAGACTGACGTACACAACGACGCCGGAGGTGATTCCGTGTCGAAGAAGCGAGTCGGTGGCAATGGTGATCGTATGCTCTGGGAACCGGATCAGCGGCCGGAACCTTGCTTGGCCGGCGACCACCTGCTGACTCTCTATGAGCCACAGGACGTTCTACAGACGATCGACGCGGCACCCGCGCCCATCACCGTCGTCATGCTGGATCCCTGGTACAATAAGGGGATCGGAGGCGTCCGCGAAGACTACGATGACTGGCTCGCCCAGGTCGTTGAGGCAGCGGGACGTGTGGCGGACCACGTTTACGTCTGGGGGTTCCCGGAAATTGTCTGGAAACTGCTCAACCCGCTTCCTTGTTCTCTCTCGCTGGTTTGCTGGCTGACCTGGTATTACAAGAATTGTCCTTCCGTAATCCGGGGGTGGCGTTCCGCGCAGTACGCCTGCCTTCATTTCGCCAAGAAGTCGGCCGCACTCTACCCGGAACATTTCCTGAACGAGGCGCAGATCGAGAAACAGAAGGAAGGGAAACTCCGCTACATGCCAGGGCCGCCGAGTGTTATCGACGTCCCCTTAAACATCGGGTTTGTCGGGAGAGACGAGCAAACGGGGCACCCGGCCCAGAAGCCTGAGAAAGTTATCGAGCCGCTCATCCTCATGACCACGAAGCCGGGCGATACGGTACTCGACCCCATGTGCGGTTCGGGAACAACCGGCGCCGTCTGCGCACGACTCGGACGGAGAGCGATCCTTTGTGATATGTCCGAGGAGTATGTTAGTCTGACGGAGCGGCGCCTGGGGATGAGGCGCAGTCAAGCGCCGAAATAATCTCTCAAGAACTCGTAGATTTCCTGCTTTATTTTCTTGGGCGCCGCCTGAACGATCGCATACACATTCATCGTGCCCGTGCTGTGGTCCCAGAAGTTTTTCTTGACCACTTGATGCCGTCCGCATAGTGGCTGCCAAGCGTCAGGATCGTCGGGATCAGCCCTGGGATCCACCGAATGTGGTCTCTTGTGGTCCGGCGTGAGCCTTACCGTGCCGCCGCCGATAGGGTCCTTCTCACCCGCCTTGAGACCGCACCTCTGTCCGCCGTCGTCCCACGCGCACGCATGGCCCGCCCGGTCGAGCACCTTCTTCCACGTCGCCTCGTTGATCTGCACACGCTTTCCGGCGACTTCTCTCTTCTGAGCGTGTGGCATCATGTATTCGGAGACGCCGAGTTGCTTCGTGTCACGCGCGGAAAGAATGGTGTAGCCCAGGTCGGTGCGAAGTTCGGAGAGACGCTGATGCCAGTTCTCTGGCACTTTCCCCGTTTTCGGGTTCCTGGCCACCTCCAGGATCTGCTCGCGCGTCGCCACACGACCGAGGTTATCCAAGAAAAACGCCTCCAGCCGTGAGCTAATCGACCTTTGCAGGTATTTCCCCACCTTCGCCAGTTTGCGTTCTGCCACGCGGCCACCTAATCATTGACGGCACCCGCGCGGTGTGTGTTGTGCCGCGATGGTCCCGAAGTCATGGAATCACCGTTTCTTCAGAACGACGCCGAAGAGTGAGTTCCGGCGATGGCCGTACTCGTCAGCGGTCGGCACGGCAGTCTCCCGGTGGACAGGTGATAGTGAGTGTACACAAGCCGGCCGGCCGTTCACAAGCGTAAACGCGAGAGCGCCCGCCATGCGCCCGGCGGCCCTGGCCCTCCTATCCCGTTTGACAGCCCCCGAAATATATCCCATCGTTTCGGCATCAGTGCAATCGCCTGACGCCGCGCGCCGTCCCCGTCCTCCCCGGCCACCCCTTGGCCGAAGCGACCGGCGCGCCGCCTCAGCGTCGCTCGGGATCGGGTGCAAGGCGCGGGGTTGTGGGCCGCGCATTCCCCCCTTAACACAAAGGAAGCCGCCGCCAATGATGACTACGGACCTCGGGGCCTGTGAATGGTTCGTCTGGGACTTGCGCCGCAGCAACCTCATCGACCGCGGCCAACTCGACCAGGTTATCGGAGAATTTCTTTCCAAAAATCCCGGCGCCGAGCCGCCGGCCCTCGCCGAATACCTCAAGGCCCAGGGCGTCCTCACCGACTTCCAGGCCGAACGCCTCCTCCAGGGCAAGACCCAGGGCTTCGTCCTCGGGCCGTTCACCCTCATGGACGCCCTCGGCTCCGGCAGCATGGGCACCGTCTACAAGGCCCAGTCCAAGACCGACAGCATGGAATACGCCGTCAAAGTGCTGCCGCGGCGCAGCATGTGGAACGTCCGCATCGCCCGCCGCAAGGTCCGTCTCTTTGAGCAGTGCCAACACCCGGCCGTCGTGCCCTTCGTGGACGTCGGCACGACGGGAGGAATGCACTACCTCGCCTGGCCGATGGTCGGCGGAGAGACGCTCGACAAGATCGTTCAAAAAGAAGGCAAGCTCGGCCCGGAACGAACCGTCCAGCTGACCCTCCAGGCGGCCGAGGGTCTCAACCTTTGCCACCAACAAGGTCTGTTCCACGGCCTGCTCAAGCCCTCGAATCTCATGATCGGCGCCGACGGGGCGGTGCGCATCCTCGACTTCGGCATCGGCTGTCTGCTGGCCGAGACCGAGGGCGAGTCGCTGGTGGACACCATGTCCACGGCCAACTCGGTCAACAGCGGCCTCGATTGCGCCAGCCCCGAGAGCATCATGGACCCGACGAACCTGACGCCGCTCGGCGATCAGTATAGTTTGGGATGCGTGATGTATTTTTGCCTGACGGGGCAATACCCGTTCCCGGACGGCACGGCCGTCGAAAAGATGATGTGCCACCAGCACAAGCAGCCCAAGTCGATCAAGGAACTGGCGCCGACCACGCCGGACGAATTGGTCGCGGTGGTGGAGAAACTGATGCAGAAGGCCCCGGCGTCGCGCTACGCCGGATGCGCCAGCTGATCGACGCCCTGCGGCCGTTGGCGCCGGCGGTTAGCCCGGTGCGCACCCGGCCGACCATGACGATCCGCCGCCCCCAGCCAGCCGCCGCGACGCCGGAAACCGCCCGGCCCTCCGCCGCCCCGGCGGCCCCGGCCGCGGAAAGGGCGTCGCCTCGCCCGGCCCCGCGCGGCGAAGGCCCGCTGCCGCCGCGGGCGCCGTCGGCCGCGGCCGCCCGACAACAGCCCGCGGCGCCGATGCGAACCGCGCCGCCGGCGACCACCAAACCGGCCCCCGAACAGGCGCCCGCGCCCGCCGCCGTGGAAGCGGCGTCTCCCACGGCCGACGAAACGCGGCCGCTGGGGCAGCGTCTCGGCACGTTTGGCGTCTTCCTCTTGGCGCTGCTTGCCGGGGCTGTGGCCTGGCTGGTGTGCAGCCTCATCCTGCCGAGGTGAGCGTCCGAACCCCCTGGAATCAAAAAAGGGGCCGGCGGCGAGGCTTACAAGCCCCGTTGCCGGCCCCTTGCGTTTGCGGCGGCGGTTCGATGACCATTTCGCAAGTCCTTCGCCGCTGACTCGTAGCCGCATTCGCCAGATTGCGGGCCATCGCGCCCGCATTCTGGCGAATGCGGCTACCTTTTACTGGCAGGGGGCTTACGAAGCGGACAACGAACCGCCCGGTCGGAACGCCCTCCGGAGTCCGCGCGACGGCGGAAAACTGGCCCCATGAGGTAACATTTGGGCAGGTGGTGCGACAGGGAGTGTGAGCCCCCTTTCCCGCGGGCTTGAGGAAAACGGCGTGGCGACCGACTGGGACCGCATCGTCCGCGAGCACGGGCCGATGGTGTACGGCACGGCCTGGCGCATTCTGGGCCGCGCCGCCGACGCCGAGGACGTGGTTCAGGACGTGTTTTTGCAAGTCCACCAGCTGCAACAGACCCACCCGGTGCGCTACTGGGTGGCCCTGTTGCGCCGCCTGGCGGCCTGCCGCGCGCTCGACCGCCTGCGTCAGCGCCGCAAGACGGTGTCGCTGGACGACATCCAACTCGCTTCGACGGTGAACGCTCCGGACGCGGCGCTGCTGGAGCGCGAAACGATCGAACGCTTTCGGGCGGCGGTGGCGCAACTGCCGCGGCGCGAGGGCGAGGTGTTCTGCCTGCGCTATTTTGAAGAGCTTACCTACCAACAGATCGCGGAAACGCTTTCGATCACCGCTGGCGCCGCGGCCGCCGCCCTGCACAAGGCGCGGGCCAAGCTGGAGGCCGTGCTGGTCGAACCCGTCGAAAGGGAATAGCCGTGGACGAGATGCCGAACCCGCTGGAGGAACGTCCGTTCGCACACGAACTGGGCGACGCGCTGCGGGCCGCCGTTTGGCAAGTACGCGCCGAGGGACCTCCGCCGGCGTCGGTGTCCCGCTCCATGGAACGGGCGCGTTGGCTCGGGCCGGGTCGCGTCAACCCCTGGCTGCGCTACCACCGCGCCGCCACGGCCTCCGCCGCCGCAGCCGTATTGATGCTCACGTTCGGTCTGCTGCTGATCTGCGCCCATTTCGAGCCGGCGCCCCCGCCGCAAGACGCCGCTTCGGGCGGTCTCTCGCCCGGCTACGGGGAGGGCGCGACGAAATCCGACGTGGCTGTGACCGTGGACCACGGCCGCGGGCACGGCGACGGCTCGGGGAATGGCGGCGACGGCGAGAATCCTTTCGTGGAGACGGCCAGCAATCCCGTATCCACGTTCCCCCTGACCGCCGATACGGCCTCTTACCGCGACGTGCGCCGGACGCTGCTGGAAGAGAAGCGGCTGCCGGCGCCGGACTCGGTGCGCGTGGCCGGACTGGTCAACGCCTTCTCCTATTCCTATCCCCAACCGAAAAACGGCGACCCCGTGTCGCTCACCCTCGACCTCGCCGAATGTCCGTGGGACCCGGCCCACCATCTGGCCCGCGTCGGCCTGCGCGCCCGGCCGGACGCCGTCGTGATCGGGGCGGCGGCGCGGGTCGCGTTTAACCCCGGGCGCGTCGCGGCCTACCGGCTCATCGGCTACGAGGGCCGCGGGACGCGCGGAGGCGGCGACGCCCTCGGGCCGGGCCGGTCGGTCACGGCGCTGTACGAGGTCGTACCCGAGAATATTTTGGATGATAGCGAGTGGCTGACGGTGCAAATGCGTTATAGGGACGAACGACCGGGTGCGAAGCGGGAACTGTCCGGCCCGGCCGTGAAGTTCGCGGAGGCGTCGCCGGACTTTCGCTTCGCGGCGGCGGCGGCGGAGTTCGGCCTGCTGCTGCGCAATTCGCCCTACAAGGGCCGGGCCGCTTACGCCGCCGTGCGCGCCGCCGCCCGCGACGCCCTGGGCGCCGACCCCGACGGCCGCCGCGCCGAGTTCCTGGCCCTGGTGGACGCCGCCGACCGGCTCACCGCGGAACGCAGAGCTGCACGCCGAAACCCATTCCGTACGTCAGGTTTTCCAGCCTGACCCGTGCGCTCCAACGTCAGGCTGGAAAGCCTGACGTACAACAAGCTCGCTATCACTTCTCGTCCGGCGAGTCCGCCTTCTCTTCCGGCGGCGTGTCATGAACGATCTTCGGCCACTTGCGCTCGAAGCCGTGTTCGGTCCAGGTCACGTCGTTCTCGGTGTCGTGGCACTTCTGGCAGAAGTCGTCGATGCGACGCATGCGCCGAGCCTTCTGGACGGCCGTCTCGCTCGCCGGCGCCTTCCACGGGTTCATCAGCGCCCGCTCCGCCGCGTTGCTGGGGTTGTTGGCGTGCAGGCTGCCGGGACCGTGACAACTCTCGCAACCCACGTTCTTCAACTTCGGCGTCTTTTCCGCCGACGCGAACCCGGTCTGGTAAGAGAACCCGACCGTGTGGCAGACGATGCATTCCGGGTCGTACTGGCGGTTCGACGGCCGCTCGGCTTTCACCAGCGCCTCGTAAGCGTGGCTGTGGGGCGAACCTTCCCACACCCTTCCCGCCGAAGGATGGCAGTCGATGCAGCGCTCCGTTCCGACGTAGGTGGGCATTTTGCCCACCGCCGTCGCCTGCATGGGGTGTTTCCTCTGCACGTACTTGCCCAGATAGTCGTCGCGTTTTAGCTCGTCCGTGTACTCGTTCATCAACTTCAGCACCGGCTGGCCGGCCTTTTGCGCCTTGGGCGTGGCGAAGTCCTCGGTCATTTCCACGAGCTGATAACGGAGGTCGAACGGCTGCCCCGGCTTGTTGGTGCGGTAGACGCCGACCACGCCGACGTATTTGGCCTTCTCGCCGAGGGCGACGATCATGGTCTTGGCCCCGGTTTTGGCGTTGGTCGCCCAGACCGGATCGGTGCGCGGCAGGTCGCCGTCGTCCTGGGCGACGATCAAGGGGAATTGGGGGTACGCTTCCGCGCAGGCCACGGCCTCCGGCGGCGAACCGGCCCAGCCCTTGCTGATCGAACCCATGTAGAGCAGCACGCGCAGGTCGATTTTTTTCGCGTCCATCTCCTTGAGCACGGCGTTCAGGGCCGGGACCGAATCGTCGAACCCAAGAGACGCGTCTTTCTTTTGCATTTCGTCCTTGACCGACGGCCCGACCAGGCCCGTCACACCGATCGTGAAATTCACACCCTTGATCGGATCGGCCTCCCGCCACGCCTTGGCCATGTCGGCGAATTTCCCCGATCGGTCTTTCAGGTTGGCTGCCACCACGGCCGGCTTCGCTTCGTTCAGCGCGTACTCGGCCAGCACGTCGAACAGCGGCATCGCCGCTTCATGGGCGCCGACGCCGACGGCCATGTAGTTCATCACCTTCATCGCCTTCATGGCGTAGCGATATTTGATCAACCCCTGGAGGTTGGGCAGGTCGGCGGGCGCCTTCACCTGGGGAACATTGCCGAGATCGACGGCGGCCACCGGCCATCCGCGATCCTTCAACATCTGAATGAAGTTGTACCGGCGTTCGAGGCCGCCTTTCTGCGGTTCGGAACATCCGCAAGGCAACAAATAGCCGTGTTGATCGGCCGTGACGATCAGGGCGAGGTCGGGCTTGTCCCAGCCGCGGAACAGGTGGGCCAGTGGGCCGGCCGGAGCGGCGTCATGCTCGGTGAGGTCGGGCGGCCGCAGCCAGCAAGCCAGGCCCGATCCGGCCAGTCCGCTAACCACGAGCAACGCCGCCGCCGCCAGTTGGAGCCGTCGGCCACGCGACAGGGCGCGCTTCCTCCCCGCGGTCGGGCGCGCCGCGGCGGCGGAATGATCGTCATGGCTCGGTGGTTGAGTCAACGGCCTTCCTCCGTTCCAAGGGAATCCCCCTCACCCCAACCCCTCGCCCCTCGGGGGAGAGGCGTTGGGGTGAGGGGGCCGCGTCAGGGCGCGGTGTCCGCCTTTCCCACGACGGGAATGCGGAGACACGACGACTGCGTCGCGCCGGGCGTGGCGTACACCGGTCGGATGTACACGGCACTGTCGCGGTACTCGTCCTCGTCGCGGGGGAACGCGCCCCCGGCCTGGCTTTGAGGCAGCCACTTCACTTGCAGCCGCCAGGTCTTGCGGCCGCCGATCTTCTCCGGCGGGTCCGAAAACGCCACGCCCAGGAAGTCCGGCGTCCGTGGCCGATCCAGTTCCAGGGCCGTCACGTTGGCGCCGCTCTCCACCAGCACCTCGCGCCGCACGTCGTCCTGGTTGCGGTAAAACGACCCGAGCTTTACCGGGCCGGGGTCGTCTCCGACAACCGTCAGGTCGCCCAGGATCGTACCGTGGACGCCCACCTGAATCGAGACGTCCAGATTGGGATCGGCGCCTTTCGTCTTCAACTGGATGCGCTGGCGGAAAATTCCCACGTCGAAGGGCGTTTTGTCCTTCGATTCCTTCAGGAGCGTTACCGGGATGGTGTAGCCCGCCAGGACGACCCCGTTCGCCCTGTCCTTTCGCATTGAAGCCAATTCCGTCTCGGTCAACGGCACGGGCTTGCCGACGACGAACGGGTTCGATTCCGACTTCAGGCGGTGCTGGATCTCGAACACGCTCACGTCCAGAGGAAAGTGGTCGCGCGTCGAGGACCAGCACTTGAAGGACAGTTTGTAAGGTAGTTTGTCCAGAGGCAGGTCTCCGACGTCTATTTCCGGCGCAGCGACCTTTATCGGCCCAATGAACACCGTCCGGATCAGGAAGCGGTGCGTCGGGCCGGGGCCTTTTTCTCCCATCCAAAGTTCCGCGGCCAAGTCCTTCTGTCCGGCCCGGTCGCCCTTCCACGCCAGCCGCACCACGCCCACGGCGCCGGCCGGCACGATAACCGCCGCCGTCTTGTCCTTGAGTTCGTCGGCCGGACTCCCCGCCGCCTCCAATACCTTCATGGCCCTTGCACGGTCGTCCGCCGCCGGCACATCCTTCCACTCCGTCGGGGCGAGCCAGAGGAGAACGCTTGTGCATTGACAGGTTTTGGAGAAAACGCCGACCGGCAGCGGCTGCTTGTTTTCGTTCTTGAACCAGAAATCGTGCGACTGGCCGAAGCCGATCTCACACTCCGCCGGGGGGGCTGTCGGGTTCGCCGGGAAATTCGTCGCGCCGTCCACCCATGTCAGTTCCGCCCGCGGCGCCGTCCTTTGGAGATTGCCCATGCCGCCCCGTCCGCCGAGATAGTTCACGGCGAAGGTAAGGCCGAACACGATGCCGGCCGACACGCCGAGGACGGCGACCCACTGTGCCGTTTTCATAACTGCCGCCCAGAGACAAGGAAGAGGAGCAACGCGAGCAAAGGCCGGCCGGGCCGCGAACCGCCGACGAACCGGCGTCGGCGGGACGTCCAAGTCGCCCCCATTCTAATACGACGGTCGGGTGGGTCAAGGTCGCGTGCGGGCCGTTTCGATGCGGCATCAAACCAGCCCGGAGCGCCAGCGACGGGTGTGGGCGAAACCCGTCGCTGGCGTTCCGGGCTGGTTTGGAATAACGTCTAAATGAAAAAAGCCGGAGGCGGCACAACCCGCCTCCGGCCCGGCCGAGGATGCACCCGGCGCTGACTAGTTATTTCGAGCAGCCGCCGCAGCCGGCGTCACAGCCCGTCGTGCAGCCGCAGCCGCTTTCGCAGCCGCAGGCGTCGCAGCACATCCGGCTGCGGAACAGGCGGCTCAGGAAGCCTTCCCTGTGGCAGCCGCAGGACGGCGCGCAGGTGTCGCACGTGTTGCAGCTCGAGCAGCTGTTGCAGCTATTGCAGCTGGTGCAGCCGGGCGTGCAGCTCGTGCAAACCGGGGCGGGAGAAACGATCTCCGTCACCCGGACGCGGTGGAGCTTCCGCACGCACACTTCCTCGCACGTGCAGACCGGCACCCGCTTGCAATGCGTCTCCGGGATGCACTCGGTCACCGTGTACGGCACCCGGCAGTGCGTCGTGTACGGCACCTGCTTGCAGACCGTCGTCGGCACCTGCTTGCAGACCGTGTACGACTCCATCCGGCAGACCGTCACGGGCACCTTTTTGCAATGCGTTTCCTGGACCGTCTCGCAGACGGTATAGGGCACGCACTTCTTGATGGTGTGCGGCACCATCCGGGTCACGGTGTACGGCACCTGCTTGACGCACTCCTCGCGAACCGTCCGGAAGCAGGTATAGGGGACCTTCTTCACGCAGGTCTCCTGGACCATCCGGCAGGTCGTCGTGGTGTAACAGGTCTCAACCGAGGCGCCTTCCTGGAAGGTCAGGCCCGGGCCGCCGCAGTCGTGGCCGCAGCCTTTGCAATCGACGTAGGCGCCGCGGACGCAGCGGGTCGTCGTGTACGGGACCATGTGCTTGCACACCTGGGTCTCGTAGTGGGTCACCGTGTACGGGACCTGTTTCATGTGCGTCTCCTGCACCATCCGGGTGACGGTGTAGGGGACCTGCTTGACCTCCGTATGCGGCACCTTCTTGCAGACCGTATACGGCACCCGTTCATGGACGCACTCGGTCACGTAGTTGGTGCAGGGCATCGTCTCGCAGACGGTGTGCTCGTGGTAGACCTTGCGGCAACGCATCTCGCAGGGGGCCTGTTCCCAGCAGAGTTTCCAGTGGCCGAACCGCTGGCGGCTGGGGCAGGCTTCGCAGCAGACCGAACCGCAAGAGCCGCAAGCGGAACCACAGGAATCGCAGGAGCTGCTGGCGTTGCAGTCGCCGCAAGAACCGCAAGAACCGCAAGCGCTGCCCGCGTCGCAGCCACAGGAGCTGGGGGCCGCGCAGCCGCAGGAGCTGGGGGCCGCGCAGCCGCAGGAGCTGCCGGTCGCGCACGAGTTGCAGGCGCCACAGGATGTGCATGCGCCGCAGCTATTGCAGGCGTTGCACTCGGAGCATTCGTGGACCAGGTGCAGGTGCTTGCGGCCAGGCACCATGTACTGCTCCGTCGTCCACTCGCCGCACTTCTTCGACACGGTCTTCATTGTGCAGACCGGTTTGCAGACCTTCTTCACGCAGTCGCGGTAGCAGGTCTCGACGCACTCGGTGTAGCTGGTGCAGCAGACCTGCTTGTAGCAGGTCTCGCAGACCGGCCGGCAGCTGGTGCAGCAGACCTGCTTGTAGCAAGTCTCGCAGACCGGCTTGCAGATCGTCTCACAGCACTCGCGGCAGTGCGGCTCGCAGATCTGCTTGCAGACCTGATGGCAGGCCTTGTGGCAGTGGACTTCCTGCACGGGCCGGCAAACGGTGTAGCAGACTTCCTTCTCGCAGCACTGCGGCACCTGCTTGCAGATCGTGTAGTGGCACGTCTTGTAGCAGGTCTCGCACACCGGCTGACAGACGGTTTCGCAGCATTCTTTGTAGCAGGTCTTGTAGCACGGCTTGCAGACCGTGTACTGGCACTCCTTCCAGCAGGTCTCGGTGACCGGCCGCTGGCAGACCTGTTGCTCGGTGTGATAGCAGGTCTCGTAGCAGGTCTTGTAGCAGGTCTTGCATTCGTCGCGGTAGCAGGTCTTGCAGACCTGCTTCATGACGGTTTCCGGGACCGTCTGGTAGGTGGTGTGCCAACGCTTTTCCATGACGTTGTCCCAGACGAGCTTGTAGCAGGTATGTTCCTGCTGCTGGCACGCCGGGAAACACGATTGCGCGTCGCAACACGGCTGCGAACCGCAGCCGTCGTAGCAATCGGCGCCAAAATGCGACGCCGAGGCGTACTGGGCGGCCGCGAACAGGCCGACCAGGACTGCCATCAACGGCGCCCCCAAGCGCATCCTCATGACTGGGTCTCCTCCATCGACTCGAGTTAGGTGAAGTCCTCGGAACGCTCCGCTTCGGGCCGGCTCATCCTTGAACCCTTGGGGCCGTGTCCGTCGTGGGACCGAGTGTTGTGCTTTCACGGAATCGCTCTGCGTCGCCCGATGCGACCAGCCTCTCCACCTTCTGTATCGGCTTGGCTTTTCCGGCTTGATGACGCCCGGTCCAGGTTGGGCCGCTTGCCGCGCCGTCCCAGTTGCCGGAAAGGCCGCCTGTATCGGGAATGACGTGTCCGCTCGGGGCGACGGGCGTTAAGGGGGAAAGCTGGGGAAAAAAAGACGCCGGCGACGTTGCGGCGTCGCCGGCGGATGCGGATGGGTCGGGGGGAAGTGCGGTGGGGTGTGAGGTCGGCCGTCTTGCGGGACGGCGGCCATGTTGGGAGAGCGGGAAAGTGAATCCTTAAACCGCTTGCGGGACGAGGCAGCGCTGGTGCAACGACTCGCACAGGCGCTGGCAGCGTTCCAGGTCGCGGACCATGGTTTCGGTCAGAAGGCGTACGGTAGCCGGGTTCTCGGCCCATTCCAGCTTGCGCTGGCAGGCCGCTAGGTGTTCGAGCATGTCTTTGAGCCAGAGAAGGTTGGCGTCACGTTGGCTCATGGCCGTCTCCTGCGTCGGACTATCGAGGGAACGCGGCATTACGCAGCAACCGCCGTGCCAATGTCCCCGGCGGCAACGCGCTTGTCGGCATAAGACATGATTCGCGAATAGCTTGTGTGGTTTTTTGTCCGTACCGGGCTGAAAGTGGAGCGTCCTGGCGATTGCAAAAGTTACCGCGAAATGCGACGGAGGATTGTAAGAACTTGCTCAGGCGCGGGCGCCCACGCGCTCAGGCCGGCGAAATGGGGATCGTAGCTTATTGACCGTCGCGCGTGAGACGGTATAATCGCACAAGTTTCAAATGTCAGGCTACCGTCGGCGAAGAATCATGCGGATGGCCCCCGGTCGATGGGTCGGGCGGGGACGGGAAACGGACGGCGCATCGGCCGTCAGAAGGAGAGCACCATGTCTCTGGACGAAGTGAAACGGCAATTCGTGGAGCAGGTCAAGCTGCGGGCCTACGACGACAAGTACATCGACAAGAATGAGGAGCGCGAAATCCTGCAGATCGCGCTGCAACAGGGCGTGACGGTGGACTCGGCCCGGGCGGCCCTGGCCCAGGTGTGCGAGGCCCAGAACTACGTCCTGGAAAGCCGGGCGCTGGCCAACGTCAAGGAGGTGATCGACACCTTCGCCGGCAATGACGGCCACATCGACGAGAAGGAATTCCACGACGCCGTCACGACCTGCAAGAAACAGACGCAGGGCAAGAAGACCGACGTGCAGTGCAAGCGCATGGTCATCGAGATTATTGAGGACAACAGCTTCAAGGTGAAGCAAGGAGCTTTCCACCACTGGTACGACGTGATCAAGAAGGAAGTGGGAAAGGTGTGAGGCGCGAGCTCCCACCGTTCTGGGCGTCGGCGGGAGGTCGCCCGGAACCTCCCGCCGCCTCGGGCCGATCGGGACGACGGCAAGAGCCGCCGGAAGGGGCTGAATCATGGCAAAGTCTTCGGCGTGGCTTCCGCCCGTCCTGCTGTTCGGGTTGTCGGCCGTCGGTCTGGCCGCACCGGCCCCCGAGGCGAAGAACACAACGGCGATCCACTTTATCCCCGGCGGCGCGGCCGACGCCGAAAGCGGTAGGGGCTTTGTGACCAACGCCAACGGCGGCGTCACGGCCCTCGACCTGGAGACCGGCAAGCCGCTGTGGGAGTCCAAGACCGCCGGCCGGCCCTTGGCCGTGGTTGACGGCCGCGTATGGGTACAGGTGCGGGACAAGGACAAGTCCAATGTAATCCGCGTCGTCGGCCTGACCGTGGACGACGGCAAGACGGCCGCGGAGTCCGAACCGATCGTGCTGCCGAATTGGGTCGCGGCCGTGGAAGGAAGAGGGGCCGGCCGATCGTTCACCTCCTCGCCGTACCTCGACGACGGCGACCTGTTCGTCCGGTGGCAGGCGAACACCTGGTACTGGGGCGGGGCGGCGCCCTCGCCCCAGACGGAGAAGGCCGCCCGGAAGCACGCCGACGGCGTGGCCCGCGTCAACTTGAAATCGGGAATGGTGGAGATGCTGGAGGCGGATAAGGCGCCGCCCCCTCCGTCGTCGGTGAAGGTTTCGGCCGTGGACATTGAATCCACGGCCGCCGGCAAACAAAAGGTGGTGTTAAAGCGCTGGGACCCGAAGACGGAAAAGCCGCTCGAACCGGTGATGCTGGCGGAAGGCGGCCCCTTTCAGGTCGTCACGGTCCCGTCGGCGAGGGCGGCGTTGGTGCGCGGCGCAACGCCCCTGCCCTGCCCGGCCCGCCGCCCTACGGTTATTTGTGGACCGTGTACTCGCTGACGACGGGGAAGGAGACGGCCCACTTCACGGCGGAGGCGAACGCCGCGGAGTTCACGATCCTTGGGCCGCGCGCCTTTTTCGCGGTGACGGGGCCGTCCAAGGGGCCGCCCTTCGGCGCCGTTCAGCCGCGCACGCTGAAGGCGGTGGACCTCAAGACCGGCAAGCGGCCCTGGGAACTGCCGCTGGAGGGCGAACGGCTTCCCCCGCCCCCGCCGCCGCGAAAAGTCCGCCGCCGATGTCGGCCGTCTCCGAGAAAAATAACCTCCCCGCTGGGAATAAATATCGTTCTTCCGGTATCCTATAGGTAGGGGCGCCAAGGCCGGCGTCGGCCGCGCCCCACCACCGGAGCGAACGCATGGAACTTCAGTCTTACTATGCCACGGCGGCCGACCTGGTCGTGGTCTTCCATACCGCCTACGTCGGCTTCGTCGTCGTCGGCCAATTGCTCATCGTGATCGGGCTGCTGTGCCGCTGGCGCTGGGTGCGCAATCCCTGGTTCCGCGTTATCCACTTGCTTGCCATCGGCGTCGTGGCTTCCGAAGCCGTCTGCGGCGTCACCTGCCCGCTCACCCTCTGGGAGCGCGACCTGCGCGCCCTGGCGGGACAGGGTGTGAACGACTCGGCCATCGGCTGGTTCTTCAATGCCATCCTGTTCTTCAACATGCCCCGACAGTTCTTCACCTGGATTCACATCAGCTTCGGCGCCATCGTACTGGGCACGTTCCTCCTCGGGCCGCCGCGATTCCGCCGTCGCAAGCCGGCCGCGCCGGAGCGGATGGCCGTGCGCCCGATCTCCCATGACGTGACCAAGCCCCGCGCGGAACGCGAAACGCCGCTTCAGGTGTAACCGCGGCCCAATTTGGCGTCGATTCCGTACCAGACATCGGGTATGGCTCCCTCCGCGTCCGAACCGCATCGGAACACGTGGAGGAAAGTCCATGACCCAAAAGTATCGCTGGCTGGCGGCCCTCACCCTGCTTCTGGCCTTCGGCGCCTGTGCCGTCCGGGCCGAAGAAGAGGAAGAAGAGGTGGCGCGCCCCCAATCCGTCGTCGAACTGCCCAAATTGGCCGTCATGCCGACCGCCATGCCGTCGCCGGTTTTCCCACTGCTGTTCGCGCCGCCGTGCCCTTGCCCCTGTCCCATGCCGATCCCCACGGGCATCTATGCCATCGTCCGCCACGCCGCCAGCGTTCCCGCGGCGGAGGACTGTCGCATGCCGATCCCCACGGGCATCTATGCCATCCCGCCCGGCCCGGTTTGCCTGCCCCCCTGCTGCAACGGCGCCTGTTCGGTCCAGGTCTGCGGCTCTCGCCCGACGGAGGACACGCCGCAGTATGTCGTGGAGACGAGGATGGTGAAGGGCGACGACGCGGACGCCGAGGTCACGGTCTGCCCGCGCGTCAGCGTCTTCGAGGGGCAGCCGGCCACCATCCATTTGCAGGGGTATCAAACGCCGCAGGGACAGTGCTCCTTGCAGATGCTGATGTCCGTCACGAAGCAGGGCAAGGGCGCCCGCCTGGCCCTGGCGGTGACCGAGGCCAGCGCCGACGACGGCGACGAGGCCCACCTGCGCGAGCACACCGAGACGACTCAGGTCCAGTGCAACGTCCCCTTCGGCAAGCCGTACAAAATGGAGTTGAAAAAGGATTCCGACGGTACGGTCGGCGCCTGGATGGAAGTCACCGTGACGGAGGTGGAACGGGAACAGCGTCCCGACCGGACGGCGTGCGACGGCTGCCCCGGCGGCGCCTGCCCCGCGTCGCTGACCAACGCCGCCGAGGACGACGACGCGACGCCGCTGGATACGGCAGGCGAAGTCGTCGATTGCCTCTTCGACATCCTCTCCGATACGGCGACGAGCGCCTTCGGTTGGCGCTCGGCACGGACGAAGACGAGGAAGAGGCGCCGCAGGCCTACTTGCAGCCGCCGCCACAATTCGTGCCGACCTATCCGACGGCGCAGATCTGCATCCCTGTTAGCCAGGCGACGCCGCGGTCCTGCCCGGTTTGCGGCACGGCGTCCTGTCCCACGGGGGAATGCCGCTGCGTCCAGTGCGCCGCGACCGAGGCGGCCAAGAAGCCGTCCGTGCGCATCCGCATCGACGCCAAGCACTCGCGCACCTGCGTGGAAGTGAATCAGGGCGGCAAGTGTTGGAAGGCGTCGGCCGAACAGGTTACCGTGAGCAACGGTCGCCTCATCCTGGAAGGCGAGGTTCACGTCGAGTCGGACGACGGCTCGACGCAATTCACGGCCGACAAGATCGTCCGCGAACTGGACGGCCTGGAAATCCAGATCGGCGACTAATCCACGATCCGGTTGAGAGCGTCCGTTCGCGGCGTCGGTTAGCCGCGACCCGACAGGGGAGCGCTCCCCCAAGCGCTCCCCTGTCGGGTCGCGGCTAACCGACGCCGCGAATCGTTGATTCAATACTTTTGCGACAGTTGTTGCAGCGCCTCGCGGAAGTCGGCCGCCGTTTGGAAGCGCTCGTTGGGGTCGCGCCTCACCGCCTTGAGGAGGAACTTGACGGCCTTGTCGTCGAGGTTCGGATTCAATTCGCGCGGGTTGCGGGGCGGCGTGTTCATGTGGCTGAGCAGCGTTTGCAGAGAGGCCGCCTTCTCCCACGGCAGGCTGTACGTGAACATTTCGTAGGCCGTCACGCCCAGGGCGAACAGATCGACGCGGTGGTCGGTGGTGACGCGGCGGATCAGTTCCGGGGCGAGGTAGTCGGTCGTGCCGGTGCGGTTGCCGGGCTTGCAGAATATCGGCGTGTTGGGGATCGTCAGGCCGAAGTCGATCAGCTTGACCAGACCTTCGCGGTCCACCATGACGTTGCGCGGACAGATGTCGCGGTGCAAATAGTTTTGCTTGTGGAGGTATTCCAGGGCGTCGCAGATTTGAGTGAGGTAGTTGACGCGGTTGCCGTCGAGCTTCGGGCTGTGCGTCTCCACGAGCAGATTTAATCCTTCGCCCTCGATCAGCTCCATGACGAGGATCGGATCGCCCTGCGGGCTGATGCCGTATTCCAGGGTGCGGACGATGTTCTTGTGCCGCAGGCCCATACAGATTTCGCCTTCCGGCGGCTTCTTGGCGCCCGGAAAACGGGCCTCGAACTTGGCCGTTTTCACCTTGTCGAGGATCTTGACGCAGACGGTGCGGCCGAGTTTCTTGTCGCGCGCCTTCCACACCTTCGACATGCTGCCCTGGCCGGTGCGGTTGAGCAGGTCGAAGCGCTGCCGCACGTCGATGCGCTGCATCGACGACTTCGGCTTGGCCTTGAACCATTGTTGCATCTTCGACAGGAAACTCACGCCGCCGTCCTTCTTCGCCGTGGTCAATGTTCGCAATAGTCGATGATCTTGGCCACCTCGGTGCGCAGGTTCGGCCGCGGCACGATGCGGTCGATGAAGCCGTGTTGCAGCAGGAACTCGCTGGTCTGGAAGCCGTCCGGCAGCTCCAGGCGGACGGTGTTCCAGATGGTGCGCTTGCCGGCGAAGCCGATCAGGGCGCCCGGTTCCGCCAGGGTGACGTCGCCCTGCAGGGCGAAGCTGGCCGCCACGCCGCCCATCGTCGGGTTGGTCAGGATCGACACGTACAGGCCGCCGGCCTTGTCGTACCGGCCCAGCGCCGCCGAGATCTTGGCCATCTGCATCAGCGACAGGATGCCCTCCTGCATCCGGGCGCCGCCGCCGGAGCCGCTGACCAGGATCAACGGCAGCTTCAGCCGCGTCGCCTCTTCCGCGGCCCGCGTCAGCTTCTCGCCGACCACCGAACCCATGCTGCCGGCCATGAACGCGAAGTCGGTCACGCCGAAGACCACCGGCCGGCCGCGGATGAAGCCGCGCCCGACGACCGCCGCGTCGCGCATGCCGGTCTTGGCCTGCTCCGCCCGCAGGCGCTCCGCGTAGGGGATGCGGTCCATGAACCCGAGCGGGTCGCACGGCGCCAGGTCGGTGAACCACTCCTCGAAGCTCTCCTCGTCCAGCAGGTGGCCGATGCGGTCGCGGGCCGGCAGGTAGAAATGATACCCGCATTCCGGGCAGACCATGAGCAGCCGTTCCGCCTCCTTGCGGAAAACCGTGGCCTTGCACTGCGGGCAGCGAATCCACATGCCCTCGGGCACGCCGCGCTTGGGACGGGCCATGGTCGGTTTGATCTCGTTCGGGTTCATTCCATTTCTGCCGACGCCGAAAGGCGGTTGAAGGTTGCCGCGACCGGGGCGTGTACGCCAGACCCCTGCCTCTTCATTAAAACGCATCAGAACCGCGCCGGCCAGAGGCGTCAAGGGCATTTAAGAGCGACGAACATAAGAGGGGTGCGCCTCTCGAATTTGGACCTGGCCCGTCGGCCCTCGTTCGCCCCTCGTTCCCAAGCTCCGCTTGGGAACGAGGGGACGCGGGGCAATGCTCCGCCCCAAAATCGAGAGGGGCGCCCCACAAGGGCGGGCGGGGGCGGGCGCCCCGCCCGCCTCACGGCGTCAGAACAGGACCGGCTTACCCAGCTTACGGCGCACGACGCTGAACTGGCCCCCGTGCATTTGCACGTGGTCAGCGTTCAGCCCCAGCAGCGCTCCGAGCGTCGGGGCCATCTGGGCGACCGGGCCGCTCGTCGGCTTGTCGAGGTCGGCGTCGGACAGCTTGGCGAGGGCGTCGATGGTCGCCTGACGGACTTTGTTGAACAGATTCAGGTATTCGGCCTTGGTCCCAAAGCCGGTGTCCTTGGCCGCGGTTTCCTTGGTGTGCCGGTCGGCAAAACCGGCGGGCAGCTCCGGGTAGGCAACGCCGGGCAGATGGCCGCTGACCATGCGGTGCTCGGCCACGATCAAGTGGCCGAGTTGCCAGGCGATGTGGTTGGCCGTGGGGACCGGGCGGACGAGCAAGTCGGCGTCCGACAGGTCGCTCAGGTACATGCCGAGCATGTGCTGGCTCATGGTCAACGCGCCGCGGAGCAGCTCTTGCGCCTTCATGATGGTTCCTTTCGTCGTGGGATCGGTTCGCCGCGGCCGTCCGGGGCCGGCGGCCTTCCCGTTTATTGTAGGGCCGGCGGGCGTGGCGGAACCGGCCCGGCGGTGATATATCTCACAGGGACCCGACGATCCACGCATCACGAAATTAGTGGAGTAAGCAGATGCCCGAACCTCTCCGCTGTGTCGCCCCCGACCGCGTCATCGCCGGCTGGGACTTCAGCACCGGCGCGGTCAAGTGTCTCGCCTTCGACCTCGACGGCCGCACTCTTGCCGAAGTCCGCCTGCCGACCGACCTCTGGACGGCGGGCGGCGTCTCCGAACTCAACCTGATGCAGTTGGAGGGACAGGCCCGGGCGACCACGCGCCTGATGGCGTCGCGGCTGCGCGACCTCGGCCGGCTGGTACACTGGGCCGCGGCCGGCGTCTCCGCCACGCACCACACCGCCGGTCGCATCGATCGCGACCGCGCCCAGGTGCGCCGGGCCATCTGCTGGAACGACCACACCCTCGCCCCCTACCACGCCCGCGGCCTCGAACGCCTCGGCGGCCCCGAGCGCGTCCACGACCTCATCGGCGGCCCGTGGGCCGTGCGCTATTCGCTGAGCCATCTGGTCAAGGATGAGGAGCATCTCTCGGCCGACGGCTGGCGGCGCACCGACCGCATCCTGCCGCACGGCCCCCTGGCGGCCGGCTTTCTCACCGGCAACTTCGACGTGTGCAGCGTCTCCGCCGCGGCGTCCACCGGCCTGATGGACCTGCGCACCAGGCAATGGCGCCGCGAGATGCTCGGCGCCCTGGCCTCGTCGGAGTACCGCGAGCTGGTATGGGGCCAACTGCCGCGCATCGTGGGGGAAACCGATCTGATTGGACCGCTGTCGCCGTCGCTGGCCCTGGAGGCGGGGATTGACCCGGAACGCCGGCCGTTGTTTTTCCCCACCTCGGACGACCAGCAGGCGGGCCTGGCCGGCGGCGGCGCCGTGGACGCCGGACAGGTCGCGGTGGTGCTCGGCAACTCGGCGGTGGTCAACTCGTCGTCGGCCGGGCCGCCGGCGTCGGGGAGTCTGGACGCCATGCGGCTGAACTGGGGGCCGTACCTGTGGATGCGCTGTTACAACAACGGCGCCCAGTTCCTCGACCGCGTCGTCGGCGAACGGCCCGACTGGGAGGCGCTGGAGGCCGCCGCGCGGGCCTGTCCGCCAGGTTGCGACGGGGCGGCGGTGTTGCCGTTCGCGTCGCCGGAACCGTCTCTGGGCGTCTACGCCCCGCGATTCCAGTGGACGCCGGCCGAGCCGCCGGAGCCGGGCCGGAAGTTCCGGGCGTCGCTGGAGGCGCAGGCCTACCTGATCGCGCTGGGCGTCCGGGAGCACGAGGCGGCCGGCCAGAAGATCACGCGGATCACGGTGTCGGGCGGCATCGCCCGCAGTGACCTGATGTGCGAGATTTTGGCGACGGCGTTGGACCGGCCGCTGGAGCGGTTGCGGTCGTTCGAAGGCCCCGCACTCGGGGCCGCGGCCACGGCGCTGGCGTCGCTCGAAACGAATTTACGCCGGGGCCAGGGGATCGCGACGCCGTTCACGACCGCCGACGCCGTGGCCGTGCTGGTCAAGTTCCGCGAACCGGCGGCGCCGAACCCGGCATGGCGCGCGGCGTACCGGGAGGGGTTGCGGGCGTTCGAGAAGTGGTTGCTTCAAGGCGAGCGGGGGGCGTCAGCCCCCTGATTCCGCATCCCTCCGGTGAGGTCAGGAAGAATCAGGGGGCTGACGCCCCCCGCTCGCCCACCCGCGCCTATTTCTTCACCCGCAACAGCACCGACTTCGCCGCGTACTCGACGTTCTTGCCCTCCCGCTTGGCCAGTACCACGAACGGATGCTCCGTCGGCTCGACCCACGGCTCCGCGTGGATAACGAAGGTCCGCGTCGTCTCCTTCTCCGTGATGAGGATGCCGTTGAGGCCGATGTCCAGCACGCGGACGCCGTGCGGCAGGCCGCGCACCTCCAGCGGGATGCGGCCCATGAAGCCGTTGCGCCGCTCCACCTTCACCGTCACGCGCACGTCGCCGCCCGGCGCCACCGTCGCCTCGGACTGCTCCGTCGTCGTCACCAGGTCGCCCGGCTCCTCCACCTTCGGTAAACCGCCCGCCGCCTCGCGAACCACGTCCTTGCCGTCGATCGTCGCGTGGGCCGTCAACTTTAGCGCGGCGGCGCCCGGCGGAACGACGGCCTTCGGGTCGGCGAACAGGGCGAAACTCGTGCTATTCTCCCCGGCCGGGATCGACGTGGTCGGGGCGCTGAAGCCCGGCGGCAGGTTGTCCAGGCGCACCTCAATCGGCCCGTCGAACTCGTCGATGCGCTCCGCCGTCGCCGTGACGGGGACCGCACTTCCCTTGCTCACGGCCGGCGCCGTCGGGCTGAAAGAGACTTTAAAGCTCGGACGAGGCGGACGAATCGTCAGTCGAAAAGCGTAATGTGGACCGCCCCGGCCGCGCGCGTCGGCGACGCGCGCCTGATAATCGCCGTCGGCGGGGGCGTCGAAGACGAGGCGCGAATCCTTGTCGAAGCCGGGACCGCCGTCGTCGTTGCGCCAGTAGAGCGTCACCACCGGCAGGCCGTTGGGCGGGAACGTCGTGCCCGGCGGGTGGACCGAAACCTTGTACATCGCCTGCCCCAGCGGGTGGTACGTCGGCGTCGTGCCGAGGTAGCCGAGGCGACGGCCGTCGAGGGCGAAGAACTGGCAGTCGTCGTCGGGGTTCTTCGGCAGCTGATTGATTCGCATCAATTCCTCTCCGACGAGAAGGTAATCGTTGACCGCCAGGTCGTTCCACTTCTCGATGCGGATCCCGGAGCCTGCCGAGTCGTGGTCGCGGAACATGACGTAGGTCTTCGACGTGCAGCGCAGCACCGCCCGCGGCAGCGGCTTGCCCGCGGCGTCGAGGATATCGAGGGTCGAATCCAGCGGCGAACCGAGCCGGCGGGCGTTGACCTCCAGGAGCAGCCGTTGCCCCTTTTTCGCCGTGAAACGGTACGTCGCCGAGGCGCCGGGCCGGTCGATGCGGCCGTTCGCCGTGGACGGCACGGGTAGGGACGCCCCATCCGCCCTTGATGTCGCCTCTGGAAACTCGCCGATCAGCAGCGACGGGTCGCCGAACGGCGGCCCGTTCGGCGTGGACAGCGGCACGGGCAGTCGGCCGCCGAGCGTCCCGTCGGCCGGCGCCTTGACGTGGACCGTTCGCGTCGGGCCGAGGTACACGCCCTCGACCCGCACGTCCGCCTCCGTTCCGCGTTGGATTCCCAGCGGAAAGAGGCCGGTGACAATGGGGATGTCGCCGATGTTCAATCGGTAAAACATCTTGGAGTCGCCGCGGTAATCGCGGTCGCGGACGCCGACGGCGTAGACGCCGGAGGCGGGACAGGTGAAGCCGAGCAGGCCGTTGTCGCTTTCGTCCAGCGGCCGGCCGTCGGCGTCGGTCAGTTCCAGGAGCGGTTTCAGCTTCGAGCCGATCTCGTCGGTCAGGATTTGGACGCCGATCTCCTGGCCGCCCTTGGCCGCGAAGCGGTAGTAATCCTCGTCGCCGGCCCGGGCGACCGTCCCCACGACCGTCGCGGGCAGATCGATCTTCTGGCCGGTGCGCGGCGAATCGTTCGGCCCCGTCTTCATAATCGGAGTAAAACGATCGACGATAAACGCCAATGGCGCCGACGCGCCGCCCGGCGTCTTGACCGTCCATTGATATCGCCCCGGCGCGGCGTCGGCGGGGACCGTCGCCTCCACGTCGAGGGCGGCGCCCGGCCCTCCGGAAACGACCGCCGCCTTGAAACCGGGAAGGTTGGCCGTCACTTCCGTCGCCCCGTCCAGGTTCTTGCCCTCCATCTTGACCCGGAGGGTCTGGCCGCGGACGACCGACGACGGC
The DNA here is from genome assembly GCA_963813925.1 of uncultured Planctomycetaceae bacterium. Classification (GTDB taxonomy): domain Bacteria; phylum Planctomycetota; class Planctomycetia; order Gemmatales; family Gemmataceae; genus UBA4732. Next base: position 32,296 of record CAWFBG010000004.1, read on the forward strand.
GTCGCCTTGCTCAGCACGGGCGGCTTCGGCTTGGCCGGCAGCGGCTGGCCCTCCACCTTGCCGGTCGCTTCCTCCAGCAGCACCAGGACGCCGTCGTAGCGGCCGACGGCGATTTGCTTTTGATCGGGCGCACGGCCAACGCCAGCGGCGCCTCCGGCTGTTTGGCGTAGACGACGCGCTCCACCATGCGGCCGGCGTCCCAGGCCTTGGCCGTCCGGTCCTCGCTGAGGGAATAGAGAGTTTTACTATCCGCGGACCAGGCGAGGCGGACCACCGGCCCTTCGTGGGCGAAGACCGCGTGGACGAGATTGCCGCCCCGCGCGGACACGTCCCAGACGCGAATGCTCTTATCGACGCCGGCGGCGGCGAGACGCTTGCCGTCCGGACTCCAGGCGACGGCGTAGACCCAATCGGTCGAATCGGCGAGCGTGTAGAGGCGCTTGCCGTCGGCCACCTGCCAGACCTTCACCGCCCGGTCGGCCGACCCGGAGGCGAGCAGGGCGCCGTCGGGGCTGAACGAGACGCCGTACACCGCGTCGCTGTGGTCCTTGAGTTCGCGGACAAGCCGGCCGGTTGCCGCGTCCCAGAGCTTGACGAGCCGGTCGTAGCCGCACGTCGCCAGCGTCTTGCCGTCCGGACTGAATGTGAGGTCTAAAATGGCGTCTTTATGGGCGGCGATGGTTTGTACGGGCGCGGCGGCGGGGAGGGCGCCGGCGGCGGCCTTGTAGATGCGCACCTCGCCGGCCGTCCCCGGCGAACCGGATGCCACGGCTAATTGCAGGCCGTCGCGGCTGAACGCCAGCGCCGTCACGTCGCCGGCCTGTCCGCGGAGCTTGCCGGCCACGTCGCCGGTGATCGGGTCGATGAGCAGGACTTCGCGATACCCGGCCGCGACCAACAACTTGCCGTCCGGTCGGTACGCCAGGGCCGCGACCGGGGCGGCCGCCGCCTTGCGCGGCTTGATTTCCGGCAATACGATCCGCAAGGCGCCGCCGTCGTCTTTCGCCCCGGCGTCGATCCAGGCGCGGAGCACCACCGCTTCTTCGGGTGTCGGCCGGCGCGTCGCCTTTTTCGGCGGCATGTGCGGCTTCAGCTTGCCCTCGACCATGCCGACGATGCGGCTGGCGTCGGCCTTGCCGGCCACGAAGACGGGGCCGTGTTGACCGCCTTGCATCATCGTCGCGTAGGATTCCAGGTCGAGACCGCCCTGGTCGTCCTTGGCGTTGTGGCATTCCAGGCAATAGCGCGAGAAAAAGGGGCGGATTTGCTTGGAGTAGCTGGGCGGCTCGGCGGCTGGCGCAGCAGAGGCCGTTACCAGAACAACCAGAATGGGAAGACAAAGGCTTCTCATGGCGGCATCTCAATTGCCGATGGGGATACTCGCTGGACAGAGGGCGTTATGCACCCAGCACTCGCAACACGCTCTCCCTGTACTCAGCCACGAACTGAAAGCTCCGCAGGATCGACAAATGCTCCGGAATCGTGCTCGTGTACAAACTCTTCGCCTTGAGTTCGCCGAAAATCGCTTCGAGGACCTCGCTGATGTGCATGACCCGACCACCGCCTATGGTTTGGTGCGTTTTTGTACTTGCGAACACGAAGACTGCGCGCTGGTCGATGTCTTTCGGGAGTTCCAGCCCCTCGAGCAAGCCTGGAATGTAGCGACGCCCCGCCTCGAACTTCTTGCGAAATCTCAACTCGCGCTGCTCCCAGCTAGTAGCATCCATCGACGGTTCGACGTGCAGTAGGTGTCTCGTCACGGGGTTGAAGCCGACGATGTCCAATTCACATTCGTGGCCGCCTTTCTTGCGCTTGCCTACCAGCACGTTGCGGCGGAGGAAGTACCCCTGGAACTCGTACCATTCGGCAAGCAGTTGCTCCAGGTAGTTGACAGCCATTCCAAGTGCTCCATTTAGCCTCAGACGCCGCGTTAGGAGACATCGAATATCCTCTTAAACTAGCCGCGCCCACGCCTGGGCCCGTTCGGCTGACAGAAATACATACTGCGGCGATTCCTTGGGCTCATGGCCTTCAACCTCCTTTGGCTTCGACGCCTCCTCCCGCAGATGACTGATGAAAAGCACGGTCTTGGCTTCCCTCTGGGTGTAGCCGCATTCGCGCCATCGAGGGGCCCGATGATTGTGTTCTCGTTGCTCGAAGTCAGGAGGGAGCGGCTCCGCGCGCACCATCGCGAGGAGAATGCCGCGGAAGTAACGCTCCTTTCCTGAGATCTTTACGATGATCTCTGTGGGATAGTCTAGCCGATCCGGGATCAGGGGAGACTTGTCAAACCACGTCACACATCCGAGTTCCTGGGAGAGTTTGACGGCCTCCTCAAAGGAGCCGTGTCTTTCCTCGTTGTACGATACATAAAGTCCCTTCATCGTGTTTGACGTTGGTGTCATGTTACCTCCCTTGTGCTGTTCGCCAGCCACGGCGAAGACTGTCTCGCCGTTCTTTTCCGCCACGGCCGCCTCGTCCTCCTCCGCCTGTTCCGGCTCGGACATGGATTCGTAGTGGTCGATCAGGCGTCTCACCCGTTCGGCGTCCCAGCCGGTCGGGAACATGGGTTCGCTCATCTCTCCTCCCGGTTTCGGTGGATCTGGAGCGGCCTCAATGGTTAAACACAAACTCCTTCGACGCCAGCACCGCCCAGAACAGGTCCTCCAGCGCCTCGCGCCGCGTCGTCTTGCCGTCGGACGCCGCGTCCGCCAGCAAGTCGTGGAGTTTCTTCGCCTCGGCCGCCGTCGGCTCGCGGCTCAGCGCCAACACGTAGACACGGCGCACCGCCTCGTCGTCGCCGACCTTCTCTTTCAGCCACGCCTCGACGCGGCCCTTGGGGTCGCGCAGCTTGTCGTTGAGCGTCTTGCCGTTGTTGACGTGCAGCGCCTGGCCCACGCTCGAATCCGACATGCGCTCACAAGAACAGACCGCCACGCGCTCCGGCCGGCCGAACGCCTCCAAAAACCGCGACGACACCAGCGAATCCGGCAGCTGTTCCGCCCGCGTGCCCAGCGGGTAGCCGGCGTAGGCGGAAGCTGAATCGCCGGCCGCCGACTCCACCTGCGTGAACGGCGTCGGCACGCCCGTCACCTGCGAGTAGGCGTCCAGGATCGCCTCGGCCGGCAGCCGACGCACCAGATAATGCGAGTAAAAGCGGTCGTCGCTCTCGTTGCCGGCCACGGGCTTCGACGACCGTTGATACGTCGCCGAGTTCATGATTTGGCGGACCAGCGCTTTTACGTCATATTTGTGATCGACAAAATCCTTGGCCAGGGCGTCGAACAGCTCCGGGTTGGTCGGCGGGTTGGTCTGGCGCAGGTCGTCCTCCGGCTCGACCAGGCCGCGGCCCACGAAGTTGCGCCAGACGCGGTTGACCAGTGCCTTGGCGAAGTACGGGTTGTCCGGCGCCGTCAGCCAGTCGGCGAAGTATTGCCGGCGGTCGATGGGGCTGTCGAGCGGCAGCGGCTTGCCGTCCAGCGGCGTCGGTGGCATGGCGACGCCGCGGCGCGGGTGCAGCGCCTCGCCGTCCGGCATCGACTGCACGAACACCTCGCCGGGCCGGTCGCCGTTCTTGAGGCCGACGCGCGAAAAGAGATTGGCGAACTCCCAATATTGGTCCTGCGTCCACTTTTCCAGCGGATGGTTGTGGCAGCGGCAGCAGGTGATCGACATGCCCATGAAGGTGACGGCCGTCGCCTCGGTCAGGTCGCTAACGTCCTTGTGGATGACGAAGTAGTTGGCGTCGCCGTTGTCGAGGGTGCTGCCGCCGGCGGTAACGACGTCGCGGGCGAAGTGGTCCCACGGCTCGTCGTCGGCCACGCTCTTGCGCACGTCCTCGTAGAACGCCCACACGTCCTCTTGCGGCAGACGACGCGTCGAGATGAGCAGCATGTCGGACCACTTATGCGCCGAGTAATCGACGAACTCCGGCCGCTCCAGAAGGGCGTCGATGAGCCTGGCGCGCTTGTCCAGCGCCGGGTCGGCGAGAAACTTTTTCGTCTCGTCCGGCGTCGGCAGGATGCCGGCGGCGTCGAGGTAGGCGCGGCGGATGAACTCGGCGTCGTCGCACGACGGCGACGGCGGAATGTGGAGACTTTCGAGTTTCTTCAAAACCAGTTCGTCAATGAAGCTGTTGCGCGGCGCGGCGGCGAAGACCTTGGGATCGACGGCGTTGGGCAGCGGCGACGCGACGCGGTTGGCGGCGACGAGGTTCGAGTACCAGACGGTGATGGCGGTTTCGCCGTAGCCGGCCACGGTCGCCTTGCCGTCGGCGTCCACGGTGGCGACGAGGTCTTCGCTGCTGTTGAACTTGGCCCAGCGCGTCACGTCCTCGGAATGGCCGTCGGAGTACCACGCCCGCACCACCACTTGCAGCGTGTCCTTCGGTTTCAGCACGGCGGCGGCCGGCAGCACTTCGAGACGTTGGATCACCGGGTCGTCGGGTTTCGGGCCGGGCGCCCGGCGGCGATCCATTCGGCCAGAAGACGGTAATCGGGAGAGCCGACCTCCAGTTTTTGGCCTCCGCCGTGCGGCACGGCCAGGGTCGGCTTGAGCAACACGAGACTCTTGTTCGGCTCGATGCGGTTGACGCGCCGGCCGAGCGCCTGGCGGGTGAGGACGAAGTAGTCGGACTCGGGATCGTAGCCGCGCAGCGACAGCTTCTGGCCGCCCTTGCCGGCCAGCGCGCCGTGGCACGCACCGGAGTTGCAGCCGACCCGCGTCATCATCGGGATGACATCGTTGCGGAAACTCCAGTCGATGGGTTCCTTCGCGCGAACCACCTTGACCTTGGCCGTCGCCTGCTGGCCGTTCAGGGTCGCGGTGATGGTGGTTTCGCCGTCGCCGACGGGCCGCACCACGCCGCTCTCCACCACGGCCACGGCGGGGTTGGCGGACGTGAAGGTCGCCTTCGCCGTTCGGTCGCCGACGACGGCGCCGCCTTCCTCGGACGCGACCAGCAGGCGTTGCGCGGCGTGCGGGCCGGTCAGCGTGATATCGCCGGGGAGGATGGTGAGGTCGGCGGCGCCCACAGTTCGCGCGGAAAAGGTGGAGCAGGAGAGCAATACTCCGACCCATATGCTAAGCCGTTTCATTGGTGTTTCCTCGATGTCGGTCGTTGGAACTCCGTCATCTCTGCGATGTCAAACCGCTCGTGCTGCCGCTCTACGTTACACGCTCATGCCGCCGCTCAAACATGCCAGGAGGAAACAAGTGGAGAACAACCCTGACAAGCTGGTTATGGTGCCGCTTAGGATCCCGAATGTGGCATAGCCGCGACCATCGACGGTTGGGTGTCGGTTACACTGGCGTAGGCCCATGACGCCAAAGGCCAAGGCGGCAGCTCCCAACAGGAGCTGTAGGCCCGTTAACAGGCAGTACAATAGGTCTGCGGCGAACGGCATAATTCGACCCAACACGGGAAGCCACAGGCAGGCTTGCAGCGAGAAAAGGGACAGAAGGCCGAGCCAAAAGGCGGCCACCGCAGTTCGATTTGGCACCGCGCCCTGCCTGCGGAAGCGGTTGCCGTCATCCATCGGCAGCTGCGGCTCGAAACGGGTATCGGGCGGTCTCGGCTCCTTCTGGATTTCTTCCGCGGCCATGTTTCGTCCCCTTGTTCGTCATTGCCGCGCCTCGTACTCATCCTCGCGCCGCCTCTCTTCGAGGCATTCGATGTAGTCGCCGCGCACCGTGGCATGGAGTCGGTCGGCGAAGGCCTCGTCGAGGTTGTTGAAGCGAATCAGTTCCACCACGTCGCCGAAATCCCGGTAGCGCCGCGCCGCCAGTTTCAGCTGGACGAGAGTCGCCAGATTGACCACGCGCGCGTTCTCGATGACCTCGCTCACCGCCGACGGGTCGGGGTAGGCGATCGGTCCCGGAAGGCCACTCCCCGGAAACAGGCCGGTCACTAGGAAGTCGATATTCACTCCGCTGGTGCGGTCGGTGAAGCGCCGCGGCCGACCGGGAACCCCTTCGTAATTCCGGGAGACGAAGCGGCGGCGGAACTCCTCCAGCCCCTCCGCTGTGAGCAACAGGTCGAGATCCGCCGTGGTGCGCTGGTAGCCGTGGGCGTTGACCGCCATGCCGCCGACCACCGCGTAGGCGATGCCGGCCCTGTCCAGCCGCTTGACGATCCGGCGCATGGTTTTGTGGACCGGGTCGTTCTTCTGAAAGAACAACTCGACCTCCTTCAATCGTCCCCAGAAGTTCGCCGGTTTCGTCGCCACTCACTCCCCCCTCGCGCGGCCGATTACTTCGCCGAGGCGATGCCGATCATGACGGCCATCGCGATAAGGGCGCCGACGTTCGCCAGGCTGGTCAGGCTTCCCATCACGATCCCGGAAATAGCGTGGCCCATGCCGCCGGCGGTCGGATGTCGATTGCGATAGCGGACGCCCAGGATGCCGAAAATCAGGGCGGTCGGCCCCAGCGCCAGGCCCAGGCACGGAATAAAGGAGAAAACGCCGAGGTAATAGGCGGTCAGGCCCATCGGGTTCTTGTAGGGGATGAGCGCCTGCATGGGGTCGGGACGGCGGAAACGGTCGTCGTCATCGTAGTCCGCCGGCGGCCGGGGCCGCGCCGGGCGTGACTGCGGCGGTTCCTTCTGGTATTCTTCGTCCGACATATTTGGGCTCCTCCACCCTCATTGCGGGGCTGCATCAAGGCCCACTGCCGCAAGCTGTCGGCCTACCACGCATTGTTGAAAATCGGCGTCATCAATAACAAATACGCGGTGGTCGTCAGCAAGCCGAGAACCAAACCTCCGACCGCCCAACGCATCCCACCCGCCGTAGGATGCTGTCGCGCGTGCCGGAGCCCCAGCAAGGCGAGTGCCGCCGCGTAAGGGCCGAGGACGACGCCCAGGCACGGCGTCAGCAAGAGTACGTCCAACCTCGCCCAGTGGTCTCCTAAGCAGAGCCTTACCGCGACAGCTGCGGCCGGAACGACAGCTGCGACCAGCCCACACCAGAAGGCGGCCACCGCGATCGGGTTACTGTAGGAGGGCGCCCGTCGGTTCCCTTCCATGGGAGTGTCCTCCATTTGCCTAAAACAACTCCTTGATCGCCCGCGCGTTGTAATCCGCCAGCGGCAGCGGCCGGTTCTGCGGCCCCGGCAAATCGCGGTGCGGGTCGAAACCCAGCGCCTGGTACATCGTCGCCGCCACCTCCGCCGGCGACACCGGCCGGCTCTTCGGGAAGTACCCCAATTCGTCCGACTCGCCGACCACGCGGCCGCCCCGGATCGGCCCGCCGCCCATCAGGATCGTCCACACACCGGGGTGGTGATCGCGGCCGCCGGCCGGGTTCACCTTCGGCGTCCGCCCGAACTCGCCCAGCGCCGTCACCACCGTCGTCTTCAACATTCCGCGATCCGACAAGTCTTCCAGCAGGGCGCTGTAGGCCTGGTCGAAGCTCGGCGCCACCAGGTTCGACATCTCCGTAATGTCGCTGAACGGCTTCGAGCCGTGGATGTCCCAGGTGATCTCGTCGAAGACCGTCTCGAACATGTTGACCGTCACGAAACGCACGCCGCGCTCGATCAGCCGCCGGGCCAGCAGACAACTCTGGCCGAAGCGCGTCCGGCCGTAGCGGTCGCGCACCGACGTCGGCTCCTTGTCCAGGGCGAACGCCTCGCGGGCCTTGGCGCTCGACATCAAACGATAAGCCAGGCTGAAATTGTCGTCCATCTGCCTGGCCTGGGCCTGGTCCTCGAAGGCGGCCAGCTCACCCTCCACGGCGGCGCGCATCTTCTGCCGGCGGCCGGCGCGGACGGACGAGATGTAGTCCGGCGGCAGCAGGTCGGGCACGGTGAAATTCTTGTCGTTGGGGTCGGCGTTGAGCACGAACGGGTCGTACCGCTTGCCGAGGTAGCCGGCCGTCTGGCCGTGCGGCAGGTTGCCGCCGGTGCGGCCGATCGGCTTGGGAAGGAGAACGTGGGCCGGCATCTCTCCGCGGCTGCCCTTGAGGTAGCCGAGGACACAGCCCTCGTGCGGGTGCTCTACGCCGCCGGTGAACAGCCGTCCGGTCTGCATCATCTGGTGGCCGGTGTCGTGGACGGCCGTGGCCGTGTGGTAGCAGCTGCGGATCAGCGAATATTTGTCGGCGTGCCGGGCCATCTTCGGGAAGATTTCGCTGATGCGGACGCCGGGCACGTTCGTGTCGATGGCCGTGAACGGGCCGCGGACCTCGGCGGGGGCGTTGGGCTTGGGGTCCCAGGTGTCGAGCTGGCTGGGGCCGCCGACCAGGAAGAGCATGATGGCGTTGACGTCGTCGTCCTGGACGGCGCCGGCGGCTTTTTGGGCCAGGAAACCGGGCAGCGTCAGGCCGAGCGCGGAAAGGGCGCCGGCGTGCAGGAAGTCGCGTCGGCTGAATCCGTCGCAAAAGGAAACGGAACGAGGAGCGTCCAGTCGCAACATAAGGCAGGACTCCAAACGGAAGGAGCGACGACTGAGCCGGTCAAGGCGGGAAGGACAATGGTTACTGTAACCGGCGACGGGGCACGATTCAACGAAAATGATGCGCATTTGCCGTCCTGGCCTTCCAACGGGCCCTCGTCTGTTCCAGCCGCCGATTCAGCAGCTGCTTGATCGTCCCCTTGATCCTGCCGCCAACCGACCGCCCAGCTCGCCGACGGCGAGCAGTCCGGCGTCGGAAACAACGCGTCCGCCGTCGAAGGCGACGCGGACCTGCTGCGGCCGGAGGTTCCAGAGGGTAAGGTGAGGTTCCTGTTCGGGCGGCATGGTCTTGAGCCTCCGCATGGTCCTAAACTATTTGGAAAGCACAGCCTTAGATCAGGGTCGGGACCGCATCCAGGTCCGGCGGCGAACGGTCGCCGCGGCGCCATCGCTCCACGGCCGCCGCCGCCATCGCCGCGTTGTCGGTGCAGAGGGCCAGCGGCGGGATGAACAGCTCGGCCCCCTCCGCGCGCGCCATCCGTTCCAGGTCGTCCCGAAGGCGGCGGTTGGCCGCGACGCCGCCGCCGACCGCCAGCCGTTTCAGGCCGGTGCGACGCAGCGCCTGACGACACTTTGCCGTCAGCACGTCCACGACCGCCTCCTGAAAACTCGCGGCCAGGTCGGCCCGTCGTTGGCCCGGCGGCGGGGGCGCGGGCCGCGGTTCGTTCTGCCCGGCCAGGGCGTACAATACCGCCGTTTTCAGACCGCTGAAGCTGAAATCCAGCCGGTCCTCGTGGAGGAAGGAGCGCGGCAGGCGCACGGCCCTGGGGTCGCCGGATGCCGCCTCGCGTTCCACGGCCGGGCCGCCGGGGAAGCCCAGGCCGAGCAGGGCGGCCACCTTGTCGAACGCCTCGCCGGCCGCGTCGTCCAGCGTGCCGCCGAGGCGCTCGAAGGTCACGGCGTCGCGGCAGTGGATCAGCATGGTGTGGCCGCCGCTGACCACCAGGCCGACGCAAGGAAAAATGTCGCGCCCGGCGGCCATGCGGCAGGCGTAAAGATGGCCGTGGACGTGGTTCACGCCGAGCAGCGGCACATCCAGCGCTACGGCCAGCATCTTGGCGGCGCTGACGCCGACCAGCAGCGCCCCCACCAGGCCCGGCGTGTTGTGGACGGCCACGCCGGCGATCTGATCGAGGCGGACGTTGGCCTGTCGCAGCGCCTCGTCGATGACCGGCAGCAGCCGCTGCAGGTGGGCGCGCGCCGCCACCTCCGGCACGACGCCGCCGAAGCGGGCGTGCAGGTCGGTCTGCGACGCCACGACGTTCGCCAGCACGGCCGGTTCGTCGGTGAACACGGCGGCGGCCGTCTCGTCGCACGACGTTTCGATGCCGAGAAAAAAGGTGGGAATCATCGTCCTTTCGGATCGGACCTCAGCAACTGCTCCAGCGCCGCCAGCAACAGCAGCACGTTGCCCGGCCGGCTGTTGTGGCCCATCAGGCCGATGCGCCACGCCTTGCCCTTGAACTCGCCCAGGCCGCCGCCGATCTCGATGCCGTATTCCGCCAGCAGCCGCCTGCGCACCGCCGCGTCGTCCACCCCGGCCGGGAAGCGCACCGCATGGAGCTGCGGCAACTGCCGCCCCTCGACGGCCGTGTAGCGCATGCCGAGCGCCGTCAGGCCGGCCTTGAGGGCGGCGGCGTTGCGCAGGTGCCGCGCCCAGCGGGCCTCCAGCCCCTCCTCAAGAAGTAGCCTCAACCCCTCCCGTAAGGCGTAGATCATGCTGATCGGCGCAGTGTGATGGTAGGTGTGGACCTGGTCCCAGTAATGCTGGATCATGGTCGTGTCCAGATACCAGCTTTGCACCTTGGTCTTACGACGCTTGATCGCCTCGACGGCCCGCGGGCCGAACGACACCGGCGCCAGGCCGGGCGGACAGCTCAGCCCCTTTTGCGAACAGCTGAACACGGCGTCCAGCTCCCAGGCGTCCACGGCCAGCGGCACGCAGCCCAACGACGTGACCACATCGACGATCAATAAGGTGTCCGTTTCATGGCAGAGCGCCCCCAGACCCTCCAGCGGCTGCCAGGCGCCGGTCGAGGTCTCGGCGTGGACGATGCTCAGCGCCTTGGGCCGTACCTTTTGGAGGGTTTCCCGCAGCCGGCCGAGGTCGAACACCTCGCCCCACGGCCGTTCCAGCACCGTCACCGCCGCCCCCGCCCGGCCGGCCACGTCCGCCATGCGCTGGCCGAAAAAGCCGTTGACGCACACCACCATCCTGTCGCCCGGCTCGATCAGGTTGACGGCGCAGGTCTCCATGCCGGACATCCCGGTCCCGCTGACGGGGAAGGTCAGGACGTTCCTGGTCTGGAAGGCATGGCGCAGCATCTCCTGCGTTTCGGCCATGATCTCCAGAAAGGCGGGGTCGAGGTGGCCGACCAGCGGCGTACACATGGCGCGCAGGACGCGCGGGTGGGCGTCGCTGGGGCCGGGGCCGAGCAGCAGGCGGGACGGCGGATTTAACGATCCGGGAAGGGTCATAACGGCTCACGGGTTGGTGGGTCGGTTCTCGGACAGGTGCTGCATACGCCGCTGCACCAGACGGCTAATGTCTTTGAAGCGCGGGTGGCCCGCCCCGCCGATCCACTCGAAGACGCAGCCCTCCGCCGTGGTCAAGACGGCCCCGGCCTGTTCCAGCCGGCGCAGGGCGGTGTCGTGGTCGATGCGGTAGCGGGCGGCGACCGCGTCCACTGCGACGTACACGCGGAAATCCAGGGCCAGCAGGTCCAGCGCCGTATGAAGGACGCAAACGTGCGTTTCAATGCCGGCCAGCACCACCTTGGGCCGGGCCTCGCGGTGCAGCTCCTCGACGACGGCCGGCACGGCGCACGAGATGAACGCGACCTTCTCCGGCCGCACCGGCAGACGTTGGGCCAGCTCCGGCACGGTGGCGCCCAGGCCGCGCGGGTACTGCTCCGTGGCCAGCACCGGCATGTCCAGCAGCCGGGCGCCGTCGATCAGGAACGCCGCGTCGCGAGTCAGCTCGGCAGCGCCGGGGATGAACGGCAGCAGCTTTTCCTGCACGTCGATCACCAGCAGGGCGGTGTCCGCGGCCGACATTTGCGTGGCGTGCGCCATGAACCGGCTCCGTCGGGCGAACCGAGGTTCCTGATCGGATGCTAACGGCGGCCCCGGCGGTCGTCAAGTTTTCAGCCGCACCCACTTGACCCGGTATACGTCGCGCCCCTACTTCCTATTAAGGGGGCGGGTGCGATCCGGAGCAACAGGGTGGACGACCGATGGGCTACCGCAACCTCCGCGCCTGTCTCACCGACCTGGAGCGCACCGGCCAACTCCTCCGCATCGAGGCGGAAATCGACCCCGACCTCGAAATGGCCGAAATCCAGCGGCGCGTCTACGCGGCGGCCGGCCCGGCGCTTTACTTCGCCAACGTCAAGGGCTGCGCCTTCCCGATGGTCGGCAACCTCTTCGGGACCATCGGGCGGGCGCGTTTCCTGTTCCGCGACGCCCTGGCGGCGGTGCGCCATCTGGTCGAACTCAAGGTTGACGCCGCCTCCTTCTGGAAGCGGCCGTGGCGCTACCGCGACGCACCGGGCGCCTTGCTGCACGCGCTGCCGAAGGTCGTCCGAAGCGGGCCGATCCTCGCTCACCAGACGACGGTGAGCCGGCTGCCGCAGTTGAAGTGCTGGCCGCGCGACGGCGGCGCCTTCGTGACGCTGCCGGAGGTTTACACCGAGGACGTGGACCGGCCGGGCTGGCGGCATTCCAACCTCGGCATGTACCGGGTGCAGTTGTCCGGCAATCAATACGTACCGGATCGGGAAATCGGCCTGCACTACCAGATCCATCGCGGCATCGGCGTCCACCACGCCAAGGCGCTGCGCCGCGGCGTGCCGTTCCGCGTCAACGTCTGCGTCGGCGGGCCGCCCGCCCTGGCGCTGGCCGCCGTGATGCCGCTGCCGGAGGGGATGCCGGAACTGGCCTTCGCCGGGATGCTCGGCGGCCGGCGCGTCCGGCTGGTGCGGCCGCCTGCCGACGAATCGGGGTCGCACCCGTTCCCGCCGATGCCGGCCGAGGCCGATTTCGTGATCGTCGGGACCGTCGATCCGACGCGGCAGCTGCCGGAAGGCCCGTTCGGCGACCACCTCGGTTACTACAGCCTCGCCCACGACTTTCCGGTGCTAAAAGTCGAGCGCGTCTACCACCGCGACGGCGCCGTCTGGCCGTTCACCGTCGTCGGCCGGCCGCCGCAGGAGGACACCGTTTTCGGCCAACTCATCCACGAACTGACGGGGCCGGTCATTCCGACCGTCGTTCCCGGCGTCCACGCGGTCCATGCCGTGGACGCGGCCGGCGTCCACCCGCTGCTGCTGGCGATCGGCAGCGAGCGCTACGTCCCCTACGCCAAGGAACGTCGGCCGCGCGAATTGCTCACCTGCGCCAACGCCCTGCTCGGCCAGGGTCAGCTATCGCTCGCAAAATACCTCTTCATTGTCGCCAAGGAAGACGATCCCGATTTGAATGTTTACGACATCCCGGCCTTTTTCCGGCACGTCCTCGAACGGGCGGACTGGCGAACCGATCTGCATTTCCAGACGTGTACCACGATCGACACGCTGGACTACTCGGGCACGGGGCTGAATGAAGGCTCGAAGCTGGTGATCGCCGCCGCCGGGCCGAAGCGGCGGGCGTTGCCGGCGGCCATACCGTTGGACCTGTCGCTGCCGGAGGGATTCGGCGAGCCGCGCGTCTGTATGCCCGGCGTCCTGGCGGTCCAGGCGCCGCCGTACCCCGCGACGGAAGCTGGCGCCGAACCGGCGGACGTGCGGCGATTTTGCGAGTCGTTCCGGCCGGGCGATGCGCTTGACGCCTTCCCGCTGGTGGTGCTGCTGGATGACAGCGATTTCGCGGCGAGGGCGCTGAACAACTGGCTATGGGTGACCTTTACGCGGTCGAACCCGGCGGCCGACGTCTACGGCGTCGCGGCGTGGACCCGCCAGAAGCATTGGGGTTGCGAGGGGGCGCTGGTCATCGACGCCCGCATCAAGCCGCACCACGCCCCGCCGTTGGAGGAGGATCCCGCGGTGGTCCGGCGCGTCGAGGCGTTGGCGGCGCACGGGGGGCCGCTCTACCGGATCATTTGAGCGGAGGGTTGGATCGTTGGAACCAACGTCCCGATACCGAGCCGCGGAGGGAGAGAAGAAGACCTTGGCCCCCATCCGCAGTTCCGGCAGCACGGCTCGACCACGGAGTCATCGAGCCAAAGACGGCGACGACGTTTCAGAACTACTTGAATGCGCTGGCGGCCGTACGGACGCGCTGGCGACTCAATTGCCGATGAAGCTGTCGGTGGCCGTTGGCGAGCCGATGAAAAAAGGCGACGAGCGCCTACCTGGGCGAATTGCCGGTGAAACAGGAGAAGGCCGCGTGGCGACCGAGTTGCCGACGTTGGGGTATGGCGATTTGATACGATTGATTCCGTGACGGATGTGGAAGGAGAACAAGGCGGCTGCGTGGGCGGAGGCGACGCCGATTTTCTCGGAGGTGGTATAATACCCGCGCTCCCCCGACCGCGTTTTGGTACGCCAGGAACCCGCCGTGAACCACATCCGCCAGGACGCCCAGGACGAAGCAGTCAAGCGGTTCTTCCTGTCGCTGCCCGCGGACCCTCGTGGTTCGGTCCTCGAACTGGAAGGCCACGCGGTCGCCTGCATCCTGCCGCTTTCGCCTGAGAGCGAGGGTGGCACCGCTCCCGCGGAATGGACGGAGGCCAAGAACGCCCGGCGGTGCGCCCTGATCGACCGGGAGATTGACGGGACACTGACGCCGGAAGAAGCCGTGGAATTGCACCGCCTCCAGGGGGAAATGCTGCGTCATCGCCGCCGGGCGGCGGCGTTGCCCCTCGAAGACGCGCGGAGGCTTCATCAGCGGCTGCTGGCAGGGCCAAGCGCGCAATAGGGGACAGCGTACATTTATACTCCGATGGAGCGTAAATGTACGCTGTCCCCGTTGCGCGCTTTTACGCGCTTGCGTTTCTTGAATGAACCCACGCCATTTGTGCCCTATTGCGGCGCGTCGTGGTTCATACGGTAGTAGGCACGATGCTTGCCCCTGCTGCCATCTACTCTCGTCAGGTAGCCTCGCTTGGCGAGTTCCTTCAAGTGCCAGGGGGCAACCCCTTGGCACTTGAAGGAGTCCGCAATCCACGAGTAGCAGAACTCGCCGGTTTCGCTCTTGACGGTTTTGCAAGCGGCCAGGGCGGCAACGAGATTTGGCGGAAGACTCATTTTTCCCCCTTGTTATTAGGATGGGCGAATCGTACTATCCAAATATACACTTCGAGCCGTGGCCTTGTCAAGGGGAGGGTAAGCGATCAGGTCGCAAAATTCCAGAAGAGACGCTTGAAACTGCTACGCCTGTGGGTATACTACAAGCGTAGCACTTGGGGCGTCGGTTCGGCCGAGAACCAGCGTCTCCTGGTATGGGAGTTACCGGCGGGCACCCTGGCTGGAAGGAGAACAAATGGCCGGACTCATTGAGGCGAAGATCGTGAAGGGTAAAAAGATCTGGTATGTTTGGGGCGAAAACGGCAATGGCAAGTGGCAGCGCGAGTACCCGGAGTGTCATTCCAAGGACGAATTCTACGGTGTCCTCCGGGCGCAACTTCGTTTGCCTTCAACCGTAAGCAAGTTGGATGTGGTTATGGCTTTGTTGCACAAGACCTGGACGGGGACAGAGTGGGTTGACGACTTTTCGCTGCGCCTGAGGGTGCTGCGCGAGAAAGCCGGTCAGACACAGGCTGCGCTGGCGGAGAAGGCTGGCCTATCGGTACAGGCAATCTCGGCCTTGGAGCAGGGAATAAGGGGACCGACATGGGACACCGTCCGGCGTTTGGCCTACGCGCTGAACGTGGGTGAAGAGCAATTCAAGGTAAAGCTGCCCGAGAAAGCGGAATCGCAGGTGATCGAGAGCGAAGCCAGGTAAAATCGGCCATGTAGAATGTCGCAATCAAGACGCCGAGGCCAAACCCGCTTGGCGGCGGAGTGTCTTTCAATCCTCCCCGTGGTAGGGTTGACCCAACGGAGGTGCGCCAATGCCCGAACCCCGTGAGAAGGGAAAGCGGTTGAAAGAACCGCTGTCGGCTACCCATCCTCAACTCGCCGCCGAGTGGCATCCGACCAAGAACGGAAACTTGCGGTCGGAACATGTCACTGCGGGAAGCCACCAGAAGGTCTGGTGGAAGTGCCCCAAGGCAGACGATCACGAATGGGAGGCAAGCGTTGCGAGCAGAGCGCGGGGCGCCGGATGTCCCTGTTGTAGAGGCCTAAAAGCAACCAAATCGACTTGTCTGGCTGCCACTCACCCAGAAATCGCGAAGGAATGGCACCCGACGAAAAACGAACCCTTGACGCCAGCCGACGTGTCCGCCGGCAGTGGCAAAAAAGTCTGGTGGAAATGCCCCAAAGCGGCTGACCATGAATGGGCGGCGATCATACAAAATCGGACTAAAGGAGGCGGCTGTCCTTTTTGCAATAATCGGAGTCTAAATGAGTCTAATTGTCTGGCGGCCGTCTCTCCTGAAATTGCCAAAGAGTGGCATCCAACCAAGAATGGCGATCTAACTCCCTACGACGTTCCGCCAAAGAGTGGGAACCGGGTCTGGTGGCAATGCGATAAAGGGCATGAGTGGAAAGCGGCGGTTTCCCATCGAAGCAATGGAACGGGCTGTCCCATCTGTTCTAATAGGATAGCCGATCTCTCTAACTGTTTGGCTGCAACGCATCCAGATATTGCAGCCGAATGGCACCCGACCAAAAATGGGTCGCTAACCGCCGCAGCAGTAACATCAGGCACCCACAAGAAGGTATGGTGGCAGTGCCGCGTTGGCCACGAGTGGCAGGCGGGCATAGTAACACGGAAGATAGGAGCCGGTTGCCCCTATTGCAGCGGCAGAAATGCCACACCGGCAACTTCCCTGGCCGCTACTCAGTCAGATCTGGTTCGGGAATGGCATCCAACCAAAAATGCGGACTTGATCCCGGCTGACGTGAAAGCTGGCAGTCAACAAAAGGTCTGGTGGCGATGTGACTCAGGTCACGAATGGTACGCCTCCATTGCTAACAGGGCAAAAGGCAGAGGGTGCCCCTACTGTAGCAACAAGAAGGTTGACGCCTCGAACTGCATGGCCGCAAGCCATCCCAAACTGGCCGCGGAATGGCACCCAACGAAGAATGGTCCGCTGACGCCAACGCACGTCACTGCCGGGAGTCACAAGAAGGTTTGGTGGATATGCAAGAGCGGGCATGTGTGGCAGGCTTCCGTGAGCGATAGAGGACAAGGAAGAGGTTGTCCGTATTGCTCAAACAAGATGGCAGATACATCTAACTGCCTTGCCAGCACCCATCCTGAAATTGCGATGGAATGGCACCCCAGCAAGAATGCCGGCTTGACGCCTTTTGACGTTGTCGCCGGGAGCAACAAGAAACTGTGGTGGCAATGCCTTGAAAGTCCAGACCACGAGTGGCAAGCGACCGTGGCCAATCGCACGCATGGAAGGGGCTGCCCACGCTGCAACAAGGGATGGACGCTGGAAGCTATCCGCCTATTTGTGCTGTCCCTCAAGGACCACCTGCATGCCTTCTCGCCCGCTGAGTTGTACATGCTGTTCCAGCATAACCAACTAGGACAAACGCAGGGCAGGAGCAAGGGTTTTGTCAAGGCGCTGTCCACCGGCCGGTTCCCGGAGGGGGAGATCGCGAAGTTCGTCAACGCTGAGCCGTCGCTCGTCGATCAATTCCTTCAAGACCCCAGCCAGACGCTTGAAGCCCTACAGACGAACGAGGCAAAACTGGATGGCGAAGAAGACGACGCTCTCGACAGGGCCGATGTCGTAGTTGAGCCCGTAGAGGAAGAAGGAGAACAGCGGCTTCCGGTCATCGAAACCAAAGACATACTCGCTTCCCTCGTCCTTCCGGTCGTCAACTCCGCGGACGAGGAGGCGGTCGAATTCCTCCTCGCCTCCGCCGTCGCAAAGGTTTGGAAGCACGCCTACCGCGACGACGAGGCGGCGGTGTCGCAGGCTAGCGCGTTCGCTGGAGAAGGATACGCAGAGCAGGTCCAGTCAAGGTTCCTTGACGAGTATCGCCAGACAAAAGACCTCGCCATTCCAGCCGGCTACGCCTTTCGCGTCAACGGCCAGCGAACGCCGCCGAACCTCATGCAACGGCACTTCGCCGTCCGCGTTCGGGAGCACAAGCGCGTCGGCAACTGGTCGGGCACCGGGGCCGGCAAGACGCTGGCCGCCGTCCTGGCCTCCCGCGTGGTCGGTAGCCGGTTCACCGTCGTCTGCTGCCCCAACAGCGTCGTCGAAGGCTGGTGCGAGAAGATCCAAGAGGTTTTTCCCGACAGCGTCGTCGCCGCCAAGACGTTCGCCCCCGACTGGGCCGCGACCGACCCTGAGTCGCACCGTTACCTGGTCCTCAATTACGAAGCCTTCCAGCAGCCCGATTCGGCCCAGCGCGTCCGCGCCCTTGTCGAGCGCGAGGCCATCGACTTCATCGTCGTGGACGAGATTCACTACGCCAAACGACGGGGCGAGAACGTCTCGCAGCGCCGGGAGTTGGTGCAAGCGCTCATCTGCCATGCCGGCGAGCGCAACCCCGCCCTCTGTGTTCTCGGCATGTCGGCCACGCCGGTCATCAACAACCTGCACGAAGGACGGAGCATGGTCGAACTCGTGACCGGCGTGGTACACGAGGAACTCGACGACCGCCCGACCGTGCCGAACTGCATGGCCCTCCATCAACGGCTCGTCTCGCTCGGCATTCGCTGGATGCCTGAGTATGCGTTCCGGTGCGACGAAAAGCCCGTCGAAGTGGACTGCGGCGCGTTCCTCGACGAAATCCGCGCCCTGGGCAAAGCGAGCAGCCCTCTCGCTTTGGAGAAGATTCTTACCCGCTCCCGCCTTCCGGTGATACTCGACCATATCCAGCCGAAAACGCTCATTTACACCTACTACATCGACGGCATCGACCGCTTGCTGCGAGACGCGCTGATCGAGAAAGGGTGGAAGGTCGGTTTCTACACGGGCGAAGACAAGGCCGGGCTGAACGGCTTTCTGAACGGGGACGTGGACGTGCTGATCGGCACGAGCGCGATCGGGACGGGCGTGGACGGCCTGCAACAGGTCTGCAACCGCCTGATCGTCAACGTCCTGCCCTGGACGCGCGCCGAGTTCGACCAGCTGCGCGGCCGGATTTACCGCCAGGGCCAGCAGCAGGACAACGTGACCGTCGTTCTTCCGCTGACCTATGCGATGGTCAACGGACAACGCTGGTCCTGGTGCGAATCGAAAATGCACCGCCTGGCGTTCAAGAAGTCCATCGCCGACGCCGCCGTTGACGGCGTCGTGCCGGAAGGGCAATTGCGTTCGCCCCAACAAGCCCTCCAGGACGTGATGGCCTGGCTGCAACGCCTCGACTCGGGGCAAGTACAGGTCGTTACCCGCGAGCGGATCACGGTCCCGCTCCCGGACGCGGACCCGGCGGACGTGGAGCGCCGCCGGGTCCGCTACGGCGATTTCTCGCGGATGAACCACCGTTGGAACCAGGGACGCAGTGAAACGACGCACGAACGGCTGCGTGACAACCCGGAAGAGTGGGCGCAGTACCACACGCTCTATCGGGAAGCGCGCAAGGACTGGACCGTCGTGCCCTACGAGGAAATGATCCGCTGGTGTCAGAAGCGCGGCGGACTGACGATCGGCGACTTCGGCTGCGGCGAGGCCAAGCTGGCCGAGGCGCTGGCGGGTCGGCACACCGTACACAGTTTCGATCATGTCGCCGTGAACGACGCCGTGGTCGCCTGTGACATGGCCCACGTCCCGCTCGGCGACGAGACGCTCGACGTGGCGATCTTCTCGCTGTCTCTCATGGGGGCGAACTTCACGGATTACCTGCGGGAAGCGCATCGCGCCCTAAAACTGGACGGGCGTCTGCACATCATCGAGCCGACCGCGCGGTTCACGGATCGGGAACGGTTCGTAAGGGACCTACAAAGTCTTGGTTTCGACGTGGTGCTGGAAGACCTGTGGAAGTTCACGCACGTCCGCGCGACGAAAACCGAACGGCATCCCCGACCGGACCTTGAACTCGAGTTCTGAATCGGGCGGCCGATGAGAAGAACACCCGGACCAGTGACATCGCGTTGTCAGGGCCGCGACCGAGAGGGAGCGGGGCAAGGTCCAGGAACCTCACCCCGCTCCCTTTCGGTCGCGGCCCCGCTCACGTCGTTGCGCGCATTCCTCAAGCCTTACTTCGGCTTATCGGTCGGCTCCGGCGCCTTGACCGGCTCGGCCGGCTTTTCGGGCGGCAAGTTGGCCGTATCGTCGGAGATCTTGAGCGTGACCTGCAGGCCGAAGGTCGTCTTGGTGATCCCGTGGAACGGCTCCCAGTAGCTGATCCAGAGCGGGTCCAGGGCGGCCGGGTCGAAGTCGGCCGACGCCGCCTTGTCGCAGCCGATGCCGCGCGGGTGCGCGGCCCCGATCGCCCAGCAGCCGTGCAGGACGTACTTGCCCGCCTTGATGCTGGCGCTGACCGGGCCGCCGTGGCAGTTGACCCCCAGGTTGTCGCCGGCCACCGAGTGCGGCGGGACGGTCAGCGACAAGGTGTCGCAGCCTTCGCCGGCCAGGGTGAAGACGCCGTTGACTTCCTCGGCCGAGCCGCCGCCCTTGCACTGGCTGCGCAGGACGCCGACGACCTGGCCGTCCATCGTCACCTTGCACGCCTTGACGTCCTTGGAATCCCAGTTCACTTCCAGGACCTGGTTCAGGTCGAAGTTCATCTGGGCCGACGAATCCTTGCACGGGTGGGCGCCGGCCACAACCACTCCCGTGAAGGTGACGACGATGGTGTCGGTGTCCGGCGTGGCGATGCCGATCAGGCCGCCGCCCGTGTGCGTGAAGCCCACGCGCACCGGCGTGACGTGTCCGTGCCGGTCGTCCAGCTGGAGCGACACGGTCGGGGTGGACGGGGCGGCCGGCTGCACCGTGATCGTCACGGGCGTGCCGGGCGGCACCTTGGTCGGCTCGTCCTTGGCCATCAGCGGCAGCGGCAGAAGCACCGCGCCAAGCAGTCCGGAGATCAGTTTACGCATGACCATCTGAAATACTCCTCTTCCTTGGCTATCTTGGGGGATCCTTCCGATCCGCTTTCCGAGCGGGAGAGTCCGGTTCGCGGCGGCGGCCCCCGTTTCGGGGGGGTTGATCGGGAGAGGCGCCAAGCCCCCCCGACGGTTTCGTCGGCAGGTCGATTCAGGTCACCACCGCACGATCACGTCCATGGCCGCGGTGTACAGGTTGTGCGAGGGATTGTAGGGCGCGTTGAAGGCCCGCGATTCGCCGTTCTCGTCCCAGCGCAATTCGGGGCGGAGGATCAGGCCGGGACGGTACTTGAACGCCAGGCCGCCCGTGACTTCCGTGTACAGGCCGTCGAAGCCGGTTCGCTGGCCCTGGAAGTCGTCGAAGAATTCCACCCGCGCCGTCGCCGTCAGCCGCGACGACAGGGTGTAGAACATGTACTGCGACAGCGACGCCCAGTTGGCCGTGCCGCTGCCGTTGAGCACCTGGCCGGGCGGACAGTCGTACTGCCAGCCGTACAGCCCTTCCGCGGCGTAGTTCAGCACCGGGTTGAAGGTGTGGGTGTAGAGCAGGTCCAGGTTGTTGATGTTGTTGCGGCCCGCCGCCCCGCCCTGATCGAACGGCCCGTTGAGCGCCTCGCCGCTGATGCCGGAGGTCGTGACGCCGGTGGGGTTCTCGGTGGCGTACGGGGCGCCGGTGTTGAACTTGCCCCGGCCGAGCGTATAGCCCAGGGTCACGGTGTCGCGGCCGTAGGGCGGCGTCGCCGAGACGCCGGGCTGCGTCCACTTGATGAAGCCGAAGGCGCGGCCTTCCTGGCCGGCGTCGAAGAAGTTGTCGTTGCCGATCGAGTAGCCCGCGGCCACGGTCCAAATCGGGTTGATGGTCAGCGTGGCCAGGACGCCGGTTTCGGTGAAGGGCGGCCCGTTGTTGAAGGTGTAGGAACGCGAGATCAGCGGGGTGCTGACGGCCTCGATGCTCTCCTCGCCGTAGGGGACGTACATGCGGCCGACCTTGAGGTCCAGGCCCGCCAGGATATTGGGGATATAGTATTCGCCGTAGAACTCGACGGGATCGATGCCGTAAAGGTTCTGCACCGGGCCGTTGGTCCCGTCCTGCTTGCTGTTGAGCAGCTGGCCGTTCCAGATGCCGCGGGGCAGCGTGAAACGGTAGTCGGTGCCGATAAGGAAGTCGGTGCGGAAGCCCCAGGTCGGCATGGTGGTGCCGGTGGTGACCACGGTACGTTCCATGCGGGCGAAGAACTGTTGGAGTTCGACGCGGTTGGCGCGGTCGTTCCAGGCCATCGGCTCGTTGCTGATGGCGGCGCTGCTGGCGGTGGCGGAGACCTCGGCCCATCCGTAGATGGCGATGTTGTTGCCGTCGAGGAGGGTGCCGGGGTAGGTGCCTTGCAGGTCCTTCATAAGGAACCAGCGCGGCGGCGGCGTGACGGCAGGGGCGGCGGCGGCCGCCGGGGCCGGCGGGGGCGTGGGGATCGGCAACAGGGGGGCCGTGATGTTAATGGGGGCTGGCGTCGGCGGCGCGGGGTTCGGCGCCGGCGGAAGTTCGGCGGCGGCCTGGATCGGCGCCAGGGGCGGCGCGTCGCCGGGGGCCAACTCCGGCGGCTCGGCGGGGGCGGCCGCCGGGGGCTCGACAGGAGCGTTTTGAAATAGCGGCGTCGCCGGCGTGCTGATCGGCGGCGGGGCGACCGGGGCGATGTCCGGGAGCGCGTCTCCCGGCTGCCCCAACGCCAGGGCGGCGGTCAGGAAAACGGTGTTCCACATGGCGGCCTCGTATAGGGCAAGGTAATCCGGGCGTACGGTTCCGGTTCCGGAGTTTTAAGGCTCGGCAGGAGAGAGGGCGGCCGCCTTGAGCCGCCTTGCCGGGTCGCGGGTGAGTTCTTACAGCACATTCATTCGACATCGCGTGAAGAGCCAGTACATGTCTGATCGGCATCATTGCCCGCATTCCCCATCCGACCGGGCAAACCCTTCCGGGCCGCTAATCTGGAGGAATTGGGAGGGCGACCGAATCGAGGGGAGGTGATTTCGTTTGCTTTTTGGCGTTCGGGAAGAACGAGGGGAGTCTCACAAGCGGTCGGGCGAGCCTGCGGCGCCAAGCAAGGGCGGGACGTCTCGCCCTTGCTTGGCGCCGCGGGGTCGCGGGCCCATTCTCGCCGCCGGCGCGGCGAAGTGCCGGGCGACGTCGCGGCGAAGGCGACGGTCGAGCCACCGATGCGCCAGGTCAAACGCCGACCGCACCAGGGGATGGTTTTCGGCCACGCGGCGTTGATAGTCCAGCAGCGGCTCGCGCCGAACCGGGTCGAAGTTCAACATGCCGGCGTAGAACAGCACGGCGTTGAGGGCGACGCGGTTGGCCATGAGTCGGCGGTCGAGCCGGCGGACGTGGCCGCCGACCTCGTCGCACGACATGGTCGCGTGCCGCCAGTAGGGGGCCATGCTGTGCAGGTTCGGCATTACTTCCAGAGAAAAGCGCTCGCGGTTCTCCGGTTGCAGCAACGGCACGCCGGCCACGCGCGTGCTGAACGTGGCTAGAAAGTAAAAGTCCGGCGGCGTCTCTTCGAGGAATCGGTACGTTCGCTCCAGCGACGCGACGGTTTCGCCGGGGAAGCCGACGATCAGGCTGACCACGCTGGTCAGGCCGTGCCGGCGGCAGTTCGCCAGCGCCCGGCGGTTGGGTTCCACATCGCAGGCCTTGTTCATGTTCTCAAGCAATTGCGCGTCGCCCGATTCGACGCCGACCTGCACCTGATGCGCCCCGGCCGCCTTCATCAGGGCCGTGGTGCGTTCGTCGGCCAGGTCGTCGGCGCGGGCGTAGCAGACCCACTTGACCCGCACCCGGCGTTCGATGAGCAGGCGACAGAATTCCGCCAGCCGCTCGCGCGGGATGGTGAACAGCGAGTCGAGACAGGTGATGTACTCGACGCCCAGCTCGCCGACGTAGCGCTGCCAGTCGTCGGCCATTTTGCGAGCGCTTTTGTAGCGAAACACCGTGTCGTCGAACAAAAACGGGTAGTTGCAGAAGTTGCAGCGGTACGGACAGCCGCGCACGCTTTCGTAGTAGATCATGCGGAAGCGTCGGCCGTGGTCGCGCTCGGCCCCGGCCCAGTCGGGCGTAATCAACTCGTCCAGGCTTCGGCCCTCCGGCACGCCGCTGTAGACGAAGGGCGACTGTTCTCCGCGTTCGACGCGGCCGCGCGGCGGCGGCCGCAGTTCCCGACCGCCCGAGCGGAGCCAGTCGGCGACCGCATCGACCAGCATTTCGCCGTAGCCGACGGCCACGAGGTCGATTCCCGGAAGTCCTCCCCACTTGCCGGAGAGCACTCCGACGAGGGCGCCGCCGGCCACGACGCGGTTGTGCGGCCGCTTCAGCCGCCGCACGACGGATTCCAGCTCACTCAGATCGTGCAAGTAGGTTGTGGAGAGGAACACGCAGTTGGTTTCGGCCAGCAGCCGCGCGGCGCGGGCGGGGTCGGCGAACAGGGCGTCGAGACTCATGCAGACGTGGCGCAGGCCGGCCTTTTCCGCCAGGGTGGCCAGCACCACCTCCGTCAGCGGCGGCGCGTCCGCATCCGCCGGGCCGGCGAAGTAATCGCGCACCGCCGGCGACATGCGCCGACGTTCGCGGGCGGCGGCGGCCAGCGGCTCGGCCATGCTGAGCTTGACCTTGAGGTCGAGCCAGGCGTGGCGGGCGTGCGAGAATTGTTCCCAGCACTTCCGCGCCGCCTGCCACGGCGACTTCTCCTGCGACGTGATGAGGCCGCCGGTGACGATTAGCACTTTGTCGGGCACGATATGTCCTCTGCCCGGTTTGTCCACAATTCCGGCGACTCCGCCAAGTAAGCCGTCAGCGCCGCGACCAGCCGGCGCACGTCCCAGGCCGGCCGCAGGTTATGGTCGGCGCCCCACACCGGGTAAATCAGGCCGGGCAGCGCGCAGGCGTCCGCCAGGAGGGCGAGGCCGTCGTTCGGCCCGAGCGGGGCGGTTCGCCGGTGGAATCCGCGCAACACGTCGGTGGTCAGGTGGCGCCGCAGCGGGAACCCGACCACGTTCATCAGCCGGACGTGCGACGGCAAAACGAGGGGGAAGTCGAGCACCGAACCCGGCCCCCATTCCAGTTGCCGAAGGACGCCATAGTCGAGCTTTTTCCACCAGAATAACGCCCGCCAGCCGAGCGCCGCCAGCCGGCGCCTCCGCAGCCCGTTGACCGCCGGGACGCCGTCGGCCAGACCGCTGAGGTTGAGCCAGACGGCGACGGGGCGGACGGCCGCGGCTGCGTCCGGCTCGGAGAGCGCGGCCTTGACGTCGGCGGCGCCCTTGCTCAGCGAGGCCAGAACGATTTTCTCATGAAGACGCTCGGCCAACCATCGACGGATGATCCGGCCGTTCTCGGCGACGGAACCCATGCCGTCGGTCGGGATGACGGCCGTGCGGCAGCCGTGGGCCTCGACGCGCTGGCGCAACAGCCGACCGTCGGCGCCGGCGCGGGGCAGTTCGCGGTAGAACGCGCCCGGCGCGACCGCGAACAGAACGGCGAGCTTTACCGCGTCTTGAGGCGGGCGGCACAAGAGTTCGTCGATGCGGCGGATGAACGGGCCGTGCCGCCCCGACCGCCGTAGCCGGTCGTACAACAAGGCGGTGGCGAAATCGACGCCGCGCTCGGCGGCGACCCGCGCCAGGACCGGCCGCGTCAGCTCGGTGCAATCCGCGTAGTGCGGCCATACGGCGACCTGGGCCAGCAGGTCGCGGTCGGCGTCGGAATGGAGACCGGGGTCCGCGAACATGGCGTCCGATCTTTCGTGGGAGCCGCGGCGGGGCCGTGCGCCGAAAGGATGGGGAACGCCAGAGAATACGCCGCCGGCCAAGCTCGTGCAAGGCGCGGCGTCGGTTTTTCGCCGAAGAACGAGGTTTCCTTATAATGCCGTGCGCCCGGCCGCCGGCCGTCCAGGAACCGAGCCATGTCGAGTCAGCGCGTTGTCGTCACCGGCATGTCCGTCAATACCCCGCTGGGGGACGCGCCGGCGGCGTTCCTCGACCGCCTCCTGGCCGGCAAGTCGGCGCTGTCCCGCTGGAAATGTTTTGCCTCGGAGCCGATTTACGGCAAGATCGGCGCGGACCTGTCGGATTACGACGTCGCCGCGAAAGTCGCCGGTTTTGAGGGCCGACTGCCGCCGGAGGTCTTTCGGCGACTGCGATTGCTGACGGCCCGCGTCCCCTGGTCCACCCGGCTCAGCCTGCTGTTGGCGGCGGACGCCTGGCTCGACGCGGGCCTGGACGCCGCGCCTTCGGTCCCGGAGCGGACGGCGGTGATCGTCGGCGGGCACAACATCAACTCCGGCTACAGCCACCGCACCGGCCGGCAGTTCGCCGCCGAGCCGGACCTGATCGACGGCCTGTTTTGCCTGCACAACCTGGATACCGACCATGCCGGATGCGTTTCGGAGCTTGTGCAGGCGCACGGGCCGGTCTACACCGCCGGGGCCGCCTGCGCCAGCGGCAACCTCGCCCTGCGGGCCGCCGTGGACGAGGTTCGTCATCACGGTCAGGAGGTCGCGATCGTCGTCGGGCCGGTGCTCGAATTCTCGCCGGCGGACGTCCACGGCATGGCCCTGATGGGCGCCATCTCGTTCGGGACGTTCGACGACGAGCCGGCCCGCGCCAGCCGGCCCTTCGACGTGCGCCGCGACGGCTTCGTACCGGCGCACGGCGGCGGCGCCTTGGTGCTGGAAGACCTTGATTCGGCCCGCCGCCGCGGCGCATGGATTTATGCGGAGGTCCTGGCCGTGGCGGCCGGCGCCAACGGCGACCACCTCCCGAGGCCGTCCGCGGAGGGCCAGGCGCGCGTCATGCGGCAGGCGCTGGAGGAAAGCGGCCTTCGCCCCGAGCAGATCGATGTCGTAAGCGCCCACGCCACCTCGACGCTGGCGGGGGATGTGGCCGAAGTGCGCTCGATCAAGGAGGTTTTTGGCCGACACGCCTACCGGCTCAAGATCAACGCCCCCAAGTCGATGCTCGGCCACACCTGCTGGGCGGCCCCCGTGGTCGAGCTGATCGCGGCGATCTTGCAAATGCGGAAGGGCGTGCTGCACCCGTCCATCAACATCGACGAACTGGACCCCGAGATCGACCTGGACGTTTGCCGTGGCGGGAGCGTGGAATGCTCGTTTGAATATGTGTTGAAGAATTCCTTCGGCTTTGGCGGCGTCAACTGCGTGAGCGTCGTCCGCCGCTGGGACGGCTGAAGGGGCCGAAGATGACGCGCGACGAAATCCTGGCCGTGGTGGCCCGGAACATCTCGGAGACGGTGGAGGGGCTGAGCGCCTCGGCCGTCGATCCGGCCCGGTCGATGAAGGATTACGGCCTGGGCAGCCTCGACGTCGTGGAGGTCGTGTCGCGGTCGATGCGCGATTTGCAGGTGACGGTCCCGCGGACGGAGTTGCGCAGGTTGACGACCATTGACGGGTTGGTCGATCTGCTTTATCGGTCGGTCGCCGAGCGTGGCGAGAACGCGGGGCAAGGGCCTTGAGAGGTTCCGCCGATTCGACAGCCGCCCTGACGAGGCGCCTCTGGCACTGGCAATCGGTTTGCCTGTATCCGGTTGACGACCTCGTTAGAATGCCGATAGGGGAGCAATTTGGTTGACGCCGTACCGAGCAAACCGTACTTTCATTTACGGTGTGGCTCTGGTATGGGGGCTGCTTCAGTTTTTCGCCGCCGCCGAGGTGCATCATGGCCCTGGAAAAAGAGCTGGAAACGTACAAAAGAGAGTTGCAGAATCTAATGCCGCGCACCGGCAAGTACGTGCTCATTCACGAGGATAAGGTGTCTGGTATTTGGGAAACCTATCAGGACGCCTTACAGGAAGGATACCGGCTGTTCGGTCTCAAGCCGTTCCTCGTCAAGCAGATCCAGGCGGTCGATCTCATCCACCATATGACCAGGGACATTCGCCCCGTATGCCAGTCTTGACATCGCCGCTAGGACCGGAAGGGCCGGTCGTCAGCTTGCTTATCGGCGTCAGCGGCCCGCGGGCGGCGGCGTTACAAGCCGCCCAACAGCCCGTGCCGCCTCCGGTGCAGATTCGCGCCCTCATCGACACGGGCGCCAGTTCGACTTGCGTCGAAGCCGGCGCACTACAATCCCTGTCACTGGCCCCGACGGGGACCACCACCGTCACTACCCCGTCCACCGGCTTGAACCCGATGGTTTGCAACCAGTATGACGTGGGCGTCTTCGTGGTGCATCCGGCCATCACACTCGGCTTGGTGACGATGCCGATCATCGAGTGCCAACCGCTCGGCGGTGGCATTCAAGCCCTGCTGGGACGCGACTTCCTCGCCCTTTGCCTGTTCGTTTATGACGGACAGGCGCAGCGGTTCTCCTTCGGCCTCTAACCGGTTCGCCCCTACTCGACGACTTGGCCGCTCAAGAGCATTCGCGGATGAGGCCCGCCACTCCCGCCGTCCTGGTCCGCTTCCTCGACGGCCTCTTCGCCGCCTTCCAGCGTCGCCATCTCATCTACAACGCCTGCATCGAAGACCCCGCCGCGGATCGTGCGGCCCTCGACCTATCATCCCGCGACCGCGTCCTGGTCGTCACCAGCGGCGGCTGCAACGCCCTGGACTACCTCCTGGCCGGCGCCGGCGCGGTCGAGGCCGTGGACCTCAATCCGTGCCAAAGCGCCTTGCTAGAGTTCAAGGTCGCGGCGATCCGCGGACTCGATCACGCCGCCTTCTGGGAGCTGTTCGGCGCCGGTCGTTCGCCCCGCGCCCGCGAAATGTACCACGACGCCGTGCGCCGCCGGCTGTCGCCGCGGGCGCGGCGTTACTGGGACCGACATATTCATTACTTCAGCGGTCGCGGCTGGCGCAGTTCCTTCTATTACCACGGCGGCTGGGGTCTGGTGATGGCCCTGATGGTCCGCTACTGGGAGGACGGGCTGCGGCTGCGCGGGCCGATCGATGACCTGTTCGCAGCCCGCAGTCTGGAGGAGCAGCGGCGCGTCTACGAAACGCGCCTCCGCGGCCGGCTCTGGACGCCCGCCTTTTCCTGGCTCACGGCGCGGCGGCTGCCGCTCGCCCTCATGGGCATTCCCGAACGGCAGCGTGGGCCATGCTCCGCTACCCCGGCGGCATGTTTCGCCGCGGTCAGACGATCTTCGAGGAACTCGTCGCGGGGATTCCCTTTGCCGCGAACCCTTTTGTGTACGTCTACCTGTACGGCTTCTACACGCCCACTTGCTGCCCGGAATATCTCACTTCCGCCGGGTTCGCCCGCCTCAAGGCCGGCCTGCTCGACCGACTGACGATCCACACGGCGTCGGTGACGGACCACCTGCGGCGGACGACGGCCGACTATTCGCGGTTCGTGCTGCTGGACCACATGGACTGGATGGGGCCGCGGGCGCTGGCGGGCGAGTGGGAGGCCGTTTTGTCCAGGGCGCGGCCGGGCGCCCGCGCCATCTTCCGAAGCGCCCTGCCCGATGTGGATTATCTTTATCCCATTGAGGTGGAATATCACGGCCGCCGGACGGCCGTCGGCGATCTGCTCCGCTTCGACCGCGACAAGGCGGCGGCGCTGCACGCCCGCGACCGGGTTCACCTGTACGGCAGCTTTCACATCGCCCACCTGCCGGGGAAGGCGCCGGAGGCATGTTGAAGTAATGGATAAGGGCCGCGTCCGTCAGGGCGAATCCGCGCCGTCGCCGCCGAAGGCGTAGCGCTGCCAGCGCTCTTGCAGGTCGTCAAAGTCGTGAATGCCGTAGGTCGCTTCCAGGGCCGGCTCGAAACCGTCGTGCAGCCCGGCGCGCAGAAAGCGGGCGAACACCCGCGGCCCCTTGTGCTTGTATCGGCACAGGAACTTCACCAGCGACACGCTTTCCGCGTAGAAGGCCCCGATCCGCCGGCCGTCGTCGGGGTAGTCGCTGCTCTGCATCAGCTCGCCGACGGGATACAGGGCGTCGTCGCGGCGGTAGCGCGGCAGGTTGTTCAGGTGCAGGTCGATGCGGCCGCGCGGCTCCGACAGCACCGCCATGCCCTCGTCCACCCAGTGCGGCAGCCGATGGACGCCGAAGCGCCCGGCCAGGACGACGTGCGTCGCCTCGTGCGGCAGCACGCCGACGAACAGGTTCGGTTCGTCGCAGTGGACGTCGATGCGGCGGGTAAGGACGCGGTCGCCGTCGGAGTCGATCGTCGAGTGGCCGGCCACCTGCGGCGGCTGGTGCGTCGCCAGGCTGTAGTCCTCGGCGGTGGCGTACAGGTAGACGTCGCAGCGCGAGGTCCACGTCGGCTCCTGCTCGCCGAACCACTTCGCGCAAACGGCGGCCCGCGACGCCTCGAGCAGGCGCGCGGCCTTTTCAGCGACTTCACGGGTCTCATTATGGAAGATACGGAAGTTGGCGGTCTCGGCCACGGCCCACTCGCCGCCCGGCGGGCGCGGCGTGTAGCGGACTTCGACGGCCGGCGCGGCGTTGGCGGCGGCGGGAGAGGGGGACGGATTGTATGCGGCGAAGGCCGCGACCGACATTATAAGGGAGAGGATGAGTCCGATCCGTGGACGCATTATCTCGGCCTCCGTGCCTGCGGGGGGTGTGGCTGCATTGCCGCTCCTGTTTTGAAGGCCGCCGCCTGGGGACGGCCTCGCTCGCGCTTCGGGTTGGTGATGGACGCCAACCCGAAGCGCGAGCGAGGAACCTCAACCCTGGACGGCGGTTTGCCCGATCCGAGGATGCCGGAGTTTATACGGCCCCCTCCCGGCGGAGCAACAGACCTCCTCATATTTTCATGGAATCTTCATTCCTCCACGGCCAGCTTCGGCTCGATGACGCGCATGGACCGCCACGCCCCCTGGCGGAAACGCAGGAAAAACACCACGGCCAGCACCACGATGTAAGCGCTGGCGAAGGACCACGCCCAGAGCAGCCCCCAGCCGTAGGTGCAGGCGGCCCACGTCGGCAGCACCAGCACCAGCCACGAAACCGTCAGGGCGGCGGCCGTCACGAAGCGGGTGTCGCCGGCCCCGCGCAGGGCCGAGGAAAAGACCAGGCTTGCGGCGTCGAACAGACAGTAAACGGCGACGAAGCGCAGCAGCAGCGGCACCAGCGGCCGGACTTGCGCCCAGCGCGAGTCGTCGCCGTGAAACCATTCGGCCATCGGCCCAGGGAAGAAAACGAACGCCGCCGCGGCCGCCCCGGTGAGCAGCAGGGCGCAGCCGAGGGCCGTCCGGGTGGAGCGGGCCGCCGTCGCGGGGTCGTTCTCGCCGAGGCGGCGGCCGACCAGGATTTCCACCGCCTGGCCGAGGCCGAGCAGCGGCAAGAACGCCAGCAGGTTGAGCGCGAAGGCGATACTGGTGGCGTCCAGCTGGGCGTCGCCCATGCGGCCAACGAGGAGCGTGAAAATCGCAAATCCGAGGGTGTCCAGGGCGGCGGCGAGGCCGTTGGGCAGGCCGAAGCGCATCAGCCGGGCGAACAGGGCGGCGTCGGGCCGCCACCCCGCCAGCACGGCGAACTCCGCCCGGTAACGGGGGCCGAATAGCAGCGCCAGCGACAGCAGCGCCGACGCGGAGCTGCCCAGCACCGTCGCCCAGCCGGCCCCGACGATGCCCATCGCGGGGAAGCCGTACAGGCCGAAGATCAGCGTCCAGGCGCAGACGGCGTTGACGGCCAGCCCGACGACGTTGACGACGAGAACGGTGCGGCTGTCGCCGCGCCCGGCGAAGAAGCTGAGCGCCGAGGCGGTCAGCAGCGTCGGCGGCGCGGCGAAGCAGAGACAGCGGAAATAGTCCGTTTCCAGCTCGCGGACGTGCGGAGAATGTCCGACCCACTCCAGCAGCCGCGCCGCCAGGGGGGACATCGCCAGGAATACGGCGCCGCCCGCCAGGCTGAAGTAGAGCGATTGCCAGATCACCGGCCCGACGCGCCGCGGACGGGCCGCCCCGGTGTACTGGGCCGTGAACGTGGTGGCGTAGTTGGCGGTGTTCTGGAAGAACGACATGGGCGTCCAAAACAGCAGCGCGGTGGCCAGGGCGGCGCCCACCTGATCGCCGCCGGCGCGGCCGAGCAACACGCGGTCGATGAAGATCTGCAACGCCCAAAAACTGTTGCCGACCACCAACGGCCACGCCAGGCGCAATAACTCCGCCGCGCCGCCCGGCGCGTCGGGACGGCGCGCCGGGCCGGTGACAAGACCCATCCTCCCCCCGATCAGCTGGCGAACACCCGGTCCATGCGTTCGGACAGGTCCTTGAGCGCCGCGGCGTCCTTCGACTGGGCGCCCGGCTGTTCGGAAATGCCCCAGCCGTTATAGCCGATGTCGTCGAGCGCTTTCATGATCGCCGGCCAGTTGTCGTCGCCCTCGAAAAAGCGGACGTTGAATCCCTTGAAATTACTGTACTCCTTGATGTGCAATTTGAGGATGCGCTTGCCCAGCTTCGGGATCCACTCCTCCGGCTTGCCGTAGCGGATGACGTTGCCGATGTCGAAGTGCCAGCCGACCTGCGGGCTGTCGATGGCGTCGAGGAACGCTAGCGCCTGTTCGGGCTTGGTGATGAAGTTGTTCCAGACGTTCTCGATGGCGAGTTTGACCTTCAACTCCTTGGCCAGGGGCAGGAGCTTTTTGATCTCGGCGACGGAGCGCGTGAAGCATTGGTCGTAGGTGGCGTCTTTGTTGACGATGCCGGGGACCAGCAGAATCGACGTGGCGCCATAGCGGTTGGCGTCCTTGAGCGCCTGTGCCACGCCCTCGCGGCCCTCGGCGCGCACGGCCGGGTCGGGGTGCGAGAGCGGCTTGCCCCAGTGGGTGTTGCAGCAGACACTGGCCGGCTTCAGGCCCGTCGCCTCGAAGGCCTTGACGACCTCGTCCTGGTTCATGTGGCTCATCGGCTCGACGCCCTCGAAGCCGGCGGCCTTGAGGGCGCGGAACTGCTCCAGCACCGTTCCCTTGTAGGTGAGAGTGCCGTACATCATGGCCTTGTGGATCGGGCGCTTCTTCGCCGGCGGGTCGTCGGCGAGCGCGGCCGCCGGCCCGAGGGCGGCCGCCGCCACGGCGCCGCCGATTTTCAGGAAGCGCCGCCGGTGGAGCATCTCGGACATCGGAAAGTCCCCCTTGAAGGGGTGGGGGGCGGGAAACCCCGCCCCTCCACCACTCAATCTGCGATTCTACCCCATCGGGGGCCGACCGCAAGCGCCCGTCGATCCGCTTCCGTTCAGGTGGGGGGGCCGCACCGCCCGCGCCTCCTGAACCGCCAGACCCGCCGGCGTGGGGTCCGCCGGCGCCGCGGCCGCCGTGAGGAAGGAGGGAAGGAGCGCGATCGACGCCAAAGACGCTTTTGAAGACATGCTTACTTCCTTGTTGTGGAGCGCGTTGCCGTGACCGCGGTTCGGGGGCGCGCGCGGCGTCCGAAGTCTTGGATTGCCATGCCGTACTTGAATGATCGGGACCGCGCGGCGGCGGCTTGATCCGCGGGCCGCCTTGGACGAGGTTTCGCGGCGACGACGACCCGCACGGAAGGCACGCGCCTCCCGGTCGGAGGCTTGGCCCGCCCGGTCGGCTGATCGCCAAAAAAGGCCCGTGGCTAATCAAATGTCCGTCATTTCCCCGCTTGCCGTCCGCGTCCGCTCCGGTATAGTCATCGCAGCGTCACCAAGACTCTCTTCAAGGCGTGTCAACAAGGGGACGGCCTCATGGGCTACAAACAGACGGCCAAGCACCGCTACGGCAAGGGTTCGTTTCATCAGATCGGCCTGGTCCGCGGCCAGTTCGGCAACGTGCCGGAGGGCCAATGGATTCAGTTCGTTCGGGACACGGGCTTCGACGGCTGGGAAGAGGCCAGCTGGGAACTCGACCTCGGCAAATGCGCGACCGACGCCGGCGCCGCCGCCTACGCCAAGGAGCGCGTGGACCTGGCGAAGAAGCACGGCCTGGAAATCTTTACCGTCGCCGCCCACCTCCAGGGTCAGGCGCTGGGCGACGAACCGAGCGCCAAGACGCTGCAATTCGTCGGCGGCGACGCAGTCGAGGCCTACAAGGCGTGGCGCGCCAAGGGCAACAAGCCGCCGCGCACCGACCCCTACTATGTGCCCGACGACGTGGGCAAGAAGATCCACGAACAGGCGACGCGAGACCTCCAAGCCGTCGTCCGCCTGGCCGGCCATCTCGGCAAACTGCAGGACCGCAAGGTGGCCGTGCCCGGCTTCGTCGGCTCGCCGGCCCACTGCTGGAGCCACTGGTTCCTGTTCCCGCCGCTGCCGTCGTCGATCGGCGGCTGTGACATCCCCGACGCGCGCCAGGTCAGCCTGGAGCTGCTGGCCGAGCGTTTCGGCCCCGTCTTCGACCTCTGCAAACAATACGGGACCACTTACGATCTCGAATGTCATCCGAGCGAACGGGCGATGGGCGACCTGGAGTCGGCCAACGACTACCTCAAGGCGATGGACAGGGCCGGCTACGCCTCGGCGGTCGGCTTCAACCTCGACGGCTCGCACATGGAATGGCAGAACGTGTCGGTGATCGAGTTCATCCGCGAGTTCGGGGAGCGCATCCACTGCGCCCACGTCAAGGGCGTGCAGGTGGTCCGCGAACACTGCCGGGCCGGCCGGCTGGGCGGCCACCGGCCAATGGGCCATTGGGCCAACGGCTGGAACTTCGTCACCGCCGGCACGGCCCGCGACGCCAACAGCCTGGAAGAGATCTTTATTGAACTCAACCGCGTCGGCTTCGACGGCGCCGTGAACATCGAGTGGGAGGACAACGACGCCGAGCAGCACGCCGGGGCCAGGACGGCGTTGGCCAACTGCCGCAAGGCCGACTGCCCGCCCAGCGGAATGCGCCATGACGAGATGCTCAAGGCGTAACAACGGGAACCCGGTTAGCTGCGACCCGAAGCGGAGCGCTCCGCTGGCGCGTCGCGGCTAACCGCCCCCGCTTGCCGCCGCCGGCCGGAACGCTAATCTCAGCCCTGTGGCCGATCCCGTTTCCCCACGACGGTGACTTCCCATGACCGCAGCAGGCTGGAAGGTCCTCCTCGACGGCGCCCCCTGGTTCACGGGAGAAAACGGCTATCCCATCGCCGCTTACTCCGAATTTATGCCGCCGCCTCGCCTCGGCCTCAAGCCCTACCGGTTCGCGCGCCGCGAGTTTCTCCCCTTCGAGGACGACGACCCCCACGGCTGGCTCATCGACGAGTTTCAGGAGGCGCTGGAGCTTCGCCCCGGCCTGGAACAGGTCGGCCGGCAGCTGGTGGAGAGCCTCGCCCGGCTGGCGCACGGCCAGCCCGGCCACGGCATTGCGCCGAAAAAGCTCCTCGACAACCCGTACTGGCCGCTGAGCCTGGCGGACCAGGCCGGCGACCTCGCCCACGAGCGCTTCGTCGTCCTGGCGCCGCTGGCCCTGTCGCGCACCCAGGACGACAAGGGCCGCGTCCGCTGGACGCTGTTCGGCGGCAGCGAACAGGGGCCGGAACGCGCCTTCTGGATGAGCTTTTTCACCGCCCCCGGCAAGGAGGCGCCGGAGCAACAGGGGACCGATTTCATTCGCCGTCTGCTGGCCGCGGCCCACGGCGTCGAGACGGCCGACGCCGACCACCTCCACCGCGCCGGCTTCCGCATCCTGCCGACCGAAGACCGCGACGCCCTGCACTGGCCGGCGGGTGAAAAACTGCCGGCCTGGACGGCGCGTTACCTGCACCGACCGCGGCAGTCGGTGCGCGGTGTGAAATACCTGCTCACGTTTCGGCCGTTCGGACGGCTTCCGGAGGCAATCCAGAGCGCTTATCTCGACGGAAGTCTGCACCTGCTGCCCTACCCCGGCAGCCTGGTCTTCTGGGGCGTTCCCAACGTGGGCAAGCTGCGAGCCGCCCTGCCACTGGCGGTGCAAATCCCGCTGCTCAACGTCGTCGCACGCCACGAGGCGCCGCACGGCCTTCGCGTGCCGCAGTCGGGCTGGATGCACGAACCGAAGCCGGACCACAAGGAGCCGAGTCACGAGTACGGCCCCGTCCGCAACACCTTCCGCCGCACCCACCGCTGGGCCAAGGTGCTGCGCGACCAGGACGAACTCGCGCTGGCGGGCCGCGAGGACAGGCTGCTGCACGCCCTGTTCAGCACCATCCCCGACGACCTCGGCCTCTATGACAAGCCGATGGCGCGCAACGTCCAGCTCTGGACCGACCAGTTCGGTTTGCTCCTCGACGGCCCCGGCGCCTCCGGGATGGATATGAAAGCGACCTTACATACCGTCGAAGAGGGCGGCATGTTCGGATACCGCTTCGTCTACCCCGCCATGCGCGTCGGCCGGCGTGAAGTCTACTGGCACCGGCCGCTGGTCGCGTGGATGGCCGAGTCGGGCCGCCCGACCGTGCTGCCCGACGGCCCAACGGGCTACCTCACCGCCTACCCGGAGGGCGCGAAGACGCCGGCGCCCGCGGTCGAATTGTGGCCGCGACTGTTGCGCCGCGACCTGCCGAGCGAGGCCGTCTCCGTCTTCCAGAACAACCACGCGCCGCACGCCCACCAGACGGCACGCGGCATCCGCAAGCTGGCGGACGCCTGGGAGCTATTCGGGGAGAAGCCTTTGCCGCGGTCGTTCGCCCGCAGCCTGCTGGCGTGCCCCAAACACATGGCGCTGGAGGAGTGGCTGGAAGAGTTGCCGGCGGCGGCCGGCGGCGGCGAGGCCGGCGAGCGCGTGGCCGAAGAGGTGAAGGGCCTCCTCGAACCCAAGGATTCGCCGTTGCCGCGCGGCCGCGGCGCCCGCACGCCCGATTCGCTGACCTACGGCCGCACGGCCACGCGGGCCTTCGAGGTGTCCTACTGGAAGACGATCGCTTTTCTCGCCGAAGACCGTTACCGCAACAAGAACAACGCCGACTGTATCCGCGACGCCGCCACGCGCCATCTGGAGAGCCACGACACCCGCGACCTCGACGCCCTCGGCGATTACCTCCTCTCCTACTACGAGAAGGTGATCGCCAAGGCGGGGATGACGGGCAAGGCGCTGGCCGGAGAAGTGCCCTTCCACTGGCGCACCGACTTTGACTTTCCGTGGGCCGGAGGCTGGATGGGCAACCAGGACGGCCGCCATTACGAGCGCGACATGGCGACGGTCATTCCCGGCAAGGACCGGCGGCGGGCCGTGATCCTGGCCGACCACTACGACACGGCCTACATGGCGGACTGTTACGACCCGCAATACGGCGGCAAGGGCGCCCGCGTGGCCGCGGCCGGGGCGGACGACAACCACTCGGCGACGGCCACGCTGATGCTGGCGGCGCCGGTGCTGCTCGATTTGAGCAAGGAGGGCCGGCTCGGCTGCGACGTCTGGCTGGTCCACCTGACCGGCGAGGAGTTCCCGTCGGACTGCCTCGGCGCCCGGGCGTTGACGCAACGTCTGGTGGAGGGGACGCTGAAGCTGCACCTGCCGGGCGGCAAGACGCGCGACCTGTCGAAGACGGAGGTCCGCGGCGTCTACGTCATGGACATGATCGCGCACAACAACGACCGCGATAAGGACGTATTTCAGATGTCGCCGGGCGTGGGGGCGCCGTCGCTGTGGCTGGCGCGGCAGTCGCAGATCGCCGCGGAAATCTGGAACGAGTCGGCCCCCGTGTGGAACCAGAAGCCGGCGCGGCGCGGCCGGGGGCGCGGCCGCCGGAGCCAGTCCGGCCGCGTTGTGCCGGAGGTCGCCGCCCACCCGATTTTGCGCGGCGAGGTGCGGACGCCGACGGACCCGCGGAGCACGCTGTACAACACCGACGGCCAAGTCTTTTCCGACGCCGGCGTGCCGGTGGTGCTCTTCATGGAGAATTACGACATCAATCGCCAGGGATACCACGACACGCACGACACGATGGAGAACATCGACCTGGATTACGGCTCGGCCGTGGCCGCCATCGCCGTCGAGTCGGCGGCGCGGGCGGCCACGGAGAAGCCGCCGCGGTGGTGAGGGCCCGAACTTTCGGCCGACGCCGCCTGTCCCTTCCGGAGCGCCTTCGTAAAAAAGACGTGCAAGGCGATCCGGAGGATACTCATGCACAAGACCAAGGGCGAACAGTTCGCCGGCGTGACCGTGGCGCTGATTACGCCGTTCCGCGACGGCGAGGTCGATTTCCCGGCCCTGCGCCGGCTGGTCGATTGGCACGTCGAACAGGGGACCGACGGCCTGGCGCCGGTCGGCACCACCGGCGAATCGCCGACGCTGGACCACGAGGAACACGAGCGCGTCATCGACGCCGTCGTCCAGCAGGCGGCCGGCCGCATCAAAGTCATGGCCGGCACCGGCTCCAACAGCACCCGCGAGGCGATCCGCCTGACCCGCGCCGCCCGCCGCGCCGGGGCCGACGGCGCCCTCATGGTCGGCCCCTATTACAACAAGCCCACGCAAGAGGGCTATTATCGTCATTTCGCCGCCGTGGCCGAGGCCTGCGATCTGCCCATCGTGCTCTACAACATCCCCGGCCGCACCGCCTCGAACATCCTGCCGGAGACCATCGCCCGCCTGGCGGAAATCCCGAGCGTGGTGGCGATCAAGGAGGCGACCGGCTCGATGGACCAGGCGTCGCACGTCGCGTCGTTGTGCGACCTGACGCTCCTGAGCGGCGACGACAGCCTGACGCTGCCGCTGTTGAGCGTCGGCGGCCGCGGCGTGGTGTCGGTGGTCGGCAACCTCGTCCCGCGCAACCTCAAGGCGCTGGTGGCCGCCTGGGACGCCGGGCGCACCGACGAGGCGCTGAAGTGGCATCGCAAGCTGTTCCACCTCTGCCGCGATTTGCTCGGCGTGGCCGTCAACCCCATCCCGGTCAAGACGGCCATGAAGCTGCTCGGCCGCGACAACGGCGAGCTGCGTCTGCCGCTCTGCCCGCTGGACGCGGCCGGCGAGGCGCGGATCGCGCAATCGCTGCGGGCCTACGGACTGCCGGTTTAACGGACGCCCACACCAACCCGAAGCGCAAGCGAGGGACTCTCCAAACGTGAAATTCCACGAAATGACGTTTCCCGAACTGCGGCAGACGCCGCGGTCCACGACGCTGGTGGTCGCCCCGATCGCCGCCGTGGAGCAGCACAGCCGGCACCTGGCCGTCCTCACCGACACGGTGCTGGTGACCGGCGTGGCCGAGGGCGTCGAGCGTCGGCTGCCGGAGTCGGTGGTGCTGCTGCCGACGCTGTGGTTCGGGGCCAGCCACCACCATTTGCGCTTCGGCGCCACGCTGTCGGCGTCGGTGGACGTCCACATTGACATGTTGTGCGATCTGCTAACGCCGTTGCTGGACGACGGCTGGCAGCGCCTGCTGCTGCTCAACGGCCACGGCGGCAACATCGACACCATGCAGACCGCCTTGCGTCGCCTGCGACCGCGTTACCGCGACCGCATCCTGTCGGCGGCGTCGTACTGGGACCTGGCGGCGGCGGAGCTGGCGGCGCTGGCCGAGGGGCCGCGCAAAACGATGGGCCACGCCTGCGAGTTCGAGACGTCGATGATGCTGGCGCTGCGGCCGGACCTGGTGCGCCGCGATCAGGTCCGCGACGACCCGCCGCGCGAGGACCCGATGCTGCGCGGGTTATATTTGGCGGAGGACATGAAGCAGCGCACCGACCACGGGGCGGTCGGCTACCCGGAACTGGCCACGGCGGAGAAAGGTCGCGCCTTCCTGGCGGCGGCCATCGACCGCACGGCGGAAGTGGCGCAGGCGCTGTTGAAGCGACCGTTGCCGGAATGACGGCGCGTCGTCGGACCCGAAGCAGTCTCTGCCTTGGCCCTATCTCACGCTTCTTCGCGCCTTGGCGCAATGTCGTGAGATTTCTTTTTCCCTTGACCCTCCCCTCTTCGTTCTTATTATGACCGCAGGCAACGTCGCGCGGGTTCTCTCCCTGACCTCTACGTCGGGGCTTCTTTTTGGCCGACATCGTGAAAAAAATCACGAAGTCGGCCGCCGTGAGCGCCGGACATGGATTTCAGCCTATCCACCTACTACCCGATCTTCATTTATCTGGTGGTCGTCCTCGGCTTCGCCGTCTCGGCCATCGTCGTGCCGGCCCTGATCGCGCCGAAACGCAAGACGCCAGTCAAGCAGATGCCCTACGAATCGGGCATGGACCCGATCGGCGACGCCCGCCAGCGCTTCGACGTGAAGTTCTACCTGATCGCCATCCTGTTTCTCGTTTTCGACGTGGAACTGCTGTTCCTCTACCCGTGGGCGGCCGCGTCGGGCGACCAGCCGGCCATCCCGGCGGCGTTCCAGACGATCGTCTTCTGGGAGGTGCTGGCGTTTTTGGCCACCGTGGTCGTGGCCTATGTCTACGCCTGGCGGAAGGGGGTGTTCCGATGGCGGTAGATCCGGGCGGCAGCGTCCTGGTGAGCACGCTGGACCGCACGCTCAGCTGGGCGGCCAACCTGTCGCGCAAGAACAGCCTGTGGCCGATGCCGTTCGCCACGGCCTGCTGCGGCATCGAGCTGATGGCCACCGGCGCCTCGCGCCACGACATCGCCCGCTTCGGCGCCGAGGCCATGCGTTTCAGCCCGCGGCAGAGCGACCTGATGATCGTGGCCGGGCGCGTGCCGATGAAGATCCTGCCGGTGTTGCAGCGCATCTGGCTGCAAATGCCGGAGCCGAAATGGTGCATTTCGATGGGCGCCTGCGCCTCCAGCGGCGGCGTCTTCGACACCTACGCCGTGGTCCAGGGCATCGACCGCTTCATCCCCGTGGACGTCTACGTTCCCGGCTGTCCGCCGCGGCCGGAGCAGCTGTTGCAATCGCTCATGGACATCCAGGCCAAGGTGACGCGCACCGGCACCGTCAGCGGATCGGAGTTCAGCAAGCGCGGGCCGGGCGAGGCGCCGAAGCCGTTGGCCCTGGAGGTTCCGCCGGCCGACGCGCTGGTGGCCCCGGCCGATTTCTCCACGGCCACGCGGCTGCAAGGCGGAGGGCCGACGCCGTGACGCACGACGAAATCCTGACCAAACTCCGCGAGCGCTTCGGCGCCGAGTCGTTCACGGCTTCGGAGTTCCGCGACAACCGCCGCGTCCACGTCGCGCCGGAACGGCTGTACGGCTTCCTGGAGTTCCTGAAGCGCGATTGCGGCTTCGACATGCTGCTGGAGCTGTCCGCGGCCGATTACCTGCACTACCCCGGCGCGAAAGATCGTTACGGGGTCTGGTATATCCTGTTGAACACGACGACCGGCGGCAAGGTGTACGTGAAGACGTTCGTCAACGACCCCGACCCGACGCTGCCGTCGGCGTTTCCGCTGTGGCGCGGGGCCGACTGGATGGAGCGCGAGGTCTACGACATGTACGGCGTGGTCTTCGACGGCCACCCGACCTGCGCCGCATCCTGATGCCGGACGAGTTCACCGCCTTCCCGCTGCGCAAGGACTACCCGCTGCGCGGCCGCGGCGAACGCCATAATTTCCCGGTGATTACGCGGGCGGAAGGATGAGGCGAGCGGGGGGCGTCAGCCCCCTGATTTAGAATAGCGCGTCGGAACGGGTGAAAAATCAGGGGGCTGACGCCCCCCGCTCGCCAAGACGGAGGGAGTCATGCCGCTGGAACTGGCCGACGCCATCGCCCCGCCGGAAGGTCCGGAGAAAGATTTTCTCTGGACGCTCAATTTCGGCCCGCAGCACCCGGCCACGCACACCACGCTGCGCCTCGTCCTCACCCTCGACGGCGAGACGGTCGTCAAGGCCGTGCCCGACATCGGCTATCCTCCACAGCGGCTTCGAGAAGCTCGGCGAACACCTCGACTTCAACCAGTATTGCACCATCGTCGATCGGATGAATTACATTTCGCCGGTCGCCAACGAGGTCGTCCTGGTTCGCGGCCGTCGAAAAGCTCATGGACATCGAGCTGACGCCGCGCTGCAAGTACATCCGCACCATCTTCGCCGAGCTGATGCGCATCCACGACCATCTGCTGTGTTGCGGCGCGGCGGCGCTCGACCTCGGCGGCTTCACCGCCTTCCTGTACGCCTTCAACCAGAAGGAAAAGATCTACGACATCTGCGAGGCGGCGGCCGGCCAGCGCTTCCACCCCAGCTACCTCCGCGTCGGCGGCCTGCTGCGCGACCTCGACGACGACGTCGATCGCCAAGATCCGCGACTTCGTCCGCGAGTTCCCCAAAGCCTGGGCCGACGTGGTGCGGCTCCTCAACCGCAACCGCATCTTCATCGACCGGACGAAAGATGTCGGCGTATCTCTCCAAAGAGGACGCGATCAACCTCAGCGTCACGGGGCCGCTCGCCCGCGCCAGCGGCGTCGTCCGCGACCTCCGCAAGGACGAGCCGTACCTGGCGTACCCGGACCTCGATTTCAAGGTGGTCTGCTCCGACGGCTGCGACTGCCTGGCGCGCTATCTGGTGCGCATGGAGGAGATGCTGGAGAGCGTCAAGATCATCCGCCAGTGCGTAGACAACCTGCCGGCCGGGCCGGTCAACGTGGACGTGGACAGCAAGGTCGTTTTGCCCAACCAAATGTCGGTTTATCGCAGCATCGAGGGGCTGATCCAGCACTTCGAGCTGATTATGACCAACCGCCAGTGGAAGCCGCCGGTCGATGAGGTGTACGCCGCCACGGAATCGCCCAACGGCGAACTGGGCTTCTACGTCGTGTCCGACGGCAGCGGCGTCGCCTACCGGGCGCGGACGCGGCCGCCGTCGTTCATCCATTTCGCCGTCTTCCCGTACCTGATCGTCGGCCATCAGCTGAGCGACGTGGTGGCCGTGCTGGGCAGCCTCAACATCATCGCGGCGGAGCTGGACCGATGAGCGTGCTGAGTCCGGAACTGCGACAGAGGATCCTCGACTACCTGCCGCGCTATCCGAGCAAGCAGGCGGCCACGCTGCCGGCGCTGCATCTGGTGCAGGACGAGATGCGATGTGTGCCGCTGGAGGCGGTGCGGGAGATCGCCGACCTGTTGGACCTCAGCCCCGCCGAGGTCAACGACGCGATGACGTTTTACGGTTTCTTCCGCGGCGAACAGAACAAGCTCGGCCGGACGCGGCTGTGGGTCTGCCGGAGCCTGGCGTGCGGGCTGCTGCGGCGGCGACGAGCTGCTGACAACGATGTGTCAGAAGCTGGGCGTGCGTCCGGGCGGCACGACGGCGGACGGGGCGATCACGCTGGAGTTCGCGGAGTGCATCGGCGTCTGCGAGGGGCGCCGGCGGTGCTGGTCAACGACGAGGGCAGGCCGAACGTCACGCCGGACAAGGTGGACGCGCTGATCGAGGAGCTGCGGACGCGGCCGCCGGTGCTGCACCACACCCTGGCGACCATGCCGCCGCAACCCACTCCGACCCCCGGACAGTCCTGACAGGTAGAGACTCATGCCCGACTTTGAACCCGTCCTCCTGCGCCGCATCCTCAAGAAGGCGTCCCCGTCGCTGGAGGCCTACCGCGCCGACGGCGGCTACCAGGCCTTGCAAAAGGCCGTCCACGAAATGACGCCCGCCCAGGTGACGCAGACGGTCAAGGACTCCGGCTTGCGCGGCCGCGGCGGCGCGGGATTCCCCACCGGGCCTGAAGTGGACCTTCCTGCCCAAGGACCACCCCGGCCCCATCTACATGTGCATCAACGCCGATGAGAGCGAACCCTGCACCTTCAACAACCGCATCCTGATGGAAGAAGACCCCCATCAGGTGCTCGAAGGGATCATCCTCTCCTGCTACGCCACGCGGGCCAGCACGGCCTACATCTACGTCCGCTACGAGTACGGCCCCGCCACGCGGGCCATGCAGAAGGCCATCGACGAGGCCTACGGAGCGGGCCTGCTCGGCAAAAACATCCTCGGCAAGGGCTTTAATCTCGAAGCTTACGTCCACCGCGGGGCCGGCGCCTACATTTGCGGAGAGGAAACGGGGCTGATCGAGAGCCTGGAGGGCAAGCGGGCCTGGCCGCGCATCAAGCCGCCGTTCCCGGCCGTCGAGGGCGCCTTCCGCAAGCCGACCGTCGTCAACAACATCGAGACGGTGGCCTGCGTGACGCACATCATCGAGCGCGGCGTCGAGTGGTTCAAGTCGATCGGCGTGCCGGCCGACCCGAAGAACCCGCGCGACGCCGGCAGCTACGGGCCGAAGCTCTACTGCATCAGCGGCCACGTCAACAAGCCGTGCTGCGTCGAATTGCCGCTGGGCGTGACGGTGCGCGAACTGGTGGACAAGCACGGCGGCGGCGTCTGGAAGGGGCGCAAGGCCAAGGGCTGCATTCCCGGCGGCATCAGCATGGGCATCATGACCGAGGCCGAGTTCGACACGCCGCTCGACTTCGCCGGCCCCGGCAAGGTCGGCTGCCTCGGCCTCGGCACCGCGGCCGTCACGGTCTTCGACGAGGAAACGAGCATCGCCGACGTTCTCTATAACATTTGTCGCTTTTTCGAACACGAATCGTGCGGCCAGTGTACGCCCTGCCGCGAGGGCACCGGCTGGATGCTCAAGATCGCCGACCGGCTGCGGCGCGGCCAGGGGCGGTTGGAGGATTTGCAGATCCTCGAAGAGGTCGGCGACAAGATCGGCATCATGCCCGGCACGACGATTTGCGGCCTGGCCGACGGCGCGGGCTGGCCGGTCAAGAACGCCGTCCGGAAGTTCCGCAAGGAGCTGGAACAGTACATCAAGAGCGGCCAGAAGGCGAAGGCGCTGCCGGTGCTGGCGGCGCACTGACGCAAA
The DNA here is from genome assembly GCA_963813925.1 of uncultured Planctomycetaceae bacterium. GTDB lineage: Bacteria > Planctomycetota > Planctomycetia > Gemmatales > Gemmataceae > UBA4732. The sequence goes on from CAWFBG010000004.1 coordinate 76,508, forward strand.
GGGGGTCCCGATGAAAATGCACCACCTCGCCCTGATCGGCCTGGCCGCGGCGACGCTCGCGGCCGGGTGCCGGCCGGCGCCGTCCACGCCGCCGGCCGCGCCAGCCGCCGCGCCCAGAGGCCCGGCCGGAGTCACTTCGTCCACGGAGCGAGGGCTCGATTCGCAGCCCGGCGTCGGCGCCGTCCTGCCGGCCGTCGGCCGGACGGTGGGCCTCCACGAACTGCAGGAGATCGCCCAGTTCTACCAGCTCCATAGGGAGGACGGGATGCAGGCCCACGACATGGTCGTTGAGGACATCCGGAAAGGCGACCCGAAGCTCTATCAGGCGCTGCAAGCGAAGGCGGTCGTCATCCTGGCCGGCGATCCGGGGAGGCCGTCGGGCGACTCTTCCGCCACGATCCTCGCCTACACCCCCATCGACGCGCCGACCAAGGGCGGCCTCGCCGCCTTCCTCGACGGCCACGCCGACCGCGTGCCCCCGGGGTTCACCGGCTTCACGCAGCTCGGACAGTAACCGGATCGGAGAACGCCAGCATGGCCGTCGTCTACGTCAACGACAAGCCGGTCGATATCGGCGCCGAAAAGCTCAACCTCATCCAGGCCGCCAAGAAGGGCGGCGTCTTCGTGCCGCACTACTGCTGGCACGAGGCGCTGACCGTCGTGGCCAGCTGCCGCATGTGCCTGGTCGAGGTCGGCGAGAAGAAGCCGGACGGCACGGTGTCCATGCAGCCCAAGGTCGTGCCCGGCTGCCAGACGCCGGCCAAGGACGGCACGGTCATCGTCACCAACAGCAAGAAGGCGCACGACGCCCAGATGCAGACCCTCGAAGGCCTGCTCCTCAACCACCCGCTCGACTGCCCCGTCTGCGACAAGGCCGGCGAGTGCCTGCTGCAAGACTACAGTTTCGGCTACGGCAAGTCGCAGAGCCGGATGATCGACGAGAAGAACACGCCGCCCAACAAGCCGCACATCGGCCCCAACGTCACGCTGTTCGCCGACCGCTGCATCCTCTGCTCGCGCTGCGTCCGCTTCACGCGCGAGATCAGCGGCGAGGCGGAACTGCAGGTCATCAACCGCGGCGACCACTCGCGAGATCGACGTCTTTCCCGGCGACCCGCTCGACAACAAGCTGGCCAGCAACGTCGTGGACATTTGCCCGGTCGGGGCGCTGTGCAGCAAGGATTTCCTCTACAAGCAGCGCGTCTGGAACCTCAAGACGCAGGACAGCGTTTGCGCCGATTGCTCGACCGGCTGCAGCATCCACCTCGACGGCAACAAGAACATCGTCTTCCGGCTGCGGCCGCGCGACAACCCGCAGGCGCAGGGCCATTTCATGTGCGACGACGGCCGGCTCGGCTACCACTACGTCAACTCGAAGGAGCGCTTCCTGCGGCCGGGGGCGCGGCGGAACGGCGAAATGGTCCCGGTGTCGTGGGCGGAGGTCACGGCGGAAATTCGCCAGGCGTTCACGGCCGCGGCGGCGAAGGACGCCCCCGGCGTGGTCGGCGTATTGTCGCCATTTTTGACCTGCGAAGAAGCGTATCTGTTGGCGAAGTTCCTCAAGGGGCTGTCGCCGCAGGTGCGGCTGGCGCTCGGCCCGGTCCCGGTGGTCGGCGAGGACGACACCTATCCCAAGGACCGCCGCGGCAAGCCGGCGACGCCGGTGAAGTTCACGATCCGGGCGGAAAAGTGCCCCAACCGCAAGGGCGTCGAGGCGGTGCTGAGCCGCTTCCAGGGCAAAATCCTCGCCTTCGACGACGTGGCGCAAGTCGGCGGCGGACGGCAAGGTCAAGGCGCTCTACCTGACGGCCGGCTACCCACCGCGTCCGGGCGGCTGGGTCACGGACGCCCAGGCCTTGGCGCTGCAAAAGGTCCCGCTTGTCGTTTGTCACGACCTTTTGCCGTCGCCGGTGAGCAAGTTCGCCCATTACATCCTGCCGGGGGCGACGTTCGCGGAGAAGGAAGGCACGTTCGTCAACCACGCCGGCCTGGCCCAGGCGGTGCAGTGGGGCGTGACGCCGACCGGCGAGGTCCGCACCGAGGGGCAGGTCTTCCTGGAATTGTTGCAGCGGCGCGGGCTGGTCCACGCGCCGACGCTGCGCAAGGAAATGGCCGGCGAGATCAAGGCTTTCGCGCCTCTGGCCGGCGGCGACCTCGGAGAGTATGGCATTCCCCTGGAGCAGACGAAGTAACGCCCACGGATAACACGATGTACGCCGACTTCAACGTCTTGATCACGCTGGTCGTCATCGCCGTCGTCATGGGCGTGGTGCAGGGCGCCTGCGCCTACCTGGTGCTCCTGGAGCGCAAGATCGCCGCCTGGACCCAGGACCGCATCGGCCCCAACCGCGTCGGGCCGGCCGGCCTGCTCCAGCCCATCGCCGACGGACTCAAGTTCGTCTTCAAAGAACAAATCATCCCCGGCAAGGTCGATAAAATCTTCTACCTCGTCGCCCCGGTCATCTCGATGACCGCCGCCCTGATGGCCTTCTCGGTGGTGCCGTTCGGCCGCACCTCGGCGCCGCCGTCCTATGTTACGCAGCGGACCATCACGCGCCCCCCGGACCAACGCGGCGGCGTCGTGAGCTATACCGAGCCGTGGACTGCCGCCTGGCCGCAGACCGTTCAGGAGCAGGCCGCACGCGACAACGACCGGGGGTTTCAGCAGAAACTGGCTGAGTACAACAGCCCGGGCTGGGCCAACTTCCAGGAATGGGGCTCGCTCAACGAGGTGCAGTGGGTCGTCGCCCCGCACGTGGACGTCGGCGTCGTCTTCGTCTTCGCCATCGGCAGCCTGGCCGTCTACGCCATCGTCCTGGGCGGCTGGTCGTCCAACAGCAAGTACAGCTTCCTCGGCGCCCTGCGCTCCAGCGCCCAGCTCATCAGTTACGAGATCCCGCTGGGTCTCGCCGTGCTCGGCGTCTTCTACGTCACCGGCTCGCTCAACCTGGAGCGGATCATCGAGTACCAGCACACGCACGGCTGGAACATCCTGTTCCAGCCGGTCGCCGCCGTGCTGTTCGCGGTCAGCGTCTTCGCGGAGTGCAGTCGTCTGCCGTTCGACTTGCCCGAGACGGAACAGGAACTGGTGGGCGGCTACCACACCGAGTACACCGGCATGAAGCTGGCCCTGTTCCTGCTGGGCGAATACGTCCACATGATTACGACCAGCCTGCTGGTGGTGATCCTGTTCTTCGGCGGCTGGGAGCTGCCGTGGGTCGCCGTGCCGGGGCCGGACAACGCCGGCACGATCGTCGTCAAGCTGATCGTGCTGTCCGTGAAGATGTTCCTCTTCATTCTCTTCTACATGCTGGTGCGCTGGACGGTGCCGCGTTTCCGGTTCGACCAGCTGATGGGCCTGGCGTGGAAGGTGCTGATGCCGCTGGCCCTGTTCAACGTCGTGGTGGTGCTGTGCGTCCGCCAGTTCCATCCGCTGGGCGCCTACAGCGACTGGCTGATCCTGCCGATCACCGTGGCGGCGCTGATCGCCTTCGCCGCCTACAGCGCCAAGCTGACGCGGCCGCCGACCCGCGTGCGCACGCTCTACCGCGGCCACGGCGCCGAACAGCTGGCTATGGGGGCGAACCGCGTCATGTCGCCGTGAGCGGCCCGGAACCGAGGAGATTTGCGATGCCCATTGCCGAAAAAGACGTGACGTGGGTGAAGGCGCCGAAGATCGGCCTGTTCGAGCAGCTGTACCTGCCGGCCATCGCCGCCGGCCTGGCCACGACCATGGGCCACGCCGTCAAGACCTGTTCGGCGGCGGCGCAGATCACGCAGCAGTTCCCGGAGCAGCGGCCGAAGCTGCCGGCCAACTACCGCGGCGTCCACCGCCTCAACCGCGACGAGGACGGCCGCGTCAAGTGCGTGGCCTGCTACATGTGTTCGACGGCCTGCCCGGCCCACTGCATCGACATCGTGGCGGCGCCGTCGCCGTGGCCGGACCGCGAGAAGTACCCGGAAGATGTTCGTCATCGACGAGCTGCGCTGCATCTACTGCGGCATGTGCGAGCAGGCCTGCCCGGTGGACGCCATCGAGCTGACGACGCTGGCCGACCTGACCGGCCTGAGCCGCGAGGAGATGATGTTCGACAAGGAGAAGCTGCTCAGCGTGTTCGACCAGACGGTCAAGACCGGCACCGACCCGGTGCGCACGACGCGCGGCAAGCTGGGGCCGGCGTCGGAACTGCCGCCGGACTCGGGGCTGACGATGTCGTCCACGGCGCAGAGTTGAACGATCCGAGAGACCGGTTAGCCGCGACCCGGCAGGCGGAGGCGCTCGGCCGCTGACGCGACTCCGCTCGCGCGTCGCGGCTAACCGGCGGCGAATGTCGCTGACGCGATTGCGAGTTGCCATGCCGCCACCGCTTCTCAGGTCGTTCGGGCTGATCGTGCTGCCGCTCCTGGCGGGCGCGGCCGCGATCTATCTGCTGCTGCCGCGGCCGCGCGCCTTCCCCGCCCTGTGGGGCGCCCTGCTCGGCGGCCTCGCCCTCGTGCTGGCCGGCTGGCTCGTCGTCGGCTTCAACGTCCTGACGCCGGAGTCGTTCCTCTTCTACGCCTTCTCGGCCGCGGCCGTCGGCTTCGGCGCCCTGCTCGTCACCCAACGCAACCCCGCCCGCGCCGCCCTGTCGTTCGCCCTGGTCGTGCTCACCACCTGCGGCCTGTTCCTGCTGCTGGCGGCGCCGTTCCTCATGGCCGCCACCATCATCATCTACGCCGGCGCCATCATCGTCACCTTCCTGTTCGTCCTCATGCTGGCCCAGCAGGAAGGGCCGTCCGACGCCGACGCCCGCTCCCGCGAACCGCTTCTGGCCACGATCATCGGCTTCGTCCTTTTGGGCGCGCTGCTCTACGTCCTTCAACTCCAGTGGAACTACGAAACCACCGGCGAGGGCCAGGTGCTGACCGACCTGGCCGACAACATCGCCGCGGCGCGAACCGGGATGACCGGGGAGAGTTTGAAGGCGAACGACGGACTGAATCGCTCGGAGATCCTGAAACCGTTGATCGACGCCCTCGGCGCCAAGGAGCAGCAGGTCAAGGCCGCCGCGCGGGACGATCGCCACTGGGCGGCGCTGAGCCGCGAACAACGAGCGCTTCAAGATCTCCGGCAACGGCTCGATCCCGTCTTCGACCGGGAAGAAACGTCCGGGCCGCCCACCGTGGACGAGGCCAACGCCACGCTCGCCCGGCTGGAAACCGTCGTCCTTCAGGCGAAGCAGCAGTACGGCTGGCCGCGGTCCGAAACTGCTAACATCGCCGACCGGCCCAGCAGTCTGTCGCCCTACAGCGGGCCGCAGCCCGACCTGCCCGCCGACCAGGTGCGCGCCGACCCGGCCGCCGGCGGCGCGCCGTACATGCCGGCCGAGAACCCGGCGTATCTCGGCCGGTCGCTGTTCACCGACTATCTGCTGCCCGTCGAGCTGGGCGGCTTTTTGCTGCTGGTCGCGACCATCGGGGCCATCGCCATCGCCCACCGCCGCAACACCCCGGAGAGGACATGACGCCCGAACTGCCCCTGCACCACTACCTGGTCGTCGGCGCCGTCCTCTTCGCCCTGGGGATGATCGGCTTTCTGGCGCGCCGCAACCTCATCATCATGTTCCTCTGCGCCGAGATGATGCTGCAAGGCGTGGCCATCAACCTCGTCGCCTTCGCCCGCTACCGCGGCAACCTCGAAGGGCAGGCGTTCACCCTGTTCATCATCACCGTGGCGGCCTGCGAGGCGGCCATCGCCCTGGCCCTGATCCTCATGCTGTTCCGCAACAAGCACTCGCTCGACGTGAGCCTGTGGCAGGAATTGCGCGAGCCGCGCCAGGAGCCGATCGTGGACGAGGAGCCGCTGCCGCCGCCGGAGAAGGAGGAGCCGAACCCCGTCCTGACGCCGGCCGGCCTGGAACCCGAACACCGCGAAGAGAAGAGCCATGTCTGACGTGAGCTATCTTCTTTGGCTGATTCCGGCCCTGCCCCTGGCGGCGGCCGTCCTCACCGCCTTCCTGGGGCCGAAGCTGCTGCGCGCGCAGAGCCACTGGCCCTGCATCCTCGGCGCGGCCGGGGCCTGCGTGGTTTCGGTGATCGTCTTCTGCGCGGTCTACACGGCGCCCGCCGACAAACCGGTGTGGGTCACGTCCTATTACACCGTCTTTCACGCCGGCGCGGTCAACGTCGATTTCCGGCTGCGGGCCGACGCCCTGACGGCCCTGATGCTGGTGATGGTCACGTTCATCGGCACGCTGATCGCGATTTACTCCATCGGCTACATGCACGGCGAGCTGCACGGCGGCCACGGCCACGGCGGCGACGACCACGGCCACGGCCCGGCGACGCCGAATTACGGCTATCCGCGCTTCTTCGCGGAGGTGGCGCTGTTCATCTTCTCGATGACCATGCTGGTCTTGGGCGACAACCTGTTCATCCTCTACGCCGGCTGGGAAGGCGTCGGCCTGTGCAGCTACCTCCTGATCGGCTTCTGGTTCACCAAGCCGTCGGCCGCCGACGCCGCCCGCAAGGCGTTCCTCGTCACCCGCATCGGCGACGTGGGCCTGTTCCTCGGCATCCTGCTGTTGTGGGTCGGCTCCGGCTTCCACCTCGACTACCAGGGCGTCTTCGCCAACTTCCCGCACGACCCGATTCTATGTCACCCTGGCCTGTCTGCTGTTACTGTGCGGGGCGGCCGGCAAGTCGGCCCAGTTCCCGCTGCACGTCTGGCTGCCCGACGCCATGGAAGGCCCGACGCCGGTCAGCGCCCTCATCCACGCGGCCACGATGGTGACGGCCGGCGTCTACCTCGTCGCCCGCTGCACGCCGCTGTTCGTCCAGGCGCCGGACGCCCAGCTGGTCGTCGCCTGCATCGGCTGCTTCACCGCCCTGTTCGCCGCCCTGATCGCCCTGACGCAGAACGACCTCAAGCGCGTGCTGGCCTACTCCACGCTCAGCCAGCTCGGCTACATGTTTCTCGGCCTCGGCTGCGCCATCGGCTTCGGCGGCTTCGGCCCGGCCGGTCAGCCGCAGGCCGGCCCCGAGGCGACGGCCGCCGTTTCCGCCGGCGATGTTCCACCTGTTCACGCACGCCTTCTTCAAGGCGCTGCTGTTCCTGGCGGCCGGCAGCGTCATGCACGCCATGGGCAACGTCATCGACATGCGGCGCTTCAGCGGCCTGCGCAAGCTGATGCCGTGGACGCACTGGACCTTCCTGATGCGGCGCCCTGGCCCTGTCCGGCTTGCCGCCGTTCTCCGGCTTCTGGAGCAAGGACGAGATCGTCGGCGCCGCCTTCGACGCCGGCCGTCATTCCGCCCCGTTCGGCGCCGTCTACTACGCTTTGTTCATCGCCGCAATGGTGACGGCGTTCCTGACCGCATTTTACACATTCCGGGCCTACTTCCTCACGTTCTGGGGCGAGGAGCGCGTCCCGGAGGAGGCCGGCGGCCACGCCCACGAAGTCGCCGCCGGTGATGACCGTGCCGCTGGTCGTCCTGGCCGTGTTCGCGGCCGGCGTCGGCGCCGTGCTGGCGTGGCCGCCGTTCAGCCTGTTCGGCAAATTCCTGTTGCGGACGCCGGGCCTGGTCGAGGCGCCGGAGGCGGCCCCGGCCTACCTGCTGATGGGCGTCAGCTCCGTCTACCTGCTGATGGGCGTCAGCTCCGTTGTCGCCGCCGCCGGCATCGGCCTGGCCTGGTGGATGTACGTCGCCCGGCCCGGCATGGCGGCGCAGGCGGCCCACGCCATGCCGCGGGCTTACCTGCTGTCGAGCCACAAGTTCTTCGTCGATGAACTCTACGACTATTTCCTTGTCAGGCCGGTCGTCGGCCTGACGAAGTTCCTGCGCACCATCGACCAGTACGTCGTGGACGGCCTGGTCGATATCGTCGGCAACATACCCAAACTTTTGGGAGCGCTGTTCTGGCCGATCCAGAACGGCCTGGTGCAGTACTACGCCCTGCTGATGGTGCTGGGCCTGACGGTGTTCCTCCTCGCCCTCGTCCGCTACCTGTAGGATGGCCATGCCGACGCTGTTGGTGCTGCTGCTCGTCATCCCGCTGGCCGCCGCCGTCGCCGCCGCCGTCCTGGGGCCGCGCCGCCCGGAGGCCGTGCGCCAGCTCAGCCTCGCCGCCACCCTGGCGAGCCTGGCCCTGGCCGTCGTCGTCGCCGTCCAGTTCGTCGAGTTGACCCGCGCCGAGCCGATCGACGACAATTTGCATACCTTTCAGCCGCGCATGGTCGTGCAGTGCGACCTGCTGACGCTGCACCAGGGGACCTCCATCCAGTTCTACCTCGGCGTGGACGGCCTCAATCTCTGGCTGGTCGTGCTAACGGCCCTGCTGATGGTCTGCGCCGTTTTGGGATCGTGGACCTCGGTGAAGGAGCGCGACAACGAGTTTTTCGCCTGGCTGCTGGCCCTGCAAACCGTGATGACCGGCGTGTTCCTGTCGTTCGACATCGTCCTCTTCTACGTCTTTTTCGAGCTGACCCTGGTGCCGTTGTTCTTCCTCATCGGCATCTGGGGCGGCCCGCAACGGCAGTACGCCGCTCGCAAGTTCTTCATTTTCACGCTGACCGGCAGTCTGCTCACCCTGGTCGGCGTCTTCGGCGCCGTGCTGGCCGTGGCCAACGACCCCTACGCCCCGCCGCGCACGACCGCGACGACCGAGAACGCCACGGCCGACGAGCTGACCTTCTCCATCCCGCGGCTGGTGGAATTGATCCACGGCCACACGGCCGACCTGCCGCAAGAAGTGAAGACCCTCACCGACAAGGCGCGGGCCGCCGACGAGTTCGACCGCGACAATAGGGACCGCAGATCTCATTCGGGCGACGAACCGGCTGGCGTTCTGGCGCTGGGTGGAGGTGCTGATTTTCGCGGCCATGATGATCGGCTTCGCGGTCAAGGTGCCGCTGTTCCCGCTGCACACCTGGCTGCCGCTGGCCCACACCGAGGCGCCGACGGCCGGCAGCGTGCTGTTGGCCGGCGTCCTGCTCAAGATCGGCGCCTACGGATTCCTGCGGCTCTGCATCCCCCTGTCGCCGGACGCCAGCCTCAGCTTCGGCACGCCGCTGATCGGCTGGCTGGCGGTGATCGGCGTGCTCTACGGTTCCTGCTGCGCCCTGGCTCAGGACGACATCAAAAAGCTCGTCGCCTACAGCAGTGTGGCCCATCTCGGATTCTGCATGTTGGGGATGTTCGCCCTCAACGAAGCCGGCTTTAGCGGCAGCCTCCTCCAGATGATTAACCACGGCCTTTCGACCGGGGCGCTGTTCCTCCTCGTCGGCATGATCTACGAGCGCTACCACACGCGGCAGATGGCCGACTACGGCGGCATGGCGTCGCGGCTGAAGCTCATGGCCGTCTTCTGGGTGTTCATCACGATGGCGTCGATCGGATTGCCCGGCCTGAACGGCTTTGTGAGTGAAACGCTCTCCATGATGGGCATGTATTCGTTCCAGCGGCCGGAGGTCCCCGGCTGGCTTCTGTCGGGCCTGGCGACGGGCGGTATCGTGCTCGGCGCCTGGTACATGCTCAAGCTGCTGCGGCGCGTCTTCTTCGGCGAACTGAAGGAGCCGGCCCACGAGGGGCACGGCGTCATCGGAGACCTGAACTTCCGCGAGGTCGCCGCGCTGGCGCCGCTGGCCGCGCTCTGCCTGTTCCTGGGCGTCTGGTCGCAGTCGTTTTTGGACACGGTACGGCCGGACCTGTTGGTCGTGGCCCGAATCGCCGAGGCGGCCAAGGTCCGGGCCGACGGCTGGAACTCGCAGGTCGCCGCGTCGGAGCCGCCGGCGGCGGCCGTGGCCGAATCGGGAGGTCGCGCACCGTGAATGAGGCCATTATCCACGCCCTGACCGGCTATGTGCCGCTGGTGCTGCCCGAGGCCGTGCTGGGCGTCGCCGCCTGCGTGCTGTTCCTCGGCGGGACGTGGCGCGGCGGCCGCAGCCTGTGGGCCGGCGCCGCCCTGGTCGGCCTCGCCCTTTCGGCCCTCGCCCTGTGGTACTCCGCCGCCCAGTTTCAGACGGTCGAGTTTGCGGACGAGAGCATCCGGGCCATCGACCGCGAACTGGCCAACTCCGAGGCGCCGCTGCCCGCCGATCAGAGGTCCGAGAAGGAGGCGGAGCGCGAACGGCTTCAAACCGAGGTGCGCGCCGAAGTCTACACCAGTCCGGTGCTCAACACCCGGCTGGCGCTGTTCTTCAAGGCGTTGGCCCTGGCCGGCGCGTTCGTCCTGGTCCTGGTGAGCTGGAACGAAGTCCCCGACGACCAGGCCGCCGAGTACCACGCCTGTCTGCTGCTCATCACGGCCGGCGTCTGCCTGACCGGGGCGGCCAACGAGCTGATCACGCTGTTTCTGGCGCTGGAAGTCGTCAGTATACCGACCTACATCCTCCTGTATTTGCCGCGCAGCGACGAGCGGCGCAGGAGTCGGCGATGAAGTATTTTCTCCTGAGCATCTTTTCGTCGGCGCTGCTGCTGTTCGGCTTCAGCTACCTTTACGGCGCGGCCGGGACGACGAACCTCAAGGCGCTGAGCGAGGCGCTGACGCGGCCGGCCCCCGGCGTGGCCGGGCTGGCGCTGACGGCGTTGGTGATGGTCACGGCCGGCATCGGCTTCCGCATTACGGCGGTGCCGTTCCACTTCTACGCCCCGGACGTCTACCAGGGCACGACGCCGGCGTGCGCCGCGCTGTTGTCGTTCGTGCCCAAGGTCGCCGGCTTCGCCGCCCTGCTGCGCGTCTTCGGCTTCACGCTGGGGTTGCTCGACCCCGGACAGGTGTTCGCCGGCCAGATCCTCGAAGGGCAGGGGCTGAAACTGCTGTGGATTCTGGCGGCGGTGACGATGACGCTGGGCAACGTGCTGGCGTTGTTGCAGAACGACCTCAAGCGGCTGATGGCCTATTCGAGCGTGGCCCACGCCGGCTACATGCTGGTCGGCCTGGCGGCGGCGCCGCTGCTGGGCGGTTCGGCGCCGGTGGCCGGCGTCGAGGCGGTGATCTTCTACCTCGTCGCCTACGCGGCCATGACCATCGGCGTCTTCGCGGTGATTTCGTATCTGAGTACGCCGCGAAGGCCGGTGGAGACGGTGGACGACCTGGCCGGCCTGAGCGTGAGCCACCCAGCCGCGGCGCTGCTGATGGTGCTGTTTTTGTTCAGCCTGATCGGGATGCCGGTGACGGCCGGCTTCTGGGGCAAGTTCCAGCTCTTCTTCGGGGCGATGGGCGTGCCGCCGGAGACGGCCGCGGCGGGCGGTTCGCAGTCGCTGGTCTGGTTCATCGTGCTGGTGGTGATCGGCTGCTTGAACGCTGCCGTCGGCGCCTGGTACTACTTGCGGATCGCATCGGCGATGTATTTGCGGACGCCGTTGCACGCATTGGAACGGCCGCGGTTCGGGCCGGTGCTGGTCGGCATATGGATTTGCGCCTGGTGACGCTGGCGGTCGGAATCTACCCGCTGCCGCTGCAACGGGTCGTGCAGTACGCGGTTCGCGGGCCGGCCCCCGTGGCCGTCGTGCCGGCCGTCCCGGTCGCGGCCGCGATTCCCGCGCCCTAATTCCGCTCCCCCGGGTTCAGGAGTACCTTCACCCGTGGCTTTATTGCAGTCGCTCGAAGCGGGCTCCCAAGACGAGGCGCAACGGGCGGCGGCCGGAGCCTGGAAGGCGATGGCGACTTCGCACGTTTATTCACCCGGAAGCCCGAGTTTTTAGGCGGGCGGGCGAGTTTTTGTGCTGAGTGCCAAGCGGCGGCTTTGCACTTGAACTGTCCAAAAACTACCACTTGCACACGAACCGCCGAGGCTGCACTTAAAGCCTAAGACGCGGCGGTTGGGAAATGCAGGAGAGGACTTGATTAGCCCGAGCGGGACTCGAACCCGCACGTCCTTACGGACACGGGTTTCCTCAGAACACTCGCAAGTGTACTGAGGTAAACCCGCGTGTCTGCCATTCCACCATCGGGCCAGTCCGGGTTAGCGTATACCCCAAACAGGCAATGTCAAGGAGTTTTTCCCGTAAGCCATCGCGGCGGCCTCCCTTGAACTCCAGGGTGCTAAGGCGGAAGCTTTGGTGGAGTCCAGTCTGCGAGCTTGAGCGGCCGGTGCCACTTGCCTTCAGCCAGCACTTCATCGACGGCCCTTTCGATGCGCTTCATTTCCTCATTGCGGTCCTTGGTAGCGAGCACAATATTGTACTGAAGCGCTACACTGACGATTAGCAGGTCTCGTTCATCTATCCCGATCCACTTGGCAGTTGCGCGGTCGCGAAGTTCGTCTGGTAGCTTCTCGTGATGGCTCCGCTTCTTACCGCCCTTTAGCGTCCCATACAGCTTCCAGAGCTTCGCGCGGACTACGCGCGTATGGCTCTATGGTGTGGTAGTCGATTCCGTAGTGCAGCGGGTGATCCCTGAAGAATTTCCGCAGCGCGGCCTGCTGAGCCGGATCGGCCGTCGCTGTTTTTGCCATCCCAAACTCCGACTCCGCGATTCCGATGATCGGGAGAGCCACCTTGGCGTCTGGCGGAATCCCGTCATATTGCGCCTTCACGTGGGCGTAGTCTGGATGAGCGCTGTTGGCGAGCGTTGAAGTTACGTTCGTGTCTAGGAGGTAGTCGTCAGTCATGGCTACTTTTACTGTGCGAGATTATTCTGGGGCCGCCCGCGGTGGCGGGCCGGGGTGCAACCGCGGCGGCGGGAACTTTCCCGTCTGGCGGTGCCAGTGGTAGATCCGTGACTCCTCGTTACGCCGCAGCACCGCGCTCACCCGCGCGGCGATCTCCGCTGCACTCGGCCGTGGCCGCCGTAACAACTCCGTGAAGATCTGCCGTACCTGCGACCCCGTCACCGGCGGATTTTTTTTCCCCCAACCACAGCCGTTCGACCTGCAAGAACCACAGGGCCAACAGGGTCAGCGTCATGTGATGCTGCCAGCCCGTCCAACTGCGCACCTCGTAGTGGTTCAGTCCCACCTCCTGGTTCCCTTCCTCGAATAACTGCTCCACGGCGGGCCGCTCCCCGTGCGCGCACCACCTCGGCCAGCGGCACTTCTTTGCCGGCGTTGCTCAGCGTGTACCACGTTTGCGGCTTCTTCTCGCAACTGCGGATCACCACCAGCCGCTCGCGCGGCCCACGCAGCCGTCCTCGTCCTTGGTCTGTAGCCGCTGCTGCAACGCCCGCACCACCCGCGGCCCCTTCTCCCCGGCACCCAGGCGAAACGTGCGCCACCGCCCCTTCGGCTGACGCGCCGCCCAGACCTCGGCCCGCTCGAACTGCGGCAGCCGTTCCCGCCCGTCCGCCCGCGCCGGCGGTCGCCGACTGCTGAGGTCGCGTACTAACGTGTTGCTGGGCACGTCCAGCACGTAGCGTTCCCCATCCAAGCGTAACTGGGCACGCAACGCGCTGGCCCGACCGAACTCGTCGTCGCCGGTCACCCAGCCGTGGGGCAACTCCCGGCCACTGGTACGCAGCAACTCCAGGCCAATCCGCCAGCCCTCTTGGAAGACCACATCCTTGGGGACATAGGTCTTGCGGCGGTGGCCGCCGTCGTCGGCTCGCTCCCGGGGCAGGTACAGGCGGGCATCGAGCAACGTCCGGCCGCGCACCGCCGCGTAGGCCAGGAAATAGCCAACCTGACAGTTCTCGACCTTGCCCAAGCGGCCACACCACTGACGATAGACGCCGCAGGAGTCCTGCCCCTGCTTGGGCACGCCGTGGTTATCCAGGACCAGGACGGCATCGGGGTCGCCCAGTTCCTCACGGACGTGGCGGCGCAGTTCCATGCGGACGGTGGGGTCGTCCCACTGGCCGGCGCCGACGAAATGCTGCAGGGGTCGGCGTTTCTGCCCGGCCTGACTGGCGATCGGCTCGGTGGTCTTGCGCTGCAAGCCGGTGAGTTTGCCGCGGAGGATGGTGTCGGCATGGCCACGCTGCTCCTCGCGGTAGAAGAAGGGGAGGTAGCGTTGAATGAAGGCGGTCAAGTGTCGGGCGCAGGCACGAACGTCGTCGGGGGCGACGTCGGTCTGATCGAGAAGGGCCTGGGCCTGCGGGTGTTCCAGAAGGGTGGACATGAAGATACTCCTTCGGCGCCCCTGGAGGGATACGTTAACCCAAGTCGCAGCTGCTGGCCAGGCTAAACTCGCACAGTAAAACTACCCTAGCTCCGTCAGCACCTCGATCAGTTCGGGGTCGCTGACATTCGGGATGACACGAAGCAAGTTCGCCGCCGTGCTCCGCTGGTACTCGGACGATAAGTACACGCGCAGTGGAATGGTCGGGGCAAAATCGGCGGGGAAGTAGGGGCTGAACGCGAAACGAACGGCTCGCTCACTTCCCGCGAAGTAGTCGAGCAGGTAGCGCTCCAATCGCGGCGGCAGGTTATAGGCCGCCAGCACGATCGCGTCAATCTGCCGGAGGATTATGTCCGCCATTGCGGGCGCTTCTGGCTGGAACAGCGGCAAGAACCCACTGACGCGGGTGTAATCGCTGACAAGCCGCTCCAGTTCCACCCGTTGCTCCGCAGTGAACGAGGGGATCGGGATGGCCTCAAGTGTCTCGTTTGGGACATGCCTCTCTTCGCGCGTGGCCACGAAGGCGTTTGCGATAGGCCCGTTCAGAACGGCCGCCAAGGCGACCGTGTTTTCAGGCTCGTTCGGCCAGATTGCCGCGAGGTTCTGGTAGCATACCAGCCCGTCGAAATCCGCGAACGCTGCCAGTCGCCAAGCCCCGCGGGACTTCCTGATGGCGTTCAGCAAGACCTTGGGCCTATCCCACTGGCGCTTGTAGGCGTTGCCCTTCTGGTCCTCGGGCCTCATGCTGAGATACCGGGTTTCGGGCCGCTCAAACGCATGGATGGACGCGCGGGGCGGGACTCCTTCGCGGAATCCCTTCTTAGGCGTGGACGAAATCAGCTTGTCCCTATTGCCCGTCTCCTTGCGCTTTATGGTTAGCGGAAGGTTCCATTCGATGCCACGATGCACTTCGGCGGCGGACTCTAGGCGTTGGGCATCATGCAAGTAAGCCCAAAGAGCCGTCAGAGGCGGTACGGCTAGGCTCTCGGCGGCTGCTTCCGTCGTCTTTGTCGAGACATCCTCGCGCCCCACGACGTAGGCCGCATTGAAGAGAGGCCAACCGCCATCGGGAACCTTACTGTGATGGATGGTGATTCGGTCGCCCGCCCGGCGCGGATTCGTGGCGATCAGCAGCGCGGTTTCATGTTCGGCGTGCCGAAATACGTCCTTGCCCGGCAGGCTCACAATTTCGATTTCATCGTACCGTTCGGCAAGCCGATCCCGAACGGATCGGTAGCTGGCTCCGGAAAGTGCCTGATAGGGCAGGACAAACCCCAGCAGCCCTTCGGGGTGTAGGTGATCGAGCACTCGCCCCAGTAGTTCCGCGGGCTTGAGAACGGAACGGAGCGAGTAGCGCTGGCGAACCGCCTTCGGAAACAGTTCAAACGGCGGGTTGCAGAGTACCACGCGGGCGCCCGCCAGAGCGCCGTAGAACTTGGGCGACCTCTTGGGCTGCTGAAAAACGTCTTCCTTTTCAAGAACCCAGCCATTGCGGCTCGGGTAGTCGGCGAGCATCAGGCAGTGACGGGCGACCTCCAAGCCGAAGGTTTCAATGTCGAAGCCGCTGAGCATCCGCTGGAGATAACGGTGGCTCTCGGCCGGCGGCATCGACTGGACGGGAGGCAGTTCCCGGAGGCGTTGGAATGCGGCGAGTAAGAAGGTTGCGCTTCCGCAGCATGGTTCCACCACACGTCTTTGGCGATATGGTATGTTTTCGATTGGTAGTCGGCGGACGATGTACCGGGCGATGCTTGGGGGCGTCGTGTGAATCCCAAGCGTCGCTCTTGCCTCCCTATCAGCGAGCATGTCTTCCCAGACGAACGCCAGGACATCGACCGAGAGGTTCTTGAAGCTGAAGCTGCGCCACAGCCGGCCCACGACGAGACGCCGTGTTTCCGGGTCGGCGAGAACCGGCTGCTGATCGCGGTAGTAGTCGGCGACGGCATGGAGCACGGCGTCCGCATCGGGAGCGCCGCGGAACGCTTCGAATCCGGGGCGATCCCGGTCATGCATGACTTTTCCGGCGAGCGCACGGAATAGCAGCCGAAACAACTCATCGGGGTCCGGGTCGGAGCCGGTGCGTGCGGAGAAGTCTTCGATGGCTCGGAAAAGGATATCCCCCAGTAGAGGACCGAGTTTGGCGCTGATTCGGTACTCCAGTTCGGGAATCAGGCCAAGGTCGATGAAGTCGCGGTGCGCCGGGTCCACTGGGCCGACGTTCTTCAACCGAAGAACGCTCTCAGGCCCCCACAAGGAGGCGTTTGCGCGAAACGCTGCACGTACCTCGTTTGCCGGGATGACTAGTGGCTGCGTGCTGACAGCCGAATCGCCGTTCACCCGCCAATGGAGCACGCGGTCGGGGCGGACTTCAAACGCCCGTGGTGCCCCTAGGGATCGGTAGTCGCGGATCAACTCCGGCCCCGACTTGCCGTTGGCCATGAGCACGGCGAAGCAGGCGTTACGGTAGGAGGGAGGCGTCTGGCCAAAGGCCGCCGCGTCCGCCGTGCGCTGCCCTTGTCCAAACCAGTCCTCAAAGCGGTAGACAGGTTGCAGCAGTTCGTCCCGGTATCCGAGGGTTCTGAGTCCCGCGAGGACTTCATCGAACAGGTTCGCCTGATCCGGACTCGCAATGGAAGTGGCCATATTTGGTTCGGGCCTCAGCTGCGCCGGCCGGACTCGAATCTCCCACATTCTAGCAGCAAGGGGGGCACAAGTCCATGTCGCTCAGCAGGTTGCGCGCTAAGTAGCGTCTATTACTGAGGTTCCGCTTTCCGCCGCGACGGCTTTCCCGCTGGAGCCTTGTCACCCGCTTCGGCTTTTTCGGCCATAGCTGTTTCCTCAGACTGCTTGCCCGTGTCCTTTCTTGGACGGTCCCAGTACGGGCTTTTGCACTTGGGGCAGACGCGCGGGTTCTCGTCTTTGTTCCGAGGAACCCACTCGTGCCCACACCGCTCGCAACGATAGCCCCAGAGTTGGACCTTAGCCATACGCCGGAGTATACACCTTCAAGGAA
This sequence comes from uncultured Planctomycetaceae bacterium, assembly GCA_963813925.1. Taxonomy (GTDB): domain Bacteria; phylum Planctomycetota; class Planctomycetia; order Gemmatales; family Gemmataceae; genus UBA4732. The sequence continues at coordinate 93,558 of CAWFBG010000004.1, forward strand.
AATACTTCAAGTGCATACCTACTGACCTGTGAACATCTGGACTACCTCGGGTATATTCCTTATAGGTATACACCGGCAGGTAGGGCAGCACATGGACACACGCGAACAGAGGGCCTATGAGATCACCGGAGACGAACGCATTTCCTTCCGCGACGGCGCGTGGCACGTCCACAGTCAGACCACCAGCCGGTACTATCGGGTCAACCCGTCGGCCACGGCGCCCGCGTGCGAGTGCGAGGACTTCGCGCTCCGCGGCAGCGGCATGGGCAAGCCGTGCAAGCACATTCTCGCGGTTCGGCTGTTGCTGGAGCGCCAGCTTCGCGGCGAACCGAACCCTGCGCCGGAGGCGATCCCGCCGCGTCCGCCGCGCGCGACCTACCGGCAGGATTGGGTCAACTACAACGCCGCGCAGACCAACGAGAAGGACCATTTCCAAGTTCTCTTGGCGGACCTGTGCCGCGGCATCGTGCAGCCGCCGCAAGGTGCCAAGGGCGGGCGCCCGCCGATCCCGATGGCCGACGCGGTGTTCAGCGCTGTCCTCAAGGTCTACTGCCTTGTATCGGCCCGGCGGTTCATGTCCGACCTTCGGGAAGCCCACGAGCGCGGCCACGTCGCGCAGACGATTTGCTTCAACAGCGTCCTCCGAGTGCTTGAGCTTGAGGACACGACGCCGATCCTCATGGCGATGATCCGCCAGAGCAGCTTGCCGCTCCGGTCGGTGGAGAGCCAGTTCGCCATCGACAGTAGCGGATTTGCGACCTCAAGGTATGTAAAATGGGTGGATGAAAAGTACGGCGTCAACCGCCAGCAGGCCCGATGGGTCAAGGCTCATCTGTGCGTCGGGACGAAAACGCAGGTGGTAACGGCCGTGTTCATGGACGAGAAGAACGGCGGCGACTGCCCGCAGTTCGACCCTCTGACGCGGGCGACGGCGGACAACTTCGTAATCGAAGAAATGAGTGCGGACAAAGCATATCTCAGTAACGACAATCTGGAATTGATCGTCGGCATGGGCGCGACGCCGTTCATCCCGTTCAAGTCGAACAGCCTGCCGGGCGGTGCGGAAGTCTGGCGCCGGATGTTCCACTATTTTCAGTACCGGCGGGAGGAATTTTTGCGGCACTATCACCGCCGCAGCAACGTCGAATCCGCGTTCAGTATGATAAAGAGGAAGTTCGGCGACGCGGTACGGGCGAAGACGGACGTGGCCATGCGGAACGAGGCGTTGGCGAAAATCCTCTGTCACAACATCGCCTGCCTCATCTCCGCGTGGTACGAATTGAAGATCGACCCGTCCGCCTGGACGCCGAAGGGCGTGCCGGACAAGGACGACGCGCCGTGCGACGTGTTGCAGTTCCCGACGCGGTGAATCGGCTGCACACAAACTGCCGAGCCCGCACATAAAGGGTAGGTTTAGGTGCGGTCTGTGTGCAAAGCCCCAAGCGGCGGAAAGCAAGGGCGGTCGGTCCCTTTTACTTGACTACCATCATTGGCTGGGGGAAGATGGGGCGGAAGGGTTGTCGCGGCGCCCACTCTATTAACTGAGGAGACCCGGGATGGAGATGTTCATCAATTTAGTTGGTCTCGTCATTGGCGTGGCCCTCACGGCCTTCATCTTCGGGTCCATCTTCCGCAAGGCCGGGTACTCCGGCTGGCAGGCGCTGCTGATCTTTATCCCCTTGGTCAACATTGGGACCTTGCTTTGGTTCGCCACCACCACTTGGCCGCTGGAGAAGGAATACGTCGATAAGGGAGATGACAGCAAAATCGATGTGGCATTCGAGTTGAAAATGGCCCTGCGGAGGGCGCTAACGCTAGAGAAGCATGGACAATGGGATCATGCCCTCAAGGAATTCACGCATGTGGTCCATCTGGCCGGCGACACCCCCAATGGCAACTTGCGCAGGAACACATCCGGCAAATCCAAACCAAGAGGACGACTGGCAACGCATAGGCGCGACTGGCAACGAGGCTCGCACAGTCGCCAAAATCCCTGCCATTCCGGCACTTCCGTGTAGCCACCCGCATACAAATGCGGAGGGCGATAAACGTGCAAAGCCGGCCACGGAAATGAAGCCCCGGGTGAAGGTGCGCCTGAACCCGGGGAGCAAGGCCGGGCCGCGTCTCCCGAATCACATCGGGTCCATCATGTCCCCCGACCTCCCGAACCTTGCCGCGGCGGAAGTTCTCCGACACTACCCGCGCCTCCTGTGGTCGGGGGCGCCGCGACCGCTGGGCAACCGCGGCGGTTTCAGCGGCGCCCGCCTGTGGCGGCTCGACGGCCCCGCCGGGCCGCTTTGCCTGCGGGCCTGGCCGAACTCCATGTCTTCTTCCCGCCTCGACTTCATCCACCATTACGCGATACACGCCCGCGCCGCCGGCCTGACGTTCGTTCCGCGCCTGTTCCCCTCAAGCGGCGGCGCGACCCACGTCCAGTACGCAGGGCGCTTGTGGGAGTTACAGGAGTGGCTTTTGGGTGAAGCCGACTTCCACCGCCGGCCGTCGCCGGCCAAACTTCGGGCGGCCAGTTCCGCGCTCGCCGAGCTGCACGCCTGCTGGCGCGCCGCCGCCCCGAAGGAGGCCGGCCCTTGCCCCGCCGTCCGGCGACGGCTCGACGCGGTGCGCGAGTGGCGGGAGCTGATGGCGTCGGGCTGGCGGTCGCTGTCGCAAGCCGCGGCCGCCGACCCGGCGCGTCCGGCGGCGGAACGGGCCTGGCAAGTGTTGCCGTACTGGATCGAGACCATTCCCGACCTCCTAAAACCGTGGGCGGATCGGGCGTGGCCGTTGCAGCCGTGTCTGTGCGACGTTTGGCACGATCACGTCCTTTTCGACGGCGACCGCGCGACCGGGCTGGTGGACTACGGGGCAATGAAGATCGACCATCCGGCGGTGGACGCGGCCCGTCTGCTGGGAAGTTTTATCGGAGATAATGCGGAGGGCTGGACGACCGGCCTGACGGCGTATCGCGGCGTTCGCTCGTTCACCGCGGAGGAAGAGGATCTGGCGCGGCGCTGGACCTATCCGGAACGGTCATCGGGGCGGCGACGTGGCTGCGCTGGCTGTACCACGAGGACCGGGAGTTCGAGGATCGAGCGGCGGCCGGCCGGCGGCTGGAAAGTATCACGACGCGGATGGAGCGCTTCCTCGGCCTGGGTTAGCCGCGACGCGCCAGCGGAGCGCTGGCCTCGAGCGCTCCGATGGCGCGTCGCGGCGAACCGCAGGCCCGGCGAGCGCTCACGCCAAAATCTCCTTCACCACCACGCCGGAAACGTCCGTCAGCCGGAAATTCCTCCCCTCGTAGCGGTACGTCAGCCGTTCATGGTCGATGCCCAGCAGCCGCAGGATCGTGGCGTGCAGGTCGTGGACGTGGACCGGATTATCCACGGCGAAGTAGCCGAACTCGTCGGTGGCGCCGTGGGTGATGCCGCCCTTGACGCCGCCGCCGGCCAGCCACATCGAAAAGCCCTTGATGTGGTGGTCGCGGCCGTCGCCCTGGGCCATCGGCGTCCGGCCGAACTCGCCGCCCCAGACGACCAGCGTGTCCTTGAGCATGTCGCGCCTTTTCAGGTCCTTGATGAGCGCGGCCGTGCCCTGATCGACCTCCTTGGCCACCACCTCGATGTCGTTCTTGATGCGGCCGTGGTGGTCCCAGTCGCGGTGGTAGAGCTGGATGAAGCGGACGCCGCGCTCGGCCAACCGCCGGGCCAGAAGGCAGTTGGCCGCGAACGAGCCGTCGCCGCCCTTCGTGCCATACAAGTCAAAGGTCTCTTTCGTCTCCTTCGACAGGTCCATCAGGTCGGGCACGCTCGTCTGCATCTTGAACGCCATCTCATATTGGCGGATGCGCGTGGCGATCTCCGGGTCGTCCACGGAATCGTTGCGCATCTGGTTCAGCGCCTGCGGCGGCGTCCACCACGTCGCGCTGACGGCCGGCGTCCACGCCGGCGGGGTTGCCGACGTACAGCACCGGGTCGCCCTTGGCGCGGAACTCGACGCCCTGGAAGTTGCTCGGCAAAAAGCCGCTGTGCCACTGGCGATCCGCGATCGGCTGGGCCTGGCCGCTGCGGCCCGTCGAGATCATCACCACGAAGCCGGGCAGATTGTCGCAGTCGCTGCCGAGGCCGTACCACGCCCACGAACCCATGCTCGGCCGGCCGGAGATGGTCGTGCCGGTGTTCATGAAGGTGTGGGCCGGGTCGTGGTTGATGGCCTCGGTGTGCATCGAGCGGAGGATGCAAAGCTCGTCGGCGACCTCGCCCATGTGGGGGAAGATGTCGGCGATTTCCTGTCCCGATTGACCGAATTTCTTGAAGGGGTGCTGCGGGGCGAAGCAGTTGAGCTTGGCGCCCTGGAGCTGGGCGATCGGCTGGCCCTTGGTGATCGATTCCGGCATCGGCTGTGCCGTTCATTTCGGCCAACTTCGGCTTGTGGTCGAAGGTTTCCAGGTGCGACGGGCCGCCCGCCATGCTAGAGGTAGATGACGCGCTTCGCCTTCGGCGGGAAATGCCGCGGGTTGACGACGCCGAGGTAGCTGCCCGCGTTCGCCTTGGTCTCGCCTGCCAGGAGACGCGGGTCGAGCAGCGACGCCAGGGCCACGGAGCCGAGGCCGGCGGCGGCGCGGCCGAGGAAGGCGCGGCGGGATTGTTGGAAGAGGTTCATGGCTTGCTCACTCCGCATCGGCGAGCGGCCGGCGTAAGCCGGCTGGTGCTTCCCAATGAGTGAAGCACCAGCCGGCTTACGCCGGCCGCTCGCCTTAATTCCTCGTAATCGTCTCGTCCAGGTTCAAAATAACGCGCGTCACCGACGTCCATGCCGCCAGCTCGGCCGCGTCGATGTCCTTCGCCACCGGGTGCTGGCCCGTGCTCAACAGCTTGAGCGCCGCGTCCTTGTCGGCGGCGTACTCGGCGTGATGCTTCTCGTAAAGCGCCGACAGCAGAGCGCGTTCCTCCGGCTTGGCGTCCCGCGACAGCGCCCGCCGGAAGGCCCAGTCGAGACGGGCCGACGCATCCCCGCCGCCCTCGCGCACCACGCGCTCCGCCAGAACGCGGGCCGCCTCGACGTAGGTGGGATCGTCGAGCAGCACCAGCGCTTGGAGCGGCGTGCTGGATCGCGTCCGCTCGACGGTGCATTCCTCGCGCGTCGGGGCGTCGAAGGCGGCCAGGCTCGGCTGAAGGAAGGTGCGGCACCAGTAGGTGTAGAGGCCGCGGCGGTACTGATTCTCGCCCTTGTCGTTCGCCCACTCGCGCCGGGGGAAATTCAGATACGACCAGTAGCCGGCCGGCTGGTACGGCTTGACGCTCGGGCCGCCGATCTTCGGAGACAGCAGACCGCTGATGGTCAGGGCGTTGTCGCGCACCACCTCGGCGTCGAGGCGGAAGCGATTCTGCCGGGTCAGCCAGACGTTGCTCGGATCGCGCTCGCGCAAATCCTTGTCCGGAACCGACGACTGCCGGTAGGCGTTCGACATCGCCATCAGCTTCAGCATGTGCTTCACGTCCCAATTTCTGTCCATGAACTCGGTCGCCAGCCAGTCGAGCAACTCGGGATGGCTCGGCAACGACCCTTGCGTGCCGAAATCGCCGAGAGAGCGGACGATGCCCTGGCCGTACATGATCTTCCAGAGGCGGTTGACGAAGACGCGGGCCGTCAGCGGGTTGTCGCGCGAAACGATCCACCGGGCCAGGTCGAGCCGCGTCGGCCGGCGGCCCTTCACGTCCAGCGTCCCCAGGAAGGTCGGGATGCTCGGCGTCATGACGTCGCCGCTGTCGTCCTGCCAGTTGCCGCGGTGCAGCAAACGCACGGTGCGCGGCGGCGCGGCCGTCGTCACCAGCGTCATCGGAAACGACTCCGTCAGCTCCTTTTTATCCTTTTCCAGCTTCGCCAGCTTGTCGCGGGCCGCCTTCAGCTGGGGCGCGACCTTGCGGAAGTAGGCCAAGACCGCCTGCTTTTGCGGCGGCGTGCGCTTGTCCGGTTCGACGGCCAGGGCGGCGATCACGTCGGCCGGCGGCTTCGGCGCCTTGTTCGTCCGCGCCGTCTTTTCCCATTCCGCCCGGGCCGCGTCCAACTCCGGCGTCCGCCGCTCGTAATTCGCCTTTGCCGCCGCTATCAGCGCGTCGAGTTTGCGCGCCTCCGCTTCCTGCTCCTTCGACGGGAACGCCGTCTCCACCTGGCGTCCTACCGCCGCCTCCTGAACGTCCGCGAAGAACGCCTCGAAGCTGTAAAAATCCTTGTTGGTGAACGGGTCGAATTTGTGGCTGTGACACTCGCGCAACCCATCGTCGAGGCCAGCCAGACCACCGAGGCGTTGCGCACGCGGTCGGCGGCGTACTTGGCCGTGTACTCCTTGGGCTGCGCCCCGCCCTCCTCCGTGGTCTGTAAAAGGCGGTTGTAGCCCGACGCGATCCGCTGTTCGATGGTCGCGTTCGGCAGCAGGTCGCCGGCCAGCTGTTCCACGGTGAAGCGGTCGAACGGCTTGTCGGCGTTGAAGGCGTCGATGACGTAATCGCGATACAACCATACGTCGCGGTGATTGTCGCTGTGGTAGCCGCAGGTGTCGGCGTAGCGCACCATGTCCAGCCAGTAGGCCGCCATCCGTTCCCCGTATTGAGGCGACGCGAGCAGCCGATCGACCAGCTTTTCGTAGGCGTCGGGACTTCGGTCCTTGACGAAGGCGTCCACGTCCTCCGGGGTCGGCGGCAGGCCGGTCAGGTCGAAGCTGAGGCGGCGGATGAGCGTCACGCGGTCGGCCTCCGGCGCTGGAGAGAAGCCGTGCTTCTCGTGGCCGGCGGCGATGAAGGCGTCGATGGGATTTATGACCCACGCCTTGTTTTTGACTTCCGGCGCGACCGGCCGCACCGGCTTGACGTAGGCCCAATGCACGTCGAACTTCGCGCCCTCGGCGACCCAACGACGGAGAAGGGCGATCTGTTGAGGCGTCAGTGGGCCAGTGTGGGCGGTGGGCGGCGGCATGATCTCGGTGGGGTCGTCGGTCGTGATGCGCAGGACGAACTCGCTGCTGGCGTCGTCGCCCGGCTTGATGACCCGCTTGAGCGCGCTCTCCTTCACGTCCAGCCGCAGCTTGGCCTTGCGCTTGCCCTCGTCGGGGCCGTGACAGGCGTAGCACTTGGTCGCCAGGATCGGCCTCACGTCGCGGCTGAAATCGACTGGCTTCATGGCCGGGCCGGCGGCCGCTCGGGAAACGATGAGGCAGCCGAAGAGGAGGGCAAATGAGGAGAACACCGCGAGGCGGGTGGTTGACGGCATGGCGTGCTCGCAGAACCAAGGGGACCGACGCGGGCGGGCAAACGGCGGGAGGGCGCGGGCTGTTTAATACCCTGCTACTCTACCGGGCGAGGGTGGGGCGCCGCAAGGATTTTTCCATTTTTTTTGGAGGCATGGTCAACTTTCCGGGCATCGACTGCCCGGTTCCGTGGCGATGCGTGGCTGTTCCACCGTTCCAACCGCCAAGACGCCAAGAGCGCCAAGAAGACCAAAAAGTCGTCCTGTGGTGTTCGTTTTCTTGGCGTCGTGGTGTCTTGGCGGTTCGATTTTCCGCCTGGCATACGAAGTGCTACAATGTCCAGGTCGTTGCCATCCGATTTGCCGACGCCGTGGGCGGCGCCCCGCGCCCTGGGAGGTGGACGCACCGTATGAAACGCATCGGCATTCTCACCGCCGGCGGAGACACGCCCGCCCTCAACGCCACCATTTACGGGGCCGTCGCCCGCGCCTGCCAACGCAAGATCGAAGTCCACGGCTTCATCAAGGGCTTCAGCAGCCTGTTCAACCCGCGCGTGCCGCACGTGCTGCTCAACCCGCTGTTCACGCCCATTCCCGAGCTGGACATGACGCGCGGCGGCACCCTCATCGGCGCCTCGCGCGATTACGTGGACGCCAACGACGTCGAGGCCATCGGCCACATCGTCGAGCGCCTGCAACGGTTGAAAATCGAAGGGCTCGTCTGCGTCGGCGGCGACGGCACCCTCAACGGCATGCAGGCCATGTCGCACTACCTGCCGACCGTGCTGGCCCCCAAGACCATCGACAACGACCTCGGCCTCAACTACCGCCACGAGGCCGACGAGTGGGCCCGCGAGCCGTGCGACCAGCCGCCCGGCTACCGCTACGCCCGCACGACGACCCGCACGCGCTTCGACCTGGAGCACATGGTCAACTACGCCACGCCGGGCTACGCCACCGCCGTGTTCGTCTCCGCCCAGGGCGTCGAGCGCATCCGCACCACGGCCGAGAGCCACCGCCGCATCGCCATCATCGAGGTCATGGGCCGCCATTCCGGCTACCTCGCCCTCGGCGCCGCCTACGGCCAGCCGGACATGGTTCTCGTGCCGGAGTCGCCGCTCAACATCGACCGCCTCGTCGAGCGCGTCGTGGAGGTGTACGAGTTGCAAAAGAACGTGGTCATCGTCTGCGCCGAGGGCGTCGTGGACGAGAAGGGCGAGGAGTTGGGGGCCGAGGTCGCCTCGACCGACCCGGCCGGCAACAAGGTGCTCAGCGGCGCGGCCGAGTCGCTGCGGCAGGTGCTCATCCGCCGGCTGGGCGACGACTATTTTACCAGCAAGCGCCGCAACGAATCGGCCAAAGCCGCTATCTTTACTCGTAAAGTCGGCCACACGCAGCGCGGCGGCCGGCCGATCCTGTTCGACCGCTTTTACGGCGCCCAGCTCGGCGGCCACGCGGTCGATCTGCTGTTGGAGGGCCACGTCAACGGCGTGTCGATCCTGGGGTGGAACCCGGAACTTGGTTTCCACGTGGCCGGCGTGGACGCCAACGACTTCCGCGACCGCTGGGGCCTCATCCACGCCCGCCAGCTGCACCCGTCGTTCTACGACGCCGAGAACCTGCGCCTGTCGCCGACCGGCGTGAGTTATCTGCTGCCGATCTTCGGCAACGCCATCGGGCCGGACGACATGGAATCGGTGCGGCAGACGCTGTTCAAGCCGGGCAACCTGACCCAGCCGTACCATTCCGTCAACGTCGATGTGAATAAACGGATCGCTTACCTCGATTAACCCAAGGCCCGATGAGCCACGACGCCAAACTCCTGGAACGGCCGACGAGTGACGCCCCCCCGCCGGCCCCGACGGACGAAGGGCAGCAGCGCCTGAGCGCCGACATCCATCTGCTCGGCGACATGCTCGGCGACGCGATCCGGCGTCTGGCGGGCGAAGACGCCTTCGCCCTGGAGGAGGAGGTGCGCGCCGCCGCCAAAGAGCTGCGCGTCCGGCCGTCGCTGGAAGAGGCCCGCCGCCTGCGCGACCGGCTGGACAAACTGGACCTGTCCGCCTTGCGCACGCTGATCCGCGCCTTCAGCATTTATTTCGATCTTATAAACCTTGCGGAGCAGCAGGCCCGCGTCCGCGCCCTCCGGCGCGCCAGTCGCGGGCCGGGTCGCAGCCGCTGTCCGAAAGTCCCGAGGCGGCCCTGCGCCAGCTGTGCGAACGCGGCGTGACGGCCGAACAGACGGCCGGCCTGCTGAGGCGGGCGCTCGTCTGCCCCGTCTTCACCGCCCACCCCAGCGAGGCGCGGCGGCGCACCGTCCTCGAAAAATTGGAAGCGATCTCGCGCAACTCGACCGGATGGAGTACAGCCGGCTCACGCCGCGCGACCACGCCGCGGCCGTCGCCGCCGTCGCCGACGAGATTGAGACGTTCTGGCTGACCGAAACCGTCCGGGCGCATCGGCCGTCCGTGCTCGATGAGGTGCGCCAGGGACTGGACGTGGTCGAAAGCAGCCTCCTCGACGTGACGCCGCGCGTCTACCGTGAGCTGGAAGAGGCCTTGCAGTCCGTCTACCCGGAGCAGGCCTGGAATGTCCCGCCTTTCCTCCGTTTCGGATCGTGGATTGGCGGCGACCGCGACGGCCACCCGCACGTCACGCACTCCGTCACCGCCGAGGCGGTTCGCCTGCAACAGGAGACGTTGCTGCGGCATTATCTGGACCGCGTCGATGAGCTGGGGCGGCAGCTCAGCCACGCGGAAAAATTCGTCAAGCCGGGGCCGGCCCTGCGCGAGTCGCTGGCGGCCGACGCCGCCCTGCTGGCCGACGGCTTGGACGAAAACCGCGGTGAGCCGTACCGCGCCAAGTGCCGTTTCATCGCCGCCAAGCTGCGCCTCACGCTGGCCTACCTCCGCGAACTGCAGCCGCACTGGCTGTCCGGGGAAAGCCAGACGCCCCCCGGCGTTTATATGAGCCGGCGGGACCTCCTCGCCGACCTGACCGTGATCGCGGACGACCTGCGGCAAGCCGGCGCCTTGGCGGCGGCCTCCGGGCCGATCCACGACTTCGTCCGGCTCGTCGAGGTGTTCGGCACGCACCTGCTGACGCTGGACGTTCGTCAGAATAGCGCCCGCCACGGGCAGGCGATGGAGGAAATTCTCGCCTGGGCCGGCGTCGTCCCCCGCTATACGAAGCTGTCGCCCAACGAGCGCTTCGACTGCCTTGCCCGCGAACTCCAGCAGACCCGGCCGCTGATCCCGGCCCACCTGCCTTTCTCGCCGGAAACGCGGGAGATCGTCGAGACCTTCCGCACCATCGCGGCGGTGCTGGAGCAGCAATGCCCGGAAGCGATCGAGAACTACATCATCAGCGGGGCCACGGAATCGGCCCACCTGCTGGAAGTGCTGCTGCTGGCCCGCGAGGCGCGGCTGTTCCGGCCGGCCGAAGGCGTGAGCCGGCTCCACATCGTGCCGCTCTTCGAAAACCTGGAATCGCTGCGCGGCGCCGCCTCCATCCTCCAACGGCTCGTCACGCTGCCCGTCTACCGCCATCACTTGCAGCTGCGCGGCGACCTGCAAGAAGTGATGATCGGCTATTCGGACAGCAACAAGGAAAGCGGATTTGTGCAATCCGCCTGGGCGCTGTATCGGGCGCAGGCGGCGGCGGCCGACATCAGCCGGCGCACCGGCCTGGCCGTGCAGATCTTCCACGGCCGCGGCGGCGCCGTCGGCCGCGGCGGCGGGCCGGCCAACCGCGCCATCCTGGCCCAGCCGCGCGGCACCGTCAACGGCCGGCTGCGCCTCACCGAGCAGGGCGAGATGATCGCCGACCGTTACGGCCATCACGCCGTCGCGGAACGCCATTTGGGGCAGGTGGTCAACGCCGTCCTGCGGAGCAGCTTCGGCATCGACGAGGACCGCCCGCTGCCGGAATGGGAACACATCCTCGACCGGCTGTCCGAACGCGCCTGCCTCCATTACCGATCCTTGGTGTACGAAACGCCGGAATTCCTGACCTACTTCGAGCAGGCCACGCCCCTGGCGGAGGTTTCGCAGCTGAAAATCGCCTCACGGCCGCCGCGCCGCGGCGCCGCCAAGGGCATCGACGAGTTGCGGGCCATCCCCTGGGTGTTCAGTTGGATGCAGAGCCGGCACACCCTTCCGGGCTGGTACGGCCTCGGCAGCGCCGTGACCGATTACCTGGCCGAGCACCCCGCCGAACTGGAGACGCTCCGCAGCATGTACGAGCGCTGGCCCTTCTGGCGCACCCTCCTCGACAACGCCCAGATGATCCTGGCCAAGGCCGACCTGACCATCGCCCGCCTGTACGCCGACCTCGTGGAAGATCAGGCCCTGGCCAAGCGCATCTTCGACCGCATCGAGAACGAATACCGGATCACCGAGGCGGTGATTTGTAAAATCACCGGACAGGAATCGCTCCTGGAAAGGGCGCCCGTCTTGCAGAATTCGATCCGCCGTCGCAACCCCTACGTGGATCCGTTAAGCTTCATTCAACTCGTGATTTTGAAGCGCCTCCGGGCCGACGACGGGAACCGCGAGGAACTGCTGACGGCGGTGCTCGAAAGCATCAACGGCGTCGCGTCGGGCCTCAAGAACACCGGCTGACCCGTGTGGTCCCGGCGACGCGCTTTAAGAAATGACGCGCGCCGCGAGAATATGAATTCGATTGGCGGACATGCAGCGTCGTCCATCGACGGCCTCCCGCGAATTCATCCCTCGAACCGCAGCAACAAATCCCCCGCCTCCACCTGCGTCCCCGCCTGCACCAGCACCTCGGCCACCCGCGCCGCCTTCTCGGCCACCAGCGTCGTCTCCATTTTCATCGCTTCCAGCGTGAACAGCTTTTGTCCGGCCGCCACCTCCTCGCCGGCGGCCGCCAGCACGCGCACCACCAGGCCCGGCATCGGCGCCGCCACGTCCAGCGGGTTGCCCGGCCGCGCCTTGGGCCGGCCGACGACGCGGCCGGCCAGCGTCTTGTCCACCACCACCGTCTCGCGCGGCTGGCCGTTCAGCTCGAAGAAGACCGTCCGGCTTCCGTCCTCGTGCGGGTCGCCAGCGGTCAGGTATTTCACGATCAGCGTCTTGCCGCGCTCGATGTCGATGCTCACTTCCTCGCCCGGTTCCATGCCGTAAAAGAACACCGGCGTCGGCAGCACGCTCAGGTCGGAATAGCGCTCCTCCTGGGCCGCGTACTCCGGGAACACCCGCGGATAGAGCAGCTGCGTGACGACCTCCTTGTCGTTGACCGGCCGGCCGATCTGCTTTTCCAGGTCGGCGCGCGTGGCGGCGAAGTCGGCCGGCGGTAGACTGGCGCCGGGCCGGCCGGTCATCGGCTTGCGCCGCGCAGCACGCGCTTTTGCAGCTTCTCCGGGAAGCCGCCCGGCGGTTCGCCGAGCCGGCCCTCGAAGAACTCCACCACCGACTCCGGGAAGGCCAGCTCGCGCGGCCCGTCGATCACCTCGGCCGGCGTCAGGTTGTTGGCCGTCATAAACAGGGCCATGTCGCCGACCACCTTCGAGGTCGGAGTCACCTTGACGATGTCGCCGAACATCCGGTTGACCTCGGCGTAGGTGCGGCAGACTTCCGGCCAACGGTCCTCCAGGCCGAGCGACGCCCCCTGGGCGTAAAGGTTCGTGTACTGGCCGCCGGGCATCTCGTTCTGGTACACGTCGCCGCCGGGGGCGAGTTGGCCGGTCTCGAATGGCGCATATAACTCGCGCACCCCCTGCCAGTAGCCGGCCGCCTCCTGCATCGCGTCGCGGTCCAGCCCCGTGTCGCGCGGCTGGAACCGCAGCGCCTCCACCAGGGCGTACATATTCGGCTGGCTGGTCATGCCGGAAAGCGGCGCCATCGCGCAATCGACGACCGACACGCCTTCCTCGGCCGCCTTGAGGTACGAGGCGATCTGACCGCCGGCGCTGTCGTGGGTGTGGAAATGAATCGGAACACCGACTTCCTGCCGGAGCGCGTGGACCAGCACTCTCGCGGCGTAGGGCTTACACAGACCCGCCATGTCCTTGATAACCAGCAGGTTGGCGCCGAGCTTTTCCAGCCGCTTCGCCAGGCCTATGTAGTATTTCAGATCGTACTTGGGGCGATTGGGGTCGAGCAGGTCGCCGGTGTAACAGACGGCGGCCTCGCACAACATGCCGGCCTCTCGCACCGCCTCGATCGCCAGCTGAAGGTTGGGCAGGCCGTTGAGCGCGTCGAAGACGCGGAACAGGTCGATTCCCGCCTGGGCCGACTCCTTGACCAAAGCGCGGACGACGTTATCCGGATAATTGGTATAGCCGACGGCGCTGGCGGAGCGCAGCAGCATCTGAAAGAGGATGTTGGGCACGCGCTCACGCAGATCCGCGAGGCGGTCCCAGGGGGATTCGCGGAGGAAACGCATGGCCACGTCAAACGTGGCGCCGCCCCACATTTCCAGCGAGAACAGGCCGGAAAGCCGGGCGGCGTAGTACGGGGCGATGCGCAGCATGTCGTGGGTGCGCATACGCGTGGCCAGCAGCGACTGGTGGGCGTCGCGGAACGTCGTGTCGGTGACGAACAGCCGCGGCTGTTTCAGCATCCACGCGGCGAACTCCTCCGGCCCAAGTTCCTTGAACGTGTCGCGCATCCCTTTCGGCGGCGGCGTCAAAACGCCCGTGCCCTTTCCGGAACCGGGGGAGGCGGGGACGGCGATGGGCGACCGACGGACGTCGGCCGGCCTCGTCGGGATGAGCGGGTGGCCGTTGACGATCACCTCGGCGATGTAGGCGAGCAGCTTGCTGGCCCGGTCCTGGCGCGTCGGCAGATCGAACAACTCCGGCTTTTCGTCGATGAAGCGCGTGGTACAACCGCCGGCCAGGAAGTCGGGGTGCGTGACGAGATTGAGGAGAAAAGGGATGTTCGTTTTGACGCCGCGGACGCGGAACTCTTGCAGACTGCGTTCCATGCGGCGGGCGGCGTCCACGAAGCGCAGGCCGTGGGCCGTCACTTTGACCAAAAGCGAATCGTAAAAGGGCGTGATGACGGCGCCGGTAAAGGCGGAGCCGGCGTCGAGGCGGATGCCCATGCCGCTGGCGGAGCGGTAGTTGCTGAGCCGTCCGTAGTCGGGCAGGAAGTTGTTGGCCGGGTTCTCCGTGGTGACGCGGCATTGCAGGGCGTAGCCGTGCGTCGTGACCGCCGACTGATCGCCGAGGCCGATTTCGGGGTCGCCGAGCCGACGGCCCTGAGCGATCAGGATCTGGCATTTGACAATATCGTAACCGGTGACCTGTTCGGTGACGGTGTGCTCGACCTGAATGCGTGGATTGACCTCGATGAAGTAGAAATCGCCGACGTCGGCGTCCACGAGAAATTCGACGGTGGCGGCGTTGTCCAACCCGACGGCGCGGCCGACGGCCACGGCGGCGTCGAGGATGCGGCGGCGCAGGGCCGGGTCGAGGCTGGGGGCGGGGGCGATTTCGACGACCTTCTGATGGCGCCGTTGAATGGAACAATCGCGCTCGAAAAGGTGAACGAGGCCGCCGTGCCTGTCGCCGAGCAGCTGGACCTCGATGTGGCGGGCGCGGCGGATGAACTTTTCGATGAACACCTCGGCGGCGCCGAAGGCGGCGCCGGCCTCGCGGCGGGCCTGGTCGAGGGCGTCGTCGAGCCGGTCGGCCGACGGGGCCACGCGCATCCCCCGGCCGCCGCCGCCCATCGCCGCCTTGACGATGACGGGGTAGCCGAGCCGCTGGGCCAGCGCGCGGGCCTCGTCATTCGACGTCACCGCGTCGTCACTGCCGGCGACGACCGGGACGCCGGCCTTCTGGGCGATGTGGCGGGCCGTGACCTTGTCGCCGAGCTGTTCGAGGATTTCCGTCTTGGGGCCGACGAAGATCACGCCGGCTTCGCGGACGGCGCGGGCGAAATGAGGGTTTTCGGAGAGAAAACCGTAGCCGGGATGGACCGCATCGACGTCGTGTTCCCTGGCGAGGGCGACGATGGGGGCAATGTCGAGATAGGAACGGATGGGTTCGCCGGTTCGGCCGACGCGATAGGCCTCGTCGGCCTTGAAACGGTGCAGGGCGAAGCGGTCCTCATGGGAGTAGAGGGCGACGGTGCGAATCCCCAGTTCGTGGGCCGTGCGGAAGACGCGGATGGCGATCTCGCTGCGGTTGGCGACCAGCAGCTTCCTGATCGGGGCGGGGGCGGACGTTTCCTCCGGCATGGCGGCTCGTTCCTCACAGGGGCCGGCGAATAGGGCGCATCGCGGCTATCCTAGGGAACGGCCGGCCGGGTTCCCACGCCTGATCCGCGGCGGCTGAAGCCGACATCTATGGTCGTGTTCGACGCAACCAGTAGCCGGGTCGGCGGCCGACGTGGGCCAGGGCGTAGATCAAGACCGGATGGGGATCTCGAATTTCGTAGTAGAGTAGGTAAGGAAACCGCGGCAGGCGCATCCAGCGGTAGCGTTGGCCGTATGGTGTGCCTTGCTCCGCCACGGTAGCGACACGCTGAATGAGGCCATTGAGGGCGGCTTGAAACCGCTGGGCGGCCGACTGACTCCGCCGCGCGTACCAGCGGAAAGCCTGGCGGATTTCCCGGCCGGCTCGCGCATTGATGGCCACCGCACGGACGGGCATGGGGCGCTCACTCCTCGAACCGAAACTCGGCCCAGGGAATCGGCTTGACCAGCCCTTGCTCTACTTCAGCCCGCCGCCGTTCCAGTTCGGCGAGCATTTCGTCGTCCGTAAGTTCGGCCTCTTCGGGAGACAGCGCTTCTATCAGGAGTTCCGTGAGCAACACACGCTCAGCTTCCGGCAGAGCCAGCGCCGCTTGATAGAGCGATTCTGTTTCGGGTGACATCTGCATCCCCTCGGGTAAGGAGCCGGCCCTTGAACCGTTCTTCCACCAACCATCCTAACGCTACCGGGCCGGAAAAACGAGCGGATTGTGCTCGACAGGGTAGGCCTCCCTCACAGCAGCCCCCGCGCCTCCTCCTGACACGCCTTCGCCAACTCGGCCAGCCCCAACCCCTTGTAGCACCTATACAGGTCCGACAACGAGGCAGCGTGGTCCGGCCGCGCCAGCAGCGGTTGCTGGCGCTGGGCTTCGCGCAGCTGTTCCAGGCACTCCCGCGCCTCGCGCAGGTCGCCGCGGCCGAGGTAGGCCTGCCCCAACGCTCGCAGCGTCCGGGCGCCCATCCGGTCCACCGCCACCCACTCCGCCGGCCGGTGAACGTCCAACCGATCAATCACCTGATCGTACTGCTTGCCGCCCAGCAGCCGGCGGACCTCGCGGAACAGCTGGTCCGAAGCCTCGTCCGCGGCCGGCGCGTCGGCCTTCGCTTCAATGGCCAGCGTCTCGTCGGGCGCGGGCGGGGGCGGCAATTCGCCGCCGGCTTCGCACGTCTCGAGGGCGGCCAGCAGCTTGCCGGCGTCCGGCGGCCGCCGCGCCGGGTCCGTTTCCAGGCAGCGCAGAATCAGGCCGTCGAGCCAGCGGTAGTCGTTGCGGATCTCATTTTGCACTTCCGACGGCGGCGGGAAGCGCAGCGATTCCTTGAGCCGATAATGCTCGTCGCGGTGGTCCTTCTGGTCGTCGGTGGACCACGGCGCCGTCAGGTGCGGGCCGCCGCCGGTGAACAGCTCGTACATCAACAGGCCGAGGCTGTACACGTCGGAGGCCGGCGTCGAGCGGCCGAGGACGGTTTCGGGCGCCATGTAAGTGAACGTACCCATCGCGCCGGGGGCGAAGCCGAGGCGGCGGTCGGCGAACGAGGCCAGGCCGAAGTCCACCACGCGGACCACGCCGCGCCGGTCCACGAGGATGTTGTCCGACTTGAGATCGCGGTGGACGGCGCCCTGGGCGTGGACCAGGCTCATCGCCCGGCAGATTTGCTTGAGGAAGCGCAGGCCGATGGCCACGCCGACCCGGCCGGCGGCCCGCATGTGCGACACCAGCGGCGACCCTTCGACGTATTCCATGGCGATGTAGGCCCGGCCGTCGTGCTCCGGCAGCAGGCCCATGTCGAAAATCTGGACGAGGTGCCGACGGCCGTCGTGGTCGCCGGCCGCGAGGATGCGGGCCAGCATGATGGCGTCGCCGAACAGGTGCGGGGCCGACTCCTCGTTGAGGCCGGTTTGCCGCGACACCTTGACGGCCACCGGCCGCACGAAATGGCCGCAGAAGTATTGCTCGGCGCGGAAGACGGCGCCGAACGCGCCGCCGGCCCGCGCCTCGACCAGCTTGTACTTGCCGGCGAGCGTCTGTCCGAGAAACGGCTGCTCGAAAGGGGTGGTGCGTTCCACGATGCGTCTCGACGCGGGGCCAGGGGACCGGCCGTTATTCTACCGCGTCCGGCGCGGGATTTCGCCGTCCCCGCCCTACCGCCGGAACCACCCGTCCGGTATGTAGTGGAACGCCAGCGCCGCGCTGGCCACGGCGACGGCGAGGAGGGCCAGCCATTTAAGGCATTCCATCCACACCGGCGTGCGCTTCCGCGGGGGGCCGAGCGCGATCATCGGCGCGGCGTCCTCCGCCGGGGGGGCGTTCCCGGCAGGGGCCGGCGGCGGCGCGTCCTCGCGGCGCGTGGACCGGGTGCGGGCGGCGGGCGCGCCGGCCGGCGTGACCGGGGCGGCCGCAGGGGCGGCGGCGGTCGGATCGTCGCCCGGCAAGGTTGCCGCCAAAACAAGATCGCGGAACTCCGGATAAACCGGCAACGGCTCGAATGGGCCGGCCTTGGACCGCGACGCCCGCACGTTTTCGGCGTCTCCGAGCAGGCCCTCCTTCAGCGACCGGCGGATGGCCGACGTCGTCCCCTTGACCGTGTGCCGCTCGCCCGCGTCGTCCTGGTAAACCAGATACCATAACTCGCCGATGGCGGCGTCGTTCCTCGTGGTCGGCACGCGCCGCGTGCTGTGGCCGGTCAGGTCCTCGACGAACTCGCGGCAGCTTGACGGCCGGTGGTCCGCCTGGGCCGCCATCGCCCGACGGATGGCCCAGTCCACGCGCTCCGACAGCGACGGCATGAGCTTGCGCGGCGGCGTCAGGTCGTTCTGCACCTTCTTCATCCACGCCTCCAACGGCCCGTTGGAGCGGAACGGCAGTTCGCCCGTCACCATCATGTAGAGCGTGGCGCCGAGCGAGTAGATGTCGCAGCGGGCGTCGGCGTTCTTGGCGTTGCGGAACTGCTCCGGCGCCATGAAGTGCGGCGTACCGAGGCCGCGGCCGGTCTTGGTCAGGTTCAGGTCGGCGTCCATCTCCTTGACCAGGCCGAGGTCGGCCAGCTTGGCCACGCCTTCGGGCGTCACCAAAATGTTGTCCGGCTTCACGTCGCGGTGGACGAGGTTCTGTTTGTGCGCCCGGTGCAACCCCTGAGCCACCTGGGCGATGATGCGGATGGCCTCCACCTCCGGGATGGCGCCGTCGCGTTCGATCCGCTGGCCGAGCGATTCGCCCTCCACGAACTCCATCACCAGAAACGGCGCGGCCTCGGACTCGCCGTAGTCCAGCGCCCGAACGATGTTGGGATGGTCGAGACGGCTGGCGGCGCGGAACTCCTGCTCGAAGCGTTTTACCAAAACGGCGTTGGCGGCCGTGTGCGACGGCATGATTTTGACGGCGACGATCTGGCCGGTGGCGCGATGGCGGCCCTTCCAGATGGCGCCCATGCCGCCCTCGGCGATCTTCTCCAACAGATCGTAGTTGCCGACGGATTGCATCGCCGCCCTTGAGAGGTCGATCCCCATCGCCGCAGTCTCCCGCAAAGTACCAAGTACCAAGTACGAAGTACCAAGTACGAAAAAAAGGACGGCGAGGCTGTTGGGCTTTTGTACTTGGTACTTCGTACTTGGGACTTCAAGGCAATTCTACCTTGCGGCTTGGCTGTCGGCGTGGCAAAATTGGAGAAAAGGGCGAACTCGCCGGATGGGCCGATGGGCGCGACGCCGTCGGTTGTTCCGGCCGCCGGGGTTCTACGGACGACGGCCGCGCCGCGAACCAGCCGCTTGCGCCCCGCGTACAAAAAAGGTTGGATTCGGCCGCGCCTTTCTGGCACAATCCATTCATCGGTCGTCGTTTTCGCATCTTGCCCGTCTCCGGCCGGCCCTTTTGGGATCGCAACATGACCTGGCTCGGCAAAACCCTGGCCGTCCTCAACATCGTCGCCGCGCTGGCGTTCGTCTACCTCGCCTTCCAGGACTACGCCACGCGCGAGGCCTGGGCCTACGCCAACTACGTGCATGACGTGGCCGTCAACGGCTTGCCGCTCGACGACAAGGCGACCGACGACCGCGAAAGCCCGCTAAAGTACCGCCTGGCCAACGACACCAAGAAGGAATGGTTCGGAAGCAACGGCGGCCCGGTGGCGACGCAGGTGGAGGAAGTGAACCGGGTCAAGGGGCTGGTGGACGCCAAAATCGGCGCCCTGAACGACGACCCGGCGAAGCAGACAGTCGAATACGCCCGCATCCTCACGCCCTTCGCCCGCCACAATACGGAGCGCGAATGGCTTCTCGGCGTGCGGACGTATCTCGCCAGCCCGGACGAGGCGGCCAAACTCAACAAACGGCTGCACGACGCTTTCCCGGCCGCGGTGCAAGACTACCAGGCGCATCCCGACGACCGGACGTTCCCCGAGGCCTTTGAAAATGCCTGTCGCGCCCTGGGCGGCATTCCGGCGCGGGCCTTCGAGGAGAATTTCGTGAAGCTGCTGCCGGCCAAACCGGAAAAGACGTTCGAGGGGGCGGCCAAGGCGGCCCAGGCGATCAAAGTGGCGATGGGCGCCACGCCCGAACAAGAGGCCCATGAACGGGCGGTGGCGTTCCTCGCCGACCTCCGCGACGAAAAGGTCTCTTTGCGCAAACCCGATGAAGACCCCGCCAAGAACAAAGACACCCTCGACGACATTGAAGGTAAGTCGCTGACGGCCGTGCATGACCAGCTGAAAGTGCAGCTGGACGGTCTGTTTGACGAAGCCTTGAACGGGCCGGCGTCCGTGGCCGATTCGACGAAACATTTGCGCGACGCCCAGCACAAGGCCGTCGCCCACCTGCTCTTCAACATGGTCGAGGCGCTGCTGCCGGAAGGGGCCGCCGAAAAGGGCGTTTTCGCCTCGCCGGATTACGTCCGTTTTATCTACGTGGTCGGGCTGTCGGCCGCCGTCCGTGAAATCAACGATCAGGCGCGGCGCTTGCAACTCCTGGGCGAAGAGCTTCAAAGCGCCCGGCGGCTGGAGCGCGGAGAATTCGCCGACGCGCATCGGGCGCTGATCGACGAGTTGCAAGGGCGGGCCGTGACGCTTCAGTATTCGATGGAGCTGCTGACAAAGAAGCAGCAACAGTTGGCGGACGAGGAGACGGTGGTGATGCGTCGCAAGGACGACGTGAAGCAGGCCCAAGACAAGTTGACCGAGGCCCGCGCGGCGACGGACAAGCAAATGGCGGAGCTGCGTCAGAAGTCCGACGCCCTGTACAAATTGCGCATCGACGGCCGCGACCTGCTCGGCGAAAACCTGGAGCTGGAGCGGCAGATCCGCGGTCTGGAAAAGAATCGCTGAGAAGGACGAGACCTCTATGGACCTGTTCGGCAAGATCCTCGTGCTGGCGAACTTCGCGCTTAGCCTGGTGATGGCCGCCGTCGGCGGGGCCGTCCTCTTTTATCGGGTGGACTGGTCCGACGCCCCGGCCGACGCGGCGACCGGGGCCCCGGCCGGCGAACTGGTCGCGCGCATCGCCAAGGTCAAGGAGTTGCAGGCACTGGTGACTCCGGCCGACGCCTACTGGCGCGAGGAACGGGCGTCACTGCTGGCCCAGGAGGAACGCCGCAAGGGCGACGAGCTTTGGTACGCCGCCGAGTTGGAACACCTCAAGACGGGCGACGCCTCGAAAAAGCCGATCCTCGCGCTGGTCTTCGATAAGGGCGTGACCACGCCCGACCCGGCGAACAACGGCCGGCCGCGGATGGCGTCGGTCGCCGACCGTTTTGGCAAGCCGCTTCAGTCGCTGGTTTGGTATAATCAACAACAGGCCACGGTGAACGCGGATACCACAACGGTCCTGGACAAGATCGACAAGGCTTCGCAGGAAGACAAGGCGCTTACCAGCCTGCTGCTTACCGAGAAACAGGCGGACGGCTCGACCGTCCGCGGCCTGCTGGACCGGATCAAGGATGAGGCGTCGAAGCAGGACGCGATCGCCAAGGAAGATGAAGTGGTGTTTTTGACGGAAGGGCAGGTGCGGGCTAACTCTCAGCTACTTCTCTTGCGAAAGAAGTCGCTGGAGAAGCGCGTCAAGGAACTGGAGAAGACGGGCGCGGCGGCGGGACAATAATGTTGGCGGCGCCCGGAATTTGTGATTGACACGCGGGCGGCCTGTCGGCATAGTCCCCGCCCACTCGGCAGAGGACAGTTCGGGGGTCGATGGGGGCACGGCGGGACGCGCCGGCGGCCGACGGCGACGGCTTCGTGGGGGAGCCGCGCAGGGGCTAAGGGGGATGGACCATGACAGCAGTCGGCAAGATCCTCGTCTTCTTCAACCTGATCTTCAGCCTCGTCGTCGGGGCCTTCGTGGTCACGGTGTACATTTCCCAGACCCACTGGGTCGCCGAGTATAACGACCTGAAACAGCGCTACGAGGTGGCCGACGCCAGCAACGCCGCCTACCAGGCGGAACTCAAGAAGGCCAACGACTACACCCAGACGTTCAGCGACAAGTACCTGGCCAACGCCAAGCTGGAGAAGCAGGCCAACTTCAAGGCGGACGACAGCCTCGAGGTCAAGTTGAAGAAGATCATGGGCACCGTGGATGCGGCCCTGGCGGACGCGGCGGCCCAGAAGGCGGCGGCCGACAAGGCCACGGCCGACCTGACGGCGGCCCAGAAGAAGATCGACGCCAGCGACGCCGTGCTGACCAGCGCCCAGGCCGAGGTGGCCAAGCGCCAGACCGAATCCGAGGCGACCCGCAAGCTCCTCAAGGACGAGACCGACAAAAACCTCCAATACGTCAAGGACCTCGGCAAGGAACACGATCAGATGGTGGCCTGGAAGATCCGGGCCGAGGACGCCGAGCAGCGCAAGAACCAGTTGGAAAAGGAAAACGACCGGCTGGCCCACGACAACCAAAAGCTGATCGCCAACGGCGGCACGCTGGCCCTGGCCACGAAGAAGAACGGCGTCAATCCGCCCCCGGACAGCGTGGAAGGTCTGATCCGCGAAGTCGGCCCGACCGGCCTGGTGCGGCTCACCATCGGCAGCGACGCCGGGCTGACGAAGGGCAACACGTTGGAGGTCTACCGCCTGAACACACAGGTGCCGGACCAGTCGAAGTACCTGGGACGCATCAAGATCC
Source organism: uncultured Planctomycetaceae bacterium (assembly GCA_963813925.1). GTDB lineage: Bacteria > Planctomycetota > Planctomycetia > Gemmatales > Gemmataceae > UBA4732. The sequence goes on from CAWFBG010000004.1 coordinate 116,128, forward strand.
GCGAGGTGACGGCCACGGAGGCGGTCGGCGAGCCGATGGGTCGGCCGTCGGCGCCGATGCAGGTGGGCGATCAGGTGAGCAGTCGCATTCTCGGCGGTTGACCGTCGAGCTTCCTTTTCGCAGTTATTTCTCAGGGGAAGGCATCATGCCCGCCGTCCGTTCGCGCGGCCGCGAAAGCCAGCCCAAGCCGCGTTCTGACGCCTATACGGGTCTGCTGTTGCTGGCCCTGCTGGCCCAGGTGGCCGGCGCCGTGTTTCTGTACATCGACTGGAGCCGCTACCCGGCCACCGCGCCCGAGAAGCCGCCGGCTTTGGCCGCGGCGCCTTCGGTCGGCGGCCCCCCGGCCGCACCAGGCGGCAACCCCGCGGTTCCGGCTAACCCCGCCCCGCCGAAGGGCGGAGGGGCCGCGCCGGCCGCCCCGCCGCCGAAGGGCGCCGCTCCGCCGGGCGCCAAGTGAAGCGCTTCCAACGCAAATGGCCCGGCGAACCGTGGTTCGGCGGGCCGTTTCGCGTTGCGCCTGTCGGGAGAACCATCGCAGTCGCTGGCGTGTCCGTATATGCTGAATGACGGGTTGCGGCCCCGATCATATTCAGTTCCGAGGGACGTGGCATGGCGGCGCGGGTCGTCCTGGCGATGAGCGGCGGCGTGGACAGTTCCGTGGCGGCGTATCTGCTGCGCGAGCAGGGCTACGAGGTCATCGGCCTGTTTATGCGCACCGGCGTCCACGGCCGTGACGACGGCCGCGCTGACCACAAGAAGGGCTGTTGCAGCGCCGTGGACGCCGGCGACGCCCGCCGCGTGGCCGACCGCCTCGACGTCCCTTTCTACGCCCTCGATTTCGAGAAGGATTTCGGCCGCATCATCGACTACTTCGCCGACGAATACCTGGCCGGGCGGACGCCGAACCCGTGCGTGGTCTGCAATAGCTGGCTGAAATTCGGCCAGTTGTGGGCCTACGGCCGACAGCTCGAAGCCGATTACATCGCCACGGGGCACTATGCCCAGGTCGTGCGCAACGGCGATGGAACCGAGCTGCATCGGGCCGCCGACCCGGACAAGGATCAGTCCTACGTCCTCTACGGCCTGGAGCGGTCGATCCTGCCGCGCCTGCTCTTTCCGATCGGCGACCGCCGCAAGGGGGAGGTTCGCGCCCTCGCCCGGTCTGCGGGGCTGGGCGTGGCCGACAAGCCGGACAGCGTCGAAATCTGCTTCGTGCCGGAGGGCGACCACGCCGCCTTGATCCGCGAACGACGGCCGCTGGCCGCGACGGCCGGGCGCATCGTGGACACGTCGGGCAAGGTGCTGGCGGCGCACGACGGCATCGAGCGGTTCACGGTTGGCCAGCGGAAGGGGCTGGGGTTCGCCGCCGGCGAGCGGCGGTACGTCCTGCGGATCGTGCCCGACGAGAACGAGGTGGTGGTAGGCGACAAGGAAGAGCTTCTGACGCCGGGATTGCTCGCCTCGCGGGTGAACTGGCTGACGCCGACGCCGCCGCAGGCTCCGCTGGCGTGTTCGGCGAAGATCCGTTATCGTCATACGGCGGCGCCGGCCACGGTGACGGCCCTGCCGGACGGCGGCGCCCGCGTGGCGTTTCGTGAGGCCCAGAGCGCCGTGACGCCGGGCCAGGCCGTCGTGTTCTACGACGGCCCGCGCGTGCTCGGCGGCGGCTGGATCGAGCGCGCCGTTCCGAACCCATGAAAGGGGTGTCGTCATGTCTCCCGCCGCCCGTTCGACGAACGGGAGTCTCAACGGCCTGGCGGCTCCCTCGGAGTCGCGTCCCGTGACCGTCCCGGATTTCCTCGCCGCCAAGGCGCGTGGCGTCCGGCTGACGGTGCTGACCGCCTACGATTACACGATGGCGCGCCTTCTGGACGCGGCCGGCGTGGACGGCCTGCTGGTCGGCGACTCCCTGGGCATGGTGGTGCAGGGCCGGCCCGATTCGCTGGCGGTGACGTTGGAAGAAATGATCTACCACACGCGCATGGTGGCGCGCGGCGCCCGGCGGGGTCTGGTCGTCACGGACATGCCCTTCATGTCGTATCAAGTAAGTCCACAACAGGCGTTGGAGAACGCCGGCCGGCTGATGAAGGAGGGCGGCGCCCACGCGGTGAAGTTGGAGGGCGGCGTGCGCAGCGCCGCGGCCGCGGCGGCGATCACGGCCGCCGACATCCCGCTGATGGGCCACGTCGGCCTGACGCCGCAGTCGGTGCGTCGGCTGGGCGGTTTCAAGGTGCAACGCGACGCCGGCCGGCTGATGGACGACGCCTTGGCGGTCGAGGAGGCCGGCGCCTTTTCGCTGGTGATCGAGTGCGTGCCGAACGACGTGGCGGCGCGGATCACCGAGGCGGTGAAAATTCCGACGATCGGCATCGGCGCCGGGCCGCACTGCGACGGCCAGGTGTTGGTGACGCCCGACCTGCTGGGCCTGTTCGACGACATCCGGCCGCGTTTCGTGAAACAATACGCCGACCTCGGCAGTGAAGTGAGCCGCGCGGTCGAGGCGTACTGCCGCGAGGTGCGCGAGGGCGCGTTCCCGGCCGAGGAACACGGATTTCGGTGAGGCGCCCTTACTTCGCCTTGGACGGGAGACCCATCGCGTGCCAAGTGTGCTGGATGCCACCTGTGTCGTTACTCCAGCATTCGCCTGTGGCCGTGTCCATCACGACTACCGAACCGCGGGCGGCGTCGGAAATAGGAGCAAGTTGGTATCGGCCGGCCGCCGTGGCGTCCGCCTTCGGCTCCGCCGCGGCCGGGCGGCCGAGGTAGACGCCGACGGTCAGGCAGCCCAGCAGCAACGCTGCTGCCAGGATCAATGTTTGCCGCAAGTTCATGGTCCTTTCCTCCTTCACTTCGACTGCCGCTTGAACGTAATCAACGCGATGTGCGAGTTCTCCGGCGACTTGAACTCGGTCGGCCGTTCCTTGGCGTCGAGCTTGGCGGCCACCTTGAACTCGTCCGGCCCGGTGATCTCGTAAATGCCTTCGACGGTGTTGCCCTTCTCACTGCCCTGACCGACGACGAAATCGACCGACCGCGGCGTGGTGGCCGGCTCCAGCTTCAGCGTGATCTTCTTGTACGACTTGACGGTGTCCTCGTCGCCCTTGAGGGTGAACTGGTCGCCCTTGATCTCGAAGGAGAGTTTGGAATCGAGGTTGTCGGGCAGGTCGGCGCCGTCGTAGGCGGCGCTGGCGATGGTCCAGGTTCCTTGCAGCTTATCGAGGTCCTTTTTGGCGCTGTCCTTGGGTGCGTCGGCGGCGACCAGGACCAGGGCCGCTATGAACCACGTGCGAACCGGCATGATGCGTCTCCTTGTGCGGAAGGTGAGGGTTGCGGGATAATGTACCGGACCAGACGACGCCGGCCACTGGGAAAGGAGCGGGCGGCTGGCCGTGTCTGGGCAGGGGAAGAGGGAGAGGGAATGTCTGCGGATGAGGGCCGATGGGCGCCAGCGACCTGCATTCGGGGAGGAAAGGGCTTATCTTCCTTCCGCGCCGGCGTGTCGTTACACTGAGGAGAAAGGAGCAGTCCCATGAACACGACCGAGACCGTCGCCGGCATTCCCGAAGAAGTGAAGGCCCAGTTGCGGTAAACGCTCGACGACCTCGCGCAGGGCATCCGCCGTCCCGAGGCGATGAAAGCAGCCTGCGAACGCATGGACCGGATGCGCGAGGAGAACCGCAAGCTCTTCGGCGAGTAGGACGTCGCCGTGGAGTTGATCCGCCAAACCCGCAATCAGTCGTCACTCTGTCGAACGGCGTTCAAGCCCTTGCGGCATTTCCGGTCCTAATTGCATCGCGAAGCAACGGAAAAAGAGGGAAAGCATCAGTCGAGTTCGGTATTGCTTTGCGACCTCCAAGGCCGTATACTAGCACCGAACGGTTTTTGTGGCCGTAACGCTTAACAATGACACACTACGGCCCGTCGCGGGATGGGCCGGTTGGCGTCAGAGAAAGGACCAAGCGACGGTTGTCTAACCAGGGCAAGCGATGTTGCCGCGCATTGATCCTATCCATCGCGGGGGCCAACGCCTCCTGGCCCGCGAACGGGTCCAGGTACACGATCAATGCTTCCGGCGTCTCGTACAACTGGCCGGGCCGGTTGAAGAACTGTCGCCGCAGGGTCCGGACGTGCTCCCCCGCGTAGCCCTCGCCCAACTGTCGGCCCAGGTCGGCGACCGCGTTGTACACCAACGCCACCAGCCAGCCGAACATCTGCAACGGCCCCCGGTGAAAGCGCGGCCGCCGCCGGTCGGGACTCTCCTTGTCGTAGCCGCACGGTACGGCATCCACCAACAGGTCGTGAACCTCGACCCGATGGGCCTGCTCGTGCCCTTGTCGAGCCCGGAAGATGGTCAGCACGTCTTCCGGGTCGCCGGCGCAGGTCGTGTACAGCGGATGCCAGCGGTCCTTTTTGGGACCGGGTCGGACCTCCCGGCAGATGATGGTGCGCACCGCCTGCTCCGCGGTCTCGCCCTTGAGTACCGTTTGCGTCTCGGCCAGGCGGACTTCCTTGGGCGGGGCGCCGACGCACACGCCCGGTTCCTCGACGGATACGAACAAGCCGCCGGGCAATTGCTTCCAGGCCCGCATTCGGTGCGGGTAGCGGCAGGCGCGCAGCGTGACGTCCAGGCGCCGCTGGCTCTCGACCAGATCCCACAAGGTCCGCACGCCCGCGTCCGACTTGGCCGCCCCGGCGTCGAACAGCGCGTGGAGCGTGCGCGGCCGGCCGTGCTTCAAGACCTGTCGGACCAGCGGCGCCGCCAGCTCTTGCAAACCCACATCGCCCGGCGTGCCGCGCACCGCCAGGAAGCGGCCGCTCGTCAGGTCGAAGCCGGTGAACAGCTTCTCGCAGCGCATGTACTTGTTGCGGGTGGTGACGTAGCCCTTGCCGATGCGAAACTTCTTGGTCCAGCGTGGGATGGTGTGCTCGTCGAAGCTGACCATGGCGTCGGCGTTGCGGAGCAAGTGCCACGGGCAGGTCCGGCGGCAGAAGGCATCGACCTCATACCAGGCCAGGTGACGCCGCCAACCGCCGACGGTGTGGCGCGACGGGCAGCGGCGGCCGCCGCACAACCGGGCGAAGCCGGCGTCGGCCATCTCGTCCAGGTGAAAAACTCGCTCCAGGCCGGTCACCAAGGAGAAGACGCTGGTCAACAGGCCCGGACGCAAGGAACCGTAATCGTCGGTGAAGCAGTCCTGGGCCGTGGCCAACCAGTCCAGGGCTTCGGGCATCAACAGGAACGCGCCGGCGTGCTGGGTCTTGGTGACGAAAAAGGGGGCGGCGGCAGGGGCACGGGTTGGCGCGGTGGCACGCCGCCGGGCGCGGCCGGCGCGACCGCAGGCTGCACGGCCGGCTCGGGGGCCGCGGCCGCGGCCCGCGTCGCCCGATCGAGGCCGAACTTCTTGCAGAAGTGGTGCAAGGCCACCGTGGACACGTGGACGCCCCAGGTGCGTTGGATGAAGGCCAACACGTCGTAGCGCGTGGCGTCGGCGTGAGTCAGCATGAACTCGGCGATGGGGCCGGCGTAACGCGGCAGCAGTTTGCCATGCGGCCGGCCGGCCAGGCGGTGGTGGGCGGCCTGGATCGCCTCCTTGGAAGACACCCCTTGTTGGTGCGAGGCCGTGGGCCGGCTGACGCCGACCAATCGAGCGATCTGAGCGACTTTGAGTCCGGAATCGCAGTGCAGGAGGAAATGGCTGAGCAACCGGCTGGAGTAGTAATCGTCGCCGCAGCGTCGCCGGAAGGCAAAGGCCGCCTGGAGCAAGCCGCGTTGCCCGGCCGTGAGTCGCTGTTCGGCGATCTGCGCTTGGGCGAGCCAAGAGGCGCAAGTGCCGTCCATGGTGAGCATGAGGAATCCTCCCTGCAACCCAGGCAGGGAGAATTGTAGTCCGTAAGGACTGGAAGTTAAGCGTTACGGCCCGAAAAACCGTTTGGTGCTAGGCCGTGTCCGACAATAGATATTTCAGCAGTAGTGTAATCCAGGCGACCGTCCAAAAGGTAAGAAAGTTGACGGCGAGTTTCTCATAACGGGTGGCCAGCCGGCGATGCAATTTGAACCACCCGATCATCCTCTCCATGAGGTTGCGTTTCCGGTAGGCTTCCTTGTCAAAGGCGGGGTCGGGGGTTTCGTTCTTCTTCTTGGGAATGACCGCGTGGATGTGATGACCCTTGAGCCACTGGCGAATCCGCTTGCTACTGTAGCCTTTGTCGGCGATGAATTCGCGGGGCCACTTGCGATGGCCCAACCGCTGCCGTTGTGTGCTGCGATGCATCATGGTTTCAAACGCGCGGCTCTCATGTTCCTGGCCCGGTTGGATGCCGATGGCCAGCGGGATGCCGTGACTTTCGATGATCAGGTCGATCTTCGTGCCGAAACCGCCGCGCGAGCGGCCCAACGCATGATCCGGCGGCTCAACGAGATGCGTCCGCTCGCTGCCGACCAGTCGGGCCCGGGTCCGCTTGAGCGCCCCCGCCGCGTCGCGCGTGCGCGCAGGATGGTGGCGTCGAGGAACCACGTATCGGGATCGAGTTTTTCTTCCGCCTCCAGTTGGCGGATCAAGGCTTCGACGATGCGGTTCCAGGCGCCATCGGCGCGCCAGCGGGTCAGGCGGTCATGGACCGTCTGAAAGGGGCCGTAGCGTTCGGGCAAATCACGCCAGGCCGCGCCCGTGTGGAGGATCCAGAGGATGCCGTTGACGATGGGACGATGCTCACTCCACGGATGTCCGGCATGGCCCGAATGGGTGGGCGGGAAAAAGGGTTCCAGAATCGCCCATTGTGGATCGGATAGTTCGTAGCGTCTCATGGTTCATCTCCATGGCAAGAGAACGAGCGACCGAACCACTGATATTGTATGCATTTACGATTGCCGGACACGGCCTAATGTTCCGGTGCGTGACATCTATCCTTCGGCCGGACCATACGCATACGCCACTTATCCTGGCTATCTAATACTACAGCGCCTCTCGCTAACACCTACGTCGCCGGGCCATTTCGGCCTGGCGACGTTTGCGATGGCATTCCTTCGCGATGCGGTTCCGCTCCTGCCGCCATGCCGACCAGTGCAGGATCTCCGCCTCATCCCACCGCCGCACGTCGAGCAGATGCACCAGCAGCGCCCGCACCTCGGGCACGGTCATCTGCGGCTCTTTTTTCCCCCAACCGCCGCCGTTGCAGCGACAAGAACCACAGGGCCAGCAGCGACAGCGCCGTATGGTGGTGCCAGCCCGTCCAGCCCCGCGTCTCGTATTCGTCCAGCCCGCACTCCCCCTTGGCCGCCTCGAAACTCTGTTCCACCGACCAGTGGCCGCCCCGCACACAAGCCAGTTTCTCCCGAGGAACCTCCGCCGGCGCGTTGGAGCGGTGGTACTTCACCTCCGCCTGCTGCCCCAGCGAACGCCGCACCAGCAAACGCTCTCGCCCGGACGGCAGCCCCTCCTCGCTGAACCAGACCCACACGAAGGCGTATTCGTAGATCCGCGGCCCCTGACTGCCTTCGGCGACCACCAGCCGCTTCCAGGCCTTGGCCGGCAACTCCTCCACGACCTCATCCACCCGTCGGGGCTTGGTCGCCGCCCTCGGCTGTGTCGTCGCCCGACCCCGAGGGCCCTTGGTCCCGGCCGGGATCACCTCCGGCTCGGTCAGCCAGACGCGGGCGTCGGCGGACGTATCCACGACGTACCACTTGCCCAACGCCCGTACGCCCTGCACGAAGGTCGGGCTGTCGCCATAAACACTGTCCGCCGTCACCCAGCGGAAGGGCAGGCCGCGTTCGACCGCCTGCTGCACCATCCCCAGGGCCAACTCCGGCTTGGTGCGGAACACCACCGCCTCCGGCACCCCAGCCTCCTGACGCCGCGGCCCGTCGGCGGCCCACTCCTCGGGCAGGAACAGCCGCCGGTCGATCAGCGTGTGCCCGGCCGCCGAGCGGTAGTTGACGAAGACGCCGATCTGGCAGTTGTCGGTGCGCCCCAGGCAGCCGGCGTACTGCCGCTTGACGCCGACCGACTTGGTCCCCTTCTTGGGGAAGCCGGTCTCATCGACGTTCAGGGACGCGTCCGCGTCGCCCAGGACTTCCGTCACATGCCGTTGCAGCTCCTCCACGATGTCGTCGTCGGACCAGGGCGACTGGCCGATGAACTTCTGCAACGAACGCACCACGCAGCCGTCGATGGCCTCGGCGATGTTCTCTACGCTGCGGCGGTCGCCGCCGAGCAGGAGACCCTGCACGAAGCGGTGGGCATGGTCCTGCGCCTCATCCCGACCGAACAGCGGCAGGTAGCGTTCCAGGAACAGATCGAGTTCGGGCTTGAGTCGGCGAAGTGCTTGCACGTCCATGCGCGTCCTCCGGACGATGTCCCTTCCAGCAATCCCGAACTCGCCTTGTACCAAATCCTCCCCTGTCGTAGAAGATCATCTGCCGGGGCGCTGTAGTACTAAAGTCTGCCTGTCTGTCTTCTGCTTGTTTATCGAGCGACACCAACTCTGAATAGGAGACATATGACATGGCTTTTGAAGACTCTGTGAAAATCGGACGACGGGATGTCGAAGCAGCGAACAGTGACGAAGCACTGGCCTTGGCGCTAGAGCAGGTCTTCACGTCGGGCCACAAAGTCGTGGCCGCAAGCGACGGCGCCACCACGAAGCGGGACGGCTCTTCTGAAATCCTGGGTTTCCAGCTGTCGATCACGGATTCTCGGGACCGGTTGCTCACAAACCAAGTTCGTTCATTCAACATCGTCGGCGCCGTGGCGCGATTCGTCTGGATGATGGCTGGCAACGACCGGCTAGACCTTAACCAAGCGAAGTCGCCCGCCTTCGGCGGATGATAATTCGGAGAAACCCGAAATCTCCGGGCGTTTCCGGTGTTGAATGAAGTATCTGCATTCTCCAACACCAGTCGCCCGGAGGGATTTCGAGTGAAACCAAGCATACGGCGAAAACTGGACAACGGCAAGCGCCGGATCCAACACCGGCTGGACAGGACGGACCTGCGCGGTTGCTCCGAGCCCATCATGACCGCCTGCAACATTCACTATGAGATCGCCGACCGAACCCGCGGCATCGCCAGCGGCGGCATCGGCCTCATGCATGCCCTCGCCCGCCGTCTCGGCCTCATCGACGCCCTGGACCGACGTCTGGAGCTGCTGAAGATCCACCTCCCTTATCATGAATCCGACCATGTGCTCGCCCTGGCCTATCTGCCCTTGTGCGGCGGCACGTGCCTGCAAGATCTGGAACTCCTTCGCCACGATGAAGTCTTGTTGGACGCCCTGGGCGCCCGACGCCTCCCCGACCCCACCACGGCGGGAGACTTCTGTCGCCGCTTTTCCCCGGACGGCATTCAGACCCTCCTCGACGTCATCAACGACACGCGTCTGAAAGTCTGGGCGGACCAGCCCCCGACCTTCTTCGAGCAAGCCCGCCTGGACATGGACGGCTTTCTGGTCGAGACCACGGGCCAGTGCAAGCGGGGCATGGACATCGGCTACGACGGCACGTGGGGGTATCACGCCTGTGTGCTGACCCTGGCCAACACCGGCGAAGTCCTGAGCATCGTCAACCGGCCCGGCAATCGGCCGTCGCACGAGGGGGCGGCGACGCTGGTCGATCAGGCCACGGCCGTGTGCTTCCGCGGCGGCTTTCGCCGCGTGCTGCCGCGGGGGGACACCAAGTTCTCGCAGTCGGAGCACCTGGATCGTTGGGACGACGATCCGCGCGTTCGCTTTATCTTCGGCTTCGAGGCGCTGGCCAACCTGAAGGCCATCGCCGAGGCCTTGCCGGACCGCGCCTGGCGTCCGTTGCAACGGCTCCCCCGCTACGAGGTCAAGACCGCCCCTCGCCGGCGGCCGGACAACGTCAAGGAAGCCGTGGTCGTTGCCCGTCAATTCGAGAACCAGCGTCTGCGCTCGGAGGAGGTGGCCGAATTCAACTACCGGCCGACCGCCTGCCGGAAGACGCACCGCATGGTGGTGGTGAAGAAGAATATCTCGGTGGAGAAAGGCGAGAAACTGCTGTTCGATCGGGTGGTGTACTTCTTCTACATCACCAACGAGTGGGTGGACGAAGCGGAGGAGATCGTCTTCTCGGCCAATGATCGCTGCGATCAGGAAAACGTGCTGGCGCAACTGGGCGGCGGGGTCCGCGCCTTGCGTGCACCGGTGGACAATCTGGAGAGCAATTGGGCCTTCATGGTGATGACGGCCCTGGCCTGGAACCTGAAGGCCTGGTGGGCGCTGATGCTGCCGGAGCTGCCCGGACGTTATCAGGAAAAGCGCCGGGCGGAGAAACGCTGGGTGCTGCGGCTGGAATTTAAGACATTCGTGAACGCGTTTGTGCGCTTGCCGTGCCAGATCGTCCGCGGCGGCCGAAAGTTGATCTATCGCTTGTTGGGCTGGAATCCGCAGCAGCCGATCTTCTTCCGTTTGGTGGACGTATTGCGGTGCTGAAGCTGGCATCCATGAAGTCGGAGTCCGGATGCTCCGATCCCCCACGGCGCCTCGCGCCTCCGAGCAGGAAAGACGGTGAACGATAAACACCGAATGTTGGGTCGAGGCCGCGCCGCCCCTCGCGGAGCGGAACGGAGACGGTGCGCGAAGGCTGACCCCGCCTCCCAAGGCCGGCCAGCCTCGGAACCTTCGCTTGTTTAAGGGCTAGGAGCCGGACGGCGAGGCCTTGGGCCTCCCCAAGTAAATGTCCGTCGTCGGATGCGCCTTCCGCCACGTCCCCCACGTCGTCCTCACATAGGCATAGCTCTTGTACGGGAAGGCGGCCGCCCCACTCGGCTCGAGTGCCGACAACGATTCCTGTAGGTAGGCGCGTCCGCCCGCCCGCAGCACCATTTTGCCCTGAAACAGGCCGCCCTGACGCAGCGCCAGCGCAGCGCGCCCTTCCCCGGTGAACACGCGCACGCAGTCCCGGAGGTCGCAGTAGGTGACGCTGACCGGCACGCCGCCGATTACGTCGTTGACGATATGATTTGCCGGATTTTGCGCAGCGCGCGCAGCCAGTAGGCGCGGGATTGGCCTCCACTGCTTACGCCGATTACACTTTCATCGTCGGCCAGCCTTGCTTCCGACGAAGGGTCGGTCGGTGGGCGGTCAATGGCGGGCATGTCGAGCGATATGGTGCGCTCCGTCTCATAAAGTCGTTGCTCGGCCTGGAGAGCGAGTATGTCCTTGGAGGCTGGAAGGTCCGCCCTCGGGGGTCTGGTCGTCGGCCAGACGTTCAGGAGAAAAAGGCCGGCGGCCACCCCCGCCGCAGTGAGTACTCCTTGCAGGGCGCAAACCGAACCCACGCCGATCTTTCCCGCGCGAGACTTGGCCATAGTTCCTCCTGGGAGAGTCAAATGAGGCGAAGGGAACGGGGGGGTCCGTACGTGTCCGCGACGCCGGACGGCCGGAGCCGCCGGGACGAAGAATCGTAGGAGTTGAATTGTAGTATCGAGTTATGAAAGCCCGATTAGGCGTTGATGAGAACTCCAGCCCGCGGACTTTTCACCACCCGCCCAACCAAGGAGTCGTGGCCGAGGCCGCAGGGCCACCAAGGAATAATTGGTGTCAGTTCATTCATCCTTGACCGAATAATTGGTGTCAGTTCATTTATCCTTGACCGAGCGGGCCGCGTCGGTTAGCATCCCCCCCATGCCGCGTCCCTTGCGTCCCATCGCCGACGGCCTCCAGTACCACGCCCTCAACCGGGGCAACAACCGCGCCGCCGTGTTTCTCGCCCCCGATGACTACCGCTCCTTCCTCGCCGCTCTGGCCCAAACACAGCGGCGCTACCCGTTCCGACTGTACGGCTACTGCCTGATGACCAACCACTTCCATCTGCTACTGGCCCCCGAGGCCGGCGTGCGCGTCAGCAGCGTGCTGCAGTCGCTCACCGTCGCCCACACCTGGCATTACCATCGGGGCCGCGGCACGGTCGGCCATGTCTGGCAGGGGCGCTTTAAAAGCCCGGTCGTGCAGGACGACGACCACGCCCTGGTGGTCCTGCGCTACATCGAGGCCAACCCGCTGCGAGCGGGGATGGCCGCCGACCTCGTGGACTATCCGTGGTCGAGCTACGCCGCCCACGGCTCGGGGCGGCCGGACCCGCTGGTTAGCCCCCCCCGGCCTGGAAGGCGCTCGGTGAGGAAGAGGAGCGGCTAGCAGTCTGGCGGCGGTGGGTGCATACGCCGCTGACGGAGCGCGAGTTGGCGGCGGTGCGGCGGTCGGTGATCGGCGGCCGGCCCTTCGGGTCGGCGGCGTGGGCGGAGAGCCAGGCGGCGCGGCTGGCCCTGCCGCCGGTCCCCAGGCCGCGCGGCCGTCCCCGGAAGGGCCGGGAAAATTGAACTGCTCTGAAAAGAAGCCGCCGACCTGATCGCCTGTCCAAGCAACGGCGGCCATTATCATGGTTTCAGGGTGAACGCCCGTTCATGGCGACTGACACCAATTTCCCCCTTTTCTGACGCCTACCCGGCCGATCGTACAAGCAGGAAAATCGTTGACAACGGCCATTCGCGGGGGTACACTCAATCTTTAATGTTGAAACGCGCTCCCAGAAGGCGTTCATCTGGGAAAGATCGGTCAAGGGGACGCGACTTAAGTTCGTTCCCCGACAACCTCAACCCGCCCGAAAGGGCGCAGGAGATTGAACCATGTTCGCAAGGAATCACGTGCGTCTCATGGCAGCGGCCTTGGCCTTCTCGCTCCTCACACTTGCCGGCGCAGCTCGTGCGGCCGACGGCGATCAGTTCGTAGGGACGTGGCACGGCAGCTACAGCAACAACAAGGGCGCCAAAGTGGCCAAATCCACCATCACCATCAAGCGGGATGCGGGAGGCGACCTGACCGGCGACTGGGACGGCTATGGCATCGCGGTCACGGGGGTGAAGGGGAACTCACTGACGTGGACTTGTGCGTCCAAAGTAAAAGACCCTGGTCCCAATGACGTTAACGGCTACTATATGACGGCGAAGCTGGCCGGCGGAAAGCTCCATGTCGACTACACAGCCGTGTCCGGCGCGCTCATCTTAGGTGACACGATATCCGCTCAACCGGCAGGCAAAAGCACGGAAAAACAGCAGTATACGGGCTCGGGCGACTTCAGCAAGTAGCGCTAGCCCCATCCACCGGCGGCGGGCAGATTCGGATCGTGGCCGGAGACAGAGTGTCGCCGGCATTCCCGACGGGACGCGAGCGCTTCGGCTTCGCGTCCCGTTCCGTTTTGGCAGTCGACAGGAGGAATTGGTGTCAGTCGCCACGAACGGGCGTTCACCCTGAAACCATGATAATGGCCGCCGTTGCTTGGACAGGCGATCAGGTCGGCGGCTTATTTTCAGAGCAGTTCATATATCCTGGACCCCGCGGGCCGCGTCGGCAAACATGCTTGTCGTCGCGCCGCCGGAATAAATTCCCGGAATCCGCTTGCGAAGCGCGCGCCGATTTGATGCAATGCTGCCTGTGTCAGGGAGGTTCCCTGGACTCGCACCGTGTCTCTCTTCAAGGAGGACCACGCATGTCTCGCGTCGCCACACAACCCCAGACCCGTACCACCACGCCCCCCCCGTCCGGTGAGGTCCCGCACGAGAAGATCGCGCAACGGGCCTACGAAAAGTGGATGAAGCGCGGCTGCACCCACGGCTGCCACACGCAGGACTGGACCGAGGCGGAGGCCGAATTGAAGGCCGAGTCCGGGTCCGGCGCCAGGCACGGCACGACGACCCCCACGCGCCGCTGAATCACGGTTCGCCCCATCGGCCACCGGCCCCCGCCTTCGCCGGCGGGGGCTTTTCGTTTCCTTCGATGACCCTGAGCTTCACCCCGCCGCCGCGCACCGACTCCCCGCTCAGCCGGCTCGACCCGCGCTGGAAGCTGGCCGCCGTAGCGTCAGCCGGCGCCGCCGCCGCCGTGGTGCATACGCCGCTGGCCGCCGCGACGGCCCTGGCCGGCGCCTCGCTGCTCGCCGCGCTGGGACGCCTCCCCCCCGCTGGTGCCTCTCCCGCATCGGCGCCGCCGTCCTCTTCGTCACCGTCTTCGCCGTGCCGCTCGTCTTCGTCCATCCGCCGGACGGCCGCGTCTGGACAGTCGGACCGGCGACGCTCTCCGCCGCCGGCGCCGAAACCGCCCTGGTGCTGATCTGCAAGGCGGCGGCGCTGGTACTGCTGGCCCTGGTGCTATTGGCCACGGCCCCGCTCGACGCCACGCTCAAGGCCGCCCACGCCCTGCGCGTCCCCGGCCTGCTCGTCCAACTGACCCTACTCAGTTATCGCTATCTCTTTCTGCTGGCCGACGAGCTGGGCCGTCTGCGGATCGCCGTGCGCGTCCGCGGCTACCGCAACCGGGCCAACCTCCACAGCTACCGCACCATTGGCGCGGTGACCGGTTCCTTGCTGGTGCGCGGCTGGGAGCGAGCGGAGCGCGTCGGCCAGGCCATGCGCTGCCGCGGCTTCGACGGCCGGTTTCGTTCGCTGTCCGGCTTCCGCACCACCGCCGCGGATGTGCTGTTTTTTGTCGCCGTCGTCGGCGGGGCGGTCGGCGTCTGTCTGCTCGATTGGCTACGATAGCAGGCGCCCGGAACTCGCCCGAAAGGTCCACCGTGTCCGCCGACCCCGCCATCCTGGTGTCCGAGTTGACCTACGCCTACCCGCGCGGGCCGACCGCCCTGGACGGCGTCGGCTTCGAGGCGGCGTCGGGCGAGTGCATCGGTTTGATCGGCCCCAACGGCGCGGGGAAAACGAGCTTATTCCTCTGCCTGTGCGGCGTGATCGTCCCGAAGGCGCGGACGCTCCGTCTCGGCGGACTCGACCCGCGCGACCCCGCCCAGCGCCGCCGAATGCCGTCGTGCGTCGGCGTCGTCTTCCAGAACAGCGACGATCAGCTTTTCAACGCCACCGTCTTCGACGACGTGGCCTTCGGGCCGCTCAACCTCGGCCTGCCGCCCGACGAGGTGCGCCGGCGCACCGCCGAGGCGCTGGCGGCGGTGGCGCTGACGGGCCTGGAAGAACGGGCGCCGTTCCACCTGTCCGGCGGCGAAAAGCGGCGCGTGGCCCTGGCCGGGGTGCTGGCGATGCGGCCGCAAGTGTTGCTGCTGGATGAGCCGTCGCTGCAACTGGACCCGCGCGGCCGGCGCGAGTTCATCCGGCTGCTCAACGGCCTGCCGGGAACAAAGGTCATCGCCTCGCACGACCTGGAGCTGATCCTGCAAACCTGCCCCCGCGTGTTGCTGCTCGACGGCGGCCGGCTCATCGCCGACGGCCCCGCGCGCACCCTCCTTGCGGACGCCGAGCTTATGGAAAAGCACGGCCTGGAAAAGCCTTACAGTTTGCGCGGCGCTACGGACCAGAGTGATGGCCATTAACGGGTATTCCCGGTCCCGAAAGATGGGAAAGGAAGTCGAGGTGTCTTTCTCTGGGTCCTCTGTGATCTCTGTGGCTAAAATCCCATTGCACGGCTAGGATAGATTGTTGTCACGGGTTCCGATTTTCGGGCAGGCGAGGACGCCGATGACCGCGCCGCAACGCCGACGCAAAGAGGCGTCCCGGTCGTCTCCGCGCCTGAGCAAGGCCGAACGCAAACGCCAACTGCTGGCCCACGCCAAGCAGCTGTTCGTGGCGCACGGCTACCGCGACACGACCACCGAAAAGATAGCGGCGGCGGCCGGCGTCACCGAGCCGGTGTTGTACCGTCATTTCGACAGTAAAAAGACCCTCTTTCTCGAAGTCTTGCAGGAAATCCGCGAGGCCACGCTCGGCCGCTGGAACGCCGCCACCGCCGACCTGACCGACCCGCTCGCCAAGCTGCACGCCGTCACCGACCTCTACCTCGGAGCCGCCCGCGAACGCGCCCTGGAATTTCGCGTCATGCACCGCACCCTGGTCGAGAGCGACGACGAGGAAATCGTCGCCCTGCTGCGGGCGTTTTATCTCGACAGCGAGAGCCTCCTCGCCCAGATCATCGCGGAGGGCCAGCAAACCGGCGTCTTCCGCCGCTCGCTCGACCCGCGCGTCGGCGCCTGGGAGCTGATCCGCACGGCCCTGGGATACACCCTCACGTTGCCGCTAAGCCCGCCGTTGTACGCGGAACCGGATTACCTGCCGCGCGCGATCGAGTGCCTGTTGCACTGTCTGCTGAAAACGGACGTGTGAGAGCGGCCGCTTGCGGGCGTCCGGAATCGGCGCCGGTTAGCCGCGACGCGCCAGAGGAGCGCTTCATGCAAGCGCTCCGCTGGTGCGTCGCGGCTAACCGGACACAATCATCCGGACCATGAATGAGAAGGCCGTAGGCGCGTTTTCCCGCCCATCCCCCCTTTCTGCTTGCCGCGCCTCCGACCGGGCTATACAGTAACGCCCGTCAGCCGCGTGACACCATGCGATCCTCTCCCGGGCGGAGGCGCCGGCTCGTGATCGATTTGTCGAAACTTCTGGGAATTGCGCCGGACCTCGCCAACTGGATCTGGGCCGTCCTGTCGGTGGTCCTGCTGCTCACCTTCGTCGCCGCCTCCGCCATTTTCTTCATCTGGCTCGAACGCAAAGTGGCCGGCCGCATCCAGGACCGTCTCGGCCCCACCCGCGTCGGCGGCAAGTTCGGCTGGCTCCAGACCATCGCCGACGGCGTGAAACTCCTCGTCAAGGAAGACCTCATTCCCGCCCAGGCCGACCAGATGCTGTTCCGCCTCGGGCCGTACATCGCCTTCTGCGGCGCCTTCACCGCCTACCTGGCGCTGCCGTTCGCCAACGGCTGGGTGGCCAAGCCGCTGTCCATCGGCGTCTTCTTCATGCTGGCCGTCATGTCCACGGAAGTGTTCGGCATCATCCTCGCCGGCTACGGCTCCGGCAGCAAATGGGCGCTGTTCGGCGGCATGCGCGAGGCCGCCCAGATGGTGAGTTACGAGGTGCCGATGGCCCTGTGCGTCCTCGTCCCGGTCATCGTGGCCGGCTCGATGGATCTCGTACACATCACGAATCGGCAAACGGGCTTTTTCTGGGAGTGGTACGTCTTCCGCAACCCGTTCACCTTCGCCGCCTTCTGGACCTACTTCTGTTGCGCCACCGCCCAGTGCAAGCGGGCGCCGTTCGACCTGGCCGAGGCCGAGAGCGAGTTGGTGGCCGGTTTCCATACGGAATACAGCGGCCTGCGCTGGTCGTTCTTCTTCATGGCCGAGTACGGCGCCATGTTCGCGGTCAGCGGCATCGCCATCCTGCTCTTCCTCGGCGGCTGGAACACCGGTTTGCTGCCCTACGACCTGAGCGAATGGATCCATTTCACCATCGCCGGCCAGGACTGGGGCGGTTTCCTGGGGAACGGCATCAACGTGGTCGTGTTCATCCTCAAGGGCTGGCTGCTGGTTTTCGTGATGATGTGGGTTCGCTGGACGCTGCCGAGGCTGCGCATCGATCAGGTGATGATGACCTGCCTCAAGTATCTGTTGCCGATCGGCTGCGTCCTGCTGCTGGGCGTCAGTTTGTGGCAAGTTGCCATGCCAGTCTTGGTGTTAAACGGTCTGAAATATGTGTTGGGAGTGTTGTGTGCGGTCGCGGTGATCTGGCTGGCCTGGAAGCTGGCGACCACGCAGAGCAAACTGCCCGCAGGCGGCGTGCCGCCGATGTGGACGCCGGGGAACCATAAAGTCGCCGCGCGGAACTGAAAAACGAATTTCACCACAGAGGCACAGAGACACAGAGAAAAGACAAAGACTATTGGTCGGAAGACAAGGCGGCGTCGAAAACAATTCTTGTCTTTCTCTCTCTCTGTGCCTCTGTGGTGATATATTCTTGTGGACGCACCGATGAACCTCTCCACCATCCTGTTTTACGCCCTCGCTTTTCTGACCGGCGCCTGCGCCGTCGCGGTGGTGGTGTCGCAGAACATCGTGCGCGCGGCGGCCTGGCTGCTGTTCGCCCTGGCCGGAACGGCGGGGATCATTTTCCTCCTCAACGCCGATTTCGTCGGGGCTGTGCAGCTGCTCGTCTACGTCGGCGGCACCCTGGTGCTCGTCGTGTTCGGCGTCATGCTCACCGCCCAGGGGCCGTTCATCAAGATGCGCATCGGCGCCGCCGAGTGGGCCATCGCCGCCTTCGTCGGCATGTCGCTCTACGCCGTGCTGGCCGTCAGCCTCCTGCAAATCAACGTGGGAGGGGCCAAGCCCGGCCCGATGTCCGACAGCGAGAACATCGGCCAGGCGTTGCTCGGCGTGAGGGAATCCACGCCCCAAACCGACATCACCGGCGTCACCGATGACGGAAAGCCCGGGGCCGGCGTCTACCGCACGCGCATGGCCTACCTTCTGCCGTTTGAAATCGTATCCGTGCATCTGCTGGTGGTGCTGATCGGGGCGGCCTACCTGGCCCGCGCCAAGCGCCGCCGCGGGGGGGCCTCATGAGCGAAATCGGCCTGACCCATTACCTCCTGCTCGGGGCGGTGCTGTTCGTGTGCGGGGCCGTCTGCATGGCCACCAAGCGCAACGCCATCGGCATCCTCATGGGAGTCGAATTGGTGCTGAATGGGGCCACGGTCAACTTCGTGGCCTTCGCCCACTTCAACGAGGCGTTCGAGATGGAGGGGCAGGTCTTCGCCCTGTTCGTGATCGTGTTGGCGGCGGCCGAGGCGGCGGTGGCCCTGGCCATCGTGCTCAACTTTTACAACAATCACACCACCGTGGACGTGGATACGGCGGAGGAACTCAAGGGATAACCATGAGCGAATTCTTCGCCGACCCCTACCAGTTCTACGCCGCCCACCCCGGCTGGCTGTTCGTCACGGCGGCGCTGCTGCCGCTGCTGTCGTTCGTGCTGATCCTGCTGGCGTCGGGGGCGTGGGCGCTCTGCCGCCGCTACCGCGACGACCATCCCGCCGTCGAGCGGTTCTACTTCCTTTTCGGCGGCGACAAGGGCGGTCGCGGCGCCGCCTACGTCGCCACGGCGGCCATCGGCCTCGCCTTCCTGCTCAGCCTCGCGGGGTTCCTCATTTTCACCTTCGTGGACGGCGACCAGGAGAAGGCCCGCGACGGGCATGAGAAGACGATCCACGAACTCCGCGAAAAACTCGTCGCCGGCGACGGCGACCGCAAGGCCGTCGAAAAGGACATCGCCAACGAAGAAGCGGCGCTGGCGGCGATGGACTTTCGCTGGGCCGGACGCGCCGACTGGCTGCGCATTCTTCCAGGAATCACCAACGATCCCCGGCGCGGCACGGCCCTGCAACTCGGTTTCCGCATCGACAGCCTCGCCGCCCTCATGTTCATGATGGTGACGTTCATCGGCGCCCTGATTCACATATTTTCCATCGGCTACATGGGTGAAGAGCTGGAGGAGACGGTCGAGGACCATCACGTCCACGGCGAACACGGCCCCCTGCGCCGCCGCGGCCGTTTCGGCCGGTTCTTCATGTACCTGTCGCTCTTCTGCTTCTCGATGCTCAACCTGGTGATGGCCGACAACCTCTTTCAGGTATTTATAAGCTGGGAATTGGTCGGCATCTGTTCCTACCTGCTGGTCGGCTTCTACTTCGAGCGCCAGAGCGCCAGCAACGCCGCCAACAAGGCGTTCATCGTCAACCGCGTCGGCGACGCGGGATTCATCATCGGCCTGCTCATCCTCTGGACGTTTGTCGGCTCGTTCAACTTCCAGGACCTGTTCCGGCAGATCCGCTGTCCGGTGCGCGACACGCAGGGCGGCCTGGTGCTGGGCGGCCGGTTCGTGCGCGGCAGCCTCGCCGCGAAAGCCGACGTTCCCGGCGCAAACGCTGCACCTGACGGCCCCGGACGACGGCGCGGGGACGAGCGCCTTGCTCTTCCCGCGCGAGCCGTCCGCCGACTTCCACGGCGTCGGACCCCACGGAGTGGAAGCGATCAACTGGGACCAGGTGGGTACGGTCGAGGTCCACGCCGCGCCCGACGGCCGCCAGTTCGGCGTCATGCCTTACTGGATGCTGGTCGTGGCCGGGCTCGGCATTTTTCTCGGCTGCGTCGGCAAGTCGGCGCAGTTCCCGCTGCACGTCTGGCTCCCCGACGCCATGGAAGGGCCGACGCCGGTCAGCGCCCTCATCCACGCCGCGACGATGGTGGCCGCCGGCGTCTACCTTGTGGCTCGCATCTATCCGCTATTCACGCCCGAGGTGCTGCTGGTCATCGCCTACGTCGGCGGCGTCACGCTGTTCCTGGCGGCCAGCATCGCCGTGGTGATGACGGACATCAAGAAGGTGCTGGCCTATTCGACGGTCAGCCAGCTCGGCTACCTGATGCTGTCCCTGGGCGTCGGCGGCTGGACGGCCGGGCTGTTCCACCTGATGACGCACGCCTTCTTCAAGTCGCTGCTGTTCCTCTGCTCCGGCGCCGTCATCTACGGCTGCCACCACGAGCAGGACATGATGAAAATGGGCGGCCTGTTCCCCAAGATGAAGATCACCGCCCTGACCATGCTGGTCGGCACCCTGGCCATCTCCGGCGTGCCGACCTTCAGCGGCTGGTACAGCAAGGACGCCATCCTCGCCCAGGCCTTCGGCTACGTTTACGTCCACCCCGGCCACGTCCTGCTGTTCCTGCTGCCGCTGGTCACGGCGGGAATCACGACATTTTACATGTTTCGGATGTGGTTTCTCACCTTCGCCGGTCGGCCGCGCGACCCGCACGTTTACGAACACGCCCACGAGCCGCCCTGGCTGCTGACCGTGCCGCTGATCGTGCTGGCCGTGTTCAGCGTCTGCGTCGCCTGGGGCAGGCAACCGTTGAATCCGGAGGAGAGCTACCTGGCGGAGAAGATCGGCGAGTCGCAACCGTCCTCGGTGATCGCCGACTTCGGCCGCGTCGAGAACGACCCGCTCTGGAAGGGCGGCCGGCTCAAGGACGAGGCCCACAGCGAGCGCTATTACGCCCGCGACATGGGCTGGCTGGCCGGCGACCTCGCGCTGGGGCTAACCATCCTCGGCGTGGTGTTCGCGTCGCTGCTCTACTACTACCGCGTCCTCGACCCGGCGGAGTCGCGGCAGGAGTTCCCGGCCGTCCACGCCTTCCTGACGCACAAATGGTACTTCGATGAGATGTATAGTGCGATTGTCGTGAAACCGTCGCTGGTCGTGGCGCACTGGTTCAAATGGTTCGACCTGCACGTCATCGACGGCGTGATCCATTCCGTGGCCTACACGGCGGTATGGGTGTCGAAGTGGGACGGCCGTTTCGACAACGGCGTGGTGGACGGGCTGGTGAACGTGGTGGGGCGGTCGGTGTCCGGGGTGGGCGGTTCGCTGCGCCGCGTGCAGACCGGCTCGCTGCGCGGCTACGTGCTGTTCCTGGTGTTGGCGGCCGTCGGCGTGTTCCTGTTGTTGACGTGGTGGGTGACGCTGGTGCTGGCGGGATAAAACCTTCTCACCACAGAGTCACAGAGAACACAGAGAAAAGAAAATATTTTTGTCTTCTCTGTGTTCTCTGTGACTCTGTGGTGAATAATTGGAGTTGACATTCCCATGGGGCCGACCCAATACGAGTGGGACTTCATCTGGATGACGCTGGTGGTCTTCATCCCCAGCGTGTTCGCGCTGGGGCTGCTGTTCTTCCCGCGCGGCAAGGAAGACGCCATGCGCTGGTGGGCCTTGATCGGGACCGCCCTGACGCTCGGCCTCAGCCTCGGCATGTTCTTCAATTTCCGCTACGACACGGTCGAGAGCCACGGCTACAACACCCCGGAAGCGCGGGAATGGGCCACGCTGCCCACACGCGCGGAGAAGGCCGATACCACGCCGCATTCCGATCCCAAAAGTAGCCGCGATTGGGTCTCCCGCTACCCGTGGATCCCGAATTTCCACATCGACTATTACCTCGGCGCCGACGGCATCAGCATGGCCCTGGTGCTGCTGACGACGGCCCTCTGTTTCCTGGCGATGATCGCCAGCTGGAAGATCGACAAGTTCGTGCGCGGCTACTGCATCCTGTTTCTGATTTTGGAAACGGGCATGTTGGGCACGTTCCTGGCGCTCGACTTCTTCCTGTTTTACATCTTCTGGGAAGTGATGCTGCTGCCGATGTATTTTCTCATCGGCGTCTGGGGCGGGCCGCGCCGCGAATACGCCGCCATCAAGTTCTTCCTGTACACCCTGCTCGGCAGCGTCTTCATCCTGATCGCGCTGCTGGCGTTTTACTTCACCAACGTCCGCGATTTCGTGCCCGTCCAACGGCTGGAGGCCGAGGCCGAGAAACAAGAAAACCTCGCGTTCAATACCGCCAAACAGGATGTGGATAAGGCGCAAGGCGATTTCAACGCGGCGGACGCGACTTACGGCGAGGCCCAGCACGCGCTGGAGGACGCGAAGGCGAAGCTGGCCGACGCGGAAAAGGCGGCGGCCGACGCCAAGGCCGATTGGACGACCGCCGACGACAAGGTCAAGGCGCTGGCGGACAAGCCGGCCAAGGATCGGGACGAAGCTCAGAAACGCGCCGTGGACGCGCGGGCGGCCAGGGACAAAGCCGAACGCGAGGCCGACGCCGCCCGCGCCGCCAGAGACAATGCCCAGGCGCCCTTCGACCTGGCCGCCCGCCAGCGCGACCGGGCGCAGGCGTTGCTCACCCGTGCCCGGCTCGCCGAGGACAAGGCGCTGACCGCCCTGCCGGTGGTCGTCAACTCCTTCGACCTGATCCTGCTGCAGCGCGTCGGCAAGGCCGCGTCGCAATACCTCAAGGGCGAGCCGGCCCAGGCAATGTTCGTATCTGGGATCGAAAAAATCCGCGACGGCGCCGCCGGCGTGGTCGAACAGTCGAAGGCCGATCTGGCAAGCGCCAAAAGTCGCTCGACCGCGCCAAGGCGGCCGGCAACGCGGAAACGGTGAAGACCGCGGAGGAGGGCGTGAAGGCGGCGGAGGAAACCGTGTCCGTCGCCGAGTCCAACGTCAAGCCGGCGACGGAGACCGCGGCGTCCGCCCGCAAGGGCTTATACGAACGCCTCTCGACGCAGGCCTTTTTCACGCCCGGCTTTCAGTACACGATGTTCATCTTTCTGTTCATCGGCTTCGCCATCAAGGTGCCGGTCTTCCCGTTCCACACCTGGCTGCCCGACGCCCACGTCGAGGCGCCGACTCCGATCAGCATGATCCTGGCCGGCGTCCTGCTCAAGCTCGGCGCCTACGGCATCATCCGCATCGCCTATCCGATAACTCCCTGGGCCGCCGAACAACTGGCCCTGTGGGTGGCGTTGTTCGGCGTCATCAACATCGTCTACGGCGCCTTCGCGGCGATGGCCCAGACCGACTTCAAAAAGCTGGTGGCCTACAGTTCCATCAGCCACATGGGCTACGTCATTTTGGGCATCGCCGTCTGGTCGTCGGGGCCGAACACGACGTACTGGTCGTGGGGCCTGAACGGCGCCGTGTTCCAGATGATCGCCCACGGCATCACGTCGGCCGGCATGTTCTTCCTGGTCGGCGTCATCTACGACCGCGCCCACCACCGCAACCTCGACAACTTCCGCGGCCTCTACGAGCCGATGCCGCTGTACGGCGGCATCAGCGCCGTGCTCTTCTTCGCGGCGATGGGACTGCCGGGCATGTGCGGCTTCGTCGGCGAGTTCATGGTGGTGCTGTCGGCGTGGAACTTCGCGCCGGGCGGACACTGGGCCGTCGGCGTCACGTTCGCGGTATTGGCCGCGCTGACCGTCGTGCTGACCGCCGCCTACATCCTGTGGACGATTCAACGAGTGTTCATGGGGCAGAACCCGGCCTACAAGAACTACAAGGACATGGATTTGCGCGAGATCGTGGCGGCCGTGCCGCTGGTGGTGGGGGCGGTGCTGTTTGGCATCGCGCCGTTCCTGCTCCTCAGCTGGATGGAGCCGAGCGTCACGGGGATCATTAACGCACTGGCCAGTTTCAAATAGGCCGGCGAGCGGCCGGCGTGAGCCGGCTGGTATGGCCTCGCGCCTCGAAACGAGTGACGTACCAGCCGGCTCACGCCGGCCGCTCGCCCGACCGAGACTTTTCATGCTGCCGAACATCAACCTGATCACGGAAAACCTCCTCGGCGGCTCCGTGATGTTTCTGCCGGAACTGCTGGTCTGCTGCACCATCGTGC
Source organism: uncultured Planctomycetaceae bacterium (assembly GCA_963813925.1). Classification (GTDB taxonomy): domain Bacteria; phylum Planctomycetota; class Planctomycetia; order Gemmatales; family Gemmataceae; genus UBA4732. The sequence goes on from CAWFBG010000004.1 coordinate 140,161, forward strand.
TGCTGTTGCTGCTGCGCGTGCTGCGGCTGGCCGACCGGGCGCACGTCGGCCCAATCGCCCTGATTCTCACGCTGGTCATTCTGGCGCTGTCCGTTTGCCAGTGGGGCGGCTATCTTGACTTCGCGGCGCCGGACTCGACGGGGAAGACGGAACAGATGTTCGGCGGCATGCTCGTTTACGACCATTTGACGGTCTTCCTTCGCTGCTTTCTGCTCGGTTTCGCCGCCCTGATGATCTGGCTGACGATGCTGACCGGCATCCCCGACCGCGACGACTCCGCCGACTTCTACGTCCTGCTGCTCGGCGCCACACTCGGCATGATGCTGATGGCGTCGGCCAACCACTTGCTGATGGTCTTCATCGGCGTCGAGATGGCCAGCCTGCCGAGCTACGCCCTGGCCGGCTTCCTCAAGGGCCGCCGGCTGAGCAGTGAAGCCGCCCTCAAGTACGTCGTCTACGGCGGCGGCGCCGCGGGCGTGATGCTCTACGGCATCAGCCTGCTGGCCGGCAAATTCGGGACCGGCTATCTCCCCGATCTGGCGGCCGGCTACGTCCATGCCGTTTCGGCGTTCGACCCGGTGCTGATCCTGGGCACGCTGTTTTTGCTCATCGGCGTCGGATTCAAGCTGGCGGCGGTTCCGTTCCATTTCTGGTGCCCCGACGTGTTCGAGGGGGCGTCGGCCGAGGTGGCCGGCTTTCTGTCCGTCGCGTCCAAGGCGGCGGCGCTGGCCCTGATGATCCGGCTGGTCCTGGTGTTCACCGGCGTCGATCCGCTGGTCAACGGCGACGGCAACTGGATGGCGGTGCTGCATTACATCGTGCCGGCCCTGGCGGTGTTCGCCGGCGTCACGGCGACGTTCGGCAACCTGGCCGCCTTCCGCCAGACGAACCTCAAACGGCTGCTGGCCTACTCCACCATCGCCCACGCCGGTTACATGATGATGGGCATCTGCGCCCTGACGACGCCGCGGCTTTACCTGCCCGGCGGCCAGGCGGTGATCGGGGCCGAGGCGGTGCTGTTTTACCTGATCGCCTACTTGTTCATGAACCTCGGCGCCTTCGCCGTGGTCGCGTTCATTCGCAACGAGACCGGCTCGGAAGACCTGTCGCAGATGCGCAGGCCTGGTAAGGCGGTCGCCGTGGATGGTGGTGACACTGTCGCTTTTTTTGCTGAGTCTGCTGGGCATCCCGCCGCTGATCGGCTTCACGGCCAAGGTGCAGATCTTCTACGCCCTGTGGCGGGCCGGCCAGTATTACTGGGGCGCCGGCCAGTCGGGGCTGGGCTTCACGCTGCTGGCGCTCTTGGGCGTGGGCGGCGTCAATACCGTCATCAGCGCGGTGTATTATCTGAAAGTGATGAAGGTAATGATTATCGAGGGCCGCGCCGAGGACATCGAGGGCGTGGAGCCGGCGCGGCTGCGGGAACCGGCCGGGGCGGTGTTCTACGCGACGGTGCTGGCGCTGGTGGTGTTCGGCCTCGGCCTGGCGTGGGACCCGCTGTCGGAAGTCAGCGCCAAGGGCGTCGAGCGCGTACTTCCCACATGCGGTGGCGGCGAACACCGCCCCGGCCGGCGGCGGCGGCGGTCCTCCGGGTCGGCGCCCGGGCGGCGCACCAGGCGGACGGCCGGGAGGGCGGCCCGGCGGAGGCCCGCGTCCGGGGCCGGCGGCGCGGCTGGAGAACCAACCGTGATCGACCCCCGCACCCAAGCCCTGTTGCAACAGGCTTTCCGGCGCGAGAGCCTGTCGATGCTGCGTTACGTCGGCGAGGCGTTCCCTTGGACCGCCGCCGCCGGCGACTCCGCCTTGCGTCGGCTGCGCGAGATCGAGGCCGAGGACCGGGAGGCGACCGCCGACCTGGGCCGCTTCCTCTTCCGCCGGCGAATTCCGCCGTCGTACACCGGCTCGTTCCCGAGCGCCTTCACGACGATCAACTTTATCTCCCTCGAATATCTGCTGCCCCGGCTCGTCGAATCGCAACGGAAGGCGCTGGCCGACCTGGAGCGCGACCTGGCGGCCGCGACCGATGTGGACGCCCGGGCGGAGTTGGAAAAGCTGCTGGCGGTGAAGCGCTTTCACCTTTCGGAGCTGGAAGGGCTGAAGGCGCCGCGCGGCGAGGCGACGAAGGTCTGACGTGGCCGTTCTCGTAGACACGCACGCACACCTGGACGACGAGCAATTCGCCGGCGACTTGCCGGCCGTGCTGGACCGCGCCCGCGCGGCCGGCGTGGCCCAAATCGTGGTCGTGGCGACGACGGCGGCCGACAGCGCCGCCTGCGTTTCTCTCGCCGCCAACCACCCCAACCTCTTCGCAACGGTCGGCATCCATCCTAACCACGCCGCCGAGGCGGCGCCGACCGCCTGGGATGAAGTCGTCGCGCTGGCCGGAAGGCGAGAAGTGGTCGGCGTCGGCGAGACGGGACTGGACCGGCATTGGGACTACACCCCGTTCCCGGTGCAGGAAGACTATTTCGCCCGTCATTTGGGGCTGAGCCGGCGCACGAACAAGCCGGTGGTGATCCATTGCCGCGAGGCCGATGCCGACGTGCTGCGGATGTTGCGGGCGGACTTCGACCGACACGGGCCGATCCGCGGCGTGATGCACTCGTTCGTCGGCGACGCGGCGATGGGAGAGGCGTGCCTGGCGATGGGGCTGGTGCTGTCGTTCGCGGGGATGCTCACATACAAGAATGCTCAGGCGTTGCGTGAAACCGCGGCGAAGCCGCCGCTCGACCGGCTGTTGGTGGAGACGGATTGTCCGTATTTATCGCCCGTGCCGCTTCGCGGCAAGCGCAACGAGCCGGCCCACGTCGTTCACACGGCGGCCTGTCTAGCGGGGCTGCACGGCGTCACGCCGGACGCGCTGTCGGAGCGGACGACGCGGAATGCGCAGGAGTTGTTCGGGCTGACTCCGTAAGAAGTCATACCCGCTGCGTCGCCTTCCTCGGCAGCTCTTTGCCCACGACGGGCCATTCCCGCCACCGCGAGCACTGTCGCCAGAACGCCAGCGGGTTTTCGTACACCACCTTGCGAATCAGCTCTTCGCCGTGGCCGCGGCGACGCATCTCCAGCATCAGCTCCGGCACCGCCAGCGGGTCGGACTTGCCCCAGTCGCCGGCCGAGTTGGCCAACACGCGCTCGCCGCCGACCATTTCGATGATGTCGCAGGCCCGCGCCGGCGTGCATTTCGTCGTCGGGTAGAGCGTCATGCCGCACCAGAAGCCGCCGTCCAACGCCAGCCGAACGGTGTGCTCCTCGACGTGATCGACGCAGACGCGCTCCGGCTTGACGCGACGGTCGTTCTTGAGCATATCGAGGATCATCCTTGTCCCTTTATACTTGTCCTCCAGGTGCGGCGTGTGGATGAGGATCAGCTCGTCGGTGCGGACGGCCAGATCGACGTGTTCCTGAAAGATGACGGCCTCGTTGCGCGTGTTCTTGTTGAGGCCGATTTCGCCGATCCCGAGGACGTTGGGCTTGTCGAGGAATTCGGGGATGAGGGCGATCACGTCGCGCGACAGGGCAACGTTCTCGGCCTCCTTGGCGTTGATGCAGAGCCAGCCGTAGTGGCGGATGCCGAACAGGGCGGCGCGTTTCGGCTCGACTTCCGTGAGGTGGCGGAAGTAGTCGCGGAATCCCTCGGCGGAGCCGCGGTCGAAGCCGGCCCAGAAGGCCGGCTCACTGACCGCCGCGCAGCCGCTCAGGGCCATGCGGTGGTAATCGTCGGTGGTCCGCGAGATCATGTGGATGTGGGGGTCGATGTAGAAGGACATTGCGAACGGCCCTTTCTTGCTTAAATCATACGATCAATCGCGCCCGGAGGAGCTTGAGGAACGTCCGGCCGGCGGGCGCCAGGAGTAGCTGCGACGGAGTAAACGTCGAGTCCAGCGGAGAGTGAAGGACTGCCCTATCATCTTCCCACGGATACTCGCAGTTGTCCGGCCGCTGGCCCGCTCGGTTTACTGCGGGATTCAACACTTCGATCTCTCGTGCTAGGTGTCGGATCAGGACCATTACCCCGCCCATGCCGTTCAGGTTCCGGCGCAGGAATACCAATTGGTCGCGGATCACGACGGGCAAAGGTTTGGCGACGTAGCCGTGACTCGACTGGAGATTGATGGGAGGGGTTCCTCCAAGGATGAGATGGGCCTTGCACAGCTTTTCGCACGCCATCTGAAGGAAAAGGAGGCGATGACATTCGGCCACGTCCGCACTCCCTTGGAGGGCCGTCCAGGTCTTCATGTCGGCGTCGGCCTGCCGGGCGTACCCGTCGGCCCATTCCGCAGGCGTCGCCATCGCGCTTCTCTTATTCGCTTTCCGGCCTGGGCAACACGTCTTCGAATTGCCACCCTTCGGGCAGTTTTAGCTCCCGTGCCCGAATTCGCTCATACTCATCCGGCGTCACCTCAATGATCACCGACGGGAACGGTATTCCGCTCGCCACAGCCGGCCCGAAGTGCAGAGGCATCACCCCGGAAGGCACCGTGCCTTCGTTGATCTCCAGGAGTTTGATCGGCTCGGCGGGGGTAGCCTCCATTTGGGGGGAACCGGAGAAGCGGATGACCTGGGTGAGGCCGGGTTCGACCTGATAGTGCTTCATCGCCAATTCTTTTGCCACCCGCGCCTTTTCGATGAAAACGGCATGATCGTGGGCGCCGACTTCCCGATCCATACTTCCGCACTGCGGACACGGCTTGCCGGCCAGTTCGTCGTTCAACGAAAGATGACAGTTCTTGCAGTTGATTGTGGCCATTTGTTCACCTCGCTTCACCAGCGAACCGTGATCTAGCGCGGCCGAGGCCGCTCCCATTTCAGATCATAATCGAGCGAAAATATCTTCTGAATCCGTTCCGCCCGGCCGGTGCCGAGGTCGTGGAGCGCCCCAGCGCCTAACGCACCTTCGCCAGCCGCTGGTCGTCCTCCACGGCGAAGGCGCCGCGTGGTCGCTGCTCCCTATCATACCATGTCACGCGACGAAAAACGTCCCGGCCGTTCTGGCCACGCATCACCGTTCAGCGTTTCGCGGACCTCCCGCCGGTCAGGCCCGGTTTGCACGACTCGCACCCCACCTGACCAAAGCGGTTCAGCGTAAATTCGTAACTCGGCTTGCCGCAGATAGGGCATGGCACGGCCTCCACCACTTCCAGCAGCGGGTCCCATACCACCTCCAGCCCTCCGGGGGCCGAGTCCTCGGCCGTCAGCACGGCCCGCACCAGCAGCTTGGGCTGCTCGATGCGCAGCAGTTGCAGCAGGTGCAGATCGACGTGCAACAGGCTCTTCTGGCGCAGCTCGGCCACCCGCAGCTGTTCTTCGCGCTCCAGGGCAGCCAAACGCTCGGCATGGCGGGCGGCGGCCTCCTCGGCGTTTCGCGCCCGGCTCTTCTGCTCGTCCAGCTCGGCCCGCAGGTCGGCATAGTAGCGCTTGAGACGCGCGACGTGGACGTCCCTCCGTTCGGCCAGTTCGCGCCCGCGGCTGTTGGCGAGGGCCGCCACGCTGCGCAGGATCTGCCCCCGCGCCAGCCGGTATCCGGACTTCAGGCTCGACGCCGGGGCCGGCGGCAACGGCTGGGACGGATGTTCCGCCAGCCGGGCCGGCTCCAGCAGGGCGTCGCTGTGCCGCACCTCGCGGCCGTAATGCAGATCGACCGCCACCGGCAAGACGATCTGCTCCTTCTGGTCGCTGACGAACGAGGCCTGGAACCAGAACACCACCTGCGGGAAATGCATGGCCCGCACGCGGCCGACCTGGAGGGTCGCCGGCGCCACGTGCAGGCTGCGGCGCAGGCGGGCCGGCAGGTCGTGCGGCCGCAAGTTCAGGCCGACCAGATAGAACTGGCCGGCCCGGCCGCGCTGAACGGCGTCGTGCAGCAGCCGGTCCACCAGCGGCGTGCCGAAACTGGCCAGCTGGGCCGACGGGTGCTCCGGCAGCGCCTCCGGGTCGAACGTCAGCCGCACGACGCCGGAGTCGCCGCCCCGGCCCGTCGGCAATTCCGTCCCCGCCGGCAGAAGCACGTCGTAGACCTGCGGCTCGATTTCGTCCCAGACGCCGCCGGTCTTGTCCAGGTAGTCGCGCAAAAACGACTCCAGCGGCGAAGCCGCGACAGGCGCGTCTGCAACCGGGCCGTCCATGAAATCACCCGCTCACTGATCCGGAGTAAAACGGTCGCCAAAGATTTTATTGTCGTGGGCCTGCTGCTCCTGGTACTCCGCCTTGGCCCGCAGCAGGCGGTCGCCCAGCTCCTCCATGCGCCGGCGGAAATCGCCCATGTCGGCCGACTCCGCCCACAGGTCGGCCACCACGTCCTCAAACTCGCGCTCCTCCTCCAGGTTGCCGAGGATCATGTCGATCTCGCCAATGACCAGTTCGAACAGGTTCAGCTTGGCCTGAAGCAGGTGCAGCACCGCCTCCTCGACGGTGCCGGCCGTCACCAGATTGAAGATCTGGATGTCGCGGGTCTGGCCGATCCGGCTCAGCCGGCCGACGCGCTGCTCGATGCGCATGGGGTTCCAGGGCAGGTCGAAATTGCACAGGGCGTGGGCGAATTGCAGGTTGCGCCCTTCGCTGCCCGATTCGGTGGCGATCAGGACGCGGGCCGGCCCGCGGAACTGGTTGACGGCGGCTTCCTTGGCCAGCCGCGTCAGGCCGCCGTGAAAGACCGCGACGGCGTGCCCGGCCTCGGTCAGGCTCTGATGCAACAGCTCCTGCGTGGCGCGGAACTGCGTGAACAGCACCAGCTTGTCGGGGAACTCGCCCAGCAGCTGGAGCAGGCGGTTGACCTTGGAACTCTCGTGTTGCCGGCCGGCCTGGTCCGCCAGCTCCAGCAGGGTCTGCCGATCCGCGGGGGCCAGCTTCGGCGTCTCCGCCAGCTTGGCCAGAACGCCGGCCGCGGCCGGGCTTGAGCTGCCGAGGGCCATTTGCAGCGACAGCAGGGCCATGCGCGCGAAGACGCCTTTGCCCTCCTTGCGCAGGTGCGGCCGGACGAACGCGGCCACCGCCTCGTAGAGTTGCTGCTCCTCGGGGGACGGTACGAGCCGTTCCGTCCGCGCCCAGCGGCGCGTGAACTGCAAGCCGACGGTCGATCGGCGGTTGCGCACCATCACCTCGGCCAGCAGGCGGTGCAGCTCGTCCAGGTTGCGCGGCGTCAGTTTGTCTTTTTTGTCCACGAAATGCTTCTGGAACTGCCGGGCCGTGCGCAACAGACCCGGTTCCAGCAGCGTGACCAGGTTGAACAGCTCTTCGAGGTTGTTCTGGACGGGGGTGGCGGTCAGCAGCAGGGCGTACTGTTTCCGCAACTCGCTGGCCAAGCGCCAGGTCTGGGTGTTGCGGTTGCGCAGGTGGTGGGCCTCGTCCACGATGACCATGTCCCAGTGGCGGCCGGTGACGGCCGAGCGATGCGGCTCGCGCTTGGCGGTGTGGATGGAGGCGATGACGAAATCGTGTTCGTTCCAGGCCGCGGGGCCGCGCTCGCGGAAGGCCGGGGCGTCGTGGCTGATCAGGTCGAGCGAGAACTTGCGGCGCATCTCGCCCTGCCATTGCTCGATCAGCGAGGGGGGCGTCAGGATCAGGGCCGAGCGGATCAGGCCGCGCAGGCGCAGCTCGGCCAGGATCAGGCCGGCCTCGATGGTCTTGCCCAGGCCGACCTCGTCGCACAACAGGGCCTTGCCGCGGAAGCGCTGCAGCACCGTCTTGGCCGTGCGGATCTGGTGGTCGAGCAGTTCCATGTCGCGCACCAGCGGCAGACAGATCAAGCGGTCGAAGCCGGCGTTGGTGCTGAGCTGGGCGGCCTCGCGGGCCAGGGCGAACAGCGGCAGCGAGGCCCGTTGCCGCGGGGCCGTTTCCAGGAACGCCTGGTCCTCCGGGTTGAGAGTGAGCCGGACCCCCGGCTCGGCGGCCGCTTCCGGGGCCGGATCGGCGGACTCTTCCTGCCGGGCGACCAGCCGGAACCGGCCGGAACCCTGGTACTCCAGCCAGACTGAGCCGTCCAGAATCGGTTGAAGCGGATCGACAAGATCCAGATAGTCCGCGGAGTCGGCCCGGCGAAAGGCACGGGACTGGTCATTCGGCCCGAGCAGGTGATGGATCGGCTGGTTGAGTTCCAGGAAACTTTCGGGCAACTTCAAGGCGCGGCCGTCGGGCGACGGATAGACCTCGAAGCGGTCGCCCGGCTCCAGATCGGTCAAGGGGGTCGAAGGCGGCGGCATGATGGGTTTCAGAGCCAGGAGACGGCCGGTTCGCTCACTTCCGCACAGCCGCTCAGGGCCATGCGGTGGTAGTCGTCGGTGGTCCGCGAGATCATGTGGATGTGGGGGTCGATGTAGTTCATACCGGTTACAACCTTTTCGATAAATCCGCCGTGCGAGATTAGGTCCTGCGAGACAGGCCGGCCTCCCACAACGCCTTGCGGGCGTCCGGGGTGTTGAGCGCGCGTAGACCCCTTTCGGACCAGACTCGCAGGCTCTCATCGTCGGAACGCAGATGCTCTATGAACAAGGGAAGCACTTCGGGCAACTTCGCCTCGCAGAGGACGCCGAAGAGAATGCGGAGGACCCGCTCATCGCTCTCGGCACTGCACGCGGCGACCAATTCCGCCGAATGACCGGCCGCATGGTCTTGCAACTCGCCGCAAATGATGTCCACCAAACTGCCCTGGACGTTTCGCCGATGGAGCAATTCCACGCACCTGGCAACGCCGGGGAACTTTCGGTGCTGTTGCATCCAGCGAGTGTAGAATTGATCCTCATTCATCTCGCGTTCGCCTTTAGTTTACCTCCGGCCGCCTTCCGGAGGCCGTAGTTGAGCAAAATCAGAGGCCTGTCCTGGGCAAGGGCGTGATAGGCGCGGCGACCATGACGAGCCGTCGGTCCTCGAAGAGGGCGTAGCGCACTACCAGCGGGGCAACGACCCCAATCCAAACCTGACCGGGTTCAAGCGTCAGATCCTGTAGCGGCTGTCCGAACTGCGGGTAAACGTGGAGCCTTCGATCCATCTCCTGCACTGCGGCAAGGACTTCGTTTCCGAGGCCGCGGTCTCGGGCCCAGGCGATTAGCTTTCTCAATTCGCTGCGCACCCGATCCGAGTAGGAGACCCGGTACGGGGTGGGGCCTTCCGTTGGTTCATTCACGGGGCGCGGCTTCCTGTTCCAGTTCGTGAATGAAATCCTTCAGCTCCAGCCCGCCGGTTTCCCGTATCTCGCGAAGGCCCGCGACGAATTCCTCTTCGTTGAACTGGCCGCGCGCCCAGTCCAGAATGTCTTGCGGAACCTTTTGGGCGGCGCCGTTCGTCTGAGCCGCCGGGGATTCCAGCGGACGACCGCAATGGCGACAATACTTGCCTTCATTTTCCGGAAGGTCGCCCGAACATTCGGGGCAGATTCTATCGGCCATCTGTTCACCTCATTGCACCGGCGAACCGCCATTACCGCGCCGTGGGCCGTTCCCATTTCGGATCATAATCGAGCGAAAATATCTTCTGTATCCTCTCTGCCCGGCCGCCGCTGCGGTCGTGCAGCACCTCCAGCGCCTGGCGCACCTTCTCCAGCCGCGGGTCGTCCTCCACGGCGAAGGCGCCGCCGCCGCGGCCGATACGGTCGAGCGTGGCGGCGAGGTCCAGGAGTTTAGAGCGGGCTTCGAGGAAGTACGTTTCGAGGGCTTGGGCGGCGGGCAGCGGGTCGGTTTTCATGGCGTCGTGGGGGAAAAGTGCCGCTTGATTTCGAGGTTCACCAGCGTGTTCAGACTGCCGGAGCGGAAGCCTTCCAGGTCCAGCGTCACGAAACGAAAGCCGAGTTCCTTCAGCCTCCGTACCAGCCCGTCGCGCACCTCCGGCGCGGCGAATCGCACCAACTCCGACGCCGGGATTTCGACGCGGGCCAGCTCGCCTTCGTGCAGGCGCACCCGGCATTCGCGCAGACCCAGGCCGTGCAGATACTCCTCGGCCGCCTCGACGCGGGAGGTGCGTTCCGGCGTCACCTCCACGCCGGGGGCGAGGCGGCTCGACAGGCAGGGCGACGCCGGCTTGTCCCACGTCGGCAGGCCCCAGGCCAGCGCCAGGGCGCGCACGTCGGCCTTGGTGAAGCCCGCCTCCTGCAACGGATGGCGGACGCCGTGTTCCGCCGCCGCCTTGAGACCGGGGCGGTAGTCGCCGAGGTCGTCGAGGTTGGCGCCGCTGCAGATCACATCGACGTCCAAGCCCGGCAGAAGCGTCTCGATCCGGCCGTACAGTTCCGTCTTGCAGTAGTAGCAGCGGGCGCCGTCGTTGCGAACGTAATTGGCGTCGGCGAACTCGGCGGTGGGGACGACGAGATGACGAATGCCGATCGCCTCCGCCAACCGCCGGGCCTCGGCGATTTCGGCGCGAGGTACGCTCGGACTGTCGGCGGTGACGGCCACGGCATTGGCGCCGAGGGCGAGATGGGCCGCCTTGGCCACAACGGTGCTGTCGATGCCGCCGCTGAACGCCACGGCCGTCTTGCCGATGCCGCGCAGCACGTTCAGCAGATGATCGCGTTTGGCCGTCAGGTCTGCGGTCTCCATATCCTGATCATAAAGCATCGGACAACGGTTCTCAAGCGCCGGTTGGCCGCTCGGAGGTCGTTGCGATGCTCAGGGGCGCCTTGTTTTTCCGGTCCAAACGACCGGCGGGAATGGACCTTCCCCCCGACCCCTCGCAAGAAACGCCCGGATTCGCAACCCTTTCCCCTGTTTCGCGCTTTTTCGACCCCTCCTGAAACAAGGCGGGGGTTATATTGCGTAGTAAACGCCCTGGAGGGAGACGGCGCCCGTCCATGCGCCTCCCCGCCCCGCGGTTGTGCGGCAACTTGAGAACGCAATATCCTCGCGCTTCCGACCGCCCCGAACGGAGCTATGCGGATGAATCGTTGATTCATAGGCTGACTTGGATGGACAGGGCAGTCCTCGCGCCCCGGCGTCGCTTCCCTCACCCGACTACCGGACCACCCCAACCCCCATGACCGCCTCCACTTCCTTTACGAACCACCTCGCCCAGGAGACCAGCCCCTATCTCAAGCAGCACGCCCACAACCCCGTCGATTGGTATCCGTGGGGACCGGAAGCGCTGGAACGCGCCCGGCGGCTCAACCGGCCGATCTTCCTCAGCATCGGCTACTCGGCCTGCCACTGGTGCCACGTCATGGAACATGAGAGTTTCGAGGACCCGGAAATCGCCAGAATCCTTAACGAACATTTCGTATCCATTAAGGTGGACCGCGAGGAGCGGCCCGACCTCGACCAGATCTACATGACGGCCGTGCAGCGCCTGACCGGCCAGGGCGGTTGGCCGATGACCGTCTTCCTCACGCCTGACCTCCGCCCCTTCACCGGCGGCACCTACTTCCCGCCCGAAGACAAGTACGGCCGCCGCGGTTTCCGTAGCGTTTTGCTGATGCTGGCCGAGGCCTGGCGGACCCGCCGCGCCGAGATCGACGCGGCCGCCGGCGAGATGGCCGAGTTTCTACAGGCGCTCGCCGGGACGAGGCCGGAGCCGGGCGCCCTCAACGACGGCCTGTTGCGCGGGGCCGCCGCGGCGCTGGCCCGCGCCTTCGACGCCACCCACGGCGGATTCGGCCAGGAGCCGAAATTTTTGCACACGATGGACCTGCGATTGCTGCTGCGGTGCTGGAAACGCTTCGGCGACGACCACGCCTTGCACATGGTCCGCCACACGCTCGACCACATGGCGATGGGCGGCCTCTACGACCACCTCGGCGGCGGCTTCGCCCGCTACAGCACCGACGCCCGCTGGTTCGCCCCGCATTTCGAGAAGATGCTCTACGACAACGCCCTGCTAGTCCCCTGCTATTTGGAAGCGTTTCAAGCCAGCGGAGAGCCGTTTTATCGGGAAATCGCCGAGGAGACGCTGGCCTGGGTCCGGCGCGAGATGACCAGCCCGGAAGGGCCGTTCTACAGCACGCTCGACGCCGACAGCGAGGGCCACGAAGGGAAGTTTTACGTCTGGACCGCCGCGGAGATCGAGCAGGTCCTCGGCGAGAAGGACGCAGCCACGTTCAACGCGGTTTACGGCGTCGAGCCGGAGGGCAACTGGGAAGACGGCCGGAACATCCTCTTCCGTGCCAAGACGTTCACCCAGTACGCCCGGCTCAACCACTTGGCGGAGCCGGAATTACGCGACCTCCTCGCCGCGTGCCGTGAAAAGCTATTCAAGGTCCGGGAAGGCCGCATTCGGCCGGGCGCGACGAGAAGGTGCTGACGGCCTGGAACGGCCTGATGATCGCCGCCCTGGCCCAGGCCGCCGCGACGCTGGACCGGCCGGAGTACGCCGACGACGCCGCCCGCGCCGCCGACTTCATCCTGACGAACATGCGCACGCCGGACGGCCGACTGCTGAGGACCTGGAGCGCCGGCGCGGAAGCGAAACTGAACGCGTACTTGGAAGACTATGCCTTCCTGTTGGAGGGTCTGGTCGCGCTGTACGAGGCGACCTTCGAGCCGCGCTGGATCGAGGCGGGGCTGGATTTGTCGCGGGTGCTGATCGAGCAGTTCTGGGACGAGTCCGGCGGCGGCTTCTTCTACACCGGCCGTGACCATGAGGCGCTGATCTCGCGCGGCCAGGACCCACACGACAACGCGACGCCGTCGGGCAACGCCACGGCGGCGACGGCGCTGTTGCGACTGGCGAAGCTGACGGGCCGCACGGAGCTTCGCGACAAGGCCGAGGCGACGCTGCGGCTGTACGCCGGCTTGATGAAGGAGCACCCGACGGCGATGGGCCAGATGCTGATCGCCCTGGACTTCGACCTCGGCCCGGTCGAGGAATACGCCTTGGTCGGCGACCCGGCGGAGGAGGACGCGCGGCGGGTGCTGCGGGCGATCCGGCGGCGATTCGAGCCGGACAAGGTCGTGGGGCTGCGGCCGTCGTCGGGGCCGGTGCGCGAGGACCTTCTGCCGCTGCTGGCGGACAAAACGGCGCAGGGGGCGGCGACGTTGTACGTCTGTCGGGATTTCGCGTGTCAGGCGCCGTTGGTCGGGGCGCAGGCGGTGGAAACGGCGTTGACGACGAAGGGGTGACGGATGGAGCGGGCGAATCCAACGCTCTACGTCATCGGCGGCCCACCGGTGCTCGAGCGCAAGAAGTGGAGGGACGCTTCCGAACGTACTCGGCCGCACGACGCTAATTCCCGCCCGACTCGATCGCCTCCTCGACGGTTCGCGCCATCAACTCATGCCCCGGCGGCGCCAGGTGCGTCAAGTCCCTGACATAGAGTTTCGCCCTCTCTTTCTCGTCCTTTCCGGCCGCCGTGAACGCCCTGTCCGCGTCGGCCAATCCGGCGTCGCGGTCATGCGCCGCCTGACGGCACGCCTCCGCCAGTTCGGCCGCCGTTCCCCAACGCGAGGCGGCCGGAACGGTGGTCACGATCAGCACTTCCGCCTTCCCCTTCGTCGCCCGGCGGACGCGGTCGGCCGCGTCGCGGTATGACTCCCGAAATTGCTTGCCGCGCATCCCCGCGTCCCAGTCGTTGAAGCCGAAACAGAGCGTTACGAGGTCCGGTTCCGGCGCCTTCGCCAGCCACCGCGGAATCAACACCAGGTTCTGCCGCAATTGCGTACCGCCGATGGCTGGGTTGACGATCGTCACCGGCGACTTGTACTTCTCCTCCAGCCGCTTCTTCAGCAGGGCCGGCCAGTTGACCTCGCGGTTGGCCCAGTGGTGCGTGTCGGTGAGCGAGTCGCCCATCGTCACGATGGTCACGGGCTTGCCGGCCCTGAGCTTGGCCAGTATGCGGGCGAGAGGCGGCCCGTCCGGCTTGTGATCGGTTTCGTCGAGGGGAATTTTTTTCTCCAGCCGGATCTCATCGACGGCGTAGGAATGCGCGGGATACTCGCCCCAGTACCACCACTTGCCAAACCAGATTCCGGATATTTTTGAGGGTTTATGGTCGCCCGCCGGGTCGAGGGGGTTCGACTTCGGCCCCGGCAGCACGGGCGTGAGGTCGCGCCAGGCGACGACCACCTCGGTCCATTCCGTGCTTTTCAGCGGAAAGGCGAAGTCGTAACGCACCGCGTAATCGTCGTCGTAGATCAGTTCCAGGCCGCCGAAATGGTCCGAGCCGTCGCCCTTCACCCAGAAGGTGAGTCCCGCCGCCCGGTCCCAGGCGGGCGAACCGTGGAGGTTGCTGGTGTAGAACGCGCCGGGTGGTCCCTGCGCGAAGGAGAAGCGAACCGCCTTGCCGACCTTGCCGTCGACCAGTTCCGCCCTGGCCTTTTCCTTGGGCGGATGGAAATGAAGATCGTCCATGGAGTCGATCAGGGCGTCGTCGGCCGCGCGGGCCGCGCCGAGCGCGAACAGAAGTATGAAAGCGGATAATAGGGGTCGTCGCATGGGGAGTTCCTTGCGGGCGAAACGGACGGCGTATCCCGGATGGCATAGGAAGGGGCGGGGGCGACGGCCACGCCGGCGCGGCCGATCGTCTCAAATCGAGCCGCCGGTCACCCGCAAATCAGGATCTCACGCGAAGACGCCAAGGCGCGAAGAGACTCTTCGCGCCTTGGCGTCTTGCGTGAGATCTTCTTGACCGTCACTCGGCGGAGAAGTTGCCGAGGAAGTCCTCGAACTCCTTCTGTTGCTGGTGGGCGGTCTCCTGCATCGTCTTGATGTCCGCCTGGTACTTCTCGATCTGCGTCTCCTGGGTGTCGAATTTATTCAGGTAGCGCTTGTAGGCGGCGGCGGTCGGAGGCATCTCCTTGAGGTTGGCCCGCAGACGCACCTGGTCGTCGGTGATCGTCTTGAGCTGCAACTGCTGGTCGGCGATCTCGCGCTGCGTCTTGTTGAGCGCCGCGCGAAGGTCGAGCGCCTGCTTGAGGCCTCCCTTGACCTTGGGGCCGACGACGGTTGCCTTGAGGAAGAAGCGGATCTGGTCGTCATTGCTGTTGGTCAGCTGCACCTGCCGGTTGATGACGCGCTCCTCGGTGACGACCTGCGTGGCCGTCTTGCCGGCGGGAACTTTGACCTCGAAGCGATAGACGTCGCTCGCCGTCTCGGCCGGCTTGGAGGTGTCGTCGGTCAGGTGGAAGTCGTTGCGGACGGGGTGCTCGATGAGCACGAGCCGCTCGGCGTCGTTGCGGTTGACGACGGTGTAGGTCTTGGTCTCGCGCAGCTTGGTCGTCGAAAACAGGATACCCTTGTTGACCTTCACCGTGGTGAGCCGGCCGTTGTCGCTGGACGGGACCGGGTTGACTTCCATGCCCAGGTCCACGGCGTAGGAGATCAGCCGTTCCTCGTTAGGCTCCATGTCGAGGATGCGGGCGTCGCCGGCGTAGTTGGAGCCTTCAAAGACCGTGATGGGGCCTTGCATCAGGTGCAGTCCGCTGGTGTTCTTGAACTTCAGCCCCAGGAGGGGGAACTTGGCCTGGGTGCGTTCGTTGTAGATGCTGACGCGCGTGCCCTCCACGTCCTTGTTGATGATGGGCAGAAGCGCCGACTTCTGCCTCGGCAGCGTCACCGGCTTGTCGATGGCGTACTGAAAGAAGTCGCCCAGCTTGGTCGCCGTCGCCATCGTCGAGACGCCCGACGCCCCGAGGTCCATCTTCTGGTCTAGCTCCTTGCTGAGTTCCGCGCCGAATTGAGAGGCGCCGGCTTTGTCGGCCGCCAAGGCTTCCCGCTCGTAGGATTGCTCCCCGTCGGCGAGTCGCTTGGCCTCCTGCATCGGCCTCTTCGCGGGGGGAGTGTGCGCCAGACCAAAATGACTGTTAAGGTCGTCGTTGTAGGTGACTGGCCGGAGAGAAGCGAACAACTCCGGCACCACCGTCGGCCGCGGAACGTAGAGAGGCGTGTACAGGTCCATCTTAAAGCTGATGGGCCGGCCGCTCACCAAGTCCATGCGCACGTCCTTCCAGTCCTCGTCGGTGGCGTTCTCGACCACGGCCCAGCCTTGCAGGAACGGCTTGTCCTCCTTCTCCTTGCCCAGCACCAGCCGGTAACTCGTCTTCCAGATCGGGTTCTCGATGACGTAGCCGACGCGCACCTGGCGCTTGCCTTCCCCGACGAAATTCAAACTGACCGCCTTCTTCTGCGTGTCGTGCGACAGAGTCAGCGTCTCCAGCGCCTTGCGGACCTCGTTGTCCATGACCGGGTTGAGGAAGCGCACCCGCTGCACGTCGGACAGCTTGACCGAGCGCATGCCGTCGGCGCACCAGAGGTTCAGCTGCTCGACGTTGACGACGGCCTTGTCCACGCCCTCCTGCTTCTGCTCGACGCCCATGACGGCGCCGGTCAACGTGCCGGGCTGGGCGGCGTTGGCCTGCTGCAACACCACCTCGACCTTCTCGCCCCGCGCCTGATTGAGCACCTGGCCGAAGGTCGGATTGCTGGAAAGGTTCACCGCGAAGCTCTGCAATGTCTTCTCGACCGGGGCGTTGCTGTCGTAGCTGACGGCGGAGACGTGGCCGCCGTTGAGGTCGCGCAGCACCATGCTCTTAATCAGGTCGTTGATGTCCTGCGTGGGGAACGACAGGTCCACCCGCGCGTCGCCGTCGATGGTCCCCTCGCGCTGGAAATAACCCACGCCGCTCGAAAACAATACCACCTGGCCGATCGGCAGCTGTGTCGCCGTCGGAGACGGCGCCACGGCCGGAAGGCGGTCGGCGATTTTGGTCGGCTCGGCGGTGGAAGCTTGGGGGCGCAGGGCGAAAAAGCCCGCCGCGACCACCGCGGCGGCGCCGGCGGACAACACCAACAGGAAAGTGCGTTTCATAAAAGTCTCCCTTGGAAGCGGATCGGGGGCCGCGCATGGACGGAAGCCGGTGTCCGGCGTCGGTCGGAACCTACCCATCCGACGATTGAAGCCGTGAATGGTTTGGAGGCGCGGCAGGTGGGCGGCCCGAAAGGGAAGGAGAACAGGCCGTCCGGCCCGACTCATTTCCTGGCCTTTTCGCCGCGCTCGTTGTCGCCGCTGCCGTTGTGCTCGGCCATGACGGCCAGTTCGGTCAGCTTGGCGGCGGTGACGCCGATGCGCTCGAAGCATTCGGCCACGATGCTGTGGGAAGCCGTCAGCAGGCTGATGAGCAGGTCCATCGGCGTGATCTTGGCGCGGCGGTGATCGGCGGCGCGGTTGAACGCCTCGCGCAACAGCCGGATGACGTTGTCGGAGAGGAATTCGCGGTTGAGCACCAGGACCGCCTCTTCCTCGCCTTCCTCCTGGTGAAACAGTTCCTGGAACTGACCGAGGAGTTTCGACAGGTCGGCCTGAAGGCGTTCGCCCCAGTTGCAGACGCTGGCGTCGGGGGCGGACAGCAGGCCCATGAAGACGTGCGGGCTTCGCACGCTGTCCCAGCGAGTTTCCCGAGCCAGCCGCAGCGATTCCTTGAGGGCCTCGGTCGCCGCGTCGGTCAACAACTCCAGGCGAAGGCGGCCGCCCGGAAGAAAAATGTCGTCCACGGAATCGTTTGGGGTCGCCATGACAACGGACCCTTCCAGAAGCGACGGAGAAGTCCCACCACCCGATTATGGCCGACCCGACCGGGCAACGCAAGAACCGACTCGACGGATCGCCCGTCGTCGTTCACCTCGGCTGCAATCGGTGGCAGGTGGTGCAACGCACTTGATGTTTGCGGATCTGCTTCTGGCACTTCGGACAACGGCTGAAGCGGGACTGACGTACTTTTTTCTTGCGCGGTCGTGCCTGCATGGTGCGCGCCTCCTTTGGCGATTGGCGATCTCGTGGCGAAAACGGCGAAACGCGAACCGACGGTTCGCGTCTGATGTAGATATTAGAGGCGCGGCCGCTGGGAGGCAATGCGACCCCACGCGGTCGGGTCAGGCGGCGGCGGGAGGATTGAGCCGGGAAACGAACGCCGCGGTTACGGCGGCGGCCAAGCCTTGTTGAAGAACGGACGGGACCAGGGTCAGGTCGCCGCGAAGCAAACGCGCCGCGTCCAGCCATGGGCCAGGAAAGCACTTGCGCGCCCGTCGGGGGACGGCGGTCAATCCGGGTGGGGCAGGCTGGTCCCTTGCGCCTTCAACCGGCTGACGCAAAGCCCCACGTCCCGCTGATTCGGCTGATATTCCAGGGAACGCTCGTACATCTCCAACGCCCGGTCGTTCCGGTTGAGGCTCTCAAAAAGGTTGCCGAGTTCGTTGAGGGCGTGAACGTCGTGGGAGTCCAGTTCGTAGGCGTGCTGACAGGCGGTGAGGGCCTTGGGATAGTCCTTGTCTTGGGCGTAGAGCCAGCCGTATTCGGCGTAGGCGGCCGCGGACTGTGGGTCGTGGCGCAGCCAGTCTTCGACCAGCTGGTTCGCCTCGGGCCGCCGTTGTCGGCGGACCAGCAAGCCATCCAGGGCGTGGAGGCAGTCGGCGTGAGCCGGGGCTTGGCGCAGGCATTCGCGGTAGGTCTTTTCCGCGGCGTCGGCCTGTCCGAGGTGGTCCTGACACTGGCCGAGGTTGTAGAGGAGGTTGGCGTCGCCGGGTTTCAGGGCGAGCGCGGCCTGGAACGATTCGCTGGCGTCCTTATAGGCGCCGCGCTCGAATAAATGGACGCCGTCGTCGTTGTAATCGCGCAACCGCTGGTCGTTGTCGGTCGAAGCGCACCCCGCCGCGACCGAGGCCAGCACCATCACCCAGCCCAGCCGTCGCATGGCGCACACCTCCGGCCGCGTCATAGCGGCGGGGCTGGGAAAAGGGAAGGCGAAGAACGCGGGACGTCAGAACGACCCCGCCCGCACCGCCGCCTCGTAGTGCGCGGGCAGGTCCGCCATGCCGGCCACGCCGATACCGAGGTCGCGCACCAGCCCGTCGCCCACGCCGTAAATCCACCCGTGGACCGACAGGCGTTGGTCGCGCCCCCACGCCTCCTGAACGACGGTCGTCTGGCTGACGTTCACCACCTGCTCGATGACGTTCAGCTCGCACAGGCGGTCGTTCCGCCGCGCCTCGTCCGGCAGGGCATCGATCTGGGCGCGGTGCTTGCCTCGCACGTCCTGGACGTGGCGCAGCCAGTTGTCGATGAGTCCGAGGCGGTCGTTGCGGAGGGCGGCCCGGACGCCGCCGCAACCGTAATGGCCGCAGACGATGATGTCGCGGACCTTCAGAACCTCCACGGCGAACTGGATGACCGAGAGGCAGTTGAGGTCGGCGTGGACGACGACGTTGGCGACGTTGCGGTGGACGAACATTTCGCCGGGCAACAGGCCGACGATCTGGTTCGCCGGCACGCGGCTGTCGGAGCAGCCGATCCAGAGGTGTTCCGGCGCCTGCTGTTGCGAGAGCCGACGGAAGAAATCGGGGTCGCGCCGCGTCGTCTCGGCGGCCCAGGCTCGGTTGTTTATTAGTAGGTTTTTCAGATCGTGCATTCCGATTCCTCTCCTTGAGGAGACGCCGGAGAGGGGCGCCCAAATCCGCCGCGGCCCGCCACGCCAGCCGAACGACGTCAATCGTCCCCGGCAGCCGCGTCAGGGACGAGTCCGACGACGCGGGTGTACCAGCGACCGTCCTGCCGCACCCACCGCTCTTGGAAGAAGTGGAACCTCCCGCCTTGGTCCTGCCAGACCGTATAGACGTAGGCGAACGGGCGCAGGTCGCGCTTGTTGGAGGAGGCGTCGAAATGCGGGCTGATACGCACGTGCCACGGACGAATCGACCCGTAACGCTCTTTGAAGGCCTTGAGGCCGTCCGCGTAGACGACCGGCTCCGCCTTCGCCTGGTCTCGGAGGGCCGGATCGATCAGGGAAAAACATTTCTCCCAGCGCACGGCGTTGAACCAGCCATACATTTGCTTTACCCTGCGCCGGAGGGCCCGCCGTTGGGCGGCCTCGTCGGCGGGGGGGTGCGTCGCTCGGCTCATGGCGTTAGATCGTCCCGGAGGAGCGATGAGGGTTGAACCACTTTCCGGATCGCGGTTCCCGATCCGCGCTCACCTTGACGTTCGTGCAGCTCGGCTGGTGATAAAAGAAATACCAGCGCTTCCATCCGCGGCGGGCGTTAGGAGGGCTTTTCGTCGGGCCATTCTCCTCCGCATCGACAAAATCCCATTCCCAGGCGGCCTCTTCCTCCGGCAGGCCTTCCCACGGCTCGTCCCACAACTCGTGCGGCCCCATGTCGGTGATGTCGCGTCTCCTTTCGGTCGCACCATTAGTCTAGCGAAGAAGGCCCCAGGGGCATCATCGCCCGGAGGGTGAGAACTCCATGACAACGCAACCGACGCCCCTGGCTTACCTCAACGGCCGCTTCCTCCCACAGTCCGACGCCCATCTCGCCCTGCACGACGCCGGATTCGTCTGGGGCGCCACGGTCACGGATCTCTGCCGCACCTTCGCGCAGCGCCCCTTCCGCCTGGCCGACCACCTGCGCCGCTTCCGCCGAAGTTGTGATCTCGCCCGCGTCCCCATGACGGCTTCCGACGACGAGCTGACCGCCGTGGCCGAGCGAATCGTCGCCCACAACGCCGTGCTGCTGCCGCCCGACGGCGATCTCGCCGTGGTCTTCTTCGCCACGCCCGGACCCGTCGGCTACTACCTTGGCGAACCGGGCGGCCCCGGCGACGCGCCGCCCACCCTCGGCGCCCACACCTTTCCGCTCCCCTTCGCCCGTTACCATCGGCTCATCCGCGATGGCGCCATCCTCGCCGTGCCGGCCGTCCGCCATGTCCCCGCCGCCTGCGTCGATCCGCGCATCAAGCAGCGCAGCCGGCTGCACTATTGGATCGCCGAACAGGAGGCCCGTCGCCTCGAACCCGGCGCCTCCGCCCTGCTCCTCGACGCCGACGGCTTCGTCACCGAGACGGCCGGCGCCAACTTCCTGATCGTCCGCGACGGCGCCGTCGTTTCGCCGCCGCGCGACGCCATTCTCAACGGCGTCAGTCTCCAGGTCGTGGAGGAGCTTTGCGATGAACTCGGCATTCCGTTCGCGGAAGCGCGGCTGACCGTCGAGGACTGCCGCGCCGCCGACGAGGCCATGCTGGCCGGCACGTCGTATTGCCTCGCCGGCGTCCGCCGCATCGCCGGCGCCGACCTGCCGGGGCCGGGCCCGAACCGGCGCCGCCTCCTCGACGCCTGGAACCGGCGGGTGGGCGTCGATATCGAGCGGCAGATTTTATCTAATCCGTAGACTTCCGCGCCCGGCGCCCCTATTCTTATCTTCCCATAGGCGCGTTTCGTTCGGCATTCACCGAGGGAGCAAACGGGCATGAAGAGCCTGAAACTGATCCTTTGTTCCGCGGCCCTGCTACTGCTGGCCGCCTCCGGCGTCCGCGCCAGCGGCGAGTCGGACCTGGCCATCCCCGACCTCAACCACGGGCACTACGACAAGCTCTGGAACGCCACCCCCTGGCAGGTGCTGTTCTTCGGCGCCCTGGTCATTCTCGGCACGCTCAGCATCAGTCTATACCAGCTCTACGAGATCCGAAAATACCCCGCCCACAAGTCGATGCTGGACGTGGCCGAGATCATCTTCCAGACCTGCAAGACGTACCTCATCCAGCAGGGCAAGTTCCTGCTGATGCTGTTCGTCCTGATCGCGCAGCCTGATGTCGTACTACTACCTCGGCCTGCTGCAAAAGTCGGTCGAAACCACGGTGATCGTCCTGCTCTTCTCCGTCGTCGGCATGGGCGGCTCCTACGCGGTGGCCTGGTACGGCATCCGCGTCAACACCTACGCCAACTGCCCGCACCGCCTTCGCCTCGCTGCGCGGCAAGCCGTGGGACGTGGTCAACATCCCGCTGCGGGCCGGCATGTCGGTCGGCCTGTTCCTGATCTCGCTCGAACTGGTGATGATGGTCATCATCCTGCTGTTCGTGCCGCGCGAGATCGTCGGCTACTGCTTCCTCGGCTTCGCCATCGGCGAGTCGCTCGGCGCCTCCGCCCTGCGCATCGCCGGCGGCATCTTCACCAAGATCGCCGACATCGGCTCCGACCTGATGAAGATCGTCTTCAACGTCAAGGAAGACGACCCGCGCAACCCCGGCGTCATCGCCGACTGCACCGGCGACAACGCCGGCGACTCGGTCGGCCCGACCGCCGACGGCTTCGAGACCTACGGCGTCACCGGCGTCGCCCTGATCGCCTTCATCACCCTGGCCGTCAACCCGGGGAACGCGGGCGCGGACTATCAGAACCTCCAGGCCAAGCTCATCGTCTGGATCTTCGCCATGCGCTTCCTGATGGACTTCATGTCCGGCATCTCGTACTTCATCAACCAGGCGATCTCCGAGAAGCAGTACGAGGGCAAGACCGAGTTCGACTTCGAGCAGCCCCTGACGCGCCTGATCTGGATCGCGGCCATCCTGTGCATCTCGACCTCGTTCGTCATGAGCTGGCTGCTGCTCAGCGACCTCCAGGTGCCAGGGCACGACGTTTCCCAGCTCTGGTGGCAGCTGGCGACCATCATCAGTTGCGGCACCCTCGGCGGCGGTGCTGATCCCCGAGTTCACCAAGATCTTCACCAGCTCCCATTCCAAGCACGTCCACGAGATCGTCACCGCGTCCCGCGAAGGCGGCGCCTCGCTGACGATCCTGTCCGGCCTGGTCGCGGGCAACTTCAGCGCCTTCTGGATGGGCCTGCTCATCGCTGGCCCTGATGGCGGGCGCCTACTTCGTCAGTCTGTTGGGCCTCAACGACCTGATGATGGTGGAGCTGGTGAGGGGCCAGCCGCCCGTCGGCGTCGGCTCCATCTTCGCCTTCGGCCTGGTGGCGTTCGGCTTCTTGTGCATGGGGCCGGTCAACATCGCCGTGGACAGCTACGGCCCCGTGACCGACAACGCCCAGTCGGTCTTCGAGCTGGCCCAGACCGAGCAGATTCCCGGCATCAAGGAAGAGATCCGCCGCGACTTCGGCTTCGACCCCGACTTCGAGGTCGGCAAGCACTACCTGGAAGCCAACGACTCGGCCGGCAACACCTTCAAGGCGACGGCCAAGCCGGTGCTGATCGGCACGGCCGTGGTCGGCGCCACGACGATGATTTTCTCGATCATCCTGCTGCTGGGCAAGGCGGGGCTTCTGGCCCTGAGCCTGACGGACGCCCCGGTGCTGCTCGGCTTCATGTGCGGCGGGGCCGTGGTCTTCTGGTTCTCCGGCGCCTCGATGCAGGCCGTGACGACCGGCGCCTACCGGGCCGTCGAGTACATCAAGAAGAACATGGACCTGACCAAGAAAGAGGCGGACATCGACGACTCGATAGACCGTGGTCCGCATCTGCACGAAGTACGCCCAGCTCGGCATGTGGAACATCTTCATCGCCCTGATGACGATCACGCTGGCCTTCGCCTTCTTCAACCCGAACTTCTTCGTGGCCTATCTGATTTCGATCGCGGTGTTCGGCCTGTTCCAGGCCATCTACATGGCCAACGCCGGCGGCGCCTGGGACAACGCCAAGAAGCTCGTCGAGGTCGATCTCAAGGAAAAGGGCACGCCGCTGCACGCAGGCGACCGTCATCGGCGACACGGTCGGCGACCCATTCAAGGACACGACCTCGGTGTCGCTCAACCCGATCATCAAGTTCTCGACGCTGTTCGGCCTGTTGGCCGTGGAGATCGCGGTCAACATGCTCCAGAAGGCCTCCGACACCAACACGTTTAACTACGCCCCGCTCATCGGCGTGGTATTGCTGGCGATCGCACTGGTGTTCGTGTGGCGTTCGTTCTACTCGATGCGGATTCCGAAGGAAGATCCCGGCGCTCGGAAACTGCCCGAGGGCGAGGCCGCGTCGGAGGTGGTCAAGGTGCATTGACGCCGTGCCCGGCGAGCGGCCGGCGTGAGCCGGCCGGTGTAGCGTAGCGCTTCGGAAAAGATGACGCACCGGCCGACTCACGCCGGCCGCTCGCCATGAGATGATAGAACCCCGGAGCGCCGCTCCGGGGTTTTTTCGTTTTCTCCCTTGACACGTCAGTCATTCTGTCTTACCCTGTGGAACTAGACATTCTGTCTGAGCAGGAGGGCGTTCATGGCTCGGACCCCCCGAGACGTAACGGAACGGGAACTGGCCGTGTTGCAGGCGTTGTGGGACGCCGGGCCGGCCACCATCCGTCAACTGACCGACGCGCTCTATCCGGGCGGCGGCGCCGGCTCCTACGCCACGGTGCAGGTGCTGTTGAACCGGCTGGAGGCCAAGGGTTGCGTCCGCCGCGCCCGCGCCGGGGCGGCGCACACCTTCACCGCCGCCCTCGGCCGCGACGAGCTGATCGGCCGCCGGCTGCGCGACGTGGCGGATAAGCTCTGCGGCGGATCGCTGACGCCGCTGTTAACGCACCTCATGCGGACGCGGCGGCTGACGGCCGATGAGCGCCGCGAACTGCGCTCGCTTATCGACGACCTCGACGGCAACAAGGACAAGGGCGACTCGCGTTGAGAGGACTCGGACATGGAAACCCTGCTGCGGATCGGTCTGAGCAACGCCGTCGCCGCGGTCCTGCTGGCCCTGGCGATCGGGACGGCGGCCTGCGTCTGGCGCCGGCCGGCCGTGCTCCACGCGCTCTGGCTGCTGGTCCTCGTGAAGTTCCTTACGCCGCCGCTGGTGTGGCTGCCGGAGCCTTGGTCCACCCCGGCGCCGAAAGTCGTCGCCGAAACGCCGCCGGTCCCCGTCGCGGCCGACCCACCGGAAGTCGTCGTGCGCTGGACCGAGCCTCCCGCCGACGGGCCGTCGCTCGACCCGATCCTTGTTCCGTCGTCCGAACCCGATCCGGCGGCTGTCGCGCCGGCGCCGTTCCCGGTCCCGGCGCCGGCGGGTGCGCCCCGGTGGACGTCCGTGGCGTGCGGCGTGTGGCTGGCCGGCGCCGCGGCGTGGTACGCGCTGGCCGTGTGCCGCCTGCGGCGCTTTCGCCGGCTGCTACGGCACGCCACGCCGGCGCCGGAGTTGCTGCACCAACGGACGCGACGGCTGGCGGAAAAAATGGGCTTGCGGCGCTGCCCGGCGGTGTGGCTGGTCCCCGGCCGCGTCGCCCCGATGCTGTGGGCGGCGGGCGGCCGGCCGCGCATCCTGTTCCCGTCCGAACTGCTCGGACGGGTGGGCGTGGGACAGCAGGACGCCCTGCTGGTGCATGAGCTGGCCCACCTGCGCCGCCGCGACCACTGGGTGCGCTGGCTGGAGTTCGCGGCGGCCGGCCTGTACTGGTGGCATCCGGTGCTGTGGTTCGCCCGCCGGGAACTGCGGGAGGCGGAGGAGCATTGCTGCGACGCCTGGGTGACGGCCACGTTGCCCGGCGCCGGCAAGACCTACGCCGCGGCCCTTTTGGAAACGCTCGACTTCCTCTCCGACGCCCCGCCCGCGGTGCCGTTACTGGCGAGCGGCGTCGGTCGTGTTGCAGACCTGAAAAGGAGGCTGACGATGATTATGAGTGGGACGACGCCGAAGGCCCTGGGCTGGCGCGGCTGTCTGACGGTGCTGGCCCTGGGGGCGCTGGTGCTGCCGCTGCTGCCCGCCTGGGCGCGGGGGCAGGCCAACAACAAACTGCCGGAACCGGTGGTCGTCGGCTCTTCAGAAGGCGGTTCGGCCACCGTCAAGGACGGCGTCTCTCCGGATGAAATGGAGAAAATAAGGGCGGAATTGAAGGCGACGGAGGCGGAACTGAGGCAGAAGCAACTCGAGACGGCCATCCTCGCCGAGAAGGTGCGGCGGTTGCAGGAGCGGGCGCGGGCGGGGCAGTCCGGCATGGGTGCGGGTAACGTAACGGCCCACGTCGAGGGCGGCCGCTTCATCCTGAGACTCGTCGGCCCCGAGGACGAGAAACCCGAGGCGCTCAAGGACGTGCTCAAGCAACTCCAATCGATGCGGCCCGCGGCCGTCCCGGTGATTGTTCTCGACGACAAGAGCGGAAAAATCATCATGAGGCTGGAAGGCGTCAAGATTGAAACCGCGGAAGCCGGACCGACGCTGCGCTGGAGGGTCATGCCCGGCGGGACGGCCATGCCGGCGCCCGCGGCCGACACGGACAAGCGCATTGACGAGCTGGAACGAAAACTCAAGGGCATCCTTGACGAGGTAGAGCGGCTGCGACGCGAGCGGAAGGAGGGCGCCCCGCATAGCGGCGGCGGCGGCGCGGCCCCGGCGCCCGGCTCACCTGCCCTGAACCAGGTTCCGTATTTGGACCGGCTGTTTTACGCCACCGACGCGGCGAAGGCTCAGGAACAGATGGCGCGGGCCATGGCGGAGCAGGCCGCCGCGGAAAGGGCGGCCGCCGAGGCGGATCGGAGGGCGGCCGAGGAAAAAATGAGAAAGCTTGAGGAGGAGATCCTCAAGCTGAAGAAGGCGGGCGGCAACCCTCCGGCGCCCGATCCCAGGAAGCCGGACGGGGCGAAGCCGTGAGGGTCTTTGCCCCGGTCCCCGGTGCCCGATTCGATCCGAGCCGGAAGCGTGAGCGACGGACTCAAGACCGTCGCTCACGCTTCCGGCTCGGACGGATTTTGTCCAACGGCGCTCGCGCCGGGCCGTCAGCGCGAGCCGATGCGCAACAACACCTTTCCCTGCCGTCCCGGCAGCGCCGCCTGCCGCACCGCCGCCCGCACGTCGTTCAAGGGAAAGGTCGCCCCGACCTCCGTGGCCAGCACGCCGGACTGGATCAGCTTGCCCAATTTCGTGAACAGCAGCCCCATCGTGATCCGATTCTGTTGCCGGACCCACTCCGACATCCAGAACCCTTCCACGCGCCTTTGCCCGGTCATCAGCGTGCGCGGGTCGATCGTCAACGGTTCGCCGGACAGCGTGCCGTACAGCAACAAGCGACCGCCCGTTCCGAGGACGCCCGCCACCTGCGCTCCCCGTGGCGCCGCCGACCGCGTCCATGGCGAAACGAACGCCTTCCTCACCGGTCAGGGCGCGGACCCGCTCCGCCAGCGATTCCTCGTTGGTCGCCACCACCGCGTCGGCCCCCTCGCGCTGAAGCTCCTCCGCCTGCTCGCGGCGGCGGACGACGTTGATTGTGCGGAACCCGAATCGGCGTCCCAGGCGAATGACCATGCGCCCCAGGGCGCTGCCGGCCGCCGTCTGGATCAGCCAGGCGCCGGCCGGCACACGCAGGACGTAGCGCGTCATCACCAGCGCGCTGGCCGGGTTGACGAAGAAAGACGCCGCCTGCTCGTCCGTCAGCCTCCGCGGCACCGGCCACACCTGCGCGGCCGGCACGACCACCTGTTCCGCCCAGTTGCCGCCGGCGCCGTTGGGGACCGCCACGCGGCGATTCATGCGGAGCCGGGCCAGAAGCCCCGTCCCCGCCTCGACGACGCCCACTCCCTCGAATCCGGGCACGGCCGGCGGCGCCGGACGTCGACCGTAGACGCCGCGCACCATCAGCAGATCGGACGGGTTGACGGGGCTGACCAGCATGCGCACGCGCACCTCGCCGCGGCCCGGCTCCGGCGTCGGCAGGTCCTGCACCTGTAACACCTCGGCCGGATCGCCCCATTTCTCGCAGACCGCGGCTTTCATGGATGACAGCCTTATTTCAGACCCCGCTCGCCCGATTGACCCCGGACCCGACGGCCCCATACAATACGCCGATGCTCCTCCTGGCGCTCTTCCTGCCCCCCCTGGCCCTGTACCTCATCGTCCTCGGATGGATCAACCGCGGCCCCCGGCCGGTGATGGTTTCCGGGACGTGGGACTTAGCCGGCGTCCTTTTCGCCGTCTCCGGATTCGTCCTCGCAGGCGGCCCGGCCCTCCTCGGCAGCCTCGACGAGCGGTCGCGCCTCTTCTGGCTCCTCGGCGAGACGGGCGCGGCCGGCGCCGGACCCCACATTGGCACTTTTTGGATCGCTGTGCGCCTCTTTTATTTCGCCCTCGTCGCCGGCGGCGCGGCCGCGCTTCTCTGGCGCGCCCGGCGGCTCACTTCCGTCTACAACGTCGAATCCCCGACCGTCGTTTCCGCCCTGGAACAGGCGTTTCAAAGACTCGGCCTCACGCCGATCCGATCCGGCGATTCCTACACCTCGATCGGCGGCCCTACCGTTCAGGTGGACGCCTTCCCCCTGATGCGGCACGTCACGCTGCGCTGGGAACCCGCCGACTCCGCGACCCGGCGCGAGGTCGAGCGCGAGTTGCGGCGGGCGTTGGCGGAGGGGGCGCCGCCCGAACGGGAGTCGATTCTCGGCTGGTTGCTCCTTATGCTCGGCGTCACGCTGGCCCTTTTCGCCCTGTTCGGGGCGGTCCTCGCGGTGCTCCACGACCTCTACCCGCGCTGAGCGCGACTCACGGCCGCCTTATTTCCGGGTAAACGACGGGACGCATGATCTCGGCCGCCGGCGGCGCTCCCGGGGCGGCGTCCGCACCCTGGGCGGCCTTGCTCGCCGGGTCCGCGGGTACGGGATTCAGGTCGGGGCCGCGGTCGGCAGGAGTCGGGTCGGGTTCCGGCGGCGGCAGCGTGCGCGGCGGCGGCAGCGTCGGCCCGTCGCCGGGCGGCGGCATGGGCGGCGGCATGGGCGCTGGCGCTTGGCCGCCGGGACCACGCGGATCGTCACGTCCTTGTCGGCTTCGAACAGCCGGCCGTCGGCCGTATGGAACTGCACGACGACGCGCAGCTTGTCATTCGTAGGCCAGACCTTCCACGGCAGGACGAGGACGTAGCCGGTGCTGAGCAGGCCGGTGCGCCAGGAGCGGTGCAGTTCGTCGTCGGAGATTTGCCAGGTGGAAAGGGGATGTTTGAGGCCGGCCGGCGTGATTTCCAGCGCCTGAATGAAGAGCGAACCGGGGACCTTGACGGCCTGGTTGTCGGCGTCGAGCGGTTGGACCACCACCTGAAGCGCCTCGTCGCCGCCGGAGGCGTCTCCGTCGCGGCCGCCGGTTTGTCGGCCGAGCGTCAGCGATCGAATGGGATAGAGGGCCGCGGCTAGCTTGTCGGAATCGGCTGAAGGGTCGCCGTGGAGCGCCTGCAACTCCGTTTGCAGCCCCTCGTTGATGGCGTGGCAGCGCTCCAACTCTTCGTTCGCCGCCATCAGTTCGAGTTCACGGGCGTGCAGCTGGCGCTCCACCGGCTCGCACGTGCTGCGACAGCCGAGCGCGGAGAAGGTCGCCGTCGCGCACAGCAATAACGCCCTCGCAATCCGGCGCATGGTGCGGCATCCTCGGGGAGAGCGTCCGTTCAACCAGCCCGCGGCGCCAAGCAAGGGATGAATTGCCCTTGCTTGGCGCCGCGGGCTGGTAGGGGCGGATCCCGTTCAGCCGCCCTCGGCCGGCTTCACGGGCATCTGGGCCATCGGCAGCCGTTCCAGCACGGTGTCCACGAGGCCGTATTCCTTGGCCTCGTACGCCGACATGAAGTTGTCGCGATCCGTGTCCTTCTCGATTCGTTCGAGCGGCTGGCCGGTCAGTTTTTGCAGGATCTCGTTCATCGTCTTCTTGGTGCGCAGCAGGTGCTTGGTGCGGATGGCGATGTCGGTGGCCGCCCCGCGGGCGCCGCCCAAGACCTGATGAATCATGACCTCCGCGTGCGGCAGGGCGTTGCGTTTGCCCTTGGTCCCGGCCGCCAGCAGCGTCGCCGCCATGCTGGCCGCCATGCCGATGCAGTACGTCGCCACGTCGCAGGTGATGTAGTGCATCGTGTCGAAGATGCTCATGCCGGCCGTCACCGAGCCGCCGGGCGAATTTATGTACAGGTGGATGTCGGCCTTGGGGTCGTCGAACTGCAGGAAAAGCATCTGGGCCACGATCAGGTTGGCGCTGTCGTCGTCCACTTCGCCCTGCAAAAAGATAATCCGGTCCTTGAGGAGCCGGCTGTAGATGTCGAAGACCCGTTCTTCACGGCCGCTGCGTTCCACCACGTAGGGTACGAGGGGCATTGCGGGAATCTCCTGATCCGGCGCGGCCCCGGTAGTGTGCATCGGCGGCCGGGCCGGGGAAAGATGAGGAAATCCGGCGAGCGGGGGGCGTCAGCCCCCTGATTTCGGCGCCCTGTCGGCGACAGTGCGGAGAATCAGGGGGCTGACGCCCCCCGCTCGCCGGGCCACGGCGTCAAGACGCCTTCTTCTCGTCGCTGATCTTTTGGAGCACGTCATCGACCAGGCCGAACTCCTTGGCCTCGGGGGCCGTGAAGTAGCGGTTGCGCTCCGTCTCGGCCTCGATCTGCTCCAACGGCTTGCCGGTGTGCTTGGCCAGGATCTCGTTGAGGCGCTTCTTCTCTTTGAGGATCTCGACCATCTCGATTTCCACGTCGGACGCCTGACCGCCGATGCCCTGGCTCCAGGGCTGATGGACCATGACCTTGGCGTGCGGCAGGGCGAAGCGCTTGCCCTTGGCGCCGGCCGCCAGAAGAATGGCCGCCCCGCTGGCCGCCATGCCGATGCAGTAGGTGGCGATCGGGCACTCCAGAAACTGCATCGTGTCGTAGATCGCCAGCGTCGAGGTCACCGAGCCGCCGGGCGAATTGATGTAAAAGTGGATCTCCTGATTGCGGTTTTCGTACTGGAGATAGAGCATCTGCTGGATCACGACGTTGGCCGTGATGTCGTTGATCTCCGGGGCGTAGAAGGTGCCGCCGGCACATCCGAAAAAGATGATGCGGTTCTCCAGCAGGATGTCGTTGGTCTGGTACTGCCGCTGCCGCTGGTAGTCGCGGTAACGCTGGTTACGGAAATCGCCCGGCAGGCCGGGGGTAAATTCGCTCATGGGAGGACTCCTATTGGTCGATCCGGTCGGCGCCTATTCTTTCTCCCCTCTCCCCTTGGGGGAGAGGGGCCGGGGGTGAGGGGCGATGCCTTCCCAAGCCATAACCCCCTCACCCCAACCCCTCTCCCCCCAGGGGAGAAGGGCTTGTAAAAGGGGTCAGCCGGCGGACGGCGCCGGGGTTTCGGTTTCGGCCGGCGGCGGCGTGCTGAGGTCGCTCATCTCGCCGGGCACGGTCTGCTCTTCCACGGTGGTCACCGCCGGGGCGTCTTCCTGGGTCATCGGCAGGTCGTCGTATTCGGCGCTGTCGAGGATCAGGTCGAGCGCCTTGCGCTCGATCATCTCGGCCGCCAGGGCGTCGATGAGGTCGTCCTTCTCCAGACGCGCCCGCACCTTGCGCGGCGACTCCTCGCTCTGTTCGGCCAGGCGGTCGATCTCCTCAACGAGGTCGTCTTCGCTGATGTCGATCTTCTCGGTCTCGGCGATCTTCTGGAGGACGAAATGCTCCTTGAGGGCCAGCTCGGTGTTGCGGAGGATGTCCTGCTGGAGCAGCCGCTGCCGCTGGGCGATCTCATCCTCGGAGATGCCGTCGGCCCGCATCTCCATGATGCGGCGGGCCATCGCCTTGCGTGCCTGGCGCACCAGCAAGTCCCGCGGCAACTCCCACGACGCGGCGGCGTTGATGTGTTCCAACACCTGCTCGCGGGCCGACTGCCGTTGCGTGTACTCCAGCCGGCGCTGGAGGACCACGCGGACCAGTTCGTGCAGTTCGTCGGGCGCGTGGACGCCGTAGTTGTGCAGGAATTCGTGCGTCAATTCCGGCAGACGCAACGTTTTGACGTCTTTGATCTCAAAAGTCGCCTTGACGGTCTTGCCGCGCAGGCCGGGGTCGGCCGCCTCGGTGGAGAGTTCGATGTCCACGACCCTGGCGTCGCCGGGGTTGGCGCCTTGCACCTGTTCGGCGAAGCGCGGGGCGACGGCGTCCTTGAAGGCCAGCTTCTTGTCGATGCGGAACTGCGACTCCTTGATGGTGCTGACCACGCGGTCGCCGTCGCGCGTGGTCACGTCGGCGGTGAGGATGTCGCCGATCTGGGCGTTGCCTTCGGGCTTGGGCACGACCTGGCCGTGCGGCGCCAGCAGCCGCCGTTCTTCCTGGGCCACCTCGTCGTCGGTGAAGGTGTGGACGACGCGCTTGATCTTGAGGCCCTTGTAGTTGGGCAGGTCGAACTGCGGCCGGACTTCCACCTCGAATTCGTAGACGAGCGGCCCCTGACGCGGCATCTCGATGGCGGCGGGGTCGAGGTCGGGGTGGCTGAGGGGGGCGATGTCATGGTCCTCGGCGAGCTGTTCGAGGCTGGCCAACAGCACCTCGGTCTTGACCTGATCGCCGACTTCCTTGTGGAACCGGCGTTCGACAATCTTGCGCGGCGCCTTGCCGGGCCGGAAGCCGGAAACGCTGGCGTCGGCTACCAGTTCGCTGAACTTTTCGCCGAAACGGTCGTCGATGTCCTTGCGATCGACAACGACCTTGATGTGTTTTTTGCAAGGGCCGACGTCTTTGATTTCGACCGTCTGGTGGAGCTTGACGGGCTTCGCTTCTTCCTCGGCCGTGGCCGTGGCGGCGCCTTCCGCGGCGGCGCCTTCGGGGGGCGTCTCGGGCGGGGTGGCTGCTTCGTCCGGCCGCGTTTCGTCGGTCATGATCGTCCTGCCTTCCAGGCGTTCGTGGGTGCGCGAAGCGTGGGGCTTCGGTCGCGGAATGCGATGTATTCTAGGCGTGGGCGTCAAGGAGAGTAGACCCGGCGCATCACGGCGGACGGCGGCGCCTGGCCGCCCGGATCCGTGCCCACGAAGGCGGCGTCCGTGGGCGCACCCGATCCGAGGCGGAAGGGCCGGTTCCGACGTCGCGGAGAATTCCGTGCGGCCTTTTCACGGCAAGAGGTCAGCGACAGCCACGCGCGCGGTCGGCGCCGCCAGCGGGGCGATCCTGTCGCCGGGGTCGAGGATGGTCCTGTCGGCGTACCAGAAGCCGAACGCCCGAGAAGGGTCGGCGACGGGGTTGCGGTGGACCTCTAACTGCCGCTGCACCAAGTTCACGATCCAGTAGTCGGCGACGCCGCCCGCCGCGTAGAGGCTGCCTTTGCGGATACGATCGAAGTTCAGGCTGGAGTCGCTCACCTCCACGACCAACAACGCGCTCGTGGGGACCGTGCGCCGCGCCCCGCTCGGCCCCCCGGCGACCACGGCCACGTCCGGGTCGGGAACGCCGTGGGGGCTTAGGTCGAGGGTCCCTTGCCGTCGGACCCAAAACCCGTGCCCAAAGGCGACCTGCAAAGCGTTGGCGGTAAGGTCGATGCCCGCGAGGTGGAGGTCGTACTGCGCGGCCATCTCTACGATCTCCCCGCCGATCAGCTCGACGCGCCGGTCATTAAAAAAACCCGACTCGCACAGGCGGAAATACTCGTCGCGCGTCCAGCGCACCGGATGCGGCTCCGATCGGCTCATGGCTTCGTCTCCTTCACTTCGCGTCCGCCATCACCTGCAACTGCACCAGACTGCGGTTCTGTTCCTTTTCCAGATATTCCCGCCCCTTCTTGACGTTGACGTGGTCCCACGGCAGCACCTCGTCGATCGGCCGGCGATCGCTGCGAGTAGAACGCCGTGTCGATGCCGAGGTCGGCGAACGTCTGCCACCAGAGCCGCGGTTGGAAGCACTCGCGCCAGCCGTCCATCCGGCGCCGCGCCGCCACGCCTCCTCCAGGCCGACGGCCACGCGCCGGTCGCCGCGGGTCAGCACGCCTTCCAGCAGGCTGCATTCGACGTCGTGCTGCTTGATCTTCACGGAACGCATCGTGTTCCGCTTGCGCATATGGTCGCCGGCCCAGCGCAGGTATTCGCGCGTCTGCATGCCGTTCCACTGGTACGGCGTATGCGGCTTGGGCACGAAGTTCGACACCGACGCCGTCACTTCCTTGTAGCGGCCGCTCGCCTCCTTGCTGATCGACGCGATGCGCTCGGCCATGTCCACGATGCCGTCGAGGTCCACCACGCCGCTCGCCCGGCAAGCCGCACAGGAAGTACAGCTTCACCTTCTGCCAGCCGTTGGCGAACGCCTCGCGGCAGCCGTCGTACAGGTCGTCGTTCTTGATCGGCTTGCGGATCTGCTCGCGCATGTCGTCGCGGGCCACCTCCGGCGCCAGCGTCAGGCCGCTCTTGCGGGCGTCCTTCATCAGCCGCGGCACGGATCGCAAATGGCTGTTGACGCGCAGGCTCGGCAGCGACACGTTGACGCCCAGCGGCGTGAAGACCTCGTGCATCCGCTGTTACCAGCTCCTCAAAATCCGGATAATCGCTGGTGCTCAGGCTGAGCAGGCTGATTTCGTCGTATCCGGTGTTGCGGTAGCTCTCCAGGGCCGCTTGCACGATGGTTTCGACCGAGCGCACGCGCAGCGGCCGCTTGATGACGGTCGATTGACAGAAGCGGCACTGCCACGGACAGCCGCGCATGATCTCGATGGCGATGCGGTCGTGCGGCGTCTGCACGCACGACACGACCGGCCGTTTCGGCAGCGGAATGTCGTCGAAATCCTGCTTGATCGTGCAGGCCATGACTTCCGTCGGCACGTCGGCGCGCGTGCGGTGCATGGCGGCCAGCGTGCCGTCGGCGTGGTACTCCGGCTCGTAGAACATCGGGGCGTAGGCCCAGGTCGTGCTGCCGACAATCTCGGCGATCATGTCGGCGCGGGAGAGATTTCCTTTTTCCTTCAGCGTCATCCAGCGGTCCATGACCCACGGCAGGCTCTCCTCGCCGTCGCCGATGACGAACAGGTCGATGAACGGCGCCAGCACTTCGGGATTCTGGGCGCCGGGGCCGCCGGCGATGACCAGCGGATGGTCGAGCGTGCGGTCCTTGCTGTGCAGCGGGACGCCGCCGAGGTCGAGCATGGTCAGAATGTTGGTGTAGCAGACCTCGTATTGCAGACTGAAGCCGAGCAGGTCGAAGTCGCGCAGCGGCGTGAAGGTCTCCAGGCCGTAGAGCGGCAGCCCGGCCTTGCGCAGCACGGCCTCGAAATCGACCCACGGGGCGAAGGCGCGTTCGCAGGCCCACTGCGGGTCGTCGTTCATCAGCGTGTACAGCACCTGCAAGCCGTGGTGGCTGGTGCCGAGCGAGTAGGCGTCGGGGAAGCAGAGGCAGAGCCTGCCGCGCACCCGGCGATGGTCCTTGGCGACGCTGTTGAGTTCGCCGCCGCAGTACTGGGCCGGGGCCTGCACGCGCGTCAGCAGGCGGAAGACGGCTTCCTTCAGCGCGGTGTTCATCATCGTCGGGGTTCCTTGATTGGTCTGGCGAAGCGTCATCGTTAGCCGTTCTCAACCGGTCGGTGGCATTCGACCTGTTTTTCCCAACCCGTCATAGACGGCGTCTTGCGGATTGTCCCATTCCTCTTCGAGCCGGGACATCCCAAATTCCCTCCACGCCTCATCCTCTTCGTCCGGAGTCGCGGCCGCCGGATGAATTTCCACTTCGATTTCGGTCCCTTCTTCTAATGGAAGTGGGTGCGCCAGTCCCAGACTTTGGTTGCGATAAACGCCTTTCACCCGCATGCTTCACCTTGCCCTTTCCCCACGGCCGCGAGCACCGGCGGCGAATCGTTCGGTTATCCCGCAGTACGATTATGTCAGAAAGCCCGCGCCGCGCCGCCCTGAAATTGCTCTGGACACCTTCCCGCCCTTTTGGCATACGCCTCCCTCTTCAATCAAAGCACTCGTCGGACACGGCCGCGGACGCTCGGAGGAGCGGCCCGGCTCGGCACACGTCGCCGGGAGGGAGCCATGCGCAGGGTGGGGGCGGGGATCACGGCCGCGGTCCTGTTGGCCGGACTGGCGGCTTCGGCGGCGTTGGCCCAGGACACGGACGGCGACCTGCACTCCGCGGCGCCGACGCCGAAGGCCTGGTGGACCGGCTGGTTCGGCCCGGCCGACAAGACCGACAAGCCCGAGGGAAAAAAAACCGAAGCGGCCGTCCCGCCGGCGCCGGCCGCGCCCTCGCCCATGGATATGGCCGCCGCCGCCCGTCGGCGGGAGCGGGCCGCCTACAACCGGCGCATGGAAGTGTGCGACCGGCTCACGGAAATCGCCGTCCGAACCAACAACACCGACATGCAAGCCCAGATCGATCAACTCCGCGATCGCGCCTGGGACGTCTATCGGAAGCGAACCGCCGACCTGCCGGCGGCGGGAGCGCCGGAGAAGCCGCCCTCGGCCGTGCGCGCGGACGGCAAGACCGGGACAGACGACTCGGTCGTGCGGGAGGTGAAGCCATGACCCGGATGAAGACCTTGCTGCTGGCGCTGGCGCTGACGGCGACGGGCTGTGTGGAACTGCCGATCAAGATGGAGACGAAGCCGCACCCGGCCGAACCGACGCCGCTCGCGCCGGTCGATCGGCCGCCCGTGACGCCGGACCAGGTGCGCGACGACAACGCCCCGAAGATGCTCAACGCCCTGCGCGACGAGCTGGACCGCGCCGACGAGGAACAGACGCCGGCGCCGGACAAGAAGCCGTGACCGAGGGGGACGCGGTGGGGCGAAGCAATTCGCCCTACCGCGCAATTCGTTGGCCCTCCGCCGTCAGAACGCCGTCCGCATCCTGTACGTCAGGCTTTCCAGCCTGACCGTCAGGCTCGAAAGCCTGACTCACCGACGGCGCCGGCGGTTCGTCCCGGCCCCACAAGAGGATCATCGTCGCGAAGCCGATCAGCGGCAGCACGCCGGACAGGATCATACACGCCGAAAAAGAGTTGGTATAGGTCTTGACGTGGCTGATAATCACCTGCCACGCCGCCAACGCCATCCAGCACGCGAAGCCGAGCAGGCCGGTCAGCAGTCCCTGGCGCCGCACCGTCAATTCCTGGCTGAACGAGTAGTAGGCGGGGAACACGCCGAGCGACCCGAACCCCACCACCAGCAGCACCGCCAGCAGCAGCGGCCCCGCGGGCAGGAACGTCGCCCACACGGCCAGCCCCGTCAACAGGCCGTACGCCAGGAACACGGCCATCCGGCTGACGTGGACCGAAAGGCCGCGCCGCGACAGCAGCAGCGTGAAATAACCGGCCGACAGCGAGCCGAGGCCGGCGGCGACGTAGTAAGCCGAGATGAACAGGTTGCGCTGCGGCTCGTCGTAACCGAGTTGGGCCAGCAGGGGCGACAGCCACACGCGGAAGAAGTGCCAGGTGGCGTTGATGAGCGTCACCAGGATCACCAGGGCGATGAACCGCCGCGCCAGCAGCCAACGGGAAGCCGCGGGAAGCACCGATTCGGTCGCGGCGTCCCGCGGCTTGCCCTCCAGATCGGCTGGCCGGAGGCTTAACGCCCATACCACGGCCCAGATCGCGCCGCAGGCCCCGACCACCAGGAACGGCCCCCGCCAGGAGCCGACCGTCGCCGGGTCCACCGTGAAATAAACGATTAAAGGGATCAGAATCGATCCGAAGGCGGCGCCGCTCTGGAGAATGCTGTTGCCCATCGTCCTCTCGGCGGGGGGCAGCAGGTGTTGCGTGGTCCGCAGGGCGCAGGGCCAATGCCCCGACTCGGCGAAGCCCAAAACGAAACGGCAGACGAACAGCCACAAGAAGCCCTGCGTGAAGCCCGTGGCGATGCCCGCCGCGGACCAGACCAGCAGAGTGACAGGGTAGACCCAGTAGGTGTTGCCGCGATCGGCGATCCATCCCACCGCGATCGCCCCGAAGGCGAAAGCCACGGCGAAGCCGCCTTCCACATTGCCGTAGTCGATGTCGCTGAGGTGCATTTCCCGCTGGATGCGCGGGGCCAACAAATTGAGCGTCAGCCGATCCATGTAGTTGACCATGGTGGCCAGCAGGAGCAGGCCGCAGATCCACCACGTCCAGGCGCGGGACCGGCCAGGCAGGCGCAGGTCGGGGACGACGACGGACATGGCGGGGGGGACCTCCGGGAGGCGGACCTTGTCGGGAAGTGTAGCCGACGGCCTCGAAACCCGCCACCGCCGGGCCGAAAATCTTTGCGCCGTCCCGCGATTGCTGATTGACAAGGCAACCGCGTTCCCTTTCAATGTAGGGGCGGTTCGACCTGCCCCCCACGCCCCGCCCCCGCCGAGACAATTGCCTACCCGGCTCTTTCCGGTTTCGTGACCCCGACGCCCGCGCCGACGACGGCCGGGTCCCACCGCGGAGGAGAAACGCATGGCTGTGGACGTTGCCCCCCTCGCGCCGCCGGACTCCAAACCGATCTACCGGCTGATCCGCCGCACCCGGCGCCTGCTGCGCCTCACCTGGATCGCCACCGGACTGGCCCTGACCCTCGGCCTGTTCCTCGGCGCCGCCGCCGTCGTCCTCGCAGCCGACCTGCTGCTGCCTTTGCGCAGCCCCCTTTTTACATCGCTTATCCCCTCGACAGCGGCTTGCGTCTCGCCGCCCTGGTGCTGGTGGCCGCGCCTCCCGCCGCGGCGTTCCTGCTCGGCGTGGTCTTCCCGCTGTTCCGCCGGCTGACGGCCGGCCGCGTCGCCCGCCGCATCGAAGCCCACATTCCCGGCATTCACAACCGCCTCGTCAGCTGCATCGACCTGGAACAACGCGGTCGCGCCGCGGCGTCGCCGGTCTTCTACCGCCGCTTGCTGACGGAGTCGCTGGAGCGCATCCGCGGTTTCCGCCCGCGCCGCGTACTCGATTTCCTCAGCCTGCGCCGCGCCGGCCTGATCGCCGTCGCCGGCGCGGCCGCTTTCGCCCTGGTCGCCTTTCTCTTCTGGGGCCAACTGCCGACCGCAATGGCCCGCATTCTCCACCCGTTCGACGACATTCCGCCCGTGGCCGGCGTGGCTTACGAGGTTCAGCCCGGCCCCGGCGCCCATCACTTCCTGCGCGACGACAAGATCGACTTCAGCGCGGCGGTGAAGCGCGGAGAAGTCGGCGGTCTGCGGCTGCAACTCCAGGCCGACAACGGCGCCGTGCGCGATTTCGACCTCGCCGCCGTCCCCGACGATCCGTCGTCATTCCAGCTGACGCTCGATTCCGCCAGCATCGGGCCGGCGTTCCTCAACGGCTTCCATTACCGCGTCTACGGCGGCGGCACCTGGAGCCAACGCTACGCCCTGCCGTTGGCGGAACGGCCGCTCATCAAGGCCGTCGATACCGACGTGTTTTACCCCGCCTACATGGGCATCCCCGAACCGCACCCGACGCCGGCCGAGGCGTCCGAGATCATCGGGCCGGAGGGCGGCGACATCGAGGTGACGGTGCAGGCCGAGGGCAACGTCGCGGTGGCCGAACTCCAGCCGCTCAAGGCGGGAATGGCGAAGATCGCGCCGCGCGATCAGGTCGAGCGCGTCTGGTTCGAGGACTCGATCCCGGACGGCGCGACCGACGGCGGCACCTGGCAGCACGTCAAGAAGGACAAGCACGCCTCTCACACCGAGCCGTATGCGATGGGTCCGCACGGCCACTGGTTCCAGAACGACCCGACGGGTTTCACTGTTCAGCCGGGCGAAGTGCTGTTTGCCTATGTACAGATCGACCCGCAGGCGCCGCCGGACGAGATCTTCCTCCAATGGAACGACGGCAAGACGTGGGACCACGGCGCCTACTGGGGCGTGGACCTGATCCGCGAAGGGAAGTCCGGTACGCCCTCGCGCTGCCCGGTGGATAGGGTCCCGCACGCCGGCGGCTGGGTTCGTCTGGAAGCGCCGGCCGCGAAGGTAGGGGTGGAGGGCAAGACCCTGCACGGCATGGCGTTCAAGCTGAGCGGCGGCCAGTGCTGGTGGGGCAAGTCCGGCGCGGTGCGCCTGGAGCAACCGACGTTCGTGCCCGATGAGACCCTGCACTCGTTCCCGATGAAATCGGACGGGTCGGGCCGCTGGGTAGGCCGCGTTCCGCTGCTGGGCAACGGCCAGTTCCGGCCGCAACTGCGAAACGAACAGGGCGACGCCAACACGGATGTCCAGGAGCTTCATTATTCGGCGATCAAGGACCAGCCGCCGCAGGTGGTGCTCCCGCGGCCGGGCGCCGAGCTGTCGCTGAGCAAGCCGCACGCGACGCCGCTGACCATCCTCGCCTTCGACGACTACGGCCTGGCCGACGTGAAGGTGTTCTACCGCGACGACGTGAAACAACCGTTCCAGAGCCGCGTCCTCCGACATTTCGACCAGCCGGAACGGAGCCAGACGGTGGTGGCGTCGCTGACGGAATCCGAAGCGCTGAAGCCGGGCGCCCCGCTGCATTACTACATCCAGGCGTCCGACCGCAAGGGCCAGACGGCCCGCACGCCCGACGCCGTGGTCTACCTCAGGGACGACGCCAACGCCGCCGACAAGCAGGAAGAGGCGTTCGACAAGACGCAGGACACCTTCCGCGATCGGCTGTTGAAGATGATCGCGGAACAGAAGAAGGTGCAAACCCAGGTCGAGAAGTTGACCGGGCAGTACGCGCAGATGACGGAAAAGATTCGCAAGGACCAGGAAACGGCTCCTCAGCCGCCGGCCGCGACCGACCCGACGAAGACGCAGCCGCGGCAGCAGCCGATCACGAAGCCCAATCTCGATCCCGAAACGGCGAAAAAGTTGGCGGACCTGGAGAAGGAGTTGGCGAAGCTCGGCCAGGACCAGGACAAGAACGCCCAGTCCGCCTCCCAGCTCAACAACGACTTGACCAAGGCGAACGAGCAGGCGGAGAAGCTGCAAACGCTGCCGCAGCCGGTGGTGGACCAGATGCACGCGCTGCAGCAGGCGTTCGAGCAGACGGCCGTCAAGGGGATGCAGAACCTGACGCAGGATTTCAAGAACGGCGCCAACCCGCAAGCCGGGGCGCCCGACCTCAAGGACATCCACCAGAAGAGCGACCGGCTGGCCAAGGACCTGGAAGGCATCAAGGACCGCATGGAGGCGCTGGAGAACGCCCGCAAGGGCCTCCGCGACGACCTGGCCAAGGCCCTCCAGGAGCTGCAGCGCGAGATGCTCAACGAGGACGGCAAGCTGAGCGAACGCGACTTGCAGGAGCTGCGCGATTTCATCGCCCGGATGCGCGATCAGTTGAAGGACTTGCAGGGCAAGCAGGAAGACCTCTTAAACAACTCCGAAAAGGGCGGCGATCTGAAGGACCTGCAAGCGAAGCAGGCGGACCTCGACAAGCAGCTCGAAAAGATGCTGGACGCGGCCCGCAAGATGCTCGCCGCCAAGCGCCGCAGGCCGCAGTACCCGGACGCCCCCTATACGCCGGACGGCGACGAAGAGAAGGTCCCGCCCAGGGAAGAGGACACCAACGAACCGCTGCCGAACGCGAAGAAGCCCGGCGACAAGACCAAGCCGGGCGACAAGAAGCCGGACGAGGTGAAGGACGACGACGACAAGGAGCCGCTCGACATGCCGGCCCTCGGCGGCCCGAGGCAGGTTCCGGACAAGCGCTTCGCCAAGAAGCGGCGGCCGACGGAAAAGAAGCCGGGAGACAAGGACGACCCGGACGCCCAGCGCGACGACCTGGAGTCGCACCAGAACGACCGGCTGCGCGACCTGGACGAGGCCCAGAAAAGTCTGGCGTCGGATCAGCAGTCGTTGGAGCAAATGATGCGGGCGCTGGCGCAGGCCATGAAGAACAACGGCGGCCAGAAGCCCCATCAGGCGAACCAGAACCCCGGCGACCCGAACGACGAAGCCATGCGACAGTTGGCCGACATGATGCAGTCGCCGGCCATGCGTCAGATGCGCGACATGCTCAACCGGATGCGGCAACAGGGACAGGCGAAAGGACAGCGGTCCAACCAGCCGCCGTCGCCTTCGCGGAGTGCGGTCAGCCAGGCCGGCGCCAACCCGCCGGTCGGCAGCGCCGACCTGTCGAATCTGCCGCCGGACCTGCGCGCGGCCTTCCTCAAGCTGCCGCCGCGGCTGCGCGAGGAACTGTTGCAAGGGCAGAAAGAGCAGGACCCCGAAGGATTCGCCCCGTTCATTGAGGACTACTTCAAGCGATTGACGCAGACGAAGAATCCGTGACATTCGCAACGCCGATGAACCAGCCGCGAGCGCGAGCGAGCGAGTTGAGCGAAATCCGCTCGCTCGCGCTCGCGGCTGGTAGGTAGAGACCGATAGATGCTCCCCTGGCTGCTGCAACAACTGAACGTCGCCCCCGACCTGATTAGCCATCTGGATCAGGTGGTGTTCGCCTTCCATTACACCTGGGTGTTGTGGGTCGGCCTGCCCCTGTTGGTCCCCCTCGCCTGGTTCATCTACACCTGGCAGCGCCGCCATTTACCCGGCGTCCCCGCGTTCCTGTGCGCCGTTCTGACGTTGACGCGCGTGCTGATCCTTGCCGTGCTGGTGCTGGTCCTCGCGGGGCCGCACCTGAAACTGGAGTACACGGTCAAACAAAAGCCGATCGTGGCGGTGCTATTCGACCACTCGGCGAGCATGGAACTGCCGGCCGGGCCGTTCGATACCGACGAGGAGCTTTCGCGCGTCGCCGCGGCGGCGGGCTACCAAACGTCGGACGGGCCGCCGGACGCCGAGATGCGTAAGGCGCTCAACCGCATCGGCCGATCCAAACTGGCCCAGACGGTGCTCCAGACGAGCGGCCGGTCGCTCACCGAGTCGCTGGCGAGGAAATTCGACCTCCGCTATTACGGATTCTCCAAGGGTCTGCAACAACTCGGCGTCAACCCGGCCAAACCGGAGTTACCCGATCCGCCGCACCCGGCCGGCGACGCGACGCAGATCGGCGACGCGCTGGACCAGCTCCGCGCCGAGGCGGCGGGACGGAAACTGGTCGGCGTGCTACTCTTTTCCGACGGCCAGAACACCGGCGGCAAGTCGCTGACCGAGGCAGGCCGTGCCTGCGGCGACGTCAATACGCCGATCTTCACCGTGCCCGTCGGCCCGGTTCGGCAGCTCCAGGACGTGGCCGTGGTCGGCCTGGACGCCGCCAGCGAAGTTTCGATCGGCGACAACGTGCGCGTGGCCGCGACCATCGAATCGCGCGGCTTCGACAGACGCGTGGTCAAGGTCGAGTTGAAGGAAGGCGACAAGCTGCTCGACTCCAAGAACGTGACGCTGAGCAACACCGAACAGCAGCACGTCGATCTCAATTTCAAGGCGGACAAGGCCGGCGCCCGTTATCTGACGGTCGATGTGCCGCCGCAGCCGGAGGAGGCCGAATACCTCCGCGGCAACAACTCCGACACCGCGTTCGTCCGCGTCAGCGACGAGAAGCTCAAGGTGCTGTATCTCGAAGGTTTGCCGCGCTGGGACTTCCGCTTCCTCAAGAACGCCATGCGCCGCGACCACGGGCTGGCCGGCCGCACCGAAAAGGAACCGGATATCGTGCTGGAGTCCGAATGGCGGCGGATGTCGGACGAGGAGAAAGCGGCCGCCCTGCCGCGGACTCTGGATCAACTCGCGGAGTATCACACCGTCATCCTGGGCGACGTGTCGCCGAGGATGCTCGACT
Source organism: uncultured Planctomycetaceae bacterium (assembly GCA_963813925.1). Taxonomy (GTDB): domain Bacteria; phylum Planctomycetota; class Planctomycetia; order Gemmatales; family Gemmataceae; genus UBA4732. The sequence goes on from CAWFBG010000004.1 coordinate 183,158, forward strand.
CCGCGTTCCTCGACCTGCTGGTCAAGGCGGTGCGCGAGCGCGGCGTCGGCCTCATCGTGGAGGCGGGGCCGCTGCACATGCCGCACCAGTTCGACGACCGCCTCGACGCCCTGTTGCCGGTTCGCGTCAAACGCGGCGCCCCCGGCGAGATGCCGCGGGGCGTGCCGTCGTTCCGCATGGAGCTGGCGCCGGAAGGGGTTCTCCATGACAACATGCGATTGTATGATGACGTGACTTCCAACCAGAACGCTTGGGCGCAGATGCCGCCGTACTACTGGTGCGCCGCCGCCGAGAAGGCGTCGCCGGGGGCGACGGTGCTGATGTGGAATCCGGTGCAGAGCGCCGCCGGCGGCAAGACGCCGCTGATCGCCCAGTCCTACGCCGGACAGGGCCAGGTGCTATTTGTGGGCACGGATTCGACGTGGCTGTGGCGGCAAAACGTCGGCGACCGGTTCTTCTACAAGTTCTGGGGCCAGGGCATCCGGGCCGTCGCCCGCAACGACAAGACGACCAACAAGAAAAGCTGGCTGGAAGTGCGGCCGGTGCGCGTGCAGCCCAACGAGGAGGCCCGCGTCGAGCTGATGGCCTTCACGGCGGACGGCTCGCCGCGCCCCGACCCGACGCTGACGGTGCAGATGCAAAACGGCACGGAAATCGGCGTCATCGAGATGACCGCCGACCCCGACGTGAAAGGCCGCTATACGGGCAGATTCACCCCCAAGAACCCCGGTGAATATCGCCTGACCTATACGCCGGACGGGCAGGCCGTGCCGGTCGAGGCCAAGCTGCCGGTGGCCGCTTCGCCCGACGAGCTGAAACGGCCCAACCTCAACCGCGCGGCGTTGGAACAGCTGGCCGTCGATTCCCACGGCAAGCTCGTCGAGCTTTATAATCTGACTTCGCTGACCGACGACTTGAAAGAAGAAACGACGCAAATCCAGCGCTCGCCGCCGCCCGCCTCGCTCTGGGATAACTGGCTGACATTGACGCTCCTTGTGGTACTCTATTCGTTGGACGTGGGTCTGCGCCGTCTGAGGGGGTTGTCATGATAAGGACGCGGAACCACGGCTTGATGCGGGCGCCCGTGCTGCTGACCGTCGCGGCCGCTGCCGGCCTCGTCTTCCTGGCGACGGCGCTGCTTTCTGAGGCGGACGAGAAGAAGCCGGATCGGCCCGACGCGGAGGCCGCCCCGCTGACCGAAACGCGCGTCATCGAGCGCGTCACCGCCGCCACCGACAAGGCGCTCGACTGGTTGGAGAGCAAGCAGATCAAGCAAGGTGACAACGCCGGCGCCTGGAGCACCAACCAGGCCTTCAACGCCCTGGCTATGCTGGCGTTCATGTCGAGCGGAAACACGCCCGGCCGCGGCAAGTACGGCGACGTGATCGAGGACGGCGTGCTCAAGCCCGGCGTGCTGACGCGCGGCAAGAAGTACATGCTTTCCAAGGCGCAGCCGACCGGCTACATCTCGTCGGGCGCCATGTACGAGCACGGCCTGTCCACGCTCTGCCTGGCCGAGATGTACGGCATGGACCCCGACCCCGACCTGGAGGCCAAGCTGCGCAAGGCGGTGGACCTGATCGTCAAGGTCCAGTCGCCGGCCGGCGGCTGGCGCTACACGCCGGCGCCGGTGGACCAGGACATGAGCGTGACGGTAATGCAGGTCGTGGCCCTGCGGGCGGCCAACAACGCCGGAATCCCGGTGCCGAAGGAGACGTTCGACAAGGCGACCAAGTATGTGCAGTCGTCGGCCGCTGCGCGACGGGACCGGCAAGCCGACCGGCGGTTTCGGATATCAGGGACCGGGAAACTCGCCGCAGACCAGCGCCGGCGGCGTGCTCTGCCTCCAGCTCCTCGGACACTACGACGACCCGACCATCCCGCCGACGCTGAAATTCCTGACGACCGTGCCGGTTCAGTGGGGCGGCGGAAACCCGCAGTATTTCTTCTACTTCCATTACTACGCCATCCAGGCCTTCTACCAGGCCGGCGGCAAGGACTGGAACGACTGGCACCCGCGCGTTCGGGAGTTGCTCCTGAAGCACCAGAACGACGACGGCAGTTGGGACGTTCCGGCGGGGTCGTCCGAGGTGGGGTACATGAACGGCGACAAGGTCTACCCGACGGCGATGGCCACGCTGATCCTGGACATTTACCGGCACTATTTGCCGGCGTATCAGCGCTAGGAGACCTCGTTTAGCCGCGACCCGAAGTGGAGCGTAGGGGCAAGCCCGACATGATTCCCTCCCGTTTTGTCCTCTGCGTCCTCTGCGTTCTCTGCGGTGAAGTTCTTCCGTCGTGGGCGGGAACGATTCGCGGGACCGTCGATAAGCCCGAGGCCGTGACGAAGCTGACCGCGATCAACCGGGCCGACGACAAGCGCTTCCCCGGCGATGTGGACGCGAAAACCGGCAAATACTCGGTGAAAGGTCTGCCGCTCGATGCGACTTACGATCTGCTGTTCGAGTTCGGCGACCATGGACTGCTGGAGGGCGTCAACTTCAACGTGCCGCACTCCGACTACGAAATCGAACAGCCGATGTCGAAGGACGACGTGAAGACGCTGACTGAACAGATAAAGACGCTCAACCAGTTTGAAAACAATGTGGAGATCTTAACGATCAAAGGCAACATCCAGCACGCCAAGGTGCTGCTCAACAAGACGCGGACGACGCCGTTCGTGAACCAGAAGCCCGGCGAGATGATCTGGCGCGTGGAGGTGTGGGCGTTCGAGAAGCCGGATGAAACGTGGGTCAAGGAACAGGGCGGCGACCTGTTCGCCGTGCTGCACCGCGAGCGGATTCAGAAGGCGGAGTTCGACAAAAAATCGCTGACGCTCGACCCGGCGCTGGGCGGCGTTCAACTGACCGACAAGCAGGAAAACGTGGAACTCGGTAAAGTGGTCCTGCCGTCCAACCTGCCGGGCGTTCGTCTCCGGCGAGGGGCGAAGGACAAATAACGCGGCCTCGGCCGCGGGGAGGGCGACGATGGCGGAAGTCAACCGTCGGCGATTCATCATCAACAGCGCGGCCGCCGCCGCGGGCCTGGCCGGCGTCGGCGGGTCGCAGGCGTTGGGGGCCGAACGTCAGCTCGGCACCTGCGGGCCGCCGCCCCGTCAGAACCCGACGCGGCAGACCGCCGCCGAGGGGATGCCGCCGCTGCCGTTGCCGGCCACGCCGCTTCGTCGCAGCGAGCCGCACGCCGAGCCGGCCCCGCCGCTCATGATGGCCAAGCTCGAATACGGCACCACCCAGGACTGGAACACCGACCCCGGCGACGCCGACAACCTCATGCGCCACGTCCGCCAGGCCGTCGGCCTCTGGTACGGCTGGAAGCACATGAACGTCGATGAGCTGGTGGCCGAGCACAAGGCCGACCGGCAGTGCAAGATCCCGGCCCTGTACATCAGCGGCCACGAGGCCTTCGAGTTCACCAAGGACCAGCGCGCCGCCCTGGTGCAATACCTGGTGGACGGCGGGACGCTGGTCGGCGACGCCTGCTGCGGCCGGACGGAGTTCGCCGATTCGTTCCGGGCCGAGGTCCGGGTCATGTTCCGCGACCGGTCGTTCGACGTGCTGCAACTCGACCACCCGATCTTCCGGGCGTTTCACAAGTACACCTCGGTCAACATCCGCACCTTCCCGATGGGCGTCAAGACCGACACCGAGGCGCCGCCGCAACTGATCGGCATGAACCTCGGCTGCCGCACCGCCATCGTCCTGTCGCCGTATGACATCAGCTGCGGCTGGGACGAACACACCCACGAACACGGCTCGCGGCTGTTGCCCGGCGACGCCATCCGCCTCGGCGTCAACCTCATCAGCTACATCGCCGCCCTGCGGCAGGTGGCCGAGACGCAGGCCGTGACGCGGCTCATCAGCGACAAGACGGATCGTCCGCGGCAACAATTCGTGCTGGCCCAGCTGCGGCACCAGGGCGACTGGGACCCCGACCCCAACAGCACGGTGCAGATGTTGCGCTGCCTGGCCGGCGAATCGTCGTTGGCGGTGGCGTTCGACCTCAAGAGCGTGGACCCGTCGGAGACGAAGATCGCGCCGTTCCCGTTCCTCTACATGACGGGCTTTCGCGATCCGAAATTGTCGGACGAACAGGTCGGCGCCCTGCGTCGGCACCTGTCGGCCGGCGGCTTTTTGTTCATCAACAACTGCTCCGGCTACAATGCCTTCGACCGCGCCGCCCGCGCCCTGGCCGCCCGGCTCTTCCCCGACCAGAAGTTGGCCGCGATCCCGGCCGACGACCCGCTGTTCAAGTCGTTCCACACGATCACCGGCGGCAAGGACCGGCAGACGAACGAGGCCCGTCCGATCGAGCTGGAGGGGGTGCGGATCAAGAACCGGCTGGTGCTGGTCTACTCGAAGAACGACATGGTGACGCAGTTGAAGCAGGTGAGCGACCCGTTCGGCAACGGCTACGACGCCGACACCTGCCGCAAACTGGCCGTCAACATCGTCGCGTATGCGCTACAGAACTAAGAGATTCACCACAGAGTCACAGAGGGCACAGAGGAAGACAAAGAATTATTCTTCTCTCTGTGTTCTCTGTGACTCTGTGGTGAAACAACTTCTTGAGGAGACTGTTTCATGCCGTCCGCCGCCGTCGCAACGAAAGCCAACCCGCTGATGGGTCCGGGAACGGCCGCCACGTCCGCGAGCGACCTGGAGGCCATCGCCCGTCTGGGCGCGGCCCGCAAGAAGCTCAAGGAGGAGATCGCCCGCGTAGTCGTCGGGCAGGAGCACATCGTCGATCAGCTGCTGACGGCGCTGTTCGCCCGCGGCCACTGCCTGATGATCGGCGTGCCCGGCCTGGCCAAGACGCTCATGGTCCGCACCATCGCGTCGGCCATCGACCTCAAGTTCAACCGCATTCAGTTCACGCCCGACCTGATGCCGTCGGACATCACCGGCACCGAGATCATCGAGGAAGACCGTTCCACCGGCGGCCGGCAGTTCCGCTTCGTCAACGGCCCGGTGTTCGCCAACATCCTGCTCGCCGACGAGATCAACCGCACGCCGCCCAAGACGCAGGCCGCCCTGCTCCAGGCCATGCAGGAAAACGAGGTCACCGTCGGCGGCCGGACCTATCAGCTGCCGTCGCCGTTCTTCGTCCTGGCGACGCAGAACCCGATCGAGCAGGAGGGCACCTACCCGCTGCCGGAGGCGCAGCTCGACCGCTTCATGTTCGACATCCGCATCAGCTACCCCAAGCCGCACGAGGAGCTGGAGATCGCCAAGGCGACGACGGCCGACGTGTCGCAGACGGCGAGCAAAATCCTTACCGGGCCGGAAATCACCCAATTGCAGCAGATCGTCCGCAAGCTGCCAGTCAGCGACCACGTCGGCATGTACGCCGTCAACCTGGCCCGGTCGTCGCGGCCGGAAGACGAGATCGCGCCGAAGTTCGCCAAGGAGTTCATCAATTGGGGCGCCGGCACGCGGGCGGTGCAGTACCTGGTGCTGGGCGCCAAGGCGCGGGCGGCCATCGCCGGCGAATACAACGTAACCTGCGCCCACGTCCGCGAGGTGGCGCCGCTGGTGCTTCGGCATCGCATCATGGTGAACTTCCACGGCGAGGCCGAGGGCATGACGGCGGACAAGATCGTCAAGCAGTTGCTTGAACATGTCAAAGAGCCGCGGCCGGAGGATTACAAGTAGGGAACGCCGACCGAAGGGGGGACCATGCCGCGAACCGGTGCGAAGGCCGGACGGCGTAAGCGGGGTCTTGCGTCGCTAGGCTTCTGGGAAGGGCTGAAGGAGGTCAGCATGTTTTTCCAGGGCAAGGACGAGGTCCATAAATCGATGCGCCGGATCGTCAAACGTCTGGAAAAGGCGGGCATCCCCTATGCAGTCGTCGGCGGCATGGCGGTGTTCGCGCACAAGTACCGGCGCACCACAGCGGACGTGGACGTGCTGCTCACGCCGGAAGGGTTCGCCGAGTTCCGCGCGCGCTTCGTCGCCAAGAACTACCGGCAGCAGGAAGGACGCAGCCGGCGGTTCGTGGATAAGGTCAACAAGGTGGAGGTCGATTTCCTGGTAACGGGCTTGTTTCCCGGTAGAGGCCTCCCGGGCCCCATCGCTTATCCCGACCCCTCCCTCGTGGCTGAGGAAATCGAGAAAGTCCAGGTAGTTAACCTCACGACGCTGGTGGAACTGAAGCTGGCCGCCAGACGCCATCAGGATTTTGCCGATGTCGTAAATCTGATTAGCTTCAACGACCTGGACGAGTCGTTCGCCGACCGCCTGCACCAGAGCGTTCGCCGCGACTACATCGAGTGCCTGGAAGAGAAGCGCCGCGAGGACGAATACGAGGCCCGCGAGGGCTGACCCGCGAAAGCACCCCAACATGCCTACCGAAGCGACCTACAAATACCTCGATCCCGTGGCCCTGAGCCGGGTCAAGAACCTCTCCCTGGCGGCCAAGCAGGTCGTCGAGGGCTTCTTCGCCGGTCTGCACAAAAGCCCGCACAAGGGCTTCTCCATCGAGTTCGCCGAACACCGCGAGTACACGCCCGGCATGGACCCGCGGCACGTCGATTGGCGCGTCCTCGGCCGCCGCGACAAGCTCTACGTCAAGCAGTACGAGGAGGAAACGAGCCTCCGCTGCTACCTCGTCGTCGATAAGTCGGCGTCGATGGGTTACAAGTCCGACGGCGCCGCGATGTCGAAGCTGGAGTACGCCTCCTTCGTGGCCGCGACGCTGGCCTACCTGACCGCGTTCCAGCACGACGCGGCCGGCCTGGTCACCTTCGACGACCGCGTGCGCGACCAGGTCCCGGCGCGGCAGGGGCACGGACATTTGCGGGTCATGATGGAGAAATTGGAGCAGACCCAGGCCGGCGCGGAAACGTCGCTGAGCAAGGTGTTTCACGAACTGGCCGAGACGCTCAAGCGCCGGGCGCTGGTCGTGATCCTGTCCGACCTGTTCGACGACCCGGCCGAGTTGGTCGGCGCGCTCAAGCACTTCCGCCACAAGAAGCACGAGGTCATCGTTTTTCAGGTGCTCGACCCGGCCGAGGTGACGTTCCCGTTCGAGGACGTGACGCGCATCGAGGACATGGAGACGCATCGGGAAATCACCAGCGACCCCCGCGCCTTCCGCAAGGCCTACCTCGACGAGCTGAACAAGTTCCTCGACGCGGTGCGCGGCGGCTGCCGGGCCGCCAACATCGACTACACCGCGGCGCGCACCGACCAGCGCTTCGACCAGTTCCTCGGCAGTTTCCTCGCCCGCCGTCACGCCCTGATGAAGTGAACCGGAGCGCACCTTGTCGTACTTCTTCAACATGATGGCGGCCCGGATCAACTTCCTCAACCTGATGTCGTTTCAGGCCGGCCCCGCCGTGGCCGGCCTGCTGGCGGCCCTGATCCCGCTCGTCATCCACCTGAGCCGGTCGCGGCGCACCAAGAAAATGCGCTTCTCGACCACGCGCTTCTTCACCGACCAGTTCCTTCGTTCCTATCGGATGAGTCGCATCCGTGAAGTGTTGCTTCTGGCGTGCCGCATGGCCCTGTTCGCCCTGCTCGGCTTCGCCGTCGCCCAGCCGCTGCTGTCCACTCCCGCCACGGCCGCCTTCCACGGAGACGGCCCGCGCGGCGTCGTCCTCGTCCTCGACGACTCCGCAAGCATGGGTTACACGGAGGACGGCGCGACGCTGCTCGACCGCGCCCGCTCCGCCGCCCGCAAGGTCGTCGAGGAGCTGCGGCCCGGCGACAGCGCCTCGGTCGTCCTGGCCGGCCACCGGGCCGACGGCCCGCAGGAGCTTTTCCCGCGGCCGACCACCCGGCTGGAAGACGTGCTCCAGGCGCTCGACGGCGTCAAGCCGACGGGGCTGAGCGCCGACCTGACGGAGGCGATTCCCATCGCGGAGGCCCAGGCCCGCGCCGCCCCGGCCCAGGCCCGTGAAGTGTACGTCTTCAGCGATCTGCAAGAGACGAGTTGGCCGGATCGGCCGCTGGACGGCGACGGCGGCGGTTCGGCCCTGTTCGTCGTGCAAGTGCGGCCGCGAAAACCGTTGTCGAACGTCGGGATTACGGCCGTGCAGTTCAATTCCGCGCGGCCGATGGCGGGGACGCCGTTCACGCTGCGGCCGCTGCTGTCCATCGCGGAAGCAAAATCCGAACCCGTGAGCGTGCGGCTGTTCATCGACGGCGAAAAGGTCGGCGAGCGGAAGGTGGAGAAGCTGCAAAACGGCCGCTGGGCCGCACCGCGTTTCCACCACGCCTTCACCACGGGCGGCTGGCATTCCGGTTACGTCGAAGTCGATGACGACGCGCTGCCGGCCGACAACCGCCGCTATTTCGCCGTCGAAGTGCTGCAATCCGTCAAGGTGCTGGCGGTCAACGGCGGCCCGTCGAGGGTGGGCCGCGAGGACGCCCTGTTCTTTTTGCAGCGCGCCCTGACCGCCGCCCCCGAGGGACAGAAAAGCCCCATCGAGGTGGACACCATCCCCGCCGACGCCTTCGCGGACAAGGACCTGGCCGGCTACCCGCTGGTCGTGCTCGCCGACGTGGAATCGTTGCCGCCAAAGGCGGTCGATAAACTGGAAGATTACGTGGCGACCGGCGGCAGCGCCTTCTTTTTCCTCGGCGGCCGCGTCGATAAGTCGTTCTATAACGACAACCTGATCGGCCCCGGCCGACGCGACGGCGGACTGCTGCCCGGCCGGCTGATTGATCGCCAGGGCGACCCAGCCTCCGGCAAGGAGGTCGCCTTCGTCGGCGACGTGGACTTCGACCACCCGGCCCTCAGCCCCTTTCGCGATCCGGGATTCGCGTCGCTCGTCGGGCCTTCGGTCACGTTCAAGGCCTTGTGGGAGGTCGAAGTCAAGCCGCCGGCCCAGGTGTTGATGAAGGCCAGCACCGGAGCGCCGCTCTTGTGCGAGAAGGCGGTCGGCAAGGGCCGCGTCCTCCTCTTTACCTCCTCGTGCGACCGTTCATGGACGAATTTCCCGATACGGACTGCTTACCTGCCCTGGGCGACCCAACTGGCCGCGTACCTCACGCAGGAGCCGCTCAACCGGGAGACGTTCCACCTGACCGGCAACGTGATCGCGCTGACGCCGGCCGGCCAGGACTCGCCGGCGCCGCTGCGGGTCAAGAAGCCGGACGGACAATACGAGGCGGCCCGCTGGAACGATGAAACGAAGGCGATGGAGTTCATGGGCGCCGACCGCCCCGGCGTCTACACCGTCGAGACGGCCGACCGCAAGCCCGTCGGCCTGTTCGCCGTGAACACCGAGAATTACGAGTCGAAATTGACGTATCTCGACGACCTGTTCGCCGACGGCCCCGGCGCCGACCGGCGTGCGAAGGTCGAGTCCGGCCTGAAGGGATCGCGGCTGGCGAACCGGCCCGCGGCCGCGTTTTTGGGCGACGCCGACCAGGCCGCGACCGCCGGCGGATTCGGCGACTCCAACGTCTGGGTGTGGGTGCTGGTGGCTGTGCTGATCGTGGCCGTGGCCGAGCCGACGCTCGCCAACCGCATTAGCGCTCTGCTATTCTCCAAATCGAGGCCGGCGCCCGACCTGACGCCGGCCGGCCGTTCGCGCCCGACGCCGACCGAAACCACGCCGACGCCGGAGGTGCTCGCGTCATGATTCCGTACCCGACGCCGCCACTGGCGGTCCTGGCGTTCGAGCCGTATTTGTCGCTGTTCACGACCGCGGCAGCGGTCGGGGCCGTCGTCGGCCTCGCCTTCGGCGTCGTCGCCGGCCGGCTTCGGCTCGCGTGGGTCAAGGCCGCCCTCTGCCTGGGCGCACTGCCGGTCGCATTCCTGCTGGCGGGGCCGACGGAATACCTCCTGGGCAAGGGTTCGCCGTTCGACAGCGCCTCGGCGACCTGGGCGACCTGTCTGCAGGCCGCCGCAGGCGTCTTATTCGGTCTAGGTCTATCCGCCATGGTCGGCACTTACGTCCGCATCTTCGAGCGCTCCGGCCGGCCGCTGGCCTGGGGGCTTTTGGCGTTGCGCGTCGCCGGCATCGGGCTGCTGCTCTTCATCCTCGCCAACCCGGTTTGGAAGCAGAAAAACGTCGATCCGGGCCGCGTCGTCGTGGTGCTGGACGACTCCCGCTCGATGTCGCTCGCCGATTCCGGGGGCGTCACCCGCTACGACCGCGCCAAGGCCGCGCTGGACAAGCTCAAACACGCCCTCGAATCCGACGCCGCCGGCCCGCGCGTGGCCGTGGACCTCTATGACATCAACGGCGCCCGCCTTGATGAGCCGCCCGCCGCGCCGACCGTGGACCGCACCGACCTGACGCACGCCCTGCAAGACGCCGTGCTCAAGGCGCGCGGCAGCCACCTCGTGACCGGCGTGGTGCTCGTCAGCGACGGCATGGACAACACCGGCCGTCAGGACTTCCGCGACTGGGAGGATACGTCGGTCCCGATCCACGGCCTCGGCTTTCCCGCCGTGGAGACGGGCGACCTCGATTTGGCCGTGCGCAAGCCGACCGCGCCGGAACGCGCCCGCATTCACAACGAATTGCGCGTGAGTGTGCCGGTGGCGAAGACCGGGGCGGCGGCGGCGGAGGCGACGGTGTCGCTCAAGCTGGGCCGCGACGTTTTGGCCTCGCAAAAGGTGAGTTTCGGGCCTGGGGCGTCGGAACAGGTGGTGTCGCTTGCCTACACGCCGCACCAGGCCGGCGACTTCGTGTTCACCGCCGCCGTCGAGGCGGACGCCGGCGAGCGCTACCTCGGCAACAACGCCGCCCAGTTCCCCATGCGCATCGACGCCGACCCGATCCGCGTGCTCTACGTCGAGGGTTTCCTCCGATACGAGTATAAGTATCTCAAAGATCGCCTGGAGGACGATCCGGACGTGGCCCTCGTCTCCGTGGTGCGGCGCGTCAACCCGGAGGGCGTCAACGGCGCCGCGGGCAAGGACGTGCTGACGGCCGACGAGCTGAAAAAGATGGACGTGGTGATCCTCGGCGACATGGAGGCCAAGTACCTGGCACCGGCCGAGTATCAGCAACTTTTGCGATGGCTGGACGAGAAGAACCATTCGCTGCTGGTGCTGGGCGGTTACAAATCGTTCGGCCCCGACGGCTTTCGCGCGACGCCGCTGGCCGAAGCGCTGCCGGTGGTGTTCGCCTCCGAACCGCCGTTGCAAAGCGAGGAGTCCTTTCACCTGGCGCTGACCGACAAGGGGCAGGGAAGCCCGATTTTCACGCTGTCCGGCGACCGCGTGAAGGACGCGGAGGCGTGGGCCGACCTGCCGCCGTTGCAGGGCATGAGTCTGGTGGCGCGCGTCAAGCCGGGTGCCGAGGAGTTGGCCGTCAACCCCGGCCTGTCGGTAGAGGGCAAGCCGGCGGTGGTGGCGGCGGTGCAGCGGGCGGGCGGCGGCGGCCAGGTCATGGTGCTGACGGTCGATTCGACCTGGCGTTGGAGCCGGCTGCCGCGCATGATCGGGCAGTCCGACGCGCTCTACGGCAGATTCTGGAGCCAGACGGTGCGCTGGCTGGCCGGGCGGGGCCGGGACGAGCAACGGCCGCTGCTCACCGTGTCCACGGATAAGGCGTATTATGATGTCGGAAAAAGGGTGCAACTGCGGATCGCCCGCCAGCCGCGGGCCGACGCGGACGTGAGCGCGACGCAGGTGGCCGTCGAGATCGTCGGGCCGGACGGCAAGCCGCTGCCGCCGGAGCAGACGCCGGCCCCGCGGGCGAGTTCGGGCCAGCCGGACGTGTTTACCGCCGAGTTCATGCCGGAGGCCGCCGGCCGCTACGGGGTCAACGCCACGCTGACCGCCGCCGGCAAGGCGCTGGCCAGCCAGACGACGGAGTTCCGCGCCCAGGGGGCGGACTACGAATTGGCCGACCAGGGCACGAACCCGGCCAACCTGCGGGCCCTGGCCGAGGCGACCGGCGGCGTCTACCTCGACGTGGATCGCGCGGACGAACTGGCCGGCAAGATCGCCCGCAAGGACCGGATGGGGCCGGAACGGCGCTACGAATTTTGGAATTCGCCGATGCTGTTCGTGGCTTTTCTGGCGTGTGTGTCGGCGGAGTGGTTCCTGCGGCGGTGGAACCAGATGGTGTAATGCATTAAAGCTATTAGCTACCAACTATTGGCTGATAGCTAGTGGACAAAAAGGGCGCATCGCATGGGGGAGTTTATTCCCGACCTTGTCCTCGCCGACACCCTCTGGGACTTCGCCGGCCAACAGGCGTTTGAGTCACGGGCCGAGTTCGTGGAGGCGGTTCGGCGCTACCATGCGGTGATACAGGACTACGCCCCGGACATCTCGGCGGAGGAATGTTGGCGGCCGGACGAAGTTGTCCTCGGCGTCCCGCGGGTCGTAGTGCAGTTTCTTTCCGAGACGCCCGGCCGTATCGAGGAGGATTGCGAAGTCGAGTTGATTAGTGACAGCGGTGAAGCGTTCACGGCCGGCGAACTGTTGCACAAGCTGCACAACGCAGCTGTAGGGCGCCTTCGTGAGAATCACCATCGATGGTTCGAAGGTTTCCAACTGTCGGGCATCACTGCGGAAGGCGTTCCGGTTTATAATCTGCGGCTCGGCAGCTGAGCAAGTTGTCGGCTGAGGGGCCGAAGGGGCGTGCCATGAAGACGACGGAATCCTACCCGCTGCTGCAAGACTTGACGCACTTGCGAGAGGTCCTGAGGCAACAACTGCCCTTCCTCGCCCAGCGTTACCATGTTGCGTCGCTCGGCCTCTTCGGTTCCTACGTCCGCCGAGAGAACCGGCCCGACAGCGACCTGGACGTCCTCGTCACGTTTTCCGAGGCGCCCAGCCTGTTCCGGCTCATCGAGTTGGAGAACCATCTGAGCGACCTGCTCGGGGTCAAGGTGGATTTGGTAATGCGCGAGGCCCTGAAGCCGCAGATCGGCCGTCAGGTTCTCGCGGAGGTGGTTCCGGTATGACGCAGCGGCGCGCTGCCGTCGATCACCTGGAGGACATCCGCCTTGCCGCCGAGAAAGCGGTGGCCTTCCTGGGCGGCGTTCCTCTGGCGAAGTTTGAAGCGGACGACAAGACGGCCTATGCCGTGATCCGTGCGCTGGAGTTCATCGGGGAAGCGGCCAAGCGCGTACCGCAGGAAATTCGGGATCGCTATCCGGAGGCGCCGTGGCGGGCGATGACCGGAATCCGGGACAAGCTGATCCATGACTACATCACGGTAAATCTGGAAGTGGTGTGGAAGACGGTCGCGGAGGATTTGCCGGCGTTGATCCCCGTGATAGGACGAATCGTTGAATCGGTTCGCAAGGCTGAGAACCCGACGAAATGAGGTGGTCGCCATGAAGACGACGGAATCCTATCCGCTGCTGCTGGAGGCGTTGCACGACGTGCGCGCCCGATGGCGCCGTAACAAGATCCTCGAAGGGTCGTTGCTGGCCCTGGCCGGCGCCGCCGTCGTGTTGACGGCGCTGGTCGCGGCCGACAACTTGTTGCAGCCCGGCACGACCGGCCGTTTCGTGCTGGCCGCCCTGCTGTGGGGCGGACTGGCCGCGTCGCTGCTCCTGCTGGTGGTGCGGCGCGTGCTGGAGGACCGGCGCGACGACTTCTTCGCCGCCCTCGTGGAGCAGAAACATCCGGAATTGCGCAACCAGCTCATCAACGCGCTCCAGCTGGGCCGCGGCGACCAGCGCGGCTTCTCGCCGGGCCTGATTCACGCCATCGTCGCCGACGCCGGCAAGGCGACCGCCGACCTGGACATGAGCGACAGCATCGACCGGCGGCCTGCCAGGCGGGCGGCGGTTTTCGCCCTCGCGGGTTTACTCGTGATCGCCGGCTACGCGGCCGCCTTTCCTCCGGAGTTCGGTACGGGCTTTATCCGCGTTCTGCTGCCGTTCGCCGACCAGGCGCCCTACACGCGGACGCACATCAAGTCGGTCGAGCCGGGCAAGGCCGTGACGCGCGTGCAGGAGGGGCAAGGTCAAGGCGTCGGCGTCGTTGTGGACGGCGTCATCCCGCCGGCCGCCCGCCTCTACCACCGCAATGAGGGCGGCGTCTGGCGCGACGATGAGATGGCCGCCGAGAACGGCAAGACCGGCGTCTTTCGCGCGACCGTTTCCCATGTCATGGAATCGTTCGACTATTACGTCACGGCCGGGGACGCCCGCTCGGAGGTGTTCCACGTCGAGGCGGTCAAGCCGCCGCGCCTGGAAAGCCTGTCGCTGACCTACGCCTTCCCGGCCTACCTCGGCAAATCCGAGGAGCGGGTCGCCGATTCTGGCGGCGTGGTCGCTGCCACAGCCGGCACGACCGTGAGCCTGGAAATGAAGGCGACCAAACCGCTCAAGGAGGCGGAGCTGAAGACGGAGACGGGCGAAGTTGTCGTGCTGGAAAAGCGCGGCGACGACCAAATCTGGGGCGGCTCTTTCGTGGTCTGGGCGGCGAACGCCAAGGCGTCGCCGGAGTTCAGGGGCCGGCTGCTGGCCGCTCCGACAACTTATGGGATCCACATGGTAGACGGTGACAACACGCCCAACGATACGGCGTCGAGGCCGATCACGGTCGTCCCGGATTTGCCGCCGAGGATCGTCCTCCGCGACCGCTCGCCCCATCCCGGCCCCGACTCCGTCGTGCCGCTGTTGGTGGACGCGACCGACGACCACGGCCTGGCCGAAATCCGCTTCCGCTGCCGCGTCAACGGCGACGAGGCGGTGCGCGAGCTGGCCGGCGAGGCGTTCCCGGAGTTGAACCACGAACAGGAGAGGTGGGAGTTCTTCTGGAACCTGGCCGCGACGAAGATCAAGGCGCGCGACCGGGTGGAGTACTGGGCCGAGGCGACCGACCATAACACCGTCACCGGACCCGGAAAGGCGGAATCGCGACACCTGACGTTCGAGGTGCTTGACCCGGCGGAGGCCGCCGACCATTTGGACTTCAACGTCCACGACTACGCCCGCGAGCTGGAGGCGCTGCTCAAGCGGCAGACGATCAACCGAACGCAATCGGCCGACCACGCCCCGCTCGTCGGCCCCGCCAAGGAACAGGCAGCCATCCGGGCCGACACGTCCAAGTTGGCCCGCGCGATGGAGGCCGACAACCTGCCCGTGGCGACGATCATCCAGGCGCTCGACGGACTGGCGGCCGGCGACATGGCCGACGCCGTGCGGCTGCTGGAGTCGGGCCGCGACGCCGCGAAGGAGTCGATCAAGGATGACTTCCGCGCCCAGTCGCTGCCGGTGCAGGACCGGATCATCGCCGTGCTCACGGCCCTGGTAACGCGGATGCAGAACAATGAACGCGCTCGCGACGCCTTGAAGAAATTGGAGAAAAAAGATCCCGAAGTACACAAGAAATTGACTGGCGTACTCGCCGACATGATCAAACACCTTGACGAGCTGCTCAAGGACGAGACGAAGGTGGCCGGCAAGTTCGAGAAGCTGCCGACCAAAAATCCCAACGACGTCAAGGACGAGGAAGGTCTCAAGGCGCTGCAATCGCTCGACGACCTGGCCAAACGGTCGCAGAAGTGGGCCAAGGGGTCGGTTGCCGAGTTGCCGAAGCTGGCCGAGGGTTTCGTGGACGATTTCAACCTGCGAAAGGACGCCAACCGGATTTACGAGGAGGTCGAAAAGGCTTCGCAGCGGGCCAAGGCGGAGACGATCCCGGTGTCGGCCGAAGACCTCGGCTTCATGCTCGGCACGAAGATGAAGGAAGACCTCGAAATGTGGCTCCCCAACGCGCCGGACAACACCAAGTGGCTGCTGGAGGAGCCGCCGGACGGCAAGTCGCCGAAGATCCCGGAGATGCCGCTGCCCAAGAGTTTGGAAGACATGATCGGCGACCTGCTGCAGAAGGCCGACGAGTTCGACAAGGACGCCGACGACGTGACCAACGCCTTCGCCGGCAACCTCGACCAGGCCGGCTGGGGAACGTCGGACGGCCCAATGGCCAGCTTCTCGGCCAAGGGCAAGACCGGAAACGACCTGCCCAACAGCAACGAGCTGAACGGCCGGTCGGGTTCGGGCCGCCGCGGCAAATCGACGGGGCAGATGGTCGGCGACACGTCGCGGACGCTGCCCGGCCGGCCGACGCCGGCGCGGGTGGACAACTCGAAATTCGAGCCGGGCCGGCTCAAGAAGGAGGGCGACGAGGACGCCAACGGCGTGACCGGCGGCGGCAAGAAGGACGGCAGCGGCCGGATCGGCCTCCAGGGCGACCAGATGCCGGACTTCGTGAAGGACATGGCCCGGCTGAGCGCCAAGCAGGCCGGCGTGCGCGAAAAGGCGGAGAAAGTGGCCCGCAAGCTCGACACGATGGGCGTGTCGTCCACGCGGCTGTCGGCGAGCATTGAGCTGATGAAGTCGATCGAGAAGGACCTGGCCGACGGCCGGTATGAGGACGCCGCCCGCAAGCGCCGCGAGGCGTTGTCGAAGATGCGCTCGGCCTTCAGCGACGTGGACCAGGCGACGGCGGCGGAGATCAGCCGGGCGCGCGACCTGCCGCCGCGGCTGCGCGGCGAACTGCTCCAGTCGGCGGAAGAGGCCTACCCGCCGGGCTACGAAGGGCTTCTTAAGAGCTATTACAAGTCGCTTTCCACGGGGGACAAGTGACGACGACGCCTCCGTCAACCGGATGCTTCAACAGCCGAACACTCCGGTTGACGGAGACGCATGCACCGCTACGCTAGAACCTGCCTACCCCGACCGCTTCCCTTGACCCACCCGCCTTGAGGGCATCCATGAAACCGACCGCCGCCGTGTCCGCCGGACACAACGCCAAACCCGCCGTCGATGAGGCCGACCTGCGCGCCGCCGAGCGCCTGACCAAGGTTTACGAGCGCATGACGCAGCAACTCGGTCGCGTCATCGTCGGCCAAAACGAGGTCCTCAAACAGGTGCTCATCGCCCTGTTCTGCCAGGGCCATTGCATCCTTGAAGGCGTCCCCGGCCTCGCCAAGACGCTCATGATTTCCAGCATCGCCCAGCTGCTGTCGCTTCAGTTCAAGCGCATCCAGTTCACGCCCGACCTGATGCCGTCGGACATCACCGGCACGGAAATCCTCGAAGAAGAGGAAGGCACCGGCCGCCGCCGCATGAAGTTCGTCAAGGGGCCGCTCTTCGGCAACATCGTGCTAGGCGACGAGATCAACCGCACGCCGCCCAAGACGCAGGCCGCGCTGCTCCAGGCCATGCAGGAGTACAAGGTCACCGCGTCCGGCACCGATTTCCCGCTGGAAAAGCCGTTTCTGGTGCTCGGCACGCAGAACCCGATCGAACAGGAAGGCACCTACCCGCTGCCCGAGGCCCAGCTCGACCGCTTCATGTTCAAGGTGCTGATCGACTACCCCAGTTACGAAGAAGAGCTGACGATCGCCGAATCGACGACGGCCGGCGACTTGCCCAAAATCGAGGCGGTGCTGGACCGCGAAGGCATTCTCGAAATCCAGCGGACGGTGCGCAAGGTGCTGATCGCCCGCTCGGTTACGGCCTACGCGGTCAAGCTGGTGCGGGCGACGCGGCCCGGCGGCGAGGAGGCGCCGGACTTCGTGAAAAAGTACCTGTCGTGGGGCGCCGGCCCGCGGGCCTGTCAGGCGCTGCTGCTGGGCGGCAAGGCCCACGCCCTGCTCGACGGCCGCGTCCATGTTTCGACCGACGACATCCGTTATGTGGCAAGGCCGGTGCTGCGGCACCGGCTGGCGACCAGCTTCCGGGCCGAGAGCGACGGCGTCAACGCCGATCACATCGTCGAGAAGTTGTTCCACGAAGTGCGCGAGCCGGCGGGGAAGTAACGTCGGTTAGCCGCGACGCGCCAGCGGAGCGCGTGGGAGAAGCGCTCCGCTGGCGCGTCGCGGCTAACCGGAGGATAGATCCGATGACCCAGAAGTATTTCGACCCCGAAGGTCTCGCCCGCGTCGGCCACATGGAATTGGTGGCCCGGCAGGTGGTCGAGGGTTTCCTCACAGGCCGCCACCGCAGCCCGTATCACGGCTTCTCGGTCGAATACCTCGACCACCGCCAGTACACGCCAGGCGACGACCCGCGGGCCATCGACTGGAAAATCCTGGCCCGCACCGATAAATATCACGTCAAATTGTTCGAGGACGAGACGAACCTTCGCGCCCACATCCTCATCGACTGCTCCAGGTCGATGGCCTTCAAGAGCGGCGAGCTGAGCAAACTCGGCTACGCCAGTTACCTCGCCGCCGCCCTGTCGTACCTGATGCTGCACCAGAACGACGCCGTCGGCCTGGTGCTGTTCGACTCCGAAGTGCGACAATACCTGCCGCCCAAGGCGCGAAAGACGCAGTTCCGCCGCATCCTCGATCTGCTCGACCACTCTTACAGCAACGAGGACACCGACGTCGGCGCCGTGCTGCATGACGTGGCCGAACGCATCCCGCGGCGCGGGCTGGTCATCCTTCTGAGCGATCTGATCGACGACGAGGCCAAGATCGCCAACGGACTCCAGCACTTCCGCCACAACAACCATGAAGTGCTCGTCATCCACACCCTGGACGACGCCGAATTGACCTTCCCTTACGACCGGCTGACGCGCTTCAAGGACATGGAGGGCGTCGGCCGCGTCACGGCGAACCCCAAGAGCCTGCGAAACCGCTACCTGACGCGCATCAACCAGTTCGTGGACACGATCAAGGCGGCCTGCTTCGAGCGGAACGTCGGCTACTCCCTGGCCAACACCAAGGAGCCTTACGACCGGTTCCTGGCGGCGTATCTAGAAAAGCGCTCGCGCTTGGGGTGAAAACACCAACCCGAAGCGCAAGCGAGGGATGAGGTTCCTGACTCATCCCTCGCTTGCGCTTCGGGTTGGTGTGCGTTTCGTCCGCACGTTTCGCGTCAGGCGGTAACGCGTTCGCCGGTCCCCGCTGTCGTCGGGGGCGGCGTCGTGTTGGTCCCGTAGGTGCGGTGCAATTCCAGGGTGCGGTGGTGGTGATGGTAGGCCAGGCCGACGAAGGCGACGCCCAGGCCGATCAGCACGGCGATGATGAGCACGACGAATCCGACCGCCAGGGCAGTATCCATGTGCCGGAACTGGACAAACTGGATTTTCCCATCCGAGTCGAGGTAGTTGAAGTTTGCGTAGCGATAGCCGACGCCGAGGCACGCCAGGCCCAGGCCGATGAGCGCGCCGGCGGTGATGATCGCCCCACACAATGCTCGCATGTTTTTTTCCTCCGGTGGAAAGACGTCAGGAGACGGGTCGGGGCTGACCGATTAGCGCCCGGGATCAGCCCGGCGCAGCCGGCGAACACCAGCAAGATGCCCGCGATGATGATGAGGATGCTGCTGCAGCCGCAGGACGGCCACGGGCCGTATGGCCCCCGCGGGCCGACGTTGCCGAAGAAGCCGCCGCCGCCCAGCAGCGGGCCGCCGCCGCCATAACCGTAACTCATGTTCCACGTCTCCCGTGTGAAAGAGGAAGGGACTCGCCGGCCATCCGGCGTCAACGTCCCGCGTCCGGCTCGATGTGGCCGGCCTTGTACGCCCGGTAGGCGTCTTCCGCCTGAACCACCCAGCCGCGCATTTGGGCGACCCGGTGGGCGTCGCTCGGATGGTCGGAAAGAATCTCCGGCGGTTCCTTGCCGGCGCCGCGTTGTTCCATCGCTTCCCAGAAATCGACCGCCTGACGCGGGTCGTAGCCGGCGAAGGTCATGAGGAAAATGCCGATGTGGTCGGCCTCCGATTCCTGCTGACGGTCGAAGGACAGTTCGCGGATCTGCTGGAAGATGCCGCCGCCGTGTCGGCCCTCCGACGGCCGGCCGCGGCTGTCGTCGTATTGCAACACGTGACTGCCGACGCCGAGCATGTCCATCAGTTTCAAACGGTCGCCGACGTCGAGCAGGCCGAGATTGCCGGACGCGGCGTCCACCGCCTGGCCGTCCATCTGCTGCCGGGCGATGCGTTCGCTGGCGTGGTGGGCCAGGGCGTGGGCGATCTCGTGGCCGAGGACCGTCGCCAGCCAGTCGTCGTTGCCCCTGGTCATGTCCAACAAGCCGGTGAAGACCGCCACCTTGCCGCCGGGCAGGCAAAAGGCGTTGACCTGGTCGTCATCCAGAACAACATATTGACGGTCGTTAAAGTCCCACGGCCGGCCGTAGGGGTCCACGTCGCTGAGGTTGATTTCCCGTCGCAACGGCTTGTTGTCGAGGGCCACGTGGAAAATCTTCTCGCCGACCGTCCGCACCCGAACGGCCGGCGCGCTCTCCTCCGGGGGCTCTTTCTGGAGCACTTCCTGAAACGCTTCGTCGCCGAGCTTCACTTCCTGCTGCGCCGACAGCGCCAGGACCTGATAACGGCGGCCGGGACCTTCGCCGGCGCCCTCCTCGCCGGGGGGGCCGTAGTTGCCGCAGCCCGGCAACGCCAAGCCGCCGACCAGGCAGCAAACGATCCACCACCGGGAAATGCGAAGAGGATGGACCACGCGGGAACCTCCGCCCAGGGGACTTTCATTCGCCGTCGCGGCGACGCCAAAGCGTAGGACCGCGATCCCGTTTTGCGAATTGTATGGAAGCGTACCAATCAGGGAAGCAAAATCCCCTTCCGCGATCTTTTCCTTCGTCCTGCTACCGTCGCCGCCCAATGGTGCGCTGACGTTTGCCCGCTTCGCGGTCCTCATGCCTGCTTTCGGCCGGGACAAAGACTCCTACAGGCGTGCTTTTCCTTTCGTTTGCGGCAAGTCGCGGGTTTAGTAGCAACCCGTGTGCCGGATTTCGATCCGGCCGCCTGTCGTCGATAGGGACCTTTAGAAATCCTCACCCTAATCTTCCGTCCTCCCTGTAGTCCTCGGTAGAATCCCTTCGGACCCTGCGCCGCCGTGCGCCACTGAATGGGAACATGCCATGAAGCTGAAAGTCATCCTGCTCCCCGAGACGGAAGGGGGCTATTCCGTCGCCATCCCCGCCCTGCCAGGTTGCGTCTCCTGCGGGAACACCGTTGAGGAAGCGATGGCCAACATCCGCGAAGCGGCCGAGGGTATGCTGGACGCCATGCAGGACAGAAACCCGTTTGAGCCGCTGGACGCCGACAAGGCCGTCGTGCGCGAGATCGAGTTGTGAAACACGTCTCAGGAAGGCAGATGTGCAAGACGCTGGAGAGGTTGGGCTGGGTCTTCGACCACATCCGAGGCAGCCACCACATCTATGTCGCGCCGGACGGCTCCCGTTCGGTCCCGGTCCCCGTTCACGGCAACCAGACACTCCCGACCGGAACGCAGCACGTCATCATGAGACAAGCCGGTCTTACCGACGCCGATCTTTAGTCCCAATCACCCCGCCACGAACGGGTTCGTCCGCCGTTCCCGTCCGACGGTGGTGACCGGCCCGTGACCGGGATACACGACGGCGTCGTCCGGGAGCGCGAACAGCTTCTGACGAATCCCGTCGTACAGCAGCCGGGCGTCGCCGCCGGGGAAATCCGTTCGTCCGACGCCGTCCCTGAACAGCACGTCGCCGCCGAACACCAGGCAGGGCGGACCTCGGAACACGTAGACGACGTGACCCGGCGAGTGGCCCGGCACGTCGAACACCTCGAAGCGCAGCCCGGCCGCCTCCACGACCTCGCCCTCGCTCACGGTGCGGTCGGCGGGCGGACTGACGATCGCGAAGCCGAAGGCGGCGCTCAAGTTCAACTCGGCGTCGGCCAGCAGCGGAGTTTCGCGAGCGCCGATTATCAGCGGCGCGGTCGGGAAGGCCCGTTTCATCGCGTCGTTGCCGGCGATGTGGTCGGCGTGGCCGTGCGTGTTCAGGATCGCCGCCGCCGTCAGCCCTTCCTCGCGCAGGAACTCAAGAATGGCGTCCGGCTCAAGCCCCGGATCGATGACCACGGCGTCGTCGCGGCCGGGCAGCCAGAGGACGTAGGTGTTTTCCTCGAAGGGCATGGAAACGATCGTGCGGATCTGGAACGGCGCGGTCATGGTGGGAATCTCGAGAGGTCGGAGAAAGTATGAGGGTCGGGCAAACCTTGCCGCGGCGGGGGCGTGGACCGGCGAATCGCATTTCTTTTTCGATTTCCCACGGCTATGGTTCAACCGCGCGGCCGCCGAGCGCCGAGTTCATTGTACACGGCGAAGGCTCGCGCCCGCGCGGACGCGAATCGCCGCCGCATTTCCAGGGCCGGCGCGGAACCCAAACCAGAAACAACCACCCGTAGGAGCGGCAGAATGATTTCGCGGCAATCCCCCCCTTCGCCGGCGCGTCCGGCCCGGCATCGATCGTGGCTCCGTTGGGCCGCCGCCCTTCTGGGTCTGGCCGCGCTTTCCGGCGCCAATCCGCCCGCCGCGCGGTCGGCCGACAAGCCGGCCGACGCCTGCCCCATGGACGAACCGCTTCGTCTGCTCGCCGAAGCCAGGAGCAGCTTTGAAAAGGTTTCCGACTACACCTGCACGCTCGTCAAGAAGGAACGCATTAACGGCGAAATGACGCCGGAAAACGTCATCGCCATGAGCGTCCGCAGCGAACCGTTCGGCGTGGACCTTCGCTGGCTGAGGCCGCGGGGCGTGTCGGGCCAGGAGGCGTGTTACGTCGCCGGCAGAAACGACGGCAAGATGCGGGTGCGGTCGGCCGGCCTGCTCGGCGCGGTCGGCTTCATATCGATGGACCCGACCGACCCCCGCTGTCAAAAGACCAGCCGCCACGCCATCACCGAGGCGGGCATCGGCAATCTCATCGAACGCTTCGTCGGCCGATGGGAACTCGAACGCAAGCTCAACGTCACCCAGGTGCGTATCGGCGAATACGAATACAATAAGCGTCGCTGCGTCCGCGTGGAGACGATCCACCCCACGAACCCGGACAACCAATTCCTCTGCTACCGAACGGTGGTCTATTTCGACAAAGGCAGTCACCTGCCGATCCGCGTCGAGGGCTACGACTGGCCGCACGGCGACGGCGATTCCGGCGCCCTGGTCGAGTCGGTAAGCTACGCGAACCTGCACCTCAACGTCGGGCTTGACGACGCGACGTTTAACCACTGATACGGGGTGTGGCAATCTCTTTCCGTAGGTCAGGCTTTGATCCACGGAGTGGGCGCTCACGAGGTAGAGAGAACCGTCGTCGTATAGTTTATGAATCTTACTTAACCCCAAATCGCCGAGTCCGTAATCTAGGCCACTGTCGTCGGGAAACCCGCATGGCCACTCCAAGAAGCTCAGCCACGTCGATCGAGGCCGCCGTCTTGTCACTCCAGGCAGTTTCGATGGCGTCCCAGAGGCGCTCGACCCAGAGCATGGCCGCTGTCCGGTCTTTGCCGACGTAGAAGCGGCGCCGGACGTACTGACGGTCCTGCACTTTCCAGCCGAGGCCGCGCTTGTAGTTGCCTTTGGCGTCCGCCTTGCCCAGCTTGACGAGTTCGTTCACGTCCTGCTTCGCCCTCGGGACCCCCTGTTATCGGATACGGGGCAAGGAAAAATCGGATACAAAAATCGTATACATTCCCAGAAAACGGCGAAGGCATGTCGTCGTTGAATTGACGTAAGTTGCGAAATGAAAAAGGCTTCCGGCAAACCCAGAAGCCTGTCGTAAGTATCCCCGACAGGAAACGGAGAACATCTGTTTTGCATCGTCGCAAAGCCCTTGTTCTCTAGTTCTACTGTGTCCCTGGCCTGATCGGGCGTAAGTCGTTGGCATACAACTTCTCTCGGCAGGGCGATCCCGCTGAGAGGAGGAAGTCATGGAGCGACGGTTTCGCGTCCGTCTGGAGGAACTGCTGGACGACGCCGAGGTTCCGGCCGGCCTGATGCGGGGACTGTTCCCTCGGCTCGAAGCCTTCCTGGCGCCGTTCGTCGAGGCGCTGCACTCGCCGGAACAGCGGACCAACGCCCGGCACTACGTCCAGGGGCTGCTGTCCGACCTCGGCGGCAAGGACGTCGAGTCGATCGCCTACCTGCACGACCGCGAGCGCCAGGGCCTGCAGAAGTTCATCGGCCAGGCGGGGTGGCAACACCGACCGCTGCTTACGGAGTTGGCGCGGCAGGTGGGGGAGGGGTTGGGCGAGGCCGACGGGGTGTTGGTCTTCGACCCCTCGGCCTTCGCCAAGAAGGGGACGGAGTCGGTCGGGGTGCAGCGGCAGTGGTGCGGCCGGCTGGGCAAGCTCGACAACTGCCAGGTCGGCGTCTACCTCGGCTACGTCTCGCGCCGCGAACACGCCCTGGTCGACGTCCGGCTCTACCTGCCCAAGGAGTGGGCCGGCGACCGCACGCGGCGGCAGAAGGCCGGCGTGCCCCGGGAGGTGCGCTTCCGCACGCGGCACGAGTTGGCCCTGGAGATGCTCGACGAGCGGGGTCCGTCGCTGCCGCACGCCTGGGTCGCCGGCGACGACGAGATGGGCCGCTGCTCATGGTTCCGCGGGGAATTGCGTTCGCGGGGCGAGTGTTACCTGCTGGCCGTGCCGTCGAACACCTCGGTGCGGGACCTGGCCGCGCCCGAGCCGCCCTACTCGGGCCAGGGCCGCCGGCCGCGGCGGCCCTTCGTGCGCGTGGACCGCTGGTGCGCGGCCCTGCCGGAGGCGGCGTGGCGGACGGTGGAGGTGCGTGACGGCGAGAAGGGGCCGTTGGTGGTTCAGGCGGCTGGGGCCTGGTGCAGGCGCGAACCGAGGGTCGGCCGTCGGACGTGGCCGAGGTCCTGGTAGTGTTCCGCGAGCGGCAAGGGGACGGGGCCTGGAAGCACGACTACCTGCTCTCCAACGCGCCGCTGGCGACGCCTTTGGCCGACTACGCCCGGGTGTTCAAGGCCGAGCACCGGATCGAGGACTGTTTGAAGCGGGCCAAGAGTGCGGCGGGCCTGGCTGACTACCAGGTGCGGACGTGGGAGGGTTGGCATCATCATCAGACTATAGTGGACCCCGAAAACTGGACCACCAGCTAAGCTACTCTGGTGGCCCAGGAAAGGGGTGACGATGACGGTGAAACGGAAGCAACACACGGCGGCGTTCAAGGCCCAGGTCGCCCTGGCGGCGGTCAAGGGCGACCGGACGGTCAACGAGTTGGCCAGCCATTTCGGGGTCCATCCGACCCTGATCCACGGCTGGAAGAAGCAGCTGCTGGCCGGCGCCGAGACGGTGTTCGCCAACGGCGCCAGGGTGGGCGCTGCCGACGCCGAGGCCCGCCAGGCCGAGCTGTACGAGCAGATCGGCCGGCTCAAAATGGACCTGGAATGGCTCAAAAAAAAGCTGCCGCACTCGGCTGAGCGGCTGCGTCCTTTGATCGAGGCCGGCCACGCCAAGCTGAGCGTCCGTCGGCAGTGCGAGCTGCTCGGATTGAATCGGTCGAGCCTGTACTACGAGTCGGCGGGTGAGACGGCCGGGAACCTGCGGCTGATGCGGCTGATCGACCGGGAGTACACGGCCCACCCGTTTTACGGCAGCCGGCAGTTGACCTCGTGGCTGATCCGGCGGGGGGAGCGGGTCAACCGCAAGCGGGTGCAACGATTGATGCGCGTCATGGGTCTGGAGGCCATTTACCCCAAGCCGCGGCTGAGCGTGGCCGGTCGCGGGCATCGGATCTACCCGTATTTGCTGCGGGGTGTGGCGGTGGAGCGGCCTGATCAGGTGTGGAGCACGGACATCACCTACGTGCCGCTGGCGTCGGGCTTCATGTACCTGGCGGCGATCCTCGACTGGTTCAGCCGCTACGTGCTCTGCTGGCGGCTGTCCAACACGCTGGACGGTTCGTTCTGCCTGGAGATGCTGGAGGAGGCGTTGGGTCGGGGGCGTCCCGAGGTGTTCAACACGGACCAGGGGGTTCAGTTCACGTGCCAGGCGTGGACGGGCCGGGTGGAGTCGGCGGGTGCGGCGGTGAGCATGGACGGTCGGGGTCGGTGTCTGGACAACGTGTTTGTGGAACGTCTGTGGCGGTCGGTGAAGTACGAGGACGTGTACCTGCGCGGCTACGAGGTCGTGCCGGAGTTGCAGCGGGGCCTGGCTCGGTACTTCACGTTCTACAACGAGGAACGCCCGCACCAGTCGTTGGAGGGGCGGACGCCCTGGGAAGTGTACCGGGGCTGACGCCGCATGGGCGATCCGGAAAAGGCGTTCTTGTTCGCACCGCAAACCCTCAGCCCCGGTGAAGGGTCTGCGGTGCGAACAAGAACGCCTGGGGCAGGGAGGACCGCTGGGCGTGGGTATGTGGAACTGGATCCATACCCGATACTGTACCGAAGGGATGCAATTTTTTGGTCTAGACAATGGGGTCCACCATAGCTGGTCTCACTCCGGCAGGGCTGGATCGAGATAATCCTCGCTCGGCTTCCAGTTCAGGCAAATGTTTAGCAGCAGGGCCACCTGGGTCGTCTGCTCTGGTGTTCGCTCTGGCGCCGGCCGCCTTTCCGTCGCGCGGCGGGTCCAGGTCTCCGGCGGCCCGATGTCGGCGTAGACTTCTTCCTTTGAGAAGAGCTTGCCGCGGGTGAAGTTGATGAACTCTTCCTGCGTCTGGTCGAACAGGTAAGTGAAGTCGAGGATATGCGGCCCACGCCTTGTGACCGGGCTGTCCCTGTCGGCGAAAAACTCCTCCCTCACTGCATGGTCGGTATGCAGGAAGCCGAGATACTTCGTCCAGTCCTTGCCCTGTAACTGCTTCGGCATGTTCTGCACGGAACAAGCCAGGCGATCAACCAGCGGCTTGCCTTCCTTGTCGAGGTCGCGCAACCAGGTCGCCCGGCCTTCCTCTCCCGGGCTGCGCCGGACCCCGGCCGCGTCCTTGTCACCTGCGGCCTTCGGCGCGTGGGCCTGGGCGATAGTGATCATCGCCTGCTTCAGCGCCCACTCGCCGTGGTCGCTGCCGGGCTTCTCGTACCAATCCCGGAAATGCCGCATATGGCCGGTGCTGTTGGCCGTGAAGCCGATCCCGCCGGGGAAGCGAAGGTCGTGCCACCAACGCCCGTCGCCCGCGGCTGCGAAAAAGTCGATGTTGAACTGGAAGCCGTAGAATTGGCCTTCGTTCGGGCTCTTCAAGTACAGGAAATCGCTGGTAATCGGGTTGTCGCCGCTTTTTGCCCGCCGCTTGGGCGCCCACCCTGCCAGCTTCAGCAGGTGGTCTGCAAACCGGCGCAGGCTGTCGTCGGCCCTGGCAATCATCACCCTCTACGAAGCGAAGACCAGCAGGAACCCGTGCGGCGGGGCCTGGCTGTCCGAAATTCCCCGCTGCTTCCAGTGCCGCTTGGCCTCGGCGATCTTCCCGGCGATGGCCGGGTCCCCGTCGGCAAGGTCACGCTCGCGCAGAATGCAGAAGTATATCTGGTCCCTGCTGGCCGCGAGGCGGCCGAACTGGCAAGGCTGGCGGGTCATGCACCAGCGCCGCAGCGCCTCGGCGATGTCGTCCTCGCTGGTGTAGGTGTAGTGCATCAGCCGACGCGCATCCTCCATGTCCTGGCTAAACGGGGTGTCTACCCGGGAGTGGTCCTCTCGCAGCCGGTCGTGCAGCAAAAGCAGGGTGTCGCTCATCACTTCCTCTTTGTTGGCGGCTCGGCAAACACGACGGCCCCGGCATCGACGCCGGTGGCCTCAAGCAATTGCAGCCTCGCTCCGGCCTCCACGTTGCCGAAATGGACGGACGCAAGATTGAAAGCCCGGCGGACAGACAGGCCCTCGGCGAGCTGCCCATAGAACGTGGTGGCGAACAGGACGGCTTGATCGTCGTTGATCATACCCTCGGCGCCGATGGCCAGCTCCACCGCGCCTTTCTCGATGATGTGCCGGGCGAGGCCAAGCGAAAGACAGGTGTTGAAGACAGCCAGCCGCACGGGGTCCGTGAAGTTGGCGAGCAGCGTCTCCATTTGCTCGGGCTGTAGGGGCTCCATCTGGCCCATGACGTCCCGGTCCCTGAGCAACCGCAGCTTCCGCTCCTCGCCGTGGCCGATGAAGTGCAAGATTTTCGGTCCGTGACGGTGACACTCGATCACGTCCCTGACGCTGGCCGAGTAGATCGCCGGCGCGAAGTCAAACCAGTCGCTGTAGGCGCCCTGCTTGACCGCCTTTGTGATCTCTTTCTCCTCGCGATTCGCCCGCACCTGCGCGTGTAAGCCTCCGCCCCGGTCCCCCGAAATGAACTGAATCTTCACCGCTGCACCGGGGGCGCGCCCACGGCGGCAGGCGCAACCGGAAGCGTCCATCCGGTCTTTGCCGCCTCGGGCAACACCCGCCAGACCTTCTCTCCGAGCTGACCGCGCCCACGGAAACTGACGCTTTTGTCGCAGATGTCGCACCACAGGTCGCCCGCGCCGGGCCGGTGGGTCATGAACCCGTCGCAGCCATCGCAGATATAGGCGTTCTCCTGTTTGACGACGCCCTGGCCCTCGTACAGGCTCAGCAACCGGCCGAGCATGTCCCGCTTGATGTGCAGGATGTCTGCGGCGAATCCGAGCCGGACCTGATTCCCTTCGTTCTTGTGCAGGTACTGGTCAAGCGGCCGGATCGATTCCGCCAGTTCCTGGTGGTCAGCAGCAATGGCCACGGACGCCACGTAGAACATAGCGAACCTCCTCTTCGCTGCACTCACCGAAGATGCCCAGTCGCTGGTCCTTGGCGTACAGCTTGACGTGAACTTCCCGCTTCACCTTGCCGGGCATGGGCCAGTAGAAATTGCCGTGCCGCCCGGCCAGCGCGTCGCCCACGGCGTCACGGGCCTTTTTCAGCGCCGGGTCCGACATGGCGCAGACGTTTGGGGCCCGGCTGACGAAGCTGATCTTCCCACCCAACTCGGTGGCGTGTTCAAGCTGGCGGTGTCGTACCTCGCCGGACTTCTCCAGTGCGGTGATCGCGGGGCTGATGTACACCCCTTCAAACTGGCCTATCTTCACCAGCGGCTGCAGCTCGGCCTCGAAGCGCTGCCGGGCCGAGCCATAATCGCTGCCGGAAGGCAGGCGCTGGATGAGCAGCGCGGCGTGTCCGCTCACCAAGTCCCAGTCGAAGGCGACGAGGCCTCGGGCCACGCGCAACCGGTTGGCCGTGAACTCGATGTCGTCACGTTGGAAATCCTCGTCGGGGGCGCGCTCCCGCCACTCGCGCTTCTCCACCCAAACGAAGCGGACCCCCTCGGGGGTCCACTCAACGGCGCATAGCTGGGGGTTTGCCGGTAGCACCAGCGGCCGTCGCCGGTTGAGCAGGTGTTCCTTGTCATGCGCCTTGAGGGCGGCGTGAGCCTTCCTTTCGCTGTTCCAGCGCTCGATCAGCACGTCAGTCGCGCGGTACAGGTAGATGTGCTGGTTGCCCCAGCCCTCGATCCGGTCCAGCAGCTCGACCAATTCCTCGGCGCGGACACTACCGTCGCTGAGGTATCCCTCGACACGCTCGCGCAGCTTCTCCTGCGTGCCCGAAAATGCCTGGCGTCGGTCTCGCAGAAAACCCTGAAGGACGGCCTTGCGGTGGTTGAAAATGATATTCAGCAGGTCGGGTATATCACCCGCCTGCACAACGTCCTCGCCGTTCGGCACTCGCTTGCCGGGAGGCTCTTTCTTGGTCATAGGATCGTCTCCGCAGAATCCCCGCTGCGGTCGCCTGTGGCCTCGACCGCAAAGTCTACTGTAATAATACCTCCGCTATAGGGTTACAAAACAAGGGCGCTGGTGCGTCGGGGGTGTCACCCGAATACGCCCTTGATCGCTTCCTGCTGCGTCGAGGGGTACAGGTGCCTGTACCGTTTCGACGTGGCCTCGTTCATGTGCCCGGCCCATTCCTGCACCAGCCGCTGGTCCACTCCCTTGCTGGCACACGCCGAAATGAAACTGTGCCGCAGCGTGTGAAGCCCACGCATCATCTCCCACTTAGTCCCCGCCAGCACCCGCTTGAAATGGTCATGTACCTCGTTGCGTGTCAGTGCCGCCTGGGCGGGCTGCTCCCGTTTCTTCACCTTCGCCATCCGACCTTTCAGCGATGACGGGCGTTTCTTCTCGTTCTGGTGGCCGGTGGTGCGGCTGCGCTTCTTGCTGCGGGCAACGGTGCCGGCATGGCAGAACAGGGCCGGGCCTCCGGGGTGGATCGCCAGCCATTCCCGCAGCACTTCCTTGAGGAGCGGCGTCAGCGGCACGCGGCGGGTGGTCCGCTGGCCTCGGCTCCGCTTCTTCTCTCGCACCAGGACGGTGTTCCCGGTGAAATCCACGTCCTCCACCAGCGCCCGCAGTATCTCCGACCGCCTGGCCCCGGTGTGGGCGGCGAAGCAGAACAGCGGGTAAATCCACGGGTGCGGGGCCTTGTCCTTGACGTGGGCGAGCAGCCCGGTCAATTCGCTGGCCAGGAGGTAGAGTGCCTCCCACAGAATGTCCGGGTCGCCACCGCCAGCCAACCGCCGCTCGATCTCGACCATCGTCATGAACGGCGGCTTCTCGTCGGCCTTGGGATAGCGGAGGCCGCGGTTCGGGAACTTGCCCGAGGTCAGTTCCATCGGCTCGCCCCAGTTCCACGCGGCCCGCAGCGTGGCCATTTCCTTGCGGATGGTCACCGGGCTGATCTTGGCCTTAGCCCGGTGGTTGACGTATTCCTGCATCTTGGACAGCGACAGCTCGCCGAGGGGGAAGCCATCGCCGAGGACGCGGGCAAAGTGGCCGAGGTGCAGTTTGCAGTTGTCGAGGCTGTTGGCTTCGATGGTGCCGTTGCTGTGGGTGCTGAGGTAGCGGTCCTTCAGGTGGCCGAGGGTAACGGCCTGACGCGGGGCATCGGCGAGCGTCGGCCCGGTGTCCGGCGGCTTACCGTCATGCTCGATGAAGGTCACGATGTCGGTGCCCTCGGGCAGCACGATCAGCCGCTGCTTCAGCCGCATGAGCACGTAATCGACCTGCCGGGCTTTGTTCTCGGCTTCGTCCTTCTCAATCTTACCAATGGTAAAGGTGTGCAACTTCCCGTGGTGGCAGAAGAGAATCCGGTAGCTACCGTTTCGTTCTTGCAGAGACGCCATGATGCGGCCCTCCGCAGCATCACCTCAATGTCAGGCAAACGACTTTACCCAAAAATTTACCAAGCGGTTGGCAAAAGACAAAGGGCAAGGGGTCCGGTTTTGCCGTAACCCCTTGCCCTGACTTGCAGTGCCGGAGACAGGACTTGAACCTGCACGACCTTTACGGTCACCAGGCCCTCAACCTGGCGCGTCTGTCGTTCTGCCGCGTTGCGGTGGCGTGGCAGACACGATTCAAAGCCAGATTTATCAATTGGTTCCGGCATTCATCGGCCTCACTCACATTCTAGTTGCGTTGCGGTGGCGTGGCCACCAATAGCAGAAGAATCGCAGAAAACTGACGCTGGGGCGAGGACGCGCCGTTGCATGAGGCCTGACCCGCCTGCCCCACTCGCCGCTCAACATTCGTGTTCTTCATCTGCGGAGCGGCGCGACCCATCCAGCCTCTGCCTACCTCAGCCGCCCCGCCGTATCCTTTGGGTCACAAGACGATCGGCGTCACGGAGCTTTACGCCGAGCGGGACCTGAAAAAGGCCCAGAAGGTCGCCCGGGTCCTCGGCTGAGGCGCGACGACATTGCTGGCGTCTTGCCGTGTGTCGGTGGGGGATCGGCGGCGATCTTTGTAAATGCATCGGGTCTGAAAAAACCCTATTTGAGCCGCCGACCGGCAGACTTCACCTACCCGCCTCGTCCTGTAGATTTGGCTTGGCTCGAATGCGGCTCCTCAGTAATCATCTTTTCAGGCACTATTTCTCCATGATTATCCGGCGTCTCCTGGCCGCTGTCAAACGCCGTAGGCGAGTCTGCGATATCTGGGCTTGCCGTCCTCGGAAGCGGGTGTAAAATACAAGTGTTTTCGGCAAGACCGTGTGGGAGGGCATTTCTATTGAGGGCGGCTGCTGCACCTAAGAGTGCAGGCGGGTCTGACATACAGACGTTCCAATACGCCGCCGCCCTGCTTCCAGGATATTATTTTGTAGAGTTTTTAAGGGCGAGGCGGCAAAATCTAACTCTCAACCCCGGCTGGCGAGAGCTTTTGCGATCCTTCGAGGCAGCCTGTCGAAGCCGCACAGTTTCTTCTAGCCTCTGCGGCGTCTGTTGGCGCTGGCGGAGGAGACTGTGCGCGTGGATCCCTTTCCCCCTGCGTCTCCAGACGACGACGTTCCACTTTCAGCGCTGGCCAAAATCCTCAAGGGGCGAAGCGGAAAGCCCCGACACATATACGCCTTATACAGATACGCTAGGAGAGGAATACGCGGCGTCCGCCTAGCCGTACGAAAATATCCCGACGGCCTGCGGAGCAGCCTGGCCGCCTGGGACCATTTCATCTCTGCACTGACCGCCGCTACCTTTTCCGAACCCCCTCCCCGCCCTGAAAAATCCTCTCAAATCACCAGGCGGCAGCTCGCCGTCGAGGCCGAAATCGAGCGCGCGCGTGCCGAACTGGGCAAGCGGCCGAGGGAAATTCCCCCCGAAGACCATGCTGGTGTCCAAGCCGGTGCTGCCGGCGATCTTGCCGGTGCGCACGACCATCATGGCGGCGGGCACGACCATCCGGGCGCCGACCACGACCATCCGGGCGCCGATCTTCCCGCTGATCCTGAACACCAAGACGCCGCGGACGTTCATCCTGCCGGTCATCCTGCCCATTACCAACTGGAAAGAAGTTAGCATGAACAAGCTGTTCGAAATCGTCGCCCAGCTGGCCGAAAAGAATAAGCCGTTTCGGGACAAGGCCGGCAATGTTTTTGTTTGGATCCCGATGACCCAGAGAGAAGGTCCGGATTTGCTGCGAGTCTGCCGGATCAAGGACGAGCTGGTAGACCAATGGCTCAGGTACAAGCTTTACGAGGAGATGGAAGTGGTCCACTCGCAAGCCGTGAAGACGGCGCGGAGCATTTTTGTCGGGATCGCCTTAACCAATCCGCCCGAGGAGGTGCCGGCGTCGGTGAAGGAAGAAATCGTCCGTCGCGTCGTCGTCCATTTCACCCGCCGCGTACGAGACTTCACCCGGGAGCCGGCGGTGATGTGCAAGGAGCTGACGCGACACGCGAAAACGTACAGCCTGCTCACGCCGGGGGAGGAATTGCCGGACGAGAACGTCCTCACCCGCATGCTCCACAACCTGCAGTCCCAGCTCGAGGAGGAGGACGGCATCCTGGTGAAAACCTGGCATTCAGGCAACCGAAAAATCCGCTTCCAGGACGCACGGACCTTGGACACCTCGGCGCCTCCGGACACCTCGGCCCCGAACGAGGTGTCCAACGCAACCCATCTGGAGCAAAAGACTTACGGAGCAGAGGACGCCTCGGGAGACGATTTCGACCCCGCGAAGATCAACGCCATCTGTAACTCGAAGAAGGAGGAACGCGCATGAGCATGCCGCAGAAGATCGAGGAGTTCGTCGGCAACGCCAAATTGAAGACATGCCTTACCGGCCGCCTGGCCCTCGGCCGGATCAAGCATCCCAACCTGCTGATCCAGGGCGATCCCGGCAGCGGCAAAACGTCGATGGCGGAGGTGTTTTTCCGCCAGTTGCTCGACGACCCGGATGTCGGCCGCGAGGACAACGACTACATGCAGATAATCCTAGAGCAACAGCTGTACCGCTTCATCCGCATCAACGGTTCGCTCGACCGTAAGGATCGTCTTATTGCCAAGAACCAAGACGCCGTGTGGACTGGCGCCGACCACGCGTACGTCTTGATCGACGAGATCGGTGAGCTCTGGGCCAACAAGCTCGACGCCGTCTTGCGGCCGATGCTCGACGCCCCCGACGTCTCCGTCATCGCCACCGCCCAGGATTTCAAAGGGTTGGAAAAAAGCGCCGAAGACGACGCGGCCCGAAAAAGATGGCAAGCTCTGTGGCGCCGCTTCCCCATACAGCACCACACGCAGCTCCCGACGGTGGGGGAGTTGACAGTGTTCCTGGCCAAGGAACTGGTGCGCCGCGGCATGACCCTTCTTGATGGGCCGGCAACGCTGCGCGTCCTGGTCCTCAAGTTCAATTGCAACCCGTCGCTGTGCTTGAACGTGATCGAGCGCGTCGTCAGCGAAGGCCGCACCACGCTCACGGCGGAGGACGTGTCCGAGGCGTAAAACAAAAATGCCCACCATATCGCAACGATACGGGGGAGTAGGCATGCCCGCCTGCTCCCCTTTTCGCACTTCACGCCCGCACTTCATTCCTACGCGTCACGCAGTCACGCGCCGGACCAACCCAAAATAATTTCAACGAGCGAGAGAGAATCCGATTGAGCGGGGTATCGACGTTATAGTGTCGCGTCCTAAAAGACCAGACGAATGACTCCTGGATTCCGGAGCGGGAATCCAGTCGGGACCAGCGTTCCCTAAATTAACGTGGGGTTCACTTGCGAGGGTCCAACAATCGCAAGTGGACGCAAGAGGTCGCCGTCCTCCAAGGGCCGCGTGATCGGGAAAACGAGTTGAATCCCCCGGACCGCGGGATTCGTAAAACAGAAGTAGGCTCCCCAAAACAGCTTGGCCGGTGTCCCCAGATTACACCGCGAACTAAATAGTAGCAGTAAAGCAAGTGAAAGTGAAACAAAAACTAATCTAGAAACAGGAAATCTAAAACTAACAGATTATGAACATCTAGAAACACAACATCTAAATCTTAATCTACAAACCTAGACCCAGAAAAACCTACAGAACTAGAAACCAAAACAAAGCAAGAGAAGCAAAGAAAAAACTAAAGACCCGACACTCAATCCAATATCTAAGGCCGAGAAAGAAACAGAATTGTAATCAGAAAAACTCTAGCAAGAGAACGAGAGGCATCAAACTTATGTCCTGAAAGGAGATACATGAGAAGGGAGGACATTCCAAAACATATGTAACATTACGTAGGCCGTGCGCCGGGCAACGGTGGACATTCGCCTGTACCACCGCCCCGGCTCCGGCCCACGCCCCCGGGCGTGCCGTGGCAGGTGCGGCCGAGCGGCGTCCGGACGACGAACCTACCCTTGGGTCAACGTCCTGTGGCGCAGCCGCCCCCAAGGGCGGCCTGCCCCCAAGGCCTGACCCACCTCATCGTCCGCAGAAGCGCCAGGCGAGAGGCCCACGACAGGCACGAAAACCACTCGGCCGAAGGCGCCGCAACCCGGCCCGAAACCCGAACGATAGGCGCCGCCCTTTCCGCGTCGGCCCGCAGATGATTTCCCGTCACGCGACGTCAACGGCCCGTTCCGCGAAGCCTACCAGCAAACCATCCCAACGGCCGACAGGTCCCCAACGTCCTCAAGCCCAGTTCAAGCCCAGTTCGGCCTCCGAGCCATTCCTGAACGCCCCTTTCCCCTTTCTTGTAGTCCCCTCCCCAGGCCGCCCAGCCCCCCAACCACCGCGAGAAGCGAGCCAGACGCCGATGCCGGAGCCCGGTATGGCAGTAGCAGACGTTGCAAACGAGCCACCCAAGTAGCAGAAGTTGCAAGGGGAACGAAATGGACGCCTTATTTGCAGAAATCCAGGCCCTCCGGAGTGAGATACACGCCCTGCACGCCCACCTGGGCGAGAAGTTGAGCCGCCTCGACGCCCTGGTCGCAACCCTCATCGACCCCATGAAAGGACGACAAAATCCGCCGCCCCCGCAAGGAGCACAAGTTGCAACGCCCCCGGGACAAGGCCGGCCGGGCGAAGCAGAAGTTGCAGCCGCCCGGCCAACGCCCCCGGAAGAACGCGGCGTCTACCGGCGGGGCAAGAACTGGTGGGCCAAGTTCGCCAACCAGTTCCTGGGCGCCTTCCCAACCAAGGAGGCGGCCGTCGCCGCGCGGCGCAAGGCCTACGAACGTTACCGGCTCGCCCGCCAGTACGGCGGCCCCGACGTCGAGGTCGTGCACGTCCGCAACTACGTCCCCGCCCCATCGAGCCCCGTCGTGCCCGCCGCGTCCACCATCCCGCCGGCCCAGCAGGAGCGGATGAACGAGGTGCTGGCCCGGTTCAGGAAGCCCTGACGCCGGCCCCCCTTCAAGGTCGTGCCCCCACGCCTCTCCCCAATTCGCCGCCGATCAGCACCGCTCCGGCGCCGAACAGCATCCTCCTTGCATATCCGCCCGGCGTGTGTGACGCTCACGATCCTGTTTTGGCGTGCGGCCCTCCCCGAGGAGCTAGACGCTGAAGGGGTCACGCGCCGGCCGGGAACGGAGGCCGTTGGCTTCGTCGTCGTTGACGAAGGCCTCGCGCTTGGGGTCCAAGGTCAGCTTGCGGTTGAGCAGCCATGCCAGCGCGGCCGCGTGACAGGCGATATGGGAATGCCGCATGACCCCCGCGTTGGCCGCCGGCTCGGCGCGCGACTTGACGCAGTCGAAGAAATTGCGGGCGTGGGCGCCACCGTCATCCCCATCGTCTGACAAACTCATCCGCTTCTCCGGGAACCCCTTGTAAACAACGAGAGGGGTAAGAAAAGAGCCTGAACGAGAACTCCAAAGGTGTGAAATCAGGCCTCGCCGCTCGCCCATTCCACCCGCCCACCTGGCAAAAAAGGCGAGCCTGGCCAGCCCAGAAAAACACCACCCCGGGTCGGCGGCGTGACAACGAAGCTCGCCCGAACCGGCCCCCCCGTCGGCCCCGGCCCAGCAAGAACGAGTGGGGTATGGGAATAAGCGGCAAAGGGCCGAAACAGTCCCAAGAACGACCTGAAAAGGAGAAACATCGCGTGAAATCCGAACAGCCAGCGTCCGAGAAGCCCGCCATCACTATCCCGTCCCCCGCGCATCTGTCTTTTCCGGATCGCCAAAACGAGGAGTCCCCTATGCAAGCCAACCTCACCAGCGCCGACCTCGTCGCCCTGGCCGAGTTCGTGACCGGGTCCGCCGCCGAGGGCGCCCGACGGGCGGAAGAATGCGTCTTCGAGCCCAGCAACGACCTGATCCACGACTTCCGCTCCCTCGCCGACGCCGCCCGCAGCCTGCAGGCCGAGCTGCGCGGTCCCGTCACCCCCTCCCCAGGCCGCCCAGCCCCCCAACCACGCCGAAGCCGCCGGTCAGCTGTCGGGTCGGCTGGCGACGCTGTGGAACAACCTGCTCCGGGCCGCGATCCAGGAGGCCGCCCAGGCCGAAGACCACTTCTACAGCACCGACCTTCTCATCGACGACGTCCGCGGCGCCGCCGAATACGTCCTCGACATTGGCCGGGAATTCAACTCCGCCGCAACCGCCGCAGACGAAGCCCTCAACGGCCCCCTCGAAGATGCGGACGCCGCGTTCCCGGTTCCTCCGTTTGCCCCTGCGCCGGCCCAGGCAAACGCCCGCGAGGGCCACAACCAACTCCTCTACCTCGCCCAGGAGATAGTCCGCCAGGCCGAGCAGGCCGTCGCGGTCTCGCGTCGTATTCGCTTCGGGGCGGGGCGTGCGGCCCGCTCCCGCGCCGCCGGCACACTGACCCAGGCCCGGCAGCTGCTGGCGGACATTCGGGCTGCAGCCCGCCGACTTCGGCGCCCTGACCGACGATGACGACCAGGCGCAGGCCGTCATGCAAACACGGCTCGCCGCCTTTGGCCGGCAGCTGCAATCCACGTGGCACTACCTGGCCGAGGCGGCCCGGGAAAGCGATGATGCGGCGGCCCGCCAGCACCGATTCGCGGGGGGCGTGACCCACGTCGTCGGAACGAAGCAGGGCGAACTAAACGTCCTGCTCGAACAAATCGTTCCGCAGCCCCTGTAAACATCCGGCCTGCCGTCGTTTCCGTTCGCGGAAGACCAGGACGGCGAACAAGCCGCAGTCTCACAGGCCGAGCTAATCCCGCTTAGCGTCAGCCGCAGGGCCAGCGCACGAATTATGTTGAAGCGGGGTAACGACTTGCATCGTTCAGAGTTGCGAAAAACGGCCACTTTTCGGGTCATCGGCGACGTAAACTGCTGTTCCGCAACAACTTCGATGTGCGCTGGCCCTGGCGTCAGCCGTGTTAGCGAACGTCCCGTCCCTACGGTACGACAAGAAGCCCAAACCCCGGCGCAAAGTGAACAAAGAAAGGTAACCAACATGAACGACGTGCTATTTTCTCCCGACGGACTCTTCGTCTGTCACACGCCAACCCTCGGGTGGGAGTACAATCCCTACGACAGGGGCGGTACCCTGGTTCTTACAGAGAACCTTTTCGGCAAATGGAACCATACGCTCTACAGTATGTCACTACCGGATTATGTCGCCTTCCACAACACCTGGATAGCCGACAACCAGAAGGCCCTGGAATCCCTGAAAACCCGGCGTCCCAGAGCCATGGTACCGGCTGGCCAAAGAGAAAGCGGGTGAGAGGCAGCCGTATCGCTAAAACGGCTGTACCGCTACCCGAAGGGTGAGCAGCGATACCGACGGGCAGGACAACGTATTGCATCTTGCCTGGCAAGACAGGGTTTCGGGTGGAGAACCCGCCCGAAACCCTACAAGCCCGGCGTCGGGAACGGCCGTTTGTATCACCGCTGGAAACGATATTACTACTTTTCCAATCTCATTCCTGGCGGTGTGTGGCTTGCCGGAACAAGATCTCGAGGCCTGCCATGACCAAAAAGCAGAAGCGAGCGGCGGAGAAGAGAAAGAAGGAAAGTGCGGAAGAGATATGTCGTTGTACGTCGAAAAGGCCAAGGCCGCTGTCCGCACGGGCCACGGCCACCCGTACGCCGCCGCCACCGATCTTTACGCCAACCCTACCGTGCAGCCAAGCCGTTACGAGGTGAAAACGGTGCTGATGAACGCCCTGGGGGACGGCGCCGAAATTCTGTAGAAGGAACTCGCCGCGATCCGCAAAACCCTATAACCCACGCCTGTGCAGAGGCCCCGCCCTGGGGACTCCTGCCGGGCATACTTGAAAGGTAACTGTTCAGCGCTTTTTTAGCCTTGAAACACGCAAAAACACGGCTGATTACAGCTACCTCTTGTGTCCACAAACATCTTTATTGCACCAAAACTCCATACAAGAACAGCTGCTCTCGCCAGAAATGCAGTGTTTTCCGTTGTTTGCAGCCTCAAAAAGCGCTGAACAGTTACCACGCCACCCGTACGCTGCCGATTCCGCCGACCGGCGACTCCTCGCCTGGCCGTCCTGTCGCTCCTCGCCAAGCGCGTCCCAAATCGAACCGACGAAATGTAAATCCACCATCTGAAATCTGCATGGGAGTCAACCACGCAGACCACTACAACCCGTCACAACCCATTAGCTTGCCCCACAACCGCATCCAACCAGCACTGCCGGCCCAACTCGCGCCCAAGGGATTCCCACTCTCTCTACGACCGTCCTGGAAGACGACCGTACCAGACCTCCAATGCTCCCTGCTTGTCTCTGTCTCCTACTAAACAACTCTACATCAGATCCTCTCGCTCCTTACCACCAACCACCCTCAACGAGCGAGTCGATCTCACAAGAGCAGTGACGGAGCATCCTGTCCCCGGGGTCCGGGGCGGCGAACCCGTCGCTGGGGCTTCCGGTTGCGAAGAGAATGTCAACTTCCCAATGAAAATCCTCAACCCGGAACGCTGAGGCCACCCTGCGAGCAGGGGGCGTCCGCTCGGGAGAGCGGGTCGGAGGGCGGAAAGGAATCAAAGGAGCCGAAAAAGGCGGAGCCAAAGCATCCCCCTGCAACTCCTGAACCCGGGAGCCCGCCCACTTTCCGTCCCCATCCCCGGACGAAACCAGCATCGCCAGCCAAATCTCAAGCCCGAGTGAGAATGATTGAGTCAGAAAGGGTATTAGCAGAAGCCTTGATCGGGGTGGGGT
This sequence comes from uncultured Planctomycetaceae bacterium, assembly GCA_963813925.1. Lineage (GTDB taxonomy): Bacteria > Planctomycetota > Planctomycetia > Gemmatales > Gemmataceae > UBA4732. Next base: position 222,708 of record CAWFBG010000004.1, read on the forward strand.
GTCCGGAATAGCTACCGGCCCCCACTTCTTACCCCCTTCAAGGCGTCCCCGATCAAGGTCACCGGGCCACCGTGATCCCTGATCATGCCTAAAACCGCGTGGCCCGAGGTATTTTCATGTCCAACCAATCCCCGCCCGACTACCCAACGGACGATCCCATCCTGCTGGAGGCCCTTTTCGGCGTCCCGGCAAACCCGCCCGGTGCGCGAGGCAGTTCCCGCTACCGCGGCGTCTCCAAGAACACCAACGCCAAATCCACCACGTGGTCGGCCTCGATCAGTTGGGGCCCCAAGCACGAGGGCCACTCGTACGCCCTGGGCACCTACAAGACGGAAGAAGAGGCGGCGTTGGCCCGGAACTACGCCGACGAACTGCTGAAGCGGCCGAACCCGGTTCGCAACGTGATCCCACCGGACGTCATGCCCAACGAAACGACCAGGAAGCGTGTCGCGGAGACGGTGGTGCAAATGCTGCGGGCGAAGGGCGCCTTGCAGCCCACCCCCGCCAAGCCAACCCCACAGGTGCAATCCCTTCCGGCTCAACAACGCCCTGGACAAGGCGGCCAAGACGCCGGGACCGCCAGTCCAATTCAACCGAAGCAACCCATCCCGGCTCAACAACGCCCTGGACAAGGCGGCCAAGACGCCGGGCCCGCCAAGCCCACCCCACCGAAGCAACCCATTCCGGCGGTCCCCAACCAAGCCGCCGTAAAGAAAAAACCGGTCCTGTAACTCCAATAACGCACAGAACCATGCGGACCCCACAAAATGTCCCGACAGGAAGCCTGGCCGGCGACGGCATCGAGAAGGTCATGCGGCGGCCAGGAGCATCTCGCAACGACGTGTGCAGGGCGGTAATCAAGGATCACGACGGCCGCCGTGACCGACCGATTTTTCCCTACCATTCTTGGCGGCCAAGGAGATCAGTTATGTCCGAAATAGACCTGTTTGCCGAATACGGCTTCGCCGACGACGAGCCCGAAACCACCTCAGAAACACCCAAAAAGAATCCGCGGGCCGGCCGACCGCAGGCGTCGAAGGGCGCCGCCCAGGTCAATCCCGCACCGGCCCAGCAGCCGACGGTTTCCTCACTGAAGCTGCTCCTCCTGGACCACTACAAGGGGTACCGTGACCGGCGCGTCAAGAAGCCGACCAGCGACGCTCCGATTCAGGTCGATGAACGGGGCCCGGGGGATGCTCCCTGCTTCTTTTGCGACATCTCCGCCAGCTTTCCCGACCCCGCCATCGACTCCTTTCGGCTGGAGTTTGACAAGGCCCCACACAACGATGAAGTCCGCCGATTGGTCCAGGAGCGGGGCGGACAATTCGTGGAGCAGGGTTTGCGGGCCACCTTCAGCGTCGCCCTTACGCCGTCACGGAAGGACATCGCCTGGTTGCGGAAGCTCGGCCGCGCAATGCAACGGATCGTGGGTCCCAGCCGCGAGGGACCCTACGACGACGACAACTGGGTGTGGGTCGCCCCGCGTACCGCAAAGGCCCTGCGGAACCTGGCCCAAGTCCTGAGCGACTACACCCCCCGCCCGCCGCAGCCTGTCGCACCGCCGGCGAAGAAAGCCGCACCACCAGCCAAGAAGGCCAAGCCGCCGGCGATCCCGCCGGAAGACGACCTCTTCCAAATCCTGGCGACAAGCTGACCGCCATCGTCGAGGCAGGCCACACCCAACCGATGCGTGCCACTGTCAGAGGGACGCCCAGCCCTCCGCCGAGAGCGGCTTTGCCCGTGAGGCCCGACGACTGATGCCCACGCCGCTGACCATGAATGAGACGGCGATTTTGAAAGACGACTCACGTGGCGCGGCGTGCTGGACGCGGCGTGAGCAATTCCCGTTTGCAATTCCTTCCCCTGTCCCTATATGCCGGCAGGATGTAGATGTTCAGAGTCTGGTGGCTGCCATCCGGGGAACGAAGCGGCGAATGCGCTTCGCCAATCAACAGGGGAAGGTCGGTGGAAAAATCACGCGTGATTTCCAACTACCAGGTCGGACCCTGGTTGTCGAAAGCCGGGCCATCCCCGTGAAATGGGTGGCGAGGCACAGGGTGACGATGGCTGGAAGAGTCGCGGTCTTATTTACTCCCGGCTACGCAGGTCGATGCAGACCGAAGCGCGCAACTCAAAGCTAATAAGGTACCGATTAGGGGCGGCTCGGCCCACCGAATTCGGTTACGGCTTGCCTTGACAGGTGCATGATGCCGTGGCCGGGATCAAGGAAGGTGAGGAAGCCGGCGGCCGCCGTTGGCGCGGGGCCGACAACTTGTCCGCGGTGATGCGCCGGTCGTATCGAAGGCGGGGGCTGGGACCAATAGGCTCCCGAGAGCTGCACCTGATAGCTTCAGAGTCCGTTGCTAAGCCCCGCGGCGGCGGCGATGGAGCGGCCCAGGTCGCCGTCCAGACCTTCGGTGGCGCCGAGGTCGTCCAGGATGGTTTCCACGGCGCGGGCGTCGGGCAGTTCGTGCTCGATCACCACGAACAGCTTTTCCAACTCCACGGGGATTTGCACCACGGGGGATAGCACGACGTAGAACAGCCGGTCCTGCTTGCCGTTTAGCACCTTGTTGAAGAGCTTCTCCGCGGCCAGGGGGTTCTTGAGGAAGCAGTGGTAGTGGCGCAGGGTGAGGAGGATGGTTTGTTCGGGCCGTTCGTGGATGAGGTCCAGGGCCGCGAGCGGGTCTCCCACGGCGGCCCCGTTGACGGGATCGCCGGAGTCCAGGTCCCAGTTGGTGTAGAGCCAACCCGCTTCTCTGCACAGTTGGCCGATCTCACGTTGGGCCTCGTCGGGTTCGTAAGTCTGGACCCAAACGCCGGAGAAGGCCGCACGGATATAGTCTTTCAGGGAGTCCTTAAAGTTCACTGTCGCACCTGCTGCTGGAGGTTGGTTTCTTCAAACATTTCCGGCTTGATGGTCTGGCGCTTGCCTTTTCCCAAGGCCGCGATGAAAGGGGCGGTGTGGAGCGCGCACGACGTTCCCTGCACGTTGCTGGCTTCCACCGTGGTTGTGCCGTCGGGCTTGACCTTGACGACTACTTCGGGGTTCATGGTCACTCCTGGATTTGAACGTGTAGTTCAACGCTGCCGTCCTGGCATTGAACTTCCTTGAACATCTGGCCCTGGCGTTGGGCGGTGAGCTTGGCAAGCTCGACGGCGTAGGCCTGCAAGAAGCCGTTCATGCCGTTGTCGGCCTTCACGTCGTTCAGGCCCTGGGCGTAGTAGTCCCAGATCGGGACGTATTTATCGCCCCTCTGGATGAGGCCGATCTCGCCGCGGGCGTTGGGCAGGCCGATGGCGTGGGTGCATTTGCCGAGGCGGTGTTGCATGACGTGGGTGCGCTGGTGCGGGTCCATCCCGACCACGTTGTCGTACTCGGCCTGGCCGTATTCGGTCTCATCGAAGAGTTGCCTGGGCACGGGCGTGTCGTCGTACCAGCGGCCGACCCACTGGTAGGTCTTCTGGTTGAGGCGGAGCTGCCAGCCGAGCCGGTGACAGGCGTTGGCGACGGCCTGCAGGTCTTTCAGTTCGGTGTCCACGCTTACGACGTGGCATTCTTTGCACATTGTCATTCCTCCACTCGGGCGGTGACGTGGGCGCGGGCGAACACCGGACGGGTTTCCAGCTCGTAGCGGACCAGGGCGGCCAGGCGGCGGCGGAGGTCGAGGTTGTTCAGGGCGGCGACGATCTCGGCGACGCGGTCGTCGTCGGCGAGGAGGGGGCCGGGCAGGAAGAGGCGCACGGTGAAGTCGGCGAGGCGGACGGGTTCGGGGGGCATGTGAGGCTCCGGGAGAAAAGGGGCCGGTGAATCGTAAGGGGGATAAAGCGGAGATTCAAGGGTGGTAGTAGTGCCATAGGATGACAGGAAGTGCCAGATTATTGGGGTGGTTTGCCGGTCAATGTCAGCGAGGGGCTGACGCTTTTTTTCTTGACGGCGGGGCGCGGTCGTGGTGTGATAGAAGCGTCGTCGCCGGGAGCCGGAAACGGAAGGCACCGCGGGCGGTGAAGGCGTCATATGCTTTCGCGGCCCGGCGGGCTGGGAGGACGCGAGACGACGGGGAAGGGCAGCGACAGGGGGCACCCGGCGAGGGGCGGCCGTCATGCGGCGGCCGGTTATCAGCGCGCCGCGCAAAAAATTACCCCGGCATGTAAGTTACGCACTCAAGCCGCTAAAAAAACGGCCCAAAACAAGCACAGTTCCCTCAGAATGTGTGCGTAGCTTACATGCCGGGGTAATAACGTCTTCCGCCGGGCGGTTCCGGCGGCTGATGCCGGTCGTTCGGCTACAGGAGGGCAAGTTCATGAAATCTGTCAACCGTTGTGTTGTGATCCTGTGGTTCGCACTCATCTTCGGCTGCGGACAGGATGCCAAACCTAAGCAAACCCCCGAGCAATTGAAAGGCCGTCTGGATGCCGCCATCGGAGTAACCGACCCTGATAAGCGGAACGACGCGCTCAAGGCAGTTGCGGAGGACGCCGCCGAGGCTGGCGACGGAGAGGTCGCCCAAGCCGCGACAGAGAAAATCACCGACCCTGACCGCAAGAATGAGGTGGCCGCGACCTGCGCCCTGAAGCTCGCCAAGCGCGGGAACACGAAGGCCGCGAACTCCGTAGCCGGGTTGATCACCGACCCAGATAAAAAGAATCAGGTGCTGGGCAAGATCAGTAAGGGCCAGTAAGAGAGCCTGTGTGGCGCGAAGTCGGGCTACTCGCCCAATTTCCGGCCCTCAGGTCGCCGAGCAGGGGTCGGTCCGAACAAGTAGCTGCAGCGAACCGGCCACGCGACAGGCTGTTCAGCGCGGCGCGCTGTTTTCTTCCGCGTGAGCCGGCCGCTGAGCGTGGTGTTCGGCTTCCTGCAAAAGACCCAGTGATCTTGCGACTGAAAGGGGAGCGTATGGAATGGAACATTTTGATTTTCGTCATAGCAATTCTGTTCCTCGTGGTCGGGGGCTACGCAGATACAACCCGACGCCTAGGTCGGATGGATCGCAAGTTGATCCTTCTCATGCGGCATCTCAACCTCGACCCGTTGCAACGCATACCGTTGTCGGATCGCGTCAAGCAGCTGGCAAGCGATCCGGCTCGCAAAATCGAGGCGATCAAGGTGTATCGTGAGGAGACGGGCGCGGACTTAGCGGAAGCCAAAGACGCAGTAGAGGCCTTCATCAAGAGTAAGGTCTAACCCGGAAATGGGGCCACCGTAGATATTCAATGCCGAACCACCGGATGCAGCAGACCGGGCCGGCTTTCCGTGCTATTCTGTCTTTCTGGCCGGCCCGGCTGCTGAGCGTTGGCGTTCGGCACCCCGATCAATTCAACACCACGAAGGGGCTGACGGTGGTGGCGCCGTCCTGTAGGGTGATCGGCTTTTCGATCCAGGGTTGGCCGTCGCAGCGGCGCGTCAGGCGGAACGTCACCTGGTTCTTCAGGAAGTTCACGTGGTCGCTCACCGCCAGCGTCGCCTGCATCCGGTCGCCGATCAGGTAGTATCGCGGGTCGATCAGGATCAGGTCGCCCTTCGTCCCCAGCGGCGGCAGTTTCTCCGAACAGAACATCGGGAAACCCAGCAGCGACCAGTTGCGCCGACGCGGCCATACGCCCGTCGCCAGGCCGGCGCCCAGCAGCACCGCCCGCGCCGTGCCGTCCTTGAGCTGCAATAACTGCGGCACGGCGCTCGGGGAATGGACCCAAAAGGCGCGGTCGTAACTCGACGGCGCCAGCTTCGCCACCATGCCGGAGACGTCGGCGTACTGGATCAGGTTGCCCGTCGCCCGCGTCACGGTCGCCGAGGCCGGGCTGTTGACGATCCCCTGCGGCTTGGCCACGCCGTCGCCCTGCAAGAAGGCGTAATCCTCCGCCCAGGCCGCGGCCAGGCCGAACACGGTCGCCAGGTAGACGTCCAGGGCGGATTCCTCCGGTCGCTTACGCTCCCGGCTCGCCGGGAGGGCGGCGTCGCCGTCGTCCAGCAGCGGACGGCTCACCACGGCCGAGCCGGACAGCTCCCACGCCTTCAACTCCGCCTGCTTGAACTGCGGCTCCGTCTCCGTTCGCGGCTGGGACTCTCCGGTCCACTTCATCTGGACGCCGCCGAAATAGGGGCTGACGCCGGCGGCCTGGGGCGTCGTCATGTCGATATACGGGACCTGCAACGCGGCGGAGGTCATCGCGGCCACGGTGGCGTTGGGGCGGATCACGGCGTTTTCGGCGGCCACGGTCATCATGCCGGCGGCGTACTCGGCGGGGACGGTGTAGCCGCCGGTGGGGCCGCCGGACTCGGCCAGGGCGGCCTTCTGCCGCGGGGAGAGGTTCTCGGTGTCCGGGGGCAGGAAGTGGGAGTCGTAGTGGCGGGCCAGGTAGGCGCTGTCGCGGCGGTTGACGGCGCGGCAGAAGTCGGCGAAGGATTTGCCGGCGCCGGGGGACTCCGGTCGCTCACGCTCCCGGCTCGCCAGGGCGGCGGCCTCGGCGTCGGCGGGGGCGAGGAAGCCGAGCTGGAGGCCGAGGCGGACGTCGTCCGCGGCGGCGTCCACGACGTCGCCGTGACGGATGGAACCGAAACCGGACTTGAGCAGCATTTTCACTTTCATTGCGGGATGCTCCGAGTGGGGATGAGGTACGGAGCGATGGTACGGGGAGGGGGTGCGGGGAGGGGAGAGGGAAAGGGGGGCGGGGGAAAGGGAGAACTTTGGTCGGGCGCGTGGGTTTCGTTAACCGTCGGTCGCCTTGGTCCGACTGAACACTCCGAGAAAACTCGTCAGCACGATCTGCCCAAGCTCCTCGTCCTTAAGTCGAAGCCTCTCCGCCAACGCTCTCCATGTATTCCGCTCCTGCTGTGTTTCGAACGTCACGAACAGCGTTCGGGTATCATAGTTTTTCACGGTTCCGGGCCATAGTTGGGTGTGCTCAGGCGGATCTGCGTCTTGGTTGACCTGCGCGATGAAGACGGTATTCTCCAAGTTGAATTGCCGATGCTCTTGCTCCGGGTGGAAGTACCCGCGTTGCTGGTACTCGGTGGCTTTCTCTCCGATCAGGCGCATCGCCTCCTGGGCGGTTATCACATCGCCGTCGATCACTTTCTGCTTGATACGTGCTTCCCAGACCTGATCATAGCGGGCCACCGCATCGTCGTCCGACATGTCGTCGCGTGCCTCGAAGTCCGTCCCGAACAGGTGATAACGCCCTCGGCGAATGAGCGAGACTTTGCGGGAGCGATTCAGACCGTTTACCAGTTCAGCCATTCTCGGACACCTCGCGCCAGTTTGGGTGTTATCAGAGGTCTCGAACCAGCCCGACGAGAAGTTCTCGTATGGAGAGATCTCCGCGGCCGACAAGCGACCCGCCAATTTGACGACAAAGTACACGCGTTCGCCCGAGGGCTGCACCTGGTGAATGTTTCCACGCCAACCACTTTCGGCTCGATTTTGCGCAGTCAGCTTGATGAACAACGCCTCGCTTCCATCGGCCACTGAGCGGAGGTCAACGTGAATTTGGTGCGGCTTGTAATATGTGCGCTGCCCATCCTGCCAATGTCTGTCCCACGTGGTCACAAGGATGTACATGTTCGGCACCTGGTCCTCCCTTGAGTTCGACGTCAACTCGGCCCAACGATAAGGGATCTATCCCGCATGCTCCGCCTGCGTGGACGTACTCCAACCGCCGCGGCCTGCCGGCGGAGCATGCGGGATAGATCCCCGTTGAACTGAACCGCGTCCCCCGCGGCTATGGGCTTTCGATTCGGCCCCACCCCTTGTCCGCGCCATTGTGGAGCGGCGTCGGCCCGGACGCAAGCCTTTTTTCCGGCGCGTCCCCCTTCCCCGGAGCGCGACCGCCGCTCCCCGGCCGGCGGCCCGGCGTGGTTTTCCTCCCCAAGCGCCGCCCGGCGCGCACCTTCGGCGGCGCGACGCCGCGGCCGGCGCCGCCGAACCGGATCGGCGAACGCTCCCAACGCCTCCCGTTACGAGGTGTCGCCCGCCGCCGCGGCGGCGGGCGACGGGGCCGGGACGGCCGTTTCCAACGCCCGGCGCACGATCCGCTCCCCGCCGCACCACGGACAACACGGACGCGGCGCCGGCGCCACGACCCCGGCCTCGCCGACGGACCCCGGCGTCGCCACCGTCGCCGAAAGCAGCAAACGACGGCATCGATGCAGCCGTTCCTCCCGGCAGCGGTTGGCCAGCAGGCCGTAGTGTCGCACCTTCACGAACCCCTTGGGCAACACGTGCTGTACGAAGCGACGCAGGAACTCCTCCGCCGCCAGCGTCATCGTCTTGTGCTTGCGGCCGTCGGCGTAGTCCTGGTAACGGAACGTCACCCGGCCCCCTTCCAGGGCGACCAGCCGGGAGTTGCTCAGGGCCACGCGGTGCGTGTACCGCGCCAGGTACTTCAACACCTGGGCGGGACCGCCGAATGGCGGCTTGGAGTACACCACCCAGTCCTTGCCGCCCAGGGACGACAGCCACGACGCGAAGGCGCTCGGCGTATGCAACGCCGCCAGACGGCCGGGAAAGACCAGCTTGCCCCGGGCGAACGCCGTCCGCAGCCCGTCCAGGAACTGGCCCCGGAACACCCGGCTCAGCACGCGCACCGGCAGCAGGAAGCCGGGGCGGCAGGACACCCAGCGTGGCGCCGCGTCGAGGGCGCCGTCGGCGGCGCATGACAGGCCGCCGCCCGTGACCACGCCGTGTACGTGCGGATGATGCCGCAGCGTCTGGCCCCAGGTGTGCAGCACCAAAAGCACGCCCAGCATCGCGCCCAGCCGCTTGGGATTGGCCGCCACGACGCGCAGCGTGGCGGCCGCCGCCTGGAACAGCAGGTCGTACAGCACCCTCCGGTTGGCCAACGCCAGGTCGGAAAGCTCGGCGGGCAGGGTGAAGACGACGTGGTGGTATTCGACCGGCAACAGGTTGTCGGCCTCCCGCGCCAGCCAGCGGCGCGGGCCAGGGCCTGGCACTTGGGGCAGTGACGATTGCGACAGGAGTTGTAGGCGATGCGGTCGCGGCCGCAGTCCAGGCAATGGGCGACGTGGCCGCCCAGGGCCGCGGTGCGGCAACGCGCCAGGTCGCGCAAGGCCTGGCGCTGGGCGGCGGACAGCAGCCCGCCGTACTTGGCCCGGAAGGCGGCGCCGTGGGCCCGGATCACGTCGCCCACTTCCACAGTCGGCCGGTCGGCGACGGGGACGGTCATGGCCGGCCCTCCGTCGCGGCCGCGGCCGCGGGCACGGCCAAAAGGTCGAGCAGGCTGGGCGTCTGGTGCAGGCGCCGGGTGCTGACGTGCAGGTAGTGGGCGGTGGTGTGCAGGTCGCGGTGGCCGAGGATGGCCTGCAGCGTGACCACGTCGACGCCGGCCTCCAGTAGGTGGGTGGCGTAGCTGTGCCGCAGCGTGTGCGGCGTGCAGGGCTTGGTCAGGCCGGCGCGTCGCACCAGCCGTTGGCATAGACGCTGCACGTTGCTGGCGGCCAACGGCCGTTGCGGGTCGGCGCCCGGGAACAGCCAGCCGTCCGGGCGGTAGCGGCGCCAGTAGGCGCGGAGTTCGGCGAGCAGCCGTGGCGACAGGGGCACGAGGCGGTCCTTTTGCCCTTTGCCCTGGCGCACGACGACGACCATGCGGCCGCTGTCGATGTCCGTCACGCGCAGACGGACCAACTCGCTGATGCGCAGGCCGCAGGCGTAGGCGACCTGGAGCAGCAGGCGGTCGCGTCCGGGTCGGGCGGCGTCGATCAGGCGCAGGACTTCCTCGGGGCTGAGCACGCCGGGCAGGGTGCGCGGCCGCTTGCCGTAGGGGATGAGGGGGAGCCGTTCCGGCCGTCCCAGCGTGACGCCGTAGAGGAAGCGCAGGGCGCAGACGGTCTGGTTGAACTGGCTCCAGGAGGCGCGGCGACGCAGCAGTTCGAGCTGGAAGGCGCGGACGTCGTCGGGTCCGAGTTGGTCGGGGGAGCGTCCGAAGTGGCGGGCGAATCGGGCGACGCCGGCGACGTAGGCCTGGACGGTTCTTGGGGAGTAGTTGCGCAGGCGCAGGTCGTCGATGTAGCGTTGGCGCAGCGGGGTCATGGCGGATCTCCAGGGGGGAAATGAAAAACGCCGAGGGCGAACCCTCAGCGTACCTGGAGATCCGACGCGAATGCCCCGTCAGCAACGAGAAAACGGAAATCCCTCCACCGCGGAGCGGTTTAGTTCAACCAGTGATTCTATAGCGCCGCGCCTGATAATTCTACCCGTTTCCACCCACCACGGCAAGCAAATCCCGGCCTGCCGTTGCACGCTTTTCTAGGGCTGCACGTCCGCCGACTTGGCGGCGCTTCTATCTACTAGCAAAGGAGTTAGGGCGACACCGCAGAGACCATTGCGTCTTATACCGCGATTTTTTCGACTGTTCGCCTGTCGCGGGTAGCTGGCAAGGAAACGTAGAGGAGGAGCGGAAAAGAGCGTAATAGAGGAGCGGAAAAAAGCGGAAAAGGGGACAGCGTAGATTTTTCTAGGCCGTGTCCGACAATAGATATTTCAGCAGTAGTGTAATCCAGGCGACCGTCCAAAAGGTAAGAAAGTTGACGGCGAGTTTCTCATAACGGGTGGCCAGCCGGCGATGCAATTTGAACCACCCGATCATCCTCTCCATGAGGTTGCGTTTCCGGTAGGCTTCCTTGTCAAAGGCGGGGTCGGGGGTTTCGTTCTTCTTCTTGGGAATGACCGCGTGGATGTGATGACCCTTGAGCCACTGGCGAATCCGCTTGCTACTGTAGCCTTTGTCGGCGATGAATTCGCGGGGCCACTTGCGATGGCCCAACCGCTGCCGTTGTGTGCTGCGATGCATCATGGTTTCAAACGCGCGGCTCTCATGTTCCTGGCCCGGTTGGATGCCGATGGCCAGCGGGATGCCGTGACTTTCGATGATCAGGTCGATCTTCGTGCCGAAACCGCCGCGCGAGCGGCCCAACGCATGATCCGGCGGCTCAACGAGATGCGTCCGCTCGCTGCCGACCAGTCGGGCCTGGGTCCGCTTGAGCGCCCCCGCCGCGTCGCGCGTGGCGCGCAGGATGGTGGCGTCGAGGAACCACGTATCGGGATCGAGTTTTTCTTCCGCCTCCAGTTGGCGGATCAAGGCTTCGACGATGCGGTTCCAGGCGCCATCGGCGCGCCAGCGGGTCAGGCGGTCATGGACCGTCTGAAAGGGGCCGTAGCGTTCGGGCAAATCACGCCAGGCCGCGCCCGTGTGGAGGATCCAGAGGATGCCGTTGACGATGGGACGATGCTCACTCCACGGATGTCCGGCATGGCCCGAATGGGTGGGCGGGAAAAAGGGTTCCAGAATCGCCCATTGTGGATCAGATAGTTCGTAGCGTCTCATGGTTCATCTCCATGGCAAGAGAACGAGCGACCGAACCACTGATATTGTATGCATTTACGATTGCCGGACACGGCCTAGTATTAATTCGCGCTGTCCCCTTTTCCTTTCCCAACAACCACTCACATCATCGCCGCCATAGCGATTGGACCAGCCGCCATGCCTTCAAGAGTACCCATGTTATTCGGGGAAGTAGTAGGTTGGGTCCCCCGTAGTAGACGGTGACAGGCTTAGCGGTGTCCTCGACTTCTTTACGGACCTGGTCGCCTATGATCGTGGTTATGAAATCGCGAGCTGTCAATGCCGTCCATTGCAGGGACACCCAATGGCTAAGAACAAGAATTAGGCCGAATAGGCCACCAGCAGGGTAGCACAACTGTCCGTTTCGGGAGTCGGCCCATAAGGCGGCAGCGATCCAGGCAATGAGAGAGCCCAGAAACAGGGTTCCGGCACCGTGGACCACGTTTACCAGCTGCTCGGCTCGTTCTGTGGCTGCTTTCATCTCTGGGCTCTTGTCACGGCGCTCTGCCCACATCGCTGTCAAAATGGCCCAATCGCGCCGGCGTCCGAACCATATTTCATTGAAGTTGATTTGTGTTCCGTCGAGTTGGTAGGCACGGAGCTTGTTGTCCTTCGCAAGAGAGCGCAATACACCGCGATAGCTAAAGAACCAGAAAAAAACGTAATTGAGAACGACGTGGTAGACGTTCGACACGATGTATCCTAGCGCGCCCGATGCGAAGAGCAGTCCCGCCGCGCCAACTATCGCCGAGGAAGAGTCCTTGCTCAGGAAGGCCCAAACACTTTTTGTAGGTTCCTTGTCTATGTCCAAAAGCTGGAACGATGCTGCGAAAACAATGAACTCGATCGCGATCGCTAGACCGGGCAGAACGTTTCGGAGAAACGTTCTGGCGTCTTTCAGCCCTTCCATTGTGGCCTCCAGACCCGCGTGGACTTTTAAGGCTCGCGCTTTTCTCGCCGGCAACTTCTTGCTGTGGCGCCGGCGATATTCTACCGGCTTTTTTTCGGCGAAATCGTTTCAGTAATTCAGCTGCCGGCACCACCCAGGGCTGTAGCGTATTAGCACCGCCGAATGGCCGGGGATTTCGGCCCCCCTGCATTGTGGGCCGGACGGTGGTTCGGGTCAAGGGGGCGCGGCAGCTCGCGAATAATGCATTGCCTGGGGGGGTTATTTCGGCGCGATCGCCTTCGGCGGCTTCCGCACGCCAGCGAGGGCCTCGCTGACCGCTCGGCGTGCCTCCGGATACGGGGCGAGGACCTGGAGGATGGCCGCGAACAGGCTTTGCATTTCCGGGTGCAGCAGCAGGTTGATCGTGTTGTTGGTGTGGTTCACGCTCGGTTTCACGGGCGTGCTCCAGCCGGGGGAGTCGGACGTCTCCTTGCCGGGGCCTTGCTGCAACCAGCGCAACGGTTCGTCGTCGTGGGCCTTGATCTCGGCCGTCAGGCGGGACTGGGCGACCGCTTGCAAGACCGCCTCCACGAAGAGCCGGTATTTCTTGTACGGACCCTTGCCGGACTTCTTGCCCCATTCCAGCCAGTTTTTGAACACTTCGCGCGGGACGCCGGCGGCCTCGGCGGCGATCTGTGGGAAGCCGCCGGCCGTGATGAAGGCGCAGATTTCGTTCTGAATCTGCGACGTCAGCGTGTGGCGAGTTTTAGGCATGGAGAAGCTGGGCCTGTCTCCCGTCCATTGCGGGGCCGGTGTACTCGAAGGAGGCGGTGAGGCGCGTCGTGGCGTGCTTCATGCGGGGGTTGCCGTCCACGCCGGCCAGCGCGGGGCGCGGGTCATTCTCCAGAGGGGGGAGCGCCTGCGGGCGTTGGTGAAGCCGGGATGCGTGGTCGTGCTGATCGCCCTGTATCCGAGGCCTTTCCAGAGGGAGGCGATGAGGGAGGAAAGGTGCATGCCGATCCCGACGCCCTGGAAGTCGGGCAGAACAACCGTGCGATGCTCCCTGCGGGTACCTTGCCGGCGACCGTTCGGTGGTGCCTGCGGAGAAACATGGTCAGCTCCTGGCTGGCAATGATGGCCGGAGCTAAACGGACAATCAAGAGGGTTACTTTCCACTACATGGCCGCAGGCGTGATTTGGACGTTTTCCACTACCGAATTCCCCGGGAATTATGCAAAAGCGTCTCGTCGAAACCCGAAAAAATGACAGCTATTTTCCTCGAAGTGCGCAACCTGGGTTAGCGCGCGTCGGTCCGAAACGCCGAAGTGGTTTTGGGCGAAGCGGTCAAAAAATCACGCATGATTTCTGACGACCAGGACAAGCGCGACCCCAGTGCCTGCCCCGAGCGGGCGTCCACGAAAGCAACCCGCGAAGCCAACCTCAGTTGAACCAGAAGCCGAAGCCGACGAACCGGAAAGGCCCGCCGAACGCCTTGTTGAGCCGGTCCCCCATGCGGGGGTCCGCCAGCTTCGTCAGCGGCCCCTTCTCCAGGTACGGCGTGGCCGCCGTCCCCTGCACCCACTCGATCGCGTCGAAAGTCCGCGGCTCCGTGAAGACCCGGCGCAGGTTCACCCCCCGCTCCGCGTCCTTGCCCCGCCAAAACGGGATCAGCTTCTTGCCCTTCAAGAGGTCGTCCGCCTCGTCCAGCGTCTCCAGCCACACATCGACCATCTCCCGGGTCACCTTGACGCCCAGCACCCCCGTCTGCCTGGGGTTGGGAATCCACTCGTCGTCGTCGTCCGTCTCCGCCAGGATGTACTTCCACATCTCCTTCGCCTGGCTAACCGCCGCCTCCAGGTGTGCCAACGCCGCCTTGGTCCGGGCGGGCTCCTTGATCGGCAGCCGGATTAGGTTGTGCACCAGGGAGACGACGTCCGACCAATAGGCACGATCCTCCCAGGCAAATCCCACCTCGCCGATGCCGCGGCGGTTCTCCAGCAGGAACGTGTGGGGCGTCTGCACCCTCTCGAACAGCACGGGGGCGCCGCAGTCGAACGCCTCCCGCCCATCCACCGCCAGCAGCACCTCGCCCCACGCCGCCAGTAGGTGACAGTAGGCCCGGAGCCAGCTCACGTCACCACGGTCGAAACCGATGACGAACGCCTCGGCCTTCTTGCCCGCGTCGTCGGGGAGGCCGCCGACCCGTCCGAACACAAAGGCCGCGCTGACCGGCTTGCCCTGGCCGAACGGGTCGATCTTGATGAGCCCCACGTGCAGCGGCAGCTTGACGTCCGGGTCCTTCACCCCCGCCAGGGTGGCCTCGGCCCTGTCCACGTCATCAACGAAGGACTGGACGATCTGGCGGGCGGCCGGGTAGGTCAACGTCTCGGGGTCGGGGTTCTGCGGCAGGAACTCCTTGAGCTGCGGCGGCGGCCGGAGGAACGACTTTTCGGTTCGCAGGCCGTACTTGTGCAGACTGCCGCCCAGGTGCTCGAACGTCTGCAGGAATTGCACCACGCCAAGGCCGAACCGGGCCTGGTCGTCCTTGGGGTCCTCCTTGAGCCGGTCTTGAAGGGCCTTGACGCCCTCGGCCAGCTTGCCGTCGAGCAGGTACTTTTCGGCAAGCGGCGCCGCCGGGCGTGCCGAACCGGCCGCCAGGGCCAGCGTCAGGATCGCCAGGCCGTACAACAGGATTCGACGCATGACAGTTCCCTCTCAGGGTACCACGGGAGAGCAAGGCGATCGGTCCCCCTGCGACGCCTCCGGGATCACTCGGCCTTGCATCCAACCGCTGAGGCTACCAGCTCGCAGGACCGGCGGCAACCATTTTCCCCCCGACAGCCTCCAAACTATCCGCACCGACAGAAGCGCTTATAAGCCCCACCAGGGCGTCGCCGCCCCCGGCAAGGCTGCGCTGGCTTGCCTGCGCCCGCCTGCCTCTACGGGCCTGCGAGGGGCCAAGACAAGGCCATCCATCGGGATGGGCTATCCGCGCCCGCCTCGCCTGACCGTTGCAGACCCTACATGCGGACAGCCAACTCCAGGATCCCGCAGCCCGAATCACTCGATCCCCCACGGACACGAAGGTCGAACGGCTCTTTTCACGTCGAAGACCCCAGACGTGCGGCCGAACGAGCGCACGGCTTTCGGGTCTGTTGCGGCCTGCGGCACAGAAATGCAGGTGACGGAATCCGGCAATCCGTAGTCACGCTTCCCAAAGCGGAACCGGCGTAGTTTACCCGGCCCAACAGTCTAACCGTCGAGAATAATCTCACTTCTCCATTCCGGCGGATCGTGACAATCTGTCTCCGTGGACGGTCTTGCCCCACCGAAGCCCCGCGATCACAGGCTCTGGGCATCCCCCTCCGCAATCAACATCCCAGCGCCTGTTCGAGCGTGTCAGCAACCGACATGATCCGGTCAAGCTGAATCGCGGCGAAATACTCTTGCATCCCCGGCGGCAAGTGGCAGACGGCGAGACGACCGCTCTTGGACCTCAAGGCCCTGTGGACCCGCACCAACTGCCCCCCAGGTTGGCCTCGAACAAGCCAACCGCGCTGAAGTCAACAACCAGCAGGCCGGCCCCATCGTTTGCAAGCCGACATAACTCGTCGCCGATCTCCTGCACGGTGGCGTCGTCGAGCGGAGAACGATCCTCAAGCCGAGCGACGGTGGCCCCGCCGCTTTCCTCAAGCAGCAGATGCTGAAAGGAGGGATGTTTCATATGACGAAACGCCTCTGCTCAACTGCCTGGGGTCGCCTTTCCCTCCACGACGCCCAACAGCACCCGTTTCTGATCATCGGTCAGCGCGGTAGCATAATACTGCACCCTGCGCACGCCGTTCTGTCCGGCGACGTGATGCCAGCCTCGCCCGCAATTCCGCTCCAAGAACTCGCGGACTTTGCGGCGGGACACCTTGTTTTGCTTGCATTCCAGCGACGCGTACACTGCTTCGACGGCCCGTGTGAGCGGCATCTCACCCTGTTCTTCGGCCGCCCGCGCGTTGCGAGAATGTGTCTGGCCATGAACCATTCGCCATCGTCTCGCCATCGCTGCATCCTCCGGGGCCAATCATTTGACTCATTCTGCCGCCCAAAGCAGGCATTCGGATGCGGCGACCTTCTCCCGCGCTCGCAATGGTGATCGACGCTCCCGCAGGCCGGCCGATCGCCGCACGAGGTCGCGGTTGATTGGTCGGTAGCCGTCGCATACCCCCGCTGATAGTCGGGGATGCGGAATATCTTCTCATTGAACAGGCTGTCAAAGGACTTGGGTTCGTCCATTTTGACCTCCTTTGTGCGTCGATGAAGTCCTGCTGTTGCAATCCAGTGCGTGGACATCGATACTGTATGCAGAGGGCATTGGAACACCGTTTCGCACACGTGTCAAGCACCTTGCCAGGACATACGGCTTGGTCTTCGCCTACAGGAAGGCCAATGACGTCTCCTTTCCGCGGAAACCGTCGCTTTTCAGCGCTATTTGCGGCCTACTAGGCCGTGTCTGGTGAATCCTACCCCAGGAGTCGGAAGATGATGGCCAGGATCACCATCCCCAGGTAATGGGTGGCGAGTTTCTCGTACCGTGTGGCGACTCGGCGAAACCACTTCAAGCTGCTGATGCACCGCTCGATGATGTTCCGCCGTCGGTACGTTTTCTTGTCGAACTTGCCCTGACGGGCCTTCTCGTTCTTCTGGTGCGCGATGACCGGCTCGATGCCGCGTTCCCGCAACCACTCCCGCAGCCAGCCGGCCGAGTAACCCTTGTCCCCCGCTACCTTGGCGGGCTGCTCCGGCCAGGCCGTCGCCTCCTCCAGCAGGGGGATCGCCTGTTGCGTCTCGTGCTCCTGTCCCGGCCCGACCGCCACCGCGATCGGCGTGCCCTCGCCGTCGCAGATCAGGTGCAGCTTGGTGCCGAAGCCGCCCTGGCTGCGGCCCAGGGCGTGGTCTTCCGGCTCACCGGCCGGCGGTTTTTTTTCCGCCGCCCCGGCCGCCGACTGGTGGGCCCGGATGACGGAGCCGTCGATGCAGAACAGTTCCCAGTCGATCTCGTCGCCGTTCATCTTGCGGGCTTGCAGGTGCCGGAGGATCTTGTCCCACAGGTCCGAGCGACACCACTTGCGGAAGCGGTCATAGACGGTTTGCCAGGGGCCGAACTCCGCCGGCAAGTTGCGCCAGCGGCCGCCGTCGGAGAGGGCCCAGAGAATCCCGTCGATCAGGAGACGGTGGTCGTGCCATTGTCCGCCGCGATGGCCGTTGGCGGGGAGAAAGTCCTTGATCTGGTCCCATTGGGCGTCGGACAGGCGGTAGGTCGGAGAGATGGTGGCCATGAGTCGCTCCCGGTTCAGCACCGCAACGGGCTTCTACCTCCTTCCCGGCAAACGCCGTTCCGATTCACCAGACACGGCCTAGCTGGTGACCCGGCTAGGCGGACAGGTTTTTCTTTCCTTTGCGTAAAACCTGGCTATGCTGAACAGCATCCAGGCATCCAGGGACGGAAGCACCCGCCAGTAGAGAACTGGTGGACCATCGATTAACGGTTTCGTCGGGCGAACGCAACGGGGAGCCAATCGATAACAAGGGTAACAGCTCAAAGGATCGTACTTCTTATATGAAACCCACAGACAAAGCTCCGAAGATGCGTAACGACACCGACGACCGAAATGCCGAATCCAACGGCACCGACCAGGCCGACTGGCACTGGGCCGACCCGAAGACTCTGAAAGTGAACCCGGCCTTTCAGGCCCTGATCCCCTTGCAAGCCCGAGGGGAGTACATGGCCCTGGAGCAAAGCATCCAGGCCGAAGGTTGCCGTGACCCTCTGACGGTCTGGAAAGGGCACAACATCGTGCTCGACGGCCATACGCGTCGCGAGCTGTGCATGGGGCACAAGAAGCAGGTGAAGGTGCGGGAAATCGAGCTGACGGACGGGAAGGCGGCGGAAGAGTTCATCCTCAAGATCCAAAGACAACGACGAAACCTGACCAGGGAGGCGATGTCCTACTTCCGCGGTAGCGAGTACAACGCGGTCAAGCAGCAGCACGGCGGGAAAAGAGAACGCCGCAAGTCAAAAGGACAAAGTGTCCAGTTGCCTACGACGGCTGAGCGGCTGGCGGAGAAATACGGTGTTTCGTACAAGACGATCCGGCGAGACGGGGTCTTCGCCCAAGTCATCGACAAGATCGTGTCCGACCACGGCGACCCCGAGAGCAAGCGGAAACTCCTGGGCGCGGATGTCAAGCTTACGCAGGGCACGGCCAGGGTGCTGCTCAAGATGCCGGCCGAGGAACGGAAGGCCGCCGTGGACCAGCTGATCGACCAAGGGGAGTTGCCACGAGCCAAGACGGCAGGCTATACCATAACCTCGCGTCCCAAAGATGTAGCACAATCCATCGTCGCCCGCCTTCAGAAGAAGGGAGAGAGCCACGCACGGTCAGTCCTGCAACAGATGGCACGCCTCCTCGGCATGGTGGTTGCCGAGAAGTCTGCTGATAAATGACGGTTCATAGAGGTCAAAAGGAGCGTTGATGCGGCCGAAGACTACCCGTTCTTCGACCTGTCAGAGAGAATAGCCACAAATTGAAAGACAAATCGAAGCCCAAGATTTCTGGGACCGCCGACCAGAGCTCGATGGGGTGAACGACCCCTTGGCCTTTCCCCATAGGCGTCCGTTGTGAGCTGCAGGACAATCGGGGTGATCAAGACCTACCAAGTGCTCAACGCCTTTCGGCATCACTGAACTCGCCACCTGGACGGCCTCCCCATGACCAAACCGATCTTCAAGTGCTCAACGCCTTTCGGCATCACTGAACTCGCCACAGAGCGTGGCCCCCTGGAGTTCCGCACGCAGCCTCTGTGCTCAACGCCTTTCGGCATCACTGAACTCGCCACGTCCAGCCAAGCCGAACGTGCGGCCTCATGGGCGTGTGCTCAACGCCTTTCGGCATCACTGAACTCGCCACTCGGCGAAATTGGCCGCGCTCACCTGTGGATCGGTGTGCTCAACGCCTTTCGGCATCACTGAACTCGCCACGGCGACACGGTGACGCGGGCGGAATGCCCCGACGCGTGCTCAACGCCTTTCGGCATCACTGAACTCGCCACGGCGGCTTCGCCGTGCCGCCGGAGTTCCGGGCCGAGTGCTCAACGCCTTTCGGCATCACTGAACTCGCCACCCCTGGCGCCCGACGACGTTACCCGCGCCTGGCTGTGCTCAACGCCTTTCGGCATCACTGAACTCGCCACACGAGTCGATAAAATACGCCGTGTGCATTTCATTCTGTGCTCAACGCCTTTCGGCATCACTGAACTCGCCACCAAGGAGTTGTTCGCCGTGCGGCACACGACGTTCGGGGTGCTCAACGCCTTTCGGCATCACTGAACTCGCCACCAATGTAGCTTGTGCCAGCCTTGCCCGGATTATGCCGTGCTCAACGCCTTTCGGCATCACTGAACTCGCCACCCGGATGCTTGAACGTAGGTTCCCCCGGTGCGAGTGTGCTCAACGCCTTTCGGCATCACTGAACTCGCCACAGCGCCCGACGGCGCGACGCAACTGGGGGCGGGCGTGCTCAACGCCTTTCGGCATCACTGAACTCGCCACGCGGTAGGACAGCATGGCGTCGGCCACGAAGTAGGGTGCTCAACGCCTTTCGGCATCACTGAACTCGCCACGCGGTGATTCGGCTTGATTCCGGCGCGGCGGGCGGGTGCTCAACGCCTTTCGGCATCACTGAACTCGCCACCATGGTCATTCTCTACAGGGCGATACAGGGGTTAGGAGTGCTCAACGCCTTTCGGCATCACTGAACTCGCCACATGGCAACCCAAGCCGCATCCGAGAAGGTGGGTATGTGCTCAACGCCTTTCGGCATCACTGAACTCGCCACAAGATTCACGACCCCTGGAAGGCCGGCGATCCCGAGTGCTCAACGCCTTTCGGCATCACTGAACTCGCCACACGGCAACGTGACGCGGTTCAGCAACTTCGTGAAGTGCTCAACGCCTTTCGGCATCACTGAACTCGCCACGGCGGGCCAGCCGGCGAGTCGGAGGGCGTATTCCGTGCTCAACGCCTTTCGGCATCACTGAACTCGCCACGACAGGCCGAAGGGGTCGATGTGCTTCTGCTTTGCGTGCTCAACGCCTTTCGGCATCACTGAACTCGCCACCTGTTACGCACTGTCGGGCAACGCCGGTAAGAGTTAGTGCTCAACGCCTTTCGGCATCACTGAACTCGCCACACGGAACGTCCCGCTGTAGTGCCACTGAGCCATGCTGTGCTCAACGCCTTTCGGCATCACTGAACTCGCCACGTGGAACGCGATGCCCTCCCGGACGGCCGCCGCCAGGTGCTCAACGCCTTTCGGCATCACTGAACTCGCCACCCCCGTTTCGCCAGTTCCGTCGTCGCCCAATTGCAGAGGTGCTCAACGCCTTTCGGCATCACTGAACTCGCCACGCCTGCTGGGGCCGCCTGGTGCATCGCGGGAACCAGGTGCTCAACGCCTTTCGGCATCACTGAACTCGCCACGCGCCGCACGATCGGCAGGGCGTCGTCGGGTGGTTGTGCTCAACGCCTTTCGGCATCACTGAACTCGCCACAGCGGCGATTACACCGTCGTCAACGAGTCGCTGGTGTGCTCAACGCCTTTCGGCATCACTGAACTCGCCACATCCCCGGAACGTCATAGGGGAACAGCCAGTAAGGGTGCTCAACGCCTTTCGGCATCACTGAACTCGCCACAGGCCTTCGTCGCCTTCCTGCGGGCGATCCTGAACTAGTGCTCAACGCCTTTCGGCATCACTGAACTCGCCACCCGGTGACCGCGAAAGAATGGGCGGCGCAGGTTGAGTGCTCAACGCCTTTCGGCATCACTGAACTCGCCACGTTCCCGGAAACGTCGCTTTGCGACTGGACCGCGTACGTGCTCAACGCCTTTCGGCATCACTGAACTCGCCACCCTATCGAAGAGGGCTACGAGTCGGTCAAAAACCTGTGCTCAACGCCTTTCGGCATCACTGAACTCGCCACGAAAATACCTGAGCAACTTGCTTCCCGCCATTCTGGGTGCTCAACGCCTTTCGGCATCACTGAACTCGCCACCCCACTCTCCGAGTGTGAGAGATTCCGCACCGTAATGTGCTCAACGCCTTTCGGCATCACTGAACTCGCCACACTACGGTGTGGGGCCAGCCACGGAAGAAGAGTAGTGCTCAACGCCTTTCGGCATCACTGAACTCGCCACATCTGGACCTGCAGCCCGTCCGCGATCTCCCAACTGTGCTCAACGCCTTTCGGCATCACTGAACTCGCCACGCCGCTCAAGGCGATGGTCGTGGGGAACACCTTCCCGTGCTCAACGCCTTTCGGCATCACTGAACTCGCCACCGCGCCGAGGAGGGGGACCCCAACGTCGGCGAGTTGTGCTCAACGCCTTTCGGCATCACTGAACTCGCCACGTCACACGGCCCCTTCGGGCAAGCGGGGGGTGAAGTGCTCAACGCCTTTCGGCATCACTGAACTCGCCACACCTGATCGCCCGGCACGGCCTGTACGACGCCCTGTGCTCAACGCCTTTCGGCATCACTGAACTCGCCACGCCCCCGACGTGGCTGTCGTGACTCCATAGAGGCCGTGCTCAACGCCTTTCGGCATCACTGAACTCGCCACGCGGGCCATTTCGAGCGCTACGTCGGCGACGGCCGGTGCTCAACGCCTTTCGGCATCACTGAACTCGCCACGCTACCATATTGTCGATTGTCGCCTCTGGATAGTCGTGCTCAACGCCTTTCGGCATCACTGAACTCGCCACGCCAGTTCGAGCGCCTCGGCTGGCGTCAGGTCGTGGTGCTCAACGCCTTTCGGCATCACTGAACTCGCCACCCCTTTTGTCGTGGGAATATACACCCCGGCGTATCGGTGCTCAACGCCTTTCGGCATCACTGAACTCGCCACGGCCGTTGCCCTCCGTCGCAATCGGGGTCGCGATCGTGCTCAACGCCTTTCGGCATCACTGAACTCGCCACGCGAACCGGGCCGGCGTCTCGTCGCCGAACTCGGCGTGCTCAACGCCTTTCGGCATCACTGAACTCGCCACGGCGGTACTGAGACAATTACGTCCGGCGCTTTGAGTGCTCAACGCCTTTCGGCATCACTGAACTCGCCACAGTATGTATTCGGTTCGCTCGCCTGCCTTACGACCGTGCTCAACGCCTTTCGGCATCACTGAACTCGCCACTAGAACTTGCCCCTGCGGTCGAGGAGGCGGGCCGAGTGCTCAACGCCTTTCGGCATCACTGAACTCGCCACGTCGGAGGCGTCCTTCACTGCCTCGACGTCGTCATGTGCTCAACGCCTTTCGGCATCACTGAACTCGCCACGCCACGGCTACGGTCATACCTTGGCCGCGTGTTCAGTGTGCTCAACGCCTTTCGGCATCACTGAACTCGCCACGGCAAGCTAAACGTGCCGGTCGGGGCCGTGGTGCGGTGCTCAACGCCTTTCGGCATCACTGAACTCGCCACGTTCCATCGCGGCTCGCCGGTGCGACGATCGGCCCAGGTGCTCAACGCCTTTCGGCATCACTGAACTCGCCACGGCGCCGGCCTCGGTGCGGCTGGCGGCCATGACCTGGTGCTCAACGCCTTTCGGCATCACTGAACTCGCCACGTAAACCTCTCGCGTTCGCCCTCCGCATAGGGTTCGTGCTCAACGCCTTTCGGCATCACTGAACTCGCCACGTCGTTCTCCAGGGCGGTAAAGGTCGGGACGCGGGGTGCTCAACGCCTTTCGGCATCACTGAACTCGCCACACCGGAACTTGCGGCGGGGCTTCTTCGTCTGAGTGTGCTCAACGCCTTTCGGCATCACTGAACTCGCCACGCAACGACTGTCGGGACAGCCAGCCGCGCTACACGAAGTGCTCAACGCCTTTCGGCATCACTGAACTCGCCACAGTCTTCCCCATCGCCTCCGCCTGCTGGACTAACGAGTGCTCAACGCCTTTCGGCATCACTGAACTCGCCACCCGTCGCTCAGGATTATCCACGCATCTCGATAGCGGTGCTCAACGCCTTTCGGCATCACTGAACTCGCCACGGCCGCCGAGCTGGCGGCCCGCCTGCGTCCGTGCCAGTGCTCAACGCCTTTCGGCATCACTGAACTCGCCACCCAATCTCGGAGCGTGAGATTTTCCGCACCGTAATGTGCTCAACGCCTTTCGGCATCACTGAACTCGCCACCTCAGCACGCAGAGTGGCCCCATCGGCGGCTACATGTGCTCAACGCCTTTCGGCATCACTGAACTCGCCACCGCGACGGTCCCCACCAATCCGCAGTGCGACGACTAGTGCTCAACGCCTTTCGGCATCACTGAACTCGCCACCGCGACCCAGCGGTCGGTCGCGTTGGCCCATTCCTGTGCTCAACGCCTTTCGGCATCACTGAACTCGCCACGCGAATTTCAATCGTTACCTTGTACGTCGGCATGTGTGCTCAACGCCTTTCGGCATCACTGAACTCGCCACGCAAATGTGGAACGTGGATGATGACTTGCTCAAGATGTGCTCAACGCCTTTCGGCATCACTGAACTCGCCACGTTCCATCGAAACAAGGGCGTGCGTAAGGTCCACGTGCTCAACGCCTTTCGGCATCACTGAACTCGCCACGCGGCGGCGCGTGGACAGCTCACCGTCCTCGGACCGTGCTCAACGCCTTTCGGCATCACTGAACTCGCCACACGGCCCGCGGAGCCGTCCTGAGCGATCCTGTGCGATGTGCTCAACGCCTTTCGGCATCACTGAACTCGCCACCCAGAATTGCCGGAGAAGGAGGAGTCGCCGAGTACCTGTGCTCAACGCCTTTCGGCATCACTGAACTCGCCACGTTCGGCGTGTTCCTTATACTCAACCCAGTAACCGTCGTGCTCAACGCCTTTCGGCATCACTGAACTCGCCACGTCCCTATTTTCGACCTACATTGGACCCGTTCCGCCGTGCTCAACGCCTTTCGGCATCACTGAACTCGCCACAGGTCATGCGCGTCTCCATGTCCCGGTCGTGTTCCTGTGCTCAACGCCTTTCGGCATCACTGAACTCGCCACGCCGCGATAGCCGAACTTGGAGGCGGACGGATGCAAGTGCTCAACGCCTTTCGGCATCACTGAACTCGCCACGAGACGTTGCAGATGAAGTAGACGCCGAACGCCTTGTGCTCAACGCCTTTCGGCATCACTGAACTCGCCACGGCCCGCCAGCGGCCGTGCCATCTTCCAGGGTGTAGTGCTCAACGCCTTTCGGCATCACTGAACTCGCCACCTTCCAAATCCAGGGCGCTCATGCCCTGTGTGGTCGGTGCTCAACGCCTTTCGGCATCACTGAACTCGCCACACGGCATCGAGATCACGATATGGGTACTCCGGTTGTGCTCAACGCCTTTCGGCATCACTGAACTCGCCACAGGGCGCCCTCGTCCTTGACCAGTTCGGCCAGGATGTGCTCAACGCCTTTCGGCATCACTGAACTCGCCACCGCGTCCGTGTACGAGAAGTCCGCCCGCCGCCGGTCGTGCTCAACGCCTTTCGGCATCACTGAACTCGCCACAGCACCCACTTCCCCCACCACTGATCGGCGTCGCTCGTGCTCAACGCCTTTCGGCATCACTGAACTCGCCACACCAGCCGTAGGGGAACACCACACGCGGGTGCGCCAAGTGCTCAACGCCTTTCGGCATCACTGAACTCGCCACATGTTGTGACACCAGCTCTGCGGCCCGGTGCGCTTGTGCTCAACGCCTTTCGGCATCACTGAACTCGCCACCGTCCGTGAGGATGACGTTCGGCGAGCCGGCCGTCCCCACGGCGTGCTCAACGCCTTTCGGCATCACTGAACTCGCCACACGAAGTGGGCGCCGCCCCTCATCCCGCAGCGGTTGTGCTCAACGCCTTTCGGCATCACTGAACTCGCCACGCTCGCGGCCCCGACGAGCGGCGCGGACGATGGCATGTGCTCAACGCCTTTCGGCATCACTGAACTCGCCACAAAAGAGCGAGGGCTGCGTCTACGAGGCTTTCATGTGCTCAACGCCTTTCGGCATCACTGAACTCGCCACGCGTCGTCGAGGTACAGGCCGATCGTTCCGCCCCCGTGCTCAACGCCTTTCGGCATCACTGAACTCGCCACGCCGTTTCCCAAACCGGCGCGGCCCAAACCGCTACGTGCTCAACGCCTTTCGGCATCACTGAACTCGCCACAGGGGCAGGCCCCGGTAAATGCGCTCTCACAATGGTACGTGCTCAACGCCTTTCGGCATCACTGAACTCGCCACGCGGATTCGCCTCCGGTGGCTGATCTTGCTGACCGGGTGCTCAACGCCTTTCGGCATCACTGAACTCGCCACGGTGAACGACGACACGGCAGGCGACAAGCGCGTAGTGTGCTCAACGCCTTTCGGCATCACTGAACTCGCCACGAGCATTCGGCCGCCAATCCGCTCCGACAATTCGGAGTGCTCAACGCCTTTCGGCATCACTGAACTCGCCACTTCCGTACCATCGTCTCGCCTCCATTCCACCTGGAGTGCTCAACGCCTTTCGGCATCACTGAACTCGCCACGCGACTGCTGCGCATTACTGCGATGCGCCGGAGAAGAGGTGCTCAACGCCTTTCGGCATCACTGAACTCGCCACGGCCGGCCGGGCGCCCCCTCCGCCGAGGCCCGCACGTGCTCAACGCCTTTCGGCATCACTGAACTCGCCACAGCGCCGCCTCGATGCAGCCATAGTGAGGCGTACCGTGCTCAACGCCTTTCGGCATCACTGAACTCGCCACACGTCCATCTGGTACGAGTGTGCAGTCATAGACGGGTGCTCAACGCCTTTCGGCATCACTGAACTCGCCACAGCCGCGTATCGCACTGGGGGAGCGGGTGTACGTGTGCTCAACGCCTTTCGGCATCACTGAACTCGCCACGCGGGAAGCGGCGGTAGGTCGCGGCAAGGGCCAGGTGTGCTCAACGCCTTTCGGCATCACTGAACTCGCCACGGATCCTGTGCGTGGAGTCGGGCGAGCAGGACCGCGAGTGCTCAACGCCTTTCGGCATCACTGAACTCGCCACGTTCGGCGTCCACCGCCTCGATCCGGCATACCCAAGTGCTCAACGCCTTTCGGCATCACTGAACTCGCCACCTCCGTCCTCGTAAACTCCTGGCGGCCCGAACCTTACCATTCCTCCATTCATGGTCCTGCCCCACAAGTCTCCACGGTGGCGTTGTCGAGGTTGGGGAACCCCACAACTCTCGCCACAAGTCCCAATCTACTCGACCGTTTCGACGCATTCAAGCACCTCTCGCGTTGTCATAGAGCAGTAACCTGGCAGCGGTAGGACACTTCGAGCGTTTTTCTCCGCGTAAAGGCGCAACAGCCTTCAATGCGTGAATCACCTTTTCATACGATCCGATGCCCTTCCGGCTCCGACGGCCAGCACGGTCCTTCGGCTGGAGCGTGTGTCGTGCGCATGCCCTGCACGCAGCCGCTGCACAGAGGGATGAACAGCACGTCGTCCTCGGGCAGCAGGATTTCCGTCAGCTCCCAGCGTAATTGTTCCATACCACGCGGGTTCAGCCAACAGCGAAAAACCGAATACTGCATCCGCTCGCCGTACCCTTCCATGTGCTTCGCGGCTTTCCGCAAGCGTTTCGGATCGCGCACGTCGTAGCAGACCAGCCACCAGTGCGTTCCCTGCATCGGCCCCTCCCGTTACCGAAGCCGCGAGCGCGCGAATAGGTTCGGCTCGCCCGTCCACTCCTTTTCCAGCAGCCGGGCTTCCAGCTCGATCGTCCGTGCGTACGACAGCGAGTAGTTCAGCACCGGATGCTTCCACGATTCTTCCAGCCGGGCCTCGAAAAGCCCAATCGCCTTCTTCCGGCCCGTCTCCGACAGCCACACTTTCGCTCGCGTCACGGCGAAATCAGTCTCCACGTCCCACTGGCCGCGGTTCAACGAGCCGATCAACGTCATGTCCCACAGCGTCACCCGAAACAGCTCTAGCAAGTCCAGAATAAGCGGGTAGGCTGCGCTGCGGGGCGTGTGAAAGAATCCGAGGGCCGGTTCCAGTCCCACGGCCAGCACCGCCCGCATGACCGCGGTGTGCAGGAGGCCGTAGCCGTAGCTCAGCAACGCGTTGAATCGGTCCAGGGGCGGGCGCCGATTGCGCGTCGTCGAGCGAAGCTCTTCCGGGACCTGGTCGCCCAGCACGGCCCGCAAACCCTGGAAATAATGGACGGCCGCCTGCCCCTCTTGCCCGCGCAGACTGTCGCGATCCGGCGCCGCGTGGACGGCCCGCAAGGCGTCCTGGATGGCGGTCAGGTTCGGCAGCAGGTCCTGCCGCGTGTCGCTGCCGCCGCGCGTGGCCCGCAGCAGATAGCGATGTTGACCTTCGACCTTGGCGTGAACGAGCGCCTTCGCCAGACGCAGGCACGTCGCCTCGTCCGTCAGCGCGCGATACTGGCGGATACGGCGCTGGACCTGACCCGCTGTCGGCGTCAGGCTGGCCGTGTGCCAGCCGCCGATCGTCATCCAGTGGACGCCGACGCCATGTTCGACGCAGCGGCGCAACGCCTGGGTGGTAAGTTGCGTGAAACCGTGGAGCAGAACGGTATCGACGCCGCGAATGGGATGTTTCGTTTCGGGCTGGTCGCGCGGACGAACCATCAGGCTGTCGCCGCTGCAACCGACCTGGGTGCCCTGGGAGATGACGTGGAGGGTCGTGCCGTCGCGATCGGGCGGAAAGAGGCGGACAGGATCGTGTTCGGGTTCACGCTCCTGGCGGACCTCTTCCGGCAGACAGACGGGGGCGAGGGAGCAGCGGGCGCAGAGCCGCTCGTTTTCGGCGATGGGCGGCCGTTCGACAGTTTGCCGGAGGCAGCGCGCCTCCGCGACGGCGGCGTGGAGATCGGCGCGGGCCGCGTCGTCGATGGGGACGCGAACGGTGACGTTGGCGGCGTGATAACGGATGCGGCCTTCGGGAATGGGTTGTCCGAAGGCTTCTTCGAGGAGGAGCGCGTAGGCGATGACTTGCAGGCGGTCGGAGGGCCAGGCGTCGGGCTGCTGGCCGTCGGGGCGTCGCGGCTGTCCGCGCTTGTGTTCGTAGGGGAGATAGGAGCCGTCGCGCCGGCGAAGGCAATCGACCTTGCCGGTAAGACCGAGCGTGGAACTGGAGAGTTCGAGATTGACGGCTTCACCGTCCTCGTCGGCTTCGAGGGCGGCGTGAAGTTGCCGGCCGGCGAAGACGGCGGCGTCGGCGACGCGGATTTCCTCGACCTCTTCGAGGTAGAAGAGACGTGGGCAGTAGGCCAGGGCGTGCAGCGCCATGACACGAACCGGCGGCTCGTGCGCGTCGATCAGGGGAAGAGCAACCATCGGTTCTCCTGTTATGGAGCGATGCGTGGCATCCGTTCCACAGGGGGAGGTTGAAGCGGTCCTGATTCAAGATTCCCAGTGGCGTAGCGTGTGCCGGCCGAGCCGACGTGATCGACCCAGACGGGAAGAGTCATGCGGCCGGAAGGCGACACCAGAAAGGCTCGCCCTTCCTGTTGTCGATCCTCGGGATTGCGATCTGTCCGGGGAAACGCGCGGACTTCATCGATGAGATGGGTACTCTCGCCGAGCGAGAGGCCGCCGAAGCGGTCGATGGTTTCCGGTTGTTCGAGCGCGCGGACAACGCGGCTTTCCAACCGTTCGCCGTCGTCAAGTTCCTCAGATGATTCGAGCCAGAGGACGAGGCGAACCGGAGCGAGGAGTTGCTGGAAGTCGGGCCGTGTGTTTCCGCCCGCCCCGAGCGGCAGGCTCTTGACACGCCAGACGGTGCGCAGGACGACGCTCTGATCTGGCCGGTTCAGCAGTACCGGCGCGATCCGACAGCCGACGTGCCGGCGCCGACGTTCTTCGCCGACCAGCGACAGCAGGAAGCCGTAGCAGGTCGCGGGCGGCGGCAGTGCTTCGGTTTCGAGGTACTCACGCGCAAGCCCCTTGCGGAAGCAGGCGATGGGTACGGTGACATAGACGCCTAACATGGCTCATTTCTCCTGCGCCAGCGCGGCGTCGATGTGACGGACGGCGGCTTCGACGGCGGCGCGGACGCCGAACGGCTTGGGAACGGTCGCGCCCTTCTCGCACAACTTTTTCCCGAACTCGGACTCGGCGAACGGCCCGCCCAGGAAGAGTTCCTTCGGATCAATGTCGCCGCTGCGGATGCGATCTTCGAGGCCGTGGGCACCGATGGTTTTTCCATCGTCGGGGGTGTCGAAGCAGTAGAGCAGGCGGGGAGCAGGGTCTTGCGTGACCCGGAGGATAATCGACTCCGGCGCGAAGTCGAACAAGAACCGGCTATGGTTGCCGGCAACGGTGTTCAGGGCGGCGAGGGCGCGCAACGCCTTTCCGGCCCGCGAGCTGTCGCGCAGCCGCGCCGGCGTGAGGGCAAGACCATACTGGTAGCGCGTCGCGTGTACCTCGGTGCCATAGGGGACAGGGTTGTCGCCTTCCCCTTTGGCGGCTGACTTCGTGGCCGCTGGGGAGGCGGCGTTGAAGGTCATGTCGCCGGGCCAGGGTGTAAGAGAGACGGCGCGCGTGATCTCCAGCACGCCGCGGCGAACGGTCGCCGTTCCCTTCACCTTGGGCTTGGCTTTGGGCTTGCCCTTTTTCCCGGATTGCGCAGCTTCGGGCGCCGCTTCCGTCTCTGGCGCCTCATCGCCGGCGTTATCCTTGGCTGCGTCGGCGCTCATGTACCCCAGCAGGTCGTCGTCGATATAGCCGGTAGTGCCGTCGGAGTTCCACGACGCAAAGTCCCGCTCCTTCCACTCGTTGACGCGCGTGTCCTCGTTGTAGGTCCGGTTGGTGCCTTTTTCCTCCTGTGAAGCCAAGAGCCGACGGAGAGCGAAGCGGATCGCTTCGGCGCTGATTGAGGTGTGGGGAACGCCCATCCAGATCAGCTTTTGCAGCGTGGTGACGTTGCCCTCGGTTTCGCCGCGGTTGTTGGCGGCGGTGCCGTAGGGGGTGACGATGTTGGCGAAGACGTGCAGGCTCATACCTTCTACCTCGCGGTGCGTGAGTGTGAATCAGGACTGGGCCTCGTCGATCGATTCTTCCTCTTGTCGGGCGTAGCTGGCGAAGGCCAGTAGTGCCAAGTCGCGGGCGAACATCCATCGTGAGTCGCGGAGCATGGGCACCACGACCTGCCAGCCGTCCTTCAACTCTTTCAGCACTCCGGCACTGGCGAACAGGGTGCAGATGGCGTTGCGGCACTGGTCGGAAGTCTTGGCCCCGACAAGCGCGAGACGCAGCCGCTCGCGAAAGCGCTTCCAGCGATTCTTCGTCGCTTGTGACAGCGGCCGGTCGCCGTCGGTCTCTTGGCGGATGCGGCCAAGGTTGTTGCGGATGGCCTGGTGCATGGAGCAAACCAGGACGCGTTCGGGCTCGGTGAGCGCGTTGGGGTCGGAGATCATTGTGTGGAGTCCCCCTTGTTCAAAGCGGAGTTGGTCGCGGATTGGGCGGCCTCTTGCGTCGTTGGTGGCCATGAGTCGTGTGAAGTCTTGATACCAGGGGCGACCGAGCGCCAGATTATCCGCGACGAGAGGGCGAACGACGCTATCGACCCAGTGTGATTCCCCCTCCTCATTCGTGAGAATCCTCGAACCGAGCGACGCGACAGCACGTGCGTAACGGTTCAGCTGGTGGTCGCTCAGTGCGAGTTGGTCTATCCAGAACATCCGATTGACAGGCTGCATCTTGGAATTCCAGTCTGCGGCACAGCACCACACAGCACGGACACCGGTCATCGCTGGACTGCTGAAAAGGTTCGCAGCGCGCAGGCGGAGTTCGGCGCCAAGGGCGGCGTCGCCGAGTGAAAGAACACGGGTTTCCCGCACCTCATGCGGAGTGAACGCGGCGATGATACTGGGAGCCTGCAACAGGTCGGTGAAGTCGGGCATGATGATGGCGCCGCCTGCCTTAAAGACGCGCTTGCCCTGCACTTTAACCCGGCGGCCTCCCATCCGGAGCGCGAAGCACCCAACCGGGGCGAAGAGTAGCGGAACGAGAAGCGAAGCCACGTTGGTGATCGACGTAGCGCCGCTGTATTTCGCGTGGCGTTCAACTGCTCCTGGGTGGAACGAGCGGCTGAGGGGCTGAGGAGTGCAAAGTGAAGCGGCAGCAAGCCTCGCCCCTTCACGTTGGTGCTTGTACCACTCCATGCGGGGATAGTCGATCGTGATTGTCGCACCGTCGATTTCAAATGAAATTGGCGTGCGCCCTCCAAGCCCGCGCGACTGTGGCCCGTGGTCGTAGAAAGTGAGCAACAACCCATCTTGGAGAGCCGCCCGGATGGAGAGTGAGGGCGGCAGTGTCGGATACTGTCCCGGTGTGTACACGAGCCCATCGCGGATCGAAAACGCGATTGCGAACAAGCGGCAGAAGTAGTCCGCAGCCGCGTTGACTTCTGGGCCGAAATGCAAAACAACGGTCTGTTCCGTGATCGTCCAAGGAGGCCTGCTCTGATGCCACGGATCCCCAGGAAGCGCCGACCCCTCGATCTCGCCGCGCGCGGCAGCGCACTCAATGAAGCGCAACGAGCCGACCAGTCCCCCCAGTCCTGCTCGGTGCAGAATCGTCATGCCGGGGGTAAACAGATTCATCGTGAGGGAGTCGGGCATCGCCGCCGTCCCTGCCGCCTCGCGCTTCACTCGTTGTTTCCCCATCGGGCACCTCGTTCGGGTTGATAGTCGACGATCCCTGCTGGGGCGACGGGAACGCCCTTGAACTCGGGCCATTTGCGCCAGTCCATGCCACGCGGAGGGGGCGGCATCGGCACGGCGACTTCGGTCACCGACTTCGCCCCACTTTTCAGGTCCGCCCAGTCCCGATTCAGCACGACCGTCAGACCGGGCGACGCCTCGCGCAACTCTAACACCTGCGTCGATGGGCCGCCATCCAGCCAAGCGCTGCCAACGAACTCCGGTCGGCTTGCCGTGTCGTAATCCTCCCATTTCTTGGCGAGGTCAGTTTGTGACAGCAGACCATCGCCCAGAGCGTCGAGCCATTTCTTGGCGTCTTCCAACTCCTGCGGCGTGTAGGGCAGCACAGCCGGAGAGCCGTCGTCGTTCATCGGTTCGACCACAAGGAATGGTTTCGGGTCATCCTTCTCGGCCCGTCGATTCAGCCGACCGAGCCTTTGAATGAGGGCCGGCACGGGCCCCAGTTCGGTGACGAGCAGCGTTGCCGACAAGTCCAGCGACATTTCCGCCACTTGCGTACAGCAGGCCAGCGCCGCTCCCTTCGACTTGAAGGCGTCGATGACGCGGCGGTGCTGTTCCACGCGGTCCATGTAACGGAAGCGACTATGGTAGAGGATCGGTTGAAGGCCCGTAGCCGACTCGGCGGCAGCGATGGTCCGATTGACCGTGTTGCACACCCACAGCACCTTCCCGCCGCGTTCGATCTCGGCCCGCACCTCGGTGAGCGGATCGACGCCTCTTGCCAGGCGGTGATAGCGTTTCCGTTTCTCCAGTTCGCGCGGCCCCAGCACGATGCGCAGTTCCTTTTTCTGGCGTTCCAGACATTGCCGCAACGCTGCGAGGCGGGCACGGGACAGGCTCGCCGTCATGAGCAGGACCGGCGCTCCGGGGAGTGCCTGAAGGAAGCGGAGCAGCGCGCCGAAGAGGCGATCATCGTAGGCATGAATCTCATCGAAAACGAATGCAGCGCCGGCCAGCGCCGGCCAGGCGTACCGGCCGCGGCGATTGTTCTGCACCAGGCCGAGGACTGTATCGACCGTGCAGCTGACGATGGGCGTTGACCAGGCGTCCAACGATTCGATGCGGGCGATGCCGTCCGCCTCCTCCCGCGTTTCATCTCCCTTCACGCCGAGGATGACGTTGAGGTCCACCCAGGCGCGCCCGTGGAACAGCTCCGCCCCGTACTTCGACTCTTTCTCGTCAGGGTTGAAGAGGTAGTCGCGGAAACCTTCGGTGGCCGTGCCGGTGGTGGGATAACAGAAAAAAATTCGGTGCCCCGGCCAGCGAGTCCGCGCCCAGTGATACGCTACGAGGGTCTTCCCGGTGCCACATCCCGCCTTCACAAATACGACGTTCTCCGCCTGCTCGGCGACGTGACGCTGAAACGGCCTCAGTTCGCCCACTTGGCGTGTCTCTATATCCGTCAAGCGGGCGGTTATGAGGTCGTCGAGTTGCTCGCGCGTCGGACGATGAGCGAGCGCAGTCGCGATCCAGGCGTCCGACGCGCGAGCCGAGCCAGCGACATCCGCTCCCACGAGGCAGTCCTTGACCGCCGCGACGAAGCGGCGGTCGCCATCGCTCATGGTCTCAAAGTCTGCACTGGCGTTCTTGTACCAGCCGAAGATCCTGGCGAAGACGTTTTCCGGCCCGACGAGAGGCCAGTTTTGGTCGGCAAGCGTCGGCGCGGCGGCGAGGTCGAAGGACCGCCGCAGGAAAGCGAGACACGAAGCGAAGTCGGGATGGCCGGTATGCACCGCCAACGTGGAACCGCCGCCGTCCACGAACAACCGCGGCGGGGACGGCCGACCGTAGGCGGGATGGTGACCGCCGACCGCCCAGAGAACGATCTGCCAGTCCGTCTCACTCTCGACCGCCGGGCGCAACCAGTCACGCAGGTTGAGCATCAGCAGCAGCGATACCCATTCATGCCGTAGTCCCTGCGGCTTCCCCTTGCGCGATTTGTTCAGCATCCCGAGGAAATGGGCGCTGCTCTTGCCAAGATCATGACAGGCCGCCGCGAGCAGCGCACAGCGTTGCAGACGCGGGCGGTAGTCCGTGCTGAGGCCGAGAGCGCGGAGTTGGTCGTCGGCCGTGGCCGCAAGGACCGCCCGTGCGGCCCGGTAGACATCCTCAAGATGCCCAGGGAGCGTGTGTGAGGGGGTCGGTGTTTCGCCGTCCCTAACGCTTTTCGCCCAGAGACGATCAGTCGTCATGGCCGTCCTCCGCGTCGAATGGGACAAACACCCCGCCGCCCATGTGCCGCCTACCGCCCAATCCCGTTTCCTGAAGACGCAACGAGTCCTCCGGCGACAGGCCATCGACTCGTAGCGGAAAACAGATAATTCGGCTGTCTTTAACGCGCAAGACGTGTCGATGGGGCGCGAAGCGGCCTTCCCGATCGACATGCCATGGCACATGAAGTCGTCCGCGAACGCCCAGCCGATCCAACTCGATCTTGGCATGGTTCAAGAACGGTTCCGGCTCCGTCGAGTTCTTGAAAGTCACCGAACGGGCCTGGAGGTTCGGGGCTGGCCGGATCGGGAACACTTGCGGGACGCCGAGCGTCAGCCGATGTTGCAATAGGTTGAGGGTCTTCCCGGCGAGCGGCAGAACGCGGGGAAGATCCGCTGCGGCCAGGCGGAGCCGCAGCCGCGATCGACTCGAATCGATCGACATGAGGCCGTTGCCGACGTGCTGTCCGGTGATCGGCAGCAGCGCGAAGAGGACGCTGCCGTCGTGTAGGCACGGCAGCAGGCGACTGATGCAGGAGTACAACGGGTATCCGTGATCCGTGGGTAATCGCGTTCCCACGGCCGGAAAGGCGACTTCGATTTGCATGGTCGCTTGCTCCACAAGGACCTCGATCAGCGCGTTGCGGGACTGGCGAAATCCTTGAATTGGGTGGATGGTAACCCTCGGGTGGCAAACTTTCAAGCATGGTAGCGGAGCAGCGGCGCTTTTCACAGCGACCGGAAGAAGCACCTGCTCACTGCCGCACCTCAACCACAGTCGTTCCATTCTCGCCGTGGCTCAGCTGGATCACCACCGGGAAGCATTTGGCGAACTCTTCCTGGTGCGACACCGCGACGATCCGTCGCAAGTGCTGGCGCAGCCGGTTCAACGCGTCCGCGGCCTGCCGAGCTAGCTGCGCATCCTGCTCGGCAATCGTGACTGGTACGCGGCTAGCGGTGGGGATCTATTCACCGATCTCGGCGGTGGTTTCCGCGAGTTGTTTCAGCCATTCCCCGCGGCGTCCTCTTCGAGCCTCCGGAACTGCTCCAACACCCCGGTTGCCGTAAGCCATTGCTGCTCGGCGTTGAGGACATCGACTGCTGTAGCGTCCGCTGATACGCCGGGGACACGTCCGCCTTATTCTTGATAGCGGCTCCCGTTACTGTTCAAAACTAATTCGCTCCCTGCCGTTTCTGGGAACACGGATGCGGTGTCGCACAGCTGCGACCTAACTTATGGCACATTTCTACCGTGGGCACATCCTGCTGCCGGCATGCAGTTTCCCAGCCTAAAAAATCTCCTTCGGGTCTCCCAGATTAGCGAAGAGCAACCGCGCTCTCCGCCGATCAACCGCACTCACCAGCATCAGGAGACCCCATGCACCATTCCGTCTCGTCACACGTCTCCATCGACCAGCTCCACGAACAATTCCTGTCGATCCTGCCCCGCATCCGACTCCACGCGGAAGTCTACTTTCGACGCATCAAATGCAGCCATCGGCAGGCCGACGCCGTCCAGGAGACCGTTGCCATCGCGTGGAAGTGGTTCCGGCGACTGGCCGAACGGGGGAAGGACGCCACGACGTTCCCTTCCGCCCTCGCCGCCTACGCGGCGCGTGCCGTGCGAAGCGGCCGTCGCGTCACCGGACAGGAAAAGGCGAAGGACGTGCTGTCTCCGCTCTCCCAGCAACGGGACAACTTTGCGATCAACCCCATCCCCAACGGCAGCTCGCTCCACGGCAACGTGTTCGATGACGCCCTGGCCGACAACGCCGTCTCCCCGGTCCCGGAACAGGTGGCGTTTCGTCTCGACTTCTCGGCCTGGCTCAAGACCTACGAAGAGCGACGACGCTGCATCATCGAGGACCTGATGCTGGGCGAGCGGACGCTCGACGTGTCGAACCGGCATCGGCTCTCCCCGAGTCGGATTAGCCAAATGCGTCGATGCTTTCACACGGACTGGCGGCAGTTCTGCGGCGACGCCGCATCCTAATCAACTTCGATCCGCATCCCTTTCGTCTCATTCCACGCAGCATCAACCCCAACGTAAGGAGGAAGACCATCCATGTCTCACATCGTCAGTTATGTGGCCGGAATGGTTATGTGGCGTCCGATCGGTACCCTTGGTGGCCCGGGACGATGTGCGGAGTTGGATGCCACATAACCGTGGCGGCCTACAGCGAGCGCAGGAAGTCCATCAGGCCGCTGTCCTCGCGCCAGGGCTTCTGCGGCTTGTCTTCCTCGACCTCGCAGTTGGCCAGCGCCTTGGCCTTCATCTCCAGGTCCACTTCCGCGTACACGTTGGTCGTCGCCAGCGACACATGTCCCAGCCACGCCCGGATCGTGTTGATGTCCACGCCGGAACGGAGGAGGTGCGTCGCGGTCGTGTGGCGGATTACGTGCGGACTGACCCGCTTGTTGGCCAGAGATGGTACTTCCTTCGCCGCCCGGGTCGCATGGCGCTCGACCAGGGTGTGGATGCCGAATCGGGTGATGGGCCGGCCGCACCGGTTCAGGAACGCGTGTTCGCTCGGACCTCGGCCCTGGACCAGCGCGGTCAGCTCATGCGCTGTTCGCCCCCACAAGGGGCACTGGCGGGTCTTGTTCCCTTTGCCCCGGATCAGAACCGACGCCAGGTCACGGTCGGGCACCAGAGGCAACGTCAGATCGCTCACCTGGACCTGGGCTGCCTCATCTGCCCGGGCGCCGGAGTTGTACAGGAACAGCAATAACGCATGATCCCGGCGGCCCTGTGTGGTCGCCGTGTCCGGCGCCGCGAGCAGGGCATCCATCTCCGGCTTCTCCAGGTAGGTGACCAGGGCGCGCGGGGCCTTCTTGAACGGCACCGCCCGCACCTGGCCACACCACTCAACCAACTCGGCGGCGTGCAGGCCGACGAAGCGGGCCAGAGCATGGATAGCCGCCAGCCGCTGGTTCCGGGTGGCGACGCCACAGCGCCGCTTCTCCTCCAAGTCCCTGAGGAACTGCCGCACGCGGTCCGCGGAGACGTCGATGACGTTCAGACGATCGACCGGCTTGCGGGCACACCGGGCGACGTAGGGGAGCAAGAGCTGCAACGTGTCGCGGTAGCTGCGCTGGGTATTCAGGGCGAGGTTGCGTTCGCCGACCAGGTGTTCCATCAGGAACCGACGAACCCACGGCCCCAGCAAGGAGTGATCACGCATGAGCGTCCTCCCCGCGGGCGTACCGCTCGAACGAGGCGCCGGCCAGGCGCAGCAACTCCGGCGTCATCGTCAGGTAGACTTGGGTGTGGGCCAGGCGGGCGTGGCCCAGGTAGACGGACAGGTCATACACCAACCGTTGCACATCCGCGCCCTGACGGTACCATTCCGTCAGGCGGTGGACCGCGAAGGTGTGCCTCAGGTCGTGCAACCGTGGCTGGTAGCGACCCCCATCGGTACGCCGCAGGCCGATGTGCTCGCGCAGCCGCTCGAATGCCCTGTCCAGGGTACGTGGGTGAATCGCCTTCCCGTGCCGCCCCACGAAGAAGCTGTGGGCGTCCGCCGACGGGTGGGTCGCCGCTCGCCAGCGGGCGTAATCGCTCAGCACCTCGGCCAAGTGCCGGCCGATGGGGACCAGACGCGTCTTGAAGAACTTACCGTCCCGGATGGTGAGCAAGCTGTCCGGCAAGCTTACGTCCGCGACCGACAGGCCGAGCGCCTCGCCGCGGCGCAGGCCGGTCCCGTACACCAGGAGCAACAGCGCTCGCAAGGTGGGCGGCTCCATGTCACTGAAGTGGTGGTGGCAGGACGGGATGGCGCTCAGGAGGCGGCGAAGTTCCTCGCGCGAGTAGATGTAGGGAGTCACCGTGGGAGGGTACTTCGGGACTTCCGCCGGCAGCGGGGCTTTGCCGAGGTGACCGCGGCTGACGGCGAACTGGAAGAGCCCCTTCAGTGCACTGTACTTGGCATGCCACGTCCGCGTGATGGGCTCGCCACCGAAGAACCCGGACACATCGCGGCGCCGGATCTGCCGGACACGGGTTCGTGGCCCGACCGCGCGGCAGAAGGAGCGAAGGATGCCTTCGGTCGTCTTGGCACGCTTGCCCAGCGTCCGGCGGAAGGCCAGGTACTGCGTGACCAGGTCGTGGATGGTCATAGCAGGCCCTCCAGGCTGAGGTCCGCGACAGCGCGCAGCTTACTCAGATCGACCTTGGCGTAGATACTCGTGGCCTCGGGTGACCGGTGCCCGAGGTGGTCGCCGATCTCCTTCAACGATAGGCCCTGGGACAGCAGGTGGGTCGCGCAGGCGTGCCGCAGCGCGTGGGGGCCGTAACGAGGCAGGGTCAGCCCCAGCGCGCGTAGCCGGCGCTGAACCATCGCCCCCAGGGCGAACGTCAACGGGCGGAACGGGGCCGGCACCGTGAGGAAGACCTCGCGCCGGTCACACCGGGGCCGCGCCTCCCGCACGTAGCGGAGGACCGCATCACCGACCGGGCGGCACAGGGGATAGACCCGTGGCCTCCGCGATTTGCCGTGCGGGACCGTCACCAGCTCCTGTTCCCAGTCGAAGTCGTCCAGGGACAGGGCGGCGACCTCTCCCGCGCGAAGGCCGTACACCGCCAGCAGCATCAGCACGGCGCGATCGCGGATATCGACGGCCCGGTCCCCTTCGGCGGCCGCGAGCAGTCGCTTCACGTTCTCCCAGGACGGCCCGATCGGTAGGGCTTCCTGTCGGAAGACCCGCGGGGCGATCAGCGCGTTCGCCAGTCCCTGGCGGCACCAGCCGTGTCCCTCCGCGAAGCGGAAGAACGGGCGGAGGATTGACACCCAGGTGCTCACCGTGCGGCGCGTGCAGACACCCTCGTCCGCCTTCTTCGCCAGCAGGTCGTCCACCTGGGAGATGCTCAGGCTCCGCAGCCGGAGACCGGCCCGGTCGAGTTGCCACAAGAACCGCTGGAGCATCCGGCGGTGGCACTCGACGGTGTTGGGTGACAGGCCGCGTTCACGCAGTCGGTAGTCGGAGAACTCGGCGATCTGATCGGCGTACGGTGGCCGGGCGGTCGCGGTCGGCTGCAGCCGACCGATGAACTGCAGCCACCGCAGGGCGTGGCGCACGAAATCGTGCCGCGCGCGTTCGCGGACCCGCCTCTTGCGCGGCCTGGAACGGTCCGTGGCCCAGCGCTCCGCTTCGGCTTCGATCTCGTCCGCGGTGATCAAGTCACCGGGCCGATCGGCCAGGCGCAGCGCCCTCGCCACGACCAGGGTGTAGCGGGCGATGCCTCGCAGAGTCAGCACAGCCATCTGCTGAGCCGCGCAGTGCGCCAGGTACCGGCGACGTTCCTCTGCCAAGGGGCCGTCGCGATGGCGGGCCAGCGCGTGCGGATGCTGAAAGAGTTGATCGAACATGGTTGAACCTCCGGGATCACGGGAAGCGCTGGTGGTTCAACCCTAGCAGGAAAGTTATGTGGCGTTCGACCGCCTGGTGCGGCGACGTCGGCCCGGCACTCCCATCACCCTCATCTGTTCCGTTTGATCAGGAAGGAGCAACGAACCCGATGTCACACGTAGTTCAGATCCAGACCCGAGTCCAGGATCCAGTGGCCCTCGCGGTCGCTTGCCAGCGGTTGGGACTCGGCGAGCCTGTCCAGGGCACGGCGCGACTCTACAGCGGCGAGGCGACGGGCCTGCTGGTTCAACTCCCGGGCTGGCAATATCCCGCTGTGATCGACACGCTGACGGGCACGATCAAGTACGACAACTTTGAAGGCCGCTGGGGAGACCAGTCGCATCTCGACCGGCTCCTCCAGATGTACGCCGTTGAGAAGGCGAAGCTGGAAGCTCGGAAGAAGGGACTGTTCGTCAGCGAACAAGTGATTCAGGACGGCAGCATCGTGGTCCAGATCCGTGAGGCCTTCTGATTGCCCGGCCGCTGGCCGATTCCTCAAGCACGGAGCCGCCCAACGGCCACATAAGCAGCCACGCCACATAAGTCACATTATGTGGGCAACCACATAATGTGACCGTCCAGACGCGGGTCCACGACCCGGCGGCCGTCGCAGCAGCTTGCAAGCGCCTGAACCTGGCCGAGCCGGTCCACGGCAAGGCCAGGCTCTACAGCGGCGAGGCCGAGGGACTCCTGCTCCAGCTGCCCGGCTGGCGCTACCCGGCCGTCATCGACACGACCAGCGGCCAGGTGCGCTACGACAACTTTCAGGGGAGATGGGGTGAACAGTCCCACCTCGACCGCTTCCTTCAGATCTATGCCGTCGAGAAGGCCAAGCTGGAGTGCCGCAAGAAGGGCTACGTGGTCAGCGAGCAATCGCTCCAAGACGGCTCCGTCAAGCTCCAGATCATCGAGGGGTCGTAAATGACCGCACCCCGTCGCCGAATCGTCCGGCCTCCGCCCGCCCCGCCGACGCCGGACCCGAACCGCCCCCGCCGTCTTCAGCGGCTCCGCACGCGGCTGGAGAAGGAGCGGACCGCCCTCGCCCGATGGATGGCCCGCCTGAAGCGGGCCTTCAACCAGGTGCTGAAACGTCAGAGAAACATCGCCCGCACCGAACGGCGAATCA
The DNA here is from genome assembly GCA_963813925.1 of uncultured Planctomycetaceae bacterium. Lineage (GTDB taxonomy): Bacteria > Planctomycetota > Planctomycetia > Gemmatales > Gemmataceae > UBA4732. Next base: position 263,505 of record CAWFBG010000004.1, read on the forward strand.
CCCCATTGGAGGAACCCTGATGTCCCGTATCATCGAAGTCGTCGTCTCGCCGCAAGGCGAAACGACCGTGCAGACCAAAGGCTACGTCGGAGCCGACTGCCTTCAGGCCAGCATGTTCCTGGAGCAGGCCCTCGGCGTCATAGCCCGGGAGAGCAAGACCGCCGAGTTCTACTCGGTCGCGGCGGCCGAGCAGCAGGTCAACCAGTAGCCCCGCCGCAGCAACGTCAGCAACGGACCACGGCCCCGGAGTGTGCCTTCGTCACTCTCCGGGGCCGATTGTTTTCGCCCCATCACCCACTCCCCTGATCCCCAAAAGAAAGGAACCGGACGCCATGAAGCTGAGCGACCAGCTCACCGACTACGTCCACGCCGCGTTCAGCGGACTCTACGTACAGTCCAGCGAGCCGGACGAGGCCGAGCGGGAAATCCTCCAGCTCGCCCGCGAGCAAAACTGGAAAGTTGCCGTCTGGGACGTGGCCCACGGCCTGCGTCTGCCCAACGACGCCGGCGAATCGCCCCATGACTCCGCCGGCGATCCCCTGGCCGCCCTCCGGGCCCTCCCCGCCCTCGCCGAACGCGACGGCACCGCCCTGCTGCTGCTCCACAACTTCCACAAATTCTTGAACAATCCCGAGGTGATCCAGACCCTGTTCGCCCAGCTCGTCGCCGGCAAGCAGCAGCGTACCTTCGTCGTCGTGCTTTCGCCCGTCGTCCAGATCCCCGTCGAGCTGGAGAAGCTCTTCGTCGTGCTGGAGCACCCCCTGCCCGATCGGGGCCAGCTGGAACGGATCGCCCGCGAGCTGACCAGCGACAGCCCCGGCGACATGCCGCAGGGGGAGGACCTACAGCGCATCCTCGACGCGGCGGCCGGTCTCACGCGCTACGAGGCCGAAGGGTCGTTCGCCCTTTCCTTGACCCGTCACAACCGGCTCCTCGCCGAGACCATCTGGGAAATGAAGGCGCAGACCCTCCGCAAGAACAACCTGCTGACGCTGCACCGGGGCGGCGAGCGCTTCGACGCCCTGGGCGGCCTGGCCAACCTCAAGGACTTCTGCCGGCGGGCGCTGCGGCCCGGCCGACAGGTCCGGCCCCGCGGGATCCTGCTGTTAGGGGTCCCCGGGGTGGGAAAATCGGCATTCGCCCGGGCCCTGGGCAACGAGGTCGGCCGGCCCGCCCTCCTCCTCGACGTCGGCGCGTTGTACGGCTCCCTCGTCGGTCAGACGGAGGCGAACGTCCGTCAGGCGCTGCACGTCGCCGACGCCATGAGCCCGGCGATCCTGTTTTGCGACGAGATCGAGAAGGCGTTGGGCGGCGTCGGCGGCAACGGCGACAGCGGCGTCTCGACCCGGCTGTTCGGCACGCTGCTCACCTACTTGTCGGATCGCACCAGCGACGTGTTCTTCATCGGCACCGCCAACGACGTGTCGAAGCTGCCGCCGGAGTTCACGCGGGCCGAGCGCTTCGACGGTATTTTCTTCCTCGATCTGCCGACCGCCCCGGAGAAGAACGTCATCTGGGAATTGTATCGCAGGCAGTTCGACATCCCCGAATCCCAGCCCCGGCCCGACGACGCATCCTGGACCGGCGCCGAAATCAAATCGTGCTGCCGGCTGGCGGCCCTGCTGGACGTAACGCTGACGGAGGCGGGACGCCACGTCGTTCCCGTCGCCGTCACCGCGGCCGAGCAGGTCGAGCGGTTGCGTTCCTGGGCCGGCGGCCGCTGCCTCGACGCGTCGTCGCCGGGCGTCTACCGCCGCGACAACGGGCCCACGTCCAAACCGGGCCGCCGCGTCCAGCGCGGCCCCTCCGACAACTGACCACCCTCTGTTCCGTACGGGCGACGGCTTCCGGAACGGCCACGTGACGGTCGCCCCGGGCCGCCGCCCCGTTCGCCCATCGACCCCCTCTGCACGAAAGGATTGCACATGAGCACGCTCACCGTTTCCGAAGCCCGCCGGCGACCGAGAATCCGGCCCAGCGGCTGCGACGCACCGCCGCCGCCGTCCGCGTCGGCCTGCACTGGTGGGGCGTCCACCGCAGCCTGAGCACGCAGCAGAAGGAGGAGGTCAGCGCCGGCTACGCCGCCGACGCCCGCTTCCTCACCGCCGGCAAGAAAATCCTCGACACCCGCCACGAGGCCTTCCGAAGGCTCGGCTCGATCAAGACCCGCCTGGGAAACTACTGGCGCGGCCTGACGCTTCCCTTCACCGAGCCGGGGGTCCGCCTCCTCCGCCAGTCGGACGTCGAGTCGTTCGTCCACACGATGGAGGGCTTCCGGGACGAGTTGACCCGGGCCGAGGCCGACCTGAACGCCGTCTACGACGACATCAAGGCGGACGCCCGCCAACGGCTCGGGCGGCTGTACAACCCGGCCGACTACCCGCCCGAAGTGCGGCAGCTGTTCGGCGTCGAATGGGACTTCCCGTCGGTCGAGCCGCCCAACTATCTGATGCGGATCGCCCCCGAGGTGTACGAGCAGGAGCGGGCCCGCGTGGCGGCCCGCTTCGACGAGGCCGTGCGGCTGGCCGAGCAGGCCTTCGCCGCCGAATTCGCCCGCCTCCTGTCCCACCTGGCCGAACGGCTGGGGGAAACGGAGAACGGCCAACGCCGCATCTTCCGCGACTCGGCGGTCGCCAACCTCACGGATTTCTTCCAGCGCTTCCAGCAGCTCAACGTGCGGAGCAACCCCGAGCTGGACGCCCTGGTGGAGCAGGCCCGGCAGCTGGTCCGGGGCGTGGAGCCGCAGGACCTGCGCGACGACGGCGCCTTGCGCCGCCACGTCGGGGAGGAAATGGCCCGCATGCAAACGCGGGTCGAGTCCCTGATCGTGGACGCCCCGCGTCGCCGCATCGTCCGATCCCAGCCGGGCACGAACGGAGGCGCCCATGAAGCTGCGGGTTGACCCCGACGGCAACGTCCACTGCGTCTACGCGGAAACCATCGACCTGTCCCTTCTGGGGTCGGTGTCCATCCGCCGGGCCGGCCGCGTCGAGCCGGATCGTTCCGGGCGGTGGTGGGCCGACCTGTCGCCGCTGAAGGGCCCCAGGCTGGGCCCGTACCGCCGGCGGTCGGACGCCCTGGCCGCCGAGGCCGCCTGGGTCGAGCGTTTCCTGTTCGCCGCGACGGCCCGACCCGACCCGTCCTGACCCGTTGTCCATCCCCTATTTCCCTCACTCTCCTTTCGGCGTGCGGGTCCAACGGAACATTCCGGCCGGACCCGCACGCCCTTCCCGTCGCCCCGGAGGACGCCGATGATCCCGAACTTCCCGTCGCCCCGGAGGGCCCCGATGGACTCGAGTGCGGCGGAGCGCGAGCGCGACCGCAACCTGCTGTTCTTCACGCGGCCCGTCCTGTGGCCGACCTGGCCCTTTCTGCCCCTGATGCGTCGCCGAACCGGACAAGAGGAAGAGTGCGGCCTGCTCTACGACGCATTGCACGTCTCCGGCAACACCGGCTACAGCGCCACGGTCCTCCTCTGCAATCTCTTCTTTGCGCCGAGCGCCGAGGACGAATTGCTCGCCCTGCCCAGGGAAACGTATGACACGCCCGAGGAAATGTACGACGCCCAATGGCGCGTGGACTGAACCGCCGTGTCCCGGCCGGGGCCGAAACGCACACCCTTTCCCGCCCGACATCGCCATCGCCGGCGCCGCGACCACAGGAGGCAGCCGCGGCGTTTCCCTCGGGAACGGGAAGGGCGTTCCCCGGACTTCCGATGAACGATAAATGTCATCTCCATTAGGCCGAAACGGGGAAACCGCCTCTCCTGCCCGGTCGTTTTTGCACAGGAGCGAACCATGCCCGACCCACGAAGACGCCGTCGCATCCTCCCGTTCTTCCGCCTCACCCTGCAACTGGGAGACGACCTCTACGCCGTCATCCCGCTCGACCTCGACCCCGTCGTGGCCCGGAAGGCGTTCCGTCTTCGCCAGCAGACCGCCAACCGAAGCGTGTACGACGTCCGCCTTACCGAACACGGCCCGGAATGCGACTGCCGCGAGTTCGGGCGTCGGGGGAAATGCAAGCACGTCCGGGCGCTGAAGGGGGCGCGGCTGCTGGACTGACCGGGCAAAAAAGCCCCATGAAAGATGCAACAAGATTATTTCTACCGGGCGCCAACGCTCCGCACCATGCGGAGATGCCAAAGGGCCAAGAGAACGCCCGGTCGCGCGAGAGCCCGTCCGCGAAGGAAGATCCGCTCTTGTAAACAGGCCCTACGCGACAGACGGAAGTCGTGAACGCCGATGTCACCAGGAACAGTGTCTCGGAAAGAACCAAAAATGCCGCCAGGGAACCCGCGACCTGCCGCGAGTGCGGTACGGTTTTGTTCATCCTCATTTCCGAAAGGGAGGCCAGGTGATGCGCGACACGCTATGGCGAAAAATGTTCTTCCAGGAGGTCTACACCGAGACGGCCCGGATCATCGGCTACGCCGGGATCGAGCCGTTCGCGTTCTGGGACGCGGCCAAGGCGCTGAATGAAAAGCACGGCCGGCAAAACGTCCAGAACGCGGTCCACGAACTGACGCGGTACGACCGGCGGGAAGCGAGTCCGCCGCGTTACGAGCTGACGGCCGAGGCGCGGAAGTGGTGCTGGGGCATTCTGGGCCCCCCGCCCGGGCACCCGGAATACCAAGCGTATTGGGCCTCCCAGGCCTCCCCTCCGAAGCGGGAAGGGCCGCCGCCGAAGCAGGATAAGCCGTCGTCTCCGAAGGGCGGGCGGGCGAAACCCGGGCGGGGCCGGAAGAAGGGCGCGAAATGAGCCGAACGGAACCCATGACCCATTTGTGTGAGCAACCGGGCAAATCTCCGAGGCGGCGTCGAATAGGGCTTCCCAGCCAAAAAAAACTGGGGCGGGTAGGAGGATTGGCGGGGAACGACGCCGCGCTCGCATGGTGCGGGTGTGACGAGCAATCCCCTACCCATCGGGGTAAACCCCCGGAAGGAAGGTTCCAATGAGTACGACCCGCAACTTCAACGACAAGGACCAGTACTCCGCGTTGAAATGGTCCGGCACGGTGGTGAACAAGGAAGGGAAGGAACTCCCCTGCCGGTTGGTGATGGAGGGCCTGAAGCACAAGCTGGTCGAGACCCCCGAGGGAGTCCAGGTCAAGCTGCTCGGCAAGAGCGTGCGCGTGGTGCCCGTCGACCCGACGCTCCGCCAGAAGCTGGGCGGCACCGGATCCCGCCTGATTCCGCCGTCCATGATCAAGGCCGGCTCCATCAAGCGCGACGACGTCACCGACCAGTCCGTCGACGAGTTGCTCGCCGACCTCTTCTAACCACCGGGCGACGGCCGCGACGTAACGCTCGGAGGCGTCCGCCCCGCCTCCGAGCGGTCCAATACAGAAGCCCAAGCCACGGGTGGAAAGAACAGAAGAAATTCCCCTCGCCAGACTCATCCATCCGCCCTCCGGCCTCACGCAACGTGACGACCAATAAAACTAGAAAAATTCCCAGAAAAAATCGGGCCTCGGGAATGGCCCGAAATAAAACCTGCCCCTCGCCCGAACCCAAACGGGCGGCGTCCCGAAGTCCTTCCACGTCGGCGGGGAGCGCGTCCGCCCCTCGCCGCTTGCCTTGTTCCCACGGGCGCGCCGGCCGCCCCGTTCCGCCGGCAGAAAGGACCGAGCGCCATGAAGTCGTATCGAGACCGCAACCTGTCGCAGCGGTGTCAGCTGGCGAAGGACGACGGGGGCGGCAACCCCCTCCGGGACCAGGCGGGCAACCCCGTCCTGGACCACGCCGGCCTGTGGTTCCTGAAAATCAGCGGCAACGACAACCACGACCGCAAGAGGGTGGTTCCCGAGGACCACGTCGCGTTCTTCGCCCTCAAGGCGAAGGAGATCGAGGAGGCCCTCCGCGCCGACGGGGTCGCCGACGCCGCGGTGACCGCCGAGGAGGTGTACGCCGAGTACGCCCGCACCTTCACCCGGCCGGCCCACACCTTCGCCCCGGCCGGCAAGCCCGAGGAGTTCTCCCTGGTCGTCCCCAAGGGGCTCTGCGTCAACTTCTGCAGCGGCTTCCACGGCGGCAACGCCCTGGCCCGCCCCAGCGCCATCCCGGCGGAGCAGACGTCCATCTTCGCCCGGCTCCGCGCGGCCCGGGGTCCGTCCAACGGCGACGCCCGGCCCGCCGCCCCCCGGTCCTCCGGAAAGCGCCGCAAGGCGGGGGCGACGGAGACGCACGCCGCGGATGACCGTTCCGGTCGCTAGCACCGGCCCAACTGCCGCCGATCCGCCTGCCGAATGAGCGCGGCCCGGCCTGGATTCTTTCTTTGCCGGAGGACCAGGCCGGCCGCCCTCTCCCCACGCGAACGCAAGCGACAAAGACGAACGCACGTCCCGCCAACCTGGAAAGATCCCATCAAGCAGAGCTAAAAACCCACTTCACGAAATCGAGCCGATTCCAATCCCCAAATACCCGGCCAAAAAAAGAGAGACGCGAATTCCTCCCCCACGTCCGATCCCCTCCCCCAACGACACCACCGAGGCGCAGCATGACCAGACGACCGCGGCAAGGGCCGTCAACCGCCCCCCCGTCCCCCCTGCCTTACGGCATCTTCGACCTGGACCCCGACGTCCGCATCGACCGCGGCCCCCCCGAACGGGTTCGCTGCTTCGTCGGCGGTTGTCCGCAAATGCTCATCCCCCCGTCGCGATGGCGGCCGGGCGAGGTCTGTCCCGACCACGGCATCCGCTGTCACCGATCCGCCACCTACAGCTATCCGGACCCCCGACGCAACGCCGTCGCGGCCCCGGAGCTGCTGGCCGGCCGGATCATCGGCCACCCGTTCAAGTTCGAGAGCCGCCGGTTCGGCTACGAGCGGGGCGAGGACGCCCTGAGTTACAACGTCTTCCGCTCCTTCCAGGAGGCCGGATTTCTTCACCTCGTCGCCCGACTCGTCACCGGACGCGACGTCGCCGAAGAACCCCGCCTTTTCCTCTGGGGCCTCGAACTGACCGGCGACCTGCTCCGGCCGTGGGATTTGCTGATCGCGGCCCGGAAACGTTTCGAGTCGAGCCTACCCGTCAAGCGGCCGGCGACCGAACCCGACATCGCCCTGCACGCGCCGGGAAAGTACCTCATCCTCTGCGAGGCGAAGTTCTGTTCGGAGAACCCGGTCTACACGGCCGGGCCAAGACGCGACCCGCAATCGCTCACCAAGGACGAACTCTTGCAGATCTATGCGGACCGGTCGCTGCGGATGATCGACCGGGAGAAAGCCCGAGAGGCAAACCGAATCCCGTACCAACTGTATCGCAATCTGCAATTCGCGGAGTACATGGCGCGGCTGGACGGACCCAACACGCTCCCGTTCCTGGCCAACCTGACCCGCCAGTCCTCCGAGAACGAAACGTTCGAGCTGTTCTTCCGGCTCGTGCGGCCCGAATACGCCGACCGCATCGGTCACGTCTTCTGGGAGCAACTGTTCGTCCTGGCCGGACTCGCGGGCGGGAGGATGCGACGCCTCCAGGAGTACCTGCTGACGAAGACGGCCAACCTCCGGCCGGCCTTCCGGCTCGGCTATTTCTAAAGGGCTGCCGTGACCGGGAACCGGTTTGCAACAAGTGCGGGGGAACGTCTCGACCATCCGGAAGATGACGCCAATACCGGATCGACATCCTCGGAGAACGCCAGGGCGAACGAGAAAGCCGCCGCCGATTTTCACGGGGAGGAACAAGGTATCGGTTCGGACCTGGGGGGGACGACGGCGACCGGTCCTGACGCGGAGAATCGATCATGCGAAAGAGGGCCTGGCGGACGGACGAAATCGGGTATCTAATTGCGTGCTACGACCGGGACGGGTCGTCCCGCGTGGCGGCCGACCTGGGCCGCAGCGCGGACTCCGTCACCAGCCAGGCGTTTCGCCTGAGGCTGCGTTCTTCCCAGCCGCACCGCCGACAGGCCGAGGCGCAGGCGCGAAACAACCGATCCGTGGACATCGGCTTTTTCGACGCCGCGCATCCCGAGAACGCCTTCGTCCTCGATTTCATCCGCCGCTGGGGAAGGGTCCGGACCTCGCCGGCGTGCGTGCTCCGGCTCCGTTGCCCCGCAAGCCGGAAGGCCGACCTCCTGGCCGTCCGGACCCTTCTGCGATCCCGTCATCGGCTCCAGCGTTCCGGGCGGTCCCTGGTGCTCGAAATCTGCGGCCGGGCCCTGGTGGAGTCGTTCCTTTCGCGATACGGCCGGGCGTCCGCCAGGCCTGCAAACGGCAACGGGCCTGTTTCCGCTTCCCAACCGGTCCACAGAGAAGCCGTTATAAGGCCCGCCAGGGCGCCGGAAGGGGTCGAGTCGGCCGGGAATCGCGCCCGACCCCTTCCAGGCCGTCTATTAGCTCCATAGAAGATCTTCGCATGATGCACAGCTGCGGGCGTTGACAACGCCAATGGGGGGCGGTTATAGTTCACCAAAATGACCCAGAAAATCCGTCTTCAGAGGAGGCCCGCCGTGGACGCCGGCCTTTGCCCTCACTGCCAAAGGAAGATCGACTACCAGCCGCACCTGGCCGGCAGGATCGTCAACTGCCCGGGCTGCAAGGGTCAGCTCCAGCTCCCTCTCCAAACAACACCGGTCGCTGCACCACCTCCTTCACCTGCTCCATCCCCGGCGCCGCCCCTGCCGGACTGGATGGACAATTCGCCGGCTCCGGAAGACCTGATTTGGAAGGAAGGGACCGCAAATGGGGTCAAGGCGGCCGCGGTGACAGGACTGTTCCCGGAGAACCCCGCGAAAGTCGCCGCGCTGCCGGACTGGATGGACGGTTCGCCGGCGATCGATAGCAACTCCCCCGCCGCCGAGCAGCCTCCGGCGCAGAGCATACCGTCCACGGCCCCACGGCCGGCCGCGGCCCGGAAGCAGCCCCCTTCGGATCGAGGAGTATCAGGTGGACCGGACATGGACGGCGACAGATGGATCGAACTCGCTGTCGATGAGCGACTGCCTACTCAGCCGCCGCCCGCTGGATCGGAAGTCCAGCCCCAGGATTTTCCCTGGCGGGTTGACCCTTTACGTCAACCCGCCGATTGCGCATTTGCCGGCCTCGCCGCCCCCACCTCACCCGCGGGCCGGGTGTTCTCTTGTCCGCACTGCCAAGGGCGGATTGCATACGACGACCGACTTGCGGGTCGGCATGTTTCCTGCCCCCACTGTCGAGGCCGGGTGCAATTTACGGTGTCGGAGCAATGGGGCCGGGCCGACATTCCGGCGATCAAGAGCGAAATCCGGCAGTTGAAACGGTCTCGTCAGCGGGTTCCCTTCCGAACGTGGTGCCTGCGGACTTTCCCCTGGGCGGCGTCCGTTGTGAATGAACCGCTCGTTTTCCCGCTGGTCGTCGCAGCGGTCCTCTTTTTTACACTGGGCGGCGGCTTCGCCCTGATATCGTTATTCGGCCGCACCCAAGCGGGGGGTCTATCGCCCGTATGGGTCATAGCCGGTTCCCTGCTGATCCTCATCCCCGTGATTATCTACACATGGTACCGCGTTTGGGCCTACCAAGAGGAAGCCGGCATGAACGCGGCCATTGACCTGCGTGTCCGAGAGATGGCGTCGCGGCTTTATTCACTGGTGGAAGGGATCAGCCGAGAGCGGTGGCAAGAACAACAGGCCAAGAAAAATGCGAAGGAGCGGAGGCAGTCTGCAAGGGACCGACCGTCGGCGCCCAGTAAGGTTGTGCAACCGACCCCCATGCCTCTGAGGAAGTTGCTCGCTGCCCTTGGAGCCGTCGCCGCCATCGTGCTGGTTTGCGGCGGCGGCGTGGCCGTGTGGAACATGGGGGGTGACTCCGCTGTCGCCCACTATAACCGGGGGAACGCCTACGCCGACAAGAAGGAGTACGACAAGGCCATCGAAGACTACTCCGAGGCCATCCGCCTCGACCCCAAATACGCCGCAGCCTACACCAACCGGGGGACCACCTGGCAGGACAAGAAGGAGTACGACAAGGCCGTCGCCGACTACGACAGGGCCATCCTTATCGACCCCAAATACGCCTTGGCCTTCTACGACCGGGGAAACGCCTACTACACGACGAAGGAGTACGACAAGGCCATCGAAGACTACTCCGAGGCCATCCGCCTCGACCCCAAGGACGCCGATGCCTACGTCAACCGGGGCGTCGCCTACTTCGACAAGGAGGAGTACGACAAGGCCATCGAAGACTACTCCGAGGCCATCCGCCTCGACCCCAATAACCGCTTGCAGGCCCCCCCGCTCGACGACCCTAAGAACGCCGCCCTCTTCACCCGGCGGGGGACCGCCTATGCCAACAAGAAGGAGTACGACAAGGCCGTCGCCGACTACGACAGGGCCATCCTTATCGACCCCAAATACGCCTTGGCCTTCTACGACCGGGGAAACGCCTACTACACGACGAAGGAGTACGACAAGGCCATCGAAGACTACTCCGAGGCCATCCGCCTCGACCCAAAACTCGCGGACGCCTACGTCAACCGGGGCGTCGCCTACGTCGACAAGAAGGAGTACGACAAGGCCATCGAAGACTACTCCGAGGCCATCCGACTCGACCCCAAATACGCCGCCGATGCCTACACCAACCGGGGGACCGCCTACGCCAAAAAGAAGGAGTACGACAAGGCCATCGAAGACTACTCCGAGGCCATCCGACTCGACCCCAAATACGCCGCAGCCTACACCAACCGGGGTCTCACCTACGTCGACAAGAAGGAGTACGACAAGGCCATCGAAGACTACTCCGAGGCCATCCGGCTCGACCCCAAGGACGCCCGCCCGTGCGGCTGCCTCGCCTGGTTACTGGCGACATGCCCCAAAGACTCCGTGCGGGACGGGAACAAAGCCGTCGAGTATGCTACGAAAGCATGTGAGTTATCCGAGTGGAAAAACGCCAACAAATCGGCGTTCTTGCTCGACATCCTAGCCGCAGCCCAAGCCGAAACCGGGAACTTTGAGGAGGCTGTAAAGTGGCAGAATAAGGTGATTGAGCTCGGGTATGACGACAAAGAAAAGACGGAGAAGGCCCGCCAGCGGTTGAAACTGTACGAGGAAGGCAAGCCTTACCGCGACGAATAGATGCCGGCTGGACTGACCTGCCCGCAACTGGGATGATGGGCCGGTGGGAACACCCAACACCCCCGACCCGGAGCCTACATGACCCAGTTCCTCCTTGCCCTTGCCGCCGTAACGCTCTCCGCAGCCGAACCGCACCACGTCGTCCGAGAAAACATCGAGTGGCTGGACGTATGGGCCCGGGCAACAACACGGAGGGCCAGCCGCGCGTGTTGCTGATCGGCGACTCGATCACCCGAGCTACTACCCGGAGGTCGAGGAGAAATTGAAGGGCAAGGCGGTGGTCGCCTGGCTGACCACCAGCAAGAGCGTCGGCGACCCCGCCCTCCTGGCCGAGGTCGCCCTGGTGCTGTCCCAGACGAAGTTCGACGTGGTCCACTTCAACAACGGACTGCACGGCTCGGGCTACGCCGAGGACGAATACGCCGCCACCCTACCGGACCTTGTGGCCGCCATCCGCAAGGGCGCGCCTGGTGCGAAGCTGATCTGGCCCGCCATCACCCCGATCCGGCTGCCTGACAAGCTCGACCAAATTGACCCGAAGACGGAGAGGGTGGAGGCCAGAAACAAGATCGCGGCCGTCCTGATGGCGAAGGAGAAAGTGCCGACCGACGATCTGTACGACGTGGTGAAAGACAAGTCGGAGTGGTACTCGCGGGACGGGACCCACTTCAACACGAAAGGGACGACCGCCTTGGGCAGCCAGGTCGCCGATCAACTGATCCGGGCGCTGGCGGGCGTTAGCTACTAACCGTCAGACACGATCGCGAGCGACAGACAGGCGATCCCATAGATCCATCAAGGATGAGAATCGGCCCATGCCGGTCGCCTCAGGTCGATCCGAAACGCCTTTCTCGCCGGCTTCCTTGCAAAAGTCCGTTCACGGTGCCAGTCCATGCTGTTGGCCGAGATTAGCGCCGGCATGAAGGGTGACCGTCCGGTTAGCCGCCACGCCCCGTATCGCCAGGCAGCAACGAGCATTTACTCTTGCAGCTGGATCTCGCCGGATCGGCGGCTCAAATCGGCCGAGAGGCGGCTTCCCGCTTTCCAACCTTTCCCCTGCTTTTCCAGGGGATGTCCCTTGCCGCCACTTCTTTGCCGTGTAGACTTACTCATGACAAACTGCTCGATTGGCGCCAGGACGCCGGGGCCATCTACTCCCATTTGGGGCCATCGTCAGAAACCCGGCGCCGCCCGTCCCCAGGACCAACCCTGCAGAGCGAATCCCTGTCGACTACTTCGGGAAGGGCCATTTGTCGGTGGGATTTAGGTATGGGCCTTAGTCGGTGGGATTCAGGTCTCGCACCTCCTGCGAGCTGAATCCCGCTACGGACTTGGCCATGCACCCCACCAAGAAGAACGATTCCCAAACCAGCGGCGAATCCCTTCCGCAGAGTAACAACCACGGCCCGTCCCTCGCCTCCACGGTCGCGCAACTGGGGCATGTCGGCGAACGCCTCCACACGATGGAGGCGACCATCGCCGATCTGGCTGGGAAGGTGGAACAGACCAACCGACAGCTCGCCACGGTGGCACAGGGACTGTCGGAATTGCTCCAGCTCCGCACGGTCAAGGACTATTACACCACCGCCGAGGCGGCCAAAATCCTCGGGAAAGCGGAGTTCACCGTGCGCGAGTGGTGCCGCAACGGCCGTGTCCGCGCCGAAAAGAAGGGCAGCGGGCGCGGGAAGTATCAGTCCTGGGTGGTGTCCCACGCCGAGCTGCGGCGGATCCAGCGCGACGGCTTGTTGCCGATCCCCCGGTTGGGCGTGAAGGCCGACTGATCTGGCTATTGGCCGGGCTTCCGGCCCTCGGCCACTCCCGGCGCGAGGAACCCGCAGCATGGGCACGGCCGGCGGGGGACTGACTCGTCGTAGAACGGGCTCTCCCAGATGCGGCGATCGACTGGCATGGTCGCCTCCTTTCGCTGGACCATAGACGCCGCCACTTCGCCACGGAGGACTTTCCGCCGCTCCCCGTTTTCGATCATACGAACACGCTGCGAATCGCCGCCTGCTGCGTCGTCGGGTACAGGTGCCGGTATCTTTTTCGTTGTTCGTCTGATTGATGGCCGACCCACTCGTCGATCAGCCGCTGATCGACCCCCTTGCTGGCGCAGGCGGAGATGAAGCTGTGTCGGAGGACGTGGAAGCCCTTGACGACGTCCCACTTGGACCCGGCGAGCGTCCGCTTGAGGTGGTCGTGGGCCTCGTCCCGCGTCAACGCCCCGGCCGCCGGCTGCTCCCGCCTCCGCACCGTCGCCATCCGCCCTTTCTGGGACGACGGCCTCTTCTTCTCGTCCAGGTGCCCCGTCGTCTGGCTCCGCTTCTTGCTGCGGAACACCTCGCCCTGGTGGCAGAAGAGCGCCTGGCCGCCGGGGTGGACGGCCAGCCACTCCCGCAGGATGCCCGCCAGAAAAGGCGTCAGCGGCACCCGCCGCGTCGTCCGTTGCTTGCGGCTCCGTTTCTTTTCGCGGATCAGCACCGTCATCGCGTCAAAGTCCACGTCGCTCACGAGCACGCGCAGCGCCTCGCTCCGCCGGACCCCGGTGTGGGCGACCAGGCACACCAGCGGGTGGATCCAGGCGTGGGCCGCGTTCGCCATCACCTGCCCCAGCAGGTCGGGAATTTCCGCCTGCGTCAGGTAGAGGCAGTCCCACAATTCCGTCCGCTCCGCGTCCTTCATCGTGGGCGTCAGCCGCCGCTCGATCTCGGCGCGGGTCATGAAGGGGGGCTTCTCGTCGCTCTTGGGGTAAACGAGGCCCTTGCCCGGGAACGGCCCGGCGATCATCCCGTTCAGGACGGCCCAGTTCCAGGCGGCGCGGAACGAGGCGACCTCCTTGCGGAGCGTGACCGGGGACAGGGGCCGTCCGCGGCACTTCTTCTTCGCCCGCTCCGTGACGTGCCGCTGCAGGTCGGCCAGGGCAAGTTGCTGAAGGGGGAACTTCTCGCCCAGCGTCCGCTCGAAGTGTCTCAGATGCATCTCGACCGTCTGGAGCGAGTTGGCCTCCATCGCCCCCTGACGGTGCGTGTCGAGGTAGCGTTTGCGAAACGCAGAAAACGACGCCGGTTCGGACGGCGCGGCGGCCTGTTCGACGGTCGTGAGCCGGCCGCCGGCGAGAATGAAGTCGGTGATGGAGACGCCCGACGGCAGGTGGATCAGCTTCTGCTTGATCCGCCGCAGCAGTTGCCCGACGCCGCCCGCGAAGTCCTCGGCCTCGTCCTTGCCGACCTCCCCCACGGTGACGGTGAAGCGGCGGCCGAGGTAGTAAAACTGGCAGTAGTACGAATCGCCCTTGAGCAGGAGAGACGCCATGGAGCACCCCCGACGCGAGTGCCACGCCACCGCAGCAACAGCAGAAGAATCGCAGAAGAATTGTATCCTGCGAAAAAGGCCAAGGGGAGGTCGGTTGACCTAACCCCTTGGCCTGAAAGGAATGCCGGAGACAGGACTTGAACCTGCACGGCCATTACAGCCACCAGGCCCTCAACCTGGCGCGTCTGCCAATTCCGCCACTCCGGCTTCCGTCGCAGTAACATTGAAAACGCATTGAGGATTCAGAACTTACGGCGTTTTTCGCCGCCCGCGTTTCCCTACTTGCATTGTAGCGCATTGCGCTCGTGTTGCCACCCCCCCTCTACCAGAATCGAGCCAAGATAGACGTCTGTTCATAACATCCGGATGCCAGGGGCTTGCAACGCCCACCTATATTGTAGAAGGCGGCGGCGGTCAGGCCACGGCGTCTGGACCCCACGGCGGAAAGCGCCCGCGCCCTCGTTGGCGGAACGGCTATATACTTCACGCGGCCAGGAGTGAGACATCGTCGAACTCCTGGAAGTTCAGGGCCATCGGCGAAGCCAGCTGCTCCGCGTACGTCGTCGGCACACGGTCCAATACGTCCTGTACGGCCCCTCGGAAGTCGGGGAACGTCGGGTGGTATCGGCCGTACGCCGCCTTCCGCTTCACGAACCGCCACGCCCCCTTGGCGAACACCCCAAACGCTCACGGTTTGGCCGCCAGCCGCCGTTCAACCGACGCCCGTTCTGGCCCCCCTATTTCTTCGGCACGAGCAGCGCTTCCGCCTCGCGGCGCAGGACCTGTGCCTCCAGCCAGTTGTGCAGGTGCAACCCCGTGGCGTCATCTTCCTGTACCGGGACGCCCTTGGGGTACTGCTCGACCCACTTCGTCGCCTTCTCCAGCCAGGCCCGCGCCTCCGCGGGCTTGCCGCGGCGATGCTCGACCAGGGACAGCCAGAGGTAGCTCACCACAGCCCGGCCGGGCTTGCTGTCGGCTTTCAAACTCTGTTCCAGCAGGGTCGCCGCCTCATCGTAGCGGCCGGCACGGTAGGCCAGCGCTCCCTGCTCGGTCAGCGACCAGAACTCCCCCTCGGATCGCTTGAGTTCGCCTTCCGCCTGCTTTCCGGGCAGCGCGGCGTCCTTGACCGAGTCGGGAGCCAGGGTGCAAGCGCGGGCGACGTGGTAGGGCCTGATGCCGCGCTGCCCGCTGCGTGCCAACAGCTCGGCGCAAACCTTGCGATAGCCGGGTTGATCTCCCGACAGCAGCAGCACGGCGGCGTACTCGAACCCGAGTTCGCCGTTTTCGAGCGGCTGCCCGGCGAAGACCCGAGTGTAATCGGCAGCGGCCGCGCTCCAGTCACCCCCGGCAGCGTGGAGCTGCGGTGTCTGCACCCTCGTCAACAACTCCGCCACGTCGCCCCAGAGCTGCATGAACGCCTTCTGTTCCTCGGCCGGCAGTTTGGCCAGCGCCGTCGCGTCGCGGATTCCGGCCAGGTCATCGTCCGCCTGCCAGTGACGCAAGGTCTGTAGAATCGACTCCCTATCCTGGCGGCCGGATGCGAGTAGATCGCGCCAGACGGCCAACTCGGTCTTCAGCCAGTCGAGAGCCTGACGGCGCAGCTTCGCTTTCGCCGCGTCATCGAGCGGCGGCTCCTCCTGGCTTTGCCCCGCGGCGGCCAGCGCCGCGGCGCAGGCGGCGTTGTAGCGGTGCTGGGTCTCACGGTTTTCGCCGAGCTTCGGATCTCTTTCCAGCGCGTCGGCCCAGAGTCCGGTGGCAAAGGCGAATTTCTCGCGGTCGTAGGCGAGCTGGGCGAAAGCCAGGCGTTCGGCGTTGTCTGCGGGTTTGTCCTCCCCCCGAAGTAGAGCCGGAAACCGGTCGCGGACTCGCACGAGGCGGAAGCCGAGGTAGTCGAACCGGTTCGCTATGCCCCACCCGCTGCGGTTCCCCGCACTGCATGTGAAGCCGCTGTAGTTCAAATGATCCCCTTGGCCTATCCAGCTGCCGCCCCGGATCGGCCGACGGTTTACGGACGAATCTGGATAGACATCGTTGCACCATTGCCACACGTTGCCATGCATGTCGCACAACCCCAGCTTGTTCGGTGGGTATGCGCCGACCCGCGTTGGTCGCCCCATCGTCTTCCCCTTCGGCGCATTGCCGGCCGGATGGTCCCCTGGGAAGTTCGCTTGCTCCGAGGACAGGTCGTTGGTCGGCTTGGCGAAGTAGAAGTGATACGAACATTCTTCTTCAGAAGTGGCCCCTCCCCGACACGCATATTCCCACTCCGCCTCCGTCGGCAAGCGGTACAACCATCCACTACTGCGATCTTGTTCGTTTAGCTTCTCGATGAACTGCTGCGCCTGGATCCACGTCACACTCTCGACCGGGAATAGCTTCAGCTCCTCGTCGGAAATGTCCTTGACCTGATCCCGACCTCCGCCAAAGCGCGAAAAGTAGCTCGGGTTGTTGCCCATGACCGCTTGCCACTGTCCCTGCGTCACATCATGCATGGAGATCTCGAAATCCTCCTTGATCTCCGTCTTCCAACCCCGCGCCAGGACATTCCCCTGCCACTGCCGATTAACCAACAGGGCCGCAGTCACGAACGGCTGACCTGGCTGCAACATACACGCCGCACCACTCACATCCGTCACCAAGAAGTCTTTTTTCTCTGGCCAACCACCCCAGCCCATGTAAAACGTCCCTTTCGGCAGGCGCACGAAGGGCGTCAGGACGCCCTCGACCCGCTCGCCGATCGCGTCGGCAGGTTCGCAGCCTTTGCGGCGGATCGTCGCCTCCGTGCCCGGTCGGAGCCATTCCTTGTGCAGGTCCGACAGGATCACGAGCTGAACGTGGGCATCGGCCGCCAGCTTCAGGCGGTCTCCGGCATAGAGCAGCGTTTGGGGAATCGCCCGCCGGTTGACGTCCCGGGTGGATTGCAACTGCACCGTGCCGCTCACCTCCAAGATCATGGCAAGGGGAGAATTCGCCGTCATCTTGGCGTACGCGGAGTCGATGGCCGCCTGCACCTCCGCGCAGACTCTGGTTGATCCGCGAATTCATCCGGAATGCGCTTCTCGGCCTGGTCCAAAAGCTGCCGGGCCGTCATGATGCCCCGCTGACCGTTGGCATCCGCGAGTTCGAAGATGCTCACCAGGAAGTCGCGGGCCTTCTTCGCCTTGTCGGCTTCGGCCTTCGCCTCCTGTTCCTTGCCCTGGGCGATGCCCTTTTGCCGATGGGCCTCGGCCTCCGCATTCGTCGCCCGCACCGCTTGCCAGGCGCTGACGACCACGCCCGCGACGAGCAGCAGGGCGATCGCCGCCGTCGTCGTCAAGGCCGCCCGGTGCTTCCGCGCGAACTTCCGCAGCCGGTAGCGTGCGCTGGGCGGCGCCGCCAGCACCGGCTCGCCGGCCAGGAAACGCTGAATGTCCTGGGCGAAGCCGTTGGCCGTTTCGTAACGGCGGGTGCGGTCCTTCTCCAGCGACTTCATCACGATCCAGTCCAGCTCGCCGCGCACCAGCTTCGTCAACCGCGTCGGCTCGATCTGCCGGCCGGCGGCCAGCGACGCCAGCGTATTGCTGGAACTCAGCCGCGTGCTCGGCCGGGGCGGCTCTTCCTCGCGGATGAGCCGCCTCATCTCGTCCCAGGCCGCCTCCTTGAACCGCTGCTTCTCCAGCGGCGTCGTGCCGGTCAAGAGTTCGTAGAGCAGCACGCCCAGCGAATAGATGTCCGAGCGCGTGTCCACGTCGAGGTTGTTGAGCTGCGCCTGCTCCGGCGACATGTACAGCGGCGTGCCCAGCACCGTCTCGTGGGCCGTGTGCAGCGTCCGCTCGGTCAGCGACTGGTGCATCGCCTTGGCCAGCCCGAAGTCGATGACCTTGGGCACCGGCTTGTCGTCGTACGGGGCGACGAGAATGTTGGAGGGTTTCAGGTCGCGGTGGATGATCCCCTTCTGATGCGCGTGCTGGACGGCCGAACAGACCTGCACGAACAGGTTCAGCCGCTCGGGCACGCTCAGCCGCGTGGCGTCGCAATACTCGGTGATCGGCACGCCCTTGACGTACTCCATGACGAAGTAGGGCCGGCCCGTTTCGGTCAGCCCGCCGTCGAGCACCTTGGCGATATTGGGATGGTCCATCACCGCCAGCGCCTGCCGCTCGGCCTCGAAGCGGGCCAGCACGGACTTCGAGTCCATGCCGGCCTTGATCAGCTTGAGGGCGACCTTGCGGCGGCACCGGCTGCGTCTGCTCGGCCACCCAGACGGTGCCCATGCCGCCTTCGCCGATTTGCTCCAGCAGCTTGTAGCGGCCGGCGATGACTGTGCCCGGCTGCTCGCGGGCCACGTAGGCGCCGGATTGCTCGTTACGCCGGTAGGCCCCCGTATGCTCCGGTCCGCCCGGCACGGGTCGATCCAGCAGGTGTCCGGCGCGCTCGTGGGCCCGCAACAGCGCCTCGACATGGCCCCGGAGAGCGGCGTCGCCCGCGCAGGCTCGATCCAGGTAGGCGGCCCGCTCCGCGGCGCTCGCCAGGGCCACGGCAGCGGCGAAAAGAGACTCGGTGCGGTCGGGTGTTTCGGTCATATTCGATCCTCATGCGGTCTGCGGCGTCCCTTGGATAAGCGTCGTTTCCCGACCGCGCGCCTCACCGGCGCTGAGATTATTCCGTTTTTTCGTCGAGAGCGTTGATCAGCCAGGCGCGAGCGTAAGTCCAGTAACGGCTGGCGGTCGCGCGGGAGACGCCGAGGGCGGCGGCCGCTTCCTCCTCGGATAGGCCGACAAAATAGCGCAGCTTGACCAGTTCCGCCTTGACCGGATCCCTGGCGGCGAAGCGGTCGAGGGCCTCGTCCAGCGCCAGCAGTTCTTCCGCGGGCGCCTCGGCCGCAACCTCCACGTCGGAAAGCGGCACGCGCTCGCGATCCCCGCCGTGCCGGATCCGCCGCTTCTGCCGGGCGTGATCGATCAAGATCCGCCGCATGGCCTCGGCTGCCACCCGGAAGAAATGGCTCCGGTCGGCGAAAGGGTGATCGCCAACCAGGCGCAGGTACGCCTCGTGGACCAGGGCGGTGGCATTGAGGGTGTGGCCGGGGGCTTCGGCGGCCATGCGCGCGGCGGCAAGCTTGCGCAACTCGTCGTAAACAAGCGGCAGCAGGTCGGTGGCGGCCCTGCGGTCGCCGGCCGCGGCGGCGTCGAGAAGGCGGGTCACGTGGGACATGACGGCCGAGTTTATCAGCTATTAGCGGCAGAACCACAGGAAAACGAGGATGATCGGACACTCCTGCCACCGGACCGACAAGACCTCTCAACGATGTCTCATTCTTAGCCGCCCGGAGTATAATAGTCGGGGATTCAGGCAATGACTGTCAGCGACACATTTCACGCCTAACCTCTGCTACAATGCCCTAATGGAAATCACCCTCGCCGTCCACATCCCTGACGGGGAGTTGAATTTCACCTTCGCCCGCTCCGGCGGCCCGGGCGGACAGAACGTCAATAAGGTGGCGAGTAAAGCGATCCTGCATTGGGACCTCGCCGCCAACACTTCCCTTCCCGCGGACGTGCGCGAACGGCTCCGCGCCCGCCAACGCCGGCGGATCACCACCGAGGGCGAGTTGGTCATCCAGGGCCAGCACTTCCGCGACCAGGCGAAAAATATCGAGGACTGCCGGACGCGGCTCCGGGAAATGATCCTCGAAGTGCTTTTCCGACCCAAGGCCCGCAGGCCGACGAAACCGTCGCGCGGGTCGAAGGAACGGCGCATCGCCGCCAAGCGCCAACAGGCCCAACGGAAGATCGGCCGGCGGAAACCGGCGTCGGAAGAATGACCGTGGAGGAACGCGCCGTGGCGGAAGCCGTGATCCTTGACGCCGTTCGCACCCCGTTCGGCCGGCGCGGCGGCGCCTATCGGGACGCGCGGCCGGATCGGCTGCTCTCCCTGGCGGTGCGCGGCCTCGTCGAGCGCGTCGGCCTGGATCCCTCCCGCGTGGAGGACGTGATCGCCGGGACGGTCACGCAGGCCGGCGAACAGGGGGCCAACGTCGGCCGGCTGGCGGTGCTTTTGGCGGGCTTTCCGGTGCGCGTCCCGGCCGTCACCCTCAACCGCATGTGCGGCTCCAGTCAGCAGGCCGTCCACTTCGCCGCACAGGCCGTCGCGGCCGGCGACATGGCTTACGTCATCGCCGCCGGCGTGGAAAGCATGACGCGCGTGCCGATGTTCAGCGACATCGGCGGGGGCTTTGATCGGTTGAATCCCGACCTGCGAGCGCGGTACGACCTGATACACCAGGGCGAAAGCGCCGAACGCATCGCGGAAAAGTGGGGGATCGGCCGCCGCGAGGCCGACGCCTTCTCCGCCGAGAGCCACCGCCGCGCCGCCGAGGCGGCCCGGCAGGGATGGAATCGTGAAAATCTCCCCATGTCCGCCCTGGGCGCGGCCGGCGCCGCCGTCACGCTGACCCGCGACGAGGGAATCCGCGACGCGATCGACGCGGCCAAAATGGCGAGCCTGCCCACGATCTTCCGGCCCGCGGGCAACGGCGTGGTGACGGCGGCCAACTCCAGTCAGATCGCCGACGGGGCGGCGGCCGTGCTGGTCGCCGATAGGCAACGGGCTGTGGCCGACGGCTTTCGGCCGCGGGCGCGATTTCGGGCCCGCGTCGTGGTCGGCGACGACCCCACGCTTCAGCTGACGGCCGTGATCCCGGCGACGCGGACGGCCCTGGAACGGGCGGGTCTGGGCGTGGCCGACATCGACTGGTTCGAGGTCAACGAGGCCTTCGCCGTGGTGGTTTTGGCGTGGGCGCGCGAGTTTTCGCCGCCGATGGAGAAGGTCAACCCGTGGGGCGGGGCCGTCGCGCACGGCCACCCGCTGGGGGCGACCGGCGCCGGGCTGACGGCGAAAATGCTCGCGGGATTGGAAGCGACGGGCGGCCGGTTCGGCCTTCAGGTCATGTGCATCGGCCACGGCATGGCCACGGCAACCATTCTGGAGAGGTTGTGACGCCGAAAGGGCGATCATCGCACACGCGCCAAAGGCAGCCCGCGTTCCTCCGCCCACGCCTCCCACTCCTCGGCCGTCCGCGTCAGGAAGGCCCGTTCCAGCGCCGCGCGATCGGCGGCCGTCAAATCGAGTTCCCGCGTCAACGTCTCCCAGAAGTGATCTTCTAACGCGGCCAGGGCGACCCAGCCCTCTCGGGCGCGGTACAAACCGTAACGCGGCGAGGCGCCGCCCAGCGGGCCGTCCGGCGCCGTCAGCCCGTATCGCCACGGGGCGGCGCACTCCTCTGCCGCCGCCGCCAGGGAAACCTCGTCACAGTCGGATTCCCCGCAGCGCTCCCTTGCCAGCAACAGGGCAAGCGAGGCGGCCACCGCCCGCTGCGACCCGGCCGTGTCGGCGAGGCAGGCGCGGGGCAGGCCCGGCGGTTCCAGCAGACTCGCCCGCGCCTGGAACGTCAGGTCGTGGCCGGGCCGGTCGTCGTGCGTGGCGGCGTGGCCGACGATGGCGACGTGACAGAGCCGCGGAAATCGGGCGTGGAGCGACGGCCAGTCCAGTCCCAGGCGTTGCAGGGCGGCCGGCCGCATGGCGGTCATCAGCAGGTCGGAGCGTGCGAGCCAACGGTCAAGCTGCTTTCGGCCATCGGCCCCTTTAAGGTCGAGCGTGAGGAGGGTCAGCCCACGGTGCAATTCCTCGTACCAGCGCGGGTGGGCGTGGGCCAGCGGATCGCCGGCCGGCGGCTCGATCTTCACCGCCGTCGCGCCCAGTTCGCATAAACGCGCGACGGCCGTGGGGCCGGGCAGGTTGAGGGCCAGCGCCAAGACGTGAAAGCCTTCGAGGGGCCGCATGGGCGCCTCCGCGAAAGAACGGCGTTGAAAGTCTGTTCCGGAAGCCCCTCTCCCCTCGGGGGAGAGGGGTTGGGATGTGGGGGAAAGCCCCGGAATACCGTGCCCCCTCACCCCCGACCCCTCTCCCCCGAGGGGAGAGGGGGGCCTTATGGAAAAGACTCTGAATACCGCGTAAAAGAGTCTATTACGCCGGCGCGCCGTTGCACGTCTCGTCCGGTTCCACCTCGGCCAGTCGCCGGCGGGCGCGTTCCGCATACTCCTCGGACAGCTCCACGCCCACCCAGCGCCGTCCCAGCCGCTTCGCCGCCGCCAGCGTCGTACCGCTGCCGGCGAACGGGTCGAGCACCAGATCGCCGGGGCGGCTCGACACGCGCACGATCCGTTCCAGCACCGGCTCCGGCATCTGACACGGGTGGCCGGTTCGCTCCTTGAACGTGCCGCAGACGCGCGGGACGTACCACGTGTCCGTCTCCGGACGGAAGGCCCGTTCCTCTTCCTGCGGCCGCAACACCCAGGTGTCGTCGGGCAACTTGCCGGTCGGGTTGGCCCGGCGGTCGGCGTAGATCGTCTGCCGGGCCGACGCCACCCGCACCGCGTCGTCGTTGAACGTGAAGCGCTTCGGATCGACGACGTAATAGAGGATGTGGGCGTGGCTGCGGTTGAACTTGCGCGTGCAGTTCATGCCGAAAGTGTAGTGCCAAACGATCCAATTGCGCATGGTCAGGCCCAGCGCGTCCAGCCGCACCTTCAACTCCGCGGCGTACTCGTCGCCGATGGCCACGTAGAACGAGCCGGTCGGCTTCAACAGCCGGCGCACCGCCTGCAACCATTTCTCGGTCCACGCCAGGTAGTCGTCGCGCGTCTGCTGGTCGTCGTAAACGTCGTATTCCCAGCCGATGTTGAACGGCGGGTCGGCGAACGCCAGGTCCACGCTCGCCGCCTCCAGGCGGGCCAAATGACGCAGACAGTCGCCGGAGAAAATCTGTTCCATTCGCAAGGTCCACAACAAATCGATGGCGAGCGGCCGGCGTAAGCCGGCCGCTGCGTCCCTATCCCGAGGCGCTACGCCGCACCAGCCGGCTTACGCCGACCGCTCGCCGAACGCCATCCGTTCAGTTTCTCAATTCGCCCGCTCCGGGAAAAGGGGTCGGCCGTCGCCGCCGCCGGCGCGACCGGCCCGACCGGATGAGCCGTGCGGAATGCTCCGATTGCGCGGGCGTCAGGCACGTCGCGGAAATCCTTTGTCGCCGTCGTTGGGCGGTGTACAATCGCGTGGTGACGCATTCCAACCCAGGTGCCGTTATGCCCGTGGACACCGCCGCCGGCTTGACCGATGCCTTGCGCCGACACCGGCTGTTGGAGCCGGCCCAACTCGGCGAAGTGGACCGCCTCCAAACGAACTTCCCGTCGTCGCGCGCCCTGGCCGGCGAACTGATCCGGCGCGGCTGGTTGACGCCTTATCAGGTCAACCAACTCTTACAAGGCCGCGGTCGCGAACTGCTGCTCGGCTCCTACGCCCTGCTGGAGCGCATCGGAGAGGGCGGCATGGGCCAGGTCTTCAAGGCCCGCAACTGGAAGCTCGGTCAGGTCGTGGCCCTCAAGCTAATCCGCAAGCAGCGCATCGACAACCCCGACGCGGTGCGCCGCTTCCAGCGCGAGATCCGGGCCGCGGCTCAACTCGACCACCCGAACATCGTGCGCGCCTTCGACGCCGATGAGGTGGGCGGCACGCACCTGCTCGTCATGGAATACGTCCAGGGGACCGACCTGTCCAAGCTCGTCAAGAAGGCCGGCCCCCTGCCGGTGGACCAGGCGTGCGACTACTGCCGGCAGGCGGCGCTGGGCCTGCAGCACGCCTGCGAACGCGGCCTGGTTCACCGCGACATCAAGCCGCAAAACCTGCTGCTGACGCCGGCCGGCGTGGTCAAGATCCTCGACATGGGCTTGGCGCGGCTGGACCGGAGGACCGACGAAGAGGGCAGCAGCACCATGACGCAGGAGGGTGCGGTCATGGGCACGCTGGATTACATTGCTCCCGAGCAGGCGATGGACTCGCACGACGTGGACGTCCGGGCCGACCTCTACAGCCTGGGATGTACGCTCTACTTCCTGCTCACGGGGAAAGTGCCCTTTCCGGGGGGCGAGGCCCTGCAAAAGTTGCTGAAACATCGCCTGGATGAACCCGTCCCGGTCGAGCAACTGCGGCGGGATGTGCCGCCTGGTGTGGCGTCGGTGGTGCGCAAGTTGATGGCCAAGCGGCCGGAGGATCGCTACCAGACGCCGGCCGAGGCCGCGGCAGCGCTGGCGTCGGCCGCCCACGGGGAGGGTTCGACCAGCGCCACGTTCCTTACCGCCGCCTTGCCGGCGCCGGCCCCGGCGGCTATCGAGGCGACGGTGGCCACGGCCGCCGGCTGGTCCGCGATGGTCGCCGACCAGACGACGGTGGAGGGCGCCTCGCCAACGAGACGACGCCGAACCAATGGGCGGTCCTGGGGTTGGATCGCAATCGGGTCCGCGGTCGGCGTTGGGATGATGGGATTGGGGCTGACGGCGATGTTCCTGGCGACGCCGCGGCCGGCGACTTCGCCTGCGTCCACGCCGCCGGCCGTTGTGGCGCCCACGCCGCGCAACAACCCCGAAACGCTGGCGTTCCAGCAGTGGGTTAAACAGACGGCCGGCCTGTCGGCGGACAAGCAAGTCGAGGCAGTGGCCGCCAAGCTCAAGGAGCGCAATTCGGGCTTCGACGGCAAGGTGACGTCCACGGTCGAGAACGGCGTAGTGACGGGGTTGGAATTCCTGACGGACAACGTGACGGACGTCTTGCCGCTGCGGGCGCTGCCGGGGCTGAAGAGCCTAAACTGTCAGGGAAGCGGCGACGGGAGTACGAACCGGCTCTCGGACCTGTCGCCGCTGAACGGGATGCCGCTGACTTCGCTGAATTGTAGCCACACGAAGGTAGCCGGCCTGTCGCCCCTGAAGGGGATGTTGTTGACGACCCTGATATTCGTTGGCGCGCCGGTGTCCGATCTGACGCCGCTGGCGGGGACGCCGCTGACGCTGCTGCAATGTTCCGGCGCACCGGTGTCCGACCTGTCCCCCTTGAAGGGCATGAAGCTGACCCTCCTGGCGTGTGACAGCACGAAGGTTTCCGACCTGTCGCCCCTGAAAGGAATGCCGCTGAAGCAACTGTATTGCTATGGCGCGCCGGTGTCCGATCTGTCACCGCTGAAGGGGATGCCGCTGACGGACCTGAAGGTGCTGGGGCACGCCGGTGTCCGACCTGTCGCCGCTGAAGGGGATGCCGCTGACGATCCTCCAGTGTCACGCCACGCAGGTATCCGACCTGTCGCCGCTGAAGGATCTGCCCCTCAAAGAGCTCTGTTGCGACTTCCAGCCAAAGCGGGACGCCGAGATTCTGCGGTCGATCAAGACGCTGGAGCAGATCAACGGCAAGCCGGCCGCCGACTTCTGGAAGGAGGTGGACAAGCGGCAGGCGGCGTTCGAGGTGTGGTGCAAGGAAGTTCCCCCCCTGCCTGCGGAGGGTCAGGTCAGGGCGGTCGCCGCTAAACTCAAGGAACTCAACCCCGGCTTCGACGGAACGGTGAAGCCCACCATCGAAGACGGCGTGGTGACGGGCCTGGAGTTCGTGACGGATCAGGTGACGGACATTTCGCCGGTGCGGGCATTGGCGGGGCTGCGAACGCTGAATTGCCACGGCATCTGGCCTAATAAGTTAGGACGGCTAGCCGACCTGTCGCCGCTGAAGGAGATGAAACTGACAAGCCTGGACTGTAGCATCACGGAGGTGTCGGACCTGTCGCCGCTGAAGGACATGAAGTTGACGTTCCTGAGCTGCGCGGGCACTCAGGTGATCGACCTGTCGCCGCTGAAGGGCGTGCCGCTGGAAACGCTGTGGTGCCACTTCACGGAGGTGTCCGACTTGTCGCCGCTGAAGGACATGAAGCTGACGAACCTGCTTTGCGAAAGAACGCAGGTGTCCGACCTGTCGCCGCTGAAGGACATGAAGCTGACGGGCTTGAGCTGCGGCGGCACCCAGGTGTCCGACCTGTCGCCGCTGAAGGACATGAAGCTGACGGGCTTGAGCTGCGGCGACACGCAGGTGTCCGACCTGTCGCCGCTGAAAGGAATGCCGCTGACGAACGTGGCTTGCAACGGCACGAAGGTGACCGACCTGTCGCCGCTGAAAGGAATGCCCCTCAAGGACCTCAACTGCGACTTCAAGCCGGAGCGCGACGCGGAGATGCTGCGCTCGATCAAGACGCTGGAAAAGATCAACGACAAGCCGGCGGCGGAAGTCTTGAAATAACCCGTTACACGGCGCCGCCATACCCGGAGACCTCGCCGATCATGCCGACCGAAGCCCCGCCCGCTCTGAAAAAAAGCCAACTCCTGTCGCTTTACCGGCAAATGCTGCTGATCCGCCGCTGCGAGGAGCAGCTCGCCCGGTCGCACCAGCGCGGCCTGATCCACGGCGCCTGCCACACCTACGTCGGCCAGGAGGCCGATCGCCGCCGGCGTCTGCGCCCACCTGCGGACGGACGACGTGGTCTTCAGCACCCACCGCGGCCACGGCCACGCCCTGGCCAAGGGCGTGCCGCCGCGGCAGCTGATCGCCGAGCTGTACGGCCGCGCGACCGGCTGCTCGCACGGCCGCGGCGGCAGCATGCACCTTTTCGCCCCCGAAGTCGGCCTGATGGGCACCAGCGGCATCGTCGGGCCGTGCATCCTCCAGGCCGCCGGCGCCGGCTACAGCTTCAAGCTGCTGAAGACCGATCACGTGGCCGTGGCCTTCTTCGGCGACGGCGCGGTCAACAACGGGGCGTTCCACGAAGGCCTCAACCTGGCCGGCATCTGGAAACTGCCGGTGCTGTTCGTCTGCGAGAACAACCAGTTCGCCACCGAGGTGCCGTTCCAGTACGCGGCCGGCAACCCGAGCGTGGCGTCGCGGGCCGGCTGCTACGGCCTGCCCGGCGTCGAGGTGGACGGCAACGACGTGCTGGCGGTCCACGCGCGCGGCCGGCGAGGCGGTCGCGCCGCGCCCGCAGCGGCGGCGGGCCGACCCTGCTCGAATGCAGCACCTATCGCACCCGGCCGCACGCCGAGGGCATGGGCGATTTCACCTACCGCACGCGCGAAGAGGTCGAGGAGTGGAAGACGCGCTGCCCGATCGCGCGTCTGCGGCCGCTGCTCCTGGAGGCCGGTCGCCGACGGAAGCGGAGCTGGAGGCGCATCGAGGCCGAGATCGAGGCGCAGGTGGAGGAGGCCCACCAGTTCGCCGAGACGAGCCCCTGGCCCGATCCCGACGACGGCGACCGACCACGTCTACGCCGAAGCTCGCCGCTCGCACCCGGCCCCTCTCCCCCAGGCGGAGACGGACAAAGGCGGCCGCGAAATCAGCTTCATGCAGGCCGACGCTCGAAGCGCTGCTCCGACGAGATGGCGCAGCAACCCGCGAATCTTCGTGCTGGGCGAGGGCATCGGCAAGCGCGGCGGCAACTTCCGCACGACCGCCGGCCTGTACGACCTGTACGGCCCCGAGCGGCTGTGCGACACGCCGATCAGCGAGCGCGGCTTCGTCGGCCTCGGCTGCGGCGCCGCCATGACCGGCACGCGGCCGGTCGATCGATTTCATGTTCGCCGACTTCGTCCTCGACGCCGTCGGCGAGATCGTCAATCAGATCGCCAAGATGCAGTACATGAGCAGCGGCCGGCTCAAGATGCCGATCCTGCTGCGCGGCTGCATCGGCATCGGCCATTCGGCCGCCACGCACCACTCCGGCAACTATTACCCGATGTACGCCCATTTCCCCGGCCTGCGCGTGGTCGTGCCCTCGACGCCCTACGACGCCAAGGGACTGCTCCAACATGCGCTGACGCTGCGACGACCCGGTGCTCTTCCTCGAACACCGCGAGGTGCTGGGCGCTGAAAGGCCCCGTGCCCGGAGGAGGACTACGAGATCGAGTTCGGCCAGGCGGCGGTGGTGCGCGAGGGACGCGACGTCACGGTCGTCGCCCTGGCCCTGATGGTGCATCACACGTTGAAGGCGTGCGAAACGCTGGAAGAGGAAGGCGTCTCGGTGGAGCTGATCGACCCGCGCACGGTGGCGCCGCTCGACGTCGAGACGATCGCGCGACTCGGTGGCGAAGACGGGCCGGCTGCTGATCGTGGACGAGGCGTTCGCCCCGTTCGGCGTCGGGGCGGAGATCGCCGCCCAGCTCGCCGACCGCGGCTTCGACGACCTCGACGCGCCGATCCGCCGGCTCAACGGCGCCCACACGCCGACGCCGTACAGCCCGCCGCTGGAGGCGGCCGTCATGCCCAACCCGGCGTCGATCGCCCAGGCCATCCGCGACCTGATCGCGGAGTGAGGGGAGTTGTCATGGCGATTGAAATCACGGTCCCCCGGCTCGGCTGGAACATGGAGGAGGGGGTTTTCGTCGGCTGGCTCAAGAAGGACGGCGACGAGGTCCGTCCCGGCGACGCCCTGTTCACCCTGGAGGGCGAAAAGGCTACGGAGGATATTGAATGTCTTGATAGCGGTATATTGCGCGTCCCGGCGGGGTCGCCGAAGGCGGGCGATCGCGTCCCCGTCGGGGCGGTGATCGGCTACGTCGCTCAGCCGGGTGAAGCCGTCCCGAACGGGGAAGCGGCCGCCGCCGTTAAGGAACGCGCAGGCCCCCTCGCCCCAACTCGCCGCCGTAAGGGGGGAGAGAGAATACCCGCCTTCCTCCCCCCGCGCCCGCCGGATCGCGCGGGAACTCGGCGTCGATTTGACCCGGGTCCGGGGCGGCGGTCGGTCGGGACGCATCCGCGAGGAGGACGTCCGAGCGGCGGCCGCCCCGGCCCCGCCCGGTCGGGCCGTCGCCGTCACCCCGATCCGCCGCGCCATCGCCGAGCGCATGTCGGCCAGCCTCCGTTCCACCACGCCCGTCACCCTCACGACCACGGTGGACGCCAGCAATCTCGTCAACCTGCGCGGCCAGTTCCAGGCGGTCGCGGAGGACGCCGTTCCCGGTTACACCGACTTCCTGATCAAACTCACCGCCGCCGCCCTGCAAAAGCACCCCATGCTGGCCGCCCGCTGGGCCGGCGAGAAGGTCGTCCTTTCGGAGACAATGGACATCGGCATTGCCGTTGATGCGGAAGCCGGGTTGTTCGTCCCGGTGGTGCGCGACGCGCTGAGCCTGAGCGTCCGTCAGGTGGCGGCCTGCACACGCGACCTGGCCGAACGGGCGCGGCGCGGGACGTTGCGGTCGGCGGAGATGGAAGGCGGCGTTTTCACCGTCACGAGCCTCGGGGCGTTCGGCGTCGAAATGTTCACGCCGATCATCCACTATCCGCAATGCGCCATCCTCGGCGTCGGCCGGATTCAACGCCGCCCCGCCGTGGTCGCCGACCAGATCGTGGTCCGCGACCTGCTCACGCTCAGCCTGACCTTCGACCACCGCATCGTGGACGGCGCCCCGGCCGCGCGGTTCCTGCAAACGCTGACGCAATATGTGGAGAATCCGGGTCCGTGGTTGATGCCGTGACGGCCCAGGAAACGAAACCATGAAATGCGATCTGACGGGAACGGTCAGCCTGGTCACCGGGGCGGCGCGGGGCATCGGCCAGGCCATCGCCGACCGCCTCGCGGCCAACGGCAGCCGCGTCGTCTACACCGACATCGACGCGGCGGAGGCGGCCGCGGCGGCCGCGCGCAGCTCCGGCACCCTGGCGCTGGCGCTCAACGTCACACGGCCCGACCAGATCGACGCCGCCCTGAAACAGGTCCTCGCCCAGTGCGGCCGGCTCGACATCCTGGTCAACAACGCCGGCGTCAACACGCTCGCGCACCGCGTCCCCATCGACCAGTTCCCGCGCGAGGAGTGGGACCGCATCCTGGCGGTCGATCTGACCGGCGTGTACGAGGTCAGCCGGGCGGCGGCGCGGGTGATGCGTGGCGCAGAAATCGGGCCGGATCATCAACATCGCCTCGATCGCGGGGCTGGTGCCGTTGCGGCTGCAATGCGCCTTCGTGGCCGCCAAGGCCGGCGTCGTCAACCTGACCAGGGCGATGGCCCTGGAACTGGGGCCGCACGGCATCCTCGTCAACGGCATCGCCCCCGGCTCCACGCTGACGGAGGGCACGCGGAAGCTGTTTTACGGCGAGGACGGGGCGTTCCGGCACTCCGTCCAGCGGATGCTCGACCACATCCCGCTCGGCCGGCCGGGCAACGTGGACGAGATCGCCGTGGCGGCCCTGTTCCTGGCCGACCCCGAAAACAGCTACATGAACGGCCACGTCCTCACGGTGGACGGCGGCTGGACCGCCGGGTATTCCAGAGAGTTTTAGGTCGAATTATCGGGCCAGGCGACGGGCGCTGGCGTCCTGGGAGTCTTCCAGCCAGGCCACGTCGGAGGCGTCGTCGGCGAAGCGCTTGACGCCCACCGCCTTGACGGCGTCGTCGGGGACCACCGACAGCGGCGTGTAGCGCGGATGATGGGCCTCCTTATAGGGGTCGTTCCGGGCCGCGTTGTAGCAGCAGATCATGGCCCAGCGCGGCTGATCGGAGCGGTTCTGGTCGGAGCGGTGCAGCAAATTGCAGTGGAAAAAGAGCGCGTCGCCCGGCCCCATTTCGACGTAATCCAGCGGCATCCGCTTGAGCAGCTCGGCGACGCGCTCGCGGTCGGCCCCGGCCTGGTCTCCGGTCAAGACGTGGTCGATGCGGCCGCACTGGTGCGAACCGCGGACCACCTGGAGACAGCCGTTCTCGCGCGTGCAGGGGTCCACGGCGATGAAGGCGCTGGTCAACAGCGGCCGCAGCACGCCGTTCTGATACCAGTAGCCGTAATCCTGGTGCCAGGCCCAGGCCCCGCCGACCTTCGGGTCTTTCATCACCATTTTCGAGTGATAATGATACACTTCTCCGCCGAGCAGTTTCTCGGCGGAACGCACCACCCGCTGGCAGCGGGCGAACATGCCGTAGATTCCGTCGCCGGGGTGGTTCCACAGCGACAGCCGCACCACGCCGCCTTCGCCGTCGGCCCGGCCGAACGCGCGGCGGTCGAGTTCGTGGTCCTCCTTGGCGGCGCGGCGGAGCAGGTCGATCTCGTCGGCGTCGAAGAAGCCGCGGAGCAAGACGTAGCCGTCCTCGTGGTAGCGGGCGGCCTGTTCGTCGGTTAGGATGGGTCGCGACATGACAAACCTCGGCGCGGTTGGGAAGGGCGCGGCGTTGGTAATCTATGCGTCGGGATGGCGCCTCGTAAAGGGAATGGCGGCCGGCGGACCTCGCCGCGGTATTTGCAAGGAGACGAACGTGCAACAACGCATGATTGCGGCGGGACTGGCGACTTTCTTCCTCTTGGCGGGATCGCTGTACGTCCGCGCCGACGAACAGGAGGCCGTGGACGCCTTACAGAAATTGGGCGCTCAAATTCAGCGCGACGAACAGGATCCGGATAAACCCGTGATCCGCGTGGAGCTGACCGGCCCCACGACGGCCGACGCCGCTCTGGTTCATCTCAAAGCATTCCCAAAACTCCAGGGTCTGGCCGTCGGCGGCAAGGTGACCGACGCCGGACTGGCCAACCTCTCCGGCCTTACCGAACTCCAGACCCTTCAACTGACCAGTCCCAGGATCACCGACGCCGGGCTGCCGCGGCTCAAGACGCTGACCAAGCTGCAAACCCTGAGCCTGCACGGCACGAAGGTCGCCGACGCGGGGCTGGACCAGTTGCAGCCGTTCCCGGAATTGCAAACGCTGGACCTCGGCGCCACCAAGGTCACGGACGCGGGATTGGCCAAGCTCAAGCTCTTTAAGTATCTACAATCGCTGGATCTGAGCGACGACCCGATCACGGACGAGGGGCTGGCGGCGCTGGAGGGCGACGACGCGCTCCAGTTCCTGAACCTCAGCGGCAGCAAGGTGACCGACGGCTGCGCGACGCGGCTGAAAGCCCTTCCGTCGCTGCAAACGCTCTACCTCGGCCAGACCCGAATCACCGACGCCGTCATTCCCAGACTCAAGGACATCGACCGGCTGATGGCCGTGGATTTGGGGGCCACGGGCGTGACCGACGCCGGACTGACGGCGTTCAAGGACCTGGACAACCTCCGCGGGCTGAACCTCAGCAACGACCGGATCACCGACGCCGGACTGGCCAGGCTCAAGGTGCTCGTTAAATTGGAGGTCCTGTTTCTCTACAATACGAAGATCACGGACAAGGGGTTGCCGGAGCTGCAGGAATTGCCTTTCCTGCGCGAGTTGCACATCGGCGGCACGGCCGTGACCGACGCGGGGTTGATTTCCTTGCACAAGATTCCGACGCTCCAGGTCCTGGACCTGATGCGGACGAAGATCGGCGACGCCGGCTTGGCCAAGCTGGAGGCGCAGGACGGCCTCACGGG
Organism: uncultured Planctomycetaceae bacterium; assembly: GCA_963813925.1. Lineage (GTDB taxonomy): Bacteria > Planctomycetota > Planctomycetia > Gemmatales > Gemmataceae > UBA4732. The sequence goes on from CAWFBG010000004.1 coordinate 296,097, forward strand.
CCTCGTCCTCACGTCCACGAAGGTCACGGACGCCGGCATGGAACATTTGAAGGCGCTGACCAAGCTGCAAAAGCTGGCCCTGAGCGACGACCGCATCACGGACAAGGGCCTCGTCCCGCTGCGCGGTCTGACGCAGCTGCGCCTGATCCAGCTCCAAAAAACCAAGGTCACGGATACGGGCGTCTACGATCTGAAAAGGTCGTTGCCGGATCTGATGGTGGTGCGCTGAAGAGGCGGGAATGCCGCGCTGGAGGGGATTTCTCGCCGCGCCTTTTTTCACAGAATATCGGCGCGCGGGAGGCGAATAAGGGGTTATACTCGGCTCGTCCCGGCTTTCCTTCCCCGTCGAGAGGATCCGGCCATGTCCGCGGCATACGTCCTGCTCAAGTGCGTCGGCAAGGCGGTCGTGAAGAACGTCGCCAATCTCTTTTCCTTCGGCGTCGGCGGCAGCATCCTGGTGGACGCCTGGGAATACTGGCGCGCGCGACGCGCGAGGAGGAACGGCCGCGGCAAGTGGAAGCCGTCGCGGCCCTTCCGGCGGCCGAACTGGCGCGGAAGTGGACCGCATCGTCCGCGAAGAGGCGGCCGCGCTGCCGCCGGAACAGCAGGCACAGGTCGCCTCCTACCTCGGCCAGGTGCCGGCGACGGTTCGTCGCAGCCTGCGCCGGCCCAGCGACCCGAGCGGCACGACCACCGCGGCCGGGACCGTCTTCCACAAGCCCGACGACATGGCCCTGCTGCTGCCGGCCGGACTGCCGCGCTTCAAGGCGGGCGACCGTCCTTTGCCCGGCGTCGATTGGGAACTGGTGGAATTGCTCGGCGTCGGCGGCTTCGGCGAGGTCTGGAAGGCGCGCAACCCCCTCTTCGACGGCCGTCCGCCGGTGGCGTTGAAGTTCTGCCTCGACCCGGCCGCCAAGGCGCGTCTGCTCACGCACGAGGCCAAGATCATCAGCCAAGTCATGCAACAGGGCAAGCACGAAGGCATCGTGCCGCTGTTGCATACATACCTCAGCGCCGATCCCCCATGTCTCGAATACGAATACGTCGAGGGCGGCGACCTGGCCGGAGTGATCCAGGGGCGGCGCGGCGGGCTGACCGCCGCCAACGCCGCTCACGTCGTCCGACGCCTGGCGGAGATCGTCGGCTTTGCCCACCGCATGAGTCCGCCGGTGGTGCATCGGGACCTCAAGCCGGCCAACATCCTGGCGACGCCGGGGCCGGGCGGCAAATGGCGGCTGCGGATCACCGACTTCGGCATCGGCGGCTTGGCGATTCAGCAGGCCGTGGCGCAGTTGCGCCGCTCGTCGAACCGCGGCGAGTTCCTGACGGCGGCCGTGCGCGGCTCGTACACGCCGTTGTACGGCTCGCCGCAGCAGATGCGCGGCGAAGACCCCGACCCGCGTGACGATGTGTATGCGCTGGGCGTGATCTGGCACCAGCTGCTGACGGGCGACCTGACGGCGGGCCGTCCCGGCGGCGAGGCGTGGAAGAAGCGGCTGGCGGAGCGGGGCATGACGCCGGCGTTGCTGGCGCTGCTGGCGTCCAGCTTTGAGGACCGGCGAGAGGATCGGCCGGACAACGCCGGGGATTTGTGCGAGAAGCTGGGAAGGGCGCTGCACGACTCCACTCCGGCCTCCTCGTCGTCGCAATATCCGGAGGCGATTCCGCTGCCCATTGCGCAGCCTGCGGAGTTGCCTCCGCCAAAGACGGCGTCTCGGACTGAACGACACCGAGAACCGCACGGAGGCCGAACCCCAACCGTCGGAATACCGAAGCGTGTGCCGTCGCAGTCTGGAAATGCTTCGCAGTTGCGACCCGATCAGACCGAGGCCGCGACGCGGCGCAAAAAGCGAAGCCTGTTGATGACCTTCCTAATGGTTGTCGTCGTCATGGCCATCATCGTGGTCCTAGCCGGAATCGCCGTCCCGATCACCCTGAGCGTGCTCGACAGCAGCAAACGCGATATCGCCCGCACCCAATGCTATGGCCTGTTGAGCGATGCGGTCAACGCCTACGTTCTGGACGAAGACGTTTCCGGCGGCAACCTACCGACCTCCTGGGACGAAGTGCTGAAAAGCCCCAAGGCCAGCCTCAAGCCGGAAGCGCTGGTTGACCCGTGGGGCCGCCAGTATCACCTGGCCGTCCCTAGTTCGCACAATAACTCGGCCGGCTTCGACATCTGGTCCGACTGCGGCGGCAACCCCCCGGACGTGGGCAACTGGTAAAAGTGTTCGGAAAGAATGGGGAGTGGGACAAGTAGTCATCGGGCGAGTCCGCAGCGCCAAGCAAGGGCGAGGCGCCTCGCCCTTGCTTGGCGCTGCGGACTCGCGGGCCCATTCTCATGCCTTCCGAACGGTCTAAGACACCGTTTGCGCGTGAAGGCGTGATCGATGAGGAGTAATCCGATGGTCGATTCCCCCTATTCACTGGTGATAGAAGCGACCGAGGAGCCGGATTACTTCGGGTTCTACTCCCCGGAACTGGAAGGCTTCACCGGCGTCGGCCATTCGGTGGAGGACTGTTTGTATCAGGCGCGGTGGGCGATGAAGGAACACGTCGAGTTGCTGGCCGGACGGCAACTGCCCATCCCGCCGCGCAACCCGGACCCGACCGTTCTCATTCGCAACGCGAGGAAGGCGACGGTCGCCTCCGCATAGACTTCCGAAACCTGTGCGGGCGAGGTGAAAGCCATGAAAGAAGAGATAATCGGCTCGGCAAACTGCCCAGTAATCGACACGTTCATCGGACAGGGGACGCCGCCCTCGGGACCGGCCCCGCGGCCGGACTGTACGAACACGGCCGGCTGCGCGATCATCACCGAGTTTATCGGGCTAGGGTTTTCGACCCTTCCGCACGACGCCCTCAAAACGGAAAGGTCTCATCCATCGGCGATCCCGCCAGCCGAATGAGAAACGCCCCCAGCCGCTCCGTCAGCGCCTCCATCAGCCCCTTTCCTATTCGGCCGGCGCCGCCGACGGCGCCGGCCGATTGACCCGCGCGGCCGCTCGCGTACAATCGGCCCCTGTCCGACCGGCGGCCGGTGCGGCCTCCCGGCGGAACTTCTGCGGGGAGTGCGTCATGTTGACGGCGGAAGGATGTCGGCGGCGGCGGCAACGGCTCTGGGAACGGCTCGCCGCCGAGCCGGTCGGCGATCACCTCCGATTGGCCGACCCGATCCATCTCATGTACCTGGCCAATTTCCAAGTCGATCCCTTCAGCCTCGGCGCCGGCTTCGGCGGCGTCTTGCTGCTGCGCCGCGACGGCCGGGCCAAGCTGCTCCACGACGACCGCCTGCCGCAATCGGTCGCCGACGCCCACGTCGAGGAGCGCGTCGTCGTCCCTTGGTACGACGGCCAGGCGCCCGCCCGCGGCCCCCGCCAGCTGGCGCTGCTCCGCGAAGTCAACCCCGCCCACGCCGGCCTGCGCGTCCACGACCGGCCGGGCGACCCCAGCGCCGCCGCCGTCGTCCAGGCGGCGGCCGCCCTGCGTCGCCGGAAAGATTCGGATGAAATCGCCCTCTTAAAGCGCTGTATGCGCGGGGGAGGCGGGGCACGCCTGGGCGCGGCGCAGGTCCGGCCGGGCATGACCGAGCTGGACGTCTACCGCGGCGTCCTTTCCGCCTGCGTCGGCGCGGCCGGGCGGCCCGTGATCGTCTACGGCGATTTCACCGTGTCGCCGGGGCCGGAACGCATCGGCGGCCCGCCGACCGACCGCGTGCTCGAAGCCGGCGACATGCTCATCGTCGATTTCTCCGTGGTCCTCGGCGGCTATCGAAGCGATTTCACCAACACCCTCGTCGTCGGCCGCGAGCCGACCGCCGACCAAAAGCGGTTGTACGACCTGTGCGTCCAGGCGATGGCGTCGGGGGAAAGGGAGCTGCGGGCGGGGCGCGAGTGCCGCACCGTGTACGAGGCGGTGCGCGAGGCGTTCGAGAAGGCGGGCGCGGCCGAATACTTCCCGCACCACGCCGGACACGGCATCGGGCTTACCCACCCCGAGGCGCCGTATTTCGTGCGCCAGGCCGACGAAACGCTGCTGGCCGGCGACGTGGTGACGCTGGAACCGGGCCTCTACGTCCCCGGCGTCGGCGGCCTCCGCATCGAGCACAATTACCTCATCACCGAAGGCGGCTGGGAGCGGCTGAGCGACCACGTCCTTGCGCTGAAGTAACCCCGGCGGTCGCGCATAGGCGCCAAATAAGGCAGGAAATAGCCCCGGCAGGAATCGAACCCGCATCCCGAACCATTCACGCGATGATCTTCTTGACCACTTCGCCGGCCACGTCGGTCAGCCGGAAGTTGCGGCCGTTGTACTTGTAGGTCAGCCTGGTGTGGTCCAAGCCGAGCAACGCCAGGATGGTCGCGTGCAGGTCGTTGACCGACACGCGGTCCACGGCCGCCTTGTGGCCGATCTCGTCGGTCTCGCCGTGATGCACGCCGCCCTTGACGCCGCCGCCGGCGAACCAGGTGGTGAAGGCGTGCGGGTTGTGGTCGCGGCCGGCCTTCTTGGTGTCCTTGGTCCGCTGCGACAGCGGCAGCCGGCCGAACTCGCCGCCCCAGATCACCAGCGTCGAATCCAACAGCCCGCGCTGCTTCAGGTCCGTTAACAGACCCCCAATGGGGATGTCCGTCTCGCCGGCGAACTGGCGGTGGTTGCCGGCCACGTCGATGTGGCCGTCCCAGCTGCGTTCGTTCTCCATGCCGCCCGAGTAGATCTGAACGAAGCGCACGCCGCGCTCCACCAGTCGCCTGGCCATCAGCACCTGCTTGGAGAAGTGGGCGCACCTGGGGTTGTCCATGCCGTAGAGTTTTTGGATCGCTTCCGGCTCTTTGGTCACGTCCAGGGCTTCCGGCGCCGCCATCTGCATCCGGTAGGCCAGCTCGAAGCTGTTGACGCGGGCCGACAGCTCGGCCTCCTCCTCGTGTTCCTGCTGGTAGTGTTGGCTGAGGCGGCGGAGCAGGTCGAGTTGGCGGCGCTGCTCGGGGTCGCTCATGACGGCGGGGCGGACGAGGTTGTCGATGGGGGCGCCCTGGGCGTTGAGGGCGGTGCCCTGGTAGACGCCGGGCAGGAAGCCGGCCCCCCAATTCTGGGCGTGGCCCTTGGGCAGACCGCGGCCGAGCGTGTCGTACATGGCGACGAAGGCCGGTAGGTTTTGGTTCTCCGTGCCGAGTCCGTAGGTCACCCAGGAGCCGACGCACGGGAAGCCCATCCGGCTCATGCCGGTGTTGATCTCGAACAGGGCCGGCGAATGGTTGTTGGTCTCGGTGAAACAGGAGTGAATAAAGGCGATGTCATCGACGTGTTGGGACATGGCCGGAAAAATCTCCGGCGCCCACGTCCCCGACTCGCCGTAGCGTTTCCAGGAGAACGGCGACTTCATCAGAGGGCCGACCTGATCGACGAAGAAGCCGGTGGCCTTGTCGAAGCCTTTGAGTTCTTTGCCGTCCTGTTTTTCGAGTTCGGGCTTGTAGTCCCAGGTGTCCACCTGGCTGGGTCCGCCGTTCATGAACAGCCAGATGACGGACTTGGCCTTGGCGGGGAAGTTCGGCGGCCGCGGCGCCAGGGGGTTGAGGGAACGGTCCTCCTCGGCCGCGAGGAGTCCCTTCTGGTCGAGAAGGCCGGCCAGGGCGAGGATGCCGAGGCCGTTGCCGGCGCGGCGGAGGAAGGAGCGGCGCGTCGGGTAGGCGGGTGACGGGGAAGCGAACAGGTGGGGTTCGTGCCGCATTGGAAACCTCAAGGGCGCGGGACGACGGTGTTGCTATCCTACCAGCACGGCGATCGGCTCTGGGTCGTCGAGCAGGTGATGCGGCCGGCCGCTGAAGTTGGTCAGCGCGATCGCCCCCGAGTCGATGCCCAATACATGATTCAGCGTGGCGAAAAGGTTTTGCCCGGCGCCGGGTGGATCGCGGGTTTGGCCGCTGAAGAGGTTGAGCATGTCGGCTCCCTTCGGAGGAGGGCGTCGCCGGCAGGGACGGCCAGCGAGAGGCGGCGGGTGGGGCTGCTAATTGCTTACTTGATTATACGGTGCGGGCGCGGGACTGCAAGGATTATTCCTGTCGTTTCGGCAGCCGGCCGCGCCGGAAGAGAAAGCGCGACCGGTCAGGTCGCACGCCCCGAAAAGGCCGGAAAAAAAGTCAAGCGCAACTTTTCGATAATAACTCTTGATATGGTCTTTCCGGGTCTTTACAATGGGCCGGCGTGCAAGGAAAAGAAAGGACTACCCTCCCGGGGAGGGCGGTCAAGCCGGGCGAACAGAAAACGCCCGGCCGGTAGACGCAGGGAGTCGGCCCCGAACGCCGAACGAAACCGAATCGCATTCGTCGGGAAACGGCCCGTATGGCACGGGCTTTTCTTTCCGTCCGCGATTCGGTCGGCTTCGGCGTTTTCATTTTGGGCCGAGCCGGCAGTGAGGCCGATTGCGTTTCACGCGTGTGGAGCAGCCGAGGGATTCGCCTCTTTCCCTCCCGCACCGTGTCGCCAGGAGGGCGTGCCGACGACGACGGTGGGTTTCCCGGCCGAGTCCGGGGGCGAAAAAAAACTCTAGCAGTAGGGAAAGAAGGCCATGAAAACGAAGCGTCGCACACGACCCGAGGAATCCGAAGACGGGGCGGTCCTGGCGCCGACCACGATTTTCTCCTCCGACCTGTTGACGCCGGAAGAGGAGCGGGAACTGCTCGCCGACTTCTGGGAAACCAAGAGCGAACTGGTGCGGGTGCTGATCCGTAACTTCCCCCGGCTTCGGCAGCTGCGTCCGCCGCTCGAACCGTGGCCGATGGCCCAGTTCATCCGCGACCAGGACAACGCGGAGGCGCGCACCGTGCCGGCCCTTCGCCGGCTCCACGACCGCTACATTCACCTCAAGCACCGGCTGGCCTCGGCCAACATCCGTCTCGCCGCCCACGTGGCCAAGCGCTTCCGCCACCACGCCCTGAGCTACGCCGATCTGCTCCAGGAAGCCGTCTGCGGTCTGATGCAGGCCATCGACCGCTTCGACGTCAGCCACGGCACCCGGCTGGCCACCTACGCGACCTGGTGGATCCGGCAGACGCTCCAGATCGCCGTGGCCCGCCAGAGCCATCTGGTCAGCCTGTCGCCGCACCACCTCCAGGAACTCGGCCTGCTCCAACAGGAGTCGGAGGCGTTGGCCCACGGCGGCAAGCACCTGCCCAGCCCGCAGGAGTTGGCCTCGCGCACCGGCAGCAGCCTCGAACACCTGACCCACCTTCAGACCGCCACTCGCACGCCCGTCTCTCTCAACGCCGTGCTCGACGACGACAGCGACTTCAAGCTCACCGAGGCCATGCCGGACAACGAGAGTTCCACGCTCCGGCAGAACTCGGAACGGCAGGAGTCGCTGCACTTTTTGATGGAGAACCTGCGGCCGCGCGAGCGCAAGGTGCTCGACCTGCGTTTCGGCCTGACCGGCCACGGCACCCACAGCCTCCGCCAGATCGGCCACCTGCTGCGGATCAGCAAGGAGCGTGTCCGGCAGATCCAGAACCGCGCCCTCGAAAAGCTGCGGGCGTCGGCCGAGCGCGTCGGCTGGGAGCCGAGCCTGCTGCTCGGATGATTGCGGGGCCGCCTGTCGGAGCCGGAAGCGTGAGCGACGGATTTTTCTCCGTCGCTCACGCTTCCGGCTCCGATTGGTTTTCCGGCGGAGAGCGGACGATGAGTGAGCGCTTGAACGGCTACTTGATGGACGAGTGGACCAATCAGAGCGCCCCTCGCAGCAAGGCGCGTGAGGCCTCGGCGGGGCTGACCGACGACGAACTGAGCGCCATCGAAGGGCGACGGGCGGCAGGGGAGACGACGCCCGCCGACGTGGACCTGCTTCTCGCCGAGGTCCGCCGTCTGCGCGGCGGCGGCGTCTAATTTTCCTTATCCAGCCATTCGACGGCGACGGCGCCTGCGTCCGGGTAGTGCGGACGGACCAACGACACGGCCTTTTCCGCGAGCCGGGTGCGAACCTCGTCGGGCTTCAGTCCGTTCGATTCCTCGGAGGACAGCCGTACCGAGGAAGGAATCGCCGGCGGCCGGGGCCGGAATCCGAAAGGGCGCGGCGCTTTTTGGCGGAGGGACTCCTGGTCAACGATTTCCGCGCCGTCGGGGCCGACGAACCTGAGCCGGACCGTGATGGCCATGTCTCTCGCCTTTGGGTGTTCAGGGTAAGGAAGAACTTCGGTAGCGTCTCCGTTTCAGTGGGGCGAGCCTACACGCCAAGCAAGGGCAAGCGAGGGCCGGGCGGCGGGTGAGCGAACCGTCACCTTCGCTTCTCGAACCGGCGGGCGATCAGGAGAGACAATTCCAGGGCCTGCTCGTAATTGAGGCGCGGGTCCACCTCGGTCTCGTAAGCGCGCTCGAGGTCGTCTTCCAAGAGACGCCGGGCGCCACCCAGGCATTCGGTGACATTGTCCCCCGACAGCTCGAAGTGGACGCCGCCCAGGAAGCCGCCGGCGCCGGCGTGGACGTCGAAGGCCGTTTCCAGCTCGCCCAGGATGTCGTCGAACCGCCGCGTCTTCCGCCCGGAGGTCGCGGTGATGGTGTTGCCGTGCATCGGGTCGCAACACCACAGCACCGTCCGGCCGGCGCGGCGCACCGCCTCGACCAGCGGCGGCAAGCCGGCGGCGATCCGGGAGCGACCGAGGCGGTGGATGAGGGTGAGCCGGCCCGGCTCGTCGTCGGGATTGAGGATCCGGATCAGATCGAGCAGCTCGTCCGGAGTCATGCCGGGGCCGACCTTGAGGCCCAGCGGGTTGGCGACGCCGCGGAAGAACTCGACGTGGGCGCCGGACGGGTCCCGCGTGCGGTTGCCGATCCAGGGGAAGTGCGTGCTCAGGTCGTACCAGCCCTCGCGGCGCGGCACGCGGCGCGTCAGGGCCTGCTCGTAGTCGAGGTGCAGCCCCTCGTGGCTGGTGAAGAACTCGATGCGGCGAACCTCGTCCAGCCTCCGGCCGCCCAGGGTTTCGAGGAACTGCAGCGCCTCCGTCACGCTGCCCACCATCCCCTCGTAGTCGCGGTACTGGGGCGCGGCGCGGGCGAAGTCGAGGTTCCACCATTCCGGGTGGTGCAAATCCGCGAAACCGCCGCCCACGAGGGAGCGGATGAAGTTGAGCGTCAGCGACGCGCGCTCGTAGCCGCGCAGCAGTCGTTGCGGATCGGGGGTTCGCGCCTCGGGCGTGAACTCCGGCCCGTTGACGAGGTCGCCGCGGTAGCTGGGCAGCGACACGCCGTGGCGGATTTCGAGGTCCGACGAGCGGGGCTTGGCGTACTGCCCGGCGAAGCGCCCCACCCGCACCACCCGGCGGCGCGAGCCGTAGGCCAGCACCAGGCTGGCCTGCAGCAACACCTTGAGCTTGGCGACGATCGGCTCGGCCCGGCAGTCGCCGAAGCGTTCGGCGCAGTCGCCCCCCTGGAGCAGGAAAAACTCGTTGCGCTGCGCCGCGGCGATTTGCTCCTTGAGGGATTCGATTTCCCAGGAGGTGACCAGCGGCGGCAGCAGCGCCAGCGCCTCCAGGGCCTGCGTCAGGGCGCCGCGGTCGGGGTAGGCCACGGCCTGTTGCAGGGGTTTCTCCCGCCAGGATGTCGGAGACCAACGGTCCATGTACCCCACCATAGGCGCAACCCTCCTCACGGCAAGGGATGGTGGAGTGGTTGGCGCGACGGGGCAAACGGTTTGACGGTCGGGCGGCGGCGCCTCCGTCCCCTACCGGTCGATCTCGCCGTGATCCGCCGTCTCGGAAGGCTCGGCCGCGACCAAATCTCCTACCGGCCCCGTCGCCGCCGGAACGGGCGCGGGCGTGCGGCTCCGCACGAAGGGGTACACCAACTGCCTGAGAAACCCCTTGGGTACGGGATGGCTGATCCCATAGCCGCCGGGCCATCTCCCGTCCGCCGGAAAATAGTAGGTGCCGAAGATGCGGTCCAGGAAGGGGAAATGCACGGCGAAGTTGACGTCGATGGCTTCCCTTTCGATGCCGTGATGCCAGTGATGAAACCGCGGCGTGATGACCCAGCGGTCGATCGGCCCGAACCGCACTCGCAGGTTGGAATGCACGAACGACGACAGTAAATAGACGAAAATAAGGTAGGCGTAGACGGCCGGCTCCGTGAACCCCAGGATAATCATGGGGATGACCGTGAAGCCGCGCAGGAACACGATCTCAAAAAGGTGCATTCGTCCGCTCGCCAGCCAGTCCATGGTCTGCGACGAGTGGTGGATGGCGTGGAACTTCCAGAGGAACGGGAACTGATGAAAGGCGCGGTGGACCCAGTATTGCACGAGGTCCGTCAGCAGCATGATCTCGGCGAGCTGGAGGAGCATCGGTTGACTGCCGACCGCGCGGCGGAAGCCGCCCCATTCCGTGTGCGCCAGGATGGCGAGCGCCGGCATCATGGAGAGGAAGGCCAGCACCTGGACGAACAGACTGCTGACCAGGAAATAAAGCAGGTCTTCCCGCCACTCGCGGCGAAAGATCGGTTGCTCCAGGTGCCCCAGGATTCGTTCCAGGGGGACGAAGACGATGCCCGTCAGCAGCAGGTTGAGAAGGAACCAATCCAGCCCCAGGTAGACGTCGCTGTGGAGTTGGAGCTGGTTTTGGGCGCGCGAGCCTCCCAAGGCGACGGCCACGAGGATCACCGCCAGGGCCGTGAAGCCGAGGACCCGTTGCTTTCGGAGGATGATGCTCACGATTCCCAGGAAGAAGCCGCCGACCAGGACCACATGCAACGCCAGGCGAATCAGCGCGACGTTGTACATCCCGCGGGCCTGGGGCATGGTCAACAGATCGGGGTAACTCAGGCAGAGCACGGTCCCGAAACCGATCAGCGCCAGCGTCAGGGCCAGCACGCCGCTGATCCACCCCGAACCGAAGCGGCGCTCGGCCGCCGGGGCTTCCAGGTCTTGCCGCAGAATTGTCATGGCGTCCTCTTTAGAATTGCGAAGCGCCGTCTGAATCGCGGGCGCGCGGCCGAGACAGGTTATTCCACCGATGCCGTCCGCATAGTTCAGCACGTTGTCGCCGGGCCGTCAATGAAAAAGTCGCCCGGTTCGCCGCAACGCGCGGCGGAGCACTCGATGCAAGCGCTCCGCCGCGCGTCGCGGCGAACCGTCTCCGACTTCCAGCACGGTTCCGAGCTTTCCCCCGCCGCGGCACGGCGAGTGCTACGATATTGTCTCAGATCAACGTATCCTCTCCCTGGGAGACAACGTGCTCAACCGTCCCGCACCCCCGGACCCCGTCGGCGCCGTCGAGGTGCCGGTTCAACGAATCCACGGCGCCGCCGCGTCGCCGGACGCCGACCTTCTCGCGGTGGAAGAGCCGCTGGAAATCCGTCTCGGCTTCACGCGCGGGCATACGCGCACCCACGTCGCCCTGTCCGTCACCATGCGGACGCCCGGACACGACTTTGATTTGGCGGCCGGGTTTCTGCTCACGGAAGGCGTCGTCTCGTCCGCCTCTCAGATCGAGCGCATCCGACGTTGCGGCGGGCCGGACGGCCGTTGCGCCAAAAACGTCGTCACCGTGGAGCTGCGGCCGGGCGCGGCCGTCGATCTCGACCGGTTGAAACGGCACTTCTACACCTCCTCCAGTTGCGGCGTCTGCGGCAAAACGTCCCTCGCCGCCGTGCGCGTCGGCCTGCGCGTCCGGCCGTCTCCCGGCCCCGTCCTCGACCCCGCCGTCGTCCACCGGCTGCCCTGCGCCCTGCGGGCGGCGCAGTCCGTCTTCGACCGCACCGGCGGGCTGCACGCCTCGGCGCTGTTCGACGAGTTTGGCCATCTCCTTTGTTTGTATGAAGACGTGGGCCGGCACAACGCCCTGGACAAGCTGATCGGCGCCCGGCTGATGGCCGGGGCGTTGCCGCTGACGAACCGGCTGCTGCTGGTCAGCGGCCGGGCGAGTTTCGAGCTGGTGCAAAAGGCCGCGGCGGCGGAAATCCCCGTCCTGGCCGCCGTCGGCGCCCCGTCGAGTTTGGCCGTGGACCTGGCCCGCGATTGCGGCATGACCCTCCTCGGTTTCGTCCGCGACGGCCGTTTCAACGTCTATTCCGGCGCCGACCGCGTTCGCACGGCGGCGCCCCAACGCCCTGCCTTGGCGAGGACCGGCGATGTTCCATCTCCCCCTGTTCCCGTCGCATGACCCCAAACGGCGGCCGCCGCAGCCGTTCAGCGGCCAGACCCTGGAGAAGGCCCCGCGTATCCGAGGCGCGACGGTCACGGAAAGCGTCTGCCCCTACTGCGCCGTCGGCTGCGGCCAGCTTATCTACACCAAGGGCGGCAAGATCATCGACATCGAGGGCAACCCGAAGAGTCCGATCAACGAGGGCACGCTCTGCCCCAAGGGCGCCAACAGCTTCCAACTGACCGTCAACCCGCACCGCGTCACCCACGTCCTCTACCGGGCGCCCTACTCCGACCACTGGGAACAAAAGCCGCTCGACTGGGCGATGGACCGCATCGCCGAGAAGGTCAAACGGACGCGCGACGAGGGTTTCCGCGAAACCTCCGACAAGGGGCCGCGGACCAACGCCGTGACCAACATGGGCACGCTCGGCGGCGCCACCCTTGATAACGAGGAAAACTATCTGATAAAGAAGTTATTTGGCGGCGGCCTCGGCGTCGCGTCGATCGAGAACCAGGCGCGGATATGACACAGCGCCTCGGTGCCCGGTCTGGGCGCCTCGTTCGGCCGCGGCGCGGCCACCACCTATCAGCAGGACCTCGCCAACAGCGACTGCATCCTGTTCATGGGTTCCAACATGGCGGAGGCCCACCCGGTCGGCTTCCGCTGGCCGATGAAGGCGAAAGAGAAGGGCGCGAAACTCGTCCACGTCGATCCGCGCTTCACGCGCATGTCGGCCCTGTGCGACCTCTACGTCGGCATCCGCGCCGGCAGCGACATCGCCTTCCTGGGCGGCCTTATCAACTACGTCCTGACCCATGAACGATGGTTCAAGGAGTATGTGCTGGCGTACACCAACGCCAGCACGCTCATCGAGGAGGGCTACGAGGACGCCGAAGGCAACGGCGGCGTCTTCAGCGGCTACGATAAGGAGGGCCGCAGTTACGACGCGGCCAAGGGACATTGGGGGTACGAAGGCTCCCAGAGCGATTCCCTTCTGTCGCGGGTCGCCGACATGTTGAAAGCCGACGGCTCGATGGGCGGCCAGACCGCCGCGCGACGAGACGCTACAACACCCCCGCTGCGTCATGCAAATCCTGCGGCGCCACTTCGCCCGCTACACGCCGGAGCTGGTCGCCGACGTTTGCGGCTGCACGCCGGAACAGCTGGTGCAGGTGGCCGACACGCTCTGCAACAATTCCGGGCGGGAGCGCACCAGTGCCATCGTCTACGCCGTCGGCTGGACGCAGCACACGACCGGCGTGCAGATGATCCGCGCCGCCGGCATCCTGCAACTGCTGCTGGGCAACATCGGCCGGCCCGGCGGCGGCGTCATGGCCATGCGCGGCCATTCCAGCATCCAGGGTTCGACCGACATTCCCACCCTGTACGACCTGCTGCCGGGCTACCTGCCGCAGCCGACGGCCGAGCGGCATCACGAACATTTGGACTCGTACATCAAGTGCGAAGGGCTGACCACGGGCTACTGGGCCAACTTCTCCAAGTTCATCGTCAGTCTGCTCAAGGCGTGGTACGGCGAGGCGGCCACGAAGGAGAACGAGTTTTGCTATCCCTGGCTGCCGCGCCTCGACGGCGACTACTCGCAGCTGCCGTTCTTCAACAAGATGTCGCGCGGCGAGGTCAAGGGCTATTTTCTGTTCGGCCAGAACCCCGGCGGCGGCGGCCCCAACGCCGGCCTGCACCGCGCCGGCCTGCGCAACCTCGACTGGCTGGTGGTCGCGGACTGGTTCCAGACCGAGAGCGCCGTCTTCTGGAAAAGCGACCCCAACGGGCCGAGTCCTTCCGAGATCAAAACGGAGGTCTTTTTCATCCCCGCCGCCTCCATGCCGGAAAAGGAAGGCAGCCTGACCAACACGCAACGGCTGATCCAGTGGCACGACAAGGCCGTCGATCCGCCCGACGACTGCCGTTCCGACGCCTGGTTCGTCTACAACCTCGGCAAGCGGCTGAAAAAGCTCTATGAGGGATCGACGGAGCCGCGAGACCAGCCGCTCCTGAACCTGACGTGGGACTTCGATTACGACAAGCCGCCGCGGCTGCCGGACGGCTCGATCAGCCGCATCGAGGGCGAGCCGGACTTGGAGAAAGTGTTGAAGGAGGTCAACGGATATAATCTCTCGGAAAAAGATCCGACGACCGGCGGCCCGACAGTTATTGCCCGGCTTTTCGGACCTCAAGGACGACGGCTCGACGGCCTGCGGCTGCTGGATCTACAGCGGCGTCTTCCCGGAGCCGGGCCGCAACCGCGCCCGCGACCGCATCATCACCGACAACCCGGTGCAGCCCGATTGGGGCTTCGCCTGGCCGCACAACCGCCGCATCCTGTACAACCGCGCCTCGGCCGATCCCGAAGGCCGGCCCTGGTCGGAACGCAAGAAGTACGTCTGGTGGGACCTGGAGAAGAAGCGCTGGGTCGGCGACGACCAGCCGGACTTCGTCCCGGAAAAGCCGCCGGACTACCGGCCCGGCCCCCAGGCGAAAGGGATGGACGCGATCTCCGGGGCCGAGCCGTTCATCATGAAGCCGGATGGCCGGGCCTGGCTGTTCGCGCCCGGCAAGATCAAGGACGGTCCGCTGCCGACGCACTACGAACCGATCGAGTCGCCGGTCCTCAACGAGCTGTACCCCGACCAGCGCGACAGCCCGACCGTCCGCTACTTCCCCGGCCCACTCAACCCGCTGGCCCTGGAACCGACGACCGAATACCCCATTGTCGGCTGCACGTTCCGGCTGACGGAACATTACTTGAGCGGCCCGATGAGCCGCTTCAACAGCTGGCTCAACGAGCTACAGCCCGAAATGTTCGTGGAACTCAGCCCCGAACTGGCCGCCGAGCGCGGCGTCGAACACGGCGGTTGGCTGACGGTGCGGTCGCCGCGGGCCGTTATCGAGGCGCGGGCGATGGTAACGCGCCGCCTCAAGCCGCTGCGGGTGCGCGGCCGGGTCGTCCACCAGGTCGGCCTGCCGTTCCATTGGGGCTTTGCCGGCGAGGCGGTCGGCGCCATCGCCAACGACCTGACCTCGCTGGTCGCCGACCCGAACGTGAGTATGCACGAAGGCAAGGTCTTCGTCTGCCAGGTGACGGCCGGCCGGCTGGCGGCCGCGCCGCCGGGGCCGACGGTCCCGACGGCGCCGTGGCCGACGCGCGAGGCCGTCGCCCGACACGTCGAGGGCGGCGCAACCGGAGGGACATTTGCAATGACCCCGCTCCCGCTGGTCGAATCGCTGCTGAACGCCTTCCCGCCGCGGCGGACGCCGGTGCCCGACGCCGACGCACCGGAGGTGATGGGCTTCTTCACCGACACGTCGTTGTGCATCGGCTGCAAGGCCTGCGAGGTGGCCTGCAAACAGTGGAACCAACTGCCCTCCGACGGCTTCCGCTTCACGGGCAATAGCTACGATAACACCTCCGCATTGTCTTCCACCACCTGGCGGCACGTCGCCTTCAAGGAGAAATTGGGCGACGAAGGCGGCCGCTGGCTGATGATGAGCGACGTCTGCAAGCACTGCCAGGACGCCCCCTGTCAGCAGGCGTGCCCGACCGGCTCGCTCATCTACAACGAGTTCGGCGACGTTTACGTCCAGCCCGACATCTGCAACGGCTGCGGCTACTGCATCGCCGCCTGTCCGTTCGGCGTGCTCGGCCGCAGCGAAATCGACGGCCACGCCCACAAATGCACTCTCTGTTATGACCGTCAGAAGGACGGCCTGACGCCGGCCTGCGCCAAGGCGTGTCCGACGGCCTCGATCCAGTTCGGCCCGGTGAATGAGCTGCGCCGGCGGGCAAAGAAGCGCGTCGAGGAATTGCACGGCCGCGGCAAGACCGACGCGTATCTCTACGGCGCCGACTCCATCGACGGATACGGAGCGCTGAACTCGTTTTTCCTGCTCGAAGACCATCCCAACGAGTACAATCTGCCGGAGGCGCCGCCGCAACCGCTGCGCGGCCAGGCGGTGCGCTACGGCCTCGGCTTCCTCACCGGCCTGGCCCTGGTCGGCGCGGCCGCGTTCGCATTCAGTCAAGGGAGGCGCCATGCCCGGTGAAACGATCCTCGAACGCCGGCCGTTCGCAACGGGGAGCCACCCGTCGCCGAATGCGCCGCAGGCGGGGCCGGCGTACTACGACCTCTCCATGCTGAAAGCGCCGGTGTGGGGTTCGGACGTGGCGCTCTATTTCTTCCTCGGCGGCCTGTCCGCGGGGACGTACCTGCTGTCCCGGTCGGCGGAGCGGTTCGGCGGCGAGCGTTACCGCCGGCTGACGCAGGCGGGCGCGGTGGTCGCGGCCCTGGCGGCGGCGCCGTGCGCCCCGCTGCTGATCGCCGACCTCGGCGACCCGAAAAGGTTTTTGAACATGCTGCGCGTGTTCAAGCCGCGTTCGCCGATGAACCTGGGGGCGTGGACGCTGACGGCCTACACGGGGGCGGCGACGATGGCCGTGTTCCGCGAATGGCTGCGCGGCGACCGCACGCCGGAGGAACGGTCGGCGGCCGCGAACGTCCTCGACGGCGTGCTGGTCACGGTCATGGATGCGGCCGGGGCGCCGCTGGCGCTGCTGCTGGCCGGCTATACCGGCGTGCTTCTCAGCGCCACATCCACTCCGGTATGGTCGAAGAATCCGTGGCTCGGGGCGCTGTTCACGGCCAGCGCCGTCAGCACCGGGTCGGCGGCCGTGAGCCTGGCGCTGGACGCCTGGCCGGCGGTCGCGGGCGGCGACGGAGACGAGGCGGTCCACGAGGCGTTGAGTCGGATCGACACGGCCGCACACGCCGCCGAGGCGCTGACGCTGATGGGCTTCCACGCCGCCGCCGGTTCTCTAGGGGAGCCGTTGACCGTGGGGAAGGCGGCGCTGCCGTTCTGGGGCGGGGCGGCGGCGATGACGGCGGCCGAGGTGCTGAAACTGCTGCCCTTACGCGGACGGGGCCGGCGCTGGGCGGATGCGGCGGCGTCGGTGTGTGGGCTGGTCGGCGGTTTGGCCCTGCGCTGGGCGTTGGTCAGCGCAGGCCCGGCGTCGGCGAACGACCCCGAGGCGGCGCGGCGGGCGAGCGGCCGGCGTAAGCCGGCTGATTTAGCATAGCGCCGCGGAAATAGGGAAGAATCAGCCGGCTTACGCCGGCCGCTCGCCCTCATCCAGCCGGCGCGGCCCTCGGCGGCGCCGGTCCTCGTGGATCAGGCCGGCGAAGCCAAAACCGAACAGGGCCGACAGGGCGTTCGCCGCGAACCCCTTGAGCGTGAGTATTCCCCACATCGAGAGTACATGGCGGATCATGTTTAGGTGTTTATGAGAGGCCAAGGCCCTCGCCAAAGCGACGACGCCGGGAGGAAGCCCTTGCGCTTCCTCCCGGCGTCGTCGCTTGGTCGCCGCCAATACACGCGATCGGCCGCCGGTCCCCGTGCCGGTCGCCCGGACCGGCCGGCGGTTCTCAGCCGAGCCGCACGCGGCCCGCCCGGTACCCCGCCGTCAAGATGGCCAGGTCGCGCCAGCCACGCCACAGCGTCCGCACCCCCGGCATGCCGTCCCGCTTGCGGCCCAGGTGGCCGCCCAATCGGCCGATCCACTTCGCCGCCTGCTCCATGGTCGGCGCCGGCGTCGTCGGCGTCGCCGCCTCGCCCGTGGCGTGCGCGTACAACGCCCGCCACTCGTCCTCGCTCAGCACCTCCGTGCAGGGCGCCGTCGGCTCCCGACGCGCCAGGTCGCGTAAACGCAGCAAACGCACGGCCACCCCCGCATATAGGACCAGGGCCTTCTCCAAACGCCCCCGCGTCTCCAACGCCAGTCGCTCCACCTGGCAGCCCTGCTTCCAAGCCAGGTGAAAATCCTCGATCCGCCAACGCAACGCGTAGGCCCGAACCACCGCCATAATCTCCGCCCCCGTTCGCGCCGGCTCCGTCGTCCACAGCAGCCAATGCACCGGCTCCTCCGTCCCGGCCGGCGCCGCGGCCTCGCGCACCTCCACCATGGTCAGACGCAGCGGCCGTCGATCCCGCGCGTGGTGCGAATGCGGCGTCAGCGTCAGGGGACGCGAGCGCAGCTCGACCACGGCCGTGCGCACCTTGTGGCCATGGCCCGCCGGCAGACGCAGACGCATCCGCGCCACGCAGGGCGCCCGACCGATCGCTTCGTCGGCGTCGCCGGGATCCTCGGCCACGTTGCGGTTGCGGTAGCGGCGGATGATCGCCCCCTGGCCCAACTGCAGCACGCGAACGAACACCTCATGGATGTCGGCTTCCCGGTCCATGAGATGCACCACGCGCGGACGCTCGCCGGCCGGCAGCGTCGCCAACGCCGAAGCCGTCGCGTCCAGGCCGTGCAGCCATTTCATGCTTTCCTTGTCTTCCATGGCCCGGCCCTGCGGCCGCGACCGCTTGTACTCCGTGCGCACCCAGTACTCCTGATGCAGCAGGCCCAACGGCACGCCGTCGCCTCGCAACGCCAGGGAGCTGTGGCAATGGAAGCCGCGCGCCGCCTCCACGTCGCTGATGTAGCCCAGGCCGCTGGTCTGTTTGAGCGAGGTGTAGCTGAAGGTCGTGGTGTCGTGGGCGACGTAGATCACGTCGCGGCCGCGAACCGCCTGGGCGGTCGTGGCCCGCCAGCCCTCCAGCAGGTCGTCGCGTTCGACGCGGTCATTGGCGAAGAAGCGATAGGCGGCCTTGGCCTGATGGCAATCCGGCAGGGCCTGGGGCAAGGAGTCGAGGGGCTGGAGCGCCAAGTGGGTCAGCAGGCGCTCCAAGCGGGCATGGAGTCGGGCGTCGGGCAAAGGCGTGGCGGCGGCGACTTGCGCGGCCCAAAGCGCGGTGGGGAGAGAGCACGTCATCCTGCCGGAGCCTCCAAGGAATCCGTTCCGGGCATCCCATCGTATGGCTCCGGCTTGTCGAAAGGAAAGAGGGCGCGCAGAATTGTGGGGAATACTCACCCCTTGAGCCGGTTCGGCGCCGGCGCCTGGCTTTGGGGCGTCTCCTTCGGGCCGGCGGGCGAGGCGGCGTGGGTCGGCGGTTGCGCCGGCAACAGCGCCGGAGGAATCATCGACCGAACCGCCTTCAGCTGGCCGCCCGCTTCCAGCAGCAGCGGCCCGACCACCGGAACGTCGGCAAGGGCTGTCGGCGCCTCCGACGGCGTGAGCTTCGTCGGCGCGTCGCCGGGAAGGAGTTCTTCCGACCCGCCGCCGTCGGGGTGGTTGAACTGCGGGGGCTGCACGATGGGGGGTATTGCGCTCCGATTTGTGGCGGAAAAGACGGTCGGAGACAGAGTAACGGTAGCCGCGGGAAACGAGCCGGCCTGGAACGCCGGGGTGACCAACAGGACGGCCAAGCCCTGTTGCGAGGTCGAGAAGCCGCCGTTGGCGCCGGGGATCTCGGAATGCTTCGCGCTGAGGGAAGGGCCGCTCGTGATCGTTGTGGAGGCCGTGGCGGTCACGTCGCGCCATTCGTAGGTGGTGGTTTTGCCGCGCACGACGACGGTGTAATCGACCGCGTTGACTCCGAGCGGATCGGTGTGCGTGGCGATGATCGACGTGACGCCCGTGGCGATGGCGCCGTAGCGGGCGCCGGGGTTGACGCCGAAGCCGTAGTTATATGTGAAGTAATTCGGATCGACGTACTCGCCGAGGGCGCCGTTGGTGAGCAGGACGTAGGAGACGGCCTGGCCCGCCACGGCCTGCTTCACGTTGGCGGACAGGTAGGTCCAGGGGAAGAAGGAAGGGTTGGCGACGGCCGTCGGGTTGTTGGGTAGGAAGTCGTGGTACTCGTAGGCCTTGCCGTCGGAGAACACGACATCGACCATGGGCTGGCCGAAGTCGTCGATGCCCTGCGGACTGATGGAGGCGACCGTGCCCGTTTCTCCCGAGGGGTTGGCGACCACGACATAATTCACGGTCAGGTGGCCTCCGCTGTCTCCAAAGATGGTCGAGTGGCCGGCCGTCGCCCCCGCCGGGGTCATGGGCAGGAAATTGGACAGGGACGCGGGGAGCGACCCCTCGCGCTGGACCGCGTAGCCGTTCAGGTAGACAGTGGAACCGTTGACGACGTCGCCGACTTCCTCGCCGGAGCGGTCGAAGTAGGTATGGCCGTCGGGGTCGGTGACGGCCTCGGCCGTCTCGTGACTGGCCGCCACGGTCATGCTGTCTTGCTGGTTCAGCCACGGAGCCTGGGCGTTGCCGGCCGTGCCGTGGAAGGGGATGACGGCGTAGCGGACCAAGGCGCCGTTGGCCGAGAACGAGGAATGGTAGGCGAGGAAGGTGTTAACGCTGGTTTCGTTGTTGCCGATGCTGACGACGGTGCCTGGCTGGACGAAGACCTCGTACAGCGTGTTGGTGTTGGGCTGCTGCACCGCGGACCCCCCGCTAGTGATCTCCGCCTGGAGGTCGGCCTGGATCTGGGAGTCCGTGATGGTGGACGGTACGTTCGCGTTGTCCTGCACGCCGGTGATAGCGCTGCCGTTGCCGGTGACGCCGGCGAAGCCGGCGTTGTGGAGCATGGCCAGGTACGGCTCCTGGCCGGTCGGCGTGTTGGAGACAAGCGTGGTGAGGAAGGAGTCGAACACGGTCGTCGAGATCGGCGAGGCGTTCCAGCTGGAGCCGAGATAGACGGCTTGCACCTGGACGCTGGCCAGGACCGCGCCGCCGTGGTTGGTGAGGGTCGGCGTCACCCGCTCTTCGAGGACTTCCAGCCGTGGCCGGAAGGGGATCGGAGGCCGGGGGTTGTACGCGCGGCGTCTTCCGTCGGAGCAATCGGGTCGCCCAGAACGTCATGGTCGTCTCCTCCCTGGTGGATATGGCTTTGGTGTTGAAGGATTAAAGGAGGATCATACACCGCCGGAAGGGACAAGGCAATTGGTTTTACGAAGCCTTCATGGGCGAACCGCTTCAAGGCCTCAAGCCATTTTTGCCGGGAGGGGAGTCGCGGAAGAATCCGTCCATTTCACGCATACGGCGCCGTGCAAACCACGCAAGTCAGTCATTCCTTTCCTCCGCGCACACGGTGACCTTGGCTCACGTCAGCAGCCACTTGAGCACCGCCTTCTGGGCGTGCATCCGGTTGCCGGCCTGCTGGAAAACGATGCTGCGGTCGCCGTCGATCGCGTCCGCGCTGACTTCCTCGCCGCGGTGGGCCGGCAGACAGTGCATGAGCCGGGCGTGCTTGGGGGCCCGGGCCATCAGCGCCGCGTCCACCTGGAAGCCGGCGAATTGCTTCAGCCGCAGCTCACGCTCGGCCTCCTGGCCCATGCTCGTCCAGACGTCGGTATAGATCACGTCGGCGCCCGCGACCGCGTGGGCCGGGGCGGCGTCCTGCGTCAACTCGCCCTGCGGCGCCTGCCGATGGAAGGTCCGCATGAAGGCGTCGTCGAAACGGTAGCCTTCCGGGGCGGACAGCACGAAACGGGCGCCGAGCTTGCCGCAGGCCAGCGCCAACGACCGGGCCACGTTGTTGCCGTCGCCGACGAAGACGACGGTTCGGCCGTTGACGGAGCCGAAAACTTCCTGAATGGTGAGCAAGTCGCCCAGCGCCTGGCAGGGGTGAGCGGCGTCGGACAGGGCGTTGACGACCGGGATGCTGGAGTGGGCGGCGAACTCCTCCAGGGTGCGATGGCTAAAGACGCGCAGGGCGACAACGTCCACGTATTCGCTGAGGGTGCGGGCGAAATCGGCGACGCTCTCGCGCTGGCCGATGGCGCCGTCGCTGACGCCGAGGAAGAGGCTGCGGCCGCCGAGCTGGGCCATGCCCGCCTCGAAACTGACGCGCGTCCGCAGCGACGGCTTCTCGAAGACCAGGGCCAGGACGCGGCCCGGCAAAAGCGGCGCCCGGTCGCCGGCCCGGAAGGCCGCCTTGAGACGCACCGCCTCGGCCAGGAGGTGCTGGAGTTCGTCGGTATTCAGATCGATCAAGTCGAGAAAATGTCTCATAAGTCCGTAGTCCGTCAACTGGCATTCAGCCCCGTGAGGGGCGAAAACGAATCGCTGCTCCTCTCTACTGTCTACCGACGACATCCTCCAGGATGTCGCAACCCTCGTCCACCTCGGCGTCCGTGAGGGTCAGGGCGGGCAGCAGGCGAAGCACCGTGGAATGGGTGCAGTTGACGAGCAGGCGGCGGTCCAGACACGCCTGCACGATCGGGGCGCCGTCCACGGCCAGCTCCACGCCGATCATGCAGCCGCGTGACGCGCACCTCGCGGACCCACGGGCAGCGGCCTTGCAGCGCCTCGAACCGCCGACGGAAGCGCTCGCCGATCTCCACGGCGCGGGCCAGCAGTCCGTCGGCCTCGATGGTCTCGATGGCGGCCAGGGCGGCGGCGCAGGCCAACGGGTTGCCGCCGAACGTGGCGGCGTGCGTGCCGGGCCGCAGCTTGTCGGCGAACTCCGGCCGGGCGACCAGGGCGCCGCAGGCGACGCCGCCGGCCAGCGCCTTGGCCAGCGTCATGGCGTCGGGCTTCACGTCCCAGTTCTGATGGGCGAACCAGCGGCCGGTGCGGCCCATGCCGGCCTGCACCTCGTCGAAGATCAGCATCAGCTTGTGGCGGTCGGCCAGCTCGCGCAACCCTTCGAGGTAGCCGGCCGGCGGGCAGGTTGATCCCGCCCTCGCCCTGGATCGGTTCGACGAGAATGGCGCACGTTTCCGAGTCGATTAGTTTGCTCACGGCGTCGAGGTCGCCGAAGGCGGCGTAACGGAAGCCGGGCAGCAGCGGCTCCAGCCCCTGATGGTACTTCGGCTGGCCGGTGGCGCTGAGGGCGCCGAAGGTCCGGCCGTGGAAGCTATTGAACATCGAAATAATCTTGTAACGACCCGGCTCGCCGTTGAGGCGGGCGACCTTGATCGCCGCCTCGACCGCCTCCGCGCCGCTGTTGCAGAAGAAACACTGGCCGCCCCAGCCGGTGCGTTCGCCGAGCGCCTGGGCCAGTTTGCCCTGGGCTTCGGTGTACCAGGTGTTGGGGACGTGGATCAGTTGCCCGACCTGTTCGCGCACGGCGGCGACGACGCGCGGCGGACAGTGGCCGAGGGCGTTGCAGCCCCAGCCCGGAAAGAAGTCGAGGTAACGGTTGCCGGCGTCGTCCCAGACGTGCGACCCCTCGCCGCGCACCAGACAAACCGGATAGCGCGTGTAGTTGGGGATCACGTATTTCTGGTACAGGTCGAGGGTGGCCGGGTTCATATCACTTCTCCCCAGTCCGTAGTCCGTAGTCCGTAGTCCGTAGCGAAGACAACCCGGCTTGCCGCTACGGACTACGGACTACGGACTACTCCAGAACGATTTCGGTCCCGACGCCGCGGTGGGTGTAAATTTCGAGGAGGAGCGAATGTTTGAGCCGGCCGTCGATCATGTGGGTCTTGCGGACGCCGGCGCGGAGGCTGTCCAGGCAGGCCTCGACCTTGGGGATCATGCCGGTCTCGATGACGCCATCGGCGATAAGCTGCCGGCAGCGGGCGGCGTTGAGGCCGGTCTGGAGCGTGGAGGGGTCGCGGCGGTCGAGCAGGACGCCGGGCGTGTCGCTCAGGAAAACGAGCTTTTCGGCCCGCAGGTGGGCGGCGACGGCGGCGGCGGCGGTGTCGGCGTTGACGTTTAGCCAACGGCCGTCCTTGGTCTGCGCCAGCGACGGGATCACCGGCACGACGCCGCCGCGGCCCAGCGCGTCCAGCAGCGGGGCGTCCACGCGCGTCACGCGGCCGACGTGGCCGAGGTCGATGGGCCGGCCGTCGGCTCCGGGCAGCGTCAGCCGTTCGCCGAATAGGCACTGCAAACCGCGGTCGAACAGCGGCAGCGCCTGTCCGCCGAGCAAGCGGATCTCCTCGACGAGTCCCTCCGATTCCTGGGTCAGGACGCGGACGACGATTTCCAACGCGGCGTCGTCGGTGACGCGGCGGCCCTGGACCTTGCGCGGCTCCAGACCGGCCTTGGCCATGGCGCGGTCGATGGCCTTGCCGCCGCCGTGGACGAGGATGGGACGCAGGCCGACCGTCTCCATGAAAACCACGTCTTGCAACGTGGCTTCGAGGGCGGCGGGGTCTTCCATCGCGCTGCCGCCGAGCTTGATGACCGTCAGCCGGTCGCGGAACATGCGGATGTAGCCGCTGGCCTCGATCAGCGTCTCGGCCTTGTGAATGGCGTCGTCCATCGTCGTCGGGCTGCTCGCTCCACGCCCCGCTCTGGCGGCGGCCGCGTCGGTTTGGAAAATAAAAGAATATTCTAGAGGGCCATCAAGGGCCGTCAAGGGTCCGGCGCTCTGAGGCGAGCGGGGGGCGTAAGCCCCCTGATTCCGCATACTATCACCGACATGGCGCCGAATCAGGGGGCTTACGCCCCCCGCTTGCCAGGGTTTCCAGAGCGGAATCACTATTTGAGGGAGTGCATTCGGTCGCCAGTCAACAGGGCACGATGTTCCATATCTCCCGCGCGTAATCGCGGATGGTGCGGTCGCTGGAAAACTTGCCGACGCGAGCCACGTTGAGGATCGCTTTGGTCGCCCAAGCCGGCCGGTCGTCGTAAACGCGGGTCGCCTGCGCCTGCGCCGCCAGATACGATTCCAGGTCCGCCAAGTGGAAATACGGATCGCCCGGAGCCAACAGCCGCTGCGCCGCCCAGGCGTGTCGGCCGCGATCGCCCGGACAGAAGCGGCCCCGGCCGATGGCGTCCATGACGCGCCGCACCTCGGGACTGTTGTTGTAAATATCCAGCGGACGGTAGCCGGGGCCGGACTGGATGCCGCGCACCTCGTCCACGGTCAGGCCGAAAATGAAAATATTCTCGGGGCCGACCTCCTCGCGGATCTCGATGTTGGCCCCGTCCAGCGTGCCGATAGTCGAGCGCGCCGTTCAGCGCGAACTTCATGTTGCCGGTGCCCGACGCCTCGGTGCCGGCCGTGGAAATCTGCTCGCTCAGGTCGGCCGCCGGGATTAGCACCTCCGCCAGCGACACGCGGTAGTCCGGCACGAACACCGCCTGCAACCAACCGCGACAACGCGGATCGCCGTTAACGACGGCCGCCACGTCGTTGACGAGGCGGATGATCTGCTTGGCGGCCCGGTAGCCCGGCGCCGCTTTGCCGGCGATCACAACGACGCGCGGCCGGGGCGGAGTGCGGCCGTCGTCGGCCAGCACCAGGTACTCGTAAACCAGATGCAGCACGTTGAGCAGCTGCCGCTTGTATTCGTGGAAGCGCTTGACTTGCACGTCGAACATCGCGCCGGCGTCCAGCGTCACGCCGCACAGGTCTTGCACCAGTCGCGTCATCCGCCGCTTGTTGTCCTGTTTAACCGCGAGGAAACGCTCGCGGAACCCGGCGTCGGCGGCGAACTTCTCCAGGCCGTGGAGCTGGTCGAGGTCCGTAATCCAGCCGTCTCCGACGGCCTCGGTGGCGAGCGCGGCCAGGCCGGGGTTGGCCGCCAGCAGCCAGCGCCGCTGCGTCACGCCGTTGGTCTTGTTGTTGAATCGCTCCGGAAAGAGGGCGTAAAAGTCGGGTACCAGCTCCTTCTTGACCAGCTCGCTGTGGACTGCGGCGACGCCGTTGACCGAATGGCCGCCGACGATGGCCAGGTGGGCCATGCGCACCTGCTTGGGGTCGCCCTCCTCGATCAGCGACGTGCGCCGCAACAGGCCCGTATCGTCCGGCCGGCGGCGTTCCGCCGCTTCCAGGAAGCGCCGATTGATCTCATAGATGATCTGTAAATGCCGCGGCAAGACGTGCTCGATCAGCGTCACCGGCCACTTCTCCAGCGCCTCCGCCATCAGCGTGTGGTTGGTGTAGGCGAACACCCCGGTGCAGATCTCCCAGGCGCGCTCCCAGGGCATATCGTTCTCGTCGATGAGAATGCGCATCAGCTCCACGACGGCCAGCGTCGGGTGGGTGTCGTTGAGCTGGACGGCGACCTTGTCGGCGAAATGGTCGAAAGTCGCGTGGTCGCGTAGGTAGCGGCGGACGACGTCGCGGACGGAGCAGGCGGCGAGGAAGTATTCCTGCACCAGCCGCAGCTCGCGGCCGGCGGCGAACTCCGCGCGCGGATAGAGTACTTTGGAGATCGTTTCACTCAGCACCTTTTGCTGGACGGCGTGGACGTAATCGCCCTCGTTGAAGACGGTGAAATCGACGTCCTGGGACGCCCGCGCGGAGAACAGGCGCAGGTAGTTGACGGTATGGCCGCCGTAGCCGGGGACGAGCATGTCGTAGGGCACGCCGACGACGACCCGCCAGTCGAGCCACATGGGGTTGTAGCCGCCGCGGCGGTCGTAGGCGTGTTCGACGCGGCCGTACAGCGGCACGATCACGGCGTCCTGCGGCCGTTCGATCTGCCAGGGCGTGAAATAGGTGCGCCAGTTGTCGGCCTTCTCGACCTGTTCGCCGTGGCGGATCTCTTGCTTAAACAGGCCGTATTCGTAGTTGATTCCGTAGCCGAATCCGGGCAGGCCGAGCGTGGCCAGCGAATCGAGGAAACAGGCGGCCAGCCGGCCGAGGCCGCCGTTGCCCAACGCGGCGTCGGGTTCCGTCTCTTCCAGGTCGGCCAAGGACAGGCCGAGGTCGGCCAAGGCGCCGCGGGCGGCTTCCAGCAGTCCGAGATTGACGAGGCTGTTGACCAGCGACCGGCCGATGAGGAACTCCATCGACAGGTAATAGAGCCGTTTGGCGTCCGCCTGTTGGTATCGGCGTTCGGTCTCCAGCTGGCCCTCGATCATGCGGTCGCGCACGGCAAGGGCCAGGGCCGTGAAAAGCTCGCGCGGCGACAGCGTTTCGACGGCGGCCCCCAGCGAATACTCGGCGTGGCGGAGGACGGCCTCACGTAGGCGGTTGCGGTCGGCGTCGGACGGCATGATTTTCCCTCGCGGAGCGCTCCCTTCGGGGTACGGAATAGAGTATAGGCGGTCGGCGGCGGGGCGACGAATCCGCCGGGGCGCGCTTGACAAGGGGGAGCGGCCCAACTAGGTTGTGTCCTCAAACGACGTTCGGCCGCAAGATCTTCGGCCGATCCGCGAATAGGTCTGGAGAGAGCGTGACGTTCCCGCGCCCCGCCGCCGGGGCCGAACCCGGTCCCTGACCCGACGAAAGAAGGACCCCATGGCCTCCACGTCCCCGCCGCCCCCTCCCGCCCCTCTGCCGACGCCGCACGCCGCGCCGCGACCCCAGGACGAGCCCCGCGAAATCACCATCGTCAGCCACTCCAACCTCTACTACTGGTGGCCGGTGTGGGCGTTCGGCTTCCTGATGGCGATCATCACCTACTTCCAGGGATACGTCATGGCGGTTTTCCCCGTCAAGGACGTGGCCGCCGCCGTCAACGCGGACCTGACGATCGAAACGCACACGCAAAGCGACAAGGGCGAACAGACCAACAAGACGACCCTCACCGATCAGGTGGTCGTGTACGCCCCGCAGAAGGAGGACAAGGCCTTCGCGGGCGTCCCGCTCAAAGAGAACAACGAGGTGGAAAAGCCTCATCTCCGCGTCTCCCCGAACCAGTACGTCGGCGTCGTCTTCGTATTCATTTTGCTGATGACCATTTTCATCACCAACGTGCCGCTGCGCGGCATGTGGTCGCTGCTGGTGATCGTCGTCGCCGTGGCGCTGGTGGTGATTTTCCTCCTGCTGCATTGGATGGAGACCCTGCTCAGCTACCTCTACATGCTCGACGTGCGCATCAACATGGCCGGCTACATGAGCATCTCGGTGTTCCTGTTCATCATCTGGCTGGTGGCGCTGCTGATTTTCGACAAGCAGCGCTACATCACGGTCACGCCGGGCCAGCTCTCGGTGTGCGAGGAGATCGGCGGCGGCCAACAGTGCTACAGCACCAACGGCATGACGCTCCAGAAGCAGCGCAGCGACGTGTTCCGCCATTACATCCTCGGCCTGGGTTCGGGCGACCTCATCATTCGCACGTCCGGCGCCCAGGCGCACCAAATCGACCTGCCCAACGTGCTGTTCATCAACGCCAAGGTGCGGCAGATCGAAAACCTGCTCAAGACGACGAACGTTATTGAGACGAAATGAGTCCACCTACCAGCCGCGAGCGCGAGCGAGCGCTTCTTCTCCCCGCTCGCTCGCGCTCGCGGATGGTACGTCTCACCGCTCCACGTCCGCCTGTTGCCCCAGCGCCCCGCCGTACCGCCGACGGATCGGCTCCACTTCCTCCGCGATAAACTCGTCCACCTGTTGCGGCGCCCGGCCGACGAATTGCCCCTCGGCCAGCACGGCGTCGAAGTCCACCTTTGCCAGCAACGGGTCGGCACGCAGCCGGTCCAGCAGGTCGTTGCGCCGCCCCCGCCTTCAGCGCCGCGGTCACGGCCTGGCTGTGGTCGCGGATGACGCGGTGCAGCTCCTGGCGGTCGCCTCCCGCCGCGACTGCCGCCATCATCACGTTTTCTGTCGCCATGTACGGCAATGTCAGGTCCACGTTGCGGCGGATCACGTCGGCGTTGACCACGAGACCTCCGCTGATGTTCAGGGCCAGCCGCAACACGCCGTCGGCCGTCAGGAAGGACTGCGGCAGCGTCAGCCGACGGTTCACGCTGTCGTCCAGCGTCCGCTCCAGCCATTGCACCGCCGCCGTCTCGGCCGCGCTCACCGCCAACCCGCCGAGGAAACGGGCCAACCCGCACATCCGTTCACAGCGCATCGGGTTCCGCTTGTACGGCATCGCCGAGGAACCCGCCTGTTCGGCCTCGAACGGTTCGTCGATTTCCTGACGGTGGGCCAGCAGACGCAGATCGGTCCCGTACTTGTGGGCGGTTTGACCCAGGCCAGAGAGGGCGTCGAGCACCTGGGAATCCACCTTCCGCGAGTAGGTCTGCCCCGTTACGGGGTAAACGGCGTCGAAGCCCATCTTGAGAGCGACCCGCAGGTCCAGCCGCCGCACCTTGTCGTGGTCGCCGCGAAAGAGGGCGAGGAAACTGGCCTGCGTGCCGGTGGTCCCCTTGGCGCCGCGGAAGCGGAGCGTTTCCAGGCGGTGTACGATTTCATTGAGGTCGAGGACGAAGTCGTAGCACCAGAGGCAGGCGCGTTTGCCGACGGTGGTCAGCTGGGCCGGCTGGAAGTGGGTGAAGCCGAGCGTCGCCCGGTCGCGCCAGCGGACGGCGAAGCGGGCCAGGGCGTCGATGACGCCGACGAGGCGGTCGCGCAGCAGCTTCAGCCCCTCGCGCATCAATATCAGGTCCGTATTGTCGGTGACATAGCAGCTGGTGGCGCCGAGGTGGAGGATGTCGCGGGCGCCGGGCGCCGCCTCGCCGTAGGCGTGGATGTGGGCCATCACGTCATGACGCAGCCGGCGTTCGTGGAAGTCGGCGCGGGCGAAGTCGATGTCGTCGGTGTGGGCGCGCATCTCGTTCAGCTGGGTCGGGGTGATGCGCGGCGTGACGCCGTCGTCGGCGGTCAGGCCGAGTTCCTGTTGCGCCTCGGCCAGCGCCACCCAGAGCCGGCGCCAGGTGGAGAACTTGCGTTGCGGCCCCCAGAGTTCGGCCATGTCGCGGCCGGCGTAGCGGGTGACGAGCGGGTTGTCGTAGACCGAAGGGGAATCCATGTCGAATCCTTGCAAGGGGCGCGATCCGGACGGCCGGCGCGTCGAGCGGCGCTTACCCAGGCCGCACGGCCGTGCGCCGACGCCGCTTTTTTATCGGCCGGGCGCGGCGGCGTCGGCGCACGGCCGGCCGCCGCCGGGTAAAGTGTAGACAGGATCAGGGGCGCGACGCCCCCACCAAGTCAGGAGGGCTGCGACGATGACGCGCGTGCGCTACATGCTGATGGCCGGGTTGCTGGGCGTGGGCCTGTCGCTGATCGCGGCGGCGCCGGCCCGAGCGCAACAGGTGGACCCGGCGCTCAACCGCTTTTTCTACTACCCCTACTACTACTTCCCCGCCAACTACTGGCCCACCCAAGGGCCGCAATGGCCGGAACCGCCGGGCGCGCCTACCAGCGGCCGCCGGCCTACATGGCCTACCCGCCGTTCAACGAGCCGCACTGGCGCTACGAATACCTCACGCCGCAACGCTACTACCGCGGCTTCCATTTCTGGCTCGACCAGTTCTGAACCGTTTCACGGCGAGCGGCCGGCGTAAGCCGGCTGGTATAGACTTGCGCCCGATTGCGTGACGCACCAGCCGGCTTACGCCGGCCGCTCGCCAGGTCTTGCGCCACTTCTACGCACAGCAGCCCTTCCACCATCGCTCCACAAAAAACCTCCGCAGGCCCGGCCGTCGCGGTATCGCGGGTCGTACACAGCTTGACGAAGACGGGAACGGCGGTGTACGGGGAAGCGACGGCGGCGGCCAAGCTATGCTTGTCCTGCCCCGTCCCGTCGCCTTTAATAGTATCAGGCAGTGAGACGCACGGCGGCCCAGTCCGCCGCTGACCACCGGAACCCGGAAATCATGAGTGAAGGCACAGTCGCCAGCCGCTGG
Organism: uncultured Planctomycetaceae bacterium; assembly: GCA_963813925.1. Taxonomy (GTDB): domain Bacteria; phylum Planctomycetota; class Planctomycetia; order Gemmatales; family Gemmataceae; genus UBA4732. The sequence continues at coordinate 326,605 of CAWFBG010000004.1, forward strand.
AACCTCGACGCCATCGAGGACGCCCACCGACGCTGGAAGCAGGACCCGTCCTCCGTTGACGCCAGCTGGCGCTATTTCTTCGAGGGTTTTGAGTTAGGGGCCGTCCGCCCGTCCGGCTCCGGCGTGGACGCCTCCCGGCTGCAAACCGGCGTGATCCGTCTGATCTACGCCTACCGCGACCTCGGCCACTTCCTCGCCCACCTCGACCCGCTCAACGACCCCCGACCGAGCTATCCGCTGTTGGAGCTGTCCGGATTCGGCCTGTCCGAGGCCGACATGGACCGCGTTTTCGACACCAGCCCGTTCATCGGCCTGCCGCGCGCCACGCTCCGCGACCTCCTCGCCGCCCTCAAGGAGACCTACTGCCGCACCATCGGCGTCGAGTACATGCACATCCAGGACACGCGCATCCGCCGCTGGCTCCAGGAGCGCATGGAACCGCGTCGCAACCGCCCTAGCTTCGACCACGCCCAGAAACTCCGCATCCTCCGCAGCCTCCACTACGCCGAGCTTTTCGAGCGCTTCCTGCAAACCCGCTACACCGGGCAAAAGCGCTTCTCCCTCGAAGGGGCCGAGACGCTGATCCCGATGCTGGAAGCCAGTCGTCGAAAAGGCGCCGGACTACCTCATCCGCGAGATCATCCTCGGCATGTCGCACCGCGGCCGGCTCAACGTCCTGGCCAACATCCTCCGCAAGCCCTACGAGGAGATCTTCGCCCAGTTCGAGGAGAATTATCTCCCCGAATCGGTGGACGGCGACGGCGACGTGAAATACCACCTCGGCTTCTCCAGCGACCGCGTCAACTCGCGCGGATTGCAGGTACACTTGTCGCTGGCGCCCAACCCCAGCCACCTGGAGGCCGTCAATCCGGTCGTCGAGGGCCGCACTCGCGCCAAGCAGACCGCCTTCCACGACCTGGAACGGAAGAAGGGCGTGCCGGTGCTGATCCACGGCGACGCCGCCTTCGCCGGCCAGGGGCTGGTGGCCGAGACGCTCAACCTGTCGCAGCTGGAAGGCTACACGACCGGCGGCACCATCCACCTCATCGTCAACAACCAGATCGGCTTCACGACCTCGCCGACCGACGCCCGCTCGACGACCTACTGCACCGACGTGGGCAAGATGATCCAGGCCCCCATCTTCCACGTCAACGGCGAGGACGCCGAGGCGTCGGTCTACGTCGCCGAGTTGGCCCTGGAGTTCCGCCAGACGTTCGGCTGCGACGTCATCATCGACATGTACTGCTACCGCCGCATGGGCCACAACGAGGGCGACGACCCCTCGTACACCCAGCCGGTCATGTACGAAAAGATCAAGAAGCAGCCGAAGCTGACCTCCGTCTACCAGGACCGGCTCATCATCACCGGCGACTTGACGGCCGACGAGGCCGAGGCCATCGACCGCAAGTTCGAGGACAAGCTGGACGAGTCGCTGCACGAGGTCAAACAGGGGCCGCACGAATACGCCACCATGCACGGCTTCGACGGCCGCTGGCAGGGGCTGACGCCGGAATACTCGCACGCCCCGGTCGAAACGGGCGTGGCGGAGGAGACGCTGCGCTTCATTTCCGAGGGGCTGGTGCGCGTGCCCGACGACTTCTCGCTCCACCCCAAGCTGGCGCACCAGCTCAAGGCGCGCCACCAGGATCTGCTCGACCGCAAGCCGGTGGACTGGGCGTTCGCCGAGCTGCTGGCGTTCGGCTCGCTGCTGCTGGAGGAAACGCCGGTGCGGCTGTCGGGCCAGGACAGCCGCCGCGGCACCTTCAGCCAGCGGCACGCGGTTTACTTCGATTACGAATACGGCTACCCCTACGTCGCCCTGAACCACCTGCGACCAGAACAGGCCCAATTGCAGATCTACGATAGCCTGCTTTCGGAGGCGGCGGTGCTGGGCTTCGAGTTCGGCTACGCGCTGGACGCGCCGGACACGCTGGTGATGTGGGAGGCGCAGTTCGGCGACTTCAGCAACGGCGCCCAGGTCATCATCGACCAGTTCGTGGCGTCGAGCGAGTCGAAGTGGCAGCGCGACAGCGGCGTGGTGATGCTTTTGCCGCACGGCTACGAGGGGGCGGGGCCGGAACACTCCAGCGCCCGCCTCGAACGCTTCCTGCAACTGTGCGCCGACGACAACATGCAGGTGGTCATGGCCTCGACGCCGGCCCAGCACTTCCACATGCTGCGCCGGCAGATGAAGCGCAACTTCCGCAAGCCGCTGATCGTGATGACGCCCAAGAGCATGTTGCGGGCCAAGCTGTCGCCGTTCGACGACCTGATCCACGGCCGGTTCCACGAAGTCCTGGACGACGCCACGCAGTCGCCGGAGCGCGTTCGGCGGGTGTTAATGTGCAGCGGCAAGGTCTACCACGAACTCGCCAGGCTGCGCACCAAGACGGAAACGGACGACGTGGCCATCGTGCGCGTCGAGCAGTTCTACCCGTTCCCGGAGGAGTCGTTGCACGACGCGCTAGTGCGTTACCACAAGGCGGAGGAATACGTCTGGGTACAGGAGGAGTCGCAGAACATGGGCGGCTGGTGGTTCATGGAACCGCGGCTGCGGGAGATGGGCTACGCGGTCGAGTACGTCGGCCGCGACGCCAGCGCCAGCCCGGCGACCGGCTCGCATGAGGTCCACAAGCGCGAACAGGAGGAACTGGTCGAGGCGGCGGTGCGCGGCGCGGCCCCGCACCTGGTTCGGGCGTCGTGTCCGGGCCACCTGCGCCTGACGGAGCAAAATGGGGACGGCGCGCCGAGGCGCGAGGAGCATGCGGTCGCGCCGGGCACGAAATAGGCTCGCAACTGTGGGTGCCATGCTTTCGCGGATGCATTCGGGATCCGCGCGCCGTCGGGACCACCGCGAAAGCATGTTTGGACTTCACCGGAACCGGGTAACGGTCAAACATGCTTTCGCGGTGGTCCCGACGGTTTCCGCGTTCGGACAGGGGCCGCGAAAGCATGGCACCCTCTGCTAAACGCGAACAGGCCCGATCCAAAGAACAACTTGGGCGATGGCATCATCGCTCCGACATTGGAACATAAAAGCACATAATCCTATGGCCGTTGACATCAAAGTCCCGTCCGTCGGAGAGGCGATCACCGAGGGCGTCGTGTCCCGTTGGCTGAAGGCCGACGGCGACGTCGTGCGCGCCAACGAACCCGTGTTTGAGCTGGAGACCGACAAGGCCACGACGGAAGTGGTGGCGCCGGTCGCCGGCGTCCTGACCATCACGGTCCAGGAAGGCCAGACAGTCCCCATCGGCTCGGTGGTCGGCCGCGTCCAGGAGGGGGCGGCGCCGGCGGTCAAGGCGGAGTCGGCCCGGCCGAGCGAGAAGGCGGTCCCGGTCGCGGACAAGGCGATCCCCGTCACCACGGCGGCCGCGGCGGTCGAGCCGCTGCTGTCGCCGTCGGCCCGGCAGCTGGCCGCCGACGAGGGCGTCGATCCGCGCCGGCTCACCGGCAGCGGACCCGGCGGCCGCGTCCTCAAGGAGGACGTGCAGACCCATCTCGCCCGGCGCGGGGCCGTCGCCGAGCCGCCCGTCGCACCGCCAACGCCGGTCGTCGAAACCAGGCCCCAGGCCAACGGCCGGGAGACCCGCCAGCGGATGACGACAATCCGCCAGCGCATCGCCGAGCGGCTGTTGGCCGCCCAGCAGAACGCCGCCATTCTGACGACGTTCAACGAGGCGGACATGTCGGCGATCATGGCGCTGCGGACGAAGTACAAGGAATCGTTCCAGAAGAAGCACGGCGTCGGCCTGGGGTTCATGAGCTTTTTCGTCAAGGCGTGCGTGGAGGCGTTGCGGGCGTTCCCGGCCGTCAACGCCCGCATCGACGGCCCGGACGTGGTTTACCAGAACTTTTACGACATCGGCGTGGCGGTGAGCACGGAGAAGGGGCTGATGGTGCCGGTGCTGCGCGACGCCGGCCGGCTGAGCTTCGCCCAGATCGAGAAGGGCATCGCCGAGCTGGCGGCCAAGGCCCGCGACGGCAAAATATCGGTGGCGGACCTGCAAGGCGGCACGTTCACGATCACGAACGGCGGCGATATTCGGATCGCTGTTATCCACACCGATCCTGAACCCGCCGCAGAGCGGCATCCTGGGGATGCACACCATCCAGAAACGGCCGGTGGCCGTGGGCGACGAGGTGGTGGTCCGGCCGATGATGTACCTGGCCCTCTCCTACGACCACCGCCTGATGGACGGCCGCGAGGCCGTGAGCTTCCTGGTGCGCGTCAAGGAGTGCGTCGAGAACCCCGAACGGCTGATGTTGGAAGTCTAAATGATGTGAACCACAGAGACACAGAGACACAGAGAAAAGCAACTGCTTTTGTCTTTCTCTGTGTCTCTGCGTCTCTGTGGTTCGATTCTTGGAGGCCATGATGGCGGAGCGCTACGACCTGGTGGTGATCGGTTCCGGCCCCGGCGGCTACGTCGCCGCCATCCGCGCGGCCCAGCTGGGCATGAAGGTCGCCTGCGTCGAGAAGCGGGCCACGCTCGGCGGGACCTGCCTCAACGTCGGCTGCATTCCCACCAAGGCGATGCTCGACTCCAGCGAAATCTACGCCCAGGCCAGGGCGCATTTCGGCCGGCACGGCGTCAAGGTCGGCGAAGTCGGCCTCGACCTCGGCGCGATGATGGCCCGCAAGGACAAGGTCGTCAAAAGCAATACCGACGGGATCGCTTACCTCTTCAAGAAAAACAAGATCACCTCCGTCCTGGGCACGGGCCGCCTCGCCGGTCAGGGCAAAGTCGCCGTCAAGGGGGCGGACGGCAAGGAAACGGTTCTGGAGACCAAGGCGATCCTGCTGGCGACCGGCAGCGAGCCGGTGGAGTTGCCGTCGCTGCCGTTCGACGGCAAGTCCATGGTCAGCTCGACCGAGGCGCTGGCCTTCGACAAGGTGCCCGAACACCTGATCGTCGTCGGCGGCGGCTACATCGGCCTGGAGCTGGGGTCGGTGTGGAAGCGGCTCGGGGCCAAGGTCACGGTCATCGAGTTTTTGCCGCGTCTGCTGCCGCTGACCGACGGCGAGATCGTCGAACAACTCCATCGGTCGCTCCGCAAACAGGGGCTGGAATTTCACCTGGAACACAAGGTCACGGGCGCCGACAGGAGCGGCGACAAGGTCGTCGTCAAGGCGACGGGGCCGAAAGGGGACGTGCAGTTCACCGGCGACAAGGTGTTGGCGGCGGTCGGCCGTCGGCCGTACACGGCGGGATTGGGCCTGAAGGAGGCCGGCGTCCACGTCGAAGAGCGCGGAGGCCGCGTCCCGGTCAACGAGGATTTTCAGACCAACGTACAGGGTATTTACGCCATCGGCGACCTTATTAACGGGCCGATGCTGGCCCACAAGGCGGAGGAGGACGGCGTCGCCTGCGTCGAGCGCCTGGCCGGCAAGAAGACGCACGTCAATTACGACACGGTGCCGAGCGTGATCTACACCTGGCCGGAGGTGTCGAGCGTCGGCCTGACGGAGGAGCAGGTGAAGCAGTCCGGCCGCGAGTACAGGGTGGGCAAGTTCCCCTTCAGCGCCAACCCGCGGGCGCGCTGCATGGACGAGACGGAAGGGCTGGTGAAGATCCTGGCGGACGCCAAAACGGATCGCGTACTGGGCGTACACATCTTCGGGCCGCGGGCGTCGGACATGATCGCGGAGGCCGTGGCGGTGATGGAGTTCGCCGGCAGCGCCGAGGACATCGCCCGCACCTGCCACGCCCATCCGACGTTGTCGGAGGCGATGAAGGAGGCGGCGCTGGCCGTGGACCGGCGGGCGATTCATATTTGAACCGGCGGCTCCATGCCGGGTAGCGCCGGCCCATTTCAGGCAATCCGCGTCTTGTTAGTCCGGCGCCGCCGGGGTACAATCCCGCCGGAGAAAGCAAGGCGACTTCAGAACCGCAAGACCAAAAGTCTTTGCTCACCCCTCACCCGAGGTTCGCCATGGCCATGCTCGTCCAGTGCCCGAATCCCGCGTGCAAGGCCAGCTGTTCCGTGGCGGAGGCCAATAGCGGCGGCCCCGTCCGCTGTCCGAAATGCGACAAACCCTTCGTGGTGAAGCCGACCGTCGATGCGCAGAAGGGCGATACGAACAAGCACCCGCCTGCGTCGAACGCGAACCCGTTTCCGGTCCTGCCCGCGGAGTTCGGCCGTTACCGGATCCTGAAACTACTCGGCCGGGGCGGCATGGGCGCGGTCTACCTGGCCCAGGACTCCCAACTCGGACGGCAGGTGGCCCTCAAAGTCCCGTTCTTCGAGGCGTCGAAATCCCCGCAGCGGGCCGAGCGCTTCGTGCGCGAGGCCCGGTCGGCGGCGGTCCTGCAGCATCCCAACATCTGCACCGTCTTCGACGCCGGCCAGATCGACGGTCGGCCGTTCATCACCATGGCCTACATCGCCGGCACGCCCCTCGAAGACGAGATCGATCCGGAATCTCCGATGCCGCAACTGCGCGCCGCCGAGATCGTCCGCAAGATCGCCCTCGCCCTGGAACACGCCCACCGCAAGGGGATCGTACATCGCGACCTGAAACCGGCGAACGTGATGATGGCGGCCGGCGGCGAACCGGTGGTCATGGACTTCGGCCTGGCGAAGCGGGTCGCGGATGCGGACCCGAACGAAGCCAAGTTGACCCAGTTCGGAGCCATCCTCGGCACTCTCAGCTATATGGCCCCCGAACAGTGCAAAGGCGACGTGGCGGCCATCGGGCCGGCCACCGACGTCTACGCGCTCGGCGCGATGCTGTTCGAGATGCTCACCGGGAAAACGCCGTACATCGGCGCGATGAGCGTCGTGATCGGCCAGATCCTGACCGCCCCGACTCCTCCGGTTCGAGAGTTCCGTCCTGACGTGGATCCCCGGCTGGACGCCATTTGCCGTAAGGCCATGGCGAAGAGTCCGGCGGAGCGTTTCCCGAGCATGGCGGCGTTGGCGCACGTCCTCGGTTTTTATCTGAAAGCCTCTTCCCCACACCTGCCGCTTCCGTCTCCTCCGATAGCTGCGGTCTACACAGCCCCCGCATCCCCTCCCGCACCGCTGCCGGCACCCCCTGGTCAGCGGCAATTGAAAACCGAGAGCGGCCGTGTGTCGCGTTACGACGCCTTCTTCAGCTACTCGACGAAGGACGTGGACGTCGCCATGGCCCTGGTCGCCGCGCTGGAGGACAAAGGCATTCGCTGCTGGGTCGCGCCGCGCGACATCATGCCCGGCAAGGAGTGGGGCGAGTCCATCATCGAGGGGATCGAACGGAGCGGCGCCTTCGTGTTAATCTTCTCGACCCACGCGAACGTCTCCAAGCAAGTGTTCCGCGAAGTGGAGCGCACCATCGCCAAGGGCATCCCGGTCATTCCGTTCCGCATCGAAGACGTGCCGCCGTCCAAGGAACTGGAGTATTTCATCAGCGCGGAACATTGGCTGGAGGCTTACGCCCCGCCCGTCCTCCGCCATGCGATCCACCTGGAGGACGCGATCCTGCGGCTGACGGGCGGCTTGAGTCGAGCGCCCGACGGCGGCGAGCGGCGGCCCAAACTGGCAGAAGCGGGTTCGGAGGCGCGGGACGCGAAACAGACGATGGCCAGTCGGGCCGGCACGTCCAACGCGCCAATCGCTGGAAAATTAGCGCCTCTGCCCGCACCGACCTCGAATAAGGCGAAATGGGTGCAGGTCATGGCCGCTGCCTACCGTCGTCCCAAATGGCCGATCCTGGCCGGCGCGGCGGCGTGTGTACTGCTGGCGGGCTTGGCGGTCTTGTGGGCGGCCGGCGTGTTCAAGGTGAAGACGGCGGACGGCACGATTGTCGTGGAGAATCTGCCGGCCGACGCCGAGGTGTTTGTCGATGGCGAAAAAGTCGCAATCAAGCTGACGGGCGATGACAAGCCGATCGCGATCCAGGTGGCGCCCGGCAAGCGAAAGCTGGAGATCAAGACGGCCGGCTTCAAGATGGAAACGCAGGAAGTGACGCTCGCCGCCGGCGAGCGCAAGCCGATTGACATCCGGTTGGAACCGCTGGCTGCCGCACCGGAGAAGTTGGCGGCGGCGCCGGACGAGATCACCAACAGCATCGGCATGAAGCTGAAGCTCATCAAGCCTGGCAAATTCCTGATGGGTTCGCCGAAGGAGGAAGAAGGCCGCTCCGAAAACGAGGGGCCGCAACATGAGGTGGAGATCACCAAGGCGTTCTACATGGGCGCCTACCCGGTGACGAAGGGCCAGTTCGCCGCCTTCGTAAAGGATGACGGCTACCTGACCGACGCGGAGAAGGACGGCAAGGGCGGTTATGCATGGAACCAGGCGACGGCCGATTGGGAACAGAAACTGACGTACTTCTGGCGGTATCCGGGCTTCAATCAGGGGGACGACCACCCGGTAGTCGAGGTTTCCTGGAAGGACGCGACGGCCTTCTGCGCCTGGCTGAGCAAGAAGGAGGGGAAGACCTACGAGCTGCCGACGGAGGCGGAATGGGAGTACGCCTGCCGGGCGGGGACGACGACGCGCTTCTGGTGTGGCGACCCGGACGCCAGCCTCCAGGGGAAAGCCAACGTCGCGGATGCCTCGCTCAATGAGAAAATTCCCGGCGAGATCCTGAAGATTGCCTGGAATGATGGATATGCGTTTACTTCGCCGGTGGGCAGCTTCAAGGCGAATCCTTGGGGTTTGTACGACATGCACGGCAACGTCTGGCAGTGGTGCGCCGACGGGTACGGCCCGTACCAAGAAAGATCTATTAAAGATCCAAATGGCAAAGAAAACGCAAATGGCCGTGTCTTGCGCGGCGGTTCGTGGATCGACGTTCCCCGCGATTGTCGGTCGGCCGTCCGCAGTGTCTACGATCCCGCGTTCCGCCGCGGCTCATGCGGTTTTCGGGTGGTATTGCGGCTTCACGCCAGAACTCCGTAATTATTTGTCTATTTTACATCTTTAAACTATTCATTCTTTGCCGCGCGTCGGCCGGACGAACCGCGGGGTACAGTTTACCGCAGACAGGAACGGTCACGACGCCTCTTGCGGAGTCTGAACCGCTCGGCGAGCCGCCTCAGGCAAACCGCTTCCGTTCCTGCCGGAACGCCGCATATCCGGGTATCGGTCCTACAGTTCCCGGATGGGGCGGCCGCGGTCGAGTTCCGCAAGATCGAGATCAAGGAGTTGAAATAGGCGACGCCTTGGCGGCACGAAAGGGCGCGAACCCAGGGAACCATCGGTGTCCACCGACTACGACAGCCCGTGGAAGGAAGCGCTGGACGCGTACTTCGAGCCGTTCCTGGCGCTGCTGTTCCCGGAGGTCCACCGGCAGATCGACTGGTCGCGCGGCTACGAGTCGCTGGACAAGGAGTTTCAGCAGGTGGTGCGCGAGGCCGAGGTCGGCCGGCGTGACGTCGATAAGCTCGTCAAGGTGTGGACGACGGACGGCGCCGAGTGCTGGGTGTTGGTCCACGTCGAAGTGCAGACGGCGCGGGACGCGGAGTTCCCGAGGCGCATGTAAGTCTACAATTATCGCGTCTTCGACCGGTACAATAGGCCAGTGGCCAGCCTCGCCGTGCTGGCCGACGACGATCCCGCCTGGCGGCCGACGGACTTCCGCAGCAACCTGTTCGGCTGCGAGGCCGGCCTCCGCTTCCCGACGGCGAAGCTGCTGGACCTGGCGCCGCACGAAGACATGTTGGAAGCCAGCGTCAACCCGTTCGCGCAGGTGGTGCTGGCGCACCTGAAGGCGCGGCAGACGCACGGCGACCCTGCCGGCCGGCACGCCTGGAAGCTCCGGCTGGTGCGCGGCCTGTACGAGCGCGGCTTCAGCCCCAAGGACGTGCGGGAGCTGTTCCGCGTGATCGACTGGCTCATGGAGCCGCCGCCGGCGCTGGAAAACGGTTTCTGGCAAGAAATCGACAGGATTCAAGAGGAGAGACGTATGCCATTCGTCACAACCCCCGAGCGCGTGGGCCGCCGAACGGGCCTGCGCATGGGCATCGAATCGCTGTTGCGAGTGCGCTTCGGCGACGACGGCCTCCGGCTTATGCCCGAGATCCATGACATTCACGAAGAAGAGAAGCTGCTGGCGATCCTCAAAGCCCTGGAAACCGCGGCCAGCCCAGACGAGGTGCGCGAGCTGTGGGCGCCGGGTTAGAATACCGCCAGAGGCAGCCAAGCGAATTCAAGACCGCAAGACCAAAAGTCTTCGCGCGCCCTCACCCGAGGTTCCCATGACCATGCTCGTCCAGTGCCCGAATCCCGCGTGCAAGGCCAGCTGTTCCGTGGCGGAGGCCCATAGCGGCGGACCCGTCCGCTGTCCGAAATGCGATAAGCCCTTCGTGGTGAAGCCGACCGTCGATGCGCAAAAGGGCGATACGAACAAGCACCCGCCTGCGTCGAACGCGAACCCGTTTCCGGTCCTGCCCGCGGAGTTCGGCCGTTACCGGATCCTGAAACTGCTCGGCCGGGGCGGCATGGGCGCGGTCTACCTGGCCCAGGACTCCCAACTCGGACGGCAGGTGGCCCTCAAAGTCCCGTTCTTCGAGGCGTCGAAATCCCCGCAGCGGGCCGAGCGCTTCGTGCGCGAGGCCCGGTCGGCGGCGGTCCTGCAGCATCCCAACATCTGCACCGTCTTCGACGCCGGCCAGATCGACGGTCGGCCGTTCATCACCATGGCCTACATCGCCGGCACGCCCCTCGAAGACGAGATCGATCCGGAAGTCCCGATGCCGCAGCCGCGCGCCGCCGAGATCGTCCGCAAGATCGCCCTGGCCCTGGAACACGCCCATCGCGCGGGCATCGTCCACCGCGACCTGAAGCCGGCGAACGTGATGATGGCGGCCTGCGGCGAGCCGGTGGTCATGGACTTCGGCCTGGCCAAACGCGTCGCCGACGTGGACCCGAAGGAGGCCAAGCTAAGTCGTGACGGCGGGTTGCTCGGCACGGTCAGCTACATGGCCCCCGAACAGTGCAAGGGGGACGTGTCGGCCATCGGCCCGGCCACCGACGTCTACGCGCTGGGCGTGATGCTGTTCGAGATGCTCACCGGGAGAACGCCGTACACCGGCGGGATGACGGTCGTGATCGGCCAGATCCTGACCGCGCCTGTGCCTCCGATCCGGGAGTTCCGCCCCGACGTGCATTCCCGGCTGGACGCCGTCTGCCGCAAGGCGATGGCGAAGGAGCCGGCCGAGCGATTTCGGAGCATGGCAGAGTTTGCGGAGGCTCTCGGTGCGTATTTGAAGGCTCCGTCGGCGTCGCCTCCACCGCTTCCGGCTCCTCCGATAGCCGCGGTCGTGAAAGCCCCCCCGCAGGTGGTCGGTCGCTCCCCGTTCGACAATTTGCAGGACGCGGCTCGACCCACGCCCGCCTCGCAAAGGGCGAAGAAGGGGCAAGTCGTGACGGCACGGCTGCCCCGGAAGAAATGGCCGATCATCGCCGGTGCGGCGGTGTGTTTACTGCTGGCGGGCCTGGCGGCCCTGTGGGCCGGCGGCGTGTTCAAGGTACAGACGGCCGACGGCGTCCTCCTCGTGCAGGTCAACGAGCCGAACGCGGAGGTGTTCGTGGACGGCGACCGCGTGACGGTGACTTGGAGCGACGGCGGCAAGAAGGCCGAGATCCACGTCAAGCCGGGCACGCGGAAGGTGGAGGTGAAGAAGGACGGCTTCAGCGTGGACGGCAAGGAATTGACATTCAAAGACGGCGACAGGGAAGTTTTCACGGCCCGGCTTCTACCCGAGCCGCGCGTGGCGAAGGCCGACCAGCCGCCGCCGCTCGCCGTCGCCCCATTCACCGATGCCTACGTCCAGCGCATCGCGGCCCTGCCCGCCGCCGAGCAGGTCGAGGAAGTCCGCAAGGAGTTAATGCGACGCAACCCCGGCTTCGACGGCAAGATGGAGCACAAGATCGAGGACGGCGTCGTCACGGAGTTGCGACTCAATGCCGACCGGGTGACGGACATCTCACCAATACGAGTCTTCGACGCCTTACGCGTCCTCAAATGCAGTGGCACACCCTGGCAATCGGAGACGGCGCCGCTTGCGGATCTGACGCCGCTGATGGGGATGAACCTGGCGGGATTGACGCAGCTCGACTTGAGCCAGACGAAGGTTGGCGACGCGGAGTTGGCCCCCTTCAAGGTCTGCAAGCACCTGACGTCGCTCAACCTTCAGAGCACGCAGGTGACCGACGCGGGGCTGGCCCACTTCAAGGACTGCAAGAACCTCCAGGTGCTCAACCTGAGCTGGACGCCGGTGAGCGACGCGGGGTTAGCCCACTTCAAGGACTGCAAGAAGCTGAGAGTGCTCCTTCTGAACTGGGCCGCGAACGTGACGGACGCGGGCCTGGCCCATTTCAAGGACTGTAATGACTTGACAGGGCTCCTCATCGATCACACGAAGGTAACAGACGTTTCTCTGCTGAAAGGGATGCCCCTCAAAGAACTCAGCTGCGACTTCCAGCCCGAACGTGATGCCGAGGTCCTCCGCTCCATCAAGACGCTGGAGAAGATCAACGGCAAGCCGGCGGCAGAATTCTGGAAGGAAGTCGATACCAACCAAGCGAAGACCGCGCCCGCAAGTCCCGACCCGGATCGCCGTGCCGCCGAGTACGTGCTGTCCATCGGCGGCGTGGTTCGCGTGAACGACGAAGTAGACGACGACAAGACCGCCGCCGACCTGCCGCAGCAGCCGTTCCGGCTGACGTACGTCGATTTGGTCCGGAATCAAAAGGTTCGCAACGCAGGCCTTGCCGCTTTCGATGGCTGCAAGAACCTGACGTTCATCGATCTGCGTGAAACGCAGGTGAAAGATGCGGGACTGGCCCACTTCAAGGACTGCAAGAACCTGACGCACCTCGACCTGGGCGGCACGCAGGTGAGCGACGAAGGCCTGGCCTACTTCGAGGACTGCAAGAACCTGACCTACCTCCAGCTGTATACCACGCAGGTGGGCGACAAGGGCCTGGCAAACTTCAAGGACTCCAAGAACCTCATGTTCCTCAACCTGAGCCGCACGAAGGTAAGCGACGTGGGCATGGCTCACCTCAAGGACTGCAGTAACCTGACGCACCTCGACCTGGGCGGCACGCAGGTGAGCGATGCGGGGTTGGCCAACTTCAAGGACTGCGAGAACCTGGAGGAACTCGCTCTGTACCTGACGACGGTGAGCGACGCGGACCTCGCTCACTTCAAGGACTGGAAGAATCTGACGTACCTTCACCTGGAAGGCACGCAGGTGAGCAACGCGGGCCTGGCCAACCTCAAGGACTGCAAGAACCTCAAGGCACTCATCCTGAGGGGCACGAAGGTAAGCGACGAGGGCGTCGCCAAGCTCAAGACCGCCCTGCCCAATTGCAGCATCAACCGGTGAGCGGCATTGTCCCTCTGAGTCATCCTACCCGTCGCCTCCGGCAAGCTGGTTATGAAGCTAGCACCAAACGGTTTTTCGGGCCGTAACGCTTAACTTCCAGTCCTTACGGACTACAATTCTCCCTGCCTGGGTTGCAGGGAGGATTCCTCATGCTCACCATGGACGGCACTTGCGCCTCTTGGCTCGCCCAAGCGCAGATCGCCGAACAGCGACTCACGGCCGGGCAACGCGGCTTGCTCCAGGCGGCCTTTGCCTTCCGGCGACGCTGCGGCGACGATTACTACTCCAGCCGGTTGCTCAGCCATTTCCTCCTGCACTGCGATTCCGGACTCAAAGTCGCTCAGATCGCTCGATTGGTCGGCGTCAGCCGGCCCACGGCCTCGCACCAACAAGGGGTGTCTTCCAAGGAGGCGATCCAGGCCGCCCACCACCGCCTGGCCGGCCGGCCGCATGGCAAACTGCTGCCGCGTTACGCCGGCCCCATCGCCGAGTTCATGCTGACTCACGCCGACGCCACGCGCTACGACGTGTTGGCCTTCATCCAACGCACCTGGGGCGTCCACGTGTCCACGGTGGCCTTGCACCACTTCTGCAAGAAGTTCGGCCTCGATCGGGCGACGCGGGCCGCGGCCGCGGCCCCCGAGCCGGCCGTGCAGCCTGCGGTCGCGCCGGCCGCGCCCGGCGGCGTGCCACCGCGCCAACCCGTGCCCCTGCCGCCGCCCCCTTTTTCGTCACCAAGACCCAGCACGCCGGCGCGTTCCTGTTGATGCCCGAAGCCCTGGACTGGTTGGCCACGGCCCAGGACTGCTTCACCGACGATTACGGTTCCTTGCGTCCGGGCCTGTTGACCAGCGTCTTCTCCTTGGTGACCGGCCTGGAGCGAGTTTTTCACCTGGACGAGATGGCCGACGCCGGCTTCGCCCGGTTGTGCGGCGGCCGCCGCTGCCCGTCGCGCCACACCGTCGGCGGTTGGCGGCGTCACCTGGCCTGGTATGAGGTCGATGCCTTCTGCCGCCGGACCTGCCCGTGGCACTTGCTCCGCAACGCCGACGCCATGGTCAGCTTCGACGAGCACACCATCCCACGCTGGACCAAGAAGTTTCGCATCGGCAAGGGCTACGTCACCACCCGCAACAAGTACATGCGCTGCGAGAAGCTGTTCACCGGCTTCGACCTGACGAGCGGCCGCTTCCTGGCGGTGCGCGGCACGCCGGGCGATGTGGGTTTGCAAGAGCTGGCGGCGCCGCTGGTCCGACAGGTCTTGAAGCACGGCCGGCCGCGCACGCTCCACGCGCTGTTCGACGCCGGGGCGGCCAAGTCGGACGCGGGCGTGCGGACCTTGTGGGATCTGGTCGAGAGCCAGCGGCGCCTGGACGTCACGCTGCGCGCCTGCCGCTACCCGCACCGAATGCGGGCCTGGAAGCAATTGCCCGGCGGCTTGTTCGTATCCGTCGAGGAACCGGGCGTGTGCGTCGGCGCCCCGCCCAAGGAAGTCCGCCTGGCCGAGACGCAAACGGTACTCAAGGGCGAGACCGCGGAGCAGGCGGTGCGCACCATCATCTGCCGGGAGGTCCGACCCGGTCCCAAAAAGGACCGCTGGCATCCGCTGTACACGACCTGCGCCGGCGACCCGGAAGACGTGCTGACCATCTTCCGGGCTCGACAAGGGCACGAGCAGGCCCATCGGGTCGAGGTTCACGACCTGTTGGTGGATGCCGTACCGTGCGGCTACGACAAGGAGAGTCCCGACCGGCGGCGGCCGCGCTTTCACCGGGGGCCGTTGCAGATGTTCGGCTGGCTGGTGGCGTTGGTGTACAACGCGGTCGCCGACCTGGGCCGACAGTTGGGCGAGGGCTACGCGGGGGAGCACGTCCGGACCCTGCGGCGACAGTTCTTCAACCGGCCCGGCCAGTTGTACGAGACGCCGGAAGCATTGATCGTGTACCTGGACCCGTTCGCGGGCCAGGAGGCGTTGGCCCCCGCGATGGATAGGATCAATGCGCGGCAACATCGCTTGCCCTGGTTAGACAACCGTCGCTTGGTCCTTTCTCTGACGCCAACCGGCCCATCCCGCGACGGGCCGTAGTGTGTCATTGTTAAGCGTTACGGCCACAAAAACCGTTCGGTGCTAGGCCGTGTCCGGCAATCGTAAATGCATACAATATCAGTGGTTCGGTCGCTCGTTCTCTTGCCATGGAGATGAGCCATGAGACGCTACGAACTATCTGATCCACAATGGGCGATTCTGGAACCCTTTTTCCCGCCCACCCATTCGGGCCATGCCGGACATCCGTGGAGTGAGCATCGTCCCATCGTCAACGGCATCCTCTGGATCCTCCACACGGGCGCGGCCTGGCGTGATTTGCCCGAACGCTACGGCCCCTTTCAGACGGTCCATGACCGCCTGACCCGCTGGCGCACCGATGGCGCCTGGAACCGCATCGTCGAAGCCTTGATCCGCCAACTGGAGGCGGAAGAAAAACTCGATCCCGATACGTGGTTCCTCGACGCCACCATCCTGCGCGCCACGCGCGACGCGGCGGGGGCGCTCAAGCGGACCCAGGCCCGACTGGTCGGCAGCGAGCGGACGCATCTCGTTGAGCCGCCGGATCATGCGTTGGGCCGCTCGCGCGGCGGTTTCGGCACGAAGATCGACCTGATCATCGAAAGTCACGGCATCCCGCTGGCCATCGGCATCCAACCGGGCCAGGAACATGAGAGCCGCGCGTTTGAAACCATGATGCATCGCAGCACACAACGGCAGCGGTTGGGCCATCGCAAGTGGCCCCGCGAATTCATCGCCGACAAGGGCTACAGTAGCAAGCGGATTCGCCAGTGGCTCAAGGGTCATCACATCCACGCGGTCATTCCCAAGAAGAAGAACGAAACCCCCGACCCCGCCTTTGACAAGGAAGCCTACCGGAAACGCAACCTCATGGAGAGGATGATCGGGTGGTTCAAATTGCATCGCCGGCTGGCCACCCGTTATGAGAAACTCGCCGTCAACTTTCTTACCTTTTGGACGGTCGCCTGGATTACACTACTGCTGAAATATCTATTGTCGGACACGGCCTAGTGTCTCCGCTCACAAAACTTGCAATGAATTCGAGGAACAGCGGCAAGCAATGGCCATAGCGAATTTCCCACGAATCTCGGGGTATCTGAGAGTGACATCGCCATGTCATCGCTGGCGAATTCATTGCAAGTTTTGTGAGCGGAGACACTAGGCCGTGTCCGACAATAGATATTTCAGCAGTAGTGTAATCCAGGCGACCGTCCAAAAGGTAAGAAAGTTGACGGCGAGTTTCTCATAACGGGTGGCCAGCCGGCGATGCAATTTGAACCACCCGATCATCCTCTCCATGAGGTTGCGTTTCCGGTAGGCTTCCTTGTCAAAGGCGGGGTCGGGGGTTTCGTTCTTCTTCTTGGGAATGACCGCGTGGATGTGATGACCCTTGAGCCACTGGCGAATCCGCTTGCTACTGTAGCCTTTGTCGGCGATGAATTCGCGGGGCCACTTGCGATGGCCCAACCGCTGCCGTTGTGTGCTGCGATGCATCATGGTTTCAAACGCGCGGCTCTCATGTTCCTGGCCCGGTTGGATGCCGATGGCCAGCGGGATGCCGTGACTTTCGATGATCAGGTCGATCTTCGTGCCGAAACCGCCGCGCGAGCGGCCCAACGCATGATCCGGCGGCTCAACGAGATGCGTCCGCTCGCTGCCGACCAGTCGGGCCTGGGTCCGCTTGAGCGCCCCCGCCGCGTCGCGCGTGGCGCGCAGGATGGTGGCGTCGAGGAACCACGTATCGGGATCGAGTTTTTCTTCCGCCTCCAGTTGGCGGATCAAGGCTTCGACGATGCGGTTCCAGGCGCCATCGGCGCGCCAGCGGGTCAGGCGGTCATGGACCGTCTGAAAGGGGCCGTAGCGTTCGGGCAAATCACGCCAGGCCGCGCCCGTGTGGAGGATCCAGAGGATGCCGTTGACGATGGGACGATGCTCACTCCACGGATGTCCGGCATGGCCCGAATGGGTGGGCGGGAAAAAGGGTTCCAGAATCGCCCATTGTGGATCAGATAGTTCGTAGCGTCTCATGGTTCATCTCCATGGCAAGAGAACGAGCGACCGAACCACTGATATTGTATGCATTTACGATTGCCGGACACGGCCTAGTGCCTCAACCGAGCTGAATTGATGGCTCCCTACTGGCGGGCAACCGTCATCTTGGCAGTCGGTTTCTGTCAATTCAGCCCGGTTGAGGCACTAGGCAGGGCAACACGGCTTCCTCGGCCGGCCCGGCCCGCCTCACGCAAACCGCTTCAGTTCTCGCCGCAACGCCGTTACATCCGGGTATCGGTCCTCCGGTTCCCGGCTCAGCGCCTTGTGGATCACCTCCGCCAGCTCCGCCGGAAGGTCCGGCCTGCGCTCGCCGATCGGCGTCGGCGCGGCCGTGACGAGATGCGCGATTTGCGCGCCGATGTCCTTCGGCCAATCGTGCGTGTAACGATTCGTCAGCATGGTGTAGAGCGTGGCGGCGGCGGAATACTGGTCGGCGGTCGGCTGCACCTGCCGGTAGTGCGTGACCTGTTCCGGCGCCATGAACGCCGGCGTGCCGCCGATCTCCCCCTGCATCGTCAACCCGCTGATCCGCGTCGATTCGTAGACGCGGGCCAGCCCGAAATCGGCCAACTTCGCCACGCGCTTCGTCCCGTCGCGGCCGATCAGGATGTTCGACGGCTTGATGTCCCGGTGAACGACCCCCTTGGCGTGGGCGTGCGCCAGACCCGCCAGCATTTGACAAACCATCCGCACGGCGGTGCGGACGTCCACCGGGCCTGTCGCCTTCAGCCTTGCGCCGAGATCCGGCCCATCCACCCAATCCATGACCAGGAAAATCAGACCGCCCGCCTCGCCGAACTCCCGGAAGGCCACGATGTTCGGATGCTCGAGCTGGCCGAGGATGATGCACTCCCGGAGAAAGCGGTCGATCTGTTTCCGGCTGGTTCCGGCGGCGGGCAGGATGGTCTTCACCGCGACGGGGAGGCCGTCCCGTTCGCGCGTCGCGCGGTACACCACGCCCATTCCGCCGCGGCCCAGTTCGCAATGGAACCGGTAGCCGGGGACGCCGGACGACAACGGCTGGTAATCGCAGGTCGCATTGCCCGCGACGGGGTCGCCCGGCCGATCGAGGGCTTCTTTTTCGTCCGGCTCCGAAGCGATGACGCAAACCTTGAAAACGGTGTGACCGGCGGCGATCTCGTCCCCGTCCGCCAACTCGGCCGTCTGGACGCGGGCGCCGTTCAGCAGGATGCCGTTGCGGCTGTTGAGGTCGATCACCCGGCAGCGGGGCGGGTTCACCTCGACCAGGAAGTGCCGGCGGGAAAAGTAAGGATCGTCGAAGGAGAGCTGGAAGTGGGCGTCCTTGGTGCGGCCGACGAGGAACGTGTCGCGCCCGTCGAATTCAAACTCCCGGCCCTGGTGCGGTCCCGCGATGATGGTCAGCTTGAGTTTCACGACCGATTCCTCGCGCAATGGATCGGAAATGAGTGTTTTGCCTGGGAACGGGGCGGTGCGCTCCGCGGAAAGAGCTGACGGCGGAACGGGCGGTCGGCAGGGGCAGTATAGTGGTCCGCAATGCGGTTGACGAATTGGGCGGTTGCGTTCCGGGGGTCTTGGAACTTGGCGGCGCCGCGATCGGGCTGCTCGCGGCGGCTATCGAAAGTCACATAAGAGGCTCTAACAAGACCTCGGAATCGGCCTGTTTTTCGAGGTTTTCGGGGGTTTTGTTAGAGCCTCAAAAAATGGGAGGCGGTCAGCCGGCCGCGGCGGCCAGGGCCAGGTAGAGCCGGGCCAGGTGGTGCCAGGCGCCGGTTTCCGGCAACGCGGCGGCGGCCTTCGACAGCGCCTCGTGGGCCGTCACGGCGTCGCCCAGGAAAAGGGCGGCCATGCCGCGGTTGAACAGGACCGGCGCGCTTTCGGACTGTTTTTGCCAGAGGGCGGCCGCTTCGTCGGCGCGGCCGCGATGCCAGGCCAGGGCCGCTTCCTCGTTGGCGTGGGCGGCCTTCCATTCCGCGGGCGGTTTGCCCTTCAGCAAATCGGCGGCCTCGTCGAATTGTCGCGCCAACCGGAGGACGCCGGCCGCGAGGAGCGTCTGCGGATACCCCGCTTCGGCTCGCGCCCATTCCACCAGGGCGGGGGCCGGCGCCGCGAACCGGGCCGGAACGGAGGGCGGTGAGATCGCCGCCGGCCAGCAACGGGTGCAGGTTGCGGACCATCTGCGGGAAGTTGCCGAGGCTGAACGTCAGGGCCACGGCCGGCTCCTGCGCCGCGACCAGAACCGGCCAGTCGGGCGGCGTCGTCCAGGTCGTTTGAACCGTCTGGAAATGCCCGGCGGCGGCAAGGGCGTCGGTCCACGCCAGGGCCGGATCGACCGGCTGGACCGGCGCGGCTTCATACGGCTCGACCTCGCCGGCCGATTCGGCGAACCCCAGACCGACGGATTGCGCGGCCGTCTGGCCCTTGAGGTATTCCGTGAACAGCTCCGCCAGCGGCGGCGGCGTCGCTCGGTCGGCGGTGTGCGTTGGACGGGTCATGCCGGGTCACCCTTTCATAAATGCGATCCGGGAGACGGCCTCGCCTCCCGCATGGGAAACGCCGCGCGTCGGAAAACTTGCGCGATCGGCCGACGAACTTGTTTACAACGCCGCCGTCGGCCGTTATGGTGCAAGCTCGTCGGTCCCGCCGAACATTCACCCCGGAGCGATCCTCCCATGATTCGAGCCTGCCGTCCAGTCCTCGCCGTCGCCTTCCTGGCCGTCGTCGCCGCGTCCGCCCCCGCCGCCGACGCGCCGCCCGTGCCGCTGATGAAGGGCGACCGCATCGTCTTCCTCGGCGATTCCATCACCCAGGCCGGCGCCGGCCCCAAGGGTTTCGTCACGCTCATCCGGAATGAACTCAAGGAGAAGCACAAGGAACTCGACCTCAAAGTCATCGGCGCCGGCGTCAGCGGCAACAAGGTGCCGGACATCCAGGGCCGCCTGGAGCGCGACGTGCTGGCGAAAAAGCCGGCGGTCGTCGTCATTTACATCGGCATCAACGACGTGTGGCACGGCGAAAAGGACCCGTCGAAGGGCACGTCGAAGGAAAAGTACGAGGAAGGCCTGCGCGACGTGATCAAGCGCTGCCAGGACGCCGGTGCCCGCGTCGTCCTCTGCACGCCGAGCGTCATCGGCGAGAAGAACGACGGCTCCAACCTGAACGACACGAAGCTGGACGCTTACTCGGACATCAGCCGGGCCGTGGCCAAGGACATGAAAGTCCCGGTCTGCGATCTGCGAAAAGACTTTCAGGCCTACGAAAAGGAGCACAACGCCGACAACAAGGAGCGCGGCGTCCTGACCGTGGACCGCGTTCACCTCAACGACGCCGGCAACAAGTTCGTGGCCGACGCCATTTTGAAGATGTTCGGGGATTGAACGGGCGGACAACAACCCAAAGCGCGAGCGAGGGGGAAGGTCAGGAACCTTCCCCCTCGCTCGCGCTTCGGGTTGGTAGAATACATCCATGAGCGCCAGCCTGCGAGCCTTGCTCTCCGGCGTCGTCGATTACGCCGGCCTGTTCCCGCCGGCCCGGCTGCCGCTGGAAGAGGCGATCCACAACTACGCGCGCTACCGGCAGGGTCCGGACGCCTGGATGCTGGGGCGCTTCGTGATCCCGGCGGCGCGGCTGTCGGCGGGACTGTCCTTTCCCATTTCCGCTGTCGGCGACTTGACGGCCATCGGTTCGTACGCCGCGGTGGAATCCTACGAGTTGAAAGGCCCCTTCAATGCGTCGTCCGTCGTGGGGGCGGCCGAAATGCTCCGCGGATCCGGCGCGAGGCTGTTTTATGAGATCGTGTTTACGGATGAATGGCGCCGTCGTCTTGCGGAGGTCGCGTCGGCCGTCGCCTCCTTCAACGCCGATTTTCCGGACGACCGCGCCGCCCTCAAACTCCGCTGCGGCGGCCTCGAAGCCTCCAACTTTCCGACGGCGGAAGAGGTCGCCTTCGTCCTCGCCGTCTGCCGCGACGCCGGCGTCCCGCTGAAGTTCACCGCCGGCTTGCACCATCCCCTCCGCCGCTTCGACGCCGGCGTTCAGACTTATATGCACGGTTTCATCAACGTCTTCACGGCCGGCGTCCTGGCCCACGCCCGCGGTCTCGACGAAGAGGAACTGCGTGCCGTGCTCGCCGACGAAGACCCCAGCGCGTTTGTCTTCTCCGCCGACGGCCTACACTGGAGAGATTGGCGCGCCTCCACGGCGGAGATCGCCGCCGCCCGCACGGACTTCGTGACCTCCTTCGGCAGTTGCAGTTTTGACGAGCCGCGCGACGACCTGCGCGCCCTCGGTTGGATGTGAGGAGCGGCCGCCATGAAGCCCGACCCGACCACCGACCCCGCCCTCCGCTCCTTCGTCCCGGCGTCGCCGGAATCGCACTTTCCGATCCAGAATCTCCCTTATGGCGTCTTTCAACGGCGATCAGGCGGCGGCCCGCGCGTCGGCGTCGCCGTCGGTTATTTCGTCCTTGACCTGACGGCGCTGGAAGAGAAGGGCTTTTTCGACGGCCCGTTCCTACGCGGCCGTCGTCCGTTCGCGGCCGGCCGCCTCAACGCTTTCCTCGCGCTGGGCCGGGACGCCTGGACCGAGGGGCGCTCCGCCGTCAGCCGCCTGCTCCGCGCCGACGAGCCGACGTTGCGCGACGACGCCGCGTTACTTGAAAACGTCCTCATCCCCATGACGGACGTGGAAATGCGCCTGCCGGTGGACGTCGCCGATTACACCGACTTCTATTCCTCGCTCGAACACGCCGTCAACGTCGGCACGATGCTCCGTGGCGCCGACAAGGCGTTGCAACCCAACTGGCGTCATCTCCCCGTCGCCTATCACGGCCGGGCCAGCTCGGTCGTCGTCAGCGGCCATGACTTCCCCCGGCCGAACGGTCAGACCCGGCCGGAAGGCGCCGACGCCCCGCTGTTCTGCCCGACGCGCTCCCTCGATTTCGAGCTGGAAATGGCGGCCGTCGTCGGCGTCGGCAACCCACTCGGCCTGCCCATCCCGGCGGCGGGAGTTCGCGACCACGTTTTCGGCCTGGTGCTGCTCAACGACTGGAGCGCGCGCGACATCCAGGCCTGGGAATACGTCCCGCTGGGGCCGTTTCTGTCCAAGAACTTTTGCACGACGATTTCACCGTGGGTCGTGACCCTGGAGGCGCTGGAACCGTTCCGCACGACCGGCCCCGCGCAGGAGCCGACGCCTCCGCCCTATCTGCGCACCGACGGGCCGCAGACTTACGACATCCGCCTGGAGGTTTATTTACGGGGCGATGGGATGGACCGGCCGCACCGGGTGAGTGTGAGCAACTTCAAGCATCTTTATTGGAGCCTCGCGCAGCAGATCGCCCATCACACGGTCAACGGCTGTAACCTGCAGACGGGCGATCTGCTCGGCTCCGGCACGATCAGCGGCCCGACGCCCGACGCCTACGGCAGTCTGCTGGAGCTGACCTGGCGCAGGGCGCGGCCGCTTGCATTACCGGGCGGGGAGCGGCGGACGTTCCTGCAAGACGGCGACCGCGTGACGTTGACGGGCTGGTGTCAGGGCGACGGCTACCGCGTCGGCTTAGGCGAGGCGACGGGCAGGGTGCTGCCGGCGGTTCGATGAAGCGGGCTTGTTTCATTTCGGGCGCCTGCGGTAATCTGGTGGAATAACCCGAACGCCGGCCGAACGTCCCCTCCCCGTGCGCCGACGGTTGACGGAGACCATCCGGCCGCCAGGAATCCCATGCAAGCCGCCGACCCCGCTCTGCCGAAACCGACCCCGCTCTGGCGCAAAGCCTTCGCCAACCGGCTGGTGCTTTCCGGCTCAATCCTCGTCGGCCTGCTCGTCCTGCTCGCCCTGACCACGCCGCTTTTCTTCCGCTACGACAGCGCCCTCACCCAGTACCCGGACGGCCTCAACGCCGACGGAATGCCGGTCCCGCCCTCCCGGAAGTTCCCGCTCGGGACCGACAGCCTCGGCCGCGACATGCTCACCCGCGTCCTTTACGGATCGCGGATTTCGCTGGCCGTCGGCGTCTTCGCCATGCTCACCGCCGTCGCCATCGGCGTCGTCATCGGCCTCTACGCGGGATATTACCCCGGCTGGGTGGACATCCTGCTTATGCGCTTCACCGACGTGATGATGGCGACCCCGGGCCTGCTGCTGGCCCTGGCCCTGGCCGGCCTGATCCAGGTCGGCCGCACCATCAGCCTGACGGCGCCGTGGTTGGCGCATCCGTTCTTTGAATATCGGTTCCAGCGCGGCCTGGTCAGCATCCTGCTCGTCATCGGCGTCGTCAGCTGGACCGGCATCGCCCGCGTGGTGCGCGGCCAGGTGTTGGCCCTCAAGGAACGCGCCTTCGTGGAGGCGGCCCGCGCCATCGGCTGCTCCGACACGCGCATCCTCTGGCTGCACCTGCTGCCCAACGTGCTGCCGGCCATCATCGTGCTGGCGGCCATGGGCGTGGCCGGCACCATCGGCCTCGAAGCCGGCCTCGGCTTCCTCGGCGTCGGCATCCCGCCGCCGGCCCCGTCATGGGGCACCATGATCGCCAACGGCCAGGCCTATATCACCGTCGCCCCGTGGCTGGTGCTGACGCCGGGCGTCGCCATCGTGCTGGCCGTCCTCGGTTTCAACCTGCTCGGCCAGGGACTCCAGGACGTGCTCGACCCGCACCACAAGAGGAGGGCGTGACGTGCCGCCGACGGGGAACGGTAGACGGATAAAAAGGGTATCTTTTGCCCTGATACTCTGCGCCCTCGCGGCCGGCTGTCAGGCCGGCGTCTCCGCCCCGCCGCCGACCACCGGTTGGGTCGCCGGCACGCTGCGCCTCGGCCAGCGCGCCGACTTCCGCAGCCTCGACCCGGCCATCGCCAACGACACCTCCCTCGTCCCCATCGTCCGCATGATCTTCCAGCCGCTGCTCGACTACGACGAAGGCGTCAACCTCGTGCCGCTCGTCGCCGAATCCATGCCGACGCTCTCGAAAGACGGCAAGACGTATACTTTTCACCTCAAAAAAGGCGTTAAGTTTTCCAACGGCCGCGAGGTCACGGCCGACGACTTCGTTTATTCCTGGACGCGCCTGCTGAATCCCAAGACGAAATCGCCCGGCGCCAGCTACGTCGTGGACAAGATCGCCGGGGCGCACGACTTCGCCGACGGCAAGGCGGACCACGTCGCCGGGCTGGACGCCCCGGATCGCTACACGCTGCAAGTCGAGCTGGTGAAGCCGGACCTGACGTTCCTCTACGTCGCGGCCATGACCTTCCTCGGCCCCGTGCCGCGCGAGGAGATCGAGAAATACCCGGAGGAGGACCGCAACGAGAAGTTCGCCGTCCACCCCGTCGGCAATGGCCCGTTCGTCCTCAAGGGGTGGCGCCGCAACCTGCGTTTGCGGCTGGAGCGCGACCCCCATTATTGGGGGAAGCCGCCGGCCCTGGAGGCCATCGACGTGAAATTCGGGCTGGAGGACGTCACCAAGCAGATGATGTTCGAGCGCGGCGAGCTGGACCTGACGGAGGTGATCCCGGCCCCCGATTACGTCCGCCTCAAGAACGACCCGCGCTGGCAACCCTACTTCGAGCGCATGGTGTTCAACGGCGAATACTACATCAATCTCAACTGCGAGATGCCGCCGTTCGACGGGCCGAACGGCAAGAAGGTGCGCCAGGCGTTCAACTACGCCATCGACAAGGACCGTCTCGTTCGCCTGTCCAACGGCCGGTATACGCCCGCGACGGACGTGGTGCCGCCGAACATGCCGAACTACCACTTCACGGGAAAAAGCTACTCCTACGACCCGGAAAAGGCGAAAGAGCTGCTCGCGGAGGCCGGCTACGTCGATGACCCGGAGCACCCGATCGTCCTCTGGCTGGGCAACGAGACCGGCGGCGCCGAACGCATGGCCGAGGTCATCAAGCAGGACCTCGCGGCCGTCGGCGTCACGGTGGAACTCAACCCCGTGACCTACGACGTGTTCCTGCCCGCCGCCGGCAAGCGCAAGACCGTGGCCTGCTCGCTGTCGGGCTGGTTCCAGGACTACCCCGACCCCAGCGACTTCCTCGATGTGCTCTTCTCCAGCAAGGCCGCCACCGACGTCGAGAGCAACAACATGGCCTTCTACAAGAGCGACGAGGCCGACAAGTGGATGGACGCCGGCGACAAGGAGACCGACCCGGCCAAGCGCATGCGCGATTACGAACGGGCCGAGGAGGTCGTGATGGACGACGCCCCCGTCGTGCCGTTGGTGGACGGCGTGGAAACCTGGCTGCGTCAGCCGTGGGTGAAGGGCTTCAAGATTCACCCGGTCTGGCTGGTCCGCTATGAGGAATTGTCGATCTCCCCGCCATGACACGACGCATCCTATCCCGGCTGCTCCAGAGCGTCGTCACGCTGCTCGGCGTGTCGGTGCTGGTGTTCGTCATCACGCACGTCATCCCGGCCGACCCGGTGGCCGCCGTGGCCGGACCCAAGGCCGACAAGCAGACGCGCGAGCGCATCCGCAAGGAACTCGGCCTGAGCGATCCGCTTTGGGAGCAATACGGCCGTTACCTGTGGGGGGCTGTCCACGGCGACCTCGGCAAATCCTACGTGACCGGCGAGCGCGTCAGCGACGCCATCATGATCCGCTTCCCCAGCACGCTGTTTTTGTCGATCGGCGGCGTGTCCATCTGGCTCATCGTCGGCGTTCCGCTGGGCGTGCTGACGGCCAAGTTCCGCGACAAACCCATCGACCGCATCACGCTGGTGCTGGCGATGATCGCCATTTCGCTGCCGACGTTCTGGCTGGGCCGGCTGCTGCAGTTCCAGTTCGCTTACCGGGACGGCCTTTTACCCGTTGCCGGATTCTATAACTGGCAATGTATGATCCTGCCGTCGATCACGCTCGGCGTGGTCGGCGCCGGCTTCTACGCCCGCCTCGTCCACAGCAGCATGGTCGAGGTGCTCAACGAGGACTACATCCGCGCCGCCCGCGCCCGCGGCCTGTCGGAGCCGGTGGTGCTGTTCAAGCACGCTTTGCGCAACGCCCTGATCCCGGTCATCACCGTGCTGGGCCTCGACATCGCCGGACTGTTGGCCGGCGTCGTTTTCACCGAGAGCATCTTCGCCCTGCCCGGCCTGGGGGCGCTGGCCCTTCAGGCGGTGCTAAGCATGGACGTGCCGATGATTATGGGCACCGTGCTGTTCGCGGCGGTGCTGGTGGTCGTCGCCAACATCCTCGTGGACGTGGTGTATCGTTTGGTGGACCCTCGCATTCAGTAGGAGCGAAGGAACGTGACGGAACACACCCTGCTCAACCCGAGGACCGGGTCGGACCAGATGCGGCGGTGGCGGGAGACGGGCGGCGCCGCGCCGGACGCGGCCCCGACTTCGGCGAAGTCGCGCCTGCTCGTCGCGGCGGTCCTGGTCGGCGTCGTCCTCCTGGCCGGCGGACTGCGCTTCTTCCGCCTGGGCGAATGGTCGTTCACCAACGACGAAACGGCGACTTTTCTCGAAGATCAATCCTTATTTGGGACCAATGGGGCGAATCCGACCGACCAGAGTTATCGGCTGCCGCGCCTGATCCCGCTGGCTTACGGGATACAGCATATCGACTACCTCCTGTTCGGCCGCGACGAGTGGGGCAGCCGTGTATTGCCGGCCCTGATGGGGACGCTGGGGGTCGGGTTGGTGTTCCTGCTCCTCCGCAAGTCGCAAGGACTGGCCGCGGCGACAGCGGCGGCGCTCCTCGTGGCGCTGTCGCCGGACCACCTGTTTCACAGCCAGGCGAACCGACAGTACAGCGTCTCCTGGCTGTGCGCCTCGGCGGCCATGCTGATCGGCGCCGCGGCCGTGCGCCGGCGCTCCCTGCTTCTGACCGGCACGGCGTCGGGCGTGGCGATCCTGTCCGTGCTGACGCATACGCTGCTGGCCGTCGTTTCGGCGGGGCTGACGGTCGCCGTCGCCGTCGCGGGCGGCCTGCGGTACGGACGGGCCGTTCGGCCGCTGGTGCCGGTCGCGGCGCTTGGCGCGCTGCTCGCCGCGGGCCTGGTCGCGCTCCTGATAGGCCGCCTTGGCGGCGGCTGGAACGCCGGGAGCGTGTGGGGCTATGGCGTGTCGCACGGCGTCCTGGCCGGGCTGCTGCAAGTCGGCTGGCCGACGGCGCTGCTCGCCCTGGTGGGGGCGGTCGATGTGGTGATCTCCCGCGACGCCGACGGCGCCTACTGGCTGACCTGGGCCGGAGTCTGGGCGGCCGCCTCGACCTTGCTGCCGCTGGTCGTCGTCTACCACCCGGCCTACGGCTTCATGCTGTCGCTCGGCGTTTTCGTGCTGGCCGGTCGGACGATCGGGAAGATTTTCGAGCGGCTCCGTTGCTGGAGTACGGTCGCGGCCTGCGCCTGGCTGGCCGCCGCCTGCCTGTTCGGGCTGCCGGAGACCGCCAGCTACTTCGCCGACGGCTCGCGCTTCGACTTCCGCACAGCGGCCAAGACGCTGTCCGACCAGTGGCGGCCGGGCGACCGGATTCGTTCGGAAAGCCCCAAGCTCCTTCAGCACTATCTCAAGGGGACGGATCGGCCGGTCGGGGTGCGCGAGGGCGATCCCCTGTTGGGACTCGACCGCGAGGCGCGGTCGGGCGGCCGGCTGTGGGTGGTGCTGCCGGTGAGCCGGGAGGGCCGACCGGCGGCGCTGCGGCAATGGCTGGATGCCAACTGCCGGCGGGTGGCGCTGATCCGACGGCAGCGCTTCGATTACCATGAATACGCGGTCGAGGTTTATCTGCACCCCGACGGGGCAGAGGATCAAGGCGCACTTACCAGCCGCGAGCGCGAGCGAGCGCTTCCCATTCAGGCGCTCGCTCGCGCTCGCGGCTGGTAAGGCGGAAGAGTGAAATGCCTTTATTAACGGTTCAAAATCTCTCGGTTCGCTTCTCGATGGGCCGGCAGTCGTTCGCCGCCGTGGAACACGCCTCGTTCACGCTGGACGAGGGGCGGACGCTGGCCCTGGTCGGCGAGAGCGGCTGCGGCAAGACCAGCATCGCCCTGGCCCTGCTGCGCCTCACGCCGCCGCAGGCCAAGATCGAGGCCGACGCCGTTACCCTGCGCGGCCGCGATCTGACCCGGCTCGGCGAGCGCGAAATGTGCTCCGTCCGCGGCAAGGACGCGGCGATGGTCTTTCAAGATCCGCTGACGGCGCTCAACCCCGTATACACCGTCGGCGAGCAGATCGCCGAGGGGCTGCGGCTGCACGAACGGCTCGGCCGCACGGCCGCCTGGGACCGGGCCGTCGAGGCCATGAACGAGGTCGGCATCCCGGACGCCCGCCGCCGCGCCCGCGAGTACCCCCATCAGCTGAGCGGCGGCCTTCGCCAGCGCGTCACCATCGCCCAGGCCGTCGCCTGCCGCCCCGCCCTGCTCATCGCCGACGAGCCGACCACCGCCCTCGACGTCAGCCTCCAGGCTCAGATCATCGACCTGCTGCTCAAGCTGCAAGCCGACCTGAAACTCTCCATCCTGCTCATCACCCACGACCTCGGCGTCGTCGCCGAAATGGCGCACGACGTTGCCGTCATGTACGCGGGACAGATTGTGGAACAGGCGGATGTCAAAAGTCTGTTCGCCCGGCCGCTGCACCCGTACACCCGCGGCCTTCTCCTGTCGGTGCCGGGCCTGGGGCCGGAGGACGGTCGCGCCTCCGGCGACCGCAAGCTGCGCTGCCTCGAAGGGACGGTGCCCGACCTGGCCCACCTGCCGCCCGGCTGCCGCTTCGCGCCCCGCTGTCCGTATGCCCTCGAACCGTGTGAGCAACCGCAGGAGCTGCGCGAGGTCGAACCTGGCCGGCCGGTGCGCTGCTGGCGCGCCTGGAGGTGCTGCCGACGGAGACCTCGGAGCGAATCACGCAAGCCTAATGAGCTTTGACGACCAAGATCGGTAAGTCGTAGCCGCGTTCGCCAGAACGCGGGTCGGAGTTCACCCGCGTTCTGGCGAACGCGGCTACCGAACTTGCCCGTCAAATTCCATGAGAAGCCGCCATGACAACGCTTTTGGAAGTGAGTCATCTGGTCAAGCATTTCGGCGACGTGCGGGCCGTCGACGACGTGAGCTTTTCCATCGGGGCCGGCGAGACGTTCGCGCTGGTCGGCGAGAGCGGCTGCGGCAAGACCACCACCGGCCGTTGTCTGTTGCGACTGATGGCGCCGACCTCGGGCGAGGTCCGCTTTGAAGGCGACGACGTTTCGCGGCTGCACGGCCGCGGCCTGCGCCAACTCAAGGAGCGGATGCAAATCGTCTTTCAAGACCCCTTTTCGTCGCTGAACCCGCGCTTCTCCGTCGGCCGGACCATCGCCGAGCCGCTGTTGATCCACCGCCTCTGCACGCGCTCCGAGTCGCGCAAGCGGGTGGCCGAGCTGCTGGAAATGGTGGGGCTGCGGCCGGAGTACGCCCACCGCTACCCCCACGAGTTCAGCGGCGGACAGCGGCAGCGCGTCGGCATCGCCCGCGCCCTGGCCCTCAACCCGCGCCTCATCGTGGCCGACGAACCCGTCTCCGCCCTGGACGTGAGCGTGCAGGCCCAGATCATCAACCTCATGGTCGATCTGCAAAAGCGCCTGGGCGTCGCCTACCTGCTCATCTCGCACAACCTGCCGGTGGTGCGCCACATCGCCCACCGCACGGCCGTGATGTACCTCGGCCGCATCGTCGAGGTCGGCCCCACGGCCGGGCTGTTCGCCAACCCGCGCCACCCGTACACGCAGGCGCTGTTGTCGGCGGTGCCCGTGCCCGACCCGACCAAGCCTCGCGGCCGCATCCTGCTCACCGGCGACGTGCCCGGCCCGCGACACATCCCGTCCGGCTGTCGCTTTCACCCGCGCTGCCCGCACGCCTTCGACAAATGCAAATGGGCCGATCCGATGTTGGAGGACCAGGGCGGCGGCTGCGAGGCGGCGTGCTGGCTGCTGGAGCCGGAGAAAGCCGGGAAGGAAGCGACGCCGGCGATCCGGAAATGAAACCGGTTCGCCCTACCGGGCCGCCGCCTGCCCATCGCCTCGAATATCCGTTTGATTGGCATATTCTGGCGTCACCGAGACTTCTGTCAACGACCCGTGAATCAAGCCAAGCGCACCATTGAAGTCGCTCTTATCCTGGGCTACATTAAGCTTTTTTGCGTTCGCAATCGCTAACCTTGCCGAGGCGGCAGGTGTGAACACGACATCCCTCAGCCTACTCGACCGTCTCAAGGGCGCCGGACCCGATGCGGCGGACTGGCACAGGCTAAAGGATATTTACCTGCCACTGATTCGGTCCTGGCTGGCCGGCGTTCTGGGGTCGTGCGACGACGCCGATGACCTGGCACAGGATGTTTTCGTCGTGCTGCTGCGCGGGCTTCCGGCGTTCGAGCGGCGGAGGCACGGCTCCTTTCGCGCCTGGCTGCGGCAGGTTGCCACGAACCGGGTCCGGGCCTTCCGCAAGGCCGGCCGGAAGCGTGGCCGTATGGGGGCCGATGAGGAAACAGAAAGGCGCCTCGCCCAACTTGAAGACCCAAACAGCGACCTCGCCCGGCAGTGGGATCGGGATTACGACCTGCATCTCCTGAGAAAGCTGCTCGCCGCCGTCCAGCCGGACTTTGCGCCGAACACCTGGCGGGCGTTTATTCGATTCGCCCTGGACGGCCTCTCCGCGGCGGCGGTGGCCCAGGAACTGGCGATTTCCGAAAGCACTGTCGTGCAAGCCAAGTTCCGCGTTCTCAAGCGCTTGCGCGAAGAGGCCGGGGATTTGATGGCCTGACGGCGCTTTTCGCAAAATGTCAGCTCAGCTTTGGCACTTCTTATTTAGGAGGGCCGTGGCAAGGATGTGCCGGCGACGGCTCCCGCTTTCAACCGGAGGAGTCCGACTGATGCCAGCCAACCTTACGACCCACCCGTCGACCGAAACGCTGCGGGCGCTCAGTCTCGGTAAGTTAGACGACGCCGCGGCCCAGGCCGTTTTGCAGCACCTGGATACTTGTCATGACTGCTGTCAAAAGGCGGAGGCGCTGCCGGGCGACAGCTTCCTCAACCGGCTCCGCGACGTCCATGCCCATAAGGAGACGCCTGGCAGGGGCTGGACGATTCCCTGCGACACGGAGGCGCACCAGCCTCCTCACGCGTCGGCGGAAGCGACGCCAGCCGCCACGCGCAAGCCCCCGTTGGCCGACCCGAAAGCCACGAACTTCCCCAAGAAATTTCCCGCCCCATTTGGCCGATATCGCATCCTCAAGCTCCTCGGCAGAGGAGGCATGGGCGCCGTCTACCTGGCCCAAGACACCCAGCTCGACCGCCCGGTTGCCCTGAAGGTGCCGCATTTCGATGCGGTGGACGGGCCGCAAGTGTTGGAGCGATTCTTTCGGGAGGCCCGGGCCGCGGCCACCCTGCAGCACGCCAACATCTGCCCGCTCCACGACGTCGGCGAGATCGACGGCACTCCCTACTTGACCATGGCCTACATCGAAGGCAAGCCGCTCGCCGCAGTTCTCCGCCGCCCGTCCCCTGACCTCGCGGCAGAGCGCCCTGCTCGTTCGCAAGCTCGCCCTGGCGCTGCAGGAGGCCCACAAGCGCGGCGTCGTCCATCGCGACCTCAAGCCGGACAACATCATGATCGACCGGCGCGGCGAGCCGATCATCATGGACTTCGGCCTGGCCCGCCGCACACGCGGACAAGACCCCCGGCTCACCCAGCAGGGAGCCGTCATGGGGACGCCGGCCTACATGCCGCCCGAGCAGGTCAGCGGCGACCTGGACGCGACCGGCCCGGCCAGCGACGTCTATAGCTTGGGCGTCATTCTGTACGAGCTCTTGACCGGACGGCTGCCGTTCCGTGGCGACGCTATGGCCATGATGTCCCAGGTCTTGATGGACGAGCCGCCGCCCCCCTCGGCGTTGCGCCCGGGGCTTGAGCCGGAGTTGGAAGCGATCTGCCTGAAGGCGATGGCCAAAAAGATCGAGAACCGCTGCGCGTCGATGGCGGAGTTGGCCGCCGCCCTAACCGACGCCCTCCGCACCCGCCCCCTGGCGGCCGCGCCGACCGCGAAGCCGGTTGCCCCGCCGAAGGCGAAGAGTGAGGACGAAGGCGTCCACGTCACTCAGATGGGCGGCCTGCGCTCCGTGGCGATGTTATTCAATCGGCCGCCGGGCGCAAGGCCGATGCGGACAAGCCCCGCCGTCCGAAACGCGCCCGCCGCCGGCGGATTCCGGCGTGGGCGTGGCTCGTCGGCGGTGGGGTTGGCGTGGCGTTGCTGGCAGCTATCTTGGCGGCCGTGGTCGTGTTCCGCGTGAAAACCAAGGACGGCGTCTACGTGGTCGAGGTGGACGAGCCGAATGCGGACGTCTACGTGGACGGCCACAAAGCGACGACGGTTACCTGGGACGACGGCGGCAAGAAGGCCGAAATTCGCGTCAAGCCGGGCACGCACCAGGTGGAGGTCAAGAAGGACGGCGTGACCGCCTACGGCCAAGAGGTGACGGTCGAGGAGGGGCGTCAAAAAATCATCACCGCCCGGTTCGATAGGGAAACCAAAGAGTTGCCGAAGATTGGGTCCGGGGAACTCGTTACGTCCCCCCCGGACAAGGGCGAAGAAATCCGCCAGATTCGCTGGGCGCGCGATAGCATGATCTACACCGCGAACTTCTCCCCCGACGACCGCCGCTGCCTGATCTCCGGCGAGCGGGACGAGACGTTCCTCTACGACGTGCAGAGCGGCTTGCCCGTAGGCCGGCAGATGAAGGGCTACGTCACCGCCTTTTTGCCCGGCGGCAAGGAGATCATTACGGGAGAGAAGGCCGGTTCGGTCATTCACATCTACGACTTGAACGGAGAGCCGGTGCGCGAGTTCCGTGGGAACGACGAACTGTGGAATTTTACGGTGTCGCCGCGAGGCGACCGTCTCCTCACCATGTCCCCCGGAACCCAACGTCTGTTGGATTTGAAGGACGGAAGGGAGGTGGAGAAGTGGCTCGGCGATCCAGGAATTACTACGTTATTCTCGCCGGACGGCCAATACCTCTTCCGGCAAGTGGACGGCAAAGTTCCCTGGCGAGTATACCGCACCGACACCGGCGAGCAGGTCCAGGCGTTTGAGAACATTACCGGCATCGACGGCCTCCGCGGCTTCTTTCCCGACGGGCAACGGGTCTTCGGCAAGTCGAACGACGGGGTGTACGTCTACGCCGTGAACAGCGGCAAGAAGGTTGAGGAACTGGACATGGGGATCTCCCTGGGGAATCCCGTCACTTTGAGTCCGGACGGCAAGCGACTGCTGACCGTCAAGGATCGCCAAGTCCACCTGTGGGACCTGGCCAGCCGCCAGGAGCTTTGCACCTTCACTGCGGGGGACATCGGTAAGCTTCATCACCTGACTCTTAACTTCTCCGCCGACGGGCGCTACGCCTGCGCGGGGGCGCGCCGGGAGTGGTGTATCTGTGGCGTCTGCCGCCGCCGTAGACCAGGCCGAGGCCGCGCCGCGGAAGACGCAAACGTTTCGCATCACTGCCCTCTTCCGGCGTCGGAGCCGCGACCGTCAGGGAGCGGGTAAGGTTCTTGACGGCTTTGCTCCCTAGCGGCCCGCTGCTCCCTTACCGGCGGGCCTGCTCCCAAACTGGGTGACGGCTACTGAGCATGATACGCGGCCGGGCGAACATTGCCCGGCCGTTCTGCTGACGGCAGATGGTCGCGCTTGATCCAAACCTGGATCAACCTCGCCGCCCAGCCGCGACACAGAACCGGTGTCTCGCGCCTCCGGCCGGCGCATTGCGCTCGACAAATCGACCGAATGTCGGTCTGGCGGGCGTGGCGATTCTTCCTGAAAAACAGACTTGCCTTGCCGCAAGGCCCGTCACAGCCTGTCCGCCGCAACTAATTTTGGACAAACGCCTTCTGGACACGGTGCGCGGCGGTCGTCCCGAACGCTAGGCGAAATGCGTGGCGCATCGAACCGCCACCGTCTCTTGCCTGTCATATAGTAAAAGAGGGAAGGGGCTTGACACGGCAATCAGAGGGTGTAACCTCTTCGTCTGGCAAGGGACACACGCACACAGCGGTGAAAACGATGGCGGGCAAGAACAAGGGTTCCGGCAAGCGCGAAGATAAATTCAGCCCCCAGAGCTTCGAGGTCACGTTCGACGTTTACCCTCTGGTGGCGATGATCCGAGAGAACGCGCTGGAGCTTGCCCAAAAGCTGTCGGCTCACCATGAATGGACCGACATTCATATGTCGGACGAGTCATGGGAGTTTACCCGTCGCCAGCCGAGACAGGGACAAGCCGGAGGGGCAATTAAAGTAAAGGTGGGCGATCAAGAGGTCGAGATCGAACACCGCTTCCCGACTGGCGGGCTGGAGCGCTTCGAGATTCTGGTCGATCAGGTCATCGAGGCGATTGAACAAGTCGCGGCGCCGCAGATTCTCTTAGGGACCACCGCCACTCTCGAATACTTGGTGGACATCGGGGGAGACGCGCGCGAGGCGATCCTGGGCGGACTTCGCCTTGTAGGCGATGAAGAAACAGACAAGCTCGGCGTTATCAACCGGCCATGCCAGTTCGTCGGGTTGCGGCTGGGCTTCCCGCCTTTTGAGGTTGACGAAAAATCGGCAGACGACGAAGAAGAAGATCCTGAGAATCCGATAGAGAAACCAGTTGACATCGGCGAGGAACGGTCGGCCAACCAAGGGGCCGGCAAGAAGGAAGGGGCGGATTGGGCCGCCACCCTTACCCTACAGTCCTTGCCGGACGAACCCGCCAAGATGTCCGTGGAAGTGGAAGGTCGCTGGATGCAGCCCAGCCACTGGAAAGAAGTTCCGAAGGTACTCGGAGACAGGCTGAAAATCGTGGACGAATTCCTCAAGACCAAGATCAGCGAGTTTCTGAAGAACTTTGGGAGCGGCAAATGAAGACAAATGCCCCCAACACAATGACTGCCACGAAAAGCTTCCGTGACTTCACGATGTTCTCCGTGTTCGTGGTTCGTCCTGGTTCCGTCTTCACGCGGAAAAAAAGATCTAGGGTGTCGCCTTTGCGCAGGCCGACGCTGCGACCTTTGTCTGCGTGGGAGAGGTTGTATTTCGCTCGTGCGCGGTCCAGCGACATAGAGGCGGCGCCTGTCCAGACCCAAAAACCCGAAGGGGCCGTTGAGGAAGGAATTACGGAAGAGTGGGCGGCGAGCGCTCGCCGCGCCCGCTTGACCTGGATGGGTGAGAATCCGTACTGATGTCCTTTCAACCGGGCGAAGTCTACCTGGCCTTTGGGGGCGGTGACAAGTACCGCCCCGTTCTCATCGTCTCCCGCGAAGAACTCAATCGCGGCAAGTACGTGGTCGCCGTGCCTTTCACCACGGACAATTTCAAGAAGCGCTCCGCTTTCCCTAACTGCGTCGCTTTCCGTGCAGAGGAGCATGGGCTGGACGAGGACTGTGTCGCCCAAGCAGAAGGGATTTCTGTGTATCTCAAGGATGAACTCGATCTAGAAAAAGGGACAATTGCAGTCATAGGCGAAGAGAAGATGCGAGAGGTCACCAAGGCCATCGGTTACCTTATTGTCGCCGACTGCGAGCCTCAATAACCTATCCCGACCGAAGCAGCTTCTTCGCCAGAGCCACCAGTTCAGACCGCGCCCACGTCGAAGTTTCCAGGCTTCTGGACTTAGCCGCTTCCTCTAAGAGCCGGCGATCCTGTTCCGTCATGCGAATGCGCAGCATGTACGTTTTCGCTTCCGGCTCCGGTTTTTTGTGTCTTCCGGCCATGATGCGATTGTAGCAGCAGAAAATCCACAAAGCAATCCTACTGACCTGCCATGTAGCAACAAAGTTGCTACAATGCACGGGCGTTCAGAACCGCTCGTAGTAGGGTGCCTCATGGACCTGCGTGAGTTGAAGGGCTTAGAACTTGCCGCCCGTACCCGCATCGTCTGGAAAGACGGCGTGTGGCACGTCCCGTCACAGAGCGGCAACGGCAAGTACCGCGTCACCCTCAAGCCGGCCGTCTCGTGCCAGTGCGACGACTTCCAGTTGACGCAGAAGCCGTGCAAGCATGTCCACGCGGCCCGCTTCACGCTGGAGCGCCATGACGGCGACAAGGCGCCCGAACTCGACACCGAGGCCGTCCCGAAGAAGCCGACGTACTCGCAGCCGTGGGCGGCGTACAATTTGGCACAGACGACCGAGAAGCACCGCTTTCAAGAGCTACTGGCCGACCTCTGCCGTGGCGTTCCGGAACCGCCGGCCAAGGACCGCAGCAAGGGCGGACGAGTGCCCTTGTCCATCGCGGACGCCATCTTCGCCTGCTGCTTCAAGGTATACTCGACCGTCAGCAGCAGGCGGTTCGGCTGCGACCTTGCCGACGCGCACGTCAAGGGCTACCTGTCGCGGTCGATTCACACGAACACGATCAACAAGCACCTGGAGGACACCGAACTGACGCCGGCGCTCAAGGCGCTGGTCACGCAAAGCAGCCTGCCGCTCCGCGTGGTTGAAACCACCTTCGCCCCGGACTCGACCGGCTTCAGCGCGAGCAAATTCGACCGCTGGTACGACGAGAAATATGGCAAATACCGGAGCGAACATAGCTGGGTCAAGGCGCACGTTCTCTGCGGCGTGAAGACGAACGTGATCGTCGCGGCGGAAATTCTCGACCGGGACGCGGCGGACTGCCCGCAGTTCACGCCGATGGTCAACGCGGCGACGGCGCAGCACTTCACGGTCAAGGAAGTGACGGGCGACAAGGCGTATCTGAGCAACGACAACCTAAACCTCGTGGAGTCGCTGGGCGGCACGGCGTTCATCCCATTCAAGGTGAACAGTATCGAAGGCGCGAGCGCGGTGTGGGACCGGATGTACCACTATTTCCAGTTCAGAAGGGATGAATTCTTACAGCACTACCACCAGCGGAGCAACGTGGAATCGGCGTTTAGCGCCATCAAGCGGAAATTCGGGGACAGCGTGCGGAGCAAGACGGACGCGGCGATGGTCAACGAGGTCTACTGCAAACTCATCTGCAACAACATCTGCTGCGTCATCATGGAGCAGTGCGTCCTTGGCATCGAAGCCGAATTCTGGCAGAATGACGACGCGCCGACCGGGACGCCGGATGTGCGGCCGGGGTAGAAAAAAAAGGTTCATCCGACTAAAGCGTACTTGGTTTCGTGGATCGCATAAATCTTGAGTTTGAAGAACTCCTTGTCGCGGAAGCCGTAGGCCTGTCGCTGCATCGTCTTGATCTTGTTGTTCGTCCCTTCCAGAGGTCCCGTGGAGATCCGGCAGTCGTAGTAGGCCAGGATGCCCGTGCGGTGCATCGCCAGCGTCGCCGCGAATCTCTGCAACACCTTGATGCACGACGCCTCCGCTCGGCGGATCCAGTCCTCCAACACCCGCGCCGCCGTCGCCTTGTCCGGCTGCCCCCAGATCTGCCGCAGGTCCTCTTTCAGGTAGTACACCGTGGCCAAGGGCTGGTTCATGCGCAACGCCTCCTCCAGTCGCTCCCGCTCCTTTTTCTTGGGATCCAGGTTCTCCGGGTTCTTGAGCAAAAGCCAGCGCGTCCCCTTGAGCACTTCCTTGTGCATTTGGTCCGTGGCCTCCCGGTGCAGCTCCCGCCGGAAGTCGCTCAACTTCTCGTTGAACGGCTTGATGACGTGGAAGTGGTCGAACACGTGGACCGCGTCGCTCAGGTTGTCCCGTACGGCCTGGATGTAGGCCGGCGACATGTCCGTGGCCACCGCTTCGACCCGGGCCCGCGCCGCCTTCAGCCGCTTCCAGAACGGCTCCAGAGCGTCGGCCCCCTTACCCTCGCCCACGAAAACTACCGCCCCCGTCTCCAGGTTGAGGACCACCGTCAGGTAGCGGTGACCGTGGCCGACCGCTATTTCGTCGATGGCGATCTGCTTGAGCTTGTTCAGCTTGGGCTTCCGGTAACGTCGTTGCAGGTCGCGCTTCTGGATGTCCTTGATGACATCCCAACTGACCTGTAGATGCCGGGCCACGTCCTGGATGGTCATCATCCGGCTCAACTCCAGGGCATAACGCTCAAAGGCCCGGGTGTAGCTGCGTCGGGGGTCGGCGAAGTCCAGCGGCGCCTGGCGGATCACCTGGCAGGTCGGGCACTCCACCCGCGGAATGGCCAGCATCACATAGACCGGCTTGCCGCCAATGGGCACAGCCCGAAAGGTCCGCTCCTGGCATCCCCGGGGCGCGACCCGCCGCGAACCGCAGAGGGGACAGCGGTAGGTGTGGGGCCGTCGATGGATGGTGAAGACCACACGTCCCTCTCGGTAATCGGTTTTGACGTAGTCGTAGCCTCGGATGCCGAAGGCGTGGTAGAGTAGGCTGGTGGACATGCTGACGGCTCCCTTCTGAAGATGGTTTCCCAAACCTCAGATGGGAACAGCATGTCCACGCCTTTTCAACCACGAAGTACGCTTCCCCCGGATGAACCGAAAAAAAGAACCTGGCACGGTAGGTGCCAGGCTGCGGGGTCGCGGGTCGGGGGGATTGTGCGAAGGTACGGGACGCTAGGGCAACATAGCGATTCAGGTTTTTTGCCGTCCGGTGCTTGGCTTCGAGGAATTCTGTTGTTCAGCCAGAGCAGCCTTGGCCTCTTGCACGTCCTTGGCGAAGGCCAGTTGCACGGCCTCGCAGACGACGGCTCCGGTTGTCGTGGCGCTCTTGACTGCTCTAAGTCGAATAGCCATTTGCACTTCTGACGGCAGGTCAACAATCATCCGATTACGTTCTTGGTTATCTGCTGGCATGGCTGGGACTCCTGGTAGGCCAACCCGCAGTTCCCCGCACTATTTACAGTAGAACGGCAATGGCCAACTGTCAACCAAAATGACCGCAGGCGTTCTGGTACATTCGTACCAGGAAGCAAAGATTTGACGATTGTACCAGAATGGCCTATGCTTCCTATGTAAAGGAAACTGCCGGCCTGCGGTCTAGTCGTGGGGACCGCCGCAGGTCCGGCACGGTTGCCAGTCGGACGAGGTCCGCCAGCGCGTTCCTCTATAGTCCTCTTCCGGCTGCGGATCAACGTGAATGCTGGGGCGGCGGGCGGCACCGCATGTCGCCAAGAGGGAAAAAGGTATGGCCTCGTTCATCGTGCGCGTCGTACTCCACGGCGCCGAGACGTGGAGCGGCTACGAGGAACTACATGAGTTGATGGAAGGCGAAGGATTCGTCCGGACCATCGTCAGCGACAAGGGCCTGGAGTACCACCTGCCGCCGGCGGAGTATCGCCTTGACGGACACTTTGACCGGGAGCAAGTGTGGAGGAAGGCGAAGTTCGCGGCCGAGATGACCGGCTACGCCCACGCCGTGTTCGTGACGCAGTCCATCGGCTCAACCTGGAGCGGCTTGGAGCTAGTGACAGCGGCAAGGGTCAACTACTAACCGTCGCCTCTGTATTATCCGGCATGGCCTCGTTCGTCACCCGCAGAACCTCGATGGCGTATACGCCATCGAGGTTCTGCATTTGCACGCAAAGCGGCTGCGTAGACGCAAGGCAACGCTCCAGCAGCGCCAGCACAACGCCCTTGTCACCCGTTCTGACGACTTCCATCTTCATCGTCTTCCCTTCTGCAACGAAATTTCTACGGCTGCAAACGCAACGCCGCCCGATCGATCCAGTATAATCGGTCGGGCGGCGCAGGTGCAAACAACCGTCGTTCGGGCTGCTCCCAAGCCCTTCCGCCTGCTCCCTAATCGCTCTTTTCGGAGCGGTTAGGGAGCAAAGCCTTCTTGACCTCATCCCGCTCCCTCACGGTCGCGGCCCCGACGCCGCCGGGAATCGTACCCGCATCGTCGTCCCCTTCAGGGCTTCCGACTCGATCTCCAATTTCGCGTGGTGATGCTCCAGGATGGCGACCACGAACGACAGACCCAGCCCCATGCCGGTGCTGTGCCCCTCGTAGATCGCGTTGTCGCGCTTGGTGGTGAAGTGCGTCTCGATACAGCGGCGACGCACCTCCTCCGTCATGCCCGCCCCGTTGTCCTGCACCTCCAACACCACCTGATCGCCGTCGCGCCGCGTCCGCAGCACGACGCGCCCCCTCCACGCCGCCGCCGCGATCAGCGCCCGCCGCCGGGCCGCGTCGTCCAACGCGGAGTCGCGCCTCGCGGCGTCGCGAAGCTGGTTCCGCATCTCGAACGTGGCGTCGCGCGCGTTGAACAGCAGGTTCTCCACCGTCTGTTGCAGATGGGAATAGTCGCCGTCGATCCAGAGCGGGCCGCCGGCCTCGTCCAGTTCCAGCACCACGTCAAGCTTGTAGCGGTCGCGGGCCAGCTCCCGCCAGGTCCGCCCCAGGTCACGCGCCGCGCCGTTCAGGTCGAGGACGGTCGGCTCAGTGCGGTTGGGGTCGCGCCGCACCGTCCGCAGGATCTGCTGCAACCGCTCCGTCACGGTGCCGAGCGTCTGCTGGACCTCGTGCAACATGCCCTGCTGGTCCGGCGAAAGCGAATCGGCCTCCAGGCAGCGGCGCAGCAAATCGTTCGGCCGCACCAGCAGGTTCTTGATGTTGTGGGCGTAGGAACCCGCCATGATGCCGATGCTGGCGTAGAGCTGCGACTTCAGCTCCAGCGCGTTCTGCTCGGCCGCCTGCGTCGCCAGCCGCTGCTCCAGGAGTTTGCGCTCCGTCTCCTCGTGACGCCGCGCCTCCAGCAACAACTCGTGTTCCGCCCGGTCCACCTGCTGCCGGGCCAGTACGCGCTGCCGTTCGCGCCGCTGCACCACCACGACCCACGCCCCCACCAGCGCCGTGGCCGCCGCCGCCAGGATGCTCAGCTGCCAGAGCCGCTGCCGGTGTTCCTGTTCGATGCGCTGACGCTTGTTGTAGGCGTGCAGCTGATAGAGCACGTGGACCGACGCCGGCGTGGAGGGCAGCGGGTGATCGAGGTCCTGGACCTGCGTCTCCTGGTAGGGGACCTCCGAGTCCCAGACGATGGGCGGGTCCGCCGGGTCGTCGAACGCGCACTTCGATCCTATAAAAGATGGGAAATAGGGGCAACTGGCCGGTGTACATCTTGGTCGGCGGGACGCCCAGGCGGCGCAGGTGTTCGGAGATCTCTTCGCGCCGGTTGTCCACGTCGATGGCCGCCGCCAGGTCGGTCCCGGCGTCCGTGCCGCCGTCCGGCCGCCGCAGCTCCGCCCGCGCCCGGACGTAGTCGGCCACCATTTCCGGCAGCGTCTCCCGGAAGCCGCGCGACTCGTCCAGCCATTCCTCCAAGGCGGATCGGTCATAGCTGTCTTCGCCGCCCAGCCAGTAGTCGATCGGCTCGCGGAGGAAGTAGAGCACCAAAATCCACAGCGCGACCGGGGCCGCCAGGGCCTGGGCGTAGCGCCAGAAGGTCCGGGGCGGGCGGCCGGCGGGGGCCGGCGCGGCGTTGCTGGTCATGGGCCTGCCTTCTCTTCCATCACGGGCGGCTCGTAGGAAACGGTCAGCGTTTCATGGCCTTCCTTGTCCACCGGCAGCCGGCGCCAAGGCTCGTCGGCGTGCAGGCTGCCGCGGCCGACCCACACCTCGATCGTCGCCTCCGGCAGAATGCGGTCGCCCCGGAACCGCGGCCGCAAACAGACGAGGTGTTCGCCGGCCCCGACGGTGCGGTTGCCGTCGTCGCCGAACATAGGAACGCCCTCCGGGTCGTAGCCGACGCGGCCGTGCCGCCGGCGGATGGCGGCGATCCGTTCGGTCAACTCGGCGGCGTCGGCCGGCGGCTTGCCGTCGCGCGTGAACGCCCGCGCCAGCGCCTCCACGACGTCGCCGTCGAGCAGGATGTCTTCCGTCCCCGTGGTGGACACGTCGCGTTCGCCCTCGACGTCGGTCTCGCGCGGGGCGGCGCCTTCCGGCCGAAAGCCGGCGTCGGCGTCGATGGGGTTGTAGTGGCAGAAGAAGACGAGCGGGAACGGCAGTTCCTGGATGGGCCAGGTGACGCGGCGGTCGCGGTAGACGGTGTTGAACGAGACGGCGTCGCCGGTCGCCACCAGGAGGCGGCGGGCCTGCGCGGGGGCGGTGCGGGCCAACTCGGCGAGGAAACGGCGGCAGGGCGTCGATTGGCCGGTCACGGCCAGCAGCGGCCGGCGCTGATGGGTCTGCTCCAGGTCGTTCAACACCTGATCGACGACCTCGGCCTCGAAGCGATTGGGCGACAAAAAAGAGCCGACGCTGGAGGTGACGCGCTTCGGGTTGGGCAGGCCGGCCCAGGGCGGCAGCGCCTGGCGGAAGCCGTCGGTCAGGTCGCGCGAGTAGGAGTCGTCGTCCCACTGGACCATGTGGGCCGGGTTGAGGTCGGGCCGGAGGTCGTCCTGGCTCATGAGGAAGTCCATCACCGCCCTGGCCATCTGCTTGTTGGTGAAACAGAACCGATAGGTCCTTTGCGGATAGACTTTAGTGAGATCGACCTCTTGCGGCCGGCCGGCCGCGTCCGTTTCGCCGACGCGGTCGGCGGTGGCGGTGGTCAGGAGCAGCAGGGGGCGATCGGCCGCCGCCACGTCACCCGCGTGGTCCTGGAGCCGGCGGGTCAGCTCGCGGGCGGCGTCGCTGGTGCTGCCGCCGACGATCGGCCAGCGGCGGCGGCCGGCGCCGCATCAGCGCCTCGACCCAGTCGCGCGTTTTCCAGTCGCTGGTCAGTTTGTACCAGCGGAACACC
Source organism: uncultured Planctomycetaceae bacterium (assembly GCA_963813925.1). Lineage (GTDB taxonomy): Bacteria > Planctomycetota > Planctomycetia > Gemmatales > Gemmataceae > UBA4732. Next base: position 369,639 of record CAWFBG010000004.1, read on the forward strand.
AGCCGCCGGCCGACGCCGGGCAGCGCCAGCGCGACTTCCGGCACGGCGGTCGTCTCCCGGGGAAAGGCGGCCGCGCCGATCTCGGCCCGGGCGTCGATGGGGTCGTCATGGAGGCGGGTCGCCGCCCGCCGCACCGACGCGACGAACCGCTCCCAGGCGGCGGAGTTGGTGGCCGGGTAGAGCCAGGCGATTTCGCGGTCGCCGTCGGCCACGGCTTCCGGCGTCGGCTTCGACTGCGCCGGCGGCGAGCGCAGGATCAGCAGCGCGGCGCCGACCGCCAGGGCCGCCGACGCCGCCGCCAGGATGGACGGGGTGGTGAGCCATTTCATGGGAAGTCGCCAGTAGTCCCTAATCCGCAGTCCGTAGAATGACGGCGGGTCTATTCATTGTAATGAGACGCCCGAACGCCTGCGCGAAACCCCGGACCACGAACAGGAAACGACCGATGCCAACCCCGCTGAGTCTCGTGATCTTCGGCGCCACGGGCGACCTCACCGCCCGCAAGCTGGCGCCGTCGCTGTACCGCATGGCGAGCAAGGGCCGGCTGCCGGCGGAGGCCAAGATCGTCGGCTCCGCCCGCACGCCGCTCACCGACGACGCCTTCCGCGACCGCCTCGGCAAGGCCGTCCGCGAGTTCGCCAAGAGCGATTTTGACGAGAACAAATGGCGCGACGTTCGCCGGCCGGCTGTTCTACGTCCCCGGCGACGCCGCCAGGCCGGGCGGCCTCGACAACCTCAAGGCGTGGCTGGAGAAGAACGGCGGCGGCGACGGCGGTCGCCGGCTGTTTTACCTGGCCGTGGCGCCGACCCTCTACGCCGACATCGTCCGCCAACTCGGCGCCGAGGGGCTGAACCGTTCCACCGGCGAGGGCTGGTCGCGCCTCATCATCGAGAAGCCGTTCGGCCGCGACCTGGCCTCGGCCCACCAGCTGAACGCCGTGCTCCGCGAACACTTCCAAGAAAACCAGATTTATCGGATCGACCATTATCTCGGCAAGGAGACGGTGCAAAACGTCCTGGTGTTCCGCTTCGCCAACACGCTGTTCGAGCCGGTCTGGAACTTCAACTTCATCGACCACGTGCAGATCACCGTCAGCGAGACGGTGAAAATGGAGGGCCGCGGCGACTACTACGACCACTCCGGCGTGCTCCGCGACATGTTCCAGAACCACCTGCTGCAACTGCTGACCATGACGGCGATCGAGGCGCCCGCCCGATTCACCGCCGACATGCTGCGCAACGAAAAGGTCAAGGTGCTCGACGCCGTGCCGGTCCTGACGCCGGAAGAGGCGGCCAAGTTCACGGTGGCCGGCCAGTACGCCGGCTACCACGCCGAGAAGGGGGTGGCGGCCGACTCGCGCACGCCGACCTTCGCCGTGGTCCAGCTGTTCGTCGAGAACTGGCGGTGGCGGGGCGTGCCGTTTTATCTGCGCTCCGGAAAGGCGCTGAAACAGCGGCGCAGCGAGATCGTCGTGCAGTTCCGCTGCCCGCCGCACCTGATGTTCCCGCTGCCGCCGGGGGCGACGCTGCAATGCAACCGGCTGACGATCGCCGTGCAGCCCGACGAGGGCATCGACCTCAGCTTCGAGAGCAAGGTCCCCAACGACGGCGGCGTCACGCTGCACCCGGCCGACCTGAGCTTCCGGTACCGCGACGCCTACCCCGACGCGCCGATCCCGGAGGCCTACGAGCGGTTGATCCAGGACGCCGTGGCCGGCGAGGCCCACCTGTTCATGCGCAGCGACGAGATCGAACGGGGTTGGGAGATCATGGACCCATACATCGCGGCGGTGGAGAGCGGGGCCGTGAAGGAGGAGGAGTACGCCGTCGGTTCGGAGGGGCCGCGCTGCTGCGACCAGATGCTGGCGACGGCGGGACGGACCTGGTTGCCGATCGGGCGGGAGCGATGAGGGCTGCCGGAGCAAGCGCTTCGTATGGTCCTTTTTCCCGACGAATGTGGAGGCGGAGCGGGATACTTGAACCGGGTGGTCCGATGGACCAACAAGGGCCTATAACCTTGTGACCCACCTGACGCGATCCCAGATGCTCATCGTGGCTAACTTGCGCATCAGGTCGCGCACCGTCTCGAACTGCCCCAAAAACTGCTCGATCTCGTGCGGCTCGACGCCGCTGCCCGAGGCGATGCGCCGCCTGCGGCCGATGTCGATGATGTCGGCGTCGCGCCGCTCCTCCTTGGTCATCGAGTCGATCATGCCCTGGATGCGACGGAAGGCACCCTCCGGGTCTTCGCCCTCCGGGATCATGTCGCCCAGGCCCGGCATCGACGCCATCACGTCCTTCATCGGACTCATCTTCTTCAATTGCTCGAATTGGGCGCGGAAGTCAGCCAGCGTGAAGTCAACGGCCGGCGTTGGCTGACGGGACGTACTGTCGGTAGGCATCGCGAATTGAACAGGCTGACTGATGGCCCTTGAGGTAGGGAACCAGACCAGCGATCCGCAATGAGGACAGGTCGCGTCCAAGCTCGGCTTGGACGGCGAGATGCAGAACCGTCGCCGACAAACCGGGCAACGATTCGGACGCCCCTCCGGCGTGCGTGAAGAAATTGTCATTTAACACCATTCAGGCATTGCCCCACGCGTCGTAGGTAAACTCCCGGCCCCGAATGACAGGACGCGGAGTGTCGTGAAAATCGTCACGCCCGCGGATGAAAATGGAAGCAATCCCAGAGGATGAGCGTCTGTTCATCCTGGCTGTAAACGCCTGCGATCACCAAGAAGGGAGCAATCACGGTCCCGGAACCGATCGGGCGGCATGGTCCGGCCCCCGGTACACCCGCGCCCCGTCCACCGGCCGCGTCATGAACGCCGTGGCCTCGCGCCCCGTCTTACGCAAATAGCCCTCATGGACGTGCCGAACGACCGCGTCCAGCGTCTGCCGGCGGACCAGCGAGATCGTGCATCCGCCGAATCCGCCGCCCGTCATGCGCGAACCGATGACGCCGGCCTCCGCCGCCAGATCGACCAGTAAATCCAGCTCGTTGCAACTGACCTGATAGTCGTCCCGCAATGAGGCGTGGCTGGCGTACATCAGTTCGCCGACCGTGGCCCAGTCGCCGTGAGGGATCGCCTCGGCCGCCGCGACCGTCCGGCCGATTTCGCCGACCACGTGCCGCGCCCGGCGGTAATGCACGTCGTCGAGCCGGCCGCGCGCCGCTTCCAGCTGTTCCCCGCTCACGTCGCGCAGGGCGGGGACGCCGAGGGCGTGGGCAGCCTCCTCGCACTGGCGGCGGCGGGACGCGTAACCGCCGTCGGTCAGGGCGTGGCGGACGTTGCTGTTGACGATCAGGGCGACGACTTCCGGGTCAGCCAGCGGCGTGGGCCGGACGGCGCGCGAGCGGCAGTCCAGCAGGAGCAAGGCGCCTTCACGACCCATGACGGAGGCGCATTGGTCCATGATGCCGCAGGGCACGCCGGCGAAGTCATGTTCCGCCTTCTGGCAGAGCAACGCCTTTTGGAGCGGGTCGAGCCGTTGATCGGTCATCGCCTCGATGAGCGTGGCGGCGGCCACCTCGAGCGCGGCGCTGCTCGACAGGCCGGCGCCCGGCGGCAGGTCGGAGGCGACGACGGCCGCGAACGGGCCGGGGGCCAGCCCCGCCGCCCGGCAGCCGGCGACGACGCCCTGGACGTAACGCGCCCACGGTTCGGCGCCCGGCGCGAACGGCGGCTCCAGCGCGACGGTCGCCCAGTAGTCGAGCAGGCTGCTGTACAGCCGGGCGCCGTCGGCGGGGGCGGCCGCGCGGTCGGCGGCGATCACCACGTAGCGGTCGATGGCCATCGGCAGGACGAAGCCGTCGTTGTAGTCGGTGTGTTCGCCGATGAGATTGACGCGCCCCGGGGCCACGGCCGTCCAGCGCGAAGGCCGGCCGAACCGCCGGACGAACTCGGTTTCGGCGTCGTGGACGAGCGAATCCAGGGAAGACGCTGGGTGCATGCGCGGCGCGGGATCTCATGGGGAGCGGGAAGCACGGCTCCTGGACACTCTAGCGAGCGGCGGCGCCGAAGAGAAGGGGCGATGCGTTTTACGGGGTTTGGGCGACCAGAAACGGCCGGGCGCTAGGGGTCAGGCGACGACGTCGCCAAACTCTTCTTTGCGATATCCAATAGAGCTATTTCCGGACTCCGCGGCGTCGCCGCGCCAGAGGCCCCGTGTGGAGGAGGTGAGGCGCGGACTGGTCGAGGCCCGGTAGACGGAATCGGCCGGCAGGGCGGCCAGCAGCCGCCGGTAGGCGGCGCCGAGGCTGTGGTACCTCAGCCGGGGACAAGATGGTGCAGGGCGTGGTAGCGCATACCGATCGGCATCCACAGCTCCATCCACCAAAACCCCCCGCCGTGTCGATCGAGTCGCGCAGCTGACCCAGGCGGTCCACCGGCTTGCCCTCGGACTGGTAGCGGTGGACGCCGAGTCCACGCACCTCGTTGAGGATGTAAACACAGGTGCATACGACGTACCAGATGGCGAACGTCCGCCAGGGCAGTATCTGCGCCGCCGCCAGCCCCACGGCCAGACCCCAGAACAGCAGGACGGCGATCTGCGCGCGCACGATGCGGCGGTGGTCGGCGGGGTAGACCGACCGGCGGTAGCGCGGGTTGACGCTAATCGAGGAGTAACGCACTTCCAGAAGGCGCTGCAACGGCGGGTAGACGAGGCCGAGCGGCCCGGCGACCAGGAAGCGCAGCGGCAACAGCAGTGGCGTCAGGCTGGAGAGGCAGGAAGCCGCGATGGCCCGGCGCCTCGCGCACAGCGGCGGATATTCCGGATCGCATTCCGTGCCGAAGGTGTTCGGCCGTTGGTGGTCGCCGTGGACGCCTTGGTAAAAGACGGACGGCAGCATCATCGGGCAGCCGAACAGGAGGTTCCAGGCCGCGTGAAAGCCGGGCGCCTGGCCGCGGCGCAGGTGCGTCAGCTCGTAAGTGCACAGCAGGGCGCGGTAGAGCGCCAGGGACGCGACGGCGGCCAGGATCGGCGTCCACCACGATCACGGCAGCGCCACGCAGGCCGTGAAGGAACCCCAGGCCGCGGCCGCGGTGAGGAGAAGGTCCGTCCAGTAGATCGCGGGGTTGGGCCGCAACAGGTCCTTGAGCGTTTTCAGGGCGTCGCGGAGTTGACGCAGTTCCCCGTCGGTCTCCGGCCCGATCGCCGCGGACATGGCCCGAACCTCTCGTTTCGCGTCTTTCCCCAGAGGGAAGGTTTCGGCCGCGTGGGTTTTCGCGCGACGGCGCCGGCATGGCGACGAAGGCGGGGGAAAAGTGCGGCGAGCAGGCCGCACGGAAAAATGACCCGGCGGGGCCGCGGCGGCCGCGATGCGAGACGAACCGCCTCTTTCAAGCTAGGATGCGGGCGAAGGGGCGTCAACGGAGACGCGGGGGGATGCGCCCGCGGGCGCACGACACGGTCTGTAGCTACCCGACGCGGCGGTAGCGACGATGTCCGGTCGCCGCCGCTAGGCGGCGTTCCCAGAAGGCCTCCAGCGGCTGGCCGTCACCCAGGTAGTCCGCCCGCAGTTGCAGCACGGCTTCGCTGCCCTCCTCCGACCAAAACTTCTCCGTCCCCTTCACCCGATGGTTGATCTGCTTCACCACCGACTCGACGTGGCTGCTCGTGATGGGAAGACCCTGCCGCCGATACTCGTCATAACGCATCTTGTCCTGATGGTTGCCCAGGTACTTCAACGTCTTGTCCACTACGCGTCGCGGGCTCGTTTCCGGCTCATCCTTCTGGGGCAAGCCCAACTCGGCCTGGCGCACCTCCAGGGCGGCGATGACCGCGACCACCCGGCCTTGCCACACCCAGCGGATCCACCGCCGATACACCGCCCAGCCCGCCGCGAAGCGTCGCCCGGCCGTCGCCGCCGCGAACACGTAGGACAACGCGTGAATGAAGTCCAGGATGGGCACGAACGACCCGAAGAAGCGACGTTGCAGCTCCCAGTTGTTCGCCGAGCCGTCGCCCACGAAGGCCTTCCGCGCCGCCCCCTGGAACCCCAACGCCCACGCCGCCTGCGCCAGCAGCAGCGCGAACATCGGCCAGGTCTGGCGCGAGGCCGCCAGCCGCCGATGCCGCACGACCGGGGGCCGGTACGTCGCCTCCGCCTCCAACGCCTCCGCCGCCGCCTCCGGTTCCACGGCGTCGCTCACGGCGTCCTGCCCTTCCCGGACGTGCTTGTGCAGCTCCCGCACCAGCTTCGGGATGCGTACCACGTCGAGGAACGACGCCGGGATCTCGGGACAGGGATCGGCGGCCGCCGCCTCGCTCGTCATGGTCAGCAACAGCCCGACCTTGTCTTCCCGCCAGTGGCCCACCCGCGAGGCCGCGGTGTTTTCCTCTTGCCAGTCTTCCGCCTCGGCGGCCGTCCCCGCGACCGCGGTTGCCGCGGTCGGGGCGGGCTCGGGGGGAGCCGAGCCGCTCCCCGGCGCATCGCGGATTTGCAAGCGGCCGCCGTCCGCCATCACCACGGCTAACGGCGGCGGCGTCACGCCGGAGGGGACGGCGAACTTCTCGACCAGCGGCAAGGCCGCGAACGCCGCCACGTCCGCCTCACGCTCGGCGACGCGTTCGGCGCCGATGCGTCGGGTGATCCGCTCGACCCGTTTCTCCGGCACGGGCAGGTCGGCCAGCTTATCCAACAGGACACTGCCCTCGGCAAACGAGCGGCTGGCCGTCCCGGCATAGGTGATCTTCGCCAGCAGCGCGGGACTGGTTTCGCCCTGGTCAATGCCCAGACTCTTGGACTGAGGGAAAAAAAGCCCGCCGGCAGCGGTCACAGTAGCCTTCCGGCTCGGGCCACTCGGCCTCGCCGGCCCGCGTCGTCAGGATGCGGGGATTGGCGTCGGCACAGGGCAGCGGGGCGTGGCACGCCGGACAGGTGCGGAACGCTTCGGGCCGCTCGCCGGCCGTGGCCTGCCGGGCGAGGGTCTCATCGAGCATTTTCTCGGTGAGCATCTCGCGGATTTCGAGGAAGACGTCCTCGATCTGGGTGAGTTTGGTCCCCCAGGCCGGCCCCTGGGGGCCATAGCTTCTCGACGAGGTTTTTGGCGACGCCCTCGACGTAGGATCGCAGTTCTTCCACCGGTGCAGTGCGCTTTTTGCCTCGCGCCATCCCTGGCCCCTTTCGGAACTTGGGTCAAAAGAGGGAACGGATTTGCCTCAGCCAATGTACGACCCGTCCACGCCAGCTGCAATCCGTGTCGTGCGCCCTAACGCATCTTGTCCTGATGGTTGCCCAGGTACTTCAACGTCTTGTCCACTACGCGTCGCGGGCTCGTTTCCGGCTCATCCTTCTGGGGCAAGCCCATCTCGGCCTGGCGCGCCTCCAGGGCGGCGATGACCGCGACCACCCGGCCTTGCCACACCCAGCGGATCCACCGCCGATACACCGCCCAGCCCGCCGCGAAGCGTCGCCCGGCCGTCGCCGCCGCGAACACGTAGGACAACGCGTGAATGAAGTCCAGGATGGGCACGAACGACCCGAAGAAGCGACGTTGCAGCTCCCAGTTGTTCGCCGAGCCGTCGCCCACGAAGGCCTTCCGCGCCGCCCCCTGGAACCCCGACGCCCACGCCGCCTGCGCCAAAAGCGACGCGAAGGCCGGCCAAGTCTGACGCGAGGCGACGACCTGCCGATGCCGCACGACCGGGGGTCGGTACGTCGCCTCCGCCTCCAACGCCTCCGCCGCCGCCTCCGGTTCCACGGCGTCGCTCACGGCGTCCCGCCCTTCCCGGACGTGCTTGTGCAGCTCCCGCACCAGCTTCGGGATGCGTACCACGTCGAGGAACGACGCCGGGATCTCGGGACAGGGATCGGCGGCCGCCGCCTCGCTCGTCATGGTCAGCAACAGCCCGACCTTGTCTTCCCGCCAGTGGCCCACCCGCGAGGCCGCGGTGTTTTCCTCTTGCCAGTCTTCCGCCTCGGCGGCCGTCCCCGCGACCGCGGTTGCCGCGGTCGGGGCGGGCTCGGGGGGAGCCGAGCCGCTCCCCGGCGCATCGCGGATTTGCAAGCGGCCGCCGTCCGCCATCACCACGGCTAACGGCGGCGGCGTCACGCCGGAGGGGACGGCGAACTTCTCGACCAGCGGCAAGGCCGCGAACGCCGCCACGTCCGCCTCACGCTCGGCGACGCGTTCGGCGCCGATGCGTCGGGTGATCCGCTCGACCCGTTTCTCCGGCACGGGCAGGTCGGCCAGCTTATCCAACAGGACACTGCCCTCGGCAAACGAGCGGCTGGCCGTCCCGGCATAGGTGATCTTCGCCAGCAGCGCGGGACTGGTTTCGCCCTGGTCAATGCCCAGACTCTTGGACTGAGGGAAAAAAAGCCCGCCGGCAGCGGTCACAGTAGCCTTCCGGCTCGGGCCACTCGGCCTCGCCGGCCCGCGTCGTCAGGATGCGGGGATTGGCGTCGGCACAGGGCAGCGGGGCGTGGCACGCCGGACAGGTGCGGAACGGCGCGGGCCGCTCGCCGGCCGTGGCCTGCCGGGCCAGGGTCTCATCGAGCATTTTCTCGGTGAGCATCTCGCGGATTTCGAGGAAGACGTCCTCGATCTGGGTGAGTTTGGTCCCCCAGGCCGGCCCCTGGGGGCCATAGAGCTTCTCGACGAGGTTTTTGGCGACGCCCTCGACGTAGGATCGCAGTTCTTCCACCGGTGCAGTGCGCTTTTTGCCTCGCGCCATCCCTGGCCCCTTTCGGAACTTGGGTCAAAAGAGGGAACGGATTTGCCTCAGCCAATGTACGACCCGTCCACGCCAGCTGCAAACCGTGTCGTGCGCCCTCACCGACCCGGCCGAGCAGGCCGCGATTGACAAGATGCGCAAACGGATAAAGGGGTAAGTGCCAATTGATCCCGAACAGTTTCGTGCCAATTGATCCCGAACAGTGGGAGGGCTATAAATTACCTAAAACTGATCCTTCAAGGGAGAATCCCATGAGCAAGCAAAGCGACAAGCGGCGCGGCGTCGAGCCATGGTAGCCGCCGTCCGACGCGGCCAGTCCTTGCGTCTCGTCGCCCGCCGCTTCGGCGTTGGCATCGCCACCGTCGCGCACTGGGTCGAGCGGGGCCAAGGCCAGCGCCTGGATCGCGTGGACTGGTCGGATCGCTCGCACGCCCCGCACCAGCCCCGCCGCACCGACGCTACGGTGGAGGACTTGGTGTTGCAGACCCGAACCGCGTTGGCCCACGGCGACCTGGGAGCCGTCGGGGCCGCCTCGATCCAGCAGGCTCTCCAGGAGCAGGGCGTCGCTGCGCCGCCATCGCTGCGAACCATCAACCGCATCCTCGCCCGCCGTGGCGCCTTGGACGGCCGCCGCCGGACCCGTCGGCCGCCGCCTCCCCGCGGCTGGTATCTGCCCGAGGTCGCCGCGGCCCAGGCGGAGTTGGACAGCTTCGACATCGTCGAGGGCCTGGTCATCAAGGACGGCCCCCAGATCGAGGTCCTCAACGGCGTCTCCTTGCATGGCGGCCTGGTGGTCTCCTGGCCGACGCCGTCTCCTGTCACGGCAGCCATGACCGTGCAGTCGCTCGTGGGGCACTGGCGTGCCGTCGGCTTGCCCGGCTACGCCCAGTTCGACAACGACATGATTTTCCAGGGCACGCACCGCTACCCCGACGCCTTGGGGCGGATCATCCGCGTGTGCCTGAGCCTGGACGTGACGCCGGTGTTCGTGCCCCCGCGAGACCGGCTTCCAGGCCATGATCGAGAGCTACAACGGCTGGTGGCAGGCCAAAGTCTGGTCCCGCTTCCGGCATGCCGACCTGGAGGACGTGCAGGGGCATTCCCGGAGGTATGTCCAGGCCTTGCTGAAACAGCGGGCGGCGCGGCTGGAGGCGGCTCCGGATCGTCGGGCGTTTCCCGGGACCTGGAGGCTCGACCTGAAGAAACGGCCGCGTGGCCGACTGGTCTACTTGCGGCGCAGCAGCGGCGGCAGCGTGGTGACGTTGCTGGGGAAGACCTGGCCCCTCGGCCAAGTGTGGCCCAATCGCTTGGTTCGCTGCGAAGTGGATCTTATTCATGACAAGATCCGCTTCTTCACCCTGCGGCGCAAGGAGCCGACCAGTCAGCCTCAGATCCTGGAAGTGGATTACCGGCTTCCCGCTCGGGGCTTCCAGGACTGATCGGCCTGTTCGGGATCTATTGGCAGATGTCAACACGCGCGCAATTTCCCGTTCGGGATCAATTGGAACTTACCCGATAAAGCGAAAGCGGGGGGGACAAAAAGCAAAAACGAACCGCGATGACGCCGGGACCGAATCGAACCCCGCGGCGAAGAAAAACGGATGAAAGATCTCCTTGTAAGCGTCGAAAAAGCTGCCGGGCGTCCAACGCCCTTCGCGCTCGGCGACGAGTCTTCGCAAAACGCCTCCACGTCGGCGAGCAGCCGATCCTGGTCGGACGGACTCATGGCCGGGGCCTCCTTGTGGCTGCGAGCGGGAATGATGTCAGTGTAGCCCGATTCGGGAAGGCGACGCAAGGCGAGCGGCAGGCGATCGCCGGAACTTGACGCCCCACACTACCTTTCATAATTTGATCCCTTAAGGGGATCGAACGGATGGCGGAAGTCGTCCTGGAACGCGTCCACAAAACCTACCCGAACGGCGTTCGGGCGGTGTCCGACCTGAACCTCACCGTCGCGGACGGCGAGCTGATCGTGCTGGTCGGCCCGTCCGGCTGCGGCAAGACGACGACGTTGCGACTGATCGCGGGGCTGGAAACGCCGACAAGCGGGATCATCCGCATTGACGGCCGGGTGGTCAACGCCGAGCCGCCGCACCGGCGCGACGTGGCGATGGTCTTCCAGCGGCCCGCCCTCTATCCCCACCTGAACGTGCGCGACAACCTCGGCTTCGGCCTGGCGTTGCGGCGAAACGTGCCGAGGGTGTTACGGGGCGAGTTGGTGGCGCGAACCGCCCGGCTGCTGGAGTTGTCCGACCTGCTCGACCGCCGGCCGAACGAGCTGTCCGGCGGTCAGCAACAGCGTGCGGCCCTCGGTCGCGCCCTGGTCCGGGAGCCGGCGGTGTTTCTGCTGGACGAGCCGCTCAGCAACCTCGACGCGCGCCTCCGAATGGAAATGCGCCGCGAGTTGCACTTGCTTCATCGCCGTCTCCGCGCGACAATGGTGTATGTCACCCACGATCAGGAAGAGGCCCTGACGCTCGGCGACCGCGTGGTGCTGCTGGACGGGGGAGTGGTCCGGCAGGTTGACGCGCCCGAGGCGCTGTACGAGCGACCCGCCGACCGCAATGCGGCCGCCTTCATCGGCTGGCCGCCCATGAACTTCCTGGAAGGCCGGCTGGTCGAAGTGGAGGGCCGGCTGGCGCTGACCGAAGGCGAAGAGACGCTGTCCCTGGCCGACCGCCGGGACGACTGGCGCCCCTTCGTCGGGCGCGAAGTGGCGTTGGGCGTCCGGCCGGAACACCTGCGGGTGACGGCAGGTTCCGGGGCGCCGCTCATGGTCGTGCGGCTGGTGGAACGGGCCGGTCCTTACCTTCTGGCCACGCTGGACTGCGGCGGCTGGACGGTGACGGCCCGGCTGGAAGGGCCGTCTCCCGTTTCCGAAGGGGAACGGGTCGGGGTCGAGTTCGCCCTGGTCCAGGCGCACCTGTTCGACCGATCTACCGGACGGCTTTTGTCGTCGGGTCGGCCGGAGGGTGAGCGCCGATGACGGCCGCCTTCCCGGCGACGGGCGGGCGGCGTCCGAGTGGGCCTCGTCCCACTTTTTTTGTTGGCGACGGCGCACGAAGCGTTTACCCGCCCGTCGCACCGTCTGTTGGCGGCGCGTGGATTGAAACAACGTGAGGGTACAGCATGAACGGCGGTGAGCTGTTGCGGGGCGTGGATTTCGTCAGCCGCGAACGGAACATCTCCAAGGAAGTGATCTTCTCCAGCATCGAGAAGGCGGTGCGCCTCGCCATTCAGAAATGTTACGACGACGAAGAGGGCGTCGTCGTGACCATCGACCGGCACTCCGGCGTGATGCAGGCGCTCAAGGGCGAGAAGGAGCTGGCCCCGGAAGAGCTGGGCCGCATCCCCGCTCAGGCCGCCAAGCAGGTGCTCATTCAGGGCTTCCGCGAGGCGGAGAGCGACGCCGTCTTCAACGAGTTCGACGCCAAGAAGGGCGAGCTGGTCAGCGGCACGGTCGGCCGTTTCGAGGGCGGCGCCGTCACCGTCAGCCTTGGCAAGACCGAGGCGTTGCTGCCGCGCGGCGAACAGATCCCCGGCGAGACCCACCACGTCGGCGAGCGCGTCAAGGCGGTCATTCTGGAGGTCAAGCGCGTCGGCCACCGCGTCCGGATCATCCTGTCGCGGACGCACCCCGATCTGGTGCGTCGGATGTTCGAGAACGAAATCCCGGAAATCAACGACCGCACCATCGAGATCAAGGCCGTTGCCCGCGAGGCCGGCTACCGCACCAAGGTGGCGGTGTCCAGCATCGATATGAAGGTGGATTGCGTCGGCGCCTGCGTCGGCGTCCGCGGCAGCCGCATCAAGAACATCGTGGACGAGCTGGGCGGCGAACGCATCGACATCGTCCGCTGGAACGACGCCTTGCAGGTGCTCATTCCCAACGCCCTTCAGCCGGCCCAGATCGAGGAAGTCTTTCTTTACCCGCGGCTGGGGCGGGCGATCGTGCTGGTGAAGGAAGATCAGCTTTCGCTGGCCATCGGCCGTCGCGGTCAGAACGTGCGCCTGGCCTCGAAGCTGGTCGGCTGGGACATCGAGATCATGACGCACGACGAGTTGAACGAGGGCATCGAGCGGGCCGAGGGCTGGTTCTCGCAGATCCCGGGCGTCGCGGCCGAGATGGTCGAGGCGTTCATCGAGGAAGGCTTCCTTTCCTACGACGACCTGACGTTCGTGGAGCCGGCCGAGTTGGGCGAACTGGCCGGCGTGACGGAAGAGGCGGCCGACGACTTCATCCAGTTCGCGGAGGAGGCGGCGGTGCGCGTGGAAGAAGAGACGCGCGTCGCGCGGGCCGCCGAGGAACGGGAGCGGGCCAACGCCCCGGCCCCCGCCCCGCGCCGCACCGCCACGGAACGGGCCATCGAACTGCTGGGGCCGGACGTCACCGTGCCTTCGGAGGAGCCGCCGCCGCCGAGCGCCGACCAGATATTCGGCGAAGCCACGGCCCCGGCTGAGCCGGAGCAGCCTGCAGAGGTGCGGCTGACGCCGGAACAGTTGTTCGGGCCGGACGTGCGGGAGGAGGCGCCCGCGGAGGAGGCGCCGCTGAGCGCCGCCCAGATTTTCGGCGAAGAGCCGGCGGCGGCCGAGACGCCGCCGGAGACGCCGCCGGCGGAGTGAGATTGGGTTCGGGCGAGCGGCCGGCGTGAGCCGGCTGGTTCGTCTCCTCTTCCGCGGCGCTACGCTATACCGGCCGGCTCACGCCGGCCGCTCGCCGCGGCGGTCCCGCATTGAATCTTGGAGCGGGCGGCGGGTAGAATGGAAAAAGGCGACGGTTAGGACGCTTCGGGTGAGGGGGGCGTCGGCGGTCGGAGAGTCAACACGGGGGAGTTCCGCTTGCAAAACGAGAAGGTTCGCATTTATCATCTGGCCCACGAACTGGACATGGAGAGCAAGGCCTTGCTCGACCTGTGCCGCCAGCACGGCATCGACGTGCCAATCAGCTCAGCACGATCAGCGTGGAGCAACGCGACGCCATCGTGGCCCTGGTCCGCAACAAGACGAGCGCGGCCGCGCCGCCCAAGCCGACCCTGCCGCCCGTCCTGCCGCCCAAGAACGTACCGAACCTGACTCCCGCGCGCCCGCCGGCTTCGGCCCCGCGTCCCCAGGTCAAGCGTGAACCGGAAGCCGCCGTCCCGGAAGCGCCGGCCCTGCCCGAGACAACTGAAATTCCTATTTCGGAGACTCCTGTTACCCCTGTATCTCCCGCCGCACCCGCGGCCCACGCGCCGGCGACCCCGGCCGCAACTCCGCCCGCCGTCCGTCCTTCGGAAACCGCCGCGGCCGTCGCCCCGGAGGCCCCGGCCGCGCCTCACGTCCCCGAAAAGGCGCCGGCTCCGGTCCCGCCGGCCGTGCCCAAGCCGGCCGCGCCCGCCGCGGCCCAGCCGGGCGCGCCCCGGCCGCCGGAACCCCCGGCCGCCCGTCCGGGACAGCCGTCCGCGCCGGCCAGGCCCGGCCCGCTCCCCTCGGGGGGAGGGCCGCGCACCATCCGCACGTTGACCCCTTCCGGCCAGCGACCGGGCGACGGCGTCCGCCGTCCCACCGACCGGAACCGCGTACCGGGCGTGGGCCGTCCCGCCCCGACGCCGAGCGGCTATCGGGTGGCCACGCCGCCGCCGCAGCGGCAGATCAAGCCGCCAGAGAAGAAGGAACCGCCGGCGCCGACCGGCCCGCGCAAGATCGCGGAGATTCCCGCGGAGCTGATGAAGAACCGCGAGGGCCAAGGCCCGGTCAACATCGAACAGATTCAGCGCGCCATCAATCAACAGCAACAGCCGGCCGCCCGCGTCGGCGCCGTGCCGGTCCTGCCCGAAGAAATTATTGACGAGGAAGAAGGCGGCGCCGACAAGAAGAAAGGCGCCGGCGCCAAGCGCGGTCCCGGCGGCGTGCCCGGTCGCGACGCCCGCCACGCCTCGCGCAACCTCCGTCAGGAGGCGCGCAAGTCCAAGGCGGAAACCGACGTCAAGCACGGCCGCGTCGCCCTGCTCGAAGACGACAACCCGCGCATTCGCACCAAGCCCAAGAAGATGAAAGTCAAAGGCCCAACCCAGCCTCGCAAAGGCAAGGTGCCGATCGCCTTTCCGATCACCGTCCGCTCGCTTTCCGAAGCCGTCGGCAAGCGTTCCGGCGAACTGCTCTTCAAGCTGATGGGCCACGGCCTGCCGCCGACCATTACCATCAACTCCCCCGTCGAACCCGACATGGCCGAGATGGTGGCGGTGGAGGTGGGCTGCGAGCTGGACATCAAGCGGCCGCAGGACGCCGAGGGGCAGTACGTCGCGGAGGCCGAGAAGCCGGACAACCCGGAAGACCTCCTGCCGCGGGCGCCGATCGTGACCATCATGGGCCACGTCGATCACGGCAAAACGTCGCTGCTGGACAAGATCCGCAAGAGCAACGTCGTGGCCACCGAGGCGGGCGGCATCACGCAGGTCATCCGCGCCTGGCGCGTGGAGCACGGCGGCCGGCCGATCACCTTCCTCGACACGCCGGGCCACGAAGCGTTCACCAAGATGCGGGCGCGCGGCGCCAACGTGACGGACATCGCCGTCATCGTGGTGGCCGCCGACGACGGCGTCATGCCGCAGACCGAGGAGGCGATCAACCACGCCAAGGCGGCCGGCGTCTCCATCGTCGTGGCCATCAACAAGGTCGATCTGCCCAACGCCAACGTCAAGAAGACCGAGCAGCAGCTGTACGGCCTGGGCCTGATCCCCGACACGATGGGCGGCGACGTGCCGTTCGTCTACACCAGCGCCGCCACCGGCAAGGGCATCGACGAGTTGCTCGACATGTTGTCGGTCGTGGCCGAGTTGCGCGAGTTGAAGGCCAACCCGAACAAGCCGGCCTCGGGCACCTGCCTGGAGGCGAAGCTGAGCGAGGAAGAAGGCGTCTACGCCACGCTGCTCGTCCGCGAGGGCACGCTGCACCGCGGCGACGTGATCCTGTGCGGCGCCGCCTACGGCCGCGTCCGCGCCATGTACGACGACCTGGGCCAGCCGATCGAGGAGGCCGGCCCGAGCGTGCCGGTGCGGATCACCGGCCTGGACGAAGTGCCCAACGCCGACGACCCGTTCCTGGTGGTGCCCGACCTGTCGGAGGCCCGCGAGATCGCCGAGAACCGCAAGGCGCAGCAACCAGGCGGCCGCGCTGGTTCCGCACAAGACGATGCGGCTGGAAGACCTGGCCCAGGCCAAGGTCGACGAGCTGAAGGTCATCCTCAAGGCCGAGTCCCGCGGCTCGATCGAGGCCATCCGCAAGGAACTGGAAAAGCTGCAGCACGAGGAGGTGCGCGTCCGCATCCTGCACGCGGCCATCGGCGGCATCACCGACAGCGACGTGCAGCTGGCCCTGACCTCGCCGGAGGACACGCTGATCGTCGGCTTCAACGTGGTGCCCGACGACCGGCGCCCGCGCCCTGGCCGAGGAGCGCGGCATCCAGATCCGCCAGTACAACATCATCTACAAGCTGACCGACGACATGCGTTCGGCCCTGGAAGGCAAGCTCAAGCCGCGCGAGGACGTCATTCACCTGGGCCGGGCGGTGGTCCGCGAGACGTTCAAGATCAGCCGCGTCGGCACCATCGCCGGCTGCTACGTCACGCAGGGCGTCATCGAGCGCTCGGCCAAGGTGCGCGTCATCCGCAGCGGCGTGGTGATCTATCCGCCGGCGGATCGCACGGCCGGCCTGGAGTCGCTGAAGCGCTTCAAGGAAGACGTCAAGGAGGTCCGCGAGGGCTTCGAGTGCGGCCTCAAGGTGGCCGGCTACGACGACATCAAGGTGGACGACGTGATCGAGGCCTACCGCATCGAACAGGTGCAACGCACGCTGTCTTAAGGACTGGCGGACTGAAACGTGGGGCAGGTTTGTAACCTGCCATGTGAAGGCAGGTTACAAACCTGCCCCACGAGACCGGAAGAACCACGCATGAAGCCGTACCGCATGGCCCGCGTCGCCGAGGCGATCCGGGAAGTGGCCAGCGAAACCATCCTGTACGAGATGCACGACCCGCGCGTCAAGATGGTGACCGTCACTCGCGCCGAGGTGTCGGGCGACCTTCAGCACGCGAAGATTTACGTCTCCGTCATGGGAACCGAGAAGGAGCAAACGCTAACGCTGCGCGGCCTGCGCCACGCCACCGGGTTCATCCAGGCCAAGCTCGCCCGCCGCCTTCAGACGCGATTCACGCCCGTCGTGACGTTTGTTTTGGATCAGGGCGTGAAGAACAGCATTGAGATGACGCGACTCATTAACGAGGCCCTTTCCCAGGGGACGCCGCCCGCGCCGCCCGAGGGACGGGGCGAAACCCCGCCTGTACCGGACGCCGCCGAGGGATCGGCGGACGAGGACCAGGCGCAACCGTGACTGGCCCGGTCACCTTTCGCCATCCTCTAAAGGAGTGACTGAACGACCCATGGCGACCACGATCAACAAACAGCGTCTTCTTTCCCACCTCTTCACCGCCGCCCGCAAGGCCGCCGACACGGAACCGGAGCCGGACGAACCGCGTCCGGTGCTGCACGAGTTCATTTACGCCCTCTGCCGGGAGGGGGCCGGCCGCGAAGAGGCCGACCGCGCGTTCCGCAACCTCTGCGAACGATTCTTCGACTGGAACGAGGTGCGCGTCAGCTCGCTGCGCGAACTGGAAGAGGCCTTCGACGGCCTGCCGAACGCCGGGCGCGGGCCGAACGGCTCTCGGCCTTCCTGCGCGAGGTGTTCGAGACCGAGTTCTCCTTCGACCTGGACAAGCAGCTTTTGAAGAAGGGTTTGAAGTTGGCGGCCAAGCAACTGGCCAGCTACCAGGCGGCCAACGACTACATCGGTGCCTGGGTGATGCAGCGTTCGCTTGGCGGCCACGCCATCCCGCTGGACGCGCCGACGCTGCGCTGCGGCCGCCGGCTCGGTCTGCTCGACGGCAGCGGCGACGAGGCCGACGCCCGCGCCAGCCTGGAACATCTCGTCCCCAAGGCCAAGGGGGCGCACTTCACCGACCTCATCACCTGTCTCGCCGAGAAGTACTGCTGGGAAGAGGAGCCGCACTGTTCGGCCTGCCCCATGGCCCGCGAGTGCGGCTACGCCCACGAGAACGGCGTGGAACAACTGGTCGCGGTCGGCGGACGCCGGCCCAAGTCGCGATAAGGTGCGCGAGCGGGGGGCGTCAGCCCCCTGATTCTTCATGCGGTCACCGACCGAATGCTAAATCAGGGGGCTGACGCCCCCCCGCTCGCCGGATACCGCCGTCTCCGCCGCCTGGAAGCCGCAGTCGCGGTGCGAGCCGTCGCAAAACGGCTTGGTATGCGACGCCCCGCAGCGGCACAACGCCACGGCCGCCTTGCCCCCCGCCGGTACGACGAACTCGTTGCCCAGGTGATCGACGATCTTCACGGCGCCCTGGATGACATACGGCCCATTCTCGCGGCAGCGAATCACCAGCGGCTCGGACATCGGCCCCTCCTCATGCATGGTCATTGCTGATCGTCGTCTTCATAGTAGGTCTCACGGATCGGCACGGCCGTCCAGTTCCGCGCCAGCCGCCAGGCGAGGTAGCCGAGGAACTTCTGGCGGAACTCCATCGGCCGCATGTCCTCGACCAGGATCGGCCCCCGCGCGTCGGGGTAGACGAAGGAGACCTGTTTCGGCAGCGGCGACTCGCTCGGCTTGTGGACGTCCACCACCTGGACCGACATGCCTGCCTGGCCGCGGTAGAGATGTTGGCTGGCGCCCTTCTCGTAGAGGCTGAGATTGGAAATCTCAATATAGATGAGGTAGTCGGCCTTGAACTGCCGGCCGATGTCGGCCAGGTTCGGCTCTTGTCGCCAGTTGGGGTGAGCGGTCTTGAACTCCTGGACCTTGGTCGGGTTGACGATGGTGACGTTCTCGTGGTTGTTCTCACACAGTTCGCGCAGTTTCGCGGCCAGCATCTCGCATAGCTGGCGGTCGGCCTGGACGAGTTCCGGCTGCGACTCCAACTCGGTGGTGTAGGTGAGGATGGCGACGCGCACTTCCTTCTTGTCGTCAGAGGCGAGCTTTTTCATCTCGGCCTCGTGCTTGGCCTCCGGGAAAAGGAAGTAGGCCATGGTGGACGCCTGGCATCCGGCGCTGAGCACCGCCGCCCCCAACAGGATGGCGAGGGAGCACCGCCTTGGGATCGTCGTCATCGCCTCTCCTCCGTGAGATGGGAACGCCCGCGTCAGAAACCCGGGGGCTTCCCGAACCGCCACATCATGAAGACGACCACCGCCCAGCGCAGTATCATCAGCGTCAGCAGGCCGATCAGCAGCACCAGCATGGTCCGCTCCACCGACCGTATGAAAAGCGTGCGCCGATAGAACGCGCTGGCGAAGCACCAGGGGATGGCCGCCAGCAGCGTCAGCGCCAACAGGACGCCAACGCTGTTGGCCTCCAGCCCGTGAAGCAGGTCGCCGCGGATCGTCAGGGCGAAGCTCGTGGTCATGCCGCACGACGGACAGGGGTAGCCGGTGACGCGCTTGAACGTACACTCCGGCAGGCCCAGTTGCATGTGCGTTTCCATGCGGCGCGCCGAACCGTCCGACCGGTAGGGGTTGAGGTGGGCGGCCACCGCGAACAGGACCGTGAGGCCCAGCGCGATCCCCACCAGCATCCCGCGCACCCAGCCGCTCATCACGGACAAGGCTTCGAGCGGCTCTTCTTCCGTCTTGGTCGGGGTCAATGGAGGGGGCACGATAGCGATCCCCTATTCGGGTTGCAAGAGGACTTCCCGGCCGTCAGGCGGCCTCGGCGACGGCGGCGCCCATTCCGGGTCGGGCGGCGGCGCCCATGAGGCGTTGCGCGGCTTCATCGGCGCGTCGGAAGGCGTCCGCGACGCGCAGGCGGTAGGTTTCCAGCTGCTCCTTGCGCACGTCCTCGGGGACGTGGATCGGTTCGGCCTGGACGCAGACCACGGAACTCCAGGGCAGCGGCACGGCAAGGCGGTCCCAGCTGCGCGCCCGCCAGGCCCGACTGTAGGCGAAACCGAGGGCGATGATCGGCAGCCCGGTCTTGGCGGCGAGATAGACGAGGCCGGGTTGCACGGTGCGTCGCGGCCCGCGCGGCCCGTCGGGCGTGACGACGAGGTGGGCGTCCTGCCGGCGAATCATGGTCCGCACCGCCTTGACGGCGTCGCGGGTGTTGGAGCCGCGCACCAGACGGAGGCCGAGCCAGCGGCAGACCACGGCGATCAGTTCCCCGTCGGCGTGCGTGCTGATGAGGACGTGGGCGCGGGTATAGCCGTAGCGATACGCCGGGATGATCAGGTCTTCATGCCAAAAGGCGTAAAGGTAGCGCTCGCCGACGCGGAGCCGGTCGGGTTCGATCTTCAGCCCAAGCGCTCGGTAGCGGTAGCTCACTAGGCTGGCCCACGCACGGACGAAACAGGCCAGGGCGAATCCCACAATCCTTACGATCATCGGATGACGGATCTTCATAGGTCAGGCCTCCTTGCCCTCAACCCGGCCAGTCGCCGCTGAACACCTCGACGGCGGGGCCGGTCATGTACACGTGGTCGTCGCTTTCGGACCAGTTCAGTTCGAGGTCGCCGCCGGGCAGGTGAGTGAGCACGCGCCGGGCGCTCCGGCCGGTCAATACGCCAGCCACGGCCACGGCGCAGGCGCCGGTGCCGCACGCCAGGGTCGCGCCGCTGCCGCGCTCCCACGTCCGCATGGTGATTTCGCCGGGCGAATGCACCTGGACGAAATGGACGTTGATGCGGCGCGGGAAGATCGGGGCGTTTTCGATCTCGGGGCCGACGGTCTCCAGCGGGACTGCGGCCGCGTCGTCGCAATAGAAGACGGCGTGCGGGTTGCCCATCGAGACGCAGGTGAGACACGGATCGAAGCCGCGATCCTTGCCCCAATGGGTATCAGGATAGTTGACGACGCGCGGCCCCGGCAGCGTGGTCGGAATCTTTTCGGCGTCGAGGATAGGCGGCCCCATGTCCACGGTGACGCGCTCGACCTTGCCGTGACGCACGTCGAGGTTGAGGGTGAGGACGCCGCGACCGGTCTCGATGGCGAGGCGCGGCTTGACGGCGATGCCGTGGTCGTGGACGTACTTGGCGACGCAGCGGACGCCGTTGCCGCACATCTCGGCCTCGCTGCCGTCGGCGTTGAACATGCGCATGCGGGCGTCGGCGCGCTTCGAGGGGCCAATGAGGATGAGGCCGTCGGAGCCGACGCCGAAATGGCGGTCGCTGACGGCGCGGGCCAATCCGGCGGGGTCGCGCGGCGGCGGCTGGCGGACGCAATCGACGTAGAGGTAGTCGTTCCCGCAGCCCTGCATTTTGGTGAAACGCATGGATGGCTCCAAAAGATCTTGATTCAGCTTTCTTCTCCACCTCGCTGGCTCCCGCCCCGGCCTTCAGGGAGCTGCTATGCCGAGAGTCGCCCAACGCATGGGCGGCTCAAGTCGCCGGGCCTGCGGTCCACCCGGCAGTCCACCGCGATGCACTGGCCCGACCTGCGCGTGTTCCCAGACTCCTCGATGGAGGCGCAGTACTACGCCGCTTCCCGCACGATTCTGCAGAACCGTTCCATCGGGTCGTCTGTGAGCGTCAATTGCTCCCACTTCTTGCGGACATTCAAACTTGAACGAGAGCCGGCAATTCTCCAGAGCCGACTTGCTTACCCCCTGCGCACGCAGCTCAGCCCGATCGACTGGGCAGATCCTCCCGGCAGTTGCCGCCTGACGCCGCACGACTCCTCGCCGTCCGGACCACAGGGAAGACACAAATATTCCAGCCGGATGAACTCGGCCTTGGCGGCGCTTCTTCGTCGCCCCGCTCCTCTAGCCAATCGGCGTACGATGAGGCGTGGGCCGTCATCGCTCGGGCACAAGAGAAGATTGCGTGTTGGAATTGCCTCTTCTTTGTGTCCTTTGTGACTCAATGTATTTGACTAGCGCAAGGAATCCCGGATGAAATCCTCCAGGACTTGCAGCTGGCTCGCCTTCGAGCGGAGAAAAAGTGAACCTCCTCGGAATCAGGCCAGTTCCCGAAACCAACCGCAGCCCGTTCCCTTGTTTCGTTCGTTCACGGCTCCGGTGCCGAGGCGCGCTTCGACGGCCGCTTCATCCGTAATGTGGTTGTTTTCAAATCGAAGGATCTCCGGGCGATCGAAGTGGATTCCGACGGTATACTTCTCCCCGTCCAGATGCAGCCCAGCCCACAGCCCATCTGCCCGCCGATGCACGAGAACACGGCAGGCCCGGGCGGCTATGTCAAGCATGTCCAGGAAAGCGCTGGAACGCGCGAAGACCTTCGCTGCAGCCGCCCGTTCACTTGGTGAATCATATCACTCCCACTCGATCGTCGCCGGCGGCTTGCTGCTGATGTCGTACACCACCCGGTTGACGCCCGCCACCTGGTTGATGATGCGCGTCGAAATCTTGCGCCAGCAAGTCGTACGGCAGCTGCGACCAGTCGGCCGTCATGAAATCGTCGGTCTGCACGGCCCGCAGGGCGATCACATTTTCATAGGTGCGGCCATCGCCCATGACGCCGACCGATCTGCACCGGCAGCAGCACCGCGAACGCCTGCGCCGTCTTGCCGATACCAGCCCGCCTGCTTCAGTTCCTCCAGCAGAATCGCGTCGGCCTGGCGCAGCACGTGTCAGCCGGTCCGCCGTCACCGGGCCGAGGCAGCGCACCGCCAGGCCGGGGCCGGGGAACGGGTGGCGCTAGACCAGCGTCTCCGGCAGCCCCAGCTCCAGGCCGAGGCGGCGCACCTCGTCCTTGAACAGGTCCTTGAGCGGCTCGATCAGCTCGAAGCCCAGTTCCTTCGGCAGCCCGCCGACGTTGTGGTGCGTCTTGATGTTGGCGGCCGGGCCGTCCACGGCGCCGCCGCTCTCGATCACGTCGGGATACAGCGTGCCCTGGGCCAGGAAGCTGAGCGTCCTCGATGTGCCGGGCCTCGTCCTTGAACACGTCGATGAAGACGTGGCCGATGCGTCGCCGCTTCTCCTGCGGATCGCTGATGCCGTCCAGCGCTGTCAGGAAACGGTCGCGCGGCATCGACGACGTGCAGGTCGGCCTGGAAATGGCCGCGTGAACGTGCGCCGCACCGCCTCGGCCTCGCCCTGCCGCAGCAGGCCGTTGTCCACGAAGATGCACGCGACCTGCGGCCCGACCGCCTTGAGCAGCAGCGCCGCCGTCACCGACGAATCGACGCCGCCGGACAGGCCGCAGATCACGCGCTGGTCGCCGATGCGTTCGCGCAGCTCCGCCACGGTCTGTTCGAGGAACGAGCCGATCTTCCACAGGCCCTGGCAGCCGCAGACATCGTAGAGGAAATTGTGCAGGATGCGGCCGCCGTACGGGCGTGTGGCTGACTTCCGGGATGGAACTGCAAGCCGTAGACCGGCCGGCTGCGATGGCGGACGGCGGCGACCGGACAGGTCTCCGTTGCGGCCAGCGGCATGAAATCGCCGTTGACCGTCTGCACCTGATCGCCGTGGCTCATCCAGACGACGGTTTCGGACGGCACGCCGGCGAACAGGCCGTCGGCGTCGTGGACGCGGCAGACGGCCCGGCCGAACTCGCGGCTGGGGGCCGGCTGCACCTCGCCGCCGAGCAGGTGACAGGCCAGCTGCATGCCGTAGCAGATGCCGAGCACGGGGATGCCGAGGTCGAAGAGCTGCGGGTCGCAGCGCGGGCGCCGGGCGCGTAGACGCTGGCCGGGCCGCCGGAGAAGATGAGGCCGCGCGGCTTCAGCTCGGCGACGCGCGCGGCCGGCAGGTCGTGGCGCACGATCTGGCAGAAGACGTTCTGTTCGCGGACGCGCCGGGCGATGAGCTGGCCGTACTGCGAGCCGAAGTCGAAGATCAGGATGCGTTCACGTTCGGGCAGTGGCGTCATGGCTGGCCGAGTGCTCCCCTTCAGAGAATTTGGAGAACAGGGTGCTCAGGGCGGATTCATCCTCAATCTTCCCGGTGCTGGTGAACCGTTCGATTTCCACTTCACCGTCCTCGAGAAAATCGATTTCCCAGCGCTCGCCTGGCACTGTCACCGAAGCGATACGGCTCCTTCTCGGTAATACGACAACTCGAAGTGGATCCTCCTTCTCTCCAGATCCCTGATCATGGCCAACAGCTTGTCGAATCGATCCATATTCATTTGTTGAACCTGTTGTCCGTCAGGAGCTTCCGGATTGTTCGGAAGCCGGCCTCGCGTCTTCGCTCGCTCGTTGATCTCTTCCCATTTCAGGTTGAGGATGGAATCCCAGCCCGGGAATCCCTCGCTCATGGGCACGCCGCGGATCGTGGCCTGTTTCCGGGACAGAATCTCGG
The DNA here is from genome assembly GCA_963813925.1 of uncultured Planctomycetaceae bacterium. Lineage (GTDB taxonomy): Bacteria > Planctomycetota > Planctomycetia > Gemmatales > Gemmataceae > UBA4732. The sequence continues at coordinate 393,628 of CAWFBG010000004.1, forward strand.
CCACCGATAAACCGGCAAATTTGTGCATGTTCACCGCTCTTCCAATTGAGTCAAGAGGTCTAGGATCACAAAAGTCTCCAAAAGAACGAGGCGAAGCAACGCGTAGGATGGAAATAGCCTGTAAGCACTTTAAGGAATAGTAAAATATGGAATTCAGCAAACAACGCCCTCCGCTGCAACACGCCTGTGGACCTCCGCACGACAGATTTCCTCTCGTTTACCACGTCTAATCTCCGCTCGGATGCTATTGCCGCATTCTATTATGAAGGCCTGCCCAACTCCGTCGCTCGCCGCGTCGCCGCCTCCACGGCGTCCATGATCGCGCCCCGCACGCCGCCGCGTTCCAGGGCGTGCAGCCCCGCGATCGTCGTGCCGCCGGGGCTGGCCACCTGGTCCTTGAGCACGCCCGGATGCGAACCCGTCTCCAGCACCATCTTGGCCGCGCCCAGCACCGTCTGCGCCGCCAGCGCCGTCGCCGCGTCGCGCGGCAACCCGACGCGCACGCCGCCGTCGGACAGCGCCTCGATCATCAGGTAGACGAACGCCGGCCCGCTGCCGCTCAGCCCGGTCACGGCGTCGAGCAGACTTTCCGGCACGCGAAAGGCCACGCCGACCGCCTTAAGCAGGCGCTCCACCAACGGCCGCGTCGTCGGCCGTGGCGGCCTCGCCGGGCGTGTAGGCCGATGCGCTCGCGCCGACCAGGCAGGGCGTGTTCGGCATCACGCGGACCAGCCGTCGTTTCGCGCCCAGCCCTTCGGCGAGTTGCCGCAGCGACACCCCGGCCGCGATGGACACGATCAGATGGCGATCCGTCAGGTGCGGCCGGATCTCCTCCACCAACGCCTTCATGCTCTGCGGCTTGACGGCCAGCACCAGCAAATCGCCGTGGGCGACGACTTCGCGGTTGTCGGGGACCGCCCGCAAGGAACCGCCGCCGGAGAAGGCGTCGCGGGCCGCCGGAACCGGGTCGCTGGCCAGCACGCGCTCGGCCGTCGTCAGGCCGGCCGCGATCCAGCCGCGCGCCAGGGCCGACGCCATGCGGCCGGCCCCCAGAAAGCCCACGCGCGGCCCCGCGTCCATTCGACCTGCCTCCATCCGAATGCGGCCCCGAAAGGAAAGAAGCATTATACGAAACCGGCAAGGGCGGCGGATACGGGTCTTGGCATAGGGAGACGCTCGCGGAGCGAGCGACCCACTATCCATAACAGCAGTCGCCCGCCCCGCCGTTGACCCCAAGGAGACGTTCCCATGCCCTGGCGGCGATCGCTGCTTCTCCTGGCGTTCTGCGTCGCGTCGGCCCCCGCGGCGGACTGGCCGCAGTGGCTCGGCCCCAATCGCGATTGCAGTTCTCCCGAAATCGTCGTTCCGTGGAAGAGGCCGCTCAAAATCCTCTGGCGCAAGCCGGTCGGCCAGGGCCATTCCTCGCCGGTCACAGCCGGCGGAAAGGTCTTCCTGCACACCAAGGTCAAGGACGAGGACCAGGAGGAAATCACCGCCTACGACGCCAAGAGCGGCGACGTGCTCTGGCACAAAGTCTACGACCGCAATCTCGTTCTTCAGCATCTTCGGCGTCGGCCCGCAGGCGACGCCGGCCGTGGTGGACGGCCGCGTCTACACCTACGGAATCACCGGCGTCCTCGGCTGCTGGGACGCCGCCGACGGCAAGGAACGCTGGCGCCTCGACGCCCTCAAGCAGTTCAAGGCCAAGAACGCCTTTTTCGGCATGGCCTGTTCGCCGCTGGTGGACGACGGCAAGGTCTACGTCGCCGTCGGCGGCGCGGGCGCCTCGGTCGTCGCCTTCAAGGCGGACAACGGCGAGGTCGCATGGAAGAAACTCGACGCCCCGGCCAGCTACTCGTCGCCGCTCCTGTTCGGAAAGGGCAAGCAACGCCAGCTGGTGTTCCTGACCGGCGAGGGGCTGGCGTCGCTCGACGCGGCCGACGGCGGCGTGTTTTGGCAGTTCCCGGTGAAGGACCAGGCCAACGAGAACTCGGCGACGCCGGTGCGGGCCGACGATCTCCTGATCGCCAGCACGGTGAAGTACGGCGGCGTGGCCCTCAAGCTGGAACCCAAGGACGGCAAACCGGCCGCGTCGGAAGTCTGGAAGAACCCGGACCTGACCTGCTACTTCTCTACGCCGGTCGCCGTGGGGCCGGACCAGCTGTACATGGTGACGGGACAATTCGGACTTTTCACGGAATCGACCTCGACTCTGCGGTGCGTGGAGACGGCGACCGGCAAGGAGCGCTGGCACAAGGACAGGGTCGGCAAATACCACGCCGCCCTGCTGCGGACGGGCAATAACAAGCTGCTGATGCTCGACGACTTCGGCAACCTGTCGCTGATCGACCCGGACCCGAAAGAATTCAGGGAGTTGGCCAAGAGCAAAGTGTGCGGGGCGACCTGGGCGCACCCGGCCCTTTCCGACGGCCGCGTCTACCTGCGCGACGACAACGAGCTAATCTGCGTCGAAGTGCCGACGAAATGAGGGAGCGGCCGCGGGCGCCCGGTTGTCCGGCGATTGGACCCGTTCGTATAATGGGGGAAAAGGCAACGAGCCGATCCCTGGAGGGAGACAGGCTGTTTCGGAAACAAAGCGCGAGAAAGGCGGACTGCCATGGCGAGCGCCAATGTGGTGCAACTGACGGCGGAGAACTGGGATAAAGAAGTCGTTCACAGCGACAAGCCGGTGCTGGTGGACTTCTGGGCCGTCTGGTGCGGCCCCTGTCGGGCGCTCGGCCCGACCATCGAAAAGTTGGCCGACAAGTACGCCGGCAAGGTCAAGGTCGGCAAGCTCAACACGGATGAAAGTCAGGACGTGGCCATCAAATACGGCATCTCCTCCATCCCGATGGTGATGCTGTTCAACGGCGGCGATCAGCCCGTGGACAAGACCGTCGGCCTCAACCCCGAGGCCGTCTACGACAAGATGATCACGCGCGTCGTCAAGTAACCGAATCGCCTTTGTCGAGCGGCCGGCGTGAGCCGGCTGATGGATCTATCATCAGCCGGCTCACGCCGGCCGCTCGCCTCATTAACGGCATTGCTTATCAACTCCCGCCTCTCCTCCGGCCGATACAATCAGCAGGTTCGTTCGTCGAGCCTGGAGGAGACCCCGCATGGATGCCCCCGTCAACGCGCCGTCAACCGGCGAACCGAATTTGCCGTCGGTCGTCCTGGTCGTTGCCAACGGCCGACAGGCCGGCGCTCGCCGGCCGCTCGCCGGGCCGCTGACCCTGATCGGCCGGTCGCCGGATTGCGAAGTCCGCCTCAACGTCAGGGGCGTTCAACCCCATCACGCCATGCTCGTTCAGGGGCCGGACGGCTTCCTCCTCCGCAACCTGGCCGGCCAGGGCGTCGCCGTCAACGGCGCGGCCGCGATCGCCTGCCGAATTGACCACGGCGACGTGATCGCCGTCGGCCCGTTCCAGCTCCGCCTGGAGCGGACGGGGCCGTCGGTGAAACAGATCGCCGAGGCGGAACGCGACGCCCTGCGCGTCCAGGCCGCCGCCGTGGCGGCCCAGCAGGCGGCCTTGCTCGAAGAGGAGGTCCGCCTGCGCCAGCGGCGCGTCGCCCTGGAAATGCAGGAAGAACAACTGGCCGGGCACCTGGAGTCGCGACGACGCCGCTTGCGCGAGATCCACGAACAGATGCGCCGGGAGCGCGAGGAGTTCCAGCTCGCCCGCGCCGCGGCGGCCCAGGAACAGGCCGCCTTGCGGAAGGAAGCGCAGGAGGAGCGCGACGCGGCGGCGGCGATGGGCCAACAGGTCCAGGGGCGGCGGTCGCGGCTGATGGAGCTGCGCCGGCGACTTCGGCGGCGCGAGAAACAGCATTGGCAGGCAAGGGAAGCGGTCCTGGCCCAACGCGAAGACGAGTTGGCGACGTGCGAAAATCGGCACGAGCACGAGGCCGAGAAACTGCGGCAGGAAAAGGAGTCTTTAACCGAAGCCCGGTTGCGGTTCAACGGCGACGCGGAGCTGGACAAACGGCGGCTGCGCGAGCAATGGGAAGAGTTGGCGCTGGCCCACCAGCAGTGGGAGGCGTGCCTGAATGAGGAGCACGCCGAGCGCGCGAAACGCGCCCACGAACTCGACCGGCGGGCCGCCGCCCTGGACAAGGCCGAGCGTGACTGGACCGGCCGCGAGCGGTCGCTCCGGCTGACGCTGGCGGACCTGCACCGGGAGTGTACCGGCCTGGAGACGCGCGTCGCCAATCAGCGGCGGCAGCTGTCACAGGGCGAGGCGGCCGTCGTGCGCCAGCTAGTGGAGCGGCAGGCGAAGGAAACGCCGACCGAGACGTTAACCGCACCGGCCGACGGCGCGCCGCCGGCCGGGGTCCCGGAGGCGCCGGAGGAATCGAGTCGGGCGATCGTCTTGCACCGCGTGGCGGGCGGCCTCGCCGATCAGCGCGCCCATCTGCTGGAACAATGGCAGACGCTGCTCCGCGTTCAGGACGAATGGCGCCGGGAGCGGGAGCAGGCGTTGGCCGGGCTGGAGACGGTCGCCCGTTCGCTGCAGGAGTGGGAACAGTGGCTCCAGATGCGCGACCAGGACCTCAACGCCGCCGCGGAGGAGTGCCGGCAGCGGCAGATGGGACTGGTCCAGATGCGGCATTCGCTGGAGGGATGGAAATCGCGGATCCGAATGCGGGAGACGGGCTGGGAGACGGAGCGGGCGGTGCTGACGGCCCAGACGCGGGCGCGCGAGATCGCGGCCGCCCGGGTCATGCGGCGGCTCCAGGAGATGGCCCGTCGTCTCCACGGGCAACGCTCCAAGGAGGCGGCGGAACTGGTCGCCGCGCGGAATACCTGTGAGGAACTCCGCCAGCAGTACGTTCGCTTATGGGAGGAATGCCAGCGGCGCCGAAAGGAACTCTCCCGCGAACAACGCGCCCTGGCGGCGCGGACGTTGGCCGTGGAGCAGGCTCGGTCGAAACTGGTCGGCGACGGCCCGGACGCGGCGAAGGTGCAAGCGCGGCTGCGCCGGCTGGAGCGGCGCAACGACGCCCGTTACGCCAAGGTCGAACGAGAGATGGGGAATGCGCGCGGGAGTTGGAACGAGGAGATCAGCCGGTTGAATGAATTGGCCCGGCGCGTCCAGCGGCAGCAGGACGAACTGACGGCCCGGCGCGAGGAACTGGCGCGGGAGCACGGAGTCTGGGAAGAACGGCGGGCGGCGGTGGAGGACGTGGAAGAACGCCGGCGGCTGGACGCCCAGCTGCTCTACGCCCGGCACGAGCGGGATACGCACTTGATCGCCCGGCTGCGGGATGAATTGGAGCGCACCGTTCGTCTGCTGATGGACGAACACGACGACGCGCCCGCGGTGCAGGCGGCGTGACGGCGGCGCCGTCGGTTAACCGCGACGCGCCAGCGCAGCGCTTGGGATGAAGCGCCTGCGCTGGCGCGTCGCGGCTAACCGCGAAAACCTCCTTACGCGCTCTTCTGAATCTTATCCGGTTGCGGCGGCTTCCTCTCGAACAACAAGGCCTCGCCGCGGACCACGGCGTCGGTCACCGTGTAGGTCGTCTTCTGCTCGATGTCGGGCAGCTCGAACATGATGTCCGTCATCAGTTCCTCGACGATGCTCCGCAGGCCGCGGGCGCCGGTGTCGCGTTCCTTGGCCTTGCGGGCGATCTCGTGCAGCGACTGCGCCGTGAACTCCAGCTCGGCGCCCTCCATCTCGAACAGCTTCTGGTACTGCCGCATCAGGGCGTTGCGCGGCTCCGTCAGGATGCGCACCAGGGCGTCCTCGTCGAGCGGCTCCAGCGGCGCGATCACCGGCAGCCGGCCCACGAACTCGGGGATCATGCCGAACTCGATCAGGTCGTCGCTCGTCACCTTGCCCAGCAGTTCGCCCAGCTTCTGCTCGCGGTCCTCCGGGTTGGCGCCGAAGCCGATGGCGCTTGCGGCCGAGCCGCCGGCCGATGATGTCGTCCAGCCCGACGAAGGTGCCGCCGCAGATGAAGAGGATGTTGGTCGTATCGACCTGGATGTATTGCTGTTCGGGGTGCTTGCGGCCGCCCTGCGGCGGGACGTTGCTGACGGTGCCTTCCAGCATCTTCAGAAGAGCCTGCTGGACGCCCTCGCCGCTCACGTCGCGCGTGATGCTGACGTTCTGGCTGGTCTTGGCGATCTTGTCCACTTCGTCGATGTAGACGATGCCGCGCTGGGCCGCCTCGATGTCGAAGTCGGCGGCGTGCAGCAGCTTCAAGAGCAGGTTCTCCACGTCCTCGCCGACGTAGCCGGCCTCGGTCAGCGTGGTGGCGTCGCCGATGGCGAACGGCACGTCGAGGACCTTGGCCAGCGTCCGGGCCAGCAGCGTCTTGCCGCTGCCGGTCGGGCCGATCAGGAGGATGTTGCTCTTTTCGACCTCGACTTCGCCGTGGCCCTGATCGACCAGGCTGAGGCGCTTGTAGTGGTTCTGCACGGCCACGGCCAGCGAATTCTTGGCGCGGTGCTGGCCGATGACGTACTGGTCGAGCTTTTCCTTGATGGAGCGCGGCGTCGGAATGTGGGTGAACAGCGACTTGGGGCCGCCGCGTCGGCGCTTTTCCTGGTCGATGATCGACTGGCAAAGCTCGATGCACTCGCCGCAGATGTACACGTCGCCCGGCCCCTCCACCAGGGGGCCGACGTCGCGATAGCTCTTCCGGCAAAACGAGCAGAAGGCGTTGCGGTTGCGGCCGGTGCTGCCGGTCGGCTTCCGACTGCCCCCTGAACCCGAATCTTTCGTCGGCATGCGGTCTCCTTATTACGGTCGGCCCCGCCTGAACGCAGGCCGGGGAGAATGGCGGCGGACCAAGGAAATGTCAGGGTGGAAAGCAACTCGTTTCGGATTCTACGGGGCGGCGGAAAGGTCCGCAAGGACTTTCGCCGGGTTCATTTAGGCCGGACGCCGTCGGCGGGCGGGGTCGGCGGCGCCCGACCGTCAGCCGATTTCACTTCCGGAGCGGGCGGTGGGACCGGCGGTTTGACGGCCCGCTCGATCTCGCCGCCGAGGACGGCGCGGAGGTTGTCAAATTCCTCCTGGCTGATCTCTCCTCGTCTGTACAATGAGCGATAGTGGGCGAGTTGGTCGCTGGGCGTCTGTGGTTGTTCGCCCCTCCTCAGCCATCGGCGGACCAGTTCGATCACGGCGGCGGCGACGAGCAACGTCCCCGCCAGGCAGCTTCCGTAGATCAGCAGGTCCAGCCAGCCGGCCGCGGCGAACGGGACGCCGATTTGACCTGTCGGAATCATACGCGCCTCGCACGCGCGGGACCGGACGCCTCCGGAACGTAACGAGAGCGCCGGCCCTCGCCTTCCGCTCGTGCCCTCTATTATAGCGCCCCGCCTGGAAGGGAAACTAAAATCCGGCCGGCGCACGGGCCGGCCGCCGTCGGCCGACGCCGCTACAGGACGCACATCGGGACGGTTGCGACTGACGGCCCTCCTCGGCACGACGCGAACGGTTAGACGACAAATCCCCGGAGATGTTGGATGAAGCAGATCCTGGCCGTTTTGGCCCCCGTCAACTGGCTCCTCCTTTTGGCGGCGTTTTGTATCGGCCTCACCTCGATGGCGATGGGCGGTCTTCGCCGGGCCGACACGTCGATTTATCTGGTGCATTTCACGCTGGCCCTGTTCGCGGTGCTGTTCACGCTCGGCGTTCACTGCCTGATATTCATTTACTTCCTCGGCACCGGCCGATGGGTGAAGGAAGTCGCATCCGCGTATCGGATTCCCGACGCGCCGCTGCCGAAGCGGACGCGGGAGTTGAAGCGTCGGACGTTTCCGCCGGCGCTGTTGGCCATGCTGACGCCGATCGCGGCGGCGGCGGCCGGGACGGCGGTGCAGTGGCGCGACTGGAACTGGAGCGTCCATTGCACGCTGGCCGTCGCCACGCTGGCCGTCAACGCCTGGGCCTTCTGGGTCGAGTACCGCAACGTCAGCATCAACGCCGTGGTCATCGAGGACGTGCTGCGCGAGGTGGACCGCATTCGGGCCGAGGCCGGATTGCCGAGCAACGCCGAGGCGCTGCGGCAAGAACGCGAAGGGACAATGACTGGCATACCCACCGCGGGAGAGGTACGATTGACGCAAGACGCGGCGAGCGGGGGGCGTCAGCCCCCTGATTCGGCATCCGGTCAGTGACTGTAGGAAGAATCAGGGGGCTGACGCCCCCCGCTCGCCTGGGTTTTCGTGGAGCCGCCGATGACGCCAACCCTTCTGACCGTGGTGTTCGCCGCCCTGCTGTCCGCCGACCCGGCCGCGGCCGACGCGCCGCGCAAGCCGAACCCGCTGGCCCCGAGTCTGCCGTTGCTTACCTCGGCCGAAGAGGACCATCTGGACCAGGTGATCGACCGCTTCATGCTGTTCGACACCGGCCATTTGAAGGGCGCGGAAGGCAAGGCGGCCCTGGACGACTTCACGAAGCTTGGGCCGGAAGCGATCCCCGCGCTCATCCGCGGCATCAACCGCGCTGCCGTCATGGAGCAGAGTTGCCCGACGCTCGTCATCGCCAAGAAGCTCAAAATCATGCTGATGGCGTCCAACGACCAGGACCTGCTCGACTTCGCCCACGACAACATCGCAGCCGGCATCGAGCGGTCGCAGCACATGAACGTCCTGCAAGACCTGCGCGTGATGTGCATGTTGCGCCGCAACGCCCTGGCCCGGCTGGAGGCGCGCGGGCCGAAGCCGCCGCGAAAGATGACGACCTCGGAACTGGCGGCCGCGGCCGGCGGCGAACGCGGTCCTCGTCTGAAACAGGTGCTGATGGAATTGGGACAGCGGAAGGGGCCGAACGTGCTCAAGGGGCTGGTCGCGGCGGCCGACCGCGGCGACACGGAGGTCCGCGCGTTTAGCCTCGACCTGATGGACAAGCACCTGACGCGCCAGGGCATCGAGTTCGTCCAGAAGAAGCTCGCGGACGGCAACGCCGACGTTCGCCAGTCGGCGGCGCGGTCGGCGGCGCAGTTCCCGAGCCTGGCCGGAGACCTGATCGCCCTTCTCGGCGACCCCGACTCGGACGTGGCCGACGCGGCGCATCAGTCGTTGGTGAAGATCAGCGGCGGCGACGACCTCGGCCCATCGGCCCCGAAGTGGCAGGCGTGGTGGGACAAGCAACGCGGCAAGTGACGACGCCCGCCTGAACCCTTCTACACCCCGGAGACGCTGTTCATGACCCGCGCGCCTGTCTGCGGCCTTCTGGCCGTCCTTGCCCTGGGCGTCTTCATGGCCGGGGCGGCCCGCGCCGCCAATGCCGAGGACGAAAAGCTCACCGCCTTCTTCAAAGCCTATCTCGAAGAAGAATTTCAACACCGTCCCCTCGACGCCACCCGCCTCGGCGACCACCGCTTCGACGACCGACTGGACGACGTGTCGCCGCAGGGCCGCGCCGCCGACCTGGCGCGCTGGCGCGGCGTCCTCGCCGACCTGCCGAAGAAAATCGACGCCGAAAAGCTGTCGCGCGCCGGCCGGCTCGATTTCGACATCTTCCGACACGACCTGACGCGCTCGATCTGGCTGGCCGAGAACACCCATCCCTTCGAGGAAGACCCGCGGGCCTATAACGACTACATCACGGACAGCGTTTACGCCCTTCTCACGCAGTCCACGCTTCCGAAGGAAAAGAACGTCCACAACGCCGTGGCCCGCATGGCGCTCATCCCCAGGGTGATCGCCGTCGCCAGGGCGACGTTGCACAACCCGCCGAGGGTGGCGACGGAGACGGCGATCCGCCAGAACCGCGGCGCCATCGCCTTTTACAAGACCGGCTTTTTCGAGCTGGCCGGCGACGCCGGCCGCACCCCCGAGGCCCACGCGGCGGCGGCCAAGGTGGTGGACGCCCTGGAGGATTACCAGAAATTCCTGGAGGACGACCTGCTGCCGAAGGCGAACGGTGATTGGCGACTCGGTAAGGAGAAATTCGCCCGCAAGCTGGAGTTGGAACTGGACGCCGGCCTGACTGCCGACGAGGTGCTGGCCGAGGCGGATCGGGAGTTCGAGCGCGTCGAGCGCGACATGTACGTCATCGCCCGCCAGCTCTGGGCGGAAGCCTGCCCGAAAAAGCCCCTGCCGCCCGACGACGCGGAAGGCCGACGGGAAACCATCCGCCGGGTGCTGGCCCATTTCAACCAGCGGCACGGCAAACCGGACGACCTGGTGCGCGACGCCCGCGCCACGGTGGACCGCATCAGGACGTTCATCGCCGACAACGACATTTTGCGGCTGCCCGAACCCGACCGCTGCCAGGTGATCGAGATGCCGGAGTTCCAGCGCGGCAATTCCGGCGCCTACCTGAACCAGGCGCCGGCCCTGGACCCGAGCGCGGCCAGCTTTTACGCCGTCAGCCCGCCGCCGCGCGACTGGGACGCCCGCCGCGTCGATAGCTACCTCGAAGAATACAATAATTACATGATCCAGATACTCACCATTCATGAGGCGTATCCGGGTCATTACGTCCAGTTGCGGTATTCCAACCGCTGTCCGTCGCTGATCCGGCGGGTGCTGTTTTCCGGCGTCTTCGCGGAGGGCTGGGCGGTCTACACCGAGCAGATGATGCTCGACCAGGGGTACGGCAAGGGCGACCCGGTTTTGCGTCTGAACCAGTTGAAGTGGTATCTGCGGACGGTGGCCAACGCCATCCTCGACCACCACATGCACTGCGACGGCTGGACCGACGAGCAGGCGATGGCCCTGTTGACGCAGCGGGCGTTCCAGTCGGACGGGGAGGCCGTGGCCAAGGTGGTCCGCGCCAAGCAGAGTTCCTGCCAACTATCGACCTATTTCGTGGGCCGGACGGCCTTCTACCGGCTGCGCCAGCAGATCGAACGCGAACAGGGCGATGCGTTCGACCTCGGCCGGTTTCATGAGGCGGTGCTGGACAACGGCACGCTGCCGGTCAAATACCTGCCGGAACTGGTCCGCGAACGGCTGACCAAGCCGCGCTAATGCAATTCGTCCGAGCCGGAAGCGTAAGCGACGGTTATCGTCCCTCACTTACGCTTCCGGCTCGGAAAGAAGTCCTTTCGTCCGGAGAAATCGTCATGGCGGCCCGGCGATGGCTTTTGGTGATCGGCTCCGCGTTCGCGGTCGCGGCCGGCTTACGGACCTTCGCCTCGGACGGGGCGGTCGGCCTTTCCGGCGAGGACCGAAAGCAACTCGAATCCGGCGTGAAGGAACTGACCGACCGGTTGGCCGTGCTCCGGGCGGGCAAAGCCGTCGAGCCGGATCATTTGGCCGACGCGGAGGTCTTCGCCAAGGGGATTTCCTGGGCGCTGCGCTACGATACACAGTTCGATGCGGCCGACGTGGGGCTGCTCAAGAAGGCCCTGGAGCGCGGCAAGGAGCGGGTCGCGGCGCTGGAGGCCGGCAAGCGGCCGTGGGCCGACAAGAAGGGGCGCGTCGTCCGCGGCTTCGTGTCCGAGGTGGACGGCTCCGTCCAGCCTTACGGCGTGGTCGTGCCGGCGAAGTACGACGGCGCGAAGCCGACCCGTCTGGACGTGGTGCTGCACGGCAGCAGTCGGCCGGTCGGCATGAGCGAGTTGCGTTTCATGAGCCGCTTCGACGAGGGCGACGGCGAGGCCAAGGGCGCCCCGGACGTGGGTTACATCGAGCTGCATCCGCTCGGCCGCGTCGAGAACGGCTACCGCTGGGCGGGCGAAACGGACGTGTTCGAGGCCATCGAGGCGGTCTGTCGCCGTTACGCCATCGACCGCGACCGGATCGTGCTGCGCGGCATGTCGATGGGGGCGTCGGGGACGTGGCACATCGGGCTGAAACACCCGGATCGCTTCGTCGCGCTGGGGCCGTACTGCGGCTATGTGGACACGCACCACTTTTCGGAGACGCCGCTGCCGAACTTCGTGAAGGTCGGGCCGCTGCCGCCGTACCAGGAAAAGACGCTGCACATGCTCGATTCGATCGACTACGCGGCCAACGCCGGCGTAACGCCGGCCGTCGCCTGCATCGGCGACAAGGACGTCTTTTTCCAGGCCCACGTACTGATGGGGCGGGCGATGGAGAAGGAAGGTCTCCATATGGTCAATCTCATTTCGCCGGGCACGGGCCACGTCATCGACCCGGCGACGCAAAAGGAGGAGATGCGCCGAATCGGCGAGTACGCCGCGAAGGGCTTGGATCACGCCCCGAAAAAGATCCGCTTCGTCACCTGGACGCTCAAGTACAGTCGCTGCCACTGGCTGCAAGTCCTGGGGCTGGAAGAGCACTACGCGCGGGCCGAGTTGGAGGCGGAAGTCGCGGCGGACGGCTCCGTGGCGGTCAAGGGTCCGAAGAACGTCACGCGGTTCGCCGTGCTGCCGCCCGTGTTGCAAGGGGCGAAACCCCGGCTGCGCGTGGGCGGGGCTGAAATCGCCTTGCCCGCGCGGGAGCGGTCGGCCCCGCCCTACAAGCCCGTAGTAATCGGCAAACGCGACGGGAAATGGGCGTATCTAGGCGGCCCGGACGACGCGCCCATGTCGGGCAAGCGGCCCGGCGTGCAGGGGCCGATCGACGACGCCTTCACCACGCCCTTCCTCTGCGTCCGCGGCACGGGCAAGCCGTGGAACCCGGCCGTGGCGGCCTGGTCCGACGCGAACCTCAAGCGCTTCGCCTACGAATGGCGGCGCTACTTCCGCGGCGAACTGCCGGTGAAGGACGACGCGGCGGTCACGGACGACGACGTGCGCCGCCGCAACCTGATCCTGTTCGGCGACCCCGGAAGCAACCTTTGGATCGCCCGCGTCCTGCCGAAGCTGCCGATCCGTTGGACGCGGGACGAATTGCGCATCGACGGAGAGAAGTATTCGGCCGCCGACCATGCGCCGGCGCTGATCCAGCCGAACCCGCTGGCGGAAGGCCGTTACGTCGTTTTCAACAGCGGCCACACCTTCCACGAAAAGGAGCTGGCCTCGCTGAATTACCTGCTCTTTCCGCGCCTGGGCGACTGGGCCGTGCTCAAGGTCGGCGCCAAGGCCCCCGCCGACCCGTCCGGGCCGTTAGAGGAAACGGTGGTGCAAGCCGGCTTCTTCGACGAGCAGTGGCAGGCGCCGGAGACGGCGGGAAGCGACGGCGCCCCGGCCGGGCCTCTGGCGCCGTTCTTCCATCCGCCGAAGGAGTTCGCCGACGACTTTGGGGCCTACAAGTCGCCGTTGAAGTTCGACGACGGCAGCCCGGTTCGGAGCGCGGCGGACTGGCCGAAGCGCCGGCGGGAAATCCTGAAGTACTGGAACGACGCCCTGGGGCCGTGGCCGCCCCTGATCGCGAAGCCGAAGGTCGAGTACCTGGAGAAAGAGCGGCACGACAACTACACGCAGCGCCACGTCCGCCTCGAAATCGCCCCGAACCGGACGACGGACGACGCCTACCTACTCGTGCCCGACGGCGACGGGCCGTTCCCCGCGGTGCTGGTGGTGTACTACGAGGCGAAGACGGGCGTCGGCCAGGGCAAGGAGCCGCTGCGCGACTTCGCCCGGCAGCTCGCCAAACGCGGTTTCGTCGCGCTGTCGCTGGGCGGCGACCCAAATACCTACTTTCCGGACAAAAAAAGGGCGCAATTGCAGCCGCTCTCCTTCCACGCCTACGAGGCCGCCAACTGCCATACGATCCTGGCGAACCTGCCGATGGTCGATCCGAAACGGATCGGCATTGTCGGCCACTCCTACGGCGGCAAGTGGGCGATGTTCGCCTCCTGCCTCTACGACAAGTTCGCCTGCGCCGTGTGGTCCGACCCGGGGATCGTCTTCGACGAGAAGCGGAGCAACGTGAACTACTGGGAGCCATGGTATCTCGGTTACGAGCCGGGCCGCGAGCGGAAGCCGGGAATTCCGGACGAGAAGAATCCGCGAACCGGGCCTTACAAGCGGCTGATCGCGGAGGGCCGCGACCTGACCGACCTGCACGCCCTGATTGCGCCGCGGCCGTTCCTCGTTTCCGGCGGATCGGAGGACGGGCCGGAGCGCTGGAAGGCCCTCAACCACGCCGTCGCGGTCAACCGGCTTCTCGGCGTCGAGGGCCGCGTCGCCATGACCAACCGCAAGGGCCATTCGCCCACGGTGGAGTCCAACGAGCAGATCTATCAATTTTTCGAGGCGTTCTTGAATCCGGGCAAGGGGCGTTGACCGTGCGGTCAGCGTTCCAGGATGTCGGCCGTCACCCGGCGGATCAGGCCGGGATCGAAGCGGAAGGCCTCGTGTTGCAAGGGAAGCGCCGTTATTTTGGACACGCCGGGCAAGACGGCGCTCTGGACCGAGACAACGAGGTCGCCGTCCGTGACCGCCTCCGGCAGCGGGGCCGTTTCGACCTGCCGCGTCAACCAGGCCCGTATCCGCGGGAACGGCACGAGGTCGGCAACGCCTTCCTTCGCATACGACTTCGCCTCCGCGAAGGCCAGCCGCACCTCCAGGGCCTGCGTCCAGTCCAAAAACTTTCCATAGAAGATCTGATAACGCGCCACGGGCGGCGTTTCCCGGCCGAGGCGGCGGAGAAAAAGGCTGTCCGGATAGAGGTCTTCGGCGATCTGGCCGTCGCCCTCGCCGAACGTGTCGTCCACGGCGTAGCCGAGACCGGCGGAGAGGTCGAGGAGGAAGCGGCCCACGTCCACGACGGCCTTGTACTCCGCGGTGCGGGCGCCGGCCTGGGGCACGGCCAGGAAGATCGCCCGGTCGAAGCCTCCGTGACGCACCTCGGCGTACCAGCGGAAAACCAGGCCGCCGGCGCTGTGACTGACGAAGATCGCCCGTTCGGGGTCCGCGACGCACCGGCGCATTTCGCGCGTCAACAACTGGCCGGCCCGCGACAGGCTGCCGTTGTTGGGGTAGCGAAAGACCAGCAGCGGCCGATCCGCGAACTCCGGCCGCACCGCCAGGGCAAAAAGATAGTCGCCGAGTGCGTATTCGTTGCCGCGAAAGCCGTGGATTAGCACGACGGGGCGGTCGCCCGGCTTCACTTGCCGCGGGCCGCAGAGGCGCAGCCTGCCCGAACGGCGGTCGAACAGGAACAGGCCGAATTTGCCGTCCCCGTCCATGAGACCGTCGCGCTCCATCAGAACCCGACGGAGACGGACCAGGGCGTCGCCGCCGCGGCCATCCGAAAAATTCGCCAACTGGACATCGCCCTTGTCGTTCTTGCGGCCGGCGAGGAGCCGCAGGGCGTCCGGCGCCGCGTCGAGGTCGAAGCCGGCGTTGCGGCACAGGTGGAGGGCGAAGCGGTCGGCCTCGTATTGCTCGGCCGGCGTGTAGGAGAACCCGGCGTCGAGCGGCGGCGGCGCGAGGGGAAGGCCGGCGTAGTCGGTGAGTGCGGCGGCGGCCTCGCGGTGTTCCCAGCGGCGACGGCACTGACCGAGGGCGACGTGGCCGATCTCGTCGGCCAGGGCGAAGGCCAGCGCCGCGTCGTTTCCCTCCGGGTCGGCGAGCAAGGTGGACAGCCACGGCCGGGAGATGCTTACGAACCCGCCGCCGTTGGTGAAGGCGGCGTCGCCGGGCAGGTCCAGGACGGTCAGACGATAGGGAAAAGCGGCCGGCTTGAGGTGAGGCGGCAACTCGGCCACGAGGCGGTCGAAGACGCGCCGGGCTTCCGCCGGCGTCGGCGCGACCAGGCGTGCGTTGAGCCTGCGTTCGTGAACTCCGGCGGCCCGGCGGTACTCCTCCTCCGCCGTCATGCCGTCGGCCCCGAGCAGATCGAGCGGCAGCGCCTCGGCCGAACGGTACACCGCGTCGGCGATGGGGTCCGCCGGGAGACTCAGGGCCAACCGATCCATCCGTTCTCGGAAGCCCGGCGACTGTTCGGCAAAACCGGTCGGAGTGGCCGCGACGAGAGCGGCCGCGAGAAACAGGGCCATGAGCGGGTTCCTTTGCCTGCGCCCGTCTTCCTTGACGGGCCGCTGCCCTATTTTAGGCGTCGGGGAAGAAACGCCGCAACACCGGAGTCGGACCTTCTTCGTGGCCCGTCTCCGGGGACGACAGGATGAGGACGGCGGGCAACTTGGGTGGTTTTCTCTACCGCCTGGTGCGCCTCGCCAATCTCGTCCATCGAGGCTCCTGCTTTGAGCAGACCGGAACCGGGAGCGCGCCCGAACAGAGGCCGGGACGCCGGCCGGCCGCCCCTCCTGAAAAAACGTCTCGCCGTGGCAGGATCCGACTGCCATTCTCGGCTTGAGAGTTGAAGCCAGAACCCGCGAGGGCCGGAGCAGCAACGCGGGAAGTCATCGACTGGAGCCGGGCGACGTTGCCCGGCGCGAGGCGGCGCCCCGATCGCTTTATGGGTCGGGATAGACGGCCGTAACGAGGCGGCCGCGCTTTCGATGGCTTCCCGCTTTTCTATACATCCACTTTCCGCAAATTCTTCTCTACTCTTCGGCGGTGCGACCGGGCGGGCCGTCTCCGAATTGGCCCCGCCCGGCCGCGCCGACTACCTCCCGTGCGGCAGCCTGTCCCAGGCGGCTTGCAGGCCGGGCGCGTCGAGCGTTTGCCGTGCTTTGTTCTCGTCGAGACGGGCGTCTGCCAGGACCTGAGCGAGCGTCGCCAACTCTTCCGTCGGCCGCTCGTCCGGTTCCGCCGCGTCGTCGGCCACGCGCACCGCCGGGCTGTCCGGCAGCTCCCACACGCAGACCACGCCGGCGCCGCCGACCACCACGACTTGTTTGCCGTCAGGGCCGAACGCCGCCGCCTTCATGGGACCGCCCTGTCGCAGCGGCGGCGCGACCAGTTCGCCCGTCCGCGCTCGCCGGACCTCGGCGAAGCCGTCCGCGCCGGCGACGACGTATCGCTTGCCGTCTGGGCTGAAAACGGCCCGCCGTTCACCGGGACGCGGGGCGGCGCGGCGGGCCGCCTCCCCCTCCAGTTCCCGCCTTTTTCCCATTTCCAGGTCCCATAAGTAAACCTTGCCGTCCTGGCCCACCACGGCGAGGGATCGCCCGTCCGGGCCGAACGCGCCGTCGAGCGCCGCCGCGGCCGTCGGCAGGGTCGGCCCGACGGCCTCGCCGGTCGCCAGGTCGCGCACCTCGATCCCGTTGTCCGGGCCGATCACGGCCGCCCGGCCGCCCGACGGGCCGAGGGTCGCGCAGATTACCGGATCGTCGAAGGTCCGCAACTGGACGAGACGAGGGCACTGCCGCAGCGTCGCGGCGATGCGTATGCGGTCGTCGCGGGCGCGGTCGGGAAGTGCTTCGTCCAGACGTAAGGCGTCCGTGAAGTAGAGTAAGGCGGTGAAGGAGTCGCCTTCGTCCCTCCGGGCGACGCCGATGGTAATGTCCAGGTGTCCGATCTGCCGCCGCTGTTCCGCGTCGATCGCTTCTTCCTTGCTCAGCGCTTGCCGCAACCGGACCTCGTAGACAACCACGGTGACAACGAAGGCCGTAATCAGGACGCCAAGAAGACCGAGCAGGGCGGCGACCAGCGGCCGACGACGGCCCCAGCGGTAGGCGCGTTCGATCCTGCCCGCGGGCCGGGCGTGGATCGGTTCCCCCGCCTGGAAGCGGCGCAAATCCTCCGCGAGGTCCAGCGCCGCGCCGTAGCGGCGGCCGGGCGCCTTGTCCAGGCACTTCATGCAAATGGTGACGAGGTCGCGCGGCAGCCGCGGCCGCAGGCGCGACGGGGGAACCGGGTCGTCGTGCAGCACCTGGGCGACGGTTTCCGCCTGGCTGTCGGCGTCGAACGGGGGGCGGCCCGTCAGCATCTCGTACAGAATCGCCCCGAGGGCGTAAACGTCCGTCGCCGGGCCGACGGCTTTCCTATCGCCGCGCGCCTGTTCGGGCGCCATGTAACACGGCGTCCCCATCGCCTCGCCGGTTCGGGTGAGTCCGGCCGACGCCGTCATGTCCTTGGCCAGGCCGAAGTCGGTGATCTTGGGAGCGGCGAGTGGCGAGTGGCGAGTGGCGAGTGAAGGCGGATTTGCTTCGTGTCTTTTCTCGCCACTGGCCACTGGCCACTCGCCACTCCCAAGGAGAATGTTGGCCGGCTTCAAATCGCGGTGGACGACGCCGCAGCGGTGGGCGGCGTCCACGGCGCGGGCCAGCGTTTCGACGAGACGCGCGGCGGCGGCGGAGTCTTGCGGCCGGCCGTCAAGGAAACGGGCGAGGTCGCGGCCGGGGACGTACTCCATCGTGAAATAAGGACGCCCTTCGCACTCGCCGATGTCGTAAATCGGCACGATGTTCGGGTGGTTGAGGCGGGCGAGGACTTCCGCCTCGGTGCGGAAGCGGACCAGCCGCTCCAGGCCGCCCGGCGCCCCCGGCAGCAGCATCTTGAGCGCGACCAGACGGTTGAGGCCGATCTGCCTGGCCCGGTACACGACGCCCATTCCGCCCCGGCCGACCT
The DNA here is from genome assembly GCA_963813925.1 of uncultured Planctomycetaceae bacterium. Lineage (GTDB taxonomy): Bacteria > Planctomycetota > Planctomycetia > Gemmatales > Gemmataceae > UBA4732. Next base: position 411,925 of record CAWFBG010000004.1, read on the forward strand.
CGCCGAGAATCTCGTAGCCGGGAAAGGCCGGCGGAGGCGCGTCGCCCACGTTCGACCCGGGCCGCGCGACGGCCAGCCCGTCCCCGTCGGTCGGCCGGGCGACGGGGCTGGCGAGGAAGGTCGCGTCGTGGTTCCGCGCGTCGTGGTCCAGCAATTCCTGGACGGCCGCCCGCAACGCGCCGTCGCCGCCGCACTTCGTGTCGAGGAAGGCGGCGCGGCGGCCGGGGTCCACCTCGACCGCCTCGTGAAACAATTCCTCCACGCGCTGGAACGCCGGTTCGGACATGGTCGCTTTCTTTCCCCGGAGACCAGGGATCATCGCGGGTCGTTCGGCGCCCCGAGACGGCGCCTCAGCCACGCCTTGATGAACCGCCACTGCCGGTGCAGCGTCCGCTCGGAAATTCCGAGCACCTGTGCGGCCTCCTCGGCGCTCATCCCGGCGAAGTAGCGCAGGTTCACGATTTGCGCCTTTGAGGGGTCTTCCTTCTCCAGTTCAGACAGCGCCTCGTGCAAGGCGAGCAGCTCTTCGGGCGGTGGTTCGACCGCCGCCGCCCCCTCGGTCAGCTCGACGCGCGGCCTGCCCCCGCCGCGCTCGGGTCCGGCCTTGGCCCGCGCCGCTCCACCAGGATGTCGCGCATGGCCCGGGCCGCGGCGAAGAAGAAGTGCCGGCGGCCCTCCAGCCGCAGGTCGGTTTTTCCGATCAGTCGCAGGTACGCCTCGTGGACGAGCGCCGTCGGCTGGAGCGTGTCGCCGGGAGGCAGCCGGGCCATCCGCGCCCGGGCGAGTTGACGCAGTTCGTCGTAGACGAGCGGCAGCAGCCGGGCCGCCGCCGTCCCGTCTCCCTCCTGGGCGAGCGCGAGGAGGGCCGTCATGTCGTTCGGCGTGTCGGTCATGGGAGGCGACGCCCCACAATTCCTGGCGGCGATTGCGCGCCATTCTCGGCTAAAGAGGTGGGGAACGCAAGCCTTTCGGCGGACCGAACGGGGCCGCCGGCAACCGGGAGATCAATGATGCAACCGTACGGCCGGGAGTTTCGGAAGGGGCGGAGCGGGTATGAACTCAGGCAGGACCCCAAGGCCCAGCGCTTCGGGGGCTTTTCCCTGCTCGAACTGCGCCCCGCCTTCCAGAAGGTGGAGGACCTGATGCGCGTGCTGGGATTTTCCCTCGTGGACATCCTCGCGGTCCAGGTGGCGTTCCGCGAGGCAGCGGCCAACGCCGTCCGGCACGGCTGCGAGGGCGACCCCTCCAGGCGGGTGGAGCTTCGCTATCGGGTCACGAACGACGAGGTGGTCGTGGAGGTCGAGGACGAAGGCCCAGGCTTCAACCCCGACCTGGCGCCGGACCCCTTCAACGGGAGTGACATGGATCGGTTCAAGCGCCTCGGCCTGTTCCTGATGCGCGCCCACATGAACTGGGTGCATTTCAACGAGCGCGGCAACCGGGTCACCCTCGGCCGCCGGCGCTCCGCGTCGTGAATCCGTCCTCTCGCCTTCCTCCAAAAACTTGTTGACGGGAAACGGCCGCGCGGATGTCCTATTGGGGAGAACCGCGACCCCCCGCGAAACGACCGGAAGGTAGGAAATGCGATGCGGCCGAACCTGGCGAACCTGGAGCGGAGCCTGCGGGACCACGTCGAAACCCTGGCGGCGACGCCGCGTCCACCGGGAGGCAAAGCACACCGACAGGCGCGGGCCTACATCTCGAAAAACCTGCGGCAAGCCGGCTTCGCCGTGGAGGAAGTCGCCTACGCCTCTCTCGGCGCGGGGAGTGAACCTCCTCACGACCCCGTCGCCGGAGGACGCTCGTTTGCCCTTGGTGATCGTCGGCGCCCACTACGACAGTTTGCCGGGGACGCCGGGCGCCGACGACAACGCCAGCGCCGTGGCGGCGCTTCTGGAGTTGGCCGCGTGGATCTTCCCACGCCTGGCGGCGGAGGGCCGGCCGACGGCGCGACTCCAGCTGGCCGCCTACGATCAGGAAGAGGACGGCCTCGTCGGGAGCCATTATCACAGCGGCACGGTCGCCGGCGCCGTGAAGGGCATGATCTCGCTGGAAATGCTCGCTTACGTGGATCACCGGCCCGGCAGCCAGCAGTTGCCGCCGCACCTCAAGGGGCTGAACCCCGACGTGGGGGATTTCATCGGCGTGGTGGGCAACGAGGCGGTGCGCGGGCTGTTGGAAACCATGACGGCCGGCCTGAAGGCGATCGACGGCCTGCCGGTGGAGAGCATGGCCGTTCCCGGCGACGGGACGCTGCTGCCGGAGACGCGGCTGAGCGATCACGCGTCGTTTTGGGACCGCGGCCTGCGGGCCCTGATGATCACAGACACGTCGTTCTTCCGCAACCCGCACTACCACAAGGCGCAGGTGCTACCATGTCGCCGCGAACCTCTCTCTCGACATACGCCGTCCTCCTCGCCGCCCTCCTCACAATCGCGGCCGAGCCGTCGCCGAATACCTGGACCAAGCTGGGCAAGGCGACGATCGAGGGCCGTCGCCACGACGTGCCGCTGGGCTACGACACGGGTCTGAAGCGGTTCTTCGTACTCGGAGGGCGCACCAACTTCGACGATTACAAGAAGCCGCGGTCCTACGACGAACTGGCCCTCGACATGAAAGCGGGCCAATGGGAGAACTGGTTCCCGTCAGGCAAGGACTGGGGGCCGCGCTTCGGCCCGTGCCAGGCGCCGGGCTGGAAGAACGAAACCTTCGGCTTCAGCGACACGGAAGGAAACCTCCGCCCCAACTGGACGGTGTACGGGACTTTTTCACTCGGCCAAAAGTACGACTACGATCCCGACGAGAAGTGTTTCATTTTCTACGCCGGCGGCCATACGTTCCGCTACGATCCGGCGGCGCGCCGATGGACCGACCTGGCGCCGAAGACCGACCCACAGAAGGAACTCGGCGGCGTCCTCCTTTGGAGTTCGATGTGCTACGACCGGCAGAACAAGCAATTCCTCCTTTTCGGCGGCGGCAACATCCAGAGCGAGCGCGGCGATCCCGGCACGTGGACCTATTCGCCGGCCGACAACGCCTGGACGCAGCTGAAGCTCGATAACCAGCCGCCGCAACGTGCGAACTCGCGGCTCGTTTACGACCCGGTTCACAAGAAAGCGATCCTGTTCGGCGGCGACCGGCTGGATCAATTGCTATCCGACACGTGGACGTACGACGTGGTCGCACAGCGCTGGGAGGAAAAGAAGCCGGAACGCTGCCCGTCGCCGCGTGGCGGCCACGCGATGCTCTGGCTGCCGAAGGCGAAGAAAGTGCTGCTGCTGGGCGGCTACGGCTACACCTCCACGACCGATTACATGGCGAGCCTGTACCGCCGGCTGCCGTTCGAGGCGTGGACCTATGACGTGGAAGCGGATAAATGGGAGCTGCTGAAGCGGTGGGGGCCGGCGGAGGCGCCGCAGGGGCCGACGAATGCGTTCCTCAGCGCCGCCGTTGACGAGGACGACGTCGTGGTCGCGCTTGGCGACGATGGGACCTGGACGTGCCGGCTGGACGCGACTCGCACCGACGCCGACGGGACGGCGAAACTCGGCGTGAAGCCGGGCGTCGTCGAGCGGCGGACAGGGTCCTACGACCCGGCATGGTACAAGGAAGGCGTCCCGGCCGGTGATCCGGAGAAGGTGGAAGCGGAGTTGAAAGACATCAAGCCCAACGAGTGGGCGCTGCGGCCGACGCCGCGGGCGCCGAAGATGAACATGGACTGGGGTTCGGCGGTCTTCCTGCCGGACTCCGACGCCGTCGTGCGTTTCTCCGGCGGCCATTGCGCTTACAGCGGTACGGCCCCACTGGTCTATGACGTGAAGACCGAACGCTGGTCCATGCCCTTCGCCCCCGAGCTGCCGCTCGAGTTTACTTACAGCAACGACCAGGTCAACGGCGAATGGAGCTTCCAGAGCCGTCCGTGGATGGCCTGCCACACTTACAAGACCACCGGCTACGATCCGAACCTGAAAAGTCTGGTGTTCGCCGCGCACGACTACACCTATTTCTTCGATCCGACGGCGGGCAAATGGTCGCGCAACGGCGAGCGGAACCCCTTCCGCCGGAATTGCTTCGTGGTCACGCTTTGTGCCACGCCGAAGGGCGCCGTCGCCTGGGCCGACAAGCGCGATCACGACGCGGCCGGCCTGTGGCGCCTCGACGCCGACAAGCGGACCTGGCAGCCGCTGCCGCTGACCGGCCCCCTGCCCGCCAAAAGCCCCGACCAGCACGGCATGGCCTACGACTCGAAGCGCGATCGACTGCTCTTTTTCAGCAACGTCGAGAAGGACAAGGGCGACGTGACGGCGTATGACCTAAAAACGGGAGAGGCGAAGTCGCTGAACGCGGCCGGCAAGGAGAAGGCGGCCGCCCCGTCGCGGGAGACGGTGTACATTCCCGAGGCGGACGCGGTGCTGGTCGCGGCGCGGGTCCACGCCGACGACAAGTTGTGCTGGCTGCTGTACGACTGCGCCAAAAACGCCTGGTTCGGCGTCGAGCTTCCTGGCGCCGACCCCATCGGAAAAGGCACGAGCGGCGACGCCTTCAACAATTCCATGGGCCTGATGGTCGACTCCAACCGCAGGCTGGTCTGGGCAGTCGGCCAGTACAGCGACGTTCATGTGCTGCGACTCGACCTCAAGAGCGCGAAGACGCACGAACTCAAGTGAACCGTCCGCCGGCGTCATCCGATCAGCATCGGCTCGTGGTCCGTACTGCGTGCTCTGCGTGCTCTGCGTGCTGCGTACTTGCATACTCGAAAGAGCCGTTTTTCGTTTGCCAGCCCGCTTTGTACTCCTTACCATGAACGTCCCCCGCGAGTCCTGAGAGCGTGTGAATCAAACCTGGGCATGCGTATAATTAAGGGAGAATGCAACATCCCCGTTCAGAACAGAGCATGAGCGAGCGACCTTCTTTGTCTACGGAATCCACGACCCGACCACCGCCTCGGCTTCGCACCGCCGATCGCCAGCAACTCATCCCGGCCATGCCCATGGAAAACCTCCTGGAGCGGGATCACCAGGCGCGGCTCGTCTGGGACTTCTGCCTGGGCCTGGACCTGTCCGCTCTTTACGAGCCCATCCGTTCCCGTGAAGGCGGACCGGGTCGCGCCGCCATCGACCCGCGCCTGTGCGTCGCCCTGTGGTTGTACGCCACTCTCGAAGGCGTCGGCTCCGCCCGCGCCCTGGCCTGGCTGTGCGATAACCACAACGCCTTTCGCTGGCTGGTCGGTGGCGTCTCCGTCAACCACCACACCCTGTCCGACTTCCGCGTCGCGCACGTCGATTGGCTCGATCAGGTGCTGACCCACTCGGTGGCCGTCCTGCGCGAGCAGGAACTGGTCGATCTCAACCGCGTCGCCCACGACGGAATGCGCGTCCGGGCCAGCGCCGGGGCCGCCTCCTTCCGGCGCAAGCCCACCCTTGAGGAACATCTCCAGGAGGCCGAGGCACAGGTCCGCCGACTCAAAGAAGAACTCGACGACGATCCCGGTGCTCCCAGCCGCCGCCAGGCCAAGGCCCGCGAACGAGCCGCCCGTGAGCGTAGCCGGCGTCTGCGCCAGGCGCTGGCGCGGATACCGGAGATGGAAGCGAAGAAGAGGCCCGACGAGAAGCACGAGGCGCGGGTCAGCGGCACCGATGCGGACGCCACCGTGATGAAGATGCCCGATGGCGGCTTCCGGCCCGCGTTCAACATCCAGTACACCGCCGACTGCCCCAGCCAGGTAATCGTGGCCGTGGAGGCGACCACCTCGGGCAGTGACATGGGACAACTCAAGCCGCGGATCCAGGAAGTCCACAAACGCTTCGGCGTTTACCCCAAGGAAGCGCTGGCCGATGGCGGCTTCGCCAAGCACGAGGACATCGAGCAGATCGAAAGGGAGTGCGGCGGCTGCAAGGTCTACGCGCCGGCGCCGGCGCCCAAAGACCCGAAGGCGGATCGTTATGCGCCTCATCCGAAGGACAGTGAGGAGGTGATCCGCTGGCGAGCGCGGATGGGCAGCGAAGAGGGCAAGGCGATCTACAAGGAACGCGCCAGCACGGCGGAGTGCGTCAACGCCCAGGCGCGGAACCGGGGCCTGGTGCGGTTGTGGGTGCGCGGGCGGCGGAAGGTGAAAGCGGTCGCCTTGTGGTTCGCGATCGCGCACAACATCGTTCGCGGGTTGCGGCTGCGCGTCGAGGCGGCCGTGCGGGGTGTCGCGGCGGCGAAGCGCGCGGAGGTGGCGCTGACGGGCTGACGGAGGGGAAGCGAGGCAGCGGTTGGAGCATTCGCAGAGGCGAAGGAGACCAAGACCCTTCGGCTCCGTCCGCCCCTGCCTGACCTGGCCCCAAGCCTTCCTCGTCCACTCCCTCATCGCTTCAACCCGCCAAAGTCTCTTGGATGGTTTGATTCACAGACTCTGAGGTCACCGAAGGAGCATCCCCATGATCACCATTTCGGGCGCCCCAATCCGCTGGTGCGACGGTCTCTCGCGGCGTGAATTCCTGCAAATCGGCGGCCTGGGAGCGGCCGGCCTGGCGTTGCCGGACCTCTTCCGCGCCCAAGCTCAGGGAGCGACGCCTCCGGCCCCCGGTGCCGGCCGAGCCAAATCGTGCATTCTCCTCTTCATGGGGGGCGGCCCGCCGCAGATGGACACGTTCGATCTGAAGCCCGACGCCCCGGCGCAGGTGCGCGGCGAGTTCCCGCCCACGGCCACCAGCGTGCCGGGCACGCAGATCAGTTCGCTGTTGCCCGCCCTGGCGGAGCGGGCCCACCGGTACACGATCATCCGCACGGTCAGCGACGAGTACACCGGCGGCGCCCACGGCCAGAGCGTTTACCTGGCGCTCACCGGCCACAAGAACCCGCGCGTCAACGGCGATGACATTCCACCCGCCGCCAACGATTACCCCTGCATGGGTTCGGCCGTCGCCCGCCTGCGCGACGCCGGCGCCGCGCTGCCCGGTCACGTCTGGCTCCTCGACATGCACCGCAGGACGTTCGCCGGCGAGGGGGGCGGCTTCCTCGGGCACGCCTACGACCCATTCCGCATCCTCCAGGACCCGAACCGTCCCGACTTCGGCGTCCAGGCGCTCACGCCGCCCCGCGAGACGCCGCTGGAGCGGCTCGCCGCCCGGCGCGGCCTGCTCGAACAGCTCCAGCGCCACGGCGACAGGGTGCTCGGCCGGGGCGCGATGGACGCGCACCAGGAGCGGGCGTTCGCCATGATCCTGGCCCCCACGACGCGCGCCGCGTTCGACCTGAACGCGGAACCGGGCCCCACGCGCGAGCGCTACGGACGGCACAAGTTCGGCCAGGGCGTTCTGCTGGCCCGCCGGCTCGTCGAGCGCGGCGTGCCGCTGGTCACCGTGTACTGGAACGGCGAGGATGTCCCCGGCGGCTGGGACCTGCACTACAAGAACCGCGAACGCCTCCCACCGCTGGCCGGCCCGCTCGACCGCGCCTTCTCGGCCTTGCTCGACGACCTCGATGCGCGGGGCCTGCTTGACGAAACGCTGGTCGTCTGGATGGGCGAGTTCGGCCGGGCGCCGCTGATCGAACGGGAGGGCGGCCGGGGCCACTGGGGCCGCTGCTAGGCCGTGTCCGGCAATCGTAAATGCATACAATATCAGTGGTTCGGTCGCTCGTTCTCTTGCCATGGAGATGAGCCATGAGACGCTACGAACTATCCGATCCACAATGGGCGATTCTGGAACCCTTTTTCCCGCCCACCCATTCGGGCCATGCCGGACATCCGTGGAGTGAGCATCGTCCCATCGTCAACGGCATCCTCTGGATCCTCCACACGGGCGCGGCCTGGCGTGATTTGCCCGAACGCTACGGCCCCTTTCAGACGGTCCATGACCGCCTGACCCGCTGGCGCGCCGATGGCGCCTGGAACCGCATCGTCGAAGCCTTGATCCGCCAACTGGAGGCGGAAGAAAAACTCGATCCCGATACGTGGTTCCTCGACGCCACCATCCTGCGCGCCATGCGCGACGCGGCGGGGGCGCTGAAGCGGACCCAGGCCCGACTGGTCGGCAGCGAGCGGACGCATCTCGTTGAGCCGCCGGATCATGCGTTGGGCCGCTCGCGCGGCGGTTTCGGCACGAAGATCGACCTGATCATCGAAAGTCACGGCATCCCGCTGGCCATCGGCATCCAACCGGGCCAGGAACATGAGAGCCGCGCGTTTGAAACCATGATGCATCGCAGCACACAACGGCAGCGGTTGGGCCATCGCAAGTGGCCCCGCGAATTCATCGCCGACAAAGGCTACAGTAGCAAGCGGATTCGCCAGTGGCTCAAGGGTCATCACATCCACGCGGTCATTCCCAAGAAGAAGAACGAAACCCCCGACCCCGCCTTTGACAAGGAAGCCTACCGGAAACGCAACCTCATGGAGAGGATGATCGGGTGGTTCAAATTGCATCGCCGGCTGGCCACCCGTTATGAGAAACTCGCCGTCAACTTTCTTACCTTTTGGACGGTCGCCTGGATTACACTACTGCTGAAATATCTATTGTCGGACACGGCCTACTCCGTGGTCCTCGCCGGCGCCGGCGTCAATGCGGGCATGGTACACGGCCGCTCGGATCGCCACGCCGCCTACCCGACAGTGGACCCGGTCACTCCGCAGGACGTGGTCACGACGATCTACCACTGCCTCGGCATCGCCGCCGACGCCGAGCTGACCGACGCTCTCGGCCGGCCGTATCGGTTGTGCCAGGGGGAGGTCATCCAGGACATTCTGGAGTGAGTGGATCCGCCGTTCAGCGGCGCGGGCAAGGCGCATGGCAACCTTTATCTGGCGACCGTTTCTCGAACATTACAGCCAGGAACTCCTCGCGGATCGCCGAGTCCGGACGGAAGTTCCTCAAAGCATCGTTCAGTCGCCGTGGATGGGATTCGACCCGGCGAGTCCTGACGAGGTTTCCGAGTTGGAGCCTCGGATCGGTGACGAACTCCCGGACTCGTACATACAGTTTCTCACTACCTCGAACGGCTGGCGGCAGAGCGGCGCCTTCATTTACGAGGTTTTCTCCTGCGGCTACACCCAATGATTGGCTCAGGAGCGACTTGGCACGGCGCGTGCTCACTGCCCCTGGCGAGAAGCGGTCTCGATCTGCGCGTTCCCAACGGCGCGAATGCACCCCCACCCCGTCGGGGCCCGTTCCGAAAAAGACACCCGGTTCCCGCCGGAGGAGGGAGAGGCCCCAGTGGGACCGGGTGGCTTATTTGCTCAAAAAACGGCGGTTCGCTCGCCGCTCATTTTTCCATCGCGCCGGGTTCGCTCTTCTCCGTCAACATCGTTAGCAGTCTGGCAAAGAGATAGCGCGGCGTCGGCCCCGCGTCCCATTTATCCTTGCCCAGGAAATCAAAGCCGCAGATCACCAGCTTGCCGCCGGGCGCCGGGTAGTCGATTTCGACCCAGGGCCATTCGCCGTCCTTGCCCGCCGCCGCCGTTACCCGCCCGTCCCGCCCTTTCAGAGAAACGCCGCCAACAAGCGCTTTGCCGTCGGGCGCCCAGCCGGCGGCGTCGAGACGGTGGTCGAGTCGGCGGATGACGCCGGCCTTGCTCAAGGTCACGGCGTCCGGCCCCCCCGCGGCGTCGGCGGCCGGCAAGGGAAACTCCCCCCCGACCGGCGCAAGGCACAGCACGGGAACGCCCCGGCCGGCCAATTTCGTTAGAGACCGCCACAGGTCGGGATAATCGTCGAACGACGCTCCGGCGCCGACCAGCGCCAGCCCGTCCGTTTTCGCGGCCAGTTCCGCCGTGTTCGCCGTCTCCTTGAAGGGGACGCCGACCCTCTTCAGGAGCGGCGCCGTCGTCCCGGCTGGGTCGAACAAGGTGATTTTCAGACTTTCCAGCCAGGCGGCGCGGTCGGCGAACGGGTCGGCCGGGAACACCCACAACACCTTGTCGCACGAGGCCAGCGGATCGCCCCGATCCGAACGCGCCGTGACCGTGAGGACCAGTTTGAGGACCACGCCCGGCTTCACGTCAGGCGCACTTACCCTCACGCGAAAGCGGGCCGGGTTGGCGGGGTCGAAGCCGGCCAGGCCGCTCCACCGGCGCGGCCCGACGGCCAGAGACCATGTCGCCTGCCCGAGCGACTCCGCCCCGCGGACCACGAAGGGAACCTCGACGTCCTTGCCGCCGAAGACGTTGGACCACGGCGCCGCCGGCTCGACGGACGCCTTTTCTGGTTCGCCGCCGGCGGCGGCCGCGGGCAGAAGACCGCCCGCGGCCGCAACAACCAGGGACAGCAAACGGGCGCGCACGGAGTGCGGTCGCTCTGGCATTTGACAACCCCTTATGAGTTTTGACGACCGAGATCGGTAAGCCGTAGCCGCGTTCGCCAGAACGCGGGTCGGAGTTCACCCGCGTTCTGGCGAACGCGGCTACCGAACTTGAACGCGGGTCGGAGTTCACCCGCGTTCTGGCGAACGCGGCTACCGAACTTGAACGCGGGTCGAAGTTCACCCGCGTTCTGGCGAACGCGGCTACCGAACTTGCCCGTCAAATTCCATTAGCAGCCCTATTTATCGTCAGAGAGACGGACGACCCAGAGGCCGAACGGGTCGCCCACGAGGAGACGCTTGCCGTCTTCAAAAACGTCCAGCGCTTCCCACGGCTCGAAATAGCGATCCCGTGCCCGGAGCGAGGCCAGCGTTTCGTACTTCCGGCCGTCCAGGCTGACGCGCGCGAACGGCCGGGCCGACCAGAACCAGCCGTCGTGAACCAGGAACGGCGCGCCCAGGGTGAGCGTGCCGTCGGTCAATTTCGTCAGCGGGCCGCGCTCCCTGATGCGCAATACCGAAGTTGCCAGGCCCGGCCCACAATCGACGATGGTGTGGCCGGCGTAGATCACCTCGGCCTTGTTTTTCGCCAGGTCGAAGGTAAACGTCCCGTTCGACGTGGCGATCACCACGGACCCGCCGCGCACCGGGCCGCCCCAAACGCCGCCCTCGATCAGCAGGTTCAACTGCTGCAAGAGCTTGAATTTGCCCGTTTTCACGTCCAGCTCCCACAGCCCGTTGCCCCCCATCCGGCTCTTGACGAAGGCCGTGAACAGCAACCGGTCGCGGTCGGGATCGGCGACCAGATACGCCACTTCGAGGGGCGAGGCGTCGTCGAAGGGCGATAGATGTTCCTTGCGCCGGCTCGACGCCAGGATGTCGCACTTCTTCTCCTTGAGGTCGTAACGGACCAGGTAGCCTTCCTTGCCGGGTTCGCCCAGCGAGGCGTACAGGCCCGCGCCGACGCCCGCCACCGCACGCGCCCAATCCGACGGCAACCCGGCGGTCGTGTCGATCACCTCGGCGTTGTCGCCGTCCAGGGAGAAACGGAGGATGCCGCGATTGCGCGTCGCCAGGTAGTACCAGCCGTCGTGAACGCACGCCCCCTGACCGAAATAGGTGCTCGAGGGAAAGTCGCCGGTCCAGAGCTTGTAGCCGGTCTCGACGAACAGTTTCTTGCCGAGGGCCTTCTCCCCCCGGTCGGGCCGATAACTCAGCAATTGCAGATACTGTTTGCCGCCTTCTTTCTCCTCGCCGGCGACCGCGGCGTAGACGACGCCCTCGTGCAATAGCGGTTTGAACACCCAGAGGAGGCCGTTGCGCACGCGGCGGAGGTCAAGGATTTCTTGCGCATCGTTCCAGGGTTTCACCGGCGGCGCCCCGAGTTCGGGGTTGGCTTTGACGACGTCCGCGCGCATCCTGTTCAATTCCAAAACTAAACGGGTCCGGGACAGATCGCGGTTCTGGGGCGTCGCGCCGGGGTTGAGAAACTTGCCGTCGGGCGCCTCCAGTATGGCGAGCGTGCGGTCGGCGAAATCCAGCGCGCGCCGGCCTTCCGGCAGGGTGCGCCGCGCCATGAAGGTGAAGGCGGTCGATTGCGCGATGCTGTTGACCACCTCTTTTCGCCCCAGCATGAAGTCACAGAGGGAGGCCAACTCCTCCTGATGGCCCGGCCGGTTGATCAACAACTCGACCCCGTCGAAGGCGGCGTAGTAGAGGTTGAGTCGCAGCCCTTCCGATTGCTTTGCCGCGTCGGAGTCGATGGCCTGTTGCACTTCGAGCCGGTAGTCGTGGATGCGCTTCCGGCCTTCTTCGGGTGAAAGGTTGTGTTCCAGGTCGGCCGCGATGCTCCCGAGTTTGCCGCCGAAGCGGACCTGGGGCAGCGGGTGTCGCCCCATCGCCTCCCACAGCTTGCGGTATTGTTCGTAGAGGGCTGCGGGCAGTTTCGGCTTGTAACGGACCTGCCAGGAGAGGTCGTGCAACACCCAGTAGGCGCCGAACGAGTCGGCGGTCCCGTACTTTTTCGCCGTTTCGAGCCAGTCGCTCAACACCGGCAGCGGGTCGGCCGTCGCGCCGTCGCGGGGCATGCCGTACTGCGTCAGCCAGCCGCGGACCCTGTTGGTGTACTCCTCGAACGAGCGCCGGTCCTTGACGGCCGCGCGGCTTCGTTCCAGACCCTGTTCCACCATCCGCCGGCGAGCGGCCGCGAGGCTCTCGATCTGGGGACGCACGTCTTGCTTGCGCTCCGCCGGAATCTGCCGCACCTTGTCCTCGTAATTCCGCAGCGAGTTGGCGGCGACGGCCGCGTTAGAATTCCCCACGGGCCGCATCGGCCGATCCGGCGCGTCCGTGGTCACGCCCTGCAGCAACTCCGCGGCGCGGACGGCCAGGTCGGCCGAAAACAGCAGGGCCTCGGGCTGGACCTTGTCCTTGCGGAAGAAGCTGCCGGACGAGTTCTGGCCGCCGGGGTCGATGGCCTCGATCGCCTGGTCGATCAGCGCCCGGGCCAGTCCGGCTTGCAGCGTGAGGTCGGCGGGGTCGAGGGCGTGGGCGGCCTCGGCGGCCCGGGCCGCCCGCGCATAGTCCTTGTGTTCCAACAGGAAGTCGGCCTCGCGCCCGAAGCGCCTCGCCTCTCGGGTCCGGTCGCCCTCCGCGCCGGCGCGAGCGGTCTTCAACGCCGCCGCCGTCGCGGCCGCCAGCGCCTCGGCCAGCGCGCCGGCGTCGCGGTCGCCGACCGTCGCGGACGGTTCGGCAAGCAGCTTCCCCCGCGCCGTACTCAACCGGGCCGTGGCCTTGAGTCCCTTGCCGTCCTCCGTCCTGCCGATTTCCAGTTCACACACCACCACCGAGGCGAGCAACTGCCGTAAGGCCGCGTCGGTCGGCAGGGCGCGTTCCTTGTTGACCTGTTCCAGTCGCCGCCGTTCCAGCACGGCCATCCCCGGGGAAGCAATCAAATCGCGCTCGAGCAACATGCCCACGGAATCGCACAGGGGATCGAGGCCACGCGGCAGGTCGGCGTTGCGGACGGTCAGGACGCACAGCGTTCGGAGGTCTTTGAAGTGCGTTAAATGCTTGCGTCGGGCGGCTTCCACGCCGCCGACCGTCGCCTCGACGGCCGCGTTCAGACGCGCGGGCAGGGCCGCGTCCCACAATTTGACTCCGGTTACGGCGTCAAAGACCACCAGCCCCGTCGGCCGTTTACTGCCCGGGGCCGTCTCCAGCACCGCGAACAGCTGAACGGACAGCAGCTTGCCGACGGCGAGAGCCTGGTCAGGGGCCACCACGCCCGCCAGGGTCAGTTTCTGCTCCGCCAGCACGCGGTCGATCGTCCGGCGGTCCAGCACGTCGAGGGCCTTGCCCTCGGTCAGCTTCGCTTCGGTAAGGTCGAGCAGGGTATTGACGGCGTCGCCCTTCTCGGCGGTGACGAGGGCAATACGGGTCGGCCCCCCCTCCGGCGGCTTGATCGGTGCGGACGGCGCCGGCTCGCCTTTCCCCAGCACGAGGGCGCGGAGGGCCGCCGCGTCCCACAGGCGGACCTTTCGGTCGTCCCCCCCGGAGGCCAGGGTCTTGCCGTCGGGCGAGAACGCGACAAACCTCACCGGGCCGTCGTGCTTGAGCGTCAACGGTTCTCGCCCCGGCTTGTTGACGTTCCAGAGTCGGACGGCCCCGTCCTTGCAGGCGCCGGCCAGGACGTCGCCGTCCGGCGAGAAGGCGACCGAAAAGACGACATCCTTGGTCCCCTTTAAGACGGAGTCTTCCTCCCCCGAGGCCACGTCCCAGAGGCGAATGGCGCCGTCGGAATAGCCGGAGGCCAGCGTGGCCCCGTCGCGGTCGAAGGCCAGCGAGCGCGGCGAGGACGACGACCACAGCCCCCCGGCCGGCACGGCGTTGGCCACGTCCCACAGCCGCACCGGCCCCCAACCGTCGGCGACGGCCAGGGTCTTGCCGTCGGGCGCGAACGCCAGCCCCCACAGATCGCGATAAAAGCGCTGCGTCATGGGCGATTCCTTGCCGCCCGGAAGGGCGAGGAGCTTCACCCGCCCCGGCGTGGCTTTCCCGTGATCGGCGAGGCCGACGGCCAGCGATTTGCCGTCGGGCGACAGGGCCACGCCGCAAACCGGCAAGTCGCCCTTGAGCAGGACGGCCGCCTCCTTCCGCGAGGCCACGTCCCAGGCCCTGACCTCGCCGTCGTCGCCCCCGCCGTAGAGCGTCTTGCCGTCGGCGGAGAAGACGAGCGCCTGCACGGCGGCGCCGTGGTCGGACAGGGTGAACAACTCGCGCCCGCTGGCGGGGTCCCAGCAACGGACGCCGCCGTCGAGGCCGCCCGTCGCCAACGTCTTGCCGTCCGGCGCGAAGGCCGCACAGCGCACCGCGTCCCGGTGGCCCGCGAGGACGGCCCGGGGTTCCGGCGTCTCTGCCGCGGCGGCGGCCCCTGCGAGGCCCAGCGCGAGAGCCGCCAGCGGGAGGAGAGAATGTTTCATCGAATGCATCCCTGTTGAAATCGGTTTTCCGGCGTCGGGGCGGGGTGGCGAACCCGCCCCGAGGCGATCCGTCCACCTATTCCTTGACCAGCCTGGGGAGGAGCCGCTCGGCGATGGCCGACGCCGCCTGCTGAAGGGCCGCCTTGCCCGCCGACTGCTCCGCCACGTCCGCCGCCACGGCCACCTGTCGGTCCACCGCCACGACCTGGCCCGTCTTCCGGTCCACCACCTTGATCTCCACCCGCGCCTTGGCCGTGATGATGTTGCCCGTCCGTCCCGCCGTCTCGCTGAAGGCCTCGCCCTTGATGAGCAGATCGGCCTGGCCCTCGTTGCCCTCCGCCGCGTCGATCACCTCGAAGCCCGTACCCTTCAGGAAGGCGATCAACTCCGTCTGCGCCGCCGGGTCCACGGCCGGCCCGCCGACGCGCCGCTCGGACACGCTCACCCACACCACCGGCCTCTTGCCCTTTTTCATTTTCTGTTTGAGCGCCGCCAGCCGATCGACAATCGGCGCCGGCCGCGCGACGAGCTTGTCGGCCCCCTTGAGCTTGTCGGCGATTTCGTCGGCGAGTTTCTCGACCATCGGCCCCAACTCGTCGCTGGTCTTGCCTTCCACGGAAGCGGCCGCGACGCGACTTGTCTCGGTCCCGACCAGGCGGGCCACCAAAATGAGCTTCTTGTCCACCTGGATGACCGAGCCGGTCAGCAGCAGTTTGGCCCCGGTGAGCTGGCCGACCCGTGCGGCCTCGCCCGGCTTGGCCACGCCGGACAGGCCGAGTTCCAAC
Source organism: uncultured Planctomycetaceae bacterium (assembly GCA_963813925.1). Classification (GTDB taxonomy): domain Bacteria; phylum Planctomycetota; class Planctomycetia; order Gemmatales; family Gemmataceae; genus UBA4732. The sequence goes on from CAWFBG010000004.1 coordinate 427,472, forward strand.
TCGTCGAGGACCTTCTTGAGGTCGTTTCGCTCGACCAGGAAGACGCCTTCCTTGGTTGCGAGTTTGGCGAACAGAAGGTCGGCGACCTTGGGACCGTAGTCCTTGGCCCCGTCCCCGCGCTCCTGGAACGTCAGCACCGCCAGGGGATAGACCGCGGGCGCCTTCTCCTCGTCGCGCGGGTCTTCGGCCGGCGGGGCCGATTCCTTCAACGCCAAGGGGAGCGCTTTCGGGAGCGCCGCGGGGGCGGCCTGCCTGGGGCGGAAAAACGGCGAGGCCACCGCCGCACCGACGGCGGCCAGCAAAAGCGCCGCCATGCCGAAAAAGAGGACGCGCCGGCCTTTCCCCGGCCTCCTCACGGCCGGCAACGGCTTCTCTTCGTCGTCTCCTCGCGTCGTACTTGGGGCGACGCCGGCGCGCTGGTCGGCCGTGCCCACCGCCGCTTGCGCGACTTCGCCGGCGTCCGCGAGCCGCGCCCTCGCCAGCAGCCCCGCCAGGTCGCTCTCCGCCGTAAACGGCGCCAACGACTCCGCCAATTCCGCCGGCGTCGCCGGCCGGTTCGCAGGGTCCTTGGCCAGCAGCCGCGCCAGCAGCGTCTCAAGCCCGGCCGGCAACGGCGATTCCGGACGGTCGATCGGCGGCGGCGGCGTTTCGGCGTGGGCGCGCATCTTGCTCCGGAAGGAGCGCTGTCCTTCCCCGGCGAACGGCGGCCGGCCCGCCAGGAAGTGGTAGAGGGTGCAGCCGAGGCTGTAGAGGTCGGCCCGGACGTCCACGGTGTGCGTGTCCTCGGCCTGTTCCGGGGCCATGTAATCGAAGGTGCCCAGGAGCTGTCCCGTCGCGGTCAACGCCTCTTCGTGCGCCTGTTTTCCCTCGATCAGGGCCAACCCCAGGTCGAGGACCTTGACCACTCCCCCTGGACCCAGGAGCAAGTTCGACGGTTTCAGGTCGCGGTGCACCAGGCCGTGTTCGTGGGCGTGTTGCAGGCCCAGCGCCGCCTGACGGATCGCCTTGCAGGCGTCCGCAATACTCAACGGCCCGCACGCCTTGACGACCCGGCCGAGGTCCGGCCCGTCCACGAATTCCATGACCAGGAAGGGGACGCCGTCGCTTTCCCCGGCGTCGGTCGCCCGGATGATGTGCGGGTGGTCCAGCTTGCCGACCGCCTCCATCTCCCGCTGAAAACGGGCCAGGGCGGGAAGGTCCGATCCCCGCCGCCCGGAGAGAAGTTTCACCGCGACCACGCGCTTGAGGCGGGTATGCAGCGCCTGGTAGACGCAGCCCATGGCGCCGCGGCCGAGCGGGCGAGTCAGCCGATACGGGCCGACCAGCCACGGAGAAAAGCCCCCGTCCGGGAAGTCCGCCCCGGTTTCGCAGAGAGAGAGCACGCGTGCCAGCGCGAATTGGCACCCCGGCTCGTCGCTGAAAGGCTCGCGCTCCGGCGGCCGTCGCAGCGCCTCCAGAAGCGCGTCGTCCTCGGCCTCCAGGCCGTCCAGGCGCCACCGGCATTCGGAACATTGTTCCAGATGCCCGGCCAGGCCCTCGACGTCCGAAGGAGAAAGCCGACCCAGGCGGAACGCCGTCAACTCTTCGGCGGCCGGACAGCAAACCACTCCAGAAGACATATGCTCTCTCCTCAGTCGGATAATGGGTTCGTCAGGGCGATTCGCCGAGTTCCTGCCGCAACCGGGCCAGGACTCGCGAACGCGCCACGTAGACCGCATTGACGCTCATGCCCAGGGCGGCCGCGACCTCCGCCGGACCCTGCCCCTCGGCGGTCACGCGATAGAACGCCTGCCAGGTGCGCTCCTCGAACCGCGGCCGGATCCGTTCAAGCGCCCGTTGCAGGACGCCGCCGCCCGCCCCGGCCGGCTCTTCGTCCTGGGGACATTCGGGGGCGGGCGACTCCAGTAAACGCTCCTGGGCGTCGGTCCCGCCGACGGCCACCGGCTGACGCCGCTGGCGCCGCCAGTGGTCGTTGAGCTTGTTGCGGGTGATCGTCCAGAGCCAGGCGCGGAACGACCCCGGCCCCGGCCCCGCTTCGTAGTCGGCGATGTGCGTGAGCACCGCCCGGAAGACTTCCTGGACCACGTCCGAGGCGTCTTCGGCCTGTAAGCCGGCGCGTCGCGCCCAACTGTACACCAGGGGCGTGTACAGGGCGGCCAGCCGCCGCCAGGCCGGTCCCTCGTTGGCTTTGACCTGGCCCAGCAGGTTGGAAGCCGTCGAACCAGGGTTTGCGGCGCTTTCACCCATACAGGAATAACGCGGGGACCTTTCAGGCGCGGGCGCCAATCGTCAAGGGACAGATCGGCTCTCGGCGTATTCTACTGGTTGCCTACGAACGCCGTCGCGACGTGGTGCAACGTCAGGCTCGAAAGCCTGATGCATGGCAGGAGATCGCCGCGATCCGGTTTTGCCCTTCTCGGTGTGCGTTTTCGGCGCGTCCTTCCAACCGGAAATGTCTCGCCCCGGCGGCCGGGCCGTTTCGCTCCGTCGCTGCCACCGCCACAAGCCCTTGCCTTCGCCGCCTCTCCGCCGTCCGCCCGGCACGAAGCAGGCCAGGCCAGCCGCCGGCACAGTTCTCGCCCTATGGCTTCCCGCTTTCCCCGGACAAAGAGAGCGGCAGCCCGCCAGGCGGCCCGTGCCAGAACGCGTCGCCGAGTCAAGAAAGGGGAGAGAAGATGAGAGAGCGACCGAATCAAACGCCGACCGACGTCACCCGCCTGCCCTCGGTCGGCGCACCGGAGCGGCTGGAATGGGATTCCACCATCCGGGAAGTGCTTGAGTTGTACCCCGACTGGGCTGAGATCCACGTCGGGAAAGCCTGTCTCAGGCGGGAAACCTACGAGAGGGTTTACAAAGACTACTACGAGGGGGACGGGAACCTCTTGCCGACAAACCCTCCCCGGCGAGCGGAGAGGAGGCGCTCCCGACCGGCCAGTCACAGCACGGTCTGACCGTGCGGCCCCCACGCCGCAGAAGAAGTCGGCCGCGGACGGAGGCGGTGGGGCTTCCGTCCGCTCAAGCTGTGGCAGGACGACGGCGGGACGCTTGAAGCGCCGTGGGTCCGGGCGGACGGCCGCGTCGCTCGAATCGCATTCCCATTCGCCATCCATTGCGAACGCGATTATTGCGTTTCCCGCGTTTCTCGCTCCGCCTCCAACCAGAAGCGAGAGCAGTCGCCCGCCGGCTTCCCGGCGGCCGCCCACTTTTCATAGGCTCGGTCGCGTATGTCATTCAGGAGGAGGGGCCGGCGCCGCGGCTGGGGCGCGCCTCGTTGGACGCCCCGCGGCGGGTTCCGTCGCATTCTTATCTTCGTTGAACATATGAGCTCCCTTCTTGCGATTCTCCAGGCGAACGGCGCTCGAAGAGCAAAGGACATGCCGGCGCCTCCGCCTCCCTCCCGTCCCGTGAATTCCCCTGCAATTTCTGGGGTTTCGACGCGCGAAGGCAAGGCCGGAGTCGGACGACCGACCGATCGTCGGGCGCGCCGATACGGCACGGGGCGGTGTGCGATTCTGGACGCCCTGAGCGGCGGCGCACAGCCGCTCAGGGCGCCAGCGGTTTTCGCCTGGTACAATGGCCCCGGCCCATCCCCGGAGGAGCCAGGAATGCCGCTGCTGGACCACTTCAGCCCGCAGCTGAACCGCACGCACCGCTTGCGCAGCTTCCACGGCGCCTGAGCCGCCGCCATGTCCTGCCTGCTCAACCAGGGCGTCCTGCCTCCCGGCTATTATGCCGTGCCGCTTTGGACCGTGATGGCCCCATCGAAATCGACGTGGCTGCCCTGCGCCAGCACGCGGGGCGTTACTAAGGCAGCGGCGTGAAAATGGTATACCCTTTTTCCGCCGCGTAGGGTATCAGTCATGTCGTCTCAAGGAGGAGACGGCATGGCAGCGCTGACCGAAGATACTCTCCAGACCATTCAATCGGCCGCCAAGCTTCTTTGCGGCTACCGTCGCCGCCAGTTCCAAGCCGAGATGGCCCTCAAGTACTGCAACGGGTCTGCGCACCGCGCCGAGACCGCCTTCGGCTGGGGACGCGCCGCAGTCGAGACGGGGCTCAACGAACGCCGGACCGGCATCCGCTGCCTGGACGCCGCCAACCGCCGCGGGCGGAAGAAGACCGAAGAACTCTGTCCGAAGCTCGAAGACCACATCCACCGCCTGGTCGACCCGCAGGCCCAAGCCGATCCCAAGTTCCAGACCACCCTGGCGTTCACCCGGGTCACGGCCAAGGCCGTTCGGGAAGCCCTGCAAGCCGAGCCCGAGTTGCGGGGCTCCGTCCCCTGCCGCCAGACCGTCGGCCGGATCCTCAACCGTTTTGGCTACCGGCTCCGACGGGTCCTCAAAGCCCGGCCCGAAAAAAAATTCCCGAGACCGACGCGATCTTCGCCAACGTCCACGCCGCCCGGGCCCGGGCCGCGGGCGACCCGGAAACGCTGAGGATCTCCCTCGATACCAAGGCGAAAGTCAAAGTCGGCGAATTCTGCCGCGGCGGCCGGGCGCGCGGGGCCAAGCCGGTGAAGGCGCTCGACCACGACATGTCTCCCGAGGCCACGCTGGTCCCGTTGGGAGTGCTGGAGGCAAGTCGCGGCAAGGGGGCGGTCAACCAGCCGTGGTTCCTCTTCGGACATTCGCGCGAGACCAGCGACTTCATCGCCGACGGCCTCGAACAATGGTGGACCGAGCGTCAAGCGGCCCACCCCGGCGTCCGGCGACTGCACATCGAACTCGACAACGGTCCGGAGGTCGCCAGTTGTCGGACGCAGTTCATGAAGCGGATGGTGGAGTTCGTCGACCGCCACTCGGTGGCGGTCGAACTGGTGTACCTGCCGCCCTACCATAGCAAGTACAACCCGATTGAGCGGTGCTGGGGCGTCCTGGAGCGGCACTGGAGCGGTGCGCTGCTCTCGTCGGTCGCGCTGGTCCTGCTGTGGGCCGCGACCATGACGTGGCGAAAGGTTCACCCGATAGTCCGCCGGGTCACCAGGACGTACGAGCGTGGCGTCACCTTGACGAAGGCCCAGTTCCGCCCCATTGCGAAACGGTTGACCCGATCCCCAACCCTGCCCAAGTGGAGCCTCACCATCCAGCCGGAGGACTGGTAGTTCATTTCCGCGCCGCGGCCTGAGACTATTGGATGACGTGACGCGGATCACCGACGACCCGAAGGCGCGGGCCGAGGTGAACCCGTTACTGGGCCGGCTGGGGGTGTGGATCGGGCTGCGATTCGCCGACGCGCTCAAGGGGAAAAAGCGGGTGGTGCGCCGCCTGCAGAGCGGCGTCATCACATGCGGCGGCACACCGCCCATCGCCATACACGGCGCGGACAATACGGGGGACGCGCCGGGCGGCCACCGCCAACTGCCTTCGCCGGCGCTGGGCCGGGACGAGCAGGGCGCCGCCAAGCAGAACAATCAACCGGCCGGCGGATTGAGTGAACCGACGGCCGCGAGCGACGTGTTCGACGGAAGTGGCCGGGTGGAAAGTCAGCAAGCCGGAGCAGGGCAAGTTTGCCCTGCTCCGGCTGCTGATGGCCCTTGTGAACGAGCCCGGCCGAGTGGTAGCCGACCGGAGGGCATTTCGTCCACAAAGGTGAGTCGGGGCGACCGGCGATGTACATTTCCTAACGACATATCGGGCTCGAAGCTGTTGTCGGCCTGCTTGTCGCAAGCCTTTGATTTCACGGCTGATACGTTCCTCGGCCTCGCGCAGGGCTAAGAACCTTCCGTGAATACGGGCCATGGCTTTGATCCTGAACCACCTTCCCACCGGCAGTTCATGTCCGGTCGGGGAGATCGCCAATGTCAGAGGGTCGAACGACGCCATCCCTGCAGCCGCCCCTGGCGGCCCGCAACGGCCACACCATCATGGTACTGGGCATCGCCCGCATCAGCACCGAGCACCAGGACCAGCGCAGCCTCGCCGACCAAGAGGCATTATATCGGCGCTGGCTCGAACTGCAGGCAGGACAGCCGTTCCAATTAGACATGATCGCGGGGCGCGGCAGCGGCGAGAATCTGGAGCGCGAGGAGGTGGGCCAGGCCAATGCCGCCGTAGAGTCCGGCTGCTATGATCTGGTCATCGCGGAGGATCTGGGCCGCATCTTCCGCCGCATCCACTCTCTGCTCTTCTGTGAAACGTGCGAGGACCACCAGACGCGTCTAATCGCCCTCAATGACCAGATCGACACGGCGCTGGAGAACTTGCGCGTGCTGGCCGGCTTCGCCAGCATGCGTCACGAAATGTACAACGCCGACACCGCCAAACGCATCCGCCGCTCCCTGCGCAACCGCTTCCAGCAGGGCGGCGTCGTGCAGGCGGTCGTCTACGGCTATATCAAGCCGCCCGGCGCCAAGACGGACGCCGAGCTGCGGAAGGACCCCGACGCGGAGCCGATTTATTCGGAGATTTTCCGCAAGCTGGAGGATGGCGCCAGCTATTCCGAGGTAGCCGACTGGCTCAACGACCAGGGCGCCAAACCGGGGCCGGCGGTGCGCTCGCCCCGGTGGACCTGCAGCCTGGTCACGCAACTCGTTCACAATCCGATCCTCAAGGGAGTCCGTTTGCGCAACAGGAAAATGAGCAAGCGGGTCAACCAGACCGGCCGTCGGAAATCGATTAGCGCTCCGGCCGGTGAGCGGCTTGAGCGGCACTGCCCTCATCTGGCCTTCATCGAACCGGCTCGCTACGACCGGCTGATCGCCCTGCTGGACCAGCGAAACGCCAGGTTTCGACGCAGGGGTGTTGACGGGATCGACTCGCGCAAAAACGTCTCGAAGAAAAGGACGGTCTGGCCGGGGCAGCATATTGATTGCGGCGTCTGCGGCCGGCCCTACGTCTATGGCGGCCACGGTCAGAAGGAGCACCTGATGTGCCGCGGCGCCCATGACTACAACTGCTGGAACGCCTTAACCGTCGATGGCCCACTGGCGGCCCACAAGCTGATCGCCGCCATCCGCGCAGAGATCGCCGCCTTGCCGGACTTCGACCCCGTGTTCGTGCAAATGATCCAGGAAGAGCTGCGTCAGCGCGAAGGGGCGCGGGGCCGGGAGCGGCAGGAGTTGGCGCGGCGCCAAGCGGCGCTGGAGCGCGAGCTGCAGAACGTCATGGCCGCGATTCGCCAGGCGGGCCACAGCCCGAGTTTACTGGACGAGTTGGGCCGTCTTGACAGGCAAAAAGCCCAGGTTCACGCCCAACAGCAGGAACTGGTCGCCGCCTCAGGGGCCTCACGTCCGGCGACGTTGCCGCCGATGGCGGAAATTCAAAGGATGGCCGAGCAGGCCTTCGACGGCCTTGCCGTGGATTCGCCCGAGTTCGGCCGGCTGCTGCTGCGGCTGATCCCGCGCATCGTCGTACATCCGCACCGCCTCTGCGACGGCGGCCACCCGGTGCTCCGCGCCCGTTTCACCCTGCGCCTGGTCTCCTTCCTGCCGGCGGCGCCGGGTTTTGAGCGGCTGGCGGGCGTGCTGGAGCGCGAACTGGTGGTGGACCTGTTTGACCGGCCCCAGCGCGTCGCCTACCGCGTCCCCGTCATGGAATTGACCGCAAAGGCCTGACGCAAAGGGACATCGCATGGGAACTTGGCGTCACCCAGCCCGCCGTCCAGGCGGCGGTCGGCCTGGCCAAACGCATGGAGGCGCTCGGCCTCGCGGATCCCTATCTGCCCCTTTCGAAGCCGCCCGAGGACTACGAAAGGCTGCGGCGGCACAGGCACCCGCGCTTCCGATTCGACCCGCTCCCGTCGCCGCTCCCGTCGCCGGACCGGGCGACATAATGACGGTCTCTTGACTCCTTAAACCACGATTGCAAAGACGGGCCTCGGCCGCTTCGGGCGGCCGAGGCCCGTCGCACTTTGCGCACAACGAGGAGGATTCGATGAACAGTGATAAGCCGACCGTCCCCGACCCAATGGCCGTCGGGCCGGAGGCCGAGGCAGAGATCCGGGCCTTGCTGCTGCGCCTGCTGAGGTTGGTCGCCGCCGAAGTCGCCGAGCGGTTGCGCCGAAACGAAGCCCCCGTCCCGTCCCGGCCGGACGCCCCGGATGGCCCTCTCCCCGCGCCGGGACGATAACGGCGCACGCCAATGCCTGGCGTAAGGCTAGCGACTCCGGCGAGTTTACGCGGCCCCTCTGAGCACCGGGCTTTGTGGGCGGTCCAACAGGGCGCCTGGCTCAAAGGAACGTCGCGCTGCCGGCCTGGCGCTTCGGGGCCGGGAGGAGCGCCCCCTCATGTACGACGCGCCGCGCGCGAGCGGGCGAATCGGCTTTGGCGTCACGGCGACGCCGCAATGGCGGACGCCAGCTCCCTATAAAGATATCCGATTTGTCCTTTTCCCGGCCTGCGAGACCGGGCCGCCTGCCCCCGTCGCCCCGACGGCCTGCGCCGGCGGCGACGTCCGTACCCGGGCGGCCCCGCCCCTCACACAATACAAGTCAAACCGAAAGCGAGGTGACGCCTTGATCGAGTTGACCCGCGCGCTGGCGCGGTCCTTCCGGACCGTGCTGCGCCGCTCTCTCCTGGAGCAGGGGCCGCAGCAATGCTGGCCCCCGGTCGTGTGCGAGGCCGGCGACGGCGGCCTGACGCTCCAAGCCCGCCACATCGACCTGGTCCTCCGCTTTCACCAACCCGGCAAGCGACCGACGGACCTCCTGGCCGTCCGGGCCGACCTCCTCGCCGAGTTCGAGGGCCGCACGGACGCGCCCGTCGCCCTGGAGCGCCTCGCCGGCGGCAAGGGCCGCGCCCGCTGGGACGAAGGCGGCGCGCCCTGCGCCGTGGAGTTCGACGCGGCGACGCCCGAGCAGGCGCCGAAGTTCCCCGACGCGCCCGCCCGGTGGGCGCCCATGCCCCCGGAATTCCTGCGCGCCCTGGACGAGGCGCCGCGAACGGCGGCCCGCGAGTCGGTCCGCTACGCCCTGTCACGCATCCAGCTTCGCGGCAGGCGGGGCGAGGTCGTCGGCACGGACGGCGGCCAACTGCTGGTGCAAGGCGGCTTTGCCTTCCCGTGGCCCGACGACCTGCTGATCCCGCGCGTATCGGCCTTCGGCTGCCGGGACTTCGCCGACGCGGGCGAGGTCCGCGTCGGCCGCGCGCGGGACCACGTCGCCGTGTCCGTCGGCCCGTGGGCCCTCTTGCTCGCGGTGGACGCGACCGGTTGTTACCCCGATACGCAGGCCGTCATCCCCCGCACCGCCGGCGTCCTTTCGCGGCTGGTCCTGGACGAGAGGGACGCCGCCTCCCTGACGGCGGCCCTGCCCAAGCTGCCCGGCGCCGGCGATTGCAACGCCCCGATCACCCTCGAACTCGACCGGCCGCCCGCCGTCCGCGTCCGCGCCGACGGGTCCGGGCAGGCGACCGAAGTCCCTCTGGCGCGTTCCGCCTCTTCCGGCCCGGTGGCGCGCGTCTGCGTCAACCGACGCCTGTTGCACCGGGCGTTGACGCTCGGCTTCCGCGAGGTGCAGGTCATGTCGCCGGAGGCCCCGCTGGTCTGCCGCGACGGGCGGCGCACCTACGTCTGGATGCCGCTCGACAAGAAGGGCGCCGTCGCGCCGGATGCGGGCGCGATCCGCATCGGCCCCGGCGAGCCGCTCGCGCCCGCCCCATCCCTTAACCCCCCTGACAAGGAGATCATTCCCATGCCCCCGCCCCCGACCGACGGCCGTGCGCCCGAAGACGCCCGTCCCCGCGATCCCCAACCGGAGAAGGGGGACCTCGAGGACGTGATCGCCGAGACCGAGTCGCTGCGCTCGTTGCTGCAGGACGCCGCCGTCCGCACCGCCCGCCTGCTCGCCGCGCTCAAGTACCAGCGCCGCCAGAGCCGCGCCGTCAAGGCGGCCATGCAGTCGCTCCAGCAACTCCGCCTCGGCCCCTGAAGTTCCGTTTTTCGTCGAAAGGCTTAAACCGACCGTTTTCCCACCCTCCTTGTCCCTTGCCGCCTGGAAACCCATCGCCATGAACCGTTCTCTGCGCTGGGCGGCCAGGACCGCCCGCATCCTCGCCGGCCACGTCGGCCGGCTGCACGACACCCTCGAAATACTGCGCGAGCGGCTGCGTGAGGCTGTGGCTCGCGCCGTCGGCCAGGCCGCCGCCGGGGCCGCCCAGGACGCCGTGCAGTCCCTGCTCGCCGAGTCGGCCGCGCAACGCATCCCGCCCGACGATCCGTACTACCCCCGCCCGTCGTCCGCCGGCTGGTACGACCCCGACCGCCGCCGGTCGCCGTCGTGGGACGACGATTCCGACGACCCGTATCGTCGTCGTCAAGACGACGAGTACGAGGAACGGCCGTCGGACGGCGGCGACTCGCCGGCGCCCTCACCGTCCGCCGGCCGGCGCTGGGGCCTGGCTTTGGCGGTGGGCTGCCAGGCGACGGCCTGGTGGCTGCGTCGCGAGGCCGGCCGCTTCACGACCCTCAAGGCCTTGGGCGTCGGCCTGGCATCCGCGCTGGCCGCCTACGTCGCCGGCCCGGCCCTGTGGGCCGGGGCCGGCCTGGCGGGGTCGGCCCTGGCCCTGGCGGCGCTGTCCGATGCCGCCCGCTCCGGCGCCGCCGCCCTGTTCGGAATCGGCAGGCGTTGACCGTGAAAACGTTTGAAGAACCGCCGAACTGATCCGTACCCACTTGCCCGTGAACCGCCAGCCCCGGCCGCGGCGCGGCGCGGGTAAGCGAGAGCCGGAGAAGAAGAGCGCGATCGGAATGTAGGCCACGGCGACGCCAGGGACGGCGCGATCCCGCAGCAACTTCGCTTCAGGATGATTGACCTCCACACTTCCTCTGAAAAGGGACTTTTCCATGACGACCAAGACGAATACCAACGGCCAGGTGCGCAAGAGTCTGGCCGAGCAGATCGACCGCCTGGATGGCATGCTGGACGGGCTGTCCGAAGGATTGACCGACGCCGTCGCATCCGCGGTGAAAGACGCGGTGGGCGCGGCGGTGCAGCAGGCGGTGCAGGCCGTGCTGCGCGAGGTGCTGAGCCGCCCCGAGATGCTGGCTCGCCTCCAGGCCGCCGCCCCGGTTACGGCCTCTCCGGCGTCCGCTCCGGCGACGCCGGTCCCGACGCCGAAGGGCGGCTGGAAGCAGCGCTGGGCGACGGTGCGCCAGACGCTGACGGCCTGGGCCAAGGCGGCCCGGCTGGAGTGTAGCCGGCGAGTCGGACAGGCGCAGTGCCTGGCGGCCGGCGCGTGGGACCACGTCCGCTTCCTGGGCCGCTTCCCCTATTCGCTGCTCGCCGCCGCGGGCGTCGGCGTCACGGCCTGTTTCGCCCAACCGTGGCTGGCCATGATAGTCGCCGGCGTCGTCAAGTTCTATGCGACGGCGGCGTTGTGGGTCCGGATGACCTGGCGCCGGCTGACGATGTCTTACGTGGCGTCGATGGGGTGAACTAAACGAGGGACGACGAAGCGAACGTCGTCACAGGACGTCTCACTCCGCCGCGGCTTGCAGCCGCGGCGGGGCGGACCGTTCCTTTTCTAGCTATTAGCGCGATCGCTGTTCATGTTTCGGGAAGACGATGAGGGGACCGCAGAGAGGATCGGCGTCGAGGAACTGGCGGACTGCCAGGCCGTCGAAGGACTTGCTCAAGTCGGCCGAAACCGGAACCGCGCAGCGGAAGCTGTGGATGGTGGGCGGCAGGCTCGGCAAGGGGTCGCCTCCAGCGCGACCACGAGAGTGCCGAGACGTTGCGGCCCGACTGCGACGCCGACGTGCAACGGACGGCCGGTGCGAAGAAAGCTCTCGACGCCGTCGGCCGGCGGCGTGTCGTCAGATCGCACCTGAACCGGGACAAAGAGTGGGGGGGCCGGGGCGGCGACCTCGCGACGCCACCTGTAGAAGGAGTGCCCGGAAACGCCGTGCCGCTCGCAGGAGGCGTGCATGGTCAGGTCGCTATCCGGCTACGGGTCCAGCAGTCGCCGCCGACGGCGCTCCTTCACGACGTTGCGTTGCATGAATCGGGGCATGGTCGAAGTCCTCCCGGACGTGGGGGACATCGTACCAACCGACGCCAGAGGCGGTGCGCCGTATGGCTTTGCGCGACTCGTCCAAGCTAATGACAGTCAGCAGGTCGCCTGGCCTCTTGAAAGCGGATTGCCGTAAGAGATTACAGGAGTGCTGGTTATGGAATGTCATCAGGAAGTTAGTTGGCGCGTTCGTTGTATCTCCGACCAACTAGATGGTGGATGGAAAAGATAGCGGATTCCTGCCTTTTTCATCCACCATCCACGCGGCCGCCTTGAGGCGGAAGATCGATCCGGCGGCGATTATCGTTCTTCCCGGATCTCCCTTTCCGCCTCCAGCCAGAAATGGGTGCAATCGCCTGGCGGCATTCCGGCGTCCACCCACTTCTCATAGGCGCGGTCGCGGATGTCGTTCAGGAACAAGGGGGGCCGCCGACCCGCGGTGGAGGGGCCATTTTCTCGGACCCCCGGTTCCCCTTGGAGACCCTGAGCGCACTTTGTCATTCCGCCAACTTTGTCAAACATCGGAACTCCCTTCAGGTGATTCTCCAGCCGAACGGCGGTCAAAAAGCAAAGTGCGTGCCGGGGCGTTTCCCTCCCTCGCGTCGGGCCGTTTCTCCCGTGTTCACCAGGGTTTTCGACGTGTAAAGGCGAGAGCGGCGTCGGACGAACGCCCTTCGGGCGCGTCCGCTTGTCACAGCGCGATGTGCGGTTTTGGCCGCGCTCGCGGGAAGGACGGCGCGGCGCGTCCCCCCGAAGCAGTCTCAAAGCGTTTAGCCGCATCGCTTTCCGCCGGCGGCGGCCTCCGAAGCCGGGAGGGATTCGGCGGCGGCGCGCCGCGTGCTTTCTACACAACCGCCCGAGCGGCAGGCCGTAACCGGGGGAATGGGCGATGTCATTGCCTGGCCCCGATGTTCCCCGGCGAGGAAGCCTGGTCCCTGGCGCCGTTCTTCATCGGCGTTTTCGCAATTGCGGGAGCGATCGCATTGTCGATCCGTGAACTCGCCATTGCCCTCGACCCGGTCAAGGCGGAAAGGAATACTCTCCCCATCCCTGAGCCTCCGCGGCCGCCGGAGGTTCTTATTCGATGCGATGCGGCTCGGAAAGGATCGAGTGATGACAACCCGAATCCTCCTCCCCGAAGCATTGGCCGATCCGTGCAACCGGAAATGTAACCGATGCGCCAGCGGCGGTGAGGACGCCGCCTCCTGCACCGGCCCCCCGGTTCCGCCCGACGGCCCCCCGGAGGCGCGGGCCTCGGAAATCCGGGCGCAGTGGGTCAACCTCCCGCTTCCCCGCTGCGAGCGCTGCGAATTCCTGCTCCTGGTGCAGGCGATCGAACACCTCATCCCCGCCGAGGAACTCCCCGACTGGCTCGAGGGGCCCAACCTGGACCTTGGCGGCCGACGGCCCCTGGAGTGCATCGAGGCCGGTGACTACAATCCCGTGTTCACGGCGCTCTTCCTCCTCGACCCGTGCGGGCCGGTTAGCTGACGATCGGGACGGACGCGCTTCGAGTTCACGGTTGCCGCGCGGTCGTGGACTTCTTCGCGCCCGTCGTCGCGGGCGCGTTCACGCGAGTTGCGCCCGCGGACCTTCGGATCGCTTGGGCCAACCGGGCGGCGTCCCGGTGTGCGGATTCGGGGCGCGGCGACGCGCCTTTGCGGCGTTTCCGCACGTCCGGCGTTCCATTGCCGAGGCCGTCTCCCCTGAAGCAGAAAGCCGGCGACCAGCCCTCGGCCGTTTCGCGCTGTTCGATTCCATGCGTCCTCTCGCCCGGCTAACGTCGCGGATGTGCGATTTGCCGCCAGAGGCAGCCCGCTCCGGGGCCGGCTTCCGAGCCGGAGCTGCGAACAGGAACTATCCCGGGTTTCCGACCCTCTCCACTCCGGCATGAGTCTTGCAAACCACGGCAGACGTGCGACGGACCACCCAAGGTTTCAATGTCCGCCTCTGCAAGCGCCGGGCCGCATCAGACCGCCCCGCGAAGGAAAGTCGCATCGCCGCGAAGGAGGTCCCCTTGCCATACTCCGCCGAAATCAGCCGGTCGAATCCCACCGCCCTCCTCTTCCTTCTCGACGAGTCCGGCTCGATGGTCGAGCCGTTCGGCGCCCAGCCCGACAAGCGCAAGGCCGACGGGGTGGCCGACGCCATCAACCGCCTGCTACAAAACATCGTTCTAAAGTGCGCGAAGGCGGACGGCATTCGCGACTTCTTCCACGTCGGAATGGTCAGTTACGGCAGCAAGGTTCAGTCCGCCTTCCGCGGCCCCCTGGCCGGCGAATCCCTGGTCCCCGTCAGCAAGCTCGCCGGCAATCCCCTGCGGGTGGAAACGCGGGCGCGCATGGTTGACGACCGGGCCGGCGGCCTGGTCGAGCGGAAGTTCAAGTTCCCCGTCTGGTTCGAGGCCCACCCGGCCGGCAAGACGCCCATGTGCGAGGCGCTGGGCCAGGCCGGGACGTTCCTTCGGGCCTTCCTCGCGAAACATCCGGATTGCTACCCGCCCCTCGTCATCAACATCACCGACGGCCATCCGACGGACGGCGACCCGCGAGGGCCTGCGAAGGAACTGCGCGACCTGGCCTCGCGGGACGGCCATGTCCTGCTGTTCAACGCCCACGTCTCGGAAAAGCACGACCGGCCCGTCGAGTTTCCGGAGGACGATTCGGGCCTGCCGGACGACTTCGCCAAGCTGTTGTTCCGCATGTCCAGTATCCTGCCGCCCAAGCTGGTTGAGGCCGCGAGGTCGGACGGATTTGTCGTCGGCCCGCACTCCCGCGGCTTCGTCTTCAACGCCGACCTGGTGGGGGTCATCCGCTTCCTGGACATTGGCACCCGCATCGCCCAGGGCGTGCATTGATCGCGGCCCCCACCGGCCCGGTGAGAGGTAGGACCTCCATGAGTTGGCCCCTGTCGCAGGATTACAACGAGGCCGTCCAGCACCCCGCCGAGAATTTCGCCGATCCCGAGCTGCGCCTCGGCGAGGCGACGACCAACGCCCTCGGCATCCCCATGCCGTATTCCGGCAACTTCGCCGACGTCTACGAGGTGCGCTGCCCCGGCGGCGGCCGCTGGGCCGTGAAATGCTTCACCCGCCAGGCCGCCCACCTGCGCGAGCGCTACCTGGAGATCAGCCGCCGACTCCGCCGGGCCAGCCTGCCCTTCACCGTCGATTTCAGCTACCTCGAAGAAGGGATTTACGTCGCCGGCCAGTGGCGTCCCGTCCTCAAAATGCAGTGGGTCGAGGGGTTGACGCTCAACCAGTTCGTCGGGCAAGCCCTCGATCGGCCGGCCGCGCTGGAGGGCCTGCTCCAGATCTGGGTGCGCATGGCGAAACATTTGCGCACGGCGAACATCGCCCACTGCGACCTGCAGCACGGAAACGTGCTGCTGGTGCCCGCCGCCTCCGGGAACACCCTGCGGTTGAAGCTGATCGACTACGACGGCATGTGGGTGCCGGCCCTGGCAAGAATGAAGTCCGGGGAGGTCGGTCACCCGTCGTACCAGCACCCGCAGCGACAGCGCGAGGGGACCTACAGCGCGGCGGTGGACCGCTTCCCGCTCCTGCTGATCGCCGCGGCGCTGCGCGCCCTGATGGCCGGGGGAAGAGCGTTGTGGGAGCGGTACGACAACGGCGACAACCTTCTTTTCCGCGAGGCCGACCTGCGTGAGCCGAAGCAATCCGCCCTGTTTCGGGACCTTTTCGCGCTGGGAGACCCCGCGACGGCCGCGCTGACCGCGAGCGTCGTTGCGTCGCTGAAGGGCGGGCTGGAATCGGCGCCTCCGCTGGATGAGGTCCTGGCCGGCGCACGCCGGGCGCACCAGTCCGTCGCGCGCCGCGTCGGCCACGGCTTGCCGCCGACGCTCGCGCCCGCGGCCCCCATCACGCCCCCCGTTGTGGCAAGGTCTCAAGACCTTGCCACAACAGGAGGGTGGGGGCGGCCCCGGCGGCAATCGCTTTGGCCCCCGCGGCACCGGTGGCGCCCGACCCGTGGGATTTCGACGCCCCGGCCCCCGAATCCGATTCGTCCGACTATCCCCCGGACGGGCGGCCAAAGGCGCGGCGGACCCGGTCGCCCATCCGGGCAATCGTCCTCGCCGCTTCGGCGATGGGCGCCGTCGCGGCGCTTTTGACCGTGCTGTCGTTCTGGGCCGTTGGGGCCTTCCATCGGCCCGAGCCGGCCCGGCCAGCCGGCCCCCTCGCACGGAACGATTCCCATGCGACTCCCCGATCCGACCCGTCCGGCGGCGGGAACGCGAAGCTCCCGCCGGGCAAGGACCTCGGCCCAGGCGCCGTGGGCGTCGCCCATCCGACGCCGCCGTCCGCAGTGCCTCCGGCGTATCCGGGCAAGGTCAAGGGCTTTACGTATCCACGCCGTCACGACGGGCCGGTGCGCGTGCTTTGCACGGCGCGCGACGGCGGGGTGGGGTTCTCCCTGGGCGCCGACAAGATCCTCTACAAGTTCATGGTGAAAGAGGGGTCCGAAATGGACAAAATCCCTCTCCGCGACGGCGAGGACCCGCGCGCCTTGGCCGTGACGCCCGACGGGCGGCGGCTCTTGATCGCCGGCGGCGATCGCCGCTTGCACCTCCGGGACCTGCAAGGGGGAACGGAAAAGCTCCTCGCCGGTCAACTGGCGGCGACGGACTGTGTGGACGTGGCGGCGGACGGCCGGCGCGCCCTCTCCTGCGGGGAGGATGGCGCCATCCGGCTCTGGGACCTCGAAAAAGGGGCGGAGGTCCGTCACTGGCCTGGCCCCGCCAAGGAACCGCTGTCCGTGATGCGGTTTTCGCCCGGCGGTTGGCGGGCGATCTCGTCCGGCCCGGACCATGTGGTCCGCTGCTGGGACGTGGTGGCGGAAACCCAGACTTTCCAGATCCGCGGCATAGACGCCCCCGCCGAATATCGGCGGAAACCCGTGACGGCCGTGCTGCTGCCGGACGGGCGGCAGGCGGCCGTCGGCATGACGGACGGGACCATCGACTTGTGGGACCTGGAAGTGGAAAACGTCTGGAAGACGCTCCCGGCCGCGGGCGGCCCGGCCTCGGCGGTGCGCGCCGTGGCCGTCTCCCCGGACGGCCGTCTGATCGCGGCCGCCAGCGAAGGCGCCGCGGGCGACCCCCATCCCGGGTTCACCATTTGGGACCTCGAAAATCCGGCCGCCTACCCTTGCGAGACGCCGCCGGTCGCCCCGGAGTGCCTGGCGTTCACCTCGGACGGCCGCCACGTTCTCGCCGGCTGCATCGACGGCACGGTCCATTGCTGGGAAATCACCGGGCTGGTCGAAAAGGCTTCCACGGCCGGGTCCGGATCGACGGCCGTCGTGAAGCGGCTCGACCCGCCCACCGACGCCCAGGTCGCCGTCGCGATGAAGGAGGTCCAGAAGACGTTCCAGGCGGATTACGCCCAGCTGGACGGCGCGGAGGATTATCACGACCTCGCCGTCAAGCGTTTGGCCCAGGCGCGCCAGGCCGCCGACCAACCGCTCCGCCGTTACGCCCTCTATCTGGAGGCGCGCGACCTGGCGACGCGGGGCGACGACCCCGCTCTCGGCCTGCGCATCGTCGAGGAAATGGGCAAGGCGTATGCGTTCGACGTTCACGCCGCCAAGGTGAAGGTGTTGGAAACGGCGGGCGCGTCGGTTCGGGACCCCGCCGCCGTCCGGCCATTCCTCGACGCGGCGGTCCCCTTCCTGAAGGCCGCCCGGGCCGACGACGCCTATGCGAGCGTCGCCCCCCTCTTCGGGATGGTTGAACATGTCTGCATGATTGCGGGGCCGTCCGATGCGGCCCGCGCGGCGTCGGCGCTGGTCAAGGACATGACGGGTTTGCAAAAGGATTTTGAGGACCTGCAAACACGCCTTCAGACCTTGAAGGCGGCGCCGGACGACCCCGACGCCAGCCAGGCGGTGGGCGAGTTCTACTGCCTGCGGAAACAGGATTGGGACAAGGGGTTGCGGTCGCTGGCCCTGGGGCGGGACAAGGCCCTGGCGGCGGCGGCGGCCAAGGACCGCGCCGACCCTTCGGCGCCGGACAAGCAAGCGGCCGTCGGCGACGCCTGGTGGGACCTGGCCGGATCGAAGGCGGATTCCCCCCTAATTCCAGAGTTTCGGGAGGCGTTTTTGCGGCGCGCTTACGTCTGGTACGACCGAGCGCTGCCCCTCCTGGGGGACAAGGAAGAGAAACGAGTCGCCGACCGCGCGGCCGAATTGTGCCGGCAATACCCGGACCTGCCCGTCGCCTGGGAGCAACTCGACGTGTCCAAGGCCGCGCCGGTCGGGGACTTCTTCGTGCGGATGAAGCCGGGCCAGGTGATTTCGACGAAGGAAGCGGATCCCGGGCCTGTCGAGATAACGGTGGTCGCGCGGAACGGGACGGGTGACGCCTTCTTCCAATGCCGCCGGGGAAAAGACGTCGTCGTCGTCTGGGACGCCAGGACGCGAGAGAAGGTCGTGCATGTCCGCCGGCCGATCCCCTCCCAGCCGTCGTCGTTCACCGACAACGCCGGTTCGTTCCTGCCCGCGCAGAACGGCTGGAACACCTTCACCTGCACCGTTACACCAGATCAGACGGCGTTTCTCGTGAACGGAAAGTCCGTCCCGACGAAGAAAGCCTACAGGAATGACTTGTCAGATCCTCGAACGTTCCAGCTGGAACCGAAAGGTCAACAAGTCCTGGAAGTCAAGTCGTTCACGGTCAAGCCGCTCCGGCAGTGAGAGGGAGACGCCAATGGACCAGTGGTTCTACATTCATCAAGGGCGCACCTGCGGCCCGGTTTCCGGCGACGAATTGCACAGCCTGGCCGCGAGTGGAGGACTTGCGCCCTCGGACTCGATCTGGAGGCAACACGACCTTCGGTGCGAGGCGGTCCCCGCCGGCTCCGTGCTGGTTTTTTTCCTGGGGGGAGGAAAGCCGACCCCGCAGGCGTCCCCGCCGTTCGCCTTCCCGCCCTCGGCCCCGGCGCCGGAGTGGCTGCGCGAACTGATCGACGGCGGAGAGACTGGCGAGGCCGCCGCACCCGCGGCGGTCGTTCCTCCACCAGATTGGCTCCAGGACGTCGGCGGCGTCGAGTAGGGGCGGGATAATCCCGCCCCTACTCGACGCCATCGGCCCTCGGGGTGCATGGAGCAGGTTCCGGGCGGTTACGCGCAGGTCGTCCCGAAGCCGGTCGATCTGGTTGGGCTGCGGCATTTTCGCGTTGAAGATCTCCAGCGCCACCGGCACCAGCCCGGGGTGGGCGACCCAGGTGCCGTCGTGCCCGTCGCCTGCCTCACGCTCCTTGTCCTCGCGGACCATTTGCAGAGCGGCGGCGTTGGCCTGGGGATCGTTCTTGATCGGGATCTGCGCCGCCATGCCCCCGATGGCCGACGCCCCACGCCGGTGACAGGTCTGGATTGCCAGCAGCGAATACGACCGTAGAAAGGGCGTCGTCATGGTCACCAGGGACCGGTCGGGCAGCACGAAGTCCGGCCGATTGCGGAACTTCTTGATGAAGCTGAAGATGTAGTCCCAACGACCACAGTTGAGGCCCGCGACGTGGTCGCGCAGCTCGTAGAGAATCTCGTCCATCTCGAAGGCGGCCACGGTGGTCTCGATCAGCACCGTCGCCCGGATCGTGCTTGAGGGGATCCCCAGGGCGCCCTGAGCGAAGACGAAGACGTCGTTCCAAAGGCGCGCTTCCAGGTGGCTCTCCAACTTGGGCAGATAGAAGTACGGGCCTGTGCCCTTCGCGAGCAGCGCCCTGGCGTTGTGGAACAGATACAGGCCGAAATCGAAGAGCGAGCCGGAGACGAACCGGCCGTCGATTCGCAGGTGCTTCTCGTGCAGGTGCCACCCGCGCGGCCGCACCAGCAGGGTCGCGGTCTGCTTGTCGAGGGCGTAGCGCTTGCCCTCGGGGCTGGTGTATTCGATATCGCCGCGGATCGCATCCCGGAGGTTGGAGAACCTCTTCAGGAGGTGCAGCACGTATCCCTCGATGCTGGTGATGGTCAGGGCGCTGGCGACCTCGCCGGCCCGATGGCGACTCATGCCATCGGCGACCAGGAAGACGTGCCCGGAATTGCGGCCGTACTGCGTCGGGGCTGCGGCACGTTGGTTCGGTGGATCCGGAGGGTGCGGACCAGTTCGCCGATCAGGAAGCGGTCCTCATTGGAGGGACGGTTCCTGCCCGGGTCGCTCAACCCACAGCTCCGCACCGTGGGCGGTGCCGACGAGGTCGTGTGCAAAGGGCCGTCGAATGTCGCGTGGGTCATGGCCCCATTCTTTCCTTCGCGGCGCCGTCGGCCACGGCGGCCAGAATGTCCGTGTTGGACACGACGCCGACCGGGCGCCCTTTGCGGTCCACGATGATGACGCGGTGAATGTGGGCGTCGGCCATCCGGCGGGCCATCTCGCCGATCAGCGCCTCCGGGCACGTGGCCACCACGTCGGTCGTCACATATCGGCCGACCTCGTCTTCAGGAATTAAATCCATCGCCATCGTCTGCCAAACCGCGCAGACGCAGGCGGCCGCCGTCCCGACCTGCTTGGCCGCCTGCGGGCCGCCGTCCACCCACTGCACCAGATCGGTAGTGGACAGCACGCCGACACAGCGGCCTGGCTCATCCACCACGGGGCGCCGCTGACGTGACGCTGCGCCAGCAGGTGGGCCGCCGCCTTCAGCGACAGGTGTTGCGGAATCACCGTCACGTCGCGGCTCATGAGGTCCGCGGCCGTGAGTTCCAGCAAGGCTTTAGACTGTTCGCCAAAGGAGACGCCGAGGTATTCCCCGCCGGCAAGCGTGGCCGGGTGCGGTAATAGATCAGACGTGTGCGGATCCGCACGGTCGCAGCAGCCTACAACCGCGCCCTCACGGCCTTGTCGGCATTCGCCTGGCAAAAATCCACGGATTTTCCAGAGGTCGCCCTCGCTACGCCGCCCACGGCGACTCTTCGGCATCGCCTTTGCTAACAACGGGGAAGGCCGGCCGGGAAAGAAACCACTCGGCGTCCGACAAGGGACGGTGGAGTCCACAGTCGGGCCGAAGAAAAACCGCCGGGCCGCACCAGGGAGGGCGAACCATGCTGGTACTCAGCCGGAAGATCGGGGAAAGCATCGTGATCGGCAACAACGTCGTCGTGACGGTGCGCGAAACGCACGGCGGGCGCATCCGCCTCGCCATTGAGGCGCCCAGGGACGTGTTGGTGCTGCGACAAGAACTGATCGGAAGCCGTCCCTCCCGCGAAGAATGGGACGCGCCGGCCGAACCGGTTTGCGAAGGAACGGACTGACGAGGGCGTCTTTTCCTCCCGGCCGCATCGGCGCGGCGAGAGTTCCTGTCGAGGTCTCTCCATGACCATTGTCCGAATCGATCCCGCGGCTGCCGGCTGGGCGCCCCGGGCGGCGGCGCTTCTGCTCCGGCGCTGGGGCCGGCGCATCCGCGATCTTCGCGTCGAGTTGAAGGGCGGCGGTCTGGTGCTCTACGGCCGGGCCGCCACCTACTACGCCAAACAGCTCGCCCAGCACGCGGCTGCGGAGGCCACCGGCCTGCCGGTTCACGCCAACGCCATCGAGGTGGTCTGACTGGCGCACCCTTGCACGAAAGGCATCGCGGCGACACAATGCAAGTCCATGACCACGCCACGACGACAGGCGACCGGCCACGAGCGCCGGCGGGTTGGGACTTCGCGCCGAGGTCGCACATGCCGTTTCTGACGCGCTACGGGATGGACGAAGCGGAACGCCGCCGACGCAAGGCGTTCCTGGGAATCGCCGAGGCCGACGCGGATAACGTCCGCGCCCTCCGCGACGCCTTCGCCGAACACGCCCGCGGCTTCGCCGAGCGGTTCTACGAGCACCTGCTCGCCGACCCGCACACGCGCGCCTACCTCCGCGACCCGGAGCAGCTGCGGAGGCTTAAGGGGTTGCAGGCGGAGTATTTCTCGCAGCTGCTGGAGGGCGTGTTCGACGTGCCCTACTTCGAGGGACGCCTGCGCGTCGGCGTCGCCCACCAGCGCATCGGCCTGTCCCCGGTCTGGTATCTGGGCGCCTACAACCAGTACATCCAGCTGACATTTCCGATGTTTGTACGGGCCTTCGGTGACGACCTGGAGAAGGTGCTGCCGCTGCTGCTGTCGCTGGTGAAGGTGGTTTTCCTCGACGTGGGCCTGGCCCTGGACACCTACTTCCAGGAGGCGACGGCCCAGCTGCGGCAGCGCAACGAAGAATTGCAGCAGGCCCTCGGGCTGTACTGGCAGGCCCAGAGACGTGAGGAACAGCTGCACAAGATGGCCAGCCACGAGATCCGCGGCGGGCTGGCGGCCGTCATCACCGGCCTGGAAGACCTCCAGGACTCGGCGCGTCCAAACATGGATGCGGCCAACGCCGAGCAACTCACCAATCTGACGCGGCGCTGCTGGAAGCTGTCGGAGTTGCTGGGGGAGATGCTGGCGGCCTCGCCGACCGGGCAGGGGGCGGTCCTGGTGGACACGGGGTCGATTTTCGAGGCGCTCGACTCCCGCTTCGGGCTGTACGCCGAGGGCCGCGACGTGAAGCTGACGCTGCCGGTAAAGGCGCCGCGGGTATGGGCCGACGCCGTGCAGCTGCGCGAGGCCCTGGCCAACCTGATCGGCAACGCCGTCCACTACCTGGACAAGGAGCCGGGCCGCGTCGAAGTGACCTGGCGCGAAGACGGCGATTTCTACGTCTTCTGCGTGGCCGACAACGGGCCGGGCGTCCCCGAGGCGATCCGCGAGCGGATCTTCGAGCCGTTCGTGCGCGGGCCGGCGGAGGCGGGTCGGCGTCCCGGCACCGGCCTGGGGCTGTACTTCGTACGCACCGTGGTCGAGCAGGGCGGCGGCCGCGTCTGGGTCGAGAGCGCGTCGGGCGAAGGAAGCCGGTTCTATTTCACCGTGCCGCGGAGACCGCCCGGCGCGAACGACGGAGGCAGTCATGAGTCCAATGCGGGAGCCGCCCTGGGCGGCGAAGATCACCACTCCCCCGCCGGTGGTTGACCCCAGGCCCGTCGCCCCCAACCGAGTGCAGCCGGTCCAACCGATGTCGAACACCCAACGGACGCCGCTCCGCCTGCTGATCGTGGACGACGATGAGCAGATGCGCCGCACGCTGGTCGGCCGCTTCGAGCGCAAAGGTCTGGCCGTCTCGAACGCCGGCAGCGGCGAGCAGGCCCTGGAGATCGCCGCCAAGGCGCGCTTCGACGTAGCCGTCCTCGATCTGCATCTGCCCGGCATCAACGGCGTCGAACTGCTGGAGAAGCTCAAGGAGCGGCAGCCCGACCTGGAGGCGCTGCTGCTGACGGCCCACAGCAGCGTCGAGACGGCCGTGGCCGCCATGAAGAAGGGCGCCTACGACTACCTGCTCAAGCCGTTCCATCTGCCCGAGCTGGAAGTTCACATCCAGAAGGCCTACGAAAAGGTGCAATTGGCCCGCCGCGAGCGGCGGCTGGTGCAGCACCTGCACCGCGAGGAGCCGCGCCACCGCCTGGTCGGATCCAGCCCGGCCATCAAGAAAATCGCGGCCCTGATCGAGAAGGTGTCGCCGTCCGACGCCACGGTGCTGGTGCGCGGGCCGAGCGGGACGGGCAAGGAGGTGGTGGCCCGTGCGCTCCACGCCGGCAGCCCGCGGCGCGACAGCCCGCTGGTGACGATCAACTGCGCCGCGTTGCAGGAGAGCCTGCTGGAGAGCGAGCTGTTCGGCCACGAGATGGGCTCCTTCACCGGCGCCGTTCAGGCCAAGCCGGGGCTGGTCGAGGTGGCCGAGGGCGGCACGCTGTTCATCGACGAGATCGGCGAGATGGCGGTCGGCCTGCAGGCGAAGCTGTTGCGCGTGCTGGAGGACGGGCACTTCCGTCGCGTCGGCGGCACGACGGAGCAGCGCGCCGACGTGAGAGTAGTAGCCGCCACGAACCGCTGCCTGGAGGACGAGATCAAGTCAAACCGCTTCCGCGAAGACCTTTACTACCGGCTCAACGTCATCACGCTGCGGCTGCCGCCGCTGCGCGAGCGGCGGTCGGACATCCCCGAACTCATCGAATACTTTCTGGACACGCGGCAGCTGGGTCCGGCCCGCTGCCGGGTGGCGCCGGAGGCGCTGGAGTCGCTGACGCGCTACGACTGGCCGGGCAACGTGCGCGAGCTGGCCAACGTGCTGGAGAGGGCGCAGATCCTGGCGGAGGAGGCGACGATCACCGTGGACGACCTCCCGGACGCCCTGTTCACGGCGGCGCCGGCGGCCGCCATCGAGGACGAGTCTGGGCACAACCTGCACGACGCACAGCGGCGGCACGTGCTGACGGTGCTGCGCGAGGAGAAGGGCAACAAGGCCCACGCCGCCCGCGCCCTCGGCGTCAGCCGCCGCGCCCTGTACCGGCTGCTCGAAAAATACCAGCCCCACCAGTCGCACCAGGGCGTTACCGGCCCTCGGCCGAGTGGGCCGCCCGACATCGACTTGGGGGCTGCGAATTGAATTACTGGGCCGGGGAGGACGAGTTCCTTCTCTTCCATGCATAGTCGCTCCGAGGGCGACCCGCCTCGGCCCGCAAGTTGACTGTTCCATCTATGCCGAGGCTGGCAGGCTCCCCGATGTCAGCCGCCAGCGCCGCCATCAGCCGGCCGACCCAAGCCTGCGTATTTCGCGGCCGCTGAGGTTCAACCCCGGCGCGGCTACTGGTCCTGGTGCAACGCTTAAATCAGTCCACGCCCCACCCGTAGTCGCAGTCTCCGTCGTCGTCCAGCCCCGCGGCGCGCTCCTCCTCAGCCAGCGTCGCCTCGACGGCCTGGCCCAGCGCCCGCAGTTCCGGCAGGTCGATGGATTGGACGGCCCAGGCGAGGTCCACCAGGTTCCGCCGAAACTCACCGCCCTTTGCCCCCCACATGCGGACGTGCAGCTCGTCGGCGCCGGAGTCGAACCACGCCCCGACCTTCGCTTCTCGATGTGCGGGCTCCCGGTGCGGCCGTTCGGCAGGCCTGTGGTTGACCGTCATGGGCTGGGCCGCCGCGGTTGCGGTCCACGGAGTTAGATGCCAGCGGCGCGGCGGCCGCAGCGGCACGGCGCCTTCGGGCATGTTGGCGCCGGCGCCCACTTCGGCCGACACGACCCCGCTGATAAGCACGTCCGGGTGTAGCGCCTTGTACCGCCGCATGAACCGAGGCGCATCCCGGGCGACGACCACGTCGTGGCGCGAGCGGGAGAAGGCGTCCCAGTAGAACCGGCGCATGGCCGGGTCCGGATTGGCGAACAGAATCACCAGCGGCGGACTACTGGTGCCGGGTTGCGCCGGCCAGCTTGGTTCCTGGGCACCCGCGCCAGACGGGACGGCGGGGACGGCGTCTTCTCCGCGGTTCGCGTCCTCCAACGTCGCCAGAATGGCCTCACCGATCAGCCGCAGCGCGGGCAGGTCGAGCGACTGAAGGAAACGGCCGAGGTGAGCCAGGGCGCGCCGGGACTCGGCCCTCGGCGCTCCCCGGATGCGCATGCGCAATGCGTCCTTTTCCGCGTCGAACCAGGCTCCAATTAACATGATTCCTCCCTCCCGCATACGGCGACGAGGAAGAACATAGCGACCGTTACGCTCGTCAAGACGACCGATGCCAAGCAAAGGCTACGCCCCCAGATGGCAATGAACGCCGTCCCAGCAGGAAACCGCGTTATCACAGGGTTTTTTGGCCATTTTTCAAAAGGTCGGCGCGGGCGTCTGTTCTGGAGGCTAAATCGAGCGGGGTTGTTGACGGCCCCACCACGGCCGTAACCGCACGCCGCGGCGTCCGTTCCGCACAGCAACCAGGGATTCGGCGAAGCGGGAAGCCACTGCGAAGACGCAGCGCGCCTTCGGACAAAGTCCGAAGAGCGCCAATAAACACCCGTTAGTAGGGGAAGGTAATGGAGGCGAAGGGCACGCCGCGTATGGAGGCGCCGTCCTCGACGAAGAGGTCGGCCGCCTCCACCGGGTGCGCGTGAACAACGAGGTTGAAGTCGCGGCCCCCGACCCCTGGGAACTACTCCGACGGGGGCTTGCTGGCGCCAGGCGCCAGGGAGGAAGTTCGTCTCCGGGCCTGCCTGAAATGGGAGAGGGCCCGTAGGCCGGCTGGGGATGGCGTCCCGTCTTGGCAGGAAGCGGATCAAGATCTAATGTGAGGGAAGTAGAACATTTGCCCGTTGGAGAATTCCCGATGGCGACATTCATTGCGACGATCAAGTTCACCCCGAAAGGGGTCGCGGAAGTTCAGGACACTTGCAAGCGGGCGGCCGCCTTCAAGGCGGCGGCGAAGAAGCTGGGGGTCAAGGTCACGGACGCCTATTGGACCGCCGGCAGGTTCGACGGGGTGCTGATCTTTGACGCCCCTGACGACGAAACGGCCTCCGCCCTGATGCTGCAGCTGGGGTCGCAAGGCCGCGTCCAGACGCAGACGGCCCGTGCATTTACAGCGGCGGAAATGGAAAAGGTCCTGGCGACGGCCGGCAAATGACGGTGGGTCGCTCGGCCGGCGGGAGAGACGCCGGCCAAGATCGGACGTCCCGGGACAGGCCGAACGCCCCGGACGCCGTGCGTACACGCACAGCCGGCTTGCTGCTTCCGCACCCTTGCACGGCCGAACGGCCTGTCGATAAGAGACGTGCGCGACGTGAGAATTCGGAGTTTTCACCGCAGAGAACGCGGTGAAAAGACAACAGCTTCTTGTCTTTCTCCGCGCTCTCCGCGCTCTCCGCGTTCTCTGCGGTGAAATGCTTCGTTATTAGAGGCTTCCTTTCCGGATAGCCTCTGGCCCAAAACTCTGCGGGAAACATAGTGGACAAACGTTCAAAAGCGTCGTATTTCCCGTGAAATCTTCCCGGAGAGCCTTTTAGTCCCGCTGGGCCAGCGGGAGAACCTTGCGGACGTCCGGCCCGATGTAGCGCGAGCGCGGCCGGATGAGCCGGTTGTTTTCGTGCTGCTCGATGAAGTGCGCCGACCAGCCGGTCACTCGCGCCATCACGAAGATCGGCGTGTACAGCGGGATCTCCAGTCCCAAGGCGTAGTACAGTCGGGCCGAGGGCCAGTCGAGGTTGGGATAGAGGTGCTTCTCCTCGCCGAGGATGCGCTCGACGATCTCGGCAGTCTCCTCCCAATGCAGCACGCCGGCGGCCTCCGACGCCTTGCGGGCGAACGGTTTGAGGATGCCGGCGCGCACGTCCCCCGCCTTGTAGACGCGGTGGCCGAAGCCCATGATCCGCTCCTTGCGGGCCAGCGCCTGGCGAAGCCACGCCTCGGCCCGCTCGGGGCCGCCCGCCGCCTCCAGGATCTCCATCACCTTTTCGTTGGCCCCGCCATGCAGCGGGCCTTTGAGCGTGCCGATCGCCGCTGTGATCGCCGAATGCAGGTCGGACAGCGTGGAGCAGGCGACGCGGGCGGCGAAGGTCGAGGCGTTGAACTCGTGCTCGGCGTACAGGATCAGTGACACGTCCAAGGCGCGCGCGTCGTCCGGCCGCGGTTCCTTGCCGCGCAACATCCAGAGGAAGTTGGCTGCGTTGCCCAAGTCGGCCAGCGCGGGCACGACCTCCATCCCGCGGCTCAGGCGGTACTGGGCCGCCACGGCCGCCGGGATCTGGGCCGTCAGCCGTTCGGCCTTGCGCAGGTTGGCCTCGTGGGAGCTTTCCTCGGTCTCCGGGTCGTAGTGGGCCAGGACGCTGACGGAAGTGCGCACAACGTCCATCGGGTGGGCGGCGGGCGGCAGGACGCGCAGCAGGTCGAGCAGCGGGTGCGGCAGGCCGCGGGCGGCCGCCACGCGCCGCCGGAAGCCGGCGAGCTGGAAACGGTTCGGCAACTCGCCGTGGAGCAGCAGGAACGCCACCTCATCGAAGCCCGCGTTTTCCACCAGCTCGCCGACCGGGTAGCCGCGGTAGCGCAGCCCGCCCTCAATGGTGGAAACGGCCGTTTCACCGGCGACGACCCCCTCCAGGCCGGGGGAATAAATCGGCTCGCTCATGTCGTCCTCTCTCTCATGCCGCCCGCACGTTTTTGGGGTTTCTTTCTCGTCATCCGAAGTAAGCGCGGTCGCGCGCCTCGTAGCCGGAGTAGCCCAGCAGCTCGTACAGTTCGGCCCGCGTCAGCATTTGCGGCACGCGGTCGCGCTGGTGCCCTTTCTCTCGCAGGTCCACAAGGGTGTCGTGGGCGGCGCGCAGGGCCGAGCGGAACGCCGTCAGCGGGTAAAGTACCATGCGGTAGCCCAGGCCGGCCAGCGCGTCGAAGTCCAGCAGTGGGCTTTTGCCGAACTCCGTCATGTTGGCGAGCAGGGGCGCCGGGACCTCCTGGGCGAAGCGGGCGAACTCGTCGGCGCTCTCCAGGGCCTCCGGAAAAAGGACGTCTGCCCCCGCCTCCCGGTAGAGCCGGGCGCGGCGCACGGCGTCGTCGAAGCCATTGACTCCGCGGGCGTCGGTGCGGGCGATGATGACAAAATCCGGATCGCGTCGCGCCGCCGCCGCGCGGCACCTTGGCGGCCATCGCCTCCGGCGGGACCAGGCTCTTGCCCGACAGATGGCCGCATCGCTTCGGCGTCTGCTGGTCTTCCAGGTGGATGCCCGCCGCGCCCGCCGCCTCGAACAGCCGCACCGTCCGCTCGACGTTCAGGGCCTCGCCGAAGCCGGTGTCGGCGTCCGAGATCAGGGGCAGCGAGGTCGCCAGGGCGATCGTCCGCGCCTGGTCCACGAAGTCGTTCAGGGTCAGCAGGCCGATGTCCGGGACGCCGGCCGCCGCCGACAGGGCGCCGCCGGAGAGGTAGACGGCGCGGAAGCCGAGCCGCTCCGCCATCCGCGCCACCAGGGCGTTGAAGACGCCGGGCACGCGGATCGGCTCGGCGGCCCACGCCTCGCGCAGCCGCCGGCCGGGGGAGGTGCTTGGTCCCTGGTCCTTGCTCATGGCTCCACTCTCTCAAGGGGGCGCGGCGCCGCCGGTTAGCCGCGACCCGAAGGGGAGCGCGGGGAGGAGCGCTCCCCTTCGGGTCGCGGCTAACCGGCGGCGCCGCGCCGGTCAGACCACGAAGAGCGCGATGAAATCCTCCACCGGCGTCCGTTCCAGCTTCGCCTGGTCGGCGCAGGCGTCCAGCACGCGCCCGACCGCCCCCGCCGGCAGCCTCGTGCGGACGTTCGCCTCGAACTTGGCCAGCAAGAGCGGGATTCCCTCGGCGCGGCGGCGGCGGTGGCCGATCGGGTAATCCACCGTGACTTTCTCCGTGGACTCGCCGCCCCGGAACACCACCTGGACCGCGTTGCCGATCGAGCGCTTTGTCGGGTCCAGATAGTCCGCGCTCATCCGCGGGTCCTCCTTCACCACCATGCGGGCGCGGAGCCGGTCGATGCGCGGGTCGGCCGCGGCGGCGTCCTCGTAGTCCTCGGCCGTCAGCCGGCCCCTGAGGAGGCCGACGGCGACCATGTACTGCAGGCAGTGGTCCCGGTCGGCCGGGTTGTGCAGCGGCCCGGTCTTGTCGATGATCCGCACGGCCGACTCCTGCGTGTCGATGCGGATCGTTTCAATGGCGTCGAGCCGGTCCTTGACCTTGGGGTGGAGCGCGAAGGCCGCCTCCACCGCGGTCTGCGCGTGAAACTCGGCCGGGAAAGAGATCTTGAACAGGATATTTTCCATCACGTAGGAGCCGAGGGGCTGCGCCAGGACGAGCGGCTTTCCGCGGAAGAGCACGTCCTGGAAGCCCCAGGTCGGCGCGGTCAGGGCCGTCGGATAGCCCATCTCGCCCTGGCGGGCCATCAGGGCCAGCCGCACGGCGCGACTCGTCGCGTCGCCGGCCGCCCAGGACTTTCGCGATCCCGTATTGGGTGCATGGCGGTAGGCGCGCAGCGCCCCGCCGTCGATGAAGGCGTTGGAAAGGGCGTTGATTACCTCGGCTCGGGAGCCGCCCAGCATCACGGCGACGACCGCCGTGGAGGCGACGCGCACCAGCAGGACGTGATCCAGGCCGACGCGGTTGAATCCGTGGTTGAGCGCCAGGACGCCCTGGATTTCGTAGGCCTTGATGAGCGCCTCTAGCACGGAGCGCATGGTCGGCCCGGTTCGCCCCTCCCGCGCAGCGCGCCGGCCCAGGTAGTCGGCGACGGCGAGAATGCCGCCCAGGTTGTCGGACGGATGTCCCCACTCGGCGGCCAGCCAGGTGTCATTGAAATCGAGCCAGCGGACCATGGCGCCGACGCAGAAGGCGGCCCGCACCGGGTCCAGTTCGTAGCGCGTGCCCGGCACGCGCGCGCCGCCGGGCAGCACGGCCCCGGGGACGACGGGGCCGATCAGTTTGCCACAGGCCGGGTAGCCGAGGGCCAACAACCCGCAGCCCAGCGCGTCGAGGAGGCAAAAGCGGGCCGTCTGCCACGCCTCCGCGCCGTCGATCCGGGCGGCGAGCGCGTAGTCGGCGATTTGCTGGAGCAGCCGGTCGGCCCCGGCGCTCCGGTCTCGCTCGGGTCCAGCTTGGGACACGTCTTTTCCTCCCTCGAAACTCGTCTTTGCCGCCGCCCGGCCGGCGGACGGCTTCGGCCCCCCCGTGCGGGGATTATACGGATGAGAGTCGCTCGCAACGACGCAGGCGCCGGGGACGACGCCGGGGATTCGTTAGGAAATCGCCCGGGCGGTGATCTACCTGGTCACCGACGGCGATTACTTCACCGGCGAGACCATCGGCCTCAATGGCGGCGCTTTGATGTGACGCCCGTTCCGACATGGGCGCATGGGCGCCGCGGAGAACCTCTCGAAACCTGTCGGGCGGAGCCGGAAACCATCGACCCGCCGCGGGTCTTCGGCCGCCTCCGCGTCGGTGAAGTAGCCGTTGACCGGCGTCCGGTAGGCCAGGTGCAGCCGCTCCCGCAACGGCGGAGGTCTTTGGCTTTGATGTTCGGCCATTCCGCGGCCGGCTACGAGGCAATGGCTTCGTCGTCCCGTTCGCGGGCGACACGATGGGCCCTTTGCGGCGTGTACCCCCGCCGCCGCAACCAAGAGACCAGATAGTTGGGGTGGAAGTGGGCGCCGAACTCTTGCTCGATGAGCCGGGTCAGGTGACGGCGGACAATCCGGCCAAGCTGCGGATGATCCAGGAGGCCGGCGCGGGGACCGACGCCGTCATCGCCCGGCCTGGGCCGAGGGGGCCGGAATGAACGCCGGCCGGCGTCCGTTTTTTGGTACAAGTCAGCGTATCGTCAACCTCTCGGGCGTCGGCGCGACGAATCGGCCTTCGCCGTGTTGATGGTGCGGCACGGCCCAATGGTGTTGGGCGATTGCCGCCGTCTTCACGGCTGAAGGAGTTGGTGGGAAAAAAGTCCGGGCGGGGAGCGCGAGTCCCTGAGCGCCCCCCCGGGTCAGGTCCACTCGCTTTCTCGCCCGCCCGGATGGCTCGGCGTCACTTCTTGGGCGGCGTCGCCGGGGCGGGCGGCGCCGCGCCGGGCGGCAGCAGGTCCTTGATGAACTGGCCGTTGTCGCCCTTGTACAGGTGAACGACGCCTTCATCGCCGCCGGCCGCCACGATCGCCCCGTCTGGGCTGACGCCCAGGGCGTAGAGGAAGTCCGCGCCGCCGCCGCCGTAGTTGCGGATGTTGCCGCCGTTGTCCACGTTCCACGCCTGAATCTTGTCGTCGCCGCTGACCGTGATGAACTCCGGCTTCTTGCCGAGGAACAGCAGCCGCGTCAACTGCTTGCTGCCCATCGGCATTGGGATGGTGCGGGTCTGTTCGCCCTTCTCCCAGTCCCAAACCTTGATGCTCAGGTCGGCGCTGCAGCTCGCCAGCAATTTGCCGTCGGCCTTCCAGCCGACGTCCAGGACGTGATGCGTATGGCCCTCGAACACCTTGAGCAGTTTGCCGCCCGGAACTGCCCACGTCTTGACGAACTTGTCGGCGCCGCAGGTGGCCAGCACCTTGTCGTCGGGGCTGAAGCTGACGCCGAAAACCGTGTCGCTGTGGCCGCCCTTGATCTCGAAGGCGAGGGCGCCGGTGGCCACGTCGAAGACCTTGACTTCGCCGTCCTCGGTCGGGGCGCCGCCGCCGGTGGCGAGCAGCTTGCCGTCGTGGGAAAAGTCCAGGGCCACGACGCGGTCGGCGAAGCCGGTGAGGCGTTTGCGGATGGCGCCGGTCTGGGCGTCCCAGAGGATGACTTCCTGATAGGAGCCGCTGGCGATGAGTTTGCCGTCGGGGCTGTAGGCCATCGACTCGACCAGCGACAGGTGGGCGGCGTGGACCGGTTTGCCGTCCGGCCCCTTGAGGTCGGGATCGGCCAGGTCGCGGACGTAGGCGCCCGTGGCGGCGTTGTAGACGTGGATCTGGTCGCCGCGCGAGGCGACGACGACGGTCTTGTCGGGGCTGACGGCGATGCCGCGAACCGGCTGCACCGAGGGCGGCGGCGCCGACACGATGACCTTGGGACGCTCGTGGACGGCGCCCGGCGCCTTGGCGCCCTGGTCAATCCAGAGCTTAATAAGGGCCAATTCCTCGGGAGAAAGCGGCTCTTCCCGCTTGGGCGGCATAAACGGCTTCGCGGTGCGGCCGGCGAGCTTGAAGAGGAGGCTGCCGGCGGAGGCGCCGGGCTTGATCGGGCTGCCCCGGCTGCCGCCCTTGATGAGCGTCTCGTAGCTGCTCATGTCCAGCTTGCCTTCCTTTTTGAGGCTGTTGTGGCAGCTGGAGCACTTGTTGTCGAGGATCGGTCCGATGTCCTTGGCGTAGGTCACGGCGTCCTTGCGGGTCAGCTCGACGACCGCGATGGGTTTGGGGTCCGCGGCGGCGAAGGCAAACGCCGGAAGCAAGAGAACAGGCAGACAGAGCAAGAGGCGGGAACGCATTCGGAACCTCCCAGAAGAAGATTCACCACAAAGACACAAAGAGCACAAAGAAGAAAAATTCAAATGTTTGAAGTTTATCCTCTACCCTCTTTCTTCTTTGTGTTCTTTGTGTCTTTGTGGTGAATCGTTTTTACTTCGCCACGTTGAGGTTGAACTTCACTTCCTGGGTCGTGGGCACGTTGCCGTTGACCATGGCCACGGCGCGGACGATGAGGTCGTTGCGGCCTCCGGGCTTCGCCGCGGCCGGGGCCGTCAGCACCAGCGTCGCCTCGTCCTTGCCGGCCGGGATCACCACCTCCGCCGCCGTCACGTCCTTCACGGAGGCCGGCGGGACCAGCGACAC
The DNA here is from genome assembly GCA_963813925.1 of uncultured Planctomycetaceae bacterium. Classification (GTDB taxonomy): domain Bacteria; phylum Planctomycetota; class Planctomycetia; order Gemmatales; family Gemmataceae; genus UBA4732. Next base: position 460,554 of record CAWFBG010000004.1, read on the forward strand.
CTTGAACTCTCCGGTATAGTCCCATAGCCGGGCCACCTTCACCACCACCTCGACCCGGCCGCCGACCTTGAGCGTCGGGTTGGCGTTCGCCAGCGTCAGCTTGCCGACCGTGCGCGGCAGCACCGTGAGGGTCAGAGGGACCGACGGCTCGACCAGAATGATTTTGACCGGGGCCGGCTTCGGCGTCGCCTTGGGGTCGCGGACGAACGACACGTTCGCCGCCGACGTCCGCAAAACGACGTTGTAAACGCCCGGCTGGACGTTGGGACCGACGTCAACGGTCAATTTCGCCTCCGCCTTGTCCGGAGTCAGGTTCACCGGCTGGTTCTTGTTGATCGTGATCAGGCTTTCCCGCTGATTTTGCCGGCCGGGCAGTTCCGCCGCCAACGCCTGCACGGCGATCGGCTCTTTGAGGTCCTGCCACAGCCGCGTCTGCTTGACGGTGATCGTCGCCGTGGCCGGCGCCTTGTTCGGTTCGCCCTGCATCAACACCGCCTTGTCGATGGACGGGGTCACGACCCACGGCGCCTTGTCGGCGCGAACCGCCAGGACGATGGAGCGTTCGAGCCGGCCGGCCAGCGGCATTTGCTGGTTCGGTTGCGGCGACGGCCAGACCACGCCTCCGGCCCGCGCCTCGCGCGTCACCGGCTTGCCGCCGATCACGGCCGTACCCTTTACGTGGATCTCGCCGGTGAAGGCGGCCGCGTCGGCCGAGGCGCTAAGCACTAGCTGGGCCTCGCGGACGCCGCCGCCGATCGTCTGCGGCGGACAGGTCACGCCGGGCGGCAAACCCTCCACGGCCAGGTGAATGTCGCCGGCGAAGCCGTCGCGCCGCCAGGCGAAGACGGTGTACGACTGGCCGCCGCCCTGGCGCAGGGTGCAGGCGTCGGGCCGCTCGTTGGCGTTGGCCGTCACCACGAGCCGGAAATCCGGCTGGTCCGGAGTGATGCGGACGCTGTAGAACTGGCGCGGCCCTGCGACGGTGTCGGCCAGCTGGCTGCCGACCTTGATGAAGAACTTGCCGTCGGCCGGGGCCGTGAACTTGTAGGGCGCCGGGTCCTCGGTGTGCGTGAAGAATTTCGTGCTAAATGTATCCAGATCGTCCGTTGGCGACTCGTAGAGGGTCCTCTTTTGGGCGTCGCGGATGACGAGGTCCGTGAGGGTCGGCGCCCCGAGGCGGTCGCTGAGGATTTCGATGTTGTAAGCGTCGCCCTTCTTGGCCGTCAGGGCGTACCAGTCGCGGTCGCCGATCTTCTCGAAGCGTCCGGCGATCTCACAAGGCGGCGTCACTTCCTGGGCCGTCTCCGGCGTGTCGTTGGCGTCGTTGTCGAGCACGACGGGGGCGCGGGCGAAGGTCAGCAGGAAGGGGTTGGACGAACCGGCGCCGTTCTTGACGCGATACTCGAAGCCGTCCAGTCCGGAAACGACCGGCGACAAATAGCCGCTGAATGTCAGCCGGCTGACGGCCGCCGGGTCGCTCGGGGCGGTGACGGTGGCCGTGAGCTTGTCCAAAACGTGATCGTCCTCGACGGCGGTGGGGTCGGGTTGGCCTCCCGGCAGGTTGCGGCCGTAGATCGTCACGGGCGTCGCCTTGCCGGGTTCGAGCACGGCGGGGTAAATCGCGTCGATCCAAGGGGCGGTGGTGATCGTGAGGCGATAGAAATATTCGGTCGAGCCGCCGGGGATGTTGGCCGTGTGGGTGAACTCGAAGAGGCGGACGGTGTAGTCGCCGTCGTCGGGCAGGACGCAGTCGGTGACGGCGTCGTTGCCGGCGTAGTTGCGGCCCTCGGCCAGCAGCCGGCCCTTGGCGTCGTAGACCTCGACGCCCGGCATGAAGCGGCTGTCGATGGAGGAGGCGCGGCAGTTGAAGACGACGCGCTGGCCCTTTTTGCCGGCGAAGACGTAGTAATCGACGTCGACGGAGGAGGCCATCGTGCCGTTGATCGTGGAGTTCAATTCGACCTTTTGGGCCTCCGGTACGTCGTTATTCGGCTCTTTTTCGAGGACTTCGGTCATGTCGCCGACGACGAAGGTGCGGGCGTTGCTGACGCCCCACTTGTTGACGAGGCGCATGTCCTGAAATCCGAGGGGGGCGTCGGCTGCGATGGTGACCTTGAAGACGGCGGCCGACTTGGCGGCCCTGGGTTGCCGCCTCCTTCTCCCGGGTTCCTTGCTGGGCTCGGGCGGCTCCGACGACCCCTTCACGAGTTCGGCCTTGAGGCCGGGGTTGCTGAAGAGGAGTTGTTCCGGGTCTTCGATATCGAGGCCGGTGCAGGTCACCTCGACGACGGTCCCGACTTTGCCGCCGGCGGGGAGGACGCTGACGAGTCGCGGCTGGGGGAAGGTGGCGTCGGGCAACGGCTGTTGCGCCCCGGCGGGCGCGGCGGCGAGGAAGGCGGCGCCGAGGGCGAGGAGCGACGCCCGGAAGCAACGGCGCATTCCCGTATGGGAGAGATGGATCGGCATGGATGATACTCCGCTGAGGTCGAATCCGGGCGGGCGGGGGGGACGGCAAGCGGCGGTAGGGGCGGGTGGCAGGCAATCCTGTATCTGGGTGCATCCTAATCCCGGCGGGGGGCCGGGTCAAGCAAGTTCCGGCGCCAAAATCGTGGGATCGGTTTCCAACCCGTCCCAACGAAGGACAGGACGGGTCGGAAACCGATCCCACGTTAATGGGCCATCCCGCCCGCACCGGACGGCGGCTCGCGCTGGCCGTAGAAGCTGTAAAGCACCGGCATCAGGTAGTGGTTTAGCAGCAGCGTCATCAACATTCCTCCGACGACCACCACGGCCAACGGCCGTTGCGTCTGGGAGCCGATTTTCGTGGACAATGCCGCCGGCAAAAGTCCGAGAATGGCCGTCAGCGCCGTCATGAACATCGGCCGCACGCGCTTGGCCGTCCCCTCCAGGATGGCCTCGCGCAACCCAAGACCCTTGGCCCGCAGGGCGTTGTAGTAGGAGATCGACAGCAGGCCGTCGGTAATCGCCACGCCGAATATCGAGATGAACCCCACCGCCGCCGAGATGCTGAAATTGTTGCCCGTCAGCAGCAGCACCCAGACGCCTCCCATGCACAGCGCCACCACGTTCAGGCCCACCACCGCGGCGTCCAGGAAGTTGCGGAACGCCAGGTACAGCAGCAGGAAGATCAGCCCGAGCGAAACCGGCACGATCATCATCAGTCGGGCGTCGGCCGCCTCCATCTCCTGGAACTCCCCGCTCCACTCGGCCCGGTAGGGCGACTGCACCACGTCGGCCGTCGCCGCCTTGGCCGCGTCCACGGCCCCGCCCAGGTCGCGGCCGCGGACGCTGAACTTGAGCGCGATCATGCGCGCACCCTGCTCGCGGTAGATCGTCGAGGCGCCGGCCCGCTCGAAACTGCCCTTCGGGTCGGCCCGGCCGTCCCGGCCGACCGGCGATACGAGGTCGCGCAGCCGCAGCCGCGGCATGTTGGTGATCGGGTTGCTGGTGTCGGTCTGGCTGCCGAGCTTCGACGGCCCCGCCATGCCGCTGCCGGTCGGGTTCGGCGCCAGGCCGGGGCCGGTGTTCAACACCACCTGATTGTTGGTTACGTCCACCGGAATGTCGAGGATCGACGTCTCGCTGCCTCGCAACTTCAGCGGCCAGCGCACCGCGATGTCGAACGATTTTTCGCCCTCGATCATCGTCGAGAGCGCCTTGCCGCCCAGCGCCGACTGGACGACGTTGTTGACGTCGGCGGCGCTGACGCCCCACTTCTTGCACTTCTCCAGATCGACGCGGAACTCCAGGTTCGTCTGGCCCTTGATGCGGAACACGCCGACGTCCTCGACGCCGGGCACCGATTGCAGTTTGTCCTTCATCTTGGCGGCCAGGCGGTCCAACTCTTCCAGGTCCGGGCCGAAGATCTTGACCGAGTTGTCGCCCTTGACGCCGGACAGCGCCTCCATGACGTTGTCGCGGATGTTCTGCGAAAAATTCCAATCGACTCCGGGGATCTTGTGCGTCAACTCATCGCTCATCTCGCTGACCAGTTCTTCCTTGGTGCGCGGCCGTTTGGCGCCGAAGAACCAGCGCCGCCAGCCCGTTTGCTCGACGACGGCCGGCCACTGCTTCTGCGGCCGCAGCGGCACGAAAAATTCGGTGTTGTAGTAGCCGCCGTTGTCGGTGCCGTCGTCGGGCCGGCCGATCTGGTTGATCACGTCCTCCACCTCGGGGTAGGAGATCATGATCTCGCGGGCCTGCTTCGACCCCTGGGCGTCGCCGTCGAGCGAGATGTTCAGCGGGAAGGTGCCGCGGATCCACAAATTGCCCTCTTCCAACTCCGGCATGAATTCACGGCCGAGCCGGGGCGCGAGGAACACCGCGGTGAAGAGCATCAGCCCGCCGAACACCCCGACCGTGACCCAGTGGAAGCGGAGCAGGCGGTCCAGGATCCAGAGGTAGGAGAATTTCAGCCCGCGCACGAGGATGTTGTCTTCCGCCGGCCCGAGCCGCCGGTAGAGCAGCAGACACAGGACCGGCGACAGCAGCAGGGCCAGCACCAGGGCGCCGCCCAGCGCGAAGGCGTAGGTGTCGGCCATCGGCCCGAAAATCTGCCCTTCCGGCCCCTGCATGGTGAACAGCGGCAGGAAGGCGCACACCATGATGAGCGTCGAGAACATCAGCGGCTTTTCGACCTCGGTGCAGGCCCGGAGGATGCGGTCGCGGAGCGGCAGGTTGGCGTGTTCGCCGGAGCTGATGTGGCGATAAATGTTCTCGACCATGACCACCGACGAATCGGCGATGATGCCGAAGTCCACGGCCCCGATGGAGAGGAGGTTGGCCGACTTGCCGCGCAGGTAGAGCATCGTGAAGGCGACCAGGAGCGCCAGCGGGATGTTGATCGCCACGATGACCGCGCTGCGGACGTTGCTCAGGAACATGAGCAGGACCACCACGACCAGCATCATGCCGAGGAAGAGGTTTTCCTGCACCGTGTCGGTGGTGACTTTGATCAGCTCGGTTCGGTCGTAGTACGGTTCGATGAACACGCCGGGCAGCATTTTGCCATATTCCGGGTCGTTCAACTCCGCGACCTTCTTTTCCACGTCCTTGAGCGCGGGCAAAGAGTCTTCGCCCTTGCGCAGCAGCACGATGCACTGGACCTTGTCCTCTTCCTTGCGCCAGACCAGTTTGCCGGAAGCGTCCACCACCCGGTGAATCCCTGTGACCGTGCGGAGTTCCTGGGGCTTGCTCAGCGTGACCTTGCCGAGGCGCGTCTGGTGGCCGACCACCACGCCCCGCGCCCGACCGGATCGCCGGGCGCCAGCCGGCCGCCCTCGACGAGGTCTTCCAGGAGGATGTCCCGATTGTTGATGGACGTGACAACGATGTGGCGGATCTCCAAAAGCCGTCGATTCTCCTCTTCGCGGAGCTTGCCGGCCGCGGCGGTCGCCAGCCGCCGGCGTTGCATCTCCTTCAACACCGGCGCGTCGGGCCGGCCCCCCTTTTCCGCCTCGTGCAGCGCCTTTTCCGCCTCGGGGTCGGGGTCCTTCATCCCCAAGACCTGATTCACCGGATCCTCGCCGCCGCCGAACAGGCCGACGCTGCGCACGCTCATGGCCACGTCGCCCTGGACCACCACGTCGGCGCCGACGTTCTGGTTGGCGTTCTGCACGGCCGTTTGCAGCTGGGCCAGGGTGATGCCGAACTGCTTGAGCCGTTCCGGGTCGGGGTGGATCTCGTAGCGCTTGACCGTGCCGCCGCTGCTGGTCACGTCCACGATGCGCGGCACGCGGCGGAACTCGCGCTCCAGCACCCAGTCTTGCAGCGCCTTGAGGTCGTTGAGCGTATAGATGTCGCTGCCGTCGGGGTTTTTCGGACTATTGAGGGTGTAGCGGTAGATTTCGCCGGTCGGCGACTCCGGCGAGATTTGCGGCGTGACGCCGGGCGGCAGCGGTTGCAGCTGCGACGCCAGCCGGTTGATGACCTCCTGACGCGCCTTCTCGTACTCGTAGCCGTACTCGAACTCCAGGCGCAAAAACGACAGGCCGAACAGCGACTGGGTGCGGACGTATTTCAGATAAGGCATCCCGGACATGGTGACTTCCATCGGCACCGTGACCTGGCGCTCGACCTCCTCGGCGGAGGCGCCGGGGTAGAGCGTATCGATCTCGACGATGGCCGGGGCCGGGTCGGGGTAGGCCTCGACGTTGACGTGCAGGAACGAGTAGGCGCCGACGCCGCCCAGGGTCAAGGCGAGCAGGATGACGATGAGCGGGTTGTTCAGCGCCCAGCCGATCAGACGGTGCAGCATGACGTCTGCCCTCCCCGGGGCAGGGATTATCTCACCGGTTAGCCGCGACGCGCGGCGGAGCGCTCCGCCGCGCGTCGCGGCTAACCGGTGAAACCAATTACTGTTTCGCGGCGTCGGCCTCGCGATCCGCCAGTTCTTGCCTCAGCTCCAGGACGCCGGAGCGCAACACCTTATCGCCCGGATGGAGCTCCTGTAGCGGCAATAGCCCCTGCTCCGTCTCCGCCGGCGTGAGGGCGTCTTCCTTGGCGTCCAGTTTGCTTTTCACGTAGACCGTCTTGTCGAAACGCTGCGTCACCCGCACGCGCCGCAGCGTGTACTGCGACTTCTCGGCGTCGGTTCGGACCCAAACCAGCGACTGCCTGCCCTCCTCGATCAGGGCGTTGACGTCGATCTCCACCACGTCGACCGGCGGGTCGAGCGGGATGGTGGCCGTCGCCAGCTGGGCGGCGCGGAGCATCCCGCCGGGGTTGGGGATGAAGCCCTTGACGATCGCGCTGCGCTGGTTGGGGTCGATCAAATAGCCGATGTTCTCGATCGGGGCCGTGATCCCCCCCGGAGGCGCGTTCACGGTTTGGACGGTCCATTGCAGCCGGTCGGGGTTCTGGCCCGGCCCCAGTTTCTTCAACAGCAGCTTCAGGTCGTCCTCCGCCGCGTTGGCGAGCACTTCCAGTCGATCGACTTTGGCGATCTGAAAAAGGTTTGTCGTGGCGTCCTGGACGAGTTCATGTTCCGTCAGGTTGCGCTCGACGATGACGCCGTCCTCCTGCGCCCGCAGCTCCACCCGGCCCCACTCGTCCAGCTTTTCCTTGGCGATCGGCGTCCGGGCGCCGTTGCTGGCCTTGGCCTCGTCAACGATCGCCCGGATGTCTTTTTCGGGAATGCCCCAGGTGCGGAGCGTATTGGTCGCCCGGTCGATGTTGTTCAGGTCGCCCGCCACGTTCCGCCGGGCGTTCCAGAGGTACACCTCCGTCGTGGCCGACGAACGCTCCGCCGCGTCCAGGATTTCCTTGTCCAGCTTCAACTGCACCTCGGCGTCGAACAGGTCGTTCTTCTTGGAGCCGACCACGTCGCTGTAGAACTCCCCTAGCAGATCGCCGCTCTTGACCCGGTCGCCGGAACGCAGCTCGCGCGGCTCGCCCTGGGTGGACGCCTGCGGGTCCTGGTCGCGCGACACCCGGCCGATCTTGACGACCTCGGCGGGGGCGAATCGGGCGCGGCGCGCAAAATCCGCGTCGGGTCGAGGGCCGTCGATCCGGTCAGCACCAGCGGTCGCGTCTGTGTCGGGACCGCGGCCGTGGAAACGTCGTCCACGCCCCCTTTCAGGATGCCTAGAGTCTTCTTGACGTCCTCGGGAATGAACAGCGTGTGCGGAGGGTCCTTCACCAATTGCACGTCCGGCGGCGGCGGGGCCGCGACCGTCTGTTCCTGGCCGGTCGCGGTCAGACCGGGGATCGGCACACCGGAGACGAAAACCACGAACACGGCCAACGCGGCCAAGGCGACGCCGACCGTCGCGGCCGACTTCGCCCACGCCCAGCGGCTGGGCGGCCGCGGCCCGTCGTTGGGCAGGTAGGCCGGCGCCTCGGCGGCGCTCTTGGGTTTGGCGGGAGAGGTGGTTTCGGAAGCCGCGTCGGGACTCGCCGTTTCGGCCGCCGGTCCTCCCCCCAGGGCCTCTTTGACGGCCGCGCGGAGTTCGTCGAGGTTGAGCGGCTTGATCATCACCCGCCGGAAGCGGCTGCCGATCTCCGGGTCTTCGCGGAGGCGGATCGGGTAGGCGGTCATGAGGATCTGCGGCAGCTCGGCTTGGCGTTCGCGCAGGCTGTCGGCCAAGCCCACGCCGTCGCCATCCGGCAGCGAGAGATCGACCAGGGCCAGCGAAAGGGTGTGCTCGCCTGCCAGTTCCAGCGCCTCGGCCACGCCCGCCGCCGGCAGGACGTTGTAGCCGTCGCGCGTTAGGACGCGGCCGAGCACTTCGCGGAGCACATTGTCGTCATCGACGAGCAGAATCGTCGGGGCGTCGTTCATGGCCACGGCAGGCTCCTCGCGTTGGCGGTGTGGGACGTGCCACGCGAATGCACGAACGATGCCGAACCGGGGCGCGATGCGGCGTCGAGGCGCAAAAGGCCTTAATGAAAGGAGAAGCGGCAACAGGGCTGGTAAACGATGTCCATCCCTTGGTGTGGCTGGTCGAGTTTTGACCAGGGGAATGGTCGGAACGCGATCGGCCCGAAAGCGTCCTCCCGGTTCCAAGCCCTGCGAAGGAACCAGGAGGATTTCGACAGATTACTCGAGGAACCGAACGCGCGCCCCGTCCTCCTTGACGCCCGCCCGCCCCGCGCTTATGTCTGACCTTCATCGCCCGTTGCGCCGACGCACCCGTGAGGCCCCGTCATGTCCTCCTCCGACCCGACGATCACCAGCGTCCTCAAGGAAACCCGCACCTTCCCGCCGCCGCCGGAGTTCGTCGCCAAAGCCAAGATCAACAGCCGGGAAGCCTATGAACGCCTCTTCAACCATGCCAAGGACGATCCGGAGGGCTTTTGGGGTGAACAGGCCGAGTCGTTGGCGTGGATCAAGCGCTGGGACAAGGTGCTCGTCTGGAACGAGCCGCACGCCCAGTGGTTCGTCGGCGGCCAACTCAACGTCAGCGCCAACTGCCTCGACCGGCACCTCGACGGACCGCGCCGCAACAAGGCCGCCCTCATCTGGGAGGGCGAGCCGGGCGATTGCCGCGTCCTTACCTACCAGATGCTCCATCGGGAGGTCTGCAAATTCGCCAACGTCCTCAAGGGCCAGGGCGTCGGGGCCGGCGACCGCGTGACCATCTACATGCCGATGGTCCCCGAGGCCGCCGTCGCCATGCTGGCCTGCGCCCGCATCGGCGCCGTTCACAGCGTCGTCTTCGGCGGCTTCAGCGCCGACGCCGTGGCCGACCGCAACAACGACGCCAAGGCCAAGCTGCTCGTCACGGCCGACGGCGGATGGCGGCGCGGCAAGGTCGTGCCGCTCAAGCAGAACGTCGATCAGGCGCTGGAAAAGTCGCCCACCGTCCAGAAGTGCATCGTCTTCAACCGCTGCGATCAGCCGGTCGCCATGAAACCCGGCCGCGACCTGTGGTGGCACGAACTCATGGCCGAGGCGTCGGCCGACTGCCCGCCGACGGCCGTGGACAGCGAACACCCGCTCTACATCCTTTACACCTCCGGTTCGACCGGAAAACCCAAGGGCGTCCTTCACACCTCGGCCGGCTACCTCCTCGGCACGGCCAAGACGCACGAATGGGTGTTCGACCTCCGCGAAGAAGACATTTACTGGTGTACGGCCGACGTGGGCTGGGTGACGGGCCACAGCTACATCGTTTACGGCCCGCTCTGCAACGGCGCCACGACGCTGATGTACGAGGGGGCGCCGAACCACCCGCGCGAGGACCGCTTCTGGGAGGTCGTCGAGAAGTATCGCGTCAATATCCTTTATACGGCCCCGACCGCCATCCGCGCCTTCATCAAATGGGGCGACCGATGGCCGGCCAAACACGACCTGTCAAGTCTCCGGCTGCTCGGCACTGTCGGCGAACCGATCAACCCCGAGGCGTGGATCTGGTATCACGAGAAAATCGGACATAAACGATGTCCTATCGTGGATACGTGGTGGCAGACGGAGACAGGCATGATTATGATCTCGCCGCTGCCGGGCGCGATCCCGACCAAGCCGGGGTCGGCCACGCGGCCGTTGCCGGGCGTCGTCGCGGAAATCGTGGACCGGCAGGGCCGACCTGTCGGCGCCAACGAGGGCGGCCTGCTCGTCATCACGCGGCCGTGGCCGGCCATGCTGCGCACCATCTACGGCGACGACGAGCGCTACCGCCAGCAGTACTGGAGTCAAATCCCGCACGCCTACTTCACGGCGGACGGCGCCCGCCGCGACGCCGACGGCTACGTGTGGATCATGGGCCGCGTGGACGACGTGCTCAACGTGGCCGGCCACCGGCTGAGTACGATGGAGATCGAGAGCGCTTTAGTCCATCATCCCAAGGTGGCGGAAGCGGCGGTGGTCGGCCAGCCGGACGAGATCAAGGGCGAGGGCGTCTGCTGTTTCGTGACGCTCAAGCAGGGCGTGGCTCCGACCGAGGAACTCAAGAAGGAACTGCGCGAGCACGTCGCCAAGGAGATCGGCGCGCTGGCCCGGCCGGACGCCGTTCGCTTCACGGAGGGGCTGCCCAAGACGCGCTCGGGCAAAATCATGCGCCGCCTGCTGCGCGACATCGCCGCCGGCCGGGCGACCACCGGCGACACGACGACGCTGGAGGACCTCTCCGTGATGGCGAAGTTGCGCGAAGAAGAGGAGGGGTGAAAGCAACGGCTGAGTCGGCGACTCTGATGAGCTTTGACGACCAAGATCGGTAAGCTGCCGCGTTCGCCAGAACGCGGGTCGAAGTTCACCCGCGTTCGCCAGAACGCGGGTCGAAGTTCACCCGCGTTCGCCAGAACGCGGGTCGAAGTTCACCCGCGTTCTGGCGAACGCGGCTACCGAACTTGCCCGTCAAATTCCATTAGGGGCGGGGTTTCCCCGCCCTTATTCTCTTTTCTGGCATCGCACTTGCGTATCCTCCCGCGCTGAAGCCGGCTTGTTCACGGACCGGACACCGACAGCTGGGCCTGCTGCGCGACCCCCGAAAAGTCACCCGTGGCCCCCGGCGAAAAGTGGATTGGCATTCCTCTTGAGCACATGCAAAGCAGGGCGGATCGCGTGGGAAAGGGGACAACGAGATTGGGAGCGCGGACATGAACGATACACATGTTCCTATGAGGGAAGAGGCGATCCAGGTGCCCGTGGGGCGGACGTTTTTGGAAGGGACGTTTCGCGGACCCGAAGGGGCGACGGCGGTGGTGCTGTTCGCCCACGGCAGCGGCAGCGGCCGGCACAGCCCGCGTAACCGCTTCGTGGCCGAATCGCTGCTAAAGGCGGGGTTGGCGACGGTGTTGCTCGACCTGCTGACGCCGGAAGAGGAGGCCGTGGACGTGCAGACGGCCGAGTATCGTTTCGACATCGGCCTGCTGGCGGAGCGCGTGGTGGAGGCGGCGGACTGGCTGACGAACGCCTCATTCGCGGCGGGCATGACGATCGGCTGTTTCGGCGCCAGCACCGGGGCGGCGGCGGCGCTGATCGCGGCGGCGGATCGGCACGACCAAATCAAGGCGGTGGTGTCGCGCGGCGGCCGGCCGGACCTGGCGGGGCCGGCCCTGTCCCGCGTCCAGGCGCCAACGCTGCTGCTGGTCGGCGGCAACGACGACGTCGTTCTCGGCCTGAACGAGGAAGCGCTGGCGCGGCTGGGTTGCGCCCACAAGGAATTGGAGGTGATTCCCGGCGCCGGCCACCTGTTCGAGGAGCCGGGGGCGCTGGAGAAGGTGGCGGTAAGGGCGGCGATCTGGTTCAATCGTTGGCTGGTGAACCGGACGTGAAGGGCCGGCGACTGAGCCGCCATGAAAAACGAGAATCGGGATGTCCTACCGCCTGATCGTCTGGGACTTCGACGGCACGTTGGCCGACACCCTGGCGCTGTCGGTGGAGGTCTACAACGCGATGGCGGCCCGTTACGGCTTCTTGCCGCTGACCGACTTTGAAGCCGTACGCGGCCTGACCGGCCGTTCCTTCTTCCGCCGACACGGCATCCCCTATTGGCGGCTGCCGGCCCTCGCCGCCGAGTATCGAGTCGCAGTCAAGGACCACATGCCCTCCATCCGCCTGTTCGACGGCGTGTCCGACGTGCTCCGCGGCCTGCGCGATTCGGGGCGCCGGTTGGGGGTGCTGTCCTCCAACGCCGCCGGCAACATCCGAGTGTGCCTGGAAGCGAACGGCGTCAGCGAGCTTTTCGATTTCGTGGTCGGCTATCCGCGGCTGCTCGGCAAGGCGGTCGCCATCCGCAAGCTGCTGCGGCGGGAGCGGACGGCGCCGGGCGCGTTACTGTACATTGGCGATGAGGTGCGTGACGTGAAGGCGGCGCGGGCGGCCGGCGTGGACGTGGCGGCCGTGGGCTGGGGCTTTCACACCGGACAATTGCTGTCCCGATACGGCCCGACCTATGTCCTGGAGCGTCCCGACGATTTGCTGGCAGCCCTGACCGGCCGCGAAGAGGAGCCGCCCGGCTGAGCCGATTTCGCGCCGTCAAGGCCGACAAAGGAGAGGCAATATGCGCATGAGCATCGGCGTTTCCGCCCTGGCTGCGGTTCTGTTCGCGTCCCCCCTCCCGGCGTGGGCGTTAACCCCGGCGGTGCATGACGACGCCGGCTTCTTCACGAAAGACGCCGTGAGCAAGGCCGACGCCATTATCAAGGATATTAAAGAGCGGCATGGGAAGGATTTGCTCATCGAGACGTTCCCCGCGCCCCGGCCGGCCGGGAGGAAGAGGCGAAAGACGACGATGCGGCGAAGAAGAGCTTCTTCGCCGCGTGGGCCTTGCAACGGGCGCGGGCCGCGCACGTCAACGGCATTTACGTGCTCATCTGCAAGAAGCCGCCCTACATCGAGCCGGCGGTCGGCAACAAGACGCACGAGCTTTTCAGCGACGACGACCGCGACCACCTCGGCAAGATCCTGATCGATCGGTTCCACGCAAAGCAGTACGACGACGGACTGCTGGAAGCCGTTCGCTACGTCCAATCGACGTTGAATCGGAACGATTCGTCCAGGGAAGCTGTCCCGCCGCCGCCGGGCCAGCGAGGCCCAGACACGTGGTCGCCCTACGGCGGTCGGCGTCCCGCGGCCGGCATGGGCGGCTTGTCGATGGGGCTGGGCGGCTGCCTGTGCGTGGGATTGGTGGTGGTCGGCGTCCTGGCGTTGGGCGCGATGGCGGTGTCGGCGCTGTTCCGCTCCTTCGGCCGCGGCCCCGGCGGCTACGGCCCGGGGCCGGGCGGCTACGGCCCCGGCGGCTACGGCCCGGGGCCGGGCGGCTACGGCCCCGGCGGATACGGCGGCCAGGGCGGGGGTTTTCTGTCGAGCATCCTGGGCGGCCTGTTCGGCGGCGCGGCCGGGAGCTGGGCCTATGACCGATTTTTCGGCGGTCATTCTTCGCCTAATCAAGGTTCGTGGCAGACGCCGAACGACGCCCCGCCGTCGTCGGCGCCTGCCTCCGACGATACTAGTTACACAGCGGGCGGCGGCGGCGACTTCGGCGGCGGCGATTCCGGCGGGGGGGATGCCGGAGGGGGCGGCGACTTCGGCGGCGGGGACGCCGGGGGCGGCGATGGAGGCGGGGGCGGCGATTTCGGCGGCGGCGGGGATGCGGGAGGCGGCGGCGGCTTCTGACATTCGATCCGGATGGGTATTGTCCGGTTAGCCGCGACGCGCCAGCGGAGCGCTTCATCCCAAGCGCTCCCCTGTCGGGTCGCGGCTAAACGCGGCGCATCAGAGCGGCCTTCGCGGGGCGACGGCCCGCACGATGCCGATGAGGATGCAGGCCCCGATGAACGACACGAGGATGCTCCCCCAGAAGCCGGGTGTACCGGACACGAACAGCGAGCAGATCAGGCCGCCCACGAAGGCGCCGATCAGGCCCAGAATGATGTCCCAGATGATCCCGTAGCCGCCGCCGCGCATGAAGAGGCCGGCCAGCCAGCCGGAGATCAGACCCACCACCAACCACGCAATGAGGCCGCCCGGTTCCAATTGCATGTTGAACTCTCCTCTTTCTCTGATGAAGTGATCCGTCTTCACCCGCTTCCGCCCTTCGGAAACCGGGCCGACGGCGCACGCCTGGATGCTGATTGATTTGGAGCAAACGTCGTGCCGGGCGCCTGTTCGGCGCCTTACAATGGAGTAAACCTTCCTGGTTGGCTCGGGAGTGGACGCTATGGAATGGGACGTGGTCGTGGTCGGCTCCGTCAACACCGACTTCCTGATTCGCGGGCCGAAACTGCCGACGCCCGGCGAAACGGCCCTGGGCGAGGAGTTCCACGAAGGCCCCGGCGGCAAGGGGGCGAATCAGGCCGTGGCGGCCGCGCGGCTTGGCGCCCGAACCGCGCTGGTCGCCCGACTCGGCCGCGACCGTCGCGGCGACGAGCTGGCCGAACGCCTGTCCGCGGAAGGCGTCGATCTCCGGCATGTACGGCGCGACGCCGACGCGGCGACGGGGGCGGCGGTCATCCTGGTGGACCATCGCGGCGAGAAGGAAATCCTCATCGCGCCTGGCGCCAACGGCAGGATGGGCGCCGCCGACGTGGAAGCCGCGGCCGACGCGATCCGGTCGGCTCGCGTCGTGCTTTGCCAGCTGGAAATTCCCCTGGAAGCGGTGTCGGCGGCGTGTCGCATCGCCCGCGAGGCCGGGGCGAAAACGATCCTCGACCCGGCCCCCGCCCGGCCGCTGCCGGACGAGTTGCTGCGCCAGCTGGACGTGATTCGGCCCAACGCGGTCGAGGCGCAGGCGTTGACCGGCGTTTCGGTGCATGACCGGGCCGCGGCGCGTCGGGCCGCCGGAATACTGATGGGGCGAGGGGTCGGGGCGGTCGCCGTGCAGGCCGGCGACGAGGGAAATCTGCTCGTTTGGTCCGGCGGCGAGTGCTGGATGCCGAAGCTGCCGGTTCACAGCATCGACGCCACCGGGGCGGGCGACGCGTTCGCGGCCGGCCTGGCGGTGATGTTGGCGGAGGGCCGGCCGATGGGCGAGGCCGGCCCATTCGCCAACGCGGCCGCCGCCCTGGCCACCACAGTCGTCGGCGCGCAGAGTGGTTTACCGCGTCGGGAGGCGGTGCAGCGGTTGCTGTCCGAGCCGGAAGCGTGAGCGACGGATGAAAATTCCGTCGCTCATGCTTCCGGCTCGGACAGAATCCCCGCCATCGGGTCGAGCCGCAGCCGCTTTGCCATCGTCCGCACATTGAAGCGCGTCGGGTCGAGCGCCGGCGTCACCTCGTTCCAGCGCAGCGGCGTCGAAACGGTCGCCCCCGGCGTGGCCCGCACCACATACGGCGGCACAACGTGATGGCCGCGGGCGTTCTGAATCACGTCCAAGTAGACGCGCCCGCCGCGCTTCGCCTTGCGGATCTCCAAAGTCGTCTTGTCCGGGAGCGCTTCGACCAGCCGTTCCGCCGCGGATCGCGCCCAATTTCGCGCCTCGCCGTATCCGCCTTCCGCGGTCCACGGCGTCAGCACGTGAAGTCCGGATTTGCCCGACGTTTTCACGAACGCCTTGACGCCGGCCTCTTTCAGCAGGCCGTGCAGCCGGACGGCGGCGGTCACCACGTCCGCGAACGCCGCCCCGCCTGGGTCGAGGTCGAACAGCACGAAGTCGGGCCGGTCCAGGTGGCCGAGCCGCGACAGCCACGGATGAAACGTCAGCGTCCCCTGGTTCACCAGATAAAGCAGCGTCTCCTCGTCGTTGACGACGGCGTAGGCGACCGGCTTGCCTTGCCCGCTGGGCAGTTCGGCCCTCGGGACCCAATCCGGGTACGACGGCGGCGTGTGTTTTTGCCAGAAATGCGGCTTGCCCTCGCCCAACCCAGCCGGCAGCCGTTCCAACGTCATCGGCCGGTCGCGCAGATAGGGCAGCAGCCGCGGCGCGACGCGGCGGTAGTAGGCGAAGACGTCGCCCTTGGTCACGCCGGCGTCGGGAAACAAGACCCTTTCGGGCTGCGTAAGCGTCACTTCCTCCGGCTTCACGGCGGCCGCCCCCCAGGCGATTCCTCATTCGAGTCGTTAGACACTCGTATAAGGCTGAAACAGCCGCAGGTATTCGTCCTGGGCGTAGCGATCCGTCATGCCGGCGACGTAGTCGCAGACCACGCGCTCCGGCCGGCCGGCGCCGACGCGGTCGCCGTAGCGCGGCGGCAACAGTCGCGGCGCCCGGCAAAACTCCTCGAACAGCATCCGCACCACCCGCGCCCCCTTCACCGCCATGCGCTGAACGCGGTAGTGTAGGTAAACTCGGCGGCGCAGGAAGTCCTCCAGTCCCGCCTTCAGACGCCGCACTTCCGGGCCTGGGCCGACCAGCGCCTCCGGGAAGCGCCGCACGTCCTCGACGGTGCGGATGCGTTCCTGCCGCAGCCGTTGGCGCGTCTGCTCCAGCAGGTCGCCGACCTGCCACGCGATCAGCGTGCGCACCACGGTCGGCTGGAACTGCTCCGGCCGCAACTCCCCGTGGCGCTGCCGCACCTGTTCGACGGCGCGCCCCCAAAACTCGACCTCTTGCATGTCGTCGGGCGCCACCAGGCCGACGCTCAGGGCGTCGTCCACGTCATGGGCGTCGTAGGCCAGGCTGTCGGCGGCGTCGGCGACCTGCGCCTCCAACAACGGCCGCCCCGCCGACGCGAACTCGGCCGCCTCCGGGGCGCCGCGACGCTTGCTGTGCAGGGCCATCGCCTCGCGCACTTCCCACGTCAGGTTGAGTCCGGGGAAATCGGGATAGCGATACTCCAAATGTTCGACGATGCGCAGGGCGTGGAGGTTGTGCTCGAAGCCGCCGTATTCGGCCATGCACTCGTCGAGCGCCTCTTCGCCGGCGTGGCCGAACGGGGGGTGGCCCAGGTCGTGCGACAGGGCGACCGCTTCGGTGAGGTCTTCGTTGAGGCCGAGACGGCGGGCGATGGTGCGGCCGATCTGGGCGACTTCGAGCGTGTGCGTCAGGCGGGTGCGGTGGTGGTCGTTGGTCTGGGCGGCGAGCACCTGGGTCTTGTGCATCAGCCGCCGGAAGGCGGTGGAATGGACGATGCGGTCGCGGTCGCGCTGGTAAAGGGTTCGGTAGGGGTGCGGCGGCTCGGTGTGGCGGCGTCCGCGGCTGCGACGGGTGCGCATGGCATACGGCGCCAGGGAGCGGTCTTCCCACTCCAGCCAGTCGGGCGGCTCATAGGGGGCGTCGGCGTCGGGCATGGCGTCGCACCTTCGCAAAAAGTGGCGAGTGGCGAGTGGCGAGAGAATACCGATTCGTCTTTTCTTCACTCGCCACTCGCCACTCGCCACTCTCCACTACTTCGCAGTCGCGCCGTCAGGAGATCGTACAAGGCGTCGAGCGACTGCACGATGACCTTGGCGTCGGCCAGGATCGGCATGAAGTTGGTGTCGCCGTTCCACCGCGGCACGACGTGCCAGTGCAGATGTCCCGGCAGCCCGGCCCCCGCGGCGCGGCCGAGGTTGAGTCCGATGTTGTAACCGTCCGGCCGCATCAACTCGTCCAGTACGCGAACCATGCGCCGCAGCGTCTCCATCGTCTCCAGCAACTCCGCGGCGTCGAGTTCTTCGAGGCGGCCCTTGTGCGCGCGGGGCGACCAGGAGGTGGCCGTTGTTGTAGGGGAAGCGGTTGAGCAGCATGACGCTGAGCGGCGTGCGCCAGGCGATCAGGTGGGCGCGGTCGTCGTCGCCGGCCAACCCTTTGCAGATGAAACAGGGGTCGGCTTCCGTCGGCGGTCCCGTCGTCACATACGCCAGCCGCCACGGCGCCCAGAGTTGGTCCATACGCCCACCCATCGGCAAGGGATCCTCGGTCGCCGGCCCGCCGCGCCGGGCCGCCCACGTTCCATGATCGTCTCCGACGTGGGGTTCGTCCAGAAGGGTTTCAGAAACGGAGGCGCCGAACGCGCCGGCCCGACGGCGTTTTCGCACCTCGATCGGGGTGGTTTCTCCTTGACTCCCGCCCCACGCACGAATACAGATGGTTAAGTCGAATCACTTATCGCCCAAGAGCTTTCGCCGTTCCTTCACGCGCCCTCACCCCGTCCGCGCCTCCTTGTGGAGACTTTTGAGATGCCTAAAGGCGCTGAAACCGAATTGATGGACAAATGGAAGATCCTAGGACGCCGTCGAGACCTACGGCGTCCGCCACTGGGGCAAGGGGTACTTCGGCATCAACAAGGCCGGCCACGTCACCGTCCATCCGAACAAGCGCCCCGACCAGTCCATCGACCTCAAGGATGTCGTCGATCAGTTGCAGGCCCGCGGCATCCAGCTGCCGCATCCTGCTCCGCTTCACCGACATCCTGCGCCACCGCGTCGGCGAGATCCACGACGCCTTCCAGAAGGCCATCTCCGAATACGACTACCAGGGCGGCTACTGCTGCGTCTACCCGATCAAGGTCAACCAGCAGCGGCAGGTCGTCGAGGAGATCCTCGACTTCGGCAAGGCCTATCATTTCGGCCTGGAGGCCGGCTCCAAGCCGGAACTGCTGGCCGTGCTGGCCCTGACCAACGGCATGGACACGCCGATCATCTGCAACGGCTTCAAGGACGACGAATTCATCCAGATGGCCATGCTCGCCCGCAAGATCGGCAAGCAGATCATCCCCGTGGTCGAGAAATTCACCGAGCTGGAAGCTGATCCTGCGTCACGCCGAGGACCTGAACGTCCGGCCGGCCATCGGCGTCCGCGTCAAGCTGGCGGCCCGCGGGGCCGGCCGCTGGCAGCTCCAGCGCCGGCTACCGCTCCAAGTTCGGCCTGACGCTGACCGAGGTCTTGGAGGTCGTCGAGTACCTCAAGCAGCGCGACATGGCCGACTGCCTGCAGCTGGTCCACTTCCACCTCGGCAGCCAGATCACCAACATCCGCAGCATCAAAAGCGCCTTGACCGAGGCGGCGCGCGTCTACGTCGAGCTGCACCGCGTCGGCGCCGGCGTCAAGTTCCTCGACGTGGGCGGCGGCCTCGGCATCGACTACGACGGCTCGCAGACCGACTTCGAGTCGTCGGTCAACTACACCCTCCAGGAGTACGCCAACGACGTGGTCTTCCGCATCAAGAGCGTCTGCGACGAGGCCGGCGTGCCGCACCCGACGATCATTTCGGAGTCGGGCCGGGCCGTGGTCGCCTACCACAGCATGCTGGTCTTCGACGTGCTGGGCGTGTCCAACTTCGACCGCTTCGAGGTCGCCGCCGGAAGTCCCGGCCGACGCCCCGCAGCAGGTCAACGACCTGTTCGCCGTCCACCGCGACCTGAAAAAGAAGAACCTGATCGAGAGCTACCACGACGCCGTGCAGGCCGTGGACGAGGCGCTGAACATGTTCAACCTCGGCTACGCTGACCATCGAGCATGCGGGCCCTGGCGGAGCGGCTGTTCTGGGCGGTGTGCAGCAAGATGCTCCAGATGGTCCGCGAGATGGACTACATTCCGGAGGAACTGCAGGGCCTGGAGTCGCTGCTTTCGGACACCTACTTCTGCAACTTCTCGGTCTTCCAGTCGATGCCGGACAGCTGGGCGATCAAGCAGCTCTTCCCGATCATGCCGATCCACCGACTGAACGAGCCGCCGACCCGGCGGGCGGTGCTGGGCGACATCACCTGCGACTCGGACGGCAAGATCGACCAGTTCATCGACCTGCGCGACGTGCGCAACACGCTGCAGCTGCATCCGTACAACGGCGAGCCGTACTACCTCGGCGCCTTCTTGCTGGGGGCGTACCAGGAGATCCTGGGCGACCTGCACAACCTGTTCGGCGACACCAACGCGGTCCACGTCAGCATCGACGACGACGGCGAGGTCAACTTCGACGACTGTCATCAAGGGCGACACGGTGCGCGAGGTGCTGGCGTATGTGCAGTACAACGCCGACAATCTGAAAGAGAGCCTGCGGAAGGACGTGGAGCGGGCGGTGCGGGCGGGCAAGATTTCGCTGACGGAATCGCGGCAGTTGCTGCGCTTCTACGAGGCGGGGCTGGACGGGTATACTTACCTGGAGGAACCGTGATTGACGAAGCGATCGGCCAGCGATGATCCGTGGGGAAACGCGGAAGTCCCGCTGCGAGTGCCCGACATCCATGCCTATAGCTTGGAAACCTCAGCGGCCCTCTCGGAATACTGTGTCCCAGAATACATCAAGCCCCTGGACCTGATCGCCTTTCTCACCAGGGTCGGCGTCCGTTCGGTCCTGCTAGGTTCTCACGGCACGGGCGGCTGGAGGCGGCAGCCACGGGCTTCGCGGCATACGGTGCTCCTCGTTGGCTCCAGGAGCCACAGTAAAGCCGTCCGATTGCTGGCCGCCGCCTATCCTCGCCTGCTGGCGGAGCGGGAAGAAAACGGGTCGAGGCTGCGCGACTCAGACGCGATGGGCGTAGTTATCCATGTATGGAAGCCTGTTCAGCCCCTCCTCCACAAGGCTCTGGTCAGGACTCATACGGTTCAGGCCGACGGTCGCATCTGCCTGATTCCTTCGCTAGAAACCGCGCTGGCGCTGGTGTTCGATCCGATGATCCGCCTCGATTGGGGTTCCCCGGAGAAGTACGAGAACGCCGGCGATTTCATCCGCATTGTACAATCCAATCCGGACCTTGACTTGAAAGAAGTGGCCTCCTTGTGCGAATTGATATATGAAGGAGCCGGGGCGGAGGCCGTCACGAAAGTCGAGCGACTCCGGGCCGGCGAAAAGCTCAACCTTTGAGGCAACGACACCCATGCTACTCACCGGCCTCTCCGGCAACGAAATCTACTGTCTCGCCCAAAAGGGCTGGTCGCCCAGCGAGGTGGTGCTGGGCAACAGCGTCTACTCGCTCGGATTCGTGCGCGGCCTGACCAGCGGCTTCCAGACCATGGCCGGCGGCGAGCTGGACAGCATCACGGAACTCATCTCCGACGGCCGCCACTCCGCCATCAAACGCATGGAGGAGGAGGCGACGCGGCACCACGCCAGCGGCGTCACCGGCGTCGTCTCCGACCTGAAAAACGTCAGCGGCATGGTCGAGTTTTTGGCCATCGGCTCCGCCGTCCGCTCCAAGACGCATCCCGGCCCGTTCTTCACCACCGCCTGTTCCGGGCAAGACCTCTATTGCCAGATCGACGCCGGCTACGAGCCGCGGCATTTCGTGATCGGCAACGTCGCCTACGCCCTGGGCGTCGGCCGCGGCCTGATGGGGGCGTTGCGCGGATTCAGCGGCGGCGAGGTCAAGGAATTCTCGCAGATGTACAACCACACGCGGCATCTCGCCCTTCAGCGCCTCGAAAAGGAGGCGAAGGAGCGCGGCGCCAACGCGGTGGTGGACATTCACACGCACATCCTGCCGTTCGGCGGGCCGGGCGTGAAGGAAATGCTGATGGTCGGCACCGCCTCGCACAACCCCAAACTCGGCAACCCGGATCGCCCGTTCACGTCGGAATTGACCGGCGAGGAACTGTGGAACCTGACGACGCTGGGCTACCAGCCGGAGCGGCTGGTGCTGGGTACTTCGGTTTACGCCCTCGGCTTTTCCGGCGGTCTGAGCACGTTTTTCAAGTCGTTCACTCGCGGCGAAGTGACAGCCATGACGCGGTTGGTGTACGAGGCCCGCGAAAACGCCTTGGATCACATCCGCCGTGAGGCTGAGGAATTGCGGGCGGACGGCGTGATCGGCATCAAGCTGTTCATCAACGAGATCGGCGGCAGCTTCGTGGAGGTGTTGGCGATCGGCACCGCGATCCGGCGCAACGCCGAGTGCAAGACGCTGACGCCGCAGCTGGTCCCGCAGGCGATCATTCGTGACCGCGACACCTTCTTCGACCGCGACTTGCAGCCGGCGGCGCAGTCGCTGGAAAGGAAATAAGAATTTCACCACAGAGGCACAGAGACACAGAGAAAAGCCAATTCTTTGTCTTCTCTGTGCCTCTGTGGTGAAATTCTTTGAGGGTTCCATGGTCGATCTTTCCGTCACCCTCGGCCGGCTGCGCCTGCGCAACCCCGTCCTCGTGGCCTCCGGCACGTTCGGCTACGCCCGCGAGATGGCCGGAGTGGTCGATTTTTCCCAATTGGGAGGGATCATTCCCAAGACCGTGACGCGCCAGCCGCGCGCCGGCAACCCGCCGCCGAGGACTGTCGAAACGCCGTCGGGAATGCTCAACGCCATCGGCCTCGACAACGACGGAATCGAACATTTCATCCATCATCACTTGCCCTACCTCCGCACGCTGCCGACGGCCGTGATCGCCAACATCGCCGGCAAGAACGAGCAGGAGTTCGTGGACATGGCGGAGATGATCGGGAGGGAAACTGGCCTGGCCGCGCTGGAGCTGAACCTGTCGTGTCCGAACGTGTCCGGCGGCGTCGATTTCGCCGTCGATCCAGAGGTTACGCGGCGCGTGGTGCAACGGGTGCGCGACGTGTGCCCCCTGCCGCTGATCGCCAAGCTGACGCCGAACGTGACCGACATTGTCTCCATTGCGCAAGCCGCGGCGGACGGGGGGGCGGACGCCGTGTCGTTGGTGAACACGTTCATCGGGATGGCGGTGGACTGGCGGCGTCGGCGTCCGGTCCTCGGCAACGTCACCGGCGGCCTGAGCGGCCCCGCGATCAAGCCGCTGGCGCTGCGACTGGTATGGCGGACGGCGCGGAGTGTGAAGGTCCCGATTATCGGCGTCGGCGGCATTGCGACGCTGGACGACGTGATGGAATTTCTCGTTGCCGGGGCGATGGCGGTGCAGCTGGGGACTGTCAACTTTTACGATCCCACGGCGTCGGTGCGTGTGGTCGAGGGGCTGCCGGCCGCGTTAGGGCAGCTGGGGGCGACGACTGTACGCCAAGTGGTCGGGACGCTCGCTTAGCAACATTTCTTGCCACAAATCGGCGATTCCGGCGCAGAATAGAGGTCATCGCCACGCTTCTACCAGGAGGGGGCCATGACCGATCGGGCGACCGGCCCAGACCCGGGCCTGGAAAGGTTCCGCGCCTATCTGACCCTGCTGTCGCGCACGCAGATCGATCCGCGTCTGCAGGGCAAAATCGACCTGTCGGGCGTCGTCCAGCAGACGTTGCTGGAAGCGCACCTCGCGCGGCATCGCGTCGCGGACTGGAATGAGGCGCAGAAGACCGCGTGGCTGCGTCGGCTGCTCGCCCATAACCTGACGGATGAGGTCCGTAAACTCCGTACCGAGGCCCGCGACGTCTGCCGTGAACAGGCGCTCGACGCCTCGTCGGCCCGGCTGGAGGCATTCCTGGCGGCCGACCAGTCGTCGCCGAGCAAGCAGGCCCAGCGCAAGGAGACGGCGCTGCAATTGGCCGACGCCCTGGAGCAGTTGCCGCCGGACGCCCGCGAAGCGCTGGTGTTGCAGCACTGGCACGGCTGGACGCTGGCCCAGATCGCCGAACGACTCGGCCGGACGCCTGGCGCCGTGGCCGGACTGATTCATCGCGGCCTTCAACAGCTGAAGAAAACCCTCGCCTCCCTGAGGGACCTATGAGCGAAACGCTGCCGAATCCGGCCGACCGAGAACAACGCCTCCAAGAAATCCTGGCCGCCTACATGCAGGCGGTCGAAGCCGGGCGAACGCCTGACCGCCAGAGGCTGCTTGCGGAGCATCCAGACTTGGCCGACGAACTGGCTTCGTTCTTCGCCAACCGCGACGACTTCGCCGGCATGGCCGCGCGAGAATTTCTCCCCGCCGCCGTCCCCGCGCCGGCGCCCTCCGAAACGCCGACCATCGGCGCGGACGGCCCGACCGACGGCGCTCCCCTCGTGGGCGAGAGCCTGCGCTACTTCGGCGATTACGAGATCCTCGAAGAGATCGCGCGTGGCGGCATGGGCGTGGTGTTCAGGGCACGGCAGGTCAGTCTCAACCGTGTCGTGGCGCTGAAGATGATCCTGGGCGGCGAGTTCGCCTCGGCCGTGGAGGTGCAGCGATTCCGCACGGAGGCCGAGGCGGCGGCCAACCTCGACCACCCCAATATCGTGCCGATTTTCGAAGTCGGCGAGCATGAGGGCCGGCAGTATTTCAGCATGAAGTTGGTGGAGGGCGGCAGCCTCGCCGCCGAGGTTCCGAAGCTGGTAGCCGATCCGCGGCGGGCGGCCAAGCTGCTGGCGGCGGCGGCGCGGGCGGTGCATCACGCCCACCAGCGCGGCGTCATCCACCGCGACCTCAAGCCGGCCAACATTCTGCTCGACAAGGACGGCCAACCGCAGATCACCGACTTCGGCCTGGCCAAGCGGGCGGCGGACGCCGGCCAGACGCACAGCGGGGCGATCGTGGGGACGCCGGCCTACATGGCACCGGAACAGGCGTCGGGACGCAAGGGGGCCGTGACGACGCTGGCCGACGTTTACGGCCTGGGTGCGATCCTGTACGAGTTGCTGACGGGCCGGCCGCCCTTCGCCGGGCCGACGCCTCTGGACGTGGTGATGCAGGTGCTGGAGAAGGAGCCGGAGCCGCCGCCAAAGGTGAACCCGAAGGCGGATCGCGATCTGGAGGCGATCTGCCTGAAATGTCTCCAAAAGGATCCGTCGCGCCGCTACCCAACGGCGGCGGCGCTGGCGGAGGACCTGGAGCACTGGCTGACGGGCGAGCCGCTGACGGCGCGGCCGCCGAGCACGGCGCAGCTGATCTTGCGCTGGCTGCGGAAGAACTTCCGGGCGGCCGCGTGGGTGTTGCTCATCGGGGTCCTTTGCGGCTTGGTGGGGCCGCTGGGGCTGGCCCTCAAGGTCCTGCCAACGCTGGCCGCGGATTCGCATGTCGCCTTTGGTCTGTTCCCAGGCGATTACTGGCAACTTCGGTGGTTGGGATGGTGCGACTGGTCGCGGATCCCAGAATTGCTCGTCTGGCTTCTGATCGGTGGGGGCGCGCTTCTGCTGGCCGCCAGCGGACCACTCCTGCACTGGACGGTGCGGCCGCGGGACCGGGGGGCCGATGTGCTGACGGGCCTGGCGACGGGTGCCATCGCCGGGGTCGTCGCGTACACGCTGGTCCTGGGTCCGGTGGTTATCCTCAGTCGTGCCGTCCGCGACTACGGGCTTGATCTGCAGGATGTGCAAATCCAGGCAGAAGTCGCCCGCGATGCCGAGGCGGGCAAGCAGCCGCGGGGGTTGCACGCAATGAGCGAAAAAGTTAAGGAGGCCTCGCACGGCTTGGCAACGCCGCTGGACCCTGGGCAGTTCAGCGAAGCCCTGCGGATCAACTACAAAGCACACCTCGCGGACGAGATTATTGTCAGCGTGTGGTGGGGCATCTTCACCACGATTGTCGGTGCCATGGCGGCTTGTTGCCTCTCGGCGACGCTGGCCGGCTTTTTCCTGCGGCGCGACCACCGCAGCCTGGCCGGGCCCTGGAGGCGGCGGTGCGTCGCTCTGCTTACGTATGCAGAGCTTATGCTCTTCAGCCTCGTGTTGCTCCAGAATCCCCTGAAGGAGATCGAGCATGCCACGAGCAATTCCTTCGAGGCGAGTTGGCCAGCCCCCTCAAGGGTTGAGTATGGCGCCGCCAGTTACTTCAAGGGCTCGCCGCTCCAGCACCATACGCTCGAGGAACAACTCCACGCATGGCCGATCCAATCCTTTGGGCAGATTCACAACCAAATTCACACCTACGCAGAAATGCAGATTCCGCCGCTCTATCTAATCGTCCCCCAATTGCTACTCTGGGCGGCCGCTGTAGGCGCCGTCGTCTCGCGCAACTGGTCGTGGCTGACGCGCTGGTCCACTTACTGGGGG
This sequence comes from uncultured Planctomycetaceae bacterium, assembly GCA_963813925.1. Taxonomy (GTDB): domain Bacteria; phylum Planctomycetota; class Planctomycetia; order Gemmatales; family Gemmataceae; genus UBA4732. The sequence continues at coordinate 486,184 of CAWFBG010000004.1, forward strand.
CTCGCGTTGCTGTCTGGCTGGGTGATATTCGTGCTCGGCCTAATAGCGCAAGGCCAAACCCTTTCGATGAAGAACGGCCCCCCCGGCTCCGAGTTGGATATCGTTGCTAGGGTGGCGCTTCCGTTCGCGGGAATAGCACTTTTCCCACTTCTCGTGGTGCTGTTGCTGCGCCGCTGGGCGGCGCGGCGACGTAATGCCGCAAAGCAGCGGTAGAGTATAGCCGGCGCCGTCACCGGGTTGATTCACGGGGCCTTGCAGCAGTTTGAAGAAGAACCTCGACTTCCTGGATAAGCCATGAGCGACATTCCGACTAACCCATCCGACCGCGAACAGCGTCTGCAAGACGTCCTGGCCGGCTACCTGCAAGCCGTCGAAGCGGGGCAAACGCCTGACCGCCAGGAGTTGCTCGCCCGCCATCCGGACCTGGCCGACGAGCTGGCCTCGTTCTTCGCCAACCGCGAGGAGTTCGCCCACCTAGCGGGGCCGATGGCGCCGCCCGCCCCGCCCCCCGCGGAATCGCCCACCATCGGCGCGGACGGCCCGACCGACGGCGTTCCCCTCGTGGGCGAGAGCCTGCGCTACTTCGGCGATTACGAGATCCTCGAAGAGATCGCCCGCGGAGGCATGGGCGTGGTGTTCAAGGCGAGGCAGGTGAGCCTCAACCGGGTCGTGGCGTTGAAGATGATCCTGGCCGGCCAGCTGGCGACGCCGCTGGACGTGCAGCGATTCAAGCAGGAGGCGGAGGCTGCGGCCAACCTCGACCATCCGAACATCGTGCCCATCTACGAAGTGAACGAGCACGGCGGCCGCCATTACTTCTCGATGAAGCTGATTGACGGCGGCAGCCTGTCCGGCCGCGTCGAGGAACTGCGGAAGGACCGCAAGAAGGCGGTGCGGCTGGTGGCGACGGCGGCGCGGGCGGTCCACTACGCCCACCAGCGCGGCATCCTGCACCGCGACCTGAAACCGGCCAACATCCTTATGGACAGCGATGGACAGCCGCATGTCACCGACTTCGGCCTGGCGAAGAAGGTGAGCGGCGACGCCGGTATGACGCAATCCGGCGCGATCGTCGGCACGCCGAGCTACATGGCGCCGGAGCAAGCTGCGGCGAAAAAGGACCTCACAACGGCGGTGGACGTGTACAGCCTCGGCGCGATTCTGTACGAGCTGCTGACGGGTCGCCCGCCGTTCCGCGGCGCGACGCCGCTGGACACAGTGATGCAGGTGATGGAGAAGGAGGCGCCTGGGCCGCGCACCCTGGACCGCACCATCGACCGCGACCTGGAAACGATCTGTCTGCACTGCCTGGAGAAGGAGCCGGCGCGGCGCTACGGAACGGCCCTGGAGTTGGCGGATGACCTGGAAGGGTGGCTGATCGGCGAGCCGATCCGCGCCCGCCGCGTCGGAGCCGCCGAGCGGGCCGTGAAATGGGCGCGGCGGCGGCCCGCCGTGGCCGCCCTGTTGGCAGCGCTGGCGCTCACGCTGGTCGGCGCCCTCGTCGGCGGCGTGCTGTTCACGCTGAGCCTGGACCGCGCCCGCCGCGACGCCGACGACCGCGCCCGCGGCGAGGCCCTGGCCCGCAAGGCGGCGGACAAGGCCGCGGACGACGCCCGCCGCGCCAACCGAAGAACCGGAGCGCTTCTCTATGCCGTCCGGATGCCGACGGCGTTCGCTCAAATACAAGAGGACCGCTCCCCTCAGGCGGAGACGCTCCTCGACGAGTACCTCGGCTCCGACCTGCGCGGCTGGGAGTGGTGGTATCTGAAAAGTCTTTGCCACCCGGAACTCGCCTCCGTGGAAGGCTCCTACACCGTCGCCTGGTCGCCCGACGGCAAGCGAATCGCCACGGCGACGCCCAGGCGGGACGGGGTGCGCCTGCTCGACGCGACCGACGGCGAGACGCTTTTGACGCTCACGCTCGACAAGGGCAACTCGATCCGCGGCCTGGCGTTCAGCCCGTCGGGCGACCGTGTCGTCACGGTCGATGACAAGGCGGTTATCGTCTGGGACACGGCCGCCGGCAAGCGGCTCATGGAGAAGACGGGAATCCGCAAGCGGCCCTTTGTCGCCTTCAGCCCCGACGGCAAGCGGGTCGCGGTCCTTGACGGCGACGTCCTCCGGGTCCTCGACGCGGCGGACGGGACCGAGGCGTTACACATCCCCGTCGAGTACAACGAACGGAATTACTCCTATGTGAACGGCCGCCGCCTGGCCTTCAGCCCGGACGGCAAATTCCTTGTCGCGGGCGTGGGGTCGTCCGTATGGGTCTGGGACGCGGCGAGCGGCGCCAAGATCCGCACGCTGGGCGCACCGACGCCGGTGGTGATGAACCTGGCTTTCAGCTCGGACGGCAAGACACTGGCGGCCGCCTTGTGGAACGGCCCCGTCCTGCTCTGGGACTTCGAGTCGGGAAAGGTAAGGCATACGATGACCGGCCACACCGAATCCGTCGCCAGCATCGCCTTCAGCCCCGACGGAACGCTGCTGGCGACCTGCGCGGTCATCAGCGACGGCTCCGTCCGCCTGTGGGACCCGTCCACGGGCAAGCAGCGCCTCGTCCTGCCGCCGCCCCCCTGGCATCAGACGACGGGAGAGACGGGCGTGGCGTTCAGCCCGGACGGCGGCCGTTTCGCTTCGTTCAACGGCGACGGCCGGCTGCGGCTGTGGGACGTCAAGGCGCAGCTCAACCCGGCCTGGCCCGGCGAGGTGGACCCTCATCGGATCAGCGACCTCGCCTTCAACCCGGCCGACGGCCGCCTGGCGGTCGCGCGGGTGGTCATCACGAAGGAGGGCGTTGCCCGCGACAGCTCGGCGGAGGTGGAGTGGTGGGCGCCGGGCGCCGGCCGCGCGGGGCCGGCGTTCGACCACGCGGACTTGAAGGCTAATCCGCGCATTTTGCATCTTCGGAGGATTTATTACAGCCCCGACGGCGGGCGGCTGGCCACGGTGGACGCCCTCGACGGCGCTGCCCTGATGGTCGCCTGGAAAGACATGCCGCCGCCGGCCGACGTGCGGGTCTGGGACGCCGCGGGGAAACTGCTGTTTACTCTGCCGCGGGCCGGCGAGCAGGCGGCGTTCAGCCCCGACGGGAAGTGGATCGCCACGGTCGCCGCGGTGGAGCGGGTGACGGACGCGGAGGGCCACGGCGAGAAGCGGGGCGGCGTGGTCCATTTCTGGGACGCCCACACCGGCCGGCGGGCGTTCGACCTCGGCCCGGAGGCGGGGCAGGTACACGCCCTGGCGTTCCTGCGGGACGGCCGCTTCGTCTTGTCCCAGTCGGACGGGGGACTGACCGTGTGGGAGGCGGCCGCGGACGGCGGCCGGCTCATGAACCGACTGGCGGCGCCGGCCGCTCTCGGCAACGTGAAGGTGTGCATCGCTGCCTCTCCCGACGGAACGTGGCTGGCGTCGTCCTCCGACCCGGGAAACGTGGACGTGTGGGACATGAGAACGTGCCAACTACACGCCACGCTACGCCACGGCCAGCATTCCTGGTTTTTCATCTCGGGTGGAGGGGAGTTGCGTCCCGACATGGCGATGATCGCAGTCGCGCGGCACTGGCTGGCCTTCAGTCCCGATAGTCGCCGCCTCGCCTACGCCGCGCCGGGCGAGGTCCGCGTCTTCGATGCGGAGTCGAAGCAAGACGTCCTGTCGCTGGAGGTCGGCGACAAATACCTGAGCCGCGTCCTGTTCAGCCCGGACGGCCGCCGGCTGATCGCCTTCGGCGAGAAGGAGCAGTGGCACGTCTGGGACGCCCGGCCGCTGGCGCCCGAGCCGCTGTACGGCAAGGCGGCGGCCGAGCTGGTGGATGGGCTGTTCGAGAAGTCTCACCGGCGGGCGGACGTGCTCGAACAACTTCGAGTTGACTTGACGCTCGACGACGGCGTTCGCGCGGCGGCGCTGCGGCGGGCCGAGGGTCTTGACGATAAGGAGGCGAGGGAGCGGGTGGACGCTCTGTTCCAGAAGGTTCATTTGCGGGCGGACGTGCTGGAACAACTTCGCGGCGACGCGACGCTCGACGACGGCGTTCGCGCCGTGGCGCTGCGGATGGCCGAGGACCACGCCGAGGACGCGAACGGCCTGAACTGGGCCAGCTGGCCAGTGGTGCGGCGACCGGGGGCGGACGCGGCGGCGTATGCGCGGGCGTTGCGGTTGGCGGAGGAGGCCAACCGCGTGGAACCGGACAATCGCTTCCACTTGAACACCCTGGCGGCGGCTCGGGTTCGAGTCGGCGACAACGCGGGTGCGCTGACGGCGCTGCGGCGCATCGAGGAGCTTCTCGCGGTGAAAGGGGAACCGCTCGACGCCGCCGACCTCGCCCTGGCGGCGCTGGCGCTGCACGGCCAGCACAAGGACGAAGAGGCGCGGGACTATCTGCGGCGGCTGCGCGAGCGGATGAAGGACGGCCAGCAGGCGGCGGAGGCGGAGAACCAGGAGTTTTTGCGGGAGGTCGAGCGTGTACTCGGCCCTTCTCGGAAGTGAGGACCGAATCCGCCCCTCGCCGTTTCCGGAATTTACGGGTCTGCTTCCCCGATCACTTCACGCCGCGCTGCTGCAACACGGCGATGAGGTCCACAGTCTTCGCCGTGACCCGCTGCTGCAACGAACTCATCTGATCCTGCAAGGCGCTCATTTGCTGGAGCAGCGCCCGCGGCGGCTTGGAAACGCCGTTCAACTGGTCCCGCAGGACGTTGACCTCGTGTTGCAGGTCGTTGAGTTCCGTCGGTTGCGGCCCGCTGACCTGCTCCAAAGCGCCCAGCCGGTCCTGCAACGTCGTCATCCGCGAATGAATGGTCTTCAACTGTCCGGTTTTCAGCAGGGCGTCCTGACGCTTTTGCTGGGCGATTTGCTGGATCTGTTGTTGCTGCACGGCGATAAGTTGCAGCACTTGCTGCTGTTGCTGTTGCAGGGCGATGAGTTGCACGGGCTGCGCCGGGCCACTGCGGCTGCATGACCTGCATCATCGGAAACTGCGGTTGCATGGACTGAAGCAGGGGAAACTGCGGTTGCATGGACTGCATCATCGGGAATTGCGGCCGCGGGTTCGGGAACGGCCCGAAGCGACCCAGCCGCGAACTCGTCATAGACGATTGCGACATGCACGTCCGCGACATCATCGAGGAACAGGACATCCGCGAAATCGGGGTCATCAGAAAGTTCATCGACGACAGGGACGGCATCGACCCGTTCATCGAGGAACCGCCCTGATGGTGGCCGCACTGCTGGGCCGAAACCTGGCCGGCGAACGTCCAGAGCGTCAGGGCGGCCGCCAACGGTGCCAGGACGGAGAAGCGACCCTTCGGGGACAACATGACGGCCTCCTAGATGAGGTGGGGCGGCTGGCAAGGGGTGCGGCGAGAGATGACTAGGGTGTCGGCAGCCACACCACCGTGCTTAACCATTCACGCTAGGCGGGCGCGCGGGCGGCGTCAAGTCGGTTTGCTTTTTCATCCGCGTTTCAACCGTTCAACCGCCGAACGCGCCTTCGCGCTTGCGGCCGGATCGCCCGCGCCTTTCGATGCGAAGACTTCCCGCGAGGCCGCCTCACGGCTGCCGCAGACGGGCCACGCGAATAGCGGTCCCTCGTGCTTCGCCGTCGGCCCCGCATGAGTCGGCTGCTGAGCGTGGGAACCAGGGCTCGGCATCCATTACACCCCCGGCCCAATCATCCTCTCCGGCCGTACCAGCGCGTCGAACTCCGCGCCGGTCAGGTAGTCCAGTTCCACGCACGCCTCGCGCAGCGTCTTGTTCTCGGCGTGCGCCTTTTTGGCGGTCTTGGCCGCCCTGTCGTAGCCGATGCGCGGGTTCAGCGCCGTCACCAGCATCAGCGAGTTGGTCAGGTGCCGTTGGATTTGCTCCCGATTCGGCTCCAATTCCTTCACGCAATGTTCCGTGAACGACCGGCAGGCGTCGCCGAGCAGCCGGATCGAATGAAGGACGTTGTGAATGATGAGCGGCTTGAAGACGTTCAACTCGAAATTCCCCTGCGAGCCGGCGACGGCCACGGCCGTGTCGTTGCCGATCGTCTGCACGCACACCATCGTCATCGCCTCGCACTGCGTCGGGTTGACCTTGCCCGGCATGATCGACGACCCCGGCTCGTTCTCCGGGAGCGACAGCTCGCCCAGACCGCAGCGCGGGCCGGAACCCATCCAGCGAATGTCATTGGCGATCTTCATTAGCCCACATGCCAACGTCCGCAGCGCCCCGCTCAGCATCACCAGCCCGTCGTGCGCCGCCAGGGCCGCGAACTTGTTCGGGGCGGAGACGAACGGCAGCCCCGTCTCCTCCGCGATCTTCTTCGCCACACGCTCGGCGAATTCCGGGTGCGTGTTCAGCCCGGTGCCGACGGCCGTGCCCCCGAGGGCCAGCTCGTAGACTTCGGGCATCACCGCGCGGATGCGTTTCACGCCGGCGTCGAGCTGGGCGACGTAGCCGGAAAACTCCTGGCCCAGCGTCAGCGGCACGGCGTCCATCAGGTGCGTGCGGCCGATCTTCACGATGTCGCGGAACGCCTCCGCCTTGGCGTGCAGGGCGTCGCGCAATTGTTGGACGCGCGGCAACAAATGATGATGCACTTGCTCGGCCGCGGCGATGTGCATTGCGGTCGGGAAGGTGTCGTTGGAGGATTGCGACTTATTCACATCGTCATTGGGGTGGACGGGGTTTTTGCTCCCCATCTTGCCGCCGGCCGCCTGGATGGCCCGGTTGGAAATGACCTCGTTGACGTTCATGTTGGTCTGAGTGCCGCTGCCGGTCTGCCAGATGCGCAGCGGGAAATGGTCGTCGAGCCGGCCGGAAATGACCTCCTCGGCGGCGGCGACGACGAGATCGGCCTTGTCCTTGGGCAGCAACGCGAGGTCGCGGTTGACGAGCGCGGCGGCCTTCTTGAGGATTCCGAAGGCGCGAAGGACGGCTCGCGGCATCACGTCGGCGCCGATGTCGAAGTGGATGAGCGAACGGGCGGTCTGCGCCCGTAGTAGCGGTCGTCGGGCACTTCAATCTGGCCCATCGTGTCGGTTTCGGTGCGCATCATGGTTTCCTCAAATCAATTTCACCGCAGAGAACGCGGAGAGCGCGGAGAAAATGCAAATTCTTGTCTTTCTCTGCGCCCTCTGCGTTCTCTGCGGTGAAATCGTCGTCAATTGAGTGTGCGGCCCAGCGTTTCGGGTACGATAGCAGGAGGCCGGGGGAAAGGCAAAAATGGGGCGGTTTGACGGAACGATTTCGCCGCCGACCGCGACAAACGTCCAGGGTCCGGATGCCCCAAGTGCGCCCACGGAGATTCCTGGCACATGTCATCGCCGCGCCGCGTCGCCGCCGTCGGATTCCTGGCGCTGATGAGCCTCACAGCGGCCCGCGCCGAAGGACCCAAACCGCTCGCGCCGCTCGTCCGCATGGGCGGCGGGGCCAAACCGTCAGGCGTCTCCCGGCTCGCCTACTCCCCGGACGGCAAGACCCTCGCCTGGGCCGGTTCCGGCCCGATCTGTCTGTACGACCCATCCACGGGCAAGCTCCTTCGCAGTTTGAAGATCGGTGATGGCGTCCAGTGCCTGGCGTTCTCGCCGGACGCTAAAGTCCTGGCGGTCGGCGAAGGTCCATTTGTTCACATCGTCAACACCGCGACGGGCGAAGAAATGGTCCGGTTCAAGGCGCACGCAAACGCCGTTCTCGCCGTGGCCTTTGCCCCCGACGGCAAGACGTTGGCTGCCGGCGGCGACGACGATCATGTCGGACTGTGGGATCCTGTCGCGGGCAAAGAGCGAAGCCGGCTCGAGCTGCACGAAAAGGGCGCGTCGGTGCTGGCGTTTTCGCCCGACGGCAAGTATCTGGTCGGCGGCGGCGCGGCCGGCGAGTTGACGGTCTGGCGCATGGAGGACGAGGACGAGCGTCGCCGGTTGGAGGGCCGCGAAGGCGCCGTCGGCTTCGCCGTTTTCTTTCCGGACAGCGGCTCCTTCCTCTGGACGCAGGGCGAAACCATCCGCGTCAGCGAGATGGAAACCTGGGTCGAGTTGTCGCGCTACGACGGACGGGACATGGCGGCGTCCTGCTACGCCCTCTCGCCCGACGGCAAGACGCTGGCGACCGGCGGCGAATCGGTTCGCTTCTGGGACCTCGAAACGGGCGAAGAATTGCTGCGATTTCACGACGAAAAGACGGAAGCGGCCGCCGTCGCCTTCGCCCCCGACGGCAAGACGCTGGCCGCGGCCGGACCCGACGGGACGGTCCTGGTGTGGGACCTCAAGGGGCTGCCGAACGCGCGGCTGGAGGCGCTGTGGCGCGAGCTGGGCGGCGACAACGCGGCCGACGCGGTCCACGCCGTCCGGGCGATGAAGGCCACGCCCGCGGCGAGCGTCGCCTTCTTGCGCGAGCACGTCAAACCGGCGCCGCCGCCCGACGTGCAAACGTCCCAGCTGATCGCCGACCTCAACGGCGACGACTTCCAGACGCGCGAACGGGCCACGTCCGCCCTGGCCAGGCGCGGGAAAGCCGTTTATGCGGAGCTTCAAAAGGCGTATTCCAACAAGCCCTTGCCGGAGCCGCGCTGGCGGCTGGAACTGCTGCTGGCCCGGCTCAAGGACGCCCCCTCCGACGACACGGCCCGGCTGCGGGCGGTGCAGGTGTTGGAGACGATCGGCGGCGACGACGCCCGGCGGGTGCTGGAGTACCTGGCGAAGGGCCGGCCGGGCGCGCGGCTGACCACGGAGGCCAAGGCGTCGCTGCAACGGCTGAACGCCCGGCCGTCCCCGTGAGCGCCGCCGGCGATCGGCCTCAAGACGCGCGGCCGTCCGCGGCGTAAAATCAGCGGCATGATCGCACTCGTCGCCACCAAGGGGCCGAACGCCGGCCGGCGGTTCCCGCTGGACGGGGACGGCGCGCTCATCGGCCGTCAGCCGGACGTGGCCGTCTACCTGGATTCGCTGTCGGTCAGCCGTCACCACGCCCGCATCGTCTGCCGGGAGGGCGGCTACTTCGTCGAAGACCTCGGCAGCAGCAACGGCACCTACGTCAACGGCGCCCGCGTGGCCGGACGGGCGCCGTTGACCGAGCAGGACGAGCTGCGCATCGGCCCGTACACCTTCCACCTGCACACCGACCGGCCGGCGCCCGCCTCCGCGCCCGACCCCATCGTCCGCGCCAGCTTGGACGCGACCACGACCAACCAGACGCTGTATTCGCAGAACGCCGCGTACAAGCTGCAAGTGGTGCTGGCCATCGCCCAGGACCTCGGCCGCGCCCTGGAACTGAACCCAGTGCTGGGCCGGCTGCTCGATCACCTGTTGCACCTGTTCCCGCAGGCCGACCGCGGCATGGCGGTGCTGTGCGACGGCGACCGCCTGGTGGTCCGCGCCCAGCGCACGCGCCACGGCGGCGGCTCGACCGATTACCCCTTCAGCCGGTCGGTCGTGCGGCGGGCGTTGGAGGAGGGCGTCGGCCTGCTGAGCGAGGACGTGGGCGGCGACGGCAAGATTCCGCTGACGGCCACGCTGGTTTCCCTCAATTTGAGGTCGTTTTTGTGCGTACCGCTGATCGGCTGGGAGGGCCGCCGCTACGGCGTCGTGCAGCTGGATTGCCTGCGCAAAGGGCACTCCTTCAAGGCGGACGACCTGGAACTGCTGACGGCCGTCTGTCTCCAGGCGTCGGTGGTGGTGGAGAACGCCGCCCTGCACACGGAGCACCTCCGCGAGGCCCAGCTGCGGCAGGAACTGCTTTTGGCGCGGGAGATCCAGCAGTCGTTTTTGCCGACGGACTTCGAGCCGCTGGGTCCGGACGGGCCGGAGTTGTTCGCTCGGGTGCAGCCGGCGCGGGAGGTGTCGGGCGATTTGTACGACTTCTTCCCGCTGCCGGACGGGCGATTGGCGTTTTTTCTGGGCGACGTATCCGGCAAGGGGATGCCGGCGGCGCTGTTCATGATCGCGGTGCGCACCCTGATCCGCAACCTGGCGCCGTCCACGTCCGGCCCGGCCGAACTGCTGCGCCGTCTCAACGCCGCGCTGTGCGCCGACAACCCGACGAACCTGTACGTCACTCTGGCGCATGGCGTCTACGACCCGCGCGACGGCGGCGTGGTGCTGGCGCTGGGCGGCCACCCCGCGCCGCTGCTGCGTCACGCCGATGGCCGCATCGAGCCGGTGGACGCGCGGCCGGGCCTGATGATCGGCAACGCCCCCATCGAGCCGGTGTATACGGACAAGGCGCTGACACTGGCGCCGGGCGAGACGCTGATCCTGTACACCGACGGCTACACGGAGGCGTTCACGCCGGATCGGGAGATGTTCGGCGTGGAAGGGCTGTGTGCGGCGCTGGGCGGCCCGCGGACGGCAATGCCGTTGCGGCAATGCGCGGAGGAAGTCGCCGCGACCGTGGCCCGTTTCACCGGCAGCGACGAGTTGCAGGACGACCAGACGTTGTTCATGTTGCGGCGTCGGTGAACCCTCGACGGCAGGCGATTGGGAGACTAGAAGGACAAGGAAAGGGGGCGTCATGGATCGTTCCCCAATCCCGACCGCGCCGAGGAGGCGTCCACGGCGTTCCCTAGTTCCTCCCTGGCGCACCATGAAGGCCCCATCCGGCGCCCATCGACAACGGTGATGCGCCAAGGTTAGTCTGTGCGCCCGTCGTCCGGTTCTCATGGCTCGCCGTCCTCGCACGGCCGCGGCGACGCCGGATCGCCGCACGACCCACAGTGTACCGTGGGGGCGCGGCGTCTGGGCAGGGGAAGTGGAGGGGAAAAGTAGATTTCCTGGCCTATGAGCGCCCATGACGCCGTTGACCGTCACTGGCACGGCCGCGAGGCGCCCAATGGTGCGGCCCGTCATCTGCAATCGAGGGAGATGGGATCGGTGTGCGCAGCCAGAATTACGGCAGATGCCCGGCTAGATTCGTTGTGGCGTCGAAGAATGTTACGCTGGATGCGGCCTGAAGTTGGGCTGGAAACAATACCAGGCAGTCGTGGTTGGCGTTTTGGGCGGAAGGGAACAGGATGCCCTCGAAGTGGCCGTCCTTGAACACGGCATGGCCAAGCACTTGGGTGGGGGCGTTCGGAATGCCGCGCCATGCCGCGAGAAGTTCAGCCACGACATGGATGCCGAGCGTCAGGCGCGTGGCGTTGTCACGCAGATCCATGATGCTGACCGCCCGAACATGGGCGCCAATCAACACTACCGGGTCCGGTCGGAGGCCTCCGGCGCCAAGGAGAGCTTGCCCAGCCGCCGAATTGGCCGTTTGGTAAAATGTTTGATTGCCTTCCCGGTGCGCCGTGTCCGCGTCCAAGGCCGCATAGAGAGCCGCGGGGCCGTTTGGAGCGACGTAGCGGCTCCCCGCAACTCCGCCGCCCGCAGCGAACAATGCGTTCACGGTCCCAAAGATCCTGAAGTGGCGAAGATGGATCGACCGGAAGACCAGCCCTGCGAAAGGAACCACCTGTTGCCGCGCCTGTACTACCGACCCGGTCAGGGCGGGCAGGTTATGCATAGATCGGACTCCGCCCCCACTGGGATTCCAGAGTCGCCAGCACCGTCTTCGCCTGCCCTTGGCGCATCGCGTCAAGCGGCGTGGACTCGAAACCGGGCGACCGAGTAGCCAGCCACAGACGCGCCGCGGCGTGTGAGCCCAGGTGCTTGGCCAACAGTTCTCGAATCCTCCCGGCCACCGCCTTATCCTCGTCGCTGAGTGTGGCGAGCGCCTGAGTCATTTGGGCGTCATCCGGTACGCCGGCAATCTGCCCGATTTGGGCGTCTTCCAAGGGGCGCGCGGCAGTCCGACTCGGCTTTTTCTGGGTTGGCTTTTTTCCATGAAGTTTGGCGCCAGGCGTCCCTGGAACTGTTGCTTTGACGGCGTTTTTGGTTTTTGACGCCTTGGCGTACTTTGCTTTCGCGGATTTTTTTGGCGCGGGCGGCGTTCCTTTCAAAGCATCCTCGAGGCTTTCGAGAGGTGGCCTTTTCCCACCATGTGCCGTCGCCATTAGGACACCTGCTCTTTCAACAAATGGCAACTACCGTGATTGAGCACGGCGTTTTCATGCCTGGACATTCGCCCACATCTGTCGAGCCATTTCAGTCCTATTATACCACTACCGCGACTCTCAGCGAGAAAGAAACCGCGGGACGGCGGGCGCAGCGCCATCATCGCAGAAGCGACTTCCGCGCGCAACCCCCCTGGCATATCCGGTATTCAGACGCGGCCGGCGCGGTAGAATGGCATGGCGGGCGGTATTCCGTAACAACCCCATCCGCCCGGCCCGCGAAGCGTAACAGGGGCTCGAAACGTAGCAAAGCCTGGCGAATGAGTGGATCGGTTTCGTTCCGACGGCCCAGGCGTTCGTCGGCAGCGGATACGAGCTGCCCACGGCCCGCAGAAGTAAGCTGGCGATCGACGCTGGCCAGCGGCTGATGGAGGGAGCGCTGCGGGCGCTGGGGCAAGGTGGCGCGGTAGAAACGTCTGGCAGGACGGTGACGGCGAACCTTTGACCGCATGCACCTTGACGTTTTGGCTTCACTATCATATGATAAAACCGGAAGATAGGTCGTGTCCCGCGGTTGACGCGGGGCGTCCCCCCGGTGGAGATGAGAGGAAATCCCACCCTCACGGAGGCTTCTTGGGTAGGGAAGAGGCGCTCAGAGGGCACGACCTTGGGAAAAAGCTCCGACCCAGACCCTTTGCGCTCGAAATTGCTCCGGTTGGTGTGCGAGAAGAAAAAGCGCGTAATCCCGCGGCCGCCTTCGCGGCCAGTGGATGTGCGCTTCAGCGAGATTCGAGACCCTCTGCTCAACGTCTGCTTGACTCCTCCGCGGGCCTGGCAACTCCTCATCGAAGCGTTGGAGGCCGGCGTGCGTATCGAGACTGTTGATCTCGACGTCCCGGCGGGGGCAAAAGGGTATGTCATCCCCTTCCGAGTAGGCAACCAGGAGGTCTATGTGAAGCTGGAGATCGGCGATGGAGACAGGCAAATCTTCTTGAGAAGTTATCATTTGAGTGCGAAAACGTGAGTGAGGCCGAAGCGATCCACATTGAAAATAGCTCAACGGTCGTTCATTCCCCGGAACCAAGAAAGGGCGACTGCCCATGTCTGAGCAAAAATTGGACGCCAGGCCGCATGAGGACGGCGACTGCCCGTGCCCACAGTGCGGAACGCCTCAGGTGGAAACCGTTTACGTCGAGGAGACCTTCGACCACGGCGGGCGGAAGAAGCCGATCCGGGTAGCGGCTCGACTTCCCATCAGGCACTGTCGCAACTGCGATTTCTCGTTCGAGGATTGGAAAACCGAGGAGGCAAGGCGCCGCGCCGCCTGCGCACAAGTCGGCGTTCTGAGCCCTGCAGAGATCCGAGGGATACGTAAGGCGTACGGCCTGTCGCAGAAAGCATTTGCGCAGTTGACCCGGCTCGGCGGCGCAACGCTCAACCGCTGGGAGCGCGGCCACCTCATCCAGAATGGGGCGTACGACGACTACCTCTACCTTCTCAGTTTCCCGGAGAACCTGGAACGGCTGAAGGATCGGCGACGATTCGGAGAACAATCGGACGACAAGCGCTTTCAGTGCCTGCGCCCGACCGGAGAGAAACAGGGGACGGAGTGAATAAGCCTTGGCCGGTTCCCGCACCGGGCAGGCGTCAGTCCCGCGATTCATCCCACCTCAGCCCCGCCCCCGCAAGTTCTTCCGCCGTGTGCCGCTGGAAATGTTGCAGCACGTAATCGCGGCCCCGGCCCTCGTTCTCTACGGCCTCCAGCGGTGGACGCCGATGCCTTTGCGGCAGTGTGCGGAGGAGGTCGCAGCGGCCGTGGCGCGCTTCACCGGCATCGACGAGTTGCACGACCGCCAGACGATGTTGTTGCTGCGGCGGCGGCGAGAGTTGCTTTACGTCTCGTTCGGGCAAGGCGATGTGAACCGGGGCGACAACCCCTCCAATCCGTCCTGCGGTTTGCCTTGCGTCGCCGTTTTGAAAAGGATCGCTCTGGACCGCGCCAACGACCACTCGCATAATAGAGCGAATGGTCGTTGAAGCGGATGGCTTGGCGGGTCTTTCCCTTTCCGCCGCGGGGCAAGGTTGTTCCATGACAGCGCGGAGAAAAGCACGGCCTTCGCCACTCGGAAAGCTGCAACGCGCCCGCAAGCTGATCGCCTTCGGCTGGTACGGCGGGAAGTTCTCGCACCTGGATTGGCTGCTGCCTCTTCTTCCCAGCTGTCATCATTACTGTGAGCCGTTCGCCGGCTCGGCCGCCGTCCTGCTGAACCGCCCCCCCTCCCCGGTCGAAACGTATAACGACGTAGACGGTGAGGTGGTCAACTTTTTCCGAGTCCTCCGTGAGCAGAAGGACCACTTAGTCGAAGCCATCGGTCTGACGCCGTTTTCTCGCGAAGAGTTTAGCATTTCCTGCGTCATCGACCCGAAGGCTCCGGCGCTGGAACGGGCTAGGCGATTCTACGTCCGCGCCCGGCAGGTCCGCACCGGCTTGGCCCAGACCGCAAGCCTGGGCCGCTGGGCTAACTGCAAAGGGACAAGTCGCGCGGGCATGAGCGGCGTCGTGAGCCGTTGGCTCGGAGCGGTCGAAGCGTTGCCGGAGATCGCCGAGCGGCTGTTGCGGGTACAGATCGAGAACCGTCCCGCCCTGGAGGCCATCCGCCTTTACGACTCGGCCGACACCCTCTTTTACTGCGACCCCCCCTACGTCCACGACACGCGGGGGGACCAAAGCGCGTATGGCTATGAGATGACCGACCAAGATCACCGGGCGCTCGCCCGGACGCTCAATGCCGCGAAAGGGCTCGTGGCATTGTCCAATTACGACTGTCCCTTGATGGACGAGTTGTACCCCGCCCGGAAGTGGCGCAAAACGGTTAGCCCGGAAAAGACGATTCATTCCACCAAAGGCACGCGGGCCGAAGTTGTCTGGACGAATTACGATCTCCATCTGCCCGGACCCGCACAGCCGATGCTGGATTTCGCCCTATGAAGACGCCCGCCGATATTCTGGAACGTCTGGCGGCCAAAGTAGAAAAGGACCTTCAGACCTCTCGAATCCCGGACGAAGCCGTTCGGGCTCGCGTCGAGTTCGTCGCCCAAAACCTGGGGAACCGGGCCGGCGTTCGTCTACTACTTGCCTGTATGTTGGCGAAAATCCATCGCCCGGAACTGGATCCTCGGAAGCCGTACACAGAGATCGGCGACGCCGATTCCTTTTCCGGCCGCACATATGACGAACAGTACCTGACGCCCTTCATTCACCGACGCCGCCTCCCCTGCAACACGACCACGGCGTTTTTGACGCCGGCGCTTCGCAACATTGACCGCCCGTTGCTCCCCGCGCAGGAAATTATTGGGAGGCCGCGCCGCCTCTATCGGGACGCCCTGCTTCTGCTCGACGACGTTTTCGCCGGGCGGGCGTCGGCGGAGCAAGTCGCCGCGGAGACCCTCCGATTTCTCTTCCTGATGCGGAACGAGGGCGACGCCCGGCGGGCCTCGCTGCTGGCGGCCCTGCGCGGGAACGCGGACGCCATGCCATTGCCCTCTGAAATGATCGTCACGCTGATTAAACAGCATTTGGAGTGCAAGAACAGCAGCCGCCTGCCGGTCCTGATCGTCGCTGCCGCTTACGCGGCGGCGTCCGCGAAGCTGGGAGAGCGCGCCTTGCTGCTGAAGGGCCATAACGCCGCGGATCAGCAGACGGGCGCGCTGGGGGACGTGGAAATTACTCTTGTCAACGATGACCGCGTCCTTACCGTCTATGAAATGAAAACAAAGCGCGTCAGCCGCAATGACGTGGACGACGCCTTGGCTAAAATCGCCCGTGCCAACCCCAAAATCGACAACTACCTGTTCGTCACCACCGACGTGATCGATGAGGATGTGCGTGAATACGCGGCCTCCCTCTATGAAGAGACGGGAGGAACGGAAGTGGCCGTCTTGGACTGCATCGGTTTCCTCCGCCACTTTCTGCACCTGTTTCATCGCTTACGAACCGCGTTCCTGAATGCCTACCAAGATCTCGTCCTCCACGAACCGGATAGCGCCGTCAGTGCGGCGCTCAAGGAAGCTTTCCTATCGCTCCGACAGGCCGCCGAGTCCGGCGAATGAACGAAGCGCCCAGGGCCGATCGCATGGGCGCTGAGCGTTGGAATATCATTCGCGCGATTCCTCCCACGTCAGCCCTACCTCCGCCAATTCCTCCGCCGTGTGCCGCTGGAAGTGTTGCAGCACGTAATCGCGGCCCCAGTCCTCGTTCTCCACCGCGTCCAGCGGCGGCAACGCGTGGCCGAAACGCTCCGCCACCAGCCGGTAGGCCTCCTCCGTCGTCAGGTCGTGGATGCTGCGCATCGCCTGGCCCCCCTTCCATTCCTCCGCCGCCGCGTCGGCCGCCGATCCCAGCGCCGCCTCGTTGATCGGCCGGTACAGGTGCAACGGCCCCAGGCCGAGGAGCCGCGGCCAACGCGCCGTCACCAGCAGCACCACCAGGATCGTGCCGACGCCCCCGCCCACCACCGAAATCACCGGGCCGAACAGCGCGGCCGTCGCCCCCGACTCGAACGCCCCAAGCTCGTTGGAAGAGCTGATAAAGACGCTATTCACCGCCGCCACCCGGCCGCGCATCTCGTCCGGCGTCAGCGTCTGCATCAGCGTCCCGCGCACCACCACACTGACGTTGTCCAGCGCCCCCGTAGCCGCCAGCGCGGCGAACGACAGCCAGAAATTGCCCGAAACGCCGAAAACGATCGTCGCCGCCCCGAAGCCGGCCACGGCCGTCAGCAGCGCACGCCCGGGCCGTCGCAGCGGCGGCCGGTGGGCCAGCGACAGCGCCATGAGGAAGGCCCCCAGCGCGGGGGCGGCCCGCAGCCAGCCGAGGCCGACGGCGCCGACGTGCAGGATGTCCTGGGCGTAGATCGGCAACAGGGCCGTGGCGCCGCCCAGCAGCACCGCGAACAGGTCCAGCGTAATGGCCGCCAGCAATAGCTCCGTTCGCCATACGAAGCGCACGCCGGCGAACAGCGACGCCACGGAACGGGCCGGGGCGGGGCGGGAAGAGCCGTACCGCGGCCGGACGGGAGAGAGCAGCACGATGCACGTCAGGGCGCACAGGGCGGCCAGGACGTAGGAGGTCGCGGCCCGTCCGCCCATGACGGCGATCACCGCGCCGCCGACGGCGGGGCCGGCCACGTTGGCGAACTGCCAGCCGCTGCTGTTCCAGGTCACGGCGTTGCCCAGCTCCTCCGGCGGCACCACCTGCGGCAGCAGCGACGAGCGGGCCGGGGCGCTGAAGGCGCGGGCGACGCCGGCCAGCAGCAGACACGGATAGACCAGCTCGACCGGCCCTTGCCAGAACGACAGGACGGCCAGCCCCAGCGCCGCGACGGCCGCCGTCGCCTGGGCGACTTGGAACATCACGCGACGGCTGTAGCGGTCGGCCGCCTGTCCGGCCGGCAGGGCCAGCAGGAGCACCGGCAGGAACTGGGCCAGTCCGGCAAAGCCGAGCGGGGCCGCGGAATGGGTGCGCTGGTACAGCTCCCAGCCGACGGCGACGGCCTCGATCTCGCCGCCGACGCTGGCCAGGACGCCGCCGGCCAAGAGCAGGCGGTAATCGCGACGACGGAGGGCCGCGTAGGGGTCGTGGGCTTGCGGCATGGACTCCTCGGCGGCCCGTCAGGGCGAAAGCTTCGGCAGCGGCGGCTGGTCCGAACCGGCCAGGTAGGCGATCAGGTCGCGCACCTCCGCGTCGCCCAGCGGCGTCAGCTGGCCCTCCGGCATCATCGACAGGGCCGATTGTTTACGACTATCAATATCCGTTTTGGCGAGACGCACCACCTCGTTCTGCGTCTGCACCGTCACGACCTGGGGCGTCTCCTGCTTGACGATGCCGTTGACGACGCGGCCGTCGTTAAGCGTGAAGACGGTCATCTGAAAATCCTTGGCCACGACGGCGTTGGGGTCGAGCACCTTGGTCAGGACGTATTCGGGGTTGACGCGCTGCGAGCCGGTCAGGTCGGGGCCGATCTTGCCGCCGTCGCCGAACAGGGTGTGGCACTTGGCGCAGGTGCGGGCGAACAGAGCGCGGCCGTGTGCGCGGTCGGCCTTTTTCAGGGCGTCCGGCGGCGTCAGCGACAGGTAGTGGGCCAGCAGTTTCGTCTTGTCGGCGGACGGCGGACGGATGACGCCCCACACCTTCTTCAGCTTTTCGGAGAGATTTTTGTCGTTGAGGCCGAGCAGTTGGCGGGCCGTGAACGCGGACAGGTCGCGCGTTGGCACTTCGCCGCGGCCCATGGCGTCGAGCAAGGCTTCGGCGTAGGCGGTGCGCGAGGCCAGCGTCGCCACGGCGTCGGCCTTCTCGGCGTCGGTGTATTCGCGGTAGTGCTTGAGGATCAATGACGGCGTTTCCGGGTCGTTAAAGGCGGCCAGGGCGCGGAGGGCGGGGCCGCGCATGACGCGATCCGCCAGCAGGTCGCGCAGGAGCGGCGGCAGGCCGGGCGCCTTCGCCTCCACGAGCGTTTGCAGGGCGGTGCGCCGGGACGCCTCGGCCGAAGACGGGTCCGCCGCCGATTTACGAAGTGCCGCGGTGGCTTCGGGGTCGCCGAACATTACGGATAGCAATAGCGCCTTTTCGCGGACCTCGGGGTCGGGGCTGGTGCGGAGCCGCGCTTCCACCAACCCCCAGCCGTCCGGGGCGGGGAGCCGCCGGCCTTGCAGGGCTTCGATCATTCCCTGGAGCACGTCACGCTGGACGGCCGTGTCGTCGGTGGTGCGCAGGATGTCCACCAACGGCTTGAGGGTATGCGGCGGCGGCCCGGCGGGCGCGTCGGCGTCGCTCGTGATGCGCCGGGCGATGTACTCGCGCACCAGCGGAATCTTCGCCTTCGTCAGCAGCCCGGCCGCGCGGTCGGGGTTCGCCGGGACCAGCGGCTCCAGGCCGTACCAGATCATCAGAGGCAAATTCGCATCTTTCGCATCCTCTTCATGCGACGCCAACTCCGCTCCGACGGCCCACGCCCCCTCCGACGGCATCCGCTGCATCGCCGACGCCAGCGACAGCCGCACCGACGCCGATTTGTCCTTGTGCGCCATGTCCGCGAACTTCGCCGTCACGGCGGCCGACGGCTTCCGGTCCTCCACCAGCAGCCGCACCGCCCAGCCGCGCACCGTCTCGTCGGCGTCGTCCAGCAGCCGAGTCAACGCCTTTTCGTCCAGGCCGTCGATGACGTACAGCGCCCACAGCGCCCGCAGACGCAGCGGCGTTTCCTTCTCCTCGCGCAGCATCTTGACCAGCGGTGACAGCACCTTTTCCCGATCCAATTTGCCGTCCTTGGCCCGCTCTTGCAGCACCCGGCGGGCGTGGCGCGACCACCATTCGTTCTTGCGCCCTTGCAGCTTGACCAGTTCCTCATCGCTCAACTTCTCCACGTCCACTTCGACGGCGGCCGGCTTGCCATACGTCACCTTGTAGATGCGGCCGGTCGTTTCGGTGATGTTCTGGTAGTTGTGGCATTCGCCGGTGTCGCACCAGTCGCTGACGAAAACGCCGCCGTCGGGGCCGTACATCAGCGCCAGACCGCGGAACCACGAGTCGTTGCCGAACAAAAAGTCCTTGCCGTGGTGGACGACGTAGCCGGAGCCGACGCGCTCCGGCACGTCCTGGTTGACGCGGTTGCCGTGGATGTTGCACATGAAAATATGTCCGCGATACGCATCCGGCCAGTTGTCGCCGAGGTAGATCATGGCCCCGGCGTGGGCGTGGCCGCCGCCGGCCTCGCCGTGCGCCCCCTCGCCGCCGCGCGAACTGGTCCACGACCCGCCGGCCCAGTGGATGTGGTCGGCGCAGCTCTGGATCAACCCGTAAGTGTTCGGGTCGAGGTCCGGGCCGAACATCCGCTCGAAGTGGGCGCCGGATATGACGTGAAAGAGATGCTTGATGACGCAATTGGTAATGAACGCCTCGCCGCGCTCGTCGAAGTCGAGCCCCCAGGGGTTCGTGGTCCCGTGGGCGAACGCCTCGAATTTCTGTTTGACCGGGTGATAGCGCCAGACGCCGCAGTTGATGGCGACGCGCTCGGCGTCGGGCGTCCCCGGCTTGCCGACGCGCGAGTTGGAGAGGATGCCGTTGCAACCGTACAGCCAGCCGTCCGGCCCCCAGACGAGCTGGTTGAAGACGTTGTGCCTGGCCTTGAGGTCCCAGCCGTCGAGCACCACGACGGGCGGCCCGGCCGGCTCGTCGCCGTTCGCTTTGAGGGGGATGTACAGCAGGTTCGGCGTCGAGCAGAGCCAGACGCCGCCGAAGCCGACGGCGATGCCGGACAGGTTCACGGCCTTATCGGTAAAGACCTTGCGGGAGTCGAAATGGCCGGTCCCCTTGCGGTCCTCGAAAATGAGGATGCGGTCGTCGCCCTTGCCGTCGGTCTTCCAGTGGGGGTAGCAGTGCGACTCGGCGACCCAGAGGCGGCCGCGGTCGTCGAGCGTCACGGCGATGGGCTTGGTCACGTCCGGTTCGCCGGCGAAGAGGCTGGCGTGGAAGCCGGCCGGCAGCGTCATCCGGGCGGCCGCCTGGTCGGTCGGCGTCGGGGCGTTCGGGTCGGCCGCCAGCAGGAGCAGGCCGAGCGCGAGGGGGTGCATGGGGAGGTTCCGTCGGGGTGGGCGGGCGAATGGAATTGTAGAGGCGGCGGGGAAGGACGCCAGTAGAGGCGGCGGTTAGCCGCGACGCGCCAGCGGAGCGCGTCGGGACAGAGCGCTCCGTTGCGCGTCGCGGCTAACCGACATCGAGAAGCTGGCGCACCTTCCGCGACAGGCTGTCCGGCGTGAACGGCTTTTGCAGGTAGTTGGCCTTCGACGCCTCCATGCCGTGCCGCACCACCGTACTGTCCGTGTAACCGGAGACGAACAGCACCTTGAGCCGCGGCCGCACCACCTTGAGCCGCTGCACCAGATCGACGCCGCTCAGCTGCGGCATCACCACGTCGGTAACCACGATATCAATGGATCGCAAATGGCGCTGGCAGACCGTGAGGGCGGCGATGCCGTCGGCGGCCTCCAGCACGTTGTAACCCTGGGCTTGCAACGTCCGGCTGGCCAACAGCCGCACCGCCTCCTCGTCCTCCACCAGCAGGATTGTTTCCTTGCCGGCCGACGGCGCCGCGGACTCGACGGCGATGGGCGTCGGCGCCTGCTCCGCGGTCAGCGGCAGGTACACGCGGAACGTGGAACCGCGATCCGGCTCGCTGTCCACCTGGATGCGGCCGCCGTTCTGCTGCACGATGCCGTAGACCATCGCCAGGCCCAAGCCCGTCCCCTTGCCGACCTCTTTTGTCGTGAAAAACGGCTCGAACAGGCGCTTCAGCGTGTGCTCGTCCATGCCGCAGCCGTCGTCCGTCACCGTCAACACGGCGAGGCCCTCGACCCCCACCTGCCAGCTGTCGCCGAACGTCCCTGCCGGCGCCTCGGCCGTGGAAATGACCAGCCGGCCGCCCCTGGGCATGGCGTCGCGGGCGTTGACCACGAGGTTCGTCAAAACCTGCTCCAGTTGGCCGGGGTCGGCCTTCACCCGCAGCGGCCCGTCGTGCAGGGCGGTCGAAAACTGGACGTCCTCGCCGATCAGCCGGTTCAGCATCGTGTCGAGGTCGCGGACCAGACCGTTGAGGTCGAGCACGACCGGCTGCTGCAACTGTTTGCGGCTGAAGGCCAGCAGCTGGCGCGTCAGGGCGGCGGCGCGTTCACCGGCCTTCTGGATCTCGCGGCCCACTTCGCGCGCCCGTTCGTCGGCGCCGTAGCGGCTCATCAGGTCGGAGTAGCCGAGAATGACCGTAAGCAGATTGTTAAAGTCGTGGGCGATGCCCCCGGCCAGCCGGCCCAGCGCCTCCAGTTTCTGCGACTGGTGGACGGGTTCCTCGGCCGGCCGCGCCGCCTCGGCCGCGCCCTTCCGGCCCGGCAGCGGCCGCGCGAGGATCAACGCCCCTTGCGGTGCGCCGGCGACGAGCAACGGCGTGGCCGTCAATTCGACGGCGACGTGGCGGCCCGACGCCGCCAGCAAACGCGCCTCCGCGGCCGGCGGCGATTGGCCCTCGCCCAGCCGCTTCAATAACTCGTTGGCGCGCACCCAGTCGCGCGCGTGGACCAGGGTGGTGAACGGCCGGCCGACCCATTCACGCCGCGACAGGCCGGTCGTCTCCCGGAAGGCGTGGCTGAGGAAGGTGATTTTGCCGTCGGCGGAGAGTCCGATCAGCACGTCGCGGGCGGCGTCCAGGGCCAGCATCGAGGAGTTTTCCGTGCGGGTGAGCGCGCCCGCCCGGCCTCGAAGGCCGGCCCACCGCCCCAAGGCGACGGCCGTTCCCGCCAGAAAACCGACGGCCAGACCGGCCGCGAGTAAAATCCCGTCGTAAAGCCCCATGAGTGCCGCCGCCTCCCGCCGCGCGCAGACGCCTTCTCCGACGCCAATTCAGCCCGCGACAAAACCTAGTTTTGTCCGGGCAGAAAGTCAAACGCGGGCCGGCCTCAGTTCGCGGACGGGGGCGGGGCCGGGCGCGACGGGTCGGGCGGCGGCGCGTCGGTGAAGTCGAACGTCGGGTCGGGCGGCGGCGGCGGGTTGTCGCGGTCGCGGTGCATCCGTCGGCGGGCTTCCAGGGCGTCGGCCAGCGGGTCGCGCCGCCTTCGCCGGGGACCCGACCACCAGCGGACCACGTTGTAGACGCAGAGCAGCAGCGCCAGCCAGCCCGGCGAGATGGGCAGGAAGCGGACGCGAAACGGCAGCGCGGCGTCGCCCACCGTGTAGGTTACGACCAGCAGGCCGACGCCGACCACGAACCAAACGACCGCCATGAGCAGATTCAAATTCATGCCGCACCCCGCGCCCGGTAAGGCCCGCCCGCCTCCCGCGGTATTGTCGCCCGGCCCGCGCCGCTTGGCAACCGGCCGGCGCGCCGTAGGATGCCGCATAGGCACGTGAGCGGATTCTGGGGTCGGGGGATGTGTGCCATGCTTTCGCGGCTGGCATCCCAACCTACTTGCCGTCGGGACCACCGCGAAAGCATGTTTCGTCGTCGCCCGGTCCCGGTGAAGCCCAAACATGCTTTCGCGGTGATTCGGATGGTTTCCTCGTTCGGACGCCAGCCGCGAAAGCATGGCACCCAAAATACGACCCCGACACGCGGCCGTCAGAAACCTTTCGCGCACCATGCCGCGTGGGCCGTCTCTTCTTCAACCCCGAGGCCGACATGTCAGGCTTTCACGCCGTCCCCGCCGCCGACCTGGACCTGCTCCGCCGTTACGATACGCCGACGATCTGTAATGTCGTCGAATTGTTCGACCTCCGGCCGCGCACCGCCGGGTACGTGGACTGCCGCATTCAGTCCTGCTTCCCGAAGATGCCGCCGGCCGTCGGCTACGCCAGCACGGCGACGTTCCGCTCGGCCGCCGCCCCGCGGGCCGGCGACGTTTATTCCGGGATCGCGGAACAGGCGGCGGCGTTCGCGGAGTTGCCCGGCCCGGCGATGGTGGTTTTTCAGGACCTGGACGACCCGCCGGCGGCGGCGGTGTTCGGCGAGGTGATGTGTACGACGTACCAGGCGTTCGGCGCCGTGGGTTTGGTGACGAACGGGGCCGGCCGCGACCTGGACCAGGTGGAAGCGATCGGCTTCCCGGTCTTCACCGGCGGGACAACGGCCGCCCACGGTTATTGCCACATTCCGGACATCCATATGCCGGTCCGCGTCGGCGGCGTGGTGATCCACCCCGGCGACCTGCTGCACGCCGACCGCAACGGCGTGACGACGGTCCCCAACGCGGTCGCGTCGGCCGTGGCCCACGCCTGCGCGGAATACGTGGCCGCCGAGACGGTGGTGCTGGAGTATCTACGGGCGGGAAGGATCGACCCGAAGGGATACGCCGCGGCGCGGAACGAATGCCGCGACCGGATTGAGTCGCTGGGCCGGAAACTGCGTTCTCGTTAGATATCGCTTTAATCGTTTTTAGCGCCTTGCTCTCGCGATTCGCGGCGCCGGGGGGTGGCGCGGCGGTCTTCTTTATCCTTCATTTCCTCATCATTATCTCACCCATCTCACGCGCTAATAATGTTGACGCCCCGGAACCGACCGGTAGAATTGCCCCCGCCCGGCCTTCCGATCAGAGCTGATTTCATCACGACAATGATATTGGATCTTCATTTGACAAGGGGGTTTGGATAAGGTGTAATCTGCCTTCGATGTATGTGGCGCAGTCGGCGAAAAACCAACAACGAGGGTTTTCCTCTCGGTGAGGATTGCCCGACCTTCGCCGGTATGTTCCACTTCCTTCTCCTGTTCAAACATCGGAGACTTCACCATGGCGACCACCTTCAAGTCCATCGGCCAGCGTGTTCGTTCCTGGTTCGCTGCGCCGGCGGCGGCCGATGCGGAAGCAAGACAGGGGCTTCCGGCCGCAGCTGGAAGCACTGGAAGACCGGACCCTTCTGTCGGCCACCTCGTCCCTCGGCGATGTCTTTTACATCGACATGGAGAACCACAACCTCACGCAGCCGTCCGGCCTCACCGGGTCGCCGGAGCAACTCCTTGGCAATCCCGCCGCCCCGTATCTGAACAGCCTCATGACCCCCGGCAATCCCAACGCCGCACAGACCTCCTACGCCAGCAACTACTACAACGCGGACTACAACAACCCGGCGGTAAGCATCCACCCGTCCGAGCCGAACTACGTCTGGCAGGAAGGCGGCGGCAACTTCGGCGTCGCCAACGACGACGACCCCTACGCCAACAACGGCCTCCCGAGCGGCAACAACGTCAATCTGATCGCCGGGACGGGGAATGACCCGGCCAACCTCAGCGCTTTGCTTCAGGCGCAATATGGCGCCGCCGGCTGGCATTCCTACCAGGAGGACATGCAGTACACCGGCTTAAGTGTGCCGACGTCGAGCGCCTCCGGTACAAACGGCGCGGTGAATCCCTACAATGGCAGCACGCAGTACAACTTCGCCGTCAAGCACGACGGCACCCTCTTCTACACCGCCACGAATGGCGGCACGCTCAGCGGCCCTGGTCCCACCGGCTCCACCAACACGGAAGCCGCATACTACTCGCCGCTGGGGCAGCTGGCCACGGACCTCGCGAACAACACCGTCGCCATGTACAACCTCATCACCCCGGACCAATACAATGACATGCACTCCTCCTTGACAAACGGCTTCACCTACAACGGCGTCCACTACACCGGCGACCAATCGTCGATCGCGGCGGGCGACAACTTCCTTTCCCAAATCATCCCAATGATCGAGGCGTCCCAGGCCTACAAAAACAACGGCGCGATCGTGATTTGGTTCGACGAGACCGAAGGCGGAAACACGACCCAATACACCATACCTGAAATCGTCATCTCGCCGCTGGCCAAGGGCAACGCCTACGACAGCACCGTGGCCTACACCCACTCGTCCGACCTGAAGACGTTGGAGGAAGTCTTCGGCGTGTCCGCGCCGGGCGGAGGGTTCCTGGGCGACGCGAACACTCCGGGCACGAACGACCTGAGCGACATGTTCGTGGCGGGCGGCTGAGCCCGTCCACCCTCAAAGGCAAGGTCTACATCGACCTCCAACGCGACGGCTCCTTCCAGAAGGGGGACCCGGGCGTGTCCGGCTTGACCGTTACTCTCACCGGGACCAACGACGCGCGCCAGATGGTCAACCTCACGACCACGACCAGCTACAACGGCTCCTACTCCTTCTCCGGGTTGCTCCCCGGCGACTATGCCGTCACGGTCACGCCCCCGAAGGGTCTGCGGAACGACTTCACGACCCCCACCGGAACCCGCGACGACATCACGCTCGGCGTGGACCAGACCATTGCCAATCTGGACTTCGGCTTCCTGCTTCCCGGACGCCACCATCATCATGACGACCACGGTCATGATTCAAAGCATTTCGACCTCGACTGATGCGGCGTCAAAGGGCCGCCTTGGCGGCAGCCTGGGGGTTGAACACGACTCCCCAGGCTGCCGCCCAAGGACGGCCCGCCGTGATTCCTCCACCTCCAGCCGCCGCCGTACTCCCGCCGCCGGACCCGGCTTTCAACGCCCCGATTTTCGACCGCATCGTCCCGCGACGCTGGATCGCCGCGACCCGGTATCACTTGTACATGCGTTAGGCAAGAAGGGCGGCGCCGTCCGGTGGAACGGCGGGGGCCGGCGGCCGATCCGCCATCTCGACCCCGTAGCGCTTCAACGTCGCCCGGTTCTTGGCGAAGAACGCCGCCCCCTGGCGGGTCCGCGACGACGTGGTCAAGACCTCGCCACCCGTCCGGAGCGCGGCGCAGACCAGGAGGGCCGTGCCGACGCCCCGGTTGCCGTGCGCCTCGACGACGTAGATGTTGGCGACGTAAAGCCACTTTCGAGAGGCGATGAAATCGACGTCGAGCCGGCCGACCGTTCGCCCGTCGCGGAGGGCGCAAAAGGCGTAACGGCGATACGACTTGGTGGCGCGGACGAGGCGAAAAACGATCTCATATCGCATCTCCGCTACGGCTTTCGTCTCGTCGAGTCGCCGCAGGCGGCCGCCGATCGGCCGAAACCGGTTCGGCAGCCGCAACGCGGCCGACGCCGCGCGCTTCAACAAAGCAAGCCCTGTTCGCCCCACGTCGTTGCCTCCCGGTCGATGGCGTCCCACCGCAGGCAACGGCGGCGCCAAATCGCCAGGCTCGCACTAAGGGAAGTGGCACGAAAGACTTGTGAAAATCGACCGGCGGCGACGGCCCCGGGCGGCCGTGCAGTTTGCACGGCCGGCGTTGCAAGCTGCATGATGCGGAGGGGGAGAGGGGGCGCCCTTAACGATCCGTCGTCCGGCCCCCCGCGAGGGGCCGCAACGCCGTCCGGCAGCAATACTCGCCTATCGCCTTGCCCATTTTCAGACCTTCCTTGTTGTCGCATTCGTAGTGAATGCCGCCGTAGATCCGGCTGCGACCGCACTCCCG
Organism: uncultured Planctomycetaceae bacterium; assembly: GCA_963813925.1. Taxonomy (GTDB): domain Bacteria; phylum Planctomycetota; class Planctomycetia; order Gemmatales; family Gemmataceae; genus UBA4732. Next base: position 513,106 of record CAWFBG010000004.1, read on the forward strand.
CGCCAGCGCGGAAAAGCTCGGAAACGTCCGCGTCATCCCCGGAAACGCCTCCGACGCGGCCGTGACCCGCGTGGCGTCGCCGAAGACGTCGGCCAGCACGGCCGCCCCGGCGCCGCTGAATGAACTGTGCCCCGACACATAGGACGGGAACGGCGGCGTCGGCAACAGCGGATGCCAGCTCGGGTCGGCGTCGGTGTCGGGGTTGTCGTCGTCGGCCGCGGCGCGGATGGCCGTGATCGGCCGCCAGAGACGGCGACCGTACTTGCACTCCCAGCAGTGAATGCCGGCGTCGGCCAGGGCGAGGTTGAGCAGGGCGAACAGGCGAGCGTTCTCCGGAAGCGAAAGCCGTTTCTGCCGCGCCGCCGACGCGGCGACGCGGTTCCAGTGGCCGGGCGGCGTCACCGTGCCGAGGCCGTCCGCCCAGAACCAGGCGACGACCGTCTGTTCCGGCGTCCGCTTCCGGCTGTCGGCCCGGCCGAGCAATTTGACCTCGTTAAAGTCGGTGGTGTAGCGCGCGTCGGTGATCGCCGGGGGCGGCGGCGGCCGGAACTGTCCGGCGCGGGCCGGGACGAACGGCGTCACGTCGCCCCAGTGCGGCAGCAGCGGCGGGTAGTCCGGCGGCGTCGGCTCCCACAGCCCCGGCCCCGACTCCGAGACGAACGGCCCCTTGCGCGGAACCGTCGTCGGCCCGCCAGGCCAGCATCCGGGCCGCCACGTCGCGGCCGAGGACCAAGCCGTCGTCGCGCGCAAGGCCTTCCGGCAGCCACAACAACTCGTCGTCCAGGATGGCGTCGAACCTCTTCGCCTCCTTCGGATAGAGGCGGGTCAAAACGTCGTGGGCCGCCCCCGCCGCGGCCGCCTCCATCGACGCCCCGGCCGGCGCTTCGACGGCGACGTGATAGACCGCATGGGACCGGTCGATGGCGTTGACGGCGTCGTAGATGGAAGCGTGGAGGATGGCGAGATTGCGTGCGGCCATCGGCGGCGGGGTGCGGTCTTGCTTGATCGCTTGCAGGGCGGCCTGGTTCCAGCGCAGCACCGGGTCGCGGTCCTCGACGCGGTCGGGCGGCGTGGGCGGGTCGGCGGTCGCGGCGGCCGCGACGAGGAGAAGGATCGGGTACACGTCTCCGGCCCTCGCGGACGGGGATTATGAGAGAGGAGCGGGCGCTCTTTCTACTCTTGTAGTGTACGCGGGGGCGACCGGCCAGCGCCATCCCCGTTGCGTCGATGAGGGCGGCCAGCCGGCGTACAAGGTGTAGCGGTCGGGTGGGATGCGCGGGCGGTCACGACGCCTGCTTGGCGTCGTCGGTCTCTGGGCCAGGAACGGGTTGGTGTTGCAGTTCGCGTTCGATGTGTTCGATGACGGCGTTGGCCACGTCCACGCCGGTGCTTTTCTGAATGCCTTCGAGGCCCGGCGACGAGTTGACCTCCATCACCATCGGCCCCTCTTCCGACTCGATGAGATCGACGCCGGCCACGCGCAGGCCGAGGACGCGGGCCGCCGCCAGGGCGGTGCGGCGGTATTCGGGCGCAGGCGGATTTTCTTGGCGCTGCCGCCGCGGTGGAGGTTGGAGCGGAACTCGCCGGCCACGGCCTTGCGTTTCATCGCCGCCACCACCTTGCGGCCTACCACCAGGCGCGGAGGTCGGCCCCCTTCGCCTCCTGGATGAACTTCTGGATCAAGATATTTTGTTCCAGCCCGTGGAAGGCCTCGATGACCGACTCGGCCGCCCGCGTGCTCTCGGCCAGGACGACGCCGATGCCCTGGGTGCCCTGGAGCAGCTTGACCACGACCGGCGGCCCCTCGACGCGCTCGATGCAGCCGGGGACGTGGTTCGCTTGCCGCGTGTAGACGGTCGGCGGCATCCCGATATCGTGGCGGCTGAGAAGCTGGAGGCAGCGCAGCTTGTCGCGCGAGCGGGCGATGGCCTGGGATTCGTTGAGGCAGTAGACGCCCATCATCTCGAACTGGCGCACCACGGCCAGGCCGAAAAAGGTGATTGACGCTCCGATTCGTGGGATAACGGCGTCGAGCCGGCCGACCGGCTCGCCCTGGTAGAACAGCTCCGGCGTGCGTCGGCTGAGGCGGATGTCGAATTGCAGCGTGTCCATGACGTCCATGTCGTGGCCGCGGCGGCGGCCGGCCTCGACCAACATACGGGTGCTATACAGCGATTCTTGCCGCGACAGGATGGCGATGCGCATGGATGGTCCTTCCGGCCGCGTGTCCGTCCGACGTGGGGGGCGGCTAGAATCATTGTACCTGACGCGGCAAATCCGACCACTTGGCGGGGTCGCCGCACGCAGCGGCGCGCCATGGCCGAGAATGTCCTTGTAAGCCGCCAGGCAATCGAACAGACTACGCTTCATCCCGATGCCCGCAAGCAACGACCGGCCCCGCTCAAGGATCTTCAGGCGATGAGTACACCCCAAAAGGTGCTGGACCTGGTCGAGGTTTTTGAGCGCAACGCCGACGCTTACGAGTCCGCGCACTTCAAGGAGGCGGAGCTGCGCCAGCAGTTCGTCAACCCGCTCTTCAAGTGCCTCGGCTGGGACGTGGACAACGAACAGGGCTACGCCGAAGCCTACAAGGATGTCGTCCACGAAGCGGCCCTCAAGATCGGCGGGGCGACCAAGGCACCGGATTACTCCTTCCGCATCGGCGGTACGCCCAAGTTCTACCTGGAAGCCAAAAAGCCCGCCGTGAACCTCAAGGACGACCCGAACCCGGCCTTCCAGCTGCGCCGCTACGCCTGGTCGGCCAAGATGCCGCTCTCCATCCTCACCAACTTTAAGGAGTTCGCCGTCTACGACTGCCGCGTCAAGCCGGCCCAGACCGACAAGGCGTCCGCCGCCCGCATTCTGTATTTTCGCTGCAATGAGTTCGCCGCGGCCTGGGACGAAAAGATCGCCGGCGTCTTCTCCCGCGATGCGGTCCTGAAAGGCTCCTTCGACCGATTCGCCGACTCAAAAAAGGCCAAGCGCGGCACGGCCGCCGTGGACGCCGCCTTCCTCGACGAGATCGAGAAATGGCGGGAGCAGCTTGCCAGGAACCTGGCCCTGCGCAACCCGGATCTTTCTTCGCGCGAATTGAACTTCGCCGTCCAGGTCACCATCGACCGCATCATCTTCCTGCGCATGTGCGAGGACCGCGGCGTCGAGAGCTACGGCCAGCTCCTGGCCCTGCAAAACGGCGCCGCCGTCTACGGCCGGCTCAAGGAACTCTTCCGGAAGGCCGACGATCGCTACAACTCCGGCCTGTTCCACTTCCACAAGGAGAAGGACCGCGCGGAGGCCCCCGACGAGCTGACGCCCCAACTCTACATCGACGACCTCGTCCTGAAGTCGATTTTCCGCGGCCTCTACTACCCCGACAGCCCCTACGAATTCTCGGTGCTGCCCGTCGAAATCCTGGGCCACGTCTACGAGCAGTTCCTCGGCAAGGTCATCCGCCTGACGGCCGCCCACCAGGCGAAGGTCGAGGAGAAACCGGAGGTCAAAAAGGCCGGCGGCGTCTATTACACACCCTCCTACATCGTCGATTACATCGTCCAGAACACCGTCGGGCGGTTGCTGGAGGGCAAGACGCCGAAGGAGGCGGCCCGGCTGACGGTCCTCGACCCGGCGTGCGGCTCCGGCTCGTTCCTGGTCGGCGCCTACCGGCGTCTCCTCGAATGGCACCTGAAACAGTACGAGGAAGACGGGCCGGAAAAGCACACGAAGGAAGTGTTCCAGGCGGCCGGCGGCGCCTGGCGGCTGACGACCGCCGAGAAGAAGCGCATCCTGCTGAACAACATCTACGGCGTGGACATCGACCCGCAAGCGGTGGAGGTGACCAAGCTGTCGCTGCTGCTGGTGGTTCTGGAGGGGGAATCGCAGGAGACCATCGAGACGCAGCGGAAACGCTACAACGAGCGGGCGCTGCCCGACCTGGCCGGCAACGTCAAGTGCGGCAACTCGCTGATCGGGCCAGATTTCTATGAAGGGGAACAGACGGCGCTGCTCGACGAGGAGGAGCGGTATCGGATCAACGTGTTCGATTGGGACGCGGCGTTTCCGAAGGTCGTGAAGGCGGGCGGGTTTGATGCGGTGATCGGGAACCCGCCGTGGGGACAGAAGGAAGTCGCCGACCAGCACGGAATTAAGGAGTACATTTGGAGCCGATATGCCTCGACGAAAGGGATCTACGACCTCTTCCGACCCTTTGTAGAAAAGGGAGTTGAACTCACCCGGCCCGGGGCGTTCTTTGGGATGGTGCTTCCCGACATTATCCTGCTGAAAGACTATGTTGAGACGCGCAAACTCCTCCTAGAGCGGCTGTCCATCCTGGCGATTGATTGGTGGGGGATGGCGTTTGCCGATGCGGTGATCGACGCCGCCACAATTGTCGGCGCCAAGACGCCGCCGCAAGACGGCCACATGGTGAAGACGACGGTCCACGATCCGGAGACCCCAGTCGTCCAGGAGATACGTCAGGCCGACTTCTGCTCCAATCCGCGCTTGGTCTTCAACCTCCACATGACGCCGGAGAAGCGTGCGGTTTTGCAAGGCCTGGAACGGCGCCCACGTCTCGGGGATTATTTCGAGGTCCATGAGGGAGTTCACAGCGGCAACATTCGCGCCGAACTGTTCGTGGATAGTCGTCTGGACGAAAGCTGTCGGCCCATGCTCTTCGGGCGCGACGAGATTCAACCCTACCTCCTGCGCTGGAATGGCAAGTACATCCGGCTGGACGCCGTGCCGCGGCGGAAGACGAAAGAGCGCTATGCGAACGCCGGCAACCCCGATTGGTACGCCGTGGACAAGGTCCTCGTGCGCCGCACCGGCGATTACGTCCTCGCCGCCGTGGATCGGGAGCGGCGGTACGCGAGCAACAACTTCTTCATCGTTTTCCCTAAACGGGGGTGCGACCTGCCAATGGACGGCCTGTGCGCACTGCTGAATAGCGCATTCATGACTTGGTATTTCCGCACCATCGAGCCGCGCCAGGGTCGTGTTTTCGCCGAACTCAAGATCAAACATCTTGTCGTCTTCCCATTGCCCGCCGCGATTCTGGAACCGTTGGGATGCCAGACCGTTAACCAATTGGGTGCGCAGCGGGCCAAACTGGTGCTCCAGCTGGCGGCGGCGAAGGAGCCGCACGACAAGACCGTACTCCAGGCCCAGATCGACGCGACGGATCGGCGGATCGACCGGCTCGTGTACAACCTGTACGGGCTGACGGAAGAGGAAATCCGGATCGTGGAGGCAAACCAATGAATCGGCGGGATGCGAAAAAGGGCGGCAAACGACCGTCCGTGACGGCGTTCAAGATCATCGTGGAAAAGCACGCGGACGGGTATGTGGCCTATCCGCTGGGCCTCAAGGGCGTGGTAGTGGGCGAGGGCAACACCTACGAAGAGGCGATGGCCGACGTAAAGTCCGCGCTCCGCTTTCACATCGAGACGTTCGGCAAGGAGATGCTGGAGGTGGAATCGCCCGTTCTGGAGGCGTTTGTGGCCGAGGCGGAGGTCGCGGGCTGAATGGCCGGGTTTCCCACCGACGCGCTGACGACGTTCCTCGACGAGATCGAGACCTGGCGCGAGAAGCTGGCCGGGAACCTGGCCCTGCGCAACCCGGAGCTTTCCTCGCGCGAACTGAACTTTGCCGTCCAGGTCGCCATCGACCGCATCCTCTTCCTGCGCATGTGCGAGGACCGCGGCGTCGAACCGTATGGACGGCTCAAAAAACTGCAAGACGGCCCCGACGTGTACGAAGGCCTGCTCACCCTCTACCACAAGGCCGACGAGCGCTACAACTCCGGCCTGTTCCACTTCCACAAGGAGAAGGACTGCTCGGAAAGCCCCGGTGAGCTGACGCAGCGTCTCAAGATCGACGACCAGGCGCTCCAGTCGATGATCCGGGGACTCTATTCCCCCGAAAGCCCCTACGAGTTTTCGGCGCTGCCGGTCGAAATCCTGGGCCGGGTGTACGAGCGGTCCCTCGGCAAGGTCGTCCGTCTGACCGCCTCCCACCAGGCGAATTTCGAGGAGAATCCGGAGGTCAAAAAGGCTGGAGGCGTCTACTACTCTCTCCGCCATCGTGGATTCCATTGTCGAGCACGCCGTCGGCCGGATGCTGGAGGGCAAGACGCCGAAGGAGGCGGCCGGGCTGACCGTCCTCGATCCGGCGTGCGGCGCCGGCTCGTTTCTGCTGGGCGCCTATCGGCGCCTGCTCGAATGGCACCTGAAAAAGTATGAGGAGTCGCCGGACAAGCACAAGAAGGAACTGTTCCAGGCGTCTGGCGGCGTCTGGCGGCTGACGACCGGCGAGAAGAAACGCATTCTGCTGAACAACATCTACGGCGTGGACATTGACCCACAAGCGGTGGAAGTGACCAAGCTTTCCCTCCTGCTCGAGATGCTGGAAGGGGAAGCGCAGGAGACCATCGAGACGGCGCGGAAACGCTACAACGAGCGGGCGCTGCCGGACCTGGCGAGCAACATCAAGTGCGGCAACGCGCTGATCGGGCCGGACTTCTACGAAGGCCGGCAGGCGGCGCCGTTCGACGAAGAGGGCCGCCTGGTCAACGTCTTCGACTGGGACGCGGAGTTCCCCCGGATCATGAGAACAGGCGGCTTTAATGCGGTCATCGGCAATCCCCCGTGGGGACAGAAGGAGATCGCCGACGAGCAGGGGGTAAAGGAGTACATTTGGAGCCGATATCCATCGACAAAAGGGATCTACGACCTTTTTCGACCCTTCGTGGAGAAGGGGATCGAAATCACGCGCCGCGGGGGATACTTCGGCATGGTGCTTCCCGACGTCCTCCTGCTTAAAGACTACATTGAGACGCGCAAACTCCTCCTGGAGCGGCTGTCCATTCAGGCGATCGATTGGTGGGGGACGGCGTTCCCCGGCGCGGTCATCGACGCCGCCACGATCGTCGGCGTTAAGGCGCCGCCGCAGAACTGCCAGGTCGTGAGGGCTACGGTTCACGACGCGGAGGCGCCGCTCGCCCAGGAGATGCGCCAGGCCGACTTCTGGTCCAATCCGCGGCTGGTCTTCAACCTCCACCTGACGCCGGAGAGGCGGGCGGTTTTGCGGGAGTTGGAGGGACGCCCACCGCTCGGGGATTATTTTGAGGTCCATGAGGGAGTCCACAGCGGCAACATTCGGGACGAGCTGTTCGTGGATCGCCGTCTGGACCAAAGCTGTAGACCCATGCTCTTCGGGCGGGACGAGATTCAACCCTACTTTCTGCGCTGGAATGGCAAGTACATCCGGCTCGACGCCGTGCCGCGACGGAAGACGAAAGAGCGCTATGCGAACGCCGGCAAGCCCGAGTGGTACGCCCGAGACAAGCTCCTCGTGCGCCGCACGGGCGACCATGTCCTCGCCGCCGTGGATCGTGAGCAGCGGTACGCCAGCAATAACTTCTTCATCGTTTTCCCTAAACAAGAGTGTGACCTGCATATGGACGGGCTGTGCGCCTTGCTGAACAGCCCGTTCATGACCTGGTATTTCCGCACCGTCGAGCCGCGGCAAGGCCGCGTTTTCGCGGAACTCAAGATCAAACACCTGGTCGTCTTCCCGTTGCCCGCGGCGATTATGGAACATTTGGGATGCCAGACGCTAAATCATCTGGGTGAGCAGCGGGCCGAACTGGCGATCCAGCTGGCGGCGGCGAAGGCGCCGCACGACAAGACCGTACACCAGGCCCGGATCGACGCGACGGAGCGGCGGATCGACCGGCTGGTGTATGATCTGTACGGGCTGACGGAGGAGGATAATCGGATGGTGGAGCAGGGAGGATGATTCGTGACGCTGTAATGGAGGAAGCCATGAAGGTCATTTACGATAAAGAAGCTGACACACTGTCGATTATTCTGCGGCCCGGCAAGGTGGCTGAAAGCGACGAAACCCGGCCGGGCCTGATCCTCGACTACGACAAGTCCGGTGGGTTGCTTTCCCTCGAACTCCTGGACGCCTCGGAGCAGGTCAAGGCTCCCCAATCGGTCGAGTTCGCCCTGGGCGGCGGCGATTGAGCGAACAGGCGCCTGGACTGGTTAAAGGAGATCGGCTATGGCCCGAACGCTTGAAGAAATCCGCCAAAAAGGCCTCGAAGCACTCCGCAAGGAACTCGGACGGGCCGACATGATTCGCTTCTTGCAGCAGTTCGAGAGCGGAAGCGGCAATTATGCCCAAGAGACGCGCCTGGGTGGATGGCACGTCGCTCGAAGACCTTCGCGCTGACCGGGACCAAGGCGGCGGGGCGCAAGCGGCGCGCCGCTAACCTCAAAAGCGCTCCAAGCCCATAACCCGGAGGAGAGCGCCAACCCCCATCGCAACCGCCGCCCTATCTCTTGTCCCAGGTAATCGTCACCACCGGAGCCGGCTCCTTGAGCATGAGCCGCACGAAGCCGATGGCGTCGCGCGGGTCCTTGTGGAGCTCGATCTTGATGCGGCTCGGCGCCACGCGCAGTCCCGCCTGGTAATGAAGACTGAGGGCGACGGAGCCGTCTTCCGGCCGCACGTCCGTCAGCAGGATGCGGTTGGAGTCGGCCGACTGCCAGCGGGCGGCGCCGTGAAGCGCGAAGGTCGGCTTGCGATGCAGCGTGAACAGCCGGCCGCCGTCGGGCAGCTCCGTCGTCGCCTTCGCCTCCGTCCAGCGCCCGAAGCGCTTCGCCGCCTTCTCGGACCAGCAAACGACCCAACCGATGTTGTACTGGGCGCAGTAGTCGCGCAAGTCGGCGTCGCTCCAGTCGTCGAGCGAACGTCCGCCGAGGGTCTGGTCGATCAGGCCGCCGGCCGTGTGTTCGATGGCGGCGTCGGGGTCGAGTCCGCCGACGAAGGCGCGGCCGGTCAGCAGCGGCAACAGGGCCGTCCACCGCGAATCCGTACGCGGGCCGCGGCGGTCTTCCCAGAGAATACGGGCCTCCGTTGTCGTTTGATCCTTCAGCACGGCGACCACGTTTTCGCGGTCGGGGCCGAGGCCGATCAGGAGCGGCTCGCCCCGCCGCACCCGGTTGACCCAGGCGTCGCGGTGCGACGGCAGGGCCAGGGTGAGAAGGGCCAGCGCGCCGCCGCCGACGAGGCAGGCGCTGCCCCAACCGCCCCAGCGGCGGATCGGCCGCAACGTCTGCGCCAGTCCGTAGGCGGCCGGGACCGCGGCGAACGCCAGGGCCGGGGCGAACAGGCGTTCGGCGCCGAAGCGCGACAACGGCGGCCAGACGATGGCCGCCGCCGCCAGCAGCAGCCAGCCCACGACCGCCAGACCGAGCAGGCGAGCCGCCGCGCGCCGGCCGGCCGAATGCAGCAGGACGACGCCGACCAGGGCGGCCGGGACCAGGAAGCAGGCCAGCGTCCGGTCGGCCGGCTCGCCCCACAGTGACGCCGCCCATACGGCCGTCAGCGTGTGGGCCGTCAGCGCCGGGACTTCCAGGTTCGTGAAGGGCGTGCGAATCCACCAGTAATCGATGCCGTCGAGCAGCCAGAACAGATTGGCGCCGACCCCGGCCGCGAGGGCGCCGGCGAGACAGCCGTGCCATAGCAGCCGGTGGCGGGCGCCTACGGTGAAGTAGTAAAAGAGGAACAGAGGCGCCGACAGGATCATCAGGAGCGGATGGGCGAACCAGCCGAGGAAGGCCGTCAGTCCCACGCCGATCACGCTCAGCGGCCCCGGCGCACGGTGGTAGCGCAGCAGCAACCCGGCCTGCGCCAGCACGGCCAGCGTCGCCGTCAACAGGTCCACGTCGCCGGCTTCGAGCAGGTCGCGGCACGGCTTGCCCCACCAGACGAGCATCCCCAGGCCGCAGGCGAGACAAGCTCGAAAGCGGCTCAACCCCGCCGCCCGCGCCGTCCCCGCCAACACGCACGGCGCCAGAAGACACATCCCCGCGACGCCCAACTTGTACACGGACGGCAGGTAGCGTCCGCCGGCCGCGGTCAGCAGCAGCTCGGCCGGCCGGCTGCCGTCGTCGAAGACGGGCGTCTTGGGGTATCCGGCCTGGAAGGCCGGGTCGAAACAGGAGAGCGTACCGCGATTGAGGAACGAACGCGCCCCGAGAAGTCCATGATAGAGGTGGAGGGGATGCCGCCCCGACAGCACCGGCCGTTCGTCGAGGAGGGGTCCGACGGCGTGGTCGGGTCCGAACAGTCCGAGCGTCATCCACGCCTGGCCGGCGACGAGCGCGAGCAAGCCGAGCCACCACAGGGGATGGTCGCCGGGTCCGCGACAGGCAGGGGCGCCGTTGCGTTTCATGAAGGCGAGATGGTAACGGCGGGGGGCGAACGGAACAAGAGGGAGTGAGGATCGGCCGTGGAACACGCGCTGGTATTTGCGCCGTCTCTCTGGTAGAATAAATCGAGAATTGGCCGGCCCCGGGGAACCTCTGCCAACAGTCGTGCATCGCTCCCCTCCTCCCTGGCGTATCGGCCCGGCGGCCGGACGCGGCCGGACGCGGAACCCGACCTGATGCCACCCCTAGCCGACCGGAAGATTGTTTCCCGGCCCAGAGGGTCTGACGCGGATCACCGAACCATGAACTTCCAAATCGACGTGTCGTCCTCCGTGCCCGCCGTCCCCACCGAACCGCCGCCGGCCGCGCCCCCCGGTGCGGAAACCGTGGAGCTGCTTCGGCAGCTGCTCGAAGTGCAGAAGGAACAGCTCTCCTACCAACGGGCGGCCGCCGCCGCCCATGACATGAGCGCCCGCTGGCGCGCCTACCTGTCGCGCTGGCAACAGGACTTCCCCGGACTGGGCGACGCCTGCCGCAAGGCGATGCCGTCGCTGGAGCGCTCCTTCGGCCAGCTCATCACCGAGCTGACCAATTGCGTCAACGACGACGACGAGGCCATCGACAACGACTTCGCGCTGCAGGAGTTCCTCGACCGTTACGGCATGCGCCTGGCCCAGCTCGGCAACATCCTCAACATGGTGGCGCCGCTTGCCGAGGCCGCCTCGCAGACGGAAACCGCCTGACGGCGAGCACCCCCATCCGGTTGGCCGCGACGCGCCAGCGGAGCGCGTCGGGATGAAGCGCTCCGCTGGCGCGTCGCGGCTAACCGGCGTCCCGACGCGCTAGAATGCACGGGGAGGATCATTCCGTGCCTCGCGCCGTTGCCGTCGCCTTAAACCACTTGACCGATCTGCCCGCTCTTTTACAGACCGCCGAGGGCTTCGACCCGTTGCTCGCCGCCCTGCGCGACGGCCGCAGCGGCGTCGTGGACGGCGCCTGGGGTTCGTCCGCCGGTCTGGCCGCCGCGACCCTGGCCCTGCTCGCCCCGCGAACCCTGCTCGTCGTCATCGCCCACCCCAACGAAGTCGATCCGTGGGCCGGCGATCTGATCAGCTTCTCCGGCCTTCGCCCCGCGCTTTTCCCCGCCTGCGACGATCAATCCGTCTCCGGGCAAGCGGTGGACGAGTCCGTCGGCCGGCGTTTGCGTCTCCTGAAACAACTCGATTCCGTCGAACCGCCGCGCCTGGTGCTGACCACCATCCAGGCGTTGCTCCAGACGGTCCCCGCACGCGCCGAGTTCGCGGCCCGCCGTCGCGTCCTCCGCCGCGGCGAAACCGTGGACGTGGAGGAAGTGTCCGCCTGGCTCGTTTCCCACGGCTACCAGAACACGGAGGCCGTCGAGCTGCCCGGCGAGTTCAGCCGTCGCGGCGGCATCCTCGACGTCTACTCGCCCGACGCCGAGGCGCCGCACCGTCTGGAACTGTTCGGCGACGACATCGACTCCATCCGCCAGTTTTCGCCGCAGACGCAGCGCAGCCTCGGCGAACTGGATCGGGCGGAATGGGCGGCGGTCGGCATGTCGGACGGCCAATGCGGCGCGTCGAACGGCGATCACGACGGCCGCGCGCATTCAGATGTTGAGAGAGGGCAATTAGGCGATTATCTGCCGAAGGACGCCTGGGTCGTGCTGGTGGAGGCGGCCGATTTGCAGGAACAGGGGCGGCACTATCTCGAACGCGTTTCCGACCCGGCGGATCTGTTTTCCGTCGCCGACGTCTTTGGGCGGCTGTTGCGCTTTCCGAGCGTGACGGTGTCGGCCCTGCCAAGTCCGTCGGTGGAGGCGTCGTTCCGGTTGCACGTCGAATCGGTGGAGCGCTTCAGCGGCGACGTGGGACGGGTGCGCGACGAACTCGACGCCGTGGCCGCGCGCGAGCGCGTGCTGATCGCTTGCCACAACGACGGCGAGTGCAAGCGCCTGGGCGAAGGTGCTGGCGTCGGGCCGACTGGCGCAGTCCGACCGGCTGCGCCTGGTCGTCGGACGCGTCCGCGCGGGTTTCCGGCTGGTCGATCCGGTCGGCGTCGTGGTGCTGGGTGGGCAGGAGTTGTTCCACCGCGATTCGCGGCCCGACGCCGGCCTGCCGGTCGCCCCGCGCCGCCGGCTGGAGTCGCGTGCCATCGACAGCTTCCTCGACCTGGCCGAGGGCGATCTCGTCGTCCACCTCAGCCACGGCATCGCCCGCTACCGCGGGATGCAGGTGCTGGAAAAGAACGCCGCGGGTTCCCCCTCTCCGCCCTCCCCCCGCGGCGGGGGAGGGCGGAGCGCGGCGGCCCGCCAGAAGGAAGAGCACCTCATCCTGGAGTTCCGCGACGGCGTCCGCGTCTACGTTCCGGCGTCGAAGATCGATTTAGTCCAAAAATACGTCGGCGGCGGCAAGTCGGACCCGGAACTGTCAAAGCTGGGCGGCGTGGGCTGGCAGCAGCGCAAGGACAGGGTGCAGGCGGCCGTCCACGACATGGCGGCCGAGATGCTCCAGCTCCAGGCCGTGCGCGAATCGCAGCCGGGCGTCGCCTTCCCGCCCGACTCCGACTGGCAGGCGGAGTTCGAGGCCGCCTTCCCCTACCGCGAGACGCCGGACCAGCTCACCAGCCTCGCCGAGATCAAGTCCGACATGCGCAAGCCGCGGCCGATGGACCGCCTCCTCTGCGGCGACGTCGGTTACGGCAAGACCGAGCTGGCCGTCCGCGCGGCCTTCAAGGCCGTGGACAACGGCAAACAGGTCGCGGTGCTGGCGCCGACTACGGTGCTGGCCGAGCAGCACCACCGCACCTTCAGCCAGCGGCTCGCCGAATTTCCCTTCACCGTCGAATGCCTGAGCCGATTCCGCACGGCCGGCGAACAGAAGCGCATCCTCGCCCGGCTGGCGGCGGGCGGCGTGGACGTGGTCGTCGGCACGCACCGGCTAGTCAGCGCCGACGTTCACTTCAAGGACCTCGGACTGGTGGTGATCGACGAGGAGCAGCGTTTCGGCGTCGAACACAAGGAACGGCTGAAGCGGCTGCGCCTGGACGTGGACGTGCTGACGATGACGGCCACGCCGATCCCGCGCACGCTGCATTTGTCGCTTTTGGGCATCCGCGACATCAGCAACCTTGAAACTCCTCCTCCCGACCGGCTGGCCATCGAGACGCGCATCGTCCGCTTCGACCGGCAGCTGATCCGCAACGCCATCCTGCGCGAGCTGAACCGCGAGGGCCAGGTCTACTTCGTCCACAACCGCGTCCAGAACATCCATGAGATCGAGGACCGGATCCAGAAGATCGCGCCGGAGGCGCGGCTGGCGGTGGTTCACGGACAGATGGCGGGCGACGAGCTGGAGGAGGCGATGCTGCGGTTCGTCCGCCGCGAGGCGGACGTGCTGGTGGCGACGACGATCATCGAGAGCGGCCTGGACATTCCGAACGCCAACACCATTTTCATCAACCAGGCCGACAACTACGGCCTGGCCGACCTGCACCAGTTGCGCGGCCGCGTCGGCCGATACAAGCATCGGGCGTATGCCTACCTGTTGCTGGACGCCGACCGGCAGGTGTCGCCGACGGCGGCGCGGCGGCTGAAGGCCATCGAGGAGTTCACGGAGCTGGGATCGGGCTTCAAGATCGCCATGCGCGACCTGGAGATCCGCGGGGCCGGCAACATCCTCGGCAACCAGCAGAGCGGCCACATCGCGGCGGTCGGCTACGAGTTGTACTGTCAGTTGTTGGACAACTCGGTGCGCGAGTTGAAGGGCCAGGCCCGGCGGGCGCCGCTGGAGGTGACGGTCGATCTGCCGTGGACCGCCTATCTCCCGCGCGACTACGTGGCCGGGCAGCGGCAGCGGATCGAGGCCTACCGGCGGCTGGCGCGGGTGCGCGGCCTGGACCGGCTGGAGGACTTCCGCCAGGAGCTGCGCGACCGTTTCGGGCCTCCGCCGGAACCGGCCGAGTGGCTGCTGCGGTTGGCGGAACTGCGGCTGCTGGCGACGCACTGGCGGCTGGCCACGGTACACTTGGAAAAGGCGGAGGAGGCCGGGGCGCCGACGGACGTGGTGCTCGGCTACCGCGGCGCGAAGCGGGTCAAGGAGTTGGCAGAGCGGAGCAAGGGGCGACTGGTCGTGGTGGACGAAAAGAGCGCTTATTTCCGGCTGCGTCCGACGGAGACGGAACCGCTGGCGATGTACCGGACGATCAAGGGGTTGTTACGGCTGTGACGGCGGCGAACCGCTCGCTTCACCTGTCGGTCGCCGGCGCCATTTTAGGCGGCGCCGCTGGTCCTTCGCCCTCAGGATGGAAAGCGTCGATCGGTTCCGGCGGCGTGAACCGCGTCCTCGGCGGCAGCCGCACCACCTTGCGGTCGAACGGCCATTCCACCTCCAGCCGGTTGCTCACCACCACCTGATCGTCGGGGGCGCTCGCCGCGTCGCGCCGGGTGACGAAGACGGCGAACTTGTCGCCGCGCTCGAAATGGCGCCTCTTCCACTGGTACTCGATCAGCAGCGCCCGCACGTCGCCGCGCCGAAACAGTCTGTCGTCGTCGCCGACGCGCTGCTCGACGGCGCCGCCGTCCGGAAATTCGACCTTGACGTAATACACCGAGTCGCGGGCGGCCGGGGTCTTCCAATCGCCCTCCAGCGTCAGGACGTAGACGTGTCGCTCCTGGGGTCGAATCTCCCAAAGCGGATAACCAGGATCGCTGAGGACGAGTTGGGGCGGGGCGGCGCCGGCCGGGGCCGATAAGCCCCCACAGAGGGTTAAGGCCAGGATGGCGGCGGACAAGATGCGCATGGTGCAAACCTCCGGCGGCGACCCTTCCATGATCGCACCGGACAGGCCGGGACGCAACGGCGCGGCGCCGGCGGCGGCCGGTTTGATTTGCGGCCGCGCGGAAAAGTCGTTATTTTCCGCCGCCCTCCCTCGGCGGCAACGGCACGAGAAAGATAATGTCTTCGCCGGCGGCCGTCGTCCCGTCAAGCGATCCGGCCTGGCGATGGCCGCCGTCGTCCTGGCGGTCGTCGCCGACGCACCAGAGGACGCCCTGCCCCGCCGGGATCTTGCGTACAGAGGGCGGCGCGGCCATCACTCCCGGAACGCCCGCCGCTCCGGCCATCCCTCCCGGAAGGCCCGGCGGCGCCGCGGCCGGAGCGGGGACGCCTGGCGCGGCCGGAGCGGGGACGCCGGCCGCGGCCGGCGGCTCCGGCCACTCGATCTCCTCCCCCTTCGACAGCCGATAGCGGAACGGTTGGCCGTCATCGGGATCGCGCGGGATCGAAAGGAGATATTTCGGAACCAGCTCATCCAGAGTATCGGCCGGCTTGCCGTTGTCCGCCTGATAACACCGAAGCGCCAACTTCAGCAACATGGCGCGCCCCCGGCACTTTTGGATGGACTTTACGGGTCGCATGGGGCCGGCGAAACCGAGCTGCGGCAGCGGCCCGAGCCGAGGGCCGAGCGCCCGCCGCTGCATTTTGTCGCCCCAAAACATCACACGGAGAATGCGGTCCTGTCTCTCGCGCTCCCAAGGCACGAGCCAGGCCATGGTCATCCATTGCGCTTCCGTCCGCACGTTCGGGTCGTTTCGTCCCGGCCACCAGGGTTCGTCGCCCATGTAGACCTGCATCACGGAAAGGGGGTCGTCCGCAGTGTTGCGAACGATCAGATCGTCCGCCATTCCCTGGTCGTCGTCGTCATCCTCCTCGCCCTGGGAGTGCGATAGAAGGGCGAGCGCTTTCCGCAACAGCTCCGGCCGGCCGTTCAATTTCTCCAGCCAGCGGTCCAGCCCCTTAGCCAGATCGGCCTCGACCGCCCGGCCGACGAACACATCAACCTGCGGGGCTCGATGACGCATTGTTTGGGACAAGCTAAGCCCGATGCGGAGGTTCTCGACGTAGGCCGCGTCGTCGCCGGCCGCCTGTCGCTGTAGACCACGCGCCGCGAGAACGATCCCGATCGATCGCGCGGGCCCGTCGCCGGCAACGGACTCAATTGCGTCAGATTGCGCAAGTCATCGAACATGCCCGGCGGCAGGTCGGCCGCCTTTTTCAGCATCCCCACCCATTCGCCGGCGAACAGCCGATCTAGCCAAACGGTCAGGTCGGCGTCGTCGGGGTTCCAGCCTTTGTCCAGAACGTAGCCGGCCCGCAACATGGGCGATACTTCGGGGCGATTGGGATCGCCCGGCCGCCCCTCGCCCGGCTGCTCGGATTGGAGCTTTCCGCTCAGCTCCTCGAAGCGGAGACAAGCCTGGCGTTTCAACTCGCCGCCCTCGTTCTGGTCGGGCGTTGGCAGGCTCGCCCGGAAGGCGTCCAGGGCGCCCGTATCGGGCACATAGGGTATCTCCAAAACGCGAAACCACAGACCGCCCGCGACCCATAGCAGGGCCAGGACGACGAACGGCGTCAGCCGAACCGCCGTGGTCCACGAGGCAGTCCGGCCCGCCGCCCACGGACGCATTAACCAGAATGTGGACAGTAACAGCAGGACCGGCGGCCCCAACGCCCGCCAGGCGTGCAGGCCGCCGCCGAGCATCGACGGGACCCAAACCGCCGTCAGCAGGGCGCCCAGGAACAGGGCGAAGACGCCGGCCGCAAGCCCGTTGCGGAACAACAGGCCGCACAAACAGCCGGCCGCGAAGCCGGAGATTAGCCAGACGGTCAGGAACACGACCCACGGGCAGACGAGGATCAGGCTGCTGTGAAAGAGGTAGAACGCGAAGGCGCCCACAAAGGATGGCATTCCTCCACGAGCCCCCTGAAGGGAGATTGTGCTCGTCAGCGCGATGAAGAAGCTGGGCGCCAAAACGATGAGGGCGGCCGTGACCGCGAGGGCGAAGCGGACGCCGACCTTGACGAGCCAGAGCCGGCCCAGCGGGAAGCGTTGGTCGCCTAGAAAGCGGTACGGCCCTTCCTGTTCGCCCGCGAACGCCGTCGCGCCGCACAGCACCCCGACCAATAGCGTCGCCGCCGGCCACAAGAGCACGCCCTGCGCGGGGACGAAAGACCCCAGCAGAAGGGCAAGCATCGCTAGACCGGCCGCGAACCCCCGCACCTGCCGCCACGTCAGCCAGAACATCGCCGACCAGGCGCCGCGCGGCTGGCGCGGCTTAAACGGCTTCGTGGCAGTTGGCGACGCCGCCGGCGTCCACAGGCGGCGCCGGTCGAGCCGCGTGAACACCAGCGCCGACCCGGCCAGCGCGGCGGGCGCGGAAAAGAAGCAGATCGCGGCCGTCGTCAGCCAGGGAAAGACGTCTTCGTAGCCGGGGCTTGGTGCGCCGAGGACGGCGGAACTCATGACGGTCAGGGTCGCGGCCGCGCCGATGGCCATCCAAAGCGCCACGACCTGTCCGAAGAAGGACATGAGGATCAGGTACATGACGTTGCGGCCGAACGACGAAAACAGCAAGCCCCAGGCGAATCCGAATAGTCCGAAGCAGACCATTAAGCCGAGCGTCCAGGCCGGGGTCGCCCAGTCCACGAAAACCCGCGCGACCGCGGCCGCTCCAAGCAAAAAGGCGACCTGTGCCAGCACAAGGGCGACGCCGGCCTGCGCACTTGGCCAGCCACAGGCGCCGTCGCAAGCCCGGCAGCGCGTCCAGAAACGGCAGTGTGCCCATCTCGCGTTCGCCGGCCAGCAGCATGGCGCCGCAGACGAGGCCGTAGAGCCAGGCGAATCCGACGGCCGTGCCGATCAGCGACCAGCGCACTTCGGGACGGTCGTGCATCCCTTCCGGCGCCGTCAGGAACGGCAATCCCAACAGCAACGCGGCCCCGGCCAGCGCCAGCGTCGCCCAGATGAAGCGCTGTTCCCGATATTCTTTCCACAAAATAGAGGAAATCATGGCCGGCCCTCTTCCTGCAGCGGGGCCGCGGCGGCGGCCCGCTCCTCGGCGTGGGCGCGGCCGTTGGTAGGGGCCGCCGCGGGGGCGGCCGTGTGATAGCGCGCGAGGAGCGCCGTGTACATGTCCTCCAGCGTCAGCGGCGACTCCTCCACGTCTTCCAGGTCCGGCCGCTGGCGCAGGGCGTCCAGGGCGGCGCGGTCGGCGTCGAGCAAAACGGCCTGCCACTGCCGGCCGGAAACCTCCTTGTCCAGCAGTTGGCCGAGGGCGGCGCCGTCCGGCTGCCCGGCCTCGAAGCGCAGCCGGACGCGGACGAAGCGCCGCCGCAGCTCGTCCAGCGGGGCGGCCAGCAGCAGCCGGCCCTCCGCCAGAAAGGCCGCGTGACTGGCGACGCGCTCCACCTCGGCGACGCCGTGGCTGGAGATGAGGATGGTGCGGCCGGCGCCGGCGAGTTCCACCATGCTGGAGAGAAATTCGCGGCGAATGAACAGGTCGAGGCCGGAGGTCGGCTCGTCGAGGATGAGCACCTCCGGCTCGAAGGCGAGTGCCAGCGCCAGGCCGACCTTGGCGTATCCCCCTTTGGAGAGCGTCTTGAGCCGGGCCGACCCGTCCAGGCGGAAGCGTTGGATCAGATCGAGGTAGCGCGGCAGGTAGCCGGGGGCGTGGAAGCCGGAGGTGAACCAGCCGATCTCCTTGACGGTCATCCAGTCGTAGAAGCGCGGCTTTTCCGGGACGTAGCCGACGCGGCGGCGCAGCACCGGGGCGGCGGCCCAGCAGTCGAGGCCGAAGATTTCGGCGCGGCCGCCGTCGGACGGCAGCAGGCCGGTGAGCATCCGGATGGTCGTGGACTTGCCCGCCCCGTTGTCGCCGAGCAGGGCGTAGACGGACCCGGCCGGCACGGCCAGGTCGAGGTGGTCCACGGCGGTCTTGCCGCCGAAGCGCTTGGTCAGCCCGTGCGCGGCGATGACGGGGTTCATCGGGGGAGGCTCCTTGGGAGGGCGAGCGGGGGGCGTCAGCCCCCTGATTTCGTATTTTGTCGGCGACCGCGGGAAGAATCAGGGGGCTGACGCCCCCCGCTCGCCAAGACTTTTTATCGCCGCCGGCCGTTGGCGCGGGCCAGTTCGTCGTCCACCAGCCGGCGGACTTCGTCCGACGTCAAGGCGCTGTGGACCGCCTCGCGCAGCGCCTCGCGGATGCGGTTCTGGACGATTTCCTTGCGCCTGGTGCGACAGACGGCCGGCGCCTCCGGCGTCACCTCCATGCCGCGGCCGGCCCGCGAAATCACTACGCCCTGGCGCTCCAGCTCCTGGTAGGCCTTGGCCACCGTGTTGAAATTGATGACGTTCGGCAGCGCCACCTCGCGCACCCCCGGCAGCATCTCGCCCGGCCGCAACAGGCCGGACGCCACGCCGAATATGACCTGCGCGACGATCTGTTCGTATTTCGGGACCAACGAGTCCTGGCGGATGTCGAACAGCATGATTCGACGCACTCCCTCCGTGTGTAACACACACCTAGTACAGTAGAGCGCCGGCCGACGGAATGCAAGTGGATTTTTCCGTCGGCCGCGCTTTTCTCGACGGCGACGCCTCTCGCGCATAGGGTAATCGCAGCCAACCCGCCCGGCCCGATGTGAGACCCGCGCCGTGACCCTCTCCTTGCTGACGCCGCCGCGAATCGACCCGACTTCCCTTTTTGAGATTTATCGGGGCGGTTACGGCTCCGAATTGCTGACCGCCGCCGTGGCCCATTTCCGCGTCTTCGACCGCTTCGCCGGCGGCCCGCTGGCGGCGGACGAACTGCGACTCGCCCTCGGCCTGACGGAGCGGCCGGCCGCGGTGCTCCTGACCGCGCTGCGGGCGTTCGGCCTGATCGTGGCGGACGGCGCGGGCCGGCTCGACCTGTCCGAGATGGCGCGCGACCACCTGACGGCCGGCAGCGCGTTCGACGTGAGCGATTACATCCGTCTCAACGCCGACGCCCCCGGCGTGCTGGCGATGACGGAGCGCCTGCGGGCGAATCGGCCGGCGGGGTCGAAGCCGGACGAGTCCGGCGCCGCGTTCATCTACCGCGAGGGCATCGAGTCGGCGATGGAGCACGAGGCGGCCGCGCGACGGCTGACGCTGGCGCTGGCCGGCCGCGCCCGCAACGTCGCCCCGGTATTGGCAGAGCGGGTCCCGATGGGCGGCGTCCGCGTGCTGCTCGACGTGGGCGGCGGCACCGGCCTCTACGGCATCGCTTTCCTCCAAAAGAACCCCGGTTTGCGCGCGATCGTCTGGGACCGGCCGGAAGTCCTGAAAGTGGCGGCGGAGATGGCGGCGGCGTGCGGCGTGTCCGACCGCCTGGAGTGCCGGCCGGGCGACATGTTCGCCGACGCGCCGCCGCCGGCCGACGTGATGCTGCTGTCCAACGTGCTCCATAATTGGGACGTTCCCGAGTGTCGAAAGCTGATATCGCGCTGCGCCGCCGCTTTGCCGGCCGGCGGCCGTCTGCTCATCCACGACGTTTTTCTGAACGACGCCCTCGACGGGCCGCCGCCGATCGCCCTGTACTCGGCGGCGCTGTTCTGCCTCACCGAGGGCCGGGCCTACAGCGCCGCGGAGTACGGGGCGTGGCTGCGAGAGGCGGGGTTGACGCCGGGGACGGTCACGCCGACCCTGATCCATTGCGGAGTGCTGCCGGGCGTGAAGCCGATCGCACGCGAATCGCCGCCTTTATGACGTTTTCGTGAGAACGGTTCGGAAGGGCCGGCCGGGTGGATAATTCGCTTCCCGGCCATAAACTGATTTTTGTCCGCCCGCCCGCACCGTTCGTTAAGAGAGGTAAGCGTTGTCATGGCCCCTGTACCCCCTCCCGGGAGGTTGGCCCTGCTCGTCGGCGGCGGCCCCGCGCCGGGACTCAACGGCGTTATCAGCTCCGTCACCATCGAGGCCATCGAGTCCGGCATCGAGGTCATCGGCTTCCAGGACGGTTTCAAGTGGCTCGTCAAGGGCGACGGCACGCACTTCCGCAAACTCCTCATCGACGACGTGAAGGGCATCTACCCGCGCGGCGGTTCCGTCCTCGGCACTTCGCGGACCAACCCGGCCAAGTCCGACGAGCACATGCGCAACGTCCTGGAGACGTTGCGCAAGCTCAACGTGACCATGCTGGTCACCATCGGCGGCGACGACACGGCCTTTTCCGGCAGCCAGGTCTACCTGCGGGCCGGCGGGGCGATTCGCGTGGCCCACGTCCCCAAGACCATCGACAACGACCTGCCGCTGCCCGGCTCGGCGCCGACCTTCGGATACGAAACGGCCCGCCACCTCGGCGTCGGCATCGTGCGCAACCTGGCCGAGGACGCCCGCACCACCTCGCGGTGGTAT
This sequence comes from uncultured Planctomycetaceae bacterium, assembly GCA_963813925.1. Classification (GTDB taxonomy): domain Bacteria; phylum Planctomycetota; class Planctomycetia; order Gemmatales; family Gemmataceae; genus UBA4732. Next base: position 534,561 of record CAWFBG010000004.1, read on the forward strand.
CTGATCGTCAGCATGGGCCGGGCGGCCGGACACCTGGCGCTGGGCATCGGCAAGGCCGCCGCCGCCACGCTCACCATCATCCCGGAGGAGTTCCGCGGCCGGCAGGTCAGTATTGACGAGGTGTGCGATATCCTGATCGGCTCTATCGTCAAACGCCGCAGCGCCGGCATCTATTACGGCGTGGCGGTGCTGGCGGAAGGCCTGATCGAGGCCATCGGCGACAAGGGGCTGGAGGTCATGCTCAACGACGGCCAGCTGGGGCGCTACGGCAGCATCAGCCGCGACGACCACGGCCACCTGCGCCTCGGCGACATCGACTTCGGCCGCATGATGCGCGACGCGCTGAACAAGAAGCTCTCCGACATCGGCCTGGAGATTACCGTCATCGACAAGGAACTCGGCTACGAATTGCGCTGCGCCGACCCGATCCCCTTCGACGCCGAGTACACGCGCGACCTCGGCTACGGGGCCGTGCAGTTTCTGCTGTCCGAGGAGTCGGCGAAATACGGGGCGGTCATCAGCCTGGAGGGCGGCCGGCTCCGGCCGCTCCGCTTCGAGGAGATGATCGACCCGGTAACGCGCCGAATGAAGCCGCGCAAGGTGAACGTGGACGGCGAGAGCTACCGCTGCGCCCGGGCCTACATGATCCGCCTGGAACCGCGCGACCTGGCGGAGCCGGCGCGGTTGGGACGGCTGGCCGAGGCCGCCAACATGGCGCCGGAGCAGTTCCGCCAACGCTTCGCGGCGGTGGCCACGGACGCGTAACATCGCCGTCCCCGCTTCGGTTCGCCGCGACGCGCCAGCGGAGCGCTTTATCCCAAAGCGCTCCGCTGGCGCGTCGCGGCGAACCGAAGCGGGGACGCATGAAAAAACAGAGGCCCCGCCGCGCTGGGGCGCGACGGGAACCTCTGTCTCGGTGGAGGATGCCGCTCCCCCAAGGGGGAGTTGCGACCGGCGGCGTACCGAGTCGTCCGCCGGAGGATGACAAGGACCGATGCGAATGCGTCAGGGGCAAGGGGGAGGAGGGTCAGGAAAGAGGACCGGGGAGGGGAGGCTTTTTTCTCTTTCCGCGACGCCCGTGCGTCCGTCGATGCGACAACTGTAGTTCCCGATTCGCCGGCCGTCAAGCGCGTCCGTTGACGGCAACCGGCGTCCGCCGCGATTCCATCCGCTCCGCGACGACCCACAGCATGTAGGCCACCCGTTCGCGCAGCACCCGGTCGCGCACGAGCCGGGCCTGGTGGTAGGCGCGCCAGGTGTAGTAGAGCAGCGCCACCGACAGCGCGGCCATGTTGCAGCAGAGCATTTCCATGAGAGTAGAAGCCCGTGAGAAAAAAGCCTCGAAACCGTTCCGGTGCTGAAAAGTAGCTTACGGGGCTTGGCGAAGCAAGTATCCGCGGCCGCGAAATGCGGGCGCGGCCCCCCGACCCGGTCGCCGGCCATGCTGGAACACGCGACGCTCCTGCTCCTCCCCCCCGACCCGTCGATGGTCCAGGCCGTGGCCGACCCCGCGACCGGCGCCCCGCTGGGCTTCGCCCGCCGCCTGCCCGCCGGCCTCTGGGAACGCTGGTTCGGCGGCTGCGTCGTGGAGGTGCATGAGCAAGAAGACGCCTCGCTTTTGTGTACTGTGCGATGCGGCTGGCTGCGTCCGCGGCGGCGGCTCGTTTACGACGCCGACGAGCAGGGCGTCGGCATGGTGTGCGGCCGGCGGCTGGAGGACCGGCGCGGCCGCGTCGTCGCCGTGCGCTGGCAGGACGCCGGGGGAAAGGGCGACGTCTACCGTGATTCGGCGGGCCGTTCGCTGGCGACGGTGAGGCCGGGAAAGGAAGGGCTGGCCGTCACGTTCGCCGAAGAAGCGATTGCGGACCCGTTCGCCCGGATGCTGGTGCTGGCCGCGTCGCTGCAAGGGTGATTCGCGTCGTTCCCGTCGTATCGTGAGGACCGTCGCCGTCCGGCGGATTATGCCGCGACGCCCGGTTGATTCGGCCGCATCTCCTCGATCAGCCGGCAGGCGTCTCCGAGCGCGTCCGTGACGGCCAGACGGCCCGCGTAAACCCGGCATCGCTCGGCGACCTCTGGCGAAGTAAGCAAGTAATCGAGGTGACGCGCCATCGCGGCCGCGGTGCAGTCGCGCCGGGACGACACGCGGGCCACGCCGAGGCGCTCGAGCCGGCGGGCGTTGTCGAACTGGTCGTTCTTGAGCGGCACGACGAGTTGCGGAACGCCGGCCGCGAGCGCCTGGGCCGCCGTGCCCACGCCGCCCTGGTGGACCACCGCGGCGGCGTGCGGCAGTATCTGGCTAAACGGCGCATATTCGGCCCAGCAGAATCCATCGGGCAGCGGGTCGGGCGCCTGCTCCCGGAAGCGCGTCAGCACCAGCCCCCGCCGCCGCAGCCGCACGCACGCTTCCACCCCTTCTCCGAACAGCCGACGCCCGGATCGCGTCTCGGACGACGACGTGAGCACCACCGGCGGACCGCCCTCCAGGAAGCGACGGATCGCGTCGGGCGGCGCTTCCTCGCCGAGGCCGTCGAACAGAGAAAAGCCGGTTAGCCGGAGCTGTGGAGGGGAGTCGGGCTGAAGGGGAGCAAACCACTCCGGAAAGAGGCCGATGACGCGCTGCGGCGAATCCTTCCATCCGGCGTAGAGCCGACGCACCGGCGCCAACCCCAGTTCGCGGCGGAAGGCGTTGACCGGGCCGCCCAGGACGCGGTCGATGATCGCCGCGTCCAGCAGCCAGTAGGCGGCGCGCACGTACCAGCGCGGCGCCCACCGGGGAAAGCACAGCGGCGGCTGCACGGAAGGGGAATACGCGCTTCGCAGGCCGGCCGGCGCCAGGTGGACGCTTACCAGCGGAATCCCGAGGCGGTCGTGCGCCACGCGGGCACCGAGGGCCGTGTGGTGGGCCACCACGACCGTCTCTCCGGGGACGGCGCGGCGGGCGACGCCCTCGTAAATGGGTCGCAGATGGGGCAGGGCCGTGCTTCGCCGCGCCAGTTTGCGCCAACGGCGATCCGCCATCTTCAAGAGCGAGCCGAGCAAGCCGCCCTTGGTCGGTTCCCGCGTCCGAACCGGCCTGGGCAGGCGCTCGAATTCCAGGCCGGCCGAGCGTACCAGATCGGCGAACGACGGGTAGGTGAGGACGGCGACCCGGTGGCCGCGCCCGCGGAGGGCGCGGCCGAGGCCGACGAACGGAAGCACGTCGCCCGCGCTGCCGGCGGTAACGAGCAACAGGTCCATGCCGCCTTTTCCTCGATATGAAACCCGCCGGTTCGCGAAGACTTCACTCACTAACCCGAAGCGCAAGCGAGGGGGAAGGTTCCTGGGCTGAAACGCCGCCGAGGAACCGCGCCCCTCGCTTGCGCTTCGGGTTAGTGTGGTTTTGTCCGAAGTCCTACGGCAACGGCCTCGTCACCCACGGCGCCGGGAGATGGTAAATGATGACTTTTGCCATCTCTTTCCCGCGCGGCGCCTTGAACTCCCATTTCCGGTCGAACTTCCGAGCCGCCTCCTCGGCCTCGGGGACCGTGACGAGGTGCGAGTGGTGGCTGCCTCCCTCCTCCAAGACGACGTAGCTGCAGGAGGTGTTCGTGGCGTCGCCCGGTCGGAAATAGCGGCCCGCGTAGTAGCCGGCCCAGCCGAAGGGGTCGAAAACGCCCTCGTCAGGGTGGGCCTGCGCCGCCAGCCAGCGCCCGGCCGCGCGGAAGCCGACGCGGTCGCCGTGCAACGGTTGCAGCGTCATCGCCAGGGGGCCGGCGACGGCCGCGAAGAGCAGACCGGCGGCCCACACCGGCGGCGCCGCCCACCACCGTCCGGCGAGGCGGGGCTTGAGGCGGACCAGCGCCGCCGCCAGCCCCGCGCCGCGCCGTCCAGGGCGGCCGTCGCCCACACGACGCCGCACAGAAGGATCAAGATGGTATGACGGTCGGACAAGTAGCCCATGATCGACGCCACGCGGTAGAGCAGGCCGGCGATCACCAGGCAGAGCAGCAAAAGCATCCAGGCCCCGGGCGCGACGCGAAAGCGGTCCCGGAACCGCACCAGGCCCGCCAGGGCCGGGAGCCAGAACACGTAGAAAAACGCCTTGGCGAACACCTCCGCCATCGTCTTCAGGACCCACAGCTGCTTGCCGCCGTCCGCGCCAGTATTGCCGTACCACCAGACGCCGAACAGCGTCGGGCCGCCCGAAACCTCCTCGGTCGCGGGCGCCAGGCGACTGGATTCGGTTTCGGCGATCTGCTTCGCGGTGTTCTTCTTCGTCAACCCGCCGATCAGGACCATGTAGGGTCCGCCAACAATTAATACGGCGCACGTCAGCACGGCCAGCCGCGCCAGCACGGCCAACCACGGCCGGCGCCAGCGGCCGACCGCCTGCATTCCCAGCAACGTGGCGGCGGCCGCGGCGGGGATCAGCAGACCTTCCGGACGGGTCAAGTAGGCCAACGCCCCCGCGGCCCCCGCGCAAGCGAATCCGACGAGGGAACCGGATCGCAGGGAGTACATCGCAGACGCCAGCGCCGTGACCGCGAAGAGGAGGAACACCGACTCCGACAGGCCGTCCGCCATGATGCGACCGCTGCACGGCAAACACTGGAACAGCAGCACCGCCCAGAAGCCGACGCGGCGGTTGAACAGCTGCGCGCCGAGCCAGAACAGAGGAATCGAGAGGAGGACGCTGGCGGAGGCGCTGGCGAACTGGGCGCCGAGCTGCATGGCGTAGGCGAGGTCGTTGGGGAAGAGCAACCGGGCCGGCAGCGACGCGGCCAGGACGGCGATCGGATAACCGGGGTGCTGCGGCGAATCGGGGATGACCTGGCGCCAGTCGCCGTGATCCAGTCTCCAGGCGATGTGGATGTAGCCGATGCTGTCGCGCGCCGTCACCTCGGTCGTCCAAAGTTGGTACGCCCGCAGGCCGAGGGTGAGCAGGGCGAGAAGCGCGACCAGTCGGAAATCGACGGCGCCCCAGCGGTGGGCCTCGACGGGAAATTCGGGCGGTGGGGAAGTCCGCGGCTCATCCATGAGCGGCCTCGCGTGGGGAGGGCGTTTCCAAGAGCCGGATCGTAGAGGCTTTGCGGTGGGGGGTCAAGACGGGTCAGCCGCACTACGCCGCCGAAAGTCAAGCGGCGTAGGGTCGGCGTGGTTCGCCACCCACCCCCGACGTCGGACCTGCGGCCCCCGCCCGCGGTCCCAAAGAGGAAATTTGGGAGCTGATTTCAAGCACCACGGCCTGAAACCCGTTGCTTCACACGTCCGACTTCCATGCATCCTAGTCAGGCCGCGACGTTCGGTTTCGATTGCCTTTGCTCTTCTGAATCACCAGGAGGGCACAGCAACAGGCCAATCACGGTTGGGCCGAGGGTCTGGCCGACAACGAGGAGCGGCTTATGGTGAACCAGCCACCAGAGGTTGCCGATTAACCGCGCGGGCGGGGCGCCGCCTCCCGGGGGCACCAAAAGGCAGCGGTACTCGCAAATGAGAATTAGGTTCCACGCGGCGAGCGCGCACCCTAGCGCGCCGAGAAGGCGGTAACCCCGCGGCGACGTTCCTTCCAACAGGAACGCTAGTCCGGGCGCCAGCGCGACGACCGCCTCGGTCAACGGGCGAAATCCATAGGAGGACCCAAGAAAGACCCCTGGACCCTGAATGCTGGCGAGAGCGTAGACCTGCAAAGCGACGGCGCTGGCCAGCAGAAGTAGGGGCCCGCGCGTCGCCGTCGTTCCGGGCGCCGGAGGTTCGTCCGGGCGCCGCACCCTCCGCAGGAGGGTGAAATAGCCCAAACAGGCGATCAGGGTCAGCGGCGTCCAGTAGAAGAGACTGCGGTCTTGCGACGCTAAGACGTGCCACAGTGAAGGCCGCAACCAGTTCGAGGCCAGGCTCAGTGGGGCGACCAGCCAGTGGCCGTAGACGCAACGCCAGGCGACCATCTGCGGGAAGAAGGCCGCCGCCGAAGCCGGCGCCGCCAGCCCTAGGCCGAGGAGCGGCTTCCAGTCCAAGCGCCGGGGCCGGGCGCACCAGGCCCGCCCACACGACAGCAACGCTTCCCCGGCGGGCAGTATGGCGAAGGCGGCCAACTGCCAGCGCATCAGCGCCGCCGCGCCCACGAGGAAGCCGACGAGCAGCCAGCGCCCCGGTCGCTCCGATCCATAGGACCGCAGCCAGTACCACACCAAGGCAGCCAGCGCCGCGGCCGCGACGCCGTGTCCCATGCTAGGCTCCACCGCGTTATAGTATACTAATGTTGTCCCTAAAGTCGTGAGTGTCGCCGCCAGCGCGGCCCGCGCCGGGCGGGCGAAGCGCCGGCAGGCGCCGTACAGGAACCCGAGCCCCAGAAAGGAGGCCAGGAGGGTGGTGGCGCCGACCAGAAGCTGGTAAGGCAGCGAATAGCCGTCGGCCGGCCATGGGAAACCCCAAGGCCGCAACGCGTGTACCGCCAAGTGGCCCGGAATCACCGTCAGCGACCACACGCAGGCCGGCCCGACAGACCAGGGGTTGGCGCCGCCCCAGATCGGTTCGCACACCCGGTGCGGGCACGGCCTGGCGCATGGGGTTGTGGTCGTCGAATTCGTTGTCGAAGGACCAATCGTGATCGATCAAGGCGGAACGGAGCCAGGCGTAGTAGCCGAGGCCGTCGCCCCGGACGACCAGCCCTTCCCCGGCGAGGGTCTGTTGCGTGCCCACACGGACCAGGCCGTTGCGCCATTGGTCCCAGTGTTGGACGGCGAAGAGGCCAACCTCGACCAGGACGACCACGAGTACGGCCGCGCGAATACGGCCGAACCTGCACATGCGGGGCCAGTGCCAAGACTCGAAGCGTCGCATCACCGTTACTCCATCAACGGCCACAAGTCTGCCGCCGCGCCGGCTCATCCTGCCCACGGACCATGTTGCGGTCAAGGCCATTGACCGAACTCAGCCGGCATTGCGGAGTCCTGTCTATCAATGGAACAGGAACCCCCATCCTTGCAACGGAGACGCTGTCATGCCGAAAGCCACCTGGAACGGCGCCGTGCTCGCCGAGAGCGATAAAACCGAAGTCGTCGAAGGCAACCACTACTTCCCGCCCGACGCGATCCGCCGTGAGTTTTTCCGCGAAAGCGCCACGCACACCGTCTGCGGCTGGAAAGGCACGGCCAGCTATTTCGACGTCGTCGTGGACGGCCAAACGAACAGCGACGCCGCCTGGTACTATCCCGCCGCGAAAGAGGCGGCCCACAAGATAGCCGGTTACGTCGCTTTCTGGAAGGGCGTCCAGGTTGTACCATGACCTTTTCGCCCCCTCCGACGAACGACCGGACCTCATGCTCGAACTACAGGGCGTCACGAAGACTTACGGCGGCGTCCCCGTTCTCCACCGAACCGACCTCGTTTTGCCGGCCGGGCGCACCACGGTGCTCATCGGCCCCAGCGGCTGCGGCAAGTCCACGCTGTTGCGCCTGATGGCCGGCCTCATTCAGCCCGACGAAGGCGTCGTGACCTTCGACGGCGTGGAAATGACGCCGGCCGCCTCGCGCAAGCTGCGGCAGCGCATCGGTTTCGTCGTCCAGGACGGCGGCCTGTTCCCCCACCTGACGGCCCGCGGCAACGTCACCCTCCTGGCCCGTCATCTCGGCTGGAAACCGGATCGCATCCGCGAACGCCTGGACGAGCTGACCGAGCTGGCGCGTTTCCCGGCGGATCGTCTCGACCATTATCCCGCGCAAATGTCCGGAGGTCAGCGGCAGCGCGTCAGCCTGATGCGCGCCCTCATGCTCGACCCGCCGCTGCTGCTGCTGGACGAACCGCTCGGCGCCCTCGACCCGGTGATCCGCTCCGACCTCCAGGCCGACCTGCGGGCCGCCTTCCAGGCGCTGCACAAGACGGCGGTGCTGGTGACGCACGACCTCGGCGAGGCCGGCTATCTCGGCGACCTGCTCCTGCTCATGCAGGAAGGCAAGGTCGTCCAGCAGGACACGTTTGTCAACCTGATCGAGAAGCCGGCCGACGCCTTCGTGACGCGCTTCATCAACGCCCAGCGCCACCCGCTCGCCTTGCAGGAGGGGCCGCGATGAATCGGTTGCGGCCCATCGCGGTTGCGGCCCTGTTCGCGGGCCTACTGACAACCGGCTGTCAGCGGTCGGCGGCGGACGCCGGCAAGCCGGTGGTGCGCGTCGGCTCCAAGGCGTTCGTCGAAGGGGTGATTTTGGAGGAGATCGTCGCCGACATGGCGAAAAGCGCCGGGCGCGGGTGGAACATCGCAGCTGGCTCGGCGACACCAGCAAGGCGTGGAACGCCCTGCTCGGCGGTCAGATCGACGTCTACGCCGAATACACCGGCACCTTGCGCGAGGAAATCCTGTCGGGCGAGCACCTGCGCGACGACGCGGCCCTCAAGGAAGCGCTCGCCAAGCGCGGCCTGCGCATGAGCCGGTCGCTCGGCTTCAGCAACACCTACGCCGTCGCCATGCGGAAGAAAACCGCCGCGGCGCTGGGCATTCGCACCATCTCGGACCTGAAAAATCATCCCGAACTGAAATTCGGCGTGAGCACGGCGTTCCGGGAACGCGCCGACGGCTGGAACGGCCTGCGCCGCCGCTACGAACTGCCGTTCACCGAGCCGAAAGGGCTGGATCACGCCATGGTCTACGAGGCGCTGCGCTCCGGGACGCTGGACGCGGCCGACGTGTACACGACCGACCCCCAGGTGCGGCAGTACGACTTGCAGATCCTGGAGGACGACCAGCATTATTTCCCCGCCTACGACGCCGTGCTGCTTTACCGGGCGGACCTGGAGGAGCGGGCGCCGGACGCGCTGCGGGCGATGCTCCGTTTGCAAGGGGCGATCTCCGGAGACGCCATGCGCGAAATGAACGCCCGCGTGCAGATGGAGGGGGCGCCCGAGGCCCAGGTCGCGGCGGAATTCTTGGCCCACAAGCTGGGCGTCCACGTCGATTACCACGTCGAAACCATCGCCGAGCGAATCTCGGCGCGCACCCTGGAGCACCTGCTGCTGGTGTCGGTGTCGCTGTTCCTCGGCGTGGTGATCGCGGTGCCGCTGGGCGTGCTGGCGGCGCGGCGGCCGTGGCTGGGTCACGGCGTCCTGGCGGCGGTCGGCGCCGTGCAGACGGTCCCGGCCCTGGCCTTCCTGGTCCTTCTGGTGGTGTGGCTCGGGCTGGGCGCCGTGCCGGCCATCGTGGCGCTGTTCTGCTACAGCCTGCTGCCGATCGTGCGCAACACTTATACGGGACTCAAAGACATCTCCCCGACGGTGTGCGAGTCGGCCGACGCCCTGGGATTGTCGTCTTTTGCCCGCCTCTATCTCATCGACCTGCCGCTGGCGTCGCGGTCGATCCTTGCGGGCGTCAAGACGGCGGCGGTCATCACGGTCGGCAACGCCACGCTCGGCGGCCTGATCGGGGCGGGCGGCTACGGCCTGACCATCCTCATCGGCCTGAACAAGAACGACTGGCGCCTGCTTCTGGAAGGCGCCATTCCCGCCATGATGCTGGCGTTGCTGGTGCAGGGGCTTTTCGAGGTCACGGAGCGGTTCGTGGTGCCGAAAGGCCTGCGGCTGAAGCCGGCGCGGTAAGATGATAGAGCGTCCCAGGCCGAGGAACCGAACGCCGCGACCCGCGTCCGCCATGAAAATTGCCGACCTCTTCTTTTCGATCCAGGGGGAGGGCCGCCTTACCGGCGTGCCGTCGGCCTTCGTGCGCACCACCGGCTGCAACCTCCGCTGCTCCTTTTGCGATTCGGAATATACGTCGTGGCGGCCGGAGGGCCGGTCGGTGACCGTCGCGGAGGTCCTTGCCGGCCTGGAGGCGTTCCCGACGCGCCACGCCGTCGTCACCGGCGGCGAGCCGCTGCTGGCCCCGGAAATCGAGGTCCTCTGCGCCGGCCTGCGCGAACGCGGCTACCACATCACCATCGAAACGGCGGCCACGCTGTTCAAGCCGGTCGCCTGCGACCTGGCCAGTCTCAGCCCCAAGCTGGCCAATTCCGTCCCGCACCAGCGCGAGGGCGGACGCTGGGTGGAGCGCCACGACCGTCTCCGTCTCCGGTACGACGTGATCCAGGCTTTCATGGACCGGGGCGATTACCAGTTGAAATTCGTCGTGGACCGACCGGAGGACGTGGCGGAAGTGGAAACGATCCTGGAGCGCCTGACGGCCGTGGACCGGACCAAGGTATTGCTGATGCCGCGCGGCGTGACGCGGGACGAGCTGGACCGTCGGGCAGCCTGGCTGGTCGAAATGTGCAAGGAACGGGGGTTCCGCTACTGTCCGCGGCTGCACATCGAACTGTACGGCAACCTTCGGGGCGCCTGAAGGGTCGCGGCCGGCTCGCCGAATCCGCCGAAATCCGTTGCCCCTTCCGACGCCCACGCTTTACGATGAAGAGAGTTCCACCAAATAACGACAGGTGCCGGGGGTGCGGAATGCTGGTCGGGCAGCAACTAGGGCCGTTCGCCATCGACAAGGAGCTGGGCGCCGGGGCGATGGGCGCCGTCTACCGCGCCCGTTACGTCAAGACCGGCCAGGTCGTCGCCGTCAAGGTCATGGCGCCGGGACTCGGCGACGCCAACCCCAACGCCGTGGCGCGCTTCGAGCGCGAGGCGGCCATCCTCAAACAGCTCAATCACCCCAACATCGTCCGCCTGTTCGGCGTCGGCAAATACCAGGGCACGCGCTACTACGCGATGGAGTACGTCGTCGGCGAGTCTCTCGACCGCGTCATGTCCCGCCGCGGACGCATGACCTGGGAGGAGGTCGTCGAGCTGGGACAACAACTCTGCGCCGCCCTGCAACACGCCCACGAGGCCGGCGTCGTCCACCGCGACCTCAAGCCCTCGAACCTCATGATCCTGCCCGACGGCACGCTCAAGCTCACCGACTTCGGCATCGCCAAGGACCTCGACGTCACCGCCCTGACCTCCGCCAACTGCACCGTCGGCACCGCTTCCTACATGTCGCCGGAACAGTGCCGCGGCGAACGCGACATCACCCACAAATCCGACCTCTATTCGCTCGGCGTCGTCTTCTACGAGCTAATCACCGGCCGCAAGCCGTTCAACGCCGACAACGCCATGGAAATGTTCATGCTGCACGTCCAGGGGACGTTCGAGCGGCCGTCGCGGCTGGTGCTGGACCTGCCCGTGTGGATGGACAACCTGATCTGCCAGCTGCTGGAGAAGAAGCCGGAACAACGGCCGTTCGACGCCGCCATGGTCCACAACGCCCTGGGCGCCGTCCAGGAGAAGGTGGAGGCGCAGCAGCGCCGGCGTGGACGCGGTGAAGGCCCGCATGATCGACCGGCCGCGCGGCACGCGCAACCCGGACGCCGAGGACAAGGAAGTCGCCCGCTCGCTGATGTCCGGAAGAAACCGCGTCAAACGCAAGCGCAAACGGGCGCCCTTCTATCGCCATTTGTGGTTCCAGGCCGTCGGCATCGTGGCGTTGATGGGCTTCATGGCCGGGGTCCTGTTCCTGGTCTTCCGGCCGGCCGCCCCGGAGACGCTGTACGCACAGGCGAAGAAGCTGATGGCGTCGGACAACGCCGACAAGCACGAAGAGGCGTATGACGGGCCGATCAAGACGTACCTCGCCAACTACGCCGGCAACCATAACGAGCAGACGACGCAGGTGCTCAACTGGAAAAAGCAGTGCGAGGTCGAGCAGGCCGAGCAGTCGTTGCAAACGCTTATAAAGATGCACAAACGGTTCAACCGCGAGCCGTCGTCGGAGGCGGAGGGCCAGGCGTTCAAGGCGACGCAGGCCGAGGAGGCCGGCGACCTGGACGAGGCGCAACGCCTGTGGCAGGAGATGACGCAGAAGGACGGCCAGGACCAATGGGGCGCGCTGGCGGCGAACCACCTGGCCGTCGACGAGGCCGTGCCGGCGCGGGAAAAGGCCTTGCTGGACCAGTTGAAGGAGTTCCGCGCCAAAGGTCGCGAACCGGCGCTGGACGGGATGGACAAGGACGCCTACACCGCTCTGCGTTATGAGCATTTCGGCGACCTGTACGGCGGCGGCGGGGACGTTGCCTCCGCGTATCACAAGTTCGACGCCATGAAGGAAGCGTGCGCCGGCAAGCCCGACTTGCACTTCTGGGGGGTGTTCGCGGCGTGGAAGTGCAAGGAATTGAAGCCGAAAAAGGACGCCACGGAGTCCGCCGACGCCCGCAAGAAGCTGGTGCGGGGAGCGCTGGATGCGGCCCAGGTCTTCTATGACAACGGCCGCCTGGTGGACGCACGGCCGATCGTGCTGAGCATCGCGGCGCTGTACGGCGACGATGCCGACCTGAAAGAGCAGGCGGACACGGCGCGCCTCATGGCGAAGGACCTGGCGGGGAAGCTGAACGCGCCGTGAACGGAGGTGAGGAATCCTGTTTATTGAGAGTCAGGCGTTGGGTGCCATGCTTTCGCGGCTCTCTCCCGAACCGGACCCCGTCGGAATTACCGCGAAAGCATGTTTGACCGACATCCCGCCCGGATAATGGTCAAACATGCTTTCGCGGCAGTTGGGGCGGTTTTTCCGTCCCGAACGGACCCGCGAAAGCATGGCACCCAATGCCGACATTAGTTCTCTGACTTGCCATATGCGGACTTGTTATCGAAAGGACCATTCCCATGCCGACCGACCGCCCCCGCAGCCGCGACGCCTTCCGCCGCGCCTGCCGCGTCCTCCCCGGCGGCGTCAACAGCCCCGCCCGCGCCTTCGGGGCCGTCGGCGGGGAGCCGCCGTTCATCGCCCGCGGCGAAGGGCCGTATTTATACGACATCGACGGCAACCAATATCTCGATTACATCGGCTCCTGGGGGCCGCTGATCCTCGGCCACGCCCACCCGCGCGTCGTCCGGTCCGTCGAGGAGGCCGTGCGCCGCGGCGCCTCGTTCGGCGCCCCGACGGAAGCGGAAACGGCGATGGCGGAGCTGATTATCGAGGCCGTGCCGTCGATCGAAATGGTCCGCATGGTCAGTTCCGGCACCGAGGCGTCGATGAGCGCCGTCCGGCTGGCGCGCGGCTTCACCGGCCGCGACGTGATCGTCAAGTTCGCCGGCTGCTACCACGGCCACGTCGATAGCCTGCTGGTGCAGGCCGGCTCCAGCGCCACCACGCTCGGCGTGCCCACCAGCCCCGGCGTCCCGAAAGGGTGTACGGCCGACACGCTGGTGCTGGACTTCAACGACGTGGATGGCCTGACCGACGCCTTCGCCCGCCGCGGGAATGAAATCGCCGGCGTCATCGTGGAGCCGGTCGCGGGCAACATGGGGCTGGTCGCGCCGTCGGCGGCGTTCCTGTCCGAGCTGCGCCGGCTGACGGAACGGCACGGGGCGCTGCTGATCTACGACGAGGTGATGACGGGTTTCCGCCTGGCGTTCGGCGGGGCGCAGCAACTTTTGAAGCAGCGGCCGGACCTGACGGTGCTGGGCAAGATCGTCGGCGGCGGCTTCCCGGTCGGCGCCTACGGCGGACGGGCGGACGTGATGAAAAAGGTCATGCCGGCGGGTCCGGTGTTCCAGGCGGGCACGCTGTCGGGCAATCCCGTGGCGATGGCTGCCGGCCTGGCGACGCTGCAAGAGCTGCGCGACAATCCTCCCTACGCCCGACTCGACCGGCTGGCGGAAACGTTGACGGAAGGGCTGAAAGGGGCCGCCCGCGCCGCCGGCCTTCCGCATTGCCTGAACCGCGTCGGCAGCATGTGGACGCTGTTTTTCACCGACGGCCCGGTGACCGACTATGCTTCGGCGAAGAAAAGCGACACGGCCCGATTCGGCCGCTTCTTCTGGGCGATGATGGATCGCGGCGTTTACCTGCCGTGCAGCCAGTTCGAGGCGGCGTTCGACTCCGTGATGCACGGCGAGGAAGAAATCCAGGAGACCCTTCGGGCGGCGCGCGAGGCGCTGGCGGAAATCGCCCAATCCTGATCCCGAAAGGAGCATCATCGTGGACCTCGTGAAGTTCTATCGGGGCGAAGCGCCGGACTACCAGAGACGCATGCTCCGGGGCTTCTGGGGCTGGGACGACGACCTTCTGGAAGAAGCGCACGACTACATCCAAGTGCTCTTTCCCCTGCCGGATCGCAGCCTGTTCAACGCCCAGGCGCCGCTGCTGGACGAGGCAACGGCGGCCGTCTTCCGCACGGACCCCACGATCCGGGCGAACCTGCTGCGATCGTTCCGCCTGATGCTGCGCTTCTATGGCTTGCGGCTGGACGAGAAGACAGTCGAGGTGGTCGAAGCGGAGAACTTCGCGGCCCGCGCGAGGGAATGGTTGCGATGGGGCGACCACAACCATTTGCGCATCACGCGCATCCTCAAGTGCCTGACGTTCTGCGGGCTGCACGACCAGGCGGCGGCGTTTCTGCGGCGACTTCTGGCCCTGCCGGGACAGGATCGTATCTCGGCCGCGAGCCGGCAATACTGGCGCGACGCGGTCGGACGGATGGGTTGAAGTCGCGCAACATTTCGACGGCCGGTCGCCTCCGACGGCCGCCAAGGTGGACTTGTGGAAGGCGTCGGTTTTGGCTAAAGCCGCCGTCCGTGGTGCGGAACCGTGGACGCGGAGGCCGAGCGTGCAACCCAAGCCCCCCGGCCGAATGGTTCGGATCGCCCTGATCGCGGGTTGGATCGCCGTACTCGGCTGCCTCTTCGTGAACGCGGCCCGGCGCGTGGGCGGCCCGACCGGCGATTTCGTGCATTTCTTCGCGGCCGCCAGGGCGATGGTCCGCGGCCAAGATATTTATACCTCCGGCATCGGTTGGTACATCTATCCGCCGCTGCTCGCCTTCCTGTACACGCCGCTGGTCTCGCTGCCGCCGGCCGCCGCCGCGATGGTGATGCTCGTCTGCAATATGACCCTCATGGTGCTGTCGGTCTTCCTGGCGACGCGGGAATTCTCCCGCCGTTTCGGCGTCCAAATCGGCGGTTGGACAACCTGCGCCGTCGCCCTGACCGCCGTGCTACTCACGGCCGACAAGCTCAAGGGCGAATTGCAGATGTGGCAGACCAACATGCTCTTGTTATTTCTGTTCACGTCGGCTCTGTGTCTGTTGGACCGCCGACCGGGGCTGGCGGGATTGGCTCTGGGGTTCGCGTTCAATATTAAGTATTGGCCGATCGTCCTTATGCCTTATCTGCTGTTGCGCCGGCAGTGGACGGCCGCCGCGGCGTTCGCGGCGTCGATTGTCGCGTTCGCCCTGCTGCCCTCCGTCGAGACGGGATGGAAGGTCAACCTCAATAACCAAGCCGTTGCCTACCGCGGCCTGCTTCGCGTCGTGGGTCTTCCGGTAGGAACGGGGCAGGGCGCCAACGTCCCGAGCCTCGCGGCCGGCATGAGCGTCTCCATCCCCAGCGCGGCGGCGCGGCTGGCCGGCGGTTCCCCCGCGGTCGGCTACGCCTTCGCCGCCCTCGTCGGCCTGACGGCCCTCGCCGCGGCGGCCTGGCTCTATCGGCGAAACGGCGTGGCGTTTCTCTATCGGCCCGACGGCGTAAAAAACGGCGACCCGGCGACCCGCGCCGTCGTCGGCCTGGAGTGGGCGGGACTGCTCACGGCCGTATTGCTGTTCAGCCCTCAGACCAATCCGCGTCACCTTTCCCTGCTGCTGTTCGTGCAGACGGCGGCCGCCTTGCTGCTGCTCTGTCCGCGACGGAACGTGGCGCGACTGCCGTTGCTGATCGGGACGACCGTGTTGGTGCTGGGCCTCGTGCTGCCGCCCGCCGATCCGTTCTTAGGCGCGCGGTTCGGCGTTTGGTCCGCCGAAGCGCTCAAAGTCTGGCGCGGCGTCGGCGGCCCGTGCTGGTGCGCCCTGGCGATGCTGGCTACGCTGCTGTGGGTGGGTATGCAATATGCGCGGTTGCCGGCGTCTGCGAACGGGGGCGCGGCACGGCTGGCGGCGTGGCGCAACGGCACGGTGATCAATCCCGGAACGCCGGCCACGCCAGGCGCGGCGGATTCGTGCCCGGTACGCAGGCATAGCCGCCGAAATCCGTCACGCCTTCCGACCGCAGAAATTCCTCATCCAACAGCGCCCGGCCCGTGACCTCCGCCGGCGGCTTTGGCGCCGGCCGTCCGTGAAAGGGGGATCAAGCCGGCGGACATGGCAACCCGGCCGGGACACAATGTCCTTGCTGGTCCCCGCAGCGGAATTTTTAGCGGCCCGTCGTCCCGTTGCCGTCGTCCGGCTTTGGAGGCCCGAGAGGGCGATCCGGCGGCGTCAGGGGAATCTCCGGCCGTCGGGGCCGGCGAGTGGTGTCGCCGGGGCCGTCGAGTATGACAAGGACGCTTTCAAGCGCGTCTGTTTCGGAGGAGCCGTACTTCGAGGGTTCGGGAAAAGGCGTGTTCATGGTTCTGTCTCCGTAGTGTAGACGCGGATGCGGCGATGGGCAACCCAATCCCGGTCGATAAGCTGCGTTATTCCCCCGGCGAGAAGGGTCCTCACACCAACCCGAAGCGCAAGCGAGGGAGAAGGTCAGGAACCTCATCCCTCGCTTGCGCTTCGGGTTGGTGAGCGTTTCTTTCCCGCTGGTGTACAATCCCACCACGAATTAGCGCCCGATTCAATCCCGGAACGCCGGCCACGCCAGGCGCGGCGGATTCGTCCCCGGCACGCAGGCATAGCCGCCGAAATCGGTCACGCCTTCCGAGCGCAGAAATTCCTCATCCAGCAGCGCCCGGCCCGTGACCTCCCCCGGCGGCTTTCGTACCAACCGCAGCACACAATCGACCAGGATGTCCGGCTTCCGCCATTGGGCGCGCGTCCCCAGGCCGTGGTTGATGGACGCCTGGCTCTCGATGATCGTCGCCGGCCAGAGCGAATTGACCGCAACGTTGTGCGCCCGCACCTCCTCGGCCAGGCCGTAGGTCAGCAGCGTCATACCGAGTTTGGAGATCGTATAAGCGATCCTTCCAGGAGCCAGCGCCGAATCGAAAGGCGGACTCATGTTGACGATGTGTCCCCACCGGCCGCGGACCATGTGGGGCAACACCGCCCGGCAGGTCAGGAACGCCGCCCGCGCGTTGACGCCCATCACCAGATCGAAGCGCTTGGCCGGCGTCTCGGCCAGCGGCTTCCACCACAGGGCGCCGGCGTTGTTGACGAGAATATCAACGCGGCCGAAGCGTTCGACGGTGCGCGCCGCCAGCGCCTCGATCTGGTCGGCGTCGCGCAGGTCCACCTGGACCGGCAGCGCCGCCGCGCCCAGAGCCTCCACCTCCGCCGCGACGGTGTAAATCGAGCCGGGCAGCCTGTCCGTGGACTCGACGCTCTTGGCGGCGACGACGACGGCGCAGCCGGCCTTCGCCAATCCCAGTGCCAGCGCCCGGCCGATGCCGCGGCTGGCGCCGGTGACGACGGCCACGCGCCCCTTCAGGTCTTCCATCGTTGACCTCCTCAATCCGTCGCCGCCGGCGCGCCGTGGGAGGCCACGCGCGTCGGCGCCAGGGCGGCGTCGCGTTCCAGGTAACGGGCGCCCCAGAGCCAGAAGACCCCGGCGGCCGCGATCGTCAGCGACACGACGAAGAAGCTGAAATCCAGCCCGTCGCGGCCGGCGAGGAAGTCCGCCCACCACGACGGTCGCGGCGCCGCCTTGCCGACCGCCTGCGCCGCGTCGGCGACGAAACCGATGAGCGGCGGTGAGAAAGCGTCTCCGAAAAGGTGAATAACGAGGATGACCAGGGCGAAGGCGCTGGCGCGGACGGCCGGGTGGGTCACGTTGGCGATGATGGTGTTCACCGGCCCGGTGTTGAAGAACAGCCCGAAAACGGTGAAGAAGACCAGGACGTAGTCCCAGGGGTACGGCGCCACAATGACGCCGATCATGAGGGGAAAGGCCGCCAACATGCTCCAGCCCGACACGAGGAAGTACGAGCTGGGGAAGCGCCTGCGCAGCGCGTCGCCGGCCCAGCCGCCGGCCAGGAGGGAGAGGAAGCCGGCCACGACGATGATGGCGCCGAACACGAGGTTCACGGTGCCGAGGTTGCCCTCATGCCGGCCCTCGCTGAAGTAGTGCGGCATCCAATAGGCGACGCCGCCGATGGCGAATGTCGCCGCCGTTTGGCCGAGCGTACAGAGGACAAACGAGGGCGTTTTCAGGATAATCATGTAGTCGCCCCAGGAGGCGTGGTGTGGCTTGGTTAGCGGGTCGGACAGGCCGCGCGGCGGCTCGCGCATGAAGAGGCAGAGCAGCGCCAGGAGCAACCCCGGAGGCACGACGGCGAAAAAGGCCCACTGCCAGTGGCCGGTCCACGCCACGATCTGGCCGCCTAGAATGTAGCCCAGGGCGCTGCCGACCGGGATGGCGACGTAGAAATAGGCCAGGACGCTGCCGCGGTGTTCGACCGGGTAGAGGTCGGACAGGACGGCCGGCGCCGCGGGGCCGTAGGCCGCCTCGCCGACGCCGACCACGCCGCGGGTGAGCAGCATGACGACGAACCCCGAAGCCAGCCCCGAGGCGCCGCTGGCCAGGCTCCAGACCGCCACGCCGCAGGCCATCAGGTTCCAGCGCGACATGCGATCCGCCAACACGCCGAACAGCGGCGCCATGAGCATGAACGCCACCATGAAGGCCGTGGACAGCAGGCCCATCCAGAACTTGGCGTGGGGGTCGCCGTTGGGAAACAGGGTCTTTTGAATCTCCGGCTCGACCGCGGCCAGCACCTGACGGTCGATGTAGTTGAACATATTGATGGACAGCAGGAGCACGAGGGCGGCCGTCGCCCCCGGGACCAGGCCGGAGCGCAGGGCCGAGCCGTGGGGAACGGTCGGCGCCGCGACCACGCCCGTCGGAGACGTGGGGCCGACGGCGATTCGGTCGTCCGGCCTGTCGGGCGGGGTGGGAGTGATGCCGTTCTGGGTCATTGGGACGGCCCTGGGGGAGCGGTTGTCGGAACCGCAACATCGTAAAGGGATGTCGCCGCGGGGACAAGCCCACGGGGCGGGGAGGCGAACGATGAGGAGGCCGGGCCGACGAAGTACCCCGGCGGGCGAACATCGCCCGGTGTTGCTGGAGGAAGTGCTGTCGGTGCTGGCGCCGGCCGAGGGGGCCGTCGTCGTGGACTGCACCGCCGGCCGGGCCGGCCACTCCGCGGAACTGCTGCGCCGTATCGGCCCCACCGGCCGGCTGATGGGACTCGACATCGACCCGGAGAACCTGCCGCGCGCCCGCGAACGGCTGGAGGCGGTGGGCCATCCATTCAGCCTTCACCACTCCAATTTCGCCGCTTTGCCGACCGTCCTGGCCGCGGAGGGGATCGAGGCCGCGGACGCGGTGCTGGCCGACCTGGGCATGTCGAGTATGCAGGTGGACGACGCCGACCGCGGCTTCTCCTACGCGCGCGACGGCCCGCTCGACATGCGGATGGACCGCACGCGCGGCCGCCCCGCCTCCGACATTCTGACCGTGATTTCGCAAGCGGAGCTGGCCCGCGCCCTGCGCGAGTGGGGCGACGAGCCGGATGCGGATCGGGTGGCGGAATTACTGATAAAAGCGGCTCGGGAAGGTGCGCTGAAGCGAACCGTGGACGTGGCCCGCGTGTTGCTGGAGGCGGCCGGGAAGAGGGGATGGCGATTGCACCCGGCGCCGGGCACGTGGAACTTGCATCCCGCCGCGCGCACGTTCCAGGCGTTGCGCATTCTGGTCAATCGCGAGCTGGCAAATCTGGAACACCTGTTGCGCGTACTGCCGGGCGTGCTGCGGCCGGGCGGCCGGGCGGCGGTCGTCAGTTTCCACAGCGGCGAGGACCGGCGGGTGAAGTCGGCGTTCCGGGCGGGCTTCGCCGACGGGGTTTACGCGGCGGTTTCGGCCGAGCCGATACGGCCGACGTATGCGGAACGCACCGCGAACCCGCGGTCTCGTTCGGCCAAGTTGCGGTGGGCGCGGCGAAGGTGAAGGAAAAGCGGCGCAGCCTTACCGATGGCGCGGACCCGGAGAGGGAACACAGACCGGCGCCATCGCGGGCGGGCGGCTCGTATCGACCGGCAGGATCGGCTCCGGCGAGCGCCCACAGGCCAGGACGGCGGCCGGGTAGCCGACGGCGCGGTACAGCTGGAACTGGGCACGGTTGTAGTCGTTGACGCCCAGGAAGTAGCGATCGTAGGCCTGGGAAAGCGACCGCAGCGCATCAATGACCTCGAAGGCGCGGCGCACCACGATCGGGAGGCCGTTCGCGCGATCGATCTTGCCAAGTTCCGCCAGGCTTCCTTCATAAGCCAGTCGGGCCTCCTGCACGCCTCGCTCGGCCGCGCCTACCCGGATCTCGGCCGACACGACCTGGGCGTGAGCGCGGGCGATCTCGGCCGCCACGCGGTCCTGGATGTGGAACAGCTCGATGAGAAACTCCTGCTGTTCCGCCCGGCGTTCGCGCACGCAGCGCGCGGTTGCCGAAGCCGAGGTTTTGCAGCTCCCACACCAGCCCGACGCTGACGTCGTCGCGACCTAGCGTGGGGTTCGCCTTGCCGTTTACATCCGAGGCGAAGACGCCGCCCATCAGGTAGCCGCCCGGCCCCACGGCCCCGGGGCCGCCTTGCAGGATCAGGCTGGGGACCAGCGGCCGCATGCGCTCCTGCCTGATCCGGGCCAGCGCCGCCTGGACCAGCGCTTGCTGGGAGGCCAGCTCGGGCCGGTTGGTCAGGCCGATGGGAATGAGGGAGTCCACCGACTCCTGAGGAGAGATCAGCGTTACGCGCAGGTCGGGCGGCTCCAGCGGCGCCACGGTCGTGGTGGGGTCGAGGCGGAGGACCTCGGTAAGGTCGGCGCTGGCCAGCCGCCACTGCTCGCGGGCCGTGGCCAGGTCGTCCTCGAATGCGGCCAGCTGGGCCTTGGCCCGGTGCAGGTCCGTGGGCCGCGCCGCCGCCACAAGATCCAGATCGATCGCCTGACGCAGCGCCAGGATCTTGTCCATCACGTCCTGCGTGGCGGCGAGGCGGCCCCGCGCTTGCTGCACGTTGAAATAGGCCACGGCCGTCGCCAACAAGGCGTCATTCCGCGCGGTCTGAACGTCGATCTCGCTCGCCCGCAGCACCTGCCGGGCGGCAAGCGGTGCGAACAGGGCGTCGGTCGCGGCGACCCGGGCGGTCAGGCCGCCGCCGGCCAGATACTGGTCCTTGGTATTGTCGTAGAAGTTCCCGGATTGGCCCTGCGCCGCGCCGTCGTGGTGGTAATAGCCCGCGCCGACTTCAAGCGAAGGCAGCCATCCCACGCGCGTCCGTGCCAACTCGGCGGCGGCGGTTTGCACGTGCGCCTGAGCCGCCGCGACGGCCAGCGGCCGGGCGCCAGCCAGGCGCAGCGCCGTCGCCAGATTGATCGGCAACCACCTGTCCGTGGCCTCGACTTGGGCCGGCTTTACCGGGGGCTGCGCTTTCCCCTCCGTGAAAACGGGTCCCAGGAGGGCGCCACAGGGATCGGGGGCCGCGGCCGGCGACGGCGCAGCCGGCGCGGGTGGCGGAGCAGACAGGCCTGATGCTGTCGCCAGGAGCCAGCTAATCAGGACGGCCCCTAACGCCAGGCCCTGGCGGCCCCGTCGCCTCATCGTCAATGCCTCCTTGCAATGGAGCCGTGGGCGGACGCGCCTCCTTGCGGCGCCGCAGAAGCGGAGCCTTCCTCCTCGATAAAGTGAGGCATCGGCCGCAGCTGCCGTCCGGGTTCACCGGGCGTAGGACCCAAGGGCCGCCGGGCTGGGCATGGGCCGACAACGGCAGCGCAATCGACAATACCGCAACCGGGAAAGGCCACTTGAGAGGCTCCAGCTTGCCGCTCGTTCGGTCCCTGAGGAACTTCGGCTTGATCGGCGACGACGCCTTTTCGACCCTGATTGCGCTTGGCGAAGAGGGACAATCGCTTGCCGGATCGCCCGGCGCCGCTACAAAGAGTTGCACGGAGATTATGTAATCCGGAGGCAAGGTGAAGTTGCTGGACGCTGTCAGCCGCCGCCTCCCACTTCTTCTCGGATGGTCGCACGACTACACCAGGCGTTCCACCGTGCGATCCTTGACATCTTGTGTGCGGTTCCGGCACATCGGCCGGGAGGCCTGTTGGCTTGGGGCGGTCTCCAAAGCCTGGGCAGAGCGACGGCGGGCGCCGTTGCTTCCCTTCGACTTGCGGCGATCCTATGTGCCGCGTCCGAACTTCGGCGCCGGAAGTGCAAAAGTGGGGCAAACACTGTGATCGGGAATAATAGACCTCGGCGTGCGACCCGACCGACCGGGCCGCCCGTCTCGACCCGCGTGGGTCGCTTCCCGGTGTCCCGCAAGGGCCTTCGGGAGTAGGAAGGGGCCGGCTATGGGCGCCGACATCCACTGCCAGCAAGCCACCGGGACCATTCGGCCCCAGCTCGTCAGCGTCGATCCGGCCGACGTCTCCGAGCGACGCCGACTTGTCGCCGAACTGGAGGAGCGCCTGCGGTTCGAGACGCTGCTTTCGGACCTCTCCGCCCGCTTCATCAACCTGCCCGCCGACGACGTGGACAAGGAAATCGAGGCCGCGCTGGGCCGGATCGTCGAATTTCTCAGCCTGGACCGAAGCACGCTCTTTCAACGCTCCGAGGACGAGACCACCCTGGTCGCCACGCACTGCTGGTCGGGGACGGGGTTCGAGTCGCTGAAGGGGATGATCCCGCGGGATCGGGTCCCCTGGGGGCTTCGTCAGGTGCTCCAGGGCAAGACGATCCTCTTTTCGAGCGTGGAGGATTTGCCCGAGGAGGCCGCGCAGGACACGGCGACCCTACGCGCCATCGGGCCGAAGTCGAACGTCTCGTTCCCACTGACCGCCGGGGGAGGGGCCGTCTTCGGGGCGCTGGCGTTCGGGCAGATGACCAGGGAGAGGGGCTGGCCGGAAAACCTGGTCCAGCGCCTGCGGTTGGTCGCGCAAATCCTGGCGAACGCCCTGCTGCGCAAGCGTTCGGAGCAGAAGCTGCGCCTGGCGCTCGCCGAGGTCAAGCAACTCAAGGACCGGCTGCACCAGGAAAACGTCTACCTCCGTCAAGAGGCCGGCCTGGTACAAGGCCATGAGACCGTCGTCGGGCAAAGCCCGTCCATCAAGCAGACCCTCGCCCAGGTGGGGCAAGTGGCCCGCACCGACTCCACCGTGCTTTTATCCGGAGAAACGGGAACCGGCAAGGAGCTGATGGCCGCGACCCTCCACAACCTCAGCGCACGGCGCGACCGGACCATGGTGAAGGTCAACTGCGCGGCCTTGCCGGCGACGCTGATCGAGAGCGAACTGTTCGGCCGGGAGAAGGGCGCCTACACCGGGGCACTGTCGAAGCAGATCGGACGGTTCGAGCTGGCCCACGGCTCGACGATATTCCTGGACGAGGTCGGCGACCTGCCCCCGGAGGTACAGGTCAAGCTGCTGCGCGTGTTGCAGGAGGGCCAGCTGGAACACCTCGGCAACCCCCGTACCATCCGCGTCAACGTCCGGGTAGTCGCCGCCACCAACCGCGACCTGATCCGCCTCGTGCGCGAAGGACGGTTCCGCGAGGACCTTTTCTATCGGCTCAACGTCTTTCCGATCACCGTGCCGCCGCTGCGAGAACGCCGGCAGGACATCCCGCTGCTGGTGTGGGCCTTCGTCGAGGAGTTTTCCAGGACGATGGGCAAGACCGTCCGGGCCGTCGCCAAGGAGAGCATGGAGATGCTGGAAGGCTACCCGTGGCCCGGCAACGTCCGGGAGTTGAGGAACGTCGTCGAACGGGCCATGATTACCAGCACCGGCGCGACCCTGTACATGGCGGCCCCAGGCGCGTCGGATTCGACGGCGACGAAAAGCATGGCGATGGCGGACGTTGAAAGGGAGCACATCCTGCACGCCCTCCAGTTGACGCGCTGGCGCGTCCGGGGCAAGGACGGCGCGGCCGCCCTGCTCAAGCTCAAGCCCACCACGCTGGAGGCGCGCATGGCCAAGCTGGGCGTCCGGCGGCCCGGCATATAACCCAACATTTCGTAGCGCCTCCAATAGGCCGTAGATTTATGCGGCGCCCGCAGACCGGGCCGCAACCCCGACGGCGGCGCAAACCGCGCCCGGCGTGCGCGTTACGATTCTTCCCACGATCCACTCGTGAATCGGCCCGAAAAACGCTTCTTTCGGCGTTATTGGTAGTGTCGCTACAACCCGTCCGTCAACGCGCCACGGGGCCGAATCGAGGGTTTATGATCCTCGCCACCCTGAGCGTCTCCGCACCGCCGGGCCGGCGTGAGGAGATGGCCGAGGTCTTCTGGATGCTGGTGGGGCCGGTTCGCGTCGAGCCGGGCTGCCTCGCCTGCGGCCTCTATCAGGAGGCCTGCGACGGCGACGCCTTCCTATATGTTGAAGAGTGGGAGACGCCGGAACAGCTCGAACGCCACATGCGCTCCGCCCGCTACGAGCGCCTGTTGGCCGTCATGGAAGCGTCGGCGCGGCCGCCGGTGCTGCGGTATCACACGGTTTCCGGCTCCAAGGGATTGGAGTATTTGCAGGCCGTCCGCCTGGGCGCGGCGTCCTGTCCGCCGACGGCGAACGGCGCCGCCAAGGATTGACCCTGACAAAAGGAACATCCTATGTCGCTAACTACCCAAGCTGGTCCGTCGAACGTGCTGGGCGCGGAACGGGAAAGCCTGCGCAAACTCTGGATCCTGATGCTCGTCTTCGGCGTCGTTCTCATCGCCCTGGGCGTCGCGGCCATGAGCGCCATGTTCATCGCCACCCTGGCCACCGTCCTCGTCCTGGGCATCCTGTTCCTGACGGGGGGCGTCGTGGACATCGTCAACGCCTTCTGGGCGCGCCGCTGGCGCGGCTTCTGGGTCAACCTGCTGGTCGGCATCCTGTACCTGGTCATGGGATTCCTGATGACGCAGCGACCGCTGGCGTCCGCGGCCGCCTTCACGCTCATGATCGCGGCCGTGCTCTTCGTCGGCGGGTTTTTCCGCATTGCCATCACCCTGATCGAGCGGTTTCACGGCTGGGTGTGGGGCCTCATCAACGGCGTCATTTCCGTTGTCCTGGGGGTGATGATCTGGCGGGAATGGCCCGATTCGGCCTTATGGGTTATCGGCCTCTTCGTCGGCATCGACATGATGTTCGCCGGCTGGGCCTTGGTGATGACGGCCCTCACCGTCCGCGACGTGACCGCGAAACCGGTATGATCGGGCGGCGACGGACGTTCCAAGCAGATAACGTACACCTACGGAATGAGGCGATGCGCAAGACTCTTTTCCGGGCGAGGCCCGGTCGTCGATCCGGCCAATCCAAGGCCGTCCCAGAGACCCCGCGGCTAACCTCACGAATGCCGATAAAACGCATCCTTGTACTCGCCGCACTGGGCCTCGGCGCGTTCGGCGTCGCGTACCTGCTCACCGCGGTGAGCTGGCGGCAGTTGTTTGTAGCCGCGCCGCCGACTCCGCCAGGGATGCGCTGGATCCCCGGCGGCGAGTTCACGATGGGCAGCGACGCCGCCGACGTCTCGCGCGTCGAACAGCCCGCCCACCGCGTCCGCGTGGACGGCTTCTGGATGGACGAGACCGACGTCACCAACGCCCAGTTCCGCGCGTTCGTCGAGGCGACGGGATACCGGACCACGGCTGAAAAGACGCCGACCGTCGAGGACATCCTGCGGTATTCGCGGCCGGGTACGCCGGCTCCGGACAAAAAGGACCTGGTAGCAGGCTCCCTCGTCTTCACGCCGCCGGACCATCCCGTGCCGCTGGACGACGTG
Source organism: uncultured Planctomycetaceae bacterium (assembly GCA_963813925.1). GTDB lineage: Bacteria > Planctomycetota > Planctomycetia > Gemmatales > Gemmataceae > UBA4732. The sequence goes on from CAWFBG010000004.1 coordinate 560,221, forward strand.
AGCGGCTGGTGGAAGTGGACGCCGGGGGCCGACTGGCGCCACCCCGAAGGCCCCGGCAGCTCCATCGACGGCATGGACGATCACCCCGTCGTTCACGTCTCCTGGTTCGACGCCGTCGCCTACGCGAAGTGGGCCGGCAAGCGTCTGCCGACCGAGGCCGAGTGGGAGCGAGCGGCCCGCGGCGGCGTGGAAGGCAAGAAGTACGTCTGGGGCGACGAGCCGTTCGACGAGGAGCATCCGCAGTGCAACAACTTCCAGGGCCACTTCCCGGATAACAATACGGCGAAAGACGGTTATGTGCGCACGTCGCCGGTGAAGGCGTTCCCGCCCAACGGCTACGGTCTGTACGACATGGCCGGCAACGTCTGGCAGTGGTGCGGCGACTGGTATCTGCCGGAGGCCTACGCGCTCACCGCCGACAAGGGCGTCCTCGTCAACCCGACCGGCCCGGAACACAGCTTCGACCCGCGGCAGCGGCCGCCCGAGCGCGTCCAGCGCGGCGGCTCCTTTCTCTGCTGCGCCGCTTACTGTTTCAACTACCGGCCCAGCGCCCGCATGGGCTGCACGCCGGACACTGGCATGTCGCACCTCGGTTTTCGGTGCGTCCTAACCAGGGAGATGGGGGAGAAGGCGCGCAATCGCTGAACCTGTTGCGCCGACATGGTCAAACCAGGAGTGGGTTGAAGCCCGCCTGGCGGAAGTGAGCATCGGTCGTCAACGCGTCGCGGAGCTTGAGGTCGTGCATCACGACAAAGCTGAAGCAATCGGTGAAGGACCAGGACTTGTCATGATGCTTCAAGAAGAACTGTCGCGTCTGTGCAAAGCGGTCGGGATCCATCCACTCGATCTGGCAAGCCCGCGAGGCGAACACGGTTTGAAAGAACGCCTCGGCCAGGCGGCCGTGGCCGCGAGCATTCAGCAGCGTCGCGGTCTCATCGAGGACGTAGTCGGTGGTCACGAACTGGCCGCCCGATTTGGCCGCGCGCTCCAGGCGTTGACCGGCCCGCGCGTGCATCCGATCGTCCTTGACCAGGAGGGCGTAGAAGCCGCTCGTATCGACGAACGCCTTAGCTCTCGTAGACGGCCTGGTCGATTTCTTCATTGGTCAAGGGTCGTCCTTCCGCCGTGGCGAGTTGAGCGATCTGGTAAAAGGGATCGTCCGCATCGGGCGCCCCCGGCCCGATCGGCTCGAGGCGCATCACGGGCGCGCCGCGATAGGTCATGATCAGCCGCTTGCCCTGGCGCACCTTCCGGATGACGGCGACGGCGTGACGGCGAAATTCGAGGAGGGAGACCGTTTCCATAATCCGACGCCCCGTGCTTGTGTTGAACTTGATGGTGAAGTTTAACATGCGAACGCTCGTGCGGCAAGAGGGGCCGCCGCCGTCCGCATGGGCTGCACCCCCGGTGCCGGCCTGTCTCACGTCGGGTTCCGGTGCGTGAAGGATCGATAGGGCAAGAAGCATGATGGTCGCGTATGTCGAGCCGATCCTGATTATCACGGGCCTGGCGACGGCCGGAGCGCTGGCGCTGGTCATTGCGCCGGTCCCGATGATGAAGCTGATATTTGCACAGGCGCCTGCCGACCCGCTCGGCCGCAAGATCGCACGCCACTGGGCGCTGCTGATTTTTCTGGTTGGCGCTCTGATCGTTTACGCCGCCTACCACCCCAAGATCCGCGTCCCAACGCTGATCGTCGCCGTCGTGGAAAAGACGGCTTTCGCGGTCTGCATGTTAACGTCGCCCCTGCGCCGGCGGCCGGCGGTGATGGTCCTGGCGCTTGCCGACGCCGCAATGGCGGCGCTGTACGTGATGATTCTCGCCGGCCTGTAGGCGGACTGGAGGAGTAGTGCCAACCCCAAGGAGAGACCGCATGTTGAAGAACGTCAAGCTACAATTCCTGCTCGTCGCGGGGTTGAGCGCGTTGCTCGGCTACGCCGCGGCGTTCGGCAGGCTGAATCCGTTCCAGAAGGCGGACGCGGGGCCGGCCGATCAACCAAAGTCGGCCGTGTCGTCGTCCCCGGCCGCGCCGGGCTGCTGCTCGGACGGCCTGTCCAAGGCGGGAATGCTCGCCCTGGCGAACCACAACCACGCCGTCGCCGCGAAGGCCGCCGACGTGGGCAAGAAGCCCAACATCCTCATCCTCTGGGGCGACGACATCGGCTGGTACAACGCGAGCTGTTACAACCACGGCGTCATGGGCTACAAGACGCCGAACATCGACCGCATCGCCAGGGAAGGAGGCCTCTTCACGGACTGGTACGGTCAGCAGAGCTGCACCGCCGGCCGTGCGGCCTTCATCACCGGCCAGTCGCCGATCCGCACCGGCCTCACCAAGGTGGGTCTGCCCGGCTCGCCGCTCGGCCTGAGGCCGGAAGATCCCACCATCGCCGAACTGCTCAAACCGCACGGTTACGCGATCGGTCAGTTCGGCAAGAACCACCTGGGCGACCGCAACGAGTTCTTGCCCACGGTGCATGGCTTTGACGAGTTCTTCGGCAACCTCTACCACCTCAACGCGGAAGAGGAGCCGGAGAACCCCGACTATCCGAAGAACCCGGAGTTCAAGAAGAAATTCGGCCCGCGCGGCGTGCTTCACTCCTGGGCCACGGAAGTGGACGACCCGACGGTCGATCCCGAGTACGGCAGGGTCGGCAAGCAGAAGATCGAGGACACCGGCCCGCTCACGAAAAAGCGGATGCAGACGGTGGACGAGGAGATCACCGACGGGGCGCTCAAGTTCATCGACAAGGCCCACAAGGACGGCAAGCCGTTCTTCGTCTGGTGGAACTCCACGCGCATGCACATCTGGACCCACCTGCAACCGAAATTCCGGGGCGTCACCGGCCTGGGCGTCTACCCCGACGGCATGGTCGAGCACGACGGCCAGGTCGGCCAGCTGCTCAAGAAGCTCGACGACCTCGGCATCGCCGACGACACCATTGTCATGTACTCCACCGACAACGGCGCGGAGGTGATGACCTGGCCCGACGGCGGCGCGACGCCGTTCCACGGCGAGAAGGGCACCAACTGGGAAGGCGGCTGGCGCGTCCCCTGCGTCATCCGGTGGCCGGGCGTCATCAAGCCCGGCGCGGTCTTCAACGGCGTCGGCGCCCACGAGGACATGCTTCCGACGCTGATGGCGGCCGTCGGCGAAACGGACGTCGTGGGCAAGCTCAAAAAGGGCCTCAAGGTCGGCGAGCAGACCTACAAGGTCCACCTCGACGGCTACAACCTTATACCCTATCTCAAGGGGGAGATCAACCAGTCGCCGCGCAAGGATTTCCTCTACTGGGGCGACGACGGCAACCTGATCGCGCTGCGCTACGCCCAGTGGAAGGTGACATTCGCCGAGCAACGGGCGCACGGGAGCATTGACGTGTGGCAGGAGCCTTACGTGAACCTGCGCGTTCCGAAGCTCTACAACCTACGGAGCGACCCCTTCGAGCGGGCCGACGAGTCGATGGACTACGCGCACTGGCGCGTGGACCACGTGTTTGCGCTCGTCCCCGCACAGGCCTTCGTGGGGCAGTGGCTGTCGAGCTTCAAGGACTTCCCGCCGCGCCAGAAGGCGGCCAGCTTCAGCATCGATCAGGTGATGCAGAAGTTGCAGGAGAAGACTGGCGACAACTGACGGCGCGCTCCTTGAGGCGCCGAGTCAACACCCCGGGCCGCACCCGGTTGAGACGGGTGCGGCCCCGCGACCCAACAAGTACACCAAACGCAGGAAAACTCTCATGTCACGCGAAACGCTCTCCCGTCGCGAGTTCCTGGCTGGCTCTGCGGCAGCCGGCGCCGCGATCTTCTTACCTGAACAACCAGCCGCGGCGGCGGACGGCAAGAAGACATTCACCATCCTGCACACCAACGACCTGCACTCGAACTTCATCGGGCTTGGCCCGGCCTCGGACTACACTCCCTTCTCACTCAACGACGACAAGACGCGAGGCGGCTTCGCGCGTCTGGCCGCCTTGATCGCGAAGAGGAAGGAGACGCGCAAGGATCAGGGCCCTGTGCTGGTGCTTGACGCCGGCGACTACAGCATGGGAACAGCATTCGGCGGCGCCATCCGCGAGACCGGCGGCGAACTGCAACTCATGTCCCGGATGGGTTACGACGCCGCCACCTTCGGCAACCATGATTTCGACCTCGGGCCCGACGGCCTGGGTAAAGCCATCGGCGTGGCCGCCAAAGCCGGCCGGGTCCCGCCGCTGGTCGCCTCGAACACCAACTTCGAGGCGAAAGACGCTGCGCTGGCCGATCTCCAGCGCCTTGCCAAGGATGGGGTGATCCGCCGCCATCTCGTGATCGAGCGCGGCGGCATCCGCTTCGGCGTCTTCGGGGTACTCGGCAAAGAGGCCATCTTCTACACCAGCGGGGGTACTGTTTCGTTCCCCGACGCCATCGAGACCGCCAAGGAGATGGTCAAGGTCCTCCGCGAGACGGAGAAAGTGGACGTGGTCATCTGTCTCAGCCACGGCGGCATGGAGAAAGGGAAGGACGGGAGCTTCACGGACGGCGATGACGTGCGCCTGGCCAAGGCAGTGCCGGGCATCGACGTGGTCATCGGCGGCCACAGCCACACCGAACTGCACGAGGCGATAATCGTCAACGACCGCACGCCCGTGGTCCAGACCGGGAAGTATGGCCAGAACCTCGGCGAACTGGTGATCACCCTGGACGGCGGCAAGCTGACGGTCGAGTCCTACAAGCTCCACCCGATCGACGACACCATTGCCGGCGACCGGGCCATTGCCGACGAGATCGACAAGTTCAAGAAAACGGTCACCGAGGCCGTGTTCGCCTCGCGCGGTTACAGCATGGATCAGCCGCTCGCGGTGGCGCCGCGGGACCTGCCCAACACCTACACGGACATCGCAGCCGGCACCCTCCTCGCCAACCTCGTCACCGACGCCTTCCGAAAGGCCACGAAAGCGGACATCGGCTTCACCGTCAACGGGATGATGCGCTCCGGCTTTACCCAGGGGAAGTCGGGTGTGCAAACGGTCTACGACGTGTTCGCCGTGGCGCCGCTCGGCGCCGGCGTCGTGGACGCCACGGCCGGCAGCACCCTGGTGACGGGCTACTTCACCGGCCAGGAGTTGAAGAACCTGTTGGAGTTCTTCCTCGTGGACAGTCCGGCCCATCCCGGCGAGTATTTCCCCCGCGCCTCCGGCATGAGGTTCCGCTACGACCTGTCGCGCCCGAAGTTCGATGTCGTGACCGCCATCGAACTGGGAGACCTCGACCGCGGCTACCGCGCGATCGACATTTCCGGGAAGGACGGGCGGTTGTACAGCCTCACCTGCCCCCTCATGCTCGGGCCGATAATCGTGGGCATCCCCAAGTACACGAAGGGCAAGCTGCCTCTTGTACCCAAGAACAAGGACGGTCAGCCCCTCAAAGCGAAGGTCGAGGCACTTGACGCCCCCGGCGACAGCACGCCCGACCTGCTGCCGCCACCGGGCACGGTGGACAAGGATAGCGTCGCCACCGTGACGGAGAAAGGCGCCATCCGGGAGATCAAGGAATGGCAGGCGATCATGGATTATCTCCGCGGCCTACCAGTCAAGGGCGACGAAAAAATACCCACGATCCCGGTCGATGAGCGAGCCGCAGAGGTCCGGGCGATCAAGACGGGCTGATCGGCTTCGCGCCAAGTGATGTAGATATCGCAGGAGAGATCGGGCGACAACTAGGCCCGTGCTTTCCGCGTCCGTCGGCGGCGGGCGCCCGGAGGGCGCAACGTTGTCGGGACGAGTTGAGAAGTTGTCTGTTACTCTGCGGAGGTCGTGCCGCCGCGCGGGGCGTCCCCGGCGGCGGCGTCAGTGTTTCCACAACGGAGAGTCTACATGTTGCTGAAGAACACCAAGCTCCAGTTCCTGGCGGTGCTGGGACTGGGCGCGCTGCTCGGCTACGCAGCGGCGTTCGGCAAGCTGAACCCGTTCCAGAAGGCGGACGCGGGGCCGACGGAACAACCCAAGCCGGCCGCGTCGGCGGCGCCGGCCGCGCCGGGCTGCTGCTCGGACGGCCTGTCCAAGGCGGGAATGCTCGCCCTGGCGACCCACAACCAGACGGTCGCCCATAAGGCCGCCGCGGAAGGCAAGAAACCCAACATCCTGTTCATCATGGGGGACGACGTCGGCTGGTTCAACATCGGCGCCTACCACCGCGGCATCATGTCCGGCAAGACGCCGAACCTCGACAAGCTGGCCGCGGAAGGCATGATGTTCACCGACTACTACGCCGAGGCCAGCTGCACGGCCGGCCGGGCCAACTTCATCACCGGCGAGATTCCCCTGCGCACCGGCCTGACGACCGTGGGCCAGGCCGGCGCCGACGTCGGCCTCCCGGCCCAGGCCTGCACCCTCGCCACCGCCCTCAAGGAGCAGGGCTACGCCACCGGCCAGTTCGGCAAGAACCACCTCGGCGACCTGAACAAGTTCCTGCCGACCGTCCACGGCTTCGACGAGTTCTTCGGCTACCTGTACCACCTCGACGCCATGTCGGATCCGTACTGGTTCGATTACCCCCAGGACTGGATCAACAAGTACGGACCGCGCGACCTGGTGCATTGCTATGCGACCAACAAGGACGACCCCACCGTCGAGCCGCGTTGGGGCAAGGTCGGCAAGCAAAAGATCGTGGATGAGGGGCCGCTGCCGCCGTTCCCGAACATGACTGGCCTTCAAAACTGGCAGGAGGGCCGCAAGGCCAAGTACGACATGGAGACCTTCGACGACGTGCTCGTCAAGAGTTCCTGCGAGTTCATGGACAAGGCGAAGAAGGAAGGCAAACCGTTCTTCCTCTGGCACAACACGACGCGCATGCACGTCTTCACCTACCTGCCGCCGAAGTACCAGGCGGAAATGAACTCCAAGACCAACTACAACGTGGAAGAGGCCGGCATGGCTCAGATGGACGACAGCGTCGGCGCCCTGCTGAAGCACCTGGACGACATCGGCGAGGCCGACAACACCATCGTCGTGTTCACCACCGACAATGGCGCCGAGGTGTTCACCTGGCCCGACGGCGGCATGACGCCGTTCAAGGCCACCAAGGGCACGGTCATGGAGGGCGGGTTCCGCGTGCCGTGCATCGCCCGCTGGCCGGGCCACATCAAGCCGGGCACGGTCGAGAACGGCATCTTCTCCGGCCTCGACTGGTTCCCCACGCTCACCGCCGCCGCCGGCAACCCCGACATCACCAACCAGCTTCTCAAGGGCGTGAAGCTCGGGGGCCAGAGCTACAAAAACCACCTTGACGGCTACAACCAGTTGGCCCTGCTGGAAGGCAAGGGGCCGTCCAAGCGTCACGAGATCTTTTACTTCGGCGGACCCAAGCTGGGCGCCATTCGCCTGGACGACATGAAGTATCAGTTCTACCAGCAGCCGCAAGGCTGGCCCGGCCCGAAGGTCGTGACCGACATGCCTTCGATCGTGAACCTCCGCCAGGACCCGTTCGAGCGGACGCCGTCGATTAGCGGAGAGAGCCTGAATAACCTGGGCGGCGGCTACATGAACGACTTCTACGCCCGCGAGTTCTGGCGATTCGTCCTCGTCCAGAACCGGGTCAAGCAACTCGCGCTGACGGCGATCGATTATCCGCCGATGCAGGACCCGGCCTCCTTCAACCTGGAAGCGGTGAAGAAGCAGATCGACGAGCTGATCAAGGCCCACGAGGGCCAGTAGTCATCCGAACCCGAACCGCGTAGCCGCGTTCGCCAGAACGCGGGTGGGACGCGTCCCACCCGCGTTCTGGCGAACGCGGCTACGAACCGCGCCGCCTCGCCCTGGCGACGCCGGGGAGGAGAGGCACGGACCCGGTGACGGACAACCCTGGAACAAGCGACTTCGCGTCCTCAGAAAGGATCCCCCCATGAGATCGGCAACATTGTGGTTCATTGCCCCGCTGGCCCTGGCGGCCGGCCTGTCCGCCCGGCCCGCGTCGGCCGCGGCGCCTGACGAAAACGCAAACGAAGCGGCGGCGATCAAGAAGAACGCCGAGGCGTTCATCGCGGCGTTCGACAAGGGCGACGCCAAGGCCGTGGCCGCCTTCTGGACGCCCGACGGCGACTACGTGGAAGAAACCGGCCGCCACCTGAAGGGCCGCGAGGAGATCGAAAAGGCGTTCACGGAGTTCTTCGCCGAGAATAAAGGTCTGAAGGTGCGGATCCACACCGAGTCCCTGCGCTTCGTGACGCCGGACGTGGCGGTCGAGGACGGCGTCACGGCGGTGTCCGAGCCGGACGGCGGGCCGCCGAGCCGCGACCGTTACACCGTCGTCCACGTCAAGAAGGACGGGGAATGGCGGCTGAGCAGCGTCCGCGACGCTCCTTACGCCCCGCCCAGCAACTACGATCACTTGAAAGAGCTGGAATGGGCGATCGGCGACTGGGCGGATGAGGGGGAGAACGGGAAGGTCGCCCGGCTCTCGGTGGAGTGGTCGGAGAGCCAGAACTTCATCCTTGGGACGTTCGAGGCCTCCTTCAAGAACATGGAGGTCGGCGACGGCGAGCAGCGGTTCGGCTGGGACCCGATCAAGAAGCAAATCCGCTCATGGACGTTCGACGACGACGGCGCCTTCGGCGAAGCGACCTGGACCCGCGACGGCGACCGCTGGGTCGTCAAGTCGGAGCTGGTCCTCCCGGACGGCAAGAAGCTCGCCGCCACGCACATCATCACGCACGTGGATGCGGACACCCTGACCTGGCAGTCGAAGGATCGAACCGTGGACGGCAAGCCGCTCCCGGACGTCAAGGAAATCAAGATGAAGCGGGTGAAGTGAACTAATACCCTGATGGCAACGCTTGAAAGGAGCAATCGAATGTTGCGAAAGATCCTCTGCGTCGCCTTGATGGCGGCGGCGGCGACGCTGGCAACCGCATCCCGTGCGCAGGCGTGGGGCGCCGCTCACATCGGCTACACCCGCGTCAGCCCGTACGGCGTCCAGCACTACGGCCGCACGGTCGGCGTCAGCCCGTACGGGGCCTACTCCGGCGGCCGCTACGGCGCCGCAGGTGCCTACGGAGGCTACCATACGAGCTACGGCGCGTACGACCGCTACGGCGGGGCGTACGGCGGCGCCTACCGTTATGGCGACGTCCGCTACGGCTCGTACGACCGCTACCGCGGCTTCTAGTTCCCGTTGCGTCTACGAGTCCTGGCGCTTCGTCTTCGCGCCGAAGGAGGTCGCCAAGGCGCGGAGCGTTCAAACGCTCCGCGCCGAGGACACCCCCTTGTCAGGCCCAGGGCGGCGCTGAGCTTGGCGGGTTGGCGGGCGAGACGCAAGTTCTTGGCGGATGAGTACATTTGCCCGCCAATCGCCCCGTCAACGCCCAGGCTTGGCGGGCGAATCGTGGCGGGCGATCGGGCCGGAAGCGCCCATCAGCGCCACAACGCTCACGGCCCCGGCAGGCGCCGACAGTGGAGCAGGGAAAAGTATGAGTCCGTTGGCAATTTCCTCCATCGTGTTCGCGTGCATCTTCGGCGTCGCGCTGGTCGCGATGTTCGTCAAGCGCTTCTTGCCCGAGCATCATCTGAGCGCGGACTCGAAAGACGTCGTGAAGCTGGGGATGGGGACGATGGCGACGCTCGCCGCCATCGTTCTCGGCCTGCTGATCGCCACGGCCAAGGGGACGTATGACGCGCAGAACGGCGCCATCCAGGAATTCGCCGCCAAGGTCATGCTGCTCGACCGCCTCCTGGGCAAATATGGGCCGGAGACGAATGACGCCCGTGAGCTGCTTCGGAGCGTCGTCGAGGCCAGCATGGAGCGCATCTGGCACGAAGAAGGCGTTCGAGCCGCGAACCTGGCGCCCGGCGAGGCGAGGACCGTGGGGGAAGCCATGTACGACAAGATCGCGGCCCTTTCGCCAAAGGACGACGCCCAGCGCGCGCTCAAGGCCCGCGCGCTGGAGCTAATGGTCGATCTGCTCCAGGCTCGTCTGCAATTGTTCGCCCGGCAGGACAGCTCGCTTCCCCTGCCGTTCCTGATAGTGCTGGCGGCCTGGCTCATCATTCTGTTCGCCGGCTACGGCCTCCTGGCTCCCCCCAACGCAACCGTTGTGGCCGTGCTCTTCGTTTGCACGCTCTCGGTTTCCGCGGCGATCTTCCTGCTTCTGGAGCTGTCCACGCCGTTCGCGGGGATAATGCGGGTATCCAGCGGTCCGTTGCATGATGCACTGTCGGTGCTCGGCAAGTAAACTGAGAAACAGTCCTGGGGCAAGCAACCCCACTTCATTCCGAAAGGATGGTCCCATGAGATCGGCAACATTGTGGTTCATCGCCCCTCTGGCCCTGGCGGCCGGCCTGTCCGCCCGGCCCGCGTCGGCCGCGGAGCCTCTCGACAAGGCGAAGGAAGAGGCGGCCATTCAGAAGACCGCCGAGGAGTTCGTCCAGGCGTTCAACAAGGGCGACGCCAAGGCGCTGGCCGCCTTCTTCACAAAAGACGCCGACATGATCGACCAGGACGGCCGTCAGATCAAGGGCCGCAAGGCCATCGAGGAGACCTACTCGAAGCTCTTCGCCGGCACGAAGCGCTCCAAGCTCTATATCAAGATCACCTCCTTGCGCGTGGTGAGGCCGGACCTCGCCCTGGAAGACGGCCTGACTGAGGTCGTCCCGGCCGACGGCGGCCCGCCGTCCTCCGCCCGTTACGCGGTCGTCCACGTCAAGCAGGATGGGGAATGGCGCCTGGAAAGCGTCCGCGAGGCGGTTGCCGTCCCGCCGAACAACACCGATCGTATGGACAGCCTGTCTTTTCTGATCGGCGACTGGACCGAAGACGCGGACAAGGGCGGGTCGTCCAAGGCGTCGTACTCGTGGGATGCGAACCAGAACTTCATCCTGAACACCTTCGACGTGACCATGAAGGATGTTTCGGTGGCCAGCGGGACGCAGTTCATCGGCTGGGACGCGGCGGCCAAGAAGCCGCGGGCGTGGTCCTTTTTGTTCAACGGCGGCTTCGCCGAGGGCGTCTGGAACCCGGACGGCGTCAACAAATGGAAGATTGCCGTCACCGGCATCACGCGCGACGGCGTCAAGGTGGCCGCGACGAACGTCTTCACGAAGATCGACGACGACCATTTCTCCTTCCAGTTCATCGACCGGACGAAGGACGGCAAACCGCTGCCGGACGACAAGGTGATCAAGATGAAACGGGTCAAGTGAATCGGAGCGCGAAGGACGCGATGAACCATACAGGAAGCATCCCCTACATGGGGGATGCTTCCGAGCGGAGGAAAGGGAACGAAACCATTCGCCCTACACAGGAGCACATCATGATACGAACGATCCTCGCCCCGGCCGTCTTCGCCGCCCTGCTGGGGCTGCTGGCGGCCGCCCAGGTACACGCCTATGGCGAGTGCCACAGGAGCGCCACCTACACCAACCCCTACACCGGCAGAAGTACGACCGCCACCGAGAGCACGGCCTACGGCCCCAACGGGGCCTACCACACCGGCAGCGTCTCGGGCAGCGGCCCCAACGGCGCCTACGGAGCCTCGGAGGCTCACGCCTACTCGCCCACCATGTACCACGGCTATTCCGGCGCCGGAGCCGTCGGCGGATATGGGGCCGCCGTCGTCCGCTACCCGTGAAACCGCGGGGCGAGAAGCGGGCGGGCCGAATCGCTTCGCCGCCCGGCCGACCGTCGCCAAGACGCCGGCCGGGCGGTTCCTTTCTCGGTTACGTCGCCTACTGCGTCAACTACCGCCCCGGCGCACGGAAGGGTTGCGCGCCGAACGCCGGCAAGTCGCCTGTCGGCTCCGCCGCGTCATGAACAAGAATATTCGAGAGCGCTAAAAGGCGGAAAAGGCCCACTGACCGCGGCAAAGGCTTCCATGATCGCTCCAAGGAGATCCGCACCATGACCGGGAGAAGAACCGCGTTGACCACCGTCGTCCTGGCCGGCGTCGCCGCCGTCTGCGTCGGCGTCGCCTGGGACAACCTCCGCATCCGGCCGCCGGCCTTGAACGTCGCCGAGGCCGCGGACCCGCCCAAGGCGCCCGAAGAGAAGGGCCGCGCGGCCGACGGCGACGCCGTTCGCGCGGCCGCGAAGGACTTCGTCCAGGTCTTCGACAAGGGCGACGCCAAGACGCTGGCGGCTTTGTGGACCGACGAGGGCGAGTATGTGGCGGGCGACGGCGCGACGCTCCACGGCCGATCCGAAATCGAGGACGGCTATTCCCAGTTCTTCAAGAAGAACCCCGACGTGAAGCTCGATCTGACCGTCGAGTCGATCCGCTTCATCTCGCATGACGACGCCGTGGTCGAGGGGAGTGCCCGGACCCATTCGGGGGCGAAGGCGGCGGAACCGACGTCCAGCCGCATCAGCGCCCTGTTCACGCGGGAGAAGGGGAAATGGCTCCTGGCGCTGCTCCGCGAGTGGCCCGACGAGGGCGTCGCCCTGCGCGACGTGGATTGGCTGATCGGGACCTGGGAGACCAAGGGCGCCGCCCTGGACGTGCGCACCACCTACGAGTGGGACGCGGGCAAGAACTTCATCCGCGCCCACTTCACAATCAAGGAGAAGGGCGAGACCCTCTCCGGAACGCAGATGATCGGCAAGGATCCGCGGACGGGCCTGCTGCACTCGTGGCTGTTCGAGAGCGACGGCGGCTTCGGCGAGGCCGTCTGGAACTGGGACGGCAAGCAGTGGCGGCTGGACTCTGCCGGCGTGGAGCCGGACGGCGGCGAGACCTCGGCGACGAACCTGTTGACGCCGCTGGGCAAGGATTCCTTCACCTGGCAGTCCTTCAATCGCACGGTAAACGGCGAGGACGCGCCGGACATCACGCCCGTCAAGGTCGTCCGGGTGAAGTGACCGCGTCGAGTGGGGTGAAGTATCCAGGGAGATTGAACCATGAAACGGATGCGAATAGTAATCCTTGCGGCGCTGGGCGCGTTGTGCCTGTTCCTGACGGACCCCGGATCCTACGGCCAGCGGTTCGGCGGCCGGGCTGGCGGCGGGGCGGCGGCCGTCGGCGGCCGGGCTGGCGGCGGAGCCGCGGCCGTCGGCGGCCGGAGCGGCGCCGCCGTCGGGCCGTACGGTGGGGTTGGGGCCGGCTCGCGCACGGGCGCGACCGTCATCGGCCCCGGCGGCCAGGGCGCCGTCGGTTCCGGGCGCGGCTCGTACACCACGGCCGGCGGGACGCAGATCGACTACGGGGCGGCGGGTCGGAAGGCCACCGGGCCGGCGGGCGCAACGGCCGGCCGCGGGGTCGGCGCCATCCAGATCACCGGGCCGAACGGACAGGAATACTCCAAGGTCGGCGCGGCCCGAGGCGCGGTGGGGCCGAACGGTAATGCCATCGGAGGCAAAGCGTCGGTCGGCGTCGGCGCCGGGCCGAACGGGGCGGCCGCATCCATCAATCGCGGCGGCGTCGCGGTCGGGCCGAACGGCGCCGTGGTCGGCAAGTCCCACATCGGCGCGGCCGCGGGGCCGGGCGGCGCGGTCGTCGGAGGGTCGCGCGGCGTGGTCGCCGGGGGGCCATACGGCCTCGCGGGTTACACCAACCGCGGCGCGGCCGTCGGGCATCGGACCAACTACGTCGCCGCCGGCGCGCTCCGCACGCAGGGCGCTTACGTCCGCCGGAGTTACGTCCACTACGACGTGTTCCGGCCCGCCTGGTATACGGCCCACCCCCACGCCTGGCGGGCGGCGGGCTGGACGGCGGCGGTTTTCTGGACGGGGGCGACGTGGGGCCGGCTTTCCGCCTACTGCGGCTACCCGTCGGCGCCGGTCGTCTACGACTACGGCGTGACCATCGTTTACGAGGACAACCGGGTCTACTACAACGGCGATCCGGTCGCCACGGCCGAGCAGTACACGGAGCAGGCGGCCGCCATCGCCGATCAGGGTCAGCAGTCCCAGCCGAGCGACAAGGACGAATGGATCTCGCTGGGCGTCTTCGGCATGGTCAAGGGCGAGGAAACGGAGGCGAATCAGATCTTTCAACTCGCCATTAACAAGGCCGGCGTTCTGCGCGGCAACTACTACGACGCGCTGAGCGATTCGACGCTTCCGGTCGTCGGCGCCGTGGACAAAAGGACGCAGCGGGCCGCATGGACCGTCGGCGACCGCAAGGAAATTGTCTACGAGACAGGCGTCGGCAACCTGACCGAGAACGAGACGACGATGCTGGTGCATTTCGGCAAGGACCGCACGCAGCAATGGACGCTGATCCGGCTGGAGCAGCCGAACGAGGGGAAATGAATGCGCGCCGAACGGCGGGGGCCTGATCGGCCTTCGCCGGTCGGCGCGATGAGGCGCTTCCCAATAAAGGAGATACAATGGAGAGATTTTGGATTTCGCGGCGCCGAATGCTTGCTTCCGCCGTGGGCGTTGGGCTGGGCCTGGCGGCCCCGGCCATGGCGCCGGCCGAAGCTCCGAAGCCGTCGCCGGAGGAGCCGTTCCCGAAGGACGCCAAGGAGGCGCAACGGCGGCTGATCGCCGGCAACAAGCGCTTCGTCGTGGGGGATTCCATCCACCCCCGTGCCACCAAGGAATGGCGACAGCGACTGACCCGGACACAGAAACCCTTCGCGGCGGTGCTGGGGTGCAGCGACTCGCGCGTCCCCGCGGAGCTGATATTCGACCAGGGCTTCGGCGACCTGTTCGTCGTCCGCAACGCGGGCAATGTCGTCGCGACCGACGTCCTGGGCAGCCTCGAGTACGCGGACGTTCACCTGAAGGTCCCGCTGCTGCTGGTACTTGGCCACGAGGGGTGCGGGGCGGTGACCGCCGCGCTGGCGGCCAAGTTCCACCAGGCCAAGGAGCCGGAGCGGATCGAGTCGGTGCTCGAGATGATCGTGCCAGGGCTGAAAGACGTCGATCCCAAGCTGCCGCCCGACGCGCGCCTCGCCGCCGCGGTGGAGGCCAACGTGCGCTGGTCGATGTCGCAGCTCGCCGCACTGCCCGAGGCGAAGGAAGCGCTCAAGGACAAGCGCTTTGAGATGGTCGGCGCCGTCTACGATCTGGAGACCGGGGCGGTTCGGTTTCTGTCTTAATGTACAACGAGGACGGCTCACTGGACCTGTACGTTCAAAACGAGTCCCCCGGCAAGGGCAAGGAAGCCAACTGGCTGCCGGCGCCCAGGGACAAGTTCGTCCTGATGCCGCGCATGTACTGGCCCAGGGAGAAGGACCCGTCCATCATCGACGGCGGCTGGAAGCCGCCGGCCGTGAAGCGGGTGGGCTGAGACGCCCCGCGTTCTGGCGAACGCGGCTACGGGAGGACACACCGTAGCCACGTTCGCCAGAACGCGGGCGGCTTGAGTCGCGGCCTCCCGGCGGATAGGATGCGTCGGCGTTCTCTGTCTCCAACGAAACGAGGTACACCGTGATCTGGACGACGATTGTTTTAGCCGCCGCGCTGGCGGCCGCGCCGGGAGAAAAGGACCAGCTGACGCTCAACCGCGTCCGCGACACGCACGGCCTGATGGGCCCGACGCGGTCGGCCGAAAAACTCCATCCGGGCGGCGAACTCTATATTTGCTTCGACATCGACGGGGTTACGATCGACGACGAAGGCAAGGTCCACTACAGCATTGCCTACGAGATCGCCGACCCCAAGGGCAAGGTCCTCGTCAAGCAGGAGCCGCGAAACCTGGACGCGACCGCCGGACTCGGCGGCGACAGCATCCCGGCCTTCTTCCACCTCGACGTCGGCCTGCAATCGCCCCCCGGCGAGTACACCGTCACGATCACGGTCGTCGATCTGCCCACAAAACGCAGCCAGCAGCTGAAGCGCACGGTCGCGGTCCTGCCCAAGGATTTCGCGCTCGTCCGCGTCAAGACCACCAGCGACCGCGAGGGCCAGCTGCCCGTGCCCGTGCCCGGCGCCGGCCAGGGCCTCTGGCTGACCTTCGGCGCCGTCGGCTTCGCCCGCGGCGGCGACGCCAAGCAGCCCGACCTGACCTTCGAGATGCGCGTTCTCGACGAGAAAGGCAAACCCACGCTGGCCAAGCCGTTCACCGCCCAGGTCAACAAGGACGTGCCCGACGAAGCGGCCCTCGTGCCGGGACAGTTCTTTCTGTCGCTCAACCGATCCGGAAAGTTCACGGTGGAACTGACCGCCACGGACAAGGCCGGCGGCAAGAAGGCCCAGCTGACCTTCCCGCTCATCGTCCAGGACCCGAAATGACGGCTTCCCCATTTCCCACGAGTTAGCGCCATGAACGATATTCTGAGTTATTTTCTTATTCCGGCCGCCCTGGTCGCGGCCCTCGCGCTTCCGGGCGGCGCCGCGCGGGCGGACGGCCCGGCGGCGCCGGCGAAGGCGGAAATCACCGTCGTCGCGCCCGCCGACGCCGAGGTGTTCTTCGACGGCGAGCCGACGGTGCAAAAGGGCGCCGAGCGGCTTTTCGTCAGCCCTCCGCTGCCCGTCGGGGAGAAATTCCATTACAACGTGCTCGCCCGCTGGAAGGAGGGCGCCAAGACGGTCGAGCGGACGCGCCGAGTCGTCGTGACCGGCGGCGCTTCGGTTCGGGTCGATTTCCTGACGGAAGAAAAGGTCGAAGGGGCCGAGGGCGGCAAGTCGGTCGGCCTCCCCGGCCGTCTCTTCGGCCGCGCGGGGGGGCCGGGCAATCCGTGGCGGCCGGTGGGCGACAAGGTCTTCGCGGACGAACTGCTGATCGGCCTGAACGGCGACGAAATCGAAACGCCGGACGGCTCGGTGCATTTAAGACTATTGAAATACTTTAATTCGCCGTTGCCGGTCATGGAGCCGGCGGCGACCTTGCACAAGAATCCCGGCTTCGACCTGGATTTCACCCTGGAACGCGGCATGGTGGAGTTCTGGAACGCCAAACCCAAGGGGAGCGCCCGAGTCCAGATTCGCGCCCGTGGCGAGACGTGGCAGGCGGTCCTGGAGGAGCCGGGCTCGCGGATGCTCGTGGAGTATTACAGCGCGTGGCCGGCGGGCGTCCATTTCAAGAAAAAGCCGGGGCCGAAGGACGCGCCCGTCGCGCGCATGACGTTCCTCGTCCTCAAAGGAGCGGCGGACCTCGAACACGCGGGCAGGGAAGTCGCCATGTCCGCCCCTCCGGGGCCGGCCCTTATCGAGTGGGACAGCGTCACCGGCATGGACGACAGCCCACGGCGGCTGGAGGCGTTGCCGGCCTGGGTTCTCCCCCCCAAGGACGAGGCCGGCAAGGCGTTTGCCAAGAAGGTCGAGGACGTGGTCGGCCGCTTCGCCGATGAGGCGAAGTCCAAATCGCTCGACGCGGCCATCGACACGTTCCTGGCGTCGGACGACCCACTCGAGCACCGGCTGGCGGTGGTGGCGCTGACGGCCACGGACCAGCTGACCCGCCTGGCGAAAGTCCTGAAAGAGACGGACAAACAAGACGTGTGGGACGACGCCGTCCTGGCCCTGCGCCACTGGATCGGCCGCGCCCCCGGCCAGGACCAGAAGCTCTATCAGGGCATTCTCGATACGAAGGTATTCACGCCGCTCGAGGCGGAAACCATTCTGGAGCTTCTCCACGATTTCAACGAGGACGAGCTGGCCCGCCCTGTCACCTACGAGATGCTCATCCATCTCCTCGACAGCGACAAGCGGGTCATCCGCGGCCTGGCCTACTGGCACCTGTCGCGCCTGGTCCCCGAGGGGGTGAAGTTCGGCTACGACCCCTTCGGCCCCAAGGAGGCGCGCGAGGCCGCCGTGAAGAAGTGGGAAGAGTACATCCCCGCGGGCAAGCTGCCGCCGCCGCCCAAGGGGGAAGGCAAATGATCCGCACACACCTCACCCTTGTCTTGGAGCGTTCACCGATGGTTTATATCCGTTGCGCCGCCCGCGCCGTCCTTCTCGCCGCCGTCTTCCTCCCCGCGGCCGCGTTTGGCCAGCCGCCGCCCGGCTACCCCGTCGCGCCGCCGCCCGTGAACGTGCCGCAGCCGCCGGCCCAGACCTCGGCGAACGCCGGCGCCGCCCTGCCCCCGTCCGCCGTGGCCGCGCCGCCGCCGCCGGCCTACCCGCCGCCGGCCTATAACGGCTACGGCTACCCGTCTTACCAGGGGCGGGTCGGCGGGGCCCTGAGCGGCTACGCCGACGTGGTCGGCGCCACCGGCCAGTATTACAACTCGGTCCAGCAGGCCCGCGTCACCCAGACGCAGGCGGACATGTCCCGCATCGACTACCGCCAGGCCTTGATCCAGGAGCAGCGCTACGAGCAGTCGCTGCGGCCGACCGGCCTGGAGTTGCGGCAACAGGAGCAGTGGAAAAAGCTGCAAAGCGCACGAAACAACCCGCCCAACTCGCAAATCTGGTCGGGCGCCCCGCTCAACGCCTTGCTCACGGCCCTCCAGGGGGCGGAGCGGCAGGGCTTGCAGGCCGACCCCGTCCCCCTCGACCCGGGCGTGCTCAAGCAAATCAACCTCACCACGGGCCAGTCGTCCGGCGCCGGCGCCGGGATGCTCAAGGACCTGGGCAACCTCAACTGGCCCTTCGCCCTGCAAGTCGCCCCGTTCCTGGACTCCCAGGCGAAGGTCGATGCGCTGGCCCGCAAGGCGGTGGAGGAGGTCAAATCGACGGGCCGCGTGACCCCGGCCACGTTCGTCGAATTGAACGGGGCGGCGTCCGCGTTTGACAACACGGTGGCGAGCAACCAGACCCTCAGCCCGGCGGATTACATCATTTCCAAGGGTTTCTTGGACGACCTGTGCAGTTCCATTCAGAGTTTGCGCGACCCGGACGTGGCCAAGTATTTCAACGGCTCGTGGACGGCGAAGGGGCCGACCGTGGCCGACCTGGTGCGGCAAATGACCGCGGACGGCCTGCACTTCGCCCCGGCGACGGAGGCCGGCCAGCCGGCTTACACCTCGCTTTACCAATCGCTGCTCACCTACGACTACCGCCTGTCCCAGCTGGCCAGCCGGTGAACTGATGAGCTTTGACGACCAAGATCGGTAAGCCGTAGCCGCGTTCGCCAGAACGCGGATCGAAGTTCACCCGCGTTCTGGCGAACGCGGCTACCGAACTTGCCCCTCAAAATCCATTAGGAGGCAACCCCACCCCTCCCCTCTCCCCGAAGTGCCGGGGAGAGGGCTGGCGAGTGAGGGGTAAGGAGGCGCCGACGTGGCTTACGCCCTGTTCGCACTGGTCTGGGTGCTGAATTTTGGCATCTCGGTCTGGAACGCCTACGCCGTGGGCAAGGTCTGGGTCGAGGCCCGGCACGCCGGCGGCTGGCGCCGCTTCATGTGCTGGATGGGCGCCGTCATGTCGGCGTCCGGGTTCACCTGGTGCTATCTGAGCTTCCTGGTGCTGACCGCCAACTATTTCCAGTGGATCACGGCGGAGCAGACGATGGCGGCCCTCGACCTGGGCTACATCCTGCTGCTGCCGTTCATCCTGTTCGCCGGCTACGCGATCACTCTGGACTCGTGGGCGAACGCCTACCGCCACGGCGGCTTCCTGAATTACGGTGTGGCGGCGTGGAACACCTACGCCAGCATTCACAACACCTACTCCGCCTGGCGGAACGTGGGCGGCGCCTTCGCCGGCCTCGGCGACTTCCTCAAACGCCGTCGCGGCAGGGACAGCGGAGGGGACGACACAAACGCGATCGTCATTGTCGTGCTTCTGGTGGCGCTCGCCCTGTTCGCCGGGGTCATCACCACGACGGTGATTATTCGGCGCACGGCGGCCACCGATCCGCTGCCGCCCCGGCCGATCGACGGCCCGGAAAACGTGCGTTGAAGGAGGCGTCGGAACGCCTTGAGCAATCCAGAAGATGTTCACTGGACTTAAGTTCTCTCCCCACACAAGGTTATTGCGTTTGCCGAGGCGCGGCCCGTTTCATGGGAGGTTCATCGTGATTAACCGACGTAAGTTGGCAGGCCTGGTCGCCGTGGCGATCGGGGCGCTGCTTGGCTGGATGACGGCGACCTGCAAGCCGTCGGCCCTGTTGTCCGCCGACGTGAAGGAGCCTGCCGCGCCGGTCAAGACCGCCGACGCCGGCCGGGTGGATCAGCCGATGCCGGCCGCGTCGGCGGCGGCCGCGCCGGGCTGCTGCTCGGGCGGCGTGAGCAAGGGCCGGCTCCTGGCCCTGGCCGATGCGAAGGTCGCCCCGCAGGACGAGAAGGGCGGCGAGAAGCCGAAGGTCCGCGCGGAATCCGACGGCGACGCCGCCCCCGACATGCTCGACCGCACGGTGCTGCCGGTTCCGGAGCCAGAGCCTGCCCCGATCACCGAACTCGACGCCCGCAAGGCCAAGGCCCCGCCGCGGTTCCAGGTGAAGGCGCCGAAAGGCGCGCCGAACGTGGTGGTCATCCTCCTCGACAACGTGGGCTTCGGCGACCTATCGACGTTCGGCGGGCCGATCCAGATGCCAACCCTGGACCGCCTCGCCAAGACCGGGCTGCGCTACAACAATTTCAAAGTCCCCCCGCTGTGTTCGCCCAGCCGCATGGCCCTGCTTACCGGCCGCAATAGCCATACCTGCAACTTCGGCATGATCGCGGAAATGGCCACCGCCTTCCCGGGGTACACCGGGATGCGTCCCAGCAGCGTCGCGATGCTGCCCGAGATCCTGCGGCTCAACGGCTACAGCACCGCCATGTTCGGCAAGTGTCACGAACTGGGACCCTGGGAGACCAGCGTCGTCGGACCGTTCGACCGCTGGCCGGTGCATAGCGGTTTTGAGAGGTTCTACGGCTTCCTGTCGGGCGAGGCCGACCTCTTTCGTCCGGTCATGTACGACAACCTGACCCGGGTGGATCTGCCCCCCGACCCCAATTACTACGCCAGCACCGACCTGACGGACAAGGCCATCACCTGGGTGCATTCCCAGCATTCGCTGGCCCCCGACAAGCCCTTTTTCGTCTACTACTCCGCGATCGGCAACCACGCCCCGTTCCAGGTGCCCGAGAAGTGGCGCGACAAGTACAAGGGCAAGTTCGACCAGGGCTGGGACGAGGTGCGGAAGGAAACGCTGGCCCGCCAGATCAAGCTGGGGGTCGTGCCCCCGGACACGAAGCTCGCGCCCAAGCCGGAGGGGATCCAGGACTGGGACAAGTTGACGGCCGACGAGAAGAAGGTCTTTGCCAGGTACATGGAAATCTATGCCGCCTTTGGCGAGGTGACCGACTACGAAATCGGGCGGTTCCTGGACGCGATCGACGGCATGGGTGAAATGGACAACACGCTGGTCTTCTACATCACGGGCGACAACGGCTCGGTTTTCCAGGGCGGCCCCACCGGCGCCTTCAATGAGATGTCCGTGTTCAACGCGCGTGCCAGAGCCCCTGGAGATCCCGCTGAAGCACTTCGATGAAATCGGCGGGCCGAAATCCCACATTTTGTATCCCAATGGCTGGGCCTTCGCCGGCGCCACGCCCTTTGGTTGGGGCCACCAGGTGGCCTCCTACGGCGGCATCTGCCAGCCCATGGTGGTCCATTGGCCGAAGGGCATCAAGGAGAAGGGCGGCCTGCGTACGCAGTGGCACCACATGATTGACATTGCCCCGACGGTGTTGGAGGCGGCCGGGCTGCCCGAGCCCGGGGTCGTGCATGGCGTCCGGCAGAGGCCCTTCGAAGGCGTGAGCATGCTCTACACCTTTAATGACGCCGAGGCGAAGTCGCGCCACACCACGCAATACTTCGAGATGGCAGGCAACCGGGGCATCTACCAGGACGGCTGGTTCGCCACCACGGTGCATCGGCCGCCGTGGGAGAGCAAGCCGCGGGCCACGTTCGACAAGGACAAGTGGGAGCTTTACGACGTAGAGAAGGACTTCAGTTGCGCGGATGACCTTGCCGCGAAATACCCCGAAAAGCTCGAGAAGCTAAAGGGACTCTTCCTGGAGGAGGCCGTCAAATACAAAGTGTTGCCGCTGGACGACCGCGCCTGGGAGCGCTTCAACGCCGCCCTGGCCGGCCGTCCCGATCTGATGGCAGGTCGCACCGAGTTGACGGTCTATGAAGGAATGAAGGGGTTGGGCGAGGACGCCTTCATCAACGTCAAGAACCGCTCCTTCGTGATCACGGCCGACATCGAGGTCCCGGAGGCCGGCGCCGAGGGGGTGGTCCTCGCCCAGGGCGGGAAAATGGGCGGCTGGAGCCTCTACGTCAAGGACGGCAAGCCCAAGTTCGCCTACAACTGGCTCGCTCGCGAGACTTACACGATCGCTGGCCCCGCTCGCCTGCCGGCCGGGCGGGTGACGCTCCGCTTCGAGTTTGCTTACGACGGAGGTAAGCCCGGCGCGGGGGGCAAGGGTTTGATCTTCGTCAACGGTGAAAAGGTCGCCGAAGGGCGGATCGAGCACACGCACCCGAACGTATTTGGCGCGGAAACGACGGACGTGGGCGAGAACCTCTACACGGTCGTGACCGACGACTACAAGGAGGGCGATAACAAGTTCACCGGCAAGATTCACAAGGTGACCATCCAACTCGGCAAATCCAACCTCAGCGAAGAGGCGCAGAGGGCCATCGAAGACTTGAGCGTCGAGAAACTGCTGGATCTGGACCGCTAATCGTACCGTTGAGGAAACGGAGACGCCCTTTTGTGGCACGGTCTCCTGACCGTGCCACGCGGCCGGATCGAAGGTTTCCGCTGCGGCGGGAAAAGGAGACCGGCAGTCGGGGGTGGTGACAAGCCCGGCAAGTGCCGAAAGGAGAACCATGAAGACCTCACGACTCGTCAAAACTGTGCTGGGTCTGGCGTCCCTCGCCGCGATGGCCCTGGTCGTCTGGGCCCAGCGGCCGGAGCAGCCGCCGGGGCCGACGGACATCGGCACGCTCGACAAGGAGTCGGCCGCCAAGGCGTTCAAGAAGCCTTATTCGCCCTACGCGGATCGCCATTATCCGACGCGCGTCTACTTCGGCGACACGCACGTGCACACCTCGGAGTCCATGGATGCGGGTGCGTTCGGCTGCCGGCTCGGCCCCAAGGACGCCTACCGCTTCGCCAAGGGGGAAGAGGTCACGGCGTCCATGGGCGAGCGGGCGCAGCTGTCGCGGCCGCTCGACTTCCTGGTCGTGACGGACCATTCCGACGGCCTGGGGTTCTTCCCCATGCTGCTGGCGGGCGACCCCAAGATGCTCGCCGACCCCAAGGGCCGCCGCTGGTACGACATGATCGAGTCGGGCAAGGGCGCCGCCGCGGCCGTCGAAATCATCAGCAGCTTCTCGCAGGGGACGTTCCCCCAGGCGATCGCCCCGCTGCCCGGCACCGACGCCTACCGCGACGCCTGGCGCCGCATCATCGAGGCCGCCGACCATGCCAACGACCCCGGCCATTTCACCGCCTTCATCGGCTACGAGTGGACCTCGAACACCAGCGGCGACAACCTTCACCGCAACGTCATCTTCCGCGACAATGGCCTGAAGGCCGGCCTGGTCGAGCCGCTCATCACCGTCAAGCCGCTCGGCAGCGACAACCCCCGCGACCTGTGGAAGTGGATGGCCGCCTACGAACAGAAGACCGGCGGCGAGGTGCTGGCCATCCCCCACAACGGCAACCTGAGCAACGGCCGCATGTTCCCGGTGATCGATTCGTTCACCGGCAAGCCGATCGACCGCGAATACGCCGAGCAGCGGGCGCACTGGGAGCGCCTCTATGAGGCGACGCAGATCAAGGGCGACGGCGAGACGCACCCGTTCCTGTCTCCCAACGACGAGTTCGCCGCCTTCGAGCGCTGGGACAAGGGCAACCTGGACCTCAGCGAGCTGAAGAAGAACGACATGCTGCAGTACGAGTACGCCCGGTCGGCGCTGAAGAACGGCCTGAAACTGGGGCAGGAGCTGGGGACCAACCCGTACCACTTCGGCATGATCGGTTCGACCGACTCCCACACCGCACTGGCCACGGCGGACCAGGACAACTTCTTCGGCAAGGCATCCAACTCCGAGCCGAGTCCGACCCGCGCCTCGCACCCGTTCGTCAAGACGGAGAAGGCGACCATCATGGGCTGGGAGCAGGTCGCGTCCGGCTACGCTGGCGTGTGGGCGACCGACAACACCCGCGACGCCCTCTTCGAGGCCATGCAGCGGCGCGAGACCTACGCCACCACCGGCCCGCGTATGGTCATCCGCTTCTTCGGCGGCTGGGACTTCGACGCGAAGGAGGCCCAGGCGCCCGACATAGCGGCGGTCGGATACACCCACGGCGTCCCGATGGGAGGCGACCTCAGCCAGGCGCCCAAGGGCAAGTCGGCGACGTTCCTGGTCCGCGCCTCGAAGGACCCGATTGGCGCCAATCTGGACCGCATTCAGGTGATCAAGGGCTGGCTCGACAAGGGAGGCGAACTGCACGAAAAAATCTATGAAGTGGCATGGTCCGGCGACCGCAAGCCCGACCCGAAGACCGGGAAGGTCCCGCCGGTGGGCGACACGGTGGACGTGAAAGCGGCGACCTGGACGAACAGCATCGGCGCCGCGGAACTGGCGACGGTCTGGAAGGACCCGGACTTCGACGCGTCGCAGCGGGCCTTCTACTACGCCCGGGTGCTCGATATCCCGACGCCCCGATGGACGGCGTACGACGCCGAGCGGTTCGGCGTCAAGATGGAAAAGGACGTCCCCATGCAGGCGCAGCAACGCGCGTACACGTCGCCCATCTGGTACACGCCGGCTAAGCCATGAGGCGAACGTGCTGACGCGGTTGAATAAAATGGCTTCTGTTCCTGCGGAATCAAACGATGTAATGGAGGAACCCACAATGATCGAACAACTGCCCGCAAGCTCCGGCAAAATCCTCGGATTCAAGCTGTCCGGGAAACTGCACGACGCGGACTACAAGACGTTCGTGCCGCTGATCGACTCGGCGGCGGCGAAGGAAGGCAAGGTCCGGCTGCTGGCCCAGTTCCACGACTTCCACGGCTGGGACATGCACGCCCTGTGGGACGACATCAAGTTCGCGACCACGCACTGCACCAAAATCGAGCGCATCGCCATGGTCGGGGACAAGACGTGGGAGAAGTGGATGGCCGTGGTATGTAAGCCCTTCACGATGGCCAAAGTCCGCTACTTTGACGTTTCCCAGCTCGACGCGGCCTGGGCGTGGCTCAACGAGGCGTGAGACGACTACCGCCAAGGCCCGGGCGTGGGCGCCCACCACGTCGGCCGCGCCGTCGGGGCCGGCCCCTAACCCGGCGGCGGCTACGCCAACCGCCGCCGGCAAGCCCCGCACGGACCGCCGCCCCGAACCGTCCGGCGCCACCGTTAGCCTTCGACCCAAAACCACGCCCCACCCCGTCAATCCCCCAAAGCGCCTAAGCTCCTTGGCGTCGCACGGCCGATGCAGAAAACCGAGTCCAGTGATTTGCCGCGCCCGCACCGAGGCGGGCGCGATCGTTCCGCGACGGTGCATTACCAGGAGCTTGCAGCAATGAAATCCAGGGATTGGAGCCTGTATCTATTGGCCGCATTCACGACCGCCCTTCTCGCGTCCCTCGACGCCGGTCGCGCGGCGGCGGCCGAACCCCCCGCCCCGGCGGCCGTCCCGGCGAACGCCCCTCCGGCCGTGGTCCACATGGCCCTTGAAGAGGCCAAACAGCGGGCCATCGGAAACAGCAAACTGCTGAACCTCGCCGCCCTGAACGCCGAGAGCAAGGCGTTCGCCGTCAAGGCCGCGCAGGCGGACTACTTCCCGAAGATGACCGGGACCGCCTTGTACTTGCACTTCAACGACAACCTGGGAACGGTGTTAACCAGTCAAGGAAGAACGGTCACGGGACCCCTGGGGAGGCCGCTGGTGACATTCCCCGCCACCGCCGTGGACGTTCCCATCCTCAATCAGGACACCTCGTTAGTGAACATTATGGCGGTGCAACCTTTAACGGACCTGCTGAAGGTTCGCCAGGGGGTGAAGATCGCCCGCGCCGACGAGCAGATCGCCTTGGCCCAGCGGGACGAGGGGATACGCAAACTGATCAGCGGCGTCGAGCAGCTCTACTGGGGCCTTTTGGCGGTTCGGCGCATTCGCGCGGGGGCGGAGGAAGGCGTTCACGGGGCCGAGCTGCTGTCCGCGACCGGGACGCTGGAGGCCCGAACCGCGCTGGTGGAGGCGCGGCAGGCGCTACAACAGGTCGATAGCCAGGCGACGGACCTGCAAGAGCAATTGGACGGCCTGTTGGATTTGCCGCCTTGCACGACCCTGGAACTGGTCGAACCGCCGCTGCCGCTGTTGCCCTTCCATTGCGCCGACGATGCGGCCGGACTCGCGGCGGCGTCCAGCCCGGAGATCCGTGAGGCGCAGCAGACGGTCTGCAAGGCCCAGGCCGCCCTCGCCGCCGGCAAGCTGGAATTCATGCCAAGCATCGGCCTGGTGGGCGGCTACGTCAACCAGACGGGAGCGTCCTACATCCAGCAGGACATCGGCTATGTCGGCGTCGTCGGTTCCTACACGTTCGTCGATTGGGGCAAACGTCGCAACACGATCCGCGAGCGCCAGAACCTCGTCGCCATGGCGACCCTGAAGCTTTCGCAGACCGAGGACGACGTTCGGCGGCAAGCGGCCAAGGCCTTCCGGGAGTTGAATGAGGACCAGGACGCGCTGAAGACCGCCGAAGAGTTGGTGGTGCTGCGCAAGGAGGCTGTTAAGAAGGCGAGCGCCGCCGGCCCCAAAGCCGATCTGAAAGACCTGCTCGAGGCGTCGAAGGCCGCCGCGACGGCGGAGGTGGATGCGGTGAAGGCCGACCTCGCCTACCGGCAGGCTTACGCCCAGCTGATGAACCTGGTCGGGCAGTGACGGGGCCGTGCGGCCGCACCCCATGATCAGACCGTTCGGTAGGAATGAGAATGGACCCGCGAGCCCGCAGCGCCAAGCAAGGGCGAGCGAAGGACGGGCTCGCCCAGGCTGCTTGTGATCCGCCCCTTATTCTTTCCGAGCGCTTTCAGGGATAAGAGCAAGGTGAGGCAATCGAGCGGGGCCGTCGCCTGGCGACGGCCCCGCGGATTTGTTGCGGCCGACCCGATTATCCGCCGCGACGGCCCCCGCCGCCGCCGCCGCCGCTCGGGGCCGACACCGGCACGGTGAGGACCGGCGAAGCCGTCAAGGCCCGCGTGATTTGCAGGTCGAACAGCTCCAGCGTGAGGTCGAAGCTGGACTTGGACGTCCGGTCGTCGTCGGCGATGTAGAACCAGTAACCCCGGTAGAAGACGCACACGAAGGCGTTTCGCGGCTTGAGCTTCTGCGAGTGGACGCGGAACAGGCCCTTCGTCGTCGCGGTCCAGTCGAACGGCCGGCCCTCGTCGTCCAGGGTCTGGGGGACCAAGCCGTTCTGGTAGTGTTCCTCGGGAACCTCGATGCCCCGCGACAGGTACAACATGCTCGTGATAACGGATCGTGTACTGACCAAAATGTCGGCGTTGGGGCCGTCGAACAGCGCCCGGAACTGTCCGCCGTCGCCGGGGAGGAGTCGGTAACTGACCGCCCCCGGGGCCAGCCGCAGCTGGCGGGCGCTCTCCATCAGGTTGCAGTCCTTCCAGGCGTCGGGGGCCAGGTTCATGTCGTAGGCGGTGACGGTGTTCTTCATGACGACGAGCGTCGGGTCGCCCTTGCCGCCCACGGACCCCTTGTCGCCCATCGGTTCCTTCTTATCCTTCGGTTCCTTCTTATCCTTCGCTTCGTCCACCTGCGTAGCGAAGATCAGGTAATGGCTGTCGGCCGCCTTCTGCAAGTCGCTCACGCCAACCTTATCGACCACCGTCGGCAGCGACAAATCGCTCACCGGCACGGGCACGGGATCGACGGCCAATTCCAGCCGGCCCGTCCGCTGGAGTTCGCCGAGGGTCCGGGCCACGTTGACGAACTCGACGAAGCGCGGCATGCGCTCGCCGCCCTCGCCGGCCAGGTGCGGCACGTTTTCCAGCCCGTTCATGTCGTACACGAACAGGCGGAGAAGCCGGTCGAAGTCCCAGCCCTGGTTGGTCAAATCGACGAGGGCGCTGAGCGGCACCGGGGTCGCCAGGCCGCCGTGATAATCGCCGCCGCTGAGGGGACTGAAGCTGATGGTGGGGGCGTCCGAGACGTTCGCCGAGGCGCCGAGGAAATTTCTCAGTCCCTCGCTCGTGTTGCCGTGATTGAAGCCGGCGATGAAGTCTGAGGGGCCGGACACGCCCACGTTAAACGAGCTGGTGATGCCGCCGACGCTGATGCTCTTGGGTGGGTCCTTGTAACGCAGCCGGACGATGTTGAGCAGGAACTGCTCGTTCTCCGTCTCGTTCACGGCGTCGTTGTAGCGCAGCATGTTGAGGCGGATGACGCCGGGGCCGATCGAACACCCGGTCAACAACCCCAGCCCCGCGAGCAGGGCCAGTCCGAGTCGGCGGGCCGCCGTCATGGCACGCACCTTTCCATAGGAGGACGGAAATCGCTTGCCGGGGCCGCCCAATTTACCTGCTTGACGCGACGGCCCCACGCGGTCGGACGCCGGAACCTTCGTCGGCGCCCTTCCGAAGGTATTTTCGACGCCGCGAGGAAGAGAACTTTACGGGTTATATGCTTTGTTCGGGATTTGCCGGAAAGACGTTGTCCGAGCGGGAAGCGTGGGCGACGATTATGGTCCGTCGCTCATACTTCCGGTTCGGAAAGAAGGACGTTTGAATCCGCATTAGGGATTCTTTTGGCCGTACGCGAAAAGGGTGACGCCGGACTCCTCCCGCCCCATCTTCACCGACGGGCCGGCGAACTTGGATTCGGCGAACAGGCGACGGAGTTCGTCGGCCGTCCGGTGGACGACCGGCCAGTCGAGGATGTGCTCCGTGAAGGCCCGGTCGGGGCTGGCGGCGTCCCGGTTGGTCAAGAGCGCCCAGCCGCCGTTGGCCAGACGGCCGTGGACCCAGTTCAGCAGATGAACAACCTCGTCGTCATTCAAATAGTCACAAACTCCTAATCCATAGACGACCTGCTGCGGACCGAGGGAGACCGAGCCGCGGCCGGCGACGAGGTCAGAAAGGTCCGCCTGGAGGAACGTGACCCGGTCGGAAAACTGCCTCCGCCGGGCCTCTTCGGTGTTGATCAGCACGGCGTCGGCGTCGGCGTCGATGCAGGTCACGTAGAGCGCCCGCGAGTCGCCGGCGAGTAGATCGAAGACCTCGCGGGCCGTGCCGGCCGACAAACTCGTGAGGCGCACCGGGCCGGGACGGGCCGGTTCCGCCGTCCATTTCCGCAGCAGGTCCGTCGTCAGTCCGACGCCGCCCGTCTGGCCGACGCTGTTGCGGCGCGCCCGGCAGATCGGCCGGCCGAGGAACCACTGGTCGATGAGCGGGCCGAGGACGCCGTCGCCTTCGGGCCTGTCGTCCTCGACCCGTTGCAGCCATTCGCGGCCCTCCGCTAAGCCGCGCGGCCTCTCGTAGCCCTGGGCGATGGTCGCGCTTTGCATGAAAAAAAGGAAGGTTTCCCGGAAGACGTAGCCGCCAAGGCCCCGCGCCAAGTTGGGCACGTCACGAAACGACAAAAGCTTGCTCATGCCGATTTCCATGAGGACGTCGTCTGTCGTGAAGCGGTTGAGCAGGTCGGCTATCGCGTCGCAGCACTCGTTCACGCGCCGCCGGGCGGCGTCAAGGTCCGACCGCTTCTCGTTCATGTCGGCGACCGTGCCGTGCATCGCCGCATGGAAATCCTTTACGCCTTGGACAACCTCCGACGGCACCTGGCGCGCGCTCAACTGCCCCGTTCGCAGGATCGGCGAGCGCGCGCCGGGCCGCCCCGGAGGGCGTCGGGCAATTGGATGCCCGGTAGGATTTGCACCAGGCGCTCCCCCAGGCAGACCGCCAGCGCACGATAAAAGTTGCGGGCGAATTCGGGATTGGCGCCTAGCAGTTCCCGCAGTGCTCGACCCTCAAGCACGTCCACCGTCACGTCTTCCTCGGCGACCACGGTCCCCAGCGCCTTTTGCCCTCTCAGGAAGCTGACTTCGCCAAGGACGTCCTCGGGGCCGTAGCGCGCCACGGGAATGCCTTGTCCCCGGTACTGGCGCTGCACGAGCACATGACCCGAGCGCAAGACGTAGAGGTCGTGCTGCTCGTCGCCTTCGTGAAAGAGGAAATCTCCGCGATGATAAGACCGTTGGTGTACGCCGCCGTACAGCAGTGTCCTGTCGCCGTCGGACAAGGAGCTAAAAACTGCGTTTCCCATCGGCTGGTTTCTCCTTCGGTCGCGCAGGCGCCGGCTCGCGCAACGGCGCGGGCAGCTGCAACTACAACTCCTGGGCGAACCACTTCGTCCGTTTCAGGCGTTGAAATTGTTCCCGGCCGAGCCAGACCGCCAGTCGCGTGCCCCCCGGCAGCACCCGGCGCAACGCCTCGCAGGGCGCGACGAGGGACCACAGCAGCAGGGGCGCGGCGTAGCGCCAAAGCGTGTCCGGGTATTGGAGGACCTTGACCCTGGGACCGAGGACGCCTTGCGACAACCCGTAGCAGAAGCGGGTCAGCTGCTTGTGGACAAAACGCGTCGCGGCCGACCGTTCTTCTCGGGCGTCGCCGAGGCCGGCCCAGGGAAGCCAGGCCGTCATGAGCACCGGAATGGCCTTCATCAGCGCCCGGATCAGGTCGACCGAATCGGAATCGTGGCCGCCGGCCAGGTCGAAGAGCAGGTCCGAGAGCTGACGCCCCTCGGCTTCGGTGGAACAGAGGAGTTCGGGGCGCACGCCCAGCAGGTGGCCGGAATACCTCCACAGGTGCATAACGCCATCGCTTTCTTCCCGCGAGAAGTGAAAACCGATTTTTCGGAGGGGCCAAAGTAGGTTGGCGGAAAACAGCAGGCAGGTGGCGGCCAAGTCCACCTGATTGATGGGCGAGCCGAGCTCGTCGTCGCTCCATTTCTTCCCGTCGCTCCATTTCTTCCTACGGGCTAGATTGCGCATGTAGGCGTGGCCCATGCGGACCCGAAGGGTCTTTTTCCACCCGGCGGCGTGCGGCCTCAGAGACCCCGGCCAAACGGTGTCAAGGAGGAACCCGTTGGTTTTGCTCAGCCGTTCGACCGCCTTTTCCTCAAGGTACTTGTTTATCATGAGAGGCTTGTTGCCCCTGCCGGAGCGGTAGGCGAGAGGCAGAGTGCAACAGGCGAGGACGACGCCCAGGGGGAGCCCACAGCGCAGGTGCGTCCGGCAGCCGAGTTCGAGCAGATCCCAGTCAAGCCAAGACGGCGGTTCCTCGGCCCTTTGAATCAAATCGCGCACGGACTGCGGCGCCCGCGGCGCGGCGGCAATCCCTTGCTCCAAGGCCGTCTCAAACAGTGCCATCGCGCGCGGGCTCGTGTCGATTTGGAATAAATCGGCCAAAGCCGCATCGGCGGCCGGATCCCCATGACGAAAAAACTCCGCCACTTCTTCGGCCCGGTCGCCGTGTTTCTCGTGGAGCCAGTGCCGTAGTTGTTCTCTGAAGAACGCCGGGAACATCAGAATCGGCAATCCAAAAGCAGGAACGCCGCGCCATCACCGACTAAGGGCCACGAGGCCGCCGGCATCACCCAAAGGGATGGGCACAGGATTGTTGGTAATGATACTCCCGCTGGCGAGCCGG
Organism: uncultured Planctomycetaceae bacterium; assembly: GCA_963813925.1. Classification (GTDB taxonomy): domain Bacteria; phylum Planctomycetota; class Planctomycetia; order Gemmatales; family Gemmataceae; genus UBA4732. The sequence goes on from CAWFBG010000004.1 coordinate 591,688, forward strand.
CACAAGAACTCGCGTCCTCAACAAAGGATGCCGCTTCGCCGTCGAGGCATATGCTTCTCCCAGGGACGCCCGCCCGAACTGCTTGAAAGGAGCCGCCCGTGGACCCGCAACGTCGCTTGCACGTCGTTCACCTGCTGATCCGCAATCTCATCGACAGTTCGGTCGGCTTTCTGGTCTATCCACACCCCAAATGGAAGGACCCCGAGGGGAGGCCCTTTTGGGCGCTGCCCTCGAAGAAAACCGTGGAGGAATCACTGACGCCTTTCCGCCACGGCAATTCCCTGGAGCATTTCATCGAAGGCATCATGGAGGAAGACCTGGGCCTGAAGAAGGACGACGACGCCTACGCCCTGGAACAGGAACTGCCCCCCGTGCCGGTGGATTTAAAGTCGCCGAACACCGGCCGGCCGACGCACTACACCGTTTATCCCGTGGACATTTGGGTCGATCCCGGCCGCCGGGAGGCGGTGCGGGCGGCGGTGAAGGGCGAATGGGTTGCCTGGGACGTGGACCCGGAAAAGCATCCGCTCTCTCCGACGGCCACCCGCGTTTTCAGTCGCATTGGCGAACGCGAACGGCTCCTCGACGCGCGGTACGCGGAGAAGCCCGAGGATGAGCGCAAGCCGGCGGCGGAGCGGCGGCTGCTGCGCGGCGTGGGCAAATTGCCGACGATGGAGGCGCAGGCGCGCCGCTGGCTCAGCCACAACCGCGGCGGCGTCCGCTGCCTTCGCAAGCGGGAACTGGACGACGTCCTGGCGGCCGGCGACCGGGCCTTCAACCTGCGCGTGGCCGACCCCTACCTGCGCTATCAATTGCAAGGCGTCGGCTTCACATGGAGCTTCTTCACCGAAAAAGACCCGCAAGACCTCCACGTCCACGGGGCGCCGGTGGTGGAGATTTACGGCGTTTTGGAAGGGGAATTGGAGGTGTGGTGGAAGGCGTACTACGACCGCGGCACGTCGGCCTGGTGTCATCGAGTCCTGAAGGCCGGCGACTGGCTGGAGGTCGATTCGCTCCAGTGTCACATCGTCCGCTGGAACGGCAAGGGCAAGGGCGTGGTCTTCAAGGCCGGCCCCGGCCCGCTGGCCGAGGTGGGCCGCCTGGGCGTCAAGGGCAAGACCCGGTGCGGCATCCCCAATGAAGACGGCTCCGCCAAGGAAGACGCCTGTCCGTGCATGAAACCGGTGGAGGTGGAGCGGCTGATTCAGTTGTCGTCGGGGAAGTAACCGCCGCGCCGGGTCCGGTTAGCCGCGACCCGACTGCGGAGCGCTTGGCGCACGTGTCGTCGTACTCCCGTACAAAGATCCCAAAAGGCGTCAACTGGCCGCTCGGTTGGAACTCGTGGTCGGCGGCGGCGTTGCCCCTGCGACCGTGGCCGCCGCGCGAGAACGTCCCGATTTTCACTGGCGCCTCGGCGTCCAACCACGCCCGTAGCGCGTCGCGGGCCGCCCGAGGAATCCAAGTTGTCAACGACCCGTCACGACGGAAATAAGGAGTGCGTAGACGGCGAAACCGCCGAGGGAGCCGCCGCAGATGGTTGTGATCATGGCCAGAACGACGGCAAACGGCCCGGTAACGACGTCGCCCCAGCGGCCGTACACGGTCTTGTTCTTGACGCCGAACACACCGACGGCGACCAGCACCAGGGCCACGATTACGGCGAAGGCCAAACAGGCCAGCTTCATGGGGAAGCCGCCCTCCTCGGCGTTGTCCGGCAGGCCCCTGAAGCCGAAGGAGAGCAGGGTCATGAAGAACGCGATTACAAAACACCCGCCGGCCACGCCGACGGCGATCAGCCAAGGCCCGTCGCCGTCTTCCTGCTTTCTCCGCTTTCGCTTCCGCCGCGGCCGGTCGTCCTCCTCGTCAATCCTCTCGCGGCGCCTTCTTGTGCGCGTTTGATCTTCCTCGACTTCCTCCAGTTGGTCGACTTCCTCCAGATGCTCTACCTTCATCGGGCGGCCCCTGCCGGTTTCGAGATCGGGCGCCTGCACCACGGTCCCGCACCGGGGACATCGGAGCTTTCTCTTGCCGTCAGGCGCCTTGAGACGGGCCGCGCAGCCGGGGCAGGAAATCGTTGTCGTGGCCATCGGAACCTCATTCCAAATGGGGGTGACGTCCGCATGATCCTGTGTATTTGAGGGATTCACGGCGGCGTAGCGCCGAATGTCAGTATACGCGGGACCATGAAAGCGTCTAAACGGGGGTCGCCGACACGCCGGTCAGCCCCCGTTCCAGCAGCAGGCCCGACAGCACCGTCAGAAACACCCCGCGCCGGGCAAACGCCGCCTTCTCTTTAGGACTCTCGGTCTTGCGCGGGTCGGTCCAGCGCAGCACCAGGGCGGCGTACAGGCAGAGCGGCCCGAAGTAGTCCTGCGCCTCCTCCGGCGCCGTGCTGTACTGACGGGCCAGCAGCCGCAGCCGGCCGACGCACTGGTAGAACTTGGCCAGCCACGTCCGCCGGCCGCGCCCCTCCCCGAGACTCTGCGGCCGCGCGAACGGCGCGGGAAACCGATTTTCGGGACTCGTCAACTCCCGCATCAGGCGAATGGCGTCGGCCAGCGTGCAGGGCGGCGCCCCGGCCGGCGGGGCCGCGAGGTTCCAGTCCCACAGCGCCGCCTCGTGTTTGATGAAGTCGAACAGCGTCGGCCCGACGCGCGTCTCGCTGAAGTCGATGTAAAACGGCATCCCCGCCGGGCTGACGATGACGTTCCGCGTGTGCAGGTCGCCGTGAATGATCGAGCGCCGGTGCGCCAGCGGCAGGTTCAAAAAGTCGTACAGCGAGTGCAGCGGGTTCGGCAGCGCCAGCTCTTCGGCCCCCGTGCGGATCGTTAATGTGGCGCCATCGTCGCTCAGGGCGATTTGTTCCTCCGGCCGGTCGCGCGGGTACGACTCCACGCACGCCCGAAGCGCCCCGGCCAGGCGGTCGAACAGCAACTCCTCGACGATCCCGACGACGTGGCGCGACTGGCCGATCAGGTGGTCGGCCACGGCGTCGGCGTCCAGGTAGGACGGCGGCACCTGCGTCCGGAAGGCGACGCGCAGGCCGTCCGTGGGATTGACCAGCCGGTACTCCCATTCGCCCTCGGCCTTGCGTTGCCGGTAGTCGGCGATTTGAAGGCATCCCAGATACACTTTGTTCCCCGGCTCGACGCCGCGCCGCGGGCCGGGGGGCTGTAGTCCCTCGCCGATTTGGACTTTCACGTCCGCGGGCCTGTCGCGGAACAGGCCGTCGGCGAGGTTCGGCTCGCGGACGGTCAGCAGCACCGGCATCTGCTGGCCGTAGACCTCGACGAGGCGCATCCGCGTGACGCGGCCGGTGCCGTTGGTGTACCAGCAGGCGCCCAGGTCGCGGGCGAACACGTCGTCGAGCAGGTGGTGGGCGTCCATCGCCGGCGCCTTCACGAGCCAATCCAGCTCGTCCAGGGCGCGGTCCCAGTCCTGGTCGCCGGCCAGGCTCATGCGGATGCCGGCCCGCTCGCCCCACGCCGTCCAGCCGGCCATGCGCGAGGTATTCGGCGAAAGAATGTCTTTAACGTGCTTTTCATAGCAGGCGGCCTCGTCGGCGATCCGCCGGCGGTCGCCGATCTTGACGAGGCAGTGCTGGGCCTGGAATTGGTCGCCGCCCGCCGGCCCCGCGCGGCCGGGGTCCGTCGGCGGGGCCAAAAACGGCTCGACCAGCAGCACCCTGGCCCCGCCCAGGCCGCCGAACTGCTTGCGGACGACCAGCCGCCGGAAGCGCGGCCCGAACAGGTGGCGGAGGACCACCCGGTCGTCGCGGTCCAGCGTCAGGCCGTCCGCGAGGTCGGCGTCGATCTCGATGGCGAACGGCTGGACGTGGACCTGGACGCGGGCCTCGCGCAGTTCCTTGTCGTCGCGCACCTCCAGCACCGCCGGGCCGGGTCGGGCGCCGGCCGCCGCCCGGAGGGTGAAGCGGGCGCAACCGACGGAATCCGTCGCCGCGGAGGGGCAAGCGAGATCGACCTCCGGCGGGAACGCGGCGTCGGGGTGGAGCGTTACGGCGGCGTGCAAGGAGTACCCCGGCAGCGGACGGTCGCGCCAGTCGCGGGCGAATACGGGGACGACCATCTCTTCGCCGGGCGGCAGGATCACGTCCCAACGGTCCTGGTCGGTCGGCCCGCGCAGGCGGACGCCCATCCGGGCGTCGGCCCGCTGCCGCACCGACTCGTTGCCGCAGGCGCTGGCGTGGTGGCGGGCGCTGGCGAGGTGCATTTCGGCCTCGCGTCGGGCGCCGGCGCGCGGGCCTTCCTCGCCCCCCTCGGAAAGAGTCCGGTAATACCAGGCCCACTCCAATTCCAGATAGGCTCGCTCGTAAGTATCCCAAATATCCGTTTCCGCCTTGCGCAGAGTCTCCCCCGCCTCCGCCAATCGTTTGACGCGCTCCGGCCCTTCCGGCGTCAGCCGGGCGCGGTCGGTGAGCAGGCCGGCGAGGTGGATTTCCGCGTTGGGCAGCGGGCCAAGGCGGTGGGCGGCGACAAGCCCCTTGATGCAGGCGCGGAGCGACTCCTCCCCGGCCGCCAGGAGCGCGACGCGCGCCGATCCGTCTTCGGCCAGCCGCGCCTGAAGGCGCGCCAGGGCGCCGCGGTGCATCTGGTGATAGGCGCCAATACCGTCCATGTCCGGCTGCCCCGCCATGAGATGCTGGTACTCGTTCAGAACGTCGGCGGCCTTCTGAAGGTCGTCGGCCAGAGGCTTGTGGTCTTCGGCCTGAAGGGGGACCTGATACGGCGTCATGTAGGCCTCGGCCTTGTGGCCGAGGTTCCGCAGGATCAGGTTCCGCGACGCGCCCGGGTTCAGCCGGAGGAGCATGAGATTGGCGTCGATCAGCGGCACGGCCTCCAACGGCCGGCCTCGGCGTATGAGGCTGTCGCCCAGGCCATTGAACGACGCGCCCAGGCCCCACAGGTCCTTGAGGTGCTGCTTTAGCCCCATGCTGCGGCGGAGGGCGGCGTCGGCGTCGGCGTGTTCGCCGAGCTGGGAGCAGATCCGGCCGAGGGCGTCGAGGGTCTGGGCCGCGCCGGGCCAGTCGCGGGCGGCATCGTAGAGGGAGACGGCGGCCTTGAACTCATCGCGGGAGCGGGTGTGCAGGAAGCGGTTGTTGCCGAAGCGGAGGGCGGCCCCTAGCACCTGATGGGCGTGGGCCGTCAGACGGCCGCAGGCGTCCGCCGGCAGGCGTTCTCCGGCGAGCCGCAGAAGCTGCTCCGTCTTGAGGACGTTGGCGGTGTGCTTGTCCGGCCCGGCGTCGGCGGCGACGAGCTCCAGGCCGGCGTGAAACCACGCCTCGCTGTCCGGCCCGGTCTGCTGGTCCTGGATGCCCTTCAGCTCCACGACGGCCTCGGGCCTCCGCACGGCCCCGGTTCGCAGGCCCCACGCCACCGCCTCATATTTCCACCACCACGCCTCCGCCATCAGCGCCTCACGATCCGAAGCCGCTTCGGCGAGGTCGAACAGGCGGCGCGAGGCGTCGCGGAGCAATTCCGTTCCTTCCCGAACGTCGCCGACCTGGGCCGCCAGGCCGCCGAGTCGCGCCCTCACCTGACAGCGCAGGCGTTCGGAGGCGCCGCCGGACGACCACCGCTCGGCGACCTCCAGGAGCCATAGCGCGAAGAACGTCCACTCCGGCCGAGTTCGCGCCTCGCGGGCCGCGGACAGGAGCAGTTCCGTCGCCCCGTCGGCGTCGCCCCGGGCGTGCAACGCCCGCGCGTCCCGCAGGGCGGCGGCGATCTTTCCGTCCGGCGCGTCCTCCGGCGCCGGGCCTTCGCCCACCCAGGAGGGAAGCGTCGTGTCCTTGAGCGCTATAAGGGATATACCGGATATGGTATCCGGAATTAGGGCGAGTTTGGCCCGCAGTCGGGCGGTGCGCGGGAGGTCTTCGTCGGCGGGCCAGCGGGTCGGTTCATTCACTTCGGCAGTCTCCGTAGAACAACGCGAACAGGACCGCGACCGTTCTGTCTTTCCACCTCCTTACTCTCACACCCCGGCCGGGGGCCGTCAAGGTCCGGCGCGCTTGCGTCGATGCGGTCCCGCCGATATTCTCGGGGAATCGACCTCGATGCGGCCCCGATCGCGGCTTGCTCGCGGGCCGGGGTCGGTTACATTACGCCCCCTCACTGCGAGGACCGATGGATGAACGCCGAGACCCGGGTGGATGAGTTGCTGTCGCTCTGGCAAGAACGACGCGCGCGGGGTCAAGACATGACCCCCGCCGAGTTGTGCGCCGACTGCCCCGAACTGCTGCCCGAGGTGGAGCGCCGCCTCGCCGCCCTGCGCGACGCGCAGGGCATGATCGACACCGACAACGCGCCCGCCTCCACCGCCCACTGGCAAGCCGACTCGGCCGCCCCGCCGCCCCAACGAACCACGTCCGAGTCCTCCTCCAACGTCGGCGGCACCGTCGCCCAGGCGACGCCTTCCGCGGCGGCGCTGGCGACTTTCGTCCGAACGGTCCACGTCCCCGGCTACGAGGTGCTGGGGGAACTGGGCCGCGGCGGCATGGGGGTCGTTTACAGGGCCAGACAGATCGCGCTGAATCGTCTCGTCGCGTTGAAGATGATTCTGTCGGGCGCCCACGCCGGCGCCGAGGATTTGGAGCGCTTCCGCGCCGAGGCGGAGGCCGTCGCCCGGCTGCAGCATCCGAACATCGTCCAGGTGCATGAGGTCGGCGAGCACGAGGGCCGGCCCTTCTTCGCGCTGGAGTTCTGCCCCGGCGGCAGCCTGGACAAGAAGTTGGCCGGCACGCCGCTGCCGCCCGAGGAGGCGGCGCGAATGGTCGAACTGCTGGCTCGGGCCGTCCACGCGGCGCATCAGCACAAGGTCGTTCACCGCGACCTCAAGCCGGCCAACGTGCTGCTGGCGGCCGACGGCACGCCGAAAATCGCCGACTTCGGATTGGCGAAAAGGCTAGACGAGGCGGGGAGGACGCAAAGCGGCGCGGTGATGGGCACTCCCAGTTACATGGCGCCCGAGCAGGCCGGGGGCAGAACGAAGGAAGTCGGGCCGCCGGCGGACGTGTACGCCCTGGGGGTGATGCTGTACGAGATGCTGACCGGGCGGCCGCCGTTCAAGGCCGCGACGGTGATGGAGACGTTGCAGCAGGTGATGAAGGACGAGCCGGCGCCGCCGCGGCGCCTGCGATCCAAGGTGCCGGTGGATCTAGATAGCGTTTGTCTGAAGTGTCTGGAAAAGGAGACGCGGCGGCGCTACGCGAGCGCGCTGGAGTTGGCGGAGGACCTGCGGCGGTTTCAGGCGGGCGAGCCGGTGCGGGCGCGTTCGGTGGGCGACTGGGAGCGGGCGCTGAAATGGATGCGGCGGCATCCCTGGAAGGCGGCGGCGGCCGGGCTGCTGCTGGCGTTCGTGGCCGCGCTGCTGGCGGGAGGGGCGTTTTCGGCCTACTTCGCCGTCGAGGCCAACAACGCCCTCGGGAGGGAAAAAGAGCGGAACGGCGAGCTGGCGAAGGAGAAAAACCAGTTCAACGGACTGCTGGTGTCGTCCGTGGACGCGGTGGGCGATTACGGCGAGCTGGTGGACGAAACGGTGGCCCCCTTGCCCGGCAGCGAGCAGGCGCGGCGCCTGTTGCTGGAAAAGCGCCTGGAGTTCTACGCCCCCTTTCTGGAGCTAGGTGAAGACAGTTCGGAGCTGCAACAGCGCCCGGAGCTGCAATCGCGCAAGGCGCGGGCTTTGTACGAGGTGGGCAACATTCACCGGAAGCTCGGCGCCATGCCCGAGGCGGAAAAGGAGTACCACGACGCCATTGACCTGTACGAGAGTGCGATCGACCGTTCAACCGACGCGCGAGAGCTGCGCCACGAACTGGGCGACGCCTGCGTCGGGTTGGGCAACCTGCTCAGCGAACTCAACCGTGGGGATGAGGCCGGGCGGCAATATGACCGGGCCATCGGATTGTTCCAGACGCTGGCCGATGAGGGGGACGACGACGCGACCCTTCAGCGGGACCTGGCGGCGGCCTACCACGACCGGGCCGACCTGCGCATGGGGGAGCGGCGTCGGGCCGAGGCGCTGGACGACTTCGGGAAGGCGGTGGCGCTCTGCAAGGGGTTGGCGGCTAAAGACGACAAAGACGACGGTTTGAAGGTGTTGCTGGCCGAGAACTACGCCGACCGCGGCGGTCTGTACCGTCTCCAGGACGACCTGAAGCGCGGCAAGGCGGACGTCGAGGCCGCCCTGGACCTGTTGGGCAAGGTCGGCCCCGACTTCGCCGGTCGAGAGGACTACCGCGATGCGCTGGCGGCCGCCCATTACCACCGGGGTTTGTTGACGGCGAAGTCCGACTGGGCCGGCGCGTCCAAGGACTTCGACGCGGCGGCGCGGGGCTGGGACGGGCTGCATCAGGACTTCCCCGCCGTGCCTAGGTACCAGGCCCAGGCCGCGGCCGCCTTCCTTTACCTGGGGAGGATGCGCTACGCCGACGATCGGCTGCCGGAGGCGGAGGTCGCCCTGCGGCGGGCCGACGATCTGTACGGCGGCCTCGCCGGGAAATGGGAAAAGGAGCCGGACTACCGGGAGGGCCGCGACTCGAGCCGGGATTACCTCGCCCTCGTGCTGCGAAAGGAATCCAAATTCGACGAGGCGGCGAAACTCTACGAAGGTCTGACGGCCGGGGCGCCGCGGAACGCGGAATATCAGATGGAGTTCGGCGAAGTTACGCTGGCGTGGGCCTCCCAAACGAAATTGGCCGGCTACGCCCTCGCCAGCCTCCCGCCCGTCGGTTTGACCGTCGCGCCCAACCCGCTCGGCATGGGCCAGGCCTACGTGGGCCAGCAGTTGTCGGCGAAGGCGGAGGCGGCGACGGCCCGCGACCGCTACCGTCAGTCCCTCGAAAGCCTGCGCCTGGCGGAGGAATACGGGCAAACGACCCTTTCCCCCGACCAGCATCAGACTTTGGCCCAGCGGCGGTTCGCGGCCGCTCAGGGGCTGTTCGGGGCCGCCCTCTGGGTTGGCGACTCCGAGTCGATGGCCGCCGCCGGCGAAACCCTGGCGGAGCTGGCGGAGGCGTGGCCGTCGCTGAACGCTCCGAACGACGCCGCGCGGAACTACCGTCTCGCGGCCATGTACAGCGGCCTGGCCGTCGGCGCGGCCGGGTCGGAAAACGCCGCGATGGGCCACGCCAAGCGTATGTTGCAACTGCTCCACAAGGCCGTGGACAAGGGCTATCGGAACGCCGCGGAACTTCGGGCGTCGATGGACGTGCGGGGCCTGTTGAACAACCCTCATGCCTACCTTAGCGAACAGCGCGAAGACCTCCGGAAGCTGCTGGCGGACCTGGAACACGGGCCGAGCCGCTTGCGTTGACGGGTGGGCGCCTGTAATCTCGTTGAACAGTCGTTGAGCTGAATCCGTAACGCCGACGAGAGCGCGGTTGCGACGGGAAGCGCCATGTCGAAGCGTCGGTGAGCGGCGTCACGCGCTGGGCGCCGCGTCTAATGAACGATTTCCAAATCCGGCAGCGACTTTTTCAGTTCGTTCAACCCAGCGTCCGTGACTCTGGTTTCCCGCACGGCCAGGAATTTCAAACGGGGCATGGAGCGCAATTGGAGGATGCCCGCGTCCGACACCAATGTTTTCTCAATCGCCAACCGTTCGAGGTTCTCCATTTTGGCCACCGTGGGCATGCCCCGATCGGTAATAACGCAACCCCAAAGGGTGAGTTCCCGCAGCCGGGGGATTTTGGCGATGGTTTCCAACCCCGCGTCCTTGACGCGCGTCCGGTCCAGGCGCAGATAGTCCAGCATGTTCAGTTCCGTCAGCGGCTCCAGGCCGGCGTTGGTGACGCGCGTGCCTGTCAGCGACAGGCCGGTGAGCGACGACAGGCCCGTCAGGTGCTTCAGGCCTTCGTCCGTGATCAGCGAGTCGTCCAGGGTCAGCCATTGGAGCTTGTTGGCGTTTTCCAGACACGCCAAGCCCTTGTCGGTGATCTTACGGAACTTGGCGTTGTCGATGACCGTCATCTCCCCCTTCTGGACTTTTTGGACTTCGGCCTGTAGCTTCTGGTCGTCGGACGAGCCGCAGCCGGTCAGTCCGATCAGGGCCGCTGCCAGGGCCGGGAGTAGTCGCCCGCGGTTCGCCGTCGTTGGTCGCTTCATGATGGCGACTGCGTTTAAAGAAGGCCGCCGACTCGCGTGGGCGGGCGGCGGCGGAGGGACGGGTTTCCAAGCAAGCTATCAGGACGAGTGAACAACGTCAAACCATTTCCGCACGAATTGGAAGGCGAAATAAACATTGGTCCTGCGGGCCGGTTGAAAAGGGCCGGGAAAACAACACAATGGACGGGCGACGGCTTGGACTGGCCCCTCCGGAAACGGAAGGAACTTCATGCGGAACCGAGCGATTCTTCGACTTCTGGCCGCTGCCCTTCTGCTCACCCACGCCGGGCTGCTGGCCTACGGCGCCGCCGTCCACAGCCCGTGCATCGACGAGGTCGGCCACATGATCGCCGGAATCAGCCACTGGCGGCTCGGACGCTTCGACCTGTATCACGTCAACCCGCCGCTGGTCCGCATGGTCGCGGTTATTCCGGTGCTGTGCGCGGACCCGAAAACGGACTGGTCGGACTATTCCGACGAGCCGGGCGCCCGGTCGGAGTTCGGCCTGGGCCGCCAGTTCATCACGGACAACGGCCCGCGCTCGTTCTGGTTCTTCACCTGGGCGCGCTGGGCCTGCATCCCGTTCAGCCTGCTGGGCGGCTATGTCTGCTACCGCTGGGCGCGCGAGTTGTACGGCGATTGGTCCGGCCTCTTGGCGTTGACGCTGTGGTGCTTCGACCCGTACATGCTGGCCAACGGCCAGCTCATCACGCCGGACATGGGTGCGACGGCCCTGGGCGTGACGGCCGCCTACCTGTTCTGGAAGTGGCTGAAACGGCCTGGCCCGATGCTCGCGCTTTTCACCGGACTCGCGCTGGGGCTGGCGGAACTGACCAAGATGACCTGGATTCTGCTGTTCGCGCTGTGGCCGCTGCTGTGGCTGGTCTGGAGGGCGCCCGAATGGCGGCGGCTGTCTCCCCGGAATTGGCTAGCCCAGGCGGGGCAACTGGGGCTGATCCTCCTGTTCGCCGTTTATGTGATCAACGCGGGCTACGGCGGCGAGGGATCGATGAAGCGCCTGGGCGATTACCGATTCGTCAGCACGAGCCTGAGCGGCCGGTCGGAAACGGGCGCGGTAGGCAACCGCTTCGCCGGGACGCGGCTGGCGGCGCTGCCGGTCCCCGTCCCGGCTAACTACCTGCAAGGCATCGACGTGCAGAAGCACGACTTCGAGAAGCATTTCAATTCCTACCTGTGCGGCGAGTGGCGCAAAGGCGGTTGGTGGTACTATTACCTGTTCGCGCTGGCGATCAAGGTCCCGCTGGGCGTCTGGCTGCTGGCGCTGCTGGCGGCCTTCCTGGGCCTGACGCGGCGCGGCTACGCCGCCGGCTGGCGCGACGAGCTGACGGTGCTGGCGCCGGGCGTCCTGGTGCTGGCGTTCGTCAGCGCCCAGACCGGGTTCAACCACCATTCGCGCTACGTTTTGCCGATCTTCCCCTACTTCTTCGTCTGGATGAGCAAGGCTGCCAAGGCGGTGGGACGAAGGGAGCGCGTGGCGGCGTGGCTGACCGGCGGGGCCGTGGCCTGGGCGGCGGCGAGCAGCCTGCTGGTCTACCCGCACAGCCTGTCGTACTTCAACGAACTGGTCGGCGGCCCGGCCCACGGCGGCGATTATCTGCTGGACAGCAACATTGACTGGGGCCAGGACGTGTTCTTTCTGCGCGACTGGCTGAAGGCGCACCCCGAGGCCCGGCCGCTGGGGATGGCCTATTTCGGCTATTTCGACCCGCGAATAGCCGGTATCGACTACACGCTGGCGCCGAAGGGAGAGACGAGCCCCGAGGAGGCGATCCGCCCGGACGCGGTCGAGTTGGGGCCGCACCCCGGCTGGTACGCCGTGAGCGTGTCCATGCGGCAGGGCCTCGAGTTCTCCGCCCCCGACGGCAAAGGCGGCTACCCCTGGTTTGCCCTGAACAGCTTCTCGTACTTCCAGCGCTTCAAGCCGGTCGGTCATGCGGGATGGTCCATCTACATCTATCACATAACTCCGGAAGAATGCGCTAGGGTGCGAGAAAAGATGGGGCTGCCCCCGTGGACGGAGGTGCCCGAAACGAAGCCCTGAAATTATTTTGGTATTTTCACCAGTTTGCTCTTGCAATCGCTGCTCGCGGATCTAGAATGCTGGAAAGTGGGAAGCGGATAAGATGGCTCGAATAGGGGGTAGGAAAGGGATCGAAGTAGAGGCATCCCTTCCCGGCATCCCTTCCCGGCATCCCTTCCCGGCATCCCTTCCCGGCATCCCTTCCCGGCATCCCTTCCCGGCATCCCTTCTGGCCGTCAGCGAGGATTGTGCGTCAGGAGAATGCTTATGGGAGACGGGTCACCGAATACTGCCGGGTTGGTGAATCGGCGGGCGCTGGTGGTTCTACTGGTCGTCTCTGTGCCTTGTCTTGTTGCGGCCAACCGCGCGGGGACATGGGTCGCCCAATGGGCATCCGGCATGGCCAGCGAGCCCGACAAAGGGAAGGCGAAGCCGCCGCCGATCATTGCCCTGCCTGAAAGTCTCGACTTCGGAGTTCAGTGGGAGACCGACGCACTCCACTGGGACTTGGTGTTTCAAAACGTGAGCGACGCGCCAGCGGTCCTAGGTCCGGTGCGCGGCGCATGTTCATGTACGACGGTGACACAGACGCGAGAAATCCGGCTCAACCCCGGAGATAAGACCACTGTTACAGTTGTTGTTGACCTACTGGGCCTCCGGGCGTACGATCCGTCGGAGGTTCGTGGAGTTGAGATTGAAATACTCGCCACCGCAGGGTTTGCTGGCGCAGAACAACCCATGCGGCATTGGAATCTGCGCGGAGGAGTGCGTCGTCTTTTCAACTATGAGCCGATGCGCTTTGATCTAAGCGAGGATTTGGTTAGCGGGGAGACGGGGCGCTCGTTGGAGTGCCGGTTGACGGCGAACGGCCCGCTCGGCCAACTACGCCTGAAGAGAGTGCCCGATGGATGGGCTGCGGACCTTGCCGAACAAGAAGGGGCATCGCCGCCCTCCTACATTTTGCGGGCGACGCCCTGCAAGCGCAAGCTGGGCACTTTTTCCGACGAATTCGTGTTGGAGGCTATGACCCCGGACGGAAGGATGCGGCGTGTCCAATCGGTTATGGCGAGGGGCCGCGTCACCGACGCGATCGAGGTGCTTCCACGCCCCCTGGATTTCGGCAAGGTTGCCGTCGGCGCGACTATTCGAGGATCGCTTTGGGTTCGCATGCGAAATGGCGCCGCGACTCAGGGGGTGGAAATCGTTCCGGAAATCCTTCCCGCGAAGGTGGTCGGCGTACATAAGGAGGCGACCGGATGGCGAATCGATCTTGAACTCACGATAGATGCGCCTGGGTCCGGTTTATGCAAGGGGGTGGTGCGTGTGATGCCATGCGGATTGCAGACCGAGTTTGTTCTGCGGTGGTACGGGGCCGCCGATTGAGGTTGGAGCCTCTCTTGTGCAGACTGACAGGGCGAGCGGTCCCGGGGTCGGATCGGAGGGGGGGTCATGCGGCGAAAAGGACCGGTACTTGTGTGTGTGTTTATAGGGTTGGCGTGGTGTGCGGCCGCTCCTGCCGACGAAAAGTCAGACGCGCTTGTGCGCTCAATTGTGGAGGAGTGGCGGTCGAGACAACACCAAGTACAAACACTTGACTGCACTGCGGAGGTGGAAAACTTCTACCCACGAGGCTATCTTTCGGAACTGTGTAGGCCATCCAGAGAAGGGGCGGGTCTGCCGGCACTCCCGGACCTTCCCAACCAAGACAAACGGTTCAACAACGAACCGTTTGCATGCAAGCTCGATTTCGTATCCAAGAGGGCGAGGAGAGAATTCAGCTTTACCCTGCCTTACATAACACCGGACACATGCGAATTACAAACCCACTCGGAACTTCAGCTTTTCGCCGGCGGCAAGGGTCGTGTTTTCAGGCGGAAAAAGACGGAATTGAAGCCCGACAAGCCAAACGTGGTGCATCAGGATGTAACGCTCTATGAAAGCGGACCTCCTGCGTTCATGTTTTCGCTTATCGACCTGCCTCTTCTCTGGCTGGCCGGTGACATCAACGGCGAATCCGCGTCACCGGTGAACATGACGTTGCTCGAAGATGCTGGACGATTCACCTACCGGGGGGAAGCCCAATGGCAGGGACGCGACTGCACCGTCCTTACGGTGCAAGATCAGCAGAGCCCACCGGTGTCGTTGAGTTTTGGGTTGGTCGGGAAAAGCCTTTCCCGATCTATTGCTGGCGCCAGCGCGATGGCGACACGGTTTATGGTCAGGTCGAGGCTCGCTACAAAAACCAAGACAATCAGCTCGTCCCGACCGATTGGATATGTACAGATTACAACTACCCAGGGAAGCTGTTCTCGCGAAGAACTGTTTCTGTGCGAGAAATGATTCTTAACTCCAAATTCAGCAAAGAATCTTTTGAGAAACCACTGGAGCCTGGCCAAATCGTCGTAACCGTAGGACAGGACAAGATTCGTGAGGTCGATGCCCGCGGAGATTTGGTCCCTTACCTCCCTGTGCAAAAGCAGGGCTATGCACTCCAGATCATGCTCTGGAACGTGATAGCAATCGTTGTAGGGGTGGTGGCGTTTCTCGCCTGGCGCTACTATCGCCGCTACTCGAAGACACGGTGAGGACAATGCGCACACCTAACGATTCGCCCCCAAAAGGAGGATAAGTCATGAATTTGCGGTCTCGCTTCGTCCAGGCAATCGTGCTGGTAATGCTCGGCTGCCTCATGTTCGCAGCCTTGGCTCCGGTTCAGGCAGCCAAGAATTGCATGACAAAGCAATGCATTGTGATTTCTTATGCTGGCCCGGCAAACGGCGGAGCGCCCGGCAACACGAACTGCCTTATCGGCACCATCGCGGGTCAACAATGGGCCTACTCTGACGATATCGCTGTGCCCACCACCTTCGGCCAGAATTCAATCGGCGGCAATCCATCCCCCACCACGGTGGAGGGCCAAGAGGTTCAGATTCTCACTTGGACCGCCGATTGTCCTGCCACGCCGACATCGGGAGAGGTCCTCTCACGCAAGCTTGGGATGGGGTTTCCGGCGTCCTTCCCCAAGACCTGCGTAACCGGCGATTAGAAGGTGGAACCCATCCATCGAGCCATGGACATGTTGCCGTAAGTGGCTCGACGGATGGGCGGAAGCACTTGTTTTCACACGGAGGTTCGGCATGTCTCTCCGTCGTCCGCAACGGGCAGGCATGACACTGATCGAGCTCCTCGTCGTGATCGGCATCATCGCCATCCTGATCGGCCTGCTGCTGCCCGCCGTGCAGAAGGTGCGTGAGGCCGCCAGCCGCATGGCCTGCGCCAACAACCTCAAGCAGATCGGCCTGGCCTTCCAGATGTACCACGACTCCTACGGCACGTTCCCCGGCAACGGCGGCTGGGACGGCCAGCAGTTCATCTACGCCACCGACGGCTCGCCCACCTACGTCTACACCGACAACTACGGCGCCCCCGACCCCTACTACTGGGGCGTCGGCGACCCCAAACGCTTCGGCGCCGACCAGCCCGGCTCCTGGGCCTTCGCCATCCTCCCCTATATCGAGCAAAAGAACATTTACGACGCCCGCGCCTGGACCCTCCCGGTCAAGCTCTACGTCTGCCCCAGCCGCCGGGCGGCCGTGGCGCTGCCGGCCCACAACGACGACAACGCCGTCTACAGCGGCGGCGGCTGGGCCTGGGGCAAGACCGACTACGCCGCCAACAACCTCGCCGTCCCCAACCGCCCCGCCGGCCTCGTCAGCCTGGCCGCCTTCACCGACGGCACGTCGCACACCCTGCTCGTCGGCGAGAAGGCCATGGACATCGATTACTACGCGACCGGCTCGTGGTTCTGGGACGAGCCGTTCTTCCTCGGCGGCTCCGACAGCACCTCGCGCAAGGGCAACGTGGTCATGGCCGACGCCCGCGGGAGCTACCTGACGGCCCGCGAGAACTGGGGTTCGCCGCACCCGGCGGGGCGCAGTTCGTCTTCGCCGACGGCTCGGTGCATACCGTCGCCTTCGGCACGTCGCCGCAGGTGGTGTCGGCCCTGCGCACGCCCAACGGCGGCGAAGTCGTCCCCGATTTCTAACGTCTTCCCTCGCCCGGAGCGACCCCATGACGCCCCTCCTGCCGGCGCCGACCGTCCCCGCCGAGTCCGCGCCGCCTTCGCCCCCGCCGGCGCGGCCGACGCTGACGGTCCTCATCCCCGTCTATAACGAGGAACGGACAGTGGACGAGTTGCTGCGCCGGGTAGCGGATGGTCCGTACCCCGACAAGGAGGTGATCGTGATCGACGACGGCAGCGGCGACGCTACGCCGCGGCTGCTGGAGAAGTGGGCCGGCGTCCCCGGCTTCCGCGTCCTGCGCCAGCCGCGGAACCGGGGCAAGGGGGCGGCGGTGCGCAGCGGGCTGGCCCAGGCGACGGGCGCGGTCACGATCATCCAGGACGCCGACCTGGAGTACGACCCGGCCGACTACCCGCGCCTGGTCGAGCCGATCCTTCGCGGCGCGGCCGAGGCGGTGTACGGCTCGCGCTACCTGGCGCCGTCGCGTCCGCTGCCGTGGACGCGCTTCCGGATGGGCGTGGTCTTCTTTAACGTGCTGGTCCGGCTGCTGTACGGCCGGCGGCTGACCGACGAGGCCACCTGCTACAAGGCGGCGCGGACGGGCCTGTGGCGTGCGCTGGACCTGCGGGCGGAGCGGTTCGAGCTGTGCCCGGAAATGACCGCCAAGCTGTGCCGGCGCGGCCTCCGCATCGTGGAGGTCCCCATCTCGTATCACCCGCGCGGCGGCGTCGAGGGAAAGAAGATCGGCTGGCGCGACGCGGTACAAACCGTCTGGACGCTGCTCAAATGGCGGGTGCTCCCGGTTGGCGTCCCCTGGCGGGCGGCGGCGACGGCGGGCGTCCTATCCCAAGGAAGTCCGTTGGTCCTTTGAGAGTCGTCTACCCCCGCGGCCCGCGAGATGAAGAAGGGGCGCCGACTTAGCCGATCCGGTTAGGTCGGCGCCCCTTTGCGCATCGTGGCTTTGCAACGGAACTGGCGGTTCCCTAAAACTTACATTGCCAAGCCCTATAGGAGCATCCATGCAACACACGTTCACAGTATTTTTGGTGACGTTACTCACGGCCGCCTCGGCCGGCGCGCTGACCGCGGCAGACCTGCAAGGCGCCAAACCGCCGCCCAACGGCCTGTGGGTCGATTCGCTCGACCTGTCAAAGATGGATCAGGAATGGGGCGATCCGCACGCCGGCCGCTCCGTGGACAACCGGCCGATCACGCTCCACGGCGACGTCTACCGTCACGGCGTCGGCACCCACGCCAACGGCGAAATGCTCATCGACCTCAAAGGCGCCGCCGTGCGTTTCGCCGCGGTCGTTGGCCTCGATGACGAGAAGAAGGGTCTCGGCTCCGTCCGCTTTCACGCCTTCGTGGACGGCAAGCCGGCCGCGGAAACCGGCGGGCGGCACGGCGGCCTATTCGTATGAGCTTTACAACACTCCACGGTCGCTTGCGACGGCCGGAGCTAACGAGGACGCCTTCAACCGCTTAACCGGGCGTCCCGTGGCTTTCCGATCCGTCTCCGCTACCGCGGCACGGCAGTTGCTCCTTGACGCGTCCGACACGGTCTACCGAGCGATGCCGACGTGACGGCGTAAGGCGGGTTCGCCGCGTCCGTTTCTGGTGCTCGCCTTTGCAAGGGAAAGGGAAACCATGACCGAGCGTGAACTGGGAAGGAGCGGCCTCAAGGTATCGGCGATCGGCCTGGGCTGCATGGGCATGAGCGATTTCTACGACCCCAGGCTGCAGAACGACGACGAGTCGATCCGCGTCATCCGCCGCTACCTGGACGCGGGCGGCAACTTCCTCGACACGGCCGACATGTACGGCATGGGGCGCAACGAGGCCCTAGTCGGCAAGGCCATCAAGGGCCGGCGCGCCGGGGTCGTGGCTGCGACGAAGTTCGGCATCGTCCGGGGGCCGAACGGCGAACACCTTGGCGTCCGCGGCGATCCGCCGTACGTCCGGGAATGCTGCGACGCCAGCCTCCGGCGCCTGGGCGTGGACGCGATCGACCTCTACTACCAGCACCGGGTCGATCGCAGGACGCCGATCGAGGACACGGTCGGGGCGATGGCCGACCTGGTGAAGGCCGGGAAGGTCCGCCACATCGGACTGTCGGAGGCCGCGCCGGCGACGATCCGCCGGGCGGCGAAGGTCCACCCGATCGCGGCGCTGCAAACGGAGTATTCGCTTTGGAGCCGCGACGCGGAAGCGGAGGTTTTGCCGACCGTGCGGGAACTCGGCATCGGATTCGTCGCCTACAGCCCGCTCGGCCGCGGTTTCCTGACAGGGCGGTTCAAGACCATCGACGACCTGCCGGCCGACGACTGGCGCCGCAACGCGCCGCGGTTCCAGGGCGAGAACTTCCGGAAGAACCTGGAACTGGTGGAGAAGATCGAGGAATTGGCGGCCGCGAAGGGCTGCACGCCCAGCCAGCTCGCCCTCGCCTGGGTGCTGGCCCGGGGGGACGACATCGTGCCGATCCCCGGCACCAAGCGGGTCAAGTACCTCGACGACAACCTCGGCGCGGTCAACGTCCGCCTGACCGCGGACGACCTGGCGCGGATCGACGCCATCCTGCCGTCAGGCGTCGCCGCGGGCTCGCGCTATAGCGAGCAGGCGCTGCAGGTGATCGACCGTTAGCCGCCTCGACGGCGAAAATCGGCTTGGCCATCGCCTCGCTTCTCGCTCAGGAGGGGCCTTTGCCGAACGAGCGCGCCTAATGATACTTCGTGGGGGCGTGGTCACCGCACAATTCTCCTTGCCCATCGAGGCATCCTCATGACGCCGGAACACTTCGACGCGATCATCCTGGGCACTGGCCAGGCAGGAAAACCGCTGGCCCTGGACCTGGGCGGCGCCGGCCGCCGAACCGCCGTGGTCGAACGCGACCGCGTCGGCGGCACGTGCATCAACGTCGGCTGCACGCCGACCAAGACCATGGTCGCCAGCGCCCGCGTGGCCTACTTGGCCCGGCGCACCGCCGACTACGGCGTGCATTGCGGCCCGGTGGCCGTGGACATGGCGCAAGTCCGCCGGCGCAAGCAGGCGATCGTCGATGAATTCCGCACGGGGGGTCAGCGTCGCCTGGAGGAGGCCGACAACGTCGAGCTTATCTTCGGCGAAGGCCGCTTCACGGCCCCCAAAGTCGTCGAGGTGACGCTCAAGGCAGGCGGCGCCCGGACGCTGACGGCCGACGCCATTTTCATCAACACCGGCGGCCGGCCGGCGCGGCCCGCCCTCTCCGGACTTGATTCCGTCGCGGCCCTCGACTCCACCTCGATCATGGAACTGGACAGGTTGCCGGAGCATTTGCTGGTCCTGGGAGGCGGCTACATCGGCCTGGAATTCGGCCAGCTGTTTCGTCGCTTCGGCAGCGCCGTCACGGTGGTGCAGCACGGCAAGCAGCTCATCGGACGGGAGGACCCGGATGTCGCCGAGGAGGTTCGCAAGCTGCTGCAAGAGGACGGCATCGAGATCCTGCTCGACACGGAAGCGGTCGGCGTTCATCCCGCGGCCGGCGGCGTCGCCGTGCAACTGCGCGGGCCGGCCGGGGAGCGAACCGTCGCCGGCTCCCACCTCCTCATCGCCGTGGGACGGGCGCCGAATACCGACCGGCTCAACCTCGCCGCGACCGGCATCCAGGTCGATGCACGCGGCTTCATCCCGGTGAACGACCGGCTGGAGACCAACGTGGCGGGCGTCTACGCGCTCGGCGACGTCAAGGGCGGTCCGGCGTTCACGCACATCTCGTACGACGACTATCGCATCATCCGCAACAACCTGCTCCGCGGCGGCCAATCGACGACGAGGGACCGCCTGGTTCCGTACACCGTGTTTATCGATCCGCAACTCGGCCGGATCGGCCTGACAGAGCAGGAGGCCCGCGCGGGGCCGCGCAATCCGCGTCGCCAAGATCCCGATGAACTGGGTGGCCCGCGCCGTGGAGACGGCCGAAACGCGCGGCTTCATCAAGGCCGTTGTCGATGCGGAGACCCGGCAGATCCTTGGCGCCGCCGTCCTGGCCGTCGAAGGCGGCGAGATCATGTCGATGCTGGAAATCGCCATGATGGGCAAGCTCCCTTACACGGCCCTCGAAGACGGAATCTTCGCTCACCCGGGGCTGTCGGAGGGATTGAACACGCTGTTCATGTACATGGAGAAGTAGGAAGGCGGCGATGGTGGTGCGCTGCGGTTGGACGGCGGCGTGGTCCGGTCCATCGTCTGAATGGCCGGAGGTTCCCACTCACATTACCCTCTTGATTGGAGTGGAAAAGGATCAACCATGACTGCTACGCGCGTCGAACAGGACAGCCTCGGCCCGGTCAATGTCCCGGCCGACAGGCTCTGGGGGGCGCAGACGCAGCGGTCCCTGGAGCATTTCGGCATCGGCGACGACCTGATGCCCCGGGAGATGATCCCCGCCTACGCCGTCGTCAAGAAGGCGGCCGCGCTGGTCAACCACAGGGCCGGCCGGCTCGGCGACGCCCCGAAGGACCTGATCGTCGGCGTCTGCAACGAGATTCTAGAGGGTCAGCACCACGACCAGTTCCCGCTGCACGTCTGGATGACCGGCAGCGGCACCCAGTTCAACATGAACGTCAACGAGGTGATCGCCAACCGCTGCTCGCAGATCGCCGGCCAGCCGCTCGGCAGCCACAAGCCGGTCCATCCCAACGACCACGTGAACATGTCGCAGTCGTCGAACGACTCGTTCCCGACCGCGATGAACGTGGCGGCGGCCCTCGGCGTCAAGCAACGCTTGATGCCGGCGGTGGACGCCCTGCGCGACGCCCTCGACGCCAAGAGTCGGGCCTGGGCCGACGTCGTCAAGATCGGTCGCACGCACCTGCAGGACGCGACGCCGCTGACGCTCGGCCAGGAGTTCTCCGGCTACGTCGGCATGCTCGCGGACGACCTCGAACGGCTGGAGCTGGCGCGGCGCGGCGTGTACCGGCTGGCGCTGGGCGGCACGGCAGTCGGCACGGGCCTCAACTCGCCGCCGGGATTTGACAAGGACGTCGCACGCGCGGATGACTGCGAAGCGTTCGTTCGCAGCCATGTTTACAAGCCGGAGTACAGCAGTCTCTTGTAAGGGGCATCCGGATAGGCCCGATTCCAGCCCCTGATCCCCTGATCCGAGAGGAGGAACCCATGGCGAGAGTCGTGCGCTTTCACGAGACCGGCGGTCCCGAAGTCCTGCGGATCGTCGAGGCGCACCGCTACCTGGAGTCGAACCAGCAATTCGGCAAAATCGTGGTTACCGTGCAATAGGAGACCGGAAATGTTCAAGACGAAGAACGACCTGTCCGAGGCGATCCGCACCAAGGCCGTCGAGCTGCTCAACGCCCGGCTGGCCGACTGCATCGACTTGCAGACGCAGACCAAGCAGGCCCACTGGAACGTCAAGGGGCCGCACTTCATCGCCCTGCACGAACTGTTCGACGAGATCAACAAGGAAGTGGAGGACTACGTGGACCTGATCGCCGAGCGGGCGGTGCAGCTGGGCGGCGCGGCCGAGGGGACGGCCCGGATGGCGGCCAAGCGAAGCTCGCTGGCCGAATACCCGGCGAATGCGGTGGACGGCCGCAGCCACGTCGAGGCGCTGTCGTCGGTCCTGGCGGCGTTCGGCAAGGCGGCGCGGAAGGCCATCGACGAAGCCGACGGGTTCGGCGACCTGGACACGGCGGACATCTTCACGGAGATCTCGCGCGGCATTGACAAGTGGCTGTGGTTCGTCGAGGCGCACTTGCAGGCGGAGCGCTGACCGGGGAAGGCCGCGTCGGCGCATCCGCCCGCGGCGCTTTAATAAAGGAGAACTCATGTCGGAATTCCACCGCCGAGACTTTCTGACGGGCGCCGCGGCGTTCGCGGCAGGCGTGACCGCGGCCCTGGACGGGACCCAGCGGGCCAAGGCCGGGGACCCCAGCTTCATGAACAACGTCCCCGACCCCCTGCTCTCCAAGAAAGAGCTGCCGACCTTCAAGTTCGCCCTGGAGAAGTCCAGGGGGAAGGTGATAGGCAACAGCTTCGGGAAGGAAGCCACGGTCGAGCAGTTGCCGATCTCCAAGGGGATCGCCGGGGTGTCCATGCGGATCGAGCCGGGGGCCATGCGCGAACTCCACTGGCACGCCACCGCGGCCGAGTGGGCCTTCGTGGACAAGGGGCGGGTCCGGACGACGGTCCTCAGCCCCGGCGACTTCACGGAGACCAACGAATTCGAGCCGGGAGACGTGTGGTACTTCCCGCGCGGCCACGGCCACATGCTCGAGTGCCTGGGGAACGAGCCGTGCCACTTCATCCTGATCTTTGACAACGGCTACTTCTCCGAGTTCGGCACCTTCAGCATCACCGACTGGATCGGCCACACCCCCAAGGCGCTTCTGGCGAAGAACTTCGGCCTCGCCGAATCGACCTTCGACGGGTTCCCGAAGGACGAGGTCTACTTCGCCAAGGGGGCGCCGCCGCCCGCGAAAGCGGCCGCTCCGCTCGCGGGACCGCACCCGGGGCCGCTCACGCACAAGTACAGGCTCCTCGCCGATGCGCCCCGCATCGACAGGAAGGGGGGCCGACTGTGGCTGGTCGATTCCAAGAAGTTCCCGATTTCCAAGACCATCACGGGCGCCCTCCTGGAACTCGAGCCGGGCGCGGTGCGGGAGCTGCACTGGCACCCGACGGCCGACGAGTGGGACTATGTCTTCGAGGGCCAGGTCGGCGTAACGCTGTTCGGCGCCGGCGGGCGTTACCGAATTGAAACGCTGGACAAGGGCGACGTCGGCTACATTCCGCAGGGGTACGGGCACTCGCTGGAGAACGTCGGCGACAAGCCGTGCCGCGTCCTGGTCGGCTTCAACTCCGGGGTCTACGAGGACATCGACCTGCCGGAATGGATCGCCGGGAACCCGCCCGACGTGCTGGCCACGAACTTCGGCAAGCCCGCGGACCTGTTCGAGAAGTTCCCGCGCAAGGACGTGTTCATCGCGGACAAGGAGGGGTCTGGCAAATAGGGGTGGCGGCCGGTGACTCACGGCCGCGGCAGTATGAGCAGGCCGGGGTTGAACGGAGCAGGCTCGGTGATGCGGGAGCGGTTCGGCGGCCGGGTCCGCCCTTCGCGGATCGCCTTCAGCGCCTCCTCGTCGTCCTCGGTCGTGGTCACCGTGGTCTGCACCAGGTTCTCCGGCTTCGGCTCGCCCTTGTAGGTGCGGACCACGGTTCGCTGCGGCGTGCGCATCTTGCCGGTCGCCAGGTCGAGCGCGCCCATCGTGAACAGGGCCAGGTCATTCCTCCCCCCGGCCGTCACCCAGACGTAGGTGCAGCCGTGACAGCCGACGTAGCAGGCGTCTTTGGGGACTTCCTTCTTGCCGCCCACGCCATACCAGCCGCGGGGCGGGTAGTAGTCGGCCAGGGCGGCCTCTTCGCCGGCGAAGAACTCCTTCATTTGTTTGGAGCAGAATTCGTAATTGGGGGCCGCCTCGCCCATCACGAGCAGCCGGTAGGCGCAGCGGAGGCGGCGGAGGTTGTCGGCGTCGGTGATGGGCGTCAGCGACCAGTTCTCGGCCGTGGTCCGCTGGGCGGAGAAAGGAAAGAGCAGCGAGAGGATCGGCAGCGCCCCGCCGCCTTGCTGGGCGAAGGTGAGGGTCGGCGAGTAGGTGGGACTGACGCCCGCGCCCGCCTGGTCGTTAACCCCAACGGTCCCGGCGGTGGCCACGGCGAAAGAGGGGACCGTGTCGGGGTCGTCCTGGAACCGCGCCACGTTGTCGAGGACCTGTTTATATTGCAGTTCCGTCAAGGTGTTCGAGGTCCGTACGGTGTCGTCGCGCAAGGCCAGCTGGGTGGCACAGCCGTTGAGGGTGGGAAGAAGGCCGATCAACAGAATGGCGCGGCGCATCATCCTTCCCCGATGGCTGGATCGGTGATAGCGATGGTATCGGTTTTGCGGGTCAGAATCTTGAGGCGACTCATTCCGCATCAAGGAGAATCATCATGTCCAAGACGGTCCCCCTGGCGGCCGGCGCCGGGCCTGGCGATCCGGCCAGACTGGAAAGGCCCAGGGAGACGAAACGCGGCGAGATGCTGTACCGCCAGCTCGGGCGCACCGGCGAGGAGGTTTCCGTCATCGGCCTGGGCGGCCACCACATCGGCCGGCAGAGGGAGGAGAAGGAGAGCATCGAGATCATCCGCTCCGCCATCGACGCCGGCGTCAACTTCATGGACAACTGCTGGGACTACCACGACGGCGGCAGCGAAATCCGCATGGGCAAGGCCCTCCAGGACGGCTACCGCAAGAAGGTCTTCCTCATGACCAAGATCGACGGCCGGACCCGGAAGGCCGCCGCCGAGCAGCTCGACCAGTGCCTCACGCGCCTGCAGACCGACGTGATCGACCTGCTGCAGTTTCACGAGGTCCTCCGGCTGGAGGACCCCGACCGGATCTTTGCCGAGGGCGGGGCGATGGAGGCCGTGCTGGCCGCCCGCAAGGCGGGGAAAGTCCGCTTCATCGGCTTTACCGGCCACAAGGACCCGCTGGTGCATCTGCGGATGCTCGAAACGGCGGCGCTGCACAAGTTCCGTTTCGACACGGTTCAGATGCCGCTCAACGTCATGGACGCCCACTTCCGCAGTTTCGGGCGGAAGGTCCTGCCCGTGCTGGTGCGCGACGGCATCGGCGTGCTGGGCATGAAGCCGATGGGCGACGGCTTCATCCTCAAGAGCAAGACGGTCACGCCCGTCGAGTGTCTCCACTACGCGATGACCTTGCCGACCTCGACCGTCATCACCGGCATCGACAGCCTGGAGATCCTCAAGCAGGACCTGGAGGCGGTGAAGACCTTCAAGCCCCTGACGGAGGAGCAGACCGACGCGCTGCTCCAGAGGACCGCCGAGGCCGCCGCCGAGGGTCGCTTCGAGCCGTTCAAGACGACCAACGGGTTCGACGGGACGGCCCAGCACCCCGATTGGCTGGGGGCGGCCGACCCAGGCCCCGGATAGGGACGACTTCCACACAAACCCGGACAGCAAGCGAGCGGCCCTCGCTCGTCCGGCAATGGAGAGGAGAATACTCCGATGAAAGAGACCGTCGGATTCATCGGCCTGGGAGGCATGGGCCTGGCCATGGCCGAGAACCTGCTCAAGGCCGGCTTCGGCCTGCGCGTCTACAACCGAACCGCCGATAAGGCCAAGCCTCTGCTGGAGCAGGGCGCCACGCTCGCGCGCGGCCCGGCGGAGGCGGCCCAACCCGGCGGGGTAGTGGTCACGATGGTGTCAGACGACCGGGCGGTCGAGGACGTGACCCTCGGCCCGGACGGCTTTCTGGGCCGGCTGGGCGACGGCGTTCACCTGTCGATGAGCACGATCGCGCCGCACACGGCGCGCCGGTTGGCGGAACTGCATCGGGAGCGGGGCGGCAGCTACGTCGCCTCGCCGGTCTTCGGCAAGCCCGAGGTCGCGGCCCGGGCGAAGCTGTGGGTCGCGACCTCCGGCGACGCCTCGGCGCGGACGCGAGTACGGCCGATCCAGGAGGCGATGAGCCAACGGGTCTTCGATTTCGGCGACGAACCCGGGGCCGCCAACGTGATCAAACTCGCGGGCAACTTCCTGCTCGGGGCCGCGATCGAGGCGATGGCGGAGGCCTTCACGTTGGCCCAGAAGCACGGCGTGCCGCGGCGGCAGACCTACGAATTCTTCACCCAGACCCTCTTCGATTGCTTCGTGTACCGCGGCTACGGCGAGTTGATCGCGTCGGAGCATTATCAGCCGGTAGGGGCGAAGCCGTCGCTGATCCGCAAGGACTTCGGGCTGATCCGGGAGGCGGCGGCCGAGAGCCTGGTCCCGATGCCGCTGGCCGACTTGATCCACGAGCGGCTGACGGCGACAGTGGCCAAGGGCCGCGAGGACGCCGATTGGTCCGGCTTCGCCCGTGAAGCGTCGGAAAGCGCCGGGCTGTAGCAGGCCGTGCACCCAACAAACGGGATCGCGTTCGGAGGTCGGCGTCAGGGTACAGTCTGCGGCAGGATGCGCACCCAGGCGGCCGATCCCGGCAAGCCCGTCCAGATCAGCCGAATGCCGGCCGCGTTCACTCGCGTCCGACCAGGCCGAGGAACCGTGCATACGGTCCCTGCCAGGCGTCCGTATTTTTCGGCTCGAAGGTGCGCACCTCGAACGACCGCCGCACCACCTCGCGGGCGTCGGCCACGGAGCCGAGGACGCCGAGGCCGACCGCCTGCATCAGCACGTTGCCGATCGCCGTCGCCTCCACAGGGCCGGCCGCCACCGGCCGGCCGCAGGCGTCGGCCGTCAACTGGTTCAGCAGCACGTTCTGGCAGCCGCCGCCGACGATGTGGATGGTCTCCAGCCGCTTGCCGGTCAGCTTTTCCAGCCGTTCCAGCACCCACCGATAACAGAGCGCCAAGCCTTCCAGCGCGCAGCGCACCGTCGCGCCGGGGTCGGCGGGGGCCGGCTGGCCGGTGCGGCGACAGTAATCGGTCAGCGCCCGCGGCATGTCGGGCGGCAGAATGAACGAATCGTCGTTGGGGTTCACCACGCTCACGAACGCCGGCGCCGCCTCCGCCAGCCGCATCAGCGCCTCATAGCTGTAGGTCGTTCCCTCGCGCTCCCAGGCCCGCCGGCACTCCTGCACCAGCCACAGACCCATGATGTTTTTCAAGAGGCGCACCGTTCCGCCGACGCCGCCCTCGTTCGTGAAATTGGCCGCCAGCGTCTCGTCGTTGACGCGCGGGGCGGCCACTTCCACGCCCATCAGCGACCACGTCCCCGAACTGATGTAGGCCCAGGCGTCGCCCGTCGCCGGCACCGCCGCCACCGCCGCGGCCGTGTCGTGGGTCGCCGGGGCGACGACCTTCGCTCCTTTCAGGCCGGTCGCCTCCGCCACCGATCGATGCAGCGGCCCCAGCACCGTACACGGCGGCACGATCCGCCCCTGGAGGCGCTCCGGCAGGCCGAACGCGGCCAACAGGCCGGCCGCCCAGGTCCGCGCCGACGGGTCGAGCATCTGGCTGGTGCTGGCGTCGGTGTACTCGTTGACGTTTTCGCCGGTGAAGAAGTAGTGGAACAGGTCGGGCATGAACAGCAGCGACCGGGCCGCCTCCAGGAGCGGCGAGTCGTCGCGCTGGAGCGCGAGCAGCTGAAACAGCGAATTAAAGCGCATAAACTGGATGCCTGTTCTCCGGAATAGTTCCTGGCGCGGCATCCGGGCGAACGCCAGTTCCATCACGCCTTCGGTGTGCGGGTCGCGGTAGTGGCGCGGGTTGCCCAGCAGCTCGCCGCTGCGGCCCAGCAGGGCGAAATCGACGCCCCAGGTGTCCACGCCGACGCCTTCCGCCCCGCCGTGCTCGGCCGCGCAAAGGCGCATCCCGGCCAGCATGTCGTGGTGCAGCCGCAGCACGTCCCAGTGCAGGGCGTCGAGGGTCCGCACCGGCTCGTTGGCGAAGCGGGTGAGGATTTCCAGGCGCAGTTGTCGGCCGTCGAAATGGCCCAGTACGGCGCGGCCGCTCTCGGCGCCGAGGTCGAAGGCGAGGAGCTTGGTCATGGGAAGGTTTTTCCACGTCCACCGGTCGCGCCGGCGGCGACAGTTACAAGGTCCGTAACCTTTTTACAAATTCCGCGGGCGACGGCGGGCGACGGCGCCGACGGATTATCCGCGACAAGTCCCGTGCTTGCAAGCGGTTGAAGTGAAAACGGCCGGCGCGGCGGCTTTTCCGGCACGGCGAATGCTTTACTCCCATACGACCCGACCAAGAACGCGGAAGCGGCGGTCGGAACGCCCGGACGGCCGGCGGATCGTGTACCCCAACGATTCGCGCGGATTTCCCCGTCCGCGAGATTGTCCGGAAGGGTTGCAGGAGGCCCCCGTCCTCCCGACCCAGAACCTTTCCGGATCAAGGTCGCGCCGGGCGCCGAACGCCGCTTCTCCCATCTTTCTCCCGCCAGACCCAATTCAAAGACCCTATCCCCAGGGGCCGCCCGACTTCGGGCGGCCCCTGTCTTTTTTCTCCCGGATTTCCGCGCCAATCGGCTCACCACCGACTTGACATCAGGCGAAGTCGTGCGCTATGATGCTGTTAATGAGACTGGATCTCAATCTCATGCTTCGGGAATCCTGACATCCCCCGCTTTTCTGGTTGGTTCGCACGCATGGACGGCTCTCCCCCGACGAATCCTTGCACCGGTTGCCCGGGACGTCTCGTCTGCCGTTGCCTTCGCGTCACCGAAGAGGTGCTGGTCTCCGCGCTGACCACCGGCGAAATCCGGTCGGTCCAGGACATCCGACGTTGCACCGGGGCGGGCGACGGCTGCACCGCCTGCCACCGCTTGCTGCGCCGGTATCTGGACGGGAACACTCAGTCCTCGCTTTCGCCGATCTGCTCGGTCAGGTAATTTGGCATGCCGACCGCCTCGATCAGGCCGAGTTGCGTCTCCAGCCAATCGACGTGCTCCTCGGATTCGGTCAGGATCGGTTCAAGCACTTCGCGCGTGCCGTTGTCCTTCAGCCTGGAACAGAGGTCGATGATCTCGTTGTAGACGCGCACGCCGTTCAACTCTAATTTCAGATCGTTCTCGAACTGCTCCTTGACGTCCGTTCCCACGCGGATCACGTCGTAGCGGGCGATCTCGGGGACGCCCTCCAGAAACAGGATGCGCTCGATCAACTGCTCGGCGTGCTTCATTTCGCCGATCGACTCCTCGTAGTGCTTCTTGCCGAGCTTTCGGAAGCCCCAGTTCTGGCACATCTTGGCCTGGCAAAAGTATTGGTTGATGGCGGTCAGCTCGACGGTCAGCGCCAGGTTGAGAGCGTCCAGGACCTGGGTGTCGCCTTGCATCCGGAGGGACTCCTCGGTAACGGGTTTGCATATCCCAAAACGAGAATAAGGCCGACGACGCCGATCGGCAAGGGGCGGCCGACGACGTTGCGGGGCCATTCGCTGTTTCACGATGGGCAAAGAGCGGGACCGACGTTTCAGGAGTTACGGCGAAAAGCACCGCCTCCATCCTGCCCAGTTTGAAACAGCGAACGGCCCAGGCGGCCAGTTCACTTCCTCTTGCGGCCGGCCTATCCATCGCTATACTCCCGCCGCGACTACGGCTCCGCCCGACGGCGTGGCGGCCGATCCCTCGTCCCTAACGCGAAGTCGGATACCCATGACAGCGACCTTGTGCCTGCTCGGCTGTCTGCTCGCCCCGGCCCAGGCGCCGCCCGGCGCGGCCTGGCGCGGCGAATGGACCGTCGCGCCGCGCCTGAGCAAGGCTCAGGAACTCGTCTACCGCGGCGCCTTCACTGAGGAGGCGGCCGGCGGCAGCGTCCAGTTCAGCCGGGCCTTTCGCATCGAGTCGCGCGTCTTCGTCCTCGATACACCGCCGCGGGGCGCCGACGTTGCCTTCCTTACCATCCTCAAGAAGCGGGAGACGCCCTCCGGCGCCCCGGCCGTGGTTGGGCCGCCGCCGGCCGAGTCGGTTCGGCTGGAACTGGCCCGCGTTGATTCGCGGGGCCGCGTCGCCGCCGGGCCGGGCGAGTCGTTCACCGTGCCGCTGGAGGGGCCGCCCACCGTGGAATGCGGCGCCTTCGCGGCCGTGCCGGACGGCAAGGTCGCCGCCGATTCGACCTGGGAAATCGGGGAAGAGGGGCGGCCGATCCACGTCTGGCGCGTCGTCGGCCCCGACATGGTGGACGGCGTTCGCTGTCTGAAACTGGAAGGCGTGCAGAAGTCCGACGACTGGGACAGGCCGCGGGCCGACCACACCGCCTGGAGGCGCACCGATCTCGTTTGGCTGGGGCCGCGCCTCGGCGTCGCCGCTCGGGTGCGGCGCGTCATCGAGCGCCGGGAACCGGGACACGACAATCCGACCTACAAGAGCGAAATGCACTACGAACTGGAAGAGCCGATGCAATATCCCGGCCGCCTTTTCGAGGAGCGCCAGCGCGAGATCGTCCAGGCGCACGCCTTCGCCGAGGCCGCCGCCCCGCTGCTGGATACGCCCGCCAGGTACGGCCCGCAGCTGTCCTCCCTGCTAAACCGGATCGCTTATCACCTCGATCACGAGCCGCAAACGCCCTACCGCGAGGCCGTCTTGCAGGTCAAGCGCCGCGTCGAGGCCGCCCAGCGCGGCGAGACGCCGCCGGCCCCGCCCGCCGAAGACAAGCCGGACGCTATCGTCGTCGCCGCCGTGGGCGAGGCGGCGCCCGACTTCCTCGCGCCCGACCTAGCAACCTCCCATTCGTTCCGCCTGCGCCAGGCGCTGGGCAAGCCGGTGCTGCTCGTTTTCTACAACCCGGCTTCGCCGACCGCGGCGGACGTGCTCGGTTACGCCCAACGCATGAGCGCGTCCAGCAAGCTGACCGTGCTGGCCCTGTCCATGTCCGGCGATCCCGACGCGGCCCGCAAGCAGCGCGCCGACCTCAAGTTGACTCTGCCCGTTCTCGACGGCACCGGCTTGCGCATCAGTTACGACGTGGACGGCACGCCGAAATTGATTCTCCTCGACGCCGACGGCGTTTTGCGCGGCGAATACACCGGCTGGGGCCGCGAAACGCCGGACGAGGTGATGGGCGACCTGCGGCGCTGGACGCCGAAGAAGAAGTGACGACGGACGATGCTTGGCCCCGCCCCCGCGCTCGCACATCCATCCCATCTGGTACGGTCGGCCCGGCAACGGTATAAATCCGGGCCGGCCCTTCGGCCGGCCGGTTGCCGGGCCGAAGGACGCGAGGATAGGATGAGATGACGCTGGACTCCCGGACGTGGGAGGGACGTTCCTTGACGGAATATCAGATCCAGCCGAACACCCGCCGCTGCGCCGTCAGCGGCCGGGAGCTGAAGCCCGGCGAACGCTACTTCAGCGTGCTCCTCGACGAGGGAGGCAAGTTCGTCCGCAGGGACTACGGGGCGGAAGCGTGGCAAGGGCCGCCGGCCGACGCCTTCAGCTTCTGGGTAGGCCGCGTCCAGGCCGCCGACGGCCGTCGCCGCCCCCCCATCGACGACGACATGCTGCTGGAATGCTTCCGGCGCCTGGAAGGCCGGACGGAGCCGGCGGGGGAGAACTTCCGCTTCGTGCTGGCCCTGCTGCTGATGCGGCGGAAGCGCTTCAAGTTCGAGGAGGCGCGGAAAGACGACGGCCGCGAGGTGCTTTGTCTTCGATGCGTCCGCACCGGCGCGGCACGAGGTCGCCAACCCCCGCCTCACCGACGAGGAAATGGCGGCGGTTCAGGACGACGTGTTTCAGGCCCTCGGCTGGGAATAAGCCCGCCGGGTGCACGACGAGTTTTTGTTGAGGGCGGTTCCATGCGACGGATAACCATCTTCTCGGGCCTGGTTGCGGCCGTCGTCGCGTTTGGGTGCCTCCCCGGCTGCCGCCGCGAGTTGGTCCCCGACGCCCCCTCGCCCGCCGTGACGGCCCTGAAGCCGTCTCCCGCCCAGCTCGTCGCCTACATGAACGACAACGCCCATCTCCTTCAATCGGTCAAGTCCACGCGGCTGGAAATCGACGCCAAGCAAGGGCGCGAGGGCATCGGACTCGTCGGCAGCCTCTTCTGCGAGAAGCCGCGCGACTTCCGCCTGCGGGCCACCCTGGCCGGCCAGCAGGCCGTGGACATCGGCTCCAATAACGAGGAATTTTGGTTCTACATCGGCCAGGCCAAGGACCAGGACGGCGTGGCCCGCGTCCACTACTGCTCCTACCAGGACATGGCCGCCGGCAAGGCGCGGATGCCGTTCCCCTTCCAGCCGGACATGATCGTGGCCGCCCTCGGCATGGGCGAGTACGACCCGAGCAAGGAATACTCGCTCAGGGAAGACGCCCGCACGGTGAGCCTGGTCGAGAAGACGGTCTCCGCCCAGGGCCAGCCGGTGCAGCGGGTGACGGTCTTCAACCGGACGCAAGCGGCGCCGGGCAAGCCGCAGGTATTGGCCCACGTCCTGTTGGACGACAAGGGCAACGAGATTTGTCGGGCGTCGATCCTGGAAGTGCGGACGGTCCAGATCGGCCAGGATCGGGCCGTGGTTCCGCAACGGGTGCAGCTGGTCTGGCGGCAGCAGCAGATCGAAATGACGATGCGGCTGTACGACACCCAGGTGAACGGCATCGACGCGCCGCACGCCGCCAAGCTGTTCAGCCGGGCCGACCTGTCCGGCATCCCGTCGTCCAACTTGGCTCAGGCGGCGCCCGATTCGCCGAGCGGTTATTCGCAGATGTCGATCCAGCGGACGGGGCTGAACGTGCCGGCGGCGAAGTAAGGTCGGCCGCGTTACTCCGGCGCTTTGCTCGGCAGGTCGCGGCGGTGGACGGTCGGCGGCGGAGACTTGACGCCTTTACGGAGCTTTTTCCGCGCCCGCGACAGGATCGGCCCGATGCTGTTGATGGGCAGGCCCAGCTCGGTGCTGATTTCCTCGTAGTTGCGGCCCTCGATGTAGTAGAGGCGCACCACCTCGCGCTCGCGGGCCGGCAGTTTGCCGAGTAGCTTTTCCACTTCTTCGAGACTTTCCAGCCCCTTGGCCCCGGCCGGCTCTTCCGCCTCGGCTTCGTGAAGCCCCTCGTCGGAGGCCGGCTGCACGTCACGGGCGGCGCCGCGCTTGGCCAATTCCTGAACGCACAGCCGGCGGGCGATGACGGTGAGGTAGGTGGCCAGGCTGCTGGCGCCGCGGAACTGGCGGAGCACGGCGTAGTCGTTGGCGACGATTTGCAGCATCACCTCGGCGGCGAGGTCTTCCACGTCCTCCGGCCGGAGCGGTGTGCTGCGCAGGTGGGCGCTATGGTGAATGACGTGGTATACGAGACCGAGGAAGCGGTCCACAAAGTCGTTCCAGGCGCCGGTCTGCCGGGTCAGACAGCGGCGGATCAATTCGCGATCCGTGTTGGTCAGGGCCACGGCGGCTCCTTTGTCGCAGACGCAAGCGATTTGTCCGTGCCTCCATTTTACCCAGGTCGCCCGCGCCGGGGTAGGGCGCTCCAGCCATTTTGAACCCCGGCCAAGGCAGTTCATGCGGAATGCGAGGTGTGGGGTGCCATGCTTTCGCGGCTGCTTTCTGAATTTGGACAGCTTCGGAACCACCGCGAAAGCATGTTTGACCGTCACCCGGTCTGAATGACATCCAAACATGCTTTCGCGGTGGTTGGGATGGTCTTCTCCAACGGGAAGGGGCCGCGAAAGCATGGCACCCAAGTTAGCCAGACCCTCCCGGACAAGAATAGGTCCGTCATCCCCCGCCCTCGGCCGGCATTGCCAGGAAGGCGTCGAGTCGGCCGTCAAGCACCTGATCGAGCCGACCGGTGCTGCGCCGTGTGCGCAGGTCGCGCACCAGCGGCGCCGGGCCGAGCGTGTAACGACGCACCAGAGGCGGACGGCCGGCCGGCGTTTCCGCCGCCGCCCGCGCCCGCAACAGCGGCCGCAGCCGTTCAACCGCCTCCGCCCTGCCGTGGTCGCTCCACGCCCGCAGCGTCAGCCGCGTCGGCTCGTGCCGCAGTTCCACCTCCAGTTTCCGCCGCGCCAACAGCCGTCCCGGCGGCTCATGCAACGGCCGCGTCTCGGCGTGGACCGACTCGCGGCCGGCGTCGTCCGGCGGCACGGGCAGCACCTCCACGCGCACCACGTCTCGGTCGGTCGTCCGTTTGCCATCCTCTTTCTCTCCCTTGCCGCGCGTGACGTGGTGCAGCCCCGTCTCGCCGGAAAGAAGCGCGAACGCCCCGGCCCCGCTCACCTGCAACACGATCACGTCCTCGCGCGGGTCGCCGCCCTGGCGGTCGTCGAGCACTTCCACTTCCAGCCCGCGCCGCTTCGCCAGCGCGACGTACATCCGTGCCAGCAGGGCCACGGAATCGAGTCCGCCTCCCTGGGCGGAAACGAGCGTCAGCACGATAAAGGCGTCGCCGAGGTCGCGGCGGTTGCGGCACGAGACAAGGAACGCGACGTGCCGCGACTGCGCCTCCAGCGCTTCCAGCCGCTCCTCCACGGTGGACAAACTCCGGTCGCCGACGCGCCGTCTCCGGAGCGCATCGAGCTGTTCCCCCGCCGACCGGGCGAGGCCGTCCAGGGCCGCGAACACGCCGTCGATGCGGTACACCTCGTCGTACAAGGCCTGGGCGGCGGCGCGGTCGTCCCATAGCCCCGGTGCCGCGGCGCGGGCCAGCAGGTCCGATTTCCGCTGGGCCAGCGGGGCGGCGTCCTCGCGCAGCTTCGCCGTCAGCGCCGCCAGCCGCTCGGCCCGTTCCGCCACCGGCGCCGCCTCCCGTTCCGCGGCGTCCGGGGCCGCGTCGTCGGCCGGCTCCGGCGCCGCCACCTCGACCTCCACGCGGCCGCGCCGGGCCGTCAGTCGCAGCACCGAACCCGGCGGCGCGTCGCCCGACGCGATGGCCCGCGCCACCGGCAACAGCACCAGCCGTTCCACGGTGCGCTTCAGCGGCCGGGCGCCGTAGGCCGGCGAATAGCCCTCGCGCAACAGCACCGGCAGCACGGCCGGGTCCACGTCCACGATCAGCCGCCGCCGGGCGATGCCGCCGCGCTCCACCACGCGGGCCAGTTCCCGGCGGGCGATCTTTTCCGCCGTCTCCTCCGACAGCGGCCGAAACATCACGATGCGGTCGATACGGTTGAGGAACTCCGGCCGGAACGCCCGGGCCAGCTCGCGCAGCGTCAGATTGGGGTCGGGCGGCGGCGCGGTGCGGCCGAAGCCGACCGGCGCGTCGGTGACGACGCGCGAACCGACGTTGGAGGTGAGGATGATGATGCTGCGGCGGAAGTCGGCGGTGCGGCCGTTGGCGTCGGTCAGCCGGCCGGCGTCGAAGATTTGCAGACACAGGTCGAAGACGTTGAGGTGCGACTTTTCGATCTCGTCCATCAGCAGGACGACGAACGGCCGTTCTCGCACCACGGCGGTGAGCAGGCCGGCGGCGCCGCGCTGGCCGATTAGGCGTTCAAAGGCCTCGTAAGTGGCGTATTCGCTCATGTCGAAGCGGACCAGCCGGGCCGGGTCGCCGAACAGCAGTTCGGCCAGGGCGCGGGCCAGCTCGGTCTTGCCGACGCCGGTGGGGCCGACGAACAGCTGCACGCCGAACGGCTTGTTGGGGTCGTTTAGCCCGGCCTTGATAAGGGTTACAAGATCGACGACGGCGTCGATGGCCTCCGGCTGTCCCATGACGCGGGCCTCGAAGAAGGCGCGGACGGCGGCGCGGTCGAGCGGCACGGCGTCGTCGAGGAAATCGGCCGGGACGCCGGTGGAGGTCGAGAGGGTTTCGATGATCTCGCGGTCGCCGAGCGGCCCCTTGCGGTCGGGGGCGCCGAGGACGCGGCGGAGCAGGCCGACGGAGCGGCCCGGCTCGACGGCGCCGCCGGCGTAGAAGTCGGACAGCTCGACGAGGCGGTCGAGCACTGCGTCAGAGGCGTCGGCGCCGGACTCGGCGGCGACGGCCTGGAGAATGGTCCGCGTCTCTTCGGGTCCGGCCTCCGGCAGCTGGACCGTGTGGAACAGGCGGCGCAGCGAGCGCACGGCGCCGAGTCCCTTGCGGAACGCCTCGACGGTGCTTTCGCCGAGGACCAGAATGTCGCCGCGTTCGATGTGCGGCGCCAGGGCGGAGGCGACGTTCATGTCGCTCTTGCTGGTGACGCCGGTCGTTGCCAGATCTTCAATATTCGGAATATAGATCACCACGCGCCTCGGCCGGCGGATCGCCTGGACGAGGTTGCGGACCTTGGTCTCCCATTCGCCGAGATAGACGGTGCCGGCGAGGAAATCGGCCGGCGGCACGCGGAGGACGTGCCACGGGCCGCCGGCCTGCGTGCGGAGGCGGTGGGTCAGCTCGTAGACGAGGGCGGTCTTGCCGCAGCCCGATTCGCCGACGAGGACGACGGCCCGGGAGCCATCGCCGCTGAGCGCCTTCCACACCGCGTCGATGGACTCGTCGAGTTCGTAGGCGTGCGGCAGCCTGCCGGCCTCGGCTTCGAGGGTGAGCAGCGTGCCGAAGGTTTTGAGTGTATCGAGATCGACGTCGTTTTCGATGCGTTCCTCCAGCCAAGCGGCGAGCAGGGGGCAGGGGCCGCCGCGGAGCTTGCCGACGTTTTCGCGGGCGGCGCGGAGCACGGAAAATTTAGGCCGGGCGACTTCGGCGGGCCAGCCTTTGTGTCTGGCCATGTGCCTGTCGATGGCGGCGGCGGCGGCGCCGCGAACATCGACGTCGGAGTCCTCGGCGACGGCGGTGAGGAGGGCGGGCAGCACGGCGGCGGAGGCGTCGCCGAGGGCGCGGGCGGCCTCCTGACGGACGCGCCAGGCGCCGTCGCGGCCGAGGCGTTCGACGAGGCCGGGTTCGAGGGCGGGGCGCACGGCCGCGGCGGCGACGGCGGCCTGGCGCACGGCGTCGTCGTGGTCGGCGAGGAGCTTGCGCACCGCCCCGTCCAACGGCTGCCAGGGCGAGCGTTTGGCGGCCTCGGCGAGGGCCAGGCGGACGGCGGATTCGGGGTCGTCGGCCAGTCCGGCGAGGGCGGCGTGGATTTCCGTTTCCGTCCGCTCGCCGCCCAGGACGACGGCGATGCGTCGCAGGGGGACGTCGTCGGAAAGGGCGAGATCCAGCAGCGTCCGCGCGGAGGGGCGCTGGCCCGGAGCGCCTGGAGGAGGCTGCGAAAGGCGGCTTCGTCGCCGGAGCGGGCGTTATCGACGAGTTGTTGCAGCTGGGGGTTCACGACGGGGATACTCGCCTGGGGACGCGGGACGCTTCTGACGGGTATCTTACTCGCGTCCGGTGCGAGCCGGCGGCCTTGTCCCGGCGGCTCCCCCGGAGGCTTTTGAAACGGTCTCTATCCGCCTTGCCGCGCCCCCAACAGCCCCGCCAGGAAATGCACCGCGTCGCCCTTCTCGCGCGCCGCCTCGGCCAGCGTCCCATAGTCGCCGACCTGCTGCGCCAGTTCGGCCACGCCTGGGCACGTCAAACGCTGACCGTCCGCGTTCACCAGATGCTTGCGGGCCACGGCCAGCGCCTCCTTCGGCCGTTCTAGCCGCAGCAGCAGGTTGACCAGCACCTCCGCCGGGAAGGAGCCGCCCCCCGCTGCCGCGTTCTTCTCCATTTGCTCCCGGTAATAGGCCACGCCGCCTGCCACGTCTTCGCCGGTCAACACACCGAGGTACTTGTCGTAGGCCTCGTACATGTCCTCGAATGGCGGTTCGTTACGACCGCGGAAGCGGCTTGACAGGCGCTTGCCGTAGGCGCACAACTCCCGCGCCAGGTGCAATTCCCGGCACGGCGGCAGGTCCACGCTCATCTGCACCACCGAACTCAGGTGCGAAGTGTCGATGTGATAGCCGTCGTCCTCGAACAGCCAGTCGCGGCCCTCGATCAGCTTCACTACCGCCCCCTCCGCAACGTCGGCCTCCGGGGGACGTTTGCCGTCGCGCCGTTCGATCTCCGCCGCCAGCCGCTCGCGCAGCTCCGCATAGAGGGCTTGCACCAGCCGTTGCAGGCAGTATTGCCGGTCTTCCGCCGCGCAGCGAACCTCCTGCCCGCTCAGGGTGGTGATGGCGCTGCAGATGCCGAAGCGTTCGAGCACCCAGTCGAAGCCCTTTCGCGGATGAACGCCCTCGTAAAAGGCGATTTGAACCAGCGACTGCACGTCGTCGCCCTCGCCCGGCTGACGCGCCTCCAGCGCCGCCTTGACCGGCGCCGGCTCGCCGAGCATCCGGAAGTACCACCACGCCTCCGGCAGCCGGCCCTCTTGCAGGTACAGCACGCCGACCAGCCGGCCGGCGTGGCGGATGGCGTCCTCGTAGGGGGCGTGGGCCGATTCCGGCAGGTCCTTCGACGGCCCCGTCGGCACCGGCGAGACGCCGAGTTCGTGGCGCTTCCGCATGAGCAGGGCGTAGAAGAGGGCGTGGTAATCCTTGTCCTCGCGCAGCCGGTCGCACAGGCGACGGCAGGCGGCTTCCGGGCCGTCGGCGGTCAGGACGTGTTCGAGTTCGTCAAAAACGGCGGGGTCCATGATGCGGCTTCCGGGGGCGGACGCTGCGGGCGGGTTTGGTAAGGTCATCGTACCACGCCCGGCCCCCGGGGGCGAGCGATCCGACGGCGCACGCATCAGGCCAGCCGCCTGTACAGTTCCGCGTTCTTCCGCAGAACGTAATCGGCCGCGCGGGCGAAGTCCTCCTTCGGCCGGCTGAGCCATTGCTCGACTGCGGTGCGCAGCAGTTCCTCCGGGGGCAGGCGCGCCTCCTGCGCCAGTTCGCGGAGCTTCTGAAGACGCTCGTCGGAAAGCGAAACGGCTACGGTCGTCATGGCGCCTCTCCTAAACACCGCCCCGGCGGAACGCTGTAGTGCAGCATAGCCCGTGCCGGCCGGCCGGCACAAGGACATCGGACCCGTTAAAACCAGCCCCCCGTGATGGGCAGCGTCTGACCGGTGATGTAGGCGCTTTCCTCGCAGGCCAGGAACAGTACGGCGTGGGCCACGTCCGCCGGCGCGCCGACGCGGCCGACGGGGATCTGTTTCTCGTAGTCGGCCAGCACCTCGGGCTTGAGGCCGGACAGCATCGGAGTCCGGATCACGCCCGGCGCCACGGCGTTGACCGTGATGCCGCGCCGTGCCAGCTCCTTGGCCATCACCTTCGTCAAGGCGATTACGCCCGCCTTCGCCGCGGCGTAGTTGGCCTGGCCGTGGAAGCCGACCAGGCCCGAAACCGAGGCGACGTTCACGATCCGGCCGCCGTCGCGCAGCACCTCCGCACCGAGCTTCGAGCAGTAAAACACTCCGTCCAGGTTCGTTCGCAATACCGTATGCCATTCGTCCGGCGTCATCTTCTTCACCGTGCGGTCGCGCAGCACGCCGGCATTGTTGACGAGAATGTCGAGGCCGCCCGCCTCGTCGGCCGCATGTTGCATCAGGCGCTCCACCGATTCGTATCGGCTCACGTCGGCCTCGATCAGGTGGACCGCCGCCGCCTTGAGGGCGCGCAGCCGTTCCGCCGTCGCCTCGGCGTCGCGGCGATTTTGACCATCCGGATCGTCAAAGTAATTGAGGACGCAGACGGCGCCGGCCGCGGCGAACGCCTCCAGGATGGCCGCGCCCATGCCGCGCGAGCCGCCGGTGGCAAGCACCACCTTGTTCGGAAAACTGTAGCGGACCATCGGTCCCTCCCCTCCGCCCTGGCGAAACCCGCGCCGACTTGCTACCTAAACGGTGTGTATCCACGCCTCGCCGGAGGACCCCGCCTTGTCGCCGACCGTCGATCCGCGAAGACCATTCCGCATCCTCGTCTCGATCGCGCTGTTGGCGTTGACCGGCTGCGGCATCGCGGATTACGAAAAGAAGATGCAGGACGCCGAAGCGCGCGTCGAGCGTTTTGATGAGGAGAACAAGCGTCTGGGCGAACCGCTCGTCCTTCCCGCGCACACCGACAAGGAAGAGGGCGCGCCGATCGACGTTTTCCTCCGGCCGCCCAAAGGCGTCGAGACCAAGGACAAGACCCAGCCGGGCGAACTGGCGTACCACTACCCGGCGGCCAACGGCGTCTGTACGGACCTTTACCTGACTTTCGGGGCCAAGGACGAAGGCCGCGACAAGCTCGAAAAGGAGATTGCGGATCGCCTGAGCGCGGCGGCCCCGAACTGGCAGCCCGTCGAGGTCCGTCCACCCTTCGGCCGGCCGGCCGTGGCCTTCGACGCCGTGGAGTTCGCCGACCCGCGGGCGCCGGCCAACGCCCCGACCGTCTACATCGGCTACGTCCACCAGACGCCGGGACTGCCGGCCGTCGGCGTGGTCTACCGCGTGTTGCAGTCCAACCGCGCCGCCGCCGAGCCGGCCGTTAAAATGAGTCTGGAAACCTTCGCCGAGCAGCCCGACTCCTCCAAGGCGCGGGCCGCCTACGGCAAGCCGTTGGCCCGGTGACGTCCCCGTCACTTGTTCGGGTACGGCTTCTGCCAGAAATTTTCGCCGGTCAAGTTGAACGCCGGCTTCGTCTCTATGGTACAGTCGCCGTTGACGCTGCGCCTGGCACGACAGCCGCATCTCGTTTTCGTGGCCGATGGCGGCCAGCATCGTGAGCGGGTGGGTGTTGAGGTTGATGCGTTCGAGGAAGGTCTTGGGACTGAGGTTCTCCACGCCCTTCTTGACCAGCACGCGACAGGTGCCGCACAGGCCGAAGCCGAAGCAGTTGAGATAGCGATGGACGCCGGGGTAGACCGCGACGCCGGCCTTGAGGGCCGCCTGGCGAAGGTTGGCGCCCGCCTCGACCTCGACTTCCTGTTTTTCGTTGACAAACGTGACCTTGGGCATCGAAATGGGATCCTTAGAGGGACGACCGATGGAGAGGACCGCCCCCTCCGGCGGGGGGGTCGGGGGCATTGTACGAAGCAGGCGGGCGAGCGTCCGGCGTGAGCCGGCCGGTATTTCGCACGTTCCACGGCGCTATGCTACACCGGCCGGCTCACGCCGGCCGCTCGCCTCAATCAAGGAGCCTGGCGATTAACCTCGCAGCCCCCAAGGCCGTTCGTCTGGCCCACATCAGCGACGTTCACGTCACGGCGCCGGAGTGCGTCTGGCGGCGCGAGGACTGGTTCAACAAGCGCCTGTCCGCCTGGATCAACCTGCGCCTCCTCGGCCGCGGCTACCGCTTCCGCCGCGCCGACCACGTCCTATCCGTATTGGCGGAAGAACTGCGCCACGGCGGCTTCGACCGGATCGTCTTCTCCGGCGACGCCAGCGCGATGGGCTTCGAGGAGGAGGTGTCGCGGGCGGCCGAACTGCTGCGGGTCGGCCAGCCGGGGGAAATGCCGGGCATCGCCGTGCCGGGAAACCACGACTATTGCACGGCCACGGCGGCGCGGGCGGGCCACTTCGAGCGCGTCTTCGCCCCGTGGCAGGCCGGCGAACGAATGGATCACGCCGTCTACCCGTTCGCCCAGCGCGTGGGCCACGCCTGGCTGATCGGCGTCAACTCCTCGACGGCCAACCGCTGGCCCTGGGACGCCCGCGGCGGCGTCGGCCGCGATCAGCTGCGTCGTTTGGAAGAGTTGCTGCCGCGGCTTGGCCCCGGGCCGCGCATCCTGGTGACGCACTACCCGGTCTGGCTGGCCAGCGGCCGGCGCGAGCCGCGCATCCGCGCCCTGCGCGACCTCGACGCCCTGGTGCGGGCGGCGGAACGCGGCGGCGTCGGCCTGTGGCTGCACGGCCATCGGCACAACGCCTACTATCATCCGCCCTCGGACTTCGCCCCGTTTCCGGTGGTCTGTGCCGGCAGCGCCACCCAGAA
Organism: uncultured Planctomycetaceae bacterium; assembly: GCA_963813925.1. Classification (GTDB taxonomy): domain Bacteria; phylum Planctomycetota; class Planctomycetia; order Gemmatales; family Gemmataceae; genus UBA4732. The sequence continues at coordinate 633,097 of CAWFBG010000004.1, forward strand.
CGGCCGTTGGTCATACAAGATCTACACCCTGGAGGGTTACCACCTTCGCGCCCGCAGCCGCGTCTATCACGCCAAGGACGACCGATTCCACGACGCGGAGGCGTTTGAACTGGATGTGGCAGGGGCGGGGGCGGAAGCGCCGATGGGTTAGCCGCGACGCGCCAGCGGAGCGCTTGCATGGAGCGCTCCGCTGGCGCGTCGCGGCTAACCCATCGGCGCACTGCGCGATCAATCCCGCACCGTAACAGTGCCGTCGTGGTGGAACCGAATGGCCACCCTGTTGAAAAGGCCGTAGCAGAACACCAGCGAATTGGAATGCACCTTGACGCTGCGCGGGCAGCCGCACGGCAGGGTGAAGCACACCTTGACCGGGCAGCACGTCACCGGATGCAGCAGCACGACTTCATAGTGTCCAGGCGCCGCGTGGAACGACGCCGCGAACTCCGCCAGCGTCGGCGGACGGACGCCGACCGACGGGCCGGAAACGATCACCGGCGGTTCCTGGACCGCCGGCGCCAGCGGTACGGGAGGCGGCTCGCCGGGTATGAAGTTGGGGACCAGTTCCGGCGGCGGAAGCGGCCGGCCGACGTGGACCGTCACCCAGGGCGTATTCACGATCACTTGCGCGTGGGCCGGGGCCGCCAGGCATACTGCGGCCAGCAGTCCCAAAAATGACATATACCGCATCCGAAGCCTCCTTTGTTGTAACGGCGAAGTTTCACGGCGCGGTCGGTTCCGGCTCGGCGTGGACCGCGCCGTCGCAGCGGTCCACCAGGATCGTCTCGGCGGGGTAGCCGAAGCCGCCCGTTCCGGGCTTGCCCGGAAGCCGGTAGAAGACCGTCATCGTCCCGTCCTTGACTTCCACGCGCGTCACGGTCAGGCGGTCCACGTCGCCGCCGCGCAACCCGGCGGCGACGGCGACGACCATTCGTTTGTCCCAGTCGATGGTCGGCGTTCCCAGCTTGCGGGCCATCAGACCGTTCGCGGTCTCGTCCGTGCCGTCGCCGGTCAGCCGCAGGCCGCGGGCCAATTCCCGACCGTTGCGGTAGACGAAAACGCGCTGGCCGAATCGGCGGGCCTCGTCCGGCTGCCATATGCAGTGGGCGTACACGCCGGCGGCGGCCAAGGGCACGGCGGCCACGACGGTCGCCTCTTCCAGCCGGGCCGGCCACAATTCCGCGTACACCTTGCCGTCGGCCGCCGTGTTGGCGAATTTGCCCGTAATCCGCACGCGCTTGCCGACGAAGGACGCCAGGAGGAACGCCTTGCCGGGCACGTACAGTTCGCGGACGAACACCTTGCCGGCCGCGTCCTTGCCCGTAAAGCGGTAGGCGTTGAAGCGCGTCGGCTTGCCGACCGCGCCGTCGGCGGGGTTATTATCCACCACGCCCTCGTACACGGCCTCCGTCGCCTTGGCCGCCTTGTATTCGTCGGTCCCGGCCAGCAGCACCAACGGCTTCGGCGCGGCCGGGGCGGCGGGACTCAGCGACAGGCAGCACCACAGCACGCAAGCCGTCATCGGATGGTCTCCCGGAAAGGCGTGGACTCGGCGAATCCCCCAACGCACTTATTGTGGCCCATCCGCAAAACGGACACAATCCATCCGACTGGTTTTAACCTCCCTTGTTACACGACTACCGATACTCTAGCACAAGCTACGCATTCTTCTCCTCTCTCCTATTTTAACAAATGCAACACACGAAATCCAGCCCCGGTCTTGTGCTGCCATCAGCGAGGAGTCCGATGCCCGACGGAGCGCGTACAATAGTTTTGGAGACGCTTTAGCGGCCCGCCGGTCGGGCGGATGGTCGCACTCCCCTCTCTCCATCAGGAGTCCCAGTCATGAGCACATCCCCGCCGACCGAGCGCGACCAGCAGAGCTTCGCCGAAACGGCCCTGCGCCTGAGCGGCAAGACGGAGGAAGAGGCGCGGCGCACCGGCGCCCTGGACAAGGCCGATGAACAGGTCGAAAGCCTGTTCAAGGAGAAGTACCAGACGGCCAACAGCCCCATCCACAAGGCCTTCTGGGAGGCCAGAGTCCCGCTCGATCTGTTCGCGCCGCCGGCCCCGGCGCCATCGCACCCGTCCGATCAAGTCATGGAAGCGTCGCTGGCCGTGGTGCGCCGACACCGCGAGGCCGGCACGATCCTCGACGAGAAGGGCAAGACGTCGCCGACTGTGCTGCGCGAGCTGGGCGACGCCGGTTACTGGGGGCTGCTCATCGACCCGCGTTACGGCGGCTCGGGGCGCGCCGTTCGCGCGCTTCACCCACTTCCTGACGCGGATGGCCACGCTCGACGCCATGATCGCCGGAATGGCGTCGATCCACGGCTGCATCGGCGCCGTCGATCCGGTGCGCACCTTCGGAACGCCGGAACAGAAGGAACGCTTCCTGCCCAAGCTCGCCAACGGACAAGCCCTCTCCGGCTTCGCCCTCACGGAGCCGGCGGCCGGCTCGGACCTCACCGCCCTGCGCACCACGGCCGTCCCCGACGGCGACGATTACGTCCTCAATGGGGAGAAATTGTTCATCACCAACGTCGTCCCCGGCCGCACGGCCGGCGTCGTGGTGCTGATCGACGGCAAGCCGGCCGTGCTGGTGGTGGACCTGCCGGCGGAGGAGAACGAGCATTTCCGCGTCAAGAGCTACGGTTTGTATGCCTTGCGACAGGCCTACAACAACGGCCTCATTTTCAAGGACTTCCGCGTCCCCAAGGGCAATCTGCTGAAGCCGCCGGTCGGCGACGGCCTGACCATCGCCTACCACGGCCTGAACCTCGGCCGGCTGTCGCTGTGCGCCGGGGCGGCCGGCAGTATGCGCGTAATGCTGGCCAACATGCTGCCGTGGGCGGAGTTCCGCCGCACCTACGGCCAGCCGATCGCCCGCCGCGAGCTGGTCAAGCGGCGCATCGCCCGGCTGGCGGGGCTGATCGCCGGGGCCGACGCCCTGACGGCGTGGGGTTCGTGGCTGATCGACGAGGGCTACCGCGGCGAGATGGAGTGCATCATCGCCAAGATCTTCGGCAGCGAGGCCATGAAAGAGGCGGCCATCGAGCTGTTCATGAAGACGCACGGCGGCCGGTCGTTCCTCAAGGGCCACCTGTTCGGCGACAACGTCTACGACTACCTGGCGCCCTGCATCTACGAGGGCGAGGGCGAAGTGCTTGGCATGGCGTTCTTCAAGTCGCTGGTCAAGGAACACGGCCGGAAGTTCTTCGAGCCGATCGGCAAAGCCCTGCAAAAGCACGGCATGAAGACGCTGAACCCGGCCAACCCGGTCCAGGCCTGGAAGCTGCGCCGGGAATTGCTTCCTTACGCCCGCTGGAAATTCGGTCAATGGTTCGGCCCGCGCGACCGCCAGAGCGTGGAGGGCATGGACAAACGGTTGGCGGGCCACCTCCACTTCGCCCTGGGCCGGTTCGCCAAATTGCGGGCCGAGACGACGGCCGCGATGGAGAAGCACCAGCTGAAGCTGGCCGACCGTCAATGTCGGATCGCCGAACTATCTCAACGCATCCAGGACACGACGACGATCCTGGTGACGGCGTCGTGGGGCCACCGGCAGAAGGACGAGGCGGCGGTGGCGGCGGCGGACATCCTGTGCCAGGACCTGACGCGCAAGCTGACAGGCGAAAGGCCGAGCGACCGCTACTTCCGCGACGCGGGCAAGCTGGCCGACGTGATCCTGTCCGGCGGCTTCGAGACGCTGGCGGGTGCGCCGCGGCAGGAGATTTTGATGAAGTACGAGAACAAGTGACCATACGGGACTCTCGGCTCGACACAGGTTCAACTTGTCCCGTTCGCGGCCCGTTGGTAATGTCCCGCCCGCCGAGTAGGCCGCCGCGGCAACGGCCGGAAGGGTTGCGGAGGGCGAAGGAATGCGGAACCACCAATTGCTCCTGGCGTTCGGCCTCCTGTCGGCGGCCGCCGGCTGCGTGGCCGACGCCCAAAGCGTCCTTCCGCCGACGGCCAACGCGCGGACGCCGGAACAGCGGGCCGTCGGCGCCATCAAAAAGGCCTGGGGAAAGGTTGGGGTCGATAAGGCGAACCCGAGTCAGCCGGTGGTCAGCGTCGATTTTCACGGCGTCCGCGTCACCGGCGACAACCTGGATTTGCTGGCGGCGCTGCCGAACCTCCGCGAAGTGAACCTCTATAACACGGGACTCAGCGACGACAGCCTGGACCACCTCAAAACCTTGGCCGGCCTTCAGACGCTGAACCTGTGCGCCACCAGGGTCACCGACGCCGGCCTGGCGACATTGCCGCGCTTCCCAAGCTGCACGCGCTCTACCTCAACGACGACGCCATCACCGACGCCGGCCTGGCCACGCTCGGGACGCTGTCCACGCTCCAGGATCTGGACCTGGTGGGCACGCGCGTGACCGACGACGGCTTGGCCAACCTGCAAAACCTCCACGGCCTCCAGACATTGTCGCTCGGCGGTCGCGCCGTCACCGACCGCGGTTTGGCGAACCTGGCGAGTATCCAAAGCCTGCGGGAGCTGCGCCTCTCCCGCACCGGCGTAACCGACGCCGGCGTTCAGAACTTGCAACGGGCGTTGCCGCGGCTCAAGGTGATCCGCTGATACCAAATGGCACGGATCTCTTCCCGTAGGGCAGGCTGTGCCTGCCGTTTGCCCCGGCAGGGCTTTGCCTTACGGAAGGCTAAATCCGCTCTTCCGTAGGGCAGATTTCGCTTCCGTGGGACAGAAACTATGCTGGCGGCGGCAGGCGGCGCTCTAGTTCCTCGACGCGCCGATGCAGCTCACTGAGAGCTCGTCCGACCCAGAAGGCGAGTCCGCCGGTCAAAGCCAGCACAATGCCAACGATTGAGAGCGTGACAGGAACCCTCGGCTCGAAGATGTCAAAAACAAAACACGCGGCCCCCATGACCGTGAACCCGATGGACGTGTAATAAACTCGCCAGCGATTCATGGTAGGATACCAGCGATTCATGGTAGGACACCTGTTGATCGACCCATCCACCCGCATCACCCCGGTCGCACCATCGGCAGTATATCCGGCTTCCCGGCCGGCGCTACGTCCTCTTGCCAGAACTCGGCTTCGATTCCTAGCTCGCACTGCGCCTGAATCAAGCAGCAGATGTTGTGGCAGAGGATTTTGCAGAGCGCCTCGTTCGTCATCGCCCCCCGGCAGGCACAGCCTGCCCTACGGCAAGAGATCACCACGAGTTGGTATGAGGGGTGGGCCGGCTGGTCAAATCCGCCCTCCCTTCCTAGCATGAATGGCGAGAGCCGGTAGCTCAGTCGGTAGAGCAACGGACTTCAAAATAGGAGTGCCCGGCCCGAGAGGGCCGAGGTAGAACCGCTCCATATGCTGGGACCCCCTGGAAGCCGCCGGTACGCAGGACGAATGCGTGACAATCCGTCGGATTGGGCGATCAGCAGGAAAGGCCCGCCGCGGCGGGAATCCTCAGAGACTTGACGAGCGGCTCCCCACCGGGTCGCGCCGGGGGAGATGGTAAAGTCCAGACCGCAACGGCCCCACGTCGGCGGGCGAAAGCCCGTGCGGTAGGTTAATCCGTAGGTCCTGGGTTCGAGTCCCAGCCGGCTCACTTCCGCTCCCCTTCCGGCGTTTTTTTGACGAAGGGGCGTCGGCCCCCTGATTCCGCATCTCGTCGCCGACTGTAAGCCGAATCAGGGGGTCTACGCCCCCCGCTCGCCCCGCCGTCCCACCCGCACGGAGGCCGTGATGTCGTATCTCGGGTCCGCTTTGTCTGTCTTAATGCTGACGGCCGCGGCCCCGGCCGCCGACGCGCCGGCGCCGCAATGGGTTGTCGTGGTCGCCCCGGCCTTCCGCGACGCCGTGCGGCCGCTGGTCGAACACCGCAAGGCCCAGGGATTCCGGGCGACGCCCGTCCTGACGACCGACGTGCTGACCTCCGAGGAAATCGCCGCCGGCGACGGCCATAAGTTGCGCCTATGTGAACAAGCTCTGCCGCGACTACCGGGGGCCGAGTTACGTCCTGCTGGTCGGGGCGGTCGAGGCCGGCGCGCCGAAGGAGGCCGGGCGGACGGTCGTGCCGCCGCTGGACGGCGGCGTCGGCCGCATGAAGGGGCAGCCCAGCGACAACGGCTACGGCTGTCTCGACGACGGCCGCCAGCCGTCCGTGCCGGTCGGTCGCTTCCCCGCGCGCACGGAACAAGAGGCCGTGCAAATGGTGCGAAAGACGCTGGCCTACGAGGGCGACGACCGGCCGGGCGAGTGGCGGCATCGGCTGACGGTGCTGGCCGGCGTCCCCGCCTACAACCCGCTGGTGGACCGGCTGGTGGAGACGATGGCGTTCGCCCGCTTCGACCGGATCGACCCGTCGTGGACCGGTCGGGCCGTCTACAGCAATCCGCAATCGCGGTTCTGCGTGCCGGATGATCGGCTGCGGGCCACGGCGCTGAAATACGTCCAGGGCGGCCAGGCGTGGACGCTTTACCTCGGCCATTCCAACGCCCACGGCATGTGGGGCGGCGGCGCCCACTACCTCGACCGCGACGATTGGGCGAAGCTCAAAATCAGGCGCGGCACCGGCGTGTTCGCCACTTTCGGCTGTTACGGCTGTCAGCTCAAGGGCGAGCGCGGCGAGGGCGAGGGCTACGGCGTGGCGGCAATGCGCAACCCGGACGGCCCCGTGGCGGTGATCGGGTCGCACGGCGTCTGTTTCGCGGCGATGGTACAACTGGCGACGGACGGCCTGGTGGAAAGCACGTTCGCGGGCAAAAGTCCCCAACGGCTGGGCGCGACCTGGCTGGCGATCAAGCGGGGCGTGGCCAAAGGAAAGATAGACGATCTGACATTTGGTATTCTGAACGCGGTGGACGGCGACGGCGCCATTCCGCAGGCGACGCAGCGGCTGGAGCATCTGGAGATGTTCACGCTGCTGGGCGACCCGGCCCTGAAGCTGGCCGCGACGCCGGCCGACCTGACGTTGAAGACCGACGACGCGGCGGCGGCGGGCGCGGCCGTGACGATTCACGGCACGGCGCCGGCGCGGCTCAACGGCGGCCGGGTCGTGGTCGTGGCGGAGCGGCCGGTGAGCAGTCGGCCGGCGGACCTGGCGCCGCTGCCGAAAGAAGCCGGCCCGGAGCGCGACCGGGTGATGATGCGCAATCACGAGCGGGCCAACCGTTTCGTGGCGGCCGAGGCGGAAGCGACGGTGCGGGACGGCCGATTCGACGTGAAACTGGATCTGCCAACGACGTTGCCTTGGCCGAGGCTGAACGTGCGCGCCTACGCGGCCACGGGCGCCGACGAGGCGCTGGGCGTGTTGCGGTTGGACGTGGCGACGCGGCGCCCATGAAGTCCGGCCGCCCGAACCGCGTAGCCGCGTTCGCCAGAACGCGGAGAGGCGCGGCCCACCCGCGTTCTGGCGAACGCGGCTACTCCGACTGCACCAGGGAATCCATCCAGAGCGACGAACGGGGCCGGGTCATGGTCAAGCAATTCAACGAGGACGGCGTTTTCTTCCAGTACCCGGACAACTGGACGCTGGAGCGCGAGATCGCGGACGGCGGCTGGACGGCGTCGTTGCAGAGTCCGTCCACGGCTTTTCTTGTGGTGACGCTCGACCGGACGATGCCCGAGCCGCAACGCATGGCCGAAACGGCCCTGGGGCGCTCCGCTCGGAGTACCCGACGCTGGAGGCCGATGCGGCCGTGGACCTGCTGGCCGGAGAAACCGCGGTCGGCCACGACATCCAATTTTTCAGCTTCGATCTGTCCAACACCGGCTGGACGCGCAGCCTCTACGGCGGTTCCGGCACGCTGCTGCTCTACTGGCAGGGCAACGACCTGGAGCTGCCGGCGACGGAGCCGGTGCTGCGGGCGATTTGCGCGTCGTTGAGGGTGGAAGAGTAAGACGGATCGGACCCCCGCGCTCGCGCTCCGGATGGGACATTCCCATACCAACCCGAAGCGCGAGCGAGGGATTCGGTCCAAACCTCGCTTGCGCTTCGGGTTCGTGATGGAAAGCCCCTGGTTGCCGCGCACATCGCTATTACTTCCGCCGTCTCGCTCTACTACAAGATAGAGACGCACGCACGCGGGCCGTCGGGAGGGCAGAGGATGTCCGACGCGGAACTGGTCCGCCAGGCGCGGGCCGGGCGAACCGAGGCGTATGCGGAACTGGTGCGCCGCTGGGCCGGCCGCGTCACGGCGTTGTGCCACGCGCGCGTGCGCCGCGCCCACGTCGCCGACGACCTCGCCCAGGAAACCCTGTTGCGCGGCTTCCGTTCGCTCACCTCGCTCACCGACCCCGACCGCTTCGGGCCGTGGCTGTGCGGAATCGCCCTGCGCGCCTGCCTCGACTGGCTGAAATCGAAACAGAATCAACAGGTCCCTTTTAGCGCTCTTGGCCCCGACCACGACCCCGGCGACTACCGCGACGAGCGCGCCGCCGAGCGCGACCCGGAACGCGACGACGAACGCCGTCGGCTCCTGGCCGAGGTCGAGGCGCTGCCGGAAGACTACCGCCGGGTCGTCATGCTCTACTACTACGAGGACGTGACCTATCGCGACCTGGGCCGCCTCCTCGGCGTGTCGCCGGCGACGATCAACGCCCGGCTGACCAAGGCGCGGGCGCTGCTGCGCGCCCGCCTCACCGATTGCCGGAGATGAATCATGGACTGCGAACAGGCCGTCGCGCTGATCTCCGCGCGACTCGATCACGAAATCCAGCCCTCCGAGCGTTCCCAGCTCGACCTGCATTTGCGGGAATGCGGCGCCTGCAGGGCCACGGCCGACGCCTTCGCCCTGCAACATCAGGATCTGCACGGCGCCTTCGAGCCGCGCCGCCGGGCGGCCGCAGCCGTCGCCGATCGGGTCAACGCCCGGATTCCCGCCGCCCGCGCGGGATGCAAGACCGACCGCGCCGCGACACTGGTTCGTCCGTGCGGCGGTCGTGGTCGGCGGCGTCGCCGCCTGTGCGGCGGTGGTGCTGCTGGCGCAATGGTGGTTCAGGCCGGTCCCGCATACCGTGGCGTCGAGCACGCTCAAGCCCTTGCCTCCCGGCCTGCAATTCCCGCCGACGGGAGAACTGACGCCCCGCCCACGCCCCGAGCCGCCGCCCGCCGCGAAGCTGGCCGTCGGCGATTTCATCGAAACCAGGGCGGGGCAGAAACGCCGGTTCACCCTGCCGGACGGTTCCATCCTCTTCGTCAATCAGAACACCAAGGCGCGACTGGAGGCCGAACGAACGGTGAGGCTGACGACCGGGACGGTCTTCGTCGAGGTCGCACCCCGCGACCCCGATGCGGACGGATCGACGTTCGCCGTGTACACGCCGGAGGGCCAGGTGAAGGCGTTCGGCACCAAGTTCGCGGTTCGGGCCGATGAGGCCAAAGGCTCCGCGGTCACGGTCACGCAAGGTCGCGTGACGTTCGACGAAGTGCCGGTGAAGGCCGGCCAGGAATTGACGCTGGACTCCGCCGCCGAGGTCGCCAAGACGGAAACGATCAAGCTGTCCGATCCGGTCCCGGCGCCGCGCGCCTCCCACGAACTCGACTGGACGCGCGACCTGATGGCCGCCGCCGAGTCGCCGCTGGTCCCGGCCAGCGACTACGCGGGCGGCGCCCTCATCGCCGTGGACCCCTACGGCCAGGAAGCCAAACTCAGCCTGCGCAACTATCACATCGACGTTCACGTCGAAGACGGCTTCGCCCGCACCACCATCGACCAGACCTATTTTAACAACAACCCCTGGCGGATGGAGGGCACGTTCTACTTCCCGCTGCCGCCCGACGCCTCGCTGTCGCGCCTCGCCATGTACGTCAATGGCGAACTGATGGAAGGCGGCATGACGGATCGGGAATGGGGCAATGCCGTGTACGAGAAGGTGGTGCGGAGCCAGCGCGACCCGGCCCTGCTGGAGTGGGTGGACGGCAGCACGTTCAAGATGCGCGTCTTTCCGCTGGAGGGCCGGCAGGAGAAACGCATCATCCTCAGCTACACGCAACGGCTGCCCACGCTCTACGGCCGCACGCAGTACCGCTTCCCGGCCGGCCACAGCCTGCAAGTCGTCGATCACTGGTCGTTTCACGCCGTCGTCCGCGGCGGGGCCGGTCTCGCCTGGGGCAGCCCGTCGCACCCGGCCATGCGCGGCCGGGCCGACGGCGCCGACCTCGTACTGGACGCCGCCGACGACGCGGCGCGGCTGGATCGCGACGTGGAGCTGGACCTGACCGATTTTGCACAAGGCAACGCTTTCGGCGAGCGCGTCCGCTTCTCCGGGGCGGAACAGGACGGGGCGCGTTACCTGATGCTGCGCTTCCGGCCGGAACTGCCGTCGCACAGCGAGCGGCAGCACCGCGTCTGGGTCTTCCTGTTTGAGTCGTCGGCCGACCGCGACCCGTTGCTGGCGCGTGCGCAGATCGACATTATCCGTCATATGCTGGAACAGTTGGACCCCGACGACACCTTTATGCTCCTGACAGCCGGCACGACGACGCGGCGCTACGCGGAAGAGGCGCTGCCGGCCACGCCAAAGGAGGTCGCCGCGGCCGTGAAGTTCTTGGAACAGACGCACCTGATCGGCGCCCTCGACCTCGGCCGTGCCCTGACCGACGCGGCGCCGCTGCTACGGGCCGGGACGTTCCTCGTCCACGTCGGATCGGGCCAGACCGCGATGGGCCGGCGACAGGAAAAGCTCGCCGAATTGCTGCCGGCCGGCGTGCGCTATGTCGGCGTCGGCGTCGGCAAGCACTGGAACCGAAGCTGGATGAAAGAGAGGGCCGAAGACTCCGGCGGATACTTCACGCAGATCAACCCCGACGAGCCGATCGCCTGGCGAGCGTTCGACCTGGTCGCCACGCTCAACACGCCGCGGCTTCTGCACGTTCAGGTCGCGGCCGGCGGCGATGGGCCGCGCTTCCTGACCGATCAGGCGCTCGTCGCCCAGGGCGAAGAGGTCTGCGCCGTCGCCCGCATCGACGGGGCCGCCGCGCCGCGCTCCGTCGTCGTGACCGGCGTTCTCGACGGCCAGGACTACCGGCGCGATTTGCCGGTGGCGGACGTGGCGGCGCACGCCGACTACCTGCCGCGCACCTGGGCCAAGTGGGAGATCGACCGCCTTCTGGCCGCCAACGCCGCCGAAAACAAGGAGAAGATCGTCGAACTGAGCAAGGCGATGTACGTCATGACGCCGTTCACGTCGCTGCTCGTCCTCGAAAACGAGGCGATGTACAAGGAATACAACGTGGACCGCGGCCGCAAGGACCACTGGGCCATGTATCCATGCCCACAGAAGATCCCCGTCGTCTTTGAACCGGACCCGACGCAGCCGATCGACGTGCGCAACGCCCCGAAGACGCCGAAGCCGGTGGCCAATTTGGTGCGGCCGACTGTGGTGACGCGAAGCACGGCCCGTTTCCTTGGCAACGTCGAAGCGGAGCGCGACCGGCAAGAACATTTGTCCAAAACGCTCGAGTTCGCCCGGCATGTACCGGAGCGGCTGGGTCGCGCCCACTTCGGCTATGACGACGACTACCGCGCCGGTGACCGCGACGCGGTGTTCTTCGACCAACTTGGCTTCGGTCTTCCATCCGGGGAAGAGAGAAGGGCCGTCTTCCAATCGGAAGCGGATATCAAGAACGTGCTGTCATCCGCTCCGAGCGGACGGACTCCGACCTCCAGCGTGAAAGTAATTGACGCCGTCGGCCTTTGGGACGCGCCAATGGATGGAGCGGCGCTTGATCTGCCCCCGACGGCCGAGTTCGCCCTCCCCCTTAGTAAGAGCGCCTTTAGGAATCTTTTGCCGCCGGGGGGAACAGCCGTGCAGACATTTCCCGCCGTCGAGAACATGTCCGCCCCTCAGTTAACGTCAGGTATTTTCCACGTAGCCAACTTCCGCACGCGCATCGATTCCGGCTGGGCGCCTAACCTCGTCTACCAGCCGCCGACCTACACCGGCGACGCCCGGCTGTTCAGCGATCTCGTGTCCTACGCCCCCGGCCTGAACACGACCGACGCCGACATTCGGGCCGTGCTCGACGCCGAGGCGGCGCCGAACCTGGCCGAGGCGCCCGGCCACATCGACCCGGACGCCCGCCGACTCATCGAACAATCGCGCCGGCCGCGCTGGCGGACGCTCACCCTCGCCGGCAACAAGGATATGCCGGACCTGCAATTCCGTTTCGACGGCGCCGGCCGTTACGTCTATGAACAGACGTTGCCGCTGGGTCTGCATGAGCGCGTGGTCTGCGACGGGGTGACGCTGTGGCATCTCTACCCGGAGTTGGGCCTGGCCGCCCGCCGGACGGTCAGCCGCTTCCACCGCGCCGAGGTCGCCGGGCTGACTCCGTGGGCGCTGCCGCCGGCCGAAGACCTCGCCCGCGGCGCCGACGTGGAAGCCGTGGACGCCCACACGGTCGCGCTCGTCCCCCTCGGCGCCAAGTCGCGCCGCACCAAGGACGATAATCCCGCCCCGTATTACCGTCTGAAACTCCTCTTCGCGGACGACGGCCGATTGGCCGAGCGGCGACTGGAAGAGGCGCCGGCCGGCAAGGTCGCCCTGCGCGAGTTGTACGACGACAACGGCGGCGTTCGCGTATTTGGCGCCGACGGCAAGGAATTGGGCAATCATCGGAGCAAGGTGGCCGACTCGCCGGCGCCGGACCTGTCGGTGGACGCGGCCAAGCTGGTGGTGTTGCGGATGCCGCTGCGCTCGCGCGACCGGGTTTTCGAGGACGTGGGCCTGGACGCCTCACGGCCGCTCGCCGACGAAATGAACGCCTGTTATTCCTACTGGCAAGGGGATGAGGCGGTCGAGCTGCTGGCCGGCGCCATGACGGAAGGCAAAGCGGACGAAGCCCAGCTAATCTTCCGCGACTGCTTCGCCGCCCACGGCGACGTGCGGCGCGGGCTGTTCACGCTCCTCGCCGCGGCCGGCGGCAACGTCTGCACGGAACCCGCCTTCCAGGCGTATCTTTCCGACCACAAGGACGATCCGCTGGCGCGTTATTTCGCCCTCCTCGGCAACGCCGGTTACGACTTCGTACACGGGTGGACGCGGACGGACCTCGGCGCCAAGGTCGGCCCGGCGGACAGTTTTCTCGGCCGATTGGCGACGTTCCGCGATCTCGAGACGCGCTGGCAGCCCCCCTCCCTTCCCTCCCCCCCCGGGTGGGGGAGGGTGGGGTGGGGGTGGGTCGATGCGGCATTGCGGCGGGCCGACGAGGAGCGGACGTTCGACTTCATTCGCCGCAACCGCGACAATGTTCTCGGCTGGGCGCTGCAAATCCACGTGCAAAATCAGGCGCCGGAACAGAACCATCGGCTCCGTCTCGCCCTTGCCGAATCCTGGGGCGTCCTGGCGGGGGACGACGGAGCCTACGCGGTTCGTTATGAGCAGGCCCGCTGTTTGCTGTTCGCCGGCAAGCGCGACCAGGCCGCGAAACGTTTCAATGCCCTGTACGCTCAAGCCCTGAAAGCCGGCGTCCTGCCGATGATCGACGGCAATTTCCGCGAGGCCTTGCAGGCGAAGGACGCCGACGGCTGGGGCGCCCTGGTATGGAAGACCGCGGCCGATTTCATCGACAAAAAAGACCGCGTTGACGCCGTGATGCTGGCGTGGCAATGCCGGCAGGTCGGCGACCAGCCGCTTTCCGACAACCTCCTGGCCTTCGTGCTAGGCGACGCGCCCAAAGGCGCCGACGGGTTGGCGCCGACGCTCACGGCCGTGGCCTTCCTCTCGCATACCGACCAGTTGGCGGAGGCCGAAGATCTGGTAAATCGCCTGATTGCCTCGGACCCGTCGAACGCCAACAACGCCGACCTCTGGCGATTGTCGGCGGGGCTGGCCGAGCGTCGGCAAAGATCGGCCCGCGCCGCCGAGTGCCTGGAAACGGCGCTGGACCTGGAATATGCGCACCTGCCGCCGCTGATCGACTTGCAGGCGTGGCGTTCGGATTACGGCAAGCTGCTCGCGTATTATCAGACGCAGGCGACGACGCTGGCCGACGCCCACGCGACGCCGCCGGCCGACCTTGCCGCCCGGACGATCCGGGCCGCCGACCGCTGGCGCGCCCACGACCCGGAGGCGGCGGCCGCCTGTCAGACGGCGGCGGCCATTCTCCGGGCGCTCGGCGACGAAGACGCGGCGTGGGAGTATCTGACGACGCCGGCCGCCCTGCGTCCGGGGTCGGTGTCGTGGACGGAAACGGCCCAGGACCTCATGCGTCAGGGCGACGTCTATCTGGCCGACCGCTCCTTCGCCGCGGCCTGTGAGCAGGACCCGGACGACGCCCTGCTGGTGTGGCAGCGGGCCATGAGCCTTCGCCAGGCGGGATGGGACGCCGACGCCCTGCTGCATCGGCTCGCGGATGGGGAATGGCCGGAGCAGTACCAGTGGGTGCGGGCGCGGGCGAAGTGGCAGCTGGGTATCAAATGAACGCCGTCCTTTTCGCCGGAGGGGTGATACAATCCTCTGGAGGTCTCGCCGGCGGGGGCGTCGTTGCTCGTCGCCGGCGACCGCCGCGTAGCCGCGTTCGCCAGAACGCGGGTGGGCCGCGCCTCCCCGCGTTCTGGCGAACGCGGCTACGCGATCCCCACCGACCGAGGAGAGCATCCCCCCATGAAGACGTTTTGGCGGGCCGCCCCATTCGCCGTCGTCCTGGCCGCGCTGACGACCCTCATCCCATCGGCCGCGGCCGACGAGGCGCCGAAGCCGGTCAAGCCGGTCAACCTCGGCTGCAACACCAAGGCCGACGAGGACGACCCGTTCCTTTCCAGCAGCGGCTACTACCTCTATTACGCCAGCAACGCCGACAAGAAATTCGATCTCCTTGTGTCGAAGCGGTCGGGAGGCAAGTGGGCCGCCGGCAAGCCGATGGGCGGCTACATCCAGACGCCGGCGGACGACCGCGGCGCCTTCGTCACAGCGGATGGCTTTTACCCGCAATATCTTTATTACGCCACCAAGCTGGACGCGAAGGGCGACAATTTCGACCTGTACGTCACCTACCGCAACGGCGCCCGGCAGGATTTCGTCCCGCCCGAGGCCGTCAACGTCGTGGACACGCCGGCGGACGAGCAGGACCCGTGGTTGACCCGCGACGGCAAGACGCTCTATTTCAGCCGCAAGACCAAGGACGGCTATCGCGTCTTCACCGCGACGCGCACCTCCTCGAAGGGCGCCCAGGGCTTCGCCGACCCGGCGCCTGTGGAGGAATTGCCGGCGGGCTTCCACCACGCCACGCTGACGCCGAACGGCAAAACCATGTACCTGCAAGGGCCGCTCGACAAGGGCCGCTGGGGGCTGTTCGTTTCGACGAGAGCGGGGAAGACGTGGGGAAAGCCAGAACCGCTCGACGCGCTGAACGACGCCTCCGGGCCGACCGGCGACCAATCGCCGTGCCTGAGCCGCGACGGCGCGACGCTCTACTTCGCCTCCGACCGAGACGGCGGCAAGGGCGGCCTGGACTTGTATTCCGTCCCCGTGGCGGAGCTGAAAAAGAAATAAAACAGTTCACCACAAAGACACAAAGAACACAAAGAAGACAAGTTATTTCTTCTTTGTGTTCTTTGTGTCTTTGTGGTGAATCTTCTTATTTCTCGTATTGCAGCGACTCTTCCACTTCCTTCACGAGGTCCGGTTCGGCGCGGCGGCGCTCGGCGGTGAACCGCTTCGCCGCGGCGTCGTCGCAGCACAGGGCGTAACGCACGATGGCCCGCTGCATGATCGGGGCGTCGAAGCCCTTCTTGCCGTACACCGCCAGCACGTCCGGCGTGAGGTCCCACATCCGC
>CAWFBG010000005.1:0-693023 GCA_963813925.1 uncultured Planctomycetaceae bacterium
GCCGGCCCGATCCGTCTCCGCCCCGGTCGCGGCCGCCAGTTGCTTGCCCAGCGGCGACGCATCCACGCCCGCCGCCCACAGCACCGTCCGCGCGGCGACGGTCTCGGTCTTGTCGCCGCGACGAAACGTCACCTGATCCGCCTTCACGTCCGTCACGACGGCCCCGGTTTGCACCGTGACGCCGAGTCGGCCCAGCGCCGCGGCCGCCTTGCGCGACAGGCTCGGGACGTAGGCGCCGAGAACGCGGTCGGCCCCTTCGAGCAGCAGGATGCGGGCGCGGGCCGGCTGGATGGAGCGGAAGTCGTTGCGCAGGGTGCGGTGGGCCACCTCGCCGACGGCCCCGGCCAGCTCCACGCCCGTCGGCCCGGCGCCGACGACGACGAACGTCAGCCACGCCTCCCGCGCCTTGGGGTCCGCGGTCAGCTCGGCCGCCTCGAAGGCGTAGAGGATGCGGCGGCGCATGTCGGTGGCGTCCTCGATGGTCTTGAGGCCGGGGGCGTCTTTCTCCCATTCGGGATGGTTGAAGTAGTGATGCCGGGCGCCGGTGGCCACGATCAGGGAGTCGTAGGGGACGGCCGCCTCGCCGTCGGCGCCCCTGAGACGGACTTGCCGGCGGTCGAGGTCGAAGCCGACGACTTCGCCCAGGAGGACGCGGGCGTTGCGCTGCCGGCTGAGCAGGCCGCGCAACGGCGCCGCGATATTGGCCGGCGACAGGGCGCCGGTCGCCACCTGGTAGAGGAGCGGTTGAAACAGGTGAAAATTGCGGCGGTCGATCAGCGTGACCTCGACGGGCGCCTTGCGCAGGGCCTGGGCCGTGTAGAGGCCGCCGAAGCCGCCGCCGACGATCACGACGCGATGTTTGGCGTCCATGAGGGGGTATCCGGGTCGGTGAAGGGTTCGCCCGCCTCGTCCCCGGTAGATTATGAATCGGGACGGCCGGCGACGCCGCCCGCGTCACGACGCCGACTCGCCCCGCCGCCGACGAAGCTCCTCCAGCCGTCGGCGAATTTCCGCCTCGAAGCCGCGATCCGTCGGCTCGTAATAAGATCGCTCTTCCGGCAAATACGCCTGATCCGACCAGGCGCCGGGGTGGTCGTGGCTGTACTCGTAGCCCTCGCCGTGGCCGAACTGCTCCGCCCCCTGGTAGTGGGAATCGCGCAGGTGCTTCGGCACGGCCAGCGTCCGGCCCGAACGCACGTCGTCGCGGGCCTTGCCGATGGCCAGCGTGGCGGCGTTCGATTTCGGGCGCAGGCCAGGTACGTCACGGCCTGGGCCAGCGGCAGTTGACACTCCGGCAGGCCGACGAACTCGACCGCCTGGAGCGCCGCGGCCGCCAGGATCAGCGCTTGCGGGTCGGCGTTGCCCACGTCCTCCGACGCCAGGATCACCATGCGTCGGGCGATGAAACGCGGGTCTTCGCCCGATTCCAGCATCCGCGCCAGCCAGTAGACCGCCGCGTCGGGATCGCTGCCGCGCATGCTCTTGATGAAGGCGCTGGCCACGTCGTAATGGGCGTCGCCGGTGGCGTCGTAGTCGAGCGCCTTGCGCTGGATCGACTCCTCGGCCACGGCGCGCGTGAACTCCACGGGCGTCGTCTCCGCCGACAGGACGCCGATTTCGAGGGCGTTGAGCGCCTTGCGGGCGTCGCCGTCGCTGACCTCGGCCAAAAAGTCGAGGGCGTCCTCGGCGGCGTGGACGGCGACGCCTCCCAGGCCGCGTTCGGGGTCCGCCAGCGCCCGCCGCAGGAGCGTCTTGATCGCCTCGTGGCTGAGCGGCTCGAAGGTGAAGATCTGACTGCGACTCAACAGAGGCGAATTGACGGCGAAGAACGGGTTCTGCGTCGTGGCCCCGATGAGGACGACGCGGCCCTCTTCCACGTCGGGCAGGAGCACGTCCTGCTGGCCGCGGTTGAAGCGGTGCAACTCATCGACGAAGAGGATGGTGCGGCGGTCGGCGTCTTCGAGTTCCTTGCGGGCTTCTTCGAGGAGTTCGCGCACCTCTTTCGTACCGGAAGCGGTGGCGTTGAGCGGTCTGAACCGGCACTGGGTGTGATGGGCGATGACGTGGGCGAGGGCGGTCTTGCCGCTGCCGGGCGGCCCGTAGAAGAGGAGCGAGCCGAGGCGGTCGGCCAGCAGGAGGCGGCGCAGCAGCTTGCCGGGGCCGAGGAAGTGTTCCTGGCCGACGAACTCGTCGAGGTCGCGCGGCCGCATCCGCGCGGCCAACGGCTGCGCCTTGCGGAGGTTGGCCTCGCGGGCCGGGGCGAAGAGGTCGTCGGGTTTCTTGCGGATGGGCTTCATCGGTCGTCCCTCACGGCGGGCGCGCCGACCCTCATCATACCATCGGCGCCGACATACAATAAAATCTTCCGACCCCGTCCGGAACGCCGTCGCCCGCGGCCGCCCCCCGAGCCGCCGGTTCGATCGGAGGTCCGCCATGAGCACGCCGCTCCCGCCGTCCGCCCTGGAAGGGCTGAGCAGTCACGAGGCCGCCGTCCAACTCCAGAAGTGGGGGCCGAACGCCACGCCGGAAAAGCGCACTCATCCGATCCTCCTTATCCTTCGGAAATTCTGGGGTCCGGTCCCCTGGATGCTGGAAATCACCCTCGTCCTCGAAATCGCCCTGGGCAAGAGCACCGAAGCCGTCATCATCCTGTCGCTGCTGCTGCTCAACGCCGTCATCAGCTTCGTGCAGGAGAGCCGGGCGCGCAACGCCCTTGCCCTCCTGCGCCAACGCCTCGAAGTCCAGGCCCGCGTCCGCCGCGACGGCGTCTGGCGCCAGGCGGCCGCCCGCGATCTCGTCCCCGACGACGTGATTCACGTCCGCGTCGGCGACATCGTCCCGGCCGACCTGGCCCTCCTCGACGGCCACGTCCTCCTCGATCAGTCCGCGCTGACGGGCGAGTCGGCGCCCGTGGAGGCGGGGCCGGCCAAGCCGGCCTACGCGGGCAGCATGGTCCGCCGCGGCGAGGCGACGGGTAAGGTCACGGCCACCGGCGCCCGCACCTTCCACGGCAAGACGGCCGAGCTGGTCCGCACCGCCCGCGCCCCCAGCCACATGGAAAACGTCATCCTCACCATCGTTAAATATCTGGTGGCGATGGACGTCTTCCTGGCCGCCCTCGTCCTGGCCTACGCCCTGATCCGCGGCCTGGAGATGAAGGAGATACTGCCGTTCGTGCTGATCCTGCTGGTGGCGTCGGTGCCGGTGGCGCTGGCGGCGACCTACACCCTGGCCGCCGCCCTCGGCGCGCTGGAGCTGGCCAGGCGCGGCGTGCTGGCGACGCGCCTGGCCGCCGTCGAAGAGGCGGCCGCCATGGACGTGCTCTGCAGTGACAAGACCGGCACCATCACCGAGAACCGGCTGACCCTTGCCGAGCTGCGGCCCTATGCCCCATTCACCGAGGCCGAGCTGCTGCGCCTGGCCGCCCTCGCCAGCGACGAGTCCACCCAGGATCCCATCGATATCGCCCTTCTCGGACCCGCGAAGGAGCGCGGCCTGCTGGCCGGCGCCGCCCCGCCGCTCCAGGTCGTCCCGTTCGACCCCGCGACCAAGCGGTCGGAGGCGCGGATAAGCGAGGGCGGAGAGGTCCTGCACGTCGTCAAGGGGGCGCCGGCCGTCGTCGCCGGCCTGGTCGCGGGGGGGCCGGACGTGGACGCCGACGTGGGCGAGTTGGCGGCCCACGGCTGCCGCGTCCTGGCCGTGGCGGCCGGGCCGGAGGGCCGTTTGCGCCTGGCCGGACTGGCGGCCCTGCAAGACCCGCCGCGGCCGGAATCGGCGGCCGTCGTGCGCCGGCTCCGCGGCCTCGGCGTCCGCACGCTGATGATTAGCGGCGACGGCGCGGACACCGCCGAAGCGGTCGCCCGCGCCGTGGGGATCGAAGGCCGCGTCTGCCCGGCCGCCGCCCTGCACGGCGACCTCGGCGCCGACGTTCTCGAATACGGCGTCTTCGCCGGCGCCTTCCCGGAAGACAAGTTCCGGCTGATCCGGGCGCTGCAACGGGCCGGCCACGTCGTCGGCATGACCGGCGACGGCGTCAACGACGCCCCGGCCCTCAAGCAGGCCGAGGTCGGCGTGGCCGTCGCCAGCGCCACCGACGCCGCCAAGGCCGCCGCCAGCCTCGTCCTCACGCGGCCGGGACTGATCGAGGCGCCGGAGGCCGTCGAGACCGGCCGACGCATCCATCAACGGATGCTAACCTACACCCTCAATAAGATCGTCAAGACGTTCCAGATCGCCCTGTTCCTCACGGCCGGTCTGCTTTTCCTGGGCGTCTTCGTGACCACGCCGCGCCTGGTGCTTTTGCTGCTGTTCGCCAACGATTTCGTCACCATGTCGCTGGCCGCCGACCGGACCACGGCGTCGCCGCGTCCCGGCCGTTGGCCGGTGCGCGCCCTCGTGTTCGGCGCCCTGGCCGTCGCCGCCGCCTGGCTGGTCGTCTCCTTCGCCGTCTTCGTGGCCGCCCGCGATTCTCTCGGTCTGAGCCTGGGCGGCCTGCAGACCCTGAGCTTCCTGCTGCTGGTTTTCACCGGACAGGCCAACGTCTACCTGGTCCGCGAGCGCGGCCCTTTCTGGCGGTCGACGCCGGGAGGCTGGCTGGTCGTCTGCTCCGTCGCGGACATCGTGGTCGTGAGCGTCCTGGCGGCCCGCGGCGTGCTGATGGAGCCGATCGCCGCGCCGCTCATCCTCGGCTTGCTCGGCCTGACGGCGGTCAGCATGGTCCCGATCGATTGGCTGAAAGTGCGCCTTTTCCGGTCCCTGGGGTTGGAATAACGGGCCGGGCCGGCCCGGCCCTGTGGGGGCACGATCATGTACCGCTCTCTCATGGTGGCCCTGGACGGTTCGGCCTTCGCGGAGCACGCGCTGCCGCTGGCGCTGGGCGTCGCCCGCCTGGCCGGGGCGTCGCTGCACGCGGTCCTGGTCCACCCGCCCTACGCCTTTCTGGACCCGGAAACGATGTCGGCCTACGCCCTCGAAGCGGACGCCCGGCGGGAGGGGCGCGAGAGCGCCTACCTCCAGGACGTGGCCGCCCGGCTGTCGGCCGTCTCGCCCACGCCGGTGACGGCGACGCTATTGGAGGAATTGGACGTCGCCCATGCCCTGATTGCGCACGCGGCGGCCCGCGGGGCCGACCTGATCGTGATGACGACGCACGGCCGTGGGCCGCTGATGCGCGCCTGGCTGGGCAGCGTGACCGACGAATTCGTGCGCCGGTCGGCGACGCCCGTGCTGGTGGTCCGGCCGACCGGGGGCGCCGTGGACCTGACGCGGTTGCCCGAGGTGAGGCGCATCCTTGTCCCGCTGGACGGCTCGCCGTTTGCCGAGCGGGTGCTGGAACCGGCGCTGGCGCTGGGGTCGCTTACGGGGGCCGAATACACGCTGTTGCGGGTCGTGCCGCCGGGCGCCGAGGGTCCGCGGGCGGAGGCCGAGGCCTATCTCAACGGGATGGCGGGGCGGCTGCGCGGTCAGGGCGCCCGCGTCGAGGTGAAGGTGCGGCCGGGCCGACAGCCGGCCGTCGCCATCCTGGAGGAGGAGACGGCCGGCGGCGCGGACGTGATCGCCCTGGCGACGCACGGCCGGCGCGGGGCGGCGCGGCTGCTGCTGGGCTCCGTGGCCGACAAGGTGCTGCGCGGGGCGACCGTGCCGGTGCTGCTCTATCGGCCTCCCGGTTCGGCAGGAAAACGGGGTCGGGGGTCGATATCGACCGACTAATACGATTGATTAAGACGTTCAAAAACGACTCCGCGCCCCCTTTTTCCAGGCGTACCCGATGCACAAGAGGAGGAAGTCGGGGCTGAGTGGCAAGGAGGCGGCTGATGACGTGCCGAGTTGGGCGCAGGGGGAACGGCCCCTGACGACCGAGAACGGGCATGACTTCGCCAGGCGGTTGCTCGACGATAAATACGGGGCTGGGGACTACCCGACCGGACCCGGCAGCGAGTTCAACAAGATCAAGAAGTGGGGCGACCGAGCGTTCGAGTGACGGAGCGGGAGGCAAGAAATGGCGAGCGTTTTCGTGCTGCAACATGTGCATACGCGGGAAGACGGCGTTGAGGACGTCAAATTCATCGGCGTGTACTCCTCGCGCGAGAAAGCTCAGGCGGCAGTGGCGCGCCTGGGCCGCCAACCCGGTTTCGCGGACGCCCCGGACGGGTTCCATGTCGATGAGTACCGTATCGATCAGGATCACTGGGCTGAGGGGTACGTGCAGGTCGCGGGAGCGTAACCACTCCGAAAAGGGATCGCGCACCGGCATGGGATGCTCCTTTCCTTCGGAGTGTAACTGGTCGCGCGACGATCCAAGGCCGGCGGAGGGGCAGGCGGCGCCTCTCGATTGGCGCGGCCTTGTCCCTCTCCCCCGCTTTGGGGGCGAGGGGCTTCCCACGCCTCCTCCAAAACCGAGACGGGATGCCCGGTGGGCCGGGATTTGCTTGCAGTGAGGGTGCAATGGGGTAGGATTATCAGGCATGGTATACTTCTCTCATCCCGCCATCCGTCGTCGAGGAGAGTTCCATGACAACCGCGACCGTTAAAGACGAGGCGCGCCGGCTGGTCGATCGCCTCCCGGAGGACGCCACCTGGGAAGACCTTCAGTATCAGATCTATTTCCGCCAGGCCGTTGAGGCGGGGCTGAAGGACTCGCGCGAGGGCCGCGTCGTGCCGCTGGAAGAGGCCCGGCGACGGTTCGGGTTGGGTGCGCCATGATTGTGAACTGGACCGAGGCGGCGCTGGCCGATCTGCGGGCAATCGAGGCGTACATTGCCCGGCATTCGCCGCAATACGGCCGCGGCATGGTCGAGCGGATCTTCGCCCGCACAGGGCCATTGGCGGATTTCCCGCAATCGGGAGCAGTGGTTCCAGAATACGAAGAAGATTCCTTGCGGGAGTTGTTTGAGAGCCCCTACCGGATCGTGTATTGCGTTTACCAGGATCGGGTCGATGTGGTGTCCGTGGTTCACGGGGCCCGGCGAATGCCGCGGGGGTTGTGAAACCTTGGCCGCCCCAGGAACTTCCTTGGGCGGTGATGTGACACCGCCATCGTAATTCAGTCCAGGCGAGGCTGTCGGCGCACACCACGGACGCGGGGCGTTGTTGGCTCGTTGCTCCCCTTCCTCTCTCCCGCACTCCTAGGGCGATTGCTTGGGCGAGGTCCCAACGCCGGTTGCGCGTTTACTCCGAGCCGTTTGCCGTCGCTTGCCCCGTCTCCGCCGATGCCTCGATCTTCGTCACCTCGAAGCCCAATTCCTTCGCCCGGCGACGCAACTGCCTCTCCAAACGCTCGCGCACCTGCCCCGCGTAGGCCTCTTCCGTCTCCTTCACGTAGGCCGCCCCGTAACGCACCAGGTGATACACGATCCGCGCCAGCTTGTGCGCCGTCGCCGTGATCGCCTTGGGCGCCCCCAGACGTGAACGCTGACGACGCAGGTACGACCCCAACGCGCCGAACTCCGCATCAGGCTCCACGCCGCCAAACGCAAGGCGTGCGCCGCCCGGTTCTTGCCCCGACGCGTCCGACTCGACTGCACCTTGCCCCCCGTCTTCCGCCAGTTGGGACACAACCCCAGCCAACTCGCGAACTGCTTCACCGTCGGCCACTTGGTGAAGTCCGTCCCCAACTCGCTCACCAGCGTCAGGGCGTGCAACTCGTCGATCCCCTCGATGGCCGTCAGGTCGATCCCCGTCGCGTAGTACAGGGCCGTGCGCACGTCGAAACGCGGGTCGTGCGGCTTGCGGCCGCGCAGCCGCGTCTTGGGAGGCAACGGCGGCAACTCCGTCCGCCGACGCATGGTCCGCAAGTGGGCCGCGATCTCCCCGTCCAGTTGGCCGATCACCTCCTGATACTTCTCCCACATCGCCAGGCAGCAGCGCAGCTCCGTCACGTGCTCCGGCCGGTAGCGGCCGTCCAGCGCCTCGGCCATCTCCGCCGCCGTGCGCTGGCAACGCCGGTCGCGCAGCCGGGCCAGCTTTTGGGGATCGCGTTGGCCGGCCAGGATGGCGCGGAGGATCTTCAGGCCGGTGACGCCGGTGACGTCGCCCAGCACCTTGGTCAGCTTGAGGTTCATCAGTTCGAGGGCCTTCTGCATGCGTTGGACGTGTTGGCCGCTGAGGCGCACCAGGTTGGCGCGCTGGCGGACGTAGTCGCGCAGGGTGTGGGTGGCGTCGTCGGGCTGGAAGACCGAGGGCAGCAGTCCGTGCCTGTGCAGGCGTTGGATCCACTGGCAGTCGCGCCGATCGGTCTTGGGCCGGCCCTTGATCTGGCGGGCGAACTGGGGCGGGGCCGTGATGGTCTCGAAGCCGGCCTCCAGCAAGGTGAGGAACAGGACGTGGCCGTAGACGCCGGTGGCCTCCAGGGCGACGGTGGTGACGCCACAGGCTCGCAGCCAGGCGACGAGTTGGCGCAGTCCGGCCGTGTGGGCGGGGAACTCGCGCACGGTGTCGGACCCGTCCGGGGTGGTCTCGACGCAGACCCAGTGACTGGCGTCGCCGACGTCGATGCCGGCGGCGTGGGGATGCTGCACCGGCAGCGCCGCGACCTTGGCGCGGGCCTCGGCCTGCTGACGGGTCTGCTCGACGAAGCGGGCGGCGCGGCGCAGGTCGGCCGCGGCCTGGCTCGGTCGATCCGGTGCGGCGGCCGCGGTCGCAGTCGGTGACGCGAGGGGCGGCGTGGGTGTGGGCTGGAGCGGTTGTTGCGGGGTGCGGGCGGCGAGGGTTTTTCCCTTGCGTGGGGCCATGGCGGACTCCAGAATGGGGGTCAGGGGCGAGGGCGTCCGCCGGGGGAGTCGGCACAGGCACAGCCGTCCCAACGGGATCGACCGCGGCCCGGAGTGAGGCCGGGCGGCGGTCGTCGCCAAACGGGTGGGCCGAAAACGCTCCCCGTCCCAGTCGAACCACCGGGCCGAGCGTAAAGGCTCAGAGCACCAGAAACGGAACGGGCATCGACGGCGGACGCCGGGGGTAGGATAGGCGCGGTCGACGCCCCAAGTTCCTGGCATGGTGGTGCGGAGGGAACGCCGCGAGACAAGCGAACCAGCGGCTCCGGGGGCCGAATGTCGCCCTGGCGCGGCGCCGCTCCTCTCCGTTCCTTGCCAGCTACCCGCGACAGGCGAACCGTCGAGACAATCGCGGTAAGCGACGCAATGTCTCCTGGGGTGTCGCCCTAACTCCTTTACTGGTTTGATGGAAGCGCCGCCAAGTCGGCGGGCGTGCGGCCCTGGAAAAGCGCCGCGCTTGTCGTCGGGCGGTTTTCTACTCGCCCAACCCATTGCCGTTTGCTACCATCGGAATAGAAGCGCGAGTCCGAAGGGGCGAGTCCATGACGCCGTTGCCAAACGAATTCCGGCGACTGAGCATCCCGGAGCGGATCGCGCTCGCGCAAGCCCTCTGGGACAGCATCGCGGCCGAATCGCACCCGCCGCTCCTTTCCGACGCCCAGCGCCTGGAGTTGGAGCGGCGCGCCGCCGAGGACGACGCCTCCCCCGACGAAGTCGTGCCCTGGGAGGTGGTCAAGGCCGACATCCTCGCGCGGTTGGGTTCCCGATGATCCTGCCCATCGTCTTGCGGGCCGCCGCCCAGGACGAGGCCGACGAAGCGGCCCGGTGGTATGAGGGGCAAAGGCCCGACTTGGGAACCGCTTTCGTTGCCGAGTTGCAGCGGGCGTTCGATGTCATCTCGGCCCACCCCGACCGCTACCCGGTCGCCGCTGGGGATACCCGCGAGGCTCCCCTTTCGCGCTTCCCCTACTGCGTCTACTACCGGGTCGGGCGGAACCGGGTGGTGGTCACGGCCGTTTTTCATACGGCGCGCGATCCTTCGATCGGGCAGTCCCGGTCGTAGTGGACTATGTGCGGAATCAGCCGGGAGGACCAGGCTCGACACTTGGAGTGCATCGGCCCAGCGCGTTCCGACATGCGGCCGTCGCCGTTACCGGAGCGCCGCACGCGGGTAGCCGATTATTTGGCGCGGCGCTGCTCCTTTCTGTTCCTTGCCTGCTACCCGGACAGGCAAACCGTCGAGAGAATCGCGGCAATGCGGCGCGACGGCTTCAGGGCGTCGCCCAAACTCCTTTGCTGGCTAATAGAAGCGCCGCCAAGTCGGCCGACGCATAGCCATGAAAGAACGCATACGGCGGGCCGGAATTTGCTTGCAGAGGGGTGGAAATGGGTAGGATTGTCAGGGGGCGACGCCGCGGTGGCATCACGGTCGTCCGCCAAGGAGCAACCGATGAAATCCGACCATTCCGTTCCCTCCGAACCTTTCCCTCGGGATCGGATCCCGCGCGAAATCCTCGAATGGGCGCGTCAGACATTCGACGAAGGAGAATTCCTGCGCGCGTGCGCGAAATGGAGGCGACGGGAGGTCTGCGGCTGGAAGACTTCATCGCCGAGTTGGAAGCGCGGGCGAGGTCCAGGTGATCGCTCCCGCGTCCGAACCCGTGCCCTATCGCGTGGCCTATTCGGAACGGGTGCGGCAGCGGTTGCTCGCCCTGGCGGACGTCGCCCGCGAGCGCGGCGACGGCGAGGCGTTCCTGGCGGCGTTGCGGGAGTTTCACCGGCGGCTGGGCCTCTACCCCCAGTTCGGCGAACTGCTGACTGACCTGACGCAAGAGCCGGGCCAGGTTTGGCTCGGGTTCGTCCGCCCTCACGCCATGCGTTACGGCGTCTTTGACGAAAGGCGACGGGTCATGGTCGTGGATATGCCTGTGCGCCTTCCGAGGTCGGAGCCCCAACAGGGCGGCTGACGCCTGAGAGGGGTTGCCCGGTGGGCCGGGATTTGCTTGCAGGTCGGCTGGAAATGGGTAGGATAATCAGGCGTGGCGCTGTGGAATCACTGTTTCGCCGGCGCAAGACAGCGCATCAGGAGGCGTCGCCCGTGGACAACATCAACATCGGCGAATTGGCAAAGAAGGCTCTTGAAGAGGCGATGCGGGAGCGGGGACATGCAAATGTCCTCATCGCGGGGCGAACCGGCGTTGGCAAAAGCACCCTCATCAACAGCGTCTTCCAGGGCAACTTCGCCGACACTGGGCAAGGCCGTCCCGTTACACAGAACACGCGAGAGATCGTCAAAGATGGTATCCCACTTTCCATCTTCGACACGCGGGGTCTGGAGATGGCTGATTTCTCCAGCACGTTGAAGTCGCTGAAAAGCTTCATCTCGGATCGCCACAACGATCGCGACCAGAAGAAGCATATCCACGTCGCCTGGGTCTGTGTTGAGGAGGACCTCGGCCGCGTTGAGGAAGCCGAGAGCGCGCTCGCCGCGATGCTCGCTGAGTTCATGCCTGTCGTCGGTGTGGTCACCAAGGCGCGTTCAGACAAGGGCTTCCGGGCCGAAGTCCAGCGGTTGCTCCCGCAAGCGAAGAACGTCGTTCGCGTGCGGGCCATCCTCGAGGATCTTGACGATGGGCACTCCTTGCCCCCGAAGGGACTCGTTGAGTTGGTTCAACTCACGATGGAGCTTTTTCCCGAAGGGCAGAAACGAGCGTTCGTAGCTGCCCAGAAAGCTGACATGCACCTCAAGCGGCAGCACTCACACCTCATCGTCGGGACCGCTGTGGCCTCGGCAGCAGGCATCGGAGCAACGCCGATCCCGTTCGCAGACGCGGCACTTATCTTCCCGATTCAGGTCGCGATGGTTGCGGGCATCACCGCTACCTACGGGCTTTCACTCTCCGAAGGGTTTCTCAGCAGCCTGGTGGCGATTACAGTCGGTGGTACCGCGGCAACACTGAGCGGGCGCGCTATCTTCGAGGGCCTGCTCAAGCTTATCCCGGGCGTTGGCTCGATAGTTGGCGGAGCGATCGGTGCGGCAACGGCGGTGGCGATCACGACCGCGTTTGGAGAGGCGTACATCACCACGCTGGACTTCTTGTTCGCAAAGCATGGCGGCGAGCCGCCAAGTCCGCAGGAGGTGTTGGATGTGCTACGGAAGCGTTTCCAGAAGTTGTAGTGTAGCGCCGAACCAGCCGCAGCTGCCGGCGGCCGCGATGGCCTGAAACGACATTTGACGACCTCAAACGCCAGTTTGATACGGAGAAGCGCGCGCACGAAGAAACCAGGGACGGAAAAGGGGAACGGAAAAGGAGACTGCGTAGATTACGACTCAATCAATCTACGCTGTCCTCTTTTCCGTTCGTGTAGCCCTGGAAAAGCGCGAACGGCGGGTCGGGATTTGCTTGTAGGGCGGGTGGAAAATGGCTAGGATTATGAGGGGTAGCGCCGTGGAATGAGTGGTTCAGCCCCAGACGCGACGCTGCGGTGCCCCCGCCGTGTGCCACGAGGGTGCGCCGGCCGGCGCACCGCGGTGTGGAGGCCATTGCCCCGCGTGAGCCGGCTGCCGAGCTTGGTCTTTCGGCCGCCCCACATTGCGGCTGCCAAGAAGCAGTTGGCGCGAGGTGTTCAACCGTATACGAAGGAATCTCAATGCCTAGCATGACCAGGGTCTTGGAACACAGCGACGTTCGCTACGGAAAACTCTATCTGGGACGCCTACAGGGATCCTTGCCGCGCCCTACGGAGCCTGTCACGGTCATTGATTCAGATGGCCAGGAGTTTCGCACGCACATGCACAGTTCCCAGCCACGGATAGACGGGTTGATGCAACTCCATCTGAAACATAACGCGAGGGCTGGTCAGTCGGTGAGCATCACGATCGACCCACGGGAACCTCGAACTCTGCGCGTTCAGTTCGTCCCCGGCTGCTGAGCTTCGTCGTTCAGCCGCGGGAGCGTCTTCGCCTGAAGTATTCAGGCGCTCGCGCCCGGCTGTTCAAGCACGGCATGATGACCAACTGACCGGGTCGGCCGTGCAGTTGGAACACCCGGCTCTGGGGGACCGCCACGACCAAAAGTCCCCTTACACACTCTCGCGGCGGACGTGCCGGCCTGCCAGCAAGCCGCGAAACGCGAGCGCTCGCGACTGAGATTTGGTATAGGAGAGGTACAAGCCCGATGGGAAAGGAGTAATCGATGGCTGTGAAAAAAACCGAAACTGCGGCCGAAACCTTCGTGGAGTTGCTGCGCCAGCAAATCGAAATCTTGCAACAAGGCGGATACGAGTACCAGCATCTATGCATCTACACGTCGGGGAGCGACGAGCCGTGGTTATTCGATACCGGAGCCGAACTGGACATCCGCGAGGAGCAAGGGCTCCTTGTAGCACGGGACGGCCCGAGCGACGAGCTAGGCAGTGAGGGCGTACCTGAATACATGATCCGACTGAATGCCATCGTCGGCAGTCAGCTGGTTGTCTAACGGAGGCGCGGTCCATGCAACTCTGGCGAGACCAAATCCGACAGCATCCCTATCCGCGCGACCTGGACCACATCGCCCAGGAGGAGTTCGGCCCCCAACTGGATGAGGTCAGCTGCGGCGTTGCCGCCGTGCATCACGGCTTGCTGCTGGGAGGCTTGACCATTCCCAAAGCAGCCCTGCAGGCGATCTTCCGAACGTACCCCAACCCCGGCCCCGGTGCCTACGGTTACGTCGACGAGGAGCGCCTCAAGGCTGGCCTGGAGGATCTGGGCTTCAAGCCGGAGTGGGTCGAACTCAAATCGCGCAAATTCACGCCCCAATTCCTGGAGCGCTCCACGCCCCAATTCCTGGAGCGGCGGGGCCAGGAAATGGAGGGGGGCGCTTTCGTAATCGCATGCATTTATCTCTGGGAGGGGTCGGGCGGGGCGGAGTCGCACTGGATCACCATCGGCCGATGGAAAGACGGTCGCATTCGGGTGGTCGATTCCGCCTCGGACCCACTCATGTACAGCTTGAGGCCGCCGGCGTTCAATGCATGCGCCTGGGGGAATAGTGAGCTAGGCCGTGTCCGACAATAGATATTTCAGCAGTAGTGTAATCCAGGCGACCGTCCAAAAGGTAAGAAAGTTGACGGCGAGTTTCTCATAACGGGTGGCCAGCCGGCGATGCAATTTGAACCACCCGATCATCCTCTCCATGAGGTTGCGTTTCCGGTAGGCTTCCTTGTCAAAGGCGGGGTCGGGGGTTTCGTTCTTCTTCTTGGGAATGACCGCGTGGATGTGATGACCCTTGAGCCACTGGCGAATCCGCTTGCTACTGTAGCCCTTGTCGGCGATGAATTCGCGGGGCCACTTGCGATGGCCCAACCGCTGCCGTTGTGTGCTGCGATGCATCATGGTTTCAAACGCGCGGCTCTCATGTTCCTGGCCCGGTTGGATGCCGATGGCCAGCGGGATGCCGTGACTTTCGATGATCAGGTCGATCTTCGTGCCGAAACCGCCGCGCGAGCGGCCCAACGCATGATCCGGCGGCTCAACGAGATGCGTCCGCTCGCTGCCGACCAGTCGGGCCTGGGTCCGCTTGAGCGCCCCCGCCGCGTCGCGCATGGCGCGCAGGATGGTGGCGTCGAGGAACCACGTATCGGGATCGAGTTTTTCTTCCGCCTCCAGTTGGCGGATCAAGGCTTCGACGATGCGGTTCCAGGCGCCATCGGCGCGCCAGCGGGTCAGGCGGTCATGGACCGTCTGAAAGGGGCCGTAGCGTTCGGGCAAATCACGCCAGGCCGCGCCCGTGTGGAGGATCCAGAGGATGCCGTTGACGATGGGACGATGCTCACTCCACGGATGTCCGGCATGGCCCGAATGGGTGGGCGGGAAAAAGGGTTCCAGAATCGCCCATTGTGGATCAGATAGTTCGTAGCGTCTCATGGTTCATCTCCATGGCAAGAGAACGAGCGACCGAACCACTGATATTGTATGCATTTACGATTGCCGGACACGGCCTAGGGTACAGTGTGCTATTGGTCCGTCCGGGAATCTGGCAGAAGAACTATGAGGAATGGCTGCCCGGTCGCGACCGGCTGCTGCGGTTGGAAGGCCATCCCCTGGAAGCATCCGCGACGATGGCCGACCGTCTGCATGCTGCGGCAGACGTCCTCAACGATGACCGCTACGGCTACAAACATCTGGAATTCTGCGTGTCTGAGAAGTCCAGCATGTCGGTTAAGATGCGCGACCGCCGTAGGCAGGCCATTGCCGTCAGCACGCCGACCGCCGACGAACAGGAAGGACAAGTGGTCGTGGTGCGCCGGCTAGCTCATTCCGACCGGGACCAACCGGGGCCTCCCGAACTTGTTTTTCGGATGTCCGAACTGCGCGGGTGGCAATTAGGCTGATGCAGATCGGCGGGGTGGCACGCCCTGAGTCGGCGAAGGGCGTGGGAAGACCCTGGTCCTCTACAGCGGATCGGCCGCGCGATGGACATATAATGAGTTTGGGAGGTGCTTTATGTCGCTGCCGTTGGTAGTTTCCGACCCCAAGGTCATGATGGGCAAGCCGGTCATTGTCGGGACCCGCGTCACGGTCGAATTACTGCTGGAGAAGCTGGCCGCCGGAGAACCCGCGGAGCAGATCTTGCGCGCCCACCCGCACCTGCCGGAGGGGAGCATCCCGGCCGCCCTCGCCTATGCCGCCGCCGTGGTCCGTAACGAGTCGATCATCCCGCTGGAGCGCCGCTCGGCATGAGATTGCTCGCCGACGAGAGCGTGGATGGGCCGGTGGTCGTCCGCCTCCGGGCCGATGGCCACACAGTTGCCTGGGTCGCGGAAGACGCGCTCGCGCGCCGGACGACGCGGTTTTGGCCCGCGCCTACGGGGAAGGAGTCATCCTGCTCACGGCGGATAAGGATTTTGGCGAGCTGGTTTACCGACAGCGGCGTCCGCATTGCTGGGGTGCTGCTGCTGCGGTTGGCCGGCCTGGACGAGGCCGCCAAATGCGAACTGGTTTCGCGGGCCGTCGGCGAGCATGGCGTGGATCTCGCCGGCGCGTTCAGCGTCTTGGACGGCAACGCGTTGCGAATCCGCAAAGACCCGAGCGCGTGACCAGGCGCTAACCGAGGTCGCCGCCGAAAACGGAAAGGGGACGTCGTGAGTTACGAACCCGTAACTCACGACGCCCCCTTTCCTCGTACTAACGCCGGCGCCGCGTTAGCCGGCCGCAACAGGGGGAAAAAGCCGGGCGCGAACTCAAGGGGTATCCAGGATTTCCTGCGAACCGGTCGCTTTGGGGGTCCGGCGTGCGATCCGCTTGAGCCGATCCAGGGCCGCTTCCAGGTCGCCCGGACGCCGGGTACAATCGGGCCAGCACAAGGAGGGCCGTCCGATGGCCGGCGAGAGGGAGGCGCTGCGCGACTGGCATCGGCTGTTCGGCCTGCTGCTGACCGACTTCTTCACCGGCTCGCCGTTCGTGGTCGAGGTCGAGCGCGACCTGTCCCAGCAGCAACAGCTGCTCGACGTGGTCATCGTCCGCCGGCGCCGAGGCAAGCCCGCGGGCCTCTTGCCGGACGGGCTGGGCGACCTGACCGACCACAACTTGATCACTTTCAAGTCGTTCCACGAGGCGCTGGACGACTGGGCCATCCGCGAACTGATAGGCGCCTACGTCGCCTACCGCAAGCTCGTCAGCCGTTCGCCGTCCGACTTGCTGCCCGCGGAGCGCTTTCATCTGTACGCGGTAGCGGCGCGCTTCCCGCACAACCTGGCGGCGGCTCTGTTGCCGTGGCAAGAGCGGCAGCCGGGGGTGTATGATTGCCGGTGGGGCCTGGACACAGTGCGCGTCATCGTGGCGGGGGAGTTGCCGCGTGAGCGACACAACGCCCCGCTGCACTTGTTCAGCGCCTCGCCGGAGTTGGTGGGCTTCGCGAGTGGCGCCTACCGGCGGCGGTCGGAAGAGACAAGCCTTCTGCTGCGGCAACTTTCCGAACGACTTCGGGAGGAGGACTTTGCCGTGTACACGATGGAAGATTTCAAGCGCGATTACGTCAAGAAGCACTTCGCGCTGCTGACGCCGCAGGAGCAGCGAGAGGCCCTGGAACGCCTCTCGCCCGAACACCGTCGCGAAGTGCTGCAATCGCTGCCGGTGAATGAATTGCTGACATTCCTTTCCGCAGAGCAGATCCAGCAACTCCGGGACCAACTCAACGCAGGCTCCCCCACCCCGCCGCGCAAGCCGCGACGGCGGAAGTAACGGCGGGGGGAGCGCGGGCGCGACAAGATATCCGAGGGTTTCGACGGAGAAAATGGCTCTCATATTCCCTCACCGGCGTCCATAATCCTCTTCTCCTATCCCCATTCGGCATGGTACACTTAAAGCATGTGCGCACCGCAAGCGGAAGACCGCCCATGCCCTTCGACGACCCCGCCTGTTTCCGCCTCGACCGCGTCCCGGTTCGGCCCATCCACTGGCTGTGGCGGCCGTACCTGGCCTGCGGCAAGCTGGCCCTTCTGGACGGCGACCCCGGCGCCGGCAAGTCGCTCCTCACCGCCGACCTGGCCGCCCGCCTGACCCGCGGCGGACGGATGCCCGACGGCTCCTGGCGCCGCAAGAAGGCCAACGTCCTGTTCCTCAACGCCGAGGACGCCCTCGACGACACCCTCCGGCCGCGCCTCGACGCCGCCGGCGCCGACCTCGCCCGCGTCTTCTGCCTCGGCGGCGTCCAGGTCGGAATCGCCGACGGCGCCGAGATGTCGTTCCCCGCCTCCTTCGAGGCGCTGCGGCGGGCCGTCGTTGCGCACGAAATCGAGCTGGTGGTCATCGACCCGATGATGGCGTTTTTTAAGCCGGAAGTGGCGGCGAACAGCGACCAGGTGATGCGCGTGGCCCTGGCGCCCCTGGCCGCGCTGGCGGCACGGTCGGGGGCGTCGGTGCTGCTGGTGCGTCAGTTGACCAAGCGCGGCGGCCGCCAGGCGCTCTACCGGGGCGGCGGCTCCATCGGCATCATCGGCGCCATCCGCACCGCCCTGTTCCTCGGCCGCTGCCCGCGCGAGCCGGATCGGCGCATCCTGGCCATGACCAAGAGCAACATCGGCCCGACGGCGCCGGCGTTGGCCTGCCGTCTGGCGGAGGAGTCCGGCCGGCCGCGGCTGCACTGGCTGGGAGAGTGCGATGCGACGGCCGACGAGCTGTGTCGGCCGGCCTCCCCCGGCGGCGGGCCGGATCGGCCCACGGCCGACGAATGGCTGCTGGCGGCGCTGGCCGACGGGCCGCGGCCGGCGAAGGGGCTTCAGGAAGAGGCGCAGGTGGCGGGGTATTGCGTCCGGACGCTGGAGCGGGCCAAGCGGCGCCTCGGCGTCGTCGCCCGGCGGGTGCGGAAGGACGGCCGGGCGTTCTGGCAGTGGTCCGATCCGGCCCTGCCGCACGCCGCCGGACGACGCCGATGAGGGTAAGGCCGACAGACCCCCGTCGCGCGCGCCGCGTCGGCCTTACGGCCTTGCCCGGCTCGGCATTTGCACCAGGAAGGAAAGGAGGGAAATGGGCGTGCGAATCCGCCACTTTGGCGGTCACGGCGGCAAGTGGACAGCCGATCCGGCGCCCCTTGACTGGAAGGAGTAGGATTCAGATAGGGCAACCCCCTATTCCCCTTATGAGGTTGTTATCCATGACACAAGAAAATGACACGGGCGTGATGGTTCTCCCCATCCTGCCGCTGAAAAATACGGTTCTGTTCCCGCAACTATTCATCCCGCTGTCCGTCGGCCGCGGTCCGTCCGTGGCCGCCGTCGAGGCGGCGCTGACCACGGAGGAAAAGACCTTCGTCGTCGTCGCCCAGCGCGACGCCTCCGTCGAGACGCCGGGGCTGGAAGACCTATACACCGTCGGCACCCGCGCCGTCGTCAAGAAGGCGCAGCGCGGCGAAAACGGCATCGAGGTCATCGTCCAGGGCTTGGAGCGCGTTGCCATCCTCAAGGCCGAACAGACGGAGCCTTACATCAAGGCCCGCGTGCGGCCGTTGGAGTGGCCGGAAGACACGGGCACGGAAGTCGAGGCGCTTCAAGGGGCGGTGCTGGAACTGGCGGCCAAGGCGCTGGCGCTGGTGCAGCTGCCGACGCCGATCAACATTCAGCAGATCGCGGCCCAGGCCGGCGACCCGCTGCGGCTGACGTATTTGCTCGGGTCCATGTTGAGCATGGACGCGGCCAAGGAGCAGGCGCTGCTGGAGGCGCCGACCCGCGTGGAAGCGCTGCGGCTGATCCACGGCTACCTGTCGCACGAGGTGCAGGTGCTGGAGCTGCGCAAGAAGATCAGCAGCTCGGTCGAGTCGGAGATGACCAAGCAGCAGCGCGAACACATGCTGCGCCAGCAGATGCGCGCTATTCAGGTGGAACTCGGCGAAAAAAGCCCCGAAAAGGCGGAAGTTGATGAGCTGCGCCGCCGGCTGACCGAGGCCAACCTGCCGGACGAGGTCCGCAAGGAGGCGGAGCGCGAGCTGACGCGGCTGGAGCGGATGCCGGCCGCCGCCCCGGACTTCCAGGTGACGCGAACGTACCTGGAGCTGGTCCTGGAACTGCCGTGGAACAAGTCCACGGAAGACGTGATCGACCTGAAAAAGACCCGCGAAGTCCTCGACGAGGACCACTACGACCTGGCGGAGGTCAAGGAGCGCATCCTCGAAGACCTGGCCGTATTGAAGCTGAATCCGAAGGCCAAGGCGCCGATCCTCTGCTTCGTCGGCCCCCCCGGCGTCGGCAAGACGTCGTTGGGTCAGTCGATCGCCCGCGCCCTCGGCCGCAAGTTCGAGCGGCTGAGCCTGGGCGGCCTGCACGACGAGGCGGAGCTGCGCGGCCACCGGCGCACCTACATCGGCGCCATGCCCGGCCGCATCCTCCAGGCGCTGCGGCGGGCCGGCGTCAACAACCCGGTGGTGATGCTCGACGAGGTGGACAAGCTGGGCCGCGACTACCGCGGCGACCCGGCCAGCGCCCTGCTGGAGATCCTCGACCCGGCCCAGAACAACACCTTCCGCGACAACTACCTCGATTTGCCGTTCGACCTGTCCAAGGTGCTGTTCATCACGACGGCCAACGCCCTGGACACGATCCCGCGGCCGCTGCTGGACCGGATGGAACTTTTGCGCCTATCCGGCTACAGTGAGGAGGAAAAGATCCAGATCGCCGAGCGTTTCCTCTGGCCGCGCCGGCTGACGGAAACCGGGCTGACGAAGGAGCAGCTGACGATCGAGCCGGACGCCCTGCGGCGCGTCATCGGCGGCTACACCCGCGAGGCCGGCGTCCGCGACCTCGAACGCGCCCTGGGTCGCATCGCCCGCAAGGTGGCCCGCCGGTTCGCCGAGGGAACGACGGCGCCGGTCCACGTCAAGCCGGAAGACCTGACCGACCTGCTGGGGCCGCAGCGCATCCGCCCGGAGCGCTGGCGGAAGCAGCTGGAGCCGGGCGTCTCGACGGGCCTGGCCTGGACGGAGGCGGGCGGCGACGTGCTCTATATCGAGGCCAGCCTGCTGCCAGGCGGCCGCGGCGGTTTGCGGTTGACCGGCCAGCTCGGCGAAGTGATGCGCGAGTCGGCGCGGGCGGCGCAGTCGTTCGTCTGGTCGCACGCCGAGGGGCTGGGCATCGACCCGCACGTCTTCCGGAACAACGCCGTCCACGTCCACGTCCCGGCCGGGGCGACGCCCAAGGACGGCCCCTCCGCCGGCGTGGCGATGGTGGCGGCCCTGACCTCGCTGTACACTGGCGCGTCGCTGCGGAGCGACACGGCCATGACCGGCGAGGTCACGCTGACCGGCCTGGTGCTGCCGGTGGGCGGCATCAAGGAGAAGGTGCTGGCGGCGCGGCGGGCCGGAATGCGGCAGGTGGTCTTGCCCAGGGACAACGAACAGGACCTGCGCGACCTGCCCGACTCGGTGCGCGAGGAGATGAAGTTCGTCTTCGCCGAGCGCGTCGAGGACGTGCTGTCGGCGGCGCTGCCGGCCGTCGGTCGGCGACTGGAATCGGTGACGGTAGGGTGACAACGGGCGAGCGGCCGGCGTGAGCCGGCCGGTATAGCATAGACGCACCGGCCGGCTCACGCCGGCCGCTCGCCCGCTTTGATCGGAGAATTCCCTCATGTCCGGCGACCCGTATGACTACCGGCCCGGCCTCCCGCCGATCCACCCGCGGCAGAGGCCTCAATCCTCGCCGCTGCTTCTCCTGATGCTCGTCCTGGTGACGCTGGGCGGCTGGGTGCTGGTCGGCTACATGCTGATCCGCGGCTACTGGCCGCAGGGCAACGACGGCCAGCCGCGAACCGTCACGCCGCGCGGCAACCTGATGGACCTGGAAAAAACTACTATAGACATCTACAACAACGCCAAGCCGTCGGTGGTCCACATCACCACGCTGGCGGTGCAGCGCGGCCTGTGGAACCTCAACGTGCAGCAGGTGCCGGAGGGCACCGGGTCCGGCATCGTCTGGGACAAGGACGGCCACATCGTCACCAACTTTCACGTCGTGAAGGATGTCCTACAGAACAACGGCGCCGTGCAGGTCACGCTCTCCGACCAGTCCAACTGGAAAGGCACGGTCGTCGGCTATTACCCCGACAAGGACATCGCCGTGTTGTACATCGGCGCCCCGGCCGGCAAGCTGACGCCGATTCCGATCGGCCGGTCGGCGGATTTGCAGGTCGGCCAGTCGGCGTTCGCCATCGGCAACCCGTTCGGCCTGGACCACACGCTGACCAGCGGCATCATCAGCGCCACCGGCCGCGAGATCCAGTCGGTGACGAACCGGCCGATCAAGAACGTGATCCAGACCGACGCGGCGATCAACCCCGGCAACAGCGGCGGCCCGCTGCTGGACAGCGCCGCGCGCCTGATCGGCATGAACACGGCCATTTTCAGTCCGTCGGGTTCGTCGGCCGGCATCGGCTTCGCCATCCCAGTGGACGAGATCAA
Source organism: uncultured Planctomycetaceae bacterium (assembly GCA_963813925.1). GTDB lineage: Bacteria > Planctomycetota > Planctomycetia > Gemmatales > Gemmataceae > UBA4732. The sequence goes on from CAWFBG010000005.1 coordinate 21,695, forward strand.
TCAGGTGGTGCCGCAGATCATCAAGCAGAAGGGCCACGTGGCGCACCCCGGCCTGGGCGCGCAGTACGTTCCGGACCAGACGACGGCCAATCTCGGGTTGAAGGGCGTCCTGATCCTGAACGTGGATCCGGACAGCCCGGCGGCGAAGGCCGGCTTGCAGCCGACGACGCGCGACGAGAACGGCGACGTGAACCTGGGCGACGTGATCACGGCGGTGGACGGGCAGGCGGTGCAAAAGATCAGCGACCTCGAAGCCGCCCTGGACGAGCACAAGGTCGGCGACACGGTGACGCTGAGCATCGAGCGCAACGGCAAGCAGCAGGATGTGAAGGTGACGCTGGAAGGGGAGGAGTGACGGCCGCCCGTCATTCCTCCCCCGTCGGCTGCCCGCACAGTAAATGAAGCACTGCCATGCGCACCGCCAGCCCGTTCGTGACTTGTTCTAAAATGGCGCTGTGCGGCCCGTCGGCCACTTCCGGCGTCAACTCGACGCCGCGGTTGATCGGCCCCGGCGCCAGCAACAGGATGTCCGGCTTCGCCCGCCGCAGCCGCGCCCCGTCCACGCCGAACAGCCGGAAATACTCCTGGATCGACGGGAATAGGCCGCTCCGCTGCCGCTCGAACTGGATGCGCAAGACGTTGACCACGTCGCAACGCGGCAGCACGTCGTCCAGTTTGTACGCCAATTCGACGCCGAGTTGTGTGATGGTCGGCGGCGCCAGCGTCGGCGGGCCGCAAACGATCACCTTGGCCCCCATCTTGAGCAAACCGTGGATATTGCTGCGCGCCACCCGGCTGTGGGCGATGTCGCCGACCAGGCCGACGGTCAGCCCCTCGACGCGTCCCTTGAGTCGTCGGATGGTGAAAATGTCGAGCAACCCCTGCGTCGGATGTTCGTGGGCGCCGTCTCCGGCGTTGACCACTCCGCAATGGAGGTGTTGGGCCAGCAGGTGCGGCGCCCCCGGCACCGAATGGCGCACCACCACCACGTCGATTCCCATCGCCTCGATGTTCTTGGCGGTGTCCACGAACGTCTCGCCCTTGCTGACGCTGGAGCCGCCGGGCGTGAAGTCGTGGGTGTCGGCGCCGAGGCGCTTGGCCGCGAAGGCGAAGCTGGCCCGCGTGCGCGTGGACGGCTCGAAGAACAGGTTGACGACCACCTTGCCCTTGAGGTCGTGGCGTTTCTTTTTCTTGCGACGCGCCGTCTCGACAAAGCCCTCGGCGGCGTCGAGAATGGTCTCGATCTCCGGCCGGCTGAGATCTTCCAGGCCGAGCAGGTGACGGCGGGTCCAGGTCATTGGGTTCGTCTCGACACAAGAATCTCACCACGTCGCGGCCCGGTTAGCCGCGACGCGCCAGCGGAGCGCTCGGTCCCAAGCGCTCCGCTGGCGCGTCGCGGCTAACCGGACCATGAAGCCTCTGTGGTTCAATTCTTTTTTCCTTCGATCAGTTCCTTGAACGCCCGGCACAGCAGCGGCGCCGTGTCCGGGCCGAGGCTGTTGACTTCGCCGTACTGCGGCCTCTTGCGGCCGTAGCAGTATGGCGGCTTCTCGTCCCACTGCCGCTTGGGGATGATGTAACCGATCTCGTCGTTGCCCAGGCCGACGATCATGCGGTGCGGCCCCTTCATTTGCTTGTAGATCGCCGGCTCGACCGGGGCGTCGGGGAAGTCGGCGCCGGCGTCCGGCGGGTCCTGCACCTTGCCCAGCACCAATTCCGGATAGATTTCGCCCGGTATGACCGCGATCTCCAGCTCGCCCAGGCGCAGATAGCCGACCTCCGTGCGCACGGCCAGCGTCTTATCGCCCTCCTTCGGGTCCGCCTTCTCCGCCTTGTACGGGTCGCCGGACCAGAGATACGCCTCGCGCTCGAACACGCCGAGCTGGCGGGCCAGCATGTAGATCTTGTTGGCCAGCGGCAGGAACACCGGCCGTCGCCGCGCCTCCAGCGGCGTCAGCCGCACCGGCTTGGCGTCGTTCAGGGCGCGATCCGCCGCCTCCGCCAGCAGCCGGCCGTAGCGCTCCGTCTTCTCGATGGTGCCGTCCTTCAACACCTTGCCGTCGGCGCTTTTGATCTCCACGCCCAGCGACGACATCAGGCCGCCCACCGCGCCGTTCAGGAACACGACCGGGCAATGACGCTCGGCTTGCAGGGCGTTGACCGTGTAGCCGACGAAATCGGCGCTGATCTCGGTATTGGCGCTGCCCAACGTCTCCGGGTGGCAGTTCCATTGGACCACGACGCCGGCGGGTTTGTCGTCCTTGAGGGTGCGAAATTCGAGCGCGACCAGGTCGTCGAGAAGGACGTAGGGTTCGCGTGAGTCGTGCAGCAGTTCCGGCGCCTTGACGGAGCCGATGCGGGCGGTCACGGGTTGCGCCGCGGCGTCGGCGTCGCGCACGGCCCGGACGACCTGCTTCTCGACGCTGCGCATGTAGTCGGCGTCCACACCGCTCTGGAGCGGCGTCGGCCCCCACAGGCCGAGCGAATCCGGCCCCTCGTGGGTGTGCGTGCTGGAGACGAGGACGTAATCGAAGCCGGGCAGCCCGGCGCGGACGCGCTCCACGTTGGGCAAGAAGAAGCCGACGAGATCGACGCAGGCCAGGGCGATTTTCGTGCGGCCCTGCTTGAGAACGACGGCGCGGGCCTTGAGGCGGTCGTGGACGCCGGTCGCCTTGCGGTCGTGGCCGAAGCCGGCCATGTAGACCGGCTTATCGCCTCCCACGGAGGGAGTAATATCTGCCTCGCCGAAACCGGCCTGGAGCGGCTCGTCGGCGCGGCAGGCCGCGGCGGCGGCGAGGACGACGAGTGGCAAAAGAAGGCGTGTCATCGGCGCGACCTCCTGTCAGGGTTGGGCGGCGCGGGTTTCGCACTCCCGCATATAACGCAGGCTCTCGCGGGCGATCGTTTCCGGGTCGGGAGAGTAGTCGAAGACCTCGACCGATACCCATCCCTGATATCCGGATTCGCGTAGCGCTCGGAAGATGGGGACGAAATCGACGGCGCCGAAACCGGGGCCGCGGCGGTTGGGGTCGTTGGCGTGAAAATGGCCGGTGCGGCCGGCGTACCGACGGATCAGTTCGGGGACCGGCGTCTCTTCCGCTGACATCGCCTTGACGTCGAGATGGAGGACGAAGTTCGGCGAGCCGACGCGGTCGAGGATTTCGACGGCCTCGCCGCAGCTGGTAATGAAGTCCGCCTCCGGCGGCGCGAGCGGTTCCAGGCAGAGGCGGACGCCGGCGTCGGCGACGGCGGATCGGGCGCGGCGGAAGGTATCGACGGCATAGTCGGCCGCCTGTTCGCGCGTCGCCCCGGCGGGGACGCGGCGCTGGGCCGGCGAGCCGAAGACGAGCACGTCGCCGCCGAGGTCGGCGCAGCAGCGGGCCAACTCGCCGAGGTAATCGGCGGCGGCCTGGCGAACCGTCGCGTCGGGCGCGGTGAGTTGCAAGCCCTCGGTGCGGGCGAGCAGCCAGTGCAGCCCCAGGAGCGTCAGGCCGCAGTCCTCGGCCTGGCGGCGCAGTTCCCGGCGGCGCTCCGGGGTCACGTCGGTGACGCGGCCGGCGAGGGTGAACGGCGCAATCTCCAAACCCTGGTAGCCGAGGCCGACGACGAACTCGCAGACGCGCCGATGGTCCCAGCCCTCAAAGGTCTCGTTACAGATCGCATAACGCATTAGCCGACTCGCGGAAGAAAGAATGGAACCACAGCGACGCGGAGAAAAACAAATCGATTGATTTTCTCCGCGTCGCCGTGGTTCCATTCATTTGACAAAAAAACCGCCGGTCGGATGACCGGCGGTCGCGGACTCAGCAGCGGCGCATGCCGTCGAGGAACCCCTCCAGTTGCCGGCTTCGCACCGGGTGCTGCAACTTGCGCACCGCCTTGGCCTCGATCTGCCGCACGCGCTCGCGCGTCACCTTGAAGATCCGGCCCACCTCTTCCAGGGTGTAGGTGTAGCCGTCGCCCAGGCCGTAGCGCAGCTTGATGATCTCGCGCTCGCGGTAGGTCAGCGTCTTGAGCACCTGGTCGATCTTGTCCTTGAGCATCTCCTGCGTCGCCGCCTGCACCGGCGACTCGGCCGAGTCGTCCTCGATGAAGTCGCCGAAATAGCTGTCCTCGCTCTCGCCCACCGGACGGTCCAGAGAGATCGGGTGCCGGCTGATCTTCAGCACGCGCCGCGTCTCCTCGACGCTGATGTTGGCCTCCTTGGCCGTCTCCTCGATGGTCGGCTCGCGGCCCAGCGTCCTGCAACAGCTTTTTGGAGACATTGCGGAGCTTCGACATCGTCTCGATCATGTGGACCGGGATGCGGATCGTCCGGGCCTGGTCGGCGATGGCCCGCGTGATGGCCTGGCGAATCCACCAGGTCGCGTAGGTGCTGAACTTGTAGCCGCGGCGGTACTCGTACTTGTCCACCGCCCGCATCAGGCCGGTGTTGCCCTCCTGGATCAGGTCCAGGAACGACAGGCCGCGGTTGCGGTACTTCTTGGCGATCGACACCACCAGCCGCAGGTTGCCGCCCGACAGGTCGCGCTTGGACTGCTCGTACTCGGTGAACCGCTTCTTCACGACCTCCACGCGCTTGCGGAGGCCGGCCGCCTCCTCCAGCGTGTGCATCATGTAGTCGTGCAGTTCCTTTTCGAGGTTGGCCAGGTCTTCCTTGCAGCCGCCCTCGGCCCGCAGCGCCAGGATCTGGGCCTCCAGCTCGTCCATCCGCAGCGAAATCTGCTCCAGCTTCTTCATCAGCGGCTGGACCTTTTGCGTGCGGATCGACAGCTCCTCGACCAGCGTCACGGCCTTGCGGCGGCGGACGCGGAGCTGGCGGCGCAGGCGGCGGCGTTCGTCCTCCGCGGTGCGCGGGTCGAGGACCTTGGCGAAGTCCTCCTGATTCTGCTCCATCAGGTGTTCCAGCGTCCGCAGGTTGTGCGGCATCCGCTGGAGGATCTTGTCCTTTTCGAGGTTCTCCGTCAGCGACACCTTGACAGTGCGGTCGAACGGCAGGTCGCCGGTGTGGACGCGCTTGAGCGTCTCGACCACCTGCTGCAAGGCGCCGTCGCACTCCAGCACCTTGCGGCGGAAGCGCTTGCGGGTGACCTCGATCTTCTTGGCCAGGGCGATCTCCTGCTCGCGCTTCAGCAGCGGGATCGAACCCATCTGGGTGAGGTACATCCGCACCGGGTCGTCGATGCGGCGGCTGTCGTCCTCGTCCATGAAGCTGAGATCGAGTTCGGCGCGTTTCGTCATCGAGCACGGGGACGGCGACGCCGCCCTCGCGTTCTTCGGCCTCCGACTCCTCGATCAGCTCGATGCCCTGTTCTTCGAGGAGAATCAGGATCTGGTCGATCTTCTCGGGGTTGGCGTCGTCGTCCGGGAGGTGGTCGTTGACCTGGTCGTAGGTCAGGTAGCCTTTTTCCTTGCCGGATTCGAGCAAGGACTTCAGGCCGTCGTCGATCTTCTCCATCAAACCCTCCTCGCCTCACGACCCGGCGCGTGCGACAGCGGAAGCGCCGGGTAAAGCTGGGAACGGGCGTCAGCCCGCTCCCAGGACTTTACGGTTGGTCAGCTGCCGGAGCAGTTCCAGGGCCGCCTCGTGGTCGCCGGCGGCCTGCAGCTGGTTATGGAGTTCCTGTTTGGCCGGGCCGGCGCGGCGCTCCTCGAAAATGATTGAGCAGCTGGCGCAGCCAGGCCGCGCGGTCGGGGTTGCACCGGCCGATTTCCTGTAGTTTGAGAGCGTGTTCCGCCAGGCGCGGGTTGTCCAGGCGGCCGCGCAACTGGTCCAGGGTGGGCGGCTCACCCTCCGCGAGCAGGGCGTACAGCCCCTCCAGCAGCCGCCGCAGCCCCGGATGGGCGATCTCCTCCGGCCGCACGGCCTCCGCGGCCTCCGCCACCAGGTCCGGTTCGGCCAGCAGCAGTTCGAGCAGCTGCCGCTCCTCCGGGGCGGCCGGGGCCGCCTTGCGTTCGGCCTCGTCTTCGGCCGGCGCAGGCCGCGAGCCGCGGACCGTCGCGCCGCCACGGTGTTTTCTCCATTCGTCCAGTCGCGCCCATACGGTCTCCTCCTTGAGAGCCAGTCGTTGAGCGATGCGAGTCATCATCAACTGCGTCTTGACCGCGCCGGCCTGTCCAGGCAGCGTCGGCGTCAGGGCGATCACGCCCAGCACCGATTCCACCGCCCGCCGTTTCCCTTCCACGCCGAGGCTTCCTTCCCCGGCCAGGACGCGGTTGAGCTTGAACTCCAGCGCGTCCACCGCCCCGTCCAGCACCGCCCGGAAGGCGTCCGCTCCCTGCGCGAGCAGCAGGTCGCACGGGTCCAGTCCGTCCGGCAGCGCGGCCACGGCCAGGTCCACGTCCTGACTGACGAAGATGGCCAGCGCCCGATCCACGCCCGCCTCGCCGCCGGCGTCGGCGTCGAAGACCAGCACCACGCGCGGGGCGAAGCGGCGGAGCTGTTGGACGTGGCGGGCGTTCAGGGCCGTGCCCATCGTGGCGACGACGTGGCCGACGCCCATCTGGTGGGCCATCAGCACGTCGGTGTAGCCCTCCACCACGGCCAGGTATCCGGCGGCCGTCGCCGCGTGCCGGGCCGTGTCCATACCGTACAGGCTGTCACTTTTGCTGAAAAGGGGGGTTTCGCACGAGTTGTAATATTTCGGCGCCCTTGCGGCCAGCGGCGAGGTGGGCAGGATGCGTCCGCCGAAGCCGATCGGCTGGCCCTGGATATTCCGGATCGGAAATTGTATGCGGTCGCGGAAGCGGTCGTAGTGACCCGGCCCCTGCTCGCGTTTGGCGATCAGCCCCACGCTTTCCAGCAGCTCCAGCGGCAGGCCGCCGGCTTCGGCCTTCCGCGCCAGCCAGTTGCCGGAGGCCGGGGCGTAGCCGAGGCCGTACTTCCGAACCGTCTCGCCGACCAGTCCGCGTTCGCCGAGATAGCGGCGGGCCTCCTCGGCCAGCGGATCGTCGAGCAAACATTCGTGGAACTGCTGGGCGGCCCAGCGCACCACGTCGAGCAGGCGGGCGCGGCCCTGCTGCTGGGCGGCGCTCGCCTCGTCCAGCGTGATGTTGGCCCGGCGGGCGAGCAGTTGCAGCGCCTCGACGAAGCCGACGTGGTCGATGTTCCTGAACAAAACTGATCACGTCGCCGTATTTCTCACAGACCCAGCAGCGGTAGCGTTGGCGGCGGGGATCGACGTCGAAGGAGGGGTTGTGGTCGTCGTGGAAGGGGCAGAGGCCTTTGTACGTCTGTCCCATTTTTCGCAGGGCCACGTATTCGCCGACGACTTCCACGATGTCGTTGGCCTCTTTGACCTGCTTGACCCGGTCGTCCGCCAAGGGCCACCCATGGGGCAGGAGCCGGCCGTGCGGCGGTGCAAAACGACGACTTCGACCTTGTCGCACGTTTTCGCGCACCGACGACGGCGTGTATCTGAGACAGCGGAGCAGGCAAGCTTCTAGCGGCGGAAACCCGGCCGGAAAGAGGAAAGGCGGACCCGCATCCCATGGCCCCGTCGCCCGGAGGAACACGCCATTCGGAGGAGTCCGTGCGTCCACTCCTTCCCGCGACGTCGCCCGCCAAGCGGCGGACGACCCTGGCCATGGTCGGCATTCCCTTGCCCGACGCCCCCCGGAACCGCCGGTCCTCCTGACCGAAACGGCCGAGTCCAATTCGTTCCGTCCGCCGCGGTTTCCATTCCTGTTCGCTGGAAGCCGCGCCTCGGCCCGACGTAACGACCTTGCCCGGGAGCGCGTGTGTAATTATAGCCACACGCCAAAAAGCAGTCAAGTTAGGGAAGCCCCGAAACCGACAAGGCGGTTTCGTCCTATCCCGCGAATCTCCCACAACTTAGCCCTATGAAAGCGCCTGCCCGTCCTTTGCCGGAACAACCGGCGGAATCGGGGCGCGTGGCGCGGGCGCCGGTTTGCCGCGACGCGCCAGCGGAGCGCTGGCGTCGAGCGCTCCGCTGGCGCGTCGCGGCTATCCGGGTTTGGATTGAATTGACCGTGCCGATTCCGCCGAAGAAAGAGAAGGACGGACGTGCGGGTGGCAACCCGGCGAGAAAAGGAGACACGGATGGTAAAGGCAACGACCGCGGGCGGCGCTGGAACGGGGAAGTGGGCGCGTAGGGCGGCGCGCTGGTTCGTGGCGGGCTGCGTGATGGTGGGGGGTGCGGGGGCGGCCTGGGCCGGCAACGCCCCGCCCGTTTCCACCATGCTCCGTTACCACCCGGCGCAGGACGGCGTCGCCGTCTCGACGCCCAGGCCGGATGAGGAAGCCGGCTGCAAGGTGGAGCTGGTCAAGGGGCCGAACGGCAAGGGCAGCGGCTGGGCGCTCAAGGACGCCAACGGCAAGACCCTCCGCCTCTTCTTCAGCCACGACGAAAGGAACCTCGACACCTGGTCCTATTTCAAGGACGGCGTCGAGGTCTACCGCGAATTTGAGAGCGAAGGCGGCGCCGGCAAGCCCGACCAGTTCCGCTGGCTCAACGCCGACGGCATGAAATGGGGCGTGGACGAAACCAAAACCGGCCACATCAAATTCTGGAAGGTCATCTCGGCCGAGGAGGCCAGCCAGGAAATCCTCCAGGCGCTGGCGACCAAGGATTTCGCCCGGCTGCAGGCGCTGATGATCTCCGAGGCGGAGATGAAGCAGCTGGGCCTGCCGGAGGACCAGGCCGAACACATCCGCGAGTTGGAAAAGGCGGCCCCCGCCAAGTTCCAGAAGGCCATCGCCGACCTGCCCAAGCTGGCCGCCGGCAAGCCGACCTGGGTCCATCTGGAAACCGCGGCGCCGGAATGCGCCCCGGCGGAACAGACCGGCGCCCACGCCGACATCGTCAAGTATTCGCACGGATCGATCCTGTTCGAGGTGGGCGGCGCCACCGACTGGATTCAAACCGGCGAGATGATCCAGGTCGGCCAGGCCTGGCGCATCGTGGACGCCCCGGCCGCCGGGGCCGCCCCGGTCGATACCACGGCCGGCATCGACAAGCAGCTGGACAGCGACCCCAAGCTGATGGGGCTGGTCAACGAGTTAACGGACCTCGATAAGAAGATGGCCCCGGACGCCGGACCCAGCCCCAACCCGCTGATGGCCCGCCACCACCTGGCCCGCGTCGAAATCCTGGAAAGGATCGCGGCGGCGGCCAAGCCCGAGGCGCGCGACCCGTGGATTCGTCAGATGGCGGACAGTCTGAGCACGGCCGCCCAGAACAGCCCGCCCGGAGACAAGGCCGCCATGACGCAGCTAGTACGGCTGGAAGAGAGCATGGCGAAGTCGGCGCCGGGCAGCAACCTGGCGGCCTACGTCACCTATCGCGAGATGCAGGCCGGCTACGCCGTCGGCATCCAGCGGAGCGCGGGCAAGGAGAAGGGCGCCCAGGACTTCAACACGCTGCAACAGGCGTGGGTGGACCGGCTGACGAAGTTCGTGGAAGCCTACCCCAAGGCGGAAGATGCGCCGGATGCGCTGTTGCAGCTGGGCATGGTCAACGAGTTCCTGAACAAGGACGTGGAGGCGAAGAACTGGTACGGGGTGCTGGCCAAGAACTTCCCGGATTCGCCGCAGGGCCACAAGGCGGGCGGCGCCATACGCCGCCTGGGATTGGAGGGCCAGACAATCCGGCTGGTCGGCCCGAAGCTGGACGAGCCGAACTCCGTCTACGACGTGGACCAGGCCCGGGGCAAGGTGGTGGTCGTCTACTACTGGGCGAGCTGGAACAGCCAGACGGCCAGCGACTTTAGCAAGCTCAAGGTCCTGATGGACACGCAGGGGAGCAAGGGCGTCGAGCTGGTGTGCGTGAACCTGGACAACACGGCCAAGGAGGCGCGGGACTTCCTGAGCCGGTCCCCGGCGCCCGGCGTCCACCTGTTCCAGAGCGGCGGCCTGGAGAGCAAGCTGGCCACCGATTACGGCATCTTCGTGTTGCCGAACCTGTTCCTGGTCGGCCGCGACGGCAAGGTCGTGAGCCGCAACGTCCAGATCAACAACCTGGGCGACGAGGTAAGGAAGCAGTTGGCGAAGTAAGGGCGGCGGTTCTCGGAAGCGACGCGGGGCGCCGGCGGGAGGAGCGATCCTCCCGCCGGCGCGTTTTTGTACTTGTGCGAACCGCCGATCGGGGATCGGCGTTCGTGGAGTACGACACAACCGTTGCATCCGCCCGGCGAATCGCTATGCTCGGACATCGCCCCGATGTTCCGAACCCGCCGTGTGAAAGGACCGACCCGCCATGCACCTCGCGTTGCTCGCCCTGAGTCTGACGCTGAACGCCGCCGACGCCCCCAAGTCCGAGCCGCTCTGGCCCAGGGCCGCGCCCGGCGCCCTGGGCGCCAAGGACGCCGACGTTCCCACCCTCACGCGCTTCCTGCCGCCGGCCGACAAGGCCACCGGCGCCGCCGTCGTCGTCTGCCCCGGCGGCGGCTACCGCGGACTCGCCATCAGCTACGAAGGCATGGACGTCGGCGCCTGGATGGCCAAGCGCGGCGTCGCCGGCTTCGTACTCAAATACCGCGTCGCCCCCTATAAGCATCCCGTTCCTCTTGAAGACGCCCAGCGCGCCCTGCGCACCGTCCGCGCCCGCGCCAGGGAGTGGAACGTCGATCCCAGGCGCGTCGGAATCATGGGCTTTTCCGCGGGCGGTCATCTGGCATCGACGGCCGCCACCCACTTCGACGACGGCGATCCCAAGGCCGACGACCCCATCGACCGCGCCGGCTGCCGGCCCGACTTCTGCATCCTCGCCTACCCCGTCATCACGCTCAAACCGCCCTACGCCCATATGGGATCGCGTTACAACCTACTTGGGAAGAACGCCGACGAGAAGTTGGTGGAGAGCCTGTGCAACGACGAGCAGGTGACGAACAAGACGCCGCCGACGTTCCTGTTCCACACCGGCGACGACAACGCCGTGCCGGTGCAGAACAGCGTGCTGTTCTTCGAGGCGTTGCGAAAGGCCAAGGTGCCGGCCGAACTGCACATCTACGAACACGGGCGGCACGGCGTCGGCCTGGCGACGAACATGCCCGAACTGTCGAGTTGGCCGGACCAGCTGGAGGCGTGGATGAAGACGCTGGGGTTGATTAAAAAGGAGTGAGCGCCTCTGGAACTCTATACCAACCCGAAGCGCGAGCGAGGCACACCAACCCGAAGCGCGAGCGAGGCACACCAACCCGAAGCGCGAGCGAGGGCGAAGGTTCCGAACCGTCTATGCTACCCAGGAACCTTCGCCCTCGCTCGCGCTTCGGGTTGGTATAGGTGTTCATTCTTCCAACCGTTCGCGCACCTGATCCATCATCTCCGCCAGCCAGTACTGGATCGTGCGCAGCGACTTGCCGGCGCGGCGGGCCATCTCGTCGCGGCGCATCCCTTGCGCCCACCAGTCCCACACCTTCCGCCACTCCTCCGGGAAGCGGGCCACCGTCCGCTCGATGCGCTCGATGGTTTCCGGGTCGGGCGGCGGCGGACGCGGGTCGGCGATCTCGCCGGCCGGCAGCGGCCGCGTCGGGTCGGTCTGACGCGCCAGGTCGATGGCCCGCCGCGCCGCCACGACGGCCAGCCACTTGCAAAACGGACAACGCTCCTCCCATTTGCCGAGGTTCGTAAACACGCGCAGGAACACGGCCTGGCAGGCGTCGTCCCACTCCTCCCGGCGGCCCGGCCCCAGCACGCGCTGCACGATGCTCCGCACCAGGGCGGCGAACTTCCGCGCCAGCGCGTCGCCGGCGTCGCGGTCGCCGGCCAGGTGCAGGCGCACCCGGCCGGCGCAGTCGTCCGGCGGACAGTCACACTGAAACATCGTCCGCACCTTTGCGGAGGGAAGAAATCGGTACGGCCGCCGTGCGCCCCGCCCCGACGCGGCGCAGCGACACCAGCGTGATGTCGTCCTTTTGCGGCCCCCGTTTCAGGGCTTGTCGCAGCAGCCGTCGCACGTCCTCCAAAAGACTCGCCTCCGTCGGCCGACCCGGCACGCCGGCGCCGTCCAGTTCGGCCAGGTGGTCGAAAGCCCCGTCGCTGCCCAAAAGCAATTCGTCGCCCTCCGCAAGGGTCCACGAACGCTGGTCGGCCGACGACGGCGGCAACAGGCCCAGCCAGCCGCCGCGCAGTTTCAACAGGGAAGCCGGCTCGCCCTGGCGCCGCAGCAGCAGCCGCGTGCCGCCGGCCGGGGCCACCGTCGCCTCGCCCTCCGGGCTGAGCCGTACCAGGGTACATTCCGCGTACACGCCTTCCGGCAGGCAGCTTTCCAGCAATTCGTGCATCGCCCGCAGCAGGCCGGCCGGCCGCACGTCGGCCGGCGCTTTCTTCCAACAGGCTTCCCATACGTTCGGCAAAACGCTCGCCAAAAGGTAGGCGTAATAGCCGTGGCCGGTGACGTCGGCCACGATGACCCACAGACTGCCGTCGGCCGTCCGCCGGCCGCCGTACCAGTCGCCGCCGAACCAGAACTCGCCTGACTGCTCAAAAGGTAGGGAAAAAGTCTCATTCTGGTAAGCGGGGCATTCCGGCAGCGGCGCCGGGCCGCCGCCGGCGCGGCCGATCCGTCCGCCGAACGGTTGCAGGGCCAGGCGGCCGATCTGCATCAGCACGGCGTTGCGGAAGGCGTCCCACGACAGCCGCTCGAATTCGCCCGGCGGCCTGGTTCGCACCCACGTCTCGGCCAGGTGGAGGGCGTGGAGCGTGAGCCGGTTCGCGTCGGGGTCGAGCCGGCGGCGCGCGATCAGCTCGCGCATCAACCGGGCCACCGGCTCGCGCACCGCCTCCCACAGCCGGCCGCGGGCGCCGTCGGATCGCTGGTGCAACCCGTCCACCAGCTCGCGCGGTGTGCCGAAACGCGGCTTCATCAGGGTCCGCATTACCTCTCCGTTCCGGGGGCGCGGGGCGGGCGCCCCGGTATCCGCCATGATACCGACGGCCGCCTCTCGCGGCCTTGTCGTGGATGGTCCCCCTTATGTATGACGATCCAACGCGGCGATGGATGGGCGCCCGTTACGTCGGCGTTGCATCGTCCGTTGCGTCGGGAGGCGTGGGGCGGAATAATGCGTCATCGGCCCTGCCGTGCGGGCCGAAAACCACGGACCAAGAACATGCCCGCGGCGGTACACGTTCTTTGCGGCCCCGCGCGGGCCGGCAAGACGCAACGAATGGTCGAGCGCTTTCAGGCGCGTCTGGCCGACGCCCCCGGAAGCGTCCTCTGGCTGGGGCCGACCGTGCGCGCCGTCGAGGCGCTGCGCGGCCGGCTGCGCGAGGCGACGGCCGAACTCGGCCTTCCGCTGCTGCACACCTTTCAAGAGGTGCTGGAAAAAATCGTCCGCGCCAATGACCCGGCCGCGCGACCGCTGACCGCCGTGCAACGGCGGCTCCTGACGGAGGACCTGGTCGCCGATCTGGCCGACGGCGGCGACCTGCCGCACTTCGCCGGCGTCGCCGACACGCGCGGCTTCACCGACGGCGTTCTCGGCTTGCTGACGGACCTGCAACGCAACGCCATTCCGCCCGACGCCTTCGCCGAGAAGTCCGCCGCCGTCGGCGCCAAGGAACGCCAGTGCGCCCGACTCTACGCCCGCTACCACGACGAATTGCGTCGGCAAAACCTGCACGACGCGGACGGCGTGGTCGGCCGCGCCTGCGACCTGCTGCGCCGCGGCCCGCGCCAACCGTTCGGCGAGGTCCGCGCCGTGTTCGTGGACGGATTCAGCGACTTCACCCGTCCGCAACATGACTTTCTCGAATTGTTATGCGGATGGGTCGAGGAATTGTGGATCGCGCTGCCCGGCGAAAACGACGACCGGCGGCGCGACCTGTTCGCCCGGCCGCGCGAAACGCTGGAACACTTGCGGCCGCTTGGGCCGGAGGTGGAATGGTTGGCGAGCGGGGGGCGTAAGCCCCCTGAACCGCCTGCAATCGCTGAACCTTTCATCAGGGGGCTAACGCCCCCCGCTCGCCATGACATCGACCGTCCCGCCGGCCTGGCCCACCTGGAACGCCAGCTGTTCCGCCCGCTCCGCGCGGTCGAGCGATCCGCCGACGCCGCCGGCGTCGCTCTTATCGAGGCGCCGGGCGTCGTCGGCGAGGCCCGGCTCACGGCCCGACGCATCAAGACGCTGTTGCTGGACGGGACGGATCCGGACGAGATCTTGGTCGTGCTCCGCGACGTGTCCCCCTATGCGGACGTGCTCGGCGAAGTCTTCGACGAATACGACTTGCCCGTGGAAATGGAGGGAACGGACCCGTTAACGCGCAATCCCGCCGCGGCGCTGCTGCTGCGGGCGGTGCGGCTTCAGGACGACGACTGGCCGTTCGCCGGCGTCACGGCCCTGTTGCGCAACACTTACTTCCGACCGCCCTGGCCCGAAGCGACGCCGGACATGCCGCAGCGGGCGGAGGTATTGCTGCGCCTGCTGGGCGAGCCGCGCGGCCGCGGCGCCTACCTGTCCGCGGTGCGGCGCTGGGCGGAGCGGCAGCAACCGGGCCTCGAAGACGAACAGGCCGAGGAATCGCGGCGAAAGCAGACCCACGAACTGGCCAAAGAATGCGGCGCGTTCCTGCACCGCTTCTTCCAGGCGTGGGACCCCGCCCCCGCCAGGGCGCCGCTCGCCGAACACCTCGAATGGCTGCGACGATTCGCGCGGGACGTGGGCGTGACGGACGCCGCTCAGGAGATGGAATCCGATAAAAAAGCTCTGGAACAGATGTGGGACGACCTCGGCCAATGGCTCGTCCGCGACGAGCGGCGGCACGGCCCCGGCGGGCGGGCGCTCGACCGCAAGACGTTCCTGCGCCGCCTCAACGCCCTGGCCGGCGAATCGTGCCTGCCGCGGTCGCCGTCCGGGCCGGGCCGGGTGCGCGTCCTGTCGGCGAACCAGGCACGGCACCTCGAAGCCGACCACGTTTTCATCCTCGGTCTAGGCGAACGCAGCTTCCCGCGTCTGACGCCGCCGCAAACTCTGTTCGACGAACAGGAACGGCAGGCGTTGCAAAACGCCGGGCTGGACGTCGGCGCCGGCGACCTGTTGCCCGAGGAGATGCTGCTGTTTTATCAGGTGGTCGCGCGGGCGCGGCGGCGCCTCGTCCTCAGCTATCCCGCCGTGGACGAGCGCGGCCAGGCGCTGTTGCCGAGTTCCTTCCTGTCGGCGGCGCGCGACTGTTTCGGTCCCGTCGCTTTCAAGGATAAAGAGAATCTGGAACGGCGCAGCATGTTGATCGAGGGTTTCAACCGCGACGCGCCGCTGTCGGCGGCGGAGCGTCGGGTCCGGGCCGTCGCGACGTGGGAGGCCGGCGGGTTGCACGACCCCGCCCTGCCCGCCGACCTGCGGGCGAACCTGCTCGACGCGCAAAAGCTCTGGGAACGACGCTTCAGGACGACGGAGCACAACCCCTACGACGGCCGATTCCGCGACCCGGCCGTGGTCGGCGAACTGACGCAGATGTTCGGCCCCGAGCACGTGTTCAGCCCGACGGCCCTGGAGGAATACGTCGCCTGTCCGTTCCGCTTCTACCTGCGGCACGTCCTTCGCCTGGAAGCGCTGGAAGACCCGAGCGAGGAAATCGAGGTCACGCGCCGCGGTCAGCTCTTTCACCGGGCGCTGGCTCGCCTCCACCGCAAACTCAAAGACGCCGAGGTCCACGCCCCGGCCGACGCCGTCACGGCGGAAATGACACGGCAGATGGCCGACGCCGTGGCCGAGGACGTGGGCCGGGCGCCAAGCTCCGCGGCCAAGGAACTGTGGAAGCTGGAGGGCCAACGGCTACTCAAGCTGGCGGGAAAATATGTCGATCAGTGGCGGAAGTTCGTGAAGCCGTGGCAGGAACGGAACGTGGCGCCGCGGCCGGATCGGTTTGAAGCGGACTTCGGCCTGCCGTCCCCCCTCACCCCCACCCCTCTCCCCCCAGGAGAGAGGGGAGAGGAGTTAGCCGCGCCCGGCCCGCTGGTGGTGCGGATCGACGACGTGGAGGTGCGTATCAGCGGCCGCATCGACCGCGTGGACGTGGCCGAGTTGGACGACGGCCTCGGCTTCTGGATCATCGACTACAAGACCGGCCGTTCCGGCCATTACACGGGCGTCGCCCTGGCGGAATATCGCCGGCTGCAACTGACGCTGTACGCCCTGGCGGTGGAGGAAGTGTTGCTGGCGGGACAGGCCGCCCGGCCGCTGGGCCTGGCGTACTGGTTGGTCGGCGAGGACGGGCCGAAGGTGGCGCTGCCGGGTCGGGCCGCCGCCAAATGGCTCGACGACTATCGCCATTGGAGCGAAATCCGCGAACGGCTCCGCCGGTGGGTGGCCGTCCTCGTCACGCACATCCGGCAGGGCGATTTTGTGTTGCAGCCGCGCGAGCCGGACTGCACGCAAACCTGCGACTTCGGACAGGTCTGTCGGATCACGCAGGCGCGGGCCGTCGGCAAGGAGGGAATGTTGCCGCTGCCGATGGCGCCGGATAGTGAGATGGCGTGAGCGGGACGGGAAAGGACGCGCCCGATAGAATGCCTCCGTTGCGAAGCGCACCGACTCGGCTTTCCGCCGGAAATGTTCCGGCGAGCGGAGTCGTCCCGAATCCCGACCATCCGCAGGAGCACCGAACATGGCCGACCCCACGAACACCCCGAGTCCCACGCCGGCGCAAAATCCCCCAGCCGGGACGCCGCAGACGGATTTCCCGCTCGACTACAGCCACTGCTCCGACGCCTACGCCAACTTCTGCCGGATTTCCCGGACGCCCGACGAGTTGGTCTTCGACTTCGGCCTCAATCCCGAATTCAGCGCCCATCCCAGTGCGCCGATCAAGATCACGCACCGCCTCATCCTGAACTTCTACACGGCCAAGCGGCTGCTCCTGGCCCTGAACCACTTCATCAAGGAACACGAGGCCACGTTCGGCAACCTGGAGATCGACTATAACAAGCGCGCCCGGCCCAGCCTGGGACAGCCTCCGCGGCAGGGTTGACATATCCGACGGGTCGTCCGCCGGTTAGCCGCGACGCGCGGCAGAGCGCTTCTCCCAAGCGCTCCGCTGGCGCGTCGCGGCTAACCAGGTTTCAGGTTCTCCGCCAGCATGTTGCAGAAGAGCGCCCCCTGTTCGACGGCGTCGTCGAGCGCCTTGTGGGTGTGCGGCAGCGGGTCGAACCAGCGGCGCGGCATATTGCGCTTTACCGACTGGCGATACTCCTTTTTCAACAGCGCCATGGCGTAGGTCTTCACGTCGAGCGCGGAAAACGAGAACGGGCTTTCGCCGGCGAAGCGGATCAAATACCAGTAGACGAACAGGAAATCGAAGCCGGCCGGGTAGGCGACGAAAACCGGCGTCCCTGGAAGCCCCTTCAGCCAGGCGACATAGGCCGGCAGCGCCTCCGCCGGGTCGCGCGGGTCGCTCCGAGCCTCCGCCCACGCGTCCGGCTGCGTTCGCCACCACGCCATCGTCTCCGGATGGCCGACGGCGCCGGGCAGCGTTTCCAGGTTGGCGGCGAACGTGCCGACCAGCGTCTTGTCCGGCCGGTAGGCCGCCGACGCGAAGCTCAACAGCGAATGCGGTCCCGGTATCGGCCCGTCCGTTTCCACGTCGGTGCTGACGTAAATCTCCGGCATGGTTCATCCCCTTAGACCGTCCAGGTTGCCCCGGCCGCCGAGCTTTCCGACCATTCGTCACTCGCCTTGATTCGGCGGCCGTCCGCCGAGTATGACGCGGCACGGGGCCGGGACGCCGAGTCCGCCGCCGTGCGGCCCCGTCCCGGAGGACGCGCCGTCATGGTCTTTTGTTCGGTCGAGTTCCTCATCTTTTTTCTGGCCGTCGCCGCGGCCTATTGGGCGCTTCCGCGGCGTTGGGCGCGCGTCCTTCTCCCCATCGGGAGCGCGGTCTATCTCGGCCTCACGGGTTGGCGGCTGGTCGCGCAAGCCGCCGCCGGCGGTTGGCGCTTCGACGCTTGGACGGCCGCCCTGGCGAGCCGGCCGTTCGGCGGCGAACTTTTTTGGGTCGCCGCCGTGGTCCTGTTCGGGTCGGTGCAGGCCTGGCGCTCCGGGCCTGATCGCGGCCGCGTCTGGCTGCTGCTGGCCGCCAGCTTTTATTTCTACGCCTCCTGGAACGTCCGGCTGGCCTGTCTGATCTTCGCGTCCACCCTGCTCGATTTCTCCCTCGCCCACGGCATCCGGGCGTTGAAGACGGCCGGCTGGCGGCGGCGCTCGTCGGCGTCAGCGTGACCGCCAACCTCGGCCTCCTCTGCTATTTCAAATATGCGAATTTCTTCCTGGCGTCGCTCCAGGAAGCATTGAACCGATGCGGGTCCGCCGCCTCTCTTCCGATGCTGGAAGTCCTCGCCCCCATCGGCATCTCCTTCTACACCTTCGAGGCTATCAATTATATCGTGGACGTCTACCGCGGCCGCGTGTCGGCCGAGAGCGACCTGGCCAACTTCATGCTGTTCATTCTGTTCTTCCCGCATCTCGTCGCCGGACCCATCGTCCGAGCCCGCGACTTCCTGCCGCAAATTCGTCGCCGCAAACACTGGGATTGGCAGCGCGTCCAGCTGGGCGTTCGTTTCTTTCTCATGGGCCTGTTTAAGAAATGGGTCGTCGCCGACCGTATGGCCCTGTTCGCCGACCCCGTGTTCGCCCACCCCGGCGCCTACCGCACGGCGGCCGTTTGGATGGCCGTCGTCGCCTACGCCTTGCAGATCTACGGCGACTTCTCCGGCTACACCGACATGGCCATCGGCACGGCCCACCTGCTCGGCTACCGCCTGGCGAAGAACTTCGACATGCCGTACCTATCGGCCAACGTCTCGGAGTTCTGGCGGCGCTGGCACATCTCCCTTTCGACGTGGTTGCGCGATTACCTGTTCATCCCACTCGGCGGCAGTCGCGGCGGTCGCTGGAAGACCTGTCGCAACCTGATCATCGTGATGACCCTCGGCGGTCTGTGGCACGGGGCCAGCTGGACCTTCGTCGCCTGGGGCGGCCTACACGGATTGCTGTTGATCGGCCACCGCGGCTTCCAGCGATTCTGCGCCGCGCGGCCGACGCTGAAAGGCCTGCTGGGGTCCGGGCCGGGGACGGCGGTTCGCGTGTTGACGACGTTTTTGTGTGTGAGCCTTTGCTGGGTCTTCTTCCGCGCGGCGTCGTTCGCAGACGCGCTGACGATGCTGCGCGGATTGGTGCGGCCGAACCCGGGCGGCCTGGCCGAGCCGCTGAACGCCAGCGGCCTGGTCCTCACCGTCGCCGTGGTGCTGGCCTGTCATCTTGTGGCCCGGCGTTGGCCCTGGCCGCGGCTGGCCGAGCGCGTGCCCGGCCCGGTGCTGGGCGTCGGCTACGCCCTGATGCTGACGCTCTGCCTGGTGATGGCGCCGCCCACTAGCAAGCCGTTCATCTATTTCCAGTTTTGAGAGGGGGGACCGCCGTGTCGATGCGCGCCGGGCCGACGAAACGCCGCACGCAAGCGCGTCGGGCCTGCGTCGCCGTCCTCACCGGTTTGGCGGTCTTCGCCGTCCTCCAGCTGAGTTTGGGCGTCGGCATCGAGACGTGGCTGCCGGGGTTGCGCGACCCCCTGTACGCGACCCGGCTGGCCCGCTTCCGGAAGCGTCTGCGGGCCGGCCCGGAAAAGCCGCGAACCGTCGTCATGCTCGGCAGCTCGCGCACGCAGTTCGGCTTCCGCCCCGTTGCGGAAGAAAAGTTCTGGTCGGCGGCGCTGGGCCGGCCGGTTGCGGCCTTCAATTTCGGCGTCAGCGGCGGCAGCCCCCTGACGGACCTGCTCTACTGGCGGCGGATGCGCCGCGACGGCGTCCGGCCCGACCTACTGCTGGTGGAGGTAACGCCGCCGCTTCTGGCCGCCCAGGTCCCGCCCGGCGACTTTCGCGCGGACCATTTGCCCACCGCCCAACTCGGCTGGCGAGACCTGTCGCTGATCGAGCATTACACGGCCGGCGGTCGCGCCGGCCTGCGCCGCGAATGGCTGGGGGCGTGGCCGTTGCCGTGGTACGCCCACCGCTTCGCCCTGGTGAGCTACGTGGCGCCGATCCTGCTGCCGCAGGCGTTCAAACAGGACGCCTCCTGGCGCCTGGACGCTTCCGGAGGGGCGCCGCTCGTCGCGCCGCCGCGGACCGCCGAAGATCGCCTTCGCGCCGAGAACACGCGCGCGAAGAATACCTACCACGCTTGACCCATTTTCATCTGGGCGGCCCCGCCTGCGACGCCCTGCGCGAGCTGCTCGACGACAGCCGGCGCGACGGCGTGAAAACCGCGCTGGTGGTGGCGCCGGAGGGTCCGGAGTTTCGCGGCTGGTATCCGCCGAAGACGTGGCGAACCATTCGGGTATGGCTCGAACGCCTCAGCCGGGAATACGACGCTCCGCTGGTCAACGCGCGGGAGTGGATTGATGAAGACGACTTCATGGATTCGCATCATCTCCTGAAGGCCGGCGCCGCGCGGTTCACGGAACGCCTGGGGCGCGAGTGCATCGTCCCCATGCTTCGCGGCGAGAAGGTCGCCGGCCAGTGACCGCGGTCCTTATCGCGGCCGGCCCGGCGCGGTAGGATGAGCCGGGAGGCGGCGAAGCGATGAGACCCGTGCGGATCGGCAACGGCTGCGGCTTCTGGGGCGACAACCTCGACGCCCCGATCACCCTTTCCGAAAAGGGCGCTCTGGATTATCTCACGCTGGAGTATTTGGCCGAACTCACCATGTCGATCCTGGCGCTGCAACGGCAGCGCGACCCGGCCGCCGGATTCGCTGCCGATTTCCTCGACGTGCTGGAACGCCTCACCCCGATTCTCAAAGACCAACCCCATCTCAAAATCGTCACCAACGCCGGCGGCATGAACCCGGCCGGCTGCGCCGCCCGCGCCCGCGAAATTCTCGACAAGGCCGGCCTGAAGGATCGACGGATCGCCGTCGTGGCCGGCGACGACCTGTTGCCGCGCCTCGACGCCGTGACGGCCGGCGGCTGGCCGTTCGCCAACCTCGACACCGGCGAGCCGCTCTCGGCCGTGCGTCCGCGCGTGGTCAGCGCCAACGCCTACCTCGGCGCCCGGCCGCTGGCGGAGGCGTTGGGCCTCGGCGCCTCGGTAGTGATTTCCGGCCGCGTGGCCGACGCCTCGCTGACGCTGGCCCCGGCCGTGCATGAGCTGGGTTGGAAGTGGGACGACTGGGACCGCCTGGCCGGCGGGACCGTGGCCGGCCACCTGATCGAGTGCGGCGCCCAGGCGACCGGCGGCCTCTGGTGCAACTGGCAAGAGGCCGGCGATATGGCCCATGTCGGATATCCCATCGCGGAAATCAACGCGGACGGCTCGTTCCTGCTCACCAAGCCGCCGGGCACGGGCGGCGCGGTCAACCGCGAAACCGTGGCGGAACAGCTCTTGTACGAGGTGGGCGACCCGTCGGCGTACCTGACGCCGGACGTGGTTGCCGATTTCACGTCCGCCGTACTGACGGGACGCGGCCGCGACGTGGTCCACGTCGGCGGCTCGCGCGGCAAGCCGGCCACGGATACGTATAAGGTTTCTATCGCCTATCGCGACGGCTGGGGCGCGAGCGGTACGCTGGTGATCGCGGGGCCGGCGGCCGCGGCGAAGGCGCGGCGGTGCGGCGAGATCGTCCTGGGGCGCTTGCGTCGGGCGGGGGCGGAACCGCGGCGCGCCCATTTCGAAGTGATCGGGTCCGGGGTGTGCCTGCCGAACGCGGCGGCGGCCGACCCGCCGGAGGTGGTGTTGCGGGTGGCCGTGCGCGACGCCCGCCGGGCCGTGGTCGAGCGCTTCACGAAGGAACTGGCGCCGCTGGTCACCTCCGGGCCGCCGGGCGTCACCGGCTACACGACGGGCCGGCCGGCCGTGCGCGAAGTGTTCGCTTACTGGCCGGCGTTGGTCCCGAAGGATGCGGTCACGGCGGAAGTGCGGATCGTGCCGTGATGCGGCGCCGGGTAATGGATCAGCGCGGGTCGCGGACGCCGAGAAGCGATTGGACGAGCACGGCGAGGGCGTCCGGGTCGGCCAGGGCGCCCACGCCCTCGTCGCCGCAGGCCAGGCGACGGCTCTCCGGCGGCGCCACGCGCAGGCGAGGGCAGTGGGCGTTGATCCATTTCACCAGTTCCTCTTCGCGCATCCCCGGCGGGGCGGGCGGGGCGCCGGCGTCCTCGGCGATCCGTCGCAGTCCGCGGGCGGTGAGCGGGTGCCGCCACATGAGGGTGTTCATGGCCGGCGCCAGAACGACGGGCCGATCCGGGTCCCAGGCCCGCCAGACGCAGCTCAGGCAGTTGTCGCACAGGCCGGCGGCCAGCTTGGCCAGCGTGTTGGCGTCGAGCGGCGCGATCAGCAGCAGGTCGGCCCAGCGACGAAGTTCGATATGAATCACCTCGTCGCCGCGCGCGTAGCGGCGGCCGTCGGCCCGGCCCGGCCACTCGTCCTCGTCGAGAACGACAACTGCCCGATTGCGCTCCGGTTTGGCGGGATTCGCGGGGTCGATGGCGGCGGGGTCGAAGAAGTACACGGCCGCCTGCGTGGCGACGACCTTGACGCGATGGCCGGACGCCTTGAGTCGTTGGTAAACGAGCGGCGTTTTCAGCGCTGCCACCGATCCGGTAACTCCGAGCAGCACGTTAGCCATGAGAGCGCTCGCGGTGGAGGGTTTCCAGCGCGTCCAGGAGTCTGGCGGGCAGGTCGCCGCGGCCGACGCGCTGGTAGGCGCCGCCCAGCGGCCCGAGGAAGGCGTGGGAAGAGGCGTCTTCCAGGGTGTTGGCGACCATCAGGTCGGCGGCGGAATGGACGCGCGACCCTTCGGCGATTTCCAGCAGGCGGGCGTCCGCCACGCCGACCTCCAGCTTGAATTTGACGAGCAGGCCGCCGAAGTTCCAGGCGGGGCGAACGAGGTCGATCAATTTGGGCGCCCGCACCAGCCGCAACCACAACTCCGGTTCGTCGCTTTTGACCTTGGCGGCGGCTCGGCCGGCCAGTCGCGGCGGCCCCTCCGCCGGCCCGCCCCAGGCGCCGTCCTCCGGAAAGAAGCAGGTGCCCGCGGCCGGGGCGTAGACGCCGGCGGCAAGGTAGTCGCTGACGGCGGCGGAGTGGATCACGGCGTCCAATCCGCCCTCGCCGATGCGCCGCTCCATGAGATGATGCAGGTCGTCAAAGGTGCTATAGCGGAGCAACGTCCAGCGGTCGGGGGGTTCGACGGCGACGGCTTCCGGGCGCGAGGTGAACAGGACGACGCGATGGCCGCGGCCGTGGGCGTGCAGGGCGACGGCGGCGCCGGTTCGGCCGGTGAAGACGTTGGTGAGGCCGCGCACGCGGTCGATGGGCGCCAGGGTGTTGCCGGCGGTAACGAGAATGTTCATGGCGGTGGTCGCCGATCATTGGGGCAGTGCGGCGCGGAAGGCGTCGAGTCTGGCCTCGCTTCTATCGTACCCGGATCGCCGACGCCGTGCATCGGAGGAATCCATGCCAAAAAACTACGTGCCGGCCGGACAGACAATGAACCGCCAAGTCGCCAAGAACGCCAAGAAGATAAAAGCCCAATTTCCGATCGGTTACGACCTCGAAAGCCAGTTGTTCTTCCCTTGGCGTTCTTGGCGTCTTGGCGGTTCGTTTTTCGCTCAGCGTCCCGCCGCCTCGTCCGGGTGCGCGGCCGCCTCCAGCCGCGCCAGGTGACGGTCGAACGCCTCGTCCGGCGAAGGGAACACGGCGGCCAGCTTCGGCTCCAGCAGACCGGGGCTGGCGTTCAAATGGAGTTGATGGAGGTAGTTAATCAGCACCGCCTTGGCTTCCGGCTTGTCGCGCAGCATCAGATGGACCCAGGCCCACGATTCGCGGTACTCGGTCGGCGTCATCTGCTTGACCTCGGTCAGCCCCTCCAGGCGCGGCAGGTCGGGCTTGTAGGGCCCGAGCGGGCCGCGCCGCAGGCTGTCAAGGTGGGCGAGATTGACGCCGTTCTTGTCTGGAGGCAGCTCAAAGTATTCGGCCAGCCCCTCGTCCAGCCAGAGCGGCACGTCGCGGATGACGCTGTGCAAAAGGGCGTGCGTCAATTCGTGACGCAGGTCCTGCTGGATGCGGTCGCCCCAAAAGGTGTAAACGAGCAGGTCCTCGGCGCCGCCGACGGAGCGCGGCTGGGCCACGAAAAACGCGCGGCGCAGCGGCAACTCCGGGTAGCGCGACTGCATGAAGCGCTCGTAGCGGTCGCGGTCCTCGAAGAGATAAACTTGCACGACGGCGTTGCTCGGCGGCAGTTGGAGTTCCTTGTAGATCTGGTCGCGCATTCCCGCCAGTTCATGGAACAGCGGCTGTTCGCGCGGCACCTCGAAATCGGACAGGAACACGTAAGGCGCGATGCGAAACGAGTATTTGGACGGGGCGGCCGGCGCCGCGGACGCCTGGGCCGGGGCGTCCGCTTTGACATCCGCCTTGTCCGAAGAAGACGAGTTGAGTTTGAGCGAATGGCATCCCAGCGTCAGCGCCAGGGCGGCGGTCGCCAGCGCCGTCAGAAAGTAGCAGAGGCGGCCGCGCGGGGCGTCTGAACACATGCTCATGGGAACCTCGGTTGGCCCGGCGGGGCAATCCGTCGTCGCGTCCGGCGGATGGGAGGGAGGAAGATACCCCCGGCGGCGCGGTTTGACAAGCCGAGTCGCGGCCCGCGCGCGTCAGCCCAGGGGACGCCCGTTGCGCAGGTTGCGCCGGAGCTTGGCCCGGAAGGCCCGTGCCATGTCCCGCCACCACCCCTTCCAGTCGGACCCGCCGCGTTGACCCCAGCCGAGATAGGCGCGCAGGAAGCGCAGCAGCTGCGCCCGCGTCAGGAGGCCGCGGCCGTGGAAGCTGGCGTAGAGGCGCGTCAGATTCTGGACGCGCCTTTTCCCGGACAACCGCCCCACCCGCCGGACGCCGACAAGATCGATAAACCAGATCTGTGGAGCAAGTAAACGTTCTGCCCGATCCGGCCCCGCGCGCTCGACGGCGCCGCGCGACGACACGAACCACGGGACGGCGTTGACGAGGAGGTTGGGGCCTTTCAGGTCGCGGTGCGAAAGGCGGCGGTCGTGGAGGACCGCGAGGAGTCGGGCGGCCTGGTCGATCAGGCCGTGGAGGACGACCTGGCGTTCCGCGGCGCCGAGGCGATTCAGGCCGGCGACGTAGCGGGGCAGTTCCACGGCGTCGGGGGCCTTTTCGGTCAGCAGGTAGCCTTCGCGGAGAAGGCCGAGACGCGTGCGGTGCCATACGGCCAGCGGCCGGGGCGTCGGCAGGCCGCGCAGCGCAGCCCGTGTCCCATGACGTAGGAGCGCAAGGCCGGCGGCGGCCGGAACAGCGCCGCCCAGGGGTCGGTCCAGCGCGTGACGGCGAAGCGCTTGTAGATCACCCGCCGGGGAAGGCCGCCGACCGGCAAATCGAACTCGATCACCGTGGATGATCGGGAGTCTTTGAGTATTATGATCCCCGGATGACGGAACGGTTCGTCGGGGTCGGCCAGCAGCGGCGCGAGCACGGCCGGGTCGAGGTCGGAGGCGGCGTGGCCGACGGCGACCTCCGATCGGACGCGGCGGAACCAGCGATTGCCGCCCAAACAGCGGCGGTCCTTGCCGCGCCAGAATTGCAAATTCGAGACCAACGTGCGATGTTCGAGGTCGCGGGCCGCATTCCGCCCATCGACGTCGGTTCGCCGCGACCGGAAGGGGAACGCGCGGGCCTCCCGATACGCCTTCCAGCAGCGCATCCGGTCGGATCGTGCGGATCGAAGCATGAACCAGCGGTTAAGGACGATCAGGTTCTCGCGGCCGCGCGGCCAGTCCAGCGCCGGGCCAAGGCGGACGGCGTACAGATCGATGAGGTATAACTCCGGCTCATCGTTCGGCCCCAGGCGGAGGAGGAGATTGCCGGGGTGCAGGTCCGCATGAACGACGCCGGCCTCGTGCATCCGGGCCAGGAGACGGCCGAGGGCCGTCGCCAGCCGTTGGCGCACCCGCGTTTTTCGGGCGGAATCAAATGAGGGTAATTCCGTCTCCAGAAACTCCGTCAACGTCCGAGCGCCGGGAACGGTTCGCGTAAGCAGGAACGAGCCTTCCGGGCCGTCGCCGCACGCCAGCACTTCCAGCGTCGGAACGTCGCGCGCGGCGACTTGCCGGATGCGGTCGGCCTCCGCCCGCGCCTTGCTCGTCCGGAGCAGCGCCCGCGCACGGGAACGGGCGTCGGACGGATGATAATGTTTCAGGTAAAAGTCGAGGCCCGGCAGCACGACGCGGTAAACATCACAATGCGGAGATTTTTTGACGACAGTAGCCCGACTCGACGCCAGCCAGTCCGCCAGCCGCAACCCGTCCGGCCCGAGGACGCCGTGGTCGAGGAGTTCCGGCGCCGTCTGCCAGGTGGTTCCGTTCGCCGTCAGCGTCCGGATCATCCCGCCCGCCTTTCGCCGCGAACCAGCCCGTCGAGCAGGTTCAGCCAGTACACGACGCCACGCGACGCCGTGTACTTCGCTTCCAGCAGTTGCCGCCCGGCCCGGCCCATACGCCGCCTCAATTCCGGGTTTTGCGCCAGTCGGCCCACCGCCTCCACCCATTGCTCCGTCGTTGCCGCCAGGAAGCCGGTTTCGCCGTCGCGGACCATTTCCGTATGGACGCCGACCGGGTTGGCCACGACCGGCAGGCCGGCAGCCATGTACTGCAACACCTTCAACCCGCACTTGCCGCGGCTCCAGTCGTCGTCGGGGACCCAGCTAACGCCCACGTCCCCCGCGGCGATTTCCGACGCTTCGCCGGCCGCCGTCCACGGACAGGCGATCACCGGCAGCGGGTCAAAGCGTAAAAAGCGGTCGCAAATGATCTTCAAGCGGACGCCCGGCAAGCGGCGGCCCAGTTCCTCCAGCATCGGCCGCACGGCTTCCAGGCCGCGCAGCGTACTGGACGAGCCGACCCAGACCAGCCGGACGCCGTCGTTCGATCGCGGCCCCGGCGTCGGAAACCGGGCGGGATCGACGCAGGTGGGCACGACGGACACGCGGGCCGATCCCGCCCAGCGGGAGGCGTGCGCGGCCAGAAAGGCGTTGCCGGCGATGACGGCGTCGGCGGCCCGAACCGTGGCGGCGAAGCGGTGCATTCGCCCGGCGTGGTGAATCCCGCGGGGGGCGTAGGAATCGCGGTGGAAAACCGCGTCGTCGAAGTCGAAAAGGAGGCGCCGCGCCGAGCGGCGCAAAAGGGCGAGTTCCCAGGGCGGCAATAGTTTCCGTTGCAACACCACGTTGGCGCCGTGAAGACGGCGGTAGAGCCAGACGCGGTCCCACCATCGCCGCGGAAGCGCGATGAGTTCGAGGGTGTGGCCCGCTTGCTCCAGAAAGGGGCGGAAGGCCGCGATGCGATAGCGGCAGCAGACGTGATCGGGGCTTTCGACGAGTGCCGTGAGATGCACGACGGTCCTCCGTGACCGAGCGCTCCCACTTCCCTCTACTCCGGGGAGAGGGATGGGAGTTACCGCCTCCGTTCCCGCATGGCCCGTTGAATGTCGCGCTGGGCCGACGCCTTCTTGGCCGCCTCGCGTTTGTCGTACATCTTCTTGCCGCCCGCCACCGCCAGCTCGACCTTGGCCCGCCCCTCCTTGAAGTACATCCGCAGGGGCACCAGTGTAAAGCCCTTCTGCTCCGCCTTGGCGGCGAACTTGTGAATCTCGTTGCGGTGCAGCAGCAGTTTGCGCGGCGCTTGGGCTTGTGGTTCATCCGGTTGCCCATCGCGTACTCGGGGATGTCGCTGCCGAGCATCCAGACTTCATCGTTTTCGACCTTGGCGTAGGCGTCCTCCAGGCTGGCGTGGCCGTCGCGCAGGCTCTTGACCTCCGTACCGGTCAGCGCCACGCCGCACTCCAAACGGTCGGAGATTTCGTACTCGTGGAACGCCCGCTTGTTGCGGCAGATTACCTGGATGCCGTCGTCCGCGTCTTTTTTCTTGTTCCGCGCCATGGTGGGCCTCCTGACGGTACATGCTAACACATCGGCCGGGATCGCGGCCAGTTCGATCGCGGCCCCCGCTAAATGCGGGTGCGTTCGCGGAATCTGGGGCCTGGGAATGGGTGCCATGCTTTCGCGGCTGGCGTCCCAACCTCCTTGCCGCCAGAACCACCGCGAAAGCATGTTTCGCCGTACCCCGGTCCCGATGAAGTCCAAACATGCTTTCGCGGTGGTCGGGATGGTTTCCTCGTTCCGACGGGGGCCGCGAAAGCATGGCACCCAAAACCCGGACCCGACACGCCACCACATGCCATTTGCGCACCCCTAACCGCGGTGCATCAGTTCCTTCAACGCCGGATACGTCGCCCGGTAGCGCGCGTACCCCTCCTCGTAGGCCGAGCGGGTCTCCGGCCTCGGTTCGACCACTTCGGCGATCCGCACCATCTCTCGCGCCGCTTCCGTCCGGTCGGCGAAACGCCCCGCGTGGACCGCCGCCGTCAGGGCGGCGCCGAGCGCGCACGCTTCCGGTTCGCGCGGTAGGGCCACCGGCATTCCCAGCACATCGGCGTGTATCTGGATCCACAATCGGCTCTTCGCCCCGCCGCCGCCCGCGAACAGCCTTTTTACCGCGAGACCATGCGAACGTACGTCGTCGAGGATGTGCCGCGTTCCGTAGGCCGTCGCCTCGTAGATGCTGCGGAAGACGTGGCCGGGACCGTGGGCCAGCGTCAGTCCCCAGAAAACGCCGCGGCCGAGCGGGTCCTTCAACGGGCAGCGGTTGCCCTGCCAGTAGTCGAGGCAGACCAGCCCATCGCACCCCGGCGGCACGGCCGCCGCCTTGGCGTCCAGCACTTCGTAGACGTGGCGGCCGGACTTCGCCGCCTCCGCGGCCTCGTTGCCGGCGAAGTGTCGGCGATACCAATCGAGGATCGCCCCGGTCGCCGTCTGGCCGCCTTCCAGCGTATATAAACCCTCCGCGATGGCGTCGGGGTAGCAGCCGGACATGCCGCTGCCCAAAAGCGGCGCCGCCGAGTTGGCCAGGTGACAGGTGCTCGAACCCATAATCATGGCCAGGTCGCCGGATTCCACCGCTCCCATGCCGAGCATTCCGAGATAGGCGTCGATGCCGCCCTGCGCCACCGGCGTCCCCGGACGCAGGCCCAGATCCGCCGCGGCCGACGCCGACAGTCGGGCCTCGCCCTTGCCCAGCGGCGTGATCCGCTCCGGCCACTTGCCCGGCAGGTCGTCGAGGCCGACCTGCCGCAACAGCGCGGCGCTCCAGCCGCCGTCGGGACGGGCGTAATTCCACTTCACGGACACATTATTGAGGGAAAGCGTCCATTCGCCGGTCAGTCGGTGCATGAACCAGTCGGTGCATTCGACGACGCGGCCGGCCCGTCCGTAGATTTCCGGCTCGTTCCGCTTCAACCACAACGCCTTGGGCAGCATCCATTCCGGCGACAGGACGCCGGACACCCAACGCAATATCGGGTCTTTTGTGGCGCTGATGTCGGCCGCCTCGCGGTAGGAACGCTGGTCCATCCACAGGAGCGGGCGGCGGAGGGGCGTCCCGTCGAGGGCGCAGGCGATGACGGTGCAGGCGGTGCAGTCGAGGCCGATCCCGGCCACGTCGTCGGGTCGCGCGGCGGCGTGGGCCAGCGCCTCGGGCACGGCGGCGCGGGCGGCGGCCCACCACTGGCTGGCGTCCTGTTCGGCCCACGCCGGCTGCGGGTGGAATGTCTCCAGCGGGGCGACGCCGAAGCCGCGACAGGCGCCGGCCGCGTCGAACAGGGCGGCGCGGACGCTCTGGGTGCCGACGTCGAGGCCGAGGAACAGAGGAGAGGCGGTGTTCATGATTAATTTTGGGTGTGGAGCAGAATGTCGCACGGGGCGGGTGTGGCGGCTTGTTCGATGATTTACCGTTCGCTAAACTCAATGGGGAGGAACAACCCATGACACAAGAAGAACTCGTTGAGGCGGTGCGCCGCCGCCCTTTCGAGCCGTTTCGGGTCTTGATTACGACCGGGGAAACCTTTGATGTTCGTCACCCCGAATTGATCATGGTGGGGCGACGCTCCGCGATTCTGGGCATTGCCAACGACCCGGAAGCCACGACTTACAACCAGACAATCAAGGTAGATTTACTCCACATTGCCGGGATCCGAGATTTGCCCTTCGCGCCTCCCTCGGCGAACGGCCCTTCCAACTGAGAAAACACAGGGCGCCGGGAAGCGCCCTGCTCCAGCTTGAACGTATGTTGCTTGGCGACCTTGCCGCCGACGACCACAATTGGGCCGACCTGGCGGCTTGAGGTTCTCATCTTTTCATCGCGGCTCGGACGGTCGTGATCTCCACGGAGCCCGGCCGGATCAGGTACGTCGCCTGGCCCGGGCCGCCAGCGCTCGGTATTTTTGCTAGCAGCAATTTCAAGACGGTCTCGCGGGATACGCCGACCATTTTGTCGGTAATGCTGACTCCGGTCGTGCGAACCACGTCCTTGTTCTGCTGGGCGGCGACGAACGCGGCCTGGTCTACCGTCCACGGGATTCCCTGTTGAGTAAGGAGGTTATCGAGCGCCTTGTCCAAGGTGATCAGCAACGGGAGCTGATAGTCCATTTTCTCGGCCAGCTTTGTCTTGATTTGAGCAGCCGTCAGCTGCGCCGGGGGGCCTTGTCCGGCGATGTGGACGGGGCGCCCGGCCCTTTGGCCGGCGCGTCGTCGCGGCCGAAAACCTTGATGATCGTTATTTTGTCGAATGCGGTAGGCCGTCCCTTGTTGCCGTGCTGGTCGAAGGACATTGTCAGCAGGTCGCCGTCGAACTGATATATTCCGGGGAGCACCTTGCCGTCGGCGTCGATCAGATCGATGGCCGACGGTTTCTGGGTCGCATCCAGTCTAAACGTGAACTCCTTTTTCTCCCTTCCCATGACCTGTACGGCTTTTTGGCCGTGAAACTCCCACCGATCCACGAATACCACCCGCACCTCCTCCCCGTTACGGCCGAACTCCCTCTGCTCCTTCCAGGCGCCCTGGATCTTATCCATGTCGCTCTGGACCGGGTTGCCGGACGGAGGCGGATCCTTGACCGGCGGCGGCAAAGTCGGCGTGCTCGGCGGTGCGGTCAGCGGCGGTGGAGCGTCCGGCGCCTTGTCCGGCAGCGCCGCGACCGGCGCCGCCGCGAGGGGTTGCTGCGGCGCGTCATTGGGAACCACCGGCGCGATCTTGTCGAGGTCGTCGATCTTCTCGCCGCCGGCGATGGTGCAAAGCGCCCGGAACAGATTCGGATCGATCGTCTCCGGAATGAAGCGCACCTTGCCGTCGCCCATGACGGCGAACGTGCCGCGCTTGCTCTGGTAGGTGACGCAGACAAACGGCCGCACCGGGTCGGGGCCGGTCGATACGCCGCGGACGGTGGCGCCGCCGCCCGCCAGCCACGGACACTTGATCTCGGCCGGGACCTGGAGCAACAAGATCGTTTTGTCCAGGCCGTCCTTCACGTCGGCCGGCTTCGTCTCGCGGTTGTAGCCGAAGGCGCCGGCCTGCGGATGGCCCTGGAGGTATTCGGCCGCGTCCATGCCGACGCCGGCCACGCCGACGAAGTTCGTCACGGCCACTTCCTGAGACACGCCGGGGTAGACGACCAGCGGTTGGTCGTCCTTCTCGCCGCGGCCGATGAACTGCGGGATCAGCACACCGGCGATCTGGAGGTTCGGGCCTTCCTGCCACGATTTTGTCGGGTCCGGCGTCAGGCCGGCGTATTCGCCGTCGCCGAGATAGGGAAGCAATTCCGCCATCCAGCTAATGCGCTGGTTCGGGTCCCAGTCGATGAATCGCTCGGCGGTCAGCGGCCGGTCGGCCGTGCCGCGCGGCAAGTGCCCCTTGTCCTTGAGATACTTCTGCAGCGCGGCGGCCAGGTCGTGGACCCGCGAGCGCGTCGAAATCATGTCGGCGGCGCCCTTGAGGTGGACCATCAGCGCGCCCAATTCCTGCTCCACCCCCTGATACACGGCGTCGTCCTTGAACGGCACGGTCGCGGAGAATATAAGTGTATCTCTATCCAGAAACAGGTTTATCGGCCCCTGGCCCGCGCCGGACGGGTTGAAGCCCGGCATTCCGGGTCCGGGCGGAAAAGACCCGCCGGGGGTGAATCCGGGGTTGAACGACCCTCCCGGCGACGAACCCCCCGGAGAGAAGGACCCGCCAGGGGGCGTGAAACTTGGCGGCGACGAACCGCCGGGGCGGAAAGACCCGCCCGGCGAAGATCCGCCCGGAGAAAATGAACCGCCCGGAGGGAACGATCCGCCCGGAGAAAATGAACCCCCCGGAGGGAACGACCCGCCCGGAGAAAATGAACCCCCCGGAGGGAACGACCCGCCCGGAGAAAATGAACCCCCCGGAGGGAACGACCCGCCCGGAGGGCCGCCCGAAAGGGCGGCGTTGACGAGGCCGACGAACGGCCGCGTCAGCTGCTCGACGTTCCTCGCCAGGGTTTCATTGTTCATCTCCACGGCGACCGTACCGCCGACCTTGTCCTGACTGAACGCGGTCATGCTGACGCCGATGTGACGCACGCCCACGTCCTGGAGCTTCATGTCTTTCTGTTTGCCCAGGGCGTCGCGCAAGGCCTTATCGTCGAATTTGACGCCTTTGGCGGTCTGCAAAGCCGTCATACGATTCTTGCCGTAGAGGTCGAGTTCCTCCAGCAGAGGGTCTTTGGCCGATAGGACGATGCTGAAAAGGACCGGCTGATCCGGCCTTTCGAGCTTGTCGAAAAGGGACTTCATGGCCGGGTCGATGGTCAGGTAGGAACCGAGCGCCGCCGGCGGGGGCGGAGGCGGCGCCGCGCCGCCGGGGGCCATGCTGCCGCCGGGGGCCATGCTGCCGCCGGGGGCCATGCTGCCGCCGGGGGCCATTGATCCGCCGGGGGGAATGGAGCCGCCCGGCGCCATACTGCCGCCCGGCCTCATGCTGCCGCCGGGGGGCATCGATCCGCCGGGGGCCATGCTGCCGCCGGGCGTCATGCTGCCTCCCGGCCTCATGGAACCGCCGGGCGTCATGCTGCCGCCGGGGGGCGTCGATCCGCCGGGGGGATTAACTCCCGGCGGCGGTGGGGCGGCCGTCGGTTGCGACAGCGTTTTCGGCTTGCCCTGTTCCTCCAGGAATTTCTGCATCGGCGCCGGGTCGGCGAATACCAGCGTCCGGCCGTCGAGGATGCAGAGTTGGAGGTCGTCGTGCGCGCGGTTCGCCTTGACGAGCAGGTTGCTCAGACTGTCCAGGTCGCGCTTGACCGAATAGGCGGTCATGCCGTTGACGGCCGGCTGGGCGTCGAGTTCGAGGTTCGTGATGAGCTGGTCCTTGTTGACCGGTTTCAGCGTGCGCAGGACGGTGAAGACCCAATGGTTGTTGTTGCTCAGGGCGGTCACGACGCGCTCGATCCCGTCCTTGGCGTTGGCGTCGTAGAACGGGAAGCCGAAGACGCTCTTGAAAGCGCTCTCGTTGAACGCGCCCGCCGTCCCGAGGGCGGCCTGGCGGAAGCCACTGGCGTAGAGTTTGTCGATCTGCAAATTGACGACGGCTTCCGAATCGTTGGGGAGCAGGTTTGAAATGTCTTCGACCGCCAGCGGCGGCGGCGCCGGCTTCTTGTCCGGCTGCGTCTGCGCGACCGGGGGCATGGAGGATCCCCCGGGCGACGTGCCGGACGGCGGCGTCGTGGTCGTATGATTCGTCCCGCCGCCGAGACCGCCCAGGATGACGACGGCACCCCCGACCAAAAGGATCAGCGCCAGGCCGCCGAGAACGGCGCCCAGGATCACCGTCATTGATGTGCCGCTCTTTTTCTTCTTCGGACGCTCGTCTTCCTCGTCCTCATCCTCGTCGCGGCGGCGCGGAGCGGGCTTTTTCTTGGCGACGCCGGCCCCCTTGGCCGCGGCCGCCCCCTTGCCCGCGGGCTTGTCGGCCTTGACGCCGGCGCTCGGCTTCTTGACTTTCTTGGTCGGCGCCGGCGTATCGTCCTCATCGTCTTCGTCGTCTTTCTTCTTGCCCGGCTTCTCCACGACGAAGCGGTATTTGCACTTGGGGCAGTCGATTTTGCGACCGACCAGTGCGGGGTCGCGGATGGGGACCATCGCCTCGCAGCTCGGGCACTGCTGCTTGAAACTCGTTGTTGACGCCATGACAGGGTCTCCGCCGCGCCTGGACGCGCTCCCTTGATGCCGGGGGAATAGGCCGATCCGAATGGACCCCTGTTATCATAATCCAAAGCGGGGTAAGGAAGCAAAGACCAAAACGACGACGGCGCCGAATTTTCGGCGCGGCCGGGTGGGGTCGCGGAACGCCCGCCGCCGCCCGTATAATGGGTCTGTCAACCCGGCGCCCTCCCCGGATGCGCCGGTCGGGTCGATTTCAAGGAGTCCGTCCGTGTCCCGTTCCCTGACGCCGCTGCGGGCCTTGCTGCTGGGCGCGGTCATCCTCACGGGCCTGACGCTGGGCGTCGTCGGCCTGTTCCTTATCGGCGGCCGCGGCTGGTACGACGGCGGGGCCTTCCACGTCCGGGCCGGCTTCCGCGAAATCCGCGGCGTCGAGGTCGGCACGCGCGTGCGCCTCAAGGGCATGGAAGCCGGCGAAGTCGTGGCCGTGCTGCCGCCGGAACGCCTGGAAGAGCCGGTCGTCCTGCGGCTGCTGCTGCGCGGCGAATACCGCCGGCTGGTGCGGCCCGACGCCGTGGTCCACATCGAGAGCGACGGCCTGGTCGGCGGCAAGGTGCTGGAAATCAAGCCCGGAAAGCCGTCCGCCGCCGGCTCGGCGGAGGGCGGCCCCGTCGCGGAGGACCAGCTGCTTCAAGGAGATTCCAGCGACCTGATGGAGCAAGTCGGCGCCGCGCTGGGCGGCGTGGAGCAGGGCAAGGGGTCGCTCGGCAAGTTCGCCACCGAACCCGAGGCCCACGACGCCTTCGTGGACCTGATGCACCAGGGCAAGAAGACGCTGGAGAAGAGCGAGGAGGCGGTGACGACGTTACAGCAGGACGCCGACGCCCTGAAGCGTCTGCCGCTGGTCGGCGGCTACATCGAAGACCCGACCGCCCTGCTCGAGCGCTATAACTGCGAACGCGACCGTCGTATATACAATGCCACGGACTTGTTCGAGCCGGGCCGGGCCGTCCTAACGGCACGGGGGCGTCAGAACCTCGACAACATGGCCCCGTGGCTGGACGGCACGAAGCATCCGCGATCGGACGTGGTGATCGTCGCCTACGCCGACCCGCGATCCGACGACCCGCGGGCGGCGCAGGTGCTGACCCGGCAGCAGAGCGAGACGGTGTGCGACTACCTGAAATCGAAGCACTCCGTCCAGAAGACGGGCTGGTTTTCCTCGCGGAAGGTGACGGCGCTCGGCCTCGGCGTGGCGCCGCCGCCGCTGCCGGAACCCGACCCGCTGCCGCCCGACCGCGTCGAAATTCAGGTGTTCACACCGTAAAAGCTGTCAACTGGTTTGGCTAAAAGCTCATAGCCGATAGCTCATAGCGGATAGCCTGGCAATCGAGCATGAACAGCGTCCACACGACCTTGCTGTATCACTTCTGCCGGCTGCGCCTCCCCCAGGTGAGGTTGCCGGCGGACGCCTTTGAACGGCACTCGTCGCGGGCGTTCGAGATGTTCCGCGCAAGTGCGCCAAGCAAGGGGTTGAAACGACCTGGCGGACGTTCGTGGACAACCTGTACGCCCTCGATTGGTTCATCGCCTGCGCCTGCCTGGAACGGCTGGAGGAGGGATGGCGCGCCCTGTTCCACGCCCGCGCCAACCGCACCGACGCCCTGCTCATCGACGCCTTGCGTTTGCGCGCGGTGCGTCTGTTTCCGCGCGACCCGGAACGGCAGGAGGAGGCCGTGGCCGAGTTCTGGGGTTTCCTGCTGGCCGGCGAGCGCGACGGCTCGGCGCCCGTCCTGGCCCGCTACGACGGCCAGCGGCCGCTGGTGCCGTGGCTGATCCGCGTGTTTCAGAATAAACACCTCTCCGAACTCCGTCACGATCGCGGACGGCACGCGCTGCCCGAAGACGACCTCGACGACCGCGATTTGCCGTTCCCCTCCAACGGCGACGACCGCTGGCACGAGGAGTTCCGCCAGGCGGCCCGCGAATGGCTGCGCGACTTGCCCGACAACGAGGCGCTCATCCTCGGTTTGCGGCTGCGCTACCGGCTGAGTCAGCGCGAGGCGGCGGCCGTGCTCGGCATCAACGAGGGCAACGTCTCGCGCCAGACCGCCAAGCTGCGCGACCGCTTTCTGGAGCGCATCGGCCGGCGCCTTCAGGAACTCGGCTGGACCGGCGACGACCTCAGCGGATACATCCTCAAAGAAATGGACGCCCTGCTGCTGGACGAACCGCGCCTGTCCGCCGACCGCTTGGCCGCCCTGCTCGCCTCGCGCGGGAAGAAACCAGTGTTGCAAGTAGGCCAGCGGCCGGCGTGAGCCGGCCGGTGCTTCCTCCGTTCCTGGACTCTATCCTAAACCAGCCGGCTCACGCCGGCCGCTCGCCGATTACGAGTCATTGATTTGGTGAAGTCCATGCGGCCGACCGACCTTCCTTCTTCCGACGACCCCTGCGCCGAGTTGGCCGGCGTCGTCGGCGCGTCGCCCGCCATGCGGCAGGTCTACCGGCTGACGCGCCTGGCCGCCCCGACTTCCGCCAGCGTCCTCCTGGTCGGCGAGACCGGGACCGGCAAGGAGCTGATCGCCCGCGCCGTCCACCAACTCAGCCCCCGCGCCGACGGCAACTACGTCCGCGTCAACTGCGGTGCCCTGGCCGAGAGCCTGCTGGAGAGCGAGCTGTTCGGCCATGTCAAGGGCGCCTTCACCGGGGCGATCGAGGACCGCAACGGCCGTTTCGAGGCGGCGCACGGCGGCACGATCTTCCTGGACGAAATCTCTAGCATGAGTCCGAAACTCCAGGTCAAGGTGCTCCGCGTCTTGCAGGAGAAGCAGTACGAGCGCGTCGGCGACCACAAGACGCGCACCGTGGACATTCGCGTCGTCGCCGCCACCAACCAGTACCTGGAGGACGAGATCGCCGAGGGCCGTTTCCGCGACGACCTCTATTACCGCCTCAACGTGGTGCCGATTTACCTGCCGCCGCTGCGCGAACGGCGCGAAGACATCCCGCTTTTGGCGCACTACTTTCTGGAACGGCACAGCGAGGAAAACCGCCGCGACCCGCCGGAACTGACGCGCGACGTACTCGACATGCTCCTGGAGCACGATTGGCCGGGCAACGTCCGCGAGCTGGAAAACTATGTGGCGCGTGCGGTCGTGCTGGCCGCCGGCGGCCCGTTGCGTTCCGACCTGCTGGCGCCGCCCGGCCGGGTCGATCGGCCGTGGCGTCCCCTCAAGATCAAGACCGGCGGCGACGTTCCGGGCCTCATCCAGCAGTTGGTGCGCCTCGCCGTCCAGACGCTGCCGCACGGCGAGCTGGACAAGCGCATCGTCGGCGGCGTCGAGCGCGAGTTGATCGAACACGTCATGGAGCAATGCGGCCGGACGCAGGTCAAGGCGGCCGCGTGGCTGGGCATCAATCGAAACACCTTGCACAAGAAAATGGCCGACTTCCAGAAGGACGGCGAACCGGACAACGGCGTCGAGGCCGGCTGAGGGGGACCGTCCGAGCCGGAAGCGTGAGCCACGGACGGAAATCTGAGCATATCCGCCGACGGGCGCTTGAGGCGCCCCCCGTTGTGACCTAAGCTTGTGCCAACTGTCCGCGGGTTTCCCGGTTTCTCAAGTGCGGCTCCCCACCCACCTGGGATCGTGCGACCGAACGCCGGCGCGCATTTCCTTTGGAGGGGTAGCGCTAGAGCATGGGAATGCTGATCGCGTCACCACCAAAATCGGTCGTTTCCCCTCTGCCAACATCGGCCGGAGTCGCCTGTCCGGCCGCCTGCCGCCGTTCCCCGTCCCGCGCTCGACTTTCGATCCTTCTGACGCTCGCCGGTCTGGCCCTGCTTACCCTCACCAATCCCGCCGCCTGGAACGACTTTCCCGGCCTCTGGGCGCCGACCGTCGGCCTCGGCTTGGTGCTGGCAGCCTGGTTCGGCGGCCGCGCCGCCTGGCTGGTTTTGGCGGCCGGCCTATTGGCCGTGCTGCAAGTCGCGCTTGCCGGCGTCTGTTTCGCCGGACGCGTGGACGCGATTGCCGTCGGCCGGACGGCCGCCGACGGGCTTCTCGGCGCGGCGGAAGTGTTGGCGGCGTGGTGGGTCTACCGCCGACTGGGGGGTGGGGCGCGGGGACTGACCGATCCACGTTCGGCCGCCCTTTTCGTCCTTTTGGCGCCGGGGCTGACGGCCTTGGTCTTTGCCGCCGGCCGCGCCCTGCTCGACGCCGCACTGGTCGTGGGCTGGGATGCTTTTCCGCAACGCTTGATGCAATTCTGGCTCAGCCGGTCGCTCGGCCTGCTGGCCGTGGCGCCGCCGCTGCTGACCGGGGTGACGCCCTGGCTGGTGCGTCGCGGGCTGATCCGCCCGGAAGTGTTGACGGAAAAACAATCGTCGGACGCCGGCCATGTCGTGGCCGACCGTCCGACGCGCGGCGACTGGGTGGAAATCCTCGGACTATCGTTCGGCGCCGGGGTGATGGCCTTGTTGCTGGCGGCGTCGCAGGGGCGGTCGTCACTGGAAGGCTGGCAGCCGTGGGGCGCGCCGCTGCTGCTCATCGTCTGGGCCAGTCTGCGCCAGGGGCTGCGCGGCGGCGCCCTGGCGGCGGGCGTGGCCGCCGCGCTGCCGCTCTGCGTCCTGACCGCTTTTCCCGCCGTCTCCGTACACTACTCCTTCCTTCTCCAGGGCAACCTGCTCGCCCTGTGCGGCGCCGGGCTGTTGGCGGCCGCGGCGGCGGGATGGGTGCGCGTCAACGAGGCGCGCTACCGCCAGGTCGTGACCCACGTCCCCGTCGTCGTCTACAGCGGCCGTTTGACGCCCGGCCCCGGCGGCCGCCTCGTCGCCGACGTAACGCTTGTCAGCGCCGCCAGCGGCGCCCTCCTCGGCTGTCCGCCCGAACAATTGCTCGGCGACTACGACCAATGGCTGGGCCGCGTCCATCCCGACGACCGCGAGGTGGTCCTGGCCGCGCTGGCGCAGCTGGGGCGTCAGAACTCTCCGGTGACGTGCGAGTATCGCCTCGCCCCGCCGGCGCGCCGGCGCCGGCCGTGCGTTCGCCGAGTCCGACTCCGCCGCCGGCGCGCTGGGTGCGTGACGTGCTGGCGCCGCACTTCGACGCCGAGGGCCGGCTGAGCGGTTGGGAAGGCGTGGTGACGGACGTGACGGAGCAACGCGCCCTGGCCGTGGACCTGCGCCGCATCACGAGCATGTTCAATGCCCTGGTGTCCAACCTGCCGGCCGGCGTCTTTTTCGTCCAGGGACGGGCCGGCCGGCCGATTCTCGTCAACAACCGCGCCCGTCACCTGCTCGGCTGCCGCGAGGACGCCGCGGCCGGCCTGGAACATTTGTCCGAAGTTTACCGTCTTTTCCGGTCGGATGGGTCGCCTTATCCGGTCGAGGAGCTTCCGGTCTATCAGGCGTTGCGTCACGGCGTCGCCGCCATGCGCGACGACATCGTCGTCCACCGGCCGGACGGCCGTCGCGTCCCGCTCGTGACCTGGGCCGCCCCGGTTCGCCTGGACGGCCCCGGCGTTCCCGACGCGGCCGTGTGGGTGCTGGAAGACCTGACCGCCCTGCACCAAGCCGAGGCCGCCCGCCGCGACACCGAGGGCCGCCTGCGCACGGTCGTCGAAACCATGGCCGAGGCCGTGGTCGTTCGGGATCGCAAGGGCGTTGTGGTCGATTGCAACGCCGCCGCCGGCGCGGTCTTCCGCCGGCCGGCGGAGCGGCTTCGCGGCGCCGCGCTGTTGGACCCGTCCTGGTCCTACCAACGCGAGGACGGCTCCGCCCTGGCGGACGACGAGCACCCGGTTCGCGTCGTGCTGAGGACCGGCCGGCCGGTGCGGAATTTCGTCGTGGGCGTCCGGGCCGAGGCGCCAGGCGGCGAAACCGACGGCCAGCGCTGGTATCTGGTCAACGCCATGCCGCTGGCCGGAGGCGCGGCGGCGGGCGGGGTGGTGACGACCTTTTCCGACATGACCGCCTATGTCCACGCCCGGCAGATTCTGCGACATTCGGAGGAACGTTATCGGAATTTATTGGAAACGCTGCCGCTGATGGTGTTGGCGTCCGACCAGGATATGCGTTTGGAATACGCCAACCCGGCCGTGCGCCTCATCACGGGCTACGACCTGGAGGAGGTGGCGTCGCCGGAAGCCTGGGCCGCCGTCGTGCTGCCGGAGGACTTGTCGCGGGTGCGGGCGCTGTCCGCCGACGCCCTGGCCGGCCGCACGGGTCGGGCCGAATTTCGCTTCCGCGCCAAGGACGGGACGCTCAAGACGGCCTTCGCCCTGACCCAGCCGCGCCGGCAGGACGGTCGTGTCGTCGGCGTTACCACGCTGATGGTGGACATGACGCGCGAACGCCAGCTGGAGCAGGACTTGCAGCACGCCCAGCGTTTGGAGCTGATCGGCCGACTTTCCAGCGGCATCGCCCACGACTTCAACAACCTGCTGACCGTCGTGCTCGGTCTGACGGAGATGGCGCACGGGAATCTGCCGGAGGACCACCCCGTTCACGGCGATTTGCGTCGCATCGCCGACGCCGGCGAACAGGCGGCCGACCTTGCGGGCCGGCTGTTGACGTTCAGCCGGGGGCGGCGCGGAGGCGGGTCGGGCCGAGGTACACGGCGCCGCGCCGGGCGCTGGAGCTGCTCCGCGGCGCCTTGCCGGCAGCCGTCGAAGTGGACGTCGTCCTCGGAGAAGGCGAACTATTCGCGGCGATGGACGAGACGCAGTTGCAACAGGTGCTCATGAACTTATGTCTGAACGCCCGCGACGCCATGCCCGACGGCGGCCGGCTCCGGGTTCGGACGGAGACCGTGGCCGCGCCCAGCGGCGGCCCGCCGTGGGTCAAGCTGTCGGTCGGCGACGACGGCTGCGGCATCAGCGCGCGGGACCAAAAGCGCATTTTCGACCCCTTTTTCTCGACGAAGGAGCGCGGCACCGGGCTAGGCCTGGCCGTGGTGCGTCAGATCGTGGAAGCGTGCGGAGGCCGCGTCGAATTGCAGTCGGAACTGGGCCGCGGCACGCGCTTCGACGTGTGGCTGCCTCCGCCGCCGGCCCGCGGCCGTGGCGAACCGTTCACCCCCGACTTGCCGATCGCGCACCGCGTCTGAGCGGAAACAGAAAGCCACGATTGCCAGCAAGTGCGCGGGCGGTCTATGTGAGACATTCTCTTCTGGTTCGTCGAACCTCTCGCGGACGCCCTGCTGGCGTCCGCGAGCGCCCTTTATGTCCGCCTCGCTCGCCGATCTGTTTCCGTCGCGCCCGAACGACCGGATTGCCCGGCGCAGACCCGTACTCGGAAAAAAGTAAGCGACCCGATCCGGCGCGCCTCTATTCTTCTAGCGACGGCGACTCGGAGGTTTCCGCATGACATCGCGCGGCCGACTCGATTTTCTGATTCGTCGGCTGCGCCGCGTCGCCGAACAAACGGCCGACGGCGCGACCGACGCCTCCCTGTTGGAACGGTTCGTCGCCGGCCGCGACGAGGCCGCCTTCGAGTTGCTGCTGTGGCGCCACGGGCCGATGGTACTTGGCGTCTGCCGGAGGATGCTGCGTTGCGATCAGGACGCCGAGGACGCCTTTCAGGCCACTTTTCTCTTGCTGTCGCGAAAGGCCGCATCCGTCCGGCGCCGTGAGGCCGTGGCCGCGTGGCTGTATCGGACGGCGTACCGTATCGCCCTGCGCGCCCGGCAGACGGCCCGCCTTCGGCCGGTCGCCATTCCTCTGGGAATGGAGCCGGCCGCGGCCGCATCGGAGCCGGATGTCCTTTGGCGCGACCTGCGGCCGGTGCTGGACGACGAAATTCACCGTCTCCCGGCCAAATACCGGCTGCCGATGGTCCTCTGTTATTTCGAGGGCCGGACGCACGCCGAGGCCGCATTGGAGCTGGGCTGCCCCAAGGGGACGTTGTCGGTGCGGCTGCAACGCGCGCGGGAACTGTTGCGCGGCCGACTGACGCGCCGCGGCCTGGCGCTGTCGGCGGCATCGCTCGCCGTGCTGACGGCGGGGCGCATCGCGTCGGCGGCGGTCCCGGCGGCGCTGATTCATGGGACGCTCAAGGCGGCGCTTCTTTTCGCGGCGGGCAAGGCGGTCGCCGGAGCGGCGTCCGTCCGGGCCGTGGCATGGACTCATGGAGTGCTGAAAACGATGGTCCTCTCCAAATTGAAGCTGCTGGCGGCGGTCATCTTGACGGCGGCGACGGCGACGGGCGCCGGCTTTTTCCTGTCCCGCACTGCGGCGGCGCCGCCCCGGCCCAAGGCGGACCCGCCAGTCGTGAAACAAGTGGAGGACGCCAAGGCCGCGGCGGAGGCGCCGGCCGGGCCGGAACGGCCGCTCGTTAAGGCGTCGGCCGAGATGTCCACCGAACGCGAAGGGCGGCTTGCACTGGTGGGCACGGAGATTAAGGCCGGTGAAGCGGTCCCCGCCGCGGATCGGGTGAAGGTGGAAACCGGGTTCCTCGCCGTCGAGATCGGCGATAAAAGCGACTCGAATGCGGGGGTGGGAGTTCCCAAGGGCCAATGGGTCCAGGTCAAAGATTACCCCTCGAAGATCTACGTCCGCTGGAAGGCCGGCGACGCCCTGCCGGCGGGCAAGCTGGCGGTCGCCCGAGAGGAAAGGGAATACCGCAAACTGCGCGTCGGCGATGCGGTCGAAAAGGGCCAGCTGCTCGCCATCGTGGACGAGGCGCCAGCGTTGGACGCACTGTCCGATAGTGCGGATGCGCTGGAGGTTGCCGAGGCGGATTACCGGGCCGCGATCAAAACCAAGGAGGAGGCCATCCGTCGGGCGTCGTCGGCGGAGAACCTGTATCAGAAGGGCAAGGGCTACATCTCGGAAGACGACTATCGTGCCGCCCAACTCACCCGCGACCGCTATGTCGAAGAAGAAAAGGCAAAGGTCGCCGCAGTCCACCATGCGGAACATAAAGTACCCACGGCGCTGGCCGACCTGGAGGCCTCTGAGGTTCGCAGCAGCGATACTGGGGTCGTCAAGGCGATCCTGAAACGGCGCGGCGAGGCGGTCCACAGTCTGGAACCCATCGTCCGGCTCGAAGTGTTGGAAGCGGCGGGGCCGGAAGCGCCAAAGCCGGCCCCGGTTGTCAACGTGCCGAGCCAGCGCGACGGCGTGCTGCTCGTCGTCGGTACGGAGATAAAGGATGGCGCAAAAGTCCCCAAGGACCGACTCCTCACGGTCAAGCGGGACGGCCGGGCGACGACCTACCGCCGGTTGAGGGAGGGCGACGCGGTCGAAGAGGGCCAGCTGTTGGCCCGCGTGGACGACCGGCTGGCGCGGATCGATTTGGATGTGGCCAAGAGCAAGCTGGAGGGCGCAATGGCCGATATGAACGCCGCCGGCAGGTCGAAGGAGGAGGCGGCCCGCAGGTATCAATTGGACCTGAAAAGCCCCGCCGCCGTTCCCGAGGTAACATTAAGCACCGACAAGCTGAACGCGGAGCGCTACGCTGAGGAGGAGAAATCCAAGGCGGCTGGGGTGAGGGTGGCCGAGGAACAGGTCATGGCGGCCCAAGCCGTTCTGGAGATGTACGAGATCCGCAGCCCCGTGCGCGGCACGGTCAAGGCGATCCTCAAGAGTCGCGGCGAGGCGGTCAAGAGCCTGGAAACGGTGGTGCGGATCCAACCGAAGGACTGACGCATTCCGGACGGCGAAATGAAAAGGGCGGGTCGGGGAAGCAACCCGGCCCGCCCCTTTTCGCTGTCGTGTACCAACCGGATTACGGATTGCGTTTCTTCACGGCCTTCAGAGCGGCGGCGGCCGCCCGTTTGACGTTGGCGTCGGCGTCGTTCTCGGCCGCGGTCAGCGCCGGGATGCTCGTCTTCGTCCCGATTTGGCCGGCGCCGAGGAGTTGGATGGCCCCCATCTTGTCCGCCGCCGAGGAGGCGGGATTCGACAGGACCGCATCCAGGCCCGTTTCCACGACCGGCCCCATCTGAACCAGGGTCCGCTGGGCGTCCCCGACGTGCGGCTTCCCCTTGGCCGTTTGCAGGATGAGCGGCACGACCGCGTTTTCATCCTTGATGCGGCCCAGCGCCTCCATGCACTCTCTCCAGATATCGCTGTTGTCCTTTTCCATGCCCTTGACCAGGGCCGGCACACTGTCCTTGTCGCCCCAAACCACCTCGGCCTTGGCCGCCGCCTTGCGCACCTGGCCGAACGGATCGGGGTCGTCGAGCAGCCGGTCCAGGGCGCGGGCGACTTGTTTCTGGTGGGCCCCGTCCATCGGCTGCGAAGCCAGATATTCCGCCGCCGTCTTCCGCTGGTTGGCGTCCACGGCGTCCAGGTCGGCCACGGCCGCGGTCAAGCGCACGTCGCCCTTGGTGCCGTAAAACTTCAACAGCTTGTCCGCCTCCGCCCGGACACCCTGGTCGGGGTGCGTCACATAAGCGGCGACGGCCTTTTCCGCGACCGGCCCCATGTCGCGCAAGGCCTGGACCACCTTGTCGCGGCCGAACCCGAAATCCGGAAGGTGGGCCGCCACGGCCGCGGCCCCGCGCTCGTCTTTCAGTTTCCCGAGGGCTTCCATGCAAGCCTGCTGACTGCTGTGAAACGGATCGCTCTTGTTGTCCATCTCCGCGATCAGGGCCGGCACGTTGTCCTTGGTCCCCCACGTCTTCAGCGCGACGGCCGCCGCCTTGCGCGCTTCGCCGTTTGTGCCGTCTCCCAGAGGCGTCTCCAGCGCCTTGGACACCTCGGCCCGCCGCGCCTCGTTCACCGGCGTCCTCGCGATGTACTCGCACGCCTGCAGCTCCACGTTCGAGTCCTCGTTCTTCAGATCGGCCACGGCCTGATCGAACATCGCGTCCGGCTTCGTCCCGAATTGCC
This sequence comes from uncultured Planctomycetaceae bacterium, assembly GCA_963813925.1. Classification (GTDB taxonomy): domain Bacteria; phylum Planctomycetota; class Planctomycetia; order Gemmatales; family Gemmataceae; genus UBA4732. The sequence goes on from CAWFBG010000005.1 coordinate 66,556, forward strand.
GGAGCAGCCCCGCAGCCTCGTTTCGGGCGTCGTTGTTCGGGTTGTCCATGTACTTGAGGACGTCTTTTTCCGCCAACGCGGGGCCCATCGCCGCCAGGAGGCGCGCGGCCCGGCCGTGCCCGAATCCGAAGTCGGTCAGGTGCTTGGCGAACACCGCCGCCGCCGGCTGGTATTTCAGCCGAATCAGCGCGTCGGCCATCGGATCGCCGGCGGCGTCGAACGCCCAAAGAACCTTGTCGGCGTCCATCTCGCGGAGGAGCGTCGGCGCGTCGTCCTGGCCCGCCCAGGCGGCCAGGGCGCGCAGGCCGGCGCCCTTGGTGTTGGGATTGTCGATCAGCTTTTCCAACTCCGCGGCCACTTCCTTCCGACGGCCGTTGTCCACCGTCGCCCTGGAGAGCCAGTCGGCGGCCCGGTTCTTCTTGTTGGCGTCGCCGTTCTTCAACCCGTCCAGCGCGTCGTTCACGTCCTTGATCGTCGTCAGGTCCGGCAGCGGGGCGTTGCCGAAGTTCGGGAAGTTCGGGTTAGCCGGCGGGGCGAACGGGTCGTTCGGGTCCACATTCGTCATCTGGTTAATGCCGTTCTGTACGCCGTTGCTCACGGGTGAGAAAACGAAGTACCATAAGGCGAACGTACCGCCGCCGCCGCAGAGGAGCAGCACAAGCACGATGCCGCCGATTATCATCAGAATCATCGGCGTCGAGGATTTTTGCTTCTTCTTGACGCTCGGCCTTTCGTCCGAACGGTCATCGTCGTCGTCGTCGTCGCGGTCCCGCGGGCGCTTTGCCGCCGGCTTGGTCTTGGGCGGCGGCGTCGATCTGGCCGGCGGTCGCGGCGACGATTGCAAGGCGTCCTTGCGGAGGTCCTTGCCGCTCCTGGCGACGGCGGGATCGGGCGGGTCGGCGTCCTTGGCGCCGCCGACCGTGAAGATTTCGGAACACTTGCGGCAACGGACCTTTTTGCCGCGCTGCGTGTCGGCGAGCGTGTACACGGCTTCACAATTCGGACAGTTCGTCTTGATGGCCATGCGGCGTTCCCCCGTTTACTAGGCAGCGGCGCCTCGCGTCTGCATTGGGTGGTGGTCACACGACGATCGGCCGACCGATTCGGCCCCTACGTGTATAGACGACGACCCCGGCGCGATCGACCGCGCCGAGGGCGTCCTTCGTCTGAAGAGGAAGTCTTACCGATATGATGGAAGCATAACCGCGGTCGAATGTCAACCGGCCCGACGCAAACGGGACGGTATTTTTGTCAGGCGTGCGGCCGGCGCCGGCGGGGCGGCCTCCTGGCGCCGCCACACCCAGAGGGTGAACGCCGGCACCAGGAACGGACGCACCACGAACGTATCCAGCAGGACGCCGAAGGCCAGGGCGAAGCCGATCTGAACGAGCGTGTTCAGGCCGGCCAGCATCAGCGTGGCGAAGGTGCCGGCCATGATGAGTCCGCACGACGTGATGGCGCCGCCGGTGTGGCTGAGGGCGCGGCGCGTGCCTTCGCCGGCGCCGTACTTCTTCTTCTCCTGCAAGGTGCGCGTGATCAGCAGGATGTTGTAGTCCTCGCCGACCGCGATCAGGATAATGAAGAGGAAGAATGGCACGCGCCAATCGACCTCGCCCAAGGGCCGGCCGTGCCAGCCCCAGGCGAACAGCGTCGTCGCCCCCAGGGTGGCGTAGTAGCTGAACAACACCGTCGCCAGCAGGTAGCCGGCCAGCCACGGCCGGCGGACCAGCACCAGCAGAATCAGGAAGACGACGGCCAACACCATGCCGTCGATGCGCAGACGGTCGCCTTCCGTGACGTTGGCCAGGTCGCGGGCGCCGACCGTCACGCCGTAGGTTTCCGCCCGCGTCACCTTCACGTCCCGCGCCGAGCGCGGCAGGTCCTGCTTGAGCCACATTTCGATCAGGTCCAGTGTCTCGTTGCTTTTGGGATCGAACGGGTCGGTCTTGAGGACCACGTCGAGGCGCGTGACATAGCGCGGCGCTTCGCCGGCCGCCGTCGCGGGCCGCGCCAGGTAGACCTCGCGGGCGCCGTTGGCGAATTGACCGTGGATGGCGTCAGTGACCGTGTTGCTCAACGCCCCGATGAACGACTGGATCAGGCCGCCGTTGTCGTCGTGGTGGGTCGGCAGGGGAGGCCGGTCGTCCACCGGTTCGCCGAGCGGCTGCGTGAGACTGCGCACTTCGGCGATATTGTCGAGGTTTAACATTCCTTCACATAGATGGCGGATCACCGCCCGGCCGTCCTTCGTGTCCCAGTCGGTCGGCGACTCCAGCAGCAGGGTGACGGGGCCGGCCTCGCCTGCGTTGAAGTGACGTTCCACCGCCGCCAGCCCTTGCACGCTCTGGCAGGTCGGCGCCAGTTCGCCGGTCGCCCGGTAGGCGGAATGCACCTGGAAACCGAGCACGGCCAGCGGCAACAGAACAAGCACGGACGTCACCCAGATGGCGACGGGATGGGCCGTGACCTGGCGGCTGAGCCATCCCCAGAGCGGTTCGCGGCGGAACCCCTCAACCCCAACCCCTCTCCCCCAAGGGGAGAGGGGAGAAGATGCCTCCTCACCCCCAACCCCTCTCCCCCGAGGGGAGAGGGGAGAAGATGCCCCCTCACCCCCAACCCCTCTCCCCCGAGGGGAGAGGGGAGAAGATGGATTGCCCTCCTCTCCCCTCGGGGGAGAGGGGTTGGGGGTGAGGGGCTTCGGCAAGCCGACGGGCCAGAACACGGCCGACCCCATGATGCGGAGAAGGGCGGGGGCCAGGGTAAGCGAGGCGGCCAGGGCCACGGCCAGTCCGATGGCGATGGCCGGGCCGCCCGACCGCATCTTGGCGAACTCGGCGAAGGCCATCAGCCCCAGACCGCAAATCACGGTGCCGGCGCTGGCCGCCAGGGCGCCGCCCACCGAGGCGACGCTTTGCGTCAGGGCGTCGGCCGGCAGTCGGCCCGCCGCCAGGAATTCGCGGTAACGGCTGATGAGGAAGAGGCAGTAATCAGTCCCCGCACCGTACAGCATGACCACGGCGAAGATCTGGCTGGTGTTGACGAGGTAGAAGCCGGGGATCAGCGTGCAGAGGCTGAGGATTTTTAAGGCCACCCAGACGGACATGGCAATGGTGACGAGCGGAACCAGGGCCAGTAGCGGGGCGCGGTAAACAAGCAGCAGAATGACGACGACGAGAATCACGGTGGCGACGGTGGTGGCGTCGAGGCCGTGGGCGCTGGCGCGAATGAGGTCGCGGCCGACTCCCGCATGTCCGGTAACGTAGAGCTTGGGCGCGTCGGGTCCGGCCTCGGCCAACCTCTTTCGGACGACCTGCTCGGCCCGGTCCACGGCGTTGGCCGTCTGCACGGCCATGAAGGGCGTCGCAAGGCTGATCTGGAGGAGGGCGCTGTGGCCGTCTTCGCTGAGGAGCCGCTTGCCGATGAAGGGTTCGCGCGGCGTGACGACGCGGCTAATCCGCAAGGCCGGCTCCTCTCGTTTGAGATGGTCGAGGTCGTCGGCCATTCCGTCCACAAGCGTCAGGTCGGCGTCGGTCAGCGGGGCGTCGGCGCGTTCGACGGCGAAGAGCGCCCGGCTGGCGAACACGTCCTGCGGGAAGGCTTCTTCGAGGAGTTGGTAGCCGCGAACGCTGGGGCAGCGCGCGGGCAGGAAACGAATGTCGTCGTCCTGGACGCCGTGTCCGGCCGCGGGGGCGACGAAGGCGACGGCGGCGCCGAGGAGCAGCCAGGTCGCGCAAATCAACCACGGATAGTTGGAGGAGAACCGGCCGAGGATCCTGAACATGCTCGACGTCTCCCCAAAAAGGCGGATCTTATCGCGCGGGCAACGAGGACGGCGTGCCCTCTTCATCGGCGCGGCGACGGGAGAGGCTACAGGGAAAGGGGGGAAAAGGCCGAAGAAGGGAGAGGCAGTGGAAAAGCGGTCAAGGCAGGGCGATTTTCACCGCCGGGTGTGGCGTCGGCGTCGGTCGTCGGGAGAATTATTTCGGAACGGCAACGATTTTTTCCTTGCATCCTTTGGAGAGGTTGTTAGATTAATCGTTACATGTCGTCCTATCCTTTCCCATTCGGAGACCAGAACCATGCTGACGGATTACATGGTCGCCTGTCCGAACGAGGCGTGCGGGTGGTCGGGGAGCCTGCTGCCGCAACAGAATCGGGACGCCTGGCGCAGCGCGCTGCCGGCCACCGAGGTGATCCTGTTCCGCTGCCCCAAGTGCCACACCGAATGGCGCGCCCACCTCATCGGCGATGAACTCGAACGCCACCACGAAGAACTGGTCGGAATCGAAGTGTGAACGTCCCGGAATCGGCAGGCCCGACGACGCGGTCGGGCCTTTATGGCGCTGCGGCGCCGTAGGCACATCCTCCTCACAAGCCGTTTCACAACCGCGCCTGGCGAGCCGCCGTTGCTCTGTCCCGGCGGGTCCGGACTTAACGGCGGGGATAAACCCCGCCGCTCGCCTCAATTATCGAGGCGCTGCCATCCCCTTCGGCGGTTGCGATTGCCCCTTCTCAAGATACAATGGTTAAGGCGCGTCCCCGCGCCTTCGCCGACGGCGGGGCCGACGCGCACCAAGGGTGCAAACCATGCCGTTGTCGCTCACCTGCGACTGTGGGGCGCGTTTCGAGGTGGAGGACGCCCTGGCCGGCCAGACGGTCAGCTGTCCCGAATGTCAGGAACCGTTAAAGGCGCCGTCCGCCAAGCGGCCGACGCTCCGCACCAGCGGCTTCGCCCTGGCCAGCTTCCTCCTCGCCGTGGTCGGCGCCTTCACCGTCGTCGGCACCATCGCGGCCGTGGTCCTGGGACTGATCGCCGTCGTCGTCATCCTGGCGCGACCGGGAGCGCGTGGCCGGACTCGGCTTCGCCGCCTTCGGCATTGGCCTGGGCCTCGTCTTCACCACGCTCACCCTCTGGGCCTTGACCACCGGCGAACTGTTCGGCCTCGGTTCCGGGATGCGCCGCCTCCAGATGGCCGACCAGCTGGAGCCGGTCGATCCCAAGGCGCCGCTGGAGATCAAGGAAGACGGCTTCAGCCTCACGCGCCCCTCGCTCAAGTGGGCCAGGGCCAAGAAGGACTTCAGCTATCTGCTAATCGATCCACTCCTGAGTAAAGACGCCGTCCTGCTGCTCGTTCAGCCGGACCTCAACGCTTTCGCGGACGTGCAGGTCGAGGCGGGAGGCCGCATCGCCTCCTTCGAGCAGGACGTGGTGAATCAGCTGCGACAGAACTCCGCGCGGCCCGCGCCGATCAAGAACCAGCCGAACAACCCGCCCAACGTCCGGGGAGGCGACGACGAGGAAGAACCCCAGCTGCTGCGCGTCACCGACGTCGTCGTGGTTGATCGAAAAAACAACCTGCCGGTGGACGGCACGGGCGCGGACCAGGCCGAGGAGCGGACGGTGAAGTTAAACCTGCAAGGCAAGAGCTGGACGCTGGTGGCCCGCGCCTACCAAGCCCGGGGCAATCTCTACGTGGTGCGCGCTTTCACGGAAACGGCCCGTTACGCGCGAGTCAAGGACGAACTGGAGAAGGTGCTCGACAGCTTCAAGATCACGCCGGGTCCCTGACCGGCCGGCCGGAGGTTCCGCGACGTGCGCGCCTGTTCCTACCACGACGACCGGCCCGCCGTCGGCATCTGTATGCGTTGCCGGCGGCCCATTTGCGCGGCCTGTTGCACCCGCCTGGACGGCGTCAATCACTGTCACCGCTGCTTGAAAGAATTGGGCCGCCGGTCGGCCGAGCCGCGCCCGGCGCCCGCGTCCGGGGCCGTCCTGGCCGTGGTCGTGCTGCTGGCCGGCTTTTTGATGCTCTTTCTGGAGTGCCTGTTCCTGATCGAGGGCAGGCTAGCGCCCTGATAGGGTCCGGTTAGCCGCGACGCGCGGCGGAGCGTTTGGGTTAAGCGCTCCGCCGCGCGTCGCGGCTAACCGACGCCGCCGTCATTTCTTCCCAAGGAGCGTCCCATGTCGGAGGAAGGCGCGGCGGTGATCCGGCCGCGGACCACGGGCGAACTGCTCGACGACGCCTGGCGCCTCTACTTCGCCGACGCCCCGGTGTTGCTGCTGTTGACCGGGGCCTTCCTGGCCCCCGCGTTCGGCGCCCTGCTGCTGCTGGCGGCGCTGCCCTCCCCCTCCGACTCGGCCCTGCGACTGCTGCCGCCGCTGCTGCCGTTGCCCTTGCTCGTCCTGACGGGACTCGGCTCCGCAGCGTGCCAGGAGTGGCTGCGCGGGCGGGCGGAGTCCAAGCGCCCGTCGTTCACCGGCTGCCTCACGGCCGCGGCGCGACGCGGCCTGGCCCACGGCGCCGCCCGCGCCGCGGCTCTGGCGACCGTGCTGCCGGGACTGGGCATTTCGCTGGCCGCCCTCTCCCTGACCGATTTTCCGATCTGGCTACGGTGTTTCCTCGCGGGCGCGGCTTGGCTCCCGGCCTTGTTGCTGTGGCCGCTCCTGGCGCCGGCCCACGCCTTTTTAGCCTCCGGTAAAGCGCAAACACCGGGCGGTTTTGGCGAATACGTCCGTCTGGCGCGGTACGACCCGACCAAGGTCGGCGTCGTGACGCTGAGCCGTCTGGCCCTGCTGGCGCTGGTCTTCGTCAACCTGCACCTGTTGGTCGAAGTTGGCCTGGAGGTTTTGGACAGCTTCGCGGGGTTCGACGCGGCCTTCATCGCCATGCAGCTGACCATCGCCAACCCCGTCTACGATCTGACGCTGGCCCTGTTCTCCTGGCTGTTGCTGGCGCCGTTTTTCGAGGCGTCGAACTTTCTGACGCTCGTGGACGCCCGCGCCCGGCGGGAAGGCCTCGACTTGCAAGTGCGCGTGCAAAGCGTTTTCTCCGGCGCCGAGAGAAGGCGCGTCGGCGTCCTGGCCGTCCTCGTCGCCCTTTTCATGGCCGGGACGGCCCACGCCGCCCCCTCGCGCTACGACGCCGTCCATACGGCCCGCGCCGCCGTCGAGCGGATCGCCTCGGAAGCGAAGGCGGCCGACCCGTACAACGGCAGTCGCTTCGAGCCGGAACTGCGGCAAACGGCCTCCGGTCTTGAGCAGTCCGGCCGATCGTTCGCGTGGTTCCGACAGGATATCGAGGGGTTCGCCGCGCTGAAAAAGGGCGACGCCCTGCGCGTCCTCGGCGACCTGGACGAACATCTCGGCCTTTTGGAAGAGACATTGTCTCAGGACAAGGCCGGCCAGTCGCCGCCCGCCCGCCCGGACGTCAAGGCCTTGCTGGGACAGCCGGGCGCCGACCGTCCCGTGGTGAACGCCCGGCCCGACGACGAGGAGGACAAGACGAAGGAAGAGAAGAAGCCCGAAGAGGAAAAGAAGGACCAGCCGGACGACGACAACGGCCGGCCCCATGCGGCGCTGCTGGGTCCGACGGCCGTTCCCGGTTGCGGCCCGATCGGGCTGGCCGTGTTGGGGGGATTGGCGTTGGCCGTGGTCGCCGTCGGGGCGGTTTTGTTGATCGCCACGCGCAAGCGGGGTCCGCGGGCCGCGCGGGCGCCGCTCATTCCGGCCAAAACGCTGCAACTGACGACCGAACGCCGCGAACCGCAGCCGCATGAACGGCCGCCGGCGGAACTGTGGCGCGAGGCCGACGAATTGGCCCGCAACGAACAACACCTGCAAGCGGTTCGCACGCTCTATCACGCCGTCCTGTCGCTGCTGCACCGGCGCCAGCTGCTCCGCTTCGAGGCCACGCGCACCAACGGCGAATACGTTCAGCAGGTGCGCCTGGCGGCTCAGGCGCCGCCCGAACTGCACGCCCTCTTCGCCGATTTCACCTCCTTGTTCGAGAGGAAATGGTACGGCGACCGCGCCTGCGACGCGGCGGAGTTTCGAGCCGCGCGGAAGCTGGCCGAGGAAATTCAGGCGGCGGTGCGCGAGATGTAGGCCCCTCAAACGCTCGCGATTGTACGCCAGCCGCCCAACGAACGACGCTTTTTGTCTGGTTCACCTCGCCATTCCCCAACATGAAATTCACGGAACATTCGTTTGCCTATTGTCTAGCTGCCTGTAACCTCTGACCTTGGCTTTCCTTCGACCAAACTCCCCGCCAACCGTGCCGCCCGCCAGGAGTACATCAATGATGACCCGTCTCTGGAAGCGCTGGCTCAACCGTGGGCAAAAACGACCGCAGAGCAATCGGGCTCGCCTTTCGTTGGAAAGGCTGGAGGATCGCACGGTTCCGTCGGCGTTCACGGCGGGCAACATCGCGGTGCTGGACCTTGCCGCCGCCTCGACAAACACCACCGGCTCGATCCTGGAACTGAATCCGTCCACTGGGGCCCTCGTCCAAACCATCGACATCGCCTCGACGGGGAACAATGCAATCCGCTTCAGCGACTCGGGGACGAGCAGTTTTCTCTCGGACACCAACGACGGAACCCTTCTGGCGTTCTCGGCGTACAACACGTCAACCACCAGCGGCAACCTCGCGTCCCTCAACCCTCGCGCCGTCGGGACGCTGAATGGCAGCGGGACCTTCAACCTGGCGACGACTTACAATGTTTCATCAGCCGACTTGACAGCCGGCAATCAGACCCGTTCGGCGACAAGCCTCGACGACATGAATTGGTTTATCACGGACAAAGGCGGCTTGTACACGAACGGCGCGACGACCCCCAGCCTCACGACCAACATTCTGGACGCCAGGGCGTTTGGCGACGTCGTTTACGTCAGTTCCACAAAAGCTACAGCTGGCGTCTCGACCGTGTCCAGCCCGACAGCCGCCACCCTCGGCGGGTTGCCGGGGCTGCCGGCTGACGGAAGCATTCAGGACTTTTACCTGATCCAATCCGGCAGCAACGGCTCGACCTACGATATCCTGTACACTTTGGATCAAAACTCGGGCAACGCCACGATCAACAAGTTCTCGCTGGTGAGCGGGTCGTGGGTGTCTAATGGAAGCTACACATTCGCAGCCAACGGCGAAGCGATGATCGCCGAGAACGACGGGGGCGGCGGCGCCTACTTGTTCGTCACCACAACCAATGGCACGGCGAACAACAGCCTGGCGCGCCTCACCGACGCCGCCGGTTACAACACGGCGATCAACATCTCCACCGCGAACAACGTGGCCCTGTACACCGACACCAATAGCGATCTACTAAAGGGCCTCGCCTTCGTCCCGGCGGCCTCCCCCACCGCGCCGACCGTGGACAGCCCCACGAGCGCCAACGTCGGCATCAGCTCCGCCACCCTCGGCGGCGCCGTGACCAGCACCGGCAGCCCGGGCGCCATCAGCTACGGCGTCGTCTATTCACTCACCTCCGTGAACCCCGACCCCACGATCGGCGGCGCCGGCGTCACCCAGGTCCCCGGCAGCGGAACCCCCGTTTTCTCGCCCTTCACCGTCAGCGCCACGGGCCTGCAAGGGACTTCCGGCTACTCCTACGCGGCCTACGCCACCAATGGCGCCGGCACAACCTACAGCAGCGTCGCGACCTTCACGACCCAAAGTTCGAACCCGCCCACCGTGGACATGCCGACCGATGCGTCGATCACCAGCTCGAGCGCTGTCCTGGGAGGCACGGTGGAGTCGAACGGCGGGGCGACGATCACCAAGACCGGCGTTGTCTACGCCCTGACCTCCGCCAACGGCAATCCCCAGATCGGCGGCGCCGGCGTCACCGAAGTGGACGCCAACCCTCTCGTCGCCAGCGGCGCCTTCACCGTCTCCGCCACGGGGCTGACTTCCGGCGCCGGCTATACCTTCGAGGCCTTCGCGACCAACAGCTCCGGAACCACCTACACGACCGCCACATCCTTCACCACCCTGGCCGCCCCTACCGTGAACACGCCGACCTTCACGGACGTCACCAGCACCTCCGCCACGCTGGGGGGCGACGTCGCCTCGGACGGCGGTTCCACCGTCACCAAGACCGGCATCGTCTACGCCCTGACCTCCGCCAACGGCAATCCCCAGATCGGCGGCGCCGGCGTCACCGAAGTGGACACCGGCAGCCCCATCGACAGCGGCGCCTTCACCGTCCCGGTTACCGGCCTGACCCCTGGCGCCGCCTATACCTTCGAGGCCTTCGCGACCAACAGCATCGCCGCCACGTACTCGGCGGCAACCCCCTTCACGACGGCCGCCCCCGGCGTCATCGCCGCCTGGACCTTCCCCACCACCGCCGGCGCGGGCGACAACAGCCCGGCGCCCACCTACGGCGCCGGCACGGCGACCACCCTTGGCATGACCAACAGCTACAACGGCGGCAATACCGCCAGCGACGACGTGCTTGCAACCGCCGGCACGGCGAACACGAATTTCAGCGAAAACCTCTGGCGCGTCCGGGGAACTCCGAACAACGGCTGGGCCACCTACCAAAACGGGGCCGGGGCGCCGGAATACAGCCAGGGCATCGAACTCGACGCCAGCACCGTCGGCTACTCCAACATCGTCTTCTCGTTCGACTGGTATTCGACCACCCAGGGCATCCGCGATCTGCAGGTGCAGTACAACACGGGCAGCGGATGGGTGAATTATCAAGGCCCCAGCCCCACGGGGACCTTCGTCACCGGCGGAAACGATTACTATAACTCCCTGCTCAGCCCGGTGAATCCGACCATCCACATCGACCTCAGCGGCGTCGCGGCGGCCAACAACAATCCGGATCTCGGCATTCGCCTGGTGTCCGCCTTCGATTCGACGGGCACGCTCGTCAACTCGATGGGCGTTCCCGACGAATATGCCAGCGCCGCCAGCACGGCGGGCGACATCATTCCCTATAACAACAGCTCGGGCAACTGGCGCTTCGGCAATCTGACTTTCTCCGCCGGCGTCACCACGACCACCACAGTGACCGCTAACCCGCCTGGGGGGGACAGCCCTGGCCAGAACGTCACTTTTACCGCCACGGTGACGCCGGCCAGCGGCGCCCAGTACCCCAGCGGCGCCGTTGCCTTTTTTGACGGCGCCACCCAGATCGGCGCCACGCAGACCGTCTCCCAGGTCGGTTCGACCAACGTCGGCACGGCCAGCATCACCCTCAGCACGCTGGCGCCTGGGGTCCACGGAGACATCACGGCCCAGTACACTCCGGCCTCCGGCAACGGCTTGATCGCCAGCGGTTCCAGCATGAACCTGGTGGCCGGCGATCCGACCGACAACCCGATCTCCTACACGATCAATGCTCCGCAGGCGACCGGCGTCGATGTCAGCCCGGTGGTCGGCGAGCCGTTCACCGGCGTCGTGGCGACCTTCTCGGACGGCACCTATACCGACCCCACCGGTTTCTCGGCCACGATCACCTGGACCACCGGCCAGACGACCAGCGGCGTGATTGCGTTCACCGGCGCCAAGAACGAAACCAACATCAACGGTCAGATCGTCCCCGTCAGCCTGTTCACGGTGACAGGGACTTATACCTACACGATGGCCGGCACGTACCCGCTCAGCGTCCTCATCACGGACCCGAACGGCAACACCGCCACCGTCGCGCCGACCGCGCGGGTCGCCTATCCGCCGCTCGTCGTGACCGACGTGGCGACCATCAACACGACCTACGGCGCGAACCTCACCGGTCAGACCGTCGCCACCTTCACCGATCCTGGGCTGGTGGCCAACCTGACCGCACTCGGCATCAGCGACCCCACGACCCAGTTCACGGCCAGAATCAACTGGGGCGACGGCAGCGCAGCCATTGCCGGCGTCATCAGTTACAATTCGACAACGCAGATCTTCAGCGTCGTCGGATCGCACGCCTACGCCTTGGCCGGCCCCTACTCCATTTCGGTCGCCGTCACGCCCCTGACCGTGTCGGTCGAGCGCATCGATTCCAGCGACCCCAACGGCCTCAATGAAGTCGGCGACGAGAACGGCAACGGCCTGACCGACTCGCCGTCGCCGGATTTCATCGACCAGTTCGTCACCGACCCCGGCAACAGCACCCTGCAAAATTCCCTGTACACCTTCAGCCTGCCGACCGTGGCCGCCACCGGCGGCAACGAAGCGTTGACCAACAGCAGCTACTCCGTCTCCGAGGGAGAGCTGACCCTGTCCACCAACGGGGAGTACCTCGTTACGGGCGGCTACAACGACACGGTCAGCTTGTATGCGCCGCAACAGACCTTCTCCCCCGCCTCCGTGATCAACCGCGTCATCGGAACCATCAACGGCGCGGGCGTCATCAACACCACCACCGACCTGACCGACGCCTACACCGGCGACAATTTCCGCGGCGTCGTCAGCACCGACGGCACGCAGTTCTGGACCGCCGGCCACTCCGGCGACGGCACGAGCGACTATGTGCATTACGCGACGCTGGGCGCGACCACTTCGACGATCCTCACCGGCCCCAGCAACACCCCCTACAACCCTGAAAACATCAACACGGTCGAAATCTTCAACGGCCAGTTGTATGAAGGCGTCCGCTCCGCGGGCGGGGCCGCCGCACCGGCGGGCATCTACCTCATCGGCAACGCCGGCGCCGGTCTGCCCACAACGGCGGGACAGCCGGAGACCCTGTTGATCCAGGTCCCGCAGACCAACCCTCTGGACATCACCAGCAGCGACAAGCCCATGGACCCCTTCGGTTTCTACATGGCAAACCTCAACGACGGCAATCCGACCGACCCGATCAGTGGGGAAAACGTCGCCTACGTCGCCGACGCCGAGATGGGCATCGCCCGCTACGACTACAGCCAGACCACCGGCGAAACCAGCCCGCAGTGGAACTTCAGCTACTACATCGACAGCACCGGGTCGTTCAAGGACAGCGTTTACACGGTCGATCCCGCCACCGGACAAGTTACGCCCACGTCCAGCTTCAATTCGACCAATCCGATCCCGGCTTCCAATCCGAACGCGGATCCGACCAAGGCAGGCGGCGTGCGGGAGCTGACCGGCCGCGTAGTCAACGGCCAGGTGCAGCTCTTCGCCGTGACCGGCTTCGGAACCGGTTCCGAGCCGAGTCCGGGCGAAAGCCTTATCGAAGTCACCGATACGGGGGCCAACGCCGGCTTCACCACCCTGGCGACCGACCCCGCCGCCAGCGCGTCGGAACTTACCGGCGTCGCCTTCACGCCGACCCAGACGGTAACCAGCGCCGTCAACGTCGCCCAGGCCGCCACCAGCACAATGCTCACTTCCTCGGTCAACCCGGCCGTCTACGGGCAGCCGATAACCTTCACGGCCACGGTGACCAACACCAGCGGCGCCGGAGCCGTACCGGTGGGCAGCATCCAGTTCAAGGTGGACGGAGCCAACTTTGGGGCTGCGGTTCCGGTGAACGCGAGCGGTCAGGCCGTCAGCACCGCGGTAAGCTTCCTGACCGGGGCCAGCCACACCGTCGAGGCGGTCTATAACCCAAGCTCCAACTTCGTTGGCAGCAACAAGTCGTTGACCCAGGTGGTGCAGACGGTGGCCGTCGAGCCGGATCCGTCCAACCCCGCCCTCACCGACCTGTTCATTGGCAGCCCTGGGGCCAATAGCAACGACCGTGTCCAGGTCAGCCCCGTCGGCAGGAGCGACACCGGCAGCACCGGCGTCAAGGTCCAGACCCGGCTCAACGGCGTCAACGCCCAGACCACCTACAGCCGGTCCTTCTCCACCATCTACATCTTCTTGCAAGGCGGCAACGACAACGTCCAGCTGGCGAACAGCCTGACCATCAACACCGTGGTCACCGCCGGCAACGGCAACGACGCCGTGACGCTGGGCAACGGCAACAACACCGTGACGCTGGGCAACGGCAATGACACCGTCCTGGCCGGCGACGGCAGCAACACGGTGATGGCGGGCGGCGGCAACGACTTCGTCCTGCTCGGCAACGGCGCCGGCGACCGCGTGGAGCTGGGGTCAGGCAACGACATCGTGCTGCTTGGCAACGGCGGCAATCAGGTCGTGACGCTGGGCAACGGCAACGACCTCGTCTTGGCCGGCGACGGCGGCAACGACCACGTCACGCTGGGCAACGGCAACGACCTCGTCTTGCTCGGCAGGGGCAACAATCAGGTCGTGACGCTGGGCAACGGCAACGACCTCGTCCTGCTCGGCGACGGCGGCGATGACGCCGTGACGCTGGGAAGCGGCAACGACGACGTCCAGATCGGCGACGGCAGTGACAACACCGTGTTCCTGCCGGCCGCGGGCAACCGCCACGCCCACGTCAAGTTCGGCAAGGGCAAAAACAACACAATCATCACCCAGTAGGATGCCGGCGGCTACCAGGTCGTGGCGCCTGGCAACGACAACGACGACATCCTAAGCCCCGGACAAAGGTCCTCCCGAGTCCGGGGCTTTGATGCGCCGGCCCCACCGCCGATCCATAAAACAGGTTCATGTCGCGTCCCTTCGCCTGGGTCTTGGTCGTGCTGTCGTTCGGCGTCTTCGTCGCCGCCGCGGGCTATGTCCTGCGCGCTCGCGCCGACGCCGGCGAGGGAATGCCGCCGTATTCGATCTACTCCCACGACGCCCGCCGCGGCGCGGCCGAAGCCGCTTACGTGTTGCAGCGGGCCGGCTGGACGCCGGTCGCGGTGACGCGGCCCGTCCAGTACAGCCAGGCTCACGGACTTCTCATCCTCGTCCAGCCGGAAGCGGTGGACGATGCGACCGAGGACGAGGGCGGCGGCCTGACCGACGCCGACGCGACGGCCATGCTGCGCTGGGTGGAACAGGGAAATACGCTGCTCCTCCTCAGTAAGAAGGCCGACCGCGCTGCACCGCGCCCTCAACGTCGTGCCGACCGAGGACGCCACGCAGAAAGAGAAATTCATCTCCGTCGCCCTCGACCCCGACCTCGATCCGTCGTTCGGTTATCTCCGCGACATTCACACGCTCAGCGTCGGCAGCCGGAGCACGCTGCCGCCGAGGGCGGGGGCGTTGCCGCTTTGGTGGATCGGCAACGGGCAAGATCGGGCGCCCGGCGCGTTGGTCCTCCGCCAGGGGAAGGGGCGTGTGATCGTGGTCGCCGACCCGTCGCTGGCGACTTACTCCGGCCTCTGGGACCGCAAGGACGGCTCGGCCACGCTGCGCGACGACAACGTCTGGTTCCTCGTCAACGTGGCGACGCTGGACGCGCGGGACGGCAAGGTCTACTTCGACGAGTACCATCACGGTTTTCAGTCCGGCGGCGGCCTGTGGGGCTATCTGCGCTATCACGGGCAAGCCCTGTTGCTGGCGCCTCTGTTCCTGGTCGTGGCGGCGGCGGTTTGGACGGCGGCGGTGCGGCTAGGTCCGGCGACGCCGACGCCCCATACGTCCGAAGCCGACGCGGTGGATTACGCTTCCGCCCTCGCCCGCCTGTACCGGCAGGCCGGAGCCCGTCGGCGGCTGGCGCGGACGCTGGCGCGCGGCTTCCTCGGCGCCCTGACGGGGCAGTTGCGGTTGCGTCGCAACGCCCTGCCGGCGGAGGTGCTGTCGGCCTGGAGGCTGCACGACCCGGGGGCGTCGGGCGAACGCCTGCAAGCGTTGCTGCACGGGGCGGCGGCGCTGCGAAAAGGCGACGTGACGGAGAGAGATTTGCTGCATTGGTCGCAGGCGTTCGACCAGTTCCGGCGGGAAATGCAGGCCACGGAGCGCGGCCGGATGGGGCTGAAGGCCAAGGCGCGGCGCAAGGGGCACTAACCCGAAGCGCGAGCGAGGGGGAAGGTTCCTGATGAGAAGCGCTACCCAGGAACCTTCCCCCTCGCTCGCGCTTCGGGTTAGTGTGGCCTTGGCCGTCCCCTGTAAGTAAAGATGCGAGGAAATTCGTATGCAAGCCGGCGAATCGGTCAACGTCGCGGGGCTGGTGGACGGCCTGCTGAACCGGGCGGAGCGCGTGGTCGTCGGCCAGCGCGACAGCCTGGAAATGGTGATGCTGGCCATGCTGTGCGGCGGCCACGTCCTGCTGGAGGGCGTGCCCGGCACCGCCAAGACGTTGATGGCGCGGACCCTGGCCCGGCTGCTGGCCCTGGAGTGCAAGCGCGTCCAGTTCACGCCCGACCTGATGCCGTCCGACATCGTCGGCACCAACGTCTTCAACCTGCAAAGCAGCCAGTTCGAGTTCCGCGCCGGCCCGGTCTTCACTGACATCCTCGTGGCCGACGAGATCAACCGCACGCCGCCCAAGACGCAATCGGCCCTGCTCGAAGTCATGGAGGAAAAGACCGTCACCATCGACGGCATTAGCCATCCGTTATCCGAACTATTCACGGTGGTGGCGACGCAGAACCCCATCGAGTACGAGGGGACCTACCGGCTTCCGGAGGCGCAGCTCGACCGCTTCCTGTTGAAACTGCACATCGAATACCCGGCGCCGGACGAGGAGGATCGCATCCTCCGGCTCTACCAGGGTCGCGGCAGTCTCGGCCCACCGCTGGACGTTCTCGGCCCGGCGACCGCCGACGGACCCGGCGCGCCGACGGTGCGCGGCGGTCTGACGCGGGCCGAACTGCTCCAGGCCCGGCAGGCGGTCGGCCGGGTTTCGTCCAAGCCCGATGTGCTCTCCTACATCGGTAAAATCGTGCGGATGACGCGGGAGATGGACAAGGTGTTGATGGGCGCCAGCTCGCGGGCCGCGGTGCATCTGTTGCAGGCGGCCAAGGTACGGGCGTTGCTGAGCGACCGCACGTTCGTCAGCCCCGACGACGTCAAGCGCGTCTGCCGGCCGGTGCTGCGCCACCGGCTGACGCTCCAGCCGGACGCCTACGTCGAAGGCTTCACGACGGACGACGTGCTGACTACCGTGCTGGAGCGCGTTGAGGTGCCGCGTTAAGCTGGGTGTGCGCCGAGGAGAACGCTAAGCGTTGGAGGAAGGCGGAGGAGGAGGATAAAGAAGCGTCTTTAGCTCAGTCCAGGGCGATACCGGAGGCAAGCCCGCGACGCCGGCAAGGGCGACGGCCTTCCCAAGTTCGGCGGCGGATAGGCTCGACCACGCGACGGGAGCACTCTGAAAAGCGCATAATGCCTCGGCCAGGAAGTGATGGCCGCGCCGGTTCAGGTGGCGCACGGGCGCCAGAATGGCGGGAAGGAAAAAGCACGAGACGAGGCAGAGCGCCGAAACAATGAAGATTAGCCGTGTTTTCCCCGTCGGGTCCGTGTTCCCCGGAGGGCTGTGAATGGAGAAAAAGGCCATCGCAACAATGCACCAGGTCAGCGTCAGCGCAAAGATCAACGGGGGCGGCGCCCACCGCGCGACGGACACGGGGCTACGGAGCAAGTCCTGCCGACCTAACCGATCCTGAAAAACTTTCTCCAATTTCCGCAGGGGCTCGTGACAGGCCTGCACCCAGGGCGCCGGACGGCCACCCAGGATTTCGTAGAGTTTCGACTCCACCGGGTGCGCGTCCGACGGCAAGGGCCGGTCCACGACCAGTTGGAGATGAAGTCCCCTGAATGATTTCACCACGCCGGAGGCGGGGGAGGCGCCGGCCTCGCTTTTCTTTGGTTCGTGGAGGGCGAGAAGGCCGTAGGGAAGCTCGCGCGTTGCCCGCACGCTTTGCTGCTGCACCGGGAACAAGTCCGCGCGCACGCTCGGCGGACCCTTCGCGGCATTTTGCTTGGACGCATCCCGACGGCTGGAAGACTCCCATTGAAGATGAAGATGTCCCCCAGCGATCATTCTGACCAGCGCCGCGTCCCGCACACGCCCCATCCTTCCGGCCAAATAGGCCAAGTCGTAGGCGTCCAGTACGGTCGGGGCGTCGAGCGGGCCTTCGTGTCGAAAGAGACGGCGGCGCAGCGAAGCGAAGGAGATCGCCGCCGCGATCCAGAGCACCGCCCACACGGCAAGGAAGGCGCCGAACCACAGTAGTTCATGGCCCTTAAAGTCAAGCATGAATGAAGTGTAAGCGTCCGGTCCGGCCGCTACAACTCCAAAAGAGAGGCGGTAGACGTTGTATTCTTGAAAGGAAGAGGCATGTTCGGCGCGATTTATGGGGTCGATTTCAGCGGCGCGAAGCTGGCGGGGCGGAACACCTGGATCGCGCGGATCGAGCCGGTCGGCGGACGGAAGAAGACGCCGTTTCGGCTCACCGCCCTGTCGCGGCTGGAGACGCTGTGCGGCACGGCGGAACGTGGCCCGGCGTTGGCCCATCTCGCCGGCCTGATCGCGGAGTCCGACGCGGCGTTATGGGCGATGGATTTCCCGTTCGGCCTGCCGGTGGAGGTGATGGAAGCGGGGGCGCGGTGGCCGGACCAGCTGGCGTTTCTGCGCGGCTTCGGCGACGACGCCTACGAGGTCGGGGCGGAGTGCGTTCGCCGGGCGCGGCGCTGGGCGGCCCGATGCACATCCGCCGGCTCACCGACCACGAGGCCAAGACGCCCTTCGATTGTTACCATTACCGGATCATCTATCAGACTTTTTACGGGATGCGCGACGTGCTCGGGCCGTTGCACCGGACGCGCGAGACCGCCATCCTGCCGTTTCACTACCGCCGGCTGCCGGCCGCCCGCCGGGTGCTGGTGGAGGCGTGTCCGGCCTCGACGCTGAAGCGCCTGGGCCTGCCGCACCGGAACTACAAGCAGGCGGAAGGCGGCCCGCTGACGCGGAGCCGCTTGTTGAATCGCCGAGCGATCCTGGCGGGGTTGGCGGAATGCGTCGCGGTGGAAGACCGCCATCGGCGGGTGATGATGCGCAACGGCGGCGGCGACGCCCTGGACGCGGTGATCGCGGCGGTCGGCGGGGCGCAGGCGTGGGACGCGGCGGACCATCGGCGCGTGCGCGCCACCCCCGTTACCCGCGCGAGGGACGGCTCTTTGTCTGAGCGGCCTAATCAATGGACTGGGCGACGGTAGGGAAGGTGATCTCCTGGCCGCAGTGGGAACACTTTCCCTTGCGCCCGACCTGACGGGATTGGTAGCGCAGCCTGCGGCCGCAGCCGGGACAGCGGAAGTGGTAAACCGTCCCGTCTCGGGCGCGCCCACGTCCCTTGAGGCGCGCGAGCAGGTAGGCGCCGCCGGCCATCGCGGTTACGATTACGACGATTACCAGAAGGACGGTCGGGTTCATGCGCCCCCACATCAAGCAGACGGCGCGGGCCGGGATGCGGCCGACGCCTATTTGCGGTGGCGGATCTTCGCACGCATCCGACGTTTTTTCCGGCCCACTTTGCGTCGTCCTTTTTTCTTCCGCATCCGATTCCTGGCCTTTCCTGAGCGGGACGCGGGTCGGGATGCCGCGCCCCTCCGCGGGGTACGGCGCCTCGACCGACCTGATAGGGGCGTCCGGGTGAGCAATTAGAATATGGGAAGGGAAGAACGTATTCAAGCGCCGAGGCCGATTGCGCGGGAGGCGGCCCGATAGGTCGGCGGCCGTTTCATTCCGGGGCGCCCCCACGCGCCAAGCCCGCCATGAAACCGCCGCCGACCCTCCTCCGCGCCGCCGTCAAGGGGCCGGGGCGTCCTCCAGCGGCACGACCTGGACCGAGGTGATTTGCGGCGTCTTTTTCTTGGCGTCCTTGACGACGACGGCCAGATCGACCTCCGTGAACGGCCCCGGCGCCAGGGCCAGCGGCACGGCGCCCACCGCCGTGCCGTTCAGCTTGATGACATAGCCCTTGTCCTTGCCGGAGCGCTCCAGCCGAAGCACGTTCGGCTTGCCCTCGATCCACGCTTTGCCGCCGTCCGCCTTGGGCAGACCGGCCACGGTGACCGTCCCGCCGTAGCCCAGTTCGACGGCCAGCGGCCTGCTCTTCCCGCCTTTGAAGAACAGTTCCACCGCCGTGTCCCGTTCGGTCAACACGGCCGCCACGTCGGCGTAGAAGTCGTCTTTCAACTCGATCTTGGGCAACATCACGGCGTCGCCGCCCAGGGCGGGATTAACCAATTCCAGGTCGGCCTTGTCTCCCGATTTCTGCACCGCGAGGTTCGCG
The DNA here is from genome assembly GCA_963813925.1 of uncultured Planctomycetaceae bacterium. Taxonomy (GTDB): domain Bacteria; phylum Planctomycetota; class Planctomycetia; order Gemmatales; family Gemmataceae; genus UBA4732. The sequence goes on from CAWFBG010000005.1 coordinate 86,345, forward strand.
GCCCTGCTGGCCGTCCAGCCGTCGGGCAGGCTTCCGGCCGTGGCCTTGCCGAAGTCCTCGCGCACGCCGGGCAGCGGGCCGGCGCCGCCGGCCGGTTTCGGCGCGTCCTTTTCCAGCGAGGTGATCTTGACCGAGTAGATGCGGGAGCGGATCTCATCTTTTCCGCCCGTCAGCCCGAAGCGGATTTCCTCGAAGGCGCCCTTGTCCGGGATGGTTTTCCCGACGACCACTTCGTCGTTAATGCTGAGGTTGTAGACGTTGCCCTTCCGCTTCAGGCGGAGACGCATGTTCGTCCGCGGCTTAAACCCCTTCGCTTCCTTACGCGCGCCGTCCAAATCGACGGCCGCCGTAAAGCTCACCCAGATCGGCAATGGGGTGCTGCTGCGGCTGCGCAGCTCCAAGTTGAGGTGCTGCGGGCTGTTGCTATAATAGCCGCCCAGCCGGAACTCCGATTCCAGCACGAAGTCTCCCTTGATGAAGAGCTTGGGCAGCTTGACGTAGAACTGGTCCGGCGTATCGTTCGTCACTTCCAGGCAGGGCACGTCGTCCTCCTTCTGCACCGCGAAGGCGTCCCCCTCCCAGCCCTTCGGCCGGCCGCCCACGTCCACCTCCCGGAAATCCTCGTTTAACAGGACGCCCGGGTCCGCGTCGACTGGCGCCGGGGCGACGTGGGGCGTCGGCTTGGGGGGATCGGTTTTCGGCGGATCGGTCTTCGGCGCGGAGCGCCCGGCGAACCAATTCCGCCCGTGGGAACCGACCCTTCGGGGGGCCGCGTGGGCCTTGTCGGCGGGGTCGAGCCGACGGGCGGGGCAATGCCGCCGCCGGGAACCAATCCTTCCGCCGGATGGGATCCCGGCGGCGGCGCGAATCCCAGCGGGTCGTTGGGGTTCCCGGCGGGAGGCTGGGCGGTAATCGGCGAATTCACCTTTGACGGATCGCTCTTAGGTGAATTTCCCTTCGGCTGGTCGGCCTCCGGCGAAACGGCCTTCGGGATTTCGGGCGGCTTTTCGTTGTCGGGTGCGACCACGGGCGTGACGACGGCCACGGGGCCGGCGGTCGGCGCCGCCTTGTGCTGGCTCACAAGGTAGACCAGATAGCCGACGCCGCCGAGGCCGCCGAGCATCAGCAGGATCAGCGCGAACATGCCCAGCACACCGCCCACCGTCCAGCCGCCGCGTTCCTCATCCGCCTCCGCGGCGCCCCTGGCCCGCCGCGTTTGGACGGGTTTGCGAACCGCCGACGGCGGTCGGGCCGCCTTGGGCGCCTGGTTCGTGGTGCGCACGGCCCGCGGGTTCGGCGTCGAAACCGCCGCGTGGCCGGGCGCCACCGTCGGCGCCTGGAAGACGTCGGCCGGCCCCGCCTTGGTCACCAGCAACGGACCGGCGCCCTCGGCGGGCGGCGTCGCCTTGAGGAAGTCGATCAGGGCGGCGGCGAAGGCCTTCATCGAGGGATAACGGCCCTCGGGCGTCTTGGCCATCGCCTTGAGGCAGATCGCGTCCAGCGCCGGACTCAGCCCCGGCCGCAGCGACGACGGCGTCGGCGCCTCGGTGTGGCAGATTTTGCCGTACACTTCTCCCACCGTCTTGCCGCGGAACGGCAGCGTCCCCGTCAAAAGCTCGAACAGGATGACGCCGAGACTATAGACGTCGCTGGCCGGCCCGATGCGGTCGAGGTCGCCCGTGACCTGTTCCGGCGGCATGTAGGCCGGCGTGCCCAGCGTCGTGCCCGCCTGCGTCAGCTTCTGGTTTTCGCCCTGGTTCTGCTTGGCGAGGCCGAAGTCCATGACCACCGGCCCGACGCCGGCACACATCATGACGTTGTTGGGCTTGAGGTCGCGGTGAATCACCCCCCTGGCGTGCGCCGCCGCCAGCGCCTGCGCCAACTTGGTCACGACCTCCACGGCCTTGCGCGGCGGCTGGGCCGTGCCGGTATGGTCCGACAGCAATTTGCCCTTGAGATAGCGCATGGTGAGATAGTAAATGCCGTCGTGTACGCCCACGTCGTAGACGGGACAGAGGTTGGGATGGTCCAGTCCCGCGGCCGCCCGCGCCTTGCGCAGGAAGCGTTCATGCACCTCCGGGTCGTCGGCGGCCTCGAAGTGCGGCACCTTGAGCGCCTCTTCGCGCTGCAATTCGGTGTTGACGACGAGGAAGACGGCGCCCATGCCGCCGCCGCCCAGTTGCTTCTGGACGCGGTAGCGGCCGAACACCTGGGGAAGCCCGTGCTTGGGGCCGAGGTAGGCGGCCGTGGCCTGGGGCCGCGTCTCGCCGACGCGCCGGCTGTCGGCCGCCGGGGTCGCCTTGTTGTCGCCGCCGGCGGGCGCGTGCGGGCGCGCCGGCTGGGCCTCCGTCCGCTTGGCCCCGGACCCGTCGTTGGTTGACATATCAGAGACCTCCGGTGTTAAATACGAAACGACGTCGGAATCCTCGCATGAACAGGACCTATCCCGCGACGCCGCTACGGTCGCGGCAAAGGGGCGGCCGCCTTGCCCACCCGCAGCAGGGCGCCCACCGCGCGGGCGCCTCGCCCCTGCCACCACAGGATTCCCAGGGCGACGACGACGCATGCGCCCGCGTGGAGACACAAAACCAGGATCGCGGCCATGAACGAGCCTTGCTCCAGGCCGGCCAACTTGGACTGCTGTTCCGTCAGCAGGGCGTCCAGACCGCGATTGCCCCAGTAAACCGTGATGAACGTCTGGGCCAGCCCCTTGCTCAGCCCCTCCAAAGGGGCGATTACTCCGGAAAGGATGATTTGCGGAATGACGGCCACCGGGATGAGGGTGATGGCCATTTCCTCCGTGGCCGCCGCCGCGGAGATGGCCAAACCCAGAGCCACGCCGGCCGCCGCCAACCCGGTCAGTAGGACGCACTGGCCCACGAAAGCGCCGGGAGGGTCGCACCAAAACTTGACGGCCCCGGCCAGTACCAACGCTTGTAGCCCGCTGAACAGCATCAACAGCAAAAACTTCGAGCAGTAGTAACTGCCCACCCGGACGTTGAAATCGCGCTCGCGCGTATAGATGGAGCGTTCCTTGACGATCTCCTTGGCGGCGTTGTTGCAGCCGAACCAGAAACTCGTGACGCCGAGAAGGAACAGCAGGTTGACCGATTTCCGGGCGAACTCCACCGACGCCGGGTCCATCGGCCCCTTTCCGTCCTTGAGCCGGCCGAACAGGATACCCAACAAAGCCGCTACGAGAAGGCTCTGACCGAGCATGGCCAACAGCGACGGGTAGTCGCCGAGCCAGATGGCGAAATAGCGCCGCGTCAGCAGGGCGGCTTGACGCAAAAACAGCCGGGCCTGTTCGGAGCGCTTGCGCACCGGCGCGGTCAGCGGCGGCGAGGCCTGTTCCTGTTGCGGCAGCCGCGTGGCGACGTAGCGCTGGTAGAGCGGCGTCGCCAGGAAGGCCCGTTGCCAGTGCTCGGCCGGCTGCTCCGCCAGTCGTTCGTAAACGTCGCCCAGCCGGGCGATGGCGAAGTATTCCAGCGCCTCGGCCGGCTTGCCGACGAAGGCCAACCGGCCGCCCGCCGTCAGGATGACGACGAGGTGACAGGTGCGCTCGACGTTGGCCAGGCTGTGCGTGATGCACACCACCGTCTTGCCGGTGTCGGCCACGGAGCGGAACAGGTCCATCATGTCGCGGTCGGTCTGCTCGTCCAGGCCAGAGGTCACCTCGTCGAGGAACAGCAGACTCGGCTTGCACATGATCTCGTTGGCCAGGCTGGCGCGCTTGACCTGTCCGCCGCTGAGGTGGCGGATCAGGGTGCCGCGCCGCTGCGCCAGACTGACCGTGTCGAGGGTCTCCTGGATGCACTGGCCCACCTCGGCGCGGCTGAGGTCGGGCGGCAGCCGCAGCCGGGCCGTGTACCAAAGGGCGTCGCCGACGCTGAGCGAGTCGTGCAACACGTCCTTCTGCGGCACGACGGCCATGTCCTGCTTGAGGGCGTCGAAATGGGCGTATAAATCCTGGCCGTTGACCAGCACGTCGCCGCCGTCGGGCGCGGCCCGGCCGCTGAGGGCCGACAGCAGCGTCGATTTGCCCGAGCCGGACGGCCCCAGCAGGCAGACGAACTCGCGCGGGCGGATGACCAGCGTGATGTCGTCCAGCAGGGTGAGCGGCTTGCCCGTTTCGCGGTTGGTGACGACGCGGCGGACGTTGCGGGCCGTCAGTTCGACGTTGTCGGAGCGGGTCCGCGGCAGCAGCATGTGGCCGTCGAACAGCAGGGCGTAGGGGCCGACGTCGATCTGGTCGCCGGGCCGCAGCGCGGTCGGCTTGCGGACGCGCGTGCCGTTGACGAAGGTGCCGTTGGCGCTGTTGAGATCGACGAGGACCGTCCGACCGGCCTCCGCGGCGATGTGGGCGTGGACGCGCGAAATCTGCGGATGCGCCAGGTGGATTTGCACCTTCCCGGCGTCGCGGCCGATGAGCATCTTGCCCGACAGGGGGATGGGTTGCAGAGAATCGGGCGGCGGGGGCGGAACGGCCGCGCCGCCTCGGCCGGCCATGACCGTCATCATGGCCTCGGCTGGCGGGGCGGCCGGGGCGGCGGGGACGGCTTTGCCCACGACGGTTTTCGCGGCGAGCAAGGACTTCGCCGACTTCGCGGCCGGCGGCCCGGTCAGGAACACGAACCGACTCTCGCCCGCGGCCAAATGGTCCTCATGGGTCAACGGCGTACGCCCGGCGATCGGCTGGCCGTTGTGAAGCGTCGGGCTGGTGCGCGACATCGGCTCGACGTGGTGCCGCCCGTCGGCGCGGACGACGCGGAACTGCTGGCGCGAACAGGTGACGTCGAGAAGCACAAGATCAGCGGTTTCGCTGCGCCCGACCACGAACGACGCGGCGCCCAGCAGCGAATGCAGCTTCTTGGCGGCCGGGTCGTACAGGGCGGGGTAGACGGGCTGGTTCACGGGCGAGTCTCCATAGACCCCCCCAAGGCGTAGAGGGGCAGGGGGAGCGCCGGTTCGCGCGCCGGAAGTGTATTGTGGGACGCCGGAGGGCCATTTGCAAGAAGTTTATCGGAAAGGCTATCTTATGAAGAAATGAGAATTGGTAAACGTGAGAAGGGCGGGTCGGGAGGCGGCCAATCCCGCCGTTGCCTTGCCTCCCGCCGCCCGTACCTTATGCGCTGTCGCGGCCGGCGCCCGACGCGGCCGGGGGGTCGAGCATGAAGGTGGCGGTCTACACCATTGCCAAGAACGAGGCCAAACAAGTCCCGTCCTACGTGGGGTCCTGCCGCGACGCCGATCTCGTCGTCGTCGCCGACACCGGCAGCGGCGACGGCACGCCCGACCTGCTGCGTCGGGCGGGGGCCGTCGTCCACGACATCGCCGTCCGGCCCTGGCGCTTCGACGTGGCCCGCACGACCGCCCTCTCTCTGTTGCCGGCCGACGTGGACGTGTGCATCAAGCTCGACCTGGACGAGCGTTTGCAGCCCGGCTGGCGCGCCGAGCTGGAACGGGCCTGGGCGCCGGGCACGACGCGATTGCGCTACTGGTACACCTGGAACTGGAAGGCGCCCGGCGTGCCCGACGTGGTCTTCCGCAGCGACCTGATCCACGCCCGCACCGGCTACCACTGGCGTTATCCCACCCATGAGATCCTCGACCACACCGTTGCCGAGGTCATGGCCGAGTCCGAACTGGCCATCCACCAGTACCCCGAGGACAAGGCGCGGCCCAACGACCTGCCTCTGCTGGAACTGGCCGTGCGCGAACACCGCTGCCCGCGCACACTGTTCTACCTGGGCCGCGAACACTCCTTTCGGGAACAATGGCCTGCCTGCCAGAAAACCCTCGAAGAGTACCTGTCCCTGCCCGACGCGCATTGGACTTCTGAGCGCTCCCACGCCATGCGCCTGATCGGCCTCTGCCGGAAGCATCAGGGCGACGCCGCCGGTGCGTTGTCCTGGCAGCTGCGGGCCTGCGCCGAGGACGCCAGCCTGCGCGAGAACTGGGTGGAGCTGGCCCAGGCCTGTCACGACGCCCGTGATTGGTCCGGCGGCTACCACGCCTGCGAGCGGGCGCTGGCCATCTCGGAGCGCCGCGCCATTACCAGAGCTTCGGCTACGCCTGGGGCGAACGGGCCGACGATCTGGCGTCGGTGTGCGCCTGGTACATGGGTTGGAAGGAGCGGGCGGCCGAGCACATGCGGCGGGCTTTGGCCGTCAACCCCGGCGACGCGCGGCTTCAGGGCAACGCACGGTACATATTGCCGGAACGGCAGGGGGGCGACGCATAGGTTCAGCGACGGCCTCTTTACTGTTTCTTCCTGGGCCGGATGCAGCGAATCGCGGCCCGGACCTGTTCGTCTTGGGGAACGGCGCCCAAATAGCGGACGATGCGATCCACCTCCCGCGGCATTGGCTTCGGTTCGCCTCCCCATTGCATTCCCTTGTCGGCCGACACCTTCCGGCGCCGATCGGCTCCGGTGACGCGCCAAATGGCGCATCATTTGGCGCATTATAACCCATTGTAGTGCCACTGGTTATGGCCATTTCTTTGATGCGCCAAGAGCGACCCTGTGTTCGGTTGCCCGCACCCGTTCGGGCGGTCGTGGTCCTGGAGCGGGCGGCGCTCATCGGCAGGACGCGGGGCTGGGTGACGGGATGTTCCGACATGATGCACCTCAACGTGGCGGGGGCGCGGGGCGACGCCGAGTGTACCACGCGGAGGGGGTGTCTGGGCAGGGGAAAGGGGAGGGGAAATATCTGCGAATGAGGGCCGATGAGCGTCCGCGGTGCGATCCGTCCCCGCGATCAGGCCGGCCGTCTCGACGCGAGGGTCGGCACAGGGAGAGCGGGCAACGCCGCCATTCTGGATGCGCCGTTCAAGGACGCGACGCCGGAAAACTATCCGTGCCGCCACGCCAGATGTACAATGAACGTGGACATGTGCTTAAAAATGGAGGACGCCGTGACGGACTCGTTGCTGCTTCCAACGGACGTAGGGGCTGCCATCTCGCTCCGCGAAATGGCCTATTCGTGGGAAGGCGACGCCTTAACCGCCGAACGCGCCCGTGTCCTTGAGTCGCTGACGGCAAGGGGCTTGCAACTGGCCTCCGGCCTGGAACTGGCCTGGTCGCTGGCCACGGCGGCTTGGACCGAAACGCGCTGGTGATGGTTTTGAACCGGCTTTACCAGGAACTTGAAGAGAGCGCGGACGACCATAAGCCTCATCGTGACCCGGCGCATCCCGACCTTTACTTCTGGTTCGAGCTAACCGTTTGGGACCACGGGAGGGGGCGGGGCTTTCGCTTTACCGTGGACGACGCGCGGGCGGCCGATCACCTCTTTCTGGTCGCGGCCGAGGAAATCTGAGACCCTCACTGTCGGCAACCTTACACGCTCTCACCAGTCGTTGCACGTCGTAGGTGCGACCTCCGGGCTGCCGGAGACGGGATGACGACCGGCGATTTTCTGGAGGTCTGCCGTATTTTTCGCTTGCTTTCGCGTCGGCGAGGAGTACCTTCAAGGGGAGAAAACCGATCGACTTTCCGTTGCGCAAGCCGGCCTGGACGAGCGACAGTGGGGAAAATGGTGTCAATTCATTTAAAATGTCTAAATATGAACTGACACCTTTTTTCTGTGCGGCGTGGCGCTCAGTACGCGGCGGGTATCGTACACGGCCGCCTGTGGCGCTCAGAACTCAGAACGGGGAGGAGGCGATGGAACCAAGGTTTATCCGTATCTTTGACAAGGCAAAAGACCGGGAGATTCTCATCAACATCAACGCCATTTCGGAGATCCACGTCGAGTACGTTGTGGTGGGCAAGGGCGCTCAGGAAAAGGTTGGTTTTTCTGTCGGGTTGGGTGAAGGCAGGAAGAACCCTGAAGCGGTTCGCATTTACCATATCATCGTGGGCGGCACAAAGCACACACTCGCGGCTAACCCTGGTAGCCCGGTGATGCAGGTTTTGGAGGACATATACAAGAACGCCATCAAGAATGAGAGCTGACTGTGGGCAGCGTCAAACGGCAAAATGGAGCGGCAATGGGGGATAAAATGGTGTCAGTTCATATTAAGTGTCTTAATATGAACTGACACCATTTACTCGAGCGCGTATGCTGATCCAGCGGAGGGGTGCATGGCGGGATTCAAGCTGATCGACCTCGTTCGCAAATTCGACGCCGGGCAGATCCAACTTCCTCTGATGCAGCGTGACTACGTTTGGCCGCCGAGAAAGGTGGTAGACTTGCTGGACTCGCTACGGCGGGGTTGGCCGATCGGCGTCTTCTACATCTGGGAAACGACTCACGCGCAGCCGGTCAAGGAGCCGGCTCTGGTCCACCAGCCTGGTGAGAAACTCACGGGCGAATTCCTGGGATACCTGCTGGACGGCCAGCAGCGGCTAACGAGCCTGTGCCGCGCTCTGGACGATAAGCAGGCCGACTCCATCGAGTCCCGCGCGTTCTTTGACGTGCGGAAACAAGTGTTTGTGATGGGGAAAAAGACCCGGACGATCGAAAAGCGCTTCGCCAATGACGACCCCACGCTCATCCCGCTCTGCAAGCTCATACCCGAAGACATGGAGACGCTCCAAGGGATCATCGCGAGCCTGATCGACGCTCAGGTGATCCAGGATACGACTCGCGATCGGGCGGAGTACCAGCGGCGCCTGACGGATGTCGCACGCATGTTTGACAAGGTGCCGCCTGTCGAGTTCTTCAAGACCGGCGACTCCGACCAAGAGCTGCTGGATGCGATCGAACTCTTTAAGCGGCTCAACAAGGGGGGCAAGCCCCTGTCCAGGGGCGACACCGAGGCTGCTACTCTGACCCAACGAGCCACGGCGCACGTCGTGCCCAAAATGCGGGCCTTCGTGCATGGCGACGAGCAGATGCGCCTGGGGTTGAACTTCGTGCTGGTCACCCGCGCGCTTATCGCCAACCACAATGACAACCCGCGTTTTTCCGAATTGCCTACCAATTGGGCAATGCTGAAGCCGGACATCAACAAGGTGTGGGAGGCCACGGAGCGCGGCCTGGCAAGGGTCGTGTCATACTTGCGCGATCACCTTGGCTGGACATCGCGGCGGTGGCTGCCTTCTGCCAATGCGCTTGTTCCACTGTCCTACCTTCTCCGTGACCGAAAGGAGGGCTTCTATTCCTCGGAGTATAAGGCCGTGTGCCAGTACCTCTGCCTGGCTGGCGTCCGGAGTTCGTTTCGCGGCGCCGTCGAAACGGCCATCGAAAGGTTCATGCGGCCGGTCAAAAGGGCGCCGAACAAAGCACAGTGCCGCGCTACGGCGTTGGTCAGGGTCGTACGCAAAACCCGGCCGCGGCGGATCACGGCGCAAGAGATTGTGAATGAGCGCCGAATGCACTCGCCGCTCATGCAGGCGTACCTTGCTTACTTGGTCTCCCGTGATGCAAAGACCTGGCTGGAAAGCGCGACGCTGCTTGAAGTCGCCAAGCGCCACATAGATGATCCGCTGGCAATCCACCACATCTTTCCACGGAAGTTGCTGCGCGACAATCAAATCGAGCCAGAGCGGATCAATTGTATGGCTAATTATGCCGTCCTGTCGCAGTCGGACAACGCGACAATAGGCGACAAGGATCCCAAGGGCGTGTACGAGGCGATGAGCGGGACAGAAAAGGACAACGCGGACAAGCAGCTGTTCGGGATCCTCGCGGAGAACCGAGACTGGCTTGAGTCGTACGACGCCTTCCTGGCGATGCGATCGGAAAGGTTGGCTAAAGAGCTTAACGAGTTTATTGGTCTGGATTAGTTGCCCCGGGACCATGGCCTCGTTTGCTACTGATCCTCCACCACGGGATTGTCCTCCTCACCGCCATAGTTGCCGCTGGGGGCTGGCGGCCCCTGTTCGCCTGGCTGGGTTCGCGGCACGTCCGTGGGCACCCAGCGCTGCGGCAGCCACGGCACGTTGCCCCAGGGAGCCGGCGGCAGGCCGCGCTCGCTGCGCACCTCGTTAACCGACACCGTGCCGTATTTGTGTTCGCGCCGGCCTCTGGTACAGTGGGATAGTGAACGCACCGGTGTTCCTTGACGTCGATCCGCGAACCCTACGACTCCCGACCACCCGACGGGCGGGGGCCGATCCGTTCAAGCTGCATCGGCAGATAGCCCGGTTCGGAGCCTCCGTCGTTGGAATGCCGCCTCTCCTCGTAAGCCGCGGGAGCGACGGGGAGTTGGTCATCAACGACGGCGTAACGCGGGCGTCTCGCGTGGCCAAGCTGCTGCCCGGCACACCGGTTCGCGTCGAAGTCATCGACGACCTCCCGATCCCCGTAGGCGCGTATCCGTCCGTGGGAGACTTCTTGCCATGAAACCCACAAACCCCGATCCGCTGCTCCAGGCGCTCGCCCGACTGCGGGAGTTGTTCCCGGAGCAGCGGCTAGGCCAATTGGTGGCCAATCTGACCACGGCCGCCGGCCGCGAGGAGCCGGGGGCGGTCTGGGACGTCGAGGACGAACAACTCCTGGCCGCGGCGCAGCGCCTCATCGCCAGAAACAAGGACCGTCAGTCGGCCCAGGCCTGACGGACAGCCGCGCGGCGCATCCGTTCGGTCCCAGTTCCGCGGCAGCCGCAGGCGCCGCACCGGAGCGCGGGCCCGATGGCTCTGCCCCATCTGCATCAGGTGAATCGCTCGCCGGACGGCCACACGTTCTACGAGACGGACAGGCGAAAGGCCAAGAAGCAGCCTTGAAGCACTTCACGCGAGACCTGATCGAGCGCTACGGCTCGCCCGACGACGCCGTGGCGCGGGCGGCCGACGCCGAATGGGAAGCCGTGCTGGAGCGATACGAGCAGGGCCTGCAAGCCATCGAGGCGGAGTTGCCGGAGCACATCCGCGCGTTCACCAAACTGCTGCTGCACGGCGCCCTGGTCCTGAGCGTCGCCCGCCAGGACGACAAGCTCATCCTGGTGCTGCGCAAGGATATCCCTCCCCGAGATGTCGTCATTCTGACGTACCAGCTGATCGCGGAACCGGTCATCGACCGCGAGGCGCTTTCCCCGAGCCGCCGGACCTCGGCGATGGAATACCTTTACGACGAGTTCAAACTGGTCCGCGAACGCTGCCGGCAGACCTACGCCCAATCCATCCTGTTCGGCAACGGCTGGGAGGTGTCGCTCCGTTTCAGCGACGTGCAGGCGAGCCTCGGCGACCCGGTCTACCCGCCGCCCGGCGTCACGTTCATCCCGGCGCCCTCCTCGGCGGCCGACCAGCCGGCATAATACCGGATGGAGGCGATTCGCTAAGGTAGGCCCCGCGAGCCGGGAAAATGGTGATAATTCATTTTAATAGTCTAAATATAAAGTGACACCATTTTCCTATCTGTTGACTAGCGGGATGGCTTCCCTTAGAATCTCCCCAATTCCAGGGTCGTGGCCTTGGCTTCCTGCTGCAAGAGCACCTATGCAAATGGCTGGTTTGTCGAGCGTATCCCGCCGCCCGCGACTTACGCTTCGCGGCAGCTTGGCATGGGCCGCCGCTCTCATTCTCGTCGCAATGGCAGCTGCAAATTCGGCCGCCGACTCTCCGGCCGCGACTGCCAACGCCCCAGCTTCCGCTGTCGCAGCCCCGCCGCGAGACTTCCCCGCCCTGGCCTTCAGTGCCTTGCTGAATGTCGCGGCCATCCTGTTCGGGGTATTCGGATTTCTGTACTCGGTGTACGCCCTCTACTCCTCCATGGCCACGCCAGCTGCACCGGCGAGGGCGCCGATTTGCGTCACTCTGGGGAACTTGTGCCGAGGGCTGGCCGTCCTGTTCGTGGTAACGACGGCGCTGGAGGCTTACGCCCTGGCCTTGATGTTGCCCTTCGCAGGATGGGGAGAAGGAGGTCTGGCGCTGGGCCTGAGCTTGCTGCTCGTCTCGGTCACGGGCGTCAGCGTCTGGGTAGCCTTCTGGTTGATGGAGTGAACGACCATGGTCCTGTTGACAGCCGCCCAGAGAAACACTCTCGGGTCCTGGAGTTTTCTGACGGACCGCAAGAACCACCGTGCCGAATTAGTTGACGTGGCGAGAATCGTCTACAAGACTCTTGCGGGCGCTGGTGGCAAGGCACCCACGTCCGCAGAGTGCGAGACCCCGCTGAAGACTGCCTTGCTGGCTGTGGGCGTGTTCGCCAAGATTCTCCAGAGTAAGCAGTATGCCCAGCCCGCCCTGCACGACCCCTTCGCAGAAGCGATGGCACGGCTATTGCTTGACGATGAATGGGCGGATATAATTCTTCCGTAGGAGGCCTCCAATGAAGACCGTGAAGCCACGCGACTTGCTTGCTCATGCAACCGAGATGTCCATGACGCTTGCTGGTCGCCTCCGGGATTTCAACAAGGACCATGCACCGGAAGTCCAGCCGCTCCTTGATGGGCGGAAACTGGACGCACGCCTTCAGGAGTCCATCGTCGCCTTCTTGGCGCGAAGGTTAGAGCTTGAAATGCCTGACACGTCCCGCGTGTCGTTTTGAACAGACAGGTTCGAGAAGACGTAGGCGGCGCCGTCCGCCTCGGTGAATGAGCCGGTTGAGGTACGTCTTCATAGCCGGGACATCAGCGCCGCCAATGCCTCACCCAGTCGATCCACTTCCTCCTCCGTGTTGTAGAAATGCGTCGAAGCGCGGATCAGCAACCCCTCCGGCCGCTCGATGACCGGCGCCTCGATCCGCCAACCCTCCCACAAGCCGCGCCGCAGCGCCGCCGCGTCGTGTCCCGGCGGCAGGCGGAACGCCGTCATCGCCCCGTGCAAGTCCGGCCGTTCCGGCGTCGCCGGCGTCAGCCCGCACAGCCCCGTCAGCCGGCGGCGGACGTGTGCCGTCAGTTCGCCGATGCGTTCGCGGATGCGCTCCCGGCCGATCTCCGCCTGGAATTGAATCGCCGTCGGCACAGTCAGCCAGGGACAGACGTCGCGCGTCCCCTCGAACTCCAGCAGCCGCAACCGCGGCGTCGAACCGAACTCGTCGGGTTCGTCCAGCCTCGCGGGGTCCGGCCGCCAGCCCCAGCTCACCTGTAACGGTTGAATGCGCTCCCACGCGCCGGCGCCGAGGTACAAAAAGCCCGATCCCGTCGGCGCCAGTAACCATTTGTGACAATTCGACCCGTAATAGTCCGCTCCGATCTCCTCCAGGTTTAGCGGCGTGAAGGCCGGCGCGTGCGCCCCGTCCACCACGGTCAGGACGCCGCGCCGGCGAGCCTCGGCGCACAGCTCGCGGGCCGGCAACACCAGCCCCGTCGGCGAAAGGACGTGGCTGAAGAAAAACAGCCGCGTCCGCTCGTTCATGGCCGTACACGCCGCGTCCACGATCTCCCCGGGCGACGACGCCAGGATCGGCAGTGGAAACGTCCGTAGCGTCAGCCCCTGACGTTGGGCCGCGCGCTCCCAGGTCCAGTGCATGGCGCCGTATTCGTGGTCCGTCATGAGGATCTCGCCGGGCGACGCCAACCGCAGCGACGAGGCGACGAGGTTCACGGCGGCGGTGACGTTGACGGTGAAGACCAGACGCTTCGGGTCGCCGCCGAGGAACGTCGCCAGCGCCTCGCGCCTGCCACAACAGCGGCGGCAGCCCGCGAAGAAGGAAGTCCATCGGCTCCTCCGCCAGCCGGCGGCGCAGCTCGGTGACGCGCTCGAAGACCACGCGCGGCAACGGCCCGAAGGAGCCGGTGTTGAGATTGGTCGTGGTCGGGTCGAGCATCATGCGGGCGCGGGCGTCGGTCCAGAAAGCGGAAGGCATGGAGTCGGTCTCGGAGGGCGGGACTTTGGGCGTGGGGTTACGATAGCGTTTCGTGTGGCTATAAATAGGCGAGCGGCCGGCGTAAGCCGGCCGGTATAGCATAGCGCGTCGGAAAAAGTAACGCACCAGCCGGCTTACGCCGGCCGCTCGCCGATACGAAAGGTTCTTTCCATGTCCGCGAACCCCCAAGTCGTCGTCATCGGCGGCGGCCCCGCCGGGGCCACCGTCTCCACGCTCGTCGCCCAGAAGGGCCGTCGGGTGGAGCTGTTCGAGCGCGAGCACTTCCCCCGCTTCCACATCGGCGAATCGCTCATCCCGGAGACTTACTGGGTGCTGAAACGGCTGAACATGCTCCACAAGATGAAGAACAGCCCCTTCGTCAAAAAGTACAGCGTGCAGTTCATCAACCAGCACGGCAAACTCTCGGAGCCGTTCTACTTCGTCGATCACAAGCCGCATGAGAGTTCACAGACCTGGCAAGTCATCCGGAGCGAGTTCGACCAGATGATGCTGAACAACGCCCGCGAACAGGGCGTCGGCGTGCATGAGGGCGTGCGCGTGCTGGAGGTGCTCTTCGAGGGGGAAAGGGCGGTCGGCGTCCGCGTCCAGGAGGAAAACGGCACCGAGCGCGAGGTGCGGGCCGAGGTGGTCGTGGACGCCAGCGGCCAGAGTTCGATGATAATGAGCCGGTTGGGTCTGCGCGAGTGGGACCCGGTGCTGAAAAAGGCGGCGCTCTGGACCTACTGGGAGGGGGCCTGGCGCGGCCGGGGCAAGGACGAGGGGGCCACGCTCGTCGTGCAGACGATGGGCAAGAAGGGCTGGTTCTGGTACATCCCGCAGCACAACGGGGTCGTGAGCGTCGGCGTCGTGGCCGACTACGATTACCTGTTCAAGGACCGCGGCGACAAGGACTACGAGACGATCTATTTCGAGGAAGTGGAGCGCTGCCCCGGCGTCAAGGAGCGGATCGCCGGCGCCAGGCGGGCCGACGTTTTCCGCGCCGCCAAGGAGTACACCTATCGGTCGAAGCGCGCGGCCGGCGACGGTTGGGTGCTGGTCGGCGACGCCTTCGGCTTCCTCGACCCGCTCTATTCGTCGGGCGTGTTGCTGGCGCTGAAATCGGGGGCGATGGCCGCCGACGCCGTGGCCGAGGGACTGGAGAAGGGCGACACGTCCGCCGCGCAGCTGGGAAAATGGGAAGGCGAGTTCACCAAGGGCATGGACCGGATGCGGAGGCTGGTCTGCGAGTACTACGACGGCTTCAGCTTCGGCCGGTTCGTCAAACAGTATCCGCACTTCAAGGGCCATCTGACCGACCTGCTGATCGGCGATCTGTTCCGCGACGAGGTGGATGAGGTGGTCGAGCCGATGAACAAAATTCGCGCCGAGTTGAACGCGGCGAGGAAGTAGGCGCCCTTGGCGCGGGATCGACGCCGGATCGACACGGCTTCTTCACGGTGCGGATGGAAAAAACGCGGAAAGGGAATGGCGTCGCGGCGGCGACCTCGGACGAACCGCGGCACGGAGGGAGACCCCCGGTATAGGGGACTGCCTTCGGGCCGAGGCGTTCGTTGTCGGTCCTGGCCCTGTTACAACACGGTGTCGCGGATGACCGCGACCCGGTTGCGCAGCTCGCGGCCGCCGAGGACCGGCATGACCGCTTCCTGGGCCAGCTGTTTGAGGTAGTAGCTGGACACCCGGCCGCTGATGACGACCACGGCGTCCGTCTCTTCCAACGACAGCTTCCGCAGGGCGGGGAGCGGACTGCGGCGCAAGGCCTGGGAGGCGTGCGATGATTCCAGAGTCGTTGAAGACATGGGATCAGGTTCCTAAGACGCGAACGACGGATCACACGGCTGTCCGGGGGCGTCCGAACCCCTGAAAAACAACCGGCCACGAAATACCGTAACGACTGTCAGCGAACGCGGCGGGTGCGAGCCGGCATGGCCACAGCCGAGAGAGGGAGGTCCATGGCCCAACGGACGCGGAAGGCAACGCCCAACAACCATTAGCATCGCCGAGTTCACCACCGGAGGGCGGCCCGCGTCAGCCCCACCCTCATCACCTCGTTCCATGCTAAGGCCGCGCGCGGCCGGGATCAACTATTTTTTGGAAAACTTTTCCAAAAAAAACTGATCGCCGACCTGCGAAAGAATTCCGATCCGGGGAAACGGCGGCGGCGGCCGGGCGCGGCCGGGCGGCGTCTTGTATCGTAACAGTGGCCGGGTGGAAGCCGTCCGGGGGCGTTATTGCGAGGATTGTAGTGAAAATAGCGGAATTGACGGTCTTTCACGTCCGCGTCCCGCTGCGGAAGCCGATCCGTCATGCGTCGCACAGCCGGACGGACACCGACAACGTGCTCGTCCGCTGCGTCCTCCACGACCGCACCGAGGGCTGGGGCGAGGGCGTGCCCCGCGATTACGTCACCGGCGAAACCGTCGATTCGGCCGTGGCCCTGCTGAAACGCAGCGATCTGGCGTCCCAGGCGGAGGACTGCACCGATTTCGCCCACGCGCTGGCCTTCGCCGAGCGGCTGCGTTTGGCCGACGTGGACGGCGACGACCGCGGCATCGGGGGCAACGCCGCCCGCTGCGCCGTCGAGTTGGCCCTGCTCGACGCCTACGGCCGTCGCTTTGGCGCCCCGGTTTCCGACGCGACCCGGCTGCTGACTCCGGACCTGTACGCGCCCCGGCCGGAAGTCCGCTATAGCGGGGTAATCACCTCTTCCAAGGGGTTCAAACTGCGCCTGACGGCCTGGGCCATGCGGCTGTACGGCTTCCGGCAGCTCAAGGTGAAAGTCGGCATCGCCGGCCAGGACGACGCGGCTCGGCTGCGGTCGATCCGCAAGCGCGTCGGCGCCGGCATGGACGTCCGCATCGACGCCAACGAGGCCTGGCCAGCCGCGGAGGCCGCGGAGCGGATTCTGGCGCTGGAGCCGTTCGGGATCAGCTCCGTGGAACAGCCGTCGCCGCACGCCGAGTTGGCCGCGCTCGCGGAGGTGCGGCGGCGGGTGAAAACGCCGCTGATGCTGGACGAATCGCTGTGCGGCATGACGGACGCGGAGCGGGCGGTTTCCCTTGGCGCCTGCGACCTGTTCAACCTGCGGCTGTCGAAGTGCGGCGGCTTCATCCGGTCGCTGCGGTTGGCCCAGTTCGCCCGGTCGCACGGCCTCGCCTGCCAGTTGGGCTGTCAGGTCGGCGAGACGGCTGTGCTGTCGGCGGCGGGCCGTCACTTCGCGGCGAGCGTCGCCGGTCTGCGTTATCTCGAAGGCTCCTACGACCGACATCTGGTCCGCGAAGCGCTGGCGACGCGCGATTTCACGTTCGGCCGGGGCGGTCGGGCGCCGGCGCTGCCCGGCCCGGGACTCGGCCTGACCATCGACCCCCGCGCCCTGGAGCGAATCACGGTTCGGAAGGAGACGCTGATCTGAACGGCGACGGCTTTACTGTCGAAACGCACACGGCCGGCGACGGCTACCGCTGGCGCTACCGGCGCTACGCGGCGGTCGGCCCGGCAAAAGCCCGCGTCGTTTGCGTCCACGGCATCCAGAGCCACGGCGGCTGGTACGTGCATTCCTGCCGGCGGCTGGCCGAGGCGGGCTACGAGGTCTTCTTCCTCGACCGCCGCGGCTCCGGCCTCAACGAACGCGACCGCGGCGACGCGCCCGGCTTTCGCCGGCTGCTGCGTGACGCGGCGGAGTTTTTGGAACACGCCAAAACGGAGGACGCGGCGCGGAAGACGTTCGTGGTCGGGATCTCCTGGGGCGGGAAGGTGGCCGTCGGCGTGGAGAAGTTTCAGCCGGGCTTGATGGATGGAATCGCTCTGTTATGTCCGGGTTTTTGCCCGCGGGTGGCCTTGTCGCGGCGCGAGCGTTGGGCCGTGGTCTGGGCAAGGCTGACCGCCCCGAAACGGACCTTCCCGGTCCCGCTGAGCGACCCGGCCCTGTTCACGGCCAGCGAGAAGTGGCAAACGTTTCTCCGCGACGACCCGCTGGCCCTGCACGACGCGACCGCCCGGCTCCTATTTGCGAGTGCGATGCTCGATTTTTACTTGCGGAACGTCGGCCGGAGGATGCGGCCGCCGGTGCTGATGCTGCTGGCCGGGCGCGACCGCATCATCGACAATGCTCGGACGCGCGAGTTCGTCGGCCGCTTCGCGGGGCCGAAGCAGGTCGTCGAATACCCGGAGGCGCATCACACGCTGGAGTTCGAGCCGGACCCGGATCGACACATTAAGGATCTGATTCAATGGATTCAGGCGCGGGCGCACTGACGCCGCCTCACCGCAACGTAATCTTCGACCGCTGGCTAACGCCGATGACGCGCGGTTGGTCGCCGGTGAGGCGGACCAGGAATAGGATCCCCGGCGCCCCGTTTTGCACAGTGCCAGGGATGCCCATCGGAACCTGCTGAATCTGTAGGACCACCACGTCTGACGGCGTGAGGCGGCAATTCCGCACGAAGGTCCTTTCTTCCGTGTCCGTGCTGTTGCTGTACTCGTTCAGAGGCTCCGTGCCGAGCAAGGCCATGCTGACAGCGCCGTTGCGCAGGGCGAGCGGGTTCTCGTTGAAATAGTTGGCGAGTTCCTCGGGCTTCTGGTACGTTTTCTCATTCGTCATGTGGAATGGAACGCCGGCCGCCTTCTGAAAGGCGTTGAGGTCGCCCACGACGAGGGCGTTAAAGAACCGGCGGGCCGCGTCGCGCGCCCGCAGAGCCGGGTTGAAGGCCGGCAGGTCGGCGTCCGCACGGGAAAAGGCGGCGAAGTTGGGATGGGTTTTCGCCCATCGATCCCAGGCGTTGGCGCACGCCTGGCGCGCCGCGGGATCCTGGTCGAACGGGACGCGCGGTGCGCGAACGCCGACGGAGCTACTGAGCAATTCGCTGGAGCGGAATGCCAGGTCCGTCGGCCCATTCTTCACCAGGGCGATCAGGGCGGCCGCGCCGGCGCGGTCGCGCCCGGCCAGCAGCCCCTGCGCCGCGCGGAAACGGACGCGCGGGTCGGGGTCGGCGAGCAGCGTCCGCACCTCGGCCCGCTGTTTGGGCGTCCCCGACCGGCCGACCACCACGCCCGCCGCGGCCCTTCGGCTGTCGTTTTTGTCCGTCAACGCGGCGACGACGACGGCGACCACTTTGCCGTCATGCACCGCCAGGACGGCAAGACTGGCGAGGACTTCCTCCTCGACCTCGTCGTTCTCGGCGTCCGGCGTGTAGGCCAGCAGGACCGCGGCGGCGTCGGCCGGCGCTCGCTGACGGATCAGTCGCGCCGCGGCGGCGCTCCGGGCGGCGCGGGCCTCCAGGCCGTCGGCCGTCCGGATCAGGTTTTCCGCCCGTTCCTTGAGTTCCTCATCGGGGTCGTTCAGGGCGCGGCGCAGGAAGGGCGCGGCGGCCGATCCGAGGGCGGCCAACTCGGTCGTGGCGGCCTGCCGCACTTTGAAGGAGTCGTCGCCCAGCCGCCGGATCAGTGTTTGGATGTGGTCCCGCTGGGCCTGCGTCGTGGTGTGTTGGCGGAAATAGTCGAGCAGGCCGGGGCCGTCCACGCCGATTTTCGCCGCCTTGAGTAGCTTTTCATCCTCCGAACCGTCCGGCACGGCGGCTGGCGCGGGACGCGGCCACGGCAGGGCCAGGAGTAGGCCGACGGCCGCGAGAGCGCTCAGACGGAACCGAAGGGGATGAAGCATCGCGCACCCTACTTGGTACGATCGCGGGAATCCGTCGCCGGCGGCTTCGGTTAGCCGCGAAGCGCCAGCGGAGCGCTTGCATGGAGCGCTCCGCTGGCGCGTCGCGGCTAACCCATGGGTCAATCGCCGTCCCGGCCGTTGCCCTCCAGCCCTTCCAGCGAATGGAACACTTCTTCCGCCTCCAGGATCGTCTGCGACACATCGACGAGCTTGCGGTTCTGGTGGCTCGACAGCCGGCGCATGCGGCGGTAGGCGATGCGCTCGTCCACGGCCAACCGCTCCATCACGATTCCCTTGGCGCGCTCGATCAATTTGCGGTCTTCCAGCGCCTGGCGCAGCGATTCGGTCTCCCTCCGCGAAGCCTGGAGTTCGTCGAACCGGGCCACGGCGGTGGCGATGGCCGCCTCGACGGAGGCCTGTTTGACCGGCTTGATGAGGTAGGCCATGACCGGCGCCTGCCCCGCCCGCGCCAGCAGTTCGGGTTCGTGTTGCGCCGAAACCAGCACCACCGGGACGGCGTGTTCGCGGTTGACGGCGGCGGCCGCCTCGATGCCGTCCATGTTCGGCATCTTCACGTCGGCGATGATCAGGTCGGGCGGCGCCAGGCGGCACTGCTCGACGAGCTGTCGTCCGTCGCGCACGGCGACGACCCGATGGCCCAGGCGCGGCAGCAGCTCCTCGAAATACTCGCGGGTGTCGTCCTGAGACTCGGCCACCGCGATCGATAAGGATCGGCTCACGGCTTCCTCCGGCAAGATGGGGCGCTAGCGGTTCGGCGCCGGGGCCGCGGCGCGGTACGACGGACGCCGCTGTCATCGTACCGCATCCGGGGGCCGGCACAAGGAGGCGACGGCCCCTATTTGATCCGCAGGTCGGACGGCTTGACGCCCTTTTGATACCCGTTGCCCGCGAACGGATGGGGCTTGAATTCGCCGACCAACTCCACGTCGGACTTGGCGGGGATCTTGTCCTCCATCCCCAGCGCCCAGTAGCAGGCGTTGACCACCAGCCGGCGCAGGCCTTCGCTCCGCAAATCCGTGGCGGCGCCCATCGTGGTGGCGAAGGCGCGGCCGGTTTTGCCGTCGGCCGCCTTGTAAGCGTTCGTCCAGGCCACCGGCATCATCGGGTCGTTCTTTTTGCCCTCCACCGGCTTGTCGTCGGGCTTCATGTTCTCCAGCAGCTGGCCCAGGACAAGGGGCGTGCAGCTTTTCGGCAGCGGCAGACGCACCTCGTACACGTCAGTCGGCCCCCAGACGTCGCCGTCCTTGATGCCGCGCAGAATGGGGTTGTCCTTCTGGCCCGGCGCGATGAGGCCGCGCGTGCTCTGTCGGCCGTGGGCGCCCCAGTGGTTGATCCAGGTCTCGCCGAGCACCTGCCGGCCGAAGCCGCCGTCGTAACCCTTGTCCTTGTTGTTCCAGGAGTATTTGCCGTAGGTTTTCGAGTGGAGGGCGAAGGCGTGCGTGGCGGTGCGCAGGCCGACGACCGGCTTGCCCGCCTCGAGATAATCGACGATATATTTCATCTGGTCATCCGGCAAGTCGCGGAAACGGGTCTGGATCACCATCAGGTCGGCCGTCTTCAGCGCCTCCAGGCCGGGGATGTTGTGCGTCTCGTTGGGGTTGATCGTGCCGTCCTTGGGGTCGATGGCGAACAGCACCGTGCAGGTGAAGCCGTGGCGCACGGCCAGGATCTTGGCCAATTGCGGCAGGCCTTCCTCGGAGCGGTATTCCTCGTCGCCGCTGACGAAGACGATATTTTTCCCTTTACCGGGTCCGTCGCCTCCCTTGTAGACGACCCAGGGGGTTTCGGCCCCCGACCGCGCGCAGGTCAGGGCCGCCGTGACCGCGACGAGAAGGCCGGGCAATATTCTGGCGCGAAGCAGCATACTCACGATTCCGCCGTCCTTTCAGGCAGGGTTGAGGAGAGGGCCGATGCTGGCATTATGGGAAGTGGCGGGCCGGGCGTCCGGGTGAATCCGAGGGTGGGCCTCCCGATTTTGCTGGTTGGCTCTCGTTCCCAGGCTCTGCCCGGGAACGCACTGCCCGGCAGGCTCTGCCTGCCGAGCGGAGAAGACGCGAGGCAGAGCCTCGCGGCAGTGCGTTCCCGGGCAGAGCCTGGGAACGAGGAAACGCGGGCCGGGCGTCCGGGAAATGGATCGGGCCGCGCCGGCCGCCCCCGCTCGCCCAGTCCATCCTCAGTAGAAAAACCCCGCGGCCCGCCGTATAATCCCTACCCGCCAACGGAGATCGGGACGGCGCCTCCGCCCCCGGCCCGTCCGGCGGGAGGCGACCGGCACGATGCTCCAGTCCGCACGATCCTGGCTGTCGCTGGCGGCGCTCCTGGCCGCGGCGCCGCTCTTCGCCCAGCAGCCCCAAAAGCTGCCGCCCGTCCACGTCCCCGTTCACCCGGCCGACCGCCGCGAACTGGACCACGTCGAAGCCCTCAAGGCCTTCGCGCTCGGCGCCATCGCGGAGAAAAACAACCACCTGATCAAGGCCGTTCATGCCTACGAGGAAGCCGCCCGCCTCGATCCCGACGCCGCCGCCCCGCTGCGGGCGCTGGCCCCGCTCTACCTCGCCCTCGACCGCACCGACGACGCCCTGGCCGCCTGCCGGAAGGTGCTGGAACTGGACCCCGACGACCTCGACACCGCCGCGTTCTACGCCCGTCAACTCCGGGCCGTGAACAAGACCAAGGAGGCGGCGGACCTGCTCGGCAAGACGGCCGCGCGGCCCGCCCTCAAGGAGCGGCCGAACCTCCGTCTGCAAATCTGCCTCGACCTCGGCGCCCTGCGGGAGACGGCCGGCGATCTGAAGGGCGCGGAGGCGGCCTTCCGCGACGCGGCGGCCGTCCTCGACCGGCCCGACGCCCTGCTCGACGACGGCGCCCTCACCCGTGACGAGGTGCAGGCCCAGGCGGCGGACGTGTACGAACGGCTGGGCGGCCTCTGCCTCAAGGCCGGCCGCATCGAACAGGCCGTCGCCGACTTCCGGCAGGCGCAAAAGACCGACCCCGCCCGCGGCCCCCGGCTGTCGTACCACCTCGCCGAGGTCTACGCCGGCCAAGGCAAGCCCCGCGAAGCCCTGGAACGGCTCGACGAATACCTGCGAACCGAGCCGCCGGGCGTCGAAGGCTACGAACTCAAAATCAAACTCCAGCGCCAACTCGGCCTCGACGACGCCATCGTCAAAGACCTGGACGCCGCCTCCGCGCACGACGCCCAGAACGCCCCGCTCAAGCTGCTGCTGGCCCGCGAATACCGCAACGCCGGCCGCAACGCCGAAGCCGAGCGCGTCTACCTCGGGCTGGCCAAGGACACGCCCGGCCCGGAGATTTATCGAAGCCTGTTCGATCTATACAAGGAAGACGCGCGCGGCGGCGTCGGCCGCATCCTGGACGACCTGGACGGCGAGGCCCGCGCCGCCGCCGAGAAGGACGACAAACCGGGCGACCCGTCCGCCGCCGGCCGGGCGCGGGCCATCCTCCAGGTGCTGCGCGACGACCCGGCCCTGGTCAAGAAATTGCTCGCCGAGGCGCTCAAGCCGGTGGGGCTGATCGGGCTGCCCAGGCTGGCGTTCACGACGCGCGTCCTGCTGGCGGAACTGGCGGCGCGCACCGGCAGCCTCGACGCGGCGGAAGCGCTCTACCGCGGCTGCCTCGAACGGCCCGGCGGCGTGCATCCCGCCGCGGAACAGGAAGTCTATTTCGGACTGCTGCGCGTTCTCATGTTGGAGTATAAATATGAAGATGTCGTGACCATTGCCACGCGGGGGTTGAAGAACGAGAACACCCTACTGGCGCCGCTGTACGAGGACCTGGCGCTGGCGCACATGGCGTTGGGCCGCACCGCCGAAGCGTTGGACGCGGCCGACGAGGTGGTGCGGCGGGCCGACGACGCCGCCAGCAAGCTGCGTTACCGCCTGTTCCGGGCGGAGATGCTGTCGCGGGCCGGAAAGGACGCCGACGCCGAGGCGGAGTGTCTGGCGCTGTTAAAGGAGTATAATACGCCGGGGGACGTGCGCGAGGTCCGCATGGTGTTGTCGCTGGCGTATTCGTCGGCCCACCAACACGATAAGTCGGAGGAGCAGTTGCTGTTGGTCCTCAAGGAAGACCCGGACGACGCCACGGCCAACAACGACCTCGGCTACCAGTGGGCCGACCGCGACAAGAACCTCGCCGAGGCGGAGCGGATGATCCGCAAGGCGTTGGAACTGGACCGCCGGCAGCGGACTTCCGGCGACGCCCTGGTGCTCGACGGCGATCAGGACAACGCCTCCTACGTGGACAGCCTCGGCTGGGTGCTGTTCCGGGAAGGCAAGCTGGCTGAGGCCCGCAAGGTGTTGGAGCGGGCGGTGAAGTTGCAGGGAGGCGCCGACTCTCCGGAAGAGTGGGACCACCTGGGCGACATCTATTTCCGCTCGCAATTGCCGGAGAAAGCGGGGGAGGCGTGGCGCAAGGCGGTGGGCCTGTACGCGACGACGCGCCGGCGGCCCGACGAGCGATTGCCCGAAATCAAAGAGAAACTACGACTCTTGAAACCGTGAGAACTTGTAATGTTTGGCGAGCGGCGCGTGGCGCGGTTAGCCGCGACCCGAAGGGGAGCGCTCCGCCGCGCGTCGTGGCTAACCGCGCCATGCGCCGCTCGCCACCGCACCTATGAAGGAGACGCCATGTCCGGCCATTCCCATTGGGCGACGATCAAGCACAAGAAGGGGGCCATCGACGCCACTCGCGGCAAGCTCTGGAGCAAGCTGAGCCGGGCCATCATCATCGCGGCCCGGCACGGCGGCGGCGACCCGAACATGAACCTCAAGCTGCGCTACGCCATCGACAAGGCCCGCAAGGTGTCGATGCCCAAGGACAACATCGAGCGCGCCATCAAGCGCGGCACCGGCGAGGTCGAGGGGCTGACCTTCGAGGAAATCACCTACGAGGGCTTCGGCCTCCGGCGGCGTGGCCGTGCTGGTCGAGGTCTTGACCGACAACCGCAACCGCACCAACGGCGAGGTGCGCAAGATCTTCGAGCGCGGCGGCGGCAACATGGGCTCCGCGGGCAGCGTCGGCTATTTATTCGAGCGCAAGGGCGTCTTCCACATCCCGGCGGCGGGCGTGGACGAGGACGCGCTTTTGGAAAAGGTGCTGGACGCGGGGGCCGACGACCTCAGGCGAACGGGTCCGTCGTTCGAGGTGACGTGCGACCCGACGGCCTTCAACAAAGTGCGCGAGGCGTTGGAGAAGGCCGGCCTGCCGGTGACTGATTCGGAGCTGGCGCAGGTGGCCAAGGCGCCGGTGGACGCCGACGCGGAGACCGCGCGCAAGGTGCTGCGTCTGCTGGAGGCGCTGGACGACCACGACGACGTGCAGAACGTCTACTCCAGCCTGAACATGACCGAGGCCTTGATGGCGGAGGTGGAGAAGGAGTAGGTTTATCAAGGCGGCCCGCCGTCAACGGTGGGCCGCCTTTTTCTCTTTTCCAACCCCTCTTGACGCGCGATCCGCAAGCAAAGTAATATCCGTTCGCTCGAAGGACTCGGTCGGACCACGGCTTGCCGACCGACGCCCTTTCCGAATCCGGCCGCAGGGATTGGGGCCGGCCGAACGCCCGCTCCGACGCGACGCCATCACCCGGCTCAGCGCACCATGGAAAGGATGCCATGACCGTCATTTCCGTCAGCCCGCGTCCCCGAAATTGGTCCGCTCTCGTCGCCCTCCTGATCCCGACCGTCTGTCTGGCCTGGGCCTTCTGGCCCACGTTCCTCGAACTCGTCCAGGCCTGGAACAGCAACCCGCAGTATTCCCACGGCTACCTCGTTCCGGTGTTCGCCGTCTTCCTGTTGTGGGCGCGTCGCCGCCGGCTCGACGCGGCGGCCCTGCGGCCGAGCTGGTGGGGCCTGGCGCCCCTGGCGGCGGGGCTGGCCCTACGCCTTTCCGGAGCGTTCTTCTATTTGATTTGGCTGGAACAGCTGGCGCTGCCGCTCTGCCTCGTCGGCGTCTTCGTCCTGGCCGGCGGACGGGCCGCCTGGCGCTGGGCGTGGCCGTCGCTGCTTTTCCTCTACTTCATGATCCCGCTGCCCTTCTCGCTGGCCCACCTGGCGGCCGCCCCGCTCCAGTGGTTTGCGACTTTGTGCAGCGCTTTCGTGATGCAATTGTTCGGCCTGCCCGCCCTGGCCGACGGCAACGTCATCCTCCTCAACGACCACCAGATCGGCGTCGTCGAGGCGTGCAGCGGCTTGCGGATGCTGATCGTCTTCTTCGCCCTGTCCACGGCCTTCGTTCTCACCGTCCGCCGGCCGTGGCCCGACAAGGCCTTGCTGTTGGCCAGCGCCATTCCCATCGCGGTGATTTCCAACATCGCCCGCATCGTCCTGACCGGCGTGCTGTTCGAGACCGGCGTCCAGGACGCCACGGTCCACGCCTTCATCCACGACGCGGTCGGCTGGCTGATGATGCCGTTCGCCCTGGCGCTCCTTTGGGTGGAACTGAAACTGCTTTCGCTGCTGCTGATCGACGCGGGCCGGGTCTCGGTTCGCCCCTTGCCGCCGGTCGCCCGTCGGGCAACCGCCGCGCCTCGGCCGGCCCCGCGCGTCCGCAAGGTCGCGGCCGCGCCGCCGGCGCCCCGCAACCGCGAACGCGAGTTGCAGGCCGAGACAGTCAACCCGGCGGTCGAAAGTTGATCGCCCGGACAGAGAAACAACGGCGGCCGCGCCTGGCCCGGGAAGGGCCGGCCGGTCTCTCCGCGACATACGACTTTACCCCTCTGGATAGGGAGATCCAGCCATGTTGCCGCAAGACGCCGGCTACCCCGAACCGAGCAGTAAACCTTCGCATTCCCGGCCCGTCCCCAAGCCCGTGGCCGGACACATCGAGCCGCCGGCAGCCGGGACGAGGCCGGCCCTCGGCTCGCCGCCGCCCGCCCTGTCGGCCACGCCGGACCTCGGTACGCTGCTTAAGGCGCTCCGCCGCCGCTGGCTGGCCGCGGCGGTCCTCTGCCTGCTGCTCGGCGGCGCCGCCGCGGCGGCCGCCTGGTATTTGATGACGCCGCAATACACCGCCTTCGTGACCTTGCGCGTGTCGTCCCTGCCGACCGAGGAAGTCTTTAAGACGGACGCGACATCCTCCTCCAGCCACGGCAGCTACATCAAATCGCAAGCCGCCGCGTTCAAAAGTCGGCGCGTCATCCTGGCCGCCCTGCGACAGGACGAGGTGAAGCGCCTCGGCCTGGACGCCCGCTACCCGGACCCCGTCGATTGGATCGAACAGCAGATCAAGACGGAGACGGCCGAGGGAAGCGATTTCATGACCGTCACTCTCAACGCCGCCGACCCCACCGACGCCACGACGATGCTCAAGAACCTTACCAACTCCTACATGGATGAGGTGGTGTACGCGGAGCAGACCGCCAAGGCGGCGCGGCTGGCCGACGTGGAAAAGATTTACACCGACGCCGGCAGCAACCTCAACCGCAAGCGCGAGAATTTCGAGCAGGATCTGAAACGGATCGGGGCGGTCGCCGGCTCCACCGACCACGACACCCTGACCTTGCAGCAAAAGACGCTGTTGGAAAACCTTCACGACGCCAAGATGCAGCGCAACCAGGAAAGCATGGAGCTAAGTCGCGTGCAGTCCGAGTCGGAGGCGCTCGCCCTCCGCGCCCAGTCGGTGCAGAAGTTGGAACTGGACGACGCCGCGGTGGACGCGGCCCTGCAGACCGACGTGATCGCCGGGCGGGACCTCGCGCGTCTGCCGGCCCTCAAGGAGCTGGTCCAGAACATCCAGGACAAGACCGACGACGTCCGCGACCCGACGCTCCTCCACGCACAGGCCCGCATCAAGGAGGTCATGGAGGAGGTCGAAAAGCGGCGCGTCGCGGTGAAGGAAACCTTGAAGACGCGCATGAACGCGACCAACGGACAGGACAACGGATACATCAAGGCGCAATTGGATGGGGACGCGGCCAAGCTGACGAAGAACCTGAGCGAACTGGACGCGGCCATCAAGGACATGGAAGGCAAGGCGGACAAGATCGGCGCCTGGAACAACGACCTGGAGGCGCAGCGGGCGGAGATTGCCCGGCTGGGCAAGGTGCTGGACGACATCGGCGTCGAGAAGGAGAAGCTGGCCGTCGAACTGAAGGCGCCGCCGCGCGTCACCGTCTGGCAGAACGCCGACCTGCAAAAACGCGACATCAAGAAGCAGGCGCTCGCCGCCGTGGCCGCCCCGGTCGGCGTCATCCTCTTCGTCTGCATGGGCGTGGCCTGGCTGGACGTTCGCCAGCGCCGGGTGCGCTCGGCCGGCGAGGTGGCCACCGGACTCGGCATCCGCGTCGTCGGCGCCGTTCCGGGCGTGCCGCACCTGGAGCGGCGACTGGTCGGCCCGAATGGCGAGACCGAACTGGAGGGCCATCCGGTCCTCGATTCGTTCGACTCGATTCGGACGCAGCTGCTGCGCGACGACGGCGCGGAGACCGCCCGCGTGCTGCTGGTGACCAGCGCCGCCTCCGGCGAGGGCAAAACCACCCTGGCCGGGCATCTCGCCGGCAGCCTGGCCCGCGCCGGTCGCAAGACGCTGCTGATCGACGGCGATCTGCGGCGGCCGTGCGTTCACCAGTTGCTGGAACTGCCGCAGCAGCCCGGCCTGAGCGAGGTGCTGCTCGGCGAAGTGGAGGCGGCGGAAGCCGTGCAGAACACGGCCCAGGACGGTCTGGCGGTGGTCACGGCCGGCCAGTGGGACCGCGAAGTGATGCAGGCGTTGTCCCGCGACGGCCTGGAGGGCATCTTCGAGAAGCTGCGCGAGGAGTTCGACTTAGATCATCGTCATTGACTCGCACCCGGTTTTGACGGCGACGGATTCGCTGCTGATCGGCCAGCACTGTGACGCCGTGATCCTGTCGGTGCTGCGCGACGTGAGCCGGACGCCGCAGGTTTACGCGGCCAGCCAGAAACTGACGGCGCTCGGCATCCGCGTCCTGGGGGCGGTGGTCAACGGCGCCGACCCGGATGAGGTGTTCGCCTCGGCGCCGGCGCCGACCCGGCAGCGCGTCGCCGGCTGAGGCTTTTCCCGGCGAGCGGGGGGCGTCAGCCCCCTGATTGAGCATCCTGTCGGTGACAGCGTGAAGTATCAGGGGGCTGACGCCCCCCGCTCGCCGGGGTTTTGTTTGTAGTCAGGAACCATGCTCATGACCCGTTTGATTCCCGCCCTGACGGCTTCGCTCCTGGTAATCGTCTGCGGCGTCGTCCACGGCTTCTGGACCGACCGCTGGCAGAGCCAGCCCGCCGAAACGGCCGAGGCCGCCAGGCGCATGGAGGCGCTGCCGCTGGAAATCGGCGACTGGTCCGGCTCCGTTTTGGAAGTGAAACAGCCGCGGGCCGGCGACGTGGCCGGGACCATTCAACGCCGATACCAGGATCTCCGCACCGGCGACGAGGTGAGCGTTTACATGGTGTGCGGCCGGCCGGGGCCGGTGTCGATCCACACGCCGGAAGTCTGCTACGCGGCGAGCGGCTTCGTCGTCGGCGCCAAAAGCAGGGCCGCGATCCGGGAGCAGGGCGGCGATTTCTGGTGCGCCGACGCGGTGAAGAGCAAGGCCGGCGAGGAGACGCGGCTGCGGATTTATTGGGGCTGGAACGCCGGCAAGGGCTGGACGGCCCCGGACGGCGACCCCCGCTGGACCTTCACGACCGGCCGTCATCCCCCGGTCCTTTATAAACTTTACGTCCTGCGCGACCTGGGCGCGTCGGCCGCGTCGGGCAAAGACGATCCCTGTCAGAGCTTTCTCCGGGCCCTGCTCCCGGAGATGGACCGAGACGTGATCGCCCCCGGCCCCTGACCGGCCGGGCCGTGGGCGTTCCGTTCGCGCCGCCAAGGAGGGCGCCGCGGAAGGATCGGCCGGCCCGCCGGGTTCGTCGTCGCCCGACGCCGTTGTTTCCGTTCATCGCATGGAGGCGATTCCCTTGCCGACCCCCATCCAACTTCATTCGGTCGACGCCGAGGCGCTCCCCGTCGAAAATGCGGCAGTCATCCGCTCCCGCCGCGAGCGGCCGATCCGGCCGGTCGTGCATCCGATCCACGGCCGCTGGTATCTGCCGTGCAAGGGCGTGGCGGATTTCGTCGCGGCCCTGGCGCTGGGCGTGGTCGCCCTGCCCCTGATCGCCGCGGCCGCCCTGGTCGTCAAACTGACCTCGCGCGGGCCGGCCTTCTACACGCAAATCCGCGTCGGCCGGGGCGGCC
The DNA here is from genome assembly GCA_963813925.1 of uncultured Planctomycetaceae bacterium. GTDB lineage: Bacteria > Planctomycetota > Planctomycetia > Gemmatales > Gemmataceae > UBA4732. Next base: position 115,946 of record CAWFBG010000005.1, read on the forward strand.
GGCCATTCACGATTTACAAGATCCGCAGCATGATTCATAACTGCGAATCCCTGACCGGGCCGCGCTGGTCGATGCCCGGCGACCCGCGGGTGACGTGGTTCGGCTGGTTCTTGCGCACGTCGCACCTGGACGAGTTGCCGCAGTTGCTGAACGTGTTGCGCGGCGAAATGAGTCTGATCGGGCCGCGGCCGGAGCGGCCGGAGTTTATGCCGGAGCTGGAACGCGAACTGCCCGCCTACGCCCAGCGGCTGACGGTGCGGCCAGGGGTGACGGGGCTGGCCCAGGTGCAGTTGCCGGCCGACACCGACCTCGGCAGCGTCCGGAGCAAGCTGGCGCACGACCTCTATTACGTCCGCCACGTCCATCCCTGGCTGGACCTGCGCCTGCTCGTCTGCACCGCGTTTTACGCCCTTGGCGTCCCTTTTTCTCTTGTGGGCCGGCTGCTTGGAATCCCGCGGAGCGACCGGATCGAGCGGGACATGAATGTGGTTTGCGAGCCGGCGCCCTCCCGCGTCCGCATCGGCGCGTGAGGTCCTGGAACACCGGACAAGGAGGGGCGCATGAACGATCTGAAGATCTTACCGGAATCGGCGCCGCCGCGGGCCGGCCTGCGTCCGGGGGGCGAACCGTTTCTTTCGGTGATCGTGCCGGTCCTCAACGAAGAGGCGTTCATCGGCGAAACGCTGGATCAGTTGTTGGCGCAACGCTACGACCAGCGGAGGTATGAAATCCTGGTGGCCGACGGCGGCTCGACGGACGGCACGCGAGCCGTCGTTTCCGGTTACGCCCGGCGTTATCCGCGGGTCCGCCTGCTGGAAAACGAGGGCCGGCTGTCGAGCGCGGGCCGCAATGTCGCGGTTCGCGCGGCGCGCGGCGAGATCGTCCTTCTGGTGGACGGGCACTGTCGCATCGACGATCCGTGGCACCTCGCCGAGGCGGCGTCGGCGTTCGCCCGCAGCGGCGCCGACTGCCTCGGGCGGCCTCAATCGCTGGACATGACCGGCGCGACCGCCCTGCAACGGGCCGTCGCGGCGGCCCGGTCGTCGCGGCTGGGCCACCATCCCAGTTCGCACATCTACTCCGACCGCGAGGGCTTCGTGCCGCCCCAGAGCGTGGCCGTGGCCTACCGGCGTTCGGTGTTCGAGACGGTCGGCCTGTTCGACGAGGCCTTCGACGCCTGCGAGGACGTGGAGTTCAACCACCGCGCCGCCCGCGCCGGAATGCGCTGCTATTTCACGCCGCGCGTCCGGGTGTTTTACCACCCACGGGCCACGCTGACCGGCCTGTTCCGGCAGATGAGCCGCTACGGCAAGGGCCGCGTCCGGATGTTGCGCAAGCACCCGGATTCCTTTTCGCCGTCGATCTTTCTGCCGGCGGCGTTCCTGTGCGGCGCCGCCCTGGGGCCGCTGACAGCTTTATGTCATCCGCTGCTGGCTTTGGCCTACGCCGGGATGCTCGGCCTGTACGCCTTGGTCGTGCTGTGGTTCAGCGTCGCCCTGAGCGTCCGCCGCCGTGACGTGGCGCTGTTGCCGCTGTTGCCGCTGGTCTTCGCGGCCGTCCACGCCGGGGCCGGCTGGGGCGTCCTGTCGGAAGCGATCGCCGGCCGGAAGTCGGCAAGCCCCGCGCCGGGACTCCCGGCCGCCGTCCCGACGGCCGGCCGGCGGGCGGCCTAACCAGGAGGTGCATCATGGCGTCCGACCTGCTCCTTTATCCCGCGGCCGTCCCCGTCCCCGTCGCCGCAAGCGACGGCGCCGTACTCAACGCACTCACCATCGACGTGGAAGACTATTTTCACGTCTCCGGATTCGATCACTGCGTTTCGCGGTCCCAATGGGATGATTTTCCGTTGAGGCTCGGCGAGAACACGCACCGGCTGCTCGACCTGCTGGCGGCGGCCGGCGTGCGCGGCACGTTCTTCGTGCTGGGCTGGGTCGCGGAACGCCGGCCGGACCTGGTGAAGGACGTCCGCGCGGCCGGGCACGAGATCGGCAGTCACGGCTACTGGCACCGGCTGATTTACGACCAGACGCCGGATGCGTTCCGCGCCGACCTGCGCCGCGGCCGCGACGTGCTGCAAGACATTCTCGGCAAGGCGGTGACGGCCTACCGGGCGCCGAGTTTCTCGATCACGCGGCGGTCGCTGTGGGCGCTGGACGTGCTGGTGGAAGAAGGCTTCCTTCTCGACTCCAGCATCTACCCGACGCGCCACGACCGCTACGGCATCCCCGGCGCCCCGCTGGCGCCGCACCGCGTCCACCGCCGGGCCGGCACGCTATGGGAGTTTCCTCCCCCGGTATATCGCTGTCTCGGCTATCCGATGCCGGTCGGCGGCGGCGGTTGGTTCCGCCTCTATCCCTACGGCCTGACGCGCCGCTGTCTGCGGGCCGTCAACCGGACGGGCCGGCCGTTCGCGGCCTACCTGCACCCGTGGGAGATCGACCCCGAGCAGCCGCGCCTCCCGGCCGGCCGCTTCGCTTCCTTCCGGCACTACGTCAACCTGCGGCGCACGGAAGCCCGACTGACGCGAATGCTGCGGGATTTCCGCTTCGGGACGTTGTCGGAGTCGCTGGCCTCGTGGCGGCGCGAGGAGGCCGTCGCGGCCGCATGACATCGGCTCCCCTCTCCCCTCTCCCCCGAGGGAAGAGGGGAGGAAGACGTGAATATTCTCTCGAATGACCCCGGTGATTCGGATGCAGACCTCAACGTTCCTCCCGGCGCCTCAAACCCGGCCCCAGTCCGCGGCCGCTTCGCGGACGCAACGCCCCCTTCATGTCGTCATCGTGGACGAGGAATTGCCCTACCCGCCGACCTCGGGCAAGCGCATCCGCACCCTCAACCTCACCCTCCGCCTGGCCCAGCGACACCGGATCGCTTACGTCTGTCATCGCAACGCCGACCCGGCGGAGGCGCGCGAGGCAACGGCGTTTTTCACGTCGCACGGCGTCGCGGTCCGCACGGCCGACTGGTCGCCGCCGCCGAAGTCGGGGCCGGCCTTCTACGCCCGCTTGGCCGCCAACCTGCTGTCGCCGCTGCCCTATTCGGCCGCGTCGCACGACAGCCGGCCGCTGCGGCGGACGCTGCGCGAATACGCCGCGGCCCACCCCGTCGATCTGTGGCACTGCGAATGGACGCCCTATGTACAGGCGGTGCGCGGGCTGCCGACGGGGCGGCGGCTGGTGGTGGCGCACAACGTCGAGTCGGTCATCTGGCGGCGCTATTTCGAGAATGAAAGCTATCCGTTGCGTCGCTGGTACGTCGGCCGGCAGTGGCGGAAGTTCGCGCGGTTCGAGCGGCGGGTGATGGGCGAGGTCGATCGCGCGGTGGCGGTCAGCGGCCTGGACGCGGAACGGCTGCGACGCGACTTCGGGGCGCGGCGGGTGGACGTGGTGGAGAACGGCGTTGATCCCGCCTACTTCCGGCCGCGGGCGATCCGGCGCGAGCCGGATCGCCTGCTTTTCCTCGGCAGCCTCGACTGGCGGCCCAACCTCGACGCCGCTCGTCTGCTTCTGGAGCGCGTCTTTCCGGCGGTGCGGGCGGCCGTGCCGTCGGCCCGACTTGGTCTCGTCGGCCGCAACCCGCCGGACTGGCTGCGACGGCAGGCGGCGCTCCCCGGCGTCGAGCTTCACGCCGACGTACCCGACGTGCGGCCGTATTTGTCCGGGTGCGGTTTGATGGTGGTTCCGCTGCGGATCGGCGGCGGGTCGCGGCTGAAAATCCTCGAAGCCCTGGCCACGAATACGCCGGTCGTCTCCACGCGCGTTGGGGCCGAAGGTCTAGAACTGGAAGCGGATCGGCATTTGACCGTTGTAGAAGACGTGGACGATCTTCCAAAGGCAATAATCCGGGCGGTGCGGGGGCCGGCCGCGGCGCAGGCGCAGGCGGAGTGCGGTCGGGAGGCGGTGTTACGTCGTTACGGCTGGGACGCTTTGGCCGATCAAATGGAGCGGGTTTGGATTGATTGCGTCCTGGGCGAGCCGGGAGCGTAAGCGACCGGAGATTCGGCGGAGAGGCCAGCGGAATGAACATCGTACATCTGACGGCATCGACGTTTTACGGCGGCCCGGAGCGGCAAATCCTGGGGCTGGCGCGCGCCCTGCCGGACGACCGCACCGCCGTGCTGTCGTTCGCGGAGGGCGGCCGCTGCCGGGCGTTCCTGACGGAGGCCCGCCGCCAGGGCGTGGAGGCGGCGGCGCTGGAGCACGATACGCCGAGTTTGCACGCCGCCGTAAGCGACCTGACGCGGCGCCTGCGACAGCGGAGGGCGGACGTCCTTTTGTGCCACGGCTACAAGGCCAACGTCCTCGGCCGTCTGGCGGCCCGACGGGCGGGCGCGCCGGCCGTCGCCGTGTCGCGCGGCTGGACGGGCGAGAGCTGGCGCGTCCGGCTCTACGAAGCCATCGACCGCGTTCATTTGCGCTGGATGGATCAAGTGGTCTGCGTGTCGGAGGCCCAGGCGGTAAAGGCGCGCGCGCGGGGGCGCGGCCGGGGCGGACGCGGGTGATTTACAACGCAGTCGATCCGGAAAGGTTTTATGACCTCGACCCCCTGTTCCGGGCGAAGCTGCTGCGCTATTTCCGCGTTGCGCCGCGGCGGATCGTCGGCGCGGCCGGCCGGCTCAGCCCGGAAAAAGGGTTCGACGTGCTCATCCGCGCGGCCGAGCGGGTCGTGCGCCGCGACCCTTCGGTCGGCTTCGTCGTCTTCGGCGAGGGCGCGTGCCGCGACGGCCTTCAGCGCCAGATCCACGAGGCCGGCTTGGCCGGCTCGTTCGTGCTCGGCGGTTTCCGGCGCGACCTCGACCGCTACCTGCCGTTCTTCGACCTGCTGGCGTTGCCGTCGCACACGGAGGGGATGCCGAACGTGGTGCTGGAGGCGTTCGCGGCCGGCGTGCCCGTGGCGGCCACGGCCGTCGGCGGCGCCCCGGAGGTGGTGGAGGAAGGCCTGAGCGGCTTCCTTGTCCCGGCCGGCGACCATGCGGCCCTGGCCGACCGCATTGGCGCGGCGCTGGAAACGGACGAGCGGCTGGGCGACATGGGGATGCACGGCCGGGAGCGCGTCCACGACCAGTTCACCTTCACAGCCCAGGCCCGGCAGTACCGCCGGCTGTTCGCGGAACTCAAGGGCGTGTCAACGGATAAAGAAGACCTACTTTACACGGCGCCAACATGCAAACCTTGACCGGGACACCGACTCCCGAATCGACCTCCCGCGCCGCGCCGGCAACCGCCGCGCGGCCGGTTCCGGTCTGCTTTCTCATCGACGACCTGGCCGCGGCGGGCACCGAAAGCCAACTGCTGGCCCTGATCGGCCGGCTGGACCGCAACCGCGTCCGGCCTTACTTGTGCCTGCTGCGCGGCGGCGGCCCGGTCTCGCGCCCCTGGAACCGAACGACTGCCCCGTTGTGCGACTCGGCGTCGGGGCGCTTCTCAGACCGTATGCTGCGCTTCAGGCGATCCGCTTCATCCGGTTTTTGCGACGCGAGCGCATCGACGTGGTGCAGACCTATTTCGCCGACAGCGGCTATTTCGGCGTGCCGGCGGCGTGGCTGGCCGGTGTGCCTCACCGCCTGCGGACGCGCAATAACCTTGGCCACTGGCTGACGCCGTTGCACCGACGCCTCGGCCGGATGCTCAACGCGGTCGCCACCGGAACGGTGGTTAATTGCGCCGCCGCCCGCGCCGCCCTGCTGGCCGACGAGGGGTCGTCGCCGGATACGATCACGGTCCTCGAAAACGGCGTCGATCACGCCCGTTTCCTGGCCGAGCCGCCGCCGCCCGCCGCGCCGGCCGCCCGCCGCGTCGGCGCCGTCGCCAACCTGCGGCCGGTCAAGGGCGTGGACGTTTTCCTCGAAGCGGCCGCCTGGCTGGCGCGGGAACATCCCGACCTGACGTTTTCGGTCGCCGGCGAAGGGGACATGCGTGGGCCGTTGGAGGCCTCGGCGCGCGAGCGCGGCCTGACGGATCGCTTTCACCTGCCCGGCGCGGTCGCGGACGTGCCGAGATTCCTGGGCGGATTGAATGTCGCCGTTTTGCCCTCGCGTTCGGAGGGTATGTCCAACGCGCTCCTGGAGTACATGGCGGCCGGACGGCCGATCGTGGCCACGGCCGTCGGCGCCGCGCCGGAGTTGATCGAGGACGGCGTCCACGGCCTGCTCGTGCCGCCGGGCGACGCGGGCCGGCTTGCGGCGGCGATCAACCGTCTGCTTTGGAAGCCGCGGCTGGCCCGCCGTCTCGCGGAGGCCGCCCGCCGCCGCGCCCGTGACCGCTACTGCCGCGAGGCCATGGTCGAGCGTTTCACCGAGTTTTACGAGGGCTTGGCCGTGGCGCGGCGCCGCCGCAGCCCGGAGGGGGTGGACCATGCCGACGCCTGACGTGCTGACCGACATTCCGGGCAAACCCGGCCGCTTCTGGGGCGACCACACCGTTTTCGTCGGCCCTAAAAAGCCCCCTGCCTGGTTGATGAAACGCCTCGGCGAACGCTGGGCGCACAACCTGACGGGTTGCGTCGCCGCCCTGCGCCTGTTCGCGCGCCGCGGCCGCTGTCAAGGCGTTGTCACCGACGGCGGCTCCAGCGGGATGCTCTTCGCCTGGCTGCAGGCGCTCTGCCCCTGGGGCCGCAAGCCGCACGTCATGATCGATTGCCTCTGGGATCGGTCGCCAAACCCCTTGGCCCACTGGCTCAAAAAACTGCGCGTGTTGTTTGCGGCGCGTTCCGTCGAACGCTTTGTCGTCTGGGCCAGCCACGAGGTCGAGGACTTCGCCCGCGCCTTCGACTTGCCCCGCGACAAGCTCGAATACGTCCCCTTCCACACGACGCTGCACGACTACGACTACGCGGTCAGCGACGACGGCTATGTCTTCGCCGGCGGCAACTCCGACCGCGACTATCGGACTCTCGTCGAGGCGGTGCGGCCGCTCGGGGCGCCGACGTGGATCGCCACGACGCGGCCGGACCTGCTTTCCGGCTTGGACCTGCCGCCCCACGTGCGCGTCGAGGGGACGACCGCCGAAGGATTCCGCCGGGCGATGGCGGCGGCGCGGCTGGTGGTCGTGCCCATGCGGAAGGGGACGCTGCGCTCCGGCGGCCAGCAGACGTGCCTCAACGCCATGCTGATGGGAAAGCCGACCGTCGCCGTCGGCCGCCGCTGGGCCGTCGATTTCATCGACGACGGAGTCAACGGCCTTATCGTGGATTATGAAGACCCGGAAGGGCTGCGTCAGGCCGTCCGCCGGCTGCTGGACGACCCCGAGGCGGCCCGACGGATGGGGGCGGCCGGCCGGGAGCGCGCCGCCTCGTTCACCACGGCGCGGTGCATGGAAACGGTTTACGATCTCGTGAAGCGCGCGGGGGCCGAACCCGCGCGCGGCTTGTCCAGGGCCGCCCCGGAGGCCCCGTGTGAAGCGGCGTGAGCCGGCGAACCCCAACGAACCCATGACGCGAGGCGCCTGATGATCTGGCTACTGGGCGGATACATGTGGTTGTACGTGCATCGGCCGTTCGAGGTCTGGCCGTGGCTGGGCGATCTGCAGATCGAGCGGATATACATGATCCTTATGGTCGTGTACTGGGCCGTCCAGCCGAACAAGGGATGGGTCCCCAACCGACTGCACGCTGCGCTGGTGTTTTTCACGCTGGTCGTCACGGCGGCCTGGGCGGCCAGCCCGTTCATGAACGCGCCCGGTTGCGCCGAGCGGGTCGAAGATTATTACAAGGTGATCGTCTTTTACGTCCTGGTCGTGAGCAGCGTCCGCGACGAGGCGAGTTTGCGGACGCTGCTGATCCTGTTTCTGGCCGCCGTCGGCCTGTACATGAGCCATTCCCTGCTGGAGTACGTCAACGGCCGTTACCAGTGGCGCATGGGCACCCGCCGCATGGTCGGCGTCGATTCGTCGTTCATGGACCCCAACGCCTTCGCGGCCGGCCTGGTGGTGGCCCTGCCGATGACGCTGCCGCTCTGGACGACCAAACCGTCGCCGTGGTTGCGGACCTGGCTCATCGGTTTCACGGCGCTGGCCTGCCTGTGCGTCCTTCTCACCGGCTCGCGAATGGGCCTGCTCGCTCTCGGCCTGTGTACTCTGCTTTGCCTGTTCTCGACCGGGCGCGTCAAGACGGCGTTCGCCTTCCTGCTGCTGACCAGCATCGCGGCGCCGGTCGCGTGGTTGGCGCTGCCGCTGGATCTGCAAGACCGCTACCTGACGATCGTCGACTCCAGCTACGGCCCGAAGAACGCCAAGGAGTCCTGGGAGGGCCGGGTCGACAACATCGAGGCCGGCTACGAGGCCTGGTCGCGAAGCCCAGTGCTGGGCTACGGCCCCGAATCTTTCATGTACGCCACCGGCCGCGACATCAAGTCGCACAACCTCTATATCCAGACGTTCTCCGAACTCGGCCTGCTCGGGGCCTTGGCGCTGGCCGGTCTCGTCGTTTGCTACGTCCTGAACGCCAGGGAGGCGCGCCGATTCTACCGTAGGCGCCCCGACCAGCCGCGCGGCGTCGCCTACCACGTTACGCGATCCGTCATTATCGCCATGGTCCTGCTGCTGTTCGTGGGCTGCGGGGGGCACAATCTGTTCCGCTACCACTGGTACTGGTTCGCGGGCTTCCAGGTCGTCGCCCTGCACTGCATCCGCCGCCGGTGCGCCCTGGCGGAAGCCGGGTTCCCGGCGGACGAAGCCGCGGAAGAGGCCGACCAGCGGCCGGCGGCGGCCTGGGCGCAATAGAAACGAGCGATCCCGCGGCCGGACGGCTCGCGGGTCGATTCGGTCGGGGGGAGGGAGTGGCGAGAGGGGCCGACGAAGGACATGGCAAACCGATCGTTCTTTCGACACGCCGTCCTGTACGGGCTGTGCGGAATTCTGGTGCAGGCAGGCGGCGTGTTGCTGGTGCCGCTGTACACGCGCTGCCTGACCAAGGCGGATTTCGGCGCGCTGGAAGTGCTGGGCCGGTGCGCCGAAATGGTCAGCACCCTGCTGCTCATCGGCGGCCTGCGCCAGGGCTTGTACAGCTTTTATCAGCAGAGCAAGTCCGACGAGGAGCGCGAGCGCGTCTTCCGCTCGACCATGCTGATCCTGGTGGGGGCGTGCCTGCTGGGCGGCGGCGTGGTCATGGCGGCGGCCGGCCCGCTTTGCGGCTGTTTCCGACAGAACGGCGCCCCGCTCGTCCGCGCCGACCTGCTGCGGCTGGCCGTGCTGGCGGTCCTGCTGGAGCCGCTGACGCTGATGCCTCTGGCGCTGCTGCAGGCGCGGGTCGAGTCGGTCGCCTTCGTGGCCGTTACGGTCAGCCAGTTCGTGGTGCGGGTGCTGCTGTGCGTGGCGCTGATCGTCTGGCTGCATTGGGGGGTGGCCGGGGTGCTGACGGCCTCGGCCGTCACTTCGGGGGTCTTCGGCGTCGGCCTCGGTGTGCGCGAACTGTCGCGCGGCGCGGCGTGGCCGGATCGCGAGCGGATCGTCGGGCTGCTGCGGTTCGCGCTGCCTTTCCTGCCCGGCGGCATCTGCTTTTTCATCCTCCAGTTCGGCGACCGCTTTTTCCTCCTCCACTGGCGCGGCGCGGCGGCGGTCGGCGTCTACGGCCTAGGCTATAAGGTGGCGCTGGCGGTGGCCACGTTCAGCCTGGGGCCGTTGTACATGGTCTGGATGCCCGCATGTACAAGGCGGCGGAAGAGGCGGACGCGCCGCAGGTGTTCGGGCGCATGTTCACGCGCATCCTGTCGGCCTTCCTGCTGGTGGGTTTGGCCACCTGCCTCTTCCAGGACGAGGTCGTGGCCGTGCTCGGCGGCGCCACCTACGCCGCCGCGGCGCCCATCGTCGCCCCGGTGGTGCTGGCGGGACTCTTCCAAACCGCCGCCGTGCTCATGGACTCCGGCTTTTACGTGCGGCGCCGGACGGAAAAGAAAATGGTCATCACCCTGGCGGCCACGGTCGTCATCCTGATCCTGTACGTCGTCCTGATCCCTCGGTATGGCGCGATGGGCGCGGCGCTGGCGACGGTCGGCGGCTTCGCCTTCCTGGCGTTCGGCACCTGGAGACTCTCGCAACGGATCTTTCCGGTGGAATATGAATGGGGCCGGCTGATCGACCTGACGGGGCTGGCGGCGGGGCTGTGGCTGGCCTCGCGGTTTCTGCCCCATGTCCGCTGGGCGATCGCGGCCAAGGCCGGGTTGTGGCTGTCGTGGCCGCTACTGGTCTGGGCGTGCGGGGTCCCGACCGAGGAGGAACAGGCTTACCTGTGGGCCGTCGTCCGGCAGGCGCTGGCCCGGTTCCGGCCAGAACCGGCGTTCGCCGACCCGCCGGCCGCCGCCGAATTCGGCGCGGCGCCGGCCGAGGAACGGTCGTCCCCGGAGGAATGCGGCTTGAACGACGTGGCGGTTGCCGAGCGCGCCCAATTACGATAAATTTCGTCTCCCATGAGGTGCCAAGGATGGACGCAAGTTTTCTGGGCGGCGCCCTGAATCGGCCGGCCGACGACGCGCTGGCCGGCGACGGCTGGCGCACCGCATCGCCCGGCGGCGATATGTTCCTGCGGGCCGACGCCCCCGGCTGTCGGCTGTTCACCTGGGATTCGCTTGCCATCCTGGTGCGCGGCTACGCCCGGCCGGCCGACCGAAGCGGGCCGCCCGACGCCGAGGGCGTCGCCGAAACGCTGCGCTGCCATTACCTGGAGCATGGCGACCTGGCCGTCAACGGCCTGGAAGGCAGCTTTACCGTCGTCCTGCTCGACGGCCAGGCGCGGCGGGCGTTGCTCTACCGGAACCTCGTCGGCGCCGGCTTCACTTACTACCACGCGGGGCCGTCCGGCCTCCTCTTCGGCGGCAACCTTGCCGACCTTGTGGCCGCGTCGGGGGCGCCGCGACGGCCCAACCGAGCCTTGCTGCCGCTGTTCTTCCTCTACCGCTTCACGCCCGGCGCCGACACCCTGTTCGAGGGTTTCCACCGACTGCTGCCGGGCGAACAGCTCACCTGGGACGAGCGCGGCCTCACCCGCCGCCAGCGCCACACCTTCGCCGATTTGGTCGAAACGACCCCGACCGACGGCGACCCCGTGGAACGCCTTCACGACACGATGCGTTCCGTCCTGGCCGACTGCGCCGCGTTGCAGCCGGCCGCGGCGAACCTCCTTTCGGGCGGCGTGGACAGCTCCTACGTCCAGGCGATCTGGAACCGGGTCGCGCCGGTCGGCGGCTTTTTGCCTCCCAGTTTCTCCGTCACGGTGGACCACCCGCGCACCTGGATGGACACCGACTATGCCGTGACGGCCGCCCAGGCGCTCGGCTCCGGCCACACGCTCATCCCGGCCGACGGCCTCTATTCCGAGTACCTGGTGGAGAGTCTGGCCGCGACCGGCGAGCCGCCCAACCACGTCCAGACCGCCTATTTCCTGGCGTGCGCCCGGGCGATGGCGGGCCAGGGCGCCCCGGCCGGCCTGTGCGGCGAGGGGGCCGACAGCCTGTTCGGCGTCGGCCTCGCCAACGCGATCCATGAAGCGGACTTCGTCCGCCGGCGCGTGCCGCTGCGACGGGCCGCGGCAAGCGTCTTCGCGGCGTTCGGCCAGGGCCGGCTGGCGGACGCCTGCCGGCTCGCGGATCGTTTGAACGCCTTCGACGATCTCGATCATCCGGTCAACCGCGTGGCCTCGTTCGCCGACTGGGACGCCGTGCGCGCCTGTTTCGGCGGGGAAGCCGTGGCGGCCGCCGCCGCCGGCCGGCGCGGACTGCTCGACCGCCTGGCCGTGCCGCCGTCGCCGCTCGACCGGCTGCACGGCGCCGGCTTCCTCGGCGAGGCGGTGGACAGCGCCTCGCTCTGGACGACGCTGTTCAACCACGCCGGGACGGACCTCTTTTGTCCGTTCCTCGATTCGCGGATGCTGCGGTTCGCGCTCAACCTGCCGCCGGAGGTGCGCTACCGCTTCCGCCGGCCGAAGGACCTGCTCAAGCGGGCGCTGGAACGCCTGGCGCCGGCCGAGCTGGCGCGGCGGCGCAAGCTCGGGTTCGGTCAGCCGGTCTTCGAGTGGCTGGCGCCGGGCGGCCAGCTGCGGCCGCTGGTGGACGGCATCGGCGCCCACGATTTCGTACCGCCGGCGGTTCTGGCGCGGGCCAGGGCGAAGCCGAGTTGGTTCCTCTACGGCCTGCTCTGCTACGACCTCTGGCACAAGCTGTTCGTCGAACGGTCGCTGGCGTTCCCGGAGTGGACCGAGGGGCGCCGCGACGCCGCGCCGCGCCCTGGCGCGGGCGGGGTGATTCGTACCAGCGAGCGAGCGCCTGAACAAGAAACGCTCGCTCGCGCTCGCGGCTGGTACGTCCGTATTTAACACTCTGGAGAGACCTTCCATGCCGCTATACCAACGTCTCGTCCGCGACGTGCTGACCCCCCTGGCCCTGTGGCGCCGCGGCGACACGGCCCAATCGCGCTATCAACGCGAGTTCGAGCGGTCACAGTTCCTCTCCCTCGAGGAGATCCGCCGCCTGCAATTCGACCGACTCCGCTCGCTCCTCCTCCACGCCCACGAACATTGCCCTTTCTACCGGCGACGCTTCGAGCAGGCCCGTTTCGCGCCGGGCGGGCTGCGCCGGCTGGAAGACCTGCGTGCGCTGCCGTCGCTGGAAAAGCGCGACATCCAGGAATGCGGTCCCGACATGGTGGCGCGGAACTGGCCGGCCGCCGACCTGATCCGCAACCAGACGGGCGGCTCCACGGGCGCGCCGGTGACGTTTTTCCTGAGCCGCGACCGCAAGTGTTCGCGCGCTGCCGCCACGCTGCGCCACAACCGCTGGGCAGGCTGGGAAGTCGGCGACCGGGCCGCCGTGATCTGGGGCGCGCCGCAAGACCGGCCGGCCGACGGCTGGCGGCCGGCGCTTCGTAATACCCTTTTGAGGGAGCCAATGTGGCTGGATGCCGGCTGTCTCACCGAAGAGCGGATGACGCAATTCCACCGACAATTGCACCGCTTCCGGCCGCGCATCCTCCAGGCCTACGCGCGGGCCGTGGTGCTGTTCGCCCGCTACCTCCGGGCCGCCGGATTGATGGCCTACCGGCCGCATTCCATCGTCACCTCGGCGGAAATCCTGGAAGCGGAGGACCGCGACCTGCTGGAAGACGTGTTCGGCTGCCCCGTGTTCAACCGTTACGGCTGCCGCGAAGTCAGCGTCGTGGCCAGCGAATGTCCCGCCCATTCCGGCCTGCACGTCATGGCCGAAGGTTTATACGTCGAGATCGAGACGCCGAACGGTCCCGCCGCGCCTGGAGAAATGGGCGCCGTCCTGGTAACGGACCTGCTCAACGCGGCCATGCCGCTGATCCGCTATCGCATCGGCGATATGGCGGCGTGGGCCGACGGACCCTGCCCGTGCGGCCGCGGTCTGCCGCGCCTGGAGCGCGTGGCGGGGCGCGTCACCGATTTCCTCGTTGGCGCCGACGGCCGACTCGTGTCCGGCGTATTCCTCGCCACCTACGTCGTGGCCCAGCGTCCCAGCCTCGGCCAGGTGCAGATCCGTCAGGACAAGGCCGGGGCCGTGACCTACTGCCTCCGACCCGGTATGGGTTTTAACCCTAAAATGGATGGAGAATATCTTCTGGAAGCCACGCGGCGACATTTGGGTGGAGGGGCCGTTTGCGACTGGGAGATGGTGGACGAAATGCCGGCCGAGCCGTCCGGCAAGTTCCTGTTCAGCCGGTCCACCGTGGCCCCCCGCTTCCTCGCCCCGGCCGGACAATAAGCGTGGGGCAGGTTTGTAACCTGCCCTGATGAGTTTTGACGACCAAGATCGGTAAGCCGTAGCCGCGTTCGCCAGAACGCGGGTGAACTTCGACCCGCGTTCGCCAGAACGCGGGTGAACTTCGACCCGCGTTCTGGCGAACGCGGCTACCGAACTTGCCCGTCCAATTCCATAAGGCAGGTTACAAACCTGCCCCACGCTTCTGTCCGCCCCGTGTACTCCACGTCCAGTGCCGATCCGTGGTCTGACGGACCTCGAACGGGTCAAAACCGAGAGTGACCGCCAGGTCGCGGACCTCGGCCAGCGTCAAGGCGGCGTGCAGCGAGTCGGCGAACATCCGTTGCTGATGCGCGTTGGCCCCCGCCGCATGCACTTCGACCAGGCGGCGCAACGCCGCTTCGTCGTCGGGCCGCAGCAGGTCGCGCACGAACAGGACGCCGCCGGGCGCCGTCATGCGCGCCATTTCCGCCAGCACGGCGGCCGGCTCGGGGATGTGATGGACGATGCTGTTGGAGATCACCGCCCCGAAGGCGCCGGCGGCGAAGGGCGGCCGTTTGGCGTCGCAGTGCTCCAAACGAATGCGATCCGACAAGCCGGCCCGACACACGTTGTCGCGGGCCACGGCCAGCATCTGCTCGGACAAATCGACGGCGACGACGACGGCCGTCGCGCTTTGGCGGCAAAGCTCGATGGGGATCTGGGCGGTCCCCGCGCCCACGTCGAGGACGGGATTGCGACCGTCCCAAACGGCGAGAAAGTCCGCGACGAAAACGCGGTTGACCGCGGCGTGATCCATTGCGTCGTAGTCGCGCGCCTCCTCGGCGGTATCCATCACTTCGGGTTCGAGGATGCGCGGAAACATGGCGGGTTCGTCTTATGAGTTTTGACGACCAAAATCGGTAAGCCGTAGCCGCGTTCGCCAGAACGCGGGTCGGAGTTCACCCGCGTTCTGGCGAACGCGGCTACCGAACTTGAGTTCACCCACGTTCTGGCGAACGCGGCTACCGAACTTGCCCGTCAAATTCCATTAGACGCCGGCCGGGACCGCCTGGCGGCGCTCGGCGGGCGCCGTCGATCGGGCGCGGTGCGCCTGGCGTTCGTCGCGGAACCGACTCAGCAACTCCGCCCGAAGGTCGAGGTCCCTGGCGCCGCGGCCGTCCCATTCGCGTAGGACGTGGGACGTGGCGGGGTTGAGGCCGGCGACGTGGTGCAGCCAGGTTATTCCGGCGTCCTGGGTAAGATGGGCCGTCCAGGGGTGATGCCAGGCGGCGTGCGACGCGAGACAACCCATTGGTGTGCTTTTGGTGAAACAGCCGTGAATGAGGAAGGGACTCCCCTTTTCCAACATTTCGATGAGCCGGTCGAGTCCGGCGTCGGTGAGGTTCGGCAGCCAGGCGGAGCGCAATTCACGCGCGCATTCGGCGGAAAGCATGGCGGACTCCTTTGCGGCAGGAAGAGACTGGGATCGCGGGACGGCCTCCTGCCAAGGCAAGGGACATTGTACCCGGCGGAGTCAAGTTCGTCGCGGTTGGTTAGCCGCGACGCGCGGCGGAGCGCTTATCTTCGGGAGGAGCGCTCCGCCGCGCGTCGCGGCTAACCGGATACAGTCTGAACGCTTGTGGCGGCGGTAAAAACAAAAAACCCCGCCGTTCGCGGGAGCGAAGCGGCGGGGCCGGAACAGAGAAGAGGCCGAAGATGGGGTAGAGAGTAACGAACCTTTTCCCAATTGTCAACTAATTCTTCCGGAATTTTTCGGGATAATACGTCCCGGCCCGCCGGCCGGGGCGGAAAGCCTCTTTTCCCGATTTTAACCGGAGACATAACCTCTTTTGTCCGGTCGCGCGGCCGGCGCGCATTTTCCCGGTCAGAATCTTTGCGGCGGGGGGGCGAACGGGATAAGATGGAAATAGCCCGGTCGGACTGATCCCGATCCAACCACGCCCGCCGCTTCCCGCGGGCCGTCGGGACCAGTTCCCTGTACTCTCCGGCCGGTCGGGCCTTCCGAAGAAGAAAGGCAGTGGCGACGCATTATGATTACGGCGACGGAAAAGCCCCTCGTTGAATTGACTCAGGCCACCATCGGATTCTGCGGCGACTCCGGCGACGGTATGCAGCTGGTCGGCACCGAGTTTGCCAGCGCCTCGGCCAACCTCGGCAACGACATCAGCACCTTCCCCGACTTCCCGGCCGAGATCCGCGCCCCGGTCGGCACCCTGGCCGGCGTCTCCGGTTTCCAGGTGCAGTTCAGCAGCACCGACATCTACACGCCCGGCGACCGCCTCAACGCCCTGGTCGCCATGAACCCCGCCGCCCTCAAGACGCGCCTCAAGGACGTGGAACCGGGCGGCATCCTCATCGTCAACAAGGACGCCTTCGCGGCCAGCGACCTCCGCAAGGCCAACTGCGCATCCAACCCGCTCGAAGACGGTTCGCTGGCCGGCTACCGCCTCATCTCCATCCCGCTGACCAAGCTCAACCGCGAGGCCGTGGCCGGGGCGAAACTCAGTCCGCGCGAGGCCGACCGCTGCAAAAACTTCTTCGCGCTCGGCCTGGTCTACTGGCTCTACGAACGGCCGCTTGAGCCGACGCTGCGCTGGATCCGCGAGAAGTTCGGCAAGAAGGAAGCGATCCTGCTGGCCAACTCGGCCGCCCTCAAGGCCGGCTACAATTACGGCGAGACCGTCGAGGCGCTGCCGGTCCATTACCACATCGGCAAGGCCGTGCTGCCGCCGGGCCGCTATCGGAAGATCACCGGCAACGAGGCGCTGGCCATCGGCCTCGCCGCCGCCGCCGTCCAGGCGGAGACGCCGCTGCTCTACGCCGGCTACCCGATCACCCCCGCCTCCGACATCCTTCATCACCTCGTCGGCATGAAGCACTACCCCGTCTCCTGCATCCAGGCGGAGGACGAGATCGCCGCGGCCGGCATGGCCATCGGCGCCGCCTTCGGCGGCCGACTCGGCGTGACGGCCACCAGCGGCCCCGGCATCTGTCTCAAGTCGGAGGCCATCGGCCTGGCCGTGATGACGGAACTGCCGCTGGTCGTCATCGACGTGCAGCGCGGCGGCCCGAGCACCGGCCTGCCGACCAAGACGGAACAGGCGGACCTCCTTCAGGCGATGTACGGCCGCAACGGCGAGTGCCCGGCGGCGATCGTGGCGCCCTGCTCGCCGGGCGACTGCTTCACGATGGCGATGGAGGCGGTGCGGCTGGCGGTCGGCCACATGACGCCGGTGTTCATTCTGTCCGACGGCTACCTGGCCAACGGGGCCGAGCCGTGGCTGGTTCCCGACCCGGCGACGCTGCCGAAAATCCCGATCCGCCACCCGACGGCGCCGAACTTCGGCTCCAACGGCGATTCCCAGTTCATGCCCTACCTGCGCGACGAGCGGCTAGTGCGGCCGTGGGCGATCCCCGGCACGCCCGGCCTGGAGCACCGTCTCGGCGGCATCGAGAAGGAGCAGACGACCGGCAACGTCAGCTACGACCCGCAGAACCACGAGGCGATGGTGCATTGTCGGGCGCAGAAGATCGCCAAGATCGCCGATGACATTCCTCTGTTGGAAGTGACGGGGCCGGAGGAGGGCGACCTGCTGGTGATCGGCTGGGGCGGCACCTACGGCTCGATCACGACGGCCGTGCAGCGGGCGCGACACCGCGGCCTGAGCGTGGCCCAGGCCCACCTGCGCTACCTCAACCCGATGCCGCGCAACACCGAAGCGGTGTTGAAGCGCTACAAGAAGGTGCTGGTGCCGGAGTTGAACGCCGGCCAACTGGCCCAGCTGTTGCGGGCGGCGTTCCTGGTGGACGCCGTCAGCCTGAGCAAGGTGCAGGGGAGGCCGTTCCAGGTCAGCGAGATCGAGGCGAAGATCGACGAAATGACATGCTGATTGCAACGGCGAGCGGCCGGCGTGAGCCGGCTGGTGTAGCCTGGCGCCCGAGTGCGTTACGCACCAGCCGGCTCACGCCGGCCGCTCGCCTTCATCAAGGGAGATTCATAATGTCCACCGTGGCGACGCTGCCCACCCTGTCCCCGAAAGACCTGGCCAGCGACCAGGAAGTGCGCTGGTGCCCCGGCTGCGGCGACTACTCCATCCTCGCCCAGATGAAGAAGGCGCTGCGCGCCGCTCGGCATCCCGCGCGAAAAGATGGTGTTCATCTCCGGCATCGGCTGTTCCAGCCGCTTCCCCTACTACATGAACACCTACGGGTTCCACACCATCCACGGCCGGGCGCCGGCCTTTGCCACCGGCCTCAAGGCGGCGCGGCCCGACCTGACCGTCTGGGTCGTCACCGGCGACGGCGACGGCCTCTCGATCGGCGGAAATCACCTCATCCACGCCATCCGCCGCAATATCGACCTGAAAATCATCCTGTTCAACAACGAGATTTACGGCCTGACAAAAGGCCAATACTCGCCGACCTCGCGGCCGGGCACCAAGAGCAAAACGACGCCGGGCGGCTCGTCCGACCGGCCGTTGCGGCCGCTGTCGCTGGCCCTGGGCGCCGAGGCCTCGTTCATCGCCCGCACCACCGACGTGGACATCCGCCACCTCACCGAGACGCTGGGCCGGGCGGCGGCCCACAAGGGCACGGCCCTCGTCGAGGTCTACCAGAACTGCGTCATCTTCAACGACGACGCCTTCAAGTACGCCACCGACAAGCACATCCGGTCGGACAACATGGTGTATCTGGAACACGGCAAGCCGCTCGTCTTCGGCAAGGACCGCGACCGCGGCGTCCGGCTGAACGGGCTGGAACTGGAGGTGGTGAAGCTGGGCGACGGCGTCACGGAGAGGGACCTGCTGGTTCACGACGAATCGGCGGCGTCGCCGGCGTTGGCGTATTTGTTGAGCCGGATGGTCTATCCGGAGATGCCGGAGTGCCTTGGGGTGTTGCGCGCCGTGAGCCGGCCGACCTTCGATGAGCAGCTGCGGCAGCAGAACGCCAAGGCGGTCCAGGCCAAGGGCGCCGGCCGGCTGAAGGACCTGTTCGCCAGCGACGACATGTGGACGGTCGAGGCGGCGAAGTAATCGGCGACCGCACGGATACCAACCCAAAGCGCGAGCGAGGGGGAAGGTTCCTGGGCATCACTTCTGCCCAGGAACCTTCCCCCTCGCTCGCGCTTCGGGTTGGTGTGCCCTTCTACCCCGACACCTTGATGACGGTGGCCGTCACATCGTCGTACTGCGGCAGGGTCTGCCCGAAGGCGCGAACGCCGTGGTAGAGGTTCTCGACAATCGCACCGGCCGACTCCTTGCGATACGCCCGAACCAGATTCAGGGTCCGTTGCACGCCGAACCGGGCGCCGCCGGGGTCGCGCGCTTCCATCACGCCGTCCGTAACCAGCAACACGAGGTCGCCGGGGGCGAGTTGGACCTCCTCGCCCGCCGGGAACGCGTCGTCCGGGAAGAGGCCGAGCGGCGTCCCCGTGCTCCCAAGCGTGCGCCGAACGTTTCCCACCGCGTCGAGTATGAAGCCGGGTTGGTGCCCGGCGCTGGCGTAGCTGAAGCGGCGCGTGTGCGGGTCGAGGCGGGCCAGCAGCAGCGTGACGAAGCGGTCCTCGTCGATGTCGGGGACGAGGACGCGGTTCATCAGGCCGAGGATGGCGCCGACGTCGGCCTCGGTCTGGGCGAAGGCGCGGAAAAAGGCGCGGACCTCGGCCATGAGCAGGGCGGGGCCGACGCCGTGGCCGCTCACGTCGCCGATGGCGATGCCCAGGCTGCCGCCGCGCAGCGGCACGAAGTCGTAGTAATCGCCGCCGATGGCCTCGGCCGGATACGACGCCCCGCCGATGTCGAAGCCGAAGGTGGCGACGGCGATGTCCAGGCCGGGCAGTTCGGGGACCGTCCGCGGGAAGAGCTTTTGCTGGATGCGGCGGGCCACGCGGAACTCGGCCGCCGCCCGCCCCGCCTCGGCCTCGGCCCGCTTGTGCGGCGTGATGTCCCAGTAGACCCCCTGCACGCCGATGACCTGCCCGCGCGCGTCGTACAACGGCGCCTTGATTACCTGCACGTAGGTCTTGGCCCCTTCCGGGTCCAGGTGTTCTTCCACGTCTTCCAACACGGCGCCCGTCTCCGCGACCCGGCGGTCGTCCCGGAGGTATTTGCCGGCCAGCAGGGGCGGGTAAAAGTCGGCGTCGGTCTTGCCGACGATTTCCGCGAGGGGCTTCTTCAGGGCGGCGCAAAGGCGCGGTTGGCGAAGGTGAACCGACCGCGCAGGTCCTTGCGGAGCAGGCAGACGGGCAGGCCTTCGACGAGGGAGTGGTAGAGGGCTTCGGAGTCGCGCACCGCCTCCTCGGCGCGCTTGCGGTCGGTGATGTCGGTGGAGATGCCGCAGACGGCGTAAGGCTTGCCGGACTCGTCGGCGAGCACGAATTTCTCGGACAGGTAAATGTGCGGCCCGTCGTCCTGGGAGACCACTTCCTCGAACTCCAGGGGGCCGCCGGCCTGGAACACCTGAAGATCGTTGGCGCGCAGGGCGTCGGCCTCGGCCGCCGGGTGAACGTCGGAGCCGCTCTTGCCGACCACCTCGTCGCGGCGGAAGTGGAACAGCGTCTCCCAGCGGCGGTTGACGAGGAGATACCGCCCTTCCAGATCTTTGACGTGGGCGACGACGGGGGCGTGGTCGAGGATGTCGCGCAGGCGGGCCTCGCTGGCCCGCAGGGCGGCCTCCGCCCGGCCCAGCCGCAAGAGGGCGTGGACGTGGTTGAGCAACTCAATCGAGTCCGCCCGTTCCCGCAGGCAGGCGTCCGGGCGGCCGTCCGACGACTCGCCCAGCCGGAGCACCGGGACGGCGGCCGTTCGCGGGTCCGCCTTGATCCGCCCGCACAGGTCCGGCGGTCCGTTGGCCAGGATGACCAGCGCCGGCCCTTCCCGCAACCGCTCCAGCGCCTGCGCCTCGGTCGCGGCCTCATGGACCTCGAAACCGGCCTCCCGAAGGGCGAGGACGAGGGACGCGCCGTGCGGGTCGGCGCCGCCCACGAACAGGATGGCCGTTAGCGGCGGGTTCGACATGGGCGGCGTCCCCTCAATCCCCGTGCGACGCGGCCCGACGGCGACGGCCGCGGGCGGGACCAAGGAAATTCGGACATTCTTTGTCTCCTAACGATCCATCCGCGTCGGAGATGGGGCCGCGGGGCCGGGGACGCGAACGGGGCAGTCGCCATCGTAACGCCTGGCGGGCGCGTGTCAACAAGGAACCCGGATCGCATCGGCAGCCGGGCCGGCGCCTCACGCAAAGGTTCCGTCGTTGAAGACGAGGATGAAAGGCACTCGTCCGGCCCCAGCCCTTGCAAGGCGTGGGCGCGGCCGGAGGGAAAAGAATCAGCCGTCGCCCGGCTCGAAGTCGTCGGTTCGCGCGGCGACCTGTACACGACCCGTCCGCTCGTTCGGGTCGCCGTGGTCATGGTCGGGACCCTCATTTACCCTGCGCGTTTAGAAGCCGTTTCAACCCCCGCGGGCCGCGGGGGTTGAAACGGCTTCTACCGAGTCCGGTTTATGGAACGCCTATTTCGCCGGCGCCGCCGCGACCGGGACGGCCAGGCCCGGCGAGCCGAGGAACGCCTTGACCACCTTCCCGTCGGCCGAATTCCACACCTTGATCTCGCTGTTGAAGCTGCCCGAGGCGATCCGGGCGCCGTCGGAGCTGACGGCCAGGGCGTAGACGTAATCGGTGTGCCCCGACAGCGTCCGCACCGCGGCGCCGTTGTCCTCGTTCCACTCGCGCACCGTTTCGTCGGCGCTGGCCGTGATGAGGAGGGGCGGCGTCGCCCGGCCCTTACCGACCTCGACGAGCTTGGTGATCGTCTTGCCGTGGCCGCCAGACGCCCGGATCTGCTTGCCGGCCTGGTCGCCGGTCGCGTTCCACTCCCGCACCTGATTGTCGTCGCCGGCCGAGTAGCCGACTTTGCCGTCGGCCCGGAGCGCCACGCCGTACACCGGCGCCTGGTGATCGGGAAACGTCACCACCGACTCCTTGGTTGCCAGGTCCCACACCTTGGCCGTCTTGTCGCGGCTGCCGGTGACGAGCCGCTTGCCGTCGGCCGAGAAGGCCACGGCGAACACCCAGTCGGCGTGGTTTTCGATCGATTGCTCCAGCTTGGCGTTGGCCGCGCCGCCGCTGATGTCCCAGACGTTGACGATGCGGTCGCAGCCGCCGGAGGCCAGTTTCTTGCCGTCGGGGCTGAGGGCGAGGCAGAGCACCTCGTCGTCGCTGTCGAGCAACTGCTTGACCATCACGGCCTTGTCGTCCACGCCGTCGAGGTAGGTCACGCCGTCCACCACCTTGGGCGTCCCGGCGTTGATGTCGTAGACGCGCACGTCGCCCTCTTCGCCGGGCCGTCCGCCGGCCACGGCCAACTTGCCGTCGGGCAGGAAGACCATCGCCAGGGCGCGGCGGGCGCGGGTGCGGATGCGTTTCTCCAGCTTGCCGGTGGTCGCGTCCCATACGGTCAGCTCGTGGTGGCCGCTGGCGACCAGGGACTTGTTGTCCGGCGTGAAGGCCAGCGCGGTGATCTCGACCGGCCGCGTGTAGACGATGGGGGCCGTGGGCGGTTTCCAGCGCAGCCTTAGTTCACGAATCAGATCGGCTTTCGGATCGATACCGGCGTCGAGTTTGGCGCCCTCTTTAATCCATTGCTGGAGGACGGCGATCTTGGCGGGCGGCAGGGCGTCGCCGGTGTCCCTGGGCGGCATTCGTAGGCCGTTCTTGGCGGTGAGCAAGTCGAGGATTAAGCTGTCGTCGGGATCGCCGGCCATGAAGGGCGAATCCTTGGTTCCGCCCTTCTGGAAGCTGGCGAACTTGGTCATGTCGAGCTTGCCCTTGGGGTTCTTGACCCCGTGGCAGCCGTAGCAGTTTTCCTTGAGGATGGGGGCCACGTCGTTGATGAAGCTGACCGGCCCCTTGTGGGCGCGGGCGTTGCGGCGGCCGCGGCCGGCCGCGGCGCGAGCAGGACGGCCCCCAGCGTGACGCACAACAGACGGAAGAAGGGTCGCAATTGCGGCATGAAACGACTCCGGGAGGGTTACTCACGATGACCGATCCGACGCGCGAGCCGGGATACTGTCAAGGTCCGTGCTGGCGCCGCGGGCTGGTGGGGGGGCGGGGACGGCCGGCAGGTTTTTCGCTGTGGCCATTATAAAGGAACGACCGTGGGGAATGCGAGTCAAAAAAGGAACGACGGGCGCGGCGGCCACTTTCCCACTTGCATGAAGCCCGGTCTGTTGTTGTGATCGTCCTTACACGGGCGGCACGCTCATGCCTGTCACCGGCCCCGCGAACCCATTCAGGTCCGGGAGCAGGTCGGCGTAGTAGCGGGTGTCGCGCAGGACCACTTCGCCGACGCGGACGGGGACAGGGCGCCGGAAAATCGGGCCGTCGTATACGAACGAGTGATACTCGCCATATTCTCCGCAAGGATCGACCCCGGCGGGCAGGTCGCCAAGCAGGGCCGCGTCCACGGCGCGACCGGCGAACGCCTCCCCCAGCTTTTGGCCGTCCACGCACGACAGGTAGGCCTTGAACCCCGACTGAATGAACGTGCGGAGCAACTCGGTGGTGTCGCGGCGCCAGAGCGGGAACAGACCTTTCATGCCCACCTTGGCCAGGTTGCGTTCCCGATAGTCGCGCAAGTCCTGAAGAAAAATGTCTCCGTGGGCCACCAGGAGTACGCCGGCGGCGTGATACTTCGCGAGCGCGCGCCCCATCAGTTCTTCAAACTGGGCATTGGTGCATGGCAAGGGTGCGTTGGCCGGCAAGTAGAGCTTATCCAGAGGCAAGCCGACCGCCTCGGCCTGCATGTCGAGCAATTCCTCACGAACGCCGTGGTGGCTGATGCGCTTGTACTGCTCGGCCACCGTGGTCAGCAGCGCGACGACTTCGTACCGACCGCTCCGGCGGATTTCATGAAGGGCCAGCGCGCTGTCCTTGCCGCCGCTCCAGGAGAACACGACTCGTTCTTTTTCAGGCATGGCGGCCCCGTTTACGTTTCGCCTCGCGGGCGCCGGCTACGGCAGGCAGGATCCCCGGCGGCCATTATAACCGGACGGCGTCAAGAAATGCGCGGAAAAAAGGGCCGCCGCCGCACTCCCCTGGACGGGACCGTTGCCGGCAAGTACAAGGGCATAAGGACGGAATTTCCCGCCGCGCCGCAACGGGGGACGCCGAATGCAACCGCTGGTCGGCCTGATCATGGGGTCGCGCTCCGACTGGGAGACGATGGCCCACGCCGCCCAGGCGTTGGACGAGTTGGGCGTTCCCTACGAGACGCGCGTGGTGTCGGCCCACCGGACGCCGGACCTGCTGTTCGAGTACGCCGGGTCGGCCGAGGCGCGCGGCCTGGAGGTGCTGATCGCGGGGGCGGGCGGCGCCGCCCACCTGCCGGGCATGGCCGCCGCCAAGACGGCCCTGCCGGTCCTCGGCGTGCCGGTCGAGTCCAGGGCGCTGCACGGCCTCGATTCGCTGCTGTCGATCGTGCAGATGCCGGCCGGCGTCCCGGTGGCGACGCTGGCCGTCGGCCGCGCCGGCGCCGTCAACGCCGCCCTGCTGGCCGCGTCCATTCTGGGTAATAAATATCCGCAATACCGCGAGGCCGTCCGCCGCCGCCGCGAGGAACAGACGCGCGCCGTCCTGGACCACCCCGACCCGCGGGAGGCCCCATGACGACGGTGGGCGTACTGGGCGGCGGCCAGCTGGGGCGGATGCTGGCCCTGGCCGGCCTGCCGCTGGGACTGCGTTTCCGCTTTCTGGAGCCGGCCGACGAGTCGCCGGCCGCGCAGGTCGCCGAGCGCATGGTCGGCTCCTTTGACGACGTGAATTGTCTGGATCGCTTCGCCGACGGTCTGGACCTCGTCACCTACGAGTTCGAGAACGTGCCGACCGCCGCGGCCCGCCGGCTGGCGGAGCGCGTCCCCGTCTACCCTCCGCCCGCGGCCCTGGAAGTCAGCCAGGACCGCCTCGCCGAGAAAACCCTGTTCCAACGCCTGAACATCCCGACGACCGAATACGCCGCGGTCGGCTCGCGCGCCGAACTGGAACAGGCCGTGGGACGGCTCGGCTATCCGACGGTGCTCAAGACGCGCCACGGGGGCTACGACGGCAAAGGGCAGGCGGTGTTGCGCGGGCCGGCCGACGTGGAACGAGCTTGGCGTCTGCTGGGCGACCCCCCGCTGATCCTGGAGGAGTTCATCGCCTTCGAGCGCGAGGCGTCGCAACTGGCGGTGCGCGGCCGGGACGGCGCCGTCGCCTTCTACCCGCTGGTGGAGAACCATCACGAACAGGGCATTTTGCGTTGGTCGCTGGCCCCGGCGCCCGGCGCGGCGGCGGACGTGCAGGCCGGCGCCAACGATTACGCCCTCCGCATTCTCCGCGAACTGGATTACGTCGGCGTCCTGGCCATCGAGTTCTTTCTGCGCGACGGCCGGCTGATCGCCAACGAAATGGCGCCGCGGGTCCACAACTCCGGTCACTGGACCATTGAAGGGGCGGAAACGAGCCAATTCGAGAACCACCTGCGCGCCGTCGTCGGCTGGCCGCTCGGCGCGACGGCCCCGGTCGGCTGTAGCGCGATGCTCAACCTGATTGGGAAACAGCCGGACGCCGCCGCCCTGCTGGCGCTGCCGGACGCCCATCTGCATCTCTACGGCAAAACGCCGCGGCGGGGCCGCAAACTCGGTCACGTCACCCTGCGGGCCGGCGACGCGAACCGGGCGCTGGGGCGGCTGGCCGAGGCGCGGAAAGTCGTGGGGCAATGAACCGCATCAGTGTCGGCGGCCGCGGCCGTCCGAACGTCCGCCGCCGCTCGTCTTCGGACGCGCCGCCCGGTGGTTCCCCTTCGCGGGAGACGCCTTCCCTTGTCGCCCCCGTTTCTCCTGCGGCGGACGCGCGGGGGCGGCCTGGCCGTAGTCGAAGTCCGGCAGCGTCACGCGCGGCAGCCGCTGGCCGATCTGCCGTTCGATTTTCGCCAGCAGCTTTTCCTCCGGCGGCGCCACCAGCACGAAGGCGTCGCCTTCCGCGTCCATGCGGCCGGTGCGGCCGATGCGGTGGACGTAGTCCTCCGGCACGGTCGGCACGTCCACGCTGATGACGTGCGTGATGTGGTCCACGTCCAGGCCGCGGGCCGCGATGTTGGTCGCCACCAGGATTTGCGTGTCGCCCTGGCGGAAGGCCTCCATCGCCCGGTTGCGCTGCGGCTGCGTCAGGTTGCTGTGCAGTTCGCCGACCTTGAAGCCGTCGGCGGCGATGCCCCGCGCCATCCGCTTCGCCCCCTGCTTGGTCCGCGTGAACACCAGCACCGAAGGCATCTCGGTGTTCCGCAGAAGGTGCCGTAACAGGGCCGGCTTGAGGTGCTCGGCCACGGGGTAGACCGCCTGGGTGATGCCGACGGCCGGGGCGCTGCGGCGGCCGATTTGCACCATGAGAGGGTCGCGAAGGATCTCGGACGCCAGCCGGGCGATCACCGGCGGCATCGTGGCGGAGAACAGCAGCGTCTGCTTCCGGGCCGGCAGCCGGGCCACGATCCTTTTGATGTCCGGCAGGAAACCCATGTCCAGCATCCGATCCGCCTCGTCCAGCACCAGGATCTGGATCTGGTCGAAGCGCGGCTGGTTCTGGCGCATGTGGTCGAGGAGCCGGCCCGGGGTGGCGACGACGAGTTCCACGCCGGCCCGCAGCGCCTTCTCCTGCGGCCCCATCGCCGTGCCGCCAACGACGATGCCGCCGCGCAACGGCGTGTGGTACGCCAGGGCCAGCAGCACGTCGTCGATCTGCTGGGCCAACTCGCGCGTCGGCGTCAAAACCAACGCCTGGGTGATGTTATGCGGCTTGCCGAGGAGCTGATGGAGGATCGGCAGCAGGAAAGCGGCGGTCTTGCCGGTGCCGGTCTGGGCCGTGGCGATGAGGTCGCGGCCGGCCAGCACGGCGGGAATGGCCTCGGCCTGGACCGGCGTCGGCTCGGCGTAGCGCATGTCGCGCACCGCCTGAACCAGGGAGGGATGAAGGCCCAGTTTGCTGAACGGCATGACGGACTCCCCGGCGCGGCGGCCTGGTGAAAGAATGTATTGTACCGCCGCGGGGGAAGATGACGAGTGCGGGGGAACCTGCACAGGCCGTCGCTATGGCTCCCGCCGCCGTCGCTTCTGGCGCGGTCGGGCGGCCGACGGGCCGAGCAGTTCCGGCCAGCCGCTTACCGTGTGCAGGCGTTCGCAAAGTTCCTCCAGCCGCGCCAGGTCGTCGATCCGTTCGATGGCCGCCGCCGTCTCGGCGTCGGGAGGGCCGAATAGACCGTCACCGAAGACGCGCAAGAGTTTCCGCGCTTCGACCGCTCTGCCCTCGGCCCTGCCGCGAGCGATCCCTTCGGCGCGGCCCTCTTCCACGATTGCCTGATAGGTCGCTGACTCTTTCATGGACACCACTCCTCGGAACAAGTGCGCCGCCAAAACCGGCGACCAACGCAACCCCAGCAGGACGTATGCGGCCGCCCACACGAATGGGGCCTGTCGCCGCGCCCGGCGGCCGCTCAACCGCCTCTCGATCCGTTGTATTATGACAGGCAAATCGGCTTCCGTCACCGCGCTGATCGGGGCGAGAGGCAAGAGAGCCAGTCCGCCGGTCAACAGCGGCTCCGGCGGCAGTCGCCAGACGCGCAGCACTTGATAGCGGAACGTCAGGTACGCCCCTTCGCCGGGGAAGCCGCGTTCATACACGCCGCTCAACTGAGGCGAATCGGCCTCCGGCCGCAGCAGCACTGCGGCGCTCCGGACCCGTGTGTCGTGGCGGTCCTCCAGCAGCGCCGTTCCGCACGAGCAGTTTCCGCGGAAGGTCGGCCGCGTCGTGCCCGGCCACGAACTCCAGGTGCAGCAGGTACGGAGGATCGGCGGACACGCGCAGCACCTTATCGGCCGCCCCGCTGACCGTGGCGACGTCAGAGTCGATCACTTCCGTCGGTCCCGTCGGATCGCCGAGCAACGCGGGCCACGACTCCGGCTCCGTCTCCACCAGCGCCTTCAGCGTCGGGTCGTAGGGCTTCGCCGTCACGTTATGCACTTCCGCCGCATGACGAAGTAGAATAAAAACGATCCGCGAGCGGGAAAGAGCGCACGCTCACTCCTTCGCCGGCTTGGCCACCGTCAGCAGGAACGTCGGGTTGACCGCCTCGAAGCGCAGCGTCTCCAGCTGCTGCGCCCGCGCGCCACGTTGACCATCAACACCTCGACCGACCCGGTAAGTCCTTTGAGCAGGGCGTAGGTCGCGCCCAGGCTTTCCAGGGTGGCGAGGTTGACGCACATCCGCCCGCCCGGCCGGAGCGCCTTCCACGCCGCTTCCATCAGCCGGCCGACCTCGTGGCCGAGGCCGCCGACGAAAATCGCGTCGGGGGCCGGCAGCCCCGCGAACACGGCCGGCGCCGCCCCGTGGATTGCCTTGAGATTGCGCACGCCGAAGGCCTGGGCGTTGGCGAGGATCAGGTGGTAGTCGGCCGCGTCCTGCTCGATGGCGAAGACCATGCCGGGGTCGCCGAGCTGGGCCGCCTCCACGGCCACGGCGCCGGAACCGGCCCCCACGTCCCAGACGACGCCGCCGGTCGGCACGGCCAGCTGGGCCAGGGCGATGGCGCGGACCTCGGCCGGGGTGATGAGGCCGCTCTTGGGCCGGCTCTGGGCGAAGGCGTCGTCGGGGTTGCCGAAGCGCCGCGGCCGGGCGGGGGCGGCGGGACGATCCGGCCGGCCCGACTTGCGCTTGAGGATCAGCACCGACAGCGGCGAAAACTCCATGTCCTGAATATCGCTCAGCTCGCCCTGCGTGACGCGCTCGTCGCGGCCGCCGAGGTTCTCGCAGACGTAGGCGCGGAAATAATCGAGGCCGCGGGCCAATAGCTGCCGGGCCACCTCCGCCGGCCCCTCGGCCTCGCCGGGGAAGAGGCCGACCGTCTCCGCGGTGCGGACGCGGTCGAGCACCGTCTCCAGGGGATGCGTTTGCAGATCGGTCAAGTAGGCGTCATCCCAGGTCTGCTTCACGCGCGCGAAGGCCATCTGCATGGAGCTGACGTGCGGCAGCACCTCGAAATGGTCCGGCCCGAGGCGGTCGCACAGGTAGCGGGCCACGCCGTAGAACAGCGGGTCGCCGGCCGCCAGGACGGCGGCGCTCTTATGGCCGAGCACGGCGCCGAGCGCGTTGACCGCCTCCTGGAGGTCGCCGCCGAGGACGCGGCGCTCCGCCCGCAGTTCCGGCACGAGGGCCAAGGCCTGTTCGGAGCCGAACACCACCTCCGCGGACGCCAGCAGGTCGCGGGCGCGGGCGGTGAGGCCGGATGCGCCGTCCGGGCCGACGCCGATGATGTAAATTCGTTGTTCCGATGCGTTCACGGACGACCTCGGGGTAGCGGGCCGGCGATCCGATGGCGTTTGATATACGGGCGGCGCGGCGGCGCGTCCGCCGATCACAAATCGACGCCCGCTGCCTTCGTCGCGGCAGGCCGGCGCTGGACGCGTACCGCGGCCGATGCGATTATGCCCCCAACACATTGTTCCCGGAACGCCGAGGCGCGTCATGTCCACGCCGCCGGATCGCAAGGCCAACTCCTCCGCATCGCCCGCCGTCCCGCCGCCGGATCAATCGGATCCGACGGCAGTCCCCGGCGAAGGCGGGACGGCATGGCAGCCGCGTCCGGGGACACGTCGGGCAGGATCTGAAAGAGGCGGTCGTCGCGCGGGGTTTGGGCGTCGTGGCCGTCGGGGTAACCGGCCAGGAGTTGGTAGACCTGTTGCGTGAGGGGCGCCTCGACGGAGTGATGGATGAACTGGGGGGAGCGGGGATCCGGGAATCGTTGGGCCAGGTCGGCGATGACGCCGAGAGGTTTCTCCGGGGCGCGGGCGGCGAGCAGTCCGGCGTCGGAGACGATGCGTGCGCCCTCGAAGGCGACGTGGATCTGTTGCGAACCGAGGTTCCACAGGGTAAGGTGAGGATCCCGTTCGGCCGTCATGGTCTTGAGCCTCCGCATGGGTCTAAACTGTTTGGCAAGTACAGCTTAGCTAGTGCGCGAGGCTCATTTTCCGGAACTTTCTCAATCAGCCTCTTTTCAGGCCGTGAGACTGGACAGTTGAGGGGTGCGCCGCTGCAATGACGGGAACTCTAGCCCCCCGTCCTCCAGCCACGCACGCGATGAGCACTCCACCTCCCCAACACCGCATCGCCCATTCCGCCGCCCCGCTTTTGCCCTGGCATCCCCCCGACCTCGTCGCTATAGTCCGCGCCGCATCGGGGAAGCTCACGTCCGGACGCCGATTAACGATCCCCTCTCTCCCTGGAGCAGAGAACGACCATGCGTAAAGTATTCTGGTGCTGCGTCGCCGCCGGCGCGGTCGTGTGCTGCGCCTTCTGGGCGGCGGCCTACGTCTCGCAGAATCCCAATTCCGCCCTCGGCCGCTGCGCCCTCGCCGTCTGTCCGGGCGGTCCCCACGCGGCGTCCTGTGCGCCCGGCCATCCCGACACGGCCGCGGCCGACGACCTGGTTCCGGACGACCCCGTTCCCGTGGACGACCCGCCGCCGCCGGTCCCGACGCCCGGCTCGCACGTACCTCCCGAGGTGGCGGCGCTCGGGACGCCGCCGCTGATCATCATTCACGACGAGGAAGAGCTGAACGCCTCCGCGAACCCGGCCCCCACGGAGTCGCAGGCCCACGATTTTGCCCTCTCGACCATCGACCTCGCCGGCGCGGACCTGACGGCCCCGGCGGACAACGGCGTCGAGGTGCGGCCCACGTCGGCCCCGCCCGTCATGCCGCGCTGCGCCGACGACGACGACCCCGCCCCCCCCATGCCGTACTGCACCGACGACGACCCGGACCCGGCCGCCGTCCCGGAGAACGTTCGCAAGGTCGGCGCGGCGCC
Organism: uncultured Planctomycetaceae bacterium; assembly: GCA_963813925.1. Lineage (GTDB taxonomy): Bacteria > Planctomycetota > Planctomycetia > Gemmatales > Gemmataceae > UBA4732. Next base: position 146,535 of record CAWFBG010000005.1, read on the forward strand.
CCACCGGGAGTTCGACGCCTGCGCCTTCTGGATGGGTTTCTTCACAGGCCCGACGCACCTGTTCGGCGACGCCGCCGAAGGCCGTTGCGAGGAGGACGTGCATTACCCGCAGCAGTATTCCGGCGTTCCTTACACGGGCCAGGACGGCGCAACCGATCCAACAAACGGGCGCGCACGAGAAACCGCTGCCGTCCCTGCCCGCCGTCGAGGAGCCGAGCGAGCCGCCGGCCCCGAAGGAAGAGACGCAACAGGCCGACCCGTCGGGGCTGTTCAACCACCCGCACCCTCTGCAAATATCGCGGCCGTCGGAACCGCAGTCCGACACGATGGAGATGCGGCCGTCCGACTGGAAGCCGTACAGCCTCGCGCCGGGGCCGTTTTGAGATAAGAGGGAATGACGAAGTCCGGTTAGCCGCGACGCGCCAGCGGAGCGCTTCCTGCCAAGCGCTCCGCTGGCGCGTCGCGGCTAACCGGCGCCCCTTTATTTCTCCGCCTTGACCGCCTCCACCTCGCGGACCAAATCCTTCGCCGGCGTCGTCAGCGACCGCGCCGGCTTGCCGTGCGCCAGCACAATCACCTCGGCGTCTTCCAACGATTTGTCCATCAGCCTCGGCGCCGCCCGCAGCGTCGAGGCGGCGCCCAATCCCGCGATCACCACCGCGGAATATCGCCGATTGAGCGGATTCTCCATCGCGGCGATCACAGCGCTGTCCGGGTGGGCGTAAACCCGGTCCCGCACTACGAACGAACCCGATCCGAACGAGACGGGCCAGGCGCCGCCGAATCGGACCGTGACCTTGTTGCAGCCGGGTCGGCCGATCAGCAGAAGGTGATGCGTCTTCAACTCGTCGTCCGTGACCTCGGCGTCCGACCGGATCGGTACGGTGACGTTGGAGCCGCGGGCGCGGATGGCCTGCCGCAAGGCGTCGGCCGCCTCGCGGTTGACGTTGGCCTCGTCGGCCGTGCCGTAGACGATCAGCGTCTGTTCCGGCTCGGCGTTGAACGTCAGGACCGTGAAGGCGCCGCCGTTGGCCTTGGGCGCCAGGTTGTACTTGTCCACCACGACGCGGCGCGGCGCGTGGCCCACGTCCAGCGAAACGGGCCGGCCCGCGGACAACGGCGGCGTCACGGTCTTGCGGACTTCGCCGTGGTCCGTCTCCACCACGATTTCCACCGGGAGAAACGGCGGCAGGTTCTCGGCCCGCAAGTCGAACGTCAGCCGGTAGCGCTTCCCGGCGGCCGTATCGACCACTTTGACGGTGGGAGCGCTGCCAAATTTGAAACGCGGCAGCCCCGGGGCCGCGAGCCAGTCCTTCAGGAGTCCATCGACGTCCTTGGAGTCCGGGCCGGTGTTCTCGACCATGAACGTCTCGAATTCCGCGGCGCTCGTGGGCTTGCCTCCGTGTTCCTTGCCGAACTGCTCCATCAGGGCGTCGAATTTCTCGGCGCCGATGCGGGTCCGCAGGCCGTGCAGCAGCAACACGCCCTTGCCGGACGCCACGCCATACCAGTCGCCCTGCCGCAGGTCGGACTTCGTGTCGTTCAACGACGCCTCCGGGTGCGCCCGGGCGCCCAGGTTGTAGTCGGCGCGCTTCTGGTACAACAGGGCCGCCAAATCGTCGCGGGCCTCCGGCGTCAGCTTGCCGTCGCGTTTCCGGTAGGCGTTTTCCAGGGCGGCGATCCGCTCGTAGTCGTGGAAGGCGGTCGCCAGCCAATCGTCCGCGTCGGATTTCGGCAACAGCGTTCCGTGCCATGCGGCCGTGGTTTCCGGCCTTTTGTGCTCTTCTTTGGAGGCTTTTTTCTCGCCGTGTTCGGGGTCGTGCAGATCGACGGCGACGGGTCCGGCCGGCTTTGCCGCGGCGGGCGGCCCGGCGTGCAGCACCACCCACGGGTTGCCGACCAGCGGCCGGATCTCGGGGAACTTCGTCTGCTCCTCGCGCGTCGGCTTCCAGGTGCGGCCCAGCGGCGGCCCGAACAGCGCCCACGTCTTGAGTTCCCTCGCCATGTCCGAGGTGGTGACCTTGGCGTCCGCCGAGGGGTACGAGGCGATCGGCGCCGTGGAGAAGGCCAGCTTGCCGAAATCGGCGTCGATCTTGCCCTTGTACTTGTCGTACAATTCCAGCCATTTGCGGTCGCGGTCGGAGGGATGAAACACCGCCGACGCCGGCCGGCCGGACTTCAAGTCGTCGATCGTCTCCAACCGGACGTCGAGGTCCTTGGTGTTGTTGCAGCCCCAGTAAAAGCCCTCCGTGCCGCCGAACCACTCGTTTTTCGAGCTGCGGTAGAGCTTGCTCTTGTGCGTGCCCAGCTCGAACATGGCGATCTCATTCGTCTTGACGTCGGCCAGCAGCCATTCGTTGGTGTACAGGCCGTTGTTCTCCTCCTTGAGGATTTCGACCGCCTTGTCGATGCTGTCGGCGTACTGGAGCGCCTTGCGGATGCGCGACGCCACCGACAGCCCCGCGCCGTCGAAATGCGTCTGGGCGATGGTGGTTTCGGCGACCAGCAGGCCGTTGTCGTTGAGGTAGTAGTCGAGGCCGCTCTGGACGCCGCCGGGGTAGCTTTGCATCAAAACGCGATGGCCCTTGGCGCTTTTCACGTCGAGCCAGACGTTGAAGAAGCTGCTTTCGTAGAGCGAATACATGGTGATGTGTCCGAAGACGATCTTGCCGTCGGCGGTGGCCGGGCCGACGGCGGCGAAGGCGCTGCAATGGTCGGGCTTGGGCGGCGTCTCGGCGCGGCGCAGGCCTTCCAGGCCGGTCGGGTTGGCGGCGAGGGCCGAGTTGAGCGTCATCAGTTCGGGCCAGGAATTGACGGCGACGATGTCGGTCAGGTCGATTTCCCGGCCGTCGAAGCGCGCCCGGCGGCGGCGGCGCCGTCGGCGATGCCTTTCATCTCTTCGAGGTATTCCTTGTCGTAGCGGCGGACGAACAGGGCGTTGACGAGGGTGCGCGTCGCCCTCCAGCCGTCGGCCGGCGCCTTGGGGCTTTGCCGTTCGGCGAGGCAGAGGACCTCCGCGGCGATCTCCGGCGCCAGGAGCCGGCCGTGCTGGACGCCGCGTTCGTAGGGTTCGCCCTCAATGTGCAGGACGATCCAGCCCGATTGCGGATAGCGATAGGCGGGGCCGTAGCGCTGCACGGAATGCGGGTCGGGTTGGAAGTCCGGCGGCGTGGACGGGGTGGCCCGCGCGGCGGCGGGAAGGCCGCAGAGAAGGGCCAGGAACAGGACGGACAAGCGGCGCATGGGAACGTCCTTTGCAGCAAGGAAGAGCGAGAACGGGCCGGCCGTGGGAGATGGTGTCATTATGCGACCGGCGGCCAAGGAAGCAAAGCAAATTGGGCCGCTCCCGGCGCCGAGGAATCGCCGACTTCTTTCTTGCCAACGCCGCCGGGGGCCGCGATACTACTCACACCCGTCCCCGACAGCTCCCCTGCGCCGGGGCCGGCCGCACCCCCAAGGAGAACATCATGGGACGCCGCGCCGCATTCACCCTGCTCCTGCTCCTGTGCCCGGTCCTGGTCCGGGCGGAGAAGGCGCCCGAACAACTGTTGCCCGCCACGACCCAGGTCTATTTGCGCTGGGACGGCGTGGACGCCCACCGGGCCTCCTACGAGAAGACGGCCCTCGGCCAAATGATGAACGGCGACTCCGGCCGCTTTGTCGCCGACCTGTACGGCCAAATCCAGGACGGCCTCAGCGCCCTGTTGACCGTGGACCAACTGCTCGGCGGCGTCGCCCCGGACAAGCTGGCCAAGATGCAGGCCGACGCCGCCGAGGCGTCGAAATTGCCTGCCGTGCTTTCCAAAAACGGCTTCCTCTTTGCCGCCGAGGTTCGCAGCGTCGATGGGCCGGAATGGCAGGTCACGCTCATCCTGCCCGACGCCGGCCCCAAAGCGGAAGCGCTTTTCGCCACCCTCCGCCTCACCGCCGCCCTGAACAAGGTCCCGGTGAAAGACGCCAAGACCGAGGGCCTCGTCGTCTCTTCCGTCAACGCCGGCCAGGTGTACGCGACCTGGTGGCGCGACGGCGGCCACGCGGTCGTCGCCCTCGGATCGGACAAGCCCGAAGACTTGGTGAAGCGCATGCACGCCCAGGGCGGCGGCCTGGCCGCCAACCCGCTTTTCAAGCGCCTTAAAACATTTGACAAGTTCGAGACCAGCGCCCGCGCCTTCGTGGACTCGGCCGCCCTGGTCAAGCTGGCCGCAAGCCGCGGCCACGAGTTCGACAAGCTGACCAAAGACCTCGGCCTGGACGGCCTCAAGAGTTTGGTTTTTTATTCCGGGTTCGACGGCGAGGCCAAGCGCGACCTGGCGGAATGGGACATGCCCGGCCCGCGTAAGGGCTTATTGACGCTGCTCGACGGCAAGCCGTTCACGCTGGCCGACGCGCCGCCGCTGCCGCCGGACGTCATCAGCTGGTCGATGACCAATTTCGGCGCCGGCGCCTTCTACGACGCCGGCGTGAAGGCCGCCGAGGACGTGGCCGCCGTCGTGGCGCCGGACGAGGTGAAAAACATCAAGGGTTATGCCAAGGCCGCCGACGAAGCGCTGGGCGTGGACCTGCGGAAGGACATTCTGGATTCGCTCGGCGACAGGGTCGTGTTTTACACGTCGCCGTCGGAGGGGCCGCTGTCGCTGGGCCAGACGGCGATGGTCCGGGTGAAGGACGCCAAGAAGCTCCAGGACTCGCTGGACCAGGCCGTCAAGGGACTGGGCAAGGCGCTCGGGGCCGACGTGACGCTCAAGAAAACGAGCTACCACGGCGTCGAAATGCGCGAGGTGCACGTCGTCCAACAGGGCTTCATCTTCGTGCCGTCCTACGCGATTTACAAGGGCTGGCTGGTGATCGCGCCATTCCCTCAGCAGGTGCAGGGCTACATCCTGCGGGCCAAGGGCGACCTGGCGGCCTGGAAGCCGGACCAGCGGGTGCAAAAGTCGCTGGAGGAGCTGCCGAAGGAGTTTATTTCCATCTCCTACTCCGACCCGCGGCCGTCGGTCAAGGAGGTGCTGTCGATCGCGCCGCTGATCGGCGGCACGGTGAACAGTTTTACGCCAGGCTCGAAGTTCGAGGTCGGCAGCCTGCCCAACGCCCAGGAGGCGACGCAACACCTGTTCCCCAACGTGTCGGTGACGACCGACGACGGCAAGACGCTGCGACAGGAGACGCGGTCGTCGCTGCAACTGCCGTTCGACGTGACGGGGCTGGACGCCTACGGCCTGTTCGGGTTTTTCGCGGTGTTTCGCGCGTCCATGTTCGGTTTATGACAGGGGCGTTCCGGCCGCCTGCTCGGCGTAGGCGCGCCGGACGGCCGTATAAACCTCGCGCAAGGCGACGCCGTGTTGACGGGCCACGCGGGCGCAATCCTCGTATTCCGGCGTGAATACGCCGGCGCCGCCGTCGTTCCAGCCGCGCTTGCCGCGGATCGGCCCCCACGCGGTTTGGACGGTGCGCGCCTCGCGGCGCAGCTTGCGGCGCTGCACCGGATACCGACGGACGCCGAACGTCTCCGTTTCGCGGAACAGCACGGCCTCCAGTGCCGGCAGGGCGGCTTCTTCCGCCAGGACGCTCAGCAGCACGCCGGGCCGGTCCTTCTTCATCTGGATCGGCGTGCTGAATACGTCCAGCGCCCCGGCGGCGAACAACTGCTCGAAGCAGTAGCCGATCACCTCGGCCGGCACGTCGTCGAGGTTGGTTTCCAAAACCCAAACGCGGTCGCTTTCCTCCGTTGTCGCGTCGGCGACGGTCCCGACGAACAGCCGGAGCAGGTTAGGTTGTTCCACGAACTCGCGCCGGCCGGCGCCGTGGCCGATGCGTTCCACCGTCATGACCGGCTGTTCCACCCATTCGCTCACGACGGTCATAAGGATGGCGGCGCCGGTCGGCGTCGTGAGTTCGGCCTTGATCGGCGACGGCGCCAGCGGGGCGCCCTTGAGAAGGGCCGCGGTTCCGGGCGCGGGAATCGGCATCAGGCCGTGGGCGCACTGGACCATACCTTGTCCCGTCGGCACGGAGCGGCTGGTGAAGCGCTCGACGCCGAGGAGGTCGAGGCCGACGGCGGCGCCGGCGATGTCGGCGATGCTGTCCAGGGCGCCGACTTCGTGAAAGTGGACCTTTTCCAGCGGCATTCCGTGGGCCTCCGCTTCGGCCTCGGCGAGCCGGCGGAAGATGCGCAGGGCCAGGTCGCGCTGTTTGGGCGTGAGCCGGCCGCGGCCCAGGATCGCTTCCACGTCCGGCAGGAAGCGATGCGTATGCTCTTCCGGCGCCGCGACGCGCACTTCGGTGGCGGCGAAACCGCCTTTGCGGATTTTTGCGATCTCTAATTCAATCGGCAGGCCGAGCGAACCGACGGCGGCGCGCACGGCGTCGGCGTCCACGCCGGCGTCGATGAGGGCGCCGAGCGTCATGTCGCCGCTGATGCCGCTGAAACAGTCGAAATGGGCTACGCGCATCGGCCCGCCCTCCTGTTGTGAGCATTTTACGGCGTTACCGGAACAAGCCCAGCCGGCGCCGGGTATCGGTAAAGCCGCGCCGCGAGCCGCGCCAGCCCGGTCGGTTCCGCGGCCGGCCGTGTGAAGTGCCAGCGCCGATCCGCCGGCCACAGTTCCTCATCCACGGGCCACGGCCGAAACGGGTCGCCGCCCAGCTCCGCGATCAACTTGCCGCTGTTCATGCTGACGTTCCCCGCCCGCGGCGGCATCGGCCCCGCCTCGATTCGCGGACAGCCCTTCAGAAGATGCGGGTCGTAGCCGCCGACCCGATTAACGATTTGAGCGATCTGATAAAGCGTGAGCGGACGCGGGCCGCCGCAGTGGAACACGCCCGCCTGATCGCCGGCCAGGAACCGTTCAAAGACGCGATTTAGGTCGTCGGTGTAGGTGCAGGAACGCACCTCGTCGTAGTACAACGTGGCCGGTCGGCCGTGGCGGAAGCGCGATTGGATCCAGTCGATGGCGCCGGCGTGGCGGTTGAAACTCGGCCCCATCGGCAGCGAGATGCGCAGGACCGCCGCCGTCGGGTCGATCTCCCGAACCGCCCGCTCCCCGTCGGCCATGGTCCGACCATAGACCGTTACCGGATCGACCGGGTCCGTTTCGAGGTAGCCGCCCGCGCCTTTGCCGGAATAAACGAGGTCCGACGACAGGTGGACCAGCCGCGCGCCGAACCTCCGGGACGCCACGGCGATGTTCACGGCGCTGTCCACGTTGGTCCGCCGCGCCATGGCCGGGTCCAGCTCGCAGGACTTGAGGGCGCAATTGCCGGTGCAGTTGAGTACGGCGCCGAAGCGCCAGCGCTCGAAGAGACTTTGCAGGCCGGCTTTGTCCTCGGTGTCGAGGGCCACGACTCCGTCGGCGACGAGTTGCCACGTCGCCGTCGGGCGGATGCCGACGACCCGGCCGGGATGGCGGGAAAGGAAGTACGGCAGGGCGTTCCAGCCGGCGACGCCGGAGACGCCGGTGATGAGCAGAGACGAAATCGGAGTAATGACCATCTCAAGAGGGGGCTACAAAATTGAGCGCTTTATACGAATGGGAATGACCCGGGCGGGATTTGAACCCGCACGCCTTGCGGCACAGCGTTCTAAGCGCTGCATGTCTGCCTTTCCATCACCGGGTCGTCGCCGGACTGTCTTTCCGCCGACAGTAGGTTCCTGCCTGAGAGTCTGTTCCGGAAGGGGGCGGCAGGCGCCGCCTGCCCTACGGAAAGCCGGCGATTCGTGTAGGGCAGGCTGTGCCTGCCGCGCTTCAGGAACAGACTCTGAGAATGGCAGTTCGGACAAAGTAGCCGAAGATTCTCGAATCGATCATCGTTGTTGACGCCGTTCTTGTGGTGGAGTTGCAGACTGAGCGGTTTCCCGTTCCATTCCGCAACACCGCATTGCATGCACTCGTATTTCCAGCCCTTTCCTCGCAGTCGCTTGATTATGCGGCAGCCGCGGAGAACTGGCGAGTTTTCGGTGAAGACCTCCTCGTCCGGGCATTCCCATCCCGATCCGGACGACCGTCGGGTGCGTCGCACTGATTTCGCCCCGCGCCCACCCTTTCCCGCGAAAATGTTGGGTGGAGACTCCTGCCCCGCGGTTGCGACAGGCTCTCGCCCGATAGTTGCCCCCCGTCGCCCGCAATCCCAACCGACGAAGTACTTGGCCAAGTGAGAGGGAATCCCGGACAATTGGTTCAAGTGCCGCTTTGGTGTACTTGGATTCGCGCATGAAGTGAAGTTTACCGGAAACCGGGGTGCTGGTACAGAGTTGAATGAACGTCGCCTTTTGAACCACGCGCGCCAAGCATTGCCGGCCAGTTCCCAGCACGCTATACTCCAATCTTCCTTCGTTCTCTTTAGACACGCCCTGGCGCATGCCGTTTCAGAAGGGTGGTCATGGCCCCTCTCCGCGCGTCCGTCTTCACCTCCTTTGTAGGCCTCACCGCCCTGCTAACGGGTTGCGCGCCCGCACCGCAGTCCGGCGCCGACATCGCCTTCAGCGGGCCCGGTTGGTTCGCCGACGCCACCGCCGATTCCGGCCTCGACTTCGTCAACGACGCCGGGCCGACCGACGGCTCTTACTTCTTTCCCCAGTTACACGGTTCCGGCGGCGCCCTGTTTGACTTCAACGGCGACGGCCTGTTGGACGTCCTCCTCCTCCAGAACGCCGGCCCCGGCTCGGCCTCGAAAAACCGCCTCTACCGGCAGCTGCCCGGCGGTCGCTTCAAGGACGTCAGCGCCGGTTCCGGCCTGGACTTCGCCGGCTACAACGAGGGCGTCGCCATCGGCGACGTCAATAACGACGGCCGACCCGACGTGTTAATCACCCAGTTCGGCGGCGTAAAACTGCTCCTCAATAACGGCGACGGAACATTTAAGGACGCGACCAAGGAGGCCGGCCTGGACGTGACGGGCTGGCCCACGTCCGCCGCCTTCTTCGACTACGACCGCGACGGCTATCTCGACCTCGTGATCGCCCGCTACGTCGATTATGACAAAACCTGGAGTTGCAAGTCCCCGAGCGGGACGCCGGAATACTGCGGCCCGAATATCTTCCCCGGCACGGTCACCAAACTATTCCACAACTGCGGCCCACAACCGAACGGCGGCGTGCGCTTCGAGGACGTGACGCAGGCGTCGGGCCTGGGGCGCCTGCCGGGGCCTGCTCTCGGCGTCATCTGCGCCGACTTCGACGGCGACGGCTGGCCGGACATCTTCGTCGCCAACGACGGCCAACCCAACCATCTGTGGATCAACCAGAAAAATGGCGCCTTTTCCGAGGAAGCGGTGAAGCGCGGCGTCGCCTACAACGGCATGGGGCAGGCGGACGGCAACATGGGCGTCGCCTGGGGCGATGTGGACGGCGACCTCCTCCCCGACCTGTTCATTACGCACACGACCGAACAACGGAATGTGCTGTGGAAGCAGGGGCCGCGGGGTCTGTTCCGCGACGCGACCGTGTTCTCGCAGCTGGGCCAGCCGCGCTGGCACGCCACCGGCTTCGGCACGGTCATGGGCGACTTCGACAACAGCGGGGCCCTCGATGTGGCCGTGGTCAACGGCCACATTTACCGGGCCACAACCCCCGACAATCCGGACCTGGCCCCGTACTGGCGACCCTACGCCCAGCGCAATCAGCTGTTCGCCAACGACGGGGCAGGCCGCTTTCGGGACGTGTCCACCTCCAACGCCCCGTTCTGTCAGGTTCCGCGCGTCAGCCGGGGACTGGCCATGGGCGACGTGTTCAACGACGGCTCCCTGGCCCTGCTAACCACCGAGATCGACGGCCCCGCGCGCCTGTTTCGCAACGTCGCCCCCGACCGGGGTCACTGGCTGGAGGTCCGCGCCTTCGACCCGGCCCTGCACCGCGACGCCTACGGGACAAGAGTCGTTGTGCGGGCCGGCGGCCGGAGTTGGGTGCGCTGGATTGATCCGGGCGGCAGTTTCCTTTGTAGCAGCGACCCACGCGCACACTTCGGCCTGGGAAAGGTGGATCGCGTCGAGTCTATCGAGATTTTGTGGCCGGACGGCCGCAAGGAGGTGTTCGACGGAGGGCCGGCGGATCAACGGCGGGAGCTGCGCCGGGGTGAGGGCCGGGTCGTGGAGAAAGGGCCATGAGCGAGGCGATCAATCCTGTTCGCCGCCGAGGCCGAGTCTGGGCCGTCGGGACGGTTTTCGCGCTCGCGGCCCTGGCGGCGGCGGGCTGGTGCGGCTGGCTCTGGTTTGGGGCGCCGGCGCCGCCGGACGTGCCGCTAAGCGGCGTGGAACCGGACGTCGCCAAGGTTATCCTGGAGGCGCGGGAGGAGGTGCGGCGGAACGGCCGGTCGGCCGCGGCCTGGGGCAAGCTGGGCGAAGTCTTGTTGGCTCACGAATACGACGCGGCCGCCGACCCGTGCTTCGCCCAGGCCGAACGTCTCGACGCGAACGACCCGCGCTGGCCCTATTTCCAGGGTCTGGTGCGGATGACCCAGAACGCGCCAGACCCGACGGCGGCCATCCCATATTTGCGGCGGGCCGTCGATCGCTGCGAGCGCTTCGACCCCGGAAACAGCGCTCCCGCCCTCCTCCTGGCGGAGATGCTGCTCCAGACCGGAGAGATCGACGGGGCCGAGGCGCTGCTGCGGCGCGTCGAGGAGCAGGAACCGGATAACCCGCGTCTCCAGTTCGACCTCGGGATGCTGGCACAGGCCCGTCAGGACGACGGGGCCGCCGCCCGGCATTACCTCGCCTGCGCTCAAAGCCCCTACACGCGGCGGAGCGCATGCGCCGCGCTGGCGGCGATCCGCGAGCGGCAAGGGGACGGGGCCGGCGCGGCGGACTACAGCCGTCGGGCGGCCGCCTATCCGAGCGACCGGCACTGGAACGACCCGTACAGCGCGGAATACCTCAGTCTACAGGCCGTCAGCGTGGACCGATTCGCCGAGCCGCAACGTCTGGAAGCGGAAGGGCGCCTGAAGGAGGCGCTTCCCCTTTACCTCGACCTGGCGGGGGACGGCTCGGACGCCCGCGCCCAGATCGCCGCGGGGACGCTGCTTTACAAGATGGGGCCGAAGCGGTACGCGGAGGCGGAGCACTATTTTCGGGCGGCCGTCGGTCTAAAGACGGAACAGACGGAAGCGAATTATTTCCTCGGTCTTATCCTTTATAGTGAGGGGAAGCAACTCGAAGGGGAAGGCGAAGCCGGGCGGGAGGCCGCGTCGGTGAAATTTCGCGAGGCCCTGACTTACACCGACAAGGCTCTGGAGTTCAAGCCCGATCACGTCCTTGCCCTCCTGTATCGGGGGCTGGCCCTGAAAAGGCTGGGGCAAAAAGCGGAAGCCCTGGAAGCGTTTCGCCAGGCGGTTCGCTGCCGGCCGGACATGGCCGACGCCCACCTGAAGCTTGGCGAAGCGCTGGCCGACGACGGACGACGGGAGGAGGCCGTCGCGGAACTGCGGCGGGCGGTAGAAGTGGCGCCGGCCGACGACGCCCGACCCCGCGAGGCGCTGGAGCGCGTTCTCGGCGACGACAAACCAAAGTGAACCGATTCACCGCGAATTGTGCGGCCTGCGGCGACGCCCCGCCGCAGGCCTCGTGGACCTTCTTGCTCGGCCTGCCGTCAACCTTGGGGCTTGGAGAGGTCGATGTCTAGGCTGCCCGACCCGCTCACGTCGCGGACGATGGGGCTTTTAGAGCCTTTGAACTTCCCCATTAGCAGGTCGGTCGTGGGGTAAGGGTCGAACTGCTCAACGGAGATTCGATATTTTCCGGGCGGAATGCCGTGGCCGTCCGGCCCGGGCACGGTGAACGTGCCGTCGCGCTTGGTGTCCACTTCATACGCCTTTCCCGAATTCCCATCAAGAATGAAGGACATTACGAACAGGCCCTTGTCGCTTACGGTGAGAGGTTTTCCCTCGTTCGTCACCTTCCCTCTCGGCTTCACACCGCCGCCGCACCCGGAAACAAGCAAAGAAAGGGTCAGGCACGCCGCCAAGGCGAGCACCGACTGGAAGCGAGAACCCATGAACGTCCCCTTTGTGAAAGGGCCGGGGCGGCGGAGGCGTTCTGTCGTCCAACGCCTCCGCCGACCCGACGCTGATGTCAGTCTTGATTCGTTCCGCGACAAGGAAATGATCGTTGCGAGGCGAAGATTCCCAGTCGTCCGAAGAGCGGACGGACGAACTCTTCGAACGACCGGGAATGGAAACGGATGCGAGCTTCTAGTAGTTCGACACTGGCTGGCCGTCGTCGCGGCTGAGCAGGTCATACCAGGTGTTCAGGTCGATGCCGTTTTGAAGGAAGTGAACGCTGCCGTCGCAGAAGAGTGCGTTCACGCCGTTGCCGTGGGCGCTACGGGCGTTCGCCTGGCCGCCGCCGTTGCCGTAGCAGCCCATGGCGAGTTCCGGGTGATTCGTGCATCCGTAGATGTCGTCGGAGTTGCCGCCGCGGTCGTTGGGACCGGTGCAGTCGCCTTCGGGGCAGCCGCCCGTCATGTCGCCGCCCAACATGCCGAAGGCCCAGGCGCCACGGACGTCCGACGCATCCGGGGCGGAGCGCTCCTCGTTCACCATAATGGTGTTGGATGTGCCGTCCTGGCCTTCCAGCTGCGTCATGGTCGGGGCGTAGTTGATGCACAGGACGCCGCCGCCCGGATATCCGCTCGGGCCGGTGCCCGGACTGTTGCTGCCGTTGTTGGTGCCGTAGGCGGGACCGGCGTTCCCGCCGTAACTGCCGCGCGCCCAGGTTTGCTGGACCGTACACGGAGTTTGCGAGAATGGGTCGGATGGGCAGACGTACGTCTTGATTTTTTGTGAGCCCATGGCGCGCCAGTTCTGGTCTTGTGAGCCACCGGCAATTCCGTTAACCCAGTTCGTATAGTTGGTTATGCTCTGCTGGTAGGGGGTGTACAGGTTGCCCTGTTCGATGTAGGGCAGGATGAAGACGGTCCAGGGGGGACCGAACCCCGAGGCGCTAGTGTTGTTGGAATCGACGCCCGGCCCCATCGACCCGCCCCAGGGCAGGTGCTGGTTGGAGTCGTTGTAGCTGTGGCAGGCGATGCCGATCTGCTTGAGGTTGTTGGAGCACGACATGCGTGCGGCGGCCTCGCGGACCTTCTGGACGGCGGGGAGCAGCAGGCCGATGAGGATGGCGATGATGGCGATCACCACCAGCAGCTCGATCAGCGTGAAGCCGCGCGGTCGGCGCAGGCTTCGGGGGGAGAGTGATACTGTTCGCACGTCAGGCCCTTTCAATGGAGAGAAGCGAGGGAGAAAATGAGAATCGAATGAGAGAATAAGGGGTCGGGAGGTTATAGTCAAGGAAAAAATGAAATTTTTTTCATCGAATTATCGGCGGCCGCTCCGCGGGCGTCTTCATCGGGGCGGATCGGACGAGTTGCCTCCATCGCCCAAAGGCAACGGGCGGAGAAAGAAGTCGCACGCGGAGCGGCCGCCCCACCATTGATCTGCGGCAAGAGATAGGAGCCGTCGAGCGCGCGCCGGCGTCTCAAGTCAGCCTGCTGGAACTGCTTACGTCAAGGCGCGGCAACGTGAACGGCGAGGATTGTTGGAGTATAGACGGCGGAAGACTCGTCCCAATTCGTTCGCGAGGGAGGAAGCCGTTTTCGTCTTTGCAGCGCGGCGCCAGGTCTTCCGAGTTTTTTCGTTGCCGCGGGGCTTACTCGGGCGTAAAATCGCCGTGAAACTCCGAACCCGACGCCCACGCCGCTTTCCACCGGGAAAGAAGCAGACAGGAGACGACAGTCATGAGCGAGCAATCCGGCGTGACCCGTCGCGGCTTCCTCGGTCGCTCCGTCGCCGCGAGCGCGGCGTTTTCGGCCCCGTGGTTCGTTCCGGCTGGGATCCTGGGCCGAGAGGGCAAGGTCGCGCCCGGCTCGAAGATCACGCTCGGGGTCATCGGCTTCGGCCCACGATGCACTTACGATCTGCGCTCCGTGCTCGAACTGCCCGACGTGCATTGCGTGGCCGTCGCCGACGTGCAGGCGGGCCGCCGCGACGCCGGCAAGGCGATGGTGGACAAGCACTATGGAAACAAGGACTGCGTCGTGTTCCGCGACTTCCGGGAGCTGCTCGCCCGCAAGGACATCGACGCCGTCCTGATCGCGACCGGCGACCGCTGGCACGCCCCGGCGTCGATGCTGGCGGCGAAGGCGGGCAAGGACGTCTACAGTGAGAAGCCGTGCGGGATAACCATCGCCTTGTGCCAGGAGCTGGCCGACACGATCAAGCGCACCGGGCGCGTGTTCCAGGCCGGGACCCAACGGCGCAGCGTCCCCAATTTCCAGCAGGCCGTGCAACTGGCACACAGCGGAAAGCTCGGCAAGATCCACACGCTGTACGCCTCGGTGTACGAGCCCAAGGTGGACAACTGCTGGCTCGCCGGCCAGCCCACCCCCGCGCGACGTGGTGGACTGGAACCTCTGGCTGGGGCCGGCCCCCTGGCGGCCGTACAACAAGAAATACGTGGAGGGCGGGTGGCGCGGCTATTACGATTTCGACTCCGGCAGCCGCCTGCTGGACTGGGGCGCCCACACCGTGGACCTGTGTCAATGGGCGAACAAGGCCGACGACACGATGCCCCTGGAGTACGAGCCGTCGCCGACCAACATCACCTGCCGCTATGCCAACGGCGTCAAGCTGGTGCTGGATTTCCTCAAGACCCCGTTCGGCGAGCGTCCCGGCTGGGTCCAGCACCTGGGCACCTGTCCGGTTCGGTTCGTCGGGGACGAGGGTTGGGTGGAAGCGGGTGACAGCGGCGAGATCGAGGTGCATCCGGCTTCGCTCAAAAGCGAACTGAAGCCACTGCCGACGAAAACGGTAGGTCTGGACGTCGGCGCCCATGCCCGCAATTTTTTCGACTGCGTCAAGTCGCGCGGCGAACCGGCGGCCAACGTGGGAGTCATGCTGCATTCCCACATCGCCTGTCACGCGGCCGCGCTCGCATGGCTGCTCAACCGCAAGCTGACCTTTGACCCCAAGCGCGAGGCCTTCGTCAACGACGACGAAGCCAACGGCCTCCGTTCCCGGCCGGCGCGCGACCCATTCCGCGTCTAAAAAAGGTCCGCGACGGCCTCGGGCGCGCGGCCCTGCTCGTTCGGGTGATCGCTGATTGCCTGGCGGACCACGGCGGCCTTGTCGTGGAAACCCAGGAACGGCTTCTTTCCGCCGAACGTGGTTTCCGGCTCGTAGCCCTCCGGCGTTTTCAACACCTTCGCAACCACAACGGCTGTTTCAAGCAAGAAGCCAGGTCGGCGACCGGGCCGAACAGGTTGACAAGGCGATGAAAGTCCTCTTCCTTCACGGCCGGCAGTCGGTCCCAGGCGGCGTCAAGCCAATGTTCCTGGCGCGGCACGGCCACGAGGTCGTCAACCCGAAGCTGCCCGATGAGAACTTCGAGGAGGCGGTCAGGATCGCCCAGGCCGAGTTCGACAGGCGCCAGCCGGATGGGGTCGTCGGCTCCTCACGAGGCGGCGCCGCGGCGGTGAACCTCAAGAGCGGCGACGCCCGGCTGGTCTTGCTTTGTCCAGCCTGGAAGAATTGGGGGACGGCGAAGAAGGTGAAGCCGGGCACGGTGATCCTTCACAGCAAGGCCGACAACGTGATCCCGTTTGCCGACTCCGAAGAACTCGTCAGGAACAGCGGCCTGCCGGCTTCGGCGCTAATCGAGGTCGGCGCCGATCACCGCCTCGCCGAGCCGGAGCCGCTGGCGGCAAGGCTTCTGGCGTGTGAGCGGGCCACAGCCCCACGGAGGAGTTGACGCAGGCCATAGACAGGCCGGTGCGAAGGATCAGGAACGCCTTGCATGGGGTAAGCGGATAATCGGCGGGGGCGGCGTCGGTTGGTGATTACGGGACCGCTCATGTGGCTCGTCAAGTTCTTGCCAACGGGGAAACTGCCGCCGGTCCGCCGTGCGGGAACGGGTGGACGACGCGGCGAAGTGAGGCGCGTTGACAGTCGTGCGGGCAGGCCCTATAGTGAGCAACGCGAGGCCAGGCGGCGACTGCAAAAGCCGTCCGACGCCCTCGGGCACCTGTAGCTCAACTGGATAGAGCATCGGTCTACGGAACCGAAGGTTGCAGGTTCGAGCCCTGCCAGGTGTACTTGATATGTAAGGATTTACGGCGAATCTTACTTCTCTGACCGACGTGTCTTTTCTAACGGTTAGAGAAAAACCACCGCCCCGGCTGCCACCGGAACGGGGGACCAACGGCCTTCCGGCGCGCCTCCGTTCCCGGAGGTATTCCATAGCCACATTATCCCCGATCGTTGTTCGTCGAGGCGCGGCGCTTCAACCGTAAACGCTCCCGCACGGAGTTGTTGACGCACCGCGGCCACAGCCGCGACAGCTACGCCCCGCCTCGGGCCGCTCGAATGTTCGGCATGGGCTGAAGGCCGTGAATGGATGCCGAGCAATCATCACAAAGGTCGCCTTGCCATTCGACGCGAGATGGAGATCCGTGACCCGGTGGCGCCTGAAAACTTCCTCGAGAGTGTAGCGCTTGCACCAACTCCGCGAACCAAACAGCCACGTCTCGCGTCGGCAGTCGCAAGGAAACCCAAGCGGAATCAAAGACAGTAACGTCGCCGTCGGTTCCGCGACATGCCCAAAGGGGCAGCCGCCGCTTGGGGCGAGCAGCGCTCCACACTTGGATTGCCACGGATGATCCGCCTCCTCCATTACCGCGCCACCGCCACCCCGTTCGCCACCGGCGCCTCGCGCCCAGCGCCTTCCGCACCGCCGCGCAGATTCCCGGCACGTCCAGCCCCAACTCCGCCAGCAATTCTCCCCGTTCGCCGTGCTCGACGAACCTGTCCGGCAGCCCCAGCCGCACGATGTTCCGCGTGTCCAGCCGCGCCGCGTTGGCCGCTTCCAGCAAGGCGCCGCCGAAGCCGCCTTCCAGCGTGCCCTCTTCCACGGTCACCACCAGCGGCAATTCCTCCACCGCCTTGAGCAGCGTCCCCCGGTCCAGCGGCTTGGCGAAGCGGGCGTTGACAACGCCGATGTTCAGCCCGTCCTCGCGCAGCGCTTGCGCCGCCTTCACGCACGCGGCGAAAAGCGTCCCGTAGGCGACCAACACCCCGTCCTCGCCCCACTCGTACACTTCCGACTGGCCCAACTCGATCGGGGCCACGGTGCGCTCGACCCGCTCCAGGTTCGCCTTGGGGTAACGCAGCGACGCCGGGCCGTCGTGCGCCAGGGCGAACTTCAGCATCGGGGCCACGTCGTGCTCGTCGCCCGGCGCCATGACCACCATGTTCGGGAACAGCCGCAAGTACGTCGTATCGAAGGCACCGTGGTGCGTCGGGCCGTCCGGCCCCGTCAGCCCGGCGCGGTCCAGGCAGAACGTGACCGGCAGGTTTTGCAGCGCCACCTCCTGGAACAGCTGGTCGAACGAGCGCTGCAAAAACGTCGAATAGATGTCCACGATGGGCCGCATTCCCGCCTTGGCCATGCCGGCCGCGAAGGCCACGGCGTGCGACTCGCAGATGCCCACGTCGAAAAAGCGATCCGGAAACTCCGCGCGCACCTTCTCCAGCTTGTTGCCCTGGCACATCGCCGCCGTCAGCACCGCCACGCGCTGGTCGGCCGTCATCGCCTCGTGGATGGCGGCGCTGGCGGCGTCGGTGTAGGCGCGCGAGCCGCCGCGCTTCAACGACAGGATCGTCCGCTCCGGCCCGACCTTCTCGAACACCGGCGGCGTGTGGTAGGTCACCGGGTCGGCGCTGGCCTGCGGGACTCCGTGGCCCTTTTGCGTCAACACGTGCAGCAGGATCGGACCTTTCTGGTCCTTCACGTCGCGCAGCCAGCGGCGCAGCGTCGGCAGGTCGTGGCCGTCCACCGGGCCGAAGTAGCGGAAGCCCATCTCTTCAAATAGCATCCCGCCGGTCAGGAACGCCTTCATGCCGTCCTTGATCTGCTCCAGGGCGTGCGTGGCCGCCCCGCCCAGCAGCGGAATGCGAGCCAACAGATCGCGGACGTGCCGCTTGGAACCCTGGTAGAAGTGCGTCATCCGCGCCTGGTCGAGACAGGCGGCCAGGGCGCCGACGCGCGGGCAGATCGACATCTCGTTGTCGTTGAGGATGACGAGGAGGTTCTTGCGCAGGCCGCCGGCGTTGTTGAGCGCCTCGAAGACGATGCCCGACGGCAAGGCGCCGTCGCCGATCACCGCGACGCTGTGGCGGTCGGACTCGCCGCGAAGGTCGTCGCCGGCCTTGAGGCCCAAGGCGCACGACACGCTGCAGCCGGCGTGGCCGGTCATGAACAGGTCGTACTCGCTCTCGTGGGGGTTCGGGTAGCCCATGAGGCCGCCGCGCGTGCGGATGCCGCCGAACTGGGGGTAACGGCCGGTGATGAGCTTATGCGGATAAATCTGGTGGCCGGTGTCCCAGATGACGCGGTCGCGGCGGAAGTCGAAGGTCAGGTGCAGGGCGAGGCACAGCTCGACGACGCCGAGGTTGCTGGCGAAGTGGGCCGGGCGGATGCTGAGGACGCGCACCAGTTCGTCGCGCATCTCCTGGGCCAGGTCGGCGAGCTGGGCGTCCGAGAGGCCTTGCAGGTCGGCGGGAGACGCGATTTGCGACAGCAGTGCGGTCATGAGAGGTTCCACCTTCGCGGTTATGAAATCGGCCGGGCGAGCGTCGTGCTCGGCCCGTCACCGATCGCGTTCCAGGACGAACGAGGCCAGGGCGAGCAGTCCGGCGGCGGCCGGCCCCAGGGGGGCGAGCTGCTCGCGGGCCTCGCGACAAAGGCGTTCGGCGCGGCGACGGCTCTCGTCGGGGCCGAGAAGGCCGGGGTAGGTCAGCTTGCCGCGGGCGGCGTCCTTACCGACCCGTTTTCCGGCGCGGTCGGCCGAGCCTTCCACGTCCAGCAGATCGTCGGTGATCTGAAAGGCCAGGCCGAGTCGTCGGCCGTAGCCGTCGAGACGTTCCAGCGTCTCGGACGGCGGCGGGTCCGGGGCGTGAGCGGCCAAGGCCCCGAGCTTGAGGCTGGCGCGGATCAACGCCCCGGTCTTGCGGGCGTGCAGATGTTCCAGTATTTCCACCGGCGAGCGGCCGGCGTGAGCCGGCTGGTGCGCCTGACCAGCCGGCTCACGCCGGCCGCTCGCCTCCATGTCGTCCACCTGTCCGCCGATCATGCCCGCGGGGCCGGCGGCGCGGGCGAGTTCCTTGCAGCAGGCCGCGGCCGTGGCCGGCGGGTAGCCCTCGGCCAGCACCTGAAACGCCGTCGTTTGCAGGGCGTCGCCGGCGAGGATGGCCAACGCCTCGCCGAATTTCTTGTGACAGGTCGGCAGGCCGCGGCGAAGGTCGTCGTCGTCCATGGCCGGCAGGTCGTCGTGAATCAACGAATACGCATGGATCATTTCCACGGCGCAGGCGGCCGGCCACGGGTCGGCGTGGTTTCCTCCGCACGCCTCGGCCGCCAGCGCCGCCAGGGCCGGCCGCAGCCGTTTGCCCGGCGCCAGGAGGCTGTAGCGCATCGCCTCGCGCAGCGATTCCGGAAAGCCGGATTCGGGACGCAGCGCCTCCTTCAGCCGCTCTTCGACGCGGGAGCGAATTTCCGCCAGCCGCCGGCTCAGGTCGTACAAATGAACGCTCCGCGTGGCGAGGGACGTTGCATTCCCCGGCCTCTCTATAATAACTTACCGCGGCACGGATGTTACCATTAACCGGGCATTCTGGGCAACCTCACTACGACCGGGAAGAGCCGGATGGGCGCACGACACGGTTTGCAGCTGGCGTGGACGGGTCGTACATTGGCTGAGGCAAATCCGTTCCCTCTTTTGACCCAAGTTCCGAAAGGGGCCAGGGATGGCGCGAGGCAAAAAGCGCACTGCACCGGTGGAAGAACTGCGATCCTACGTCGAGGGCGTCGCCAAAAACCTCGTCGAGAAGCTCTATGGCCCCCAGGGGCCGGCCTGGGGGACCAAACTCACCCAGATCGAGGACGTCTTCCTCGAAATCCGCGAGATGCTCACCGAGAAAATGCTCGATGAGACCCTGGCCCGGCAGGCCACGGCCGGCGAGCGGCCCGCGCCGTTCCGCACCTGTCCGGCGTGCCACGCCCCGCTGCCCTGTGCCGACGCCAATCCCCGCATCCTGACGACGCGGGCCGGCGAGGCCGAGTGGCCCGAGCCGGAAGGCTACTGTGACCGCTGCCGGCGGGCTTTTTTTCCCTCAGTCCAAGAGTCTGGGCATTGACCAGGGCGAAACCAGTCCCGCGCTGCTGGCGAAGATCACCTATGCCGGGACGGCCAGCCGCTCGTTTGCCGAGGGCAGTGTCCTGTTGGATAAGCTGGCCGACCTGCCCGTGCCGGAGAAACGGGTCGAGCGGATCACCCGACGCATCGGCGCCGAACGCGTCGCCGAGCGTGAGGCGGACGTGGCGGCGTTCGCGGCCTTGCCGCTGGTCGAGAAGTTCGCCGTCCCCTCCGGCGTGACGCCGCCGCCGTTAGCCGTGGTGATGGCGGACGGCGGCCGCTTGCAAATCCGCGATGCGCCGGGGAGCGGCTCGGCTTCCCCCGAGCCCGCCCCGACCGCGGCAACCGCGGTCGCGGGGACGGCCGCCGAGGCGGAAGACTGGCAAGAGGAAAACACCGCGGCCTCGCGGGTGGGCCACTGGCGGGAAGACAAGGTCGGGCTGTTGCTGACCATGACGAGCGAGGCGGCGGCCGCCGATCCCTGTCCCGAGATCCCGGCGTCGTTCCTCGACGTGGTACGCATCCCGAAGCTGGTGCGGGAGCTGCACAAGCACGTCCGGGAAGGGCAGGACGCCGTGAGCGACGCCGTGGAACCGGAGGCGGCGGCGGAGGCGTTGGAGGCGGAGGCGACGTACCGGCCCCCGGTCGTGCGGCATCGGCAGGTCGTCGCCTCGCGTCAGACTTGGCCGGCCTTCGCGTCGCTTTTGGCGCAGGCGGCGTGGGCGTTGGGGTTCCAGGGGGCGGCGCGGAAGGCCTTCGTGGGCGACGGCTCGGCGAACAACTGGGAGCTGCAACGTCGCTTCTTCGGGTCGTTCGTCCCCATCCTGGACTTCATTCACGCGTTGTCCTACGTGTTCGCGGCGGCGACGGCCGGGCGACGCTTCGCGGCGGGCTGGGCGGTGTATCGGCGGTGGATCCGCTGGGTGTGGCAAGGCCGGGTGGTCGCGGTCATCGCCGCCTTGGAGGCGCGCCAGGCCGAGTTGGGCTTGCCCCAGAAGGATGAGCCGGAGACGAGCCCGCGACGCGTAGTGGACAAGACGTTGAAGTACCTGGGCAACCATCAGGACAAGATGCGTTATGACGAGTATCGGCGGCAGGGTCTTCCCATCACGAGCAGCCACGTCGAGTCGGTGGTGAAGCAGATCAACCATCGGGTGAAGGGGACGGAGAAGTTTTGGTCGGAGGAGGGCAGCGAAGCCGTGCTGCAACTGCGGGCGGACTACCTGGGTGACGGCCAGCCGCTGGAGGCCTTCTGGGAACGCCGCCAAGCGGCGGCGACCGGACATCGTCGCTACCGCCGCGTCGGGTAGCTACAGACCGTGTCGTGCGCCCGAGCCGGATGCGCTGTTGGCAGATCCCCGTTTTTCTCGGACGGTTGCTGGGGGGCGAAAACAGCTTCCCCCAACGACCTACCGTTTTTGCGCGGCCGCCCGCGGCTGGCGGCCCTTTTTTGCGATTTTTCCCCCCAATAGAGGGGCCGTGAAGTGTGTGGCCACGCCGTCAGGCCGAGAGGGCCGCCGCTCCGCTCACTATCGGAGTCGGCGCCCCTCACCCACGTTTGTGCGCCTCTTTGCCTCATTGTCAACTTGGCCCGCGGCTCGCCAGGCATCCTGGCGTTGCTATAATCCCCCCACAGCCCACCGCACCCGCACAGGAACCCCGCGATGGAAGACCAGGCCGGCGATCCCCTGAAACCCAAGTACCGTCGCGTCGTCCTCAAGCTCAGCGGCGAGGCGTTCGGCACGCCCGGCCGCAGCGGAATCAACATCGACGAGACGCTCGACCTCGCCCGCCAGGTGCAGCGCGTGGTGCAGCGCGGCGTCCAGCTGGCCATCGTCGTCGGGGCCGGCAACATCCTCCGCGGCGCCCAGTTCAGCGCCGGCGGCGAGGTCATCACCAAGGGCACCGCCGACTACATGGGCATGTTGGCCACCGTCCTCAACGGCCTGGCCCTGCAAGACGCCCTGGAAAAGCTCAAGTGCCAGACCCGGCTGCTCACCGCCATCCGCATGGAAACCGTGGCCGAGCCGTACATCCGCCGCCGCGCCAGCCGCCACCTGGAAAAGGGCCGCATCGTCATCCTGGCCGGCGGCACCGGCACGCCCTTCGTCACCACCGACACCGCCGCCGCCCTCCGCGCCTGCGAGCTGGAGGCCGACATCCTCCTCAAGGCCACGCGCGTGGACGGCGTCTACAGCGAAGACCCCGAGCACAACCCGCACGCCGTTCGCTACGACAAGTTGACTTACGCCCAGGTGGTCCGCGATAATTTGCAGGTGATGGACACGGCGGCCATCAGCATGTGCCGCAACGGCAAGATGCCGATCCTGGTGTTCAATTTCAAGCGGCCGGGCAACATCGAGCGGGCCATCGCCGGCCATTCCGGCGGCACCCTGGTGAGCGAAAACGTATGACAAGCGACGAAATCCTGATGGACACGGAAGAGCGCATGGAGAAGGCGGTCAACGTCTTCCGCGACGAGCTGCGCGGCCTGCGCACCGGCCGGGCCACGCCGGCCCTGGTGGACGGCCTGCGCGTGGAATATTACGGATCGCCGACGCCGCTGAAGCAGCTGGCGCAGATCAACACGCCCGACCCGCAGCAGATCGTCATCCGGCCGTTCGACGCCGGCGTGCTCAAGGACATCGAGAAGGCGATCCGCTCCAGCGACCTGGGCATGTCGCCGAACAACGACGGCAAGATGATCCGCTTGCAGGTGCCGCCGATGAGCGGCGAACAGCGCACCAAGATGGCCACGCGCATCAAGAAGTCGGCCGAGGACGCCAAGGTGGCCTGCCGCAACGTCCGCCGCGACGGCAACAAGCATTTCGACGCCGCCGAGAAGGGCAAGGAGATGACCGAGGACGAGCGCGACCAGGGCAAGGAGGAAGTGCAGACGCTTCTCAAGACCTACGAGGCGAAGGTCGAGGAAATGGCGGCGAAGAAGACAAAAGAGATCATGGAACAATAAGGATCCGTTGAACAACGAGGCACAGTGACGGGACTGCTTGCACCTTCAGGAGTCGTCCTGCTCGCGTAGTTCTCCCGGCGTGCCGATCGAAATCCGGCCTGTTCCCCGTTCCGAGGCGGCCTGCCCGCCGAGGCGCGCCAGAGCGCAGCGTTCGGCGCCAACCGGCTGACGCCTCTGCCGCGCGAGCCGCTGTGGAAGAAGTTCCTCGAAAAGTTCGACGAGCCGATCATCAAGATCCTGCTGGCGGCGGCCCTGCTGTCGATGTTCGTCGATCTGTTCCAGTCGAACGTCACGGCGGCGGCCGTCGCGCTCGGCGTCGCGGCCGTCGCCGTCGCCGCGCTGTTCGCACTGCGCCAGGGCCGCTGGCTGCCGACGGCGCTGTTCGTCTCGGCCGTGGGCATGTTCTTCCTCGCCCTGGCCGTGCCGCCGCACCACCCCTCCGTCGAGGGGCTGGCCGTCATGGTCGCGGTCATCCTGGCGACGGCGTGGCCTTCCTGAGCGAGTACAAAAGCGATCGCGAGTTCGAGGCGCTCAACGCCCACAAGGAGGCGCTGCGCGTCAAGGTGCTGCGCGACGGGGCGTTTCACACGGTCGGCCTGGAAGAGGTGGTGGTCGGCGATCTGGTGGAGCTGGAGACCGGCGACGAAATCCCGGCCGACGGCCGGCGTGGTCAAGGCGGCGGAACTGTACGTGGACCAGTCGCTGATGACCGGCGAATCGGAGCCGGTGCGCAAGCGGCCGCAGGCGGCCGACGCGACCGCGGACGGGCCGGAGCAACCCGGTTGCCTCTACCGCGGCACGCAGGTCGTGGACGGCGTCGGCCGGATGCTCGGCGACCGAGGTGGGCGACGCCACCTACCTCGGCCAGATCGCCCAGCAACCTGTCGGCCGACGACGGCGAGGAAGAGGAGGCGGCCGCCGAGACGACCGAACGCCGCGTCCAGCGGAAATTAACGATCTCGAAGGAGCTGACGCCGCTCCAGCTCAAGCTGAAGGACCTGGCCGAGCTGATCTCCCGCGTCGGCTACATCGCCGCCGGCGCTGATTTTCGTCGCCCTGCTGGTGCGCGGCGTGTTTTTCGCCGACCCGCGAGAAATCTTCTGGCCGCAATCCGGCCCGGACGCGCTGCGGGTCGCACAGAACCTGCTGCAACTATTTCGTCTACATGGTCATCATCATCGTGGTGGCCGTGCCGGAAGGGCTGCCGATGAGCGTGACCGTGTCGCTGGCCCTGGCCATGCAAAAGATGACGCGGGCCAACAGCCTGGTGCGCCAGCTGGTCGCCTGCGAGACGATCGGCTCGGCCACGGTCATCTGTTCGGACAAGACCGGCACGCTGACGCAGAACAAGATGCAGGTGGTGCGTCTCTTCTGGGACGGCAAGACCTACGACCGCGATACCGCGGAGTGGGAACGTGCCCGACGCCGCGACCGGCCGTGGCCGCGCGACGGCCGGCCGCTCGACTGGATCGTCCTCAACGCCGCCGCCAACTCCACGGCCAACCTGGAGGAAAAAGAGGGCAAGACTGGTCCCGGTCGGCAACTCGACCGAAGGCGCGTTGCTCCAGTGGCTGCACGAGGCCGGCCTGAACTACCACAAACTCCGCGGCCAGTTTCCGCCGATATACCAGATCCATTTTTCCTCCGAACGGAAGCGGATGACCACGGTGGTCCGCTACGGCGACCGCCTTGTCGTCCTGGCGAAGGGGGCGCCGGAATGGTTGCTGGTTCATAGCACGCACTACCAGGCCGCCGACGGGTCCGTCCGCGAGTGGACGCCGGAGGCGCGGGAGGCGGTGCGGACGGCGTTGCGCGATTCGTCCGGCCGGGCCATGCGGACGCTGGCGTTCGCCCACGCCGTACTGCCGTCGGACTTCCCGGCCGACGACGACGGCCTGAACGCCCGCCGCGACGCGCTGGAAAGCGGCCTCGTCTTTGACGGCTTCGTCGCCATCCGCGATCCGCTGCGGCCCGACGTGAAGGACGCGGTCGCCGAGTGCCGCAAGGCCGGCATCGAGGTCAAGATGATCACCGGCGACAACGTGGAGACGGCCCGCGCCATCGCCTACGACGTCGGCTTGATCGACCGCCGCGACGCCGTGATCGACGAGGCGGACGCGGCCGTGTTGACCAGCCCGAAGTTCAACGAGTGGTATGAGGAGATGACCGCTCTCAAAAAGCGGGGCGACGCGGCAGGGGCGGAAGCGTTGGCCGCGCGGCTGGCGGGGATGCGGGTGCTGGCGCGGCGCGGCCGCTGGACAAGTACAAGATGGTGGAATTGTTGCAGGAGCGCGGCCAGGTGGTGGCCGTGACCGGCGACGGCACCAACGACGCCCCGGCGCTGAAAAAGGCCGACGTGGGCCTGGCGATGGGGATCACCGGCACGGAGGTCGCCAAGGAGGCCAGCAAGATCGTGCTGCTGGACGACTCGTTCGCCACCATCGTCAAGGCGGTGCATGTGGGGCCGGTCGCTCTACGAGAACATCCAGCGCTTCATCCAGTTCCAGTTGACGATCAACGTCAGCGCCCTGACCATCGCCTTTCTGGGACCGTTTTTCGGCGTGAGGCCGCCGTTCACGGTGCTGCAACTGCTGTGGATCAACGTCATCATGGACACGTTCGCGTCGATCGCGCTCTGTTCGGAGCCGCCGCGCGAGGGCGTGATGCGCCTGCCGCCGAAGCGCCGCGACGAGAACATCCTGACGCGGCCGATGCTCGGTCACGATCTTCGGCACGGCGGCGTTCTTCGTCGTGGTGATGATGGTGTTGCTGTTCGGCATGGAGCATTACGGCTGGTTCGCGGCCGGCGGCGGGCCGAACCCGGAGCGCTGGGAATTCGCGCCGCTGAACATGCGCCAGGTGAGCATATTCTTCACGGTGTACGTGTTCTTCCAGGTGTGGAACCAGATCAACGCCCGCTCGCTGACGCCGGAAACGAGCGGCTTCGCCGGCCTGCTCCGCAACCGGACGTTCCTGGCGATCGCCGGCACGGTGGCCGTGGTGCAGGCGCTCATCATCAGCGTACCGTTTCTCGCCGCGGTCTTCAGCGTGGAACCGCTGGGCCTGCTCGACTGGCTGTGCATCCTGGGCGGCACGGCGTCGGTGCTGGTGTTCGCCGAAATCCTGCGGCGGGTCCGACTGGCCCTGCGGCCGTCATTCGCATAAAAGAGGCGGCTCATGTCCGATAAACGGCAGCAGCTGGAACAGGTCGCCGGCAAACTCGGCATCGGCGCCTACCACAAGCACGTTTTCCTCTGCACCGGCCCGAATTGCTGCACGCCGGAGGAGGGCCTGGCGGCCTGGGAGGCGCTCAAGAAGCAGATCAAGGAACACGACCTCGGCGCCGGCCCCAACGCCTGCTACCGCACCAAGGTCGGCTGTCTGCGGATCTGCGTCCACGGGCCGACGATGGTGGTTTACCCCGAGGGGACGTGGTATCACGGCATGACCGCCGAGCGGATACCGGAGTTCGTGCGTCGGCATTTGATCGAAGGGAAGCCGGTGGGCGAATGGGTTTTCGCCCACAACGCGCTGGGTGAAACGCTCCGTCGGGAGTGATTCAACCACGCGAAGAGATCGACGGCGCCCTGATTCTCGTCTTCTTTGCGGCCTTCGCGCCTCTGCGTGAGATGGTTTTTCGCTACCGCGCGAACTCGTCGCGCACGAACGTCTGCACCTCGTCCCACAGGTCGGCCGCCTTCTCGAAGTCCACCTCCATCGGATGCGCCGTCCGCCCCTCCTCGATCGCCTCCGGAAGCGTCGCCTTGACCTCCGGGTTCAGCGGGATTTGGTGACTTGGCCCCTCCGCCAACTGCTTTTCCACGTCGGGGCTGAGCAGGAAGTCCACCAGCCGCCGCGCCCCGTCGGGATCGGGACAGCCGCGGACCACCGCCACGCTGTTCGGCAAAAACAGCGTCCCCATGCGGCTGCCGGGAACCGCGTCGCGGTCGGGAAAGACGATCGCCACGGGACTGCCGGCCTTGACCTCCTCCAGCGAGTCGTCGGTGTCGGTGACGGCGACGGCGATTTCCTGGCCGGCCGGCGTGTGGCCGGCGCCGACCCACTCCGCCGCCTGCTTGTTGCCCGGCGAAATCTGCACGCCGCTGGCCCGCAGGTCGTGGTAATATTTCTTCGCCTTTTCCGGCCCGAGAACTTCAAATAGACAGGCCGCCTGCGTCGCCGAGGTGCCGAACTGCGGCCTGGCCATCGCCACGCGGCCCCGCCACTTCTCCGCCGTCAGGTCCAGCAGGCTCCTCGGCCGGTCGGCCTCCTTCACCAAATGGGTGTTGACCAGCAAGACGCGGGCGCGGGCCGCGAACGCCGTCCAGTAGTGGTCCCTGTCCTTCGCCGAAGCGGGGTACGGTGCGGACGAGGGGCTGTCATACGGCTCCAGCAACCCCAGGCGCCGCAGGCGGATGGTGGAAAGGATCTCGTTGTTCCAGAACACGTCGCAGCGCGGCCGTTCCTTGTCCTTGACCAGCTCCACGTACAGGCTGACCGATTTGTCCGCCTCGGTGTCGAATTTCGGCGTCACGTCCAGGCCGGTCTTCTTGCGGAACTGCTCCAGCACGTCGGCCGCGAATTCCTGGTCCTGGGCGCAGTATAGCACCACTCGCGGCCGCCAGAAGACGTAGGCGGCCAGGGCCGTCAGCACCAGGGCGGCCGCCAGCACGGCCGCCAGCCAGGCCGCCACGCGCGTCGGGTTCATGTCACGGCACTCGGTTTCATCGCGCCGGGGTGATTAGCGACGAACGGCCGCCGGGGTCGCGGATGCCGTCGTCCATCCGGCGCGTCGCGTAATCGGAAAAGGTGATGGACCCCAGGATCGCCAGGAACAGGATCGACACGGCGATCACCATCCAGACCAGCCGGCCGCTCTCCAGCGCGTGCATGAAAAACAGCACGATCAGCACGGCCTTCACCACGGCGATGAGCAGGCCGATCGGCGTGTGCCACGCATCCAGGCCCCACTCCTTGAGCGGCAGCGCGGCCGCGCCCGCCGTGGACAGCGTCAGGACGATCAGCGCGGCCCAGATCAGGAGGTAGGTCCGCGTGGACGTGTGCTTCGCGTGCGGCTCGGCGGACATGGTTCGTCCTCGTCAGCGGATCAGGTAGAGCAGCGGCAACAGAAACACCCATACAATATCGACAAAGTGCCAGTAGAGGCCGAGGGCGTCCACCGGCGTGTAGTGGTCGGGACCGTAGCGGCCGCGGCCGGCCTTCACGAACACGATCGCCATGAGGGCCAGGCCGATCACCATGTGCGTGGCGTGGATCCCGGTCAGGACGAAGTAGAAGGAAAAAAACAGGTTGCCTTGTCCCGGGTTCAGCGATTCCGGCCAGTCCGCCGGGGGAAAGTTGAGGTTCGGGACCAGGTGCTCGCGATAGTCGATGTAGTACTCGAACCCCTTGAACGCCAGGAAAGCCAGGCCGAGCGCCATGGTGGCCGCCAGGAACGCTTGCAGGACTTTCCGGCCCTGGCCGACGCGGGCCGCGCGCACGGCCAGCGCCATCGTCAGACTGCTGCACAGCAGCACCAGTGTGTTGACCACCCCGATCCACGTCACCAGCTGTCGGCTGCAATAGGTGAACACGTCGGCATATTTGTAGTGGTAAATCTCGAAGGCCGTCAGCACGCCGCCGAAGAACATGACCTCCGTGGCCAGGAACATCCACATGCCCAGCGCCCCGATCTCGTGTTGCTGTTGGAGATCGTGGAAGTGGTGGGCCAGCGGCGTGACGGTGGGCGACTCGCTCCGCGAGTCGCCAGCCAGTGGCGGAGCGATTGGCCCACCATCTGCGGGCGTTCCGGGGGGTGCGGGCTTGATCTGTTCAGGCGACACCTTGGGCCTCCTGCGGCTTGTAGACGTAGGGCGGCGACGTGACCACGGGCGTTTCCGCGAAGTTGTCCGGCGGCGGCGGCGACGTGGTGGCCCACTCCAGGCCGGTCGCGCCCCACGGGTTCGACCCCGCCCTGGCGCCGAATCGCAGCGACCAGAGGAAATAGATCAGCGGCAGCAGGTAGCCGGCCGCCAGGATCGTCGCCCCCGCCGACGACATCACGTTGAGCACCTGGAACTCCGGGGCGTATTCCCAGTAGCGGCGGTTCATGCCCTGGTAACCGAGAATGAACTGCGGGAAGAACGTCAGGTTGAAGCCGACGAAAATGATGAGCGCCGCCAGCATGGCCCAGCCCTCGGGGTACATCCGGCCGGTGATCTTCGGCCACCAGAAATGCATCGCCCCCATGTAGCCCATGATGGCGCCGCCCACCATGATGTAGTGGAAATGGGCCACCACGAAATAGGTGTCGTGGACGTGAATGTCCGTGCCGAGGCAGGCCAGCACCAGGCCGGTCAGGCCGCCGATGGTGAATAAACCGATAAAGCCGATCGCGTATAGGAACGGGGTGGTGTAGACGATCGACCCCTTGTAGAGCGTGGCCGTCCAGTTGAACACCTTGATCGCCGACGGCACGGCCACGAGCATACTGAGGACCGAGAAGATCAGCCCCGCGTAGAGCGACTGGCCGGAAACGAACATGTGGTGGCCCCAGACCAGGAAGCCGAACACGGCGATGGCGATGCTGGAGAAGGCGATGGCGTTATATCCAAAAATCGCTTTGCGCGAAAAGGTCGAGATCAGCTCGCTGACGACGCCCATCGACGGCAGGATCATGATGTAGACGGCCGGGTGCGAGTAGAACCAGAACAGGTGCTGGTAGAGGATCGGGTCGCCGCCGAGGGCCGGGTCGAAGATGCCGATGCCGGTGGCGCGTTCGACGGCCATGAGCAGCAGGGTGATGGCGACGACCGGCGTGCCCAGCAGCATGATGATGCTGGTGGCGTACATGGCCCAGATGAACAGCGGCAGGCGGAACCACGTCAGGCCGGGCGCCCTCATGCGGTGGACGGTGACGACGATGTTCAGGCCCGTCAGGATGGACGAGAAGCCGGCGATGAAGACGCCGACGCCGGTGGCCAAGACGTAGGTGTGGGAGGCGTGGGCGCTATACGGCGTGTAAAAGGTCCAGCCGGTGTCCACGCCGCCGGCCGCCATCGCCCAGATGGTGAAGGCGGCGGCGATGAGGTAGATGTACCAGCTGAGCAGGTTGATCCTGGGGAACGCCAGGTCCTTGGCGCCGATCATCATGGGCACCAGGAAGTTGCCGAACACCGCCGGGATCGACGGGATGAGGAAGAAAAAGATCATCACGACGCCGTGCATCGTGAACAGCTTGTTGTAGACGTCGGCCTCGACGAGATCGCCCTTGGGCGTGGCCAGTTCCAGCCGGATGAGCGTGGCGAAGGCGCCGCCGACGAAGAACATGACCGTAATCACCACCAGATAAAGGATGGCGATGCGTTTATGGTCGGTGGTGAAAAGCCACGACTTGACGCCGAAACTGACGTTGAGGTAATCGATGCGGGGCGCGGGCCGCGCCTCGGGCGGCGTCGGAGGGGGCTGGACGGTGGCGGTGGTCATGGCGGTCTCCGAAAGGGGCGAGGGCGCGACTGACGAAACGCGCCCAGTTCATACCCGTTTAGCCGCGACCCGAAGGGGAGCGCTCCGCTGCGCGTCGCGGCTAAACGGACACGGGAAAAGGAGAGTCGGTTTACGGACTCTTCGCCCCCGTCTCCCGCGTCTTCTGTTCCGGCTCCGCCTCGGGCGGCGGCGTGTTCTCGTTGCGCGTCGGCGTCTGGTTGCGGCCGAGGTTCTTGATGAAGGCGACCAGTTGCTGCAATTCCAGATCGTCCATCTGGTCGGGTCCGAAGGCCGGCATGATCGGCTTGTAGCCGGACACGATCTTGGCCTTGGGGTCGCGGATCGACTCGCGGATATAGTTGTCGTCGGCCGCGACGGTGCGGCCGTCGTCCAGCGACACCTGCCGGCCGTAGAGGTCCTCCAGCAGCGGGGCGTGGGCCTTGCTGTCGCCGCTGTGGCAGGCAATGCACTGGTACTTCAAAAACAGCTGCCGGCCGCGCAGGGCCATCGACAGGTCGGCCTTGCTGCTCAGCCATTTCTCGTACTGGTCCGGCTCCATGACGTGGACCCAGCCGCCCATGCGCGAATGCTGCGTCCCGCAGTACTGGGCGCAGAATAGGTGGTAGTCGCCCACCTTGGTCGCCTTGAACCAGAGGTACGTGTAGCGGTTGGGCAGCACGTCCTGCTTGACGCGGAAGGCCGGGACGAAGAAGTCGTGGATCACGTCTTCCGAGGTCATCACGAGCTTGACCGGCTTGCCGACCGGGACGTGCAGTTCGTTGATCTCGCGCTGGCCGCCCTCGGGGTGTTGCAGATGCCACATCCACTGTTTGCCGACGACGTAGACCTCCATCGCGTCGGGCGGCGTGCGCACCATGCCCAGGTACTGGAAGGCGCCCCAGAAGAAGATCCCCAAAAACAGCGCCAGCAGGAACAAGGCCCAGACGATTTCCATGCCGGTCGCTCCGTGGATCGGCTTGGGGACCTCGTCGTCGGAACGGCGGCGGTAGCGCAGGGCGAAATAGATCAGCAGCACGGCCGTGACCGTGGCGAAAAAGACGCTGACGCCGATGATGAAGAAAAACAGCAGGTCCACGCCGGGGGCGGCGGAGGAGGCCTCTTCGGGAAAGAGCGAGAATCCGGGGTTCATGAGTCCTTATTCCCCGCTAGGAGTTTCGCCCGCCGCCGTTCGCGCAGCCAGCCGACCGCGACGAAGCCGACGATGAGGACGACGGTCAGGGCGCCTCCGGCCCGAACCGCGTTGAGCACGTTGAGGGTGAGGCCGCCGGTTTTCGGGTCGTAGTCGCAGCAGAGCAGCAGCACGCGGGCGTAGAGCGGCACCGGCCGGCCGATCCGCCCCGCCCCGGCGTCGGCGATGGCCCGGCCGAGTTCGGCGGAGGGATAGCTGATGCCGTAGAAATAGCGGCTGATCTGGCCGGAGGGCGTCAGGACCAGGACGCCGGTCGGGTGGGCGAAGCGGTCGGTCGGCTTGCTGTAGGCGTAACGGAAGCCGACGGTGTCGGTGAGCACGTCGATGGACGGCTGGTCGCCGGTCAGGAAGTGGAAGCCGGCGTCGGCCCCCGGCCGGCCGTAGTCGGCGACGTAACTCGCCTTTTTGGCCGCCGCCAACTCCGGTTTTTCGCGGGCGTCGAAGCTGACGATCATGACGTCGTACTGCTCGCCGGCGTTGCCCGGCAGGCCGCGCAGCGCCTCGTTCAGCCCGTTGAGCACCTGATTGCACAGCATCGGGCAGCGGTACTGGGCCAACACGAACACGATGGGCCGTTTGCCGAAGTAGTCGCCGAGCGTCACGTCGCGGCCCGACTCGTCGCGGAACGCCAGGCCCGGCGGCACCGGCACGCTCATCCGCTGGTCGTAGGTGAACGTCTCGTTCGGCCCCTGGGCGGTCGGCTGCGCCGACGCGGACCCGGCGCAGAAGACAAGGAGACAAGGAGACAAGGAGACAAGGAGCAACGTCGCCCCCGCTCGTTTATTTCCCTCTCCTTGTCTCCTTGTCTCCTTGTCTCCTTGTCTTTTGTTGTTCACGGCGCCCCTCCCGGCGTTTGCCGTCCCGACCTGGACACGGCGGACCATCCCGACCCCTCGTCCTCCGGCCGGGCCGGGGCGGCCGACGGCTTGCCGCCCAGCCGCTCCATCGCCTCTTCAATCGGGATATAAACGGTCCCCTTTTTCTCATCGGCCCACCCGTAGCCGTTCAGGTGGTCCTCTTCCTGCCGGACCTGTTCTTGGATCGGCCGCGTGCGGTCGCCGCGTTCGCCGGGCGGCGCGTTCTGGTCGATGGCCTCCAGTTCGGGCTTGGCCGGCAGGTGGCTGGCCGACGGGTCCGGCCCCTTCTCAGCCTCGAAGTCCCAGGGCCGAACCGACTGCGGCGGCGGCGGCGCGCCGAAAAACGCCCACGCCATCAGGAACAGGCCGGCGACCACCACGGCCAGCGCGACGGCCAGGACGGCCGAAAACGTCAGCACGGCGCGCAGGCTGAGGTCGCTGTGTTCGTACTGGACCGACGGGTGGACGACGCCGTTGTGGCTCTCCGGGTGCTCACTACTCATAGGTGGCAACCTCCAGATGCATCGCGGCCGCCGTCAGGAAGGGCCGCCGTTGCAGCCGCCACAAAAAGAGGCTCAGCCAGACGCCGCCCAGCCCGATCCACACGGCCGGCGCCACCACGATCAGGTCCCAGCCGCTGTCGGCCAGCGACGGGTACGTGAGCCACGTCAGATCGATGAAGTGCATGAACAGCGAGATCGCCGCGACCAGGGCCACCGTGTGCTTGTGGATCTTGACGCGCTTCGACAGCAACATCAGAAACGGCAGGGCGAACTGGCCAAGCACAAGCGCCAGGGCGACCGCGCCCCACGGGCCGTACACGCGCGGGACGTAGTAGGTCGTCTCGTCGGGCAGGTTGCCGGCCCAGATGAGCAAAAACTGCGAGAACGACAGGTAGGCCCAGATCATGGTGAAGGCCAGCAGCAGGTTGCCGAGGTCGCGCAGCAGTTGCGTCGGCGGGTCCTCGGCCAGCAGCGTGGCCGCCAGCACGGCGAAGGCGAAGCCGGCCAGCAGTTGCCCCACGGCGTACATGGGGCCGTACATCGTCGAGAACCAGAGCGGGTTCAGCGACATCGACCAATCCAGAGAGGCGAAGGTGACGGTAAGGGCGTAGACGGCCAGGCCGGGGCGCTGAGGACGCGGAAGAGGCGGGTCGGCTCCGCGTTGGCCGGCACGTCCGGCGCCCGACGGCCCATGTTCAGCAGGACGGCCAGCGCCGACCAGAGGACGAAGTAGACCGCCGCCCGTCCCACGAAGAGCGGAACGCCGAACCACCAGACCTTGATTGGCGTCAATCGGCCGAACAGGCTGCCGCCGATGAAGTCCGGCCGCCAGGGGTAGACGTATTCCAGGCCGAACAGAAGCGGTAGAAACAGCACGGCCATCAACGGCGCCAGGACGGCCGCCGCCTCGAGGATCGGCCGGAGGTAGAGGCCCCAGCCGCCGCCGGTCAGGTGGCGGATCATCATGACGGCGAGGCAGCCGAGGCTGACGGCCAGCCAGAACTCGAAGCCGACGAGGTAGGCGCGGAAGAACGACGCCGGCCGCCACACGCCGTACAGGGTGCAGAGGATCAGCACGACGCCGCCGACGATAAGCGCGTTGCGCCGGAGCATATTCAGGTGGGCCGTCCCCGGACGGCCGCCGGCCGTGCTCATTTCCGTCCCTCCGCCGGCCGAAGCTTCCCCCGCTCATCGGGGGTCAGGTCGGCGACCGTCGCGTTTTGACTCAATTGCAGGGCGCGAATGTAGGCGATGATCGCCCAGCGGTCGGCCGGGGCGATCTTGTCCTGATACGAGGGCATTCCGCCGTAGCCTCGGCTGATAACGTCGTAAAAGTGGATCGACGGCGCCTCGCGCAGGCGGGTCGATGTGGTACGACGGCGGGTGCAAATAGCCGCGTTCCACGATCTTGCCGCGGCCCGTGCCGACGCGGTCGTGGCAGACGGCGCAATAGATGTTGAAGCGTTCCCGGCCGCGCCGGAGCACGTCGTAAGTGACGGGCGTGGGAAAAACATAGCCGGCGGCGTAGGCGGGCGCGAGGTTCAGGCCGCCGGCGCCGCCGAGGCCGATCAGGGACGCGACCCAGCGGGCTTCCGGCGGGGCGCCGGTGTCGGCGGTGGGCAGGACGTCTTCGCCGGCCTGTCCGCGCGGGACCACGCCCGGTTCCAGCGGCCGGGCCGAGCGGTCGTCGCCGAAAAACTCGCTCTGCTGCAACGGCGCAGTAGCGCGGCTGCGTGGCCATTTCCTGGCGACAGCCGGCGGAGCAGCAGACGAGGAGACAAGGAGACAAGGAGACAAGGAGTATCCTTGCGCCGGGTCGTTTCATCCAGACTCCTTGTCTCCTTGTCTCCTTGTCTCCTTGTCTCTTCATCGCGGCACCTCCATCACCGGATGCTTGCTCAGCCCGGCGAGCAGCTGCTTCACCCGCCCCTCGTCGAACAGCGGGTCGCGCGACTGGACGCACAGGAAAAAGCGGTCGCGCGTGGCCTGGGCGAAGCGCGGCACGTTGAACAGCGGGTGATAGGGCATCGGCAGGCCGTTGAGCGCCAACATGCCCAGCACCGCCGTCAGCGCGGCGCACAGGATCGTCAGCTCGAACGTGATCGGAATGAACATCGGCCAGCTGAACGGCGGCTTGCCGCCGACGATGACCGGGTAGCTGACGACGGCGGCGTACCACTGCATGAAGAAGCCGCCGATGCAGCCGGTCACGCCGCCCGCGAACACCAGCCACGGCAGCACCGTCGGCGGCTGGTGCAGTGCTTCGACCACTTCCTCGACCGGAAAAGGCGTGTACGCCTCCATGCGGCGGAAGCCGGCCTCGCGCGCTTGGTGAATCGCGGCCACCAGTTCCGTCGGGTTGTCGAACTCGGCCAACATGCCGTAGAGGAACGGTTTCACGACCTTCCCTCCTTGATCGACGCGGCGTCCTGCCCGACGGGGCCGGGGATGCTGTGCGGCGTCGGCGCCGCCCCTCATGGCCGGCTTCCTGGACGCGGGCCTCGGGAAGCAGCGTCCGCATCTCGAAGATGGAGATGGCCGGCAGGAAACGGAGGAACAAAAACAGCAGGGCCAGGAACAGGCCGAGGGTGCCGATGAACGTGGCCCAGTCCCAGACGGTGCCGCCGTAGAGGCCCCACGACGACGGCACGTAATCGCGGCTCAGGCTGATGACCACGATGACGTAGCGCTCCAGCCACATGCCGGTGTTGACGACCAGGGCGATCACGAACAGCGCCGCCGGGCTGGTCCGCACTCGCCTCAGCCACAGCGCCTGCGGGATGAGGATGTTGCACAGGATCAGCATCCAGTACCAGAAGGAGAGCGGCCCGAAGGCGCGATTGATCATGACGGCCCGCTCCCACGGGTTGCCGCTGAACCAGCCGACGAACGCCTCCATGAAGTAGCCGTAGGCGACGAGAAGCCCGGTCGCCAGCAGGATCTTGCCCATGTTCTCCAGGTGGCGGAGCGTGATGAAGTCTTCAAGCTGATAAAAATAGCGAATCGGGATGGCCAATGTCAGCACCATGGCGAAGCCGGAATAGATGGCCCCGGCCACGAAGTAGGGCGGGAAGATGGTCGAGTGCCAGCCGGGCACGATGCCGACGGCGAAGTCGAAGCTGACCACCGTATGGACCGAAACGACCAGCGGCGTCGCCAGGCCGGCCAGCAGCAGATAGGCGGTCTCGTAGCGGTGCCAGTGGGTGGCGGAGCCGCGCCAGCCCATCGCCAAAAAGCCGTACACCGATGCGCGGGAACCAGCCGGTGGCGCGGTCGCGGAGCGTGGCGAGGTCGGGGATCAGGCCGACGTACCAGAACAGCAGCGACACCGTGGCGTAGGTGGAGACGGCGAACACGTCCCAGACGAGCGGGCTGCGGAACTGCGGCCACAGCTCCATCGTGTTGGGGTAGGGCAGCAGCCAGTAGAAGAACCACGGCCGGCCCATGTGCAAGAGCGGGAACAGGCCGGCGCAGGCCACGGCGAACAGCGTCATGGCCTCGGCGAAGCGGTTGATGGAGGTCCGCCATTTCTGCTTGCAGCAGCAGCAGGATGGCGGAGATGAGCGTGCCGGCGTGGCCGATGCCGATCCACCAGACGAAGTTGACGATGGCGAAGCCCCAGCCGACGGGGATGTTGATGCCCCAGATGCCGACGCCCGTAAACGAGCAGCATAGGCGATGGCGTAATTGCAGCATCATCACCAGCAGGAAGGCGAAGATGAAGCCGATCCACCAGCGCTTCGACGTGGGCCGCGTCAGCACGATGGCGCTGATCTTCTCCGTGACCGAGGTGAAGGTGTACCCCGGCCCGATGACGGGCGGCCTGGTCGGCTCCGTGCTTGTGGGTTCCGCGTCCGCGGCCATGTCACTTCGCCTCCGACTTGGAGGGTTCCAGATCCGGGTTCGGGTTGCCGACCGCCGCCAGGTACGTCGTCCGCGGCCGGGTGTTCAGCTCGGCCAGCATGCCGTAGTTGAGCGGCGAATTCTTGAGCTTCATCACTCGGCTTTTGGGGTCGTTGATGTTGCCGAAGACGATGGCCCCGGCCGGGCAGGCGGCCTGGCAGGCGGTGACCACGTCGCCGTCCTTGAGCGGCCGGCCGCTCGTTCTGCGCGACGATCTCCGCCTCGCGGATGCGCTGCACGCAGTAGGTGCATTTCTCCATGACGCCGCGGCTGCGCACCGTCACGTCGGGGTTGCGCTGCAGCTTGAGGCTCGGCGTCGCGAAGTCGGCGTACTCAAGGAAATTGAAGCGCCGACCTTATAGGGACAGTTGTTGGAGCAATAGCGCGTGCCGACGCAGCGGTTGTAGACCATCTCGTTGAGGCCGTCGGGGCTGTGGACGGTGGCCTCGACGGGGCAGACCAGCTCGCACGGCGCCGTCTCGCAGTGCATGCACGGCACCGGCTGGAAATAGGCCCGTCCGACGTGGTCGTCGTCGCCCTCCCAGTAGCGGTCGATGCGAATCCAGTGCATCTCGCGGCCGCGCGTCACCTGCTCCTTGCCGACGACGGGGATGTTGTTTTCCGCCTGGCAGGCGACGACGCAGGCCGAGCAGCCGACGCAGGCGTTGAGGTCGATGGCCATGCCCCATCCCTTGTCGGCATATTCCGGCAGCGGCACCAGCGGCAACTCGCGTTTGCCGTTCCAACCGTTGCGCTTCTGGAGCTCTTCCGCCGGCACGTCGTCGTCTTCGGGCAGCAGGCCCGGCTTGCGCTCCTTCCAGTATTCGCCGGTTTCGAGCTTGTCCTTGTACTCCTCCAGGGTGTCGGCGCGGACGGCGCTCCACTCCTCCGGCAGCTTGTTGGTCAGCAGGCCGGCCGCGTTCATCGTGTGGTGCAACTGCGTGCAGGCCAGCGTGTAGCTCGCGCCGGCTTTTGTCTCCACGCGGGCGCCGGTCTCGAAGTACGGGAACTCCGTCCGCCACAATTGATAGGCGTTAACGCCTTTGAAATCCGCCAGGATGTCGGCCGCCCGCGTCCGACCGTAGCCGAAGTGGAGCGTGACGGAACCCTCGGCGTGGCCGGGCACGACCATCACCGGGGCCGTCACCTTGCGGCCCTCGCCGATGGAGATTTCGACCACGCCGGTGATCGTCTCGCCGTGGGCGCCGCCGTGCGGCCCTTCGCGCGGCTCGATGCCGAGTTTCGCGGCCGTTTTGGGGCCGACGAGGGCGGCGTTGTCCCAGGTGAGCTTGCTCAGCGGCTTGGGCAACTCCTGCAGCCAGCCGTTGTTGGCGAAGCGGCCGTCGAAGATCGTCGGATCGAGGCGAAAAACGATCTCATAAGAGGTTTCAGACGCGGCCGGCGACGCATCCTGCGCCTCCGGCCCGGCGCGCTTGGCCCAACCCTTCGTCACGGCCGCCGCCGCCGCCGCGACGGCCGTGTTCGGAATCACGCCGTCGTTGAGCGCCTGCCGCCAGAAGCGCTCGAAGTCGCCGTCGGCGGTGCGGGTTTCCTTCCGCCAGTGGTCGCGCACGAGTTCGTGGCCGGAGCGCGACGATTCGTCGGCCAGGGCGGACACGAACTCCGCCGCCGACCGACCGCCGTATAGCGGCGCGATCAGCGGCTGGGCGACCGTCGCCGTGCCGTCGTGGCGCGGCCGTCGCCCCAGGTTTCCAGATAATGCGCCTCAGAAATGTGCCAATTACAGAGCGCGGCCGTCTCGTCGTGATAGAGGCCGAGGTGGACGCTCGCCTTCGCCTTGCCGATCCGCTCGCCGAAACGCAAGTCGGATGGGGCCGTGTAGACCGGGTTGCCGCCCAGGACGAGCAGCATTTCCACCTCGCCGCGCTCCAACTCTTCGGCCAGTTCTTGCAGCGCGGCCAAGCCCCGCAGCGCCTTCGTCGTCGGCGCCGGGGCGAAAAGGACGGTTTCGCCGATGTTTTCCAACTTGGAGTTAATGGCGTAGGCCAGGGCGTGGACGGCGGGCGGCTGGCCGGCCCCGGCCACGACGATGGAGCGCGTCCGCTTGCCGTCCGGCCGTTTCTTGGTCAGGTCGTCGGCGATCGCCTTGACCCAGCGGCCCGCCGGTTCCGGCAGCGCTCCGGTCGCGGGAATTTCGCCGACTTTCAACTCGCCGGCCAGCAACCGGGCGAACGTCTCGACCTGCGACGCCAGGAGCGGCAGCCGGTGGTCGGCGATCATGCCGGTGTTGCTGGGGCTGCATTCGACGGCGTAGAGCCGGTTCATCGGCTCCGCCCCGTCGCCGACGCGGCGGCGCGACGTGAAATCGCGGACGTACTTGAGATGGCCGCCGCCGCAGGAAAGAAAATCGGCGTCCAGCGACACGATCACGTCGGCCTTGGCGAAGTCGTAGCGGACGTGCAACGGCTTCCCGAAGACGATGCGGGCGGCTTCCACGTCCGGGTCCAGCCGGGCCGGCTCGTACTCGACCCATCGCGCCTGCGGCATCGCTTCCATGAGCCGATCGAGCTGTGCGGCCAGCGTCGGCGACGCGACGACTTCCGTCAGGACGCGCACGCCCTTGCCGCCTTGTTTCATCAACGCGCGGAAGCGCAGCCGCAACGCCGCCTCGGCGTCGTCCCAAGAAGCCAGTTCGCCGCGGTGCGTCGGCGTCTGCGAACGGTCGGGGTCGTACAGCCCCAGCACCGACGCCTGCGAGAAAATGTCGGTGGCGCCGCGGCTGATCGGGTGGCTGGGATTGCCCTCGATCTTGGTGGGCCGGCCCTCGTGGCTCTCGACCAGCAGGCCGACGGCCGCGCCCGCCAGGTTCATGCAGGTGGCGTAATACTGGGGGATGCCCGGCACCAGTTGCTCGGGCGGCATGACGTAGGGGACAATCTTCTCGCGCGGCGGGTGCGACGAGCCGCAGCCGGCCAGCCCGGCCAGCCCCAGCGACGCCCCCAGCAACGCCAGGAAACGCCGCCGCGACACCGGGTCGAGCCACGATTCGGCCTGGTCGGGGTGGTCGCGGCGCAGCATCCGCCGGAACTCTTCCGAGTCCAACCGCTCCTCCAGGCTTCGCCAGAAGCGCCGACCCTTCGACGACGGCGTGTCCATGCTCCCCCTCATCGATGGCACGTGGAACAGTCGATCAGTTTCCGCGTCGGCTGAATGTCGTAGTGGTCCTTGCCCGCCAGTTTGTGGCCCTCCGTCTCGGCGTCGCGGCCCGGTCCCCAGCTCCAATCCATATCGTAAATGGCGTCGGCGGGCCGCAGGTTGTGGTCGGGGTTGCGGTGGCAGTCGAGGCACCACTCCATCAACAGCGTCCCTTGCTGATACATCAGCGGCATTTTGTTGACCGGCCCGTGGCAGCTGGCGCAGCCGACGCCGTGGTTGACGTGGACGCTGTGGTTGAAGTAGACGAAGCCGGCCAGTCGGTGGACGCGCTCCCACTCGATCGACTTGCCGGTGCGGTAGCTCTCGCGCACCGGCTCCAGCATGGGGCTGCCGGTCCAGATCTGCTGATGGCAGTTCATGCAGGTCTTGGTGGACGGCATCCCGGCGAAGGCGGCCTTGTCCACCGACTCATGGCAGTAACGGCAGTCGATGCCGAGATCGCCGACGTGGTGCTGGTGGCTGAACGGGATCGGCTGATCGCGGGCGACTTTCGCGTTGGTGGCGTAGGCCGACTCCGCCAGCGAAATCAGCACCCAGCCGAGGAAGGCGACGATGAACACGGCGCCGAAGATCGACACGCGGGAGATCGTGTTAAAGCTGCGATGGAATATCTGGGGCATCGGCCGTCCTCGGTCGCCCTTCATTTCGGTCGCAAGCAGACCGCCCTCATAGCAAGCGGCGCGCCGGGAACGTCCGCGATCCAACGGAGAGGTGGAACGGATCGAAGGCGCCCGAATGCGGCCGGCTTAACCAGTTTGTATGAAGCAAGGGGTCAGATGAGGAGGGGGCGGAAAAAGAAGTTCGGCGGTGCGATCCGGGAAAGAGGAATTGAACCACCGAGACACGGAGGCACAGAGAAAGACAAGAGCATTTGCTTTCTCTGTGCCTCCGTGTCTCGATGGTTCAATTCCTCATGCCGACACCGGTTCGGCCGGCGGGTTCTGCGTCGGCTTGATGCGATCGCCGGCCGCCTGCCGCGACACGATGCGATTAATCACTTGGAGGAAGGCCAGGGCGCTGGCCTCGATGACGTCGGTGTTGACGGCCCGGCCGCTGATGCTGCGGCCGTCGTAGTCGGCCTCGATGTGGGCCTCGCCCTGGGCGTCCTCGCCGACCGTCACGCTGCGAATGCGGTAGTCGCGCAGCGTCACCGCGACGCCGGTGATGCGTTCGATGGCCTTGAACACCGCGTCCACGGGGCCGTCGCCGAGGCTGGCCTCGCGGTAAATCTGGCCGTCCTGGTGCCACAAACAGACCACGGCCGACGGGATCGTGGCCGAGCCGGCGTTGCAGGTGATCGCCTCCAGCGTCCAGGCCGCCGGGGCCGCGTCGCCGGCGCTGCTGTGAATCTGGTCCTCGGCCAGCGCCTCGATGTCGGCGTCGTAAATGTGCTTTTTGCGGTCGGCCAACACCTTGAACGCCTCGAACACCTTTTGCAGCTGGGCGTCGTCGAGGTGGTAGCCGAGTTCCTGCACGCGCTGCCGCAGGGCGGCCCGGCCGCTGTGCTTGCCCAGCACCAGTTCCGTCTGCGGCAGGCCGACGTCTTCGGGGTTCATGATCTCGTAGGTGGACCGCTCCTTGAGCATGCCGTCCTGGTGGATGCCGGCCTCGTGGGCGAAGGCGTTCTGGCCGACGATGGCCTTGTTGCGCTGCACCTGAATGCCGGTGACGTGCGACACCAGCCGACTGGTGTGGTAGAGCCTGCGGGTGTTGATGCCGGTGTCGAGGTTGAAGTAATCCTTGCGGGTGCGCACAGCCATGACGACTTCTTCGAGGGCGCAGTTGCCGGCCCGTTCGCCGATGCCGTTGATGGTGCATTCCACCTGGCGGGCGCCTTCCAGCACGGCCGTCACGCTGTTGGCGACGGCCAGGCCGAGGTCGTTGTGGCAGTGGACGCTGATGACCACGTCGTCGATGCCGCGAACCTGCTTTTTGAGATGGGCGATGGCGGCGGCGTACTGGCTGGGCACGGCGTAGCCGACCGTGTCGGGGATGTTGACCGTGGTGGCGCCGACTTCGACGACGCGCTCGACGACTTCGGCGAGGAAGTCGAGTTCGGTGCGGGCGGCGTCTTCGGGCGAGAACTCCACGTCGTCGCAGACCGCCTTGGCGCGCTGGACGGCCTCGACGGCCCGGCGGACGATTTCATCCTTGGCCATCTTGAGC
Organism: uncultured Planctomycetaceae bacterium; assembly: GCA_963813925.1. Lineage (GTDB taxonomy): Bacteria > Planctomycetota > Planctomycetia > Gemmatales > Gemmataceae > UBA4732. The sequence continues at coordinate 188,983 of CAWFBG010000005.1, forward strand.
TTGAATTCGCGGTGGATGGCGCTGGTGGCGAGGAAGACGTGGATGCGCGGCCGCGGGCAGTCGCGGAGGGCGGCCCAGGCGCGGTCGATGTCTTCGGCGCTGCAGCGGGCGAGGCCGCAGATGATGGGGCCTTCGATTTGGCGGGCGATGGCCTGGACCGCCTCGAAGTCGCCGGGCGAGGCGATGGGGAAACCGGCCTCGATCACGTCCACGCCGAGGTCGCGGAGGGCGCGGGCCACTTCGAGCTTCTCGGAGAGGTTCATGCTGGCGCCGGGCGATTGTTCGCCGTCGCGGAGCGTGGTGTCGAAGATAATGAGGCGGTCGTCGGCCATGTTAGGGGACTCCGGAAAAGAAACGACCCCGGGCGACTGGTCCCAGGGTCATTCAGCGAAGGCGAGTCGCAGGCTGAAAGCGCTTCTAGGACCCCTCGTTAGGGAGTAAAAGCATGTCCAGAAGGAGGAGGTAGGGGAGCATCGGTCGCTCTGGCTCGTTCGGTGAACATTTCGAGAATGATTCCGGATTTAGTGTAGAAGACGGCCGGAGAAAGGGCAACGGCAAATGCGGGCGAGAAAAGACCGCGCCGACCGTCGGACGGCGAGAACATGACCCCGTCTTCGCCGACCTCGTTCAGCCTCTCGGGCGCCCCCGCCTATTCATCCTTTCATTCATGGTGCTAGACGTGGGACGGGGCAGGTAAGATAATTCACTGTCCGTATTTACCCCATGATTGCCGAGGCGCCCCATGTCCACACCGCCACACGAACGTCCTCTGGACGCCATCGATTCGCCGCCGCCCGCCCCGCCGTCCACCTCCGAACAGGGCGGGACGCTGCCGGAAATCACGCCGTCGCGGGCCGCGCTGGCGTCCGCACCCACCCTGGTGGAAGTCCCCGGCTACCGGGTCCTCGGCGAGCTGGGCCGCGGCGGCATGGGGGCCGTCTTCAAGGGGCGCGATCCCGAACTCGGCCGCGACCTCGCCATCAAGGTCCTCCTCGAACGCAACCGGGACAATGCGGAGGTGGTGCGTCGCTTCGTGGAAGAGGCGCAAATCGGCGGACAGCTTCAGCACCCCGGCGTCGTCCCCGTCTACGAGGCCGGTCGCCTCCCCGACAGCCGTCCCTACTTCACCATGAAGCTGGTGGAGGGGCAAACGCTGGCCGCCCTCCTCAAGGAACGCGACGCTCCGAGCCACGACCTGCCGCGCTTCCTCAAAATCTTCGAGCAGATTTGCCAGACGCTGGCCTACGCCCACGCCCAGGGGGTCATCCACCGCGACCTGAAGCCGTTGAACGTCATGGTGGGGGCGTTCGGCGAGGTGCAGGTCATGGACTGGGGCCTGGCCAAGGTGGTGAAGGGCGGCGGCGTCCGCACGACGCGATCCGAGCACCCGGAGGCGGAGTCGCATTCCGGTTCCATCCTGGGGACGCCGGCCTACATGGCGCCGGAGCAGGCGTGCGGCGACGTGGAGAACCTGGACGCGCGGTGCGACGTGTTCGGCCTGGGGGCGATGCTGTGCGAGGTGTTGACGGGGTCGCCGTCGTACCGCGGCCGGGAGACGGGCGAACTGCTGCGCAAGGCGGCGCGGGCGGACCTATCGGACGCCGTTGCGCGGCTGGACGCCTGTGGCGCGGACGCGGAATTGGTGCGGTTGGCGAAGGCGTGCCTGTCGGCGGAGCCGGCAGACCGTCCGAGCGACGCCGGCGCCGTGGCGACGGCAATGACGGCGTATCTGGCGGGGGTACAGGAGCGGCTGCGGAACGCGGAACTGGAGCGGGCGGCGGCGCAGGCGCGGGCGGAGGAAGCGCAGGCCAAGACGCGGGCGGAGCGGCGGGCGCGGCGGATGACCGTGGCGCTGGCGGCGACGTTGCTGCTGGCGGTGACCTGCGCGGGGGCGGGGGCGCTGTGGTATCAGCACGATCAGCATCTCCGCACCGTTGAGCACGACCGGCGGGCGGCGGCGACAGAGCGCGACGTGACGGCGGCGCTGGAGGAAGCGAGGGTTCTGGGCAAGCAGGCGGCGACGCTCAAAGCCGACCCGGCGAAGTGGGGGGCGGCCCTGACCGTGGCGCTGTCGGCGGTCAAGCGGGCCGAGGGCGTGCTGAACAGCGGCGAGGGCGGTGAGGATTTGCGGGCGCGCGTGGCCGCCCAGCGGGCGGAACTGGAGGCGGCGGACAGGGACCGGCGCATGATCGCCGGGCTGGAGGCGGCCCGATTCCGGGGGGCGGCCGGCGGCCATGAGGGCGGCTTCGATAATGCGGGGGAGGTTGCCCTGTATCGGGCGGCGTTCCGGCGGGACGACAGGGACTGGGACTCCCTGGCGCCGGACGAGGCGGCCGCGCGGATCAACCGGCGGGCCATTCGAGACGACATGCTGGCAGCGCTGGCCGATTGGTCGAACATCACGGCGAACAGGCAGGATCAGGAGAAACTTCGCCGCGTCTTGCAAGCCGCGGACCCCGACCCTTCCTCGTTCCGGAACCGCTGGAACGCGGCGCTGTATAAGAAAGACGTGGATGGTCTGCGCCGGCTGGCCGGCAGTTCCGAAGCGAGGGATCAGCCGACGGCCAGGCTCGTGATTTTCGCGCGAATCTAACCGCGCTCCATGCGACGGCGGAAGCGGTGAAGTACTTGAAGGAGGCGAATGAACGACGACCCGGCGATTTCTGGATCGTCTTTGAGTTGGCGTATGCGTATGAGGACATGAAGCCCCCCACGACGGACGAGGCGATTCGCTACTACACGGCCGCAGTGGCATTGCGTCCAGACAGTGCGGTCGCCCACAACAATCTCGGCGTCGCATTTTACGACAAGCACCCCGACGAGGCGGTCGTGGAGTACCGCAAGGCCCTCCAAATCCAGCCCGACTACGCCTTGGCCCACACCAACCTCGGCGGCGCCCTCTACGGAAAGCACCCGGACGAGGCGATCGCGGAGTACCGTAAGGTACTACAAATCCAGCCCGACTACGCCGTGGCCCACACCAACCTCGGCGGCGCCCTCTACGGCAAGCACCAGTTGGACGACGCGATCACCGAGTACAAGAAGGCCGTCGCACTGAAGCCGGACCTCGCCCAGGCCCACTTCGGCCTCGGCCTCGCCCTCTACGACAAGCACCGGTTGGACGACGCGATCACGGAATACCGCAAGGCGATCGCGTTGGACCCGGACTGCGCCGAGGCCCACACCGCCCTCGGCAACGCCCTCGGCAATAAGGGCCTGTTGGACGAGGCGATGGCGGAGCACAAGAAGGCCATCGCGTTGAAGCCGGACCTCGCCGGGGCGCACAACAACCTCGGCAACGCCCTCCGCTCCAAGGGGCGGTTGGACGAGGCGATCCCGGAGTACCGCAAAGCGATCGCCTTGGATCCGGACTACGCCGAGGCCCACAACAACCTCGGCCTCGCCCTTTACGACAAGCACCAGTTGGATGACGCGATTACCGAGTACAAGAAGGCCGTCGCACTGAAGCCGGATCTCGCCGACGCCCACAACAACCTCGGCCTCGCCCTCCGCGCCAAGGGCCTGTCGGACGAGGCGATCCCGGAGTACAAGAAGGCCATCGCGTTGAAGCCGGACCACCCCGACGCCCACTACAACCTCGGCCTCGCCCTCTACGACAAGCACCAGTTGGACGAGGCGATCGCGGAGTACAAGAAGGACCTCGCGTTGAAGCCGGACGACGCCGACGCCCACGACTACCTGGGCGTCGCCCTCAAGCATCGGGGCCAGTTGGACGAGGCGATCGCGGAGTACAAGAAAGCCATCGCGTTGAAGCCGGACGACGCCGACGCCCGCGACAACCTCGGCATCGCCCTCTCCGACGCAGGTCGGTTGGACGAGGCGATCGCCGAGTTCCGGAAGGCCCTCCAAATCCGGCCCGACTTCGCCGCCGCGGCCTACAATGCCGCCTGCGCCGACGCCCTCGCCGGCTGTGGCCAGGGCAAGGCCGTCGCGAAGGCCGATGAGAAAGAGCGCGGCCGCCGGCGCAAAGAAGCTCTGGACTGGCTCCGCACCGCGTTGAAATTGTGGACAAAGAAGATCGACGACGGCAAGACGGAAGACCGCGCCGCGGCGGCCAAGAAACTCCGCCACTGGCAAGAGGATCCCGATCTCGCCGGCGTGCGCGACCAGGACGCCCTGGCGAAGCTGCCGGCGGACGAACAGGACGCCTGGCGCAAGCTCTGGGCCGACGTGGACGCCCTGCTGAAGAAGGCCCAGGAGAAGTGACGGCGCTTACCGCCGCAACAGCAGGATCAGGTTCACGAGCAAACTCAGCCCCAACAGACCGCCCGCCACGACGATCCACATGTACGGCATCCTGATGAGTTTTGACAACCAAGATCGGTAAGCCGTAGCCGCGTTCGCCAGAACGCGGGTCGAAGTTCACCCGCGTTCTGGCGAACGCGGCTACCGAACTTGCCCGTCAAATTCCATTAGGACGGCGCGCCGATGGCCAGCCGGCGCAAGGGTAGGGCAATTTCGCCTTGCGCCGCTTGTTCGGCTTGTACGCCGTCGAATCGCACGACGACTGGTTGCAGGTGTTGTCCGTCGGCAGCCGCGCGTCCGGATCGAACGCCTCAACGATCTGCCACGGCCGGAAGCGCCGCTGAAGCGCCTGCGGACGACGACCGGCGCCTTGACTGCGGGGACGGTCCAACTGGTCGCCGGCGCGCCCTCTGGCGTGGCCCGTCCTAACGTGATAGCCTACACCCCACGCCAACCACGAACGGCGAGGAGGGTGCGGACGCGATGGTTCCCCGATCCCGGCTCACGGCCGCGCGCGCCTGGCCGTTGTTGGCCCTGCTGCTGCCCGCCTTCGCCGGCTGCTTCGCCGACCCGGCCCAGCCGGAAATCGTCTGGGGCAAGCACGGCGTCCAGAACGGCGACCTCGCCCGGCCGCGCACCATCGCCATCGACTCGAAAGATCGTCTTTATATCGTCGATTTCACCGCCCGCATCCAGGTCTACGACCGCGACGGCAACTATCTCGGCCTGACCTGGAGCACGCCCGACTACCGCAACGGCCGGCCCAGCGGACTCAGCATCGACCGCGACGACAACCTCATTTGCAGCGATTCGCATTATCATCTCATTCGCATCTATTCACACGACGGGAAGGAGCTGCGCCAGATCGGCGGCGTCGGCGGCGCCGCGCCCGGTCAACTCGGCTACGTCAGCGACGTGGTGCAGGACGCCGACCGCTATTACTACGTCGCCGAGTTCGGCGAGAACCACCGCATCACCAAGCTCGACCCCGACGGCAAGTTCGTCAAATGCTGGGGTTCCGAGGGGAGTGCGCCGGGCCAGCTTTCCCGCGCCCGCGCCCTCGCCCTGGGGCCGAAAGACGGCTACCTGTACGTGGCCGACGCCGTCAACGACCGCATCCAGGTCTTCACCCGCGACGGCGATCTGGTGCGCCTCTGGGGCGAACCGGGCGACGGGCCGGGACAGATGAAATATCCCTACGACCTGGCGTTCGACAGGGCCGGCGACCTGTACGTCGTGGAATTCGGCAACGACCGCATTCAGAAGTTCACGGCCGACGGCAAGCCGTTGGGGACGTGGGGCGGGTCGGGCCGCGAGCCGGGCCGGCTCAATCGGCCGTGGGCCTTGGCCATCGACAGCCACGGCAGTATTCACGTCGTGGACACCGAGAACCATCGCGTGCAGCGCGTGGCGCCGTGGTGAGGACAACACGCCAGGGCGAGCGGCCGGCGTAAGCCGGCTGGTATCGCATAGCGCGTCGGTATGAGTGAAGCACCAGCCGGCTTACGCCGGCCGCTCGCCAATAAGGTTTGCGCCTCTTATGAAGCCCGCGCTCGACTTCCTCGCCGAACACTGGCTGGCGTTCGTGCTGATCGGCACGGCCCTCGCCGCGTTCGTCGCCGCCCTCTTCCTGCGGCGACGGCTCGGCGGCCGGTGGTTCCGCGTCGGCGCCGCGGTCTGCGCCGGCCTGGCCCTGCTCGGCGCCGGAGCGGTCGTCCCGACGGTCCCCGCCTGGAGTCTGTGGATCATCGGCGCGGCGGCCGGCGTATTGTTCGTGATGGTGTTGCTTCTGTTCCTGGCCGGCCTCTGGTCGCGCTGGGCGGCGCTGGCCGTCGGCGGAATCCTTCTGCTCGGCCTCGGCGGGCTGGCCGTCGATGCGGCCGGCGAACGCCTGCACGACTTCTTCTGGACGCTGACCACCGTGGAGTTTGTCCATCCGTGGTGGCTGTTACTGTTGCTGCTCGCCCCGGTGTCGGTGCTGATCGCCTGGCGGTCGCTGGGCCGCCGGGAGTCGGTGCGTCCGTGGATCGCCACGGCCCTGCGCACGCTGGGCGTCATTCTGCTGGCCCTGGCCCTGGCCGAGCCGCGACTAAAACAGGCCGGCGACCACGTCACCGTCCTCTTCGTCCTCGACCGTTCGCTCAGCATCCCGCAGGATTTCGGCGACGAGCCGGGCGCCGTCGGTCAGGTGGACCTCCGGGCGGAGCGCATCCGCCGCTTCATCAACGCCGCCGTCGAGGAACGCGGCGCCGGCCACGCCCGCGACCGGGCCGGCCTCATCGTTTTCGGCAAACAGCCGCGTCTGGAACTGCCGCCCAGCGACGCCCCGCGCTTCAAGCTCACCGAATTGCCGCCGGCCCGCGACGCCAACTACACCAACATCGGCGCCGCCATCAAAATGGCCCTCGCCTCTTTCCCCGAGGACACGGCCAAGCGCATCGTCCTCATCAGCGACGGCAACGAGAATCTCGGCAACGCCGAGGAACAGGCCCGCCTCGCCAAGTCGATGGGCGTGCAGATCGACGTGGTGCCGTTGGCCGCGGGGCAGCGCAACGAAGAAGAAGTGCTGATCGAGCGCGTGGAGGCGCCGTCGCTGATCGAGCAGGGGTCGAAGGTGCCGATCCGCGTGCTGGTCCGCAGCTACAACCGGCATCAGGTCGGCGGCAAACTCACCCTTAAACAGATCACCGAAGGCGAAGTCACGCCGGTCGGCAAGCCGCGCGAGGTGGTGCTGGAATACGGCCTCAATCCGTTCTCGTTCGCCCGGCCGCTGACCAACGAACAGCGGTCGTACACCTACGAGGCGGAGTTCCAACCGGAGTGGTACGAGGACACTGACGGCGTCCGCCACGAGGGCAAGCCGCCCGGCGACCACCCGCAAAACAACAAGGCGTCGGCCCACGTCGTCGCCCGCGGCACCCGGCGCATCCTGCTGCTGGAGGGCAAGGAGGGCGGTCAGCAACTCCTTGCGGACACGCTGCTGGCGGCCGGCAAGTCCAAGTTCAAGCTGGCGGCCAAGCCGGTCAGCGTGCTCGACAACTACAAAGACAACGACAAGCTGGCGGTTTTTCTGAGCAACTTCGACTGCGTGATTTTGGCCGACGTGGCCGAGGAGCAGGTCAGCGAGGACCAGCAGAAAATGCTCCGCAGCAACACGCAGGACCAGGGCTGCGGCCTCATCATGATCGGCGGCCCGGACAGCTTCGGGGCCGGCGGCTGGCAGGACACTCCGGTCGAGAAGGCGCTGCCGGTGGACTCGCAGATCAAATCGCTCAAGGTGCAGGGCAAGGGCGGCCTGGTGCTCATCATGCACGGCTGCGAGATGATGGACGGCAACGTCTGGGAAAAGAAGATCGCCAAACTAGCCATTCAACGTCTGGGGCCGGCCGACGAGATCGGCGTCATCGACGGCAACGAGCAATGGCACATCCCGTTCCAGGAGATCGGCGACAACCGCGACAAGCTGCTGGCCCGGCTCGACAAACTGTTGCCGGGCGACATGCCGACCTTCGACAATTGCCTGAAGATGGCCCATACGGCGCTCGACAAGGACGACAACGACCCGGAAAAGAAGTTGGCGACGAAGCACGTCATCATCATCAGCGACGGCGACCCGCTGTGGACGCCGGCGCTGCTGCCGCCGATGAAGCGGGACAAGATCACGGTGACGACGGTGGGCGTGGCGACGCACGGCCCCACCGAGGACAAGAACATGAAGAAGATCGCCCAGGCCACCGGCGGCAACGCCTACAGCGTCAAGAACCCCAACCAGCTGCCGGCCATCTACGTCAAGGAATCGCGGCTGGTCAGCCAGTCGTACATCGAGCGCCGCGACTTCAAGCCGATCCTGACGTTCCGCAGCGGCCCGACGGAGGGACTGCCGGAAAACCTGGCCCACCTCAAGGGCTACGTCCGCACGACGCCCAAGCCGTCGGCCCTGGTCGAAATCCCGATCATCACGCCCAAGTTCGCCGACCAGAATTTCCCGCTCCTGGCCTACTGGCACTACGGCCTGGGCAAGGCGGTGGCCTTCACCAGCGACGCGGGCAAGCCGGAGAATTGGTCGCGGGAATGGTCGCAACCCGGCGGCGTCTACGCCAAGTTCTGGGAACAGGTCGTGGATTGGTCGCTGCGGCCGACGGAGAGCGCCAAGCTGCAAATGGTGACGGAGTACCGCGACGGCAAGATCCACGTCACGGTGGACGCGCGGACGGACAACGGCGACCCCGACACGACGCTGACGCTGCGCGGCGGCATCACGACGCCGAACCCCGGCGGCGCCGCGGAAGAGGGCAAAAGGCGCGAATTGCACTTCGTCCAGACCAACAGCGGACGTTACGAGGCGGAGATCGCCGCGGAGGAGTCCGGCTCGTACTTCGTCAACGCCGAGGCGGTGCGGACGGTGAAGATCAAGAACAAGGACGGCAAGGAGGTGGACGCCGAGGAGGGCGTGGACGGCGTGCGCGCCGGCGTGACGCTGCCCTATTCGCCGGAGTTTTCCGAGCAGGAGACCAACGCGCCGCTTCTGGAAAAGCTGGCGGAGATCACCGGCGGCCGCTCCTACGCCGACGACGACGCGGCGCTGGCCAGGGCGGCGGCCGACGGCGACGCATTCCGGCCGGCCGGCGTGGTGGACAAGAGCAAGCAGCCAGTGTGGCAATGGCTGCTGTTCCTGGCCGGCGTCTTGTTGTTCTTTGACGTGGCGGTGCGTCGGCTGTCGGTGGACGTCCACAAGGCCGGCGATTTCGCGTGGCGGACGTGGGCGCGGCTGCGCGGCCTGCCGCTGCCGCCGGACAAGCCGGAGGTTTTGGAGCGCTTGCAGAACCGTAAGGCCCAGGCGGGGGCGGCGCGGCGCTTCGAGGCGGCCGGCGGGATCGGCCCCGCGCCGGCGGGCGCCGACGCGGCCGGCCCGGCGCCGACTCCGGGGGCGCGGCCGGCGGCGTCGCGGCCCGAGTCGCCGGCGCCGGAGGGGCCGGAGCCGCCGGCCGGCGACTACGGCGAGGCGCTGCTGAGGGCCAAACGGCGGGCGCGCGGTGAGGACAAGGATAAACCGCAATAATGATTCATGGCGAGCGGGGGGCGTCAGCCCCCCTGATTTGGCAAAGCGCCGCGAGACGGGTGAAGAATCAGGGGGCTGACGCCCCCCGCTCGCCGGCGCTTGACTGGACATCATCAGGGATCTTCTATGGCGAACCCAGGCGACATGCAACAACGGGCCAACGAGTTTCGCACGGCCTACGGCAAGGTCCACCGCGAGATCGGCAAGGTCGTCGTCGGCCACACCGACATCGTTCACGGCATTCTGACGTGCCTCTTCTGCGGCGGCCACGCCCTGCTCGAAGGCGTCCCCGGCCTGGGCAAGACGCTGCTGGTGCGCACGCTCAGCCAGGCGCTCGACCTGGCGTTCAACCGCATCCAGTTCACGCCCGACCTGATGCCGTCGGACATCATCGGCACCAACATCATCAACGAGGACGCGACCGGCCAGCGCGTTTTCAGTTTCCAATCAGGACCGATTTTCTCGCAAATCGTGCTGGCCGACGAGATCAACCGGGCGACGCCGAAGACGCAGTCGGCCCTGCTGGAGGCGATGCAGGAACACAGCGTCACCGTCGGCGGGACGATCCACCGGCTGGAAGAGCCGTTCTTCGTCATGGCGACGCAGAATCCCATCGAACAGGAGGGGACATATCCGCTTCCCGAAGCCCAGCTCGACCGCTTCTTTTTCAAGCTGATCGTGAACTATTCCGGCCGCGAGGAGATGGCGACGATCCTGGACCGGACGACTCGCGGCGAATGGCCGAAAGCGGAGAAGGTGATGGACGGCGCCGAGATCCGCCAGTGGCAGCAGCTGGTGCGCGAGGTGTTGATCGCGCAGCCGGTGCAGGATTACGCCATCCGGCTGGTGCTGGCCACGCACCCCGGCGGCGACTTCGCGGCGGCGGAGACGAACAAATTCATCCGCTGCGGCGCCAGCCCGCGCGGGCCCAGGCGATGGTGCTGGCGGCCAAGGTGCGGGCGCTGCTGGAGGGACGATATAATGTCAGCTTCGAGGACGTGCGCAAGGTGTATATGCCGGCCCTGCGGCACCGGCTGATGCTGAACTTCGAGGCGCAGGCGGAGAACATCCCGGCCGACGCGGTGCTGCAAAACGTCCTGAAGGAAGTGAAGGAAAAGGCGGAAACACCCGTCGCGGCACGGACATAAGAAGATTCACCACAAAGACACAAAGATCACAAAGAAGACAAAAAGAGGGTTCATCCGATGAGCCGTGACCCTGTAGCAATGGAACGGGCCAATCAGCTGTCGAATGAGGTCATCGGCGCTGCCATTGAGGTTCACCGCTGTCTCGGGCCGGGGTTGTTGGAATCGGCCTACGAAGTGTGCCTGTGCCACGAGTTCGATCTTCGTGGCGTCCCGTTTCAGCGCCAAGTTCCATTGCCCATCACCTACAAAGGCCTTGCCGTCGACGCCGCGTATCAGATGGATGTGGTGGTGGACGGCTTGGTCGTGCTGGAACTGAAAGCGGTCGAAAAGCTGGAGCCGATCCACCAAGCACAGCTGATGACATACCTGCGGCTGACCGGGATCTGGCTGGGCCTGCTTTTGAATTTCAACACGGTCGTGCTCAAGAATGGAATAAAGAGAATCGTGAATGGGTAATCATTCTCTCTTTCTTTTCTTCTTTGTGCCCTTTGTGTCTTTGTGGTGAAATCTCTTTATGGCCGACACGCCGTCCGAACCCCTACTCGACCCCAAGTTCCTAACCCGGCTGGAACAGCTGGAGCTGGTGTCGCGCAAGATCTTCATGGGCCGCATGAAGGGCGAGCGGCGCAGCAAGAAAAAGGGCCAGAGCGTCGAGTTCGCCGACTACAGGAACTACGTCGTCGGCGACGACCTTCGCTTCCTCGACTGGAACCTCTACGCCCGCCTCGACCGCCTCTTCCTGCGCCTTTTCATGGAGGAAGAAGACCTCCATTTTTACATTCTCATCGACAACAGCCTGTCGATGGATTTCGGTACGCCCACCAAGCTGCACTACGCCAAGCAGGTGGCGGCCGCCCTGGCCTTCATCGGCCTGGTCAACCTCGACCGCGTCGTCATCGAGGCCTTCAACGACCGCCTCACGCAGTCGATGCCGGCCGCGCGCGGCCGACGCAGCTTCTGGCGCGTGCTCGACTTCCTCGGCAAACTGGAGCCGGCCGGCCCGAGCGATTTGTCACAGGCGTTGCGTACCTTCAGCATCAAGTCGAGCGGCAAGGGGATCGTCGTCATCCTGAGCGACTTCATGGACAAGGGCGGCTACGAGGACGCTCTGCGCTACGTCATAGCCCGCCAGATGGATATTTATGCGATTCAGATTCTCTCGCAAGAGGAGATCGAGCCGGACGTGACCGGCGACCTGCGGCTGACCGACGTGGAGGACGACGACACGGCGGAGGTCACGGTCAGCGCCGGCCTGTTGAAGCGCTACAAGCAGAACCTGGACGCCTACCGGGCCGCCCTGCACGCCTTCTGCACCCGCCGCGGCGTGGCCTGTTTGTTCACCAGCAATCAGGTCCCGTTCGACCGGCTGGTGCTGACCTACCTGCGCCAGCGCGGGTTGGTACGATGAAATTGGCTCATACCAACCCGAAGCGCAAGCGAGGGATGAGGTCGAGGAACCTTCCCCCTCGCTCGCGCTTCGGGTTAGTGTGGCCCCGGATCGTCGAGGGACTCACCCATGCCGCCGCGACGCCCCGCCCCGCTGTTCACGCCGCCGCCCGTCCGCAAGGGCGTCTGGTTCCCGCTGGTGCTCGGCTTCCTCTTGCTGTTGGCCGTGCCCGGCATGGTCTTCCTCGCGCTCAGCCTCCTCGGCAAGGAGAACGCCGTCAACGGCTGGATGCGCGAACACCTCGGCCTCAGCTACCACATCCCCGTTCCCTGGTGGGCCGGCCTCATCCTCCTTTTGACGCCTTTTCTGATCCTGTTGCTCTATTTCCTCAAGATGAAGCGCAAGCCGCTTCAGGTGCCCAGCACCTATCTCTGGAAGAAGAGCATCGAGGATTTGCACGTCAACAGCCTCTTCCAGTGGATGCGCGACAACGTGCTCCTGCTGGTGCAGCTGCTCACCGTCCTCGTCCTCATTTACGCCGTCATGGCCTTCCAGGTCTACGGCGGCCAGGGCACGGGCAAGCACTACATCCTCCTCATCGACAGCTCGGCCAGCATGGGCGTGGCCGACGCCGACGGCGGCGCCACCCGACTCGAAGAGGCCAAGAAGGCGGCGCTGCACGAAATCGCCGCCCACGGCGACGGCGACGTTGGCATGGTCATCGAGTTCAACTCCGGCGCCACGATTCGCCAGCCCTACACCATCGACCGCGACAAGCTCCGCCGCGCCGTCGAGGACGTCGAGCAAACCAAGCGGACCACGCACATCGAGGAAGCGCTCAACCTCGCCGACAGCCTTGCCAACCCGCTGCGCTCCACCGACGACATGGCCGTCCGGCCGGACAACGCCGACCCGACCAAGGCCCGCACCTACGTCCCGACCGAGGGCGTCGCCGCCGAGGTCCATCTGTTTTCCGACGGCCGTTTCGCCAACGTGGCCGGCTTCGCCGCCGGCAGCCTCGAAATAAACTACCACCGCGTCGGCAATCCCGACGACTCCGACAACGTCGGCATCGTCACCCTCAACGCCGTCCGCGGCGACAAGGGTTCCAGCGATTTACAGGTGTTCATCCGCGTGCTCAATTTTCGCGGTCAGGAGGTGCAGACGCGGCTCCAGCTCGATGAGATGGACTGGAAAGACGGCGAACTGAGAGTGACGGACTCGCACATCAAGCCGTTGACGATCAGGCCGCTGACGGTCAGCGCGCTGGACGCCGACAAGAAGGAGACGCGGACGCCGGGCGAGGCCGTGGCCGTCTTCGACCTGAGCAACATCGACGACGCCTCCAACCGCGTGCTGCACGCCCGCCTGCTCGACCTCAAGGACGCCTTCCCGCTCGACGACGACGCCTGGCTGGTGGCCGGCGTCGTTCGCAAGGCGCGCGTGCTGATCGTCACCGACGGCGACGAGATCCTCCATGACTTCTTCGACCTGGACGCGACGCAAAAGGTCGCCATTGTCACCTACATCAAGCCGGCCGACCTCAAGGACGAGGCCAGGTACAAGCGGCCGGCCCGCGACGGGGCGTTCGACCTCGTGGTGTTCGACCGCTGCGCCCCGGAGAACGTGGACGCGCTGCCGCTGGGCAACACCTGGTTCATCGACGACGTTCCGCCGCCGTGGAAGATCGCGGACATGCCGGAGCTGAAGGAGGCGCAAATTCGCAACCCGACGAGCAAGAACCCGCTGATGAGCCACCTGACGGGGCTGGACGAAATCGCCTTCGCCGACGCCTTCCGCTTCGAGCTGGACCCGGCCAAGAACCCCGGCGTGCCGCCGCGCGTGCCGAAGCTGCTGGAGACCGACCGCGAGGGGGCGGTGCTGTTCGCGCTGCCGCGGCGGTCGTTCACCGACCTGGTGCAGACGTTCCCGCTGGTCAACGCCAAGGGCGAGTGGACGACGAACTGGAACCTGCGGCTGAGCTTCCCGCTGTTTTTGCGGAACGTGCTCTACCAGCTGGGCAACGTCAACGACGCGGCCGCCGAGGGGAGCGTACAGCCCGGCCAGATCAAGACCCTGCGGCCCGACGCGGCCACGAAGGCCGGCGAACCGGCCGACGCCGGCGTCAAGGAGGTGAAGGTGTGGGACGCGGCCAGGAAGGTCTCGCACACTTTACAGCCCGGCCCTTCCAAGGATTTTTTGTATAAGGATACGGAAGACATCGGCGTTTACCTGGCGACGTGGGCGGGCGGCCGGCGCGGCTTCGCGGTGAACCTGCTGGACGAGAACGAGAGCGACATCCGGCCGCGCGACGCGGTGAAGATCGGCGAACAGGTGTTGGCGTCGGGTCCGACGCGCGGCCAGCCGCGCGACCTGTGGCCGTGGGCGGCGCTGGCGGCGTTGGTGCTTTTACTGGTCGAGTGGGCGCTGTATCATTTCCGCGTCTTCGGGTGACGCCGTCCGGGCGGCGCGAAGGGAAGAACGCCGCGCCGGCCGCGTCCCTCGAAGCGGCGTCGGCCGTCGCTATAATGGGACGTGAGGCGGCCCGTCCGGCGGCCGTCCGACCCGGAACCGTGAGGCGCGTATGGAACCCTCCCCCCGTCCCGACGCCGTGGCCGCCGACGCCCGGCCGCCGCGCGTCCTGATCGCCGACGACAACGTCCAGGGGGCGGAACTGCTGGAGGCCTACCTGAGCGGCTGCGGCTACGACCTGCGCACCGCGGCCGACGGCGAGCAGACGCTGCGCGAGGTCGCGGCCTGGCAGCCGGACCTCATTCTGCTCGACATCATGATGCCGCGTCTCAGCGGCTTCGAGGTCTGCAAACGCCTCCGCGCCGACCCGGCCACGCGGGACGTGGGCGTGCTGATGATTACCGCGCTGGACCAGCCCAGCGACATGGACCGGGCCGTTGACGTCGGCGCCGACGAGTTCCTTTCCAAGCCGATTAAAAAGAGCGAATTACTCCTGCGTGTGCGCTCGCTGCTCCTCAGCCGCACCTACAAGCGGCAGCTCGATCGCGCCCTCGCCTACATCGAGGCGGTCGAACGCGGCGGAGAATGAAAACGTGAATCCGCGTGTCGTTCTGCTGCCGAGGCGCGCCCGCCCCTTCTACGGCCGCCATCCCTGGGTCTACGCCGGGGCGATCGGCGCCGTCGAGGGCGAGCCGGCCGACGGCGACGTGGTGGACCTCGTCTCGGACGCCGGCGATTTCGTGGCCCGCGGCCTCTACAACGGCCGTAGCAAGATCCGCGTCCGCCTTTACAGCTGGGACGCGGAACGTCCCCTGGACGACGCCTTTTTCCGCGAACGCCTGGCGTCCGCGCTGCGGCTGCGCACGGCCCTCGGCATGGACGGCCCCGGCGCGGCCTGCCGGCTGGTTTTCAGCGAGGCCGACGGCCTTTCCGGCGTCACCCTCGACCGCTACGACCGCTGGCTGGTGGTGCAGTTCACCGCCCTGGCCCTCGCCCGGCGGCGCGAAATGCTGACGGAAATCCTGGTGGATCTGCTGAATCCCGAAGGGATCTACCTGCGCACCGAGCGCGGCATCGGTCGGCTGGAAGGCCTGGAATTGCAGGACGGTCTGCTGTGGGGCCGGCCGCCGGACGGGCCGGTGGTCATCGACGAGAACGGCATACGGTTCCGCGTCAACCTGGCGGAAGGCCAGAAGACCGGCTTCTACCTCGACCAGCGCGACAACCGGCGGGCCACAGCCCGGCTGGCGTCGGGGCGGGCCGTGCTGGACGCCTTTTGCTACACCGGCGGCTTCGGCCTGCACGCCGCCCGCGCCGGCGCCCGTTCGGTCCTCGGCGTCGATCAGTCCGAGCCGGCGCTGGCCCTGGCGCGAGAACGCCGTCCTCAACGGTCTGAATAACGTAGAATACATGCGCGGCGACGTGTTCGACGAGATGGACGCGCTGCGGAAGCGCGGCGCCCGCTTCGGCCTGGTGGTGCTCGACCCGCCCAAGTTCGCCCGCGACCGCCGGGCCGTGGACGAGGCGTTGCGCGGCTACCGCCGTCTCCACACGCGGGCCGTGCGACTGCTGGAGCCGGAAGGCTTTTTGGCGACGTGCTGTTGTTCCGGCCTCATTACGATGGATATGCTGGAGGAGTTGCTGGCGCAACTGGCCGCCGAGGAAATGCGCGACATTCAGATCCTTGAACGCCGCGGGCCGTCGCCGGACCATCCCGTGTCGGCGTCGTGCCTGGAATCGCACTACCTGAAATGCCTCATCGCCCGGGTGCGCTAAAACGGATTCACCACAAAGACACAAAGGGCACAAAGAAGATACAAAGGAGACGAAAACTAGGGTTCGAGTTTGGCGAGGCTTGGAACCCTTGCTTTCCGTCTTCTTTGTGCCCTTTGTGTCTTTGTGGTGAAGTATATTTGAACCGGAAAGGAACGTGTGCCTATGATGATTCGTCGCTCCGTCTGGTTGTGCGTCCTGGGCCTGTTCGCGGTCGGCGCGTCCGTTCGCGCCGGCGACGTGGACAAGTACCTGCCGGACGACACCGAAATGGTCGTTTCGGTCAACGTCAAGCAGATCGTCGAATCCGACCTGTTCAAGAAGTACGCCGAGGAATCGGCCCGCGAGGCGCTCAAGAACAACGACGAGGTTCAGGACGCCCTCAAGGACCTCGGCGTCGATCCGTTCACGGACGTCGAGCGCGTGATCGCGGCCCGGCCCAGCGGCGTCGATAAGGACCGCGGCCTGGTGATCGTTCACGGCCGGTTCGACCTGGACAAGTTCAAGGACACGGCCGAGCGCGCCGCCAAGGAACATCCCGACGTGGTCAAGGTTCACAAGGTTTCCGATGGCGCCGGCGGCAAGTTCCTGGTCTACGAGGTCACGCCGAACGAACAGTCCGCGCCCGTGTTTATCACCTTGCCGAACAAGTCCACGGTGCTGGTGTCGCCCGGCAAGGATTATGTCGTGGACGCCGTGAAGCGCGACGCGGCCGACGGCAAGCCCAAGCTCAAGAACGCCGCCATGCAAGGGCTGTTGGAACGCATGAACGACAAGCAAGGCGTGTCCGTGGCCATGCTGGGCAGCGCCTTGACCGAAGGGGCGTCGCAGGAGATTAAAGACCTGTTCGCCAAGGTGGACGCGGTCGGCGGCGGCGCGTCGGTCGGCGACGAGATCAAGATCGAAATCGCCGTGTCGGCCAAGGACGCCGCCGCCGCCAAGGACATCACGGACTCCGTCGGCAAGGGCCTCAAGCAGGCCAAGCTGCTGCTGGCGGCCCTGGCCTTCGGCGACAACCCGAAAGTCGCGGCCCTTGTCGATCTGGTCAACAGCGTCCGGGTGTCGGTCAAGGAAAAGACGGTCCTGCTCAAGGGGGCCGTCAGCGCCGACGTGATTGAGGATGCGTTCAAGAAGGATACGAAAGATAAGTAAGACGTGTTCATACCAGCCGCGAGCGCGAGCGAGGGGATTGCGCTCGCTCGCGGCTGGTAACCCCGCGCCCGATCCGCTTCCTTTCCGCCGCGCCGTTCGTACCTTAAATCAAGACGCCGGCGCGGCGCGGATGAAACCCGCTCCCCGCCGGTCGGGTAGAACTACCGCCGAATTGGCGCGGGCCGAGGGGTCCGCGCCGTCCCTCATTGGAAAGGACTGATTTCCCATGCGCTTAGGTGCCAAGAACTGGCCGGCCGTCGTCGGCGTGGGTCTCGCCGCGTTGTGCCTGGCGGCGTCGGCCCAGGCCGTCGAGGCGGACAAGCTGACGCCGGCCGACGCCGACGTGGTGGTGTCCCTCAACGTCCGCAAGCTCCTCGACTCCGAGCTGTTCAAGAAATACGGCAAGGACGACGCCGAAAAGGCCCTGCTGGACGACAAGGCAAAGAAACTGCTGGACGCCATCGGCCTCAACCCGCTCAAGGACGTGGACGGCATTCTGTTCACCAGCAGCGGCATCGACAAGCCCCGCCGGCTGCTGGTGGTTCGCGGCCACTTCGACGTGGACAAGATCAAGGAAGCCGCCGAGAAATACGCCAAGGCCCATCCCGACGATCTCAAGATCACCAAGAAGGGCGACCGGACGATTTACGAAGGCAAGGGCGACGGCAAGCAGCCGTTCTACGCCCACGTCCAGCCCGACGGCAAGACGTTGCTGGCCTCGACCGACGAGGACTACCTCCTGGAGGCCGTCAAAGGGCTTTCGTCCGGCCCGAGCAAGGAACTGCAAAGCGCCCTGGACACGATCGACGGGAAGGCGGACGTCTGGATGGCGATGGTCGTCACCGACGAGATGCGCAAGGTGATGGAGTCCAACCCGCAGGGCAAGGAACTGGCCCCGAAGCTGAAAGCGCTGACCGGGACCGTCAACGTGACGGGCGACGTGCAGACCCATTTCGTCATCCACACGTCCGACGCCAAGGCGGCCGCCGACGTGAAAAAGCTGCTGAATCAGGTCAAGCCGATCCTGACCCTCGCCGCCAACAGCGACGAACACGTCGGGCCGCTGGTCGCCGACCTGATGGACAACCTCAAAATCACCACGGACAAGACCAGCGTCAAGGTCAACCTGACGGTGACCGGCGACCTGATCGAAAAGGCCGCCAAGGAAGAGAAAAAGGAGAGCAAGGAGGATAAAGACAAGTAAAGGGTCGTTTAACGATCCGGCGGCGAGCGGCCGGCGTGAGCCGGCTGGTGTAGCATCCTCTCATGGATAGAGCGCCACACCAGCCGGCTCACGCCGGCCGCTCGCCTAAATCACCGTCCCCTCCGGCACCACGGCCCCGCGCGGGATGACCACGATTCCTTCGCGGATGACGAAGTTGTCGCCCTCGTCGTTCTGAACGCCGCGTCGGTTGACGATGCGGGCGCCGCGGCCGATGCGACATTCCTTGTCGAGAATGGCCCGCTCGATCACCACGTCATCGCCGATCACCAGATCGGGGACGCCGCGCGTGCGGTTGGCGGCGCGTTCGGCGTCGGTCTCGTAACGGTCGGCGCCGAGCATCACCACGTCGCGGAGGGTGGCGTTCTGGCCGATGCGGCTGCGCACGCCGATGACGCAGCGCTCCAGGTTGGCGCCCGGTTGGATCACGCAGCCGTCGCTGATGATGGCCTGCTTCAGGCGGGCGCCGCCCAGGCGCGAGGCCGGCAGGAAACGCATCCGCGTGTAAATGATCCCCTCGGGGCTGTGGAAGTCGAACGGCGGGTCGTCGCCGGTCAGGGCCAGGTTGGCGTCGTGGTAGGCCTTGATGGTGCCGAGGTCTTCCCAGTAGCCGTCGAAGAGGTGGGCGAAAACGCGGTGCGACTTGATGCTGCGCGGGAACACTTCCTTGCCGAAATCGGTGCAGAGCGGCCGGGCGTTGAGCAGGTCGAGCAGCGCCTTGCGGGCGAACACGTAGATGCCCATGCTGGCCATGAAGGGCCGGTCGTTGTCGCGGATGCCTCGGCTCAGCAGCCACTCTTGCGGCGTCCGCAGCGGGTCGGCCGCCTCGTCGGTCTGCGGCTTTTCGACGAAGCCGACGACGCGGCCCGCCTCGTCGAGGCGAACGATGCCGAGGCCGCCCACCTGGTCGCGCGGCGCCGGCAGCACGGCGATGGTCACGTCGGCCTGATTGTCCCGGTGGGTCTTGAGCAGCTGACGGAAATCCATGCGGTAGAGCTGGTCGCCGGAGAGGATCAGAACGTCGTCGGATTTGTCTTCGGCGACATAACGGATCTGCTGACGGACGGCGTCGGCGGTCCCCTGGTACCAGTCGGCGGAGTCGTTGGTCTGCTGGGCGGCCAGCACCTCGACGAAGCCCTTGTCGAAGGGGTCGAACTTGTAGGTGTTGGCGATGTGGCGGTGGAGGCTGACGCTGAGGAACTGGGTGAGGACGTAAATGCGGTTGCAGCCGCTGTTGATGCAGTTGCTGATGGGCAGGTCGATGAGACGGTATTTTCCGGCCACGGGCACGGCCGGCTTGCTGCGCAGCTGCGTCAGGGGGTAGAGGCGCGTGCCGCGGCCGCCGCCGAGGATGAGGCTAAGGACCTTGTGCATGACAAACCCCGCGGGAGAGGATCGCTCCGGGCCGGGTCGGAACGTCGGCCTGCCGTCGCAGATATGTTATCACACCTGCGCGCGCGGGAGGAAAGAGGAATCCGCGTGGTTTCTTTGAGGAAATGACGGGCCGCGCGTCAGACGTCCGGACGGCCCGCGGATGGAGGAGGCCGGGACCGGCTTTGCCGGCCGAAGGGTTCTGCCGGCGCGGCGGACGTGGACGCCGCCGACCGGCCGACGAGCAAACGATCCCAAGGCCAAAAAATCAAAGCGGGGCCTGACCTCGTGCAGCGACCGCGTTTCGCCCCTCAAAACTCCAGCCGCACCACCGGCAACCGCGTCCCTGCCGCGTGCTTGTGGTCGCCGGCCGGCAACACCACCAGCGCGTCCATTTCCAGCAGGCCGCGCAGGTCAGCCGAGCCGAACCACGGCACGGCCCACACGCGCAAGCCGTCGTTGCCGACTTCCAGCCGCGCGGGGTGATACGTCGGCCGATCCGTGCGGTAGGCGAAGTCCTCCGCCAGCGTCGCCGTCACCGTCGCCTGGTCGGAATCGGCGAGGCCGCGCAGCCGGCGGAGGGCGGGGCGCACGAACAACTCGAAACAGACGAACGTGCTGACCGGGTTGCCTGGCAGGCCGAACACCAGCGTCGGCGGCCGGCCGTCGGCCCGTTCGCGCGTCCCGAAAAAAAGAGGTTTGCCGGGTTTCATCTCGATTTTGTGGAAGTGGGCGACCACGCCGGCCTCTTGCAAAACGTCGGGCGTCAGGTCGAGCTTGCCGGCCGAGACGCCGCCGGAGAGCAGCAGCACGTCGTAATCCAAACCCTCCGCGACCAGCGGCCGCAGACTGTCGAGGCGGTCGCGCGCGACGCCGAGCGGACGCGGCCGGCCGCCGGCCCGCGCGATCTGGGCCAGCAGCATCGGGCCGTTGCTGTTGCGGATATTGGCCGGCCCCGGCGTTTCCCCCGGTTCGACCAGCTCGTCGCCGGTCGGCAGCACCGCCACGCGCGGTGACGGGACCACGGCCGCGGTCGTGCGGCCCACCGCGGCCAGCAGGCCGAACTCCTGCGGCCGCAGCACCGCGCCGGCCCGCAGCACCACGTCGCCGCGGCGCATTTCGCGGCCCCGCGTCACGATGTTCCGGCCGGGCTGCAAGGCGGGATCGTCGATGTGGACGCGGCCGTCGTCGGCCGTGCGCGTGCGCTCGACCATGACCACCGCGTCGGCGCCGGACGGGACCGGGGCGCCGGTCATGATGCGCGTCGCCTGCCGCTCGCCGACGGCCAAGCGCGGCGTCTGCCCCGCCATCACTTCCTCGATGACGACCAGCTCGCCGCGGCCGCCGGGCAGATCGGCGGAGCGCACGGCGTAACCGTCCATCATCGACTTGTCATATGTCGGCGCGTCGAGGTCGCTGGCCACGTCCTCCGCGAGGACAGCGCCGAGCAGCGCCGGGGTGAGGGGGACGGTTTCGGGAGACAGCGGTCGGGCGTGGGCCAGGACGGCGGCCCGGGCGGCGGATACGGTGAGCATGGGGGGTCTTCTCTCCACGGATTCGGAAGGAGAGAAGGATTGTAACACGGCTTAGCTTCTCTCGTGACCGCATTCTTCCCTCGGCCCATTCCTTCCAAGGGCGGGCGCCGTTACCGGAGCGCCGCCGCGGGTAACCGATTATTTGGCGCGGCGCGGCTCCTCTCCGTCCCTTGCCAACTACCCGCGACAGGCGAACCGTCGAGATAATCGCGGTAATGCGGCGCGACGGCTTCGGGATGTCGCCATAACTCCTTTGCTGATTGATAGAAGCGCCGCCAAGTCGGCGGACTGCGGCCCCGGAAAAGCGCCGCGCTTATCGTTGGGCGGTTTTCTACTCGCCCAACCCGTCGCCGTTTGCTACCATCGGGGTAGAAGCGCGAGTCCGAAGGAGTGAGTCCATGACGCCATTGCCAAACGACTTCCAGCGGTTGAGCATCCCGGAGCGGATCGCGCTCGCGCAAGCCCTCTGGGACAGCATCGCGGCGGAATCGCACCCGCCGCTCCTCTCCGACGCCCAGCGCCGGGAGTTGGAGCGGCGCGCCGCCGAGGATGACGCCTCCCCCGACGAAGTCGTGCCCTGGGAGGTGGTCAAGGCCGACATCCTCGCGCGGTTGGGTCCCCGGTGAGCCTGCCCATCGTCTTGCGGGCCGCCGCCCAGGACGAGGCCGACGAAGCGGCCCGGTGGTATGAGAGGCAAAGGCCCGGAATGTGCGGGACGCGACAGGGTTCTTTGTAGCCGGCTTCCAGATCGACCGCGACGCCCCGGTTCGCCGTAGCCGAGCGGCAAGGAAGCGGGACAGAATCCACTACGTCACGGCAGCGAATCGGAGGCCCGGCGCGGCGCCGAGGACAAATCCCATGCAGATTGAGCGAATCACGCACGATCCGGCCGTCATGGGCGGTAAGCCCTGCATCCGCGGGCTGCGCGTGACGGTCGGAACCATTCTCGGCCTGCTGGCCGCCGGCAAGTCGCGCGAGCGGATCTTGCAAGCCTACCCTTACCTGGAGCCCGAAGACATTGACGCGGCGCTGGGCTACGCGGCCTGGCGACTCGAAGAGCGGGAAGAGCCGTTGGTCCTCGCATGAGCGTTCGCCTGGTGGTGGACATGAATCTGTCCGTGGAGTGGGTCACGGAACTCGCCGGGCACGGGTGGGCCGCCGTCCACTGGTCCACCATCGGCGATCCACGCGCCGACGATGCGGCGACCATGGGGTGGGCAAGGGCCAACGGGCACGTCGTCTTCACTCACGACCTGGATTTCGGCACGGCGCTGGCTCTGACCCATGCGACCGGGCCGAGCGTCCTGCAAGTCCGCGGCCAGCACGTGCTGCCCGAAGACATCGGGCCCGTGGTAGTCGCCGCGCTGCGTCAGCACGACGCCGCCCTCGCGGCCGGAGCCCTGGTGGTCGTTGACGTGAGGAAATCTCGAGTCCGGGTGCTGCCGCTATAGAACACTCCGGGCACAAAGGGGATGAATGTATTTTTCTTGACGCCGTGATGGAAGCGCCGCCAGATCGGCGGACATTCAGCCCTGGAAAAGCGCGCAATGGCGGGCCGGGATTTTCTCGCCGCGGCGAGTGGAAATGCGTAGAATTATTAGGCGCGGCGCTACAGAATCACCGGTTGAACTAAACCGCTCCGCGGTGGAGGGATTTCCGTTTTCTCGTTGCTGACGGGGCATTCGCGTCGGATCTCCAGGTACGCTGAGGGTTCGCCCTCGGCGTTTTTCATTTCCCCCCTGGAGATCCGCCATGACCCCGCTGCGCCAACGCTACATCGACGACCTGCGCCTGCGCAACTACTCCCCAAGAACCGTCCAGGCCTACGTCGCCGGCGTCGCCCGATTCGCCCGCCACTTCGGACGCTCCCCCGACCAACTCGGACCCGACGACGTCCGCGCCTTCCAGCTCGAACTGCTGCGTCGCCGCGCCTCCTGGAGCCAGTTCAACCAGACCGTCTGCGCCCTGCGCTTCCTCTACGGCGTCACGCTGGGACGGCCGGAACGGCTCCCCCTCATCCCCTACGGCAAGCGGCCGCGCACCCTGCCCGGCGTGCTCAGCCCCGAGGAAGTCCTGCGCCTGATCGACGCCGCCCGACCCGGACGCGACCGCCTGCTGCTCCAGGTCGCCTACGCCTGCGGCCTGCGCATCAGCGAACTGGTCCGCCTGCGCGTCGGCGACATCGACAGCGCCCGCATGGTCGTGGTCGTGCGCCAGGGCAAAGGGCAAAAGGACCGCCTCGTGCCCCTGTCGCCACGCCTGCTCGCCGAACTGCGCGCCTACTGGCGGCGCTACCGCCCGGACGGCTGGCTGTTCCCCGGCGCCGACCCGCAACGGCCGTTGGCCGCCAGCAACGTGCAGCGCCTATGCCAACGGCTGGTGCGACGCGCCGGGCTGACCAAGCCCTGCACGCCGCACACGCTGCGGCACAGCTACGCCACCCACCTGCTGGAGGCCGGCGTCGACGTGGTCACGCTGCAGGCCATCCTCGGCCACCGCGACTTGCACACCACCGCCCATTACCTGCACGTCAGCACCCGGCGTCTGCATCAGACGCCCAGCCTGCTCGATCTGCTGGTCGTGCCCGCGGCCGCGGCCGCGACGGAGGGCCGGCCATGACCGTCCCCGTCGCCGACCGGCCGACTGTGGAAGTGGGCGACGTGATCCGGGCCCACGGCGCCGCCTTCCGGGCCAAGTACGGCGGGCTGCTGTCCGCCGCCCAGCGCCAGGCCTTGCGCGACCTGGCGCGTTGCCGCACCGCGGCCCTGGGCGGCCACGTCGCCCATTGCCTGGACTGCGGCCGCGACCGCATCGCCTACAACTCCTGTCGCAATCGTCACTGCCCCAAGTGCCAGGCCCTGGCCCGCGCCCGCTGGCTGGCGCGGGAGGCCGACAACCTGTTGCCGGTCGAATACCACCACGTCGTCTTCACCCTGCCCGCCGAGCTTTCCGACCTGGCGTTGGCCAACCGGAGGGTGCTGTACGACCTGCTGTTCCAGGCGGCGGCCGCCACGCTGCGCGTCGTGGCGGCCAATCCCAAGCGGCTGGGCGCGATGCTGGGCGTGCTTTTGGTGCTGCACACCTGGGGCCAGACGCTGCGGCATCATCCGCACGTACACGGCGTGGTCACGGGCGGCGGCCTGTCATGCGCCGCCGACGGCGCCCTCGACGCGGCGCCACGCTGGGTGTCCTGCCGCCCCGGCTTCCTGCTGCCGGTGCGCGTGCTGAGCCGGGTGTTCCGGGGCCAGTTCCTGGACGGGCTGCGGACGGCGTTCGCCCGGGGGATGCTGGTCTTTCCCGGCCGTCTGGCGGCGTTGCATACGCCGAGCGCCTTCGCGTCGTGGCTGTCGTCCCTGGGCGGCAAGGACTGGGTGGTGTACTCCAAGCCGCCCTTCGGCGGTCCCGCCCAGGTGTTGAAGTACCTGGCGCGGTACACGCACCGCGTGGCCCTGAGCAACTCCCGGCTGGTCGCCCTGGAAGGGGGCCGGGTGACGTTCCGTTACCAGGACTACGCCGACGGCCGCAAGCACAAGACGATGACGCTGGCGGCGGAGGAGTTCCTGCGTCGCTTCGTACAGCACGTGTTGCCCAAGGGGTTCGTGAAGGTGCGACACTACGGCCTGCTGGCCAACCGCTGCCGGGAGGAACGGCTGCATCGATGCCGTCGTTTGCTGCTTTCGGCGACGGTGGCGACGCCGGGGTCCGTCGGCGAGGCCGGGGTCGTGGCGCCGGCGCCGCGTCCGTGTTGTCCGTGGTGCGGCGGGGAGCGGATCGTGCGCCGGGCGTTGGAAACGGCCGTCCCGGCCCCGTCGCCCGCCGCCGCGGCGGCGGGCGACACCTCGTAACGGGAGGCGTTGGGAGCGTTCGCCGATCCGGTTCGGCGGCGCCGGCCGCGGCGTCGCGCCGCCGAAGGTGCGCGCCGGGCGGCGCTTGGGGAGGAAAACCACGCCGGGCCGCCGGCCGGGGAGCGGCGGTCGCGCTCCGGGGAAGGGGGACGCGCTGGAAAAAAGGCTTGCGTCCGGGCCGACGCCGCTCCACAATGGCGCGGACAAGGGGTGGGGCCGAATCGAAAGCCCATAGCCGCGGGGGACGCGGTTCAGTTCAACGGGGATCTATCCCGCATGCTCCGCCGGCAGGCCGCGGCGGTTGGAGTACGTCCACGCAGGCGGAGCATGCGGGATAGATCCCTTATCGTTCGGCCGCAATGCGTCGCGCTTCGTCGATCTACCGTTCCTGATTCAAAGGTAGTCTCATCATGGGATTCGCAAGTCTTCTCGAGGACATCGTCCTCCGAACCTCAGAGAGTGAGGGTCGCACATACTTCACCCGTTCTGCCGGTGGAAGTGGCTCGGGAGAGACTTCAGCGGCGGCGAGTTCTGCCACGTCTCCTATCGCTCTTCCTCGTCCGGAGTGCCCCTGCGCATTCTGTCGGCGTCGGCCTCCGGTATGCCGACAGGAACCTGCTGGACAGGAAGGCCATCTTGCCGGCCTCGTACTCCCAGGTTCGACTGGGCGCCGAGCGAATGGCCCAGCGCCCGCCCGCGTTCCGCGGCGAGCGAGTCTCTTTCTGAATAGCCTATATGCTGGCCTCCAAGGCAAATGCGTGAAGTTCTGCAACTATGTGATCGCAGAATCGAAGTCAGGAGACTGGCAGGAACTCGCGCACAAATTCGACTGGCATTGGGCTGACCTCGACGCCTTCATGAAGAATGGAAGCTCCGCAAAAACCCAGTATCTGGATCAGGCGGCGAAGCCGATGCTTGATCAGATTGTGGACCTGTCGCAACGCATCAACAAAATTCTTCACGACCTGGATGTCTTTATTACGGCAGTCGACCGCAGCGTTGAAATCTTGCTCAACAACAAGGACGCCGAGCGACTTGATCTCATTGAACCCGAAAACGTTGCCGTCGAACGAGAGGCGACTTGGCTGGTGCATCGCTGGTTTCAAACAACCGAGGAGATGAGGAAAATCAACGTGCAGATAGCGGTGGTCCAAGAGAGCTTCGACGATTTTGCATTCGATCATGCGATGAGCCAGGCCATGCGGCAGGTGAAGGACAAAGATGCCTGATGCAGGATAGGGGCCGACCAAGCTCCGGCGGATCGGAAAAGCGGACAACGTGGATCTTAAAAGTAGTCAACGCGAATTATTGTCTATTGCTATTTGACGGCCCTCCCCAGCCAGGCAGGCAATGCGTATGGAATCGGTCTAACTGGAAACCACGTTCATCAGCTATCTGGTCGCTCGTGCAAGTCGTGACGTGATCGTCGCGGGCCACCAACAGACCACCCAGGACGGGTGGGCGAATCGACGCGGCCAATTCGAGTGCTCGGTCTCCCAGGTCGTCATCGACGAAGCCTCACTCGGCGATCCGGCGGAGGTACAAAAGCGGCTCGCACTCATCGGCGGCCTGCCGGCCCTCGAGGCCACGGAAGACGCCGAGGCCTTGACGCAAGCCATCCTGGCCGCCGGCGTCCTCCCGCCACACGCGTTTCCCGAAGCCGCACATGTTGCCGTCTCGGCGGTTCACGCCGTTGACTATCTGCCAACCTGAAATTGCAAGCACTTGGCGAACGCGCAAATTGCGCGGAGAATAGCCGTGGTGTGCGAGAAGTTGGGCCACAAAATGCCAATTATCTG
The DNA here is from genome assembly GCA_963813925.1 of uncultured Planctomycetaceae bacterium. Classification (GTDB taxonomy): domain Bacteria; phylum Planctomycetota; class Planctomycetia; order Gemmatales; family Gemmataceae; genus UBA4732. The sequence goes on from CAWFBG010000005.1 coordinate 216,012, forward strand.
TACGTCCGAAGAACTCATGGGAGTCTAGCGCCATGTGGGAAGACCCGATCGTCGCGGAAGTCCATCGCAGCCGCGAGAAGCTCGCGGCGGAGCACAACTTTGACGTCGGGGCGTTTTTCGCCGATGTTCGGAAGCGTCAGGCGTCCCTGGGCGGCAGGCTTGTCCGGCAAAGGAGGCCAGCCGAACCAACGGCTGAAGCGGATCGGGGCCGCGATTCCGGCTCTTCGGGGTCCGCGTCCTCCGAGGCGGCCCCGGCGGCTTACGTTGATGGAAGCGACCGGTTGCCCTCGGTAGAGGCACGGTCTTCCCCGCCTCATTGAAGAGGCAGGGCGTGCAACCCCTCCCGATTGCACAACCTCTCCCTTGCTTCTGCACTACGCGGCCTTCGCCAGACCGCCGCCGTCGGCCGCCGCGGTCGGCGCCGACGCGCCGCGCGCCACAGCGACAAACACGCCGCCGCCCACAGGCCCAGCGCCGTGTACAGCGCCAGGCCGGCGTCTTTGACGACCCAAAAAGCAGGAATGAGCGGCAAAGCGTTGCCGATCAGCTGGGTCAGCACCAGGAACCACACCCCGCGGGTGAGCCGGGCGTCGCCGGCGCGGTCCCACGTGCGGGCCAAAAGGGCCATGACCAGCGGCAGCGACAGCATGAAATAATGGGTGTGGCAGACGGGGCTCGACACCAGCATGATGAGCGTCAACGCCCCGAGGAAGAGAGCCACGCCCGTCCCGTCCTCCCGGCGTCGGCGGCTCGCGGCCGCCAGCGTCAGCAGCGTGAACAGGCCGGCCAGGGCGAAATGGGCGTAGCGCACGGCCGGCGCCGCCGTCGGCGGTCGGTGCCAGCGGTCGTGGTCGAGGTGGAGCGTGTTGTGGATCACGACCAGGAACGACTGGCTGTCGGTGGCCGTCGCCTCGATGAGTTCCTTGGCCCGCGACTCGTCGTTGCTCAGGTGCAGGGCCGGCCCGATCAGCACCACCCCCAGCTTCTGGTAACAGGCGGCCGTCCGCGCCGGCCCGAGCACCAGCGCCGGGACCAGCAGCAAACCGACGAACAGGCCGAGCGCCCAGCCGCCCACCGCCCGCCAGTCCCGCCGCCACAAGGGATAGAGGATTAGATAGGCAGGAAATATCTTCAAACAGGCCGTCCCCGCCAGGCAGGCCCCGGTGAGCCAACGGCGGTTGTGGATCGCCGCCGCCATCGCCCCACAAAGGAGCAAAAGGAGAAACACGTTGGCCTGGCCGCGCATCAGCGTGTGGCCGATCGGCGCCAGGCAGGCCAGCACCGGCAAAAGTCGAAGCGCCCACCAGCGCCAACATCCGCGCGGCTGGGCGCGCACGGCCGGGTCGGGCGACGACCGCTCCAGGGCGCTCGCCAGAATATGGACGGCGAGGGCGATGGTAAGGAGACTAAGGACGTAGAAAATGGCCACGGATACGACGAAAGGCGGCATCCCGGCGCGGTCGGCGGCGAAGGGCGGGTCGGCCAACGGCGTCATGAGGATGGCGAACAGCGGCGGGTAGTTGTAGTGCCAGGCGTTGTCGTCCATGATGTCGTAGATCTGATCGGGATGCTCGCGCACGGCCCAGGCCGCCCGGAGATAGACGTCCAGGTCGCCCATGTGCCGCGACAGCAGCGCCGTGCGGTCCACGACCACGCCGCCCCAGACAATGGACCCCACGGCGATCAGGGCCAGTACGGCGTACCCGTACCAGCGGGGAGGCCGGTGCGGCGAAGGGGGTGGCATGATGGGATCTCCTTTCAGGCCGCCGCCGCCCCGTCCCGGCGGCGCGCGTCGGCCGCGGCCGAGCCTGAGTCGGGGGAACTCTCCTTGAGCAGATACAGCGGCCGGCCTTTGACCTGCTCGTAAATCCGGCCGACGTACTCGCCCACCAGGCTCAGCGAGCAGAGAATGCTTCCGCCGATCAGGTACAGCGTCGCCAGCACCGTCGTCCAGCCCGGCTCCAGAGGGCCGCGCGCAGGACGGCGCAGCCCAGGCCGTACGCGGCGTAGCCCAGGCCGACGACGACCGCCGCGGCGCCCAGGAAAAACGGCACGCGCAGGGGCACTTTGGAGAACGACAAGAGGGCGTCGCCGGCGAAGCCGGTCAGCCGGCGCAGGGTGAACTTGGACACGCCGGCCTCGCGCCGGGGGACGTGAAAGGGGACGCGGGCGGTCGGGAAACCGACCCAGTTGACCATGCCGCGCAGGAAGCGGTGCGTCTCCGGCAGGCGCAGGAGGCTGTCCACGGCCTGCCGCGACAGGAGTTGGTAGTCCGAAACGTCTTCGCGGATCTCCCGCTCGCTCAGCAGGCGCATGAGGCGAAAGAAGCAGCGTGTGGCGAGGCGCCGGACGAAGCCGGTCGCGACGTTATCCTCCCGCAGCGTCACCACCACGTCGTGGCCGTCCTTCCACCGCCGCAGCAGCGTGGGGATGAGCGCCGGGGGGTGTTGCAGGTCGGAATCGAGGGTGACGACGGCGTCGCCGCGCGCCCGCTCCAGGCCGGCCGTCAGGGCGGCCTGGTGCCCGAAGTTGCGGCTGAAGGAGTAGTAGCGCACCCGCGGGTCCTCGCGCGCAGCCGCCGCAGCAGCGGCAAGGAGCCGTCCCCGGAGCCGTCGTCGATATAGAGGATTTCGGCATCGTATTCATCGTTTAATCCGGCCAAGACCTCGCAGAGCACGCGGTGGAAGTGCGGCAGCGCCTCCTCTTCCTCGTACACCGGCGAGACGATGCTCAGCAACGGCTTGTTCGTGCTCATGCGCCTCTTCCTTTAAGAAGGACCGGCCAACGCCCATTGTGGGCCGGCCCCGTGCCGCCTCAGGCCGCCCTGGCCCGCGACGACGATTCGACGCGCGCGACCGGCTCCGGGGCGGACAGGCGGCGAACGTACTCGGCCCCCAGGGCGATGAACAACAGCAGCGCCCCGAGAGGGTGGAAGCCGCAGGCCGTCCACACCGCGGTATGGCTCGACAGACAGCCCAGCAGGGCGGCCCAGAAGACGGCGGCGCTGGCCAGCAACAGTCCTTGCGTCCACACGGAACAGGACCGGTGCCAGCTTTGCAGGACGGCCCAGGCCAACGTCGGCGCGACGAGCATGTAGGTGGCCGCTTCCGTGGCCGGGCCGCACAGGGTCATCCAGCAGACGCCGAGATGGAAGGCGGCGTTGGCCGTCTCCGCCGGCTTCCAGCCGGAAAGCCACCGCCCCGCCAGGCACGTCGCCGCGATCAGCCCGGCGGTGAGAAGCTGAATAACGACGTAAACGGAGTGGCTGATAGGTAAATGCATGTTGCGGATGAGCAGCCACAGGTCGCGGTAGGCGATGTCCACGAGGCTGCCCCGCGTGCGGTCGTCGCTGAGCAGGACCGCCCACCAGTTGGAGTACAGCCGGGCCGCGTGGTCGGGGCGCTGGAGCAGGAAGGGCAAAAGCAGGCCGGCCGCCAGCGCCAGCAGAAACCGCGGCGCGAAGCGGCGCGGGTAGGCCCCCATCAGGAGAAGGGCCAGGGCGACGGGGTAGAGCTTGAGAAGACAGGCGGCGGCGCAGAAGACCGCGGCCAGGTTCCAGCGCTCCTGAGCGGCGGCGGCCGTCGTCGCCAGCAGGAGGCCGAGCAGGAAGGGGTTGGCCTGACCGCTGTTAATGTTGCCGACCGACAGGGGGATGACGGCCAGGAGCAGCACGGCCCTCAGGGTCGGCGACCACGTCCGCGGGGCGCAGGCCCGCAGCCACCAGACAAGGGCGCCCAGGAAAGCGGCGGCGTTGATCAGCCGCCACAGAAGCGAACCGAGCCACAGGGGCGTCAGGGTCAGCGGGGCCAAACAGACGCTGATCGGCGGGCTGTATCGATAGGCCCCCCCCGTGCCCAGGTAGGGATCCCGGCCCGCCAGCCACAGCCGCCCCGCCGGCTCGTAAAAGTTCGCATAACAGTTGTGGTTTTGCGGTTGGAGAAGACCGCGGACACAGACGACGACGACCAGTAGCGCCCAGACCGTCAGGGCCGCGCGTACCCGGAACCCAGCCCCTTCCGCTCGTCCGGTCGCCTTGATTTCCATGCCGAGGACTCCGGAGAAATCGCTTCGCGCCGCGTCAGGCGGCGCATCCCTTGGACCGGCGACCCCGTTCGGCCCACTCCGACGGCCTCACCCGGACGAAGCCGGCCCGGCGGCACGCTTGATCGAACGACGGGTCGGCCAGCAATCGGTACTCGTCCACGCGCCGCCGTTGCAGGCCGTCGCCCTCATGGCAATCGCGGCCGACGAGCGTGGCGTCCACGTGGCCGGGGTGGCAGACAAGCTCCACGACGCGGCCGGGGACCAGCCTCAGCCAGCGCACGAAGAAATCCGGGTCCTGGACCCATTTCGGATCGGTTATACCCGCCATCCAGTCCGCGCCGGGGAAGCCCGCCCGTTCCAGTCGGCGGGCCTGGCGCCGGCCCAACGCCGACAATACGGATCGCTTGAGCCGCGCCCCCGGTATCCGCGCCAGCATCGACGCCGGTTCCACGATGCGACGCACGAAGGGCCGGGCCGGCGACCGTTCCAGGACGCGCATCAGGGCGCCGCCGACGGGCGGGAACAGCGCGGCGTGCTGGTGGGCGTTGACCACCGACGGCGGCCGGCCGACCCATTCGACGAAGCGGTCGTACTGGGCGGCGAGTTCCCGTTCCACGTCGGCGGCGCGGATGCGTCCGGCGGCCACGCGCTTCAGGAACTTGCCCAGCGGCCACAGGAGCCCGTCAGGGCCGACCAGGCTGTGTACGTTGTCGGCGCCCGCGGCCGGCGGGTCCTGGGTCAGACAGGGGTGCCAGCCGAGTTCCATCGGCGCCCCCTCCTGCCGCCAGGCGCGCAGCGCCTCCGGGGCGTGGGGCGAATTGACCATCAGCACCGTCCCGGTGACGACGCCGCGCGTTGCCAGTTCGAGGATGCCGCGCAACGTTTCGGGGCCGATGCCGTAGTCGTCGGCGAGAACGATGAGAAAGCGGGTCGCATCCATGCGCTGCTCTTCGCTCCTGGCGCACCGGCCCCGATCCGGGCGGCGATTTCAACGCATCCTCGTGAGGATGTAAAGGCCAACACACGGGTCGCCTCGATAGCCGATTCCGGTCGCCGCGTCAATCCGGCGTGTACCGCGCCGGAATCCTTGTCAGATTCCGCCCGATTTCCGCCGATAACCCCTGTAGACCCCTTCGCCGCGCCGTCACCACTTCTTATCGACCGAGGGCCGCACAATGCGTTACGACGTTTTCCTTTCCCTGGCGCTGTCGCTCTCCGGAAGTCCCGATCTCGCCCCGGCGCCGCAAACCAGCCCAACGCCCCAAATCCCCTTTGGCGCCACCGGCCGCCCCCATGGCGCACCTGCCCGCAACCGCTCCGCTTCCCACGGCCCCCGCGCCGAGGGCGGCGGCGCCCACGGAAGAGCTGACCACGTTCAGCCAGGGGTTCGTCAACCTGAACTGGTCTTCGGACGGATGGCGACTCACCTCGGCCGGCGCCACCCTCAAGGACTTCGGCCGCCGCGAACCGGACGCCGAGGAGTCGCTGAGTCTGATCCGCGAACTGCGTCTGAATCAGCGCGGCGTCGTCGGCGGGCCGTCGCCCACGCTGGAATACTGGCTGTCCGACGGCCGGCCGCCGCAGGCCCCGCCGCCGGGATTCCGCGTCCAGGCGATGGACGGGCCGACCCTCCGCGTCGAAAGGACCCAAAACCAGTGGGTGCTGCGCGACGATCGCCGCGTCCTATTCAACTTCGGCAATGCGGAGGGCGACGCCCGGCAGGCGCTGTCCGTGGTCCGCAAATATGGATTCACCCACGTCGGCGTCGTCAACCCGGCCGCGCCGGCGATGATGGTATTCTTCGCCGAGCCGGACGCCGCCATGCCGCGAGCAGTACGTCAGGCTTTCCAGCCTGACGGTCAGGCCGGAAAGCCTGACGTACTTCAGCCGTCGTCCCCAGTCGTCGCACCGGCGATCGCGCCGCTGCGGCAGGCCGCCGTTTCCGGCCATGTCCTCCCTTCCACGTCGTCGAACCCCGACCGGACGCCTTTCGATTATCGGCAGGTGCGGCTGCGGCAGGACCACGGCAACTGGAAGCTGGCCGCGGGGAGCTTCGTCGTGGCCGACTTCGGCGGCGACGAGCGCGCCGCCCGCCTGGGCCTGTCGGCGATGCAGAATTATCGCTTCACCGAGCGGTGTTCGGTTGGCGCGGCGCCGGAACGATTCTCGTACCTGCTGGCCGGCGGCCAGGCGCCGCGCGGCACGATGTTCGGCGTCTACGGCCAGTCCTTCAAACCGGAACGGCTGGAGTTGCGCCAGGTCGCGGGCCGCTGGGCCGTCTGCGCCGGCGACGAAACACTGGTGAAGATGGGAGAAAGGCGGGAAGACGCCCGGCAGGTGATGGAGACGATGCGGAGGCTGCAATGCGACCGTCTCTGTCGTCTCGGCACGGCGGACGGCAAGGGCATGACGTTTTTGGTGCGGGCGCGGTAAGGGCGCGGCCCGTCTCACGCCCCCGCCGCGACGGCCACCGCCCCGTTCGCGCCCGGCGACGGGCCGCCGCCTTCCTCCGCGAAGCCGTGTTCCGCCGACATCACCAGTTCCGTGAACACGCCGCCGCGCCGCACCAGCTCGTCGTAGGCGCCCACCTCGACGATGCGGCCCTCGTCGAAGACCATGATCCGGTCGGCGTCCTTGAGCGTGGTCAGCCGGTGGGCGACGAGGATGGTGGTGCGGTCGGCGCTGGTCATCCCCAGCGCCCGCTGCACGAACCTTTCACTGATATTGTCGAGCGCCGAAGTCGCTTCATCGAGAATGAGGATCGGCGGCTGCCTCAGCAGGATGCGCGCGATGGCCAGGCGCTGCCGCTGGCCGCCGGACAGGTTCTGGCCGCGCTCCGCGACTTCCGCGTCGTAGCCGCCGGGCATCATCATGATTTCGCCGTGGATGTTGGCCAGTTCGGCGGCCCGGCGGATGTCGTCGCGCGTCGCCTTGTCGCTGCCGTAGGAAATGTTCTCGGCGATCGTGCCGGAGAAGACGAACGGGCTTTGGCCGACGTAGCCGACGATGCGACTGACGTCCTCGCGCGTGCAGCATTCCAGCGGCGCACCGCCGAGGTAGACGTTCCCCTCGCAGGGGTGGGTCAGCCGCAACAGCACCTTGATCCAGGTGGACTTGCCCGACCCCGAGCGGCCGGCCACGCCGATCGTCTCGCCGTAACGGATGCTTAGGCTAAGGCCTTCCAGGCCGCGCTTGTGCTGACCGTCGGCGGTGAGGTATTCCGCGGTCAGGTTCTCGGCCGTGATGACGGGGGCGCCGGGGATCAGCCGCGGCTCGCGCCGCTCCTTGACCTTGAACGAGCGGTCCACCGGCTGATGCAGCATCTCCAGCAGGTCGCCGACGCGCAGGCTGGCCTCGTGCCCCTCGTCCAGAACGCGGTGGACCTCGCTCAGCGGCGACATCACGTTGAGGAACAGCATCGAGAAAATCAGCACGTCGCCGAAAGTCACGCGCCCGTTGACGGCCAGGTAGATCGCCATGCCCAAAACGAGGACGTGGAACAGCCCCTCATTCAGCGCCTTGGCCGCCCCGTAAAAGGACATTTGAACGTGGTGGCGGATCTCCTTGGCCCGGCGGCGCTCGCAGGTCCGCTTCAGCCGGCGCACTTCCAGCGGGTAGGTGTTGGCCGCGCGGACATATTCCAGACCGCTCATGTTCTCGACCACCGTGCCGTCGATGTCCTCGCAGCGGCGCAGCAGTTCCAGGCGGACGCCCTTCTGCGACAGCAATTGGCGGATCGTCAGGTAAAGCGTCGTCGGGATGACGCCGAGCATGATGAGGCCGAGCAAGGGCTGTTTGGCGACGGCGGTGGCAAGGGCGAAGGCGCCGGTCAGGATGGCGGGAAAGAAGTCGAGGAAGCTGACGCGCAGGAAGCGGACGAAGCCGTCCACGCTGCGGAGGATGCGGCCGTGCAGGGCGCCGACCCGCTCGTGGCTGAGGGTGGCGAGGTCGCCCTTCATCAGGTGGGCGACCAGATGAACGCTCATGTTGGAATTGAGACGTGTACAAGTGTTTTCGACGAGGTAGCGCCGGAGCACGTTGAGCGCCTCGCGGACGACGTAGACGCCGACCAGGGCCAGGAGCACCCAGGCGGCGTAGCGGTACATGACGGCGGGGGCGAGACGCCGATCCGTTCCGTTCTTGACGCCGTCCACCAGTTGGCCGAGCAGCAGCGGCATGGCCGTGTTGCAGGCGCTGGTGCAGGACATGACGAGGACGGCGGCGCCGAGAGCGATCTTGTCGGCGCGCGGGATCAGCGCCCAAACATCGCGGCCGCGCTTGAGAATGAGGCGGACTTCGGCGCCGAGACTTTCGGTCGGGTGTCCGGATTTCATGGGGTCGGACTCTGGGGCCTACGGGACACGGCGAGCGGCCGGCGTCAGCCGGCTGGTGGAGCCTGGTTCCGCGGAGAAGATGACCCACCAGCCGGCTGACGCCGGCCGCTCGCCGTGGGTCGCTGGAACCGGCCCTAGCCGGCGGTCTCCTAAGCAAACGCCGCGCCGCCGGCCTCATTCCGGGCGTTCCCATTCCACGACGAAGGCCGCGCCCCCTTCGTCGAGGTTTTCGGCCCGCAACCCCCCCTGGAGGCGGCGCGCCAGCGTCTTGCACGCCGCCAATTCCAGGGCGCTCGTCCCCTCGCGGCCCACCGACGCCGGCTCGAACAAGTGCGGCAACATTTCCGCCGGTATCGCCGGGCCTGTATCCTCCACCCGTAAAATCACCCTCTCTCCCTCGCGAGCCGTCCGGACGACGACGGCGCCTTTGTTTGTCGCGGCCGCCGCCGCGGCGTTGCGGATCAGGAAGACGCACAGGCGTTTCATCTCGGCGAACGTCGCGGGCGCCGGCGTCTCCCCGGCCCCCAGGTCGAGGTGCACCGCGACTTCGACCGTTCCGTAAGTCAGGCTTTCCAGCCTGACGTATTCCCGAACCCCGCCCCGTTCCGACGGTTTGCCGCCCAGCGCCTCGACGGCGGCCCACACGGCCCGGTCCACATCGACGGGAAGCCGGGGCGGTTGCTGGCGGCGGCGGTAGTGCTGCACCTGCTGGATCAGTCCCGCCGCCGCCGTCGCTTGCCGCCGGAGTTCCTCCAGTCCCTGGTACACGGACTCCGGCAGCTGATATTTGAGCACCGCCGTATGCAGCAGAAGGGCGTTGAGGAAGTTGTTGAACTCATGCGTGACGGGGATCGAAACTTCTCCGACCTCGGCCATGCCCAGATCACCGGCCTGTTCGGCCGCCCACGTCGCCCAACGCCGCTCCGAATCCTCCACTTCCAGGCGTAGGGCCAGGTGCTGCGCACATGCGGCCAACAGCGCCCGCACCGCCTCGGCGTTCGATCCGTCGTCCTCCGGCACGGCCAGAAGAAGTGACCCGTACACCTTGTCCCGAACGCGCACGTCCTCCCGCGCCAGCACGAGTCCCGTAAGGCCGAGCGCCTGCAAAAGCGGAATCCGCACGGCCGTGGCGTCGGCGGCCGTCCAGCGCCGGGTCAGTTCGTCTCGGATCAGGGCCGCCCACTTCGGTCGCTGGTCGCCGGCCTCGTCCAGCGCCGCCGCCCACGCCCCGTCCGCCTCCCGCAGCACACAGGCGGAAAGCGCCTCGCCCGGCCAGAGGAACTGCAACATCTCCGCCAGCAACGCGCATCGGCCCCTGGCGTCCGGGGCGCGCAACAGCAGTGCGTCGATCACCTCCCACGCCTGCCGTAATTTCGTAAATGCCTCTATGTACGATAGCTGCACTTCTTTTCTCCGTTATGCCGGGCCGAGCGATCCGGCCCGGACGCCTGCGCGGCCCGGTGCGCGGGGAGCGGCGGATGCTTGCGCATCCGCTATAGTGACTTCATGTGGGGCGTACTGGGCAAAAACTTTCTCGGATTTCCCGCCCCCGTCTCCGTGGCGCCTCATTTGCGAATTACGCCCCCGGCGCGGCCCGGGCGTTTATGAGTGTATGTGCGGCGACGCCCGACGGTCCCGCCATCCGCCGCCACTGGAGAGTCTGCAAAATGAGTACCTCGGAAACCGGGAACTCGGCCGCCGCGACGGCCGTGGCCGCGCCGACGGGGCATTTCTTCACCGATTTATACGGCCACGAACCGGTTCGGGCCGAACAACTCGGCCTCGACCGCCTGGTGGCCCACGCCCGACAGCTGGCTACGCGCCTGCGTGCGGCGCGTGTGGTCCCCGGCCGGCCGCTGCTGCGTTACTTCCTGAAAAACCGGCGCCTTTTGATCCTGGCTCACCGGCGCATCGGCGAGGGCTACCGCCGCGGCGAAAGCTTCGGCCCCGACGCCGAATGGCTGCTCGACAATTTCCACATCGTTTCCGAGGCCCTTTTCGAGATCCGCACCGACCTGCCGCGCGGCTACTACCAATTGCTGCCCAAAGTCCGCGGCGGCCCGCTCGACGGCCTGCCGCGCGTTTACGCGTTGGCCCTGGAACTCGTCGCGCACTGCGACAGCTGCCTGGATGAGGCCCACGTCGGCGGCTTCGTCGCCGCCTTCCAGGAAATAACGCCTTTGACGATTGGCGAACTCTGGGCCATCCCCATTATGCTGCGGCTGGTCGTCGTGGACAACCTGCGCCGGCTGGCCCTGCAAATCTTATGCACTCGCGACGACCGCCTGCACGCCAAGACGTGGGCGGATCGCTGCCTCTGCGGCCCGGCCGCCCCGCCGCCGGGCCGACCCGACTGGTCGGACTCCTTCCTCGTGCAGCTGATGGACTGGATTCACGAGCAAGGCCCCGCCGTCGCCCGCGGCGTCGATTGGCTCGAAAGCCATTTGGCCGGATACGGCGCGACCGCCGACGAGGTGCTGCGCCGCGAGCGCGGGCGGCAGGCCGCCAATCAGGTCTCCATCGGCAACTGCGTTACCAGCCTGCGGCTCCTTTCCGCCCTGGACTGGCCCACATTTTTCGAGCGCACCAGCCTCGTCGAGGCCGTCCTGCGCCAGGACCCGGCGGGCGTCTACGCCGGCCAGGACTTCGCCACCCGCGACCGCTACCGGCAGGCGGTGGAAAAGTTGTCGCGCGGCTCGCCGACCGACGAGGTGGAAGTGGCGCGAACGGTCCTGGCGCTGGCCGCCCGCCCCGCGCGTTCTAACGGAGATGAGGCCGCGGCCGCCCGAAACCATGTCGGGTACTACCTCATCGGCGAGGGCCGGGCGGAGTTGGAGCGACTGGTCCGCTATCGGCCCAAGCCGCGCGACCGCGTTCTCCGCTTCGTCCTGCAACACCCCCGGCTCATCTACTTCGGCGGCGTCGCCGCCGTCACCGTCCTCGTCCTCGCGGTCCTCACGGCCGCCGTCGGGCCGTGGGGTGGCGGCGGCGCCGCCGCGGCGCTCGCCGTCCTGGCGTTGTTGCTCGCGCTGGCGCCCGCCAGCGACGTCGCGGTTTCCCTGGTCAACTACTGGGTCGGCGGATTCGTCCCGCCGCGCGTCCTGCCGAAAATGCTCTTCAAGGACGGCGTCCCGGCCGACTGCGCCGCCTTCGTGGTGATACCCACCCTGCTGGTGCGCCCGCGCTCGACGGCCGCCCTGTTGGAGCATCTGGAGGTCCATTATCTCTGCAATCCCGACCCGAACCTGCGCTTCGCCCTGCTGACCGACTTCGCCGACGCGCCTGAAGAGCACATGCCGGGGGACGAGGAAAATCTGCATGCCGCCCTCGACGGCGTCCGCGCCCTCAACGACCGCTATCCCCTCCCCAACCCCAACCCTCCCCCACCCGCGGGGGGAGGGCAGGGAGGGGGGGGCGACCGCTTCTTCCTGTTCCACCGCCGCCGCCTCTGGAACCCGTCCCAGGGCTGCTGGATGGGCTGGGAGCGCAAGCGCGGCAAGCTGTCGGAGTTCAACCGCCTTCTCCGCGGCGCCCGCGACGCCAACTATACCACCATAAGCGGCGACCTGAATGCGGTCCCGCATATCCGTTATGTCATCACGCTCGACGCCGACACGCAGCTGCCGCACGACGCCGCCCGCCGGCTCATCGCCACCCTGGCGCATCCGCTGAACCGGCCGCGCTTGGACCCCACGCAAGGCCGCGTCGTCGCCGGCTACGGCGTGCTCCAGCCGCGCGTCAGCCTGACGCTGACCGGCGTCCGCAAGTCGCGTTTCGCCCGCGTCTTCGGCGGTTCGGCCGGCATCGACCCGTACACCACCGCCGTTTCCGATCTTTATCAGGACCTATTCGGCGTGGGCACGTTCACCGGCAAGGGCGCCTACGACGTGGACGCCTTCGAGCAGGCCGTCGGCCGCACGTTTCCGGAAAACCACATCCTCAGCCACGACCTGATCGAAGGCGATTACGCTCGCTGCGGCCTGGCATCCGACATCGAATTCCTCGACGAGTTTCCCGCATCGTACCTCGCTTTCGCCCGGCGCGAACACCGCTGGGCGCGCGGCGATTGGCAAATCCTGCCGTGGCTGTTCCCGCACGTTCCCGCGCCGGGAGGCGGGACGCGCTTGAACCCACTGCCGACCGTCGAGCGCTGGAAGGTCTTCGACAACCTGCGCCGGACGCTGGGGCCGCCGGCCCTGGTGCTGCTGCTGGTGCTGGGTTGGACGGCGCCGCCGGGTTCGCCGGGCTTGTGGACGGCGGCGGCCCTGGCGGTGGTGGCCTGGCCGCTGTTGATGCAACTGGGCAGCATCCCGTTCCGCATGGCGCGCACCCTGGCCGGGAACGTGAAGGCCAACCCGGTCCCGGCCGGCCTCGGCAACACCGCCGCGCAGGTGCTGCTTTCGGCCGCGTTTCTGGCCGAACAGGCGCGCCTCCTGGTCGACGCCGTCGGCCGCACGCTCGTCCGATTGTTTGTCACGCGCCGCCATCTGCTGGAATGGGAGACGGCCGCGGCGACCGAGCAGCGCTTGGGAAGCGGGCTGACCGCCTGCCTCCGCATGATGTGGTTTTCGCCGACCCTGGCCGTCGTTCTGGCGGCGGTCCTGACATTCCTGCGCCCCGCCGCCCTGCCCGACGCCGCCCCGTTCCTCATCGCCTGGCTGGTCGCGCCGCTGCTGGCTTTTTGGGTGAGCCGGCCGCCCCGCCTCGCGGAGGAGGCGCTGACCGCCGAGGAAATCCGGCCTTTGCGGCGGCTGGCCCGGAAGACCTGGGGCTTCTTCGAGACGTTCGTCGGCGCGGAGGACAACTGGCTGCCGCCGGACAACTATCAGGAAGAGCCGCGCGAGGCGGTCGCCCACCGGACCTCGCCCACCAACATGGGGCTGTACCTCATCTCCGGCCTGGCCGCGCACGACTTCGGCTACCTGAGTTTCCCGGCCTTGATCGGGCGCCTGGAGAAGACCTTCGCCACGTTCGACCGCCTGGAACGCTCGCACGGGCACTTCCACAACTGGTACGACACGCAGACGCTGAAAAGCCTCCCTCCCGTCTTCCTTTCGACCGTGGACAGCGGCAACCTGTTGGGCTGCCTCGTCACGCTCAAGCAGGGCTTGCGCGAGAAGGCGTCCGAGTCAATACCGAATTTGACGATCCGCGAAGGGTTTGAAGACGCCCTGGAATTGTTCGCGGAGGCGCTGAGGTCGCTGGAGCCGCCGGCCGGGGGCGCGGACGGCTTCAAGGCGCTGGACGCTGGAGTCCGGGACGTGCGCGGCCTGTTGGGTGAGGCGCCGGGCGACCTTCTCGCCTGGGAGGATTGGCTGGAACGGCTGGACGCGGCGACGGCGGCGTTGTCGGTGCGAGTCGAGAAATTCTCACAGGAGATCGACGAAGTTCCTGAAGACCTGCGCCGCTGGTCCGGGCGGTTGGCGGCCCAGGCCCGCGAGCACCGCGAGGAACTGGTCGGCCTGGCGCCGTGGCTGGGGTTGCTGCGGGCGCTGCCGGCGGCGCTCTCGGGGCCGGCGACGACAGATGGTTCAACCGTCGGCGAAAGGTGGCGTGCGGCGCGCGCCCTGCTGACGCAGCCCCTCAGCGTCGCCGCGCTCCACTCCCGCGCCCGGTCGCTCCAGGCGGAACTGATCGAACTCGCCGATGCCTGGCCCGACCCGGAAGGACGGCGGCTGCACCACCTCGCCGAGGCGGTCGCCGACTCCACCGCCGCCGACCTGTTCCGGCGGCAACGCCTCCTGGCCGAGCGGGCGCAGTCCTTCGCCGAGGAAATGGATTTTAAGCTCCTCTACAGCGAGGACCGCAGCCTGTTCGCCGTCGGCTACAACCTGTCGCAGGGCCGGCTCGACAGCGCGCATTACGACCTTTTAGCCTCTGAATCGGCGTTGACTAGCTACCTCGCCGTGGCCCGCGGCGACGTGCCCAAGAAGCACTGGTTCCAGCTCGGCCGGCCGCTCACCCGCGCCGCCGGCTCCATCGCCCTGCTCTCCTGGGGCGGCACCATGTTCGAGTACCTGATGCCGCGGCTGCTGCTGCCGGCCGTGCCCGAAACGCTGCTCGACGACAGCCGTCGCGGCGCCGTCGCCCGGCAGATCGAGTACGGCCGACAGTGCGGCGTCCCCTGGGGCGTCTCCGAGTCGGCCTTCAACGTCGTGGACGCCGCCCTCAACTACCAGTACCAGGCGTTCGGCGTGCCGGGCCTCGGCCTGAAGCGCGGCCTGGCCAAGGACCTGGTGATCGCGCCCTACGCCACCGCCCTGGCGGTGATGATCGCCCCGCGTTCGGCGGTACGAAATCTCCGCCATTTGGCCGCGGAGGGCGGAGACGGCGCCTACGGCTACTACGAGGCCATCGACTACACGCGCGAACGGCTGCAACCCAAGCAGCGCTGCGCCGTGGTGAAGTGCTTCATGGCCCACCACCAGGGCATGTCGCTGACGGCCCTGGCGAACCGTCTGCTCGGCGAGCCGATGCCGCGGCGCTTCCGGGCCGAGCCGATGGTGCGCGCCGCCGAGTTGCTGCTCGAGGAGTGCATGGCGCCGGAAGCGCCGCTGGTGCATACGAACACCGACGAGACGGCGCTGCGGCCGGCGGCGGAGGACAGCCAGCACCCCATGAGCCGGCGGCTGACCACGCCCAACACGGCCCACCCGCGCACTCACCTGCTCTCCAGCGGCCACTACCACGTCATGGTCACCAACGCCGGCGGCGGCCGCTCCACCTGGCACGGCCTCGACGTCAGCCGCTGGCGCGAGGACCGCACCCGCGACGACTGGGGCCAATTCTGCTACCTCCGCGACCTGCCAACAGGCCTTTTCTGGTCGGCCGGGTATCAGCCCGTCCGCCGCGACGCCGACGAATTCGAGGCCGTCTATTCGACCGACAAGGCCGAGTTCCGCCGCGTGGACGGCGTGATCGAAACGCACCTGGAAGTCACGGTGTCGCCGGAGACGCACGCCGAGGTCCGCCGCCTCACGCTCACCAACCACGACACCCGGCCGCACGACGTGGAACTGACCAGCTACCTCGAAGTGGTGCTGGCGCCGCACGCGGCCGACCTGGCCCACCCCGCCTTCGGCAAGCTGTTTCTGGAGACGGAGAGCCTCCTCGGCGGCGCCGCCCTGCTCTGCCGCCGCCGGCCGCGCTCCCCCGAACAGCGGCCGGTCTTCGCCGTCCACGTCCTCGCCATCGACGGCCCGGTGGTCGGCGACCTGCAATACGAGACGGATCGCGGCCGCTTCCTCGGCCGCGGCCGGACGCCGGCCGACCCCGCCGCCCTCGACCCCGGCGCCGCCCTCTCGGGGACCACCGGCGCCGTGCTCGACCCCATTTTCAGTCTGCGTTGTCGCGTGCGGATCGAGGCGGAGGCGTCGGTGCGCGTGGCGTTCACCACCGCGGCGGCTCGGACACGCGCGAAGAGGCGCTGACCCTGGCCGACCAGTACCACGACTTCAGCGGCGTCACCCGCGCCTTCGAGCTGGCCTGGGCGTACAGCCAGGTGGAGCTGCGGCACCTGCACATGTCGGCCCAGGAGGCCCACCTGTACCAGCGTTTGGCCGCTCACGTCATCTACGCCGGCGCCGCCCTGCGGGCCGCGCCGGACGTGCTCCGGGCGAATCACCAGGGCCAACCGGGGCTGTGGCGGCACGGCATCTCCGGCGACAACCCCATCGTCCTGGTGCGCGTCGCCGAGGCCGTGCAGGTCCCGCTCGTCCGGCAGGTGCTCACGGCCCACACATTCTGGCGGAACAAGGGGCTGGACACCGACCTCATCATCCTCAACGAGGACCATTCAGGATACTTTGAAGACCTTCAAAACGAGTTGCTCAACCTGGTCCGTGCCAGCGAGGAGCGCGGCCTGATCGACAAGCCCGGCGGCGTCTTCGTGCGCAAAGCGACGCACCTGTCGGCCGACGACCGCACCCTGCTGCTGGCGGCGGCCCGCTGCGTGCTGGCCGGCGACCGCGGCTCGCTGGCGACGCAGATGGACCGCCTCGAACGGGCGGCCGGCCCCGCGCGGCAGACAAGGAGACAAGGAGACAAGGAGACAAGGAGACAAGGAGACAAGGAAAGGATTTCGGCCGCCCCTCGGCCCTTGCCCGCGCCCTCCGCGGCGCCTTCGGACCTCCTTTTCGACAACGGCTTCGGCGGTTTCACGCCGGACGGCCGGGAGTACGTCATTCGGCTGGCGCCGGCCGCGCCGCGGGCCGTACGTCAGACTTTCGACCGTCCGGCTGGAAAGCCTGACTTACTTCAGCCGCCGACGCCCCTGGCCGTTCCCCCCGCGCCGTGGAGCAACGTCGTCGCCAACCCGTCTTTCGGCTTCCTCGTCACCGAGCGCGGCGGCGGCTACACCTGGGCCGGCAACAGCCAGCAGAACCGCCTGACGCCCTGGAGCAACGACCCCGCCTCCGACCCGCCCGGCGAAATCGTCTACCTGCGCGACGAGGCGACCGGCGACGTGTGGACGCCGACCGCCCTGGCTCCGCAAGGGCCGGCGGAGTATACCGCCCATCACGGACAGGGATACACGGTATTTACCTATTCCGGTCGGGGGCTGGCCCAGGAATTGCTGCTCTTCGTGCCGCCGGCCGACCCGGTGAAACTGGTCTGCCTCAAGGTGCGCAACACCGGCCGGCAGCCGCGGCGGCTCTCGGCTACCTTCTACGCCGAATGGGTGCTCGGCGCGGTGCGCGACCAGGCGCCGATGAACGTCATCACTGAAATCGACGTGGAAACCGGGGCGCTGCTGGCGCGGAACCCCTTCAACGCCGACTTCGCCGCCCACGTCGCCTTCGCCGACGTCAACGCCCGACCGCGGTCGTGTACCGCCGATCGCACGGAGTTCCTCGGCCGCAACGGCGGCCTGGACGCCCCCGCCGGCCTGGAACGCGCGGAATGGTCCGGCGCCGCGGGGCCGGCCCACGACCCGTGCGCCGCCCTGCGAACGCCGTTCGAGCTGCAACCCGGCGAGGAGCGGGAAATCGTCTTCCTGCTCGGCCAGGCCGCCAACGCGGAAGAAGCCCGAAAGCTGGCCCTTCGCTACCGCGAGCCTGGGCGGGCGCGGGCGGCGTTCAAAGAGATTCAGGATCTCTGGGACCGGATCCTCGGCGCGATTCAGGTGCGGACGCCGAACCCCGGCATGGACCTGCTGCTGAACCGCTGGCTGCTGTATCAGGTTTTGAGCTGCCGGTTCTGGGGCCGCTCCGCGTTTTACCAGTCGGGCGGCGCCTACGGCTTCCGCGATCAGCTCCAGGACGTGCTGGCCCTGGTGTACGCGGCGCCGGAGGAGACGCGCGCGCCACCTATTGCGATCCGCTTCGCGACAGTTCAAGGAGGGCGACGTGCAGCACTGGTGGCACCCGCCGCGCGGGCGCCGGCGTCCGCACGCGCTGCTCCGACGACTACCTCTGGCTGCCGTTCGCCGCCGCCCATTACGTCGCGGCCACCGGCGACGCGGCCGTCCTCGACGAGCGGGCGCCGTTCCTCGAGGCGCCGGTGCTTCGTCCCGATCAGGAGGAAGATTATCGCACACCGGACCCGTCCGCCGAGACGGCCACGCTGTACGAGCACTGCGTCCGGGCGGTGGAGCACGGCCTGACGTTCGGCGCCCACGGCCTGCCGCTGATGGGGACCGGCGACTGGAACGACGGCATGAACCGCGTCGGCGCCGGCGGCCGCGGCGAGAGCGTCTGGCTCGGCTGGTTCCTGCTGACGGTGCTGCGTTCGTTCGCGGACGTGGCGGATCGCCGCGGGGACGGCGAACGCGCGGCTCGCTGGCGCGAGCAGGCCGAGCGTTTGGCGGCCGCCCTGGAGGAGCACGCCTGGGACGGCCGCTGGTATCGGCGGGCCTACTTCGACGACGGCACGCCGCTCGGCTCGGCGGAAAACGACGAATGCCGGATCGACGGCATCGCCCAATCGTGGGCGGTGATTTCGGGCGGCGCCGGGCCGGAGCGGGCGCGGCAGGCGTTCGAGGCGGCGGACGAAATGCTGGTGCGCGAGGCGGATCGGCTGATCCTGCTGTTCACGCCGCCGTTCGACAAGGGCCATCTACAACCCGGCTACATCAAGGGGTATTTGCCGGGCATCCGCGAGAACGGCGGGCAGTACACCCACGGGGCGGCGTGGCTGGTGCAGGCGGCAGCGCTGCTGGGCCGGGGCGAACGGGCCGTGGCGCTGTTCGACCTGCTGAACCCCATTCACCACGCCGACTCGCGCGAGAAGGCGGAGCGCTACAAGACGGAACCGTATGCCGTGGCCGGCGACGTGTACAGCGAACCGCCGCACACCGGCCGCGGCGGCTGGTCGTGGTACACCGGCTCGGCGAGCTGGCTGTACCGTGCGGCGCTGGAGAACATCCTCGGCCTCCGTCTGCGCGGCAACCGGCTCACGCTGGCGCCGGTCGTCCCGGCGGAATGGGAGGGTTATGAGATTACTTTACGCCACGGATCGACAATCTATGCGATCCGGGCAGTGCGACGGGGGCGCGGGGGGGCGGCCGACGCGCCGGCCGTCACGGTGGACGGAAAGGCGGCGAAGGACGGCGCGGCGGACCTCGTGGACGACGGGCGGCCGCACACCGTCCTATTGATGCTCGACTGAAGCCGGCCCATCGCCGCCATTCCCCGCGGCGACGGCGTCGTGTAGAAAAGAGGAAGGAGCCATTTCAAAAAGTGGGCGAGCCGGCGGGTTGATCCCGCCGGGTCACGCCCGGCGGCTCGCCCACACAAGGGCAAAGAGGATCTCTCATGTCCACTCCATTCAATCGACGCCGTTTCGTGCAAGGGACGCTCACGGCCGGGGCGCTGGCCGGCCTGGGCGACCTCTCGTTCCTGAACCGTCTGCCGGCCGTCGGCGCGGTCGAGGCCGCGCTGTCGCCGTCCGCCGTGCGGTTCGGCCCGGAAATCGAGCCGCTGGTGCGTCTCATCGAGGAGACGCCGCGGGAAAAACTGCTGGAGGCGGCGGTCGGCAAGGTGCGCGAGGGGGTCGCTTACCAACGCCTGCTGAGCGCCGTGTTCCTGGCCGGCGTGCGCAACATCCGGCCGCGGCCGGTCGGCTTCGAGTTCCATTGCGTGCTGGCCGTCCACTCCGCCCACCTGGCGGCGCTGGCGGCGGCCGACGCCGACCGCTGGTTGGCGCTGTTCTGGGCGCTGGACGAGTTCAAACAATCGCAGGCGATCAAGCAGAAAAAGGGCGCCTGGACGCTGCCGCTGCTGGAGGAGGCCAAGCTGCCCTCGGCGGAAAGGGCGCGGAAAGACTTTATTGAGGCGATGGACAACTGGGACGAGGAGGGCGCCGACCGGGCGACGACGGCGCTGGTGCGCTCGGCCGGGGAGGACGAAATCTTCGAGCTGTTCGTCCGCTACGGGGCGCGCGACTTCCGCGACATCGGCCACAAGGCCATCTATGTGGCCAACGCCACGCGGACGCTGAACACCATCGGCTGGCGGCACGCCGAGCCGGTGATGCGTTCGGTGGCCTTCGCGCTGTTGGACCATCAAGGGTCCGGCAACCCCGCCAAGGCGGACCTGGGGCCGGATCGGCCCTGGCGCGAAAACCTCAAGCGGGCCGGCAAAATCCGCGAAGGCTGGCGGCGCGGCAAGGTCGATCCGGGAGCCTCCGCCGACCTGCTGGCGGCGCAGCGGACGGCCCCGCCGGCCGAGGCGAGCGATCACGTGGTCGAGCTGCTCAACCGCGAGGTGGACCCGGCGTCGGTCTGGGACGGCCTGTTCCTGACGGCCGGCGAACTGCTGATGCGCAAGCCGGGCATCATCACTCTGCATTGTTCCACAACGACGAACGCCCTGCATTACGCCTACCAGACCAGCGGCGACGACGAGACGCGGCGGATGCTGATGTTGCAGGCGGCGGCGTTCGCGGCCATGTTCCGCCAGGCCGCCGGCCTCGCCGACCCCGGCCGCGGCGGCCTGAAGATCGACGCCCTGGAGAAGGCCGACCTCATGGCGGACGGGGCGGCGGCGGTGGAGGAAATATTCGCCGACGTGAGCAAGGATCGGGCGGCGGCGGCGCGGAAGGCGTTGGCCCTGCTCGACGGCGGCCCGGCCGGCGCGGAGGCGCTGACGGCGGCCGGCCGGCGGCTGGTCTTCAACAAGGGCCGCGACGCCCACGACTACAAGTTCAGCTCGGCCGTGTTCGAGGACGTTTATCACCTGACGCCGTCGTGGCGGCCGCGCTTCCTGGCGAGCAGCCTGTTCTGGCTGCACGGCTCCGGCGACCGCGACAACGACCTGATCGTCCGGGCGCGCGCGGCCCTGGCGAAGGGGGCCGGCTAATCGCCGGTCGGAGCCGCGACCGTAAGGGGGCGAAGAAGGTGCAATAAGGGCGTATGAATGGTATCTGGTGGTGAGTCGGGGTTGGGTTAGGTGTGCCATGCTTTCGCGGCCCCGATCCGCACGAGCGAACCATCCCGACCGCCGCGAAAGCATGTTTGGACTTCACCCGGTCTGGATGACGGTCAAACATGCTTTCGCGGTGACGCCGACAACAAGACAGCTGGGAAAGCAGCCACGAAAGCATGGCGCCCTTCCCGGATCCCAGAATCCGCGCATAGCCGTCGGGGCCGCCGCGTTTTCTACTGGCGTCCGGCCGCCGTTTCGGGCATCATCTAACACAATCGCCCGCCCCCTCCCTCCAGGAGTCACCGCCAATGTCCGCCTTGGACCGCCGTCGCTTCCTCCAGGCCGGGGCGCTCGGCGCGGCCGGGTTCGCCGCCGTCCCGGCCCACGCCGACGCGCCGCCGAAAAAGAAGGACGAAAACGGGCCGAAATTCCGCCTCGGCCTCGTCACCTACAACCTCGCCGCCAAATGGGACCTTCCTTCTCTTCTCCGAGCGTGTCGCGCCGCCGGCATATCGCCCGTCGAGCTGCGCACCACCCACAAGCACGGCGTCGAACCGTCGCTGAACAAGGACCAACGAAAGGAAGTGAAGCAGCGCTTCGCCGACGCGGGCGTGGACATTTGGGGTTGCGGCACCGTCTGCGAGTTCCAGGACCCCGATCCGGCGGTCGTTCAAAAAAACATCGAAACGTGCAAGGAGTTCATCCAGTTGGCCGTGGACATCGGAGGCAAGGGTGTGAAGGTGCGGCCCAACGGCCTGCCCCAAAAGGTCGAAATCTCCAAGACGCTGGAGCAGATCGGCAAGGCGCTGGCCGTGTGCGGCAAGGCGGCCGAGGACGCGGGCGTCGAGATCTGGCTCGAAGTCCACGGCCGGGGCACGGCCCACCCGCCGTACATCAAGACGATCATGGAGGCGTGCGGCCACCCCAAGGTCGGCCTGACCTGGAACTCCAACCCGCAGGACGTGAAAGACGGATCGGTGGCGGAGTATTTCAAGCTGTTGTGGCCTTGGGTCCGCTCCTGCCATATCAACGAACTCTACAAGGACGAGTCGGGGGCCTACCCCTACCGGGAACTGTTCCGCCTGTTCCGCGAAAACGGCTACGACCGCGTGACCATGTGCGAGGTCGGCCGGCCGGCGCCGGACGTGGATACGGGGATCGAAATTCTCCGCTATTACAAGGCCCTATGGACCGAGTTGAATCGCGCATGACGCAGCCGTTGTCGGGCCGGCCCGCGTCGGTTCACGCCCGCGCCCTGCGGCACGGCGGCCGGCCGCGCCGCTATCTCGTTTACACTCCGCCGGGTCGCGGCGCCTTCCCGCCGGCGGTGGTGGTGCTGCTGCACGGGGCCGGCGGCACGGCCGCCTGGACGCTCGCCGAAACGGGTTTAGCCGACAAGGCCGACCGTGAAGGCTTCCTGGTACTTCTGCCCGAAGGCCTGCGCCCCGACCTGACGAAGCCGCCGCACTTCCTCGACAACGCCCCCGTCTGGAACGACGGCTCGCCGCCGCTGGTCCCCGGCGAACCGGGGGCCGACGACGTCGGCTTCGTCGAAGCCGTCCTCGACGCCGCGCGGGCGGAATTTTCGTTCGACCCGCGAAGGGTATACGCCACCGGCTTTTCCAACGGCGGCGGCATGACGTTCCGCCTGGGCGCCGAGCGCGCCGGCCGCATCGCCGCCCTGGCCCCGGTATCGGGCCACTGCTGGCTGCCCGACCCGCGGCCGCAGCGGCCGACGCCGACGCTGCTCCTGGCTGGGGCCGCCGACCCGCTGTTCCCCGTGGCGGGAGGCGAAATCATATCGCCCTGGACCGGCCGGCGGATGCGCCGGCCGTCGCTGGACGAAACGCTGCGGCGCTGGGCCGTCGCCCTCGGCGCGGCGCCGGAGCCGGCCCGGAGGAGCGAGGACGCCGGCGTCCGCACGCTGGTCTACCAGGGGCGCGACGGCGTGGAGCTGACGGCCCACGTCATCGACGGCCTCGGCCACCACTGGCCCGGCGGCCGCGGCCAGTTCAACCCGCGGCTGGCCGGGCCGCCGTCCGACCGCCTGCGCGCCAATGACGTGATTTGGGAGTTTTTTAAGCGGCATTCCCTGCCGTGACCTTTCCGTTCGCCACAAGGAGACGCGACGCCGTGAACCGCACCCTCTTCCTCTCCCTTCTCGCCGCCTCGCTGGCCTGGGCCGCCCACGCGCCCGCCGCCGACAAGGCCAAACCCAAGGACAACACTCCGCCGGAGGGATTTATCGCCCTCTTCAACGGCAAGGACCTCACCAACTGGCAGGGGCTGGTGGAACTGCCGCAACGGGCCAAGCTCAGCCCCGAGGAACTGGCCAAGAAGCAGAAGGAGGCCAACGAGAAGTACCTGCCCCACTGGAAAGTCGAGGACGGCGTGCTGGTCTACGACGGCCACGGCAACAGCCTGCAGACCGTGAAGGACTACGGCAATTTCGAGTTGTACGTCGATTGGAAGATCCCGCCAAAGGGCGACAGCGGCATCTACCTGCGCGGCAACCCGCAGGTGCAGATCTGGGAGTCCGACACGCTGGCCGACAACCTGGCGGAGGACCGCGGCAAGGGTTCGGGCGGCCTGTGGAACAACCCCAAGAACAGCCCCGGCCAGAAGCCGCTGGTCAAGGCCGACAACCCGACCGGCGAGTGGAACACATTTCACATCATCATGAAGGGCGACAAGGTGACGGTGTTCCTCAACGACAAGAAGGTCGTGGACGAAGCCCCGCTGGCGAACTACTGGGACAGGGGCAGGCCGCTGCCGAAGACAGGCCCGATCGAATTGCAGCACCACGGCGACAAGCTGTGGTTCAAGAACATCTACATTAAGGAGTTGCCGGAGTAGTAATCTCCGCTGGCGAGCGGGGGGCGTCAGCCCCCTGATTTAGCATCCTATCGGGGATAGGATGAAGGATCAGGGGGCTGACGCCCCCCGCTCGCTCACTCTTACTTGCCGTCTTTCTTCCCGCGCATCTTGGCGTCGAACGCCTCCGCTTCTTCCAGACTAATCAGTCCGTCGCCGTCCGCGTCAATGCGCTTGAAGTCCTCCAGGCTCCCGAGAAACTCGCGCGGCGACACGTCGCCGTCGCCGTTGACGTCCATCTTGCGGAACCAGAGAGGCCCACGCTCGACCCGCGCCGGCGGACTTGCGGCCGTCTGGACCGGGACCGCCCCTTGCTGGACCGCGTTCGCATCGGCCCCGCTTTCGCTCACGGTCAGCCGGAACTGCCGCGGCACTTCGTCCCGGCCGACCGACGCGCCGTTGCGGGCGTAGGGCGCCAGCCGCGCCCAGGCGGTGCGCAGCTCGCGGACGGTCAGCCGGCCGTCGTTGTTGGCGTCGATCAGCTCGAACAGCGCCCGGCCGTTGTCGGCCACGGTGATCGTCGGCACGCGGCCGACCGATTCCGTGGCCAGCGCCACCCACGCCTTGAGTTCCGCCTCCGTCAGCCGGCCGTCGCCGTCGCGGTCGGCGATCGGGAAAAGCGCGTACATCGCCGGGTCCCGGCCGTCGGCCGTCTGGTCGCGCGTGATGTAGCCCTTGTCGTCCTTGTCGATGGCCTGGAGCTGCCGGTCGTACCCCTGGAAAACGCTTTCGGTCAACGGGCCGTAGCCGGCGGGGCCGCCGCCGCGAATGAGGCTGACCAGGGCGTCGCCCACCCCGACCGACGCGGCGTTGACGGCGGTCCTGTGGACGGCCACGGCCGAGCGCGGCGTGGGAACCAGATCCAGCAGACCGTCTTTGTCGGAAACTTCGCCGAGGCGCACGACCGTCTCCACGTCCGGATCGAAGATCATCCAGCGCAGCAGCTCCAAAACGTTCCATTCGCCGTCCTTGTCGGCGTCGTAGCGGTCGAACACCTCTCTCGGCAGCCCGATCTCGGCGGGGCTGAGCTTGCCATTTTTGTCCTTGTCGTAGCGGGCCAATACGTCTTTGGCGAGCTTGAGCCGCTCCGCGACGCGGCGGGGGGCGTCCTCGCGCGGCACGAGCACCCAGGCCGGGTCGGGGGCCGACGCGCGGCGGGGCGGCGGCGCCTGCATCATGCCGACGAACATGCCGTTGAGGGGATAGGCCGGCGTCAACTCCTGCGCGGTGATGATCTCGTCGTCGTTCCGGTCGAACTTGCGCAGGACGGCCTCGGCGTTCATCAGCTCCTTTTTGGAGAGCTTGCCGTCCTTGTCGGCGTCGAGGATCTTGAACAGCGTTTCGGTCAGGGCGTCGGCCCCGGCGCCGCGCCCCGAGTTCCCGACCAATCGCACCGGGCCGCCCTCGGTGCGGCGGTAGTAGGCCAAAAACTCCGCCGTCGTCACCTTGCCGTCGCCGTCGGCGTCCATGTCCCCGAACAGGCCGCCGTCGTTGAAGGCCGCCGTGCCGTAGGGTACGCCGCGGAGCATCTCGGCCAGCTGTCGGGCGGTCGGCGCCAGGGCGACTTCCTCCTTGGAAAGCACGCCGTCGCCGTCGCGGTCGAGGTAATGGAAGACTTTAAGGACCTGTTCCGACCAGGAAACGCTGTAGGGCTTGCCGTCGAGGAACAGGTGGAGGCGGAAGACGTAGGGCCGACCCTCCGCCAGGAAGAGGAGGTCCTGCACGTCGTCGCCGCCGGGGTCGGCGTTCCGCGGCGGCGTCTCGGCGGCCGTCCACGGCCCGGCTCCGAGGAGCGCCAGCCCGGCCGCGGCCGCACACCACATTCCGGCGCGTCGGTTCATGCCAGCGCCTCCGTGATCGGCATGGCGGTCTTGTCCACGATGCGGATCGGCCGGCCGACGTTGGAGGTGTTGAATTTGAGCGGATCGACGCCCAGTGCCATGCAGACCGTGGCCAGGAAGTCGGGAGTCTTCACCGGCCGTTCCACGACCTCCATGCCGTCGGGGCCGGTCTTGCCGACCGCCTGGCCGCCCTTGATGCCGCCGCCGGCCAGCACGGTGCTCCAGGCCGTCGGGAAGTGGTCGCGGCCCTGCTGCGGGTTGATCCTGGGCGTGCGGCCGAACTCGCCCATCCAGACGATCAGCGTCGTATCGAGCAGGCCGCGGATTTCCAGGTCGCCCATCAACGCGCCCCATGCCGGATCGAGCATCTCGCTGAGATTGCGCACGCCGTCGAAGTTCTGGACGTGGGTGTCCCAGCCGGCGCCGCCGGGGCCGGCCAGCGTCACCTCCACGAACGGCACGCCGCGCTCGACCAGCCGCCGGGCCAGCAAACAGCCCTGGCCGAACAGGCTCCGGCCGTAGGCGTCGCGCACCACCGACGGCTCCTCGTCCAGGTCGAACGCCTTGGCCGCCGCCGTGCGCATCAGCCGCACCGCCCGGTCGTAGGCGGTCTGGTGGCTGCGCGGCGCCACGCCGGGATGGCGACGGACGAAGTCGTGTTCCATCTGCTGCAACAGGTCGAGCCGGGCGTCGGCGTGGGCGGCGCCCACGTCCTCCGCCACGTCCACGTCCTGGACGCGGAGCAGTTTGCCGTAGTCCTCCTCGGCCTTCTGGTCGGGCGCCCCGGCTGGCGGAACTGGACGTTGTCGCCGACGATGAGCGGAGCGTACTGGGGGCCGAGGAAACCAGGCCCATAGGCCGCCGGGTTGAAGAAGCGGAAGGGGGCGATGGCCACGCAGTTGGGCAGCGGGGCGTCGTCGGCGCCGAGTTCCTTGGACAGCAGCGAGCCGATGCCGGGATACTGGATGGGGCCGGTCGGGTTGTAGCCGGTGCGCATGACGAACGTCGCCCGGCCGTGGTCGGCCTCCTTGGTGGACATGCCGCGAATGACCGCCATGCGATGTCCGTATTTGGCGACGGTCGGCAGGTATTCGCTGATGCGGAGGCCGGGGCGCTGGTGTCGATGGCCCGGAAGGGTCCGCCGTTGGCGTGGCCGGGCTTGAGGTCGAAGGTGTCCATCTGGCTGGGGCCGCCGTTCATCCACAGCAGGATGCACGACCGTTTGCGCTGGGGGTTGGCGGCCGTGTCGGCGGCCAGGGTTTCGAGCCAGCCGGACATCGAGGCGCCGACGGCCCCGACGGCCGACAGCCTCAGCCAGTCGCGGCGGGACAGACGCGGACCACGGTCGGAAGAGGGATGCGCCATGGGGGAAACTCCCGGACAAGGGGCGAGCGGGGGGCGTCAGCCCCCTGATTCTTCCTACAGTCACCGTCAGGATGCGGAATCAGGGGGCTAACGCCCCCCGCTCGCCGAGGATCAATGGTTGAAAATGAATTCACTGCTGTTGAGCAAGACCCAGAACACGTCGGCGACGCGCCTTGCGCCCGTCGCCGTCGGGGCCGCCCTTCTTGACGTAGGCGACCAGCCGTTCCGCCTCGTCGTCGCGCATCGGCCGGCCGAGGGCGGAGAGATAGAGGGCGTCGAGTTTCTGCCGCTCGCTCATGAACGGGCTGTCGATGATCCCGGCCAGCGTCCTGCTGCGGGTGACGTGCGTGGCGTCGGCCGTGATGCGCCCGTTCATCAGCGAAAGCGCCTGGAGGATCGACGTCTGCGTCTCGGTGCGCCGGTCGGCGACGTTGTTGAACTTGGCCAGGAACTCCGCCCGCGGGCCGCCGGCGAAGAAGGCGCCATTGGCGCCCTCGTCGGCGCCGCTTTCGTCGGCGAAGCCGGTGGCGACGGCCAGGCTGTCGTAGAGCTGTTCCGCCGTCAGGCCTTTGACCGACATGCGCGTGAACAGCCGCGGGTCGTCGGCCGGGCCGTCCGCGGCGCTGGTGCGCTGATAGGTCTTGCTCGCCGTGATCGCCCGAATAAGATATTGCAGATCGTAATGATGTTCGACGAACGCCTTGGCGAGGGCGTCGAGCAGTTCGGGGTGACTGGGCGGGTTGTCTTCGCGGAGGTCGTCGGGCGGGTCGATGATGCCGACGCCGAACAGGTGCGCCCAGACGCGGTTGACGGCGGCGCGGGCGAAATAGGGGTTGTCCGGCGCGGTCATCCACTCGGCCAGGGCGACGCGCGTCGGCACGTCTTTTTTCCAGACGGGCTTTTTGCCGTCGAGGAAGCGGGCCTGGATCACCTTGTCCGAGTTGGGCATTTTGATGTCATGGCGGTGGGAGGCGTCGGCGGCGGGGACCAGCGCGCCGTCGTCATCGACCACTTGTCCCTGTTGCGGCGCTTGCGGGCCGACGCCGGAGAAGAAGGCGGCGTATTCCCAGAACTGCTTGCGGGTCCACTTGGCGAACGGGTGATTGTGGCACTGAGCGCATTCCAGCTTGACGCCCAGGAACAGCCGCGACGTGGCGGCGGCGAGGTTTTCCGGCTTCAGATCGTTGGCCTGGAAGAAGGCCTGGCCGGTGTTGTCCACGGGGCCGGCGTTGTTGAAACCGATCTGCATGGCTTGGTTCCGCGCGACGTTGGTGGTCATCAGGTCGCGCACCATCCGGTCGTAGGGCGTGTTGTCGGCGAGGCGCTTCCGCAGCCACGCCTCCATCGCCGGCGCCAGCGCCTGCACTTGCGGGTTGTTGCTCTGCGGCAACAACAGCGCCCGCCAGACGTGCGTCATGTGGTTGACGTACTGGCCGCTTTTGAGCAGGTCGTTGACGACGCGGACGCGCTTGTCGGGCGCTTTGTCGGCGAGGAACTGGCGCACCTCGGCGTTGCGCGGGATGCGTCCCGCCAGGTCGAGGTAGACGCGGCGGAGATATTCGGCGTCGTCGGCGAGGGGGGCCGGCGTGACTTTGTGCGCGGCGTAGCCGTCGGCGACGGCCCGGTCGATGACGGCGGCCAGCGCGGCGGGGTCGTCGGTTGGGGCCGCCCCGGCTTTACAGCAAACGAGGCCCAGGCAGAAGACGCCCAGGCCGATCCGCGACCATCGAATGCTCATGGCGTCGGATTCCTCAAGGTCCATGCCGTCCTGTGCGCGGACGAACCGCCCGAAGTGCAGACGGACTGTCTGTTATACTAAACGCCTCGACCGCCGGTTCCTAACGATTTTTCCGGGGCCGCAAAAGATCGGGTGTACAACTGATACTCGGGTGGGATATTTACGGACGGACGTGCCGGGTGCGACGGGCCTATTACTATTGCGGCCGGTGCCATCAGAGTTTCCTTCCCTACGACGAGGCGCTGGGCCTGGTGGACGAGGTCAGCCCCGGACTGATGCCGCTGGTCTGCCTGGCGGGGACGGAGATGAAGGGCATCGGGGCCAGCCAGGCCGAGCACCGGATGCTCTACACCGCCCTGCTGTACACGCCGGATAAGGGACATAGCCGCTACCTGGTGGATTTTGAACTCGACGCCCTGGCGGAACAGGTTCGGTCGCGGTCGTTGGGCGTCGTTCGGGTCAGCGATTTGATCGCGATCACCGACGGCGGCAACGGCTTGGAGGAGGCCTTGCGGCGTCACCTGGCCGAGGATGTCACGACGATCCTGGACTGGTATCACGCCGCCGAACATCTGTGCGACTTTGCCAAGGTGTGGCACGCCCGCGACGAGGCGGCGCGAACGCAATGGCAGACCCAGGCCAAGGACGTCCTCTATGATCAAGGGGGCGAGGCGCTGCTGACGTACTTGCAAGCGCTGGCGTTGCCGGCGGAGGCGTCGGCGCAGGCGCGGGAGGGGTTGCGTCAGCTGATCGGCTACTTTGAGAACAACCGCCATCGCACGGATTACCCGAGCTACCGGCGCAACGGCCGGGACATCGGCAGCGGCCCCACGGAGGCGGGCTGAAAGATCATCGGGGAACGCCTGAAGGGCGCGGGCATGCGCTGGGTCGAGGACGGCGCGGTCACGGTGGCTTCGTTGCGTGCGTTGTACGTCAGCGGCGGCAAACTCTGGGACGGCTTCTGGTCCCAGCCCCGCCGCGCCGCGTGAATGCCACCCAAGTAAAAGATGCACACCCGGGCTGCATTCTCGCCAGAGACGTTGGAAGGAATCGCTTCGGTCCTTAAAATAAGTCATTCGCCCGTCCGCATTCCCTGACGCATGAGAGTTGCCGCCATGAGCGAGACGCCGCCAACGCCGATGTCCGGGGCCGATATCCTGGTTCAGTGCCTGCTCAACCACGGCGTCGAGGTCGTCTTCGCCTACCCCGGCGGCGCCAGTATGCCGATCCACCAGTCGCTCACCCACGTCGCCGACCGCCTGCGCACCATCCTGCCGCGCCACGAACAGGGCGGCGGCTTCGCGGCCGAGGGCTACGCCCGAACCACCGGCAAGGTCGGCGTCTGCATCGCCACCAGCGGCCCCGGCGCCACCAACTTCGTCACCACCCTCGCCGACGCCAAGCTCGACTCCTGCCCCATTATCGCCGTCACCGGGCAGGTCGGCACGCCGGTCATCGGCACCGACGCCTTCCAGGAGACGCCCATCGTCGAAGTCTGCCGGGCCGTCACCAAGCACCACTACCTGATCCAGCGCACCGAGGACATCGTGCGCGTCTTCAAGGAGGCGTTCCACATCGCCTCCAGCGGCCGGCCAGGCCCCATCATCGTCGATGTGCCCAAGGACGTGCAGACGAACAAGATTGTCGTGACCGACTGGGACCCGCCGATGAACCTGCCCGGCTACCGCCCCTACCGCCGGGCGGCCAATCCGGAGCTGCAAAAGGTGCTGGAGCTGGTGCGCAACAGCAAGAAGCCGATCATCTACGCCGGCGGCGGCATCGTCTCCAGCGAGGCGGCCCCGCACCTCAAGGCCTTCGCCGAACGCACCGGCATTCCGGTGGCCCTGACGCTCCTCGGCCTGGGCGGCTTCCCCAGCGAGCACTTCCTCTGTCTGCAAATGCTCGGGATGCACGGGACGGTCTATTCCAACTACGCCATTAACGACGCCGACCTGCTGCTGGCGCTGGGCGTCCGTTTCGACGACCGTGTGACGGGCAAGGTGGAAGAATTCGCCAAGCACGGCAAGATCGTCCACATCGACATCGATCCGTCGGAGATCAACAAGAACAAGGCCGCGCATCTGCCGATCTTCGGCGACGTGAATCACGCCTTGCAAGACCTGAATACGATGTTGGACGCGGACCCGTCCGCCGGGCCGCGCACCGGCCAGTTCAAGGAATGGATTCAGAAGGTCGAAGCGTGGCGCGAGGCCGAGCCGCTGCGCTACTCCGACCGCGACGACGCCATCCTGCGCAGCACGCCATTCATCGGCTCTGGCAGATCCTCAAAGAGGACGACCGGCTCGAAGAGACGATCGTCACGACGGGCGTGGGCCAGCATCAGATGTGGGCCGCGCAGTATTTCCATTTCAACCAGCCGCGGCACTGGGTCACCAGCGGCGGCCTCGGCACGATGGGTTTCGGCCTGCCGTCGGCGATGGGCGCCCAGGCGGCCTTCCCCGGCCGGACGGTCGTGGACATCGACGGCGACGGCAGTTTCCTGATGAACATTCAGGAGCTGGCCTGCTGCTTCACGGAGAAACTGCCGGTCAAGGTGTTGCTGCTGAACAACCAGCACCTTGGCATGGTGGTGCAGTGGGAGGACCGCTTCCACGCCGGCAACCGCGCCCACACCTACCTCGGCGCCGGCCACGACGAGGCGCCGTATCCGGATTTCGTGGCCTTGGCCAAGGGCTTCCGTTGCGGCGCCAACCGCATCAGCCGCAAGGAAGACCTGGACGGCGCCCTGCGCGAGATGCTCGACAGCAAGGGTCCGTTCGTGCTCGACGTGATGGTGCCGTATCAGGAGCACGTCTTGCCAATGATCCCCAGCGGGCGGACGGTGCGCGACATTATCAAGGCGTGAGGATACCGGCGCAAGACCCGATCAGCCTGAAGCGCGAGCAAGGGATTGTGACACAATCCTTGCTCGCGCTTCGGGCTGATAAAGAAAAGCTGACGCACATGCTGTTCACGGTCCTGATCCTGTTCGTGGTGGCCTTGGCTCTGACGGTCGTTCTCTGGGCCGGATCGCTCTGGTTTCAGTCGGCGATCTACAGCGAACCGGCCGGGGAGTTGTACTGGCGCGCCCCGGCGGTCGGCGTCGGCCTGACGTTGTTCCTCGGCCTGTGGGTTGTGGCCGATTGCCGCACTGGCGGCCGTGTCCGTCCTCTGCACCAAACCAGCGTCTACGAAACGAAGACGTACGACGAGTTCAAAGCGGTCCTGACCAAGAACGGCCCCGAAGTGACGTTCAAGCGCGTGCCCAACGCCGACGAGCGATTCATCCCGACCTATCGGGAGGACGGCCGGGGCGACGGCCGGCCGCTGCCGAGCCGGCCGGAAAAGATCATCGTTCAGGACGCCGGCGCGGCGGTCGTCTTCCAGCCGGAGCGCGACGCCAAGGGGAATTTCCACACGCGAGAGGGCCAAAATCTGCGCTACCTCGACAAGTCCGGCCGCGTCATGCTGGAGGGCGAACTGGGCGAGGTGTCGCAGTTCCGCTGGGACTGGCTCTTTCTGAACCTGTTTTTCAACCTGTTCTTTTTCCTGCTCTGGTTCGCCGGCCTGTGGCTGCTGCTGCGCTACCAATGGGTACACGCCTTCGGCCTGGCGTTGGTCTTCTGGTTGGCGATGACGCTCATCGTGGTCCCGATGATTCTGGATTACGCGGAGCAGGCGTTTCACGTCGTACCGACGATCCGGTAGAGGAAGGACGGCCGCCATGTTGCGCTTCGAGGGCGACCGCGATTTCCCACAACCGCCGGCGGAGTTGTTCGCCAAACTGACCGACGCCCGTTTCCTGGTGACGTGCGTTCCTGACGTGGAGGGCTTCGCGGAGCAGGGACCGGATCGGGCGGTGTTCAGCGTGCGGCCGGGCCTGGCGTTCGTGCGCGGGACGCTGGAAGTGACATTGCGGGTGATCGAAAAGACGCCGCCGACCTCGGCGCGGATGTCGCTGGTCAGCAAGGGCATCGGCAGCAGCAGCACCGTCGAGGCGACGCTGGCCCTGGCCCCGCAGGACGCCGGAACGCGGATGCACTGGATCGCGGAAGTGAAAGAACTGGGCGGTTTGCTGAAAATGGTCCCGCAGGGCTTGATCCGCGGGGCCGCGCAAAAAGTGCTCGACAACGCCTGGAAGGCGGTGGAGGCGAAGTTGCGGAGCTGACGGGTCGCCTAATCCGCCGGCAACTCCTGCCGGCTCGTCTCGTCGCCCGCCAGGCGCACGGCCAGCTTGCCCGGCCGGCCGACGCGCAGCTCGACGCCCGTCCCCGGACTGCGCAGCCAGCCGTCGGCCCGGACGGCCTGTGTCTTGTAGCGTCCGCGTTTCAGGACGTGGATTTCCGGCTCTTTGGTGTCGCGGTGAATGATCCAGACTTCGGGCACGCCGAGTTGCGCGTAAAACGGCAATTTCTCATACGCTTCGTCGCCGGGGCTGTGGATCTCCACGACGACATCCGGCCCTCCCTCAAAGAATTCGTTGCGGTCGATGGCGAATCGCTGGGGAAGCAACAACACCAGGTCGGGGACGCGATAGTTGTTCGGCCAGCCGTCAATCGGGGTGACGTTGATCTGATGATAGACCTTGCCGCCGCGGCCAGGCGCCCAGCGGAGGCGCAAGTACGTTTCCAGTGCCCACTCCAGATCCTGATGTTCCCGGTTCGGCGACGGCGGCATGTGCAGGACTCCTTCCCACATCTCGTCCCACTGGTCCGCCCCATTGCGCTGCGCAAAGCCATCACATCGGGCAGCGCGACGGGCATGATGACTTTCATGGCGGCCTCCTTTGCAACGCTCCGGGAACCTGCGCCCAGTGTACCCGCAGACGGCCAGCGGCGTCCATCCCGTCCGAACCCGTGACCCCGCCGCCTCATCCTGCTATGAAGAGAGCATGAACGTCGCCCCCAGCCGTGAGGAGATTGCGCCATGGCCGACTCGCCGCGCTACTTCCTGACCACCGCCATCGACTACCCCAACAGCCGGCCGCACATCGGCACCGCCTTCGAGAAGCTCGGCGCCGACGTCCAGGCCCGCTACCGCCGCATGGAGGGCCACGAAGTTTTCTTCCTCATGGGCAACGACGAGAACACCGTCAAGGTTTCCAAGCGCGCCGCCGAGCTGGGCCTCGACCCCAAGGCCTATTGCGACGACATGGCCCGCCAGTTCAAGGAGGTCTGGCGCGCCCTGGATGTCAGTTTCGACGCCTTCATCCAGACCAGCGAACCGCGCCACCACGCGGCCTGCCGAAAATTCATCCAAAAGGTGTACGACAACGGCTATATTTACAAGGGCCAGTACGAGGGCTGGTACTGCGAGGGCTGCGAGGCGTTCAAGACCGACACCGAGATCCAGGAGGCCGGCGGCGTCTGCCCCAACCACCCGGCGCAGCGGCCCATCCGCCGCGTCGAACCGTGTTACTTCTTCGCCCTGTCGAAGTTCCAGGAGAAGCTGCTCGAGTTCTACGGCATGAACCCGGACTTCATCCAGCCGGAAAGTCGCCGAAACGAGGTCGTTAACTTCGTCCATTCCGGCCTGAAGGACACCAACATCACGCGGGCCGGCGAGGCGTGGGGCATCCGCACGCCGTTCGACGAGAATTTCACCATCTACGTTTGGTTCGACGCCCTGCTCAACTACGTCACTGGCGTCGGCTACGCGACCGACGAGGAACGCTTCAAGAAATGGTGGCCCGCCGACCTGCACGTCATCGGCAAGGACATCACGCGCTTCCACTGCGCCCTGTGGCCGGCCATGTGCATGGCGGCGGGGATCGAGCCGCCGCGCCGCGTTTTCGGCCACGGCTTCGTCTACATCCGCGACGACGAAACGGGCGAACTGGTGAAGGGGAGCAAGTCCGGCGTCCACGTGGACCCGATGGAGTTGGTGGAGAAGTATGGGGCCGACGGCACGCGCTATTATTTTCTGCGCGAGTGCCCCTTCCCCTCCGACGGCGAATTCAGCCGGAATCGCTTTGAGGACCTG
Organism: uncultured Planctomycetaceae bacterium; assembly: GCA_963813925.1. GTDB lineage: Bacteria > Planctomycetota > Planctomycetia > Gemmatales > Gemmataceae > UBA4732. The sequence continues at coordinate 250,555 of CAWFBG010000005.1, forward strand.
TTCAACGCCGACCTGGCGAACAACCTCGGCAACACCTATAGCCGCGTGGTGAAACTGATCAGCCAGTACTACAACGGCCGGCTGGACGGCACCGCCGGACTGGAGCCGGGCGTCATCTACACCGAGGTGGACACCGAGGCGACGACGAAGCAGGTGCAGGAGTCCATCGAGGCGTGCCAGTACCACCAGGCGCTCCAGCGCGTCGTCATGCAGGTGCTCCACCCGACCAACCGATACCTGGACGACCACGCCCCGTGGAAGACGGCCAAGACGGACAAGGCGGCGGCGAAACGGGTGCTTTACGACGCGGCGGAGCAGCTGCGCGTGGCCTCCATCCTGCTCAAGCCGTTCCTGCCGCGGGCGGCCGAGACGATCTACACCAGCTTCAACTTCCCCCAGGCGTGGGCGGACGTGAGCTTTGAAGACGTCTGGGCGCACCCGCGCCAGGGCGAAGACCTGCGCGTCCTGGCGGCGCTGCACGACGGCAAGGTCAAGCCGCTGTTCCCGCGCATCGCCGTCTGAAGGCGGCGGGCGGGGCGCTCCGCATCCGGTTAGCCGCGACGCGGAGCGGAGCGCGTTGTCTCAAGCGCTCCGCTCCGCGTTAGCCGCGACGCGCCAGCGGAGCGCTTGTTGCACTGAGCGCTCCGCTGGCGCGTCGCGGCTAACCCACGCCCATTCCGGACTCCCGCAACCGGACCATGAATGAGACGGTCCAGATTGTCTTGGACTGCCGGGATCCCCTCCGGCAAAACCGCGAGTTCGTGCTGAACGGCTTCGTCGTGCTGGAAAGCCGCGTGCATCGGATCGCCCCCGCTGCTTGCCCGTCGTCCGGCCCCGGGCGGCGTTGGCGGATTGGCGGGCGGGAGGGCATGGGCAATGATCGGCAGTCATAGGGGGCCGCCTGGCGCTCAAGGCCCGCCCGCCAACCGTGGCCGACGTTGGCGGGCGCAGCAGGGTCCGGATCAATGCCGCGTTGCGGCGGCGCCCTTCGCTGCTTCGGCCGGCCGGTCTCCCTCGCCCAGCTTCCGCTTGAACAGGTCGATCGCCATGCGATAGCAAAGCAGCGCCAGCGCCGGGTCGTAACGCGGACCCTCGTCGCGCAGGAAGGCGTGGGCGCCGTTGAACTCGTGCCAGGTGTGCAAGACGCCCGCGTCCGACATCCGGGCCTGAATCAAGCGCCGCCCCTCCTCCGGCACGTGGGGGTCCTGCCGTCCCCACACCATCATCATCTCGCCCTTGATCTCACCCATGCGGTCGAGGCTATTGTCGTTCATGCCGAGGCCGAGGCTTCGTTTGTGGATGTCGGTCGCGTAGAAACAGGCGCCGGCGAGGACCTCCGGATTCATGGCGGCGCGAAAGGCGAGATGGCCGCCGATGCAGATCCCCATCGTCCCGATTTCGCCCGTACATGCGGCCGACGATTTGAGGAAACGAAGGACGGCGCGGGCGTCGTCGTCGTAGGCGGCGACCGGTTTCGACGCCTTGTCTTTGTTGCCCCGATCCGCGCCGGCCTGGTCGTAGGCCAGTTCGGTCCCCGGCGCCTCCAGTTCGTGGAAGATCTCCGGCACGGCGACGACGAAGCCGTGCCCGGCGAGGAGCGCCGCGGTTCGCTTGATCGGACCGGTCTGCTGGAAGATCTCCGAAAAGAGGAGCAGACCCGGATAGCGGCCGCCCGCGACCGGGCGGTGAACGTAGGTCCGCATGGGGCCGGTCGGCGTCGCCAGGTCGTGCGTTTCCGTTTGGAGAATCACGGACGGCCTCCGTCAGAAAGTTTCGATGGAACCGGGCGGTCTCAGCGTAAGGTTAATGGGGAGACGAACGAGCGTCAACGGATTCGGCGGCTTCCGACGCCGAGCATTCCGGCTCCGCTGGAAGTGCGTCAACCCCCTCAAATTCGGGAGCAACGCCCGGCCCGACCACCCGCTCTTGTTGCGTCCGCTCGCCGCCGTTAGAGTGGGCGGTCGGTTCGGGGGAAGGCCTCTCCCGATTTTCCAGTCGCGTGCAAGGAAGCGCCGTCATGAACACCTCCCCGCTCCGGCCCGCCGCGTCCACGGCCGGCCGGCTCTGGTTCCTCCTGGGGCTGGTCGTCCTCTTCGCGGCGGTCGGCGTCCAGTACAGTATCAAAGTGCTGCACAACCGCGGCGCGTTCAACCGCTGGGAAACGCACGTCCTCAGCAGCGTCGAAAACGGCGAAAACGGCGCCGAAGCCTACAACTACCCCAACCCGCCGATCATGGCCCTGGTGCTTTATCCGCTGGCCAAGTTGCCGCCGGTGTGGGGCGCCTTGGCGTGGTTCTACGTCAAGGTCGGCCTCACCCTGCTCGCCTTTCACTGGGTCTTCCAACTGGTGGAAACGCCCGGCCGGCCCTTCCCCCTTTGGGCGCGCGTCGTGACCGTACTGCTGAGTCTCCGGCCGATCATCGGCGACCTCCACCACGGCAACGTCAACCTGTTCATCCTGTTTCTCGTCGTCGCCGCCCTGGCCGCCTTCCGATACCGCCGCGATCTTCTGTCCGGCCTGCTGATCGGCCTGGCCGTGGCCTGCAAGGTCACGCCGGCCCTGTTCATCCCCTATTTCCTGTGGAAACGCCAGTGGCGCGTGCTGGCCGGCTGCGCGGCCGGCCTGCTCCTGTTCCTGTGGCCGGGCTTCGCGCCGGCGCTGGCGCTCGGCTGGAACGAAAACCAACAGCAGGTCCGCAGCTGGTACATGGAGATGGTTTACCCGTTTGTCGTCGAGGGTAAGATCACCAGCGAACACCCCAACCAGTCGCTTCCCGGCCTTGTCGCGCGCCTGACCACGCACAGCCCGTCGTTCTCCGTCTTCGTGAAAGACGCCGACAATAACGAGATTTATACTCCCACGGAGTACGACAACCTGCTGACCCTGACCCCGGCCCAGGCCCGCTGGCTGATCAAGGGCTGCATGGCCCTATTCGCGCTGGCGGTGGTCTGGCGCTGCCGGACGCCGGTGGTCCCGCGCGAAAACTGGCGGCTGAGCGCGGAGTTCTCCCTCATCCTCCTTGGCATGTTGCTCTTCAGCGAGCGGACCTGGAAGCACCATTGCGTCACGCTGGTGCTGCCGTTCGCCGTGCTCTGTTACTACCTGGCGACGCGGGCGATGAGCCGGTGGACGCGCTGGGGGCTGGTCGGCTGCCTGGCCGCGGTGACGCTGCTCATGGCCTCGACCAGTTCCGGGTTGTTCGCCGACGATTCCGCCAGGGCCGGCGACGTGGCGGACCAGTTCGCCAAGCAGGCGCAGGTCTATGGCGCCTACGTCTGGGCGTTCTTGCTCCTGGCGGCGGCGTTGGTGGTGGTGCTGCGTCGGCCCGCGGTCGGGTCGGATTTCGCCTCCACCAACGCCGCCCCAACGGCCGATAATCCTATGGACGCCCGCGCGTCCGCCGTCTCGGCGCCGATCCCCTCGCACGGTCCCTGACCCATGCGGCCGACCCCGTCCATTCCCGGTTACGAACTGCTGGAACCCCTCGGCGGCGGCCCCATGACCGCCGTGTTCGCCGCCCGCGACCTGGCCGACGATTCCCCCTGCGCCGTCAAGGTCGTCCGCGACGGCTGGGAAGACCAGGCCACCGCCGTCAAGCTGCTCCACCGCGAGGCCCGCGCCGGCCTCAGCGTGCGCCACCCGCACCTCGTCCGCGTCACCCACGCCCACGTCACCCGGGCGCCGTATTTCCTGGTGATGGAACTGCTGCGCGGCGAGTCGCTGCGGCAGCGGTTGCGGCGCGACTACCGTCTCGAACCGGCCGAGGCGGTGTGGGTCGCGCGGCAGACGGCGGAGGCGCTGGCCGCGCTGCATCGGGCCGGTTTCCTGCACGGCGACGTGAAACCGGACAACCTGCGGCTGGTTCCCGGCGGTCCGGCCGTGCTGCTCGACCTCGGCTTCGCCCACCGTCCGGGAGAGAACGCCGCCTTTTTGCGCGAGGGCTACGTCCTCGGCACCGCCGACTACCTGGCGCCGGAATTGTGCGACCCCGAGCCGGCCGAGGACCTGAGCAGCGATTGGTTCAGTTTGGGAGTGCTGTTGTTTGAAATGCTGACGGGGCGGCTGCCGTACCCGCGCGGCTCGGTGAAGCAGACGTTGCGCCGCCACCGCTGCGACCCGCCGGCCGACGTGCGCCGCTTCGCCGGGCCGCTGCCGAACGCCCTTGTTGGCCTTGTCGAGCGCCTGCTGGCGAACCGCGCCGAGGACCGGCCGCGCGCGGGTTTCGTGGTGCGGCAACTCATCGGCCTGGAGATCGCGGGGATGCGGCGGCGGTCGGCGTAGGTCAGGCCAGGCCGCCGTCCTCGTCAGCGAAGTCCTTTTCGGTGAACAGGACGAAGCCCTGCCGCGACAGCGTGCTCACCGCCGCCTCCAGATCCTCGACGTACAGGGCCACGGCGGCGCTTCCCTGTGGGCCGACCAGCAGCGGGTAGGCGTAGTGAATGCTGATCTCCGCCGCCAGAAGCGCTTTGCAGATCCTTAATAGCGGATTCGGCGGGTCGGGCAGTTTCACCACCAGCAGGTCGCTTTCGGTGACCGGCAGGTTGGCCAGGTTGAAGATTTCCAGCGCCCGCTCGGGGTCGCTCAACACGAGGCGGATGATGGCGCAGTCGGCGGAATCGACCACCGTCAGCGACACGATGCGGATGTCGGTGGACTCGAAGCGGCGCACGACGTCGAGGAGGCCGCCCAGGCGGTTGGCCACGAAGACGTTGAACTGGCGCACGCTCGGCCAGTCGCGGCCGCGGGCCGTCATCAGGTCGATTGCCGATCCGGAATCGTCGTTTTCCTCGCCGCTCATGCGACATTCCTTTCTCACCCAACATTTGCTCAGTGTACGCCGCGAGTCGGTCGGGCGTCAATCCGTACCGGCGCCGGGCCCTGCAGGAGGCGTCCCCCCATGTCCTTCTTTACCGACCCGCCGATGCACGATTTCCCCGACCGGGCGCACCGGTTGCTGCTGGAAAACCCGAACAATTTGCGCGAACTGGTCGGCGCGGCGGCGCCCGAGTTGGCCGGCGGGTTCGTGTTTTCACAGGCCCGCAAGTTGGACCGCGCGTTGCCTTTGCCCGACTGGCGGCGGCGCGAGTCGGACGTTCTCTTTTCGGTCCCGTGGCGGGAGTCGGCCGGGGCGCCGGCGCTGGATGCGCTAGTGTGTCTGCTGCTGGAACAACAGAGTCAGGAAGACCAGGCCATGCCGCTGCGCACGCTGTTGTACGCCGTGCTGTTTTGGGAGCGCGAGTGGAAGGCGTGGGAGGACCGTCACGAGCGCGGCGCCCCGCTGCGGCTGACGCCCGTGTTGCCAATCATCTTCCACACCGGCCGCGAGCCGTGGGACGCGCCGCGCGGCTTCGCCGACCTCTTCGACGTGCCGCCGGCGCTGCGGTCGGAGGTGTTGCCGTGGCAACCGCGGTTCTGGGATTTGCCGGCCCAGCCGCTGGAGTCGTTGCGCCGGGCCGGGGGCGAATGGCTGCGGGCGATGGCCGTGGTGCGGGCGGTGCGTGAGGATACGGGCGATTTCCGCGCCGTCGTGGAGGAAATATACCACCGGCTGGAGCCGCTGCGACTGACGGACCCGATGCGCTGGCACGATCTGATGTGGTTTGTGTTATCATACACCGTAAGGCGCCGGCCCAGCCGAGAGCACGTGGACCTGATCGCCCTGGCGGCGGCGAGCCACGAAGACGCCATTGTCCGAAGGGAGGTCGAAAAAATGTCGCAAGCCGTTGAGCAGACATGGGAACAGGAAATGCTGGAGCGGGGAATGGAGCGGGGAATGGAGCGGGGAATGGAGCGGGGAAAGATCGTAGGCGCCCTCAGCACCTTGCGGGATCTGCTGCGCGCGCTGCTTACACAACGGTTTGGCGCGCTACCGGACGCGTTGGTCCAACAGATCGAACAGACTGAGGACGCCGATCGGTTGAAGGCCTGCCTGCTGAATCTGCACCAGATCTCGTCAGTGGACGAATTGCGCCTGTAATGGGTGCAATTGAGGCCTGTCACTCTGAATCGAAGGCGCACGGAAAGGGTTCCTCATGCCGTCCAAAAAGATCCTGATGCTCGTCGGCGACTTCGTCGAGGACTACGAGGCGATGGTCCCGTTCCAGGCGCTGCGCATGGTCGGCCACACCGTCCACGCCGTCTGCCCCGGCAAGGCGGCCGGCGACAAGGTGCGCACCGCCGTCCACGATTTCGAGGGCGACCAGACCTACAGCGAAAAGCCCGGCCATAACTTCGCGCTCAACGCCGCCTTCGCCGAGGTGCGGCCCGAATCCTACGACGCCCTCGTGATCCCCGGAGGCCGGGCGCCGGAGTACCTGCGGCTGAACGAGCAGGTCCTGCAAATCGTCCGCCATTTCGCCCAGGCGAAGAAGCCGATCGCCGCCATCTGTCACGGCACCCAACTGCTGGCGACGGCCGGCGCCGTCGAAGGCCGCGCCTGCGCCGCCTACCCCGCCGTGGGGCCGGACCTCAAGGCCGCCGGCGCCCGCTGGATCGACGTCGGCTATGAAGGCGCGCACGTGGACGGCAACCTCGTCACCGCAGCCGCCTGGCCGGCCCAGACGCAATGGCTGGCGCGCTTTCTCGAAGTGCTCGGAACGCGAATCACTCCTTGAACACCCCCAATCTCCCGAGTTTTCGCCTCCTTTATATCACCGAGAAGGATTCGCATGTACGTTTGCCTGTTCGACATCGACGGCACGCTCATTTCCAGCGGCGGCGCGGGCAAGGCGGCCCTGGAGGCCGCGCTCGCCGAGGAGTTCGGGATCACGCGCCCCGTCGAGAAGCTTCAACTCAGCGGCCGCACCGACCGGGCCATCATCCGCGACCTGTTCCGGATGCACGTCATCGACGAAACGGCGGAAAACCTGCGGCGGCTCACCGCGGCCTACCTGCGCCTTTTGCCCTCCTGTTTGCGGCAAAACGACGGCCGCGTGCTGCCCGGCGTCGCGGAACTGCTGCTCCGGCTGCGCGACCGGGAGGACGTGCTGGTCGGCCTCTTGACCGGCAACGTCCGCGACGGCGCCCGCGTGAAGCTGGGCCATTTCGGCCTGCACGAACACTTCCCGTTCGGCGGCTTCGGCGACCTCCATTTCGACCGCGACGACGTGGCCCGCGAGGCGTTGGCCGAGGTGAAGCGGCTTTTGAATGGGACCGCCGATCCGGGCCGCATCTGGGTGGTCGGCGACACGCCGTTGGACGTGCGCTGCGCCGCGCCATCGGCGCCCGCGCCGCCGCCGTCGCCACCGGCTGGCACTCCACCGAGGAGTTGGCCGACCACCGGCCGGACCTGCTCCTCACGGACCTGTCCGACCCGGCGCCGTTGCTGGCGCATTGGTCTTCCTAAGATCGGCCGGGGACGCTATGGGGCGACGCGGAAAAGCGGCGAAGAAATCGCTTTGAGAGGGGCGCCGGCCCTGTTATAATCGGGGTAAGATGCCCGGTTGGGGAGGCCGAACTGAGTCGTCATGAGCGTGTCCATTGACCGACCGCCGGTTGGCGAACTGGTCTTTCAGCTCTACGGGAGGCCGCTGCACCCCGAGCTGTTTGACATCCTCGCCGTGCGCAAAATCCGCCGCGACGACTACGAACTCACCGTCCGCATCACCCGCACCGGCCACGTCATCACCTGGGAAAACGCCGACGTTTGTCTGACCGAGGTGGCCGCCGCCGCCGATCAGGAACTGCCCGAGCGTCGCCGCCTCCTCGATTACCGCCTTCGCGGCGAGTACACCGGCAAACTGGCCTGCGCCCACGGCATCCACTACCAGATGAGCTTCCAGGTCGAGGTGCTGCCGCCGGAAATCTTCCTCAACGTCCACGACGAACTCCGGGCCGACGGCGAGAAGCGCGGCCTGCTGCACAATTTCCCCGCCCGCCACCGCATCGACGTGGCCCCGCTCGGCTTCGTCACCGCCGACGGCCGGCCGGGGTGTCTCTGCATCTCCACCTTCCACACCTTCCCGCTCGAACACACCGTCGTTAAAACGCAATCGCTCATCGAGAAACAACGGTGAAGCGTCCGGTTAGCCGCGACGCGCCAGCGGAGCGCTTCTCCCAAGCGCTCCGCTGGCGCGTCGCGGCTAACCGGACCTTGGGACGCGGGCGTAAAATCGCCGACGCGCCCTTGCCGTTCGGCCGCCCTCCTGAAATAATATTCCTTTCCTATACCGGATCGGGTGCGGAACATCCGCGTGAGGCGGGATGTTCCCTTTTTGTTTGGCGGCACGGGGGCGACCATGGCCGAGTCGGCGGTGCTCAAGATCGGCAAGCGCGAGGGGCGCGGGACGCACCGGGCGGAGAAACTCCGCCTGAGCGGCCTGGTCCCCGGCGTCGTTTACGGACATAAACAAGAGACATTATCCGTTTCGCTGTCGCGAGACGCCCTGCTCGGCGCCATCCGCCACGGAACTCGCGTGGTCGATCTCCAGCCGGAGGCCGGCGCGGCCGAGAAGGCGCAGATCGTCGAGGTCCAGTGGGACCACCTGGGTCAGGACGTGTTGCACGTCGATTTCCGCCGCGTCTCCGCCGACGAACGCATCCATTTGACGGTGCCGATCGAGCTTCGCGGCATCGCCCCCGGCGTCACCGGCGGCGGCGCCCTGGACCAGCCGTTGCACGCCCTGGAAATCGAGTGCCCGGCCATCCACGTGCCGGAGTCGATCCGCGTCAACATCGGCGAACTCCAGCTCGGCGCGGCCATCCACGTCCGCGACTTGACGTTGCCGCCCGACGTTAAGGCCTTGGCCGACCCCGACGCCATCGTCGTCCACGTCACCGTCCAGCAGGCCGAGCCGGAAGCCGCCGTCGAGCCGACGCCGGGCCAGGCCGAGCCGGAGATCGTCGGCCGCCGCGTCGCCGCCGAGGAACCTGAAGGAGAAGGATGAAGGATGAAGGATGAAGGATGAATCAGGAATCGCCTTGTTCATCCTTCATCCTTCATCCTTCATCCTTTCGTGTGATGAAGGTCGTCGTCGGTCTGGGCAATCCGGGCAGCCGCTACCAGGGCACGCGGCACAACGTCGGCTTCGACGTGATCGATTCCCTGGCGTCCGGGCCGCACGCGGGGCGTTTCCAGAGCCGGTTCCACGCCCAGGTCGTCGAACTGCACGAGGACGGCGAGAAGGTGCTGCTCGTCAAGCCCGAGACGTTCATGAACCTGAGCGGCCGCAGCGTCCGAGAGGTGCTGGACTTCTTTCAGGCGCCGACGACGGACCTGCTGGTGGTCTGCGACGACATCAACCTCCCGCTCGGCAAGGTGCGCATTCGGGCCAGGGGGACGCACGGCGGCCACAACGGGCTGCGCGACATTCAGAACCACCTGGGCGGCGTCGAGTACCCGCGTCTGCGCATCGGCGTGGACGCGCCGCGCGACGACGCCGTCGACCACGTGCTGGGCCGATTCCGGCCGGCGGAACGGGCGGTGATCGAGGACGCGACGGCCCTGGCGGCGCAGGCCGTGATCGTTTGGGTTCGCCAAGGGGTCGAGGCGGCCATGAATAAGTACAATGCGGAAACCAAGGACAAGGGCGGAAAGAACCTCAACTGAACGGTGGGCCACGAATGCCAGCGAATGTTTATGAATGTATGTTTCTGCTGGACACCAATAAGGTCGCCAGCGACGCGCCGGCCGCGGCGCAGAAACTTCACGCGATCCTGGAGCACAATCACGCCGAGGTGTTGGCCAGCCGTCCCTGGGACGAACGCCGCCTCGCCTACCCGATCAAGAACCACAAAAAGGGTCTGTATTACCTGACCTACTTCCGCACCGAGGGCAAGAACGTCGTCGGCATCGAGCGCAACTGCGCCCTGACCGAGATGATTATTCGGATGCTGGTGATCCACGTGGACGAGAAGCTGGTGGAGGCCATGCTGGCGATGGCCCGCGACGAACACGCCTTCGCGTTGCCGACGGTGAACGAGCCGCCGCCGGACGAGGACGGGATGGGCGGCGGCGAACGCGGCGAGCGAGGGCCGCACGGCCGGCGGCCGCTCGCCGAGGTGGAAAAGGACTGACGAAGAGGCGAGCCGCCGGGTTTATCCCGGCGGTATGGTCCAAACGGGCGGGCATAAAGCCCACCGCTCGCCTACCGCGCTTGCATGGGTCGGATAACGGATGTATACTACATCCAATTTCCCGGCCCTTTTGGTCCGGGGCGCGGACGCATCCCGCTGACCTCTGATGCAGGAGACCGCCCCAATGGCGAACCTCAACAAAGTCCTCCTGATCGGCCGGCTGACGCGCGACCCCGAAATGGTAACCTTCGCCAACGGGGGTCGCGTCGCCAAGTTCGGCTTCGCCGTCAACAACCGCAGGAAAAATCAATCGACCGGCCTGTGGGAGGACGAACCCGTCTTCCTCGACGTGGAGGCGTTCAACCGCGAGAACGGCCGCAAGCTGGCCGACCTGGTGGAACAGTATCTGAAGAAGGGACACCAGGCGTACCTGGAGTGCAGCATGAAGCTGGACACCTGGAACGACAAGACGACGGGCGACAAGCGGCAGAAGTTGAAGTTCGTCTTGAACGATCTGCAGTTCCTGGAACCCAAGTCCGACGGCGGCAACGCCGAGGGCGGCGGTTCGCGCGTGGCCCGCGGCGGCTCGGCGCCGGTTCGGGCGGGCGGCGCCGGCTCGCAACAACGGCCCCGCTTACGAAGAGGAAGAACACGAACCATTGGACCCGCCGGCGGGCCGCGGCGGTCAGGAAGAAGACATCCCGTTCTAACCGGCGGGAATGAACCAAGAGGCGACAGGTCATGGCGACGAAAGCGAAGCCGAAAAAGAAGAAGCGCGACCAGGTGCTCAAGGGTCCGCACGGCGGCATGCAGCTGGTCCTGACCGAGGACGTGACCAATCTCGGCAAACAGGGCGACGTGGTCGAAGTGCGGCCGGGCTACGGCCGCAACTACCTCGTGCCGCGCGGCCTGGCGACGCTGCCGTCGCCGCACAACCTGCGGCTGCTGGAGCGCTTCAAGGTGCGCGTCAAGCAGGCCCGCGAGGCGCGCGTCGCCGACCTCAAGGCGTTGGCGGAGCAGATCCAGAAGATGGCCGGCATCACCATCGAAGCCAACGCCAACGACGAGGGCCACCTGTACGGCTCGGTCGGCGCCCCCGAAGTGGCCAAGGGGCTCAAGGCCAAGGGGCTGCTGGTCGAAGCGGACATGGTGCATATGGATGGGCCGATCAAGGAGACCGGCCTGTACGCCGTCAAACTGCAACTCGGCGCCGACCTGGAGGGCGAGGCCAAGATCGAAGCCGAGGTCAAGGTCGCGGTCATCAAGGCGCAGGAAAAGAAGTGATCGCCGCCGGGGCCGGGACGGCCCCGGATACGCCTGCGCCGCGCAAGGAGGTGGGCCAATGCCGCCGGAAAGCACCGGGCCGGAACGTCTGCCGCCGCAGAGTCGGGAGGCGGAACGTTGCGTCCTCGGCAGTATGCTGCGCGAGAACAGCGTTATCAGCGTCGTCGTGCAGCTGCTGCGCACCGAGGATTTCTACGCCGACGCCCATCAAAAAATCCATCAGGCAATCGTCTCCCTTCACGACAAGAGCGGCCAACCCGTCGATGTGGTGCTGCTGGCCGAGGAGCTGAAGCAACGCGGCCAGATCGAGGACATCGGCGGCTACACTTATCTGGCGGAGCTGTGGGACGCCGCCCCCACCGCCGCCAACGCCGAATACTACGCCCGGATCGTCCGCGACCGGGCGCTGGTCCGCAACCTCATCCACGCCGGCACCGAAATCCTCCGCGACGCCTACGAACAGGCCCAGCCGGCCGACGAGCTGCTCGAACAGGCCGAACGCAAGATCCTCGACGTGGCCCAGACGGGCGTCACGGGGCAGACGTTCACGCTGGAGGAGGCGTTGGCCGAGGCCTACGACCGCATCGACACGCGCAACACCGGCGAAACGATGTCGATCAGCGGCCTCTCGACCGGCTACGCCGACCTCAACGAGATCACGGCGGGGTTGCAGAACTCGGAACTGATCATCGTGGCGGCGAGGCCGTCGGTCGGTAAAACGTCCTTTGCCCTCAATATAGTCCGTAATATCGTCGTCGAGGAAGGTCACGCGGTCTTCTTCGTGAGCCTGGAGCAGTCGCGCATCGAGTTGGCGGAGCGGCTGCTGTGCTGCCAGGCCCGCGTGGACAGCCACAAGCTGCGCAAGGGCAGCCTCAACTCCGACGACATGGAAAAGCTGATCGAGGCCGGCGGCGTACTCCGCAACGCCAAGTTGTTCATCGACGACACGCCGGGCCAGGGCATGTTGCGCATCGCGGCCAACGCCCGGCGGCTGAAGCTGCGACACCACCTCAAACTGGTCGTGATCGACTATTTGCAGCTGATCGATCCGGACAACCGCCGCGACCCGCGTCAAGAACAGGTGGCGCAGATCAGCCGGCGGCTCAAGTTCCTGGCCCGCGAGCTGCAAATCCCGGTCATGGCGCTGGCGCAGGTGAACCGCTCGTCGGAAGACCGGCAGGACCACCGGCCGCGCTTGGCGGATTTAAGGGAGTCTGGAAGTATAGAACAGGACGCCGACACCGTTATGCTGTTGCACCGCCCCGACCGTTACGAGCCGGGTCAAAACGAGGGCGTCGTCGAGGTCATCATCGGCAAGCAGCGCAACGGCCCGACCGGCGACATCACGCTGGCTTACGTCAAGCAGTACATGCGCTTCGAGAACTTCGCCCCCGGCACGCCGTTCGAGATTTGACGGCGGATGCCGCGGTGTATAATCCGTAGGAACAATTCGCCGTGGCCGTCGGGAGGAACCAGCCATGCCGATGCACGACTGGACCCTTGTGGAAGCGGGCATCTTCCACGCGTTTCATCACCGCTGGATTTCCGCGATCAGCGACGTTTTGAACGTGGGCCTGTTGCCCCGCGACTACTACGCCCTGCCGGAACAGGTCGCCGCCGGCTTCGGGCCGGACGTCCTCACGCTTCAGGACCAACGCCCAGACGACGCCGACGAACCCGGCGGCGGCGCCGTTGCGACCGCCACGAGGCTACAGACCCGCCCTCAAACGCGCTTCACCGCGGAAACCGAGGCGGAGTTCTATCGCCGCAAGAAGAGCTCGATCGCCGTCCGCCACGTCAGCGGCGACCGCCTCGTCGCCATCGTCGAGATCTTATCTCCCGGAAACAAGGGCAGTCGCCACGCTTTCCGGTCTTTCGTGGACAAGGCGTGCGAATTGCTCGAAAATCGCATTCATCTGCTGCTGATCGATCCGTTCCCGCCCGGCCCGCGCGACCCGAACGGCGTTCACGCGGCGATCTGGGCGGAAGTGGAGGACGATTCATTCGTCCTCCCCGTGGACAAACCGTTGACGCTGGCGGCCTATGAGTGCGATCTCATTACGCGGGCGTATATCGAACCGGTGGCGGTGGGAGACGTGCTGCCCGACATGCCGCTCTTTCTGGAACCGAACGGCTGCATCCCGGTCCCCTTGGAAGCCACATACCAAACCGCGTTTGCCGTTATGCCGCGCCGCTCGCGCGACGAATTGCAGCCTCCGGCCGCCGGCTGATCGCGGTGGTTCAGGCAGGAAAAGGAGATATTCGCATTTTTTCCCTCTGCAAAAGCGCGAACGTCCCCTTTTCCTTCCAACGCCCACTCACTTCTCCGGGCTTACGTCCCACAGCATGATCGTCTTGTCCGCGCTCCCCGAGGCCAGCGTCTTACCGTCCGGGCTGAATGCCACGGAAAGCACACTGGACGTGTGCCCCTTGAGGGTGGCCTGCACCTTACCGCTAGCCACGTCCCACAGCTTGATCGTGTACCCCGCGTTGCCCGAGGCCAGCGCCTTGCCATCCGGGCTGAACGCCACAGAATACACCGCCAACGTGTCCCCCTGGAGGGTGGCCTGTTCCTTGCCCGTGGTCACGTCCCATAACTTGATCGTCGCGTCCTGGCTCCCCGAGGCCAGGGTCTTGCCGTCCGGGCTGAACGCCAGGGAATTCACATTGAACTTATGTCCCTTGAGGGTTGCCTGCTCCTTACCCGTCGCCACGTCCCATAGCTTGATGGCAAAATCATCGCTCCCCGCGGCCAGGGTCTTGCCGTCCGGGCTAAACACCATGGACCAGCCCGCCTTCAGGGTGGCCTGTTCCTTCCCTGTCGCCACGTCCCACAGCTTGATCGTCCCGTCCCTGCTTCCCGAAGCCAGCGTCTTGCCATCCGCGCTAAACGCCCAAGAGTTCACACAGCACTGGTGCCCCTTGAGGACGGCCAGCTCCTTACCGGCGGGCATGTCCAGCAGCTTGATCGCCCCGTCCTCAAACACCACCAGCGTCTTCCCGTCCGCGCTGAGCACGGCGCCGATGTCGCATCGCGCGTTTTCCCCGCAGCAACGGCCAGCCCTTTGCCGGTGCCTGGGTCCCACAGCTTGAGCGTCTTACCCCCGCCCCAAGAGACCAGCGTCTTCCCGTCCGGGGCGAACGCTACCGATGTGACATCCTCCGCATGCCCCTGCAGGGTAGCCTGGTCCTTGTTCTTGCCGGTGGCCACGTCCCACAGCATGATCGTGTGGTCATTGCTCCCTGAGGCCAGCGTCTTGCCGTCGAGGCTGAACGCCATGGTGTTCACACCCGACAGGTGTCCCTTGAGGGTGGCCCGCTCCTTGCCGCTGGCAAGGTCCCACAGCTTGATCGTTTGGCCCACGAAGGCCAGCGTCTTGCCGTCCGGGCTGAACACCACAAAGCCCACCATGCCTACCTTGAGGGTGGCCTGCTCCTTGCCGCTGGCAGCGTCCCACAGCTTAATCCCGTCTCGGTCCCCTGAGGCCAGCGTCTTGCCGTCCGGGCTGTACGCCACGAAGTTGCCGAGCGTGCGCCCATCGACGGCGGCCTGCTCCTTGCCGGTGGCCACGTCCCACAGCTTGATCCTCCCCACCCAGCTCCTGGAGGCCAGGGTCTTGCCGTCGGGGCTGAACACCACGGAGGACACGACGCCCACCTTGAGGATGGTTGGCTCCTTGCCTGTGGCCAGGTCCCACAACTCGATCCCGTTAAAGCACCCCGAGGCTAGGGTCTTGCCGTCCGGGCTGTACGCCACGGAATTCACCCACGACCCATGCCCCTGGAGGGTGGCCTGCTCCTTGCCGGTGGCCACGTCCCACAGCTTGATCATGTACAGGCTCCCCGAGGCCAGGGTCTTGCCGTCCGGGCTGAATGCCACGGAGTACACCGGCCCCGCTTGTCCGCCCTTATCTTTGAAAACGAGGGTGGCCTGCTCCTTCATCGTGGCCGCGTCCCACAGCTTGATCGTCCCGTAAGCGCTCCCCGAGGCCAGGGTCTTGCCGTCCGGGCTGTACGCCACGGACTCCACCGGAAAGTCGTGCGCCATCCTATTTCTGGGGATGAACAAGGCGGGCGACGGCGGTTCCCCGGCCGTCACCAGGCCGCCTCCGCTCGCCCAGACCAGCGCCGCCAACAGCATTCCCTGATTGAAGCGATTCATGTCGTGTTCCCCTGGTTAGTCTTGCCGTGCTCGAACCCTGGTTTCTCATTGTCGCTTCGGCCTTTCGCACCCACTCCGCCGTCAGCTTTTGCATAAAGGACCTTCCCTTTCGACGTGATCTCCCGCAGAAACTAGTGCCTCAACCGGGCTGAGTTGACAGATTATGGCCGATCGGTTCTTCTCTTGGCAACGTCAAGGAGAAGAACCATGGCAAGGAACGTCAAGTTCGTGGTCCGGTTGGAGACGGAGGAACGGCAGCAGTTGCTCGATCTGGTCGGTAAAGGCAAGCGCGCCGCGTCCGTTCTGAGCCGGGCACGGATTCTTCTGAAGGCCGATGCGGGTTCGGCCGGCCCCGCCTGGGACGACGCAGCCGTCGCAGAGGCGGTCGAGACCAGCGAATCGACCGTGCATCGGGTGCGGCAGGCCTTCGTCGAGGAGGGCCTGGAAGAGGCGTTGTACCGCAAGAAGCCGACGGGCCGCCAATACCGCAAGCTGGACGGGGACCAGGAAGCGCGGTTGATCGCCTTGGCCTGCAGCGCCGCCCCGGAAGGACGGACGTGCTGGACCCTGCGGCTGCTGGCCGACAAGCTGGTCGAACTCCAGGTCGTGGAGGGGATCAGTCCGGAGTGCGTGCGAACCACGCTAAAAAAAACGAACTGCAGCCGTGGCGGCACAAGCGGTGGGTGATTCCGCCCCAGGCCAACGCCGATTTCGTGTGCGCGATGGAGGACGTGCTGGAGGTCTACAAGCGGCCATACGATCCGGCGCGTCCCGTCGTGTGCCTGGACGAGACGAGCAAGCAGTTGATCGGGGAAACCCGGACGCCGATCCCGGCCGAACCGGGCCGGCTGCAACGCATCGATTACGAATACGAGCGCCAGGGCACGGCGAACCTGTTCATGATCTTCGAGCCGTTGGCGGGCCGGCGTTGGATTAAGGTGACCGAGCGGCGGACGGCCGTGGACTTCGCCGAGGTCATCCGGCGCCTGGCGGACGAGTACTACCCGCGGGCCAAGAAGATCGTGCTGGTGATGGACAACCTGAACACGCACAAGCTCGCCTCTCTGTACGAGGCCTTCGCGCCGGAGGAGGCCCGACGGCTGGCGGAGCGGTTGGAAATCCATTACACGCCCAAGCACGGGAGTTGGCTGGACATGGCGGAAACCGAACTGAGCGTGCTGGCCCGCCAGTGCCTCGACCGCCGGATCGAGACCCTCGAAGCCCTGATCCGAGAGATCCGGGCCTGGGAGAAGCAGAGGAACGAGGCGGCGTGCAAGATCAACTGGCGCTTCACCACCAAGGACGCTCGCATTAAGCTGAAACGCCTCTACCCGTCATTTCAGCCCGGTTGAGGCACTAGCACCAAACGGTTTTTCGGGCCGTAACGCTTAACTTCCAGTCCTTACGGACTACAATTCTCCCTGCCTGGGTTGCAGGGAGGATTCCTCATGCTCACCATGGACGGCACTTGCGCCTCTTGGCTCGCCCAAGCGCAGATCGCCGAACAGCGACTCACGGCCGGGCAACGCGGCTTGCTCCAGGCGGCCTTTGCCTTCCGGCGACGCTGCGGCGACGATTACTACTCCAGCCGGTTGCTCAGCCATTTCCTCCTGCACTGCGATTCCGGACTCAAAGTCGCTCAGATCGCTCGATTGGTCGGCGTCAGCCGGCCCACGGCCTCGCACCAACAAGGGGTGTCTTCCAAGGAGGCGATCCAGGCCGCCCACCACCGCCTGGCCGGCCGGCCGCATGGCAAACTGCTGCCGCGTTACGCCGGCCCCATCGCCGAGTTCATGCTGACTCACGCCGACGCCACGCGCTACGACGTGTTGGCCTTCATCCAACGCACCTGGGGCGTCCACGTGTCCACGGTGGCCTTGCACCACTTCTGCAAGAAGTTCGGCCTCGATCGGGCGACGCGGGCCGCGGCCGCGGCCCCCGAGCCGGCCGTGCAGCCTGCGGTCGCGCCGGCCGCGCCCGGCGGCGTGCCACCGCGCCAACCCGTGCCCCTGCCGCCGCCCCCTTTTTCGTCACCAAGACCCAGCACGCCGGCGCGTTCCTGTTGATGCCCGAAGCCCTGGACTGGTTGGCCACGGCCCAGGACTGCTTCACCGACGATTACGGTTCCTTGCGTCCGGGCCTGTTGACCAGCGTCTTCTCCTTGGTGACCGGCCTGGAGCGAGTTTTTCACCTGGACGAGATGGCCGACGCCGGCTTCGCCCGGTTGTGCGGCGGCCGCCGCTGCCCGTCGCGCCACACCGTCGGCGGTTGGCGGCGTCACCTGGCCTGGTATGAGGTCGATGCCTTCTGCCGCCGGACCTGCCCGTGGCACTTGCTCCGCAACGCCGACGCCATGGTCAGCTTCGACGAGCACACCATCCCACGCTGGACCAAGAAGTTTCGCATCGGCAAGGGCTACGTCACCACCCGCAACAAGTACATGCGCTGCGAGAAGCTGTTCACCGGCTTCGACCTGACGAGCGGCCGCTTCCTGGCGGTGCGCGGCACGCCGGGCGATGTGGGTTTGCAAGAGCTGGCGGCGCCGCTGGTCCGACAGGTCTTGAAGCACGGCCGGCCGCGCACGCTCCACGCGCTGTTCGACGCCGGGGCGGCCAAGTCGGACGCGGGCGTGCGGACCTTGTGGGATCTGGTCGAGAGCCAGCGGCGCCTGGACGTCACGCTGCGCGCCTGCCGCTACCCGCACCGAATGCGGGCCTGGAAGCAATTGCCCGGCGGCTTGTTCGTATCCGTCGAGGAACCGGGCGTGTGCGTCGGCGCCCCGCCCAAGGAAGTCCGCCTGGCCGAGACGCAAACGGTACTCAAGGGCGAGACCGCGGAGCAGGCGGTGCGCACCATCATCTGCCGGGAGGTCCGACCCGGTCCCAAAAAGGACCGCTGGCATCCGCTGTACACGACCTGCGCCGGCGACCCGGAAGACGTGCTGACCATCTTCCGGGCTCGACAAGGGCACGAGCAGGCCCATCGGGTCGAGGTTCACGACCTGTTGGTGGATGCCGTACCGTGCGGCTACGACAAGGAGAGTCCCGACCGGCGGCGGCCGCGCTTTCACCGGGGGCCGTTGCAGATGTTCGGCTGGCTGGTGGCGTTGGTGTACAACGCGGTCGCCGACCTGGGCCGACAGTTGGGCGAGGGCTACGCGGGGGAGCACGTCCGGACCCTGCGGCGACAGTTCTTCAACCGGCCCGGCCAGTTGTACGAGACGCCGGAAGCATTGATCGTGTACCTGGACCCGTTCGCGGGCCAGGAGGCGTTGGCCCCCGCGATGGATAGGATCAATGCGCGGCAACATCGCTTGCCCTGGTTAGACAACCGTCGCTTGGTCCTTTCTCTGACGCCAACCGGCCCATCCCGCGACGGGCCGTAGTGTGTCATTGTTAAGCGTTACGGCCACAAAAACCGTTCGGTGCTAGTCCCCCTCTTCGAGCCGCCACTTTAGGTTCTCCGGCGTGCGGACGATCAAATCCATCGGGAATGGGGCCGGGACGACCATACATATCTTGTACGCCTTACTCCTCTCACTGTACGCCGGCATGACGACGAGAATGTCCACGTCGCTGTCGGCATTGGGCGTGCCGTAGGCCTGGGAGCCGAACAGGATGATCTTCTCGGGCTGAAAGCGCTCCGCCACCGCCCGCGCGAAGGCCCGGATCACGCGCATCGGGACGTCGGCGCCACTGTACCTTCGGGGCGGGTCGGCGGACGCCGCTTTGGTTCGCTTCTTCGCCATGCCGCCATTGTACCCGCCGCCCCGACCCGTTTGCGAGCCGCAGCCCGTCTTTTCGTCCGCACCGCCGGCCGTTACAATCCATCCCGCCGGGGCCGCCCTTCCCCGGTGCGGAGTACCGTCCCCATGCGCGTCGGCATCGGCCACGACACCCACCGGCTCGAACCCGGCCGGCCGCTCCTGCTCGGCGGCGTCCGCGTCGAGCATTCGCGCGGCCTCGCCGGCCACAGCGACGCCGACGTCGTGTTGCACGCCGTCACCGACGCCCTGCTCGGCGCCGCCGGCCTCGGCGACATAGGCGACGCCTACCCCGACGACGATCCCCGCTGGCAAGGCGCCGACTCGGCCCTTTTCCTCCGCGAGACCCTCGCGCGCCTGAACCGCGACGGCTGGCGCGTGGTTAATCTCGACGTGATCGTCTTCGCCCAGGAGCCGAAACTTGGCCCGGTCAAGGCGGCCGTCCGCGCCAACCTCGCCGGCCTGCTCGGCCTCCCGCAAGGCGCCGTGAACGTCAAGGCCAAGACCGGCGAGCGCGTCGGCCACATTGGCCGGGCGGAGGCGCTGGCCTGCCAGGCGGTGGTGCTGATCGACCGTTCTAACCCGTGAAGGAATCGTCATGGCCCTGCGCGTCTACAACACGCTGACCAAGGAAAAGTCGGAGTTCACGCCGCTCCAGGCCGGCAAGGTCGGCATGTACGTCTGCGGGCCGACGGTCTACAAGCCGAGCCACATCGGCCACATGGTCGGCCCCGTCATCTTCGACACGGTCAAACGCTACCTGACGTACCTCGGCTATCAGGTCACGTTCGTCGTCAACATCACCGACGTGGACGACAAGCTGATCGTCCGCGCCAGGGAACTGGGAACGACCGTCAAGGACTTGGCGGAGCGGATGACGACGGATTATCTCGATTGTCTCAAGAAGCTGAACGTGACCGGAATCGACCAGACGCCGCTGGCGACGGCCCACATCGGCGAGATGATCGAGTTGATACGCGGCCTGATCGACAAGGGCTACGCCTACGCCTCGAAGGGCGACGTTTATTTCGACGTGGGCGAGGACGCCGACTACGGCAAGCTCTGCCACCGCGACCCCGAACAGATGGAGGCCGGCGCCCGCGTCGAGGTCAGCGACCGCAAACGCAATCCCGGAGATTTCGCCCTCTGGAAGGCGGCCAAGCCGGGCGAGCCGTCGTGGGAAAGTCCGTGGGGGCCGGGCCGGCCGGGCTGGCACATCGAATGCTCCGCCATGAGCATGAAAATCCTCGGCAAGACGCTCGACATCCACGGCGGCGGCCTCGACCTCCAGTTCCCGCACCACGAAAACGAGCTGGCCCAGTCGGAGTCGTACACCGATCAGACGTTCGCGCGTTACTGGATGCACAACGGTCTCTTGAAAATGGGCAACGCCAAGATGGCCGGCTCGGTCGGCAACGTGGTCAACGTGGCGGACCTGCTCCAGAAATACACCCCGGAGACGGTGCGCTTCCTGCTACTGAGCACGCACTACCGCAGCCCCATCGAGTACAGCGACGAACGGCTACAGGAAGTGCGGCGGAGTTTGGAGAGTTTCTACCGCTTCTTCGAGCGGTACGAGCGGATAACCGGCGAGAGCTTCTACGCCCTCAAGGCGCCTCAGACGAGCAAGGA
The DNA here is from genome assembly GCA_963813925.1 of uncultured Planctomycetaceae bacterium. Classification (GTDB taxonomy): domain Bacteria; phylum Planctomycetota; class Planctomycetia; order Gemmatales; family Gemmataceae; genus UBA4732. The sequence goes on from CAWFBG010000005.1 coordinate 271,411, forward strand.
GCATGTAGAAGCCAACGACCCCGATGGGCAGGTTCTTGAAGGCGAGAGCGCCCATTTAGAATTCTGCCTTTGCATGGACGACGACTTCAACACGGGCGGAGCCATCGGGAAGCTCTATGAGTTTCTCACGCAACTGAACAAGTTTGCGGACACATACCGCGATTTCCAAGATCCGGAACTTCGTCGCAGCCGGACGTTCGACAACTTCAAACGTGGTGTGAAGGTCCTAAAGGAACTGAGCCAGATCCTCGGCCTCTTCCGTGAGCCGGCCGCGGCGGCGAAGGCCGGCGACGACAAGCTGCTCGGCGGCCTGATGCAGCTGCTCCTCGACCTCCGCGCCGACGCCCGCAAGGCCAAGAACTTCGCCGTGGCCGATCAGATCCGCAAGCGGCTAACGGAACTCGGCGTGTCGCTGGAGGACCGGCCCGGCGGCACCGGCTGGAGGGTAGGATGACGGCGAGCGGCCGGCGTAAGCCGGCCGGTGTAGCCTGGCGCCGCCGAGACCAGGAACGTACCAGCCGGTTTACGCCGGCCGCTCGCCGGCGCCGCGTCGCCCGGCCGCGTCGGCGAGCAGGCGGTTGAGGGCGTCCAGGTCCACCGGCTTGGCCAGGTGGTCGTCGAACCCCGCGTCCAGGGCGCCGCGGCGGTCGTCCTCCGAGGCGTGGCCGGTCAGGGCGACCAGCAGAACCGCGTTCGCCAGGCCGTTTCGCAGCCGCCGCGCCGCCTCCAGGCCGTCCATGCCGGGCAAGCCGAGGTCGATCAGGGCCAGGTCCGGCCGGCCGGCCAACGCCGCCGCGACGCCCTCCGAGCCGTTGGCGGCCGCATCGACCCGATGGCCCAGAAGCGTCAGCAACTGTTGCAACGTCAATCGGGCGTCGGTATTGTCCTCGATAATGAGGATGTGTAAAGGAGTTACCGCCGGCTGGGCCGGTTCCGCCTTCGCCGGCTCGCCGGCGGGGAGGACGGCGGGCAGGCGCACGGCGAACTCGCTGCCCGTGCCGGGGCCGTCGCTGCGCACCGACACCCGGCCGCCGTGCAACTGCACCAGCTGCCGCACCAGCGTCAGCCCGATGCCGAGGCCGCCGTGCGAGTGGGGGCGGGCCCGGTCGATTTGGGTGAAAAGATCGAATACGCGGTCCTGCATGTCCTTTTCGATGCCGACGCCGTTGTCCGTGACCGTCACCGCGACCTCGTCGCCCTCGCGGCCGGCCGTCAGGCGGACGTGGCCGCCCTTGTCGGTGTACTTGCCCGCGTTGGTCAGCAGATTGACGAGCACCTGCACGATCCGGGCGTGGTCGCCCTCGATGCGGAGCGGTTCCGTCGGCAGTGACACCGAGAGCCGGTGGCCCTGGGCCTCGTACAGCGGCGCGGTGGTCTGGACGGCCTCGGCCACCGCGACCGCCAGGTCGAACGGGGACCGCCGCAATTCGACCTTGCCCTGGGCGATGCGCGTCAAGTCGAGCAGGTCGTCCACGATGCGGACCATCTGCTTGACCTGGCGTTCCACAATGTCGCGGGCCTGGTCGATGTGGGCGTCGGTCGGCCCCAGCAGTTTCAGCACCTCGACGGAGTTGAGGATCGGCGCCAGCGGGTTGCGGAGTTCGTGGGCCAGTACGGCCAGAAACTCGTTCTTGCGCCGGTCGGCCTCGCGCAGGGCGGCCGCCTGTTCGCGGAGTTCCTGTTCGAGCTTCCGAAAGGCGTCGTCGCGGTGGTGGACGTAGGCGCTAACGCTGGCGTCGATGGCCTCGTCCAGGGCCAGGCCGATGGCCTGCACCTCGTGACAGAGCAGCGATCGTTGCAGCGCCCCTTCCAGGTGCTCGAAAATGACGAGTCGGAGGATCTGGTAATCGCGGATGACTTCGCTCAGCGACCAGCCGGCCTCCCAGCGCTGTTCGCCATGCTCCGCGGCCGGCGCCTCGTGGGGCGCGGCGTCGGGGCCGATGGAATCGGCCAGACTGCGACCTAGAGTCTGGAGGAACTGCGGAAGGTGGTCGCGCAAGACCCGCTCATGGACGCGGGCCGCTTGCGGCTGCTCCTCCGCCGCCCGCAGCGACCACTGGTCGGTAAGGCTCTGGGCCTGGCGCTGGAGGACCCGCCCGATTTCGACGTATTGCTCGGCCCGCAACACCTGGGGGTCGATGGTCATGCCCGATTCCCCTACGTCGTTGGGTTCTCTGCACCGTTGCCTGGGATGGCGCCCTGAGGCCGCGAGCCGTTCCACCAATTATAGAGGTCAGGCGGCCCTTGGAGGCAAGGTCGGCTTGTCCCTTTGGGAAAGGACGGTACGCTGTGGCCATGAACGAACCGCCGGCCTTGCCGCCGTTCGCGCCCGGCTTGCGCGTGCTGGGCGTCGATCCCGGTCTGCAAACGACCGGCTACGCCGTCCTCGAAGTGCGCCCGGCAGCGCCTCTGGTGTGCGAGGCCGGCGTGGTCCGCGGCGCGGACGGCCGCGCCACAACCGACATGGCCCCGCGCCTTCGCGCCCTGTACGATGGTATAGTAGAAGTGGTGGAACAATATCATCCGGGCGTCATGGTGGTGGAACAGTTGTACGCCCATTACAACCATCCGCGCACGGCCATTCTGATGGCCCACGCCCGCGGCGTCCTCTTGCTGGCGGCGGCCGAACGCGATGTGCCGGTGCTGAGTTATAACGCCACGCGCATCAAGAAGACGATCACAGGCAACGGCCATGCGTCCAAGGAACAGGTGCAGCGCACCATTCAACGCGAACTGGGGTTGGCCGAGTTGCCGGAGCCGCCGGACGTGGCCGACGCGCTGGCGGCGGCGCTGTGCCATTACTATGCGCGGAAGCGACCGGCGATGAGGCGGGTACATGATTACCAAGATTACGGGTGTCCTTAATCGCGTTCTCGACGAAGGCGTCCGCCTCCAGGTCGGCCCGCTGGAGTATGAGGTGCTGACGCCGGAGTTCGTGCGGCGCGCGTTGCAGACGCGGGTAGGCCAGGAGGTGACGCTGCACACCAGCCATTACCTCGACGGCAACCCGATGCAGGGCCGCGTGGTGCCGCGGCTGATCGGCTTCGCCACCGAGGCCGAACTGGACTTTTTCGACCTGTTTTGTACCGTGGACAAGGTGGGGACGCGCAAGGCGCTGAAGGCGTTCGTTCGGCCGGTCAAGGAAATCGCCGACGCCATCCAGCGGCAGGACGCCAAATGGCTGACGACGCTGCCCGGCGTCGGCGCCGCGACGGCGGAGCAGATCATCGCCAGCCTGCGCCGCAAGGTGACGAAGTTCGCCCTGATGCCCGCGCAGCCGTTGGCGGGGGCCGAGCCGGGCGCGGCGGCGCCGAGCATGGGCGAGGCCGACGTGTTCGAGGACGCCTACCAGGCGCTGATGAGCATCGGCCACAGCCCGCAGGAGGCGCGCGGCCGGCTGGACAAGGCGTTCGCCGGCGGCCGGTCGTTCAAGACGGTCGAGGAAGTGTTGTTGGAAATATACAAGCAGGCGTAAGGCGAGCGCCCGGTTAGCCGCGACGCGCCAGCGGAGCGCTCGATGCGAGCGCCCTGCTGGCGCGTTGCGGCTAACCGACATGCCCCCGCGGAATGTGAGGTTGACATGGCCCGCGAAGCGATCGTCCACCAGAACCCCGACGGCGAACCGCCGCGCGAACACGACGCCGCCCTGCGTCCGCGCTGGCTGCGCGAGGTCATCGGCCAGAAGGCCGTCGTCCGCCGGCTCGGCATCGTCCTCAACGCCTGCCGCAAGCTCAAGGAGCCGATGTCGCACATCCTCTTCGACGGGCCGCCCGGCCTCGGCAAGACCACCTTCGCCACGGTGCTGCCCAACGAACTGGGCACCTCCATCCAGATGACCAGCGGCCCCGCCCTCTCCAAGCCAGCCGACCTGCTGCCGTTCCTCACCAACCTCGAAGAAGGCTCCTTCCTCTTCATCGACGAAATCCACCGCATGCCGCGCGTCGTCGAGGAGTTTATCTACCCGGCAATGGAGGATTTCCGCATCGACATCGTGCTCGGCGAGGGCATCAACGCCCGCACGATCTCCATGCGCCTCAAGCACTTCACGCTGATCGGCGCCACCACGCGCAGCGGCATGTTGTCCAGCCCGATGCGCGACCGCTTCAAGATGCACGAACACCTGGAGTTCTACAGCGTCGAGGAGCTGGCCGAGATCGTCCGCATCAACGCCGCGCAAGCTGCAAACCGAGATCAGCCGACGACGCCGCCCTGGAGCTGGCCAAGCGCAGCCGCGGCACGCCGCGCATCGCCAACGCCCGGCTCTGGTGGACGCGCAACTTCGCCGCCAGCGAGGCCGACGGCCGCATCACCCTCGACCTGGCCCGCGAAGCCCTGGACATGGCCGAGGTGGACCGCGAAGGTCTGGACAAGCAGGACCGCCGTTATCTGGAAACGCTGATCGGCGTCTTCGAGGGCGGCCCGACCGGCGTCGAGGCGCTGGCGGCCACCATGAACCTGCCGGCCGACACCCTCAGCGACGAGATCGAGCCGTACCTGCTGCGCGAGCAGTTCATCGTCCGCACGCCGCGCGGCCGCGTGGCCACGCCGCGGGCTTTTGCCCTACTCGGCCGGCCGCTCAAGACGCCGGTCCAGCCGTTGGACGGGCCGCGCGGGCTGTTCGATTGACCAAGCCTACCAGCCGCGAGCGCGAGCGAGCGGGTTGGGCGAAATTCCGCTCGCTCGCTCTCGCGGCTGGTACGGGCGTCTTCACGCATTTTTCACACTTCGCACACATTATTCGCTGACCGCCGCCCGTAGAGTAACCCGGCTGACCGACCGGAGATTTCGGAACCCCGGCGCCCGCCACGGAAGGTCTTTTGGGACTGGCGTGCTACGCGGCGCCGACTCGCGTCCGACTGTCCCCTGTTTCTCTTCAAGGAGTGGTGCGATGCGTTCCTTCTTCACCGCGGCCGCCCTCGCCGCCCTGGCGCTGGGCGTGGTCGCCGCCTCCCCGGCCGCCGAAGCCAAGCTCAACGGATCCGGCTCGTCCTTCGTCAAGCCGATCATGGACAAATGGATCGAAGAGTACGCCAAGACCAACGGCGCCGTTCAGATCGACTACCAGTCGCTCGGTTCCAGCGCCGGCGTCAAACAGATGATCGAGAAGGCCACGGCCTTCGGCTGCTCCGACGCCTTCATGAAGAAGCCGGACCTGGAAAGGGCCAAAAATGGAGGAGGCGGCGTCCTCCACGTCCCGCTCGTCATGGGCGCCGTCGTCCCCGCCTACAACCTCGACGTGGACGAGCCTTTGAACTTCACCGGCCCTGTCCTTGCCGAAATCTTCATGGGCAAGATCACCAAGTGGAACGACCCGAAATTGGCCGAGCTGAACAAGGACGCCAAGCTCCCGGACATGGACATCACCCCCTTCCACCGCAAGGACGGCAGCGGCACCACCAGCATCTTCACCACCTACCTGAGCAAGACCAGCCCCGAGTGGAAGGATAGCCGCGGGGCCGGCAACACGGTCGATTGGATGGGCGTCGGCGTCGCCGAGCCGCAGAACGCCGGCGTGGCCCGGGCCGTCACGAAGACCAAGGGCGGCATCGGCTACGTCGAACTGACTTACGCGCTCCAGAACAAGGGCAATGTCCGCTTCGGCGCCGTCCGGAACCGCGAAGGCAAGTTCCTCCTCGCCAGCCCCAAGAGCGTCAGCGCCGCCGCCGACGGCGTTCTCTCCGCCAAGGACGCGCCGGAAGACCTGCGCTTCAATCTCGTGGACGCGCCGGGGGCCGATTCGTACCCGATCAGCGGCACCACCTGGGCCGTGTTCTACGCCAAGCAGCCCGGCGACCGCGGCAAGAACCTGGCCGAATTCCTCGGCTGGGTCGTTCACGACGGCCAGAAGTACGCCGAGCCGATGGGCTACGCGCCGCTGCCCGATTCCCTCGTCAAACGAATTGACGACAAACTGAAGGAAATCAAGTAAAGGATGGTTCCGAAGGCTCCTCTCCCTGTTTGCGGGCGGAGGAGCCTTCGGTTCTTCGAGCCGTTCCGACAGTCCTTCTATAACGCGGTTATCTTCATGCGATTTTCACAATTCCCTCACGTTTTTCGCCTTTCACGCCCAATAGAGTAGCCCCGCGAGAGACGGGAATCTCCAGGATGTACACCAAACTAGGGAGGTGATCGGTGCGTACAACCATGCAATCGGTGTTCTGGGGTTTGTTGGTTCTGGGGGCGGCCTGCGTCGGCTGCGGCCCGAGCGGCACCGCCGGCGGCGCGAAGCCCCGGCTGAACGGGGCCGGCTCGACGTTCATCTACCCGCTGTTGTCGAAGTGGTCCGCCGAGTACGACAAGGCCAAGGGCGTCGAGGTCAACTACCAGTCGATCGGCTCCGGCGGCGGCATCCAGCAGATGACCGCCAAGACCGCCGACTTCGGCTGCACCGACGCACCCATGAATGACGAACAGCTCAAGAAGGCCAAGGAGGTCGGCGGCGACGTGTACCACATCCCGCTCGTCATGGGCGCCGTCGTCCCCGCCTACAACCTGGAAGAGGTCAAGGAGCCGCTGGTGTTCAGCGGCCCGGTCCTGGCCGACATCTACCTCGGCAAGATCAAGAAGTGGGACGACGAGGCCATCAAGAAGCTGAATCCGGGCGTTGACCTGCCCTCGAAAGACATCGGCGTCGTCCACCGCTCCGACGGCAGCGGAACCACCTACATCTGGACCGACTACCTCTCCAAGGTCAGCCCGGACCCGAAGGAGGGGTGGGCCAAGGTCGGCAAAGGCACGTCGGTGGACTGGCCGGCCGGCGAGGGCGCCAAGGGCAATGAGGGCGTGGCCGGGCGCGTCAAGGCAGCCCCGGGGACCATCGGTTACATCGAACTGATCTACGCCCTCCAAAACAACATCAGCTTCGGGAAGGTGAAAAACAAGGCCGGAAACCCGATCAAGGCCGACCTCGCCGCCGTCACCGAGGCGGCCAAGAACAGCCTGACTAATATCCCGGACGACTTGCGCTACTCGATCACCGACGCCGACGGGAAAGACTCCTACCCCATCTGCGGCACCACTTGGGCGGTCCTTTACATCGACCAACCTCCCGTCAAGGGACCAGAGGTAGTGAACTTCCTGCGCTGGTGTACGCACGACGGCCAACAGTATTGCGAGGCCCTGTACTACGCCAAACTGCCGAAGGGCCTCGTCGAGAAGATCGATAAGAAGCTCGATGCGGTCAAGGTGAAGTGACGACAGCCCCGCCCCGCGGTTTGTCCGCCGCGGGGCCGGGATGATTTCGTGTCCGAAAGGCCTTTTCTTCCGTGAGGGTTCTCCCTTTGAAGAGCCTCCTCTGGATCGCAGTCCTTTGCCTCGCGGCCAGCGGTTGCGGCGACTCCACCAGGCCGCGCCTCAATGGCGGCGGATCCACTTTCGTCTACCCGCTGATGTCGAAGTGGTCCGCCGAGTACGACAATGCCAAGGGCGTCGAGGTCAACTACCAGTCGATCGGCTCCGGCGGCGGCATCCGGCAAATGACCGGCAAGACGTTCGACTTCGGCTGCACCGACGAACCCATGAACGTGGATCAACTACAAGCAGCCAAGGATGTGGGCGGCGAGGTCGTCCATGTCCCGCTCGTCCTGGGCGCGGTCGTCCCGGTCTACAACCTCGAAGGCTTGCGGGAGCCTTTGCGTTTCAGCGGGCCGGTGTTGGCCGACATCTTCCTCGGCAAGATCAAGAAGTGGGACGACAAGGCCATTCAAGACCTGAATCACGGCGTCAAGCTGCCCTCCAAGGACATCGGCGTCGTCCACCGTTCCGACGGCAGCGGCGCCACATACGTCTGGGTGGACTACCTCTCCAAGGTCAGCCCGGAGTGGAAAAAGAAGGTCGGCGTCGCCACCTCCGTGGAGTGGCCGACCGGCCACGGGGCCAAAGGCTGAGACGGAGTGATGGGCGAAGTCAAGCGGTCGCTTGGCACAGTCAGCTACGTCGAACTGATTTATGCCTTGCAGAACGATGTCCCGTTCGGACTGGTCCAGAACCACGAGGGAGAATTCATCAAGGCGGACCTCGAAAGTGTGACGGCCGCGGCCGACGCTGCCGCCCGCGACCTTCCCGACGATTTGCGCTTTTCCCCCACGGATGCCCCAGGCAAAAGCGCCTACCCCATCTGCGGCACCACTTGGGCGGTCCTTTACATCGACCAACCTCCCGTCAAGGGACCAGAGGTAGTGAACTTCCTGCGCTGGTGTACGCACGACGGCCAACAGTATTGCGAGGCCCTGTACTACGCCAAACTGCCGAAGGGCCTCGTCGAGAAGATCGATAAGCAGCTCGATGCGGTCAAGGTGAAGTGAAACCGTCTCGTCGGAGGAGAACAGCCATGAGCATCACCCCCGGCGATCCGCCGCACGCCGCCGCGCCCGAAAGCGGGCGGCGCGCGGTTCGCCTCGTCGGAAAGGCGACCCTGTTCACCGGGCTGGGCGACGCCGTCTTCCAGCGCCTGTGCCAGGCCGCCGCCGTCCTGGTCGTTGGGCTGGCGGCGCTGCTCGTGGCCGTCCTCGTCTGGCGGTCGTTGGACTGCATCCGGGCCACGGGGCTGCACTTCTTCGCCACGGTGACATGGGACCCGGAACCGAGTCACCGTAAGTTCGGGGCGCTGGCGTTCGTTTACGGCACCATCGTCACGTCGGTCATCGCCATGCTGCTGGCCGTGCCGCTGGGCGTGGGCACGGCGACCTACCTCGCCGAGATCGCCCCGCACTGGCTGCGCAAAGTCGGCTCGTTTCTGGTGGAAATGCTGGCGGCCATACCCAGCGTCGTTTACGGCTTCTGGGGCCTGTACGTGTTCGCCCCGGTCTTGCAGCGTTTGATCGCCTCGCTGGGCGGGCCGAGCCAGGCGGGCATCGGCCTGCTGTCCGCCGGCCTGGTCCTCGGCATCATGATCGTGCCCTACGTCGCGGCCGTCTCCTTCGACGTGATCCGCGCCGTGCCGCGGTCGCAACGCGAAGGGGCGCTGGCCGTGGGCGCCACCCATTGGCAGACCATTCGGACTGTTGTACTCCCTTACGCCCGTCCGGGCATCATGGGCGGCTCTTTCCTCGCCCTGGGCCGCGCCCTCGGCGAAACGATGGCCGTGACCATGCTCATCGGCAACCGGCCCGACATCATCTTTTCGATCTTCGCCAAGGGCAACTCGATCCCCAGCGTCATCGCCAACGAGTTCACCGAGGCCACCTACGACCTCTACCTGTCCGCCCTGGTCGAGCTGGGCCTGGTGCTGTTGCTGGTCAGCGTCGGCTTCAGCTGCCTGGGCCGGCTGCTGATCTGGCGCATGAGCCGCCGTACCGCCGTGAAAAAAACGTCCTTCTTCGGCGGCCGCCTGGCGTTCTGGAAAAGGGCGGACGCGGCCACGGCCGAAGCGAACGGCCGACCGAGATACACCCGGCTTCGGGAGTTCCCGAGCAATCACGCGCGGGCCTCGTTCATGGACGGCCTGATGACCGGCGGGCACGGGCATCGCGCCCGATACGCCCTTCTCCTGCTTTTGCCGGTGGTCGCGGCCTGGCTGGCGGTGGCCTTCGGCGTACAAAGCCCCGATCTGCGGGTTGGTCTGCTGGGCCTAATCGCCGTCGCGGGGGCGGCCGTGGTGGTTTGGGGCCTGGGCGTCCTCGGCCTCTGCCTGGCAGGCACCACCGTGCCGCTCTTCCTGATCGTCGGCTATCTCCTCTACCGCGGCGGCACATCCCTGAACTGGGACTTCTTCACGAAGCTGCCCGCGCCGGTCGGCCAAACCGGCGGCGGCATGGTCAACGCCTTTTACGGCAGCGCGCTCATGGTCGGCCTGGCCACGGCGTTCTCCGTACCCGTGGGACTCCTGGCCGCCATTTACCTGTCCGAATATCGAAGCGACCGGCTGGGGCCGACTGTACGCTTCGTCGGAGAGATGCTGGGCAGCGTGCCGTCCATCGTCATCGGCATCTTCGGCTATTACGTCATCGTTCGGCCCATCACCCACAACTTCTCCGGCTTGGCCGGCGGTTTCGCGCTGGGCGTGATGATGGTGCCTATCGTCATGCGCGCTTCGGAGGAGGCGTTGAAACTGGTGCCCAGGGCGCTTCGCGGCGCCAGTTCCGCGCTCGGCGCCAGCCAGTGGCAGACGGTGTTGCGCGTGAGCGTGCCGGCGGCCCTCCCCGCGATCATCACGGCCGTCTTCCTGGCCATCGCCCGCGTCGCCGGCGAGACGGCCCCGCTGCTGCTGACGGCCTCCAGCAACTCCTACTGGCCGCGGTCGCTCAACGACTATACGCCGTCGCTGCCGGTGTTTATATTCAACTACGCCGTCAGTCCTTATGAGGACTGGCATCGCCAGGCGTGGGCGGCCGCCTTCGTGCTGGTGATGGCCATCATGGTGCTGAACTTCGGCATCCGCTTTTTCACCGGCAAGCGCGTCCTGATGGCCAGCCAGGCGGACTGAAGTCGTTTCAAGGCGAGCGGCCGGCGTAAGCCGGCTGGTGCGTCCGCTTTTCCGCGGCGCGATGCCATACCAGCCGGCTTACGCCGGCCGCTCGCCCAAGAGAACGCCCCATGTTCTGGCGCATGACGTTTCGGTTCAGTCTCGCGGTCCTCGCGGCCCTCGCCGTCGCCGGTCTGGGCGTGGCGGAATGCGTGGACGACCCAAACCTGCGCTGGCGGCTGGCCGGCTGGCTGATTGTCGCGGCCGCGGCCGGGTTGCTCGTCGTCGTCGCCTGGGGCTGGTACGTCAGCCGGGTGATGACGCCGGCGCTCAAGGAGATCGCCCAGGCGGCCGAACGCATCGGGGCCGGCAAGGCCGGCGAGCGCGTGTTCACCGATGGGAGCGGCGTGGTCGGCGCCCTGAATCGGTCGTTCAACCGCATGAGCGAGCAGCTGACCACGCGCATCGCCGCCCTGGAAGAGGACCGGCAACAGCTGCGGGCCATCCTCAGCGGCATGGTCGAGGGCGTCGTCGCCCTGGACGCCGACCAACGCATCCTGTTCGCCAACGACCGCGCCGCGGAGTTGCTGGAGTTTCCGACGCGGACGCCGATCGGCCGCCGGCTGTGGGAAGTGATGCGGCGCCGCCCCCTGCTGGACCTCGTCCAGCTCGCCCTGAAGCGGCCGGAACCTTGCCGCGAAGAGCTGCGTTCCAGCGACGGCTCCTCGCGCAGCCTCACCGTCCACGCCGCCCGGCTGCCCGGCCCGCCGCCGCGCGGCGCCGTGCTCGTCCTGCACGACACCACGGAACTGCGGCGGCTGGAACGCATCCGTCAGGAGTTCGTCGCCAACGTGTCGCACGAATTGAAAACGCCCTTGACCGGCATCAAGCTCTGCACCGAAACGCTCCTGGCCGGGGCCGTCGAAGACCCGGAACACCGGATGCGCTTCCTCGAACAGATCGCCAACCAGAGCGAACGTCTCCATATGCTCATTCTCGATCTGCTCAGCCTGGCCCGCATCGAAGCCGGCGAGGAACTGTTCGAGTTCGAAGCGGTGCCGGTGCGGCCGGTGGTCTCGGCATGTTTGGAGCGGCATCGGCCGAAGGCCGAGGCGCGCCGGCAAACGCTGGAGCTGACGCCCGACGCGCCGCCCGTTGTCGTCTGGGCCGACGAGGAGGCGGTGGAACAGATCCTGGACAACCTCCTCGACAACGCCCTCAAGTACACGCCGGAGGGCGGCCACGTCCGCGTCGGCTGGGGCGAGGAGGACGGGCAGGTGTGGCTCCGGGTCGCCGACGACGGCATCGGCATCCCGGAATCCGACCTGCCGCGCATCTTCGAGCGCTTCTACCGGGTGGACAAGGCCCGTTCCCGCGAGATGGGCGGCACCGGCCTGGGCCTGGCCATCGTCAAACATCTGACGCAGGCCATGAAAGGCAACGTCCACGCGGCCAGCCGGCCCGGCCAGGGGGCGACCTTCACCGTCCGTCTGCCGCGCGCGGCGCCGGCCTGACAGGGTTGCGCGAAACTCCCCGCCATCTTCATCAAAACTACATACTCGCTCCATAAAATGACCCCGCGTTCCTGAAGCCATGGTCGATGCGGCCCGGAATGCTTCGAGGTTACAAATGTCCACCCTGTCCTATTCGGCCATCATTTCCGAGCGCAGCCTCAACGGCCGCGAGCCCTCGGTCAAACCGGGCATCCGTTGCAAGTTCGCCGCCAAAGGGGTGTCCTTCTGGTACGGCGCCAAGCAGGCGCTTTGGGACATTTCCCTGGACGTACCCGAGCGCTCGGTGGTGGCCCTGATCGGGCCGTCCGGTTGCGGCAAGTCCACGTTTCTGCGCACCCTCAACCGCATGAACGACCTGATCGAGGGGACGCGGCACGTCGGCGAGCTGGCCCTGGACGAAGTGGACATTTACGACCGCACCGTCAACCTCGTGGACCTGCGCCGCCGGGTCGGCATGGTGTTCCAGAAGTCGAACCCGTTCCCCAAGTCGATCTACGAAAACGTCGTTTACGGGCCGCGCGTGGCCGGCATGAACAACCGGGCCACGCTGAACGGCATCGTCGAACGCTGCTTGCGCGGCGCCGCCCTGTGGGACGAGGTCAAGGACCGGCTGAACGACTCGGCGCTGAACCTTTCCGGCGGCCAGGCGCAGCGGCTCTGCATCGCGCGGGCGCTGGCCACCGACCCGGAAGTGTTGCTTCTGGACGAACCGGCCTCGGCGCTCGACCCGGCTTCCACCAGCCGCATCGAGGATTTGATCTTCGAGCTGAAGCGCGACTACACCATCGTCATCGTGACGCACAACATGCAGCAGGCGGCGCGAGTCTCCGACCTGACCGCCTTCTTCTACCAGGGCCGGCTCATCGAGGCGGGGCCGACCGACCAGCTGTATACCCGGCCTCAAGTCAAGCAAACCGAGGACTACATCACGGGGCGGTTCGGCTAATGGGCGCCGGCGAGCGGCCGGCGTGAGCCGGCTGGTATGGCCTAGCGCCTCGGGACGGATGACGCACCAGCCGGCTTACACCGGCCGCTCGCCAGGATTCATACAGGAAACGGATCGACATGGCCAAACACCTGCAGCGCGACCTGGACGGACTGCAACGCGACATGCTGGCCCTGGCCGGCCTGGTGGAGGGGGCCGTGCAGAAGGCCATCCATGCGCTCGCAGGAGCGCGACGTGAGCCTGGCCCGCGAGGTGATCGACGGCGACGGGCAGATCGACAGCGAGGAGAACCACATCGACGAGGAGTGTCTGAAGATCCTCGCGCTGCATCAGCCGGTGGCCGTGGACCTGCGGCTGATCGCCGCCGCCATGCTCATCAACGTCGATCTGGAACGGATCGGCGACCTGTCCGAGGATATCGCCGAGCGGGCCATCCACCTCGCCCAGCCGCCGCTGCTGCCGATCCCCGAACGGCTGCAGCGCATGACCGACCTGACCACCATGATGCTGCGCCAGGCGCTGGACGCCTACGTCAACCTCAACAAGTCGCAGGCCCAATCGGTCATGCGCATGGACGACGAGGTGGACCGCTACAACGAAGAAATCATCCACGAAATCGTCGGCGAGATGAAGAAATCTCCGGCCCTGATCGAGGCCGGCCTGTCGATGTTCTCGGCCGTGCGCCACCTGGAGCGGATCGCCGACCACGCGACCAACATCGCCGAGGACGTGATCTACCTGATCGACGGGGAGATCGTTCGCCACCGGCCGACGGCCGCCCAGGCCGTGGGCACGTGATCCAAGGGAGAAAGGAGGTCGGGAATAAGGCGGGCTTTCCGCCGGCGTCCGGGTTGCGCCGGCGTCGGGGCCGCCTCGACCCGGTTGCGATGAATCACTCTACGGGGGGAATGCTCGCCATGCCAGCCGGCGTCACGGGTCCGGCTTCCGCCCTGCCGCGCCTGCGCATCCTCGTCATCGAGGACGAGCGCGAAATCACCGACCCGCTCACCTACGGCCTGGAGCGCGAGGGCTACGAAACCATTGTGGCCCACGACGGCCCGGAGGGGCTGCGCAAGGCGCAAACGCTGCTGCCGGACCTCGTCATCCTCGACCTGATGTTGCCGGGGCTGCCCGGCCTGGAGGTCTGCCGCGAGCTGCGGGCCGGCGAACGGACGCGCGAGATCCCCATTATCATCCTCAGCGCCAAGGCCGAGGAGACCGACCAGGTCGTCGGCTTCTCGCTCGGGGCCGACGACTACGTCACCAAGCCGTTCAGCATCAAGGTGTTGTTGCAGCGCATCAAGGCCATGCAACGCCGCTTCGACGCGGCCGGCGAACCGCTCGACCTCATCGAACATCTCAACGTGCGCATCGACCGCGTGCGCCACCGCGCCTACTCCGACGACCGCGAGCTGGAACTGACGCCGACGGAGTTTCGCCTGCTGGAGTGTCTGTTGCGACAGCCGGGCCGGGCCTTCACGCGGCACCAGCTGATGGACGCCGCCATCGGCGACGGGGCCGTCGTGCTGGAGCGGACCATCGACGTTCACATCAAGACGCTGCGCCGCAAGCTGGGCGCCACCGACCTCATCGAGACCGTGCGCGGCGTCGGCTACCGCTTCCGCGAAAGCGCGGAGTGACGGCTCGCGCCTGTCAAAAACCTCGGTTAGCCGCGACGCGCGGCGGAGCGCTTCAACAAAGCGCTCCGCCGCGCGTCGCGGCTAACCTTGTATCTCGACGGCGGCTAATCGGCAATTCCCTTCTGATTCATTTGACCGCACATCCATTCCTGTCCTACAGTTTTGTGGTCCGGGGCGAGATAATTCCCCCTTCCTCACGGAGCGGCCTGTGATGCCCGGCGGTCAAGGTGAGGCGGATCGGCGAGGTTTTGACGCCAGCCGATCCGCTTTGGAGTTTATTCACGGCTTGCTCGGTCGCGGGCCGGCCGACGGCCCCGGTCTGGACGGCCTTCTGACGGGCCTGGCCGCCGCCTTCGCCGCCTCGGGGGCCGGGCTTGTCGCCGCCGACACGGGAAAGGCGCTGCGCGCCGCCCGGCGGGCGACAACGCCGTGCCGTGGGAAGAAGACGCGGAATGGACCGAACGCGTGTCGCGGGCGCCGTCGGCGCTGGCGGTCCCTCGGCGAGTCGGCGGCGGCGTGTTGGTAACGGCGATCCGGCCGCCTTCGCGTCCCGGTTGGCTGCTCTGGGTGGAAACGGAATACGGCCGCGCCTGGAACGCCGGCGAAGCGGCGGCCTTGACGTTGGCCGGCCACGCCCTGGGCGGTCTCCTGCAAAGCGCGGGTCCGAAGCCGCGTTGGGCCGAACAGCTGGGCCGCGCCGAACGGCAAAGGGACTTGGAGACGGCGGCGCGGGTGTCGGCCCGCCTCGCCCACGACTTCGGCAACATCCTCACCGGCATTGTCGGCTTTTGCGATCTCAGTTTGGCGCTCAAACTGCCGGCGGATTCGCAGGTGAGCCGTTATCTCCGCGAACTCCAGCACTGCGCCCAGAACGGCGCCCAGCTCACGCAGCTGCTCCGGCTGTTTTCCCGCCGCCAGGCGGGAGGCGTCCAGCCCCTGGAACTGCCGACTCTGATCGCCGAAGAGGCGGCGCGGGCGACGACCGCCGGAGGCGAGTTCACCGCCCGCGCGGCCGTCGCCGACGGCCTGCCGTCGGTCGCGGTGGACGACGCCCAGCTGCGTCAGGTGCTCTCGGCGCTGCTGGAAAACGCCAGCGACGCCATGCAAGGTGCGGGGACCGCCTCCGTCTCCGCCCGGCCCGTCGAACTCACGGCGGACGACTGCCTCGAACTGTACGGCGACGCCCGGCCGGGGCCGCACGTCGAGATCGCCGTGGCCGATTCCGGGCCGGGCCTGCCGCCCGAGGTGGCGCGGGGTCTGTTCTCCGAGCCTTTTTTCACCGCCAAGCCCCGCCGTCGCGGCTTCGGCCTCGCCGTCTCTTACGGCATCCTCCACGCCCACCACGGCGGCCTCCGTCTGAAACCGGGGCCGACCGGCGGGACCGTCGCATCCGTCTACCTGCCGTGCGCCGCCCCCGCGCGACCGGCGCCGGTCGTGGCGGCCGGCCAGCCGAAGCGAGGCGAGCGGGTGCTCGTCGTCGATGACGACGCCATGATTCGGCGATTCATCTGCGCCACCCTGGAACAGGCCGGTTATCGAGTGCAGGCCGCGGCCGGCGCCGACGAGGCCGTGGCCCATTACACGGCCGCCGCCTCGGATCGTTACCGACTGGTGCTCGCCGACGTGTTCATGCCCAAGGTGACGGGCGTGGAGCTGGCGCGGCGACTGTTGGGCCGCGACCCCGGCGTGCGCCTTTTGTTCATGAGCGGAAAACTGACCCGCGATTTCGACGGAGCCGACTTCGCCGGCCACGGCTTCGAGTTTCTTTCCAAACCCTTCCGCACGGAAGGGCTGTTACGGGCCGTGCGCGGGGCCATCGACCGCGCGGCCCCGTCGGGCGATTGGACGGCGGACGGCGGCCCCCGGCCGTCGGTTTCCCGGTAACGGGGTGCCATGCTTTCGCGGCCCCTCTCCCCATGAAAACACCATCGGGACCACCGCGAAAGCATGATGCCGCCCCCGACCGCACCATGCTTTCGCGGTGGTCGGGATGGCGCCCTCAAACTGACAGCAGCCGCGAAAGCATGGCACCCGAAGCAACGCTTCGCGGCGTTCCTACGATTCAACGAGGAGTTTCGCGTGGGTAGTTTCCAGCTGAGCAACGGCGTCGGTTCCCTGGCGGAAGCCGTCCACCCATCGGCCCAGGCCGTGGGGGGCCGGCGGCCGCTCCCGGACATCGGCGGCCTCTACCGGGCCGGCGAGGTGCGCGTCCTCATCCTGGACGACGACCCCTCGGTCTGCAACCTAATGCACGCCGCCTTGGCGCCGAACGGATTCAAGATCGACATTGTATCCGATCCGGCGGAGATGGAAGTCGTCCTCCGCGGCGCCCCGTACCACGTCGTCATTCTCGATTACGTGATCCCCGGCCTGGAGTCGGGGCGGATGCTCGACTGGCTCCGCGAGTACCAGCCCGAGGCCAGCGTCATCGTGGTCACGGCCTACCCGTCGGTGGACAGCGCCCTGAGCTGTCTGCGGGCGCGCACCTACGACTACCTGACCAAGCCATTTCAGATCGCCCAACTCCAGCGCACCGTGGTGCGCTGCCTGGAAAGCAAGGGGCTGTTGCGCGTCTCGGAATCGGCCCTGCGCGAGTCGCTGGGCGCCGCCATCCGCGAACGCCGGAAGACGCTGGGGCTGACGCTGGCCGCGATGGCCCAGCGCACCGGCGTTTCGCTCGGTTATTTGTCGCAGATCGAGCTGGGCAAGAACTCCGCGTCGATCGAGACGCTGTACCGCATCTCGCTCGGCCTGGGCATGAGGATGAGCGAGCTGTTCCAGACGGTGCAGCCGTCGCCTTGAGGCGTGGCTTCCTCCCCTCTCCCCTTGGGGGAGAGGGGAGAAATGAAAGAGGCCCGCGGTCCCGAAAGACCGCAGGCCTCATAAAAGGCGTCCCTCCGGCGAGGGGCCTCTCCTTGTCGCAAGAGGCGGGGCGGGCGGCCGTGCGACTGCCCTCATTTGTCTGACGCCTGCCGGCGCCACGTTATTCAACGGCGAACCCAGGAAGTGAGGCCCATGCAGGAACGGCAAAAGATCGGCGCGATCCTCGTCCATCTGAAGGTGCTGACCGGGTTCGACGTGGACCGCGTGCTGGAAGCGATGCGGCGGCGCCGGCGGCGACAGAAATTCGGACAGACGGCCCGCGACATGGGCCTGCTGGACGAGGAACACATCCTTGCCGCCCTGGCCGTGCAGATGAATTTGGCCCCGGGCATCGACCGGCTCAGCCTCGGACAGGTTCTCGATTTTTTGCAAACCGCCGAGGCGGAGGGCTGAACGGCGCCTGGTTGGCGACGCCCTTGAGGAGATCGGCGGTTGGATTCAGGCGCGACCCTTCCAATAGGAGGAAGACCGCCGGGAATGGGGGACAGCGACTACCACAACGCCCGTCGGCTCGACGCGGTAGACCATGCTCTACGGATACCGGCGCAATAAACACCGCCGGTGCCGGTCATCCACCAAGGCATATAGTTCGGGTCGGTCGGCGATCCGCTGCACCCCTTCCGCCACGGCGGATTCGAACCGCTCGGCCGCCCGCGGATTGCGGGCGCGATACCAGGCGAGGGCGGCCTGGTAATCCGCGTCCGCGGCGGGCAGAAAGCTCACGTTAAGCATTCGAGCCGTCCCCGCCGTGCGCCCGCTCCCGGACCACGGACCACGGGATGGGAGTCGCCTCCCCGGCGTCAAACTCGGCGGAGCGGCGTCGGATTTCAGCCATCCAGGCGTCGTCCAGCGGTTGGGGATCGGCCTCGTCCTGCGCCGCGATCAGGGCTTCGATCAACTCGGTCTGGTCGGCTGAGGGCAGCGACAGGGCGGTTTGCAGGATCTGTTCGGTGCTGGGACTCATGAATAATCCCTCGAAAACATGGATACTTTTTGACATTTCGCCACCGTACGTCCCCGAAAGCCTTCAACTCCTCAAATGACCAGATGTCACAAACGCACGAGGGATCGCCGCGCCGCGCCGTTGACATCGGATTGAAACACGCATCGGTTCACCTAGTATACCACGCGATCAGTTTCGCCAACTCCCCCCGCCGCGCCAGAATGCGGAAACTGGCCCGCTGCCGGGCCGTCGCCAGAATGCGGTTGAAGCCGAAATGATCGTCCACCACCGTCAGCGCCGTCTGCACCGCCTGTTCGCGCGGCCCGTCGCGGAACATGCGCGACGCCCACATCAGGATCGGGTAGGTCAGCGCCAGCAGCTCGAAGCCGTCCCAGAATGACATGCCGAACAGGGCCGCCCCGCAGAATTGCAGCGACCCGACCTTGACGAGATAATAACGCTCCAAAATGCTTTCCATTTCCAGCGGCATCGGGCCGCGCGGCTTCTCGACCTCCTCGAAGGTGGTTTCCGGCAGCCATTCGTGAAGCCGCGGCACGGGGCCGGTCCCGCGGGCGAACCGCCACGCCGCCTTCAGCCGCGCGGCGACGCCGTGTCGCGCCGCCCCCCGCTTGGGGCCGTGGTCCTTGCGCGTGAAAAGGGCCGCCGCCTGTCGGAACAGGATGCGGCCGATCCAGCCGGGCGGCGGGACCTTCATCAGATTGTCCGGCGTCGCCGTATCGGCCGTGCGTTGCAGCACGGTCAACAGTTCGCCGAGACGGGCGTCCCGGACGTGCTCCAATTTCGCCTGGCGCATCTGCTCCGCCAGCGCCAGGCACTTGCGGAGCCGGCGTTCCAGCGGCTCCTTGCGGTTGCGCAACAGCGTCAGCAACGCCTGGACGCAGCGATGAACGTCGGGCCAGCTGACATGCTGGCCCGGCCGCAACGGCGGCGGCGGCGTCAGCGAACCGTCCGGCCGCGGCGTAAGCTTTTCCCGCTCGGCCAGCCGGGCGGCGAACTCGACCAACTCCTGATCGTGTTCCGGCATCGGCCGGCCCTTGTTCGCCGCCGCCGACGGGCAGGCGTAGCGCATCCCGACGCTCCAGTGATCGCCGGTCGGGATCAGAATGAATGGGAAAAGGCGGCACGGCAGCGGTTTGGTCTCGTAGCCGAAGCGCTCGTGGACGCGACAACGGCCCTTGTCGCTGTGGAAGACGCAGCTGCCGTCGGGGCGGTGGTTGAGCCGCCAGGTCCGCGCCCAGGGCGGGCCGTGGCGGACGAACGGGGCGAAGCCGCCGAGGTCCTTGTCGCGGTCCCAGCCCTGCGCCTCCAGGCGCTTGCGTTCCTCGTCGGTGATGGTGACGACGTATTCCTGGCAGCAGGCGCCGCAGACGTGGCAGTCCCAGTTTTGCAGGAGGGGTAGATGACGAACGGGGAGCGGCATGGACCGACCGGAATAAGGGTGCGGAGCGAAAGTCCTCACCCAGTCATTGTATCGCATCGTCGGCGAGCGGCGCGTCGTCAGCCCGCCGGTGTAGGATGCGTTCCGAGGCGCTAGCGGCGAGCGGGCGGCCGGCGCAGATGGCAAAGCGTGCGGTTCAGGGAGGGTAAGTCAAAGGGAAGGGCGGACAGGCTCGTCAGTTGGTAGCCATCCAGGCATAGCGACGCGCCGCCGTCGGCGCGGGCGACGACCCACGGGTCGCCAGTGAAGCGTAGGTCCAGCACCGAGGGGCGAACGGTGGGGAACGGCAGTACGGCGCGGCGCGAGCGGCCCAGGGGAGGACGGTTCGCATTGGTTTTGGGCATAAGGGTCGTCCTCCGGGGACTCGGCGCCGACGACAGCAAGGCAAGAAGCGAATGCGGCGCCAAGAACCTCCCCAAAGCGCGGATCATTCGCCTTCGGTTCACAAAACCTCTATCCTGAAAGAAGTTGCAGACGCGCATCCGGCCGCCGCGCGGCGCGGCGGCCCGCCCGCGTTGCTGGGTTTTGAAACAGGCTGTGTCTTTCCGCGACACCGGCCGTCTATCGATCTCCCCGACGAGACTGATTGTGTCCAACCGCCGCGCCCTTCTTCTCGTCCTGCTCGCCGTCGTTTGCACCGGCCTCAACGCCTTCAAACCACTGCACATCGACGACGCCGCCTACGCCTACTATTCCCGCCAGGACGCGACGCATCCCCTGGATCCCTACGGCTTTAACATTCTGTGGTACTGCGAACCGCAGCCGGCCCTCGAAGTGCTGGCCCCGCCTGTGCTGCCGTACACCTGGGCCGCCGCCCGCGCCCTGTTCGGCGAACGGCCGTGGGCCTGGAAGTGGGCGATGCTGCCCTGGTCTCTGCTGCTGGTGGGGAGCGTGTACGCCTTGCTGCGCCGCTTCGCCGCCGGCGTGGAACTGCCGCTGACGGTGATGACGGTCCTGTCGCCGGCGATCCTGCCGAGCATCAACCTCATGCTCGACGTGCCGGCGTTGGCCCTGTCGCTGGCGTCGGTTTATCTGTTCCTGGTCGCCTGCGACCGCGATTCTTTCGGACGGGCGGCGGCGGCGGGCCTGGTCGCCGGCCTGGCCATGCAGACGAAATACACCGGGGTCGTGGCGCCGGCCGTGATGTTGCTGGCCGCCGCGACGACGGGGCGGTGGCGACTCTGGCCGGCGGCCGCCGTCGCCGCGGCGCAGGTCTTCCTGTCGTGGGAATTGCTCATGGCACTGCTCTACGGCCAATCACACTTCCTCCTGTCGCTGCGGGCCAACGCGGGGTCGTTTCTGGACAAAGGCGCCCTGGCGGCCCTGTTCTTCAGCTACCTCGGCGGCCTGGCGCCGTTCCTGGTCGTGCTCGGCATGGCGGCCCTGGGCGTGCGCCGGCGCTGGCTGGCGGCGGCGGTCGTGCTGATTCTGGCCGGCTTCGCCCTGATCGTGCTGTTTGAAGGGCATTTTTCCGGCGAAGTGCGGCCGTCGCCGCGCCTGTTCGGCCCGATTCAAACGCCGGAATGGTCGTTTCCGCTGAGCGAGGTCGTTTTCGACGCCTTCGCGGGCGGCGGCGTGGTCGTGCTGGTCTTCGTGGCCCGGCGGCTGTGGTCGGGCGACGACCGGCGCGGGACGCTGTTCCTGCTGCTCTGGCTGGGGCTGGAGGCGCTGGCCTATTACCCGCTGACGCCGTTCCCGGCGGCGCGGCGCGTGCTGGGGGCGCTCGTACCGCTGACGCTGCTGATCGGCCGGCTGGCGGCGCGCGCCTGGCGGACGCCGCGGCAGCGGCGGGCGGCGTGGCTGTGGGCGGGCGGGGCGGCGATCCTGGGCCTGGCGTTTTTCGCGCTGGACGCGTGGGAGGCGCACGCGGAGGTATGGGGCGCGGAGCAGGCCGCCGCGTGGATCGCCGCGCGGAAACGCGAGGCGCCTCCGGTGCTGGCCGCCGGCACGGCGGGGCTGCTCGGCTCGCCGCTCGGACCCGGCCCGCTCCTCGCCGCCTCCTCCGCCCTGGTCCCCGGAAGCGACGGCGGCGGCCGGGCGTTGTTCGTCGGGCATCACGGATTTCAATACTACGCGGATCGGTGCGGGATGCGCTCGACGTACCAGTACGCCCTTCCGCCGGACGCGCCGCGGGAGGGAGACTGGCTGGCGGCGCCGGACGGGCATGTGGCCTCGGAGGAGATCGACCTGACAGGCCCGGCCCTTCGCGAAGAGGCGCGGCTGACGCTCACCGACCCCGTGCCGCTGCGGACGGTGCTGTGTTACTACGGCGGCCGCGCCCCGCTGGAGCACCACGAGGGGCCGCGCATGACGGTGCGGATCTTCCGGGTGATCGCCGACTTCCAGCCGCGGCCGGAGCGCCCGCCTCCGGCCGGCGATTGAGCGGCCGCGCGGCGCGGCTGGGCCTTCGAGTCTGTTCCTGAAGTGCGGCAGGCACAGCCTGCCCTACAGGAATCGCCGGCTTTCCGTAGGGCAGGCTGTGCCTGCCGCCCCCTTCCGGAACAGACTCTTACGGCCGCGACTCGTCAGCCGTTCCGGGGAATCCCGACAGCGCCGCCGTCGCCAGCAGCGGCAGCAGAGGCATGTAGTTGCGCGCCTCGTACAGCCATCCGAAGCAGAGGTTGCTCAACAGCAGCAGCGGCGTCAGCGTGACGCACATCATCCTCAACCGTGCGTCGATCCGCCGCCAGCCCCGCACGAGGAACGGCACGAACGGCAGCACGAACAGCGCCGGGTCGAGGTAGTTGACCCAGATTGGCGCGGCCGAGTGGTAGTAAGGCGCGCCGATGCCGAGGTTGTCGAAGATCATCAGGCGATCGGTGCCGTTGATCTTTTCGTATCCCGGATACCAGCCGTACGGCATCCGGGCCGCCAGAACCGCCGCCGCGCACACCCCGCCCAGCGCCGCCGTCTTCAGCAACGGCCGCAGTCCGCCGCGCCAGGTACAGGCCCAATAAACCGGGACCATCAGCACGACCGTCTCCTTGGCGAGGATTCCCACGGCCAGCGACGCGGCCAGGAGGGCGGTCCGGTCGCGCACCGTGCAGAGGAAGGCCAGCACGAACAGCGCGTGGCTGAGCGGGTCGGTGAGCTGGCCCCAGTAAAACGAGATCGAGAGCGGATAGAGGACGGCGACGGGGACCAGCGTCAGGAGCGCCCATGCCTCCGTGTGCCAGAGGCGGGCGAAGCGGTAGCAGCCCCAGAGGAACCAGTACGTGAAGAACCAGCGGTAGGCGACGCACGCAAACCACCAATCGCCGGTGACGAGTTCCAGCGTCCGCGCGAAGCCGTAGGGGAGCGGGCGGTACTGGTGCGGCGCCCCGCCGTGGTGATTGAGGATGTCAAAATACATCGACCACTGCCAGCCGAAGGCGACGCGGTCGACCAGGAACCCGTGCCAGGCGGTCAGTAGCGCCGCCAGGACGGCGAGCAGGGCCGCGACGCGCCCCGCCCAGCGATCTTCGCCACGGACGGCCCAGGCGGCGACGCCGACGGCGGCGAACATCGCCAGCAGAACGACCGCCCTGCTCGCCGCGGCCGGGAGCGGGGACGCATAGGCGGCCGCCGGCCCGACCGGCGTTCGCTCGAAGAGCAGCGGCGGCAGCGATAGGGCGGCCACGAGGAAGAGGCCGAGCCACGGCAGGGCCGTGCGGAATCGTCGGAGTCGATCGCCCATTACTGCCCCGGATACGAAACTGCGGGACCCGTCCGGGTCATGATAGGAGCGGGGGCGGTCCGCGCCACGGTGCGATTTGTCGGCGCGGCCCCGCCGGACGGCGCAACCGGGACCGGGCGCGCTTGGAGCACCACGAAGGGCCGCGCATGACGGTGCGGATTTACCGGGTGGTCGCGGATTACGATCCGTGATGGGAATGAAAGTAGGGGCCGATCGGCCTGACGATCGGCAACGCCCCCGTCGAGGCGATCTGCACGGACAAGGCGTTGACGCTGGCGCCGGGCGAGACACCTGATCCTGTACTGCGTTCCATTTTCTTTCCTGACGCACCATGACGGCCCGATCCGGCGCCCATCGGCGGCGGTGACGCGCCAAACGGCGCATCATTTGGCGCATCGTAAGTCGTTGCAGGCGTTGGCATTTCCCCACTTTGCGCCGATGCGCCAAGGTTACTCTGTGCCCCCGTCTTCCGGTTGTCATGGGTCGCCGTCCTCGCGCGGCCGCAACGGCGACGCCGGATCGCCGCACGACCCACAGTGTACCGTGGGGGCGCGGCGTCTGGGCAGGGGAAGTGGAGGGGAAAAGTAGACTTCCGTGCCTATGAGCGCCCATGAAGCCGTTGACCGCCGCGGATACGCCGGAGATGGAATGGTGGGCCTTGTTACTGGCGGGAGCTGATTCACGCCTTCCCCTTTTCCAGCCGGCGAGGCGCTCGTCGGCGGCGAGGAGGGGGCCGGGCAGGAAGAGGCGGACGGTGAAGTCGGCGAGGCGGACGGGTTCGGGGGGCATCGGAGGCTCCGGGGGAAAGGGGCCGGTGAATCGTAAGGGGGATAAAGCGGAGATTCAAGGGTGGTAGTAGTGCCATAGGATGACAGGGAGTGCCAGATTATTGGGGTGGTTTGCCGGTCAATGCCAGCCAGAGACGGACCCTTTTTTCTTGACGGCGGGGGGCGGTCGTGGTGTAGTAGAGCTGTCGCTGCCGGGGGAGAGAAAAGGAAGGAACCGCGGGCGCTGAAGGCGTCACATGCTTTCGCGGCCCGGCGGGCTGGGAGGACGCGAGACGACACGGACGGGCCGCGACAGGGGGCGCCCGGCGAGGGCGGCCGTCAAGCGGCGGCCAGTTATCACCGCGCCGCGCAAAATAATCACTGGTTGAACTAAACCGCTCCGCGGTGGAGGGATTTCCGTTTTCTCGTTGCTGACGGGGCATTCGCGTCGGATCTCCAGGTACGCTGAGGGTTCGCCCTCGGCGTTTTTCATTTCCCCCCTGGAGATCCGCCATGACCCCGCTGCGCCAACGCTACATCGACGACCTGCGCCTGCGCAACTACTCCCCAAGAACCGTCCAGGCCTACGTCGCCGGCGTCGCCCGATTCGCCCGGCACTTCGGACGCTCCCCCGACCAACTCGGACCCGACGACGTCCGCGCCTTCCAACTCGAACTGCTGCGCCGCCGCGTCTCCTGGAGCCAGTTCAACCAGACCGTCTGCGCCCTGCGCTTCCTCTACGGCGTCACGCTGGGACGGCCCGAACAACTCCCCCTCATCCCCTACGGCAAAAGGCCCCGCACCCTGCCCGGCGTGCTCGGCCCCGAAGAAGTCCTGCGCCTGATCGACGCCGCCCGACCCGGACGCGACCGCCTGCTGCTCCAGGTCGCCTACGCCTGCGGCCTGCGCATCAGCGAACTGGTCCGCCTGCGCGTCGGCGACATCGACAGCGCCCGCATGGTCGTGGTCGTGCGCCAGGGCAAAGGGCAAAAGGACCGCCTCGTGCCCCTGTCGCCACGCCTGCTCGCCGAACTGCGCGCCTACTGGCGGCGCTACCGCCCGGACGGCTGGCTGTTCCCCGGCGCCGACCCGCAACGGCCGTTGGCCGCCAGCAACGTGCAGCGCCTATGCCAACGGCTGGTGCGACGCGCCGGGCTGACCAAGCCCTGCACGCCGCACACGCTGCGGCACAGCTACGCCACCCACCTGCTGGAGGCCGGCGTCGACGTGGTCACGCTGCAGGCCATCCTCGGCCACCGCGACTTGCACACCACCGCCCATTACCTGCACGTCAGCACCCGGCGTCTGCATCAGACGCCCAGCCTGCTCGATCTGCTGGTCGTGCCCGCGGCCGCGGCCGCGACGGAGGGCCGGCCATGACCGTCCCCGTCGCCGACCGGCCGACTGTGGAAGTGGGCGACGTGATCCGGGCCCACGGCGCCGCCTTCCGGGCCAAGTACGGCGGCCTGCTGTCCGCCGCCCAGCGCCAGGCCTTGCGCGACCTGGGGGCCTGCCGCACCGCGGCCCTGGGCGGCCACGTCGCCCATTGCCTGGACTGCGGCCGCGACCGCATCGCCTACAACTCCTGTCGCAATCGTCACTGCCCCAAGTGCCAGGCCCTGGCCCGCGCCCGCTGGCTGGCGCGGGAGGCCGACAACCTGTTGCCGGTCGAATACCACCACGTCGTCTTCACCCTGCCCGCCGAGCTTTCCGACCTGGCGTTGGCCAACCGGAGGGTGCTGTACGACCTGCTGTTCCAGGCGGCGGCCGCCACGCTGCGCGTCGTGGCGGCCAATCCCAAGCGGCTGGGCGCGATGCTGGGCGTGCTTTTGGTGCTGCACACCTGGGGCCAGACGCTGCGGCATCATCCGCACGTACACGGCGTGGTCACGGGCGGCGGCCTGTCATGCGCCGCCGACGGCGCCCTCGACGCGGCGCCACGCTGGGTGTCCTGCCGCCCCGGCTTCCTGCTGCCGGTGCGCGTGCTGAGCCGGGTGTTCCGGGGCCAGTTCCTGGACGGGCTGCGGACGGCGTTCGCCCGGGGGATGCTGGTCTTTCCCGGCCGTCTGGCGGCGTTGCATACGCCGAGCGCCTTCGCGTCGTGGCTGTCGTCCCTGGGCGGCAAGGACTGGGTGGTGTACTCCAAGCCGCCCTTCGGCGGTCCCGCCCAGGTGTTGAAGTACCTGGCGCGGTACACGCACCGCGTGGCCCTGAGCAACTCCCGGCTGGTCGCCCTGGAAGGGGGCCGGGTGACGTTCCGTTACCAGGACTACGCCGACGGCCGCAAGCACAAGACGATGACGCTGGCGGCGGAGGAGTTCCTGCGTCGCTTCGTACAGCACGTGTTGCCCAAGGGGTTCGTGAAGGTGCGACACTACGGCCTGCTGGCCAACCGCTGCCGGGAGGAACGGCTGCATCGATGCCGTCGTTTGCTGCTTTCGGCGACGGTGGCGACGCCGGGGTCCGTCGGCGAGGCCGGGGTCGTGGCGCCGGCGCCGCGTCCGTGTTGTCCGTGGTGCGGCGGGGAGCGGATCGTGCGCCGGGCGTTGGAAACGGCCGTCCCGGCCCCGTCGCCCGCCGCCGCGGCGGCGGGCGACACCTCGTAACGGGAGGCGTTGGGAGCGTTCGCCGATCCGGTTCGGCGGCGCCGGCCGCGGCGTCGCGCCGCCGAAGGTGCGCGCCGGGCGGCGCTTGGGGAGGAAAACCACGCCGGGCCGCCGGCCGGGGAGCGGCGGTCGCGCTCCGGGGAAGGGGGACGCGCTGGAAAAAAGGCTTGCGTCCGGGCCGACGCCGCTCCACAATGGCGCGGACAAGGGGTGGGGCCGAATCGAAAGCCCATAGCCGCGGGGGACGCGGTTCAGTTCAACGGGGATCTATCCCGCATGCTCCGCCGGCAGGCCGCGGCGGTTGGAGTACGTCCACGCAGGCGGAGCATGCGGGATAGATCCCTTATCGTTCGGCGCCAGCAAGACAATATGCAGGAGGCCTGCGATGGCGACCAAACAGCCGATGGTTGGTCCCGGCGTCTCCCAATGGAACGGCTGGATATGGTTTGGCGTGCAACTCGGTAGTACGCTCTGGATGCTGTTGGCCGCCGCTGGGACGGCGCCGTTCGCCCCCGGGCTCGCCGCCGTCTGGCTGCTCTGCTTCGCCGTTCCGAACGCCCTCGGGACTTGGCTGTGGTTGCGGCGCGACCGGATGGCGCCTCACCCGGCATACCAGCTGCTTGTGCTGCTGATCTGCGGCAGCAGCTTGTCGGGCTTGCTCACCTTCGACTGGTTCTGGCCCCAAGGGGTCCCGCGGGAGTCCCTCTGGGACGCGTATGAAGTCTGTTTGGTCGAGCCGGGGGTCATGGCCCTGTGGTTCATCGTCGAACGGCGCACGGCGAAGCAAGCGCCGCAGCCACCGCATCGCGCCGCCCCAGGAACTTCCTTGGGCGGTGATGTGACACCGCCATCGTAATTCAGTCCAGGCGAGGCTGTCGGCGCACACCACGGACGCGGGGCGTTGTTGGCTCGTTGCTCCCCTTCCTCTCTCCCGCACTCCTAGGGCGATTGCTTGGGCGAGGTCCCAACGCCGGTTGCGCGTTTACTCCGAGCCGTTTGCCGTCGCTTGCCCCGTCTCCGCCGATGCCTCGATCTTCGTCACCTCGAAGCCCAATTCCTTCGCCCGGCGACGCAACTGCCTCTCCAAACGCTCGCGCACCTGCCCCGCGTAGGCCTCTTCCGTCTCCTTCACGTAGGCCGCCCCGTAACGCACCAGGTGATACACGATCCGCGCCAGCTTGTGCGCCGTCGCCGTGATCGCCTTGGGCGCCCCCAGACGTGAACGCTGACGACGCAGGTACGACCCCAACGCGCCCGAACTCCGCATCAGGCTCCACGCCGCCAAACGCAAGGCGTGCGCCGCCCGGTTCTTGCCCCGACGCGTCCGACTCGACTGCACCTTGCCCCCCGTCTTCCGCCAGTTGGGACACAACCCCAGCCAACTCGCGAACTGCTTCACCGTCGGCCACTTGGTGAAGTCCGTCCCCAACTCGCTCACCAGCGTCAGGGCGTGCAACTCGTCGATCCCCTCGATGGCCGTCAGGTCGATCCCCGTCGCGTAGTACAGGGCCGTGCGCACGTCGAAACGCGGGTCGTGCGGCTTGCGGCCGCGCAGCCGCGTCTTGGGAGGCAACGGCGGCAACTCCGTCCGCCGACGCATGGTCCGCAAGTGGGCCGCGATCTCCCCGTCCAGTTGGCCGATCACCTCCTGATACTTCTCCCACATCGCCAGGCAGCAGCGCAGCTCCGTCACGTGCTCCGGCCGGTAGCGGCCGTCCAGCGCCTCGGCCATCTCCGCCGCCGTGCGCTGGCAACGCCGGTCGCGCAGCCGGGCCAGCTTTTGGGGATCGCGTTGGCCGGCCAGGATGGCGCGGAGGATCTTCAGGCCGGTGACGCCGGTGACGTCGCCCAGCACCTTGGTCAGCTTGAGGTTCATCAGTTCGAGGGCCTTCTGCATGCGTTGGACGTGTTGGCCGCTGAGGCGCACCAGGTTGGCGCGCTGGCGGACGTAGTCGCGCAGGGTGTGGGTGGCGTCGTCGGGCTGGAAGACCGAGGGCAGCAGTCCGTGCCTGTGCAGGCGTTGGATCCACTGGCAGTCGCGCCGATCGGTCTTGGGCCGGCCCTTGATCTGGCGGGCGAACTGGGGCGGGGCCGTGATGGTCTCGAAGCCGGCCTCCAGCAAGGTGAGGAACAGGACGTGGCCGTAGACGCCGGTGGCCTCCAGGGCGACGGTGGTGACGCCACAGGCTCGCAGCCAGGCGACGAGTTGGCGCAGTCCGGCCGTGTGGGCGGGGAACTCGCGCACGGTGTCGGACCCGTCCGGGGTGGTCTCGACGCAGACCCAGTGACTGGCGTCGCCGACGTCGATGCCGGCGGCGTGGGGATGCTGCACCGGCAGCGCCGCGACCTTGGCGCGGGCCTCGGCCTGCTGACGGGTCTGCTCGACGAAGCGGGCGGCGCGGCGCAGGTCGGCCGCGGCCTGGCTCGGTCGATCCGGTGCGGCGGCCGCGGTCGCAGTCGGTGACGCGAGGGGCGGCGTGGGTGTGGGCTGGAGCGGTTGTTGCGGGGTGCGGGCGGCGAGGGTTTTTCCCTTGCGTGGGGCCATGGCGGACTCCAGAATGGGGGTCAGGGGCGAGGGCGTCCGCCGGGGGAGTCGGCACAGGCACAGCCGTCCCAACGGGATCGACCGCGGCCCGGAGTGAGGCCGGGCGGCGGTCGTCGCCAAACGGGTGGGCCGAAAACGCTCCCCGTCCCAGTCGAACCACCGGGCCGAGCGTAAAGGCTCAGAGCACCAGAAACGGAACGGGCATCGACGGCGGACGCCGGGGGTAGGATAGGCGCGGTCGACGCCCCAAGTTCCTGGCATGGTGGTGCGGAGGGAACGCCGCGAGACAAGCGAACCAGCCGCTGCAGCAGACCGGGGCCGCAGTTAGGCTTTCCGGAGTGTAGCGCCCTCTCCGCGGCCCCGGCTGCTGAGCTTGGCGTTCGGCCCCTAACATTCGGAATCCGGGGGTGCTCTATGGGTGAGGATTCGGTTGTTGTTGGGATGGTCGTGTTGGTGGTCCTGGTCGTCGTCCTTATCTTTTGGGCAACGCAGTTTCTCGACCTGATGGGCCGCGACGACAACGATTTCCCCGGGCGGTATGACAAGCCAATCTGGGCCGCCATTCTGGTACTTACTGGGGTACTCGGCGCTGTCCTCTACGTAATCGCTAAGCCGCAGCGGAAACGTGGGATGGGGTACCGCGGTCAGGAGGACAACGCGCGGAATTCAGGGGCGTATCAGGTGAGGATGGATCTGCACAAGGCGGTGGCGCTGGAAAAGCGGGGCGAGTTTGCCGAAGCCATCAAGCAGTTCGAGAAGGTCGCTGAGAAGGCAGGGGAAGGGCATCCGAACGCAGCGATGGCTCGGGAGCGCATTCGGCTGCTCCAGGCCCGGCTACAAGACGCTGGCACCGAACCAGGCGCTGCAGCAGAGCGGCCGCGCGATTGACGGTTCTTCGTGGTTCAGCGCCACCTCCCGCGTGAGCCGACTGCTGAGCTTTGCGTTAGTCGCCCCAATCAATTCAGCACCACGAAGGGGCTGACGGTCGTGGTCCCGTCTTGCAAGGTGATCGGCTTTTCGATCCAGGGTTGGCCGTCGCAGCGGCGCGTTAGCCGGAACGTCACCTGGTTCTTCAGGAAGTTCACGTGGTCGATCACCGCCAGCGTCGCCTGCATCCGGTCGCCGATCAGATAGTAACGCGGGTCGATCAGCATCAGGTCGCCCTTCGTCCCCAGCGGCGGCAGCTTCTCCGAACAGAACATCGGGAAACCCAGCAGCGACCAGTTGCGCCGACGCGGCCACACGCCCGTTGCCAGGCCGGCGCCCAGCAGCACCGCCCGCGCCGTGCCGTCCTTGAGCTGCAACAACTGCGGCACGGCGCTCGGGGAATGGACCCAAAAGGCGCGGTCGTAACTCGACGGCTGCAACTTCGCCACCATGCCGGAGACGTCGGCGTACTGGATCAGGTTGCCCGTCGCCCGCGTCACGGTCGCCGAGGCCGGGCTGTTGACGATTCCCTGCGGCTTGGCCACGCCGTCGCCCTGCAAGAAGGCGTAATCCTCCGCCCAGGCCGCGGCCAGGCCGAACACCGTCGCCAGGTAGACGTCCAATGCACCCCTCACCCCCGACCCCTCTCCCCCAAGGGGCGAGGGGGGAAAGGCGGTTCCCGACCCGGCTCCCCCAAGGGGAGAGGGGGGAAAGGCGGCCCCCGACCCGGCTCCCCCGAGGGGAGAGGGGGGAAGTCCGGCGTCGCCCTCGTCCAGCAGCGGCCGGCTCACCACGGCCGAGCCGGACAGCTCCCACGCCTTTAACTCCGCCTGCTTGAACTGCGGCTCCGTCTCCGCTCGCGGCTGGGACTCTCCGGTCCACTTCATCTGGACGCCGCCGAAATAGGGGCTGACGCCGGCGGCCTGGGGCGTCGTCATGTCGATATAGGGGACCTGCAACGCGGCGGAGGTCATCGCGGCCACGGTGGCGTTGGGGTGGATCACGGCGTTTTCGGCGGCCACGGTCATCATGCCGGCGGCGTACTCGGCGGGGACGGTGTAGCCGCCGGTGGGTCCGCCGGACTCGGCCAGGGCGGCCTTCTGACGCGGGGAGAGATTCTCGGTGTCCGGGGGCAGGAAGTGGGAGTCGTAGTGGCGGGCCAGGTAGGCGCTGTCGCGGCGGTTGACGGCGCGGCAGAAGTCGGCGAAGGATTTGCCGGCGCCGGGGGACTCCGGTCGCTCACGCTCCCGGCTCGCCAGGGCGGCGGCCTCGTCGTCGGCGGGGGCGAGGAAGCCGAGCTGGAGGCCGAGGCGGACGTCGTCCGCGGCGGCGTCCACGACGTCGCCGTGACGGATGGAACCGAAACCGGACTTGAGCAGCATGCGGACTTTCATTGCGGGAGGCTCCGGGTGGGGGGATGAGGTTCGGAGCGATGGTATGGCGGAGGGGTGCGGGGAGGGGAGAGGGAAATGGGGGTGGGGAAGGGAGACCTACGGTCGGGCGGGGTGCCACACACGGGAGACCTTGACACAAGGGAGCGGTATCAAAAATACCCCTTGGTCAATACATCGCTCTCGACGGGCGCTTCGCTCTGGAGCAGGCCGCGAATGTGGTTCAGGAACCGCTGGAACATTTCAACGCACAGCTTGTTGTCTTTTAGGTACTTGATGTACTTGTCGCGGTTATCCCGTCGGCCCTTCGCGGACCCGAAGTTGCCTCGGACGTTTGACCCGAGTCGCTTGGCCTTGCGTAGAATGATTACCTCGTCCACGTCGGTCGCCGCCGTGCTCACCGGAGTCATGTCCAACCACTCGCAGAGCAGATAGTACCGTGCGCCGGAAACCGCCGACTTGACATCATGGGCAGTAGCCGACGCCTCTTGAAACATCGTCTTATCGAGGTTCGTCTTGCACTCAGAGACAACGTATGCGATGTAGGTCTCCTTCGTGCTGGCGTCCTTGAAGTCCGCACCATGTGATGCCTTCAGATGCAACTTCTTGCTGATGGCGAAGTCTTGGGCCTTGGTGCGCACGGTCATGCCGCCGCCAAGCTGGGGCACGTCGAGGCTGGAGTCGAAGTAGAGGGCCGAGAAGCACTTGGCAGGCCCGACGGCCACGTCGAAGCCTTTGATTTCGGGCAGGACCGAGGGATGGATCAGGCGGGGCAAAAACTCCTCGATGATGCTGTTGTCGATCTTGAGTTGCCCCTTCTGGCGGTAAAGGAAGTCGTCCTCGCTGTCGAAAATCAGCTCTATGTCCACCCATAGGCGGTACTCGTTGAGGATGGCGACCATCTGCGCAAGTCGCTCCTTCGGGGTCTTGGCCTTTATGCCGTCCAGAGCCTTGATCCACTCGTGGTAGCGTTTGATGGCACCCTCGATGCGTGGCTTGTCGCACGCCGGGAGCTTGTCGTTCTCGTGGGTGGCCGTCAGCTTCTCCAAGTGTGGCGTCGGGAATCCACTCATGTCGTGATCGCCTTTCCTGCCCGGCAGGGCCGACTGGTGGCAGCGTCAAGGTCGTAGAGCGGCGACACCTGCACTTCCTCGGTGAGACTCAGGGCTTGTTCGAGGTCTGCAAGGGACTCTTTCGGAGCTCGCTTCCTTGCCTCTACCAAGACTTCCCGACCTATGGCTCGCGGTTCCTCAAGGCCCCTGCCCTTCTTGACCTCGAAGTGCAGGAGGTCTTCGTAGATTTGTTCGCCGAAGCGGTTCATAAAAAGCCGCTCTTGGCGTGACACCACCTCGAAACCAATGCAGCGGGACGCGAGTGCAGCCGTGATCTCGCCATTGAAGAAGCGCGTCTTGCGGACGTTCGACTCCCGGCCAACGATCATAATGATCCGCGAGCCCGCCTTGCACACTCGCTGAAGTTCCCGTAGTGCGTCTGTCATGTCAAGGCAATATTGGACAACCGTAAGCAAGCGGTTCTGCCGGTGCTTGCGGTTGGAGCCGATTTCAGAGCGCGCGACCGCCAGCAGATCCCAGCCGAGTGCTTCAACGGATCTGCGATACTGCTGGTGGTAGTTGAAGACGTTGATGTACGGCGGCGACGTGGCGACGAAGTCCACTTCGTTTTCCCGCAGGGGCAGGCTTCGCGCATCACAGTTTAGGAGCCGGATGGGCGTGGCGGACTCGGGCAGGGTCAGGATTCTCGACTTGAGCTTGACCCACTTTTCGAACACCCTCGCGGTGGAAACTTCCTTGTAAAAGTCCACAAGAACGATGAGCGCTTCCAGCATCGCGCGGCTCGTCTCGTCGGCGATCCCGGCGTGAACCTCGATGAGCGACTCCTTCGGCCCCTTGGCGGTGGCTTTTTCATCGTTCCCGAATAGCGGCAAGCCTTCGTCTGGGAGGTACTCCAGAAGGTTGCGTTCCAGCTGGTTCGCCAGCATCTTACGCTTTGCGACCGGCACGTTCATGAGGCTATAGACCTGCGCCATCTTGGACGCGGCTGGGTTGATCTCTGATCCGACGACCGGCATCTCGAGCGTGCCAGCTTCATACAGGACCGTGCCGCTACCAGCGAACGGGTCAAGGACGAGGCCGTGCTTCTTGGCGTAGGTGCGCAGGAGTACCTCGATCAACTGCGGGGAGAATTGGCCGTTCCACGGAAAGAGGTTGCTCCGCAGCTTGTTGTCGATGTTGAGCAACGCCTGCGGAACCGTCGCCCGGTCGAGCGGCACGCCTTGAAAATCCGGCTCATCGTGTCCCATCTGGTCGCCCTGGTCTTCCCGATCATGGCACCGCTTCTACAGTTGAGGTGAGTTTACCCGCCTCGTATCCAAAAGTCCATGTCCTCAGGCGGAATCCGAACTCGATGGCAGTTGCCTCTGGGCTGGTTGTACGGGTCTGAGCCGGGGGTACAGGGCGGGCGTGCCGACGGACCATGCCTACAGGGCGAGTCCTACTTGGGCGGAATCACCTTCGGCGGCTTCCTGACGCCGGCAAGGGCTTCGCTGACCGCCGCCCGTGCTTCGGGGAACGGGGCCAGCACTTGCAGGATGGCGGCGAAGAGGCTTTGCATTTCCGGGTGCAGCAGCAGGTTGATGGTGTTGTTGGTGTGGTTCACGCTCGGCTTTACGGGCGTGCTCCAGCCGGGGGAGTCGGCCGTCTCCTTGCCCGGACCCTGCTGCAACCAGCGCAACGGTTCGTCGTCGTGGGCCTTGATCTCGGCCGTCAAGCGGGACTGGGCGACGGCCTGAAGGACCGCCTCCACGAACAGCCGGTATTTCTTGTACGGACCCTTGCCGGACTTCTTGCCCGATTCCAGCCAGTTTTTGAACACCTCGCGCGGGACGCCGGCGGCCTCGGCACGCGCCGAAGCTCGCCATCAGGCGATGTTACGCCACGAGAGAGCGCGCGTTCAGCATTAACTGCTGCTCGCCTGGCAGACGGTTCATAATCCGCGGTTGCCCGGAGGGTTCAGGAACTTGATCCCACATCCCAAAGTAGCAGGG
Organism: uncultured Planctomycetaceae bacterium; assembly: GCA_963813925.1. Taxonomy (GTDB): domain Bacteria; phylum Planctomycetota; class Planctomycetia; order Gemmatales; family Gemmataceae; genus UBA4732. The sequence goes on from CAWFBG010000005.1 coordinate 306,174, forward strand.
GCGCCCGCATCATCGCGCAAAAATAACAGAGCTACCTGGCCACACCTTCGACCGCCGGCCGACAGGACCATCCCTGTCGGCCAGCGGTCGCCGTTTTCGCCCCTTATTAGGAAGTTGGTTTCGCCAGGGCCGGGCTTCCGACCGGCGCTGCGTCGCGGCAGCCTCCTCGGATAGACTCGCCGTTACAGGAGGATCCGTCATGGACAAGAACGAGCCGGATCTGGTCAAACAGCTTCACCGAGAAGCGGTGCAGCGCCGCCGGGAACAAGAGGTCGAGGGACGCGCCCTGGTCGAATCCATGTTCCGGGAAGCACAGGTAGGCGGCCGCCGGCCCGACCGGCGTTCGCTCGAAGAGCAGCGGCGGCAGCGACAGGGCGGCCACGAGGAAGAGGCCGAGCCACGGCAGGACCGTGCGGAATCGTCGGAGTCGATCGCCCATCACTGCCCCGGATACGAAACTGCGGGACCCATCCGGGTTATGATAGGAGCGGAGGCGGCCCGCGCCACGGTGCGATTTGTCAGCGCTGCCCCACCGGGCGGCGCAACCGGGACCACGCGCGCTTGGAGCACCACGAGGGGCCGCGCATGACGGTGCGGATTTATCGGGTGGTCGCGGATTACGATCCGTGACGGGAATGAGTCGGCGTCCCGGTGATCTCCAGCTCCCTCCCCCCCAAGGCGGAGGGCGAGCAACCGGATTCCTCTAAATCCGAAAAAAATCCTTGCATCCTGTTGCCCCGTTTGCGAAGATGACTTAAGCCAAGCGCCCACCCGCCTCCCCGCCGCCGTCCGGTGACTTACCGGACTCTGCTGTTTGACGAGGAACTCTCCAATGACATCGGTTCGACCGCTGGTTTTCGCCGGCGCCCTGCTGGCGTTTTTCGCGCCGTCGATCCTGTGCGCCGCCGAGCCGCCCGCCGAGAAACCCAAGCAACCGACCGAGATCAGCTACTACCGCGACGTGCGCCGCCTCTTCCAGCAACACTGTCAGGGCTGCCACCAGCCGGCCAAGCCGCTCGGCGGTTTCGTCATGACCGACTACGCCGCCCTCCTCAAGACCGGCGACCACGAACAGCCCGGCGTCGTTCCCGGCCAGCCGGACAAGAGCTTCGTCCTCGAGCAAATCTCGTCGCACGGCGCCAAGAAGGCCGCCATGCCCAAGAACGCCGACCCGCTGCCCCCCGCCGACGTCGAGATAGTCAAGAAGTGGATCGCGGAAGGGGCCAAAGACGACACGCCGAGCAACGCCCGCGACCCCATCAACGCCGAGCACCCCCCGGTCTACGAATCGCCGCCGGTCGTGACGTCCGTCGCCTTCTCGCCGGACGGGACGCTGCTGGCCGTGGCCGGCTACCATGAGGTGCTTCTGCACAAGGCCGACGGCTCCGGGATCGTCGGCCGGCTCGTCGGCCTTTCGGAACGCATCCAGTCGCTGGCCTTCTCGCCGGACGGGACGCGTCTCGCCGTCGCCGGCGGGTCGCCGGGGCGCTTCGGTGAATTACAGGTCTGGGACGTGGCAAAGAGGAAGCTGAAGCTGTCGCATTCCGTCACCTTCGACACCATTTACGGCGTCAGCTGGTCGCACGACGGCGCGAAGATCGCCTTCGGCTGCTCCGACAACACCGTCCGCGCCGTCGAGGCGGCCACCGGCAAGCAGATCGTCTACCAGGGCGCCGCGACGGATTGGGTCCTCGGCACCGTCTTTTCCAAGGATTCGCAGTTCATCGCCTCGGTCAGCCGCGACGGCACCATGAAGCTGACCGAAGTGGCCACGCAGCGCTTCATCGACAACATCACCAGCATCACGCCGGGGGCGCTCAAGGGCGGCCTGGCGGCGGTGGCCCTCAACCCGGTGAAGCGCGACCGGAAGGTCAAGGTGAGCGCCGGCGGCATCGACAAGTCGGACAAGTGGTACGACGAATTGCTGATCGGCGGCTCCGACGGCGTGCCGCGTTTGTACAAGATGCACCGCGAAACCAAGCGCGTCATCGGCGACGACGCCAACAAGGTCCGTGAGTACCCGGCGATGCCCGGCCGCATCTTCTCCCTCGCCTTCAACCAGGACGGCAGCCAGTTCGTCGTCGGCAGCAGCCTGGATGGGACCGGCGAAGTCCGCGTCTACAAGACCGCCGACGCGGCGCTGGTTTCCAAGTTCGCGGGCCAACCGGGTCCGGTGTTCTCCGTCGCCTACCGCCCGGACGGCAAGACGATCGCCGCCGCCGGCTTCGATGGAACGGTGCGGCTGATCGACCCCGCCAACGGCAAGCTCATCAAGGAATTCGTGCCCGTGCCGCTGGCGGCGGCGGGAGTGGAGGCGAAAGCGCCGTGAACCGGATGAGTTGGCGAGCGGGGGGCGTCGGCCCCCTGGTTCGTCCTGTTGTCGCTGACTACATACTGTCATCAGGGGGCTGACGCCCCCCGCTCGCCCGTCCGAGTCCCCCTGATCGCCGGAGAGTGAAGCACCATGAGACGAACTCTGACGGTCGCCCTGGCCCTCGCCGCGACCCTTTGCTGCACCGCCGCCCGCGCCGACGAGGCGCCCGAACATCTTCCGCCCGGCGCCAAGCTCATCAAGATCGAGGCCCAGCCGGCCGAGATTGCCCTGAGCAACCCCTACCAGTACGCCCAGATCGTGCTGATCGGCGTCCTCGACACGGGCGAACGGGTGGACGTGACCCGGATGGTTCAGGTCGAGAAGCCGGCCAACGTGAAACTCAGCCCGACGGCGCTGGTGCGGCCGACGGCCGACGGCGACGGCGTGCTCAAGTTCAACCTGGCCGGCCAGACGGCGACGGTCCCGGTCAAGGTGACGGGACAAAAAGACCGATACGAGGTCAGTTTCATCCGCGACGTGATGCCGACGATGTCGCGCATGGGCTGCAACGCCGGCACCTGCCACGGCTCGCAGAACGGCAAGAACGGCTTCAAATTGTCGCTGCGCGGTTACGACCCGATCCTCGACCACCGCTCGCTGACCGACGACCTGGAAGGCCGCCGGTTCAACCGCGCCGCCCCCGACACCAGCCTGATGCTCCTCAAGCCGTCCGGCGGCGTGCCCCACGTCGGCGGCGTCCTCTACCATCCGGGCGACCCGCCCTATGAACTGCTCCGTTTGTGGATCGCTCAAGGCGTCAAGCTCGACATCGACAGCCCGCGCGTCGTCTCCATCCAGGTCCGGCCCAAGGGCGTCGTCATCCCGCTGCCGGAGATGAAGCAGCAAATGTCGGTGTACGCGACCTACTCCGACGGCAAGGTGCGCGACGTGACGGCCGAGGCGTTCCTGGTGAGCAGCAATCTCGAAACGGCCACGGTGGACCGGGCCGGCACGGTCAAGGCGATCCGCCGCGGCGAATCGACGGTGCTGGCCCGCTACGAAGGGGCCTACGACGCCTCCACCCTGGTCGTCATGGGCGACCGCACCGGCTACGCCTGGAAGGACGTGGTAGCGTACAACTATGTCGATCAGTTGGTGTACGACAAGTTGAAGCGGGTGAAGGAATTGCCAAGCGGCGTTTGCACGGACGCCGAGTTCATCCGCCGCGTTCACCTCGACCTGACCGGTTTACCGCCGACCCCGGACGAGGTCCGCGCCTTCCTGGCCGACGCCCGGCCGGAACGCGTCAAGCGCGACGCCGTGGTGGACACGCTCATCGGCAACCCCGATTTCGTCGAATACTGGACGAACAAGTGGGCCGACCTCCTCGACGTGAACCGCAAGTTTCTCGGCGAACAGGGGGCCAAGGCCTACCGCGCCTGGATTCGCAAGGCGGTCGTGGAGAACATGCCTTACGACCAGTTCGCCCACACCATTCTGACGGCCTCGGGGTCGAACCTCGACAACCCGCCGGCCAGCTACTACAAGATCCTCCGCGACCCTGACGCGGCCATGGAAAACACCACGCAACTCTTCTTGGCCGTGCGCTTCAACTGCAACAAGTGCCACGACCACCCGTTCGAGCGCTGGACGCAGAACCAGTATTATGAGCTGGCCGCGTTCTTCGCCCAGGTCGGCCGGAAGGAAGACCCCCGCTTCAAGGGCCAGAAGCTCAGCGGCACCGACGTGGAGGGCGGCCACCCGCTCGTCGAAATCATCTCGGATACGGGTTCGGGCGACGTGAAGCAACCGCGCACCGGCGCGCTGACGCCGCCCAAGTTCCCGTTCCTCCACGGCGACCTGGCGCCCTCGACGGCCCCGCGCCGCGAGCAGTTGGCCCATTGGATCGTCTCCAGGGAGAACCCGTATTTCGCCAAGAGCTACGTCAACCGCCTTTGGAGCTACCTCACCGGCGTGGGGATCATCGAGCCGGTGGACGACATCCGCGCCGGCAACCCGCCCAGCAACCCGGAGCTGCTCGACCGGCTCACGAAGGAGTTCATCGCCAGCGGCTTCAACAGCCGGGAAATCCTGCGGACCATTTGCAAGTCGCGCACATATCAGCTCTCCATTCACGCGAACCCGTGGAACCAGGGCGACGATCTCAACTACGCCCACGCCGTGCCGCGGCGGCTGCCCGCCGAGGTGCTGTACGATTCGATCGAGCGCGCGACGGGTTCCGTGAGCCGGCTGCCCGGCTTGCCGCCGGGGGCGCGGGCGGCCCAGCTGCTCGACTCCGCCCACGACGCGCCGGGCGGCTTCCTCGACCTGTTCGGCAAGCCGGCGCGCGAGAGCGTCTGCGAGTGCGAACGCTCCAGCACCATGATGCTCGGGCCGGTGCTGAACATGGTCAACGGCCCCGTCGTCGGCGACGCCATCAAGGACCCGACGAACCGGATCGCCAAAATCCTCGCCGCCGAAAAGGACGATTCCAAGGTGGTGGAGGACCTGTACCTGTCGGTGCTTTGCCGTCCGCCGAGCCAGGCCGAGTTGGCGGAGGGCCTCCAGGCCTTGAAGGACGGCGAGCCGGATTACAACGTCGAGGTCGCGGAGCACGCCAAGCGGATCGCCGACCTGGAGGCCCACACGAAGGCGCTGGACGCCCGGCAGGCGCAATGGGAAGCCGGCCTGAAGGCGGCGACGGCATGGAACGTCCTGGACGTGGAGAGCGCCAAGTCGGCCGGCGGCGCGACGCTGACCAAACAGCCGGACGGCTCCATCCTGGCGACGGGGAAGAACCCGTCCCCGGAGACGTACACGCTGACCGCCAAGGTCAAGCTGGCGGGCGTCACGGCCATCCGTCTGGAGGCGCTGACCGACGCCAGTCTGAAGGCGCAAGGCCCGGGCCGGGCGCCGAACGGCAATTTCGTCCTGAACGAGTTCAAGGTCGAGGTGAAGCCGCAAGCCGGGGGCGCCTTTAAGCCGGCGGCGCTGCAGCACGCCCAGGCCGACTTCTCGCAGGCGCAGTTTGCGGTGGACGGGGCCATCGACGGCAACGAGAAGACCGGCTGGGCGGTGGCGCCGCAGTTCGGCAAGCCGCACACCGCGGTCTTCGAGTTCAAGGAACCGATTAACCTGGCCGACGGCGGGGAACTGACCATCACGATGGTGCAGAAGTTCCCCGGCAAGGAGCACAACCTGGGCAAATTCCGGCTGTCCGTGACCACTTCCCGGACGCCGATTTCCCTGAACGGCCCGCCGGCGCCGATCGCCCGGATCATCGCCGTGCCGCCGGAGAAGCGGACGCCGGAGCAGAAGGCCGAACTCACGCGCCTGTTCCGGTCGATGGACCAGGAATACAACCGCCTGACGCAGCAGGTGGCCGAAGACCCCATGCCGGTGGATAAGCGACATCCGGGGGCGCAAGACTTGGTGTGGGCGTTGCTCAACTCCAAGGCTTTCCAGTTCAACCACTGATCGGTTTCGGTTAGCCGCGACCCGAAGGGGAGCGCTTCTTCCAAGCGCTCCCCTTCGGGTCGCGGCTAAACGGAACTGATCTTCCCACGTTCACGAACGCACCAATTCCGCCGGTCTCGGCGTCTCGGCCGCGCGGGTGATGGCCGCCTCCCGGACCAGCGGCAGCAGCAGTCCGCGCGTCTCCAGCAACTCCGCCGAGGCGTAGTCGGCGCCGGCGGCCTTGAGGCGATCCGTGGTCGGCTTCACGTCGTCGCGCAGGCCCCAGCAGCCGACCAGGATTTTGACGCCCGGATATTGCGCCCTCAGCCGTTTGCAGAGATAGCGAATGGAGGAAAAGGAATACGGCGGCACCGCCCCGATGCACACCACCGCCGGTTTGGCCTCGCCGACGCGGGTCAACACCTCGGCGACCAGCGCCACCTTCGACATCACCTCCACCTGACACTTGCCGGCCGGCAGCAGCCGTTGCATCATCCGAAGCGCCAACTCGTCCAACTCGTCCTTGGCCGGGCAGCCCAGCACCAACAGACGACACTCCGCGGCGGCCGGCGGCCCTTCCCTCGCCTCTCTCGCGTCGATGACGTCCTGCGCCGGAAACACCACGTCCTCCACCATTTCCCCCACCGTCCGCGTGATGAACTCCTCGTCCGCCGGCGTCATCGCGCCGCGGTCCCGGTTTTCCTTGGCGTGGACGAGGGCGGGAAGCAACATATGGTCATATACGTTTTCGACGCCGTTTTTCTGGATGTACTCCTCGACCAGCGTGGTCGCCTCGTCTTCGTCCCTGGCGAGCAGGCGCTGGTAGAAGCTGAGGGGCAGCGACAGGGCCGGCTGGTCGCCCATCAGCACGGTCAGGAACTCCAGCGCCGGGATGCTCCGGCCGAGCACCACCAGGCAGGCCGTCAGCGGCGTGGACAGGATCAGGCCGATCGGCCCCCACAGCCACGTCCAGAACACCGCCGCGATCAGCAGGGCGGTCCCGGAGACGCCGACGCTGCGGCCGTAGACGATCGGTTCCAGGACGTTCGTGATGAGGAGGTCGAGCAGGACGAAAAGGCCCAACGCCTCCAGCGGCTGCGCCCAGTCCTTACTCAGGGCGATGCTCAGGAGGACGGGGCAAACGGCCGCCAGCCAGGTGCCGATGTAGGGGATGTAGCGCAAAACGGCGCCGAGGATTCCCCACAGCCAGGGGTACGGAACCCCGATGATTCCCAGACCGGCGGCGACGATCAGGCCGAATGAGCAGTTGATAAAGAACTGCATCAACAGGTAACGCCGGACGCGGCGGGCGGCGTCGCCCAGCGCCTTGGTGCTGCTGGTCACGTTGCGCGTCCCCAGCATCCGCAGCATCCGGTTCCGCAAATCCTCATGCTGGGCCAGCATGAAGACCACCAGGACCATGACAATGCCCGCGTCCACGAACACTTCCAGGGCCGGTGCGAAGGCCCATTCCATCAGCGGCCCCCAGAAGTTGGCCGTGTTGCTCGTCGCGGCCTCCGGCGCCGGATGAGAGCCGGACGTCGCCTCGGCCACGGCCTCGGGGCTAGTCTTGCCGACGGTGGTTCCCGGCGCCACTGGCCGCGACTTCGGCGGAACGATCGTATTGATCGTCTCGTCCAGGAGGGCGGTCAGACTATGCGTCCCGCCGCCAGCGATCATCCGGTGGACGCTTTCGGCCTTGGCGTGGATTTTATCGCTGTTATCGGTCAATTCTCTTGACAGGCCGGGGAACTGGACCACGACGGTGGCAATGACGCCTCCCAAAAAGGCGAAGGCCAGCAGCGCAGTCAGGACGGCGGCGACGACGCGGGGGACCCTCCAGCGTTGAAGCCAGCTCACGGCCGGCGTCAGCAGGAAGGTCAGCAGGGCCGACAGCACCACGGGGATCGCCACGGCGCGCGCCCAGTACATGGCGGCGACGATCAGCAGCAAGCAGATCGTGGCGACGGCGGGCCGAATGGAGTTCGTGGAGGTCGACGCGGGAACGGCCATGAAAGCGCCTCGTCGGTGAGTCCAATCGGGCTGAGAGAGAGTATATGGATGGAAAGACCGCCGGCCGTTTCATCGCAACGGCCGACGGTCTTACTGGAGCGTTAATCGCCGTATTCCGCCCCTGGGGCGATGAACCGGCCGTTAAACCGGCGGCGTTCCCCGATTCAGCACACCGCCCAGGAAGGCCAGGACGGCCAGCACGATGAACACGAAGAACAGGATTTTGGCCGCGCCGAACGACATGCTCGCCACGAAGCCGAAGCCGAACAGCGACGCGATCAGGGCGATCACCAGGAACACGATGGCCCAGCGCAACATGGGAAGGTCCTCCAACCGGTCGTTTTTGGGTCCGTTTGAGGAAGGCCCGCATTGCGCCAACGTGGCGCAAGTCCAGGTCGCCCGTGGGTTGTTCCTGGGGCAGGCTCTAGCTCACAAATTCCCGGAGAGGCATTGCTCATCCGAGAGGCTGGGGAATGGATACGCATTCTCCGTGCCAACTCGGCGGGGAGGGGAGGATACACGTTTTTCGGCGTCGTAACGTCCGGTCGGTCGTCATGGGAATGGAGGTTTGGAGCGAAATCGGGCGCCGTTTACTGAGCAGGGAAATGCCAGTCCCCACCCTACGCGCCAGACTGAATTGGTGCGGTGGAACCAGAAAGATTCGATGTAGCGGCGGGACGGTGGCGCCGATTATAACAAACGGGTTAGGACAAATGCGGCCCCTTAGCCAAGCGGTAAGGCAGCGGATTGCAAATCCGCCATCCCCGGTCCGAATCCGGGAGGGGCCTCTTCCACATCTCCCTTCACTTCCTACCGAGCGGCCGCGGCCCGATACGGTCCTTGCCGAGCCACGGCCTCAGCGCCTCCGGCACGACGACCGAACCGTCGGCCTGCTGCCCGTTTTCCAGCACGGCCAGGATGGCCCGCGTCACGGCCACGGCGGTGCCGTTGAGCGTATGGACGAAGCGCGTCCCCTTCTGGCCGGGCGTCTTGTAGCGGACGCCGAGCCGCCGGGCCTGGTAGTCGGTGCAGTTGGACGTGCTGGTCACCTCGCCGTATTCGCCGCCCTGGCCGCGGCCAGGCATCCAGGCCTCCAGGTCGTATTTCCGATACGCCGGACCCCCCAAATCTCCCGTGCAGGTGTCGATGACGTGGTAGGGCAGGCCGAGACCCTGAAAGATCTGCTCCTCGATGCGCAGCAATTCCAGGTGAATGTCCTCGCTCTGGTCGGGCGTGCAGAAGGCGAACATTTCGACCTTGGTGAACTGGTGGACGCGGTAGAGGCCGCGCGTGTCGCGGCCGGGGCGCCGGCCTCCGTGCGGAAACAGTGCGACAGACCGACGTACTTTTTCGGCAGGTCCAGTTCGTCGAAGACGTGATCGCGGTGCATCCCGCCGAGGGTGATCTCGGCCGTGGCGATGAGGCAAAGGTCGCTGTCGGCGATCGAATAAATCTGCCGTTTTTCGGGGTCGGGGTCGCGGGATGAAGCCGACGCCTTCCAGGACCTCGACGCGGGCCACGTCCGGCGTGATGACCGGAGTATAACCCTCTTGAACGAGCGTTTTCATCGCATACTGGACGAGGGCCAGTTCGAGCAGGGCGGCCTCGTTCTTGAGGTAGTAGAACTTCTGCCCCGCCACCGAGGCGCCGGCCTCGAAGTCCACGAGGTCCAGCGCCTCCGCCAGGGCGACGTGGTCCTTCGGCGGGAAGTCGAAGGTGCGCGGCTCGCCCCAGCGGCGGATGACCTTGTTCCCGGCCGGGTCTTTGCTGACGGGCGCGTCCGGGTGGGTCATGTTGGGGATGGTCAACAGGGCGGCATGCAATTCCTCTTGCGCCTGCTTTTGTTGCTTCTCCAGCACGCCGGCCTGTTCGCGCAGCGCCTTGCCCTCGGAGATGAGTTCCTGTTTACGGGCGGCGTCCTTCTCTTTCGGGATGAGTTTGGAGACCTCGTTCTGGCGTTGCTGCACGCGCTGCGTCTCGCCGGCGAGACGGCGGCGCTCGTCGTCGAGGCGTACGACGCGATCCACGTCGGCCTTGACGCCGCGGTTATCGCAGTTGGCTTTGACGGCGTCGAGATGTTCGCGTATGAAGGCGGCGTCGAGCATGAACAAATCCCTTCCTCACCAACGATCCGGCGGACGGGTGGCACGCCCTGAGGCTTTGCGAAGGGCGTGCTGAGGCGGCTGCACGTCACCCCCGCGCCAACTCCACCAGCACGTCTTGGTCCATTTCCAGCTTCACCGGCCGCAGCCCCGCGTACCAGCGGGCGCTGGACCATTCCCAGTCTTCCGCTGCGGCGGCCAGCCCGCGACGCACGGGATTGGCATGAATGTAGTCAATCACCGCGCAGAGCGCCTCAGCGCTTGTGATGTTTCGGTCGTAGCCGCCGCCGGGTTGCCAGAAGCGATGCCGCAGTCGCGGTCCTTCACGGACCGTGACCCGGGCCAGCCACTCCCGGGCGTTGACTTTAATAAACTTGATCGCTTGGCGGGCGACGGGCTCCTTCACCGCTTGCAGAAAACGAGACGTCCACTGTGGCGCGTCTCCCGGATAGACAAGAATATGAACATGCTCCGGCATCAAGACGTAAGCCCAGAGTTGAAAACCGAAGTGGACGCGTGCTTGTGCGAGAGCCTCGCACAGCCATTCGCGGGTCCGGTCGCGGCTCAGGAACGCATAGTGACGATAGCAGGAGAACGTCAGTTCGCGCGGCTGACCGGGCTCGTTGTAACGAACCCGGCGTTTTTCGATATAGCTTCTGCCCGTCTTGGGATCGACGATGCGCATGGAAGTCTGGGTATTTTCCTGTCGCGCTCTCTTCAAAGCGCGACTTGTGGGACGCTTCGGCACGCCCTTCGGAGTACCTCAGGGCGTGCCACCCGTGAGGTGAGTCTATCCCTCTGGTCGTGGAATCACGGCCGCTTCTCCAGCGGCACATAATGCACGTCATGTTTGCCAACGTAGACCTGTTCCGGCCGGAAGATGCGGTTGTTCTTCACCTGCTCCAGCCAGTGCGACAGCCAGCCGGCCACCCGCGCGATGGCGAATACCGGAGTGAACAGGTCGCGCGGGACGCCCAGCGCTTGGTAGACAATGCCCGAATAGAAATCGACGTTGGGGTAAACTCCCTTCTGGCCCAGGTTCGGCATCCCGGCCGCCAGCCGCTCCAGTTCGATGGCCATCTCGTACGTCTTCGGCCGGCCGGTCTCCACGAAGACGTTCTCGGCCAGTTCCTGCAACACCGTCGCCCGCGGATCCTTCACCTTGTAAACGCGGTGGCCGAAGCCCATCACTTTCTTCTTGTGCGTCATGGCGTCTTCCAGCCACGGCCGCACGTTCTCGACCGAGCCGATCTCGTCGAGCATTTGCAGCACTTCCTCGTTGGCGCCGCCGTGCAGCGGGCCGGTCAGCGTGCCGATGGCGGCGCTGACCACCGTGTAGGGGGCGGCCAGGGTCGAGCCGGTCACGCGGGCGGTGAACGTCGAGGCGTTCATGGTGTGCTCGGCGTGCAAGATCAGGCAGGCGTCGAGCACCTTGGCCACGGCCGGCGACGGCTCGTGTTCGGTGAGCATGTAATAGAAATTGGCGGCGTGGCCGAGGTCGCCGCGCGGCGGGACGGCGTCGTCGCCGTGGCGGAGGCGGTGGAAGGCGGCCACGATGGTCGGCAGCTTGGCGATGAGACGGACGACCGAATCCCAGTTGCTCTTGTCGTTGGTCACGTCGCGGGCGGGGTAGAACATGCCCATGGCGGCGACGCCGGCCTGGAGGGCGTCCATCGGGTGGCCGCTCTCGGGCAGACACTTGATGAGGTCGAGCAGCTTGTACTTGACGCGGCGGTGGCGGCGCAGCGCGTCGTCGAAGTTGGCCAGTTCGCGCTGCGAGGGCAGTTCGCCCTTGAGCAGCAGCCAGGCGGTTTCCTCGAAACAGCTCTCGCGGGCCAGCGTTTCCACGGCGATGCCGCGGTATTCCAGGCGGGCGCGTTTGCCGTCGATGAAACTCACGGCCGACTCGGCGGCCGGCACGTCGGCCAGGCCCGGCCGATACTCCATCTCACTCATGGCGTTCCCACCCCGAAATACGTGGCGTTTACACGACCGCGGCCCCCGGCGGTTCGATGCGGCTATTATGCCAAGTCGCGGGCGCAAGGGCAAATGGGCGCGATGGGAGGGGTAGGTGCAACCTCCTGGCGGGGCGACCGACGAGAACCGCCCGACGGGACGCAAGTCGAAATGTCACACGGGCGTGAAGGGCCGCCGGGGCGAAACCGAGGCGCCTTAGACTTCCTCGCGCCGCAGCGTGAACACCGTGATCTCCGGCGGCACGTTGAAGCGGATGTGCCGCAGGAAGCCGAGGCCGCGGTTGATGTACAGTTTGCGGCCGTCGTGCAGATCGACCTCGCCGGCGATGTAACGGCGGTTCGTGACCGGCACGACCGGCGGCGGCAAGAACGGCAGTTTGCACTGGCCGCCGTGCGTGTGGCCGCACAATATCCAGCCCTGATAGCCCTCCCAAACGTCGCCGTCCGCCGCGTCGGGGTTGTGGCACAGGAACAAGTTCGCCTTGTCGTGGTCCAAAAACGGCGTCACCAACTCCGGCTCACACGTCGGCCCCCACAGGTCGTCCACGCCGGACACCGTCAGGCCGGCCGCGTCGTGACTGCGGTTGCGCAGAATCACGAAGCCGAGGTCGGTGAGCCGGGCCGTCAGCTTGTCGGCGACGCGCCGGTTGCCGTAGTTGCGGGCGAAATCGTGGTTGCCGAGGATGCCCAGCGTCGCCAGCCGGCCCGGCCGCAATTCCTCCAGCACACGGGCGACGTGGTCCAGTTCCTCGTCCGCCCAGCAGGTCATAAAGTCGCCGGTGACGACGAGAAGGTCCGGTTCGAGGCGGGCCACGGCCTGAAAGGCGCCGCGAAGATAATCGTCGGACACCTCGGGGCCGATGTGGAGGTCGCTGATCTGCACCAACGTCTTACCGTCCAGCGCCGCCGGCAGCCGACGAATGGGAAGGTCGCGGCGCACCACCTCGTACCAATACGGCTCGATAAAGTAGCTGTACGTCCCGAGGCCGACGCCGCCGGCGAGCAGGCCGGCGGCGGTCGCTTTCAGGAAGGCGCGGCGCGTGGGGACAAACGGCTTGGTCATGCGCATCCCGATTGCCAGGAGATCGTCCGGCCCCGACGGGCCTTAACCAGCGTACCTTGTTCGTCGGCGGCGGGTCAACCACGCTTTCAGGCAAGCGATGGGGCGCATGAAGAAAGCCGCCGCCTTACGAAGGCGGCGGCTTTACCCACGAAGCGGGTATGTTTTTAGAGCCACTAACACAATGGCGAGCGGCCGGCGTAAGCCGGCTGGTTTGGCCTTCACCAGCCGGCTTACGCCGGCCGCTCGCCCATAAAGTTAGTGCCTCTTAGAAGCGATTGCGCGCGCCGTCGGCCATCTCCTCCGCCGGCGGCCGCGGGCCGAGGACGGGACCCTCGACCGGCTTGCCGCCCAGCTTGGACGTGAAGCCGTCGATGATTTCCCGCACCTGCTCGCGCATCGGTTCCGGCGCCGCCTGTACGGCCGCGTCCCGGACCATGCCGAGCAACGAGCCGATGGCCAGCTGCTTCACCTGTTTGAGTTCGGGGCCGAACATGCTTTCCAGCGTGTTCAGCCAGCTGCCGGCCGTGGACGCCGCCGCGCCGACCGCGCCGGCCGTGGACGCCGCCGCGCTGGTGAAGCGCTGGGCCGTCGGGCGCAACGACGAGGCCATGCGGCCGGCCGTTCGCGTCACCGCCGGCGCGTGGGTCAGCAGCTTCCCGGCCACGAAACCCGCCGCCACGGCGCCGCCCATCATCAACCAGGGGTGTCGATCCACCTGGCGGGGCAGGTCGAAGGTTTGCTTGACGGATTCCACCGTGTCGCGCATCGACTGGTTGACGCTATCCACGGTGCCCTCCACCGCGCCCTTGACGCTTTCCACGGTGCCCTCGACCGAATCCTTGACGGATTCCACCACGTCCTTGGCGCTCTGCACGGCGTCGGAGACGGCGGAGGTGGCGTCCGAGACGGTGTCCACGACCTGCTGCTCCAACTTTTCGAGCTTGTCGGAGAGGTCGTTGCGCGTCTCCTCCATCCGCTCGCGGATCACTTCGGTTTCGTTAGCCATTCCACGTTCTCCTTCGTCGCTTCGGCGGCTTGTTTGCTCATCCCCAGCGACTCCAGGTTCTTTTTGGCGAAGTAGAGCAGGCAGCAGCCCACCACGCCGAAAACGGCCGTGACGATCAGGAAACTCACCCACAGGGGCAGATGCGCTTCGCCGACCGCCCAGGTCAGAAGCAGGGCCACGGTCGTGCCAAGAAAGACGACAGCGGCCAGGATGAAGACGACGCCGACCCCCAAGGAAGGCAGCGCCTCCCTGGTGCGGTTGACGTCTTCCTTGAGTTCGTGGCGAAAGAGCAGCAGTTGCTGCTTAATCAGCTCTTCCGCGTCCTTGACGATGCCGCCGAGCAGCGAGGTCACGGACGGCTCGGAGTCGCCGACTCCGGGCATCGAGCCGGTTTGCAATCGGTCGGCCATGAGATCAGCTCCGGGGCAAGGTGGCCCGCGCGATCAGGAAGCCGACGGCGACGCCGATCAGCAGGGCAGGGATGGGGTTGCGACGGATCAAGCCGGTGAAGTCCTCGGCCATGCCGCTGAGGCCCTGGTCTTGCAGGTAGGAGCCGGTGCGGTCGAGGGCGTTGGCCGCGTAGCCGGCGGCGGAACCGAGCATCCCCTCGTGCGGGGCGTTCTGACGGACCTGGCTGGCCAGCGATTTGATGCCGCCGCCGACCGAGGAGGTGGCGTCGTCGGCCCGGTCGCCGGCGTAGGAAGCGGCTTCGTTGATCCGGCGGCCCGCCGCCGAGGCCGCGTCGCGGGCCTGGCCGGCCATTTGGGCCGCGGCTTCCTTGGCCTGGCCCACGGCGGCCGAGCCGAGGGCCGCCGCCTTGTTTTTCACGTCCGAAGCGGCCTGGCTGACGCTCGAACCGAGTTCCTTGCCTTTGTCCTGGACGGAGCCGGTATTGTTCGCCATTGGATCTACTCCCTTGTTTGCGGCTGAAGGTCGATTTCCCCGGCGGGGACGGCGATCCAACCGTTGGATCGCAAACCCTTGCGCGTCCGGGAAGCATTCCGGAACCGCCTCCGGTAGCACTAAAACTTTAGGCAACATCCGTGCCAAGTCCGGCGGCCTCATTCCCGATTCGGTTCGCCGCGACGCGGAGCGGAGCGCTCTCCCCCAGCGCTCCGCTCCGCGTCGCGGCGAACCGGATCGAACGGTTACCGCCCGCGCACGACTGAGCATACCATTGCTCAGCCGCCGCGAACAAGCGGCCCGCGTCATTTCTTGTCGGGGATCAGCTCCAAACAGACCAGGCGATCGCGTCCGCGGAGGTAGAGCAGGCCGTGCGAAAGCACCGGCGCCGCCCAGGCGGGGTACTGGAGCAGCGGCACTTCCTCGCCGTCCTCCTTGCGCTTCAGATCGACGTGCGAAACCTCTTCGTACTTCTTCGGGTTGACCTTGAGCAGCCGCAACGCCCCGTCCTCGCTGATACAGACGAAATGGCCGTCCACCAGCATGAGCGAACAGCGCTTCAGGTCCGGTTCGCTCCACATTACCTTGCCCGTGGCCAGCTCGATGCAGCGCAGTTGCGCGTTGTCCGTATGACGCCCGCTACATCCGTACAGGTAACCGTCCACGCAAATCGGCGTGTTCCAGTGGCACTGCATGGACTTGTCGCGCGTCTTGTCGGCGTCGGTCCAGACGGCCTTGCACGCGCCCGGCTTCACCGCGAGCAGGGCGGCGCCCGGCCCGTAGGTTTCGGAAATGAACACGCGGTCGCCGACCACCACCGGGCTGGAGGCGTTGACGCTTTCGAGGATTTTTGCCCTCCAGGGGTAGTGAAAGTCCACTTTGCCGGTGGCCGGGTCCATGCCGATCAGCCCGCCGCGGGCGAACACGAAGCACCAACGGCGGCCGCCGATCGTCGCCAGCGTCGGCGACGCGTACGACGCCAGTTCGTCGGTGACGTGATACCTGACCTTGCCGGTGTACTTGTCGAAGGCCACGACGCCGCTGTCGGCCCCTTGCAGGTCCAAGGTCGGACGGGTTTCGGTCGTGCCCCTGGGGCTGCCGCCGACCTGGGCGATGAGCAGATCGCCCTCGATCACGGGCGCGCCGCCGACGCCGAAGAAGTTCGGCACGACGCCGAACTCCTTGTTGACGTCTTTCTTCCAGACCACCTTACCGTCCTCGGCGCGGAGGCAGTGCAGCATCCCCTCGGGGCCGTAGATGTACACCCGGTCGCGGTCCACGACCGGGCAGCAGCGCGGGCCGTTACTGTAATTATAAAGGTCCTCAAAGTCGGTCGGGTACTCGAAGGACCAAAGGGGATCGCCGGTCTCGCTCTTGAGGCAGCGGAGGCGGGCGCCGGTGCGGATGCGGTCGAAGACGAACAGCCGGCCTCGGCTGACGGCGGCCGCGCCGTAGCCTTCGACGGCCCTGACTTGCCAGACGACGCGCGGCCCGTCCTTCGGCCAGGGGGCGATCAGACCCTTTTCGGGGGAGACGCCGTTGCCGGTCGGCCCGAGGAAGCAGGGCCAATCGACGCCGGCGCGGCGCGTGCCGAGATCGGGCGGCAACGGCGAATCGGGGGCGGGAGCGGCGGACAGGGCCAGGGCGAGGCAGGACAGGGTGAGGAACGGCATGGCGGGTCGGCCTCCCGGTGGGGTGGGTTGCTTCGCTGTCTTTCGGTTAGCCGCGACGCGCCAGCGGAGCGCTTGGGGACGAAGCGCTCGGCTGGCGCGTCGCGGCTAACCGGACCAGGGATCAGACTACCCGACCAATGGTCGCCCCGCCAGTCCGCGGCGCGCTTCGGGCTGGTAGGGGCTTTTGCGTCGGCGTATAGTGGGTTCCCAGGAGCACTCGCCATGAACCCCAACGGCACGGCGCGCATTCTCGTCTGCGCCAATCAGATCGACGCCCTGCAAGAGTTGCGGCGCGTCTTCGCGCAGGGCGGCCGTGAGGTGGACGTCCAGGTCGCCGGCGCGCCCGACCCACAAAGCCTGTCCCGCTATCATCTGCTGGTGGTGGACGGCGGCCGCGTCCCGGCCGAGGCCTTGGACCTCTGCCGCCGGTTCCGCGGCCGCCTTGAAGACGGATTCATTCCCATCCTCTACGTCGCCGACGACCACGGCCCCGCCGCCCGCCTGGCCTGCTACGAGGCCGGCGCCGACGCCTACCTCCTCCGCCCCTTCGCGGCCGACGAACTGGCCGCCCAGGCGCGGGCCTTGCTGCGCATCAAGGAGGTACACGACCGCTTAAACGAGAAAACGGCCGAGGTCCACCGCATCAACAAGCGCCTCCGGCAGGCGAACCAGCAAATCGACCAGGAGTTGGAGCTGGCCCAGCGCATCCAGTCGAGCTTCCTGCCGCAGACGTTGCCGGAGGCGCCGGGCAGCCGCTTCGCCGTCCATTACGTCCTGTGCGGCCGCGTCGGAGGCGATTTCTACGACGTGTTCCGCCTCGACGAGAACCACGTCGGCTTCTACGTCGCCGACGCCATGGGCCACGGCGTCCCGGCCAGTCTGCTGACGATTTTCGTGAAGAAGGGCATTCGGCCCAAGGAGGTCTTCGGCAACCAGTACCGCCTCGCGCCGCCGGGCGAGGTGCTGGGCCGGCTGAACAAGGAACTTATCGACCAGCAATTATCGGATACACCGTTCATCACGATGGCCTACGGTTTGCTTAACCACCGCGAGGGGACGTTGAGCTACGCCCGGGCCGGCCACCCCTACCCCGTGTACGTTCCGCGCGAGGGGCCGCTGCAATTGTGGCGGCAGGAGGGTCTGCTGCTCGGGGTCCTCGACGCGACTTTTCCGACGCAGTCGCATTCGTTGAAGCCGGGCGACAAGGTACTGCTCTACAGCGACGGCGTGGACACGGCCGCGTTCGAGGGCGGGCCTCCCGGCTCGGAAAGCCTGATGACTTGCGCGGAACGCCACCGTGAGCTGCCGATCGCGAAGTTCGTGCCGCGACTGGCGCGCGACCTGTTCGGCGGCGCGGCCCAGCCGGACGACCTGACGCTGCTGGGCCTGGAAATGGTCGGACAAGAGAAGAATTGAACCACAGAGGCACAGAGACACAGAGAAGAGCAATTCTTTGTCTTTCTCTGTGTCTCTGTGCCTCTGTGGTTCAATTGTTTTTATTGAGGTTCTCCATGTTGGAAATCGAACAGAAGTTCGCCAGCGCCGACTTCGCCCGGCTGGAACGGGCCGCCGTTTTCGGCGACGCCCACGAAGAAGCGGACCACTACTTCAACGCCCCCGACCGCGACTTCGCCCGCACCGACGAGGCGTTCCGCCTCCGCCGCGTCGGCCCCGCCAATTACCTCACCTACAAGGGGCCGAAACAACGCGCCGAGGTGAAGGTCCGCACCGAATTGGAGATCGCCCTGCAACCGGGCGACCGGGCGGCGGCGGACATGACGCGGCTCCTGTCGCACCTGGGCTATCGGTTCGTGGCGTTGGTGAAGAAGCGCCGGCGCACGGCCTCGCTGCAGCGCGACGGCTTCTCGTTCACGGTCTGCCTGGATGACGTCGAAGGGTTGGGGCGCTTCGCCGAGGTCGAAGTCCTGGCGCCGGAGGACCGCCGGGCGGATGCGGAAAAGGCGCTGGCCGCGCTGGCGACGGAGTTGGGGCTGAGCGAGGTGGTACGGCGTTCGTATCTCGGTTTGGTTTTGGCGGCGAAGTCCGCGGGGGCGGTGACATGAAACCGGTCGTCGTCTCGATGGAGGGGCCGTTGCGCGGGGCCGTCGCCGCGGCCCGGCGCGGGGACAAGACCGTCGGCTTCGTGCCGACGATGGGGGCGCTGCACGCCGGCCACGTCAGTCTGTTCGACGCGGCCCGCGCCGCCGACGGCTTCGTGGTCGCGTCGATCTTCGTGAACCCGACGCAGTTCGGCCCGAACGAGGATTTTGCCCGCTACCCCCGGCCGCTGGAACGCGACCTGGAAAAGTGCGGGGCGGCCGACGTGGACCTGGTGTTCACGCCGGAACCCGCGACGATCTATCCGCCCGGCTTCCAGACACTCGTTAACGTATCCGAATTATCCACGGTCCTGGAAGGCGCGTCGCGGCCGGGACATTTTCAGGGCGTGGCCACGGTGGTGCTGAAGCTGTTCAACCTCGTGCAACCGGATCGAGCGTACTTCGGTCAGAAGGACGCCCAGCAGGTGCGCGTGATTCAGCGAATGGTATGCGACCTCAATTCGCCGGTGGAAGTGGTGGTGCGGCCGACGGTGCGCGAGCCGGATGGGCTGGCCCTCAGCTCGCGCAACCAGTACCTCGACGCCGACCAGCGGCGCGAGGCCGTGGCGCTGAACCGGGCGCTGGAGGAAGCGGAGGCGGCGGTTCGGGGCGGCGAACGCGACGCGGCGGCGATCGAGCGGCGGATGGCTCAGCGGATTGCGCGGACGCCGGGGGCGGCGCTCGATTACGCCGCGGCGGTGGATGGGGAGACGCTCAAGCCGATGACGCCGCTGCGGGGGACGGTGCTGCTGGCGCTGGCGGTGTGGTTCGGGGCGACGCGGTTGATAGATAATCGCGTAGTCCCCTGTTAATTGAGCCGGTTAGCCGCGACGCGCCAGCGGAGCGCTTTATCCCGATGCGCTCCGCTGGCGCGTCGCTGCTAACCGGCGCCGCGCGCCGCCCGGACCTTCCTTGACCCCACCCGCAGGAGGCGTTATACACCGACGCCACAAGGAGGGCCGGTGTATGCTGTCGAACAGGTCGGGCGACGAAACAGAGGGATCGCCGGCGCCCGCGCCGGCCGCGGCCCCGCGCGAGCCGTGGGAGTCTCCCTGGGTTTGGGGTTTCGTCGTTCTGGTCGGGGCGACGGTGCTTTGCCGACAGTATTTCGGCGCCATCTCCTACTGGTATGACGAGGCCTTCGTTCTGTTCAACGTATTCCGTCGCCCTTTCCTTGGGCTGGTTGGGGCCGTCGATTGCAACCAGGCGGCCCCGGTGCTCTACCTGTGGATCGAACGGGTCGTCTACCTCATTCTCGGTTCATCCGAATTGGCCATGCGCCTGCCCGCCTTCCTGGCCGGGCTGGCGGCCCTGCTGCTCATGGTCCCCCTCGCCCGCCGCCTGGTCGGAGGGCCGGGATGGCCCTGGGCCGTGGCCTTTTGCGCCCTCTCGGCCCATTTCGTCATGCATTCCTGCGAAGTACACCCTTATGCCTTTGACGTGCTGGCGTGCGAAATCGTCCTCATGGCCGTTTGCTCCTATGTGACGCCCGGAGGCCCCCGATGGACGCGGGGCGTCGTTGCGGCGTCGCTGTTCCTGGCCGCGCTGGTGCTTCCCTGGTTTTCATTCCCCGCCGCCTTCGCCCTCGGGGCGGCCGGCCTGGCGCTGCTCACCCACGCCTCATGGCGGCGCTCGCCGCCCGACCTCGCCGTGTGCGCCGTGTTCACGGGGCTGACGTTTCTATCCGGCGCCGCCATGTGGTATTCCCACGCGCGCCATCTCAATTACCCCGGTTTGCATGAATTCTGGACTTCGGGCTTTCCGAGAAGTTATGCGCCGGCGAGGCTCCTGCTCTGGTCGATCAACACGCCGTTGGAAATCGGCAACTACGCCAACCAGGCCGTGGGAATTCCACTTGCCCTACTGGGCGCCGTCGGCGCGTGGACCCTGGCGCGTCGTTCGCCGCCGCTCGCCGTGGCGGTCGTGGGGCCGATCCTGCTCGGCATGGCGGCCGCTTGCCTGCGCCGCTATCCGATGGACGACCGCCTGCTCATGTACGCCGCGCCCTGCCTCTGGCTGCTCAGCGCCGCCGGCGTGGGCGCGGTCCTCGAGCGGTTCCGAGGTCGGCGGCGCTGGGTCGCCGCGGCCTGCTTCGGCCTGCTGCTTGCCAACGGCGCCCTGGAGACGACCAAGGAAATCGTGAGCGTGCACTCGCGCGGCGACTGGCGCGGGGCGTTTACCTACGTACAGCAACACAAGTCCGGCGGGGATACGGTGTGGGTCGCTTTCCCCCAAGTTTACGAGGCCTATTACGGCGATCCGGACGACTTCGCGGGCAACGTGAATGCCGCCGACATGGAGCGGCTGGCCCTCAAGGGGCCGGTGTGGGTCGTGACCGTGGCCCGGCACGAAGGAACGCGAAGGCTGGTCGAAGAACTCGAAAAACAGGGCTGCGTGCGGACGGACTTCCACGGCGTGGACCGGATCGACGTCTACCTTTACAAGCCGCCCCCGACCGTCGTGGGCCGGGCCGAAACGATTAAACCTCTCACAATATCCCTTGAATCGGTTTCCCCACGCCGATGACCAGCGGCCGCCCTTCCCGGTCGCGCACCTGTCCCCGCGGGTCGATGCCGAGACAGTGATAGATGGTCGCGGCCACGTCGGCGGGACTGACCGGGTTGGTGGAGGGGTAGGCGGCGATCCGATCCGAGGCTCCGTAGACCTGGCCGCCGCGGACGCCGCCGCCGGCCAGCACGACGGAATAGCAATACGACCAGTGGTCGCGCCCGCGCTCCCATTGATGCGCGGCGTCCGGCCCATTTCGCTCATCCAGACGACGAGCGTTTCGTCCAGCATCCCGCGGCTGCTCAGGTCGTCCAGCAGGGCCGACAACCCCCGATCCGTCGGCGGCAACAGCGTGTTCTTCAGCAGCTTGAAGTTGTCGCTGTGCGTGTCCCAGTCGCGGTTGCCGAACGAGTAAACCGTCACCATCGGCACGCCCGCCTCCACCAGCCGCCGCGCCAGCACGCAACTCTGGCCGAAGGGGTTGCGGCCGTAGCGCTCGCGCACCGTCTCCGGCTCCGCGGCCCCGTCGAAGGCGTCGCGGCAGGCCGGCGAGGCGAGAAGCTGGTAGGCCTTGCGGGTGCAGTCGTCGAGGTCGCTCATGGCGGCCGTGGCTTCCAGCGCGGGGGCGACGCGGTTCATTTGATCGAGCAGCCGTCGCCGCCGGCTCACTTGCGGGCCGTCCACCCGGCCCATCACGTCCGCGACGCCCTGGAGGTCGAGCACGCCGTTGATGGGGCGAACGAAGGGGACGGTGAACGGGTCGTAGGCCTTGCCGAGGCAGCCGGCGTTCTGGCCCATGCTGTCGTTGTTGCCGAGGTGGCGCAGGTCGCCAAGGGTGACGTAGGAGAACACCGGCTTCTCGGCGGGGCGGACATCGGCGACCACCGAGCCGAGGGAGGGCATGTCCTGCGGCGAGGCCGCCGGCTCGATGCCGAGAATCGCATGTTTGGGATGCGAATAGCCGGTCAAGGCCAGGTAGGCGCCGATGGCGTGGTCGTTGTCGCGGTGGGTGACGGAGCGGACGACCGCGTAGCGGTCGGCCATTGCGCCCAGCTGGGGCAGGTGTTCGGTGATGGAGATCCCCGGTACGCGGGTGGCGGCCGGCTTGAATTCGCCGCGGATCTCCGCGGGGGCGTCCGGCTTGAGGTCGAAGGTCTCCAGGTGCGACGGGCCGCCGTACTGGTAGACGAGGATGCAGGCCTTGGCGGCGCCGAAGCGATCCGCCCTTCGCCCGGCCGGCGCGGCCGCGGCCCGCGCCCGCAGCCAGTCGGACCACGCCAGCCCGGTGAAGCCGAGGCCGCCGACCCGGAGCGCCTCACGGCGGGTGAGGCCGTCGCAGAGGCGAACGCTACGGCCGGGGATGGAAAGCAATGGAGGTCTCCTCTCGCGGACGGCGGGGTGAGGGCGGTGGGCGGGGGATAGGGTAAAGTGTCGCCCGGCGGCGGGGCGGAGTCAAGGACTATATCGACGGGCCTGGGAAATCGAGTTATTATTCGCGTTATGCCGGCCGGATGATAACACGGAGGGCCATTCGATGGCGGACGAACGGGAGGCGCTGCGCGACTGGCACCGCCTATTCGGCCTGTTGCTGACCGACTACTTCACCGGCACCCTGTTCACGGTGGAGGTCGAGCGCGACCTGTCCCAGCAGCAGCAATTTCTCGACGTAGTGATCTTGCGCCGCGGTCGCGGGCGCTTTCCCGGCCGCCTGCCCGACGGCCTGGACAACCTGACCGAGCACAACCTGATCAGCTTCAAGTCCCACCGCGAGGCGCTGGACGGCTGGGCGATGAAGGAGTTGATCGGCCACTACGTCGCCTACCGCAAGCTCGTCAGCCCGTCGCCGTCCGAGCTACTGCCCGAGGACCGCTTCCGTCTGTACGCGGTCTGTGCGCGCTTCCCGCACAACCTTTCGAGGCAGGCGCCGTGGCGGGGGCGGCAGGCGGGCGTGTAAGATTGTCAGTGGGGCACGGACGTGGTGCGCGTCGTCGTGGCGGGCGAACTGCCGCGTGAGGCGCACAACGCGCCGCTGCACCTGTTCAGCGCGTCGCCGCAGTTGGTGGGCTTCGGCCAGGGGGCTTATCGGCGGCGGTCGGAAAGCACGAGCCTACTGCTGGGACAGCTCTTGGAAAGGTTTCGCGGGGAGGATTTTGTCATGTCGTATACGATGGAGGATTTCAAGCGAGATTACGTCAAGGTACACTTCGCCGAGCTGACGCCGGAGGAGCAGCGGGAAGCCTTGGAGGCGCTGCCGCCGGAGAGGCGGCAGGAAATCATGCAGTCGCTGCCGCCGGAAAGGCAACAGGAAATGTTGCAATCGTTGTCGCCGGAGACGCGCCTGGCGGGCCTGTCCGTGGAGCAGATCCGGCGGTACCTGGACGAGTTGACCGCCGGGGGACCGGCCGGGCCGCGCAAGCCGCGGCGGAAGGGACGGAAAGGGGGTGTCGGAGATTAGCCTTAGTTTAATCTACGATGTCCCCTTTTCTTTCCGCTACGGTCACTGAGGACACGCACATGTCAGGAAACTTGCCAGATGCTCAACGCAAGGCCATCGAAGAGATCATTGATGGCGGCGACGAGTATTTGCACAATGACGAATTCCACGAAGCGGAGCAGCTTTACCGCCGTGCGTTGGCTATGATCCCGAACCCAAAGCACGAACATACTGTAGCCCTTCAAGCATTTATTGGATTGGGCGAATCGCTGCTGTTCGCAGGAAAACATGATGAAGCCCTGGATGCCTTTCAGCAGGCCATGAAGGCTCCAGGGGGATTCGACCTGCCACTGGTTGCGTTCCGTGTCGGGCAATCTTACTATCTAGGAGACAACCGAGCGGCTGCTGCGAACGCATTCGGCAGAGCGGTCATGCTTGGAGGAGATGAACTCTTTGCCGGGGAAGAGAACAAAGAATACCGGCCAATCGTCGCACCTCTTCTTCAATCAGATCAGGAAGAAAAGGGATAAGTCATCGGCGGGAAGAAAGGGGGACATCGTAGTTTAATCCGATATTAATCTCCGATATCTCTTTTCTTCTCTCTGGAATAAGCGGCGGGCAAGCCGATTCAGGCCGACGGCGGCTCCAGCAACTCCTTCAACGCCGCCGGGTACGCCGTCCAGGACGCCCGGTACGTCTCTTCGAGCGGAATTCGAACGACGCTACCGAACCCCCACCGGCCGACGCTTCCTGGCGTCGGATCGGCGTGTTTCGCCGTCGAGCAACCCGTCGAGGTCGTAGGCCGCCGACCGGCCCGGTTGGCCGGCGAAATACTCGTCCAGCAGCGGCCGCACGTGGTGCCGCCAAATCAGCCGCAGCCGTTGCTCGTCCAGGTCGGGCGCCATGAAATAGCTGTGGCCGACCTGCGCCTGCGGCCCGAGGTCGGAGCGCAGCCTGGCGTTGAGCCGCTCGAAAAGAGTCGTTACACGATCCACGAAAGCGGGTCCGGCGGCCGGGACGTGGACGCGCAGCCACGCCGCCAGGACCGAGGCGTCCGGCGGCATGTCGATGAACGAGAACCGCCGGCGCAGCGCCTGATCGATGAGGGCCGTGGAGCGGTCGGCGGCGTTCATGGCGCCGAGGAGGTAGAGGTTGGCCGGCAGCCGGAAGCCGCGCCGCGAGTACGGCAGGCAGACCGCCTGATCGCGGTACTCCAGCAGATAGAGCAGTTCGCCGAAGATGCGCGGCAGGTTGCCGCGGTTGATCTCGTCGATAATCAGGACGTGGGCTTCCGACGGCCGGCGGGCCGCCTCCGCGGCGAAGGTACACAGCAGCCCGTCCTCGACGGGGTAGGTGACCTCGTGCCGGCCGCCCACCTCCACGGAACGAACCTTTACGCCCTCGACAAACTCCTCATAAGTGTAGGCCGGGTGGAACTGCACTAGCCGCACCGCCTCGTCGCGGCCGCCGGTCAGCAGCCGGGCCAGGCCGCGGGCCACGTGCGTCTTGCCGGTGCCGGGGACGCCTTGCAGGATGAGCTGCCGTTTCAGATCGAGCAGGCCGCGCGCCCGCCGCAGCCAGTCGTCGGAAAGGAAAGTTTCGCGGCGGAAATCGGCCTCGGTGTAACGGCCGCCGGATGCGGCGCCGACCCGGCCCGCCAGGAACGGCAAGGGATCGTCCGCGACGGCGCAGCGCGAACGCCGGCAGCAGCCGGTCGAAGGTCAGCAGGATTTCGCCGGCCAACTCGTCGCCGCCCAGCAGCGGGGCGTCCGCGGGTAAGGCACACGCGATCTCGAACGACCGCCCTGCGGCCCATTCGCGCAGGCTTTCGGGTCCGGCGACCTCGACGGGGGCGTCGGCGCCGTCCGGCCGGTCGAACCGGCACGACGCCAGCGCGCCGCCCTCCCGCAGCGCCCGATAAAGCAGATCGCCGTACTTCTCGACATTGGTTCGGAAGCGTCGCACGGCGTCCCGCGCCTTGCGGCCGACGCGAAAGCCGAAGCGCAGCCCCGTCGCGTCCAGGCGGACGTAGAGCTGGGCGTCTCGCCGGCCGCCGCGCCGGCAAAACGTGATCCACATGGACGTGTTATAAGGTCGCGACCGGCCGTAATCGTTCTTGCAGATGCTCGTCAACGCGCGGCCGCTGCGCGGCTCCACGTCGATGTCCCAGCCGTGGACGCCGCGCAGCACCGGCCCGACGTAGCGCGCCGCCAGCGCCCGGCAGAGTTCGGCGAGCGGCTCGCGGACGGCGAAACGGTAACGGTCGCGCTGGCCGTCCATCCACTCGCGGCGGTTGCCGTCCGCCAATTCCGCCAGGAACCGGAACGTGTCCGCGCAGAAGCCGCCGAACGTCGCCGCCGGCTCGTCGATTCGCTCCGCCTCGGGCGCCAGAACGGCGAGAACGTCCGCCGTCTCCAGCGGGTGCATAGGATGATGGGCGCAAAGCCACGTCGCGCCCTCGTTGAAGAGCCGGTAGCGCTCGGCGGCCGACCCCGCGGCGTCGAGGGCGTCGTCGAGCGTGGCATAACCGCGGAGGGCGGCTTCGCCCCAGGGCGCGAAGCGTTGCGGGTCGCGGAGGTGCAACACCGCCGCCGGCAGCCAGAGGCCGGCGCCGGGCAGCGGGTCGGCGTCCCAGAATGACGCCAATATCGGGTAGGGATCGTCCGCTTCCCACAATCGGCCCGCCCAGAGCGTCAGCGCCTCGCCGTGCGCCGGCCAGTCGAGGGCCGACCGCGCGGCGCCGGCCGGGTCGGCGTGGGCCAGGGCGGCGCCGATCCGAACGCCGTCGCGCTGCGACAGTCCCGCCTCCAACATTTCCCGCGCCCGCGCGTTCGCTTCGCCGCGCTCCTTTAGCCGATCTCGCAAGGAGATTTTGCGCGCGTCTGCCGAAGCGCGGCCGAGATCCGGCAGGTTTCCGCGTGCCGGTCGTCGCGTTGGAACAGATCGCGCCCGCGCATGGACGCCGCCAGCGTCAGGAAGTGATCGACGTGCAACGCCGTCATCGCCGGGGCCAACGTCTGGATTCGCTGATAAGCCGCCAGCAGGGCGGCGTAGGTGGGATCGATGCCCGACCGCCCGGCGTCGAGACCGAGCCGCCGCAACCCCGCGAGTACGGCCGGCGTCCAGCCCGGCCGTCGCTTCCGCCGCGCCGCCTGGAACTGGGCCGACCAGAAGACCGGCCCCAGCCCCGAGACGTGATACGGGCCGTCCGGCGAAACGCAGGCTTCCCACTTGACGGGCAGGGCGTCGCGCCCGCGCAGCAGACAGCCGAGGCCGTGCCGCACCACGCCGACGCTCCGCCGCAGGGCGTCGCCGTGCAACGGCGGATCGACGACCGCCTCATAGAACCGCAGCAGGGCGGCGCTCAGGTCGGCGTCGGACGCCCCGTCGAGGTAGGCGGGATTGAGGAAGCGTGCGGTGGTCGAGAGGACGGCGGAGAAGCGGGGGCCGACGCCAGGCAGGCGGCCCAGCTCGGCGGCCGAGGGAAGGCCGGCCGCGAGGTAGATGTTGAGCAACGGACGAAGGTGCAAATGCTCCTGGGGAGATGTTTTCATACGACCGCCTCCGCCCCGGCCTTGGGATCGACCTTGACGATTGTAACGGCGGCGCGGGAAGTGTTCTGCTGTTCTGATGTGCAGCGACGTACGGGAAGAGACCGAAACGCCGCGATCGCCTCCGGTCGCTATAGTATCGGGACAGTCCGTCCACCGACTCCGACCGGAACCTCGCCATGCCGACCTCCTCGCCGCGCGTCCTGGCCGACCTGCCGCTCTCCCCGGGCGTCGAGGACATGCTGCAAGGCCGAGTGGAACTGCTGCCTTTGAATTCCGCACGGGAAGCGGCGCCGGGTCGGATCGACGCCATTTACACCTACGGACATCCGTTGATCGACGCCGCCCTGCTCGACCGGCTGCCGGTCCTCCGCGTCGTCAGCAACTTCGGCGTCGGCGTCGATCACATCGACGTGGCTGCCGCGGCGGCGCGCGGCGTCCCGGTCGGCAACACGCCCGGCGTCCTCGACGGCGCCACCGCGGACATGGCGTTCGCCCTCCTCCTGGCGGCCGGCCGGCGGTTGGTCGAGGGCGACCGCTACGCCCGCGGGCCGGACTTCCTGCACTACGACCCCTCTTATATTCTCGGCCGCGAAATCCACGGCAGCACGCTCGGCGTCATCGGCATGGGCCGCATCGGCGAACAGGTGGCCCGCCGCGCCCGCGGCTTCGACATGACCGTGCTGTACCACAACCGCCGCCGCAGGCCGGACGTGGAAGAGGCTTTGGGCGTGCGGCACGTTTCGCGGGACGAACTGCTCGCCTCCGCCGATTACGTCGTGCTGACCGTGCCGCTCACCGCCGAGACGCACCGCCTGATCGGACGGGCGGAGCTGAACCGGATGAAGCCGACCGCCATTCTCGTCAACGTCGCCCGGGGGGCGGTCGTGGACGCCGACGCCCTGACCGAGGCGCTGGCCGCCCGGCGCATTTATGCCGCCGCCCTGGACGTGACCGACCCCGAACCGCTGCCGCGCGATCATCCTCTTTTGCGGCTCGACAATGTCATCATCACGCCCCACCTGGGCAGCGCCACCGAGCAGACGCGGCGGCGCATGGCCGAAATGTCGGTCGAGAACCTCATGGCGGGGTTGGCGGGCCGACCGCTGCCGTTCCCGGTCGCTCCGCCCGGCGGCGACGCCCGGAGGGGAGGTTGACGTGGACCTGGAACTGCGGGGACGGACCGCCATAGTCGTCGGCGCGGCGCGGGGCATCGGCCGGGCCGTCGCCGAGGCGTTCGCCGCCGAGGGGGCCGACGTCGCCCTGATCGACCGCGACCCTGCCGTGGCGGACGCCGCGCGGGAACTGGCGGGCCGCGTCCGTGCAATCCCACTCACCGTCGATGCGACCGATTATGAGGCGTTGAAGCGGTCAGCCGCCGAGGTCCGGGCCGTTCTCGGGCGCACGGACCATATCGTCCACGCCGCCGCCGTCGCCTCGGGCAAGTACGGGTTTCCGTTCTGGAACCTGGAGCCGGCCGACTGGGGGCGGGTCTTGCAGGTCAACGTCGTCGGGGCGGTCAACGTCGCCCACGCCTTCGCCCCGGCGCTGGCCGAGGCGCGTTCGGGGACGATGCTGTTCCTGGCGTCGGTAGCCGGACAAATCGGATCGCAGACCGATCCGCCCTACAGCGCCTCCAAGGCGGCCCTCATCAATTTCGCCCAGTGTGCGGCCAGGGACCTGGCGCCGTATGGCGTGCGCGTCAACGCCCTGTGCCCCGGCATGGTGGAAACCGCGCTGAGTCGCTCGGTCTGGGAGGCGTGGAACCGTCGGCGGCCGGAGGCGGAACGACGGACCTACGAGGAATGGGCCGGCGAGAAGGTGCGGCGGGTGGTCCCGCTGGGCCGCTGGCAGAAGCCGGAAGACGTGGCGGCGATGGCCGTTTTCCTGGCGTCGGCCCGTGCGGCCAACGTGACGGGACAGACGGTCAACGTGGACGGCGGTTACGTCATGCGGTGAGCCGGCGATCCCGACCTAGAGCGGCGGCGATAATTGGCGGCGGTTTCGTTCCGGTCAGCCTCTCAGTCCGGATAACCTATTCGCTCCTGAAATTGGAGCACCAAAGGCGTTTCGACGCTTTCGCGCCTCGGGGTCGCTCGGATTGGCCGGACGTCTTCGCTTTCTCGGCGGCCCGGCGCCGACGGTCGAGGGCCGCCAGTTCATCGGGATCGGTCACGGGAACCAATTCATATTCCTGGACGCACAACTCCCCCAGCGGTTTCGGGATCCCCTTACCACCTTCGCGGCGCGAAGGATCGTGGTCAAACTGGCGCCCATTAGCCAGGAACGCTGCCGTCTACTCAGGCAGGTTTGGCGGCATCACCAGAACCTCTTCCGCCGAACACACCGCCCAGCAACTGGCTCACGCGGGCCTTGCAGCAAATCCGGGGCCGGGAAGCCGAGGCCCTGCGTGGCCTCACCGCCGTCGATGGCGCCCTGTTGACCGCCCTGCCCAAGATGGTCTGGGCCTTGTGGGTGGACGACGAACACCGCGCCGTCAAGATGCACCGGCACTTCGACGTCCTCAAGGGCGCGCCCGTCGTGGCCACCCTGACGGAAGGCAACGGCTCGGAAACCCCACAGTTGCGGGCCACCCTGCAGGCCGACCGGCCAGGGAAAGCGGTTGGGTCGAAGAGCTGGGTCGGCTTGTTCACAGTCCGGTCGAGATCGTCCAGTCCCAAGTCGAGGTAGACCTGGCGGGATGAGGAGGGGCGTTCGCTCTTCAGGAGGTCAGTCCCGCCTCTTGCACGTCCTCCGTCGGCGCTGGCGTTTTGGAAGCGGCCGGCCGTCTTGCGGCGACCGCGCCGGCGCCGACGAGGTAAAGAACCAGTCCGACGAAGGTCCAGCCCCAGACTCCCAGCGCGACCCAAATCAATACCTGGGGGATCACGGCGAGAAATGGCAACTGGAACTGAACGGCCAGCCGATGCGTGCAGACGGTGTACATGCCGACCGGGAAGACGGCCGGCCAGTAGCCGTGATCGTAGACAAGGGGAATGCGCTGGCGGACGTGTTTCCACGCCCCGAGGGCCAGCAGCATGGGAATCCACCACGTCGCCGTCGCCCAGAACAGAAGCGTCACCCCTTTCAGGAAGGGCAGCAATTCGGTCAGCAGGGGCAGTCGGCCGGACTCTCGCACCAGCGACACGCCGGCCAGGGTGGAGATGGCCATGGCCCCCATGTTGATCCAGTAGGCCGGCGTCAGCTCGCGCGGCGGCAGCGGCAGGAACAGGCAGCGGTAAAAGATCAGGGCGATCAGCCAGCCGTAGAGCATCCCGCCGAGCAGCCAGAAGGACAGCACCGCGAACAGGAGCGGGTCCACGGCGTAGGCCGTCACCTGGTCGGCGAGGAGGCAGCCCAGGACGCAGACCGCCTGCGTCGAGACGACGACCAGCATCCAGCCGCCGTTGACGCCGTGCTCCAGCAACGGCTTGTTCTTGGCCTCCATGAGGATCGGCAGCATGGTGTAGGTCAGGCCGGCCCACATCAGCAGCCCGAAGACCCACAGGCCCAGCCCGACCCAACCCGCGCCGTACAGAACCACAAACTGATTGCCGAGAATGCAAGTGCCCGCGACGGCCGCGAAGTAACCGGGCGCCCGCGCGTGGTCCCGCAGGTCGCCGAGGGCGCGGTCCCCGTGGAGCAAGCAGCGGGCCAGCAGCAAGACCCACAGCATGGGGAAAAGCGCGACGTTGAGCCAGAAGAGCGCGTGGGCGACGATTTCCATGCCGGAAAAGTGGGCCGCCAGCGAGACGATGCCCGTCGCCATCACCATCGAGAAGATGTTTGGCGGCAGGTCGCGCGTGGTCAGATCGGCGTTGACGGCCGGCGCGGCGCTCATGTCACTCCCCTGCGTTCTGGAGTTGCATCAGACGGCGGAGCAGCCACGAGTTGACCAGGAAACAACCCAGGCTGGCCAGGGCGGCCGGCCAGACCACGGACGAATCGCCGCCCAGCCAGGCGTTCATCGTCGCCGTCAGCAGCCACAGTTGCAGGACCATGAGCAGCAGCACGATCCAGTTGACGCCGCCGATGATGGTCGCATTTTGTGCGCGCGTAAGCGGTGGCCTCATGTGGTGCGCGCCTCCACGCCGACGGCGTAGACCTCGCCGTCGCGCACTTGCAACTTAACCAACGGCAGCGGCCTGCGCGGCGGGCCCGCCACCGGGCGGCCCTCGTTGCCCTCGAAAAACCCGTTGTGGCACGGGCAGTGCAGCCGTTGGTTGCCCGGCTCCGGGATCACGGCGCAGGACAGGTGCGTGCATTTCTGCCCGTAGGCGACGAGCCGCCCGTCGCCGAGACGGAGCAGCAGGCACGGGTCGTCCTCGGTCGGGTAGCGGAATTCCACGACGCCGCCGTCGGGTACGTCCGCGACTCGGGCGATCCGCTTTTCGGGGAACGGCCCCGGCCGCCTCAGGAGGCTCATGACGCCGATCCAGCATTGGCCGGCCACGAAGGCGCAGCTGGTCAGCACCAGGAATTTCGTAAACTCCCGCCGGGCGACGGCGTCGTCCTCGGGCTCGTCGGTCGGGAAGTCCTGCCGCCAGCGCGGCTGCCGGGACGTCGGCTCGCCGTCGGGGTATTCGCGGTCCAACTCGCCGGTCGATAGGCTCATAATTGGGAGGCCTCCGTCATGGGTTCATCGGTGAGGAGGTTCAGGGCGATCGACCGGCCGATGGGCGCGTCGTGCATGGCGGCCGTGACGTCGATGTGCTCGACGGCCTCCTGCCGCGCCGTCATGATGTGGACCTTGGTCGTGATGCGCTGCCGGCCGAACTGAAATTGGTTGACCGGCCGGGAGCGCGGGCGCAGGCGCTCGATCTCCTCGCGCGGCGCGTAGAACAGGGCGCCGCTCGGGCAGACGGAGGCGCACATCGGCTTGCGGCCGGTGGAGGTGCGGTCGTAGCACATGTCGCACTTCATCATCAGATCGTACCGCGACTCCATCTTGGGCACGCCGAACGGGCAGGCCAGCACGCAGTTGGAACAGGCGATGCAGCGCGGCTGGCGGGCGGTCATGACGCGGCCGTCGCCGCTGCGCTTGATGGCGTCGGCCGGGCAGACGTCGGCGCAGGTCGGCGAGTCGCAGTGCATACAAACCGTCGGGACCGTCTGCACCGACGCCCCGCGGTCGAGGGTTTCGAGGTGGATCATCGAATGCCCCTTGTGCGTCTCGCACTCGGAGCAGGCGTGGACGCACGACTGACAGCCGATGCACCGCGGGGTCCACGAAAAATTCCATCTCTTTAATCGCTGTCATCACATTGCCCCACAAAGTTCGACTGGGCGAGCCGGGCCGGGCGCCCGCCGGGAGATACGTTCGGCGTTGGCGCCGCCCCTCCGGGGCTGACGCTCCCCGGCTCGCCAATGGTTCGTCTCGCTTACTGACTGTCCCATAAGGCCCCCTCTCCCCTCGGGGGAGAGGGGTCGGGGGTGAGGGGGTCATGGCTTTCCGGGGCCTTCCCCCTCACCCCTCTCCCCCGTGGGGAGAGGGGCCTCCGGGACAGCCCCTTACTGCTGCGGCTCCAGCCGGCGCTGGTACTCCGGCTCCTCGGCCTTGCGAAGCCGCACGGCGCAGACCTTGTATTCCGGGATCTTGGAGATCGGATCCTGGGCGGCGATCGTCACCTGGTTGATGCTCTTGGCGCCCGCCCAGTGGTAGGGCACGAACACCGTGTCGGGGCGGATCGTGGACACGACCTGGGCGCGGATCGTGACGGCGCCGCGCCGGGACTCGACCGTCACCCAGTCGCGGTCGGCGATGCCGAGTTTCTTGGCCAGGTGGGGGTGCATTTCCAGCAGCGGCTCCGGGTATTGGTCCACCAGCGGGCCGATGCGGCGCGTCTGACAGCCGCTCAGGAAGTGGCTGACGACGCGGCCGGTGGTGAGCATGAGCGGGTACTCGGCGTCCACGTCCTCGGCCGGCGGCGAGTACGGCGCCACGTTGAAGCGGGCCTTGCCGTCGGGGAAGTAGAAGGGGCCGGCCCCCTTCGCGATCGGGTTCCACGAACCCGGCTCGAACAGCCGCGGCGTGCCGGGGTGGTCGATCGGCTCGCCGTCCGGCCCGGTCGCCGGGCAGGGCCAGAAGACTCCCATGTTGCTGCTCGATCTTTTCGTAGGTGATGCCGGAGTAGTCGGTGACGCCGCCGGCGCTGGCGCGGCGCAGTCTCCTCGAAGATTTCACCCGGACTATGGAACGTGAAGCCGCGCTCGCGGCCCAGGGCTTTTGCGATATCCTGGATGATTTTCCAGTCCTGTTTGGCCTCGCCGGGCGGATCGACGGCCTTGTTGATCTTGATGACCCGTCCCTCCGCGCTGCGAGACGACGCCCTCGTCTTCCTCGTGCAGCGAGCCGGGAAGCACCACGTCGGCGAAGCGAGCGGTTTCGCTCAGGAAGAAGTCGATGCAGACGTAAAACTCGAGCTTCGCCAGCATCCGCTTGATGAAGGCGCTGTCCGGCAGCGACACCGCCGGGTTGAATCAGATGCTCAACAGACCGCGTGATCTCTCCCGCGTCGACCTTGCGGAAGATCTCGTAGCATCGACGCCGCGGTGCGGCAGCTCGTCGGGGTTGACGCCCCAGACCCCGGCGACGTAGGCGCGGTGTTCGGGGTTGTCGATGTCGCGGCCGCCGGGCAGCTGGTCGCACTTCTGGCCGTGCTCGCGGCCGCCCTGGCCGTTGCCCTGGCCGGTGATGGTGGCGTAGCCGCAGTTCTCGCGGCCGATCCGCCCGGACGCCAGCACGATGTTGATGGCGCCCAGCACGTTCTGCACGCCGTGGGTGGAGTGTTCGATGCCGCGGGCGTGCATCAGGAAGCTGGTCTTCGCCGTCCCCCACCATTCGGCCGCCTGACGGATCGCACGCTCGGCGATCCCCGTGACCTCGGCCGTCCGCCGCGGCGTCCACTCCTGGACGTGCTCGGCCAGGGCGTCGAAGCCGACGGTGTGCTCGCGGATGAAGTCGTGGTCGAGCCAGTCGTTCTCGATCATCAGGTGCAGGACGCCGTTGAACAGGGCGCGTCGCGGCCCGGCTTGATGGGCAGGAACAGGTCGCAGGTGCGGGCGAGCGGCGTGATGCGCGGATCGACGACGATGACCCGCGCCCCGTTCTCGCGGGCCTGCCAGACATAGTTGGTGGTGATCGGGGCGCACTCGCCGACGTTGGCGCCGCTGATCCAGACCACCTCGGCGCCGAGGATGTCGTTCCACGGGTTGGCGCCGCGGTCGATGCCGAAGGCCTTCTTGTTGCCGGCGCCGGCGCTGACCATGCAGAGCCGGCCGTTGTAGTCGATGTACGGCGTCTTGAGGCACATGCGGGCGAATTTGCCCAGCAAGTACGTCTTTTCGGTAGATCAGGCTGGCCCCTCCCAGGACGGCGAAGGCGGCCGGGCCGTGGAGCGACTGGATGCGGCCGATCTCGTCGGCGACTTTTCGGATCGCCTCGATCGTAAGGCACGGCGCGGAAGCCCTCGGACGA
Source organism: uncultured Planctomycetaceae bacterium (assembly GCA_963813925.1). GTDB lineage: Bacteria > Planctomycetota > Planctomycetia > Gemmatales > Gemmataceae > UBA4732. The sequence continues at coordinate 340,749 of CAWFBG010000005.1, forward strand.
GGACGGGTCGCGGCTGATAGGCGTCGAGCAATCGGTCAGGATGCGCACTTTGCAGGTAGCGGCTTGACGCCCTTGGGACAGAGCATCCCCCGGTTGAACGGGAACTCCACCCACGGCTCGAAGCCGATGACCTCGTTGCCCTTGACCTTGAGTTGGATGCCGCACTGCTGGCCGCAGAAGCAACAGTGCGTCTTGACCAGTCGGTCGGGATCGACCGAGGAATCGACGCGGCGGCCGCCGGGGTAGGCGCGGAGCGGGCCGAACTTCGCCAGCAGTTCCGGGGTCAGGTGCGGTTCAACGGCCATCGTGTTCCCTCCCGTCCGGGGCGCCGACGCCGACGCGGCCCTGGGCCAGGGCCAGTGACTTGCGCCGGCAGGCGGGGCAGACGCGCTGGTAGTGTCCGGCCGGGTCGCCCGGCAGGTCGTACTGGTAACCCAGCTCGCGCTCCACCCGAATCAGGTCCTCGACGTGGATCTGCGTGGCGTACGGCTCGCGGCAGAGGGCGCAGAGCGCCGGCCCGCCCGCCCGGCCCACGTCCTTGTAGAATTTGACGCCGAGCTGGGCCGGCCGCTGGAAAATGTGGAAGAACTTGCCGAAAGGCAGCCAAAGCAGCGTGAAAATGACCGTGACGGCGTGCAAGATGGCCAGGAAGTCGTAGGCGTATCCCTTCATCCAGGTGTAGCTGACCGTCAGGAACAGCCCCGTGACGCTGACGGCGAAGAGCAGGAACAGCGGCATGAGGTCTTCCCGCAGGTCCTGAAGGGCGGCGGCCCCGTGGTCGCGCAGCCGGCGGCGCAGGGCCATCAAGACGCCGGCGATCACCAGCAGCGACGCCCAGACCAGGGCGTGAAAGAGGAGGAGGCCGAAAAGCGAATCGACCTGGAAATCGTTGGCGGGGAAGCCGAACACGAAGACGCGGTAGCGCGTGAGGTCGCCGGGGACCGTCTCGAAATAGATCCAGCCGAAGACCAGGGGGAACGTAACGGCGGCCGCGAGGATACAGCCCCACATAATGAGCATGTGGGTCAGGCCGCGGGCGCGGCCGCGTCGCCAGATGAAAATGTTGAGCAGGACGCCGCCGCTGAAGCGGGTGACGAAGTGGCCCAGGGTCGTGAGCAGGTGGGCGGGGCGCAGGAAGGCCTGCCAGCCGCGGCGCCAGTACATCCGCGTCGGCGGCCGCTGTAGCCACATGGAGTAGCGGTAGGCGATGCCGAAGGCGGCGAACAGGCAGGCGAAGGTGTAGCCGACGAGGGCCGCGTCCACGTTGCGCAGGTTGCGCGAACCGACGAAGATCAACACCGCCAGGAAGCCCGCGGCGACCACGCCGGTGACGAGCGCCTTCCGCTGATGACGGTTCATGGGACGAACCTTCCCGCGTGAGTTGCTTCGCTGGAGTAGTCGGGCGTCGTCCCATTCAACCGACGTGTCGCGGACACGCCCTCTGGGGCGTAAGCTAGGAAATTCTCGCGGCCATTTCCAGTCGGCGTTGTTTCATGGCAATGTTCCGGCGCCGGGACCGCAAGTCGTTATGTCGCGCCGCCGACCCTCCGGCAACGGGGGCGGGACTACACGGCCGCTGCTTTCGCCTTGGGGACGGCGTGGAGTTGGATGGGCCGCCAGTGCTCGACCTCATCGAACAAGACCACGCGGTCGGCCGGCGGGGAACGATGAACCAAGCTGACTGTTATTTCTCCGGCGCAATAACTCCTCGTGGCGCCGACCTTCGTAACGCCTCCAGGTCGGCCCGCAACGCGGCCTCATCGGTCGGCGAACCGTCCTCGCCCCCATTGCCCGTCAGGCGCCGGGCCTGTTCGCGGAAGATTTCCGCCTGCGCCTCGTAGGCCTCGACCAGCTGCCCAAGGCGCGCCCGGAGCCACGCTTGAAGCTGGCGGTCGTGCGCCACGACCTGCTCGTGAAGGGCAGGCCCCAGCCGGCCGCGAAGATCGCTCCGCACCGCCCACACGGCCAGGCGGGGGATGGGGGACGCCCACCAGGGCCGCGACGCCCGTGGCCGCAGGGATGAAAAGTCCGACGGCGGAAGCTCGCGGAACGTCAGATCACGCACCGTAGCGACCTCGGCGGCGGCCGTCGGTGCCGCCTGCCGCAGACCCTCCAGCGTCCGCATCAGCGTCTGTTGGAGTTCGGTCAGCATTCCGTGGGCCATCCGGTCGCGTTCGGCCGACACTCGCCGAACCACCGAAAGCACCGGGCCTTCCGCCGAGCCGTCCCGCCCGTCGGCGGACGAAACGACGGCCTCGGCCGCGTCGCGCACGATGACTTCCACCAGGGCGTTCGCGTCCGCCGTCCATTCCCGCACGCGGCCCTCGGCCTCGCGGACGGCCCGATCCGCCTCGTCCAGCAGCCGGCGAACCGCCGCCTCATCGATACGCGGGCGGCCATCCGGCCCGGCCCCCTTCTCCAGATGCGATTGCAAGGCGGCGGCCACGGACTCGCGCAGCTGGGCGATCTTGCGCCGCAGAGACGCTTCGGCCAGGGCGCGATGGCGGCCCATGAGCGGCTCGATTTCCTCCTCGAACCAGTGGGTGAGCAAGGCTTCATCGGCCCCGACCGTGCTTACCGGGTGGACCGCCAGGTCCAGGCCCAACTCCCGGCGGAGTTGCTCGCGGACGTAGCCGCTCGTGCGTTCGCGGTCGGCCGGCGTCAGCAGGTCGGCCTTGCTGAGAACGACCTGGGCCGGCACGGCCGCCTCGTACAACAGCCGAAGCAGATCCAGATCGTCCGGGGTGAGCGTGGAGGCCGCGTCGATCAGGACCACCCCCAGGTCGCATTGCGGCAGGTAGGCGAAGGTTTCCTCGCCGCCGGAGCGGGCCAGCGAGCCGACGCCCGGCGTGTCCACCAACACGATCCCCTCGCGCAACCGCGGAGACGGCAGTTGCACCAGGACGCCGGTGACGTGCTTGTGGTTGCCGGGGTTGCCCTCCTCCGAGGCGTACTCGCGCAGTTCCTCGACGGCCACGGTGCGCGGCCTCCCCTCGGCGAAGGAGATGAGCGCGGCCGGCCGGTCGCCGCGCACCAGCCGGGTCGGCACGGCCGTGATCGGTGTGACGCCCACGGGCAGCACGTCCAGGCCGGCGACGTGATTGAGCAGGGACGATTTGCCGGAGCTGACGCGCCCGAAGACGACGATCTCGAACCGGGGCGCCTCCAGCCGTTGCACGATCTGGTCGAGCGCGGGCCGGAACTCGACCAGCCCCCAGCGGGTGACGACTCGCTCCAACAGGGTGAGGTCGGCGGCGTCGGCGGGGGCAGTCTCCAGGCGGGCCAGTCGCCGCGGCAAATCGCGGCCGAGGCCCTGGCGAAGGTAGGCCGCCGCGCGGTCGATGAGGCGGTCGAGTTCTTGCTGAATCTTGACCACCGCCTCCGCCCCGGCGTCGTTCATCGGCCCATAGCCGCGCAGCCTGCTCGGACTGATCTCGGCGACGGCGATGCTCAGAAACGACATGCCGCATTGCAGTCCCCAGCGCAGGCTGGTGCGTCGCACCTCCAGGGGGATGCCGGCTTCTTCCAAGCAGATGAGCATCCGGGACCGCAGGCGGCCGAAATAGTCGCGGACGACCTTGGCCTCGGTGGGCGAAAGGTCGTTCACGTACTGAGAGAACGGCGACGGGTCCGGCCCATGGGCGAGCAAGGCTTCCAGGTCCGCCATGCGGCGATGGAGGTCCAGCAGCCCGAAGAGGACGGCCCGCTTCTGGGATTCGTTGAGTGAGATCCCCGGCGACGGGGCCGACCGGTCGGGCGGCGGAGGATCGTGAGGCATGAAAAAGCCCTTGGGAAGGCCCCGGAGGTTGCGGCCGCCGCCGCGGACCCTCGCCGGCGCACGGCGAAAATCATTCGTGAGGGCCGGCTTCCTCCAGCCGCCGGAGCGCCGCGCGGAAGGCGGCCGCCTCGCCCGGCCGTCGCGCCAGCAACCGGTCGAGCGTGGCCAACTCCGCGTCCACCCAGCCGACCGCCTGCGCCCGCAGATCGGCCGCCGCCGCGTCCACCGCGCCGGACCAGTCCCCGGCCAGACGGGCCAGGTTCTTCTCCACCTCCCACGGCGTCAGCCCCAGGATGTGCCGACGGAACAGGCCGCCCACCAGCCCCATCGGCAGCAGCCACCATAACAGTTCCCAATTGGTCATAAACGCCCGGCTCACGGCCACCGGGAGCAGCGTCACTTGAGGCCGCCGGGCCTCCCAGGCCGTCGGCGAAACCGTCACCCCCGTGGACTGCCGGACGTTCCGGCCGAGGCGGTCGCGGAACGCCTCGACAATGCGGCGGTAGCGCCCTTCGGCCTGCCCCAACAAGTCCGCCGCCAAGGGCGCGGCCTCCCGCGACAGCGGCGTCAGCTCGGCCGTCAGTCGCGCCTCCATCCAGGTTTCGTACCGTCGCGCCTGTCGCGCCAGGTTGCCGCGCCACGCCCGCGATTCGGCCGCCAGGTCGGCGGTCAGGCGCCGTTCCACCGCCGACCGCTCGGCGAAGAACGCCCGCTCGAACGCCGGCCGCGTCCCGGCGCACACCCGACGCTCGGCCAGCAGCAGCTCGTCCGCGATCACCGCCGCGTTGACCGACTCGTCCAGCACGGCCGCCCGCAGACCCTCTCGATCCGCGTCGGCCCGCTCGGCCGACCGGAGGCCGACCTCCAGGTAGCCGCGACAGGCCCGGCCGAGGGACGCCAGTTTCAGGCGAAGCGCCGCCCGCCGCTCCCCGCCCACGTCGCCCGCCACAGGTAGCAGCACGGCTTCCCGCAATCCCCGGACCCACCGCCCCGGCTCGACCCGTGAAGAGAACGGCAGCACCGGCACCGCGGCCCCGAAGCTCTCGCGCAACGCCTGTTCGAGGAACGCCGTCACTTCCGCGCGCTCGGCGTCCGTCAGCAGGTCCACCTTGGTCAGCACCACGACGACGCGCGGGGCAGTCTGCCGGGCCTCGCCCACCAACCGCCGGTCCTCGTCCGACAGCGGCCGCTCGGCACCGATCGTGACCAGCGCCGCCGCCGCGTTCGGCATCCAGGCGCGGGTGGCCTCCGTGTTGTGGGCGAACACGCTGCCCAGGCCGGGTGTGTCCACCAGCCGCACGCCCGGAAGGTCGGCCAGGGCCGGGGTCAACACGTCCACCCTGGCGACTTGCCGCTGGTTGCCGGGGTTGCCGGCCTCGGTCACGAAGTCGGCGAGCCGATCCGAGGTTACTTCCTCCACCGAGCCGTCCAGGCGGGTCACGCGGACGACCCGCTCCGGCCCTGCGGCGGCTCGCGTGACGACAGCCGTCACCGGCAGCGCGCCGACCGGGAACACGGCCTCGCCAAGGACGGCGTTCAACAACGACGACTTGCCCGATTTGAATTGACCGAGAACCGCCACGTCGAGCGGCGCGTCGTTGCCGGCCAGCGCCTCGCAGGCCCGCAACACGGGTCCCAGCGAGGTCAGTCCGAAACGCCGGACGAGATCGGCCGTGACGTGCAGTTGCTCGGCCGGCCCCATGCTCATGCCGCCCCCCCGGCGGCCCGGCGGAACGCCCGGCGGCCGGGGTATACGGCCCGCGCCCCCAGGCCCCGCTCGATGCGGAGAAGTTGGTTGTATTTCGCCACCCGGTCGGTGCGGCAGAGGGAACCCGTCTTGATCTGACCGGCGTTCGTGGCGACGGCCAGGTCGGCGATGGTCGTGTCCTCGGTTTCGCCGGAGCGGTGGCTGACGACGGTCGCGTAGTTGGCGCGCCGGGCCATGTCCATCGTCTCCAGCGTCTCGGTGAGCGTGCCGATCTGGTTCAGCTTGATGAGGATGGCATTGGCGATCCCATTGGCAATCCCCTCCGCGAAGATGCGTGGGTTGGTCACGAAGTTGTCGTCGCCGACGAGCTGGACCTTCTCCCCCAGGGTCTGCGTCAGCAGCTTCCAGCCGGCCGGGTCGTCCTCGGCCACGCCGTCCTCGATGGAGACAATGGGGTACTGCCGCACCCAGTCCTCGTAGAGCCGCACCATCTCCTCCGAGGTCCGCCGCGACTTGTCGGACTTGTCGAAGACGTAGCGGCCGCCCTCGTAGAACTCGCTGGCGGCCGGATCCATGGCCAGCGCCACCTGCTCGCCGGGCTTGAAGCCGGCCTGCTCGATGGCTTGCAGGACGACCTCGACGGCCTCGGTGTTGGACTTGAGGCTCGGGGCGAAGCCGCCCTCGTCGCCGACGGCCGTGGCATAGCCTTTCTTGGCCAGCACTTTCTTCAGGGCGTGGAACGTCTCCGCACCGAAGCGGAGCGCCTCGCGGAACGATGGGGCGCCGACTGGCACGATCATGAACTCCTGGAAGTCCACGTTGTTGTCGGCGTGCCTGCCGCCGTTGAGGACGTTCATTTGTGGCACGGGCAGCGTCACGGCGGCGTCGCCGCCCAGGTACTGATAGAGCGGAAGCCGGGCCGAGATCGCCGCCGCCCTGGCGACCGCCAGCGAGACGCCCAGAATGGCGTTGGCGCCCAGCCGACCCTTGTTTGGCGTGCCGTCCGCCTCGATCATCAGGCGATCGACGGCCTTCTGCTGACTGGCGTCCCGGCCGCGCAGCAGCGGGGCCAGTTCCTGCTCGACGTGGTTGACCGCTTGCAGCACGCCCTTGCCGCCATAGCGGCGGTCGGCCGTGTCGCGCAGCTCCAGGGCCTCGCGCGTGCCGGTCGAAGCCCCGGACGGCACGGACGCCCGGCCGAGCACGCCGTCGTCCAGCAGGACCTCCACTTCCACGGTCGGGTTGCCCCGCGAGTCGAGAATTTCTTGGGCCGCGACTTTCTGGATATGTGGCATGGGAGCCTCCTTGAGGCCGGCGCATTCGGGGAGCGCCGGCAGTGGTTGAATGGTTCATTGCGTCGGCGGGCGGACCTTCGCCGCGTTGTGCCGGTACTTCAGCACGCGCACCGCCTCGATGGTGATGAGGCCCTCCGTCACGGCCGCGTCCAGGAAGGGCAGCAGCGCCTGCACCTTCTCCGCATTGTCCACGATCTCCACGATGATCGGCAGGTCCGTGGACAGCGCCAGCAGCTTGGTCGTGTGCAGCCGGCTGTTGGCGCCGAAGCCCATCGGCCCGCGCAGCACCGTCGCCCCGGCCAGACCCAGTTCGCCGCGCCTTGAGCACGATGGCCCGGTAGAGGGGCTGGCCCTCCCACACGTCCGATTCGCCGATGAACACGCGCACCAGCTGCCCGTCCTCGCTCAGTTTCATGGCCGGGAACTCCTCGGGCGACGGAAGGGTCGATAGCGGGACCACCGGACCGGGCATTTCCAGTCGCGTCGCCGCCTTCGCGGCCGCCTTCCCCTGCCGGTACAGGATGACGTGGGCCCGTTCCAGGGTCGCCAGCCCTTCCGGGATGGTCTGCTCGACCACGGACAGGAATCGGCCGACCGCCTGAGCCGAGTCCACGATCTCGACGACGACCGGGACGTGATCGACCAGCGACCAGGCGCCGCTCTCCAGCAACTTGCCCGTCACGTCCAGGCCGAGGACGCCGCGAAGCACGGTGGCCCCGGCCAGCCCGGCGTTCCTCGCCTGCCGCACCAGCTCCTCGGCGGCGGGCGGCGAAAACCACCCGTGCCGGTCGGTGTTGCGCAGGTGGACGCGAAGCAGGATTTGCTCGCCCTCCAGTTTCACGACTCCCCTCCTTGCTCAACGTCCGCGGGCGAGAAAGACGCCGAGACGCACCGCCGCCAGGCCGAGGAAAACGCTGACGAAGACGTAGGTGAACCCCAGGAAGCCGTCGCCCTCGCGCAGCATCTTGTCCGACTCGTACTCGAACGTGGAGAAGGTGGTATAGGCGCCGACAAACCCGACCGCGAGCAGGAGCCGCAGACCGTCGGCGTCGATCCAGCCGACGCGTTGCAGCAGACGGTCCCCGAGGAGGGTGGCGAACCAACCCAGGAACAGGCAGCCGGTGACGTTGATGATGAACGTGCCCCACGGGAAGGCGGTCCCGAAGAGCCATCCCGCCAGCAGGCCCAGGCCCCAGCGGAGCAGCCCGCCGACCGCCGACCCGAACGCCACCAGGCCGATATGGACGAAAACGCGCATGTCCGATCCCTCCAAGAATGGGACAGGCCCCGCCGGGGTTTGTTGTCCCGGCGGGGCCTGTCACGCGCTCCCCCCGCCGGGGTCCGGCCAGGTAGGAGTCATCATCCCCGGAGGGTCCGGGGCGGTTACGGCGAACTCCATCGCCGTAAGTCATTATGTCGCGCCGCCGACGCTCCGGCAACGGAGGCGGGGGGTCTGCCGCCCACCTTGCCTATAGTATCCACAGATGATACTATCGCGCGAATGAGGACCAAGCACAAACGCACGCTTCGGGCCGTCTTCGCCAACCCCGTGCGTGCGAACGTCAACTGGTCCGACGTGGAGGCCCTGTTGGTCGCATGTGGCGCCGAAATCCGTGAGGCGGAGGGGTCTCGAGTGTTTTTCGACCTGAACGGCGTGGCCGCAGTCTTCCACCGCCCTCATCCGGGGAAAGAGGCAGGCAAGGGCGCCCTGCGAGCCGTGAGTCGCTTTCTCGCCGAGGCCGGGGTCGCTCCGATCTGACAAGGGGAGGGGGAACACATGATGGAGTACAAGGGGTATCTGGGCTGCGTCGAGTACGACGACGAGGGCGGCGAGTTCAGCGGCGAGGTCGTCGGCACGCGCGACGTGATCTCGTTTCACGGCACGACGGTGGAGGAACTGAAACAGGAATTTCAGAAATCCGTGGACGCTTATCTGATGTTCTGCCGCGAGCGGGGCAGGGAACCCGAGAAGCCGTTTTCGGGTCGGTTCGTCGCCCGGATCGCGCCCGAACTGCACCGACGAATTAGTCTCGCGGCCGCGCTTCGAGACCAAAGCCTGAACTCTTGGGTCGCCGAGCAGTTGCAGAACGCCGCGTCGGCCGCCCTCGGGCCGCCCCGGCCCGAGGGCACGGCCCCCACCGGCCGGACGAAGAAGCCGACCCGCAAGAAGGGGTCCGCCGAGGCCAAGCCCGCACGCCGCAAGGCGTAATCGACCCACACCGAAATCGGCGGCCAACCCCGTCCGCATCGGCCGGCCGCTCTTGCACGTCTTTCGCCCCGCGTGTTACCTTCCTTTCGGGCGAATGGGCATGGAAGCGAGGGTCGCGTCATGGGCGTGCTCAGGGAATTCTACCGCCGATTCCAGCTTCTTCTTCACAAGCCCAGACACTGGCAGCTCCGCCCCGACACCATCGACCGCCGCATCTTTCGCGAGGTCGTGATCCACAACGAATATCAGCTTCCCGCCCGCTTCGACCGGCGCGACCTGATTCTCGACGTGGGCGCCCACATCGGTTCCTTCGCTCTGGCGGCGCTGAGGCGCGGGGCCGGCGCCGTCCACTGCTGGGAAGCCAATCCGGACAATTTCCGTCTGCTACAAGCAAACCTTCGACCGTATGCGGATCGCGTGCGGACGTCCGAACTCGCCGTCTGGCGCTCCGACCGGCCGACGGCCTACCTCCATTTCCACAACGCCACCCCGCGCAACACCGGCGCCGGCTCCGTCTCAACGGAGCCGGATGGATTGATGGTCGCCGCGCGGGCCTTCGACGATCTGATCGCCGCGGCCGTCGCCGATGGAAGGCGCGTCCGGCTGGTGAAGCTCGATTGCGAAGGTTCCGAATGGCCCATTCTGTTCACGTCGCGGATGCTGCATCTCGTGGATTCGCTCTGCGGTGAATACCATTCCGTGGACGCCGCCGGGCCGTTCGCCGTCGCCGGGCATCTGCAATTCACGCCTGCCGTGCTGGAGCGGTTCCTGTGCGAACAGGGATTCCGGGTGCTGACGCGGCCGATGACCAAGGACCCGCGCGCCGGCCTGTTCTTTGCCGAGCGCGTCGAGCAAGCGGCCTCGGCCCCGCGGACGCGGCCGGCCGGGCTGCGCGAATCGGCGGCCCAACGCCCCGTCTGATCCGGCCGGCGTCGTTCTTGACCGCCTTCCTTCATCGTTTCTATAATCCATACTCAGGCGCTGCCGTGCGACGGCCCGCGAAAAGTTCGGCCGTAGCAGGGGCGTCTCGCCCCATGCGTCCGCGGAAAGAGAGGCTGCCGTGCCGGTCCACATGGAGCTGAAACGGATCATCATCAGCGAGATCCATGAACAGCAAGTGATCTTGCTCAAAGAGGTGGAAGGCGATCGCAATTTCTCCATTATGATCGGCATCTTCGAGGCCACCAGCATCGACCGCCGCGTCAAACGGCTGCCCTCGCCCCGGCCCCTCACGCACGACCTCGTGGTCGGGACCATCGACGCCCTCGGCGGCGAGCTGCGCGACATCTACATCAGCGAGCTGAAAGACCACACCTATTACGCCAAGCTCCGCATCCGCATGAACGGCGAGATGGTCGAGGTCGATTGCCGGCCCAGCGACGCCATCGCCCTGGCCGTCACCGCCAGCGTGCCGATCTACGTCGCCGAGGACGTGCTGGAAGAAGTCTGCGGCGACTGAACCGCCCCCGATAGGTCGCCGCTTCAAAACCATCCTCCGGGGGCTTACGCCTCCCGGCTCGCCGCGGAGCCTTCCTCCCATGCAGCTCGCGTTCAGCACCAACGCCTACCTGAACTACTCCTTCGCCGAGGCGACGCGGCGGCTGGCCGCCATCGGCTACCGCGGCGTGGAGATCATGGCCGACGTGCCGCACGCCTGGCCGGCCTTCCTGCTGCCCGAACAGAAACAAGCCCTCCGCGACGCCTTGGCCAAGAACCATCTGGCGATCTCCAACGTCAACGCCTTCATGATGCACGCGGTCAACGACGCCCGCCAGCGCTACTGGCACCCCTCCTGGATCGAACCCGATCGCCATTACCGCCAGATCCGCATCGACCACACGCGCCGCGCCCTGACCCTGGCGCACGAGTTGGGGGCGCGGTGCATCACCACCGAACCGGGCGGCCCAGTCGAGGCGGGAGGTTCATGGGCGGCGGCGTTAAAACTGTTCGTCGAGGGGCTGAAGCCGGTCGCCGAACACGCCGAGAAGGAAGGCGTATTGCTGCTGGTCGAGCCGGAGCCGGGCCTGCTCATCGAGACGGCCGACCAGTTCCTGGAGCTGATGCAACTCATCGATTCGCCGGCCGTCGGCATGAACTATGACGTGGGCCATGCGTATTGCGTCGGCGAGGACCCGGCGACGACCATCCCACGCGTGGCCAAATACATTCGCCATTTCCACCTCGAAGACATCGCCGCCACGCGCGTCCATCAGCACCTCATCCCCGGCGACGGCGCCATCGACTTCCCCGCCGTCCTCCGCGCGATCAAGAGCATCGGCTATGACGGCTGGCTGACCATCGAACTGTATCCCTACGTCGAGAACCCGGACGAGGCCGCCGCCCGCGGCCTGCGGCGGATCACGGAGGCGCTGGCCGCCGTATGAACCGCTTGCAACCCTACGCCCAGCTGGTGCGGCTGCCCAACCTGCCGACCGCCCTGGCCGACATCGCGCTGGGGCGCTGGCGATCGGGGCGTGGGCCGAGCCGCGACGCTGGCCGGTCTACTTGCTGTTGATGCTGGCGTCCGCCTGTCTCTACTGCGGCGGCATGGCCTGGAACGACTTCTTCGACCGCGAACAAGACCGGCTCGAACGGCCCGATCGGCCTCTGCCTTCCGGCAAAATCACGCCGCGTCAGGCGGCACTCTGCGCGACCGGGCTGGTCGCGGCGGGCGCGGCCATCGCCTTCCTGGCGGGCCTAGTCCAGGGCGGATGGCTGACGCCGACCCTGCTGGCCCTGTTTCTGACCGCCGCGATCTTTCTCTACGACGCCTGGCTCAAGCACACGGTCGTGGGGCCGGTCGGCATGGGGGCCTGCCGATTCCTGAACGTGTTGCTCGGCATGTCGCCGGCCGCGCCCGACGTGCTCTGGTCGCGCGGCCTCTACCTCGCGATTCTCGTCGGCCTGTACATCGTCGGCGTCACCTGGCTGGCGCGGACCGAGGCGCGGGTGAGCAGTCGGGCGGCGCTTATCGCGGCGGCTTGTGTGATGGCCCTGAGCCTGCTGATGGCGCTGCCGCTGCCGGTCGTTGCCTTGCCGGTCGTGCCGCCGGCCGAGGCCAGCTCGCCGTTGTTCCCGTACCTGCTGGTCGGGCTGGGCTTTTTCGTGGGGTTCCCGGTGGCGTGGGCCGTCCGCACGCCGACGCCGAGCCGCGTGCAGGCGGCGGTTAAACGCTCTTTGATGGGGTTGATTCTGCTGGACGCGGTGTTGGCCACCGCGCTGGCGGGGACCGTCGGCCTGGTCCTGCTGGTGCTTCTGGCGCCGTCGGTCTATTTGAACCGCAAGAAGCGGCTTTATGCGACGTGACGGGACCGCCCTCAACCGTCCGAATCCGGCCGTCGTTTGTCGCCCTTATCCTTTTTCTTCCGCCCCTCCTCTGGCGCGGCCGATGACGGCTCCTCCTTCTTCGTCTTCTTGCGTGGGCCGGGCCGCTTCTTGGGCTGCATCGACTCTTCGCCGCGGTCGAGTCCGGACAACAGATCGTGCAAGTCGCCCTTCTCCGGCGGCTTCCACGATACGTCGTCCAGGTCCATCAGCGAAGTCAACGGCTCCTCCGCGATCTCCGCTTCCTCGTCCTCCTGTTGCGCTACGGGCTTGGGACGCGGCCTCGCCTTGGGTTGCTCGTCCGTCTCCTCGTCGTCGTCCGCCCCATCCAGCACGATCTCTTCGCCGACCTCGTCGTCCACCACGTCGTAGTCCATCGAGCGCAGCCGTTCCAGCCCCTTGGCCGTCGGCTCATACTCGACCACGAACGTGACCGGGCCGACGTCCACCCTCTCGCCCGGACGGACCACGGCGACGCCGGTGATGAGGTCGCCGTTGAGGTACGTCCCGTTGACGCTTTCGAGGTCCTCGACCGTGACGAGGCCGCCCTTCACGCGCAGCTCGCAGTGCTTGCGGCTGACCTGCGCCGAGGGAATGCGAATGTCGTTGCCGTGTCCGCGGCCGATGCAAGCCGACGACGACCGCACCTCGATGGACCGGCTGCGTTTGCCTTGCTTTTCCACCACCAAACGGAACGTCATGGGAGTTGCCCGTGAACAGTCGTGTGGGCCTTGCGTGCAGGATAACACAACGGAACGTGGGGACAAGACCTCGACGGCGTCCCTCGGCCTCGTCCGAATAGAATACCCTCGTGAGCCGGTGCGTCCGACAACGGGAGACTGATATGTGGCCCGAAGCGCCGCGAACGGCGGAACTGCTCGACAAGGCGCGGAACGGCGACGCCGAGGCCGTGGACGGTCTGCTGGCCGCCCACCGTGAGCCGCTGCGGCGCATGATCGGCCTGCGCCTCGACCCGGCCCTGGCCGCCCGCCTCGACGCCAGCGACGTGGTGCAGGACGTGCTCCTGGAGGCCCACCGCCGGCTCAGCGACTACTTGCGGAACCCCGTGATGCCGTTCCAGCTCTGGCTGCGACACATTGCCAAGGACCATCTCATCGACGCCCATCGCCGACACCGCGTCGCCCAGCGCCGCAGTCTCGACCGCGAACAGTCGTTGGCCCCCGCCCGTATGAGCGATGAATCGTCCTTCGATCTGGCTGGCCAGCTGCTCGACCAGGAGCCGACGCCCGCCTCGGAGGCCGTGCGCCGCGAGCTGCAGCGCCGCCTGGATACGGCCGTCGCCGCCCTGCCAGAGGGCGACCGCGAGATCATCCTGCTGCGCCACGGCGAGCAGCTGTCCAACCAGGAGACGGCCGCCGCGCTCGGCCTGAGCGAGGCGGCGTCGTCGATGCGTTACCTGCGGGCGATCCGCCGGCTGCGCGCGGCCCTGTTGCCCGGCGGGGGGTCGGCCCCATGAACGCCGCCCCGTTCCCCACCGACGCCGACCGCGATCAACGGCTGGCCGACCTCCTGACCGACCTGAGCGAGCAGGCCCGCCAGGGGCGCGACCCCGACATCGACGCGGCCGCCGCTCGCCATCCGGAGTTGTCCCGCGAGTTGCGCGAGCTGTGGGCGGCCGTGCAGATGACGGAGGCGTTCACGCCGCGGTTGCCCCTCACCCCCGACCCCTCACCCCCGAGGGGAGAGGGGGGCGGATTCAACGCCCCTCTCCCCTTGGGGGAGAGGGGAAGGGGTGAGGGGGCGCGTTCCGCGCGGAACGTGCCGAGCCTGCGGCCGCGCCCTCCATCCCGCGCAGCTTCGGCGATTACGAGCTACTCGAAGAGATCGGCCGCGGCGGCATGGGCGTCGTCTACCGGGCGCGGCAACGGAGCCTGCATCGCCCCGTCGCCCTGAAGATGATCCTGCGCGGCGAGTTCGCCACGCCGGAAGACCTGACGCGATTCCAGTCCGAGGCCCGCGCCGCCGCACGGCTCGACCATCCCAACATCGTCTCCGTGTTCGACGCCGGGGAGTGCGACGGCCAGGCCTATTTCAGCATGAGACACGTCGAGGGGCAGACCCTCGCCGCCCTGCTGGCCGCCGGGCCGATGAAGCCGCGCGACGCCGCCGTCTGTCTGGTCGTCGTCGGCCGGGCCGTCCACTACGCCCACGAACACGGCATCCTCCACCGCGACCTCAAGCCGTCGAACGTGCTGATCGACCGCGACGGCCGGCCGCACGTCACCGATTTCGGACTGGCCAAGTGGGTGAAGGGTTCTGCCGGCGCCACGGTCGTCGGCCCCACCCTGTCCGGCGCGATTCTCGGCACGCCGGCCTACATGGCCCCGGAGCAGATCAGCAACAAGCGCGGCAAGCCCAGCCCGGCCAGCGACGTCTACAGCCTCGGCGTGATCCTCTACGAGATGCTGACCGGCCGGCCGCCGTTCCAGGGTCCGACGCCGGTGGACACAATGTTGCTGGCCCTCGACCAGGACCCGGTGCGGCCGCGTCTGCTCAACCCCAAGGTCGATCCCGACCTGGAAATGATCTGCCTGAAATGTCTGCAAAAGGAGCCGGCCCTTCGCTACGCCAGCGCCGCCGACCTCGCCGCCGACCTGGAGGCGTTCCTCAACGGCGAAGCGTTGTCGGTCGGCTCGGTCAACCTCGGCAGCCTGCTGGCGCTGTTGAAACGGACGCTGCGCGAGACGCATCACGCCGTCGTCCTCGAAAACTGGGGCCTGTTGTGGATGTGCCACAGCGCCATGATTATGCTCATCTGCGTGCTGACGACGACGATGCGCCTGGCCGGACTGCTCAATCCGGTCTGGTATCTGTTGCTGTGGGGCGGCGGGCTGATGGCGTGGGGCACGGTGTTCTGGCGGCTGCGGAAACGCGGCGGGCCGGTGCTGTTCGTCGAGCGGCAGGTGGCCCACATCTGGGCGGGGGCGGTTGTCGCCACGGTGTCCGTGTTCGTGGTCGAGGTGCTGCTGAAGCTGCCGGTGCTAACGCTGTCGCCGATCCTGGCGGTGATCGCGGGGCTGACGTTCGTGGTCAAGGCGGGGATGCTGTCGGGGTCGTTCTACGTCTACGCGGCCGTGCTGTTCCTGACGGCTGTGCCGATGGCGCTTTGTCCGCCGGTCTACGGGCCGCTGATGTTCGGGCTGGCGTCGGCGATATGTTTCTTCGTGCCGGGGCTGAAGTACCATCGGCAGCGGATGCGGGCGCTGCGGGAGCGGGTCGAGGCTTCCCAGGCGCGATGAGGGAGGCTCATCGACTCCGATAAGGGCTTACGTCCCAGAAGCGCACATTGCCATCCGAGTTCCCGGTGACGAGTTGATTGCCGTCGGGAGAGAAGGCGAGTGGCTGGGGCAGTGAAAAGCCGGGCGCGTCGGCCTGGGCTCGGGCAATGCAACGCCAGTTTGTCGTGTCGAACAGGCAGGTAACGACTTGGCGGGAAATCGTTTCTCCGGAACAAGCGAGCAGCTTGCCGTCAGGCGAATAGGCAATGTCACCGACGCGAATGGTGCGACCGACGGTCAAGTCATGGCTCAACTTCCCATCCGCGACATCCAAAATGTTTATGCGGCCCCAATCAATCCATTCCCATTGGCGGTTATCGCCGGTCGAAACGGCGACCGCTTTGCCGTCTGGTGAAAACGTCATCTCCCAGGCCAACTCATTCTTCTGACCCTGCAAGGTGGACCATTCCTTTCCCGTGGCGGACTCCCACAAGGGAACGGCACCGCCGCGGCCGCAGCTCGCCACCAATCGGCCGTCGGGTGAAATGGCGACGGCGTCAAAACCGATTTGCGGAGGGGTAGGGCAGCGAGCCTTTTGCCTCCCGGTTTCGGCGTCCCAAATCCTAATGGATGAGACGCCAGACGAAGCCAGGATTCGCCCGTCCGAGGAAAAGGCGACGCTCCGCACCGAGGGGTGAAACGGGGCCGGGGTGTTGGTAGCCCCCGGAGGCATGTCGATACTGGGACGCCCCGGCACGAAAGGAGGCTTCTTGGGATCGTCGTCCTTGTCCCCCTTCCACGCGAGGCGTTGCAGGCCGCTTATGGCGTCGCATAGGGTGATGACGCCGGACCTGCCCCCGCCGACCGCAAGCGTCCGGCCGTCGGGAGAGAAGGCCAGGGACGAGGCGGGCTTACCTGGGGTGAGCAAGACGGCCGGCTCGTTAGGCGCTTCCAGGTTCCAGAGTTTCGCGGTCCCATCGTAGCTGGCAGTGGCGAGCCGTTTCCCGTCCGGCGAGATCGCAACGGTATGAACCCCCTTTGAATGGGCTTTCAATACCCTGCTAAGGGAGAGGCTTGCCGGCGGCCAGTAGTACCAAGTCAGATACGCTCCGCCGGCAAGGGTGACCAGCACCAGAACCAAGAGGCAGCCCCTAAGAAGGCGACGACGGGGACGGGGTGCGGCGAGTTCCTGCTTTCCGGATGGATTTGAAGTACTCACTTGCGGCCGACTCCTGGTAATTGGTTTTATCGCATTGTATCATTCGACCGCCTCAAAGCAGCCGTTCGATCACCGCGTCCGCCACATACTTGCCGCGCCGCGTCATCCGGACATGCGACCCGTCTAAGGGCCGCTGAAGTTCGGGCTGGCGTCGGCGGTCTGCTTTTTCGTGCCGGGGCTGAAGTACCACCGGCAACGGATGCGGGCGTTGCGGGAACGAACGGCTTCTCAAGCGTGATGGAGCAGTTCAACGACTTCGCCAGGGGCTTACGTCCCAGAAACGCAAATTGCCGTCCGAATCGCCCGTAACCAGTTGATTGCCGTCGGGGGAAAACGCCAGCGCCTGAGGCAGGGAAAGTCCTTTCACGTCCGGCTGGGCTTGGGCAAGGCAACGCCAGTTGGTCGCGTCCAACAAGTAAGTCGCCTCGCGGCCGAACAGCGTTTCAGCGGAACACGCCAGCAACTTGCCGTCGGGCGAGTAGACGATTGCATCGAGGCGCGTGGCGAGGCCGACGGCCACATCGCGGACGAGTTGGCCCGATGCGACGTCCAGGACGACGATGCGGCCCGACCCCTTCAATTCCCAGTCATATGGGCAGGTCGAGACCACCACCGTTTTGCCATTGGGTGAAAAGACCACGTCTCGGAACAGCCATTTGCCCTGATATTTCAGGGTGGCGCGTTCACTTCCCGTATTGGAATCCCACAAGGGAACGATCCCATTTCGGCCGCATGACGCCACCTGTCGGCCGTCCGGCGAGAAGACGGCGGCGTAAAAACCGATGCCCGCGGGGATTGCACAGCGGGCCTTTTGTTTTCCGGTCTCGGCGTCCCAGATCGTTATGGATGAGTTACCGGACGAGGCCAGGAGCCGGCCGTCGGGGGAGAAGGCGATGCGATGAACCATCGGGAAATAAGGGGACGGCTTGTCCGTCGCCTCGGGGGGACGGTCAACGCCGGGACGGCCTGGGACGCCAGCCGCCTTCAGGCGATCCTCTTCTTTGTCCCCCTTCCACTCCAGACGTTGTGTCCCGCTTACCGGGTCGCACAGGGTGATGAAGCCGGTTTCGCCGCCGGCGACGGCCAGCGTCCGGCCGTCTGGAGAGAAGGCCACCGACGTGACCGGACGGTTCTGGGTAAGCAAAGTAACGGGTTCGGTATGGGCGACCAGGTCCCAGAGTTTCGCCGTTCCATCGCGCCCCCCAGAAGCGAGGCGCCTGCCGTCCGGGGAAAATGCCACGGCAAAAATGTCCGTTGCGTGAGCCTTCTGGACCTGGGTGAGGAAAAGGTTCGCCGGCGGCCAGTAGTACCAGACCAGCGGCCCTCCACCGGCGAGACCGATCACCGCAATGACCAGGAGGCAACCCCAGACACGGCGACGACGGGGACGGGGTGCGGCGCCCTCCTGCTGTCCGGCGGGATTGGAAGTGGTCATTTGCGGCGGACTCCTGACAAGCGGTCCAATCACCGGGAAACACGAACTGGCGCGCTCGTTTCGCATTGTCGGGGCGCTGCGGGAGCGGGCGGCGGACTTGCCTCAGCCGGTGGCGAGTAGTAGCTGAACGACCCAACAATTGGAGACGTGTGCGGCCTGTTCCCTACAATGTTCGAGGATTTCCACGTCGCAACAGCCGGCATCGTCCAGGGCGTCCGCGAGTAGGGGCAGGTCGGAGAAACGGCGGTCGTCGTGGATGGTCTGGGCCATCTTTCGGACGCCGCCGTCGTTCCACGCGAGCCAAGACCTGTCGATGCGCCCCCGATTCCTTTCCTCCACCCACTTGTCTGCGTTCTGCCGAAAATCCTGCTCAATTTGGGGGCGCAGCGATGCGGCATATTCGGGCTCCAAATCAGCCGCGATGATCCAATCCATCTCCTCAAACCGATAATGGCAGCCTACCAGAGTCTTCAATTGCTCCTTCTCCGCGTCTGTGATGCATTTCCATTCGCTCGATTGCTCGAAGTGATCCGTTGCTTCCCATATCGTCCGGGCGGCCAATGATGGGAAGGCTACGCCTTCAATCAGCGCGCGGCATTGAGAGGTGACCAACCTCTCAAAGGCCTCATGCAGCGAAGGCAATGGGATGCCCAACTCTTTCAAGGTTCTTTCAAAGAGCGGGCGGACGACGAATTGGCTTGGGTCGGTCGTGGTGCCAAGTTCACCCAGGCTCCAAGTGTAGACGCCCCGGGTGAGCGCTTCGTCGGCGACCTGCCGCAATTCCTCGTTGCTGATGGCGTCGAGAACGTAGGCGGCTGCCGCGACACGCAACGGGGCAAGCGACATGGAGTATCTCCGGTCTTTCAACCGTCGGTAAGTGGGCGCGACAGAAACTGCCGCGCCCAGTCGGCGTCGTTTGAGGACAGCGGTGGGGCAGGCGCCCCCTCGTAAATCCAGAGATCGTATCGGGCGCCATCCCAGACCCGTTGCAACGCGGCCTGAAGATCCAGGGAACCATCCGGCACGCCGTCAGCCAACGGGACGGGCAGACAGGGCAGCGTTTCCCGCAGCCGCATCGGCCACACCCTCGCCCAGGGCCACTGCTGCCAACGGCTCACCAAGGCGCAATAGTCCGACCCCGGCGCCTCGTTCCCTGGCAGCCGGTTACCCCGGCGCAGCAGGTCGATTTCGATGAAGTGGACCGGGCTTCGCAGCACTTTGGTTCGCCACGCGATGTACTGGTCCCGATAGGTCCGCGGCTCGTCCCACTTCGTGCCACGACTGAGTAACACGATGACGGCCACGGCCTCCCGGCTTTCCGTCTCGCGCACCTCGATATAAGATTCGCGCTCGACATCACTGGAGGGGAGACGAACGACCGTCGGCCCTCCCGTCCCCGCATTCACGACGGCATCGGGCTGAGGACCGTCCGTTCCCTCCCGCTCGGAAGAGTCGAAAAAGAACTCATTGGGGCGAATCCGCGCGTGATAACCCGGCCGGAGGCCCCGATTAAGTTGCTCCGACGCGGCCACGATGAAACACAAGCGGAAGTCACGCCACACATCGTCTTGTTCCAGATACGGATTCATGCCGGGAAACGGCGAAGACATGTCCTGAATCTCCATTCGGGGAAACGACGACCAATTTATTGTACCCGCACGACCGCCTCAAAGCAGCCGTTCGATCACCGCGTCCGCCACATACTTGCCGCGCCGCGTCAGCCGGACACGCGAGCCGTCATCCTCCAGCAATCCTTGCTCGACCAGCGACGCCAGCGCCGGACTCGACGCCGCTTCCAGGTCGAAGCCCGTCTGCTTGAGGAACGCCGCCCGGTCGATCCCCTCCGCTCGCCGCAGCTGCACCGCCATCGTTTCCCGCGCCCGTTCCTCCGGCCCCAGTTCCTCCGATTGAAACGTCGGCGGTTCGCCGGACAGCGCCCGGCGAATGTACGTCTTGAGGTCGCGCGTGTTGAGTTCCCGCCGGCCGCGGACGTAGCGCGCGGCGCCCATGCCGAAGCCGAAATACGCTTCGTTCGCCCAGTACACCTCGTTGTGACGGCAGCGACGGCCGGGCCGGGCAAAGCTCGAAATCTCGTAATGCTCGAAGCCGGCCGTCTCCAGCACGTCGATGGCCGTGCTGTACAGCGCCAGCTCGGCGTCCTCGTCGAGCGGCCGCACCTGGCCGCGTTGCCGTCGCTTCCAGAGCGGCGTGCCCTTCTCATAGGTCAGGCCGTAGGTGGAGAGGTGATCGGGTTGCAGGGCCAGGGCACCGGCCAGGTCGGCGCGCCATTGGGCCTCCGTCTGGCTCGGGGCGCCGAAGATCAGATCGAGCGAGACGACGGAAATGCGCCGGCGGACGCGCTCCACCGCCTGCCCCACCTGCGACGGCGAATGTCGCCGATCCAGCACCTCCAGCAAGTGCGGATGAAAGGACTGCGCCCCGAGGCTGACGCGGTTGACGCCGTGATCGGCCAGGACGGCGATCTTGTCGTCGTCGAGCGTGTCGGGGTTGGCCTCGATGCTCCACTCGCCGCTGGTCTCCAGCGGCAACCAACGTCGGATGGACGACAGCAATCGGGCCAGCTGTCCGGCCGAGAGATGGGTGGGCGTGCCGCCGCCGATGAACAGGGTGGCCATCGGTTGCGGCGATCCGAGCGTCGCCATTTCGGCGTCGAGGGCGTCGAGGTAGTGGTCGATGAGGTCGTCGTGGCCGACGGCGATGGCGAAGTCGCAGTAGCCGCAATGGTGGGCGCAGAACGGAACGTGAAGGTACGCGGCCCTCGGCCAGACCCACGGCGGCGCTTCGTTCACTGCAATTGCTCCGGAGTCTGCCGCCTGAGCCGTGCCCCGTAAATGGGGTGCCATGCTTTCGCGGCTGCCTTCTAAGCCTTTACATGGGCAAGGCTACCGCGAAAGCATGTTTGACCATCTTCCGGACAGGGTGAAGTCCAAACATGCTTTCGCGGTGGTTCCGATGGTTTTCCCATGCAGAAAGGAGCCGCGAAAGCATGGCACCCTGCACGCGACTCAATGCACCAACCGGCCGCGCACCTACCGACGCGCTGCTGACCTTCCTACCATAGCAAAAGTCCGCCTGCTACTCGCCGTACTTCCCCGTGAGTCCGCTCGCATGACTCTGCATTCCACTACAAAGCTCAGCGGCAAAGTCGCCCTGGTGACGGGCGCGTCGTCCGGCATCGGCCGGGCGGCGGCGCTCGGTCTCGCCGAGGACGGCGCCGATGTGGCCCTCAATTATCTCACGGCCCCCGACGGAGCCGAATCCGCGGCCGAGCGCATCCGCTCCCTCGGACGGCGGGCGCTGCTCTGTCCCGTGGACGTTTCCGACCAGCCGGCCGTCGAAACGATGGTGGAACGGGTCGTCGCCGAGCTGGGCCGGCTCGACGTTTTGGTCACAGCCGCTGCCTACAGCGACCGCGACTTCTTTCACCAGGCCGACATGGCCGGCTTTCACAAAACCATCGACGTGACGATGTGGGGCGCTTTTTACTGCCTCCGCGCCGCCGTCAACCGGATGCTGCGTCAGGGTGAGGGCGGCGCCGTCGTCGTCGTCAGCTCCGGCCACGCCCAGGTCGCGATCCCGTCGTGCATGGCCTACAACATGGCCAAGGCCGCCCTCGATCAGATGGCCCGCACCGCCGCCGTCGAGCTGTACAAGCACCGCATCCGCGTCAACATTCTCTACCCCGGATGGACCGATACGCCCGGCGAACGGAAGTATTTCTCGGAAGAAGTGCTGGCCCGCGCCGCCGGAACGCTGCCGCCCGGTCGGCTCGCCCGGCCGGAAGAGGTGGCCCGCGGCGTCCGTTTCCTGGTCGATCCCGATTCGGAATACGTCAACGGCACGACGCTGACCATCGACGGCGGGGCGTCGTTGCCGTGGTGGTCGAAGCGCGGGACGGGGGAATTCTAGGCGAGCGGCCGGCGTCAGCCGGCTGGTGCGTCACACGTCCCGAGGCGCTGTGCTACACCAGCCGGCTGACGCCGGCCGCTCGCCGGCCCACAAACCCCTGTTGTCGCCCGCGCGGCCGACCTGCTAATATGCCGGCGCCGGATGGACCCGGCGTTTCTGGTCGAAAACGGAGAGGAAGGAACCTCATGGAGAAGAAATCGCGGCTGGGTCGTGGTCTGGACGCCCTGATTGGCGGCGACGGCGCCGCGACGCCGCCCACCGGCGCCCTGTCGCAAGTGTCGGTCGCGGTGATTGAGCAAAGCCCCTTCCAGCCGCGCAAGGGCTTTGACGACGACGAACTGTCGGCCCTCAGCGCCAGCATCAAGACGCACGGCATCTTGCAGCCGTTGGTGGTGCGGCAGGTCGGCGACCGCTTTCAGCTGGTGGCCGGCGAACGGCGGCTGCGGGCGGCGCGGGCCGCGGGGCTGGATTCGGTGCCGGTGACGGTCGTGGACTTCAACGACCAGCAGGCGCTGGAAGCGGCCCTGATCGAGAACATCCAGCGGTCGGACCTCAACCCCATCGAAAAGGCAATGGGCTTCAAGGACTACCTCGACCGCTACCATATGACGCACGAGCAATTGGCCGGCCGTCTCGGTCTGGCCCGGCCGACGATCACGAACCTGGTGGCCTTGCTGGAGCTGCCGTCGGAGTTGCAGAGCGCCGTCCGCGTCGGCCAGCTGACCACCGGCCACGCCAAGATCCTCAAAGGCATCACCGACCCGACGCGGCAAATGCAAGTGAGTAAGGAGATCATCACCCGCGGCCTGTCGGTCCACGCCACGGAGGCTTTCGTCAAACAGTCGGCCGCGGAGAAGCCGGCGGCGGACAGCGCGGGCGGCAACGGCAAGCCGCACGTGGAAAAGACCAACCACGTCCAGGGGATCGAAGACGAGCTGCGGAAGAAGCTCGGCGTGCGCCTGGAAATCAAGGTGAAGGGCAAGGACAGGGGACAGATCGTGCTGACGTTCGAGTCGAACGACGACTTCGAGCGGGTGGTGGAAGTGTTGCGGAAGTAGGTGGGCCGCCCGATCCCGGCCCGGGGCGTAGCGCAGTTTGGTTAGCGCGCCTGGCTTGGAACCAGGAGGTCGGCGGTTCGAATCCGCCCGCCCCGACTCGCATCTCAAGACGGTTCCTTTCACCAGACCGTCCTTCGGGCCGGGGGTGCGGTACAATAGGGATAGCCACTACCCTCCTCCACATTTCTTTTTTGGAGGCGTCTCGTGATCCGCCGCGTCGTGTTCCTGACCCTGGGTTTTCTCGAAATCCTGGCCGCTGTCGTCTTCTTCGTCTTCGCCTGGGAGACGCCCGGCGCCTGCCAGGTCCACGACGGCGTTGCCCGCGTCGAGCGCGTCACGAAACAAACCGGCGCCCAGGTGACGCGGCTGCGCCTTGAGCTGCATGGCCTGCGCGAGCAGCGGCCGCGATTGCGCGCCCTGGCCCTCAATCTGCAAACGCAAATGACCCTGGCGACCGACGGTCTCAAGGACCAACGCATCGACTACGACACGGTTCATACCGTAGAGGGAGCGCTCGGCGACGTGGCCAACGGCCTGGACGGCCTGTCGGACACGCTCGACCCCAAGGGGATCGGCCAACTCGGCGAAGGGATGAAGGCGACGGCCGACTTCCTGGAGGACAAACTGGCCCCGGCCGCCGACCACGCCGCCGACCAGCTCGACCAGTCCACCGAGGGTCTGCGCACCGACGCCCAACAGCTGAGCAAGCTCCTCCGCGACGCCCCTCTCGACCTCAAGGCCGTCCGCGCCATCCACGACAGTCTCGGCCGGTTCGACGACGGCCTCGACCGGCTGAACACGCGGCTCGACCCCGCTCGGCTCGCCGCCCTCAAGGACGGTTTCAAGGGCATGGAAGACGCGCTGAATACGGGCGCCGACGACGTGGACCGTCTTTCCGGCTACAGCTATCCGTCGGTGCGTCTGTCGGGGTTAAAGCCGACAGTGGACGAGCAGCCGTTCTGGCCGGACGGCAAGAAGATCGCCGAGGGCATGAGGCGGGCGGCTCACGGGGCGGCGGCGGCCGGTCACGAAATCGATTCGCTCGGCGAAGACCTGCCGAAGCTGCGCGATTCGATCAACGAGAGCCGAAAAGTCGCCGAAACGACGCGCGACGCCCTGGGCGACGCCCTGGCGCAGCAGGACCAGGTCGAGGCGCTGCTCAAGGACGTGCCGGCCCACGCCGCCCTGCTGGCGGAGGAACTGCCGCGCCTCGGTTCGGACCTGTCGAAAGTGCTGCGGGAGACGAAACACCTCAAGGAAGTGGCCGGCTACTTGCGCGAGGGCCAGAAGGGCGTGGAGACGGCCGTGGCCCGCTGGCCGCAGCTGCGCAAGACGCTCAGCCAATCCGCCCGGCTGTTGCGGACGGCGCAGCAGCAGATGCGGAACGCCCTGGCCCACCGCGACGACTACCAAAAGGCGATGGACCAGACGTTGGTTCTGGCGCGGACGTTCTCGGCCGCACTGCCGCTGATGACCGAGCAGATGGAAGACCAGCTCCAGGAACAGGAGGCGTCGCTGAAAAACCTCGGCGACAGCATCGACCAGACGTCGGCGGTGCTGCCGGAATGGGACCGCACCGCCTCGCGCGTGCTGCTGACAACGCGCCTTTTGCTCTGCCTGATGGGGGCGATCTTCGGATTGCATGGGGTTTGTCAGATCGCCGGGGCTTACGGGGTTGCAAGGACCGGACGCGACAGCGTCGCGCGGCCGTAACAGGATCTTCGAGACTGCGTATCCCGACTTCGAGGACGTTGACGCCGGGAAACCTTGCCGGGATAATGGCGCCGTATACAACCGAAGCCGTTTAAGGTGCGGCCGAACCATCGGCCGCGAACGGGAGGCGGCACGGCGATTTTGGGAGGTTTGCTCTATGAGCCACCCTTTGACGGTTGAACTGAGCGACGCGGCCTACGCCGCGCTGCAACTCCGCGCCCATGCGGCAGCGCTGTCTCCCGCGGCGGCGGCCGCCGCGGCCCTGGAACAACACTTCGGCGCCCCGGATGGAATGCCTGAGAGCGGGCGCCCTGCCACGGAGGCCGAAAAGAAAGCTGCGCGGAAGCGCTTTGAACGTCACTTCGGCGAGGTCAACCTGGGCCGCGCGACCGGGGCGGATAACGAGGGCATCGACGCCGATCTGGCCCGCGCGTATGCCGACAGCCATGAGGAAGGCTGATGCTCCTGGACACCTCGGGCCTGCTCTGTTTGCTCCATCAAGCGGAGTCGTTTCACCACGAGGCTTGTCGGGCCTACCACGCGGCTCGCTTCCGGCTGACGCACGGCTATGTTCTGGCCGAGTTCGTCGCGCTCGCCCAGGCACGGCGCCTCCTGCGCCCGACGGCGCTGGAGTTCGTGACCGATTTGACGGACAACCCGGACATCGAGACGGTGTGGCCGGACGAGTCGCTTCATCAGAAGGCGATGGCGCTGCTGCGGACGCGGCCGGACAAGACGTATTCGCTGTGCGACGCCGTAAGTTTCGTGCTGATGCGACAGCGCAATATCAGCGAAGCCTTGACAACCGACCACCACTTTGAGCAGGAAGGCTTTCAAAAGCTATTGGGATAGGGCACGAGAGGGTGTTGCATAGATACGGTTGCAAGCCCGATCCATATCTTCCCCTCGCGCGTTGTCGATTTGCCGCCTCATGTTCCGTCTCCCGTCTCCGAATCCGCGTAGCGCTCCGGCAGCGCCGCCACGATCCGCACGGTTTCGACGCTGACGCGCACCACCTGCCCGACCAGCCTCACAATGTATTCCGGGTCGTCCGACCGGTTGGGGTCGGAGCGGACGCCGCTGCGCTTGTCTTCCGACACCTGATACTGGTCAATGACCCACTCCAAGGCGCTGCGGTTGCCGAGGCGGTACGAAAACGTCTCCGGCGGGACGCCTTCGAGGGTCAGCGTCGGGTTGACGCGGACGGCCGTCTTGTCCTTGCTCAGGCGCATCTTGTCTTCGACCTTGTACGACAGCGGCGCCCCTTCGGTTTCGACCCACCGCAGCGGGTACGGCGTCAGTTGTTCGTAGTCGAGGTGAAGGCCGGCCAGTTCCTTGCCGGCGGCGGCGAAGGCGCGGAAGTCCGGGGCGAACGGGATGCGCGGCAGGTCGCGCTTGAGGTTGTCGGCGAACTTGGTGCGGTAGCCGGAGTGGTGCAGCAGGCCGTAGACGTAGTAGAAGATGTCCCACTTGGCGATGGCGTCGTCGACGTAGTGGCCGCGGAACTGGTTCAGGGACCAGTCGGTGATGTTCTCGCGGCGGTTCGTGGCGTCCGCGTCGTAGATGTAGAAGGGGAAGCACTGGGCGGCGCATCCAGACCCCACCAAGTGCAGGTCTGCGATGGCATTGACCATCATGGCCATGAAGGGTTTTTCCGAGGCTGCATCGGAAACCGCGATGACGAGGTTTTCGGCCGCCTTTTCCTCGGTGGGAAGGAACGTCGGCCATCGGACCACGTCCTGGTTGAGAATCGGATCGAAGTAAAGCCACTGCTTGCTGAATGGCCGGTACACGGACCTGCGCACGTTCTCTTCCGCGAATTTGGCGTACTTCGCCCGCAGCAGGTCCTTCTTCAGATCGCGACTCCATTTGATCGCTTCGGTGCGAACGAAGCTGTCAATGTCCTTCTTGCCGACAGTGTTATGATACCTAAATACCTCGCCATTATAGTTTTCTATGAATGTTGTTACACGTTCGGACAATATGGATCGATTAAAGTCGTATACGACATCATCACGGTTAGTTACTACGCCGATGGAGTATATCTTGAAAAGGGTTTCGCTGTCCTGCCCCTTCTGTAGCTTCGCTTCCTTGTTCCCTATCGGAATGTTTCGCCCGAACTCGACGCCGTGGTCGGCAATCAGCCAATCGAATCGGTCGTTCGGCTGGATGAGCCGCCAGTCGATATGGCGGAGAGTGCCCATTTCGGTGAGCCAGTCGAGTTTCTTCTCCTTTCGCCAATCCGGAGCGACATCGCGGTAATAAAGGGTCTGTTTCGCTTTCTCCTCCCTGCGAACGGCTATCGTGATCCCGACCCCAACCTTGATTCCAAATACGTTGTAGGTCGTCCCACTCAGCTTCGGGAACCGCTGTACGTCGCCATGCAAATCAAGATGATAGACAGCGGAAAAGTCCTTTATTAAGTGTTTGCGCATGCCATCGTAGGCGGCTTTACGGACGAAACTGTTGTTTGTTATCAGGCAAACGACACCGTCATTGCCCTGGATTCTGTCAATGGCCCAACGGAAGAACTTCACGAATGGATCGCCAAGCTTGTTGACATTCGTGGCCTTCGAGTCCTTGGCGTAGGTCGATTTCACGCGCCCGTCGATAACTGGATATTGGCGGTTCTTGTTGTTGTCGTTTTCATCCTGTTGATGAGAGTTGTAAGGCGGATTGCCAATGACCACGGTAATCGGAGTTGTCCTCTGGCGCTCAACGCGCGCCGTGTTCGCCTCGGCAAACAGGTTCTTCGCCGCCTCTTCCACCTGGCCCAGCGTGTCCACGAAGCACAGCCCCTCGAACGGCTCGTACTTGCCGGTCAACTCGTAGTAGGCGTGTTCGATGTTCATCGACGCGATGTAGTACGGCAGCAGCATGACCTCGTTGGCGAACATCTGTTCGCGGTAGACGCGCGGCAGGTCCTTCTTCGGGATGCGGTGCAGCAGGTTGACGATGAAATTGCCGGTGCCGGTGCAGGGGTCGAGGATGTTGACTTCGGGCGAGCCGAGCGACAGGCCGAATTCCGTTTCCAACACTTCCGCCACGCTGGCGCACATGAAATCGACGATGGCCTGCGGCGTGTAGACGATGCCGTGCGTGTCGGCCGTCTTCACGGAGTAGCCCTGGAAGAAGCGTTCGTAAACGGTGTTGAGGAAGTGCTGCTTCTCCGTGAAGTCCTCCAGGGTGTGGGCGGCCTCCTCGATGGCGCGGTAGAAGCGGTCGAGCGTGCGCAGGAACTCGTCGCGGTTGAAGCTCTGGCTCACCAGGGCGTCGATGACCTTCTCGACCTCGGCGGCGATGACGTTGCGGCGCGTGAACTCCTGGTTGTCGAAAATCTTGCGGAAGAGGCGTTCCGTTAGCAGGTGTTGCACCAGCATCTCATCGACGGCGTCGCGGCTGAGGTTCGGGTTGAGGGCGGTCTGGCACACGGCGAAGAAGTCGTCAAAAGCGGCCTGGAAAGGCGCGTTTTCCTTGTGGGCCAGCTTGATCTTGGCGTCGAGACCCTGGGCCAGCTCGGGCACGCGCTCCTTGAACTCCGCGACGGCCTGGTCGAAGCCTTCAAAGTCCGGCTCGGAGTAGTCGTAGAAGTCGTTGAGTAGGTCCGCCACTTTCTGCGGGTTCGTCAGGTCGTAGCGGGCGCGCTCTCGGCGGCCCTGGAACAGCACGGCCTGGCGGGTGTCCTCGAAGATGATGTTGCTGAGCGGATAGCCTTTTTCGATCTTCTTGCGGATTTCCGCGTCGAGGTCGTCGTGGGTGTCCTTCGCTTCCCAGTAGCCGCGGCGCAGGAAATCGTCGCGCAGCGTGCCGTCCGGGATGACGGTGCGGCCGCCGACTTTCATCGACTGCTTGGGGATGAGCGTCCAGCCCTTCATGTCGCGGGCCGTGTCTCCCAACAGGCGTTGAAAGGCCGTTTCCAGGGCGCCCTCATGCTCGACGTGCTGGCCGCTGTAGACCTTGAGCGCGGCGTGGTACTGCTGAATGGCTTTGTGTCCGGGCTTGAGGCGGCTGTTTCGGGACATGGACGGCGCGTCCTCGCGTTCCGATGGTGGCTAAACGGGATGCCTAATGTTCCTCGCACGGCGTTTCCGCCTCGATAACCCATGCTTCGCAAGATACCCCTATTGCGCGGCTCGCGTCAAGCGCCGTGGGCGGTGTTTGTCGGATGGGAAGCTCCGGGTTCGCCTCTTCCCCCTACAAAGCAGGACGGGAATTTGCGGGAAGAAAACGAAAAACAACGTCCGTCTTCGTTACAATGAGCATGCGCCCATCGGCTTGTGGGAAGGGAGGGTCCGCCATGCATCTGACCGTCGAAGCGATCTACGAGAACGGCGTCCTCAAGCCGGCCAAACCGCTGCCGCTGAAGGAACAGGAACGGGTGCGCCTTACGGTGCATACGGCGACCAACTGGGTCCAGGACACCGCCGGGATGATCCGGTGGCCCGGGGACCACGAAACGCTTCGGCGCCTGGCTGAAGACGTTGAATTCGATCCCCAGGAGGGCGCATGATCTTCGCCGATCTCCTCGCCGGGGACGCGGTCTTCCTGGATGCGAACACCCTGATCTACCATTTCACGACCGATCCGGCTTACGGGCCGGCCTGCACCCAATTGCTGCAACGCATCGACATCCGGGAAGTCCGGGGCTTGACATCCACGCACGTCCTGACCGAAGCGGCCCACCGCATCATGACCATAGAAGCGATCGCCGTCTTCAGTTGGCCAGTGGCCGGCATCGCCCCGCGTCTGCGGCGTCATCCGGGCCAGGTTCGGCAGCTCGCGGGCTTTCGTCAAGCCGTCGAATCGGTCTTGCAAAGTCCGATCCAGGTCTTGACCATCCCACCGGCCCTAGTCGCCGCTGCGGCCATCGTGAGCCAGCAACATGGCCTGCTAAGCAACGACGCTTTGATTGTGGCCGTGATGCAGGCGAACGGTCTGACCTGCCTCGCCAGCAACGACGCCGATTTCGACCGCGTACCGGGCCTGACCCGCTACGCCCCCGCCTGATTCTTTGCCGGTGGTATAATTGCAACGAACCGCCGACATTGCCGACGCGGCTAGGGTGAAAATCGCATGACGCCGCCTCCGCTGCCCATCGACCCCATCCTGCCCGAAGTGATCGCCGCCCTGCACCGACAGCCGTGCCTGGTGGTCCGCGCCCCGACCGGGGCCGGCAAGACCACGCGCGTGCCGCCGGCCCTGTTGGACGCCGGCGTCGCGGTGGGGCGTCGCGTCCTCTTGCTGGAGCCGCGGCGCGTGGCCGCCCGCGCCGCCGCCCGCCGCATGGCGATGGAACGCGGCGGCCGGCTCGGCGACGAGGTCGGTTATCAAGTCCGCTTCGACCGCCAGTACGGCCCGCAAACCCGCCTCCTCGTCGTCACGCCCGGCGTCCTGCTCCGCCTCTTGCAAGACGACCCCTTCCTCGAATCGACCGGCGCCGTCGTCTTCGACGAGTTCCACGAACGCGGCCTGGAAAGCGATCTCGCCCTCGGCATGGTGCGGTTGATCCAGCAAACGGTGCGGCCGGAGCTGCGCATCGTCGTCATGTCCGCGACGCTGGCGGTCGATGCCATCTCCGTGTATCTCGGCGGTTGTCCGGTCGTGGCCGGCGAAGGCCGGCAATACCCGGTGGAAATTCGCCACGAGCCGCGTCCGGAACACCGGCCCTGGCCGGCCGCCGCGGCCCAGGCGGCGGAACGGCTCCTCGACCAGACGGACGGCGATTTACTCGTATTCCTGCCCGGAATGCAGGAGATTCGTCAGGCGGCGCGTCACCTCGAAGCCGTCGCCGCGGAGCGCGATGTGGCGGTGCTTCCGTTGCACGGCGACCTGCCGGCGGAGCAACAGGACGCGGCGCTGGCGCCGCAGGGCCGACGTAAAATCGTGCTGGCGACGAACGTGGCGGAAACGTCGGTGACGGTCGAGGGCGTGGCCGGGGTGGTCGATACCGGCCTGGCGCGGACGCTGACGTTCGATCCCGGCGTCGGCCTCGACCGGCTGCGGCTGACGCCGATCTCGCGGGCCTCAGCCGACCAGCGCGCCGGCCGGGCGGGGCGGACGCGGCCGGGGGTCTGCGTGCGGCTCTGGAGCGCGGCGTCGCAGCGCGGCCGGCCGGAGCAGACCGAACCGGAAATCCGCCGCGTGGACCTCGCGGGGGCGGTGCTGCAACTGCTCTGCATGGGCGAAGCGAACGTGGCCCGGTTTCCGTGGCTGGAACCGCCGCCGGAGGCGACCGTGGCCCGGCGCTGCTGCTGTTGCGGCGGCTGGGGGCGCTCGACGACCGGGGCGTGACCTCGTTGGGGCGGATGCTGGCCCGGCTGCCGGTCCACCCGCGGCTGGCCCGGCTGCTCATCGACGGGGCCCTCGGCGGCGGGCCGGAACGGGCGGCGTTGACGGCCGCGCTCTTGTCGGAGCGCGACCCATTCCTCCGCCCCGCCGAGGGCGGGCGTCCCCCACCGCGGCACGGCTCCATTTCCGACATACTGGATCGCGTGGAGGCTTTGGAGGGGTTCGAGCGAGGCGGCAGGATCGATTCGCCGGCGGGGACGTTGAATCGCGGCGCCGCCCGGTTTATGCTCCAGGCGCGGGACCACCTGCTGCGTTCGCTGCGCCACGCGATGCGCCGATCCGGCCCGCCCATCGTCCCGGCGTCGGCGGACGAAGCGGTGTTGCGGCCGCTGCTGGCGGCGTTCCCCGACCGGCTGGCCCGGCGGCGCGAGGCGGGCGGCCGGCGCGGCGTGATGGTCGGCGGCCGCGGCGTGCGGCTGGCGCCCTGGTGCGGAGTAACCGACTCGGAATTGTTCCTCTGCATCGACGTGGACGCCGGACAATCCGAGACGCTGGTGCGCCAGGCGTCGGCCGTTCGGCGCGACTGGCTGCCGGCGGAGCGGCTAACGGTCATGGTGGAAACGGCCTTCGACGCCGAGGCCGAACGGGTGACGGCCCGGCGGCGCGTCCGCTTCGAGGACCTGGTGTTGGAAGAGACCGAGGCCGCCCTCCCGAACGACGAGCAAACGGCGGCCGTGCTGGCGTCGGCCGCGGCCGGGCGGTTGGACCGGGTGCTGCCGCCGGACGATTCGCCGGCGGCCCTCTACCGCACGCGCGTCCGTTGGCTGCGCGAATGGATGCCGGAGGCGGGGCTGCCAACGCTCGATGAAGACGACTTGAGGGATATTTTAACATGGTTGTGCGCCGGCCGGCGCTCGTTCGCGGAGTTGCGGTCGGCCGACTGGCTGTCGGCGTTTCAGGGCCGGCTGACGCACGCCCAGCGGCAGGCGGTGGAGCGGGAGGCGCCGGAACGGCTGGAAGCGCCGAGCGGCAGCCGGATCGCCCTCAAGTACGAGCCGGGCCGGCCGCCGGTCTTGGCGGTGCGCATCCAGGAAGTGTTCGGACTGCGGGAGACGCCGCGGCTGGCCGGCGGCCGGGCGGCGGTGTTGTTGCACCTGCTGGCGCCGAACTACCGGCCGCAGCAGGTCACCGACGACCTGGCCAGCTTCTGGGCGAACACCTACCCACAGGTCCGCAAGGAGCTTCGCGCCCGCTACCCCCGGCACGCCTGGCCGGAAGACCCGTGGGCGGCCCCGGCCGAACGGCGGCCGCGCCGGCGGTCGTGACGCGACCGCGCCCGCGGCCCGTCAACGCCTTTGCCTTTCCCCCGCCGCGTCCTTTACAATACACCCGCCCCACTCCCCCGACGAGGAACCGTCCCGGTGTCCACCGACCGCATCGCCGAGTACCTGGCCCAGTTCAGCCAGACCCGCGGCCAAATGATGAACCAGCTCAGTCGCATTATCGTCGGCCAGACCGAGGTCATCGACCAGATCCTCGCCGCCGTCTTCACCCGCGCCCACTGCCTCCTCGTCGGCGTGCCGGGACTGGCGAAGACCCTCATGGTCCGTTCCATCAGCCAGATCCTCGACGTGTCGTTCAAGCGCATCCAGTTCACGCCCGACCTCATGCCGTCCGACATCACGGGAACCAGCATCCTCGACGAGCAGGAAGCCGGCCGGCGGGCGTTTCGCTTCGTCAAGGGGCCGGTCTTCGCCAACATCATCCTCGCCGACGAGATCAACCGCACGCCGCCCAAAACCCAGGCCGCGCTGCTCGAAGCCATGCAGGAACGCCAGGTCACCTACGGACAGGAAACCTACAACCTTCCGGAGCCATTCTTCGTCATCGCCACGCAGAACCCCATCGAGCAGGAAGGAACGTACCCGCTGCCGGAGGCCCAGCTCGACCGTTTCATGTTCACCATCAAGGTCAATTATCCATCGTTCGACGAGGAAAAGCGCATCCTGGCCACCACCGGCAAGGGAGAAACCGTCGAGTTGACCAAGGTGCTAAGCGCCAAGGCCATCCTCACGATTCAAAAACTGATTCTCAACGTGCCGGTCGGCGATTACGTCCTCGACTACATCACCCGTCTGGTGCGGGCGACGCGGCCGACCGACCCGACGGCCCCGGACTTTGTGCGCAAGATGGTCGATAACGGCGCCGGCCCCCGCGCCGGCCAGTACCTCCGCGACGCCGGCAAGGCGCTGGCGGCGATGGACGGCCGATTCAGCGTGGCCATCGACGACGTGAAAAAGGCGGCCATTCCCGTGCTGCGCCACCGCATCATCACCAACTTCCAGGCCCAGGCCGAAGGCAAATCGAGCGAAGACGTGATCCAGCAACTCCTGGCCGTCATCGGCGACGGCGACGTGGGGAAGTACGAGAAACGCAAGCGCTGACCCTTTCCTTTCGTTTAATTGGCAAGGGCTGCGAAGAAACGAACCACAGAGGCACAGAGGTCACAGAGGGAAGAGTCACAGAGAAGACAATAGGGTGGGTACCGAAGCCTTGTCGCCGCTGTACTTACACTCTTGATTTCTCTGTGTTTCTTCCCTCTGTGTCCTCTGTGCCTCTGTGGTTCGTTTATAATGTCCGCATGGCCACTCCCGAGAAGTACCTGCGTCCGGACGTGATCCGCCAGGTGGCGCGGCTCGACCTGCGCGCCCGCTTCATCGTGGAGGGCTTCCTGGCCGGCCTCCACGCCAGCCCGTTCCAGGGCTTCAGCGTCGAGTTCTCCGAACACCGCAAGTACGTCCCCGGCGACGACCTCAAGGACCTCGACTGGAACGTCTACGCCAAGACCGATAAATACTACCTCAAAAAGTTCCAGGCGGAGACGAACGTCACCGGCTACCTGGCGATGGACCTCAGCGCCTCGATGGCCTACACCTACCGCCAGGAGCTGACCAAGTTCGATTACTGCGTCTGCCTCGCCGCGGCGCTGGGCTACCTGATGATCCGCCAGCAGGACCCGGTCGGCCTGGTGGCCTTCGACACGAAAATCGAGGCCAGCCTGCCGCCGCGCAGCAAACGGCAACATCTCGCCTCCATCCTGTCGCTGCTGGCCAACCTCAAGCCGACCGGGGCCACCGACGCGGCGGCGTCGCTTCACCAACTGGCGGCCATGATCCGCGGCAAGAGCCTAGTGATGATCTTCAGCGACCTGTTGACCGACCCCGAGCCGGTGCTGGCCGCCCTGCACCACCTGCGGCACCGCGGCCACGAGGTCATCGTCTTCCACGTTCTGGATGAGGCGGAGGTGCATTTTCCGTTCAGCGGCCTGGTCGAATTCGAGGACGTGGAATCGCCCGACCGGATGACGCTCGACGCCCAGGGGATGCGCAAGGACTACGTTCGGGCCGTGGCTGACTTCCGCGAGACCTACCGCACAGAATGCTCGAAAGCCCAGATCGATTACGTGGCCACCGACACCAGCGTGAGCTTCGACAAGGCGCTCATGGAATACCTGCTGCAACGGCAGCGGCGGTTCTGACGTGGGGCAGGTTTGTAACCTGCCTCCTCCAACGGCAGGTTACAAACCAGCCCCACAGAGGGACGCAATGATCGCACACCCCTGGCACGACGTACCGCTGCCGGGCGACCTGTCGCTCTGGTTCCCGGTCTACATCGAGATCCCCAAAGGGTCGAAAGTCAAGTACGAGCTGAACAAGGAGACCGGCCTGCTGATGGTGGACCGCGTCCTTTACAGCTCCGTCTTCTACCCGGCCAACTACGGCTTCGTGCCGCGGACCTACTGCCCCGACAACGACCCGCTGGACGTGCTGGTGCTGGGCCAGGAGGAGGTCGCGCCGGGCGTGCTGCTGCGCGCCAAGGCCATCGGCGTCATGCGAATGCTCGACGAGAAGGGCCAGGACGACAAGATCATCGCCGTCCACAACGACGACCCGGAATACAAGGAGCTGCGCGACATCGAAGACCTGCCGCCGCACCGGCTGCGCGAGCTGCAACGCTTCTTCATGGACTACAAGGCGCTGGAGGGCAAGAAAGTCGTGGTGGACGCGCCGCTCGGCGTCAAGGACGCGATTCCCATCCTCAACGAGGCCGTGCTGTTCTACGCGCGGGAACGCAACCACCTTCTGAGCAAGCCGGGACTGTGAGCGGGGGCTAGGCGCGCTTCGCGGCGCGTGGGATACTGAATCGGTACACCGGTTAGCCGCGACGCGCAGCGGAGCGCTGCTCCCAAGCGCTCCGCTGCGCGTCGCGGCTAACCGGGGGCATGGTTCGGCCATCCCCTCACGGCGCTCGCATGGCATTCCTCAACGTCTATCTCCTGGGCGGCCTGGCGCTTCTGGGCGTCCCCATTCTTGTGCATCTGATGATGCGTCAGAAGCCGCGCCGCCTGCCGTTCCCGGCCTTCCGCTTCCTGCGCCAGCAACAAAAAATCAACCGCCGTCGGATGCGGCTGCAACACCTGCTTCTCATGGCCCTGCGCATGGCCGTGCTGGCCGCCCTCTGCTTCGCGTTGGCACAGCCGAAGGTCTTCCTGCCGCGCGCCGTGGCCGGCTGGTTCGGGCTGAACGGCCCCCGTCCCGCAACGGCCGTGTTCGTTTTCGACGTGAGCCACAGCATGGAATACCGCGTCGGCGGCCTGTCGCGGCTCGACGACGCCCGGCAGCGCGCCCTGGAAATGCTGCACGATTTGCCCGAGGGCAGCCAGGTCGCCGTGCTCGACACCGGCGACGACGGCTCCGGCGACGAGGGCGACGACGACTGGAGTTCGACGCCGGCCCAGGCGCAGGCGCGGATCAACGGACTGCGGCCGCGGCCGGTGCAAACGCCGCTGGTCCGCCAGATCGGCCGGGCCGCCGACCTGCTGGCCAAGGCGGCCGAGGGCGGCCAGCCGGCGTCACGGGCGCTCTACGTCTTCTCCGACCGCACGGCAACGAGCTGGGACGCCGACGAGGCGAAGCGATTGAAGGTCCCCGAAGGCGTCGATGTCGCGTACATCGATCTCGGCGTCGATGCCCCGCGCGACCTGGCCATCGACTCGGTGGACGTGACGCCGCGCGTCGTGGACGCCGGAGGCGAGGTGACGGTCCACGCGGAGGTCCGGGCGGTCGGCGCCGATTTCGACGCCAACCTGCTGTGCCAGCTCGACAACGAGGCCAGCCCGGCGTCGCAGCGCGTCAAGCTGTCGGGCGCGTCGAAAACGCCCGTCGGCTTCGATTTCAAGCTCAAGGCGCCGACGCCGGTGCGGCCGCCGGGGACGCCGGAAGGCGTTTACGAGGAGCCGCATCAAATCGTCGTCAAGTTCGCCACGCCCGACGACCGGCCGTTCAAGGACGACCTGACGCACGATAATATCCGATATGCGACCTTTTTGGTGCGCGACGACCCCAAGCGACAGGGGCGGCAGGTGTTGACGCTGGCCGACGCGCCCGAGTCCGCCCGCTTCTGGAAGGCCGCCCTCCAGGCCTATCAGGTCTACCACCCCGACGGCGGCTTCCGTTGCGACGTGCGCCCGCTGGCCGACGAGGCGAAGCTCGGCGTCAAGGAGCTGCGGCCGTATCGCGTGGTCTGCCTGTTCCAGCCGGCGAAGCCGTTGCCCGCCGATTTCGTGACGGCGCTCACAAGCTATGTCAAAGAAGGCGGCGGTTTGGCCATCGTACCGCCGGTCGCGGACCTCGGCGGCCAAGTCAACGCCTGGAACGCCGCCGTCGGCGATTTGCTGCCGGCGCGGCTGGCGGAGTTGAAGACCGCCCCGGAGGGAAAATACTACTATTGGGACGAATTCGACCCCAATAATTCGCTGACGGCCCCGTTCGACAAGTGGCGGCGCGGCGCCAACCCGGACTTCGCCAAGGAGGAACTGCGGCCGTTCGTCAATCGCTACTGGCGGGTCGATCCGGTCAAGGGCGCCGGCGTGGTGGTCGGCTCCTACGCCGACGGCGACCGCTCGCCCGCCCTGGTCGAGCGCTCCGTCGGCGACGGCCGCGTCGTGCTGTTCACCACCACGCTCGACCGGCGGCAAATCGCCCCCGACCGGGATTGGAACAATTTCTATACCGATTCGTCCTTCGGCCTGGTGCTGATTAACGAGGCGTGCAAGTACCTGGCCGGCGACGAATCGGGCGAGTCGTTGAATTACCTGTGCGGGACGCCGGTGGTGCTGCCGCTGCCGGCCTCGGCGCCGCGCGGCGTCTACCGGCTCGACGCCCCCGACCCGGACCTGACCGAATCGGAACGGAGCCTTACGGCCGGCAAGGACGACCACAGCCTGGAGGTCCGCGCGGCGTCGGCCCCCGGTCAGTACACGCTCTACGACCCCGGACACAATCGCTTCGCCGCCTACAGCATGAACATTTCGCCGAAGGAGGCCGACCTGACTCGGCTGCCGGTTCAGGATATTGAGACGGTGCTTGGGCCTCATTCGGTGCTGACGCCGGAACCGGGCGCCAGCCTCGGCGACGCTTTGCGCGATCGGAATCGGGGCGCGGCCCCGGCGGAATTGCCGCCCGCGCCGGTGAGCCTGCTGCCGACGCTGATGGCGCTGACGCTGTTGTTCCTGACGTTCGAGGGGCTGCTGGCCAATCGCTTCTACGAGCGGCCCGCCTCCGACGCGGCCGGCGAGGCGGGCAACGAACGGACGCCGTCATGACGCTTCAAGTCGATCCGGTATGGCCCTGGTCGCTGCTCTACGCCGGCCTGTCCACGGCGCCCGCCTCCGTCGTGGCCGCCGTGATCTCCGCCGGGCTGCTGGCGTTCGCTTTTCCGATCCTGCTTGTCCGTTATCCGACGCCCTGGCAGCGCCGCCGGCTCGCCCTGGGCGTCGGCCTCATCCTGGTCGGCCTGCTCGCCTGGACGGCCGTCGGTTTCGGCTGGGAAACGCCCCTGGAAACCACGGCGCCCGGCCTCGGCGGCGCGACGCTGGCCCGCCTCGCCGGCGCCGCCCTGTCGCTGCTGTTCGTCGTACCGATGGCCCTGGCCGGCTTCACGGCCCGGACGTACCTCGCCGCCAACGCCGCGCCGCGCCGCATCGCCGTCGTCCTCGCGCTCCGCGGCGGCGCCTTCCTACTGGCGGCGCTGGCGATCCTGCGGCCGTCGCTCGCCGCGCCGCGGGACGTTGCCGGCGGCGGCCAGGTGCTCGTCGTCGTGGTGGACGCCTCCAAGAGCATGACCATCCAGGACGAGTCGAGCCAGGCGCGCTGGGACTTCATGCTGCAAACCCTCCGCGACGCCGAACCGGCCCTCGACCGGCTGCGGCGCGAGCAAAACGTGCAGATCGAGTTCCACCGCTTCGCGGATAAAGTCGAGCCGTTTTCCCTCGATAACCCCGGTCAGCCGGACGGCAATCGCACCGACATCGGCGCCATGCTGCACACCCTGTACGACCAGTACGCCGGCCGGCGGCTGCGCGGCCTGCTGGTGCTGAGCGACGGCCGCAACAACGGCAACCAGCGCATCGACCCCATGACGGAGGCGCGTAGGTGGCGACGGCTGCGCTGCCCCGTCCACACGTTCGTTTACGGCAGCCCCAACACGCCCAACGGCCAGCGCGACGTGGCCGTGCATGACGTGATCGCCGCCCCGTCGGTCGTGCCGATCAAGGGCCGGCTGACGGTGCGGGCGACGATCGACGCCCCCGGCTTCGAGAACAGCGCCGTCCGCGTCCGCCTGTTTCTCAACGACAAGGAGGAGAAGTCCCAGGACGCGACGCTGAAGCTGACGCACGGCAACACGATCAGCATGGAATTCGACGCCCCCGACAAGCCGGGCGAGGTCAAGGTGACGGTGCGCGTCGAGTCGCCGGACGGCCAGCCGACGCTGCCGGGCGAGTTGAACAAGGACAATAACGAGGCCGGCACGTTCGTGAGCGTGGTCAAGGGCGGCGTCAACGTGCTGATGATCGACAAGGCCCGCGCCTGGGAGCCGCAGCTGATCTACGACGCCCTGGCGAGCGACCCGCGCATCCAGGTCAAGCCGCTCTGGCTGCGCAGCAACGCCCCGGTGGACCCCAACGCGGGAAAACTCTTTGATTTCGACAAGGAAAAATATGACGTCATCATCATCGGCGACGTGACGGCCGCCCAGATGAAGGCGATCCGGCCGGACGTGTTGACGCAGATCAACCAGCAGGTTGACAGCGGCGCCGGCTTCCTGATGATCGGCGGCTACTCCAGTTTCGGCGAGGGCGACTGGCAGGGCACGCCCGTCGAGCCGCTGCTGCCGGTGGACCTGAGCGTCCACGGCCAGGTCCCCGGCGGCCTATACGGAATCAAGATGGTTCCTACGGAGATCGGTTTACGGCTTTATAGCCACGTCCTGCGCTTGGGCGGCGGCGACGCCAAGGCGGAGCGGGACGACTGGGACGCGCTGCCCGGCCTGGACGGCGTCAACCGCATCGCCCAGCCCAAACCGCTCGGGCCGACGGACCAGGTGTTGGCCGTGTCGAAGGAACTGGACCCGGCGACGATGCAACCGTACCCGCTGCTGATAACGAAGGACTACGGACGGGGCCGGGTGCTGGCCTTCGCCGGCGACACGACGCACCGCTGGATCCGCAACCCGGACGGCAAGCTCAAACACGATCGCTTTTGGCGGCAAATGGTGCTGTGGCTGGCCCGGCAGGACGAGGGCGACAACCAGGTGCGCGTCACGCCGGACGTGCGTTCCCTGTCGGTGGGCGACGACCTCGGCTTCAGCCTGGGGATGCGGAGCAAGAACGGCCTGGAGGTGAAGGGCGCCGATTACGAGGTCGAGGTGGTCGGCCCGAACGGCGAGCGCGCCAAGGTGACGCCGACGCGCGACGGCGGCGAGGACCGCGGCGTCTACCGGCCGCAGGCGCCGGGCACATACACGATCAACGTCAAGGCCCACGGCAAGGACTCCGACGGCCAGGAGGTAAGCGGGGATGCCTCGGCGCGGTTTTTGGTGTACGAGACCGACGTGGAGATGGCCGAGTGGGCGGCCGACGAGAAGTTCCTGCAGAAGCTGGCCGACGAGGGCCGCGGCGAGTTCCGGCGCGGGGCCAAGCTGGCGGCGTTCCTGGATCGGCTGCCGTTGCCGCCGGCCGCGAAGACGAAGCCGAGGGTAGACCTGGCGCCGGACTGGAGTTCGCCTTCGTGGTCGCCGTTTTTGGTGGTGTTTTTCGTGCTGTTCACGGGGCTGCTGGCCGGGGAGTGGTTCCTGCGGCGGCGCTGGGGCATGGCGTGAGCGGGGCGTGCGTCCATGAACGACAAAAGCGAACCGGAAAAGGCGCAACCATCGGCGATCCGTAAAGTCTGCAAAAAGGACCAGATCCTGACGCTGTACAAGGCCGGCATCACCGAGGTAAACGACCTGGCGGCGATCACGCAGTCGCGGCCGAGTTACGTGGCCGGCGTGTTGGAGGGGACGGAACACGCGCCGGGCTACTTCGACCTGTACACGTCCACGGCCAAGCCGATGAACGTCTATTCAAAGTTCTTCGCGGGCAAGCTCGGCTTCCGCGACGAGGCGGCGGCGCGGCAGAGCGTCGGCCTGATCGATGAGCTATACCGGCAATTCGGCCTGGCCGGAGACCGGGCCGGCCAGCACCACTCCCTGCTGATGGCGCTGACGATGTTCGACCGGGCGCGCTGGACCGGCAAGGAACATGAGGCCGACGTATTCCGCCGCTGGCTTCGGGAGCGATTGGATGAGCCGGCGCCCGTCGCGTCGGCCGTGGTCGTTCCGGCCGCAGGACGGTGAACCCCATGCCCCGCATCGTCTCCCTGATCGCCAGCGCCACCGAGATCGTCTGCGCCCTCGGCTTCGAGGGCCAGCTCGTCGGCCGCTCCCATGAATGCGACTATCCCGAGTCGGTTCATCGCCTGCCCGTCTGCACGGCGCCCAAGTTCGACGTGGAAGGCTCCAGCTGCGAGATCGACCAGCGCGTCAAGGCGCTCCTGCGCGACGCCCTGTCGGTCTACCGCGTGGACGAGCAGCGGCTGCGGGAACTGGAACCGGACGTGATCGTGACGCAGTCGCAGTGCGACGTATGCGCCGTCAGCCTGCGCGACGTGGAGCGGGCGGTCTGTTCGTGGCTGTCGGCCTGTCCGCGGCTGGTGTCGCTGCAACCCAACGCCCTCGCCGACGTGTGGACGGACATCGAGCGCGTCGCCGAGGCGCTGGACGCTCGTGAATGCGGCGACGAGCTGATCCGGAGTTTACAGGGGCGGATGAGCGCCATTGCGGGGCGGCGCAATCCCTGCCGTCGTGGCCGACCGTGGCCTGCATCGAGTGGATCGACCCGCTCATGGCGGCGGGAAACTGGATGCCGGAACTGGTCGAAATGGCCGGCGGTGTCAACCTCTTCGGCGAGGCCGGCAAACATTCGCCCTGGATGACGTGGGAACAACTCGTCGTGCGCGACCCCGGACGTGATCCTGGTGCTGCCGTGCGGTTTCGACATCGCCCGGTCGCGGCGCGACCTGCCCGTCTTGACGAACCGGCCGGAGTGGCCGCGGTTGAAGGCGGTGCGCGACGGTCGAGTGTTCCTGGCGGACGGCAACCAGTATTTCAACCGGCCGGGGCCGCGGTTGGTGGAGTCGCTGGAGATTCTGGCCGAGTTGCTGCACCCGGAGGCGTTCCGGTTCGGCCATGAAGGCGCTGGCTGGGAACGAGCGTAGGAAGGGCTGCCATGATGATGCAACGCATGTTGATAATTGGGATCGCCCTGCTGCTGATTGTGATGGGCTGTCTCGCGTTCGTCCCGCTTGGGAAGGTTTGTGACGACGGGATGTTGCCGCTCACCGTGACGATCCATTCAGCCGCCGCCTCGAACATTCGAGCGGTCAGCGCGGAGGCGTTTGGCAATTCCGAGTACGCCGAGTATGCGCTGGATAATGCGATTCCACCCGAAACCAAGCGGTACTCAGTGTTGCAGGCCCCTTTCACGGGGCAGAAACTAACCGTAGACATCCCCACCGGCTGCACCACGCGAGGAGCCTTATTGTGGCACTTGTCGCGGTATTCTCAGTACACCAAGCTGGTCGTGCTGTTGGAGTATGTGGACGGCAAGCGGACGGGGCAAATGGTGGATATTCCGGACCTCCGTCACTGCCAAGCGATCTCAGTCGAGGTTCCATGAATCGGCCGGAGTGGCCTGCGAGATGACGAACCGTCGAGGTCACTCCTTCGACCGCTCCCCCCTCTCGTCATAATGGAATCGCGCGACCTTTCCCGTCGCGTCCTTGTACAAGGTGAGCAAGCCGCCCGCGATGTATTCCATTTCGGCCCCGTCCTGACGTGCGGTTTCGACATCGCCCGGTCGCGGCGCGACCTGCCCGTCCTGACGGGACGGCCGGAGTGGCCGCGGTTGCGGGCGGTGCGCGACGGCCGCGTCTTCCTCGCGGACGGCAACCAGTATTTCAACCGACCGGGTCCGCGATTGGCGGAGTCGCTGGAGATTCTGGCCGAGTTGCTGCACCCGGAGGCGTTCCGGTTCGGCCATGAGGGCGTCGGCTGGGAGCGAGCGTAGGAATGGCTGCCATCATGATGCAACGAATGTTGATAATTGGGATCGCCCTACTGCTGATTGTGATGGGCTGTCTCGCGTTCGTCCCGCTTTCGAAGGTTTGTGACGACGGTATGTAGCCGCTCACCGTGAAGATTCATTCCGCCGCCTCGAGCATTCGAGCAGTCAGCGCGGAGGCGTTTGGCAATTCCGAGGACGCCGAGTATACGCTGGATAATGCGATTCCGCCCGAAACCAAGCGGTACTCAGCGTTGCAGGCCCCATTCACGGGGCGGAAACTAACCGTAGACATCCCCACCGGTTGCACCACGCAAGGAGCCTTATTGTGGCATTTGTCGCGGTATTCTCAGTACACCAAGCTGGTCGTGCTGGTGGAGTATGTGGACGGCAAGCGGACAGGGCAAATGGTGGCTTTGCCGCTTTTTAGCCCACTGACGCTTTATTCGGGCAGCTGACGCTTTTTCCCAGACGCAGTTGATGCGAAATTGGGTAGTGGGCGATTAGTGTGTTGATCGACTGGTCAGGCAGTCTGAGCAAAATCGCCGACCTGCACGGGCCGCTGTTCGTGCCACGGGAACGCAAAAACTCTCTGCCGCTCGGCTAGATGATCGGTGACATACGGGATGCTGTCGCCTGGAGCGCCGGCCTGATTGATGACGATGACGTTCAGTAGCGGCAGGCGGTTTTCGTGGCAGTAGCGAGCGATCCGGCCCAGCATTCTTCCCAACCAGTCTGGCTGGCCGCCGTAGTCAATCTGCGTCTTCAGGTCGGTGTACTGGATGGTTTGGCCCTGGCCCGCCGCCTCCACCAGTACGGGCCAGATTCTCAGCGCCCATTCCGCCTCTGTCATGTGCAGTGCCATTCTTCGCCGCCGGGGTCGATGTGACGCGATTGCGATGCGTGACCGCTCTTGCTATTCTACGCGGCCTGGCGCATAATGCCAGCATGGCCAAGAAGAAACGCAAGCCGAAGACCCCGGACCCCGCCTCCTTCGTCTTCGGCGTGATGCAGCACCTCATAGGCGCTACGGGCGGCACGCCGGAATCGCCACCAACCCCGCCGGACGAATCCGGCAAAGACCCGGTCGCCGTCAGCCTGGGCCGCAAGGGCGGCTTGAAGGGTGGCCCGGCCCGCGCTAGAAAACTCACCAAGGAGCAGCGCTCCGAAAGCGCGAGGAAGGCCGCGCAGGCGCGGTGGGCGAAGAAACGGCACTAACTCTCCGGCCGCCGGGGAGCGTACTCGGTCGGCAAGTTGCGCTCTGCCACGTCATCCGTGAAGTCGAACGGCAGCATGATCGGCGGCTCCGCTGGATGGCGGCCGTTGTAGTAGTCCATGTCGTTGTTCAACTGGTAGCAGTCCCCGACAATTTGGGTCCGCCGCTGCTGGAAGGACGCCTCCATGAAAATCCTGTCGGCGGTTTCGATGTCCCCCCAAAGCGTCCGCTGTGTCCGGCTGCCGTCCTCGTCCCGTTCGGACACTTTGGCGGCGTGGAGCTTGCGAACCGGCCGTCCGAGGTCGTCCTTGATGTACTCTTCGCGCATCGCCCTGGCGAGTTCACGCCCACAGAGCAGCGCAAGGCTCTGAGCCGTGTACAAGTGGTTGTGGATGGCGAACCTGGCGATCTCGGCCGAGGTCGCCGGCCATCGTCCCCCTTGGGCCTTCCATGCCTCGATGATGCGCCTCATTTCTTCTTGGCGAACCGACGAACGGCGCTTAGCCATCGCACATCCCCCGATAGATTTCCTGCCAGATGTCATTTCACCGGCGGCGCGTCCCCCCACCCGTCAGACAGGGCGGCCTCCCGCAGCACGGCCCGCA
Source organism: uncultured Planctomycetaceae bacterium (assembly GCA_963813925.1). GTDB lineage: Bacteria > Planctomycetota > Planctomycetia > Gemmatales > Gemmataceae > UBA4732. The sequence goes on from CAWFBG010000005.1 coordinate 385,266, forward strand.
CCTTAATCAGCATCTCCCGGCTGTGGCCGTAGCCGATTTCGCCCCGGCGCTGAAGTTGCCCGACGATGACGCCGGGGTGTACTTGTATGCGGTTGGCGAACTGGATTATCTTCTTCTTCGAGTACAGCGGACGCATCCGCGCGATGAACCCTTCGATCTCCCGCGCCGGCACAAGAAACTCGGCGGCTTCGCGGTCAGCCCTTTGCTCGTAGTCCGGCTTCTCCGTCGATGGGATCGCTTCTTCACCTACCAGCGCGTCGTCCACCGACCACTCGTCCTGATGCCGAATGTGCATCATCTCGTGGGCAAGCGTGTACCAAAACGAGTCAATGCGGTCGTACCGCAGGGACAGCGCCACCGCAGGCGTGTTCTCGTCCAGCCAGAGCGCCGCGCCGTCGATGCGCGTCTTGGGCAGGTGTTCGACGACCACCAGCCGAACCCCGATCTCCGCGAGAATCTTGGGGACCCGGGCGCGTCGTGTTCGCTCACGATCAGCTGGCGCAGGTCAACCAAGCCCTGTTCAAGAGCCTGCGGCTTGAACTTGGCCGCGCCGACCGCGCGGCAAGCTGCCTCGCCCGGCAAAACCACGCCTTATGGGCTGGCGACAGGCTCTTGTAAGAAGTTGACATCCTGGCCGCGAAGGACACGGCGGGTTCTTGCTCTAGGTCTTTCACTTGGAAGAACCGCAGCAACTCTCCTTCTAGGGTGGCCACGTCCGCAACCTCACCTATCCACCTTCGCTTCTCCATGTCCTTGACGGGCGCCAGGGCGAACAACTTCGCCCTGCGCGCCACGTCGTCGTCGCCCTCCACGCGCGACAGCCGGTAAGCGGACTCCAGGTTCATCCACAAGTCCGCGCTTGTGCCGAAAGCATCGGCCAGCCCCTTCGCCGTTTCGGGCGTGATCGCCTTCCGTCCCGCGATGATCTCATTTACGGTCTGGAGCGGGCGGCCGAGGATGTACGCCAAGTCAGCCTGCGTCAACCCGTGCGCCTCCAGCTCGTCCCGAATGAATTCCCCCGGCGGGAACACTTCGGCGGGAACACGCTCGCTCATATTCCCCTCACCTTCCCCCAGTGGTGTTCTCAGTGGCACCCTCAGTGGTAATCTACTATTTCGTGGATCTTTATAACATTTTTTGGCTTCGCATCGGTGGCCTTCTTGGGCTTCACGCTGGCGACCGTGACTATTAGCCTCCATTGGTCATTGAGCCGCAGCGACCGCTGGCCCGCCCTGTCTCCTTTCAGTTTCTCGAAGTGCAGGGACCTCATCGCGTAGAGGTCGCGCTCGTCCGCCGCACTCCGAATGATCTGCATGACCTTCCGGTACGCGCGGACTATTTCGCGGGAGAAGCCCCCGTTGAATTCCGGGTCCGTCTCTAGGCGCTCCAGGTCCGCGTTGACAAATCGAACTTCCATGAGGTCGTTCCGGCGGGTGGCCCTGTGCTACACCACAATTCTAAGTCCGAACCTGGAAATGTCAATATCAGTCTTTCACCCATAGGGTGAACTTTTTGTTTCCGGCTCTCATCCTTTGCCAGATACTACTAGCGCCGCTGGAGTTGCGGCTAGTCTACTGACCTACCAATTGCGTGACCGCTCACGCATAATGGGACGCGGAAAAACAAAATGTCTCAGCGGATCGGCCGGACATGGATATGCGAGAGCTAAAAGGTCTGGAAATCGCGGCGCGGGCCAAGATCGTTTTCGACGGCGATGCATGGATCGTGCCTTCGCAGACCGGAACCGGCCGCTACAAGGTCGTGCTGCGGCCCGACGGCGACACCTGCAGCCGTGCAAGCACATCCACGCGGCCCGGCTGGTGCGGGAACGCGACCACGGCGGCAAGTCGCCTGTCGTGATCGCGGAGCCGGTCCCCAAGCGACCGACTTACAAGCAAGACTGGCCGGCGTACAACCGCGCTCAAATGATGGAGAAAAACCGGCTGCAAGTCCTCTTGCGCGACCTGTGCCAAATGCTGCCCCCGGAACCGCCGCGCCCTGCCGGGAAGCGGGGCCGCAACCCCACGCCGCTCGCCGATCAGGTCTTCGCCTGCTGCTACAAGGTCTATTCGACGTTCAGCGGCCGGCGCTTCAATTGCGACTTGCAGGACGCGATTCAGAAGGGGTACATGTCCTGCACGATGCACCCGAACAAGCTCTGCAAATACATGGAGAGCGAAGAACTGACGCCTGTCCTGCACAAGCTCATTACGCAAAGCAGCCTGCCGCTCCGGGCCGTCGAAACGGTCTTCGCGCCGGACTCGACGGGATTCAGCACCAGCCGCTTCGTTCGCTGGTACGACGAGAAATACGGAGTGCAGCGCTCCGGAAAGGATTGGGTGAAGGCGCACGTCATGACGGGCGTGAAGACGAACGTCGTCACGGCGGTCGTGATCGCGGGACGAGACGCAGGCGACTCGCCGCAGTTCAAGCCGCTGGTAGAGGCCACGGCCGAAAACTTCAGCGTCAAAGAAGTCCCGGCCGACAAGGCGTATCTGTCACACGACAACCTGGACCTGCTGCATACGATGGGCGGCACGGCCTACGTCCCATTCAAGAGCAACAGCACGTCTGGCGAGGCCGGCAGCGTATGGGAGCGTATGTTCCACTACTACCAGTACCGGCGCGACGACTTTTTGAAGCATTATCACCAGCGGTCGAACGCCGAAAGCACGTTCAGCATGGTCAAGGCGAAGTTCCGCGATCATGTCCGCAGCAAGAACGACGTGGCGATGGTCAACGAGGTGCTGTGCAAGTTCCTCTGTCACAACATCTGCGTGCTGATTCAGTCGCAGTACGAGCTTGGCATCGAGCCGGAGTTCTGGCAGGATGACGGGCGGCGGGAAGAGGACGGCCCGGACGTGCTGCCGATGGTCCCGCCCGCCTGACGCCAAAAAGATCGGGTTGACACTTAATTCGACTTGGCGGACGAAAAAAGTGGCAAAGCCGCAAATGGTCGATATTCCGGACCTCCGTCACAGCCGAGCGATCTCAGTCGAGGTTCCATGAATCGGCCGGAGTGGCCTGCTAGATGACGAACCGTCCAGGTCACTCCTTCAACAGCCGCCCCGTCTCATCATAACGGAAACGCGCGACCTTTCCCGCCGCGTCCTTGTACGAGGTGAGCAGCCCGCCCGCGTCGTACTCCATCTCCGCCCCCTCGCCCGAAGGGAAGACGATCCGGCTGAGCCGCCCGTCCTGGCCCGTCTCCAGTTTCGTCCGCTCACCGCCCGGCGCGACCACCGCCCGCGGCCGGCCGGCCCGGTCGCGCTCGATCTTCGTCACGGCGCCCGATCCGTCGTGGACTTCCGTCAGCCGCCAGGCCGCGTCGTACACGAATCGGTACCGCGTCGCCCCGGTCGCGGCGTCCAGCGTCTTGAGATGGCGGCCCACGCCGTCGAAGACGTAAAACTCCACTCCGTCTTCGGAGGTTAAAAGAATCTCACTATCGGAGATACCGTCAAAGGCCGGGGCGACGCGGCGGACGCTGCCGTGGCCCGCGTCGGCGACGTACAGGCTCCCGTCCGGGCCGACGGCCAGGCCGACCAACCGGCCCACGCCCGGCTCGGGACGCTCCATCAGCCGGAGCGAGGCCCGCGTCGCGGGGCCGTAATCGCCGACGTCGCCGTCCGGGGCCGTCTTGCCCTTGCCGGCGACGGTGCGAATGACGCCGTCCGGGCCGACGCGGCGGACGCGCTGGTTGCCGGCGTCGGCGATGTAGACGCCGCCGTCCGGCCCAACGGCCAGGCCGGAGGGAGTATTCAGCTCCGCCTTGTCGGCTGGGCCGTCGTCGCCGGAGAAGCCGGCCTTGCCCGTGCCCGCAAACACCGTCGCCCGGCCGTTCGGCCCGACCTGCCAGACGCGGCTGCCGTCGCCGTCGGCCACGTAGAGCACGCCGTCCGGATCGACGGCCACGGCGCAGGCGGTGCGCAGGTCGGCCCCCCTACCCTCTCCCTCCAGGGGAGAGGGCAAAGGGGGGCCGCCGACGAACCGCGTCACCACGCCGTCCGGCTTCACGCGGCGAACGCACTGATAAAAGGAGTTTTGGGCGATGAATAGGTTCCCACCCGGCCCCACGGCGAGGCCGCCGAGCAGGCTCAGTTGCGCGACGACCGCGGGGCCGCCGTCGCCGCTGTATTCCAGCCGTCCGCCCCGGCCGGCGAACGCGGCCAGGGCGCCGTCGGGCCGCAGCCGCCGCACGCGGTCGTTGCCGTCGTCGGCGATATAGAGACTGCCGTCCGGCCCGAACGCCAGCCCCGTCGGCGCGTTCAGCTCCGCCTCCACGGCCGCATGGTTGTCGCCGTCGTAGCCCCTGCGGCCGTTGCCCGCCACGGTCGCAATGAGGCCGTCCGGCGTGACGCGGCGGACGCGATTCTGGCCGGCGTCGGCGACGTAGAGGCCGCCGTCCGGCCCCGCCGCCAGGCCGCGCGGCTGCGACAGGTTGGCCCAGACGGCCGGCTGGTCGTCGTCGTTGAAGGTCAGCGACCCGGTGCCGCCGGCGACCGTCGTGATTACCGGCGGCAGTCGCGTCCCCTCGCGCCGGCCGCCGTCGCCGAGGTGGAGGACGCGGCCGATCGGGTCGTAGCAATGGTGGACATCTAACGTCCAGCCGCCGAGGCCGGCGGCGCGGGCGTCCCAGTCGCCGAGCATCACGCGCTGCTCGCGCCACAACACGCACTCCTGACGGGCCGGCGGCGCCGCGTCGTAGACGTAGCCGACGCGCACCACGGCCGGCCGACGCCCCTGCACCGGCCGGCCGAAGGCGTCGAGGCCGTCCCAGATAAACGTCTTTTTCGGTTCGTGTTCATCCGTGAAAAGGAAGCGCCGGCCGGCGATCCGTATCTCCAGGTCGATGCGCTTCACCGATTTGGTAACGTCCGGACCGCGCAGCGTCGCCTCCAGCGTGTAGGGCGCCTTGCAGCCGGGGGCGATGTCGCCGTGATAGCATAAGCGATAATGCGTACCCGGCAACAAGACGGTTTCGGTCGCCGGCCGCGGCGCGGGCGCATCGAGGGCCGGCGTTGCGGCCGCCGGCCACGGCGGGGCGACGGCGCCGTCCGGCGGCCGCAACGCCGGCAGCACGGCCCAGGCGCCGAGGCCGGTCAGCGGCAGACGCCACAGGGCGGCGCCGTCCTTCCCGTACACTTCCGCGAGCCGACGGCGCTCGACTTCTCCCACGCCCAGGCCGGCCAGCGTCGCGGCGTCGGCGGCCTGGCCCTTGCCGTCCACGTCCAGCGCGGCCAGGCCGTCCTTGACGCCGACCACCCGCACCACGCGGCCGGGCGGACTCGGCAGCCACAGCGACCGTTCGCCGTCGAAACGGGCCAGCGGCAGGACCGTCCCGGCCGGGAGGTTCGGGAAATTCTCGACGTACTGGAGGAGCGGCTTGTTGAATTTCACTTCCAGGCCGCCCGGATCCAGCGGTTCGTCGGTCCCCAGATTGATGGCGTAGCAGGCGGCGGCGCCCGGGGGCGGCAGGACCGGCAGCGCCGCGGCGCCATGCCCCCCGACGTCGAACTCGACCGCGGACAGGGCGAGGCGATTCAACGGCTTGTCGCCGTCGGAGAAGACCTCGGTCGCCCCGAATCCGGCCGGCGCAAGGAAAATCGGCCGACGGGCGCCGGCGGCGTCCTGCACGCGAGGCCCGGGCAGGGCCGGCGCGTTGTTGGCCGGCAGGTCAAGCACGCCGACCCGGCCCCCAGGCGGCGTCAAAACGACCTCGGGCGCCCAGGCGTAGTCCTGCCACGGCGTCGCTACCCATCGCCGGGCCGGCAGGAAGCCGATTTTCTGGTACGCGACCAGGACCGGGCCGCCGCCGTTGACGACGAGATCGAAGCCGCCGTCGGCATCGGTGAGCGTGCGGCCGACCTCGGGCTGACCGGGTTCGCTGACCTCCACGCCGGCCAGCGGCTTGCCGTCCGTAGCCCGCACCTGGCCGCGAATCACGGCGGCGCGGCGCCGTCGCAGCGCCGTCGGGTCCATGCCGACCTGGCGCGGCGTCTTGCCGGTGTAGAGGAACGCCGACGCCGCCGACAGGCTGACGGGCGCCGGCCGGTAGGCGGAAGGATCGTCCGGCGCGTCGTCCGGAGCAATTTTATCGGCCGAATCGGGCCGTTTCTGTTCCGGAGGGGGCGGGGAGGTGAAGCGTCCGCGGACGCCGAAGTAGACCGCCGCGGATACGGCGAAGACGCCGGCGACCGCGGCGAAGACGACTGCCACCCAGCGCTTGGACATGGTCGGCTCCGCGGTGCGGACGGCGAGAGGATAGAATGAAGTGTAAACCCGCCGGCGCGGGCGGTCAAGAAACCGACGACTCACGCGGCGCTTGCTGACGCGCGCCGGAGTCCGGCGTCAATCCTTCGCCCAAATGCGTGCCAGGACATCGCTAAAGTTGCAGTCGCCCGAATGGCCGCCTTTGGCGTAGGCGCACGCGATGAAGAGGGAAAATAGGGCACACGTCTCGCCGATTTTGGCGCCGGTCGCCATGCAGTCGCTCAGGACATCGAGGCAGGGGGCGGCCGGAGGCGTCGATTCCGCTGGCAGATCACATTGCCCCCGCCGGGCGATGGCCGCCTCCAGCCGATCCGCGTCCTCTCCGGCGGGAAGGACGGCTTTCGGAGGCGCGCAGCAACCGGCCAGCAGGGCCGACGCCAGGACACCCACGATAGCGCGTTTCATACTTGGACGCCATGAGGACAGGAATAGGAACCTTCGGCAGTCTCCATAAATACCCGAAGGGCCGCCCGTCAAGAGCGTTTCCAAAGCCAAGAACGCTCTTGCCTACCGCCCCGCCGCCCATGTATAGGAATGGAGGGAACAGGCGCCTTCCTCCCCAGCGACGAAAGGGTGCGGATGTCCACTCTGCTCGTGACCGGCGGCTGCGGCTTTATCGGCAGCAACTTCGTCCGGCACATCCTCGCCGCGGACCCCGACGTTACCGTCGTCAACTTCGACGCCCTGACCTACGCCGGCAACCTGGCCAACCTGGACGACCTCAAGGACCATCCCCGCCTCCGCTTCGTCAAGGGCGACGTCACCGACCGCGACGCCGTGCGCGCCGCCTTTCAACCGGACGTGCGCCACGTCATCCACTTCGCGGCCGAGAGCCACGTCGATCGCAGCATCCAGGACTCCGGGCCGTTCGTCCGCACCAACGTCGTCGGCACGCAGATCCTGCTCGACGCCGCCCGCGAGTTCGCCGTCGAACGCTACGTTCAGGTCTCCACCGACGAGGTGTACGGCAGCCTCGGCCCGACCGGCCTGTTCACCGAGACGACGCCGCTGGCGCCGAGCAGCCCCTACTCCGCCAGCAAGGCGGCCGCCGATCTGCTCGTGCAAAGCTATGCACACACTTTCAAGACCCCGGCCCTCATCACGCGCTGTTCCAACAACTACGGGCCGTACCAGTTTCCGGAGAAGCTGATCCCGCTGTTCATCACCAACCTGCTGCGCGACGAGCCGGTTCCGGTCTACGGCGACGGCGGCCAGGTGCGCGACTGGATTCACGTCCTCGACCACTGCCGGGCCGTCGAGCGCGTCTGGAGGGCCGGCCGCGTCGGCGAGGTCTACAACATCGGCGGCCGCTGCGAGAAGACGAACCTGGAGATGACGCACACGCTCCTCGACCTGCTCGAAAAGCCGCGCACCCTGATCCGCAACGTGACCGATCGGCCGGGCCACGACCGCCGTTACGCCATCGACTGCTCCAAGATCGAGCGCGAACTCGGCTGGGGGCCGGCCGTCCCGTTCGAGCAGGGGCTGCGCGAAACCATCGCCTGGTATCGCGCCAACGCCGAATGGGTCGCGCGGATCCGTTCCGGCGCCTACCTCGAATACTACGAGCGGCAATACGGCGCCCAGGCGGTCGCGTAAGGCGCCCGCCCGGGGCGCCTTGGAGTCCCGTCATGCAATGCACGCCGACCGCGATCCCTGACGTAGTAATTATCGAGCCGCGCGTCTTCAAGGACGACCGCGGTTTCTTTCTGGAGACGTACCAGGTCCGCAAATACGCCGAGGCCGGAATCGCGGCGCCGATGGTGCAGGACAACCATTCCGGCTCGCGCGGCGGCGTGCTGCGCGGCCTGCACTACCAAATCCGCTGTCCGCAGGGCAAACTGGTGCGGGCGACGACCGGCGAGGTGTTCGACGTGGCCGTGGACCTGCGGCGTTCGTCGCCGACGTTCCGCCGGTGGGTCGGCGTCTACCTGTCGGCCCACAACCACCGGCAGCTGTGGGTGCCGCCCGGCTTCGCGCATGGCTTTTACATCACCAGCGACTGGGCCGAGGTGACCTACAAGGTCACGGACTATTGGAATCCGCAATGCGAGCGAACGCTGTTGTGGAACGACCCGGAAATCGGCGTCCACTGGCCCCTGGCCGGCGGCAAGGCGCCGCTGTTGTCGCCGAAGGACGCCGAGGGGCTGCCGCTGGCGCGGGCGGAGGTGTTTGAATAAAGAAGGTCTCACGCCGGCGGGTCGTTGTTCTCCGGCCGCCCCTCGATATAGAACCAATTATGGATCGGCTTCAGGATCTGTAACACTTCCGCCAGCAATGGCTCGTCCATCGGCTTTGCCGCCCACTCCGCCCACTGACGCACGCGGCCGGGGTCCGCCGAGCCGGTCACGCACGTCGCCATGTCCGGGTTGCGGATCGAGAATTGCAGCGCCAGCTGGGCGATGTCCACGCCCTTCGACCGGCAATGTTCGGCCGCCTTGCGGCAGATCGCCCGCACCTCCGGCGTCGCCTTGTGCCACGGCGGCAGCGGCGCGTTGGTCAGCAGCCGCGCCGAAAACGGCGCCGCGTTCATGATCCCCACGCCCTTCGTCTTGAGATACGGGACCAGATCCGCCAGCATCGTGTTTTGCAGCGTGTAATGGTTGTACGACAGCATCACGTCCAGCGGCGCCCGGTCCAGGATGTAGCGAAATATCTTCATCGGGTAGCCGGACACGCCGACGAAGCGCACCTTCCCCTGTTGCTGGATTTTCCGCAGCGCCGGCAGCGTCTCCTCGACGATCTGGCTCATTTCCACGAACTCGATGTCGTGACAGAGCATGATGTCGAGGTGTTGCACGCCCATGCGGTGCAGGCTGACGTCCACGCTCTCCACCACCCGCTTGGCCGAGAAGTCGAAGTGGGCCGCGTCGTAACGGCCGAGTTTGGTGCCGAGGATGTACCGGTCGCGCGGGATCCCCCGCAGGGCGACGCCGAGCAACACTTCCGACATTCCGCGTCCGTAAAACGGCGACGTGTCGATGAAGTCCATGCCGGCGTCGAGCGCGACGTGGACGGCCCGCAGCGCCTCGTTGAGATCGACGGGGCGAAACTCCTGCCCCAGCGACGACGCCCCGAAACTCAGCATGGGCAGCGTCAGGCCCGTGTTGCCCAGCGGCCGGCGTTCCATGATTCCCCCTCAATCCATGCGCACGCCGATGGTTAGCAGCAGGTTGGCGAAGCGCTGCTGGTCGGCCGTCTGGATCGTCAACACGTGGTCCGGCGTGGACGCCGTCGTGTAAAAGTCCCACTTTTCGATCGGCTTTAGCTCCAATTTCAGCCCGGCGGCCGCCAGCACGCGGCGGAAGTCGTCCCACACCGGCGGGTCGGCCGTCAGCGCGTACGGCCCCGTCTTTTCGTAGCCCATCGTGTTGGCCGCCTCAATGGGCACGGCCGACGCCACGGCCGCCAGCACCTGGGCCACGGTGACGATCCCCGGCGACAGATTGAGGCAAACCAGCTCGGCGTTGGGGCCTTTCTTGGACGAGGCGGGGTAGTTGCCGTCGGCGAGCAGAATTTTGGCGTGGTGGCCGGCCCGGCCGAGGATTTCGTTGATTTTGGGATGGATGAGCTGGTGTTTCAGCACGGCCGCGTCCTCACTTCGCCGCGAAATATTGACGATAGGCCTTGATGGTCAATGCCGCCGCCTCCGCCGGGTTCGGATACGGCAGCGCCTCGGCGGAAACGTAGCCGTCAAAACCGATGTCTCGCAGCGCCGCCGCGATGGGGACGAAGTCGGTATGGCCGCAGCCGGCCGGACGGCGGTTGGAGTCCACGAAATGGACATGGCCGATGGCGCCGGCCCCCGCCCGGATCGCGGCGGCCATGTCCACCTCCTCAATGTTCATGTGGAACAGATCGACGAGCAGTTTCACGTTGTCCGACGCCAGCGATCGCACCAAACCCAAGCCGTCGTCCACGCTGTTGACGAGGTTCGTTTCATAGCGGTTGAGCGGCTCAAACAGCAGCGGCGCGCCGTGCTTGTGGGCGTGCTCGGCGAGCGGGCCGAGCGCCTCGGCGAGATAGCCCAGCGCCTGCGTCTGATCGACGCCGTCGCCGTGGCGGCCCTGCATGGAGCCGATGATGGCCGGGGCGCCGAATGAGCCGGCCAGGCCGATGATCGTGCGGATAAAAGCGACCGCTTTCTTGCGAATCGCCGCGTCCGGGCTGGTCAGCGTGAGGCGGTGTAGCACCCAGCCGACGCCGGTGCCCATCGCGGCCAGTTTCAGGCCGTTGTCGTCGAGCGACCGCCTCAGCGCGGCCGCGTCCAGGTCGGGCGGCGCGAACACTTCCACGGCGTCGAAGCCGAGCCGCTTGGCCTCGCGGCAGGCGGCGGCGTGGTCGTCCCAGAAGACGAACGGGCCGCCGCGAGCATCGGGGACCAGGCTGATCGTGACGCTGGATCGGATCATATCGAGGTGCCGCCTTTCGCCGTCTTTCTCCCCTCGCCCCTTGGGGGAGAGGGGCCGGGGGTGAGGGGGGATGCGTCGCGAAACCACGTCCCCTCACTACTGCCCCTCTCCCCCAAGGGGCGAGGGGAGAAGAGAGTTTCACCCGTCCACTTCCACGATCGCCTTGATGACGCCCGTTTCCGGCTTGGTGTACGACGGGAAGTTGCCGATCAATTCCGCGAACGGCGAACGGTGCGTGATCCACGGCCGCGTGTCGATCTTGCCGTCCTCGATGAGCCGGATGATGCGGTCGAAGTCGTCCGGCAGGGCGTTGCGCGAGGCGTACAGCGTCATCTCCCGGCGGTGGAACAGCGGGTCGGGGAACGTCACGTCGTTGACGACGATGCCGACGAACACCAGTCGGCCGGTGTGGGCCACGTAGTTGAAGGCGCCGCACATCGACCTGGGGCTGCCCGTCGCGTCGAAGACGGCGGGATATAGGGCGCCGTTCGTCAAGCCCTTCAGCGCCTCCAAAACTCCGACTTCATCGCCGAAGCGGACGGTGTGATGGACGCCCATCTTCCGCGTGCAGAAGTCGAGCCGCTGCTGATTCAGGTCGAGGACGGTGATGGTCGCCCCGGTCAGCTTCACGAACTCGATGACCGACAACCCGATCGGCCCGGCGCCGACGACCAGCACGTTTTCGCCTTCCTTGGGGGCGCCGCGGTTGACGGCGTGACAGCCGATGCCGAGCGTCTCGACCAGGGCCAGCTGGTCGAGCGTCAGCCGCTTCGACGGATGCAGTTTGCGGGCCGGCAGCACGAAGCGCGGCCGCAGTCCGCCGTCGGTGTGGACGCCGAGGACTTGCAGGTTTTCGCAGCAGTTGCCGCCGCCGTGAAGGCAGGCGAAGCAGCGCTGACAGTTCATGTACGGCTCGATGGAGCATCGGTCGCCCGGCCGGACGTTGGTCACGTCGGGGCCGACCTCCAGCACCTCGACGCCCAGCTCGTGGCCGGGGATGCGCGGGTAGCTGTAGAACGGCATCTTGCCGAGGTAGCCGCTGATGTCGGTGCCGCAAATGCCGACGCGGTGGACGCGCACCAGCGCCTCGCCGGGTCCGGGTTTCGCCGGCTCGTCGATGCCGATCTGCTCGAACCGTCCCGGCTCTCGCAACAGAATCGCCTTCATGAGTGTTTTCCCCTGGTTCCGCCGGTTATCCTATGGGCCGGCCGGCGTTCGACAGCGGAACTTTTCAGCCGCTTATCCCAGGGAGTCGAAATGAATGGCCCGGCCGGCCTTCACGCTCTCGACCATGCGGAGTATCTCCTTTCCGCCCCCCCCAGGCCATACTTTTTCGCCCAGGGCTTCGAGCCGATGCAGGTCGATGGGACGCCGGCCTTCGTCCGAGGCATGCAGTACCATCCGGGTGAAATCCACCGTGTCCTGCAATCGCTTGTCCAAGTCCCGCGTTGGCGTGAGCATGGCCCCGTATTTGTTCGCCAGGGCGGACTCCAGGGCCGGGACGCGGTATCGCAGGCCCAGCTCGCTGTTCTCCGTCCACACCGGATCGGCCAGCGTTTCCTCCTGATCCGCCCGGTACGGACAGGCAACATCGATGACGGAGTCCGTCTCGCCGGGGACGAAGAAGGCCGTGAGGCCGGTGAACGTCCGCACTTCCAGCTGCGGGTAGAGCGCCCGGACGGCCTTCACCGCACGGCCGTGGTTCCTGCCCGCCTTGACGAGCAGGTCCACGTCTTGGGTATTCCTCGGTTTACCCGTCCATCCGCCGATGCCGTGGGCGCCGGTCAGGACGAAGGGGATGCGCTTTTGGGTCAGCGTTTTCAGGATCACGTTCAGATCGACCGGCGAGGGGGGCACGCGGTTGCTCCATTGCATGCGGTATTGCCGTTGCAGGAACGCGATTTCTTGCACGGCTTGGTCGTGACTGAGGCCGCGGCGGGCGGCCTTCATCGCTTCCCATGCCGCGTCTCTTGGGGCCAGGTTCGGGCGTTGCATTGCCGGCTCCGATTCCATGCGCCGATGATAGGGGTAATCGTAATTATAGCATTTCTTCTCCTTTCTGCTGTCGATGGCCGACATTTGCTTGGATTCCGTCGAGCAGCTGCGCCAGGCGGTTGAAGATGCCGGCGACTGCGCTATCGACGGGTCAGCGTTAAGCGACGTGGCGGACTCCGTGTGTTCGTTGCGGGCCGAGGCTTCGGCGGTCTGGAGCTTTCTGTCGGCACTCGTCGCCAAGCGGACGCTCCGCATCACCGCCGAGATCCGCGAGCGCCGCGCCCGGGGCGAGTATGTGAGCCTGGACGAAGCCGTCGCCCTGGCGACCGGCGACACCTCCGAGGCCCTGATGGGCTGGCGCACCGAAATCCGTGAGCCGGTTCCACGCGAACTCAACGCCCTCCGCGCGGCCGGCCGGCTTTTGACAGCGAAACTTTGGAAACGCGATTGCGACCCGAGAGACGGGACGGGCACACAAGGCACGCCCACGAGGACCTGAGCTGGTAAAATGGAATGTCCTGTCAAACGAATGTACAGGTAGGAGATCCTGCGCTCTGACCCCGGAGGAAGCATCATGGTGAAGAAGGCCAATGCACCCATTGCACTCACCGCCCCGAAGCCCGGCAAGCTGGACTTGTGGCACAAGGGCTGGTTTCCAGCGCTCTACCTTGGCGTAACACTCGTTCTTGGGTCAGTCACCGCCTACTTGACCTATGCGAAACTGGCGGCGGATCATGAAGGGGAGCGGTTGAGGGCCGAGGTGAGTAAGCATGTCGAACAGGAACAGCGGGCCAAGGACGATGCCCAGTGGTTGCGAGTAGAATTCGCCAAAGACCGACAACGACGGGTGGAACTGGACGACCTACAGAAGTCAGAAGCGGCGAAGTTCGGCGAAGAGGTAAGGGACTTGTGGGAAAAGGCAGTGAAGAAGGCGGCAGAGGAAACGCAAAAGGAAGCGTCCAATAACCCTTGGAACCTTCTGAAATAATGTGGCAACGATAGTACCACACCCACGGTAAGTGGTCATTTGCGGTCATCGGCATTCATCCCGCGCCTTTTGCCCTCCGCTTTCGCCTGCCCAGACGCCCCCTCCGCATGCTACGCTCGGCGTCGCCCCAGCGGCCCCGCGACATCGAGGTGCACATGGCGAACCATTCCTCCCTCAACGCCCGGCCCTCGCGTTCGACGTGCCTTCATCGTCGCTCAACGGCATCCGTTTCCGGGAGTACAAGCCAACCTGGCGCATCGGCGCAACCACCTTTTAAGCCTGATACGGCAACGACTTACGATGCGCCAAATGATGCGCCATTTGGCGCGTCAACGCGGCCCGGCGCGAGGGACGGGGCCGCCCTCACGCCCGCCCGGTTGCTTTCCACCTCCGCGTCCGGTAGGCTAATTCCTCGCTCTCCTTCTGTTCCCGGATCTCGCTTCCTGCCCGAGCCGTCGGGCGCTGTCGAGTTCACACTTACGTCGATACCCGTTGCGAGGCCGAAATGAATCGGAACATCTTGCGAACGTGCATTCTGGTCCCCGTGCTGAGTGTGCTCGCCCTGCTGACCGGGCGAGGCGACGCAACGCCGGCCGCGGCGGCCGCTTCGCCCGATGCGGTCCTGCCGGCCGGCGTCAAGGCGGTGTGGGACCTGAAAACGGCCCAATGCGACAAGACCGCCACGCGCAAGCGCGTCTGCCTGAACGGCCTGTGGCGCTGGCAGCCGGCCAAGGACGCGATGGACGCCGTTCCCGAGGGGCGATGGGGTTATTTCAAGGCGCCCGGCTTCTGGCCGGGACGCTCCAGCTACGACCAGGAAGACTGCCAGACGCTCTATCGCCATCCGAGCTGGAAAGACGAAAACCTCGGAAGCGTCACGGCGGCCTGGTATCAGCGCGAAATCACGGTCCCCGACGACTGGACCGGCCGCCGCATCGCGTTGAGCGCGGAGTACGTGAATTCCTTCGCCGTCGTCTTCGTGGACGGCAAGAAGGTGGGCGAGATTCGTTTCCCGGCGGGCGAGGCAGCCCTCCCGATGTGCCGGCCCGGAAAGACGTACTCGCTCAGCCTCCTCGTCGTCGCCATGCCGCTCAAGGCCGTGCTGCTCTCCTACACCGACACCAATTCGGCCCGCGAAGTGAAGGGCACGGTGGAGCGGCGCGGGCTGTGCGGCGACGTGTACCTCGTCGGCACGCCCGCGGCCGCGCGGGTCGCCGACGTGAAGATCGACACGTCGGTTCGCAAGGGGGAGGTCGCGCTCAGCGCGGCGCTGGACGGTCTCGCGGCCGACGCGTCCTACAGCCTCCAGGTCGAGATTCGGGACGGCGCCCACGTCGTCCATCAGTTCACGAGCAAGCCGTTCAAGAGCGGCGATCTGAAGGACGGCCGCATCGCCGTGACCGAGAAGTGGAAGCCCGAAAGGCTCTGGGATACAAATACTCCTCAAAACATGCTCGCCGCCCGGGTTTCCCTGCTAGGGCCGCAAAACAAGCTGCTGGACGCCGCCCTGCCCGTGCGCTTCGGCTTCCGCGAGTTCTGGATCGACGGCAAGGATTTCTACCTGAACGGCACGCGCATCTATCTCTCCGCCGTGCCGCTGGACAACGCCCAGATCGGAGCGCCGGACGGCAACCTACGAGGGCGCGCGCGAAACCCTGAAGCGACTCAAGAGCTTCGGGATCAACTTCGTCTACACGCACAACTACGGCTGCGAGCCGGGTTCCCACGTGAGCTTCGCGCGAAATCCTGCGGGCGGCGGACGACGTGGGGATGCTGGTCGCGTTCTCGCAGCCGCACTTCTCGGCATTACGACTGGAAGGCCGCGGACGCCGATCGGACCAACGGCTACGCCCGTCATGCGGAGTTCTACGTCCGCGCAGGCCGCAGAACCATCCGTCGGTCGTGGCCTACAGCCATGAGCCACAACGCGACCGGCTATGACGAGGACATGAACCCCGACCTGATCGACGGCATCAAGGATCCGCGCACCGACTCATGGAGCATCAACAACGCCAAGCTCGCGCTGCGGGCGGAGGCCATCGTGAAGAGACTCGACCCGGGCCGCATCGTCTATCACCACTCGTCGGGCAACCTCGGCTCGATGCACACGATGCAATTTCTATCTCAATTTCGTCCCGATCCAGGAAGTGTCGCGACTGGTTCGAGCACTGGGCGACGAAGGGCGTCAAGCCGGTCTTCACTGTGCGAGTACGGCGTGCCGTTCACCTGGGACTGGACGATGTATCGCGGCTGGTACAAGGGCCAGCGGGAATGGGGCAGCGCCGAGGTGCCGTGGGAGTATTGCCTCGCCGAGTGGAACGCCCAGTTCCTCGGCGACCGGGCCTTCCGCATCGGCGAGCCGGAGAAGAAAAACCTCCGCTGGGAGGCGGGACAGTTCCGGGCCGGCAAGCTGTGGCATCGCTGGGATTATCCGTATGCCGTGGGATCGACCGTGTTCGACGACCCGCAGACGATCCTCGCGCAATACATCACCGACAACTGGCGCGCCTTCCGCACCTGGGGAGTCTCCGCCAATTCGCCGTGGGAATACGCGGTCTTTCTGGAAGCTGCGCGAAGGCCTGGATCGACGACGCAAGGACCTGAAGGTGGACTGGGACCATTTGCAGCGGCCCGGCTTCAGCGCGGACTACGTCGCGCCGCGGCAGGGTTGGATGAGCATGGACGGAGAGCGGGACGACTGGGTCCCGACGGCGGCGGGGCAGGCGCTGCTCCGCAACAACCGGCCGCTGCTGGCCTACATCGGCGGCAAGGCCGGACCACTTCACGAGCAAGGACCACAACTTCCGCCCCGGCGAAACGGTCGAGAAGCAGCTCATCCTCATCAACAATTCGCGGGAAACCGTGACGTGCGATTGCCAGTGGTCGCTCGGCCTGCCGCATGCCGCCGCCGGGAGCAAGAAGGTTTCGCTCCCCACGGGCGAACAGGAACGCATCCCGTTGCGCTTCGAGCTGCCGGCCGCGCTGCCGGCCGGCCCCTACGAGCTGACCGCAAGCGTCCACTTCAGCAACGGCGAGACGCAGAAAGACGCCTTCACGATCGACGTCCTGCCGCGCCCGGCCGATCTGTCGATCCGCGCGAAGATCGCCCTTCTCGATCCGAAGGGCGAAACCGGCAAGCTCCTGTCGGCGCTGAAAGTGCCCTTCGACAAGGTGGAAGCTAACGCGGACCTGTCGAGTTACGATATCCTGATCGTCGGCAAGGAAGCCTTGACGCCGGACGGGCCGGGGCCGGACGTCGGCCGGGTGCGCGACGGGCTGAAGGTGATCCTGTTCGAGCAGAGCGCGAAGGTCCTCGAACAGCGTTTCGGTTTCCGCGTCGGAGGAGTACGGCCTGCGCCAGGTGTTTCCGCGCGTGCCGGATATCCGCTGCTGGCCGGCCTCGACGCAAACCTCCTGCGCGACTGGCGCGGCGAGGCGACGATCCTGCCGCCGCAGCTCCAGTACACGCTACGGCCACGGTACGGCCCGACGTGCAGTGGTGCGGCCTCGACGTGCCGCGGCCGTGGCGCTGCGGCTGCCGCGGCAACGTGGCTTCCGTGCTGATCGAGAAGCCGGCGCGCGGCGATTTCCTGCCGATCCTCGACGGCGGCTACGACCTCCAGTACAGCCCGCTCCTGGAGTATCGCGAGGGCAAAGGGATGGTACTATTCTGCCAGGTGGACGTGACCGGCCGCACCGAGAGCGAGCCGGCGGCGGACGTCCTGACCCGCAACCTCCTGAGCTACGTGTCGGCGTGGAAGCCGCACCCGAATCGCCGGGCGCTCTACGTCGGCGACGACGCCGGCAAGGCCCACCTCGAAGCCGCCGGCCTTTCGCTCGGCGCCTACGCCAAGGAGGAATTGACGGCCGACCGTCTGCTGATCGTCGGCCCCGGCGGCGGCAAGGTTCTGGCGGGCGACGCTCCGGCGCTGGGCAAGTGGATCAAGGCCGGCGGTCGCGTGCTGGCGATCGGCCTGGACGAGGCGGACGCGACGGCGTTTCTTCCGTCCCCGATCGAGATGAAAAAGAGAGAGCATATCGCCGCATCCTTTGCGGCGCCCGGCGCGGCGTCGCCGCTGGCCGGAGTCGGCCCGGCGGACGTCTTCAACCGCGACCCGCGCCAGTTGCCGCTGGTCGTCGGCGGGGCCGCGGCGATCGGCGACGGCGTGCTGGCGACGGCCGACCAAGGCGACGTCGTCTTCTGTCAACTCGTTCCGTGGCAGTTCGACCCGACAAAGCAAATGAACCTCAAGCGGACGTTCCGGTGTTCTTCGCGCCTGGTGACGCGCCTGGCGGCGAACCTGGGGGCGGCCGGGGCCGCGCCGATCCTGGACCGTTTTCGCAATCCGGCGGAAGCGTCGAAGGGCGAAAACCGCTGGCTGCAAGGCCTCTACCTCGACGCGCCGGTGGAATGGGACGATCCGTATCGCTTTTTCCGGTGGTGAGTGAATTGGCGGGCGCAAACGCTCACAGCCCGTCGAGCGGCGCCGTGGCGTCGCCGAAGCGGTCGGCCTTCACCCCCATGCGGTTCATCAGCGACAGGTACAGGCCGCACAGCTTTCGGTCGTCGTCGCCGCGATCCGAGTAATCGAGGACCCGGCCGGTGGCCAGGGCGCCGCCCAGGCCCCCGACCAGCAGCACGGGCACCTTGGTCGAATCGTGCCGCGTGCCCGACCACATGTTGGAGATGAACATCAGGCACGAGTGGTCGAGCACGGTCGCGTCGCCTTCCGGCATCGCCGCCAGCCGGCCGGCCAGGTAGGCCAGCTGGCCGACGTAATAGCGAGTCACCCGCTCGTAAGCGTCGGAATTGTCGTCGTGCGAGGTCGGGTGGTGGGCGGTGCGCACGTTGAGGAACGGATAAAAGAGACCGGAAAGGTCGCGGCACAACATCAGCGTGGCGACGCGCGTCTTGTCGGTCTGGAAGGCCAGCGCGACGATGTCGCACATCAGCCGCATGTGCTCGCGGATGTCCTCGGGAAGCCCGTTGTCGGGGCGCGGCATCGTGATGGTCGGCCGGCCTCGGTCGCGGGCCTTGTCGTCGGCCCGGTCCTTGCCGGCGCGGGCGCGTTCGACGCGCTTCTCCACCGCGCGGACGCTGGTGAGGTATTCATCGAGCTTGGCCCGGTCGGCGCGGCTGACCTGGCGATTGAGGTCCGCGACCTGGTCCTTGACGCGGTCGAGGATGCTGAGCGTGCGCCGGCTGCCCTGGTTGTCGAATAGGCTGTCGAAGGCCAGCGAGGGGTAGACTTCCATCGGCACCGGCGAGTTGGCGTCCTGCCAGGAGATGTGCGAGCTGTAGGCCATCGAGAAGTTCGACTCGTGGTAGCCGGTGATCGGCTGCTCGCACCCCAGCACGAGGCTCGGCTGAGCGGTTTGCTCCTCGAAATGCCCGGCGAGCACCTGGTCCACGCTGACGCCGCCGTGCAGGACCGGCCCCTTTTGCAGGGCCGCTCCCGAAAGGAGGTTGCCGGTCTGGCCGGGGTGGATGCCGACCCCGGTGGCGCGCTTGTTGAACAGACCTGAAATGACGTTCAATCGGGGCCGGAGCGAGGCCAGGGGCTGGAGGCTCTTGCTCAGCTCCATGTCGGCGCCCGACCCCCTGGCGCTCCAGTTTTTGGGGCTGACGCCGTTGCCCAGGAACAGGACCGCGAAGCGTTTCGGATACGCGGCCGGCGGCGCGCCCGAGGGCGCTTCACCGCCCCAGCCAGAAAGGGACTCCAGCCAGGGGAGGGTCATTGTCACGCCGACGCCCTTGAGGAGGGCGCGGCGGGTGATTTTGTTCCAGTGCGGGTTCATCGTTTCGTTCCCCAGGCGGGAATCGGCGGGTGTCGGACGCGGACGAGATTGATTCTACATCTTTTTCAATGAATGGGGCGGCAACGGGGTCGCCGCGCATCTGCTTCGCCGATCCTCAAGGCGGCTTCCGACGACGTTTTTGCGGCTCGCGGATACCCAGCAGCGGCCGTACTACATCGCGGACTTTGCCAGCCCAACGCAGCGCAGCGCGCGACTGGCGCTTTCCCGCCCAGTAGCCGGGATAGCGGCCGCCGACCGCGAAGCGCGTCAGGAAGTCCAAGCCCCTTCGCAAGGAACGCAGAAAAGGATGATGCGGCAGCAGAAGCGTCAGCAGATGTTCAAGAACGTGTGTGCGAGGGACCGTCAAGCCGAGTTCTTCCAGGAGCGCCTTGAGGTATTTTTCCGCGCACTGCTGACAGAAGAAGCACGTCTGGTCATAAAGAGGGTCGCTTCCGCGGTCGAGCAGTTCGGCGGCGCGGTGGTCGGCTTCCGCCTTTCGCACCCACTCCTCGGTCAGCCTTTTCATAGAGGACCTTCCCCCGCGTGGTGATCTCGCGCAGGAAGGAATCGCCTTCCTCCAGACGCCAGCGCATGTTCTCCGGCGTGCGGACGATGAGGTCGAGCGCAAAATACGGCTCGCAAGCCGCATCGATGCGCACCGCCTGATCGAGTTCGTTGCGCGCGGGCATGACGACCAGGATGTCCACGTCGCTGTCGGCGTTCGGGACGCCGTAGGCGTAGGAGCCGAACAGGATGATCCGCTCCGGACGGAAGCGTTCCGCCACCCGTCGCGCGTAGTCGCCGATCACGCGCAAGGGGACGTCCGCCCCGTGGTAGTAGGGGGCCGGCTCCGGTTTGATTGAACGCTTGCTTGTCATACCTGTAATTCTACTCTCCCCGAGGATCGTCGCGCCCCCTCTTGTTCAGAAACTGCGGTGTCGTAACGATGGATTCGACCAGGCTGTCGAACGCATACCCATCCGCCGTCAGCCTGGTTCGCATCTCGTCGAGCGCCTTCTGATCTGACGGCAGCAAACCGCGGCCGAGCGCGTACGAAAACAGCTTCCGGCAGAGGTTATCGACGAAATCGTTCTGCCGTTTGTCGCGCAGGTAATCGCGCAGGCCAGCAAGCCCCTTCCGCTCGACGCCGTCGGGGAAGGTCGCGGCGGTATCGACCGGTCGGCCGCCCAGATCCTTGGTGCGCAATTCGCCGACAGGACCGTAATTCTCGAAGACCAGGCCGATCGAGTCGAAGCGGCTGTGGCAGGCGGCGCAGCTCTTGTCGGCGCGGTGACGGGCGAGAACCTGCGGCAGCGTCAACTCTCCAAGGTTCGCCTCGTCCTTCGGCAGCGCGGGCACGGTCGGAGGCGGCGGCGGTATCACTTCGCCCAGCAGCCGGCGCACGACCCAGTAGCCGCGCTTGACTGGACTGGTTCGCAGGCCCGGCGCGTTCTTGGTGAGGAAGACCGCCATCGGCAACACCCCGCCCCGGCCGTAACGCCCGGCGTGCTCGACGTGGACCCATTCGTCCCCCTCACCCCTCCCCCTCTCCCCCAAGGGGAGGGGGGAGGGGTGAGGGGCGGTTCGGTCATGCCGTAGTGCCGGGCCAGCACGCGGTTCACGAACGTATCGTCGCCGTAGAGCAGGTCGAGCACGGAACGATTCCGCTTTGCCATGTCGGCGAAGTAGCGAATCGGCTCCTCGAACATCGCCGACCGCAGCTCGTTGGTGAAGCTCGGGAAGCGTTGCCGGTCCACCGCGTTGTGTTCCTCGAAGCGGCGGAAGTCGAGCCAGTTGCCGCCGAACTCGGTCGCCAGGCCGCGCGCCGCGGGTCGCGAAGCATGCGCCGCGCCTGGGCCGTCAGCACGTCCGGCCGGTGCAGGTCGCCCGCCGCGGCGTGGGACAGCAGTTCGGCGTCGGGCATACTCGACCACAGGAAATAGCTCAACCGGCTGGCGAGAGCGTAGTCCGACAGCGGTTTGGGGGCCGCCCCCGCCTCCGCGAGATCGATGCGGTAGCAGAAATGGGGCGACATCAGGACGCTCGTCAGCGCATCGCGCAGCGCCTCCTCGTGGTCCAGGTCGTCCTCGCGGCGCAGCTTGTGATAAAACGCCAGCAGATCGTCCCGCTCGGCGGCCGACAGCGGACGGCGGTAGGCCCGCTCCGTGAACCGCACCAGCGCGTCGAGCTGCTTCGGCTCGGCGGCCAGCCGCTCCCGCTCGACCCGGCGAATTTGGGCCGATATACCCTCGAAATAGGTCTTGATCGCATCCAGCGCCTCGTCGCCCGCCTTCAGCTTGTGCGCCCTGGCCAGGTACGCCTCGGCCATGCGGTCGATCTTCGCCTGGGAAGTCGCGTCCTTGTCCTCGGAGCGGGCGAAGTCGAACTCGGCCTCGCGCACGAAGCGGGGAGGCTCGGCCCGCTCGAAGAAGATGAAATCCCGGTACTGACGCATCGGCGCCAGCGTGACGAAATCCAGCTCGTCCCACAGTCGGTCGAGTTCGCGGCGTTGCCCGTTGTCGAGGATCAGGTCGCACAGCGGGCCGTCGTCGCGGAAATAGCCCTGCATGAGATGGAAGCCGGCCGTGAGCGGCCGGCCCTGGCCGGCGGCGTCGGGGTCGAAATAGGGGCCGCGATCCGTGACAACGAAGGCGTCGGGAAACGCCGCGCAGAAGCGCTCCAGCGCCGCGCAGATCGGGGTTCGCTCGCGGCGTCGATTTCATTCGACGTGAACTCCGGCGACAACCCGGCGTCCGCGCCCTTGAGCTGGTCGGCCATCTTCTTGAAGTCGGCAAAAACCTCTCCGGAATAACTGCGATGCAGGGCCGCCAGCCGGCGGTCGCCCCACAGGACGAACGGCTGGCTGCCGTCGGAAATGCCCTCGACGTGCAGCTTGGCGGCCCTGGGCTTGAGCCGCCGGCGCAGCCGCACGACCAGGTCGCGCATCCGTTCGCATCCGGCGCGCGCCGCGGCCCTTTCCGCCGGCAACTCGCCCCACAGCTTGCGAACCGCGGCCAGCGGTCCCGCTTCCGGCCCGTCGTCGTTGAGGGCCGACCAGACCACCGACAGGTACTTGGGACTGAGGCCCGCCTCGCTCGCGATCCGGCCCGGGTCCGCGTCGGGTCGGCCGCGCCGGCGTTGCCACGCGGCCAGGAAATAATCGGCCAGATCGACTTTATGACGCTCGTAAAAGTCGATGATGCGCTGGACGCAGTAATGATCGCGGTCGGTGTCGGTCACGGCCGGCCCCGGGGCGAAGGCCAGCCCGTCCGGCGTCAGGACGGCGTGGTCGGCGACCAGCCGGGCCGCCGCCAGGTACTTCTTGAGCAGCGCCGGAGACATGGCGAGCGATTCGCCCGAGTTGTCGAATCCGGCCTCGTCGGCGGGATCGACCGGAAACTCGCGCGTCGGCCGGAGGTCCACGCCCGTCAGGTCGCGGATCGTGTAATCGAACTCCGCGTTGCTCAGGCGGCGGGCCAGCACCGCCCCCGGGTCGCCGGCGTTTCGCCGAGTTTCCCGATCGCGCAAATCCCGAATCCAGGCGACCACTTCGGCCCGTTCGTCCGCCCCCGGCCGACGCGGCGCGCGCTCGGGCGGCATCTCTTCCGCCCGGAGCCGATCCAGCACCTGTTGCCAGCGATGCAGATTGTTTGCGACGGCCGTCGCCGTCGCGTCACGGCTCAGGTCGAGAGCGGCTTTGTGCTTCTCCGGGCCGTGGCAGCCGTAGCAATAGCGCTTCAGGAACGGCCGCACGCGGGTCGTGAACCGTTCTTCGAGGGGATCGCCCGCCGAGGGTGGGCCAAGCGCTCCGCGATTGGCCGGCGACTCGCGGAGCGAGTCGCCCACTCTGGGCGCCGACCCCGTCACGAAGCGCAAGGCGCACCACGCGCTCAAACAGACGAGGCTGAGGGCGACGGCGCAGACGACCAGGCGGGTTCCGAATTTACTGAACATTATTTAGCCGTATTATCGCTCACGGGAGTTCCGGCGGCGTCGGGATTCTCCCAGGCAGGGCGGGCGACGGGCCGTCGTGGCGGGCGGGACTTCAACCGTTGAGGTTACCCTGGCGGAGGGGCGAATTCAACTTCGTTCCCCAAGATTTGCGGAGTAGCCGCGAAGACGTGCAATCGGGGATCGCGCCGGCGTCGCGGGAGGGACGCCATGAAGCCAGGCCGCCGCCCGATCGACCGCCGCCAGTCGCCGCGAATCGGCGGCGAGAAAAGCATCGATCTTTTCTCGCCGCTCGTCTCCTCATTTACCTACGCCCGACCCTCATTCCACGGTCCAGAGCGTCAACGAATCCTTGTCCTTCACGAACACCCGGTTCCCCGAGATGATCGGGTCGGCCCAGGTCTCGGAGTCGGCGACCTTGTACTTGGCCGTCTCCACGTATCCCTTGTCGCCGGGCTTGAACGCGACCAGTTGGGAATCGCTCGTCAGGGCCAGGAGAACGTCGCCGGCGTCGAGGACGGCCCCGCACTGCCCGCGTCTTTTACTGTCGGTCCAGAGCATCTCGCCGGTCGCGGCCTTCATGCAGTAGAAGTTGCCGCCGCGGGTAATGCCGAAGAGCAGGCCGTCCTTCAGCAGGGGCGTGTTGAACCTCCCCGGGCCGTCCTTTTTGGTCCACAGTTCCTTGGCGGCGAAATCGTCTCCCTTCTTCTCAATCTTGACGGCCGTCGTGCCCGAACCCTCCCCCGCGTAGAACACCGTCTGCCCATCGACAATCGGCGTGACGGTGTTATTCCGGGTCTTGAATGGGACTTGCCACAGGAGCTTGCCGTCGGCCGCGCCGACGCCCACGACGGATTGACTCGTCAGCGTCACAATCTGTTTCGTTCCCCCGACGGTCATGAGAACGGGGGAGGCGTACGCCACGCCGGCGCCGGACCACTTCCACTTCTCGTCGCCGCTGGCCAGGTCATACGCGACGAGGTCTCCTTTGCCGCCCGTGCCGAGTTGCGCAACGCACATCCCATCGACGATCATCGGCGAGGAGGACGTGAAGAATTGGGGCCAGGCCTTGGTGTCCTTCCGCCACACGACCGTGCCCTTGGCAGCGTCCAGGCAGGAGAGGACTCCGGCGACGCCCAGCGTGCAGATCTTGCCCTCGGCCACGGCGGGCGTGCAACGAGGCCCCGGGTGCCTGGCGGGGGCGCCGGTCACTTCCCGCGCCGCGTACTTGTCGCGCCAGAGTTCCGTGCCTTTGGCCGCGTCCAGACAGAGGGTGACCTCATCCCCGCCTTGCCGTGTAAAGACATAGACTTTGTCGCCCACCAAGACGGGCGACGCGTCGCCGAGTCCGACGGTAACTTTCCACTTCTGCGTCAGCTCCTTGGGCCACAACTTGGGTTCGGTGAATCCTGTCACCTTGTTGTCCCGATTGGGCCCGCGCCACTGCGGCCAGTCGTTCGCGTGGATGCAGTTTGCACCGAGCAGCATCACGCCGCCCACAAGCACGGCGGTCATCGGATTCACGGCTTTCATGGTCGCTCCCTTTGATTCCCTTCCCAAGGCCGGCCGAGACGACCGGCGCCTTGCCCCTTCCCTGGAAACACCGCGAACGGCGTCGGGTAGCAGCATCCTTTGACGAAACTGCCCTCGCAGCCAGGCTGACGCTTCACCGGGCTTTCCGTCGCGGAGACGCCGAACGGCCATGCGCGGACCGAGGGCGCTGAGGAAGTATTCGCGGGCGTGGAAGCCGCAAAGGCCCGGCCGCCCCTGCGGGGGCGGCCGGGCTTGGTTCGCTGGAATCACCCGGAACTGCGGCGGATCGGCATGTCGCCATGGGTGACGTGGCAGCCCTGACTGAAAAGGAGATAAACGACCCCGAGGACCGCGTCGAGCCGAGCGCCAAGCTGGGCGGTCGCCGGCGTGTCATAATCCACGTCCAGCTCGCGCAGCCGATCTCGTCGGCGAAATGCGCTTCGAGCGGCGACGATTCCCGCTCGGCGTCTTCGGCCAGGCGCGGCAAGGCCTGGGCGTGGGTTCGCTCCCGCCGCAGCGCGTCGATCGCCAGGTTGCGGGCGGTGCGGTAGAGCCAGCCGGCCGGGTCTTCGGCGCGCCGCGCCGAGACCAGGTTTCCAGGGCCTGCACGAGCGCGGCTTGAACGACGTCCTCGACGAGGTCGAGCCGGCGCACGCCGAGCGACCGGGTCAGCACGGCGACAAGCC
The DNA here is from genome assembly GCA_963813925.1 of uncultured Planctomycetaceae bacterium. Classification (GTDB taxonomy): domain Bacteria; phylum Planctomycetota; class Planctomycetia; order Gemmatales; family Gemmataceae; genus UBA4732. The sequence goes on from CAWFBG010000005.1 coordinate 410,903, forward strand.
GGCCGAACTCGTAGCGAAAAAAGTGCTCCACCAAGGCGTGCGGTCCGCTCATGCGTTGCCGGCCATTTCGCGGATCTCGATTGCCAGGACGCCCGCCGCATCGATTCATCCGGAAGACAGCGGCACAGGCAGGAACAGCTTCAATGGGTCATCCACCACCGGCTCGAACCCGTGCTTACGGTAATAGTCGGCCGCGGTTTCGTCCTTGGCATGCACGAGCAGGAGTTTCAGACCGGCGATTTCGGCAGCCTGAATCGTGCGCAGAATCGCATCCTTGAGGAGTGCCTTGCCGAGGCCCTTGCCCTGATCACGATGATCCACCGCCAGGCGCGCCAGCAGCATCACCGGAATATCGTACTTGCCCAGGCCCTTCACGAGTTTGGCGGGAACCCGCTTCTGGTCGATCGTGGCGTAGACCAGCGAGTAGTAGGCGACCACGACCTTGCTATCCGCGCGCGTCGTGACGTAGTTGCGCACGATGCCCTTCTTCTGATTTTGCAGGGCGTAGTTGCGCAAGTACAGGTTGAGCGCCGGCACGCCGCAGTCAAAAGGAGTCCGGTCGTGCCCCCCGTCGAGCGGCGCAACAGCAGTGAATTCCGATTCAGCCATCCAGGATCGACCGCTCGGTAAGGAGCTTGCGAACGGCCGCGACGCTCTTGGCGGGCGGGTGATCGAGCACTTCAAAAATGTGGGCCACCTGCTTCTTGCTGAGCACGATCGTTCCCTCATCGGCCAGCAGTTCGGTCGCCATCTCGTAGGCGTTCTCCAGGACAAAGTCGCTGATCGTGCGGCCGTGCTGTTTCGCAGCGCGTGCGATCACCGCCTTCCGCTCCGGATCGACGCGGATGCTTAAGCGGCTTTCCTTGTTCGAGGACGTGGAGTTGTTCTTCGCCATGGCCCTACCTCTTGGGTTGTGTACCCATTGTACACCCATTTTTCCGATCCCGCAAGCCGGAGTGCGGCGCACGGGTTTCCCGCTGGGAAAAACTGTTCTTCATTTCCATAAGCTCCATAATACCAAATATTCCAAAATCCCCACTTGATCGCGATATCAGATACTGGTAAGATCAACCAGGACAAACAATACCCAAAGGGAGACGCGCCGTGATAGTCCGAACCCACACGACCGATGAAAAAGCACGCATCAACCTGCCCAAGGATTTCGCGAACTCTACCGTCCTGGTCGAGCAAGTCAGCGACACCGAGCTTCGCATCCGCAAAGCCCGTGTCATTCCGGAAGACGACCTACCTTTCGTCGAGGAGACGATCGCCCCGCTTTCCGACCGCGACCGCGACGTTTTTCTCGCGCTCCTGGATAACCCGCCACCACCGAACGATGCCTTGCGGCGTCTCCTGGCATCAGGGCATGGTCCCCAGAAGCAAGGGGATACGGACGATGGCAATCGGTCTGGCCAGTCCGTCGACCTTGTGTCTCTCTCCTGGCAGGACTTCTTTGCTCGAGTCAGGGCGGAGGAGCATCCCCCAGGTCACCCTCTGATGCAGGAACGCCTTCAGGTTCTCCGCGCGATTCGACAGTTGTTCGCGCAAAAGGTGCATTTCCGCGATCTCGACTATGTGGGGCGGAGAAAGATCGCTGGGCTGATCAAGAACGCTAACCCGAACTTCAGGCTCTTCGGGAGCATGATGCCGGCTAGAAAGTTCAAGCAGGCGGTCAAGGACAACAACGAGGGAGTTTCGCTTGCACTGGACGAGATCCCTCTCGAAGGCGACATTTCGCGGGATCAATACCAGAGGTTCGCCGATCGCTTTCTGAAGGCTTACGAGAACAAGGGGATGGCGGTGGCGAGCCCCAGCCGATTGCTCGCCATGAAGCGCCCCGACACGTTCGTCTGCTACAACAGCCAGAACCGGGAAGGGCTGGTTCAAGCATTCCGGGTTAGCCCTATCAGAGACGCAGAAGGGTACTGGGATTTGATCGAAAAGGTTCGGGCTTCCACCTGGTGGAAGGCGCCACGGCCACCGGCGGGGGACGAACGAGAAGTATGGAGCGCGCGGGCTGCCCTCCTCGATGCTCTCCTCTACACCGGGGTGGGAATGTAAAGCGGCTCTTGTTCAGGGTGAATGCATGGCTCAGGTAACCCGGAAAGCTTGTGCCGAGGCCTCTCATGAATAACTCCAGCAGGTAGTGGCAACATGCCGGAATGGCGGATTGAACCTTTGCGCGCCTCCCATGATCGCGGAGAGTTTTCCTGCGGGAAGGCTCCCCTGGATGAGTTCCTGCGTTTGCGGGCGAGCCAGTATGAAAGGCGCCGGTTGGGACGCACCTACGTAGCGCTTTTTCCTGGCGCGACGACGGTGGCTGGCTATTACACGCTTGCGGCCGGCGCCATTGCCGTCGCAAACCTCCCCCCAGAGCCCGCCAAGCGGTTACCGAAGCACCCCCTTCCGGTCATCTTGCTTGGGCGGTTGGCCGTCGATCAGAAAGCCAGGGGCCAGGGGCTTGGGAAGGCTCTGTTGCGCGACGCCTTGCGTCGCAGCCTGGACCTGTCCGAACAACTCGGCCTGTTTGCAGTCGAAGTCTTGGCCATCGATGCCGACGCCAGGGAGTTCTACACAAAGTACGGCTTCGTTCCACTCGCCGACAATGACCTGCATCTGTTCCTCCCGATCAGGACGATCGAGGAAGGGAGTACGGAGGGAAAGTAGGTGGTGAGAGTTGGCGTTCACACCATGCCTCGGGTCGTTCTTCGATCCGGGAAGAGTGCCACAATGAGAGCGAGAAGACGCGCGTTCCGTCGCCATCGGGTTACTCCGTCCTCAGCTCACCGCTTTCTTCACCAGCGCGCCGATCCTTGACTCTTCGGCGGCAGTCAACTCCTTCAGCGCGAAGGCGGTCGGCCACATGGCGCCCTCGTCGAGGTTCGCCTCGTGCATGAAGCCGAACGTCGCGTACCTCGTTTTGAACTTCTGCGCGCTTTGGAAGAAGCAGACGACCTTGCCGTCCCTGGCATACGCGGGCATCCCGTACCAGAGTCTCGGCGAGAGGGTTGGCGCGCTGGCTTTGATGATCGCATGGAGCCGCTCGCCCAAGGCGCGATCCGGTTCCGGCATCGCGGCGATCTTCGCGAGCACGGCGCTTTCCCCATCTGCCTTGTCCGCGCGCGGACCGGGGCGCGCGGCCGCCTTCTTCGCGGCCTGCTTGGTGGTACTCTCGGCGCTTCGGCTACTCTTGGCCATGTTTCGTTCCTATTCGCTCCATGATTCTGAAGCGCGTGTCGCTCATGCGTAGCCGGCCAATTCGCGGATCTCGATCGTGTGGCCGGGCGGACACTCCCGAGCGATTGCCACCGCTGCTTCGTAGTTGTCGGCCTGGATAAGGCCGAAGCTGACGACGATTTCCTTGGCTTCGACGTAGGGGCCGTCGGTCACGATTCCCGCCTTGATGAGCCGGCCGCTCGGTTTCAAACCGTCGCCGCCGGGCAGGATCGACGCGCTGAACTTCTGCATCCAGGCGTACCATTGGCCCGCCAGGGCTTGCATTTCCTCGGGAGACGGCCGGGATCGGGGAGCGGTGGATTCGCGATAGAGGAACAGAAACTTCGCCATGATGGTACTCCAGACGGTTTCGCATGCGCGGGCGGAAGCCTGTCCCCCGCCTTGCGTAAATACAACGAACAAGCTGCAACCGTTCGGACACCGGCGCGGGATAAAAACATCGACGCGCCCGATATGACCGGCCGTCCCCACAATGAGAAAGCCCTTCGACGTTATCGCCGAAGGGCTTCTTTCTGAAAACAGTCGGGGCGAGAGGATTTGAACCTCCGGCCTCCCGGTCCCGAACCGGACGCTCTAGCCAAGCTGAGCTACGCCCCGTCACCAAACATGTTCTCGCGCGATCAGGCAGCCCTTTTTCTGGCCGTTTCTCGTTGCCTCAAGCCGGAGTTGCAAGGCAAACCGATTGTGGAACATCTCCGGCCCGAAGCAACAAACCTGATCGATCTGCGGCACATACACCAGCAGGAGATCAATCTCTTCCTTGGTATAGCGCCTCTTCCGTCTTCGCAGATCCACTCGGACGGCCCCCTGCGAGTTGGGCGACTTCGAGTCCGCGTACTTCACCTGGACCCGAATGAATTTCCTTTCGCATTCTAGAAGCAAATCATAACGAACCGGCGAGGTAGGGAGGAAGGCGAGAAAACCCTTCCGGGCGGCTTCCATCATCACCTTTGCCAGGGCGATTTGCCCTTTTTGCTCCGTCGTAAGGATACTCATCGGGACAACCCTGCCGGAACTAGCTTTATGCTCATTCCGAGGATAGGGTTATCCTACGGCCTCCGGCCCACTTGTCAACGCCATTTGCATCGACAGCCGACGCCGGCCGCGGGTTCACCCTCCCCTCACGGCTTCGCCTTCCCCGCCACGCGCATTTGCGTACATAGATGATACTTGATGCCGTCCATTTCGTAGTCGAGATCCCCGAAAAAGGCCGTGCAGCCGTCGGTCGGAGCGTTCACCTCGCCCGTCACCGTCTCCCCGACAATGGTCGCCGGCCGCTCCTCCCACTTGGCGTTGCGGAAGTCGCGCGTCGGCGCCTTCGCCACCCACAGCCGCGCCGCCGTCGGAGCCGGCTTCGCCGTCACCGTCAGACGCATCCGACCCGCGTCGTCGTCGTGCTTCCACGCCAACTTCGGCAGCGCCCGGCCCGTCACCTGCGCCGCGCGAACGCCGACAACGCGTTCACCGCCACGCTCCGGTCGCCAGGTTCGTCGCCGCCGCCGCCCTGTTCCAGCTTGTGGCCCGCGTTGGGCACGTAGGTAATCCACTTGGCCCCCGGCAGGCCGTCCCAGTACAGATTCAAGGCGTCCGTGCTCCAGTATTGGTCGTTGGCGCCGCAGATGAGCAGCTTCGGCATCGACAGCCGGGCGCGGTAGAAATAGGGGTCGATCATCTTCCACAGCTGACGCGCCGCGTCCTTGTCCGGGATCGGCACCAGGCCGCGCTCCGTGTAGTCGTGGATCATGTCGCTGTAACGGCCCAGCGTCTCTTTCTGATGCCTCATCTGCTCGACCATGTTCAGCGTGTCGATCACCATCGGCGCGATCGCCCGCACGCGCGGGTCGGCCGCCCCCGTCAGCCACGTCGTCCAGCCGCGCTTCGACGCCCCCGAAACGACAAATCCCTTCACCTCCGACTTCCACTCCTCCTTCGAGAACGCCTGCAAGGCGTCCATCGCCTTGACCACGCTCTTGGTCATCGGAAACAAAAGAGGCCAATCGTTGTCTTTTGTGTCCAGATAACGGACGAACGTCTCGGCGATCAGCGCGTCCTCCTTCTTGCCGCCCAGCAGCGGCTGGTTGGGAATGTTGTAGAGGAAGGCGCAGGGCGCCCCGACCTTTTTGGCGACGATCATGCCGTAGGCAATCGTCCCCTCGTTCGGCTTGCCGCCGGTGTTGTACAGCAGCATGACGTCGGTCGGGGCCACGCCCCTGGGCTGGTAGACCTGGAGGGAGTGCTTCCAGTCGATGCCCTCCCACGTTTGCGAGGTCAATTCGAGGTCGTAAATCACGCCGAAGGGGTTCTCCGTCTTCTGCTTGAGCTTCCACGCGAAATGCGGTTCCGGTTTTTTCACGTAGTCCAGCAGGTCGGCGCGGACGCCGCCCGGCCATGACAGCGCCAGCAGGCCGCACGCAAGAAACAGGGACCACAACCGCCCACCGCTTTGCCGTGCCATCGTGCTTTCTCCCCTCGTCGCGCGTCGCGCCGACTCCGGCGCCGTTGGCATCTTATGGAGTCCGTCCGGACCGGAAGCGTGGGCGAGGGAGAAAAACACCGTCGCTCGCGCTTCCGGCTCGGACAATCGGACAATCCCGCGCCATTCCTCTGGACCGCCGCCGAATCCGCCGCTATAGCCTGCGTCTCCTCGCCCCAATCCCCCAGTGGAGGCCCCTCCATGCGCGCGCGGTTCCCCCGTCCCTGGCCGTTGTTGCTGCTCCTCGGCGCCGGGCTGTTGGTACAAACCTCTCTGCGCGGCCAGGACCCCGCCCCGGCCGACGACGCCCCGCCGCCCGTGCCCCAGGGCGTCGAGGTGCTGGCCCGCGGACCCGTCCACGAGGCCTTCGCCGAACTCACCGCCGAGGCCGAACCCACCAAGGTCGTGCCCAAACAGCCGCCCAAACCGCTCGAAGAGATGCCGCCCGAAGAAAAGCCCGACGGCGACGTAAGCTGGATCGGCGGCTACTGGGCCTGGGACGACGACCGCAACGACTTCCTCTGGGTCTCCGGCGTGTGGCGTTCGCCTCCGCCCGGCAAGCAGTGGGTGGCCGGCTACTGGCGCCCGGAGGGCGACGGCGCCCAGTGGGTGCCCGGCTTCTGGACGCCCACGGCCAAGGACGACGCGCCCCAGGACGTGACCTATTTGCCGCGGCCGCCCGAGCCGCCCAAGCTCGCCCCGCCGGCGGCGCCGCCCTCCGCCGACGTGTTCTACGTCCCCGGCCACTGGGAATGGAAGGAAGGTTCCTACCGCTGGTACTCCGGCTACTGGGCGCGCGTGCAGCCCAACTACGTCTGGGTGCCCGGCCACTTCCGCTGGACGCCCGGCGGCTACATTTACCTCGCCGGCTACTGGGACTACACCGTCCGGCGCCGCGGCGTCCTGTTCGCCCCCGTGGTCGTCGATCCCAATGTCGTCGTCGCCGGCTACGTCTACACGCCGGCCTACGCCGTGCCGGACGACGTCGTGGTGGACGCGCTGTTCGTCCGCCCCAGCACCTGCCACTACTACTTCGGCGATTATTACGATGCGAGTTACCGCGATTCCGGGTTCGTCAGCTGCGTGGTCTACAGCCGCGACCACTACGACTCGATCGTGGTCCACGAGCGCTACGAACACCGCGACGACCCGACGTGGATCAACGTCCAGATCAACCTCTCCAACGACCGTTACGCCGGCCGCGCCCCGGTGCCGCCGCGCACGCTCAACCAGCAGACCACCATCATTAACAACACCACGGTGGTCAACAACATCACAAACAACACAACCAATATCGTCCACAACAACACGACCAATAATAGGACGGTCAACAGACTGGTGATGAAAACGCCGGTGCTGGTGGCGCCGTCCAGGGCCATCGCGGCTAACGGCGGTAAAGTCGTGAAATTGAATGCCGAAACGCGCCAGACGGTGTTCCGCCAGTCCACGGCCGTCCAACAGGCCGCGGCGCAGCGCACCAGGGCGGAAATTCCCTCTCCCGGCGGCCCGCCCAAACAGCCGCGCGTCGCCTCCCTGAACCTGCCCAAGGCCCCTTCCGTCGGGCCGAAGGGCGTCGCTCCCGTCCACAACGCCATCTCCCCGACGACCGGCAACCCGACGACGCGGCCGGCCGTGAAGCCGGTCCAGCCCGCCGTCAAGCCGACGACGCCCGTTTACCCATCGCATCTCACGCCCTCGGCCCCGCCGACCCGCCCCGTCACGCCCGCGACGGTGACGCCCAAGCCGGCGCCTTCCCCCTTCGATCCGCCGCACGCGCCACCCGGCAAGCCGACCGTGCCGGGACAACCGCCCGGCCCTGGCGTGACGCCGGGACATCCGCCGGGCGGCCCCACCGCTCCCCCGCCGGGCAGGCGGCCGCCGCCCCCGCAGAAGGACAAGGACAAGGACAAGGACAAGGATAAAAATCAGCAGCACTGACCGCCGCGTGTGCGACGGCGCCCGTTCCACAGACCAGAAAGGCCGGCGGGGGAGGTCCCCCGCCGGCCTTCCAATTGGCGCCCTTACACTCCTATTATCTCATCCAATGGTTCGGTCCTTCATTCCTCACACCCCTCCCGCTCCGCGTTATCTATCCGAAGCGACCCACATTCACCTATTTTTCCCATGCAACCCACATGGTTTTGCTTTACCAAACATCCCTTGTTGGGCATATTAGCGTGGGTCACAGAGTTAGTCGCTCCGGTCGGCCCGGATGTGTACGGGCGGCGATTGGACGACGGGTTCCGCATCCAAGGAGAAGCAGATGAATTGGCTTCGCGTCCGCGCGGCCCTGCTGAGCAGCGTCGTTCTGGTTTCCTCGGCCGCCTTCGCTCACGCCGACTGCGGCTGCGCCGCCCCGGCGGCCCCGTGTGAGACGCCGTGCGCGACGCCGTGCGCGCCGGTCATGCACACCATCACGGTCCAGGAGTGGGTCCCGGAAAAGTACCAGACCACTCGCACCGTCTACAAAGAAGAATGCGTTCAGGAGAAGTACACCTGCTACCGCACCGAATGCTGCGCCGAACAGCGGACGCATCAGGTGACGATCTACAAGTCGGTATGCGAGACGCACAATGAGACTCGCTGTATCACCAAGTGCGTTCCGGTCTGCGAGGAGCGCACCGTGATGAAGCAGGTCGTGACCTGCGTCCCGGAGACGACCTACACCCACAAGTGCGTGGATAAGGGCCACTACGAGTGCCGGGAAGTCGAATGCGGCCCGAGCTTCATGGAGCGCGTCCACAAGCTCTGCCACAAGAACGACTGCTGCGAGTGCCAGTGCGAGTGCCCCCGCACCAAGACCGTCCGCGAGTGGTGCCCCTGCAAGGTCATGGAGTGCGTCCCCTGCACCAAGATGGTCCGCCACGTCGAGTGCGTGCCGACCGTCGAGCACGTGACCTGCTACAAGCACGTGCAGGAGCAGATCACCGTCCCGGTGAGCTGCTTCCACTGTGTGCCCGAGTGCGTCACGCAGACCTACACGGTGATGGTGCCGCATCAGGTGGCCTATGAGGCCTGCCGCACGGTCAAGCACTGCGTTCCCTGCCAGGAGACGGTGACCTGCTGCCGGATGGTGTGCCACAACGTCGAGAAGCAGGTGGCCTGCGAGGCCCCGACCTGCGGCTGCGAGAGCACCTGCGGCTGCGAATGCCCGAAGCACTGCGCCTTCAAGCTGAGCGGGCTGTTCAAGCACCACAAGAGCGAATGCGGTTGCGAAACGTCTTCTTGCGGCTGCGACAGCGGCGCCGGCTGCGGCTGCCACTAATCAACGTCTTTTCGGATAGATGAAGGCCGCGGGGCGACGGTAAACGTCGCCCCGCGGTTTTTTTCGTTTGAGGGGGCGAGATCGGTTAGCCGCGACGCGAAGCGGAGCGCTCGCGTCAAGCGCTCCGCTTCGCGTCGCGGCTAACCGGGCGCCGTGCATCAGACCGTCGTGGCGCCGGCCGAGAGCTGGGGGACGACCGTCGTGAGGAAGGCCCGGACGAATTCCGGCTCGAAATGGGAACCGGCCCCGGCCTCCAGGATTTCGAGGGCGCGGGGCAGCGGCAGGGCCTCGCGGTAGGCGCGCGAGGTGGTCAGGGCGTCGAAGCAGTCGGGGATGGCGATGAGGCGGGCCAGCAGCGGGATGCGCGCCCCGGCGAGGCCGTCGGGATAGCCGCCGCCGTCGAGGCGTTCATGGTGGCCGCGGATGCCGGCCAAAACCTCCGGGTTGCGGATGATCGGCGTCAGGATGCGTTCGCCGATGACGGGGTGCTCGCGGACCAGCCGGTGTTCGTCGTCGGTCAGCGCGGCCGGCTTGTTGAGGACGGCCTCGGGGACGCCGGCCTTGCCGATGTCGTGCAGCTTGGCGGCCAGGCTGAGGAGCTTGCGCTGCCGCGGAGGCAGTCCCACGGCGTCGGCCAGGGCCAGCGCGTGGCGGCGCACGCGCAGGGAGTGGCCGGCCGTGTAGGCGTCGCGTTCCTCCATCGTGCGGACGAGGCTGTCGATGGCGGATATAAAGGTTTTTCGGACCCGATTTGTCTGTCTACGGACGGCCCGTTCGAGGCGCGAGCGGTAAGCCTGGTTTTCCCGCTCCAGTCGGTAGGCGCGGGCGGCGGCGTCGAGGACGTGGTGAAATTCGTGCAGCTTGATCGGCTTGAAGAAGTAGTGGTGGGCACCGGCCTCGCGGCACTCGTCGGCGGCCGTGGCGTCGCCGCCGGCCGTCAGCACGATGACGCCGACCTGCGGCCAGCGGCGGCGGATCTCGCGCACCAGCCAGACGCCGCCCCGCCCCGGCATGTGAAGGTCGGTCACGACGATCGGCGTCAGCCGTTGTTCGAGCAGCTGCAGCGCCTGTTCCGCCGTGCCGGCGGCCTGGCAGCGGTAATGCCACGACCGGGCGGCCCGGACCAAAACGTCCTGCGCCGCCGGCTCGTCGTCCACCACGGTGACGGATGCTTCCACGGAAGGCTCGTCCAGTATCATGACGTTCCCTCTCCCGGACTGAGAGTCTGTTCCTGAAGTGCGGCAGGCACAGTTTGCCCTACACGAATCGCCGGCTTTCCGTAGCGCAGGCGGCGCCTGCCGCCCCCTTCCGGAACAGACTCGGAGTCGCGCGGCGAATGCGCCGCGTTTCCTCGATCGGGAGGCGAGCCCCATGCCGGGACATCCTGACGAGATATATACGCCGCGCTCGTTCTGGCTCCATTCATCAAAAACCCAATGTAACCGCCGACCGGCCCCCCCGCAAGGGAAAAGAGGAAATTTAGGAAGGACGGGCAAAGTATACCGAACGGAACGCCCCGACCTTGCGGGTTGGACGGCGCATGCGGCCTCAGCGCGTCGCGTCGGCTCCGGCAAGTCGGGCGATGTAGGAAAGCTGTCCGCGGTGCAACGCGAAGTGCGAGATCAGATGCACCAGGGCGTTGACCACGACGCCGAAGCGCTCCGTGGGATGCGGGGCGGCCAGTCGCTCGGCGGTCAGACCTTCGACCACGCGGCGGAAGGTGGCCACCGCCTCGTCCAGTCCGGCCAGCGCTTCCGCCTTGGTCGGGGGGTTGGCCTCGCTAAATTCACGCTCCCGGTCGCGGACGTAGTCGCCGCCGCCCAGCTGGGCGCCGACGAACCAGCTGAGGTTGCCGGTCAGGTGCAACACCAGATGGCCGAACGAGTTGCCCGGCTGCAACGGCTTGGTCCAGAACTGCCGTTCTTCGAGCGGCCCCGCCAGGTCGCGCACGGCGTCCCGCAGCGACTCCAGTTCGCGGACCACGGATTGCTTGACCAGGGTAGCGAGATCGGTGGACATGGAGTTCTCCTTTCAGGTTCACGGCCGAATCCGCCTTCACCGCGTCGGCCCGTCCGGTTAGAATCCTCCCGGCATCACTTCGTCCCGCGTGCTCAAGGAGGGGCTGACGGATGACACGGAAGGCTCTGCTGGCGCTGATCCTGGCGGCCGCGGCGGCGACGGCCGCCCCGGCCCAGAATTGGGCGGAAAAGATGTTCCCCGACGGCGTGAACCACGACTTCGGCGTGGTGCCGCACGGCGCCCAGCTCTTCCACCGCTTCGCCATCAAAAACATCTACGCCGTGCGCATGGAGATCACCGCCATCACGCCCGGCTGCGGTTGCGTCACGGCCACGGCCCCCAAGCGCGTCCTCGACCCCAACGAGGAAACCACCCTGGACGTCAGCATGGACGCCCGCCGCTTCACCGGCCCCAAGGCCGTCATCGTGCGCGTCACCGTCGGCCCGACGTTCACCTCCAGCGCCGACGTCAAGGTGTCGGCCGTCAGCCGGGCCGACGTCGTTTTCAACCCCGGCGACGTGGCCTTCGGCGCCGTCGATCACGGTACGACGACTACACAGACCGTCGAAGTCGAATACGCCGGCCCGCTCGACTGGCGCGTGTCCGAGGTGGTGGTCGCCAAGGACCAGCCGTTCACGGCCGCCCTGACGGAATCATACCGAAAGCCGGGCAAGGTCGGCTACCGGATCGCGGTGACGCTCAAGGCCGACGCCGCGCCCGGCCCGCTGCGCGAGACCCTTTATTTGAAGACCAACGACCCGACCAGTCCGACGCTGCCGTTGCAGGTCACGGGCGAGGTGCAGGCGCAGCTGTCGGTGTTGCCGACCAAGCTGAACCTGGGCGGCGTCCGGGTCGGCGAGATAGTGGTGAAAAAAGTGGTGCTGCGCGGCGGCAAGGCGTTCCGGGTGTTGTCGGTGGACGGCGCCGGCGACGGCGTTACGATGGCCCCCGAACCCGACCAGGCGGCGCCGGTGCAGACGTTGACGTTCAAGTGCCAGTTCGCCGCGGCCGGCGATTTCAAGCGCGAGCTGAAAATCAAAACGGACATCCAGGACGATCCGGTGACGGTCACGATCGAAGGCTCGGCGGCCCAGTAGAAGAATTGAACCACAGAGGCGCCGAGAAGACAAAGAATTGCTTTTTCTCTGTGTCTCTGTGCCTCTGTGGTTCAATTCAATTCTACCGCGAGGCGACGCCCATCTTGCGGGCTTCGCCGATGGCCTCGCGGATGCGCTGGAACGGCTCGGCAAGGTCGAACGATTCGTCCAGCCGCTCCAGCAGGTCGCGCACCTCCACGGCGTCGGCGCCGAAGCGCGGGTGACATTGGATCGCCCCGCGGACCGCCCCGTCGGCCTCGGGCGGGGCCAACCAGGCGACCGGCACGTCCAATTTCAAACGCAAATCCAACACTTCCTCCCGATCCGTCACCACCAGCCGCACCGGAATCGCCGCCTTGTCCACCAGCGTTTTCCCGATCAGGTCGGCGCAGACGTAATGACCCAACGTGTCGCCGTAGAGGATCTGCTGCACGCGGTTGGGCTGCACCGCGCTGGTCAGACGAAATTCCAGCGGCCGGCCCCAACCGTTCACGACCAGATAACCGCCGAGATAGCCGTTGGCGTCGCGCAACACGGTGAGAAAGCCCAATTGAAGCGGGCCGGCCTCCCGGTCGAAAACGGCGAGGGGGGCGGGGCTTGTGCTCATGGCGGCTTCCTCCCAGGGGGACGGGCGACGGCGAGATCCGCGATCCGAACGGCCGGACGGCCCCGACGAAGACAGGCGTTCCCTATCAACGTCGGGAAAACGGCCGGGGCGACTTGAGCGGAATGGGCGCCGGAAACATTCCGGCGATTTCGCGTCCGCGGCCGGCGCCGGGCCGTCCCGCGTTCTATGCTTGAATCAGCACGCACCCGTCGCACGGCGGCGCCCGTCCGCGCGGAAGTCCTAACCTGCTGGAGATGCCCGTGCGGAAACTGCTGGTCGCCAGCCAGAAAAGCGGCATAGGCAAGACCACGACCTCGATCAACCTGGCCGCCGCCGCCGCCCTGGCCGGCACGCGCGTCCTGTTGCTCGACGCCGATCCGCTCAGCAACGTTTCCACGGCCCTCCACCTCGGCTCGAATCCCTTCCGCCGGCCGCTGCGACAGTTGGGAATGGACCTGCCGGGCGCCCTGGCGTGCGACGTGCTGCCGGGCCTGGACGTACTCAGCCCCTACGAGGCGGGGGCCTGCTCCGACGCCGACCTCGACGATTTGCTTCGTCTTCTGAACACACCCCAATTCCAGGCCAGCTACGGTTGCGTCGTCGTCGATTCGCCGCCGTTCCTGGGCGCCAACCCTGGCCAGCTGGTGGGGGCGTGCGACGGCTATGTCGTCGTCATGCGGGCGGAACCGCTGGCCCATCGCACCCTGCCGGCCTTTCTGGAGTTGGTGCAGCGTTCGCGCCACGACCGGCCCACGCCGCTTTACGGCATCCTGTTGACGCTGTCGGAGGGGGAACCGCCGGGCGGCCGCTGGGAGCGCGAGCTGCGCGGCCGGCTGGGGGGCGCGTCTTCACGGAAGCGATTCCCCACGACGAGGAGGTCGGCCGGGCCGTCGAAAAAGGGCTGATTCTGACGCAAGTCGCCCCCGAGTCCGCGGCCGGCGCGCCGTACCACCGTCTGGCCGCGGCGCTGCACCTTGCCGACGACCCCGTGCCGCTCAAAAAGGCCGTCGGAGCGGCCGCCGTGGCGGCCGCGGCCGCGGCCCTCCTGCAACCTGTGGGGGCCGCCGCCACGCACGGACCCATCCGCCCGGTTGTCCCGCTCCGGGCGACGGTCGAGGAGGCGCCGGACTATACGCCCGAAAAGGAAGCGCCGGACGAACTGGGTCTGCCGCGGACGCCGACCATGCCGGTTATGCCGTCGTTCGCCAATCTGAGGGTTTCGCCGCCGTCGCTGACGCTGCCCGCGTTTAACCCGCCTCCGGCCACGCGCGCCAAGCTGCAACCCGTGCCGACCGGGCCGGAAGAGGTCCCGGTCGTAGCGCTCCCAAAGCCGGCCGCGGAATCGGCGCCCGGCGGGACGGTGCCGTGGTTCGTGGCCGTCGGCTTGGCGGTGGTCGTCGGCGTCGGCCTGCGCTTCGTCCATTTACCCGATTTTATATTGCCATATGTCGTGGGGCTGGCCGTGGCGGCCGCCGTGGTCCTGGCGCTGCGCGTGCTCGCCGCGGCGCCCGAACCCGCCCCGAAGCCGGTGATGGTGGCGGCGGCGGCGCCGGCCCCGCGCAAAACGAAGATCGTCGAGAAGCCGGACGGCCGCAGGGACGCCTCCGCCCGCCTGGCCTCGCTGACGCGAAACGCGCCCTCGGGTTCCTACCGACGGCCCCGCAGGAAATGAGGTCCGCTTTAGGTTGTTTCTGGCAATCGGTCTTTAGCCCCGGAGGGGCGGCGGTCAATAGCCAGGGGCGTAAGCCCCTAGGGAGGGTGAAACCCCTGGCCGGCCGCGGTCGGCCTCCAGGGGTTGACACCCCTGGCTATTGACCGCCGCCCCTCCGGGGCTAAAGACCGCTCGCCGGATGATTCAACGGGATAAACTCCACGAGGCGTCATGCGCGAACGGTTCACGTCAGGGTCCGGACCCAAGCCCGCCTCCCTCCTCCTGCGGACGGGACGCGGGCTGGTGTTGTTGACGCCGGCGGTGCTGCTGGCGGTCGGGGCGTTGCGCGCGACGGGCGGCCCGAGCGTCCTGCTGGCCTGCGGCGCCCTGTTCCAGGTCCTCATCTGCGGCATGGCTTTCGTCAGCCGACAGGGATGGCGCGAGCCGGTCGGCCACGCCGTCATCATGCTCTACGTCATCGCGCTGAGTTGGCTGCTGGTCGCCGCCGTCGGCCTGGACGACTGGTATTTGCACGCCTGTCAGGCGATCCTGCTGGTGGTGCCGCTGATATTCTTCGCCATGCAGTGCCTCCGCGACTCCGGCGCCCCGGCCCTGCGCCGCGCCCGTCTGCTGGCTCAACAGCTGGCCCGGCGTGCGGACTGGCCGGCCGGCCTCGACGCTTGCCGAATGCTGCCGGAAGTCAAGGCCCTGCGCGAGGCGCTGCACGTGGACGCCGCCCCGGCCCTCGAACTGCTCAGCCACACCCGGCCGCAGGTCCGCATCGCCGCCCTCGCCGCCCTGGAATTTCGCCAGAACTGGCAGATCGGACAGGCCGAGGTGGTCCTCAACGCCGCCCGGCGCGCCGTGGATCCGGAGATCCGCGCCGCCGCCGTCTACGCCCTGGCCAACCGCGACAACCGCGAGATCATCGAGGGGTTGGCCGAATTCCTGTACGACCCCTCGCACGGCGTCCGCCAGGCCGCAACCGAGGCGCTGTTGTGGAACACGGAACACCGCTGGCCGTGGATTCGCGTGGCCGTGCGCCGCTGCCTCTCCGACCCGGCGGCCCAGGACGACGGCCCGCTTCGGCACGAGGGCCGGCTGATGACCGCCGAGGCGGTCGCCGACCTGACGGGCTGGGCCGGCGAGAAGGGGAGCCTGGCCGTGCGTGCGGCCCTGACGCTGGGCGTCCATTACGGGCAGGCGTTCGCGGCGGAGCGCGACCCGAAACTGATCGCACGGCTGATCCGGCAGCTGACCGACTCGCACGCCCCGGCCGTGCTGCGGCTGGAACTGGCCCGGCTGCTGCACCAGCACCGCGAATTGGATGAACACGTGTTGCGGCAGCTATTGGTTTCGACGGCCCCGGCGCCGGTGCGGTTGTTGGCCGCGGAGACGTTGATGGCGGACGGCGCCCCCCCCGAGGCGGTGGCGGCGCTGTACGACCTGGCGCGGCTGCCGAATCGGGAAATCGCCCTGGCCACGGCCGAGGTGGTGCAGCGGCGTCTCGGGGTGGACCTCGGCTTGCCGCGCGGCCAACCGCCGCCGCCGATCCACAGCCGGATGGCCGCGGAGGTGGCGCGGCGCGTCCTGGCGTGGGCCGCGACGCATGAAACGGTGGACGCCGCCCCGGCCGTGCGCGCCGAGGAAGCGACATGGCGGGCGCCGCATGAGGTGTAACCCCCCCGGCGACGCTAGGCGCCTTCGCTCCGGTCGGCGAGGGCGACCTCCAGGTCCCAGGCGCACTCCTCCGGGAACGCGCCGCGGGCCAACCCGGTCTCCGCCGCGGCTTGTTTGCGGCCCTCGGCGTAGGCCTCGGCCATCACCGATACGGCGTGGTTGTACAGCGTGCCGCTCTCCAGCAGCTGGCGCAGCTCTCGCTGCTGCTCCAAGATCGTTCCCATCCATGACCCCGACCGACGTTCCGGTTGGTAGTCCCACTTGAGCAGGTGGGCGAGGAGGACGACCAACCGACTGAACACCTCCCGACGGTCTCGCTTGGCCATGTCCGCCAGATACTCGCTCAGGTGGAGATGATCCATGTCCGCGTACCGGCCCTCCGCCGCGAGGGCCGACATGGCCTCCAGCCAGGCGGTTTCATCCCGCTCGTACAGTGCGCTCAGCGGCAGCGCCTTGGCCGTTGCCCCCATCGATACCCTCCTTCCCAGGCCGGACCATCACAAACCTTTGAGTGTATCGTGCGAACGGCCACATGGGCAAGAAACCGTCCATGCGCTGAGACCATGTTCCGTGACCGCTAGCAACCCATCACAGTAGGGGCAGTGTTCTCTAACCGCCAGCCCACTCGTCTGCTGCATAAACGCCGCGAAGACCACCTTGGCGTGGGGTGGGTACGGCCGGCGACCAGGAGCAAGCAACCGGGCGACCTCAACCTCGATCTGGGTGTAAGTCATGCCTTCGCTCCTGGAGGCCTCATGGGACAGGCTTCCGCCAGTCCGGGACGAGATTCGGCGTTTCGCCCCGCCTCCCTACTTCTCCTTCAACCCCGCCAAAAACTCCACCACGTCGCGCAGCTCCGACTTCGACAGGTGCTTGATCTCGTCCTGCGGCATGGCCGATTTGCCCGTATGACGCTCGTCCACGTCGCTCTTGGCCACCGTGAGCAGCTTGCCCTCGGCCGTCATCAGCCGAATCTCCTTGGCGTCCTCGCCCTTGAGGACGCCGGTGCGCGTCTGGCCGTTGTTCAGCACCAGCAGCACGCTGTCGTAACCCTTGGCGATCTGCTTGTTGGGATCGACGATCGATTCGAGAATGTAGTTGCGGTTCTGCTTCGCGCCGATGCCCTTCATCTCCGGCCCGACCTCGCCGCCCACGCCGTTGACCTTGTGACAACGCAGGCAACTCGTCTCCTGTTTGTAGAAGAAGATGCGCCGGCCGTTCTCGGCGTCGCCGCCCACCAGCGCCTCGCGGTAAGGAGCCAGTTCGTCGTTCTTCGGCCTGGCCGCCTCGTAACGGTGCAGACGCTCCTTGACCTCCTTGACCGGGTGTTTGGCCGCCGCCTCCAGCAGGTCGAGCGCCACCTCCGGCGGCTGTTGATTTTCCAGCAGCTTGTCGAGTTGCTTGGCAAGCAACTCGTCCGCGCCGGCCGTCTTCATGGCGCCGAGCGCGGCGTAGGCGCGCTGCCGCTCCACAATCGCGCCGGAATCGACGGCCTTCGCCAACAGCGGCAGCGCCTCGGACGGGTTCGTGACGGCCAGCAAAGCGCGGCCCTCGGAACGCACCAACGGATCGGCGTCGGTCAGCGCCGACCGCACGGCCGCGTCCAGGTGCGCGTCCTTCAGCGCCCCCAGCGCCCGCAACGCCTCCTCGCGCACCGCGCCGGACGTTTGGCGTCGCCGGCCGTCTCCAGCAGCACCGGGCCGACTTCCTTGACGCCGAGTTTCACCGCCGTCTCCACGGCCGCCTGACGCACCCTGTCCGATCCGCTAAAGATGCTTCCCAGGTCCGCCCGGAAGGCGTCGGCGGCGACCTCCGGCGGGCGCGGTTGCAGCGGCCGCCAAACTCCCATCACGCGGTCGCGGCCGGCCGGCTTCGTCCAGTCGGCCAGTTCCTTCAACGCCTCGACCCGCAACTCGTCCGTGGCGTCGGCGCGGCCGGCGTAAGCGGCCACGGCCTCGGCGTTCTCCTTGCCGCCCAGGCGGAAGTTGGCGTTGAGCACGCGATAACCCAGCGGCAGCGACAGCCCCGACCGATGGACCAACTCGGCCAATTTCGGCATGGCCGCGTCGATGGGGGCGTCGTTGATCGCCCGCGCCGCTTCCGTGACCAGCAGCGGGTCGGCGTCGTTGAGGTAGCGGGCCACTTCCGGGTCGGACGTGCGCCGCAGGGCCAGCAGCACGGCCATGCGCACGGCCGGGGAAGGGTCGTCGGCCGCCGTCATCCAGGCGGCCCGGTCGCCGCTGCCGACCAACGCCATGACGCCGGAGTGCCGCAGGTAGGCGTCCCTGTCGGCGTTGTCGCGGAGCATGTCCAGCACGGCCGGCACGGCCTTCCTGGAGGCGACGCGGCCCAGGCCCTGCGCCGCGAAGAAGCGCACGCGCGGCTCGGGATCTTTCAGCAGCGCGATGAACGAATCGGTCGCCTCGGCGACGCGGCCCTCGCCCAGCGTCTTGGCCGCCTGCGCCCGGACCTCGGAATCGGAGCCTTTGAGGAGGGGCAAAATCTCCTTGTACGCCGCCGCGTCCTTGCGGCCGACCTGGCCGAGGCCCCAGATCGCGTGGAAGCGGGCCAGACGGTCCTTGCCGTCGTGGGCCACGCCGGCGAAGGCCGGGATCGCCTCGGCGCCCTTCTCGGCCAGCGCGAACTGGGCCGACTGCCGCACGCGCATGTCCTTGTGGTGCAGCAGCGCGACCAGTTCCGCCGTCGAACGCTTGTCGAAGCCCTCGGCCATGATCTTCTTCACTTCCTGGACGGCCGGGTCCTTGGTCAGCTCCGGGTAGGTGACTTTCCAGATGCGGCCCTTGTTCGGCTTCTCCCAGCCCTCCACCCAGTCGGTCAGGTAGATGGCGCAGTCCATGCCGAAATCGACGTCGGTCGCCAGCACCGACCAGATGAACTGGTGCTGATCGACCATCTCAAAAGTCGCCCCCTTGGGCTTGCACTCGAAGGAGCGGATTCCGCTGCCGCCGCTGGAGCCGCGGAAGTCGCAGAGGAAGAAGTGTTTGTTGTAACGCTCCGGCAGGCCGAGGCCGGGGTAGTAGGTCAGGCCGGACGGCCCGTTGGCCAGGTTGGCAACCGGCGGCACCATGAACTCCGCCTGTCCCGGCCATTGCGGATCGTCCATCTTCTCCGCGATGAACGGCCCGCGCACGCCCTCGGCCGTGCCGAACTGGTAGCCGATGCGCCAGCCGCTGTCGCCGCCCTCGACGACGTAGACGCAGCGCACCTTGTCGCCGGCGTCGGAGTTGTTATCCACCGTGAACAGGTCGCCGCACTCGTCGAAGGCCAGCTCCTGCGGGTTGCGCAGGCCCATCGCGTAGACTTCCAGCTCACTGCCGTCGGGGTTGCAACGCATGACGCTGCCCGTGTCGGGCAGGAAGATCGGCTTCTCGCAGTCCTTCACATTGACTCCGCGATCGCCAATGGAGAAATAGAGCTTGCCGTCGGGTCCGAAGCGGAGGCCGTGCAGGTCGTGGCCGAGGTAGCCGACGTGGACGCCGAAGCCGTGATGCAGCAGCTCGCGCTTGTCGGCCTTGCCGTCGCCGTTCGTGTCGCGCAGCATCCAGAGATCGGGGATGCAGGTATACCAGACGTCGCCGTTGCGGGTGACGAGACCGGCGCCGATGCCGTCGGCGGCGTTGTGGAAGCCGTCGGCGAAGACTTCCGCCTTGTCGGCCTTGCCGGCGCCGGTCGTGTCCTCGATGAGGCGGATGCGTTCGGAGTGGACGCTGTAGTCCTTGAAGTGGTTGCCGAGCTTGCGCTTCAGCATGGCGACGCGGTCTTCGGGAGTGCGGCAGGCGAGGTCGTCGTCGAGCCAGTCCATGTGGCTGCGGATGTCGGTGACGCCGTCGTGGAGGCGAAAGGTCTCGGCGACGTAGAAGCGGTTCTTCTCATCGACGGCGAAGCAGACGGGGTTGGCGAGCAGCGGTTCGGCGGCCCAGAGATCGACCTTGAATCCGGCCGGGACTTGAATGCGTTTCTGTGCCTGCATCCACTCGTTGGAGGCGGGGGCGATTTTCGGCGTATTCGGCTTTTCGGGCGGGGGGGCCGCCGCGATCAGGCCGACGCCGGCGGCGCCCAGGAAAACGGAGGCGGCGAGGATACTTTTTTTGTGCATGGCAACAGGGGTCCAACGGAGGCGCGCCTTCGGCGCGGGGTGGGTCCAGGGGCAGGCGGACGGCGAGCGATGATTTAGCCTACCCGACGCGGAGGTGGAAAGCAACCGGGCGGAGATGAGGCCGGCCCCGTCCCTCGCGCCGGGCCGCGTTGATGCGCCAAATGGTGCATCATTTGGCGCATCATAAGTTGTTGCCGTATCAGGCTTAACCGGCGGTTGCGCCGATGCGCCAAGTTGGCTTGTACCCCCGGAAACGGATGCCGTTGAGCGACGATGAAGGCGCGTTGAACGCGAGGGCCGAGCGTTGAGGGAGGAACGGGTCGCCATGGGTACCTCGACGTTGCAGGGGCGCGGGGCGACGCCGAGAGTACCATGCGGAGGGGGCGTCTGGGCAGGCGAATCGGAGCGGAAATGGGCGCGGGATGAACGCCGACGACCGACAATGACCGCCGCCCGCGGGCGAAAAGGGAACGCCTCCCGGCAGGGGAAAGAAGGAAACGCCCCGCCGCGATCGTCCCCGCTTAGGCCCAAATACGGGGGCCTTATCGCGTCTTGGCCTTCTTGCGGAAGAACTCCAGCCAGTCCCTCGTCATGGCGTCGCCGAGCGTCTTGGCGTCCTTCAAGTCCTCCGGCGTCCGGCCCCAGAAGAAGCCGATCCAGCCGGCCGCGTCCTTCGCCGACTTGTCGATGAACTCTTCCAACTCGGCCTGCGAACACGACAGCGGGAACGTCTCCTCGATCAGCACCGGCTTGCCGAAGGCGGCGAAGCCGTGGAGCGTCCGCAGCGACTCATCGACTTTCTTGGCTTGCGGATAGAGATGGACGCTGAGGAAATCGAGGTCGCCGCCGACCTTGTCGGGAATGAACGGCAGCATTCCGACCGTAATCAGATGGCGATCATCCTTTTTGCGGATCGCGGTCGTGAGGCGGTGGACCCATTGGCGCGTGACTTCGGACGGGGCGCGGCCGGCGGGGTCGAGGCTGATGAACTGGACGAAATAGGAGTCGCCGAGCGGCTTGCCGGGCAGCCAGCCGCCGGACTCGACCTTGGCACCGGGCGATACCGGCTCGTTCATCAGGTCGTAGCAGAAGACGGCGTTGCTCCTGGCGCAGCGGCCGGCGACGGCCTCCCAGAAGTGGGCCTGCGCGTCCCAGCGGTCCTTTTCGGAGAGCTTGTCGTACCAGGCGGGAACGTCCTTTTTGTGGTAGCAGGCCAGGCCGGTCAGGTCGAGATAAAGGCGTTCGCGTTCCGCCAGCTTGAGCAGGGCGACGAGTCGGTCGAGTTGCTTGTCGTTGGGCTTGTCGGCCGCGTCCATGAACTTGCCGAACTGGAGGTGAATGCGGACGACGTTGGCGCCAAGCTTGTGCATGTCGGCGAAGGCCTTTTCGACCTTCGGCCATTCACCGTCCCAATAGTCTTCGATGAGCCGGCCGCCGGCGTCGTGGTCGTAGTTGAAGCCCCAGGGGACGAAACGGCGGCCGGAGTCGGCGAGGATGAAGGAGTGCTTGTCCTTGGCGACGTGGATTGGTTCCATGTCGGCGGCGGGGGCGGCACCGACGGCCGAGAGCCAACAGAGAAGCAGGAGGGGTAGACGCATGACGCCCTGTGGGAGGAAACGAGCCAATTGGAACCTTGTTAGTACTACAGCGCCTCTCGCTAACACCTACGTCGCCGGGCCATTTCGGCCTGGCGACGTTTGCGATGGCATTCCTTCGCGATGCGGTTCCGCTCCTGCCGCCATGCCGACCAGTGCAGGATCTCCGCCTCATCCCACCGCCGCACGTCGAGCAGATGCACCAGCAGCGCCCGCACCTCGGGCACGGTCATCTGCGGCTCTTTTTTCCCCCAACCGCCGCCGTTGCAGCGACAAGAACCACAGGGCCAGCAGCGACAGCGCCGTATGGTGGTGCCAGCCCGTCCAGCCCCGCGTCTCGTATTCGTCCAGCCCGCACTCCCCCTTGGCCGCCTCGAAACTCTGTTCCACCGACCAGTGGCCGCCCCGCACACAAGCCAGTTTCTCCCGAGGAACCTCCGCCGGCGCGTTGGAGCGGTGGTACTTCACCTCCGCCTGCTGCCCCAGCGAACGCCGCACCAGCAAACGCTCTCGCCCGGACGGCAGCCCCTCCTCGCTGAACCAGACCCACACGAAGGCGTATTCGTAGATCCGCGGCCCCTGACTGCCTTCGGCGACCACCAGCCGCTTCCAGGCCTTGGCCGGCAACTCCGCCACGACCTCATCCACCCGTCGGGGCTTGGTCGCCGCCCTCGGCTGTGTCGTCGCCCGACCCCGAGGGCCCTTGGTCCCGGCCGGGATCACCTCCGGCTCGGTCAGCCAGACGCGGGCGTCGGCGGACGTATCCACGACGTACCACTTGCCCAACGCCCGTACGCCCTGCACGAAGGTCGGGCTGTCGCCATAAACGCTGTCCGCCGTCACCCAGCGGAAGGGCAGGCCGCGTTCGACCGCCTGCTGCACCATCCCCAGGGCCAACTCCGGCTTGGTGCGGAACACCACCGCCTCCGGCACCCCAGCCTCCTGACGCCGCGGCCCGTCGGCGGCCCACTCCTCGGGCAGGAACAGCCGCCGGTCGATCAGCGTGTGCCCGGCCGCCGAGCGGTAGTTGACGAAGACGCCGATCTGGCAGTTGTCCGTCCGCCCCAGGCAGCCGGCGTACTGCCGCTTGACGCCGACCGACTTGGTCCCCTTCTTGGGGAAGCCGGTCTCATCGACGTTCAGGGACGCGTCCGCGTCGCCCAGGACTTCCGTCACATGCCGTTGCAGCTCCTCCACGATGTCGTCGTCGGACCAGGGCGACTGGCCGATGAACTTCTGCAACGAACGCACCACGCAGCCGTCGATGGCCTCGGCGATGTTCTCCACGCTGCGGCGGTCGCCGCCGAGCAGGAGACCCTGCACGAAGCGGTGGGCATGGTCCTGCGCCTCATCCCGACCGAACAGCGGCAGGTAGCGTTCCAGGAACAGATCGAGTTCGGGCTTGAGTCGGCGAAGTGCTTGCACGTCCATGCGCGTCCTCCGGACGATGTCCCTTCCAGCAATCCCGAACTCGCCTTGTACCAAATCCTCCCCTGTCGTAGAAGATCATCTGCCGGGGCGCTGTAGTATTAGATGCTATGATCCACGTCTTCCACGATGAGCAGCCCGGACTCGGCGGCGTCGTTTACGTAGAAGACGAATCGGCGCCACTCGCCCTGATCCATGAAGCCGACGGGGTAGGTGAAGTAATTGGGGTCGTGAGCGTAGCGCACCGCCCGAAAGCGCCGGGCTTGTTTGGGCAAGTCGATTCGCGCCGCGTTGTAGGCCCGAATCAGGCCGCGGCGAGACAGCCGGCCGGACGCGCGGAGGGCGTTGAGTTCGCGTCGAACCGGCTCACGGATTTCGGTGCGCCAGCCCATCACGGCGCCTCGGTGGGGTCGCCGGTCGCCTGGGCGACGGCCTCGTCCAGGCTCACGTACTCGCCCCGTGCGCGGCCCTCGCGGATCTCGGCGGTGGTGCGGAGCGTCCGCTTGGCGACGGGGGCCGACAGAAAACTCCAGACCGCCGACGCCTCGGCCCGCAAGGAACGCACGGAGTCCGCCACATCGCTCAGGGCGGACCCGTCGATCGCGCCGTCGCCGGCTTCGTCAAGCCCCTGGCGCAGCTCTTCGACGGAATCCAGGCAAATGTCGGCCATCGACAGCAGAAAAGAGAAGAACGGCTCCAGACGGTCCACCGGCCAGACCGACTCGTCGGCCATTTTTTGGATGGCGTCCCAGTGGCCGCGCAGCAAGGCCGGGTATTCCTGGCATCGGGCGAGGATGTCAGGAGCTTCCGCGCGCAGCCGACGCAGGCCGTCCGGCGTCTCGCGCAACGAGGCGATCCGGGCCGGCTCCTGGATCAGTGTAGAGATCATGGCGTCGTCTCCCCTTCTGCCCTACCACAATCCCTATTGTACCACCGGCGGCGCCGGCCTCCAGTGCCAGAGGACTGCTTATCCTTGGCGACGCGGACCCGTTCCTTTTTCCTGGCGTCGCCAGCGAACCCTGCTTCTGGTAGGCAGGCGATTAGTAGGGGCGGCAGTTGGTGCATAGCTTACTCCTATCCTTCCCATCTTACACGCAGGATTCGTCATCGGCAGGGCATTGCCGGTTTTTCAGTGTTTTCCGGTTTTTTCGTTTACCACAGCGCCTTTTGATGCTATAGTATCAATGTATAGGGTTTACGTTGTGGCAGGGCAGCACGGGTACGCTCTTTCCGCCCACCCACCGGCGAAAACAACACAGCGAGCCTGTCACGTTGATTTGCGCCCAGCGCAAGCCGACGCCATAACGGAGCGTAAATGCACACTCTCATCAACCAATACATCGGTTGCATAATAGAGGCGATCAGCCTCGAAAGCCACGTCCAACCGTATATCTCTCTGGTTCAAGCTCTGCACGTCAAACCCGCCACCGACGCTGGCTTTCAGCGGGATTTCTGCCGGTATTGGCGGTTGAACGCCGCGCGCCTTAGCCCTGAATTCATTCGGGCGTACTTCGCGCATCTCCAAGAGCTGAAAGACCAACAGAACATCAGTGTGGAGGCAGTCGCGCGCCACCTTCTGAAAGTTCCCACGAATGCAAATGGCCACTCATTGCAGTTCTCGTTTGCCACCAAGCTCGTTCACATGCTGCGGCTAGATCAGCCTATTTTTACTGTGCGAGTTTAGCCTGGCCAGCAGCTGCGACTTGGGTTAACGTATCCCTCCAGGGGCGCCGAAGGAGTATCTTCATGTCCACCCTTCTGGAACACCCGCAGGCCCAGGCCCTTCTCGATCAGACCGACGTCGCCCCCGACGACGTTCGTGCCTGCGCCCGACACTTGACCGCCTTCATTCAACGCTACCTCCCCTTCTTCTACCGCGAGGAGCAGCGTGGCCATGCCGACACCATCCTCCGCGGCAAACTCACCGGCTTGCAGCGCAAGACCACCGAGCCGATCGCCAGTCAGGCCGGGCAGAAACGCCGACCCCTGCAGCATTTCGTCGGCGCCGGCCAGTGGGACGACCCCACCGTCCGCATGGAACTGCGCCGCCACGTCCGTGAGGAACTGGGCGACCCCGATGCCGTCCTGGTCCTGGATAACCACGGCGTGCCCAAGCAGGGGCAGGACTCCTGCGGCGTCTATCGTCAGTGGTGTGGCCGCTTGGGCAAGGTCGAGAACTGTCAGGTTGGCTATTTCCTGGCCTACGCGGCGGCGCGCGGCCGGACGTTGCTCGATGCCCGCCTGTACCTGCCCCGGGAGCGAGCCGACGACGGCGGCCACCGCCGCAAGACCTATGTCCCCAAGGATGTGGTCTTCCAAGAGGGCTGGCGGATTGGCCTGGAGTTGCTGCGTACCAGTGGCCGGGAGTTGCCCCACGGCTGGGTGACCGGCGACGACGAGTTCGGTCGGGCCAGCGCGTTGCGTGCCCAGTTACGCTTGGATGGGGAACGCTACGTGCTGGACGTGCCCAGCAACACGTTAGTACGCGACCTCAGCAGTCGGCGACCGCCGGCGCGGGCGGACGGGCGGGAACGGCTGCCGCAGTTCGAGCGGGCCGAGGTCTGGGCGGCGCGTCAGCCGAAGGGGCGGTGGCGCACGTTTCGCCTGGGTGCCGGGGAGAAGGGGCCGCGGGTGGTGCGGGCGTTGCAGCAGCGGCTACAGACCAAGGACGAGGACGGCTGCGTGGGCCGCGCGAGCGGCTGGTGGTGATCCGCAGTTGCGAGAAGAAGCCGCAAACGTGGTACACGCTGAGCAACGCCGGCAAAGAAGTGCCGCTGGCCGAGGTGGTGCGGGCGCACGGGGAGCGGCCCGCCGTGGAGCAGTTATTCGAGGAAGGGAACCAGGAGGTGGGACTGAACCACTACGAGGTGCGCAGTTGGACGGGCTGGCAGCATCACATGACGCTGACCCTGTTGGCCCTGTGGTTCTTGCAGGTCGAACGGCTGTGGTTGGGGGAAAAAAAATCCGCCGGTGACGGGGTCGCAGGTACGGCAGATCTTCACGGAGTTGTTACGGCGGCCACGGCCGAGTGCAGCGGAGATCGCCGCGCGGGTGAGCGCGGTGCTGCGGCGTAACGAGGAGTCACGGATCTACCACTGGCACCGCCAGACGGGAAAGTTCCCGCCGCCGCGGTTGCACCCCGGCCCGCCACCGCGGGCGGCCCCAGAATAATCTCGCACAGTAAAACTATCTACGACAGCATGGTCGAGAGCTTCTATTTCCTTCCGGCTGGAGGCAAGAAGCGCGAGGAAAGGCTCACCAACCTGTTGGCGTCCTACCAGTTTCTCTCAACTGAGTATGCTCGGGTCATAGAGCAAGGCATTCTGGCACCTGCCATCGCTCGCTTTCGGGAACACTTCAACACAGGCGACCATTTCTCTGATCAGATAGTTGTGGATAGTCTGATCTGGCAGTTTGTAGTGCTCCTCAAGAAGGGTGCAATTAGAAATCGGGTTGTCGCGTATGGCTAAGCCAAACACCCCACCTGGCTGCGGGGGGCAAAGGAGGAGGCGAATCGGCACATGAAAAGCGAGCGACCCATGCGACGACCGAATCTGGCCCCACGAGACGCGGCCTGGGAAGCGATGAAGGCCTCCCGCCGCAACCTCGGTCACGACCAAGCCGTGCAGGAGATCGTGTTCCTGCAACGGCAATACCGCATGCAATGGAGCAACTGCGTGCCTGCCTCTCCGGTCGATCTCAACGTGATCCTGCGGACGCTGATCGAGAAGCGCATCCCCTTCGTCCTGACCGGCGCCCACGGCATCGGCGGCTGGACGGGCCGGCCGAGGGGCACGCAGGATGTGGACATTCTGGTCAAGGCGGGCAGGAACCACGGTCGCGCGGTGAAGGCCGTTCGGGCGCTCTACCCGCAGCTGGAAGTGCGGACGTTCACCGGCCTAACGGCTTTCTTCGTCCCCGGCGAGACGGCTTCCGTCATCGACGTTGCCTGCCCGTACCGGGCGGACCAGGAAGAGACCCTGGCCGACCCGGTCTGGACGGAGAACCGGGAGCTGGGACTCCGCTACCGCGTCCCGGCCCTGGAGTCCGCCCTGGCGAACAAGTACGGGGCCATGCTCACGCCGACGCGGGACCTGGAAAAAAGGCTGCTCGACGTCGCGGACTTCGCAGGGATGATTCGGCATTCCATGGACGAAGGCCGACGGCCAATCGACCTCGAAAAGCTCGAAACTCTGGGTGAAAAAGTATGGCCTGGGGGCGGCGGAAAGGAGATCCTCCGCATGGTCGAGCGCGTGAAGGCCGGTCGGTCCATTCATTTCGACGTGCGAGGGTAATCAGAGGATCTCACGGAAAGCTGGGAATTCGGTGCGGACGGCGCGAACGTCCTCCGAAAATCCTTCCGCCTCATCACCCAACGGGGGGAGACTTCGCAAGAAAGCATTCAACTTACCGACCGTCACCGTCTCGCGGATCGCGTCGGCGGGTAAGCCGCGCAGTCCCTCTTCCCGGCAGTCCTCCAGGATCAGGGTAATGGCGTCCGCCAGGCTCGCCCGGCATTCCTTGATGGTCCGACCCTGGCCGTTGGCGCCGGGGATTTCCGGACAGTACGCGATGTACCAGTCGTCCTCGTGTTCGATGATCACCGTGAATTCATTTCGCATATTCGCCTCCACGATATCCTTTTCTGTCCATTATCGGCATCCGGGCATTGTGGTCAATAAAGCGATGGTATTTGTCTCTTATTTACCCTCGGACCCAGCGCCTGCCAGCTGTTGCAAGTTGGCTTCCATATCCTTGATGAAGCTACCGGCCAGATCAAACTCTCGATCCGTGAAATCCAACGCATCGACAGCGGAGCGCTTCGCTTTGTTTAGCGACGTTGTCATCGGCGGTAGGCCGGCGACGGTTTCACGGAAGGTGCCAAGCTTCACACGCAAGTCAGCAACTATGGAACGAAACCGCTGCACTTGCTGCAAGGCAGTGTCGAGCTGGGCCCGCTCCTCCTTGCTCCCAGCTTTGCCCATCATGATAGCCTTGCTAAAGGAAGACATGCCTAATTTTACTGTGCGAGATTATTCTGGGGCCGCCCGCGGTGGCGGGCCGGGGTGCAACCGCGGCGGCGGGAACTTTCCCGTCTGGCGGTGCCAGTGGTAGATCCGTGACTCCTCGTTACGCCGCAGCACCGCGCTCACCCGCGCGGCGATCTCCGCTGCACTCGGCCGTGGCCGCCGTAACAACTCCGTGAAGATCTGCCGTACCTGCGACCCCGTCACCGGCGGATTTTTTTTCCCCCAACCACAGCCGTTCGACCTGCAAGAACCACAGGGCCAACAGGGTCAGCGTCATGTGATGCTGCCAGCCCGTCCAACTGCGCACCTCGTAGTGGTTCAGTCCCACCTCCTGGTTCCCTTCCTCGAATAACTGCTCCACGGCGGGCCGCTCCCCGTGCGCCCGCACCACCTCGGCCAGCGGCACTTCTTTGCCGGCGTTGCTCAGCGTGTACCACGTTTGCGGCTTCTTCTCGCAACTGCGGATCACCACCAGCCGCTCGCGGGCCCACGCAGCCGTCCTCGTCCTTGGTCTGTAGCCGCTGCTGCAACGCCCGCACCACCCGCGGCCCCTTCTCCCCGGCACCCAGGCGAAACGTGCGCCACCGCCCCTTCGGCTGACGCGCCGCCCAGACCTCGGCCCGCTCGAACTGCGGCAGCCGTTCCCGCCCGTCCGCCCGCGCCGGCGGTCGCCGACTGCTGAGGTCGCGTACTAACGTGTTGCTGGGCACGTCCAGCACGTAGCGTTCCCCATCCAAGCGTAACTGGGCACGCAACGCGCTGGCCCGACCGAACTCGTCGTCGCCGGTCACCCAGCCGTGGGGCAACTCCCGGCCACTGGTACGCAGCAACTCCAGGCCAATCCGCCAGCCCTCTTGGAAGACCACATCCTTGGGGACATAGGTCTTGCGGCGGTGGCCGCCGTCGTCGGCTCGCTCCCGGGGCAGGTACAGGCGGGCATCGAGCAACGTCCGGCCGCGCGCCGCCGCGTAGGCCAGGAAATAGCCAACCTGACAGTTCTCGACCTTGCCCAAGCGGCCACACCACTGACGATAGACGCCGCAGGAGTCCTGCCCCTGCTTGGGCACGCCGTGGTTATCCAGGACCAGGACGGCATCGGGGTCGCCCAGTTCCTCACGGACGTGGCGGCGCAGTTCCATGCGGACGGTGGGGTCGTCCCACTGGCCGGCGCCGACGAAATGCTGCAGGGGTCGGCGTTTCTGCCCGGCCTGACTGGCGATCGGCTCGGTGGTCTTGCGCTGCAAGCCGGTGAGTTTGCCGCGGAGGATGGTGTCGGCATGGCCACGCTGCTCCTCGCGGTAGAAGAAGGGGAGGTAGCGTTGAATGAAGGCGGTCAAGTGTCGGGCGCAGGCACGAACGTCGTCGGGGGCGACGTCGGTCTGATCGAGAAGGGCCTGGGCCTGCGGGTGTTCCAGAAGGGTGGACATGAAGATACTCCTTCGGCGCCCCTGGAGGGATACGTTAACCCAAGTCGCAGCTGCTGGCCAGGCTAAACTCGCACAGTAAAACTAATGAGAAATGCTTGGTAAACAGAGCAACGTCCGCCTTCATGAGCTTGGCGAACTTCTCCATTTCGCCCGCGACTGTGTTGATCGCCTTCTTCGCGGCCTTTATTCGGGAAGGACCAAGGTTTTGTTTCACTTTATTGATCTCGATAGTGCTTATATTCGCCTTTACTGTCAGTCTGTTTAGTACCCTCGCCATCCTTTCGACCGTGGATTGAACCGCCTTGAACGCGTCTTCGCCTTGCTCCAAGAGGTCCAGAAATCCGTCTTCGCCTTCTTCTGACGCTGACGCCGGTCCACCAGCGCTGCTCGCTTCAGTGGCACCGCATGCGGCTGTCAAGGGCGTCTTTGCGTCGCTGTTGGACGACCTGGGACCCCACGTTTGCCCCCACTCTCTGACTTGCCGACTAAGATGCATGCGAAGAAAGGATGCGAACGATTCATCGTCTGTGAACTTCCAATAGTAGGCACCCTGTTCGCCGAGCTTTGTCTGAAAGTCGCGGATTTTCGACAATTGGGCGGGATCAAGTTCGCTCATTGATTGTGGTGGAGCCTCTTTGAAATAAAACATGATGCGGACCTCGCTTGGCCTTTCTTGAAAGCGAGCGTATGCGCGGTCGAACTCTTCCTCAGTTCCAGATCCGGCCCGTCCGGTATGCGTGCCAAAACGCTTCCACATAAGTCCTACGAATATGTCATAAGATGGTATTTGCTGGTTGATGAGGGCTTGAGCATCGCTCGCAACGCCAGGGAAAGAGTCCGTTTCCCACTTTACCAGTTCAAGGTAAATTCCGTGGGACGGGCAAATAGTCTTGTTGAGTTCGGCTACGACCTTGTCCAGCAACTCCCTTTCCCGTGATAGATCAGCCGGGGACGCAGCGAACACGACAAGGTTCGTGACGGTCTTTGCCATTAAGGCAGCGGCGTGAAAATGGTATACCATTTTTCCGCCGCGTAGGGTATCAGTCATGTCGTCTCAAGGAGGAGACGGCATGGCAGCGCTTACCGAAGATACTCTCCAGACCATTCAATCGGCCGCCAAGCTTCTTTGCGGCTACCGTCGCCGCCAGTTCCAAGCCGAGATGGCCCTCAAGTACTGCAACGGGTCTGCGCGCTGCGCCGAGACCGCCTTCGGCTGGGGACGCGCCGCAGTCGAGACGGGGCTCAACGAACGCCGGACCGGCATCCGCTGCCTGGACGCCGCCAACCGCCGCGGGCGGAAGAAGACCGAAGAACTCTGTCCGAAGCTCGAAGACCACATCCACCGCCTGGTCGACCCGCAGGCCCAAGCCGATCCCAAGTTCCAGACCACCCTGGCGTTCACCCGGGTCACGGCCAAGGCCGTTCGGGAAGCCCTGCAAGCCGAGCCCGAGTTGCGGGGCTCCGTCCCCTGCCGCCAGACCGTCGGCCGGATCCTCAACCGTTTTGGCTACCGGCTCCGACGGGTCCTCAAAGCCCGGCCCGAAAAAAAATTCCCGAGACCGACGCGATCTTCGCCAACGTCCACGCCGCCCGGGCCCGGGCCGCGGGCGACCCGGAAACGCTGAGGATCTCCCTCGATACCAAGGCGAAAGTCAAAGTCGGCGAATTCTGCCGCGGCGGCCGGGCGCGCGGGGCCAAGCCGGTGAAGGCGCTCGACCACGACATGTCTCCCGAGGCCACGCTGGTCCCGTTGGGAGTGCTGGAGGCAAGTCGCGGCAAGGGGGCGGTCAACCAGCCGTGGTTCCTCTTCGGACATTCGCGCGAGACCAGCGACTTCATCGCCGACGGCCTCGAACAATGGTGGACCGAGCGTCAAGCGGCCCACCCCGGCGTCCGGCGACTGCACATCGAACTCGACAACGGTCCGGAGGTCGCCAGTTGTCGGACGCAGTTCATGAAGCGGATGGTGGAGTTCGTCGACCGCCACTCGGTGGCGGTCGAACTGGTGTACCTGCCGCCCTACCATAGCAAGTACAACCCGATTGAGCGGTGCTGGGGCGTCCTGGAGCGGCACTGGAGCGGTGCGCTGCTCTCGTCGGTCGCGCTGGTCCTGCTGTGGGCCGCGACCATGACGTGGCGAAAGGTTCACCCGATAGTCCGCCGGGTCACCAGGACGTACGAGCGTGGCGTCACCTTGACGAAGGCCCAGTTCCGCCCCATTGCGAAACGGTTGACCCGATCCCCAACCCTGCCCAAGTGGAGCCTCACCATCCAGCCGGAGGACTGGTAGTTCATTTCCGCGCCGCGGCCTAAGTGCTCCTTTTGATTACTCCACCTTCTCCCGCACATTGAACTCCAGTTTCCATTTCTGCTTGCCGTCGCGGCTGATGCACCACAATTCCAGCGTGCCAATCTCCGTGATCTTGCTGTGCAGGTGGACCGGGACCATGCGGCCCTCGCCCGACGGCGCCGCCAGCGTCGTCGCCATCGGGTCCAGCTCCTCGATCTGGCCCTCCCACTCCTCCACCATCGTCCCCACCGAATCGCCGCGGCGCGTGCTCGACCCCAAAAAGCGGAACTCGGCCGGCGCCCCCACCACCAGGCCGAACTCCTGACCCGGTACGTCCGCCTCCGTCCCCTCCTCCATGCCGAACGGCGCCACGCATAACGCCTTCAACGGCGGCGGCGCCCCCGGCACGGCCGGCAACGACGTTTCCACGCCGACGTAATAGGCCCGCGCCGCCCCGCCGCGGATGCGCACGCCCTTGCCGCGACGCACCATGCCGTAATAGGCGGCCCCACGCGCCACCGCCCGGTCGAGGTCGCCGCCCGGCAACACCTTCACCTCGCCGCCGCCCCACGACTTCGCCCAGTGGTTCAGCACGTCCGCCACCCGCCGCCGCAACGGCTCCGCCTTGAACACGCCGCCGTTGAACAGCACCGCCGTCGGCCCCGAAGTCGCCTTCTTCTTGCCCTTGCCCGGCAGCTTCTCCGCCAACGCTTCGGAGTGCCGATGGAGGAATTGCGCCAGGTGCTTGGTCACGGCCGGGTCGGCGGCGTAGGGCAGGCCCAGCTCCTGCAAGCCGACGGCCCGCTGCCGCAACGGCTCCGCGTCCGGCGGGCAGTCGGGGAAAAAGCCGTCCACCAACACCTTTTCCATTTCCGCCCGCGTCAGCTCGCCCTGGACGGTCCCGGCGATGACCCGGCTGCCGCGGCCCAACACCGTCACCGCGGCGCTCGCCAGCGACGGGTCGCTGAACAGCTTCTCCTTGGCCGCCCGGCTGCTGTGCCACAGTTGGAGCATCTGGCCGCCGTCGAGCTTGATGTTCCGCGCGGCCAGCGCCCTGGCGGCGTTATGAGCCAAAGCGAGATCCATATTGTCGCCGCCGACCAGCAGGTGGTCGCCGACGGCCACGCGCGTCAGCTCCAGCCGGCCCGACTCCTCGCCGACCGCGATCAGCGTCAGGTCGGTCGTGCCGCCGCCCACGTCGCAGATCAGCACGGCGTCTCCGACCTTGACCAGCTTCCGCCAGGCGTCGCCGTTGGCCTCGATCCAGGCATAAAACGCGGCCTGCGGCTCCTCCAAGAGCGTGACGTTCTCCAACCCGGCCGCCCGCGCCGCCTCCACGGTCAGCTCGCGGGCCGCCGCGTCGAACGACGCCGGCACCGTCAGCACCACTTCCTGCTGTTCCAGCCGGCGGTCGGGCAGGCCGCGGGCCAGCTGATGGTTCCACGCCTCAACCAGATGTTTTAAGTAGAGCGTGCTGGCTTCCAGCGGCGACACGCGGCGGCCGCCTTCCGGCCCCTTCCACGGCAGCACCGGCCCCTTGCGGTCGATGCCGGGGTGGCAGAGCCACGACTTGGCCGACGACACCAGCCGCGTCGGCACCAGGCTGCCTTGCTGGCGGGCGAACTCGCCGACGGCGTAATCGCGGTTGGCGTCCCACGGCAGTTTCAGGCTGCCGGCCGGCACTTCGCCCGGCCCCGGCAGGTATAAATAAGAGGGCAATAAGGGTCGGTCGGCGACGCTCCCCGGCCCGACGACTTGCGGCACGGCCAGGTCGGACGACCGGCCGTCGGCCGCCTCCGCGGCCCCGGTATCGACGTAGGCGACGCCGCTGTTGGTGGTCCCCAGGTCAACGCCCACGACGAAACGAGATCCCGCCACGACTTGCTCCTATTTGGACTTCTCACCAACCCGAAGCGCAAGCGAGGGGGAAGGTTCTCGACCTCATCCCTCGCTTGCGCTTCGGGTTGGTGCGCCTGGAGAGCTGTCCCCAGCCCTCTTTACGGCAACTCGACCTCGGCCGGCGCCACCACGAACTCGTCCTGCCCCTCCGGCGGCTTGGCCAGCGTGAAGTCCCGGACGCGCCAGCCGTGGTGCTTGAGGACGCCGCGAAACGGCGGTTGGCCGGTCACGTTGCCCGTCAGCCGCACCGCCGACGGGTCGAAGCCGGGCGGCACCTCCACGGCGTCGCCCTCCTCCCCCGGCAGCACCGGCGCCAGCACCAGATGTTCCTTCAAGGCCTCCTGCGATTCCTTGTGCAATTCGCGCACGCCGGCCCCAATTTGCTCGTTGGTCGCTCCCTGAATGTCTTCCAGGAGGAAGTCCAACAGCCGGCCGTGGCGCTGCAACAGCGCCAACAGCCGCAACGCCTCGCCGGAGCGCTTCGGCGGCGCCGGGGGCGGCGGAGGCGTCAGCAGGTCTCTCACCTGGCCGGCGAAGGCCGGTTCGGCCATCGTCCGTCGGAAGGCCGACCAGGCCATGCCCAGGCGCGACAGGCTGCCGCCGCCCAGCGCCAGCAGCACCAGTAGTTTGAGTACGGCGACGCCGGCCAGCGTCGCCGCCACGACGTAATACCATTCCATACGGGGCTTGACCTTTCGCCAGGCGGCCCGCGGCCGCGATCCCTACGATGACACTCCTGGTACGTTATATGGACGCCGTTGGGGCCGGAAGCGTGAGCGACCGACAAAAACCGTCGCTCACGCTTTCGGCCCCGACGGAGGCTTCGCCGTGGACACCGCCACTTCCGTGGGATGAACGTGGCGCCGCGTGGCCAGCGCGTAGACGTGCGTGAACTCGGCGCCGAACAGCAGGATCAGGGCCGAATAATAGACCCACGTCAGCAGCACGACCACGGAACCGGCCGCCCCGTAGGCGTCGGTGAGATGGCTCTGGCCGAGGTAGACGCCGATGAGCGCCTTGCCCAGCGTGAACAGCGCCGCCGTGACCACGGCCCCGATCCACACGTCGCGCCAGTCGATCCGGGCGTCGGGCAGGACCTTGAAGATCATGGCGAAGAGCAGCGCGATCACCAGGAACGACAACACGTCGTTGAGGAAATGCCAGACCCAGGCCGTCCCCGGCAACGTCCGCTCCATCCAGGCGCTGAGCGCGGACAGGGCGGCGCTCAGCACCAGCGACGCCAGCAATAAAAACCCGGCGCCCAGCACCATCGCGAACGACAACAGCCGGTCGCGGAGGAAGGCCTTGATCCCCAGGCCCGGTTTCGGCTTCACCTTCCAAATGTTATTAAGACCGTCCTGTAACTCCGCGAAGACGCCCGAGGCGCCGAACAGCAGCACGACAACGCCGATGACGGTGGCGACGACGCCGTTGCCGGAGTCCCCGGTGTTCTGAACGATCTGCCCCACCGACTGGCGGGCCGACGGGCCGACGGTGGTCCCGATCTGGTCGAGGATCTGTTCCCGCGCCTCGGTCTTGTCGAAGACCTGGCTGGCGACGCCGATGGCGATGAGCAGCAGCGGGGCCATCGAGAAGATGCTGTAATAGGCCAATGCGGCGCCCATGCGCAGGGCGCGGTCTTCCAGCCAGTTGTTGAAGGTGTCGCGCAGCAGCCGCCAGAAGAAGATCGCTTTCATGGCATCGTCCCGTGGGCAAGGTCCATCCCACGGAAAGCACATGGAATGCCGGCTGGGCGGGAAAAGGGGGCGCCAGGCGCGAAGGGGCGGGCAACGGTCTTGACCCTTGCCCGCCCCTCACGGTCGCGGCTTTGATAAGTTACTTTTACCGTCCGTTGAGACGATTACTTCGTTTCCTTGTCCTTCGGCCTCGGCCCGAAGAAGCCGGGGGGGCCGCCCGGGCCGGGCGGGGCCGACGGCAGCGCCTTCTCGAACTTCTCGTACTGGTCGGCCGTGAGCACGTCCTTCATCGACTTGAGCAGGTCCGCGCAGCGACTCGAAGGTCTTCTTCATCTTCTCGCCCTGCACCTTGCGGGCCTCGGCCAACTTGTCCTTGTCCGTCACGCCCTTCGTCGCCTTCTCGTAATCCGCGCGCACCGCCTCGGCGGCCTTCTGGACCTTCTCGCGGTGGGCCTTGAGAACGTCCTCCACCTTGGCCTTCTCCTTGTCGTTGAGGTTGAGGTCCTTCAGGGCGCGTTCGACGAACATGCCAGGGCCTCCGGGACCGCCGGGACCGCCGGGGCCGCGTGCGCCGGGGCCGCGTGCGCCGGGGCCGCGTGCGCCGGGGCCGCCGGGGCCGCCGGGGCCGCGTGCGCCGGGGCCGCCGGGGCCGCCGGGGCCGCGACCGCCGGGGCCGCGGGCCGCCGGGACCGGGCTTCGCGCTGGGCTTTTCCGGCTTCTCGCCGTGTTCATGGCCGGCCCGACCGGGGAAGCCGGGGAAGCCGGGATGGCCGCCCCACGCGCCGCCAAAGCCAAAGCCGTGAAAGCCGCCCCACGCGCCGCCAAAGCCGTGTTGTCCGCCGCGCTCGCCGCGACGGCCGCCCCAGGCGCCGCCAAAGCCGCGACGCCCGCCCATGCCGGGGAAGCCAGGATCGAGCGCCGCGCTCGCCGCGACGGCCGCCCCACGCGCCGCCAAAGCCGCGACGCCCGCCCATGCCGGGGAAGCCAGGATCAGCGCCGCGCTCGCCGCGACGGCCGCCCCACGCGCCGCCAAAGCCGCGACGCCCGCCCATGCCGGGGAAGCCAGGATGAGCGCCGCCAAAGCCGCGACGGCCGCCCATGCCGGGGAAGCCAGGATGCCCATCGAAGCCGCCGAAAGGATGACCGCCGTGCTCGATGCGGGCGATGACCTTCTTCGCCGCTTCCGCCGCCGCGCCGTCGTCGCCCGCGGCCAGCTTCTTCAACGCCGGCAGCGCCGGTTTGCCGAGCGCGGCCAGGGCGTCCCGGGCGCTCTCGCGGATCGAATCGTGACGATCCGTGATTTTCGGCAACAGCGAGTTCACGTAGGCGTCCATGTCCTTGTCCGCCTTGGCCGGCGCCTTGGCCGGCGGTTCCTTGGCCTTGGCCTTGTCGTCCGGCGGGGCCGCGACGACCACGGCCGCGGCCAGCACGGAGCCGGCCAGGGCCGCCCACCACGAGGTGCGCATGATACGTTGCATTTCGGTCTCTCCCTTGGGGGCGATTGCGGCTCCCCGGCTCCCGTTGTTGGGGCGTCGGGATGCGATGATTCGGGGGCGTTACCGGAAGAATAAGCGAATAGGGATTAAGAAATGAGGAGAGAGGTCGCAATTTCCATTCCCGCCCGCAAAGCGGATTCGCGTTCCGAGGCGGCCGCTTTCAATTCCAGGCTCAACCCGCCCGAAAACCGCAACTGCCGCAACGCCGCCGCCAGGTCGGTCAGGTGCGTCGGCGTCAGCAGGCCGGTCAGCAGCGGCCAGTGAAGATCGCCCACGCCGTCGTTGTCGTCGAGGTGGACGTAGCCGAGCATCGGCCCCGCCGCGCGGGCGACGGCGGCCGGGTTCTCACCGCTGAGCAGGCAGTGGCCCACGTCCAGCAGCAGGGCGAGGTTGGGGTGGGCCGTCCGCCGCAGCCATTCCAGCGCGGCGGCGGCGCTCGGCAGGGCGCGGCCGGGGATCGGTTCGACGCAGAGGCGCACCATTCGGCCGGCGGCGTAATCCGCGAGCAGGCCGCACGCCGCGGCGAAGCGGGCCGACCCGGCGGGACTGCCGTCCGCGCCGGAGACGACGTAGGCGTGCGTCGCCCCGAGCCGGGCGGCGTCGGCGATCTGCCGCCGCATTCGCTCCAGGGCGTCGGGCGTACAAACGTCCGCCAGGCCGCGTCCGACCGCGGCGCAGCGGACCACTACCCCGGCGTCGGCCAGCGCCTCCAGGTCCGCCGCCGGCCGCTCCTCCAGCGCCACGACATCGACGTGGCTGAATCCGAGGCCGGCCGCCAGGCGCACCTCCGCCGTGAAGTCGGCCGGCGGGCCGTCGAGCAGCACGGCGAGGG
The DNA here is from genome assembly GCA_963813925.1 of uncultured Planctomycetaceae bacterium. GTDB lineage: Bacteria > Planctomycetota > Planctomycetia > Gemmatales > Gemmataceae > UBA4732. The sequence continues at coordinate 448,743 of CAWFBG010000005.1, forward strand.
TTTGGGGAGGCTTCATGGCTTTACTCTATGCCGACAGCGACTGGATGTAGTGGTCGATGTCGGCCGTCTTCCAGCGGACAAGTTTACGGGTATAACGGATAGGTTGAGGCAGTTTTCCCTGGGCGACCATGCGCCAGAGGGTGCGGACGCCGATCGACAGGCGGCGGGCCACGTCCTGGGCGGTGAGCAGGTCTTTGCGCTGCTCGGGAAAGGACGGAAAAAGGGGCATGACGGTCTCCATGCATGCGACGACGCGGCCGGGGCTGAGGCCGGCCGCTAATGTACAACAGTACAGTACAAGTCGGTGGTAGAAAATGCAAGCCGAGAAATGGGCGACGGGACGCCGCGGTCATTTCTTGCCGATGCACGCGATGCCGTGCGACGATTTCAGAAAGATGCGGCCGCCGGACACCGCCGGGGAAGGGCCGTCGTCGCTCAGGTCGAGCTGGCCGCGGCCGACGACCTCCAGCTTCGGCCCCGGTTTGACGACGAAGCTCCTGGCGCCGCTGGCGAAGTAGACCAGCCCGTCGGCGGTGACGACCGGGCTGCACACGGTGGAAACGCCCTCCAGGCGCTCGGAATAGACCTCTTCGCCGGTGGCCAGGCTGCGGCAGCTGACGAAGCCCGGCTTGTAGGCCCGCAGGACGTAGCCGCCGGCGACGACCGGCGAGCCGTAGTAGCCCGGCGCCTTGGGGAGCTGCCACTTGACGTTCGTTTTGGTCACGTCGCCGCGGCCGGACGGATCGACGCAGACGGCGAGGGAGTCGCCGCCCGCGCCGCTCTGGGCGAAGACCAGCCCGCCGCCGAAGCCGACCGAATCGCCGAAGCCGACCTTGCCGGTACACCACCACAACAGCTCGCCGTTATCGGGATCGATGCCCTGGAGGGCGTCGGAGGCGTTGACGATCAGCTGCGGCTTGCCGCCCACCTCGATCAGGGCCGGGGTGCAGTTGTTGTGCGACTCCTTCGTGCGCTTCCGCTCCCAGCGCACCGCGCCGGTCTTTTTATCGAGGGCCACGAGGAAGCCCTTGCCGCCGCCCTGGTCGCACAGCTGGATCACCGTGTCCTTGTAGAGGACCGGGCTGCTGCAGAGGCCGGGGTTGAGCGAGAACGGCCCCATGCGCTCGAAGCGCCATTGGACCTCTCCTTTGAAGTTCAAGGCCGCCAGGACGCCGATCTTGCCGTCGCCGAACCAGGCGTAGACGCGCTCGCCGTCGGTCGTGGGCGTGGGGATGGCGGTGTTGCCGCCGGGCTTCTCGGCCGGCCAGTCGTCGGGCGTGACCATGGTGCGCCAGAGTTCCGCGCCGTCGTCGGCCTTGTAGCAGACGACGTAGTTTTCGGGGGGCCGGTCCTTCGCGTCCTTCTTGTTGTTGTCGGCCATGGTGGTGACGAAGACGCGGTCGCCCCAGACGACGGGGCTGGAGTTGCCGTGGCCGTCGATTTTTTTGGTCCAGAGGACGTTTTCCTTGGCCTTGCCGCCCCAGTTGAGCGGCAGGTCTTTCTCGTCGCTGACGCCGACGCCGGTGGGGCCGCGCCAGCCGGGCCAGTCGGCGGCGCGGCAGGCGGGCGGGCCGATCAGGAGCAGGGCCGCGGCCAGCAATACGAATCGCTTCATGGAAATCTCCTGTGGGACGACGGGGCGCGGGCGGGATTCCTTCCGGGCACAGGGGGCGCTCGGGGTGGGATGAAGGGGCATTATCCCGCGCCGGAATTTGAAAGCAAGGGCGGCGCCATTCGGCATGACGCACCTCGACGTTCCGGGGACGCGGGGGAACGCCGAGTGTACCATGCCCACTCGGGGTTGATCGGTTCGACTTTCACGATGCTGGCCCTCCTCCCATCGCGCCATTAGAGCGGCCTGAAATGCGTCCGATGGCAAATCCGGCGCCCTTGGCCGCCCGACAGGAAAGGGTAGGAAAGGGGAGCGGCTGTGCGCCCCTCTCGATTTTGGGGCGGAGCATTGCCCCGCGTCCCCTCGTTCCCAAGCTCCGCTTGGGAACGCCGAGCCGCGAAACTCCGTTTCGCGTCCCTTCCCCGACCGGGACGCGAAGCGGAGCTTCGCACCCGCGCGTTCCCAAGCAGAGCTTGGGAACGAGGGGCGAACGAGGGGCGACGGGCCAGGTCCAAATTCGAGAGGCGCACCCGGAGCGGCTGGTAGCGCTCCGGGCTGGTATTGGCCCCGCCCCAGTTCCGTGCGACAATAGAACTTCCTCCTCCGACCCCGTCGCCGCGAAGGTCCGGTGTCCCGATGCCGCCGCGCTGGCTGAGTATGTCAATCGTCCTCTTCTGGTTGGGAACCACCGGCTGGCTCTTTTACCAGGACGTGTGGCCGCTCCTGCAGCCGGGGCAGGCGCCGCCCTACACCATCGACCTCGAAGACGAAGTGCAGACCCGGCAGGCCCACATCCACTGGTCCGTCCTTTACAACGACCGCCCCTACCTCCGCGCCGAAACCTGGGTCGAGCCGGATCCCGCCGACGATACGTTCGCCCTCAAAGCCACGATCCGTCCGCCGACCGCGACGGCCAAGGGAAGCGACGCCGACGCCGAGCCGTTCGGCGGCCTGGTGCGGCTGCGGCGCTCCACCAGCACCTACCGCATCGCCCGCAACGGCGATCTGCGCTCTCTTTTGGTGGAGTTTTCCGTCGCGGCCCGCGCCGGCGGCCTGGTCGTGTCCGGCGACGGCGCCTTCAATGGAGAAGTCAAGGACGGCAAGTTCTTTTCGCGTCTGCGGCTGTCGTCGCCCGTCCTGCCGGGCGGCGCCGTTGAGAAGGAACTGGACCCCGTGCCGGTGTCGGCCCACGGGTCGGTGCTGTCGCCGCTGCACCCGGTCAACCGCATCGCCGGGCTGCGGCCGGGCCAGACGTGGCGGCTGCCGCTGGTGGACCCGATCAAGGACGCCCTGACGGCCCTGGTCGCCGGCCAGCCAGGCGCGGAGATCGTCCTCACCGCTCGCGTCCTGCCCCATACGAAGACGCTGACCTGGAACAACCAGCCGGCCGAGTGTTTGGTGATCGACTACCAGGGAGAGGATGTCGAGCGCCCGGACGTGGGTCCAGGTCGGGACCGGACTCGTTCTCCGTCAGGATTCCGAGCGCGACGGCGAACGCCTTGCCCTGGTGCGCGAGTGAGAACCGCCGGCCCCTTAATACCTCTAATACGCATATCCTATGATCTCTCTCGATAATGTCACTAAACAGTACGGCCTCAAGACGGCCGTGCGCGAGATGAGCCTGGAAATCCCGGCCGGCGAGCTGTTCGCCTTCCTCGGACCCAACGGCGCCGGCAAGACCACCACCATCAAAATGCTCTGCGGCCTCCTGTTCCCCACGTCCGGCGTCGTCCGCGTCGGCGGCTTCGACCTGCGCACCGACGGCGGCCGCGCCCGCCAGCTGCTCAGCTACGTCCCCGATCAGCCCTACCTCTACGAAAAGCTGACCGGCCGCGAGTTCCTGCACTTCATCGCCGACATGTACGGCGTACCGCCCGCCCACGGCCGGCTGCGCGTCACGGAGGTCATCGAGCGCTTTGAACTCGGCCCGTTCGTGGACAACCTCACCGAAAGCTACTCGCACGGAATGCGCCAGCGCACCGTGTTCGCCTCGGCCCTGGTCCACGACCCCAGGGTGTTGATCGTGGACGAGCCGACGGTCGGCCTCGACCCGCGCAGCGTGCGGCAGTTGAAGGACCTGTTAAGGTCGCAGGCCGACGGCGGCACGACGGTGTTCCTGTCGTCGCATTCGTTGGACGTGGTGCAAGAACTGGCCGACCGCATCGCCATCGTGGACCACGGCCGGCTCATCGGCTGCGGCACGCTGGAGGCGCTGCGCACCCAGGCGTCCGTGGACGGTTCGCTTGAAGATGTGTTTTTGAAATTGACCGAGCCGGGCGCCGACGGCGTCGCTTCGGAACGAGGAACGATGAAGGAGGAACGATGAATGGAAAATTCTCTTGATTCATCATTCATCATTCATCATTCATCGTTGCGAAGCGCCCCCTCCCGACCGCCGCTGCTCATGCAACGGCTCCGCTGGTCGCTGCTCCGCAACGCCTTCCGGACGCTGCTGGGCCAGTCGATCGTGCGGCCGATAACGGTCGTCCTTATCACTCTCCTGATTTGGGGCCTGGTCTTCGCCGGCAGCCTCGACGGCTTCTGGTTCCTGCGCGACGACGTTCACGTCCCGCTGCGCGGCGAAATCCTCGGCATCCTGCTCGACCTGCTTTTCCTGACGCTGGGGACGCTGCTGGTGTTCACGGGCGGCCTGATCCTCTACGGCAGCCTGTTCACGGCCCCGGAAACGGCCTTCCTGCTCAGCACGCCGCTGCCCGACGACCGCGTGTTCGCCCACAAGTTCCAGGGCGCCACGGCCATCTCCGTCTGGGCCTTCCTGCTGCTCGGCGGGCCGCTCCTTATCGCCTACGGCATCGCCTGCCACGCCCCGTGGTACTACTACGCCCTGTTGCCACTCTTCTTTATCGGCTTCATTCTGCTGCCGGCCGCGCTCAGCGCTTTCATTTGTCTCGTCGTCGTCAACCTGCTGCCGCGGGCGCGGAAACAGGTGCTCGTCGCCGGCGTCGCGCTCGTCGTCGTCCTCCTCGCCTTGTGGACCTTCCAACTCGTCCGGGACGCCCGGAGCAACAAGGGCGACCGGGAGGCGGTCCATCAACTGCTCGGCCATTTCACCTTCGGCGGCGCGGCGCTGACGCCGCCGCACTGGGCGGCGCGCGGCCTCCAGGCGGCGGCGCGCGGCGAAGTCGGCCGGTCGCTGTTTCAGCTCGCCCTGGTCTGGAGCAACGGCCTTTTCGGCTATCTTTTGGCGGCGTACACGGCCAAGCGCCTCTACCGGCGCGGCTACAACCGTTTGGCCGGCGGCGGCTCGCTGCGGCGGCGCTACGGCGGCGGCTGGATGGACCGGACGCTCACCGCGTCGCTGCCGTTCGTGGATGGACGGACGCGGCTGCTGATCGTCAAGGACTTCCGCACCTTCCGCCGCGACCCGCAGCAGTGGGCGCAGATTTTGATCTTCACCGGCCTGGTGACGTTCTCGATCACCGTGGCCCAGCGGATGGTCACGCCCAACCTCGGCTGGTTCTACAAGAACCTCATCAGCCTGTTCTACCTCGGCGTCGTCGGCCTGCTGATCTGCATTTACACCGGCCGATTCGTGTTTCCGCTCTTGAGCCTGGAGGGACGCAAGTTCTGGGTCCTGGGACTGCTGCCGATCGACCGCGGACAATTACTGTGGGGAAAGTTCGCTTTGGCGGCGGCGGGGGCGCTCGGCATCGGCGAATTTCTGGTGCTGCTGAGCGACCTGACGCTGGGGATGCCGTGGCCGGCGGTCGTCCTGCACCTGTTGACGGCGGCCGTGTTGGCGCTGGGGCTGAGCGGGCTGGCCTCCGGCATGGGGGCGTGGCTGCCGAATTTCCGCGAGACCGACCCGTCGAAAATCGTGTCCGGCTTCGGCGGCACGATGAACCTGCTGGTGAGCCTGGTGTTCCTGCTGGTGGTGTTGGCGGCGATGGCGGGGCCGTGGCACGCGCAGATGGCGTTGAAGTCGGCGGAGGGCGGCGAGCCGGCCTTGTGGACGCTGCTGCCGGGGACGGCGTTCGGCCTGGCCGTGGGGGCGGCGGCCGTGTGGCTGCCGCTGCGGACGGGCGTGCGGGCGCTGCGGCGCATGGAGTTTTAACGGACGGTTAGCCGCGACGCGCCGGCGGGGCGCTTCATCCCAAGCGCTCCGCCGGCGCGTCGCGGCTAACCGAAGCGCGTATGGAAGCGCGGTTTCGCAACCCGTACCATAATCCCTGCATTCGCCCCGAACCGGAGGCCGCCATGCACACGCTCGTCCTTGTCCGCCACGGCGAAAGCACGTGGAACCGCGAAAACCGCTTCACCGGCTGGACCGACGTGGACCTGTCCGACGCCGGCCGCGCCGAGGCCCGATCCGCCGGTCAGCTCCTCCGCGCGGGCGGCTATCACTTCGACGTCGCCTACACGTCGGTGCTCAAGCGGGCCGTCCGCACGCTCTGGATCGTCCTGGACGAGATGGATTTGATGTGGCTGCCCGTGTTCCGGGCCTGGCAGCTGAATGAGCGACATTACGGGGCGTTACAGGGGCTGAACAAGGCGGAGACGGCCGCCCAGTACGGCGAGGCCCAGGTCAAAATCTGGCGGCGGTCCTACGACGTCCCGCCGCCGCCGCTGGAACGATCCGACGAGCGCTTTCCCGGCCACGACCCCCGCTACGCCGGCCTCAAGCCCGACGAACTGCCGCTGACCGAGTCGCTCAAGGACACCGTCGCCCGCTTCCTGCCGTTCTGGCACGAAACGCTGGCCCCCGCCGTGCGCTCCGGCCGGCGCGTGCTGGCGGCCGCTCACGGCAACAGCATCCGCGCCATGGTCAAATATCTCGACAACGTGTCCGACGACGAGATCGTCGGCGTCAACATCCCCACAGGCATCCCGCTCGTCTACGAACTCCAGGACGACCTGCGGCCGATCCGGCATTACTACCTGGGCGATCCGGAAGAGGCGGCGCGGGCGGCGCAACGGGTGGCCGAGCAGGCCAAGGGCGGCGGCCCGCGGGGTTAGCGCGAGCAGCCGACCTTCTGTTTGGTCGGCGGCGCATCGTCCTCTTCCAACATCATTTTCATAATGCGGGCGAGGTCCCCGAACTCGTCGGCGAGTTTGTCCAACTCGGCGCGGGCGGCCGGGGCCAGCTTGCCTTGCACCTGCCGCTGGACGCGGTTCAGGCCGAGGGCCAGCCCGGACAGTCGGTTGCGCAGTGCGCTGCGGACGAGATCGAGCTGGACGGCGGGATCGCGGCCGGCGGCCGGCGCGCCGGCTCCCTGGTAGATTTCCTCGCGGAACACGGCCACTTCCGAGGGCGCATCGACGCCGAGGCGGACCTGTCCGCCCTGGATCGACAACACCTGGATGGCCGTGCGGATGCAGGGAATCAGCAGTTTCTCATTCAGGCGTCGGGAGAGCACAAGCATGGCGGAAGAATCCTTTCAGGGGGACGTACCGAAATCGGGACGGCGGCAACGGCCCAACGTGAGCCGCGCCGGGGGCGTCCCGGTGTGAAGACGGAATCGATCCGACAGGGAGTTTGTGCGGCGGAAGGTCGGTGGGCGAACCGCAAGGGAGGGAGGCGATGGCCGAAGGAGGTTGAACATCCGTGCCCGGGTGCCTTTCAGGGGAGCGCCCATGAGTATCCGTACCCATGCTCCATGTTGTACACCTATTGTGCGTTGCCGGATGGATTTTGGCAAGGGGAGTTATAAAAAAAGTTAGCACGGTAGGACAAAACTACACTAACCCGAAGCGCGGGCGAGGGATAAGGTCGGGAACCTTCCCCTCGCCCGCGCTTCGGGCCGGTCAATGCGCCGCCACGGCCCCGTCGCCCTGCAAATAGGCGAACAGGTCGCGCAGTTGCTGGTCGTCCAGGGCGTCGAGGATCTTTTCCGGCATCAACGACAACGGCGACGCCTTGAGGTCCTCGATCTGATCGCGGCGGATCGCGCTGCGGACGTTCTTGGCGTCCAGCAGCGTCACCGCGTCGGGCGTCGATTCCGCCATCAACCCCGTGAGCGTCCGGCCGTCCTTCACGGTCACGACGTAGGCCAGAAACTCCGGCCGAATGACGGCGCTGGGATCGACGATCTGCGTCAGCAGCCAGTCGCGGTTCTTGCGGTCGGCACCGGTCAGGTCGGGGCCGATCTTGCCGCCCTCGCCGAACAACGTGTGACACGCACCGCAATTCTTCATGAAGAGCGCCTTGCCCGCGACACGGTCGCCGCGTCCCCTGGACAGGGTTGCGGTCCTGTTGCGGATCTGCGTCAGCTTTTCGCCGGCCGTCGCCGGGCTGATCTTGCCCCAGTGTTTTTCGATGAGCTTGTCAATGGCCGCATCGTTGAAGAGCGCCATGCGCCGCAACTGGTCGAGCGGCGCCTCGCGCGGGGCGATGCGCTTGGAGTCCACCGCCTTGAGGAACGCCAGGCTCGACGCCGCCCGGCCGCACAACAGACTTATCGCTCGTCCCTTGAGGTCGGCGGACCACTTCGGGTAGAGGTTCAGGACCTCGTCGGCAATCTTCGGATCGGCGAACGGCTGCAACGCCGTCAGATCGGCCGCACGCACCGCATCGGATCGCGCGTCCGTCAACGCCCGCAAGAGGGTCGGCAGGCAGTCCGGCTTGCCGACCTGGCCGAGCAGGTCGATCAGGGCGATGCGGTCGGCGTCCGCCGCCTTGGCGTCGCCGGCCCGCTTCACGGCCTGTTCGTAGGCGTCCGCCCCGCCCAGCCGCACCGCCAGGCGCAACAGGGTCAGATCGTCGGGCCGCCTGGACCGCAGGGCGCTCAGTTGGCTTCGCAGCGCTTCGGGCGCCTTCTCCAACCGCCGACCCTCCAGCGCCTTGTCGATGCCGCGCAACAGCAGGTCCGTTTCGGCCCGTCCCGGCGCGGCGGCCAACAAGCGAGCGCACGCCTTGAGGTCCGCGTCGCCGCCCTCGTCGGTGTAGCGCCGGGCCAGCCGCTCCACGATGAACCGGCTCACGATCGGCGCCCGCCACGCCGCCGGCGAGTCGAGCAGGCCGACCGTCAAATCGCGATCCGAAATCGCTTTATCTTCAATCGCCCACCACAAGAGCATCGGGATGAAGGGGTCGGCGGCGTCCTCGTCGCGGCGCAGCAGTTCGCGGACGATGGCCAGGCAGTCCGGGCCTGGCAGCCGTTTGCACGTACAGGCCAGTTGGCGCGGACGGTCGGACTCGTCTCCGTGCGCGCCAGGGCGACGAGCTGGTCGCGGAAACCGGGCGAAACTTTCTTGCCGTCTCCCACAAGACGGATCGCCCATGTGCGCACATGCTCGTTGGGGTGCTCGAGCAGGCGGCCGGCGAAGTCCTCGTCGAAGCCGCCGCTGACGTAGAGCGCCCACAGCGATTCCAGCGCCAGCTTGCCTTTGTTCTTCAGTACCGCCTTGCGCAGACCGGGGACGACCGACGGGTCGCGCCGTTCCATGAGGATGCGCCGCGCCTCGCCGACCAGCCAGCTGTTGGGGTCGCCGAGCAGGGCGACGAGTTCCTTGCTCGACCGCTTGCCGAGCGGAGGGTCGATCACCAGCGCTGACTTCGCTCCCTTCGTCTGGATCTTGTAAACGCGGCCGTTGCTGCGGTCCCAGTTGTCGATGGGATCGACGTGGTTGGCGCGCTTGTCGTACCAGTCGGCGACGTACAGGGCGCCGTCCGGGCCGGTCAGGCAGTCGATCGGCCGGAACCAGGTGTCGTTCGCCGTGAGGAAGTCGCCCATCTGCTTGCAGGTGAAGGTCGATCCCTTGCGGTCGAAGGTGTACCAGATGAGCGAGTTGGAAAGGAGGTTTCCGGCGATGTAGGCGTTCTCATACGGCGCCGGCAGCGCCCCGCCCTGGTAGACGATTCCGCCGCAGGTGACGTGGCCGCCCTTGAAATTGGGACAGGGAACGTGGCCGAAATAGCCGTAGGCGTGCGGGTTGTGCAGCGGCCCGTGTTTGCCGAAGCCCTTGATGTAATAGGCGCCCTGCACCTGGTGCAGCATGGCGTTGCCGCCCCAGTTGGTGCCGGCGATGACGTTGCCGTGGGCGTCGAAGTCGAGTCCCCAGGTGTTGCCGCCGCCCTCCGCGAACAACTCGAATTGCTTGGTGACGGGGTGATAACGCCAGATGCCCTGCTGAAACTCCAGGCCGCGGACGTGGGCGGTGACGGTGCTGCCCTGCGCCCCGTACAGCCAGCCGTCCGGCCCCCATTGCAGCGAGTTGGCGACGGCGTGGGCGTCCTCCATGCCGAAGCCGCTCAGCAGCACTTTGGGGTCGCCGTCCGGCTCGACCGTGCCCTCCTTGAAGTGGTAGAAAAGGAGATACGGGGTCTGCAATACGAAGGCGCCGCCGTAGCCGAGGCACAGGCCGGAGGCGAGGTTGAGTCCGGTGATGGAGTCCTTGGCCTTGCGGAAATGACCGTTTTCGTCGGGGTCGGACAGGACGGTGATGCGGTCGGCGCCCTTCGGTCCCTTCGGCGGCGGTTCCGGCACGCGGTCGTAGACGGTGCGCAGGTACTGATCGACCTTCACGGGTTTCAGGCCGGCCGGTGTGGGATATTGCAGGTACTGAACGACCCACATGCGGCCGCGGTCGTCGAAGGTCATCGTCACCGGCTGGCGCACGTCCGGTTCGGAGGCGACGAGCTTGACTTCGAGTCCGTCGGGGACTTTCATGAGCTTGACGGCGTCTTCGGGGGAGAAGCCCTGGGCGGCGAGTCGGCCGGCGCAGGCGGCGCCGATCAGCGCGGCGGCGAGACAGGCGAAGCGGACGCGGTTCATGGGAGGGTCCTGGATTCGGCGGGCCGACGGCGGGGCGGAGGGTCGGGGATACAGGGCATCGTAAGGCGCGGCGGGAAGGGGGGCAAGCAAGCAGGGCCGCGATCGGAGGCGGGGCTGCGTGGGCCGATCCGCGGGGCCGGGCGTAAGGTCGTAAGGCCGACACCGTGCGCGACGGGGGTGTGTCGGCCTTACTGCGGAGGGGCGCTCGCCAGCCCCCTCCGGCGCCGACGCGCGGACCGGGCGCGCCAGGGCTTCGTCGGCGGGCGGCGGACACGGGCGGGGCGGAAGGGGCGGCATGGGGAGCCTCGGCTTCGGGGACGAAGGATCGTCGGCGAGTGTACCACGCGGAGGGGGGGCTGGGCAGGGCAAAGAGGAGTGCAAATGGATGCCGATGGCGGCCAGCAGACGGTCGGGCTCCGGGGCATCGCCCGCCTGGCCAGGGGAACAACGAGGAGTGCCGCGCCTGGCGCGGGCTCTCGGCCGCTGGGCCGATGCCAGCACCGACTACCCACTGGGTGGAGCGTTCACCTGCTGGAGTGAGCCGACGGGGATATAGAATACATGAGGAGGAATGTGCCGGGCGAACAACTTGGGGGGCGGCCAACCGGAACAAGCGGCAAAATCCGCAGAGAATTCGCTTGCATCGGCGATGCGAGCCAGGGTAAAGAAGCATTGATGCCAGCGTTTTTCGGGCGGAAAGCGATGCAGAAGGTAGACCTATGACCGAGAATGTCGCACCCGTCCCCAGCATCCCCGAACGACGCTACGAGCGTCCCCCTGTCGTTGAAGCGCTGTGCGAGGTTTACTTTACCGGCAGCAGCTGGGACCCCACCACCCCCGGGCTCTTCTACGAGCGAGTCCGCAAGGAGTATCCGCAGAAGTCACAGGCGGCCCACCAAGTGGGCTTCGAGATACAGCTCAGCCCTGGCCAAGCGGAATCGCGCCAACTTCCGATCGAGACGCGCATGCGTTTTGCCCGGTCTGACAACTCGCGGGTTCTCCAATTGGCCCGCGACGTGCTGATCGTCAACCAGCTGCTCCCGTACCCGCGCTACGAAGAGTGGCGCAGAGGTGGTTCACACCTCCCTTGACGTTTACCGGGAGATAGCCGAGCCGGCAGGCATCGATCGCCTGGGGGTGCGGTATCTCAACCGCATCAACATCCCGGGTCAGACAATTCGACTGAAAGACTACTTTCGGGTCTATCCGGAGAGGCCGGAGGAATTGCAAGCGGCGCCCGGGCCTTTTCTGCTCAGCTTGCCCATTCGTCCGGTCTATTCGGGTCACCAGCTCACCTTGAACCTCGGGTTGGGGCCGCCAGAGCGGCCGGACGTCGCCGGCATCCTGTTGGACATCTATGATGTTCTTCCGCTTGGGGGAAAGGACGTGTTTGGCGAAGTGCAGCGCTGGCTGGACGAGTCCCACGCGAACATCGTTTACACGTTCGAGAACGCCATTACCGATATGTCAAGAGGCCTTTTCGGGGGCGGCACCCATGAATGAGACATGGCAGTTCGACAACCCGTTCAGCAACGCAGCGACTCGACTCCTCTTCGGCTCCCTAGCTGACGTGGTTCAGCAGGCTAATCGTGCGCACCGTGAGAACTCGGTGGCCATGCGTGCGGCGGAGGCGAGTATGCGCACTGCTGTGGCACCTGTCCGTGCGGGGCAACCGACGCTTACGCCGGCTCTTCCCTGGACCTTCGGCCGAGAGCGCCAATTCGGAGAACTCGCCCATCCGCCGCAATTGTTGAGCGAGGGGGTGCCCGCCGGGACGGACGTGACGGGCCTGGTGCGTTACCAGGGGAAGACCTTGTTGACGCTGGAGGGAGGGTCTCCACAACCAGGCCAACTCCAGGAGGAGCCTAGTCGCCCGTTGGCCGAGCAATCGCTGTTCATCGGGGACTACCTGATTCAACCCGCGGGCTTCGGAATAGGGTACTTGAACGCCCTCGGAGCAGAGCGGGAATGGTTCACGGCGACGGCTGTGGGGACGGCCGGGGCGTGTCAAACGTACCTGTTCCCAACCGGGGTCACTCTAAGCGGCCAAACGGCGACGGCTGCGGGGACGGCCGGAGCGTGTCAAACGTACCTGTTCCCAACCGGGGTCACTCTAAGCGGCCAAACGGCGACGGCTGCGGGGACGGCCGGAGCGTGGGAAAGAGCCTTCGCAAAGCGGTGCGAGTTCCCAACCGGGGCAACCCTAAGTGGGCAAGCGGTGAGAACTGCCGATGATGGTTCCCTCCGGCATGACTTCGCATCGGCGTTCCGAGTCGATCCGGAATGCGCTGTCGATCAACTGGTCGAACTGGTCAAGATGTGGCCGAATGGAGGTCTGGAGGCGGCGCGGGTCTTTCTGCCCTACTTGGTGCGAGCCTCATACGCCCAACAAAACCTCTTCCTCGACGCCGTGCTGCGGACTTCGACGCCGGAGGATGTGCTGCGCAGGCGCTCAGCATCTCTGAGGGCGGCGCTGGCGAGGCCGTACTTGAAATTGCGGCCGAGGTGCTGGAGAACTTTGGTGAGCGGTCGTGGCCGGCCTTGGCGAGCTTTGCTCGCCGCAAGGATTCCCGATGCCGCTATTTCGTCCGGGCACTGGGGTTTGTTCCCGCGCCGGATGCGGCGGCGAAGGTCGAGGCCTTGACAGCTCTGGCGAAGAATCCTGATCTCGACACGCGTTGGCTCGCTTCGACCGTCGCCGACGAAGTATCCCCGGAATCCGCGGTCGCCGTCTGGCAGGTGCTTAGCAGTGACCCGGACGAGCAGCTGCGTGCGGCGGCGGAAGCCCAGGTGGCGGCGATAAACGAGTGAGAGCTGCGGTGTCCCCATGTCGCTCATCCGCATCTGCGACGCTCCAAACCTCCGCAAGTGGGACAAAGAACCCTGCGACCCCGCCCCGATCGTCAAGGAATGGTTCAGCCCGGATCGCGACCCAAATCCGTCTCTTTACTGGGCCAGTTCCATCATCGAAGAAGTTGAGATAGCAGCCGCACACTCGCTGACAGATCTGGGGCCAAGTCTAAAACCGGCCTACCTTCTCCGAATCGAGCTATCGGACTTGACGGCCAGTTCTGCTGACAAGCAGCTCTCCGACAAGAATCCAGGAACCACTGGCGTCGTTCGCGTTGACTTCCTCCACCGGGAACTCCTTGAGGCCGGATCCTGTCTTGATGATCTGGTGCGTGTAATTTGGGAGCGCTATGAGGCCGGGGAGCAGCGGTTCCGTTGGGTCGGACCGCCGGTCCTGCGTCGGCAGCTCGCCCTTTTTTGCTCTCTTTCGGACCGCGAAGTGATTCAAGAAGCGAAGAGACGATGCCGCCACAAGTTGGGTGGCGGCGCAGTCACGCTGCGCGGCCCCCGTGGCCCCGAGATACGTGCACAGCTTCGCGCCGCGCCTCCGCAAATTCCTGCTCAGGTGATCCGCGAGCACGCCTATCGTCTCTATCAGAGTTCGGGGAGGCAGGATGATTTCGCGAACTGGCAAGAGGCCGAGCAGAAGCTGCTAGAAGAATATGAGGCCGGTTTTATCCGCGTTAAGTCTCCACCGACCTGAGGCGTTGGGTAACCGCCTATTCTCCGCCGACCGTCCACCGAATCACCGTCAGTGACAGCGGCGGGAATCGGTATTCGAACCGCGGCCCGTCCGCCCGGAACGTGGACGGCTTCGCCGACACCCGCTCGGGGTCGCCGAAGTCGTTCGTCACGTCCGGCTCGCCCACCTTTTCGCGATCCGCCAGGGTCCACACCGACGCCTCCTGGCCGCGGTCGCCGAACGCCGAGAAGTCCAGTGGCCGCACCACCTCGTCCAGCGTCGCGTTCACCGCGATCAGCGTCACCGCCGGGCCGTCCCCCGACAGCGTCGCGCTCACGTCCGGGGCGGCCCGAACGGAGACGGCCGACTCGACCTTCAGCGGCCGCGAACCGGCGTGAGATCGCCGGGCCGGCACACCCCAATAGGGGTCGTTATGCGCCGCAGTTGCCCGGCAAGCAGACTTCAACGGCCCCAGCCGCCGGGGCGCTCGGCTGCCGGGGTATAATCTACCGTAGATGGCCGGCGCCGAAGAACGCCACGGTAGGGAGGACGCCATGACCGCCGCCGCAATCGTGCAAGGAACGCTCAAGCCGGATGGGACGCTCGAACTGGACCAAAAGCCGAACCTGCCTCCGGGCAGGGTGCAGGTGATCGTCCAGCCGTTGCCGCCGGCGTCCACCGCGCGGCGAGGCCTGGTCGATACAATGGACGAGATTCGGCGCAGCCAGCGCGCCCACGGATACCTGGGGCGGACCCCGGAGGAAATGCTGGCGGAGGAAGCCGCTCGCCGGGAGGAAGACGAGGACTCCGAGTAGAATTCGGGTCAGTTTTTTTCTCACCCAGCACGAGAGGCACGGAAATGAAAACAATTCAGATCGTCGATCTCGGCCGCGGCCCGCAGATCGGTGGGAGCCGGCTTACGGTGATGGACATCTTTTACTACCTTCACCGCGGCTACGACTTCGACTTCGTCCACCAAGCCATGCCGAGCCTGACGCGGGAGCAGTTCGACGCCGTGGTCGAATTCGTCCGCGAACACCATGACGAGCTGGTGGAGAAGGACCGCCGGGTGGAGGAGCTTCATAAACGAGGTATGGAGGCGCAGCACGCGCTGGGCGGGGTCTTCGCCGAAAGCGATGAGACCGTGACGACGGAAGAGCGCGTGGCCCGGCTCAAAGACAAGATGAACCGCAAGGCGGCGGAGAAAAACGGTGCCCGTCATCCTGATTGACGCCAACATCGAAGGGCAGGGCGCGCACATTTGGACGCGGCTGCAAAGCCCGGAGTGGCGCGATCTCACGGCCGCCCTGGACGTGACGTTGCGAACCTTCCGCGAGGCCGGCCTGAACGTGGACGCGACCGACGTCGTCGTCTGGCACTTCTGTCAAGGGCACGGCTTCTACCTGCTGACCAGCAATCGCAACGCCGAGTCCGAGGACTCGCTTGAGGCGACCATTCGCCGCGACGGAACGCCGATGAGCTTGCCCGTTTTCACGCTTCCTCTACCCGATCGCGTGTACCAAACGACCTTTCTGGACCGGGTTGTGGAAAAGCTCCTGGAATACGTCCTGGACGCCGACAACATCCGCGGCGCGGGGCGGCTTTACCTCCCCTGATTCGTATCCGGAAGGTCCGCTCGCTCCGTACCAAGGCAACCCCGATGCCAAGCCCCTTCCCCGGAATGGACCCCTATCTCGAAGTCCACTGGCGCGACGTCCACGCCCGTCTAATCGTCTATGCGTGCGACGCGCTCCAGGGCGTCCTCCCCGGCGCGTTGCGCGCCCGCGTCGAGGAGCGCGTCCTGCTGGAGACGCCGCAGGGCATCGCCGATCATCCGCTCTTTCCCGACGTGCGCGTGGTCGATTTCGCCGAGAAGCGCGGCCTGGAAACGGTGGCCGAAGCGGGCGTCGCCTTGACGGAACCGCTCCTCGTCGAGACGGAGGGAGAGGGGGCGACCGAAACCTTCCTCGAAATCATCGACCGCGAGAGCGGCAACCGCGTCGTCACCGTCATCGATATTCTCAGCCCCAGCAACAAGTCCCCCGGCCCCAACCGCGAGCAGTACCTGCGTAAACAGCGCGAAATCTGCTCTTCCGACGCCAACCTGGTCGAGATCGATCTGAACCACTTCGGCAGCCACACGCTGGCCTTCCCCCTGGCTCATCTCAGACCCCGTGGCCGCACCCCGTACATGGTCTGCGTCCGGCGGGCCGCGCGGCGCGGTGTGGCCGAGGTCTACCCCATGCCGCTGTGGCAACGCCTGCCGGCTGTCAAGATACCGCTCCGACCAGACGACGCCGACGTGCCGCTGGACCTCCAGGCGCTGGTGGAGCAGTGCTACCGCAACGGCGCCTACGAAGGCACGCTCAACTACGCCGCCGACCCCGACCCGCCGCTGCTCGGCGGAGACAAGGAGTGGGCCGCCGAGCGGCTGCGCGAGAAGGGACTGCGGCCCGAAAAAAAGCCGCCGCGGCGCAAGGGCAAACCGAAGTCGCGCTGAGGGGCGGGCAGTTCGGGTAAAATCGACCGGAGGCGGCCGACACCGAGGAACACCCGGAGAGGGGGATCTCATGAACACAACCGCGGTCGTGCAAGCGACGCTCAAGCCGGATGGGACGCTCGAACTGGACCAAAAGCCGAACCTGCCGCCGGGCAGGGTGCAGGTGATCGTCCAGCCGTTGCCGCCGGCGTCCACCGCGCGGCGGGGCCTGGTCGATGCAATGGACGAGATTCGGTGCAGCCAGCGCGCCCGCGGATAAAGGGAATCGTAAGGCGCGAGGGAAGGGGGGCAAGCGAGATGAACCGAGAAGTTCGCACGTATTACTGGCAATAAAGACTCATCGGACTGGGCGCACGACACGGTCTGTAGCTACCCGACGCGGCGGTAGCGACGATGTCCGGTCGCCGCCGCTTGGCGGCGTTCCCAGAAGGCCTCCAGCGGCTGGCCGTCACCCAGGTAGTCCGCCCGCAGTTGCAGCACGGCTTCGCTGCCCTCCTCCGACCAAAACTTCTCCGTCCCCTTCACCCGATGGTTGATCTGCTTCACCACCGACTCGACGTGGCTGCTCGTGATGGGAAGACCCTGCCGCCGATACTCGTCATAACGCATCTTGTCCTGATGGTTGCCCAGGTACTTCAACGTCTTGTCCACTACGCGTCGCGGGCTCGTCTCCGGCTCATCCTTCTGGGGCAAGCCCAACTCGGCCTGGCGCGCCTCCAAGGCGGCGATGACCGCGACCACCCGGCCTTGCCACACCCAGCGGATCCACCGCCGATACACCGCCCAGCCCGCCGCGAAGCGTCGCCCGGCCGTCGCCGCCGCGAACACGTAGGACAACGCGTGAATGAAGTCCAGGATGGGGACGAACGACCCGAAGAAGCGACGTTGCAGCTCCCAGTTGTTCGCCGAGCCGTCGCCCACGAAGGCCTTCCGCGCCGCCCCCTGGAACCCCAACGCCCACGCCGCCTGCGCCAAAAGCGACGCGAAGGCCGGCCAAGTCTGACGCGAGGCGACGACCTGCCGATGCCGCACGACCGGGGGCCGGTACGTCGCCTCCGCCTCCAACGCCTCCGCCGCCGCCTCCGGTTCCACGGCGTCGCTCACGGCGTCCTGCCCTTCCCGGACGTGCTTGTGCAGCTCCCGCACCAGCTTCGGGATGCGTACCACGTCGAGGAACGACGCCGGGATCTCGGGACAGGGATCGGCGGCCGCCGCCTCGCTCGTCATGGTCAGCAACAGCCCGACCTTGTCTTCCCGCCAGTGGCCCACCCGCGAGGCCGCGGTGTTTTCCTCTTGCCAGTCTTCCGCCTCGGCGGCCGTCCCCGCGACCGCGGTTGCCGCGGTCGGGGCGGGCTCGGGGGAAGCCGAGCCGCTCCCCGGCGCATCGCGGATTTGCAAGCGGCCGCCGTCCGCCATCACCACGGCTAACGGCGGCGGCGTCACGCCGGAGGGGACGGCGAACTTCTCGACCAGCGGCAAGGCCGCGAACGCCGCCACGTCCGCCTCACGCTCGGCGACGCGTTCGGCGCCGATGCGTCGGGTGATCCGCTCGACCCGTTTCTCCGGCACGGGCAGGTCGGCCAGCTTATCCAACAGGACACTGCCCTCGGCAAACGAGCGGCTGGCCGTCCCGGCATAGGTGATCTTCGCCAGCAGCGCGGGACTGGTTTCGCCCTGGTCAATGCCCAGACTCTTGGACTGAGGGAAAAAAAGCCCGCCGGCAGCGGTCACAGTAGCCTTCCGGCTCGGGCCACTCGGCCTCGCCGGCCCGCGTCGTCAGGATGCGGGGATTGGCGTCGGCACAGGGCAGCGGGGCGTGGCACGCCGGACAGGTGCGGAACGGCGCGGGCCGCTCGCCGGCCGTGGCCTGCCGGGCCAGGGTCTCATCGAGCATTTTCTCGGTGAGCATCTCGCGGATTTCGAGGAAGACGTCCTCGATCTGGGTGAGTTTGGTCCCCCAGGCCGGCCCCTGGGGGCCATAGAGCTTCTCGACGAGGTTTTTGGCGACGCCCTCGACGTAGGATCGCAGTTCTTCCACCGGTGCAGTGCGCTTTTTGCCTCGCGCCATCCCTGGCCCCTTTCGGAACTTGGGTCAAAAGAGGGAACGGATTTGCCTCAGCCAATGTACGACCCGTCCACGCCAGCTGCAAACCGTGTCGTGCGCCCCATCGGACTCCTGCCGCCGTTCCGGCATTGCCTCCGCCGCCGCGCGCTGTTACATACCCCGTCGCCGTACCCCGTCGCGCCGCCGTCCGCTCCCCCGACCCGGAGGAAGCCCGTCCATGAAATGCCTCGTCACCGGCGCCGCCGGCTTCATCGGCTCCCACCTGTGCGAACGCCTGCTCCGGCTCGGCCACGCCGTCCACGGCATCGACGCCTTCATCCCCTATTACCCCCGCGCCGTCAAGGACGCCAACCTCGCCGCCGCCCGCGGTTGCCCCGACTTCACCCTCTTCCCCATCGACCTGCGCGACGCCGACCTCGCGCCGGCGTTCGACGGCGTCGAGGCCGTCTTCCACCTCGCCGCCATGCCCGGCCTGCCGCGCAGCTGGACCGATTTCGCGCTTTATGAGGGATGTAATGTCGCCGGGACGCAGCGGTTGCTGGAGGCCGCGCGCCGGGCGCCCGGCCTGCGCCGCTTCGTCTACGCCTCCACGTCGTCGGTCTACGGCCGCTTCGGCTCCGGCGACGAGACGCTGCCGACGCGGCCGTCGTCGCCCTACGGCGTGACCAAGCTGGCCGCCGAACACCTTTGCCGCGCCTACGCCGAGGAGCACGGACTGCCGGCGGTGGTGCTGCGCTATTTCTCGGTCTACGGCCCGCGACAGCGGCCCGACATGGGTTATCATAAGTTCATCCATGCCCTCTTGCACGGCGAAGAGGTCGTCGTATTCGGCGACGGGCTGCAAACGCGCGGCAACACCTACGTCGATGACTGCACGGCCGCCACCGTGGCCGCCCTGGAAGCGCCGGTAGGCGAGGTATATAACGTAGGCGGCGGCGAAACGGCGTCGGTCTGGGACATCCTCGGCAAGCTGGAGACGATTTTGGGCCGGCGCGCCGTGGTGCGCCGCGAACCGCCCCGCGCCGGCGACCAGCGTTTCACCGCGGCCGACGTGGGCAAGCTGACGCGGCACCTCGGCTGGGCGCCGACCGTCGGCCTCGACGAGGGGCTTGCCCGGCAGGCGGCGTGGCAGCAGGGGCGGCGCTTGGCGGCATGAGCCCGCAGCGCCAAGCAAGGGATGAAACGCCCTTGCTTGGCGCTGCGGGCTGGCATAGGAGACAGACACATGGCAGTGAAACCCACTCCCGACGGCTACCACAGCGTGACGCCCTACCTGATCGTCAAGGGTGCTGCCGCCGCCATCGAGTTTTACAAGCGGGCGTTCGGCGCCACCGAGTTGATGCGTATGGAGGGGACGGGCGGCATGGTCGGGCACGCCGAAATCCGCATCGGCGATTCGGCCGTCATGCTGGCCGACGAGTTCCCCGGCATGGGGTTTCGCGGCCCGAAGCCGCTCGGCGGCGCCGGCGTGAGCCTGCTGATCTACGTCGAGGACGTGGACGCGCGGTTCGAGCAGGCCGTCGCCGCCGGCGCCAAGATGTTGCGGCCGGTGAAGGACCAGTTCTACGGCGACCGCTCCGGGACGCTGGAAGACCCGTTCGGCCACGTCTGGACCGTCGCCACTCACACGGAAGACGTGTCGCCGGAGGAAATGAAGCGGCGATCCGAGGCGTTCCTGAAGCAGCAGGGCGTCGCATAAAAGGACATCGACGATGCAATACGTCTATTTCACGAAATCGCTCCAGGGATTGGACGTCAAGGGCGTCGCGGCCTTCTGCAAGGAAATCGGCCTGGACGGCGTGGACCTCACGGTGCGGCCGGGCTACCCGGTCCACCCCGACAACGCGGCAACGGCGCTGCCGGAGGCGATCAAAGTCTTCCGCGACGCGGGGTTGGTCCTCGGCCTCGTCAGCGCCCCGACCGACCTCAACGACCCCGAAAGCAAGACGGCCCGACAGATCTTCGACGCCTGCGCCAGGGCGGAGGCGCCGGCCGTCAAGATCGGCTATTTCCCCTATAAAAGACCGTTTGACGACTGTTTAAAGGCGGCCCACGGACGGCTGGCCGGCTTCGCCAGGCTGGCCGAGCGGAGCAAGGTGCGCGTCTGCTACCACACCCACTCCGGCGCCAACCTCGGCAACAACTGCGCCTGCCTGCGCCTGCTGCTCGGCGACCTCGACCCGCACCACGTCGGCGCCTACGTGGACACCGGCCACACGGCCGTCAACGGCGGGCCGATCCGCATGGAGCTGGACATCGTGCGGCCGTGGCTGTCGCTGCTGGCGATCAAGGACATGCTCTGGGAAAAAAGCGACAAAAGGGGTTGGCAATACCACGTCGTGCCGGCCGGCGACGGCATCGTCCGCTGGGGCGACGTGGCCGCGGGCGTGAAGGAGTGCAAGTTCAACGGCACGATCAGCCTGCACGCCGAATACGAAACGAAAGACCTGGACGAACGCAAGGCGCTGGCGAAGCGCGAGCTGGCGCTGCTGAAGAAGCTGCTGAGTTGACCATCGGTTAGCCGCGACGCGCCAGCGGAGCGCTTGCATCAAGCGCTCCGCTGGCGCGTCGCGGCTAACCGCAACCCACATGAGCGATCCACCATGACCCACCCCACCCGACGCGATTTCACCAAGGCCGGCGCCGCCGGCGCCCTGACGGCCCTTTCCGCCCGCCGCGTGTACGGCGCCAACAGCCGCATCCGTCTCGGCTTCATCGGCCTGGGCAACCGCGGCGACCAGGTAAACGACGCCTTCCGCGTCCACAAGGACGCCGACATCGTCGCCTTGTGCGACCTCTATCAGCCGTATATCGACTTCGCGGCCCACAAGGTCGGCGGCTCGCCGAAAACCACGAAGAACTACCACGACGTGCTCGCCATGAAGGACGTGGACGCCGTGGTCATCTGCACGCCAGACCACTGGCACGCCCTGCAAACCATCCACGCCTGCCAGGCCGGCAAGGACGTGTACGTCGAAAAGCCGCTGTCGCTGTGCGTCGAGGAAGGCCGGCGCATGGTCGAGGCGGCCCGCAAGCACAAGCGCGTCACGCAGGTCGGCCTGATGCGGCGGTCGTCGGCCTTCTGCCGCGACGCCTGCGAGTTCGTCCGCAAGGGCGGCATCGGCCAGGTCACCGTCGCCCGCGCCTTCCACATCCAGAACGAATGGCCCAAGGGCATCGGCAACCCGCCCAACGAGGAACCGCCGAAGGATTTTAGCTGGGACGACTGGCTCGGGCCGGCCCCCAAGGTCCCCTACAACAAAAACCGCACCTTCTACCGCTTTCGCTGGTTCTACGACTATTCCGGCGGGCAATTGACGAATTTCGGCGTCCACTACCTCGACCTCATCCACTGGGCGCTCGGCCAGGACGCGCCGCTGGCCGTCACGGCGATCGGCGGCAAATATGCGATCACGGACAACCGCGAGGTCCCGGACACGCTGGAGGTGCTGTGGCGCTACCCCGGCAACACGCTGGCGACGTTTTCGCAGTTCAACTGCAACGCGGCCCCGGCCGGGATCAAGGGCGGCGAGGTCGAGCTGCGCGGCACGAAGGGCACGGTCTACATCCAGGACAACGGCTGGGAGGTCGTCCCGGACGCCCTGACCGACAAGGAGTTCCCGGCCCGCACGCCGGTGGACCGCGCCCACGAGCGCGGCTACCGCGTGGGGGCCAAGCCGGTGATCGAGCCGCGCAAGGTGACGGGCGGCAAGTACGACACGGCCGACCACGCCCGCAATTTCCTCGACTGTCTCGTGAGCCGCGACCCGTGCAACTGCGACATTGAGATCGGCCACCGCGACACCACCGCCGCCCTGATCGGCAACATCGCCTTGAGAACCAAATCGTATCTCGAATGGGACGCGAAGGCGGAAAAGTTCGTCAACAACCCGGCGGCCGACGCCCGGCTGCGTTATGAGTATCGGGCGCCGTACCGCCTGCCGACGTGAAGCGAGAGGATCCCGCGATGACCGTCTGTCTGCTCGCCGCCCTGCTGTCCGTGTCGGCGGCCGGAACGAACTCTCCCCTCATCCCGCCCGACGCCAAACTCGAAAAAGTTTGGGGCGGCGGCGAGTTCACCGAAGGACCGGCTTACGGCCCCGGCGGCCGCGTCTATTTCAGCGACATCGGCGACCGCATTATGCAGTTCGACCCGGCCACCGGCAAGACCACGGAATACCGCAACCCCAGCGGCCGGGCCAACGGCCTCGACTTCGACCCGGCCGGCCGGCTCGTCGCCGCCGAGGGCGCCAACACCGGCGGCAACCGCCGCGTCACCCGCACCGAGAAGGACGGCAAGGTCGTCGTCCTCGCGGATCGCTGGAAGGGCAAAAGATTCAACAGCCCCAACGACGTGACCATCGACGTGAAGGGCCGCGTCTACTTCAGCGACCCGCGTTACGTCGGCGACGAGCCGCGCGAACTCGCCACCGAAGACGTCTACCGCATCGACCCGGACGGGACGCTGACGCGGGTCATCAGCGACATGGAGAAGCCCAACGGCGTCATCCTCTCTCCGAATATGAAAACTCTGTACGTCGCCGAGGCCAACCCCAAGGGCAAGCAACAACTGCTGGCCTACCCGGTCAAGGAAGACGGGAGCGTCGGCGGCAAAAAGGTGCTGTACGACTTCGGCAAGAGCCGCGGCATCGACGGCATGGTCGTGGACGCGAAGGGGAACATCTTCGCGGCGGCCGGCGACGGCAAGACGGGCGGCGTTTACGTCTTCAGCCCGGCGGGCAAGCGGATCGGCTTCATCCCGACTCCGGAAACGCCGACCAACTGCGTCTTCGGCGGCAAGGACCGCAACACGCTCTACGTCACGGCGGGCAAGTCGCTGTACCGGGTCCGGCTGAACACGGAAGGGTTCGCGGTCTATTGGCCGAAAGAGAATTGACGCCGACGAAGCTCCTCGCTGGCGCTTCGGGTTGGTATCCGCCCACACCAACCCGAAGCGCCAGCGAGGGATTTCGACACGCCCTCGCTGGCGCTTCGGGTTGGTGTGGGTTTCAGATCGTTCGTTTATCCTCCTCAGTTGATCTTGTACACCGACAAAATGATGCTCGGGATGGTGGCCTCGCCCTTCGGCGACGACGCCACGATGCCCAGACCCTTGTTCGGCGCGCTGGCCGAGATGGCCACGTTCAGCACGTCGCCCGCCTTGCACTCGGCGATGCCCTGGCTGACGAGCACCGTCGTGTACTTCGGGTCGGGGACCGCCTGACGGCAGCCCGAATTGTCCACGTCCTTGCCATTCTGCTTGATCCAGACGTCCACGAAGTCTTCCGTGTCGCCTTGCTTCTTGCCGACCTGGATGGCCGCCACCACGAAGTAGACGCCGGCCTCCTTGATCGTGATGTCGCTGTTTTTCACCTTGGGGTCGTGGCCCAAGCCGTTCAGAGCGTCGTTGTTTTCCATTTGGACGGTCAGCGGCCCCTCTTTGGGCAACTGCGTCGTCATGCTGGAGAGCTGGGCGTAGACCGGGCCTTTGGCGGCGGTGGCGTCCGCGTGGGCCGGGTGGTTCAGGCCCGTGATGTACAGCGTAGCGACCACCGTCCCGGCGACCATCGCCAGAAATGCGGCCAGGGTGCGGATCTTCATGAGCAGCCCTCTGGTTGTCGGCCCTCCGCCCCGGCGGCGCACCGGTTAGATGTGGCAGCGCGCCGATCGCCGAACGCCGGCGTCCGGGAAAAAGGGCCATCGGTGTAGATGCGACGCCCATCGAATCGCATTTACGGCGCCACCCGTCCTTTTATTCCGAATATCCCCTAAATCCTTTACATTCCGAACATTGCGCCTTTCCCTCATTTCCGCGTCCGACGGCGCGTCTGCACGGGATTGCGGCAATCGACGCCGCGACCCCGTGCAAAAGGAGGTTTTCAAGAGCGGGCGTCCTTCACCATCAGCTCGTTGATCCGCCGGGCGAAGGCCGCGGGGTCCTTGACCTTCGACCCCTCCGCGATCACGGCCTCCTCGTACAGCAGCCGGCCGTAGATTTCGACGCGCGGATCGTCGGCGTTCTTTTCATAAAGGTCGCGCAACGCCAGGACGGCGGGGTGTTCGCCGTTCAACTCCAGGATGCGGCGCGACGCTCCCGTCTCATCGGCGCGGCCCATGCGCTGCATCAGCCGTTCCAGGTGGGCCGACATCTCGCCCTCTCCGGCCACCAGGCAGGCCGCGCTCTCCGTCAGCCGCGACGAGGGCCGCACGTCGCTCACCTCCGATAACTTCGTTTTGAGATGCTCGAAGAGCTTTTTAAACTTCTCGTCGGTTTCCGCCTGTTTCTTCTCTTTCTTATCGCCCTCGATCTCGCCGCGGTCGGCCGCCCGCAGCTTCTTGCCCTTGTACTCCGGCAGGCTGGGGATGACGAACTCGTCGACGGGGTCGGTCAGCAGCAGTACGTCCCAGCCCTTGGCCCGGAACGCCTCCAGGTGCGGCGAGTGCTCGACCTGCTCGCGGGCGTCCCCGATCAGATAGTAAATGTCCTTTTGTTCGGCCGGCATGGATTCGACGTACTTCTCCAGCGTGGTGAGTTGGCCGGCGGGCGTCTTCAGCGACTCGAACAGCAGCAGGTCGGCGATGCGGTCGCGGTTGTTCCAGTCGCGGCCGACGCCCTCCTTGAGGATCGCCCCCAGTTCCTTGTAGAAGCCGACGTACTTCTCGTAATCGCGCGTCTTCATGTCGTCCAGTTCCTTGAGGACGGTGCGCGTGACGTTCTTGCGGATTTGCTCCAAAAGCGGGTTGTGTTGGAGCATTTCACGAGAAATGTTCAGCGGCAAGTCCGACGAATCGACCACGCCGCGCACGAAACGCAGGTACGGCGGCAACAGCTCCTCGCAGTGCTCCATGATGAGCACGCGCTGGACGTAGAGCCGCAGGCCGGCCTTGTAGTCGCCCCACATCAGCTCCATCGGCCGGTGCGACGGGACGAACGCCAGGACGCGGAACTCGTGGGCGCCCTCCGCGGTGTAGTGGATGACTCGGGCCGGCCCTTCCACGTCGTTGGCGATCTGCTTGTAGAACTCGGCGTACTCCTCCGGCGTCGCCTCGGACTTCGAGCGCAGCCACAGCGCCTTGCGCGAGTTCAGCGTCTCCTCGACGACGGCCTTGTTGCCGCCGTTGTCCTCCTTTTCCACGTCCATGACGACGGGGTGCTCGATGAAATTGGAGAACTTCTTGACGATCTGCCGGACGGTGTACGGGTCCAGAAACTCCTTTTCCTCCGGCTTGAGGTGCAAGATCACGTCCGTGCCGCGCCGGTCCTTGTGGACGGTTTCGACGGTGAAATCGCCCTGGCCGTCCGACTCCCAGCGGACGCCCTGGTCGGGGTCGCCGGCGGGGCGGGAAACGACCGTCACCTTGTCGGCCACCATGAACGCCGAGTAGAAGCCGACGCCGAACTGGCCGATCAGCTCGGGCCGCGCCTTGGCGTCCCTCCCCTGGAGGCTTTCGAGGAAGGCGCGCGTGCCCGACTTGGCGATGGTGCCGAGGTTGGCCACGGCCTCGTCGCGCGACAGGCCGACGCCGTTGTCCGAGACGGTCAGCGTTCCCGCGTCGCGGTCCACGTGAATCCTGATTTTCCAGTCCTTGTCGCCCTCCAGTTTGTCTTCGTGCTGGAGGGAGTCGAACTTGATCTTGTTGACGGCGTCGCTGGCGTTGCTGATCAGCTCGCGCAGAAAAATCTCCTTGTTGGAGTAGAGTGAGTGGGTGATGAGGTGCAGGAGTTGCTTCAACTCCGTTTTGAACTCCATTTTCTCCGGGTGTTCGGCCGTCTTCGTCATGGGAATTTCCTCTGCAAAGAACTAGCAACTCTGATGGAATTATAGGATTCGGACAGGATCGCGGTCGTGCAGGCGCACCTCGACCGGATGCGCAAGATCGAGGCCTACTTCAAGGTACAGCGGGAGAAACAGGCGACCACCGGCGCGGACATGGCGGCCCAGGAATCCTACCGGCTGGAGGCGGGGCGGGAGCTGGCGCGGGCCAGGGGGAAGTGAGACGGGGCGAACAACGCTTCTCGGGTTCGGAGAGTTGCCAACGAGGCGTGAGCACGATAGCCTCAAGGGGACTGGGCGCCCGAGCAATGCGTTGTCCGGCCGACGGCAGCGGCCCCGGATTCGGAGAAGGCAATGATCGAATGCATCCAATTCACCAATTACAAGGCGCTGCGCAACACAACGCTGCCGCTCCAGCCCTTCACCCTACTCTTAGGGCCGAATGGCTCCGGTAAAACGTCGGTCCTCCAAGCCCTCCGGGCCGTAGCCAGCATCGTCGCTCCCCAGTCGGGCATCCGAAGGCAGGACGGGGCCGGGTTCGGAATGGGCCAGCCGTCGCTGCTTAGCGTCACCGCCGAAGACCGAACCGCCGCTGTGGAAATCGCCCTCCGCTTGCGACTGAAGAACAAGCCATTCCTCCTTGCTTTTCGGTGGCCTCAAGCTCCTACGCAGATAATCCACGAATTCACCTACCCCGAAACTGGCAGAAAGATTGAGCAGCAAGACGGGGCACTTGTCGCAAATTGGCTAGGGCGGATGCAAACCTACGCCCTGGACGCCTGGGCCATCGCCCAGCCCGTGGCCGTCAACGCCGGGGCGAGCCTCCAACAGAATGGCGCGGGCCTCGGGGCCGTCCTGGACGACCTGCAGGACAACTACCCGGAGCGGTGGCATTTGCTCCTGGCTGAAATGCGCCGATGGCTCCCGGAGTTTGACGAGATTCTGTTCGATAAGCCCCAGCAAGGGCAGAAGGCGATCGCGCTGCGGACCAAGAAAGGGGAGCATCGGATCGCGGCGCGGGACCTGTCGCAAGGTACACTGGTCGCCCTGGCCCTCCTGACGCTGGCCTATTTGCCGAATCCGCCCACCGTGGTCGGTCTGGAGGAGATTGACCGCGGACTGCACCCGCGACTCCTGCGGCATCTTCAGGACGCTCTCTACCGGCTCAGCTACCCGGAGAGTTGCGGGGAGACGCGCCCGCCCATCCAGGTCATCGCGACGACGCATTCGCCCTACCTGCTCGACTTGTACCGGGAACACCCGGAGGAGGTCGTCCTCGCGCGCAAGGAAGGCTTGGAAGTGGAGATGAAGCGGCTGACGGACATCGAGCACTATCACGAGATTCTTGGAGATTCGCCGCTTAGCGAGGTGTGGTACAGCGGCGTCCTGGGCGGGGTGACGGTTAAGCCATGAAGATCGGTTGCTACTGCGAATCCCCAGCGGACCAGGCCGCCCTGGCGGTTTTCGCGGAGGGTCTTCTCGGCGAAAAGCCGGAGCCGATCAACATGGACCTGGAAGCGCATAGCGTGCCGGGCTTCCTCGGAGCGTTGGACGGCGTTTTCCGCGGCGTGCATTACAACTCGGATGCGGAAGGACTAATTATCGTAGTCGATTGTGACGACACGGAGTTGCACGACTCTACCCACGAAGCGCCGGGAGGCGAGGAAAAGGACTGCCGGCTTTGCAAGATGCGCAAGACCATCGCCCAGGCGCGTCGACGGCTACGCCCCCGACAGGACCGACCGGAACTGCGGGTCGCGATCGGCCTCACCGTTCCGGCCATCGAGGCGTGGTATCTCGTCGGCAAGGAACACGAAGTCGGAGAGGCGGCCTGGCGCGTCGGTCTCGCAGCCAGGCGACCGCCATTCACGAGGCCGGAGCTGAAAAGGCTGGTGTACGGCACAGATCGGCCCTCGCTGGAGCGCGAGATGGAATGTGCCGTGCAAGAGGCGCAACGGATTGTTCGCGTCGGCCTCGCAGCCCTTGAAGCCGCGTTTCCCGACGGATTCGGCCCGATGGCGCGCGAGGTCCGTTCCTGGGTGGTCCGGCAGCCCCCGCCGACGGCCGTCGGAAGTTGAACTGACGAATAAATCACGCTCTTATGTCCCATCCCTGGTACCAATCCGGCCTCCGCTTCACCTGCACCCAATGCGGCCACTGCTGCACCGGCGAACCCGGCTTCGTCTGGGTGGACGACGCCGACCTCGCCGCCATCGCCCAACACCGCGGCGAAACCCTCGACGAAGTTCGGGGTTTATACTCCCGGTGGACGCCGCGCGGCCGCACCCTGCGCGAGAAGGCCAACGGCGATTGCGTCTTCTACGACAAAAATGTCGGTTGCACCGTCTACCCCGTCCGGCCCCCGCAGTGCCGCACCTGGCCGTTCTGGGAGAGCAACGTCGCCGACCCCGAGGCCTGGCGCGACACCTGTGAGGTCTGCCCCGGTTCGGGACGCGGCGAACTGATTTCGGCCGAAGAGATCACCCACCGCTTGAAGATCGTCCGCTTGTAATGGATAATAGTCTCGGTACAATCGTCGCGCCCTCCCGCCGTGAAGCCGCCCGCCTGCCCCACCCGCCGCGTCCGAAGGAACCGATGGAATGAAGCGTCCGCCGCTGCTCCTGGTCCTTGCTTGCGCGTTGACGGCTGGCGCCGCCGCCGGGTCCGAGGCGGCGTCCGCCAAGCCCGGTTTCGACGGCGTGCGGCCCATCGTCGAAAAATACTGCGTCCGGTGTCACAGCGGCGCCAAGCCGCGCGGCGACCTCAACCTCGACGCCTTCAAGAACCAGGCGGCCGTCCTCGCCAAGCCGAAGGTCTGGGAAAAAGTGTCCGAATACCTGCGCGGCGGCATGATGCCGCCGAAGGGCAAGCCGAAACCGACCCCGGCCGAACTCGACACCGTCTACGCCTGGCTCGACGCCGACGTGCTCAAGGCCGATTGCACCACCGGCCCCAAAGACCCCGGCCGCGTCACCATTCGCCGGCTCAACCGCGCCGAATACAACAACACCATCCGCGACCTCGTCGGCGTCTCCTTCCACCCGGCCGACGACTTCCCCTCCGACGACGTCGGCTACGGCTTCGACAACATCGGCGACGTGCTCTCCATGCCGCCGATCCTCATGGAAAAGTACCTCGCCGCCTCCGAAAAAGTCATCGACGCCGCCTGGAAATCCGACGAGGCCCGCAAACGCATCCTCATCGCCGTGCCGCACAGCCCCAGGGAAAACCGCGACTGCGCCCGCAAAATACTCAAGGCCTTCGCCGAACGCGCCTGGCGCCGGCCCGTCAGCTACGACGAGATCCGACGCCTCCTCCGTTTCGTCGATGCGGCCGAAAAGAACGGCGATTCCTTCGACACGGGCATTCGACTCGCCCTGGAAGCGGTGCTCACGTCGCCGCACTTCGTCTTCCGCGTCGAAATCGACAAAACGGCGGGCGACGCCCCGCATCCCGTCACCGACTGGGAACTGGCGACGCGGCTGTCGTATTTCCTCTGGAGCAGTATGCCCGACGAGGAGCTGTTCAACCACGCCCGCCAGGGCGATCTGCATGAGCCGGCCGTGCTCGAAGGTCAGGTGCGGCGGATGCTCAAGGATCCCAAGTCGCACGCCCTGGTCGAGAACTTCGCCGACCAGTGGCTGCTCATTCGCAACCTCAAGGGCGCCACGCCCGATCCCGACCATGTTCCCCACATTCGAGTCGCTGCGAACGGCCATGCAAAAGGAGACGGAACTCTATTTCGAGAACGTCATGCGCGAGGACCGCAGCATTCTGGACTTTATCGACTCCGATTATACCTTTGTCAACGGGCCGCTGGCGAAGCACTACGGCATCGAAGGGGTCGGCGGAAACGAGTTTCGCCGCGTGACGCTCAAGGACGGCCGGCGCGGCGGCGTGCTGACGCAGGCCAGCATCCTGACCGTCACCTCCAACCCGACGCGCACGTCGCCGGTGAAGCGCGGCAAGTTCATTCTGGACAACATCCTCGGCACGCCGCCGCCGCCGCCGCCGCCTGACGTGCCGCCGCTCAAGGAAAACACCAAATCGGTCGAAGGTCTGTCGGTGCGGCAGCGCCTGGAGGAGCACCGGGCCAACCCGGCGTGCGCCTCTTGCCACCAGCGCATGGACCCGCTCGGCTTCGGCTTCGAGAATTTCGACGCCATCGGCGGCTGGCGGACGTTGGACGGCAAAACGCCGATCGACGCGTCCGGCGTGCTGCCCGACGGCAAGACGTTCAAGGGTCCGGCCGAGCTGAAGACGATCCTCAAGGGCCGCAGTCAGGATTTCGCGCACTGTCTGACCGAAAAGATGTTAACCTATGCGCTGGGCCGCGGCCTGGAGCGCGGCGACCGCTGCGCCGTGGACGAGATCACCCGCAACGTCGTCCAGAACAAGTATGTGTTTTCGAGTCTGGTCCTGGGCATCGTGAAGAGCGAACCGTTCCGGATGCGACGTGGAAAGCGAGGGGGGTAAATGGGCAAGCATATGCGAATCTCGCGTCGAACCGCCCTGAGGGGCCTGGGGGCGTGCATCGCCCTGCCGTGGCTGGATGCGATGCTGCCGCGGGCCGCGTGGGGCGCGGCGGCGCCGACGGCGGCCCCGCTGCGCATGGCGTTCCTCTACGTGCCCAACGGCGTCAACATGGCCGAGTGGAAGCCGAAGGAGGACGGGGCGGGCTACGCCCTGACGCCGAGCCTGGAACCTCTCAAGGCGTTCAAGGACGACTTCATGGTGCTGACCGGCCTGACGGCGGACAAGGCCCGGCCGCACGGCGACGGCGGCGGCGACCACGCCCGCGCCATGGCCACGTTCCTGACCGGCCGGCAGGCCCGCAAGACCGACGGCGCCGACATCCGCGTCGGCATTTCCGTCGATCAGCTGGCGGCCGAGAAGGTCGGCCAGGCCACGCGCTTCGCCTCGCTGGAGATCGGCTGCGAGGGCGGCAAGAACGCCGGCAACTGCGATTCCGGCTACAGCTGCGCCTATTCGTCGAACCTCTCCTGGCGCGGCGAATCGACGCCGATGTCCAAGGAGATCAACCCCAAGCTGGTGTTCGACCGGCTGTTCACCACGGCGCCCAGGGGCGACGCGAACGCGGCCCGCCGCGAGCGCGATCAGCAAAGCATCCTCGATTTCGTGGCCGACGACGCCAAATCGCTGCAAGCGACGCTCGGCGCCAACGACCAGCGGAAGCTGGACGAATACCTGACCGGCGTCCGCGAGCTGGAGCTGCGCATCGCCAAGGCGCCGCCGGCCGTGGACCTGGGCGCGAACAAGATGGACCGGCCGGGGGGCGTGCCGCGCGACTACAAGGAACACAATCGGCTGATGGGCGACCTGCTGGCGCTGGCGTTCCAGGCCGACCTGACGCGGATCGCCACCTTCGTGTTCGCCAACGACGGCAGCAACCGCAGCTACCGCGACGACCTCGCCATCGGCGAGGGCCACCACGACCTGTCGCACCACGCCGGCAACAAGGACAAGCTGGCCAAGCTCCAGAAGATCAACGCCTTCCACATCGCGCAATTCGCCTACTTGTTGGAGCGCCTGAAGGTGGTGAAGGAGGGCGACGGCACACTGCTGGACCACTGCATGATCGTCTACGGCGGCGGCATCAGCGACGGCAACCGCCACAACCACGACGACCTGCCGATCCTGTTGGCGGGCAAGGGCGGCGGTTCGCTGAAGCCGGGCCGGCACGTCAAGTACCCCAGGAACACGCCGCTGACGAACCTGTACGTGTCGATGCTGGACCGGATGGGGGTGAAGGTGGACTCGTTCGGCGACAGCAACGGGGCGCTGCCGGGGTTGGGGGGGTGAGGCGCGGCCTTTGGCGAAAGCGGTCGGACGCCGATGATCGGCGCCCGACCGCTTTGTGATTGACGGCTGTTAGCGCTTGCCAGACTCCGAAAACTCCACCTCTCCAAAATCCGCCGCCGCCGGATGCCCGTGCCCCGGCGGCACTGGCGCATTCCCCGGCCGCACGACCAGCCCCGTCCGCATCCCCGCCTCCGCCGCCGCGTCCAACTCCTGCCGCACGTCGCTGAGAAACAGGATCGCCGAAGGCGGCATTTTCACGTCCGCGGCGATGCGCCGGTAACTTTCCGAATCGCGTTTGGGGCCGGTGGTCGTGTCGTAGTGGCCGCGGAACAGGCCGGTCAGGTCGCCGGCGTCGGTGTGGGCGAAGAACACCTTCTGCGCTCCGATACTGCCCGACGAGTAGATCCGCAGGTCCAGCCCCTGTTCGGCCCAGCGCCGCAGGGCCGGCGGCACATCCGGGTAAACGTGCGATTTGAGCCGGCCGGCGTCGTAGCCTTCCCGCCAGATCAGGCCTTGCAGCTCCTTCAGGCCCGTCGCCTTCACGTCGCCGTCCATCAGCCGCAACGCCTCGGCGACGACGCGCTCCCGCGTCCATTCCGCCGGCGATGGCGCCCCGGCGTCTCGGGCGATCCGTTCACAGGCGCGGGCCGTGTCCGGCTCGTCCCAGCGGCGGCGCAGGAAGTCGGCCAGTTCCCGGCGGGCGTAGGGGAACAGCACGTCGTACACGAACGCCACCGAGGAGGTCGTCCCCTCGATGTCGAGCAGGACGCTGCGAATTCCGGTCATATCCGCACCGCCGACGGCTTGACCTCGGCGGCGACGTAGGCCGGACTCCAGCAGACCGGCGTGTAACGGACGTGGGCGGCGCCGTCGATGTAGCGCGGCGTCCAGCCGGTCGTGTCCTGGAACAGGCGGACGGCGCGGATGGTCTTGTCGTTGCACAGGTCGAACCAGTGCATCGTTCCCCTGGGCACGTTGATGAGGTCGCCGGCCTCGACCTGGATGGCGAAGACGGGGCCGCTCGGCGGGTGGATGTGGAACAATCCGCGTCCCTTGAGGATAAAACGCACCTCGTCCTCGGAGTGGGTGTGCTCCTTGCGGAAGCGGTCGAGCATCGCCTCCAGGTTCGGCGTCTCCGGCGTGACGTTGATCACGTCGGCCGTGACGTAGCCGCCCTCGGCCTTGAGCCGGTCGATCTCCGGGGCGTAGGCGCTCAGGATCGCCTCGGGCGCGGCGTCGGGGCTGACGCGGTCCTCCAGCGGCCAGCGCTCGTGGTAGATGCCGAACGGCGCCAGAAAGGCGGAAATCTCCCCGGCGTCGTCGATGCGCCGGTTCTCGTCGGCGATGATGATGTACGCCATAATCACTCCTTTTAAGGCCTCGCAAAACTGAGTTGCCGGCCCAGGACCTCGAACAGGTACTCGAAAATCTCGACGTGCTGCCGGGCCTGCCCCACGTCGCGGCCCCAGGTGTAGAGGCCGTGCCGGCGGATCAGGAAGCCGTAGGTCAGGGTCTCCACGGGGTCGGTCAGCCGCTTGGCGATCTCGCGGGCCAGGGCCGGGATGTCCTGCGTGTTCTCGAAGACCGGGACCCACTGCCGGTGTTCGTGCGTGCGAACGCCGGTAAGCCCTTTGAGCATCTCGTAGCCCTCAATCCAGAAGCCGCCGGCCGATGCGTACAGGTCGGAAAGCACGGCGCCCCACACCGAATGCGTGTGCAGCACGGAACCGACGCCGGGCTGCCGGCCGAGCACGAGATGCAGCGCCGTCTCGGCCGACGGCTTTTCGTCGGTGGCCGCCACGGGAAGGCCGGCCTCATCGACGACGACGAAATCGGTCGGCTTGAGGCGGCGCTTGTCCTTGCCGCTGGCGGTGAGCAGCAGCCGGAACGGGGCGGTGTTCAGGACGACGCTGTAGTTGCTGCTGGTGCCGCGCGACCAGCCCTCTTGCCAGAACAGCGCGGCCACGTCGCGCAGCGCCTCGGCGCCGGCCTGCACCGTGGCGGGGGTCGCGTCGTCAACGGGAATGCGATCGGCCATGAGACGCCCCAAAAAAGTACGAAGTACAAAGTACAAAGTACGAAGGGCAAATGGAACCCGGCAGGGACAGGGTTTCGCCGCCCCTACGGAAGCGCGGCGTCTTCCGGATGATTGAGAAAATGGTGCAGCGGGGCGTACAGCCAGGGGACGCCCTCGGCGTCGGCGAGGGCTTTAAGGCGGCGCAGGTACTTCTCGGTGATCTCGCCGCTCTTTTCCTGGTAATTCGGGTCGCAATAGTAGACGCGACAGCTCAGCGGCCGTGGTTCGCGGGCGGTGCAGAGGTTGCCCTTCTGGAAGGGGCAGAAGTCCGGCGACACCGGCGTTTCGTAGGGCGGGGCGTCGGCGAGGAGGGTTTCGGCCTCCATGCCGCTGAGGAAGAGGACGTGGCCGTACTCCTTGAAACGGCAGCAGCGGCCGCTGGCGACGCAGACCGGCCCGGCGGCGGCCACCTCGCGGTCCACCTCCCTGTACAGCTCCAGCACCTGAAGGCGGATGCGTTCGGACATGCGGCGGTCTCGGCGGGCGAGAAGTCGGGTCGGGAGGTAGACTACCTGATTCATCCTATCAGGACGCCCCCTGAGCCGCCGCTGGCCCGCGTCGCCGAAGCCCGGCGTCGCCAGCTGCCACGAATAACGGGCCTTTTCGGCGTCGGTCAGGGGCGGAGGTTCGGCCATCGTTCCCACTCAGCCGCCGGCCATCGGCGTCAGCACCATCAGCACGTCGCCGTCGCGGGGGGCCGTCGTCTCTGGGTGGACCCGCTCGTCGCCGACGAACAGCGGCACGGCCGGTCGCGGGCCGGCCGCCGCGGGCCGCTCCTTGCCGCCCGGCCGGTTGTAGTATGGGATTTCTACCACGACGATATCGCCGCGCCTGCTCATGCGCTCTCCCGCGGCGAAGCCTCATGCGCATCCAGTGTTTCGCCCGCCAAGGGCGCCATCTCTTCCACGACGGCGATTTCGTCTTCTGTTTCCAAAATGGCACGGACGCGCTCGAACATCTCCGCGGGAAGCAAGACGAGCGTCGCCCGAGTAACCGGGTTGAGCGCGTGGAGGCCAGCCCCCTTCCCCGAGTTCTCGCTGCCGTCGTTCGGTCAGTTCGATCATCACGACCTCCTTCCCCGCATCGCACCTCCCGGCTCGCCTCCAGACAACGCCGTCGGCAGGCCGTCATACCTGCAACACTCCCGTCTTGAACGCCCGGCCGTCGTCATAACGCACGGCGACGGCCAGGGCCGTCAGCAGCGCCGAGCGCGTCTCCGCCGGTTCGACGATTTTATCCACCCATAATCTCGCCGCCGCGTAGCGCACGTCGGTCTGCTCCTCGTAACTGGCCTCCACCTTGCGACGCAACTCCTCCATCTCCTCCGCGTCCGGTTCATGGCCCTGCCGGCGAAGGGCCGACACCTGCACGTCCAGAAGCGTGGTCGCGGCCTGTTCGCCGCCCATCACGGCGTAGCGGGCCGTCGGCCAGGCGAAGATAAAACGGGGGTCGAACGCCTTGCCGCACAGGGCGTAGTTGCCGGCCCCGAACGAGCCGCCGAGGATGACCGTGATCTTCGGCACCACGCTGTTGGCGATGACGTTGACCAGCTTGGCGCCCGCCTTGATGATGCCGGCGTGCTCCGAATCGCGGCCGACCATGAAGCCGTTCACGTCTTGCAAAAAAATCAGCGGCACGCGCGTCTGGTTGCAGTCCATGATGAACCGCGCCGCCTTGTCGGCGCTGTCCACGTAGAGGACGCCGCCGAACTGCAACGGCCCCTCCGCCGGACGGACGCGCTTGCGCTGGTTGGCCACGACGCCGACCGGACGGCCGCCGAGCCGGCCGTAGCCGCAGACAAGCGTCTGGCCGTATTCCGCCTTGTACTCGTCGAACGGCCCGGCGTCGAGCAGGCACGGAAGCAGGTCGCGGATATCGTATTCTCTTCGGGTCTCCGAAGGATACAGTGCATCAGGTCGGCCGGCGGCCGACCTGGGCGATTTCCCCTCACCCCCGACCCCTCTCCCCCGAGGCCAGAGGGGAGAGAGTTCCCCCCTCTCCCTCGGGGGAGAGGCGTCGGGGTGAGGGGATCCGGCGGCAGCAGGCCGACGAGGCGGCGCAGACGCTCCAGACAGGCCTCATCGTTCGGCTCGCGGAAGTCGATGGTGCCGGAAACGGCGGCGTGCATGGCCGCCCCGCCCAGGTCTTCGTGGCTGACGGTCTGCCCGATGGCCGCCTTCACCAGGGCGGGGCCGGCGAGATAGAGACCACTCCCCTCCGTCATGAGCAATTTGTCGCAGAGGACGGGGAGGTAACCGCCGCCGGCCACGCAGTTGCCCATGATGGCGGCGAACTGCGGCACGCCGGCCGCGGAGATCACGGCGTTGTTGCGGAAAATGCGGCCGAAATCGTCCTCGTCGGGAAACACCTCGTCCTGCAGCGGCAGGAAGACGCCGGCGCTGTCCACGAGATAGACGAGCGGCAGGCGGTTTTCCAGGGCGATGCGCTGGGCGCGGAGCACCTTCTTGCAGGTCATCGGAAAGAAGGCGCCGGCCTTGACCGTGGCGTCGTTGGCGACGACCATGACCGTGCGGCCCTCGACCGGGCCGATGCCGGTGACGACGCCGGCCGACGGGGCGCCGCCCCAGTCGCGGTACATGCCCCACGCCGCCCACAGGCCCAGCTCGAAGAAGTCGGCGCCCGGATCGATCAGGCGGACGATGCGCTCGCGGGCGGTGAGACGGCCCTTGGCGTGCTGCCGCTCGACAGCCTTCGGGCCGCCGCCGGCGCGGATCGTCTCCTCCTCGCGCCGGAGCGTTTCGGCCAGGACGGCCAGATCATTGGACATTTTGTCGATCCGTTCCGTACTATTTCGCCTTTATTCTGAGCGCGACGTCCTCTTCATAGGTCGGCGACGCCAATGTCCGCGTCCCGCCGTCGTGGTCGAAGACCTCGGCCTTATCGACGGCACCGGTCTTCGTGTTCAGCCACTCCGCCCTGTACTTCCCACGCGGCAGGGCCAGCGACAATTCCGCCTTAACGCCGCCCTTGACATAGACGGCGTAGACCTTGCCGGGTTCGGCCAGCGCTCGCACCGTGGCCTTCACCTCCTTTGCCGCTCGCTTGTCGCCGGTCAGCGGCGCCGTAATCGTGCCCTCCCTGACGACGGCGTTGTCCGGCTTCATATGCACGAGGTCGAGGCCGTCCATGAATTCCTTGAGGATCGCAAGCTGTTTGCGCAGTTCCGGCCCTCCGCCGCCCGGCGAGGTCGTGACCTTGAGCGTGCCGTCGGGGTGAGACGCGCTGAACGAGTAATCGAGGTTGCTGTAGACGGCGCCGCCGGCGACGAGGAAGTCCCAGGCGTCGGTGCGGTAGGGCCGGTCGGCCGGGCCGCGGAAGCCGGTTTCGTCGAAGCCGATGACGCGGCCGAGGCCGTAATTCTGGGCGACGGCGTCCGGCGGCGAGCAGTAGTGGAAATTCAGGACGCTCACATTCGGGTTCGGGTCCTTGACCTCGGCGGAGCCGTTGGAGATGTTCTGCGCGATCAGGTGGCGGGCGGGCAAACCCTTTTCTGCGTCCGCGACGACGGCGGCGATGCGGTCGTTCCATTCCTTCGTCACGCCGCCGAAATAAGGCTCATTACAGATTTCATAATAAAGATTGTCGTAATTGTTCAATTCGCCGACGATCTTGCGGACGAACGCTTCCTGGAGGTCGGTGAGTTCCCGGTCTTTGAGGTTGTACACGTCGAGCCGGCCGCCCTTGCCGACGCCGTTGACGTTGTTGTCGGCCTTCATGGGGTTGATTTCCCAGAGCTTGTCGTTGTACATCGGGCAGAACAGTGACAATTCGACGACGATGCCGCGCTTGCCGGCCTGCCCCACGAAATCTTTGAGGCGCTTGAAATACGCCTCATCGTAGCTCTTGAGGTCGAATTTCATGCCGCCGTCGGACGCGCCGGGCGTGGAGCTGCGCGCCCACGGCGACAGGAAGCGTTTCGGCCGGGGCGCGAGCGTGTTCTCCACGATACCGAAGGCGGAGGGGTCTTCGCGGTAGGTCCCCGAAAAGGTGCGCGTCAGGTTGAACTTGCGCGCCTTCAGCTCATCGAGATACGGAATGGCGTCGAAGTCGAGGTTGAGGACGGCCCCGTAGTGTTCGCCGGACGTGAGGAGGACCGTCGGCTTGCCGCGGAAGAGGAAGTAGTGCGGGTTGTCGGGGCATAGCGACAGCGGCCTGTCGGCCGCCGCCGCGGGGGCGACGAGCGCCGCCGCCAGGGCCAGGGTGATCGTGGTTCGCATCGCCTTCTCCTGTGGAATCGGAACGGGCTGCATCGTACCGGAGCGCCGCCGTCGTCTCAAGGCCGCGGCCGGAGTACAACAACGGCATGACGCACGACGAAGCCTTCATGCAGGCGATCATCGAGAACCCGGACGACGACGCGCCGCGGCTGCTGTACGCCGACTGGCTGGAGGATCGCGGCGACCCGCGCGGCGAGTTCATCCGGGTGCAGTGGCGCTGGCGGGGATGGACGAGTACGACCCGAGGTGGTGGGATCTAAACGAGCGGGGAAAGGAGCTGTACCGTTCTCACCACCGCGACTGGCTCGGCCCGCGTTTTGAGTCGCTACTGGACTGGAGTTTCCGACGCGGCTTCCTGGACTTGATGTATATGCACGTGGGGACGTTCGTAGAAGATGGGGACGCATTCTTGCGATCCGCTCCGAACCCCGAAATTCACCTGTATCGCGCACCTGAGCGCCTGGCAGAAATGCTCGCGCGCCCATTCGTTAATCGGATAAAGCGACTGGCTTTTGCTCGGAGCATCAACGATCATGTCCGGTCCTTCACCGATGTAGGCGTGCTCGCGTCTTCTCCTGCGCTTGCCAATCTGACATCATTGAAGTTTCAGGACTATGATATCGAGCCGGAGGGCATGCGGCACCTGGCTGCGGCCGCATGGTTATCCGGGTTGCGTGAGTTGAAGCTGTCTGGTTGCCCATTGGGCGCGTCCGGCGTGGAGGCACTGGCGAATTGCCCTTCCCTTTCGGGACTGAGGGTGCTGGACTTGTCGAATACCGGCCTGACCGCCGCCGCCATGCAAGCCCTTGCCGAGGCGGACTCTCTTGGAAGCCTGTGGCGGCTGAACCTCAGCTCCAACGAGATTGATGCTGCTGGGGCGGGGGCGCTGGCCGTCAATCGCCGCCTGGAAGAACTGGATGATTTGGACCTGTCCCGCAACCCATTGGGTCTCGGGGGCGCTTCCTTTCTCGCGCAAGCGTGGGGCCTGCGCCGTTTGGCTCGTTTGCGACTCCAAAACACGCAGATAGGTTCGGCCGGCGCACAGGCTTTGGCCCGGTCTCCCATTGTGGAAAACCTGAAGCAACTCGACCTCGGAAACAATCGCCTCTTCGTTCGCGGGGCAGTCGAACTCGGTCGAAGCCCCGGGCTGTCCGAGTTGCAGGTCCTGGATCTAACGGGCAACGAAATCGGCGACGAGGGGGCAAAGGCATTGGCGGCTTCGCCGCACCTCGCGGCCCTGCGGACGTTGCGACTTGGAGTGAACGGTTTGCGCGTCTGGGGCTTGAGAGAAATCACCGCCTCGCCTTATCTTTCTAGTCTACACACCCTTGACTTGCATTCCAACCTGCTCGAAGACATGGGCTTGCAACGGCTTGCCCGCTGGCCCGGTCTAGCCAAGTTGGCCGTGCTGGATTTGCGGAACAATCGGATCGGCGACGTGGGGGCGAAGGACTTCGCCGATTCGCCCTTCCTGAGCGGTCTGCGCGAAGTGAAGCTACATGGCAACGATATCGGCCCTGAGGGGCTCTGCGGCGTTGCGGTCCTCCCCACTGGCGGATCGAGTAGATCTGAATTTGAAGGATGACACCGCAGTCTAACAAGCGTTTTGAGAGGGCTTATGACACTGTCTCGCATCCTCATCCTCGGCGCCCACCCCGACGACGCCGACATCAAGGCCGGCGGCTGCGCCTCCAAATGGCGCCGGCTCGGCTGCGAGGTCCGCTTGGTCAGCGTCACCGACGGCCGCGCCGGACACCAGACGCAGTACGGCCCCACCCTGGCCGAGCGCCGCCGCGCCGAGGCCCGCGCCGCCGGCGCCGTCATCGGCGCGACCTACGACACGCTCGACAACCACGACGGCGAGCTGCTGCCGACGTTGGCGGCCCGATGGGAGTTGATCCGGCTCATCCGCGGCTTCCGCCCCGACCTCATCCTCACGCACCGGCCCAACGACTACCATCCCGACCATCGTTACACCTCCGTATTGGTGCAGGACGCCGCCTACATGGTCACCGTGCCGGCCGTCTGTCCCGACGCCCCGCACCTGCAACGCGACCCGGTCATCCTCTATTTCTCCGACGACTTCCAGAAGCCGGCGCCGTTCCATCCCGACGTGATCGTGGACATCGGCGATGAACTGAATCACATGGTGGACATGCTCCACTGCCACACGTCGCAGTTCTACGAATGGCTGCCGTACAACGGCGGCTACGCCGAGGAAGTGCCGGCCGACGACGCAACGCGGCGGCGCTGGCTGGAGGAGCGGACCCGCCGTCGGCTGCGTCCGCTGGCCGACCGATTCCGCGATCTGCTTGCGGGCCGCCAGACGGAATACGTCGAGGCGTTCGAGGCGTCGGAGTACGGCACCCCGTTCGACGCCGCGGCGCGGGCGCGGCTGTTTCCGTTCGCGCCGAAGCGGGGAGAAGTTGCCGAGGAATAATCCGGGCTTGGAGTGGGCCGACGTGCGGCCTGATGATCGATGCAGAAACAGAAAAGAGGCTGTTGAAGGGATGGGAAAGCTGGTACAGTTCAAAAGGAAAGAGGAGGGATCACGGCGTTCCTGCGGCGATTGGCATGGCAAAGAATCGATCCGATAAGACTGGCGCAACAGGGAACGGTTCCGAAGGTCAGGAATCACCGGCGGCCCCGGCGGCCTACTTCCTGTCGCTGAGTCTGGACACCGCGCGCTGTTTTCGCCAATCGCAGACGCTAGATCTCTCCGATGGCCATGGGAGACCGGCTCAGTGGACCATCCTGCTGGGTAATAATGGCACGGGGAAAACAACGGTGCTCCAAGCACTTGTTTTTCTGGCGGAGGTCGCTGCCGAGGTCGCTGCCGCAGCCGATGCCTGGGTGACGGAACAGAAGGGAACCCTTTCGCCTTCCAGAGCGACTCGCTTGATCCGAGCGAACTATGGGTTTTCTCGAGATCCTAGGCTGCCAGCGCAAGTCTCAGCCACGTTCGTGCGCGGGCGGACTCTTCAGGAGTCGGTGACAATCAACAACCCGATAAGCATGTCTTTTGAGGAGATAAACTACGCCTTTCGTGTTTCGCCCCCGGAGCCGCCTTCGCCTGTCGGTTCCGCTCCTGCTCCCCCGCTCTGTTACGGCTACGGCGCTGGGAGGCGTATGGGAGTTTCCTCTCTAGGCGACTCGGAACCGGAACTCGAGTCGGAGAGCCTCTTCTCCACAAACGCCAATCTTCGGAACCCCGAGGAATGGCTGTTGCGACTCCACTACTCAATCAAGGCGTCCGAACTGCAAGCACAGCAGCAGCAGAAGCACCTGGACCAAGTGAAGATGGTCCTCCTTGAAATTCTTCCGGAAGTTGAGGAAATCGGCGTTGTAGTCGGCACGGGAGTCAATCCAGTTTCGCGGGTAGAGTTCCAGACGAAATACGGTCAGGTACCGCTCCGCCAGCTCGGCTACGGCTACCAGACCCTCATCGCCTGGATAGTCGATTTCGCCAACCGCATGATGGAGCGCTACCCCGACAGCCCCAACCCGCTGGCGGAGCCGGCCGTCGTCTTGGTGGACGAAATCGACCTACACCTACATCCGACGTGGCAGCGACAGCTGATCGGCCACCTGACCAAGAACTTCCCGAACACGCAGTTCATCGCCACGGCCCACAGCCCATTGGTCGTGCAAGCGGCCGCCGACGCCAACATCGCCGTCCTGCGCCGCGAGGGCGATCACGTCGTCATCGACAACGACGCGAAGGCCATCCGCGGCTGGCGGATCGACCAAGTCCTGACGAGCGACCTGTTCGGCCTGCCGACGGCGCGGCCGCCGCAGTTCGACGACCTGTTGAAGCGGCGGACGGAGCTTCGGAGCAAGGGTCGGCTGACGGCGGCGGAGAAGCGGGAACTCGCGCAGGTGGAACGACAAATCGGCGACCTGCCGTTCGCGGAGACGGCCCAAGAGGCTGAAGACATCAACCTCATCAAGGAAACCCTGGAACTGCTAAAAAAGGACCAGGCGACGAAGCCGTGATCCACATCGTCAAACCCAAAACTCCGCCGCTGGTGCTCCGTACCCAAGGTCGAGCGGCCGCCCAAGAACACTGCAAGGCTCATGACCGCGGCGAGGCCATCGAAATCAAGGACCGAATCTACCGTGATGCCTCCGTCAAAACCGCGTTGTTGAAGGCTCAGCACGACAAATGCGCCTTCTGCGAGTCCTGGTTCAAACACGTCGGTTACGGCGATGTTGAGCATTTTCGGCCCAAGGCGGGCCACAAGCAGCAGGATTCGGACCCACTTCACCGACCGGGTTACTACTGGTTGGCCTACTCCTGGGACAACCTCTTCTGCTCCTGTCAACTCTGCAACCAGCGGTTCAAACGGAATCTCTTCCCACTCCAGAATGCCGCGAAGCGGGTCCTTTCCCACCAAGATCACGGAAGGCTGCGCTACGAAAAACCTTTGCTCCTTGATCCTGGCAAAGACGAGCCCAGCGCGTTCTTGACGTTCCAGAACGATACGGCCCGTGCCCTCAACGACAACGTCCGTGGCAAGACGACCATTGAACTGCTAGGGCTAAATCGCATCGACTTGGTAGAAATTCGGGGGCGACGTCTTGAACTGGCTTTGCTCATGGCAGAAACGCGACGTGTCCTCTTGCGGCATTCCCCGAAGAACCGCCGTCGAGAGCTGGCGTCCCATTTGGAAAGGCTCAACGCCCGTCTGCAGGC
This sequence comes from uncultured Planctomycetaceae bacterium, assembly GCA_963813925.1. GTDB lineage: Bacteria > Planctomycetota > Planctomycetia > Gemmatales > Gemmataceae > UBA4732. Next base: position 491,796 of record CAWFBG010000005.1, read on the forward strand.
CCTTCAAGCGGATGACGCCGAATACGCCGCCATGATGCGCGCTGCTCTGGCCGAAGCCGACGCGGCACCATCTGCTCCCTGATTCCCCGCACCCTCTCCAGCCGGGCGCGCGACATGGTTTGATATCAGCTGGCTCGGCGGTAGCGGCGGCGTCCCGTCGCGGTCGCTTGCCGCCGTTGCCAGAACCCTTGCAGGGGCTCGCCGTCGCTCAGGTGATCGGCCCGCAATTGCAGCACCGCCTCACTGCCTTCCTCCGACCAGAACTTCTCCGTCCCCTTGACCCGCTGGTTGATCTGCTTCACCATCGACTCCATCAGACTGCTGCTGATCGGCAACCCCTGCCGCCGGTACTCGTCGTAACGCATCTTGTCCGCATGGTTGCTCAGGTAGGTCCGCGTCCGGGCCACGACCTGCCGAGGACTGGTCTCCGGCTCGTCTTTCGTCGGCAGGCCCAGTTCCCTCTGACGTACGTCCAGGGCCGCGATCACCCGCGCCACCTGCCCTTGCCATACCCAGGCGATCCACTCCCGGTAACACGCCCAGCCCACCCCGAACTTCCTTGCCGCCATCGCCGCCGCGAACACATACGACAACGCGTGGATGAAATCCAGGATCGGCACGAACGACCCGAAGAAGCGCCGCTGCAACTTCCAGTTGTTCGCCGACCCGTCGCCGACGAACGCCTTCCGTGACGCCCCCTGAAATCCCAGCGCCCACGCCAGCGCCGCCGCCAGCGGGGCGAAGGCGGGCCAGGCGGCGCGCGAGGCCGCCACGCGACGTCGCACCACTTGGGGTGGTTGGTACTTCGCCTCCTCCCGCAACGCCTGGTCCGCGACCTCTGGTTCGTCCGCGTCCGCGGCGGCGTCCTCCGCCCCCTTCACGCCCGCCTTGAGCTCGCGGACCAGGCGCGGCATCCGGCAGGCGTCCAGGAAGGAGGCCGGGATCTCCGGGCAGGGGTCGTGATCGGAAACCACGCCGTCCATCGTCACCAGCAGCCCCACCTTGTCTTCCCGCCAGTGGCCGGCCTTGGCAACGGCTTCCTCCTCCCAGGCCGGCGCCGCCGCGTCGGCGGCGGCGGGCTCGGGCGTGGCGGAGGGCGCGCTACGGTCCAGGATCTGCAGACGCCCGCCATCCACCATGACCACGGCCAGTTCCGGCGGCGTCACACCGGCGGGAACGCCGAACTTCTCGGCCAGCGGCAACTCCTGAAAGGCCGTTACCTCGGCGTCGCGTTCGGCGACGCGTTCGCCGCCGATGCGCCGGGTGAGCCGCTCGACTTGTTTGTCGGGGACGGGCAGTTCCGCCAACCGTCGCACCAGGGCGCCGGCCTCCTGGTAGGAGCGGCTCACCACCCCCGCATAGACGATCTTCTCCAGCACGGCCGGACTGACGTCGCCTTGGTCAAGGCCGAGGCTGCGCGACTGAGGGAAAAAAAGCCCGCCGGCAGCGGGGGCAGTAACCTTCCGGCTCGGACCACTCGGCTTCGCCAGCCCGCGTTTGCACGACGCGCGGGTGGGCGTCGTCACAGGAGAGCGCCTCGTGGCAACCGGGGCAGGCGCCAAACGACGCCGGTAGTTCGTCCCCGACGGCGGCCTGCTGGGCCAGGGTCAGGTCGAGCATCTTCTCGGTCAGGATCTCCCGGACATCGAGGAGGACGTCTTCGATCTCGGTGAGTTGGGTTCCCCAGGCGGGGCCCTTGGGTCCGTAGAGCTTCGCCACGAGGTTTTTGGCGACGCCCTCGACGTAAGCCCGTACTTCTTCCCCCTGCGGAGTGCGCTTCTTGTGCCGCGCCATCCCTGGTCCCCCTTTGCACTTGTGTCAATGAGCGGAACGGCTTTCCCCAAGCCAATGTAGAAACACGCAACGCCAGCTGCAAACCGTGTCGCGCACCCTCTCCAGCCCGGCGCGCGGAATCGGCATTGCCTCATCCGCCGCCCACACACTATACTTTCCCCACTTTGCATGGACGCCTCGGCCGCCACCCTGGGAAGGATTCCCGATGGAGCTGCAAGTCCCCACCTTGCCCGTCTACCTGCCGCCGGCGCCCCCGCCCCTCCGGCTCGCCCCGGCCCTCACGCCGCGCCTCTCCATCGTGGTCGTCAACTACCACCAGTGGCGCGACACGGCCGGACTCGTTCATCAACTCCGGGCTTCGCCCTGCCTCGAACGAGGGGCCGCCGAAGTCGTCGTCGTGGACAACCACGCCGCCCGCTGTCGAACCGCCGCCCGCCTGCGACGCATTCCCGGCGTGTCGCTGCGCCGCTGGCGGCGCAACCACGGCTTCGCCCGCGCCGTCAACGAGGGCTGTCGCCTCAGCCGCGGCGAATGGGTGCTGCTGCTCAACCCCGACATCACCCTCGACCCCGGATTCATCGACGCCGCCCTCGCCCTGGCCGACCGCCGCGCCGCCGACCACCCGCGCCTCGGCGTCGTCGGTTTCAGCCTGCGCAACCCGGACGGCTCCGCCCAGCCGTCCACCGGGCCGTTTCCGACCCTCGCCGGCACGCTGTCGCGCCTGCTGCTGCCGCGTCGAATCCGCAAGTACGACGCCGGGCCGGCCGACGTCCGCCGTGCCGTGGACTGGGCCACCGGCTGCTGTCTGCTCGTCCGCCGCGCCTGCTGGGAAGAACTCGGCGGCCTCGACCCGGATTACTTCCTCTATTACGAAGACGTGGACCTGTGCCGCCGCGCCCGCGCCCGCGGCTGGGCCGTGGCCTACGAACCGACGCCGTCCGCCGTCCATCATCACCCGCTGCACGGCCGGGCCGTGCCGCCGCACCTGCGGCTGGTCACGCGCCACGCCCTGATGACCTACGCCCTCAAACACTGGCCGGCCTGGCAGCGGCGCGTCCTCGCCGGCATCGTCCGCGTCGAAGCGTGGACGCGGCAAACCGTTGCCCGTCTGAAGGGAGACGCCGTCACGGCGGAAGTGTTTAGCGAGCTGGACGGCATCGCGGCCGACCTCGGGCGCGGCCGTCAGGGCGCGGCGGGGCGGCGGCTGCGGCGCGTGATCCGACGCCAGGAGGAACGGCGTGCCGCATCGCCTGTCCGTGGTCATTCCGAGCTATAACCGCGCCGACCTGCTGCGCCTCTGCCTCGAAAGCGTCCGGCGGCACGCGCCGGCCGACGCCGAGGTGGTCGTGGTGGACGACGCCTCGCCGGACGGCGCCGTCTCCGCGGCGGCGCGGGCGTTTCCCGGCGTCCGCGTGCTGCGGCTGGACCGGCGCGGCGGCTTCTGCGCGGCCGGCAACGCCGGGCTTCGTGCGGCGACACATCCCATCGTTGAACTCCTCAATGACGATACGGAAGTCGAGGCGGGCTGGGCCGACGCCGCCTTGCGCTGGTTCGCCGACCCGTCAGTGGCCGCCGTGGCGCCGTTGGTGTTGCAGTGGGATAGTGGGCCAATCGCTCCGCGATTGGCTGGCGACTCGCGGAGCGAGTCGCCCACTCTCCTCATCGACAGCGCCGGCGACCGTTATTTTCTCGGCGGCATAGCCGGCAAGCGCGGCGCCGGCCGACCCGTCGGACCCGAACACCTGTGCGCGAAGCCCGTCTTCGGCGCCAGCGCCTCCAGCGCCTTCTACCGCCGCGACGCCGTGTTGAAGGCGGGCGGATTCCCCGAACATTTCACCGCCTACTTCGAGGACGTGGACCTGTCGTTCCGCCTTCACTGGGCCGGCTATCGCGTCGTCTATGAGCCGGCCGCGCGCGTCCGGCATCGCGTGTCGGCGTCCTACGGCCGGCCCGATGGGGAATGGCTGGCGCGGCAGGCGCGCAACGAGGAACGGGTCTTCTGGCGCAACACGCCCGGCCGGGCGTTGCCGCGCGCCGTGCCGTTGCACCTGGCCGTCCTCGCCGCCAAGGCGTGGCGCCGCTGGCGCGAGGGCGAACTGCTTCCGTTTCTGCGCGGCAAACTGGCCGTGCTGGGCGAGGTCGCGGATGTGCTGCGCCACCGCCGGCGGCTGCACGCCCTGGCGTCGGGGCGCGATTGGGGCGCCTGGGGAGTGGAAGATCGGTTTTGGGGATGATTACGATTGAACGTCAGGCTTTCCAGCTTTACCAATGACGCTTCGGCAGCACTCCACGGCCGCCGCATGAATCAGCCCATTGGAGGCGAGCAGTCCCTGACGCTGCCACGCGCCCGGCGTGCCGTAGACGATCGTCTCGCCGCCCAGCCCGGTGACGACGCCGCCGGCCTCCTGAACCAGAATGTCCCCGGCGCAGATGTCCCAGTCGTGAAAGGCCTCGTAGGAATTGACGTACAGGTCGGCCTCGCCGCGGGCCGCCAGGGCCAACTTGATCCCGGCCGAATAGGTCTCCCGTATCCGCGCCGGCCGCAACGCCCGCACCAGCGGCGACGGTTCGGCGGACTTTCGGGATCGGCTTTGGGTGAGCGTGGCCGCCGTCAGGTCCGTCACGGCCGTGACCCGGCAGGCGACCGGGGCCGCGTCGCCGTCCTGCCGCCAGCAGCCGCCGCCGCGCACCGCGTAGGTCAGCCGCCGCGGCACGGGTTCCAGCACCACGCCGACCGCCACGCGCCCCTCCTCCAGCAGCGCGATCATCACGGAGAATTCGCCGTTCTTTTGGGCGAAGCCGCGCGTGCCGTCGATGGGATCGACGACCCACAGCCGCGGCCCCGAGCGCACGGCCGAGGCCAGCGCCGGCGTCGCCTCCTCGGCGCACAGGGCGTCGCCTGGGAAGCGACTGCTCAAACACTGAAGAATGGTTTCCTGCGACTGCCGGTCCACGTCCGTGGTGATGTCGGCGCGGGCGTCGGGGACGGCGGTGAACGTCTCGTAGGCGTCGAGGATCAGCCGGCCGGCCGCCCGCGCGGCCCCCAGGGCGGTGTCAAGCTCTGATTGATATTCCATTACTCTCTCTTGCCGGGCGTCAGTTCCGGCTCGCCAGACCCTTGATGAAGCAGACCAGCCCGATGATGAACAGGATGGGCGGGTAGAAGAAGATGATGCCCAGCGCCCAGCCGACGACGAACCAGACGACGGCCCCCACCATCATCAGGACGCCGGCGACGGCGCCCTTGTCCGTCCGGCCGGCGCGGATCGGCGGACGCTTGACGAAACGGTCGGCGTCGTAGCGCGGACGCGCGGGCCGATTCGGCGGGTTGTCGTCGTTTCGCGGCCGGTCGTAGGGGGCGGGCGCGTCGGGGCGCCGGGCGGTCGGGACGACCTCCTCGGACTGAAGGTCGTAGCCGAAACCATCCCCTGCGGGGGGGTCCTCCTGGGCCGGTGCGTTGCGCAACGGCTGGCCGGCGTCGGACCTGGGCACCAGGACGGTGACGCCGCAGGCCGGGCAGCTGGCGCTGCGGCCGGCGTTTTCGTCGGCGGTTCGAATTTTCCGACCGCACTGGCAAGCGAACGAGATCGGCATGACAGTTTCTCTCCGCGCTGAAAGAATACGCCATCGGAATCGGATCAATTTTAATTCACGCCCCACGGATTGCAAGAGGGCGCCGGCGCATTTCGCGGACGGCAGGCGTCCCTTGTCGGGGAGGGAAAACAGCGTCGCCGCCGCGGCGATTTCGACGCTCCTTCCACGCCCATCCCTCGGATCGGACGGCCTCATGCCGGCCGTTCAGATAATCCGGCTGCCAGGAGGAAGTTAAGTGCGGCGACGCGCCGAGTACGCCGCACGTTCGGCGCACCATCTCCACGCGCAACCCGTCCGCCTCGGCGTCGCCGAGCAGCAGCTCCTCGAAATAGGGGCCAGGAACCGACGTGGGTTTAGCAGTACAGCGCTACGATCACCGTAAGTAGTTGACCAAACAGGACTTATGAAAAGTATACAAGTGACCACTATCGACATAAGCCCTTGATTCATTGGAGGTTATGGCAAGCGTAGCGCTGTACTGTTAGGGCGGTCCTCTCTTGCCGCGTGCTCCGTCGGGGTCCGGGAAACCAGAGACGATCTTCACCGAGGCTCGGACGCGATACAAAGGGGGGCTTCGGATTGGGACTCCGCCGAGGTTCGCGACGGTCCTGCTGCCGACCAGAGGCTGTCGTCCGGTGGGAACCAGCAGCAGCACTTTGCACAAGGCCGCCGCAGCCCCCGACAGCCCCAAGACCGACCTTCCGCATCACGGCCGTCATGGTCGATGCCGACCGCGCCGCCGGTTAGTATAACTAAAAGCTGTAGTGATTGTCTCTTGCCCTTGTCCCGTCCTGTGTGGCTCGCATCTTCTAGAATCGCAGGCGAGTTGGGTAAGTCGTCTCCATCCTGGACAAGATCGCCCCATGAAGATCTTGATCGCCGACGATGACCGGACCTCCCTCAAGACGCTGCAAGGGGTGTTGACCGCCTGGGGCTATCACGTCCTCACGGCGAAGGATGGCGCGGAGGCGTGGCAAGTTCTCCAGACCAACGAGGCCCCGGCGCTGGCCATTCTGGATTGGATGATGCCGGGGCTGGACGGGGTCGAAATCTGTCGCCGTCTGCGCCAGAGGCAGACGCTAACGCCGACCTACGTGATCCTCGTAACGGCTCGCACGGACAAGACCGATGTCGTGGCCGGCCTGGAGGCGGGCGCGAACGATTGCATCACGAAGCCCTTCGACCCGAACGAGTTGCAGGCCCGGCTTCAGGTCGGTCGCACCGTGACCGAGTTGCAAGCCCACGTCGTGCTGCGAATGCGAGAATTCGAGAGCTATGTTGAAGATGCGCCGCTCGGGATCCTGGTCGTCGAACAAGACGGCTCCATCGGCTTCGTCAACAGCCGTGCGTACTCCCTCTTCGGGTACACGCCTGGTGAGCTTGTGGGGCAGCCGATCGAGATTCTGGTCCCCGGGTCTCTTCGTGAACGCCACGTCGAATTGCGGGACGGCTTTTTCCAAAGCCCCAAGAAGCGCTTGATGGCGGGCCGGGAGCTTCTCGGGCAGCGAAAAGACAACAGCCCGCTGCCCTTGGCCGTCGGCCTCAACCCCATCCTTCGAGGAACGACTCCGCGGGTGGTAGCCACGGTGATGGACCTCACCGAACTGCGAAGGGCGGAAGAATTGCTCCTGCGCTTCTTCGAACTCTCGCTGGATCTGTTTGCCATCGCCCATGTGAGTGGCCGGCTCCTTCGGGTGAACGCGAACTACACCCGTCTGCTCGGCTATTCCGACGAGGAACTCCTGTCCCGCCCCTTTTTCGACATCATTCACCCGGAGGACGTTCCGTCGGTCCAGGCGCAACTGCAACGGCTGACGGTTGGGGAAGCGGTGACCGACTTCCGGTGCCGGTTGCGCGACAGCCGCGGCAACGATCACTGGACTGAATGGGACGCACGATCCGTACCCGCGGAAGGCATGATCTACGCCGTGGGTCGGAACATCACCGATCGCCTTCGCATGGAGAACGAACTCCTGTATCGTGAGAGGCGGGAACGCGCCATCCTGGACAACACGCCGGCGATCATTTACGTCAAGGGAATTGACGGCCGGTACGAGTTCGTGAACCGGCGCCACGCCGAACTCTTCTCTCGAAATCAGGAGACCGCCGTCGGCAAGAGTGTACAGGACTTCTTTCCCGAAGAGGAAGCCGATCGCTTTATACAAAACGACCAGCAAATCATCGAAACCGGGAAAACGCTCACCGTGGAGGAAATTGTCCGGCATGACGACGGCCATCACACGTATGTTTCCGTGAAGTTTCCCCTGCTTGACGCCGGCGGCCGAGTGTGCGCAACCGCCGGCATCTCGACGGACATTACGGAACAGCTTCTTGCCCATCGAACGGAGCAAGAACTCGAACTCGCCCGCTCCTTCCAGAGCAAGCTCTACCCGCAGACGGCGCCCGCGGTCCCTGGCCTCGAAGTGGCAGGCTCGGCCATCCCGTTGACCCAGATGTGCGGCGATTATTACGACTACATCAAGCTCGGCCGCAAGCGCCTGCTGGTCAGCATTGGAGACGTCAGCGGCCACGGAGTCGGTCCTGCTTTGCAGATGGCTGAAGTCCGTTGCACCATCCGCACCCTTGCTCGGCTGGGGAACGATCCGCCGTCAATCATGGGCGACCTGAACCGTATGCTCTGCGAGGACTTGCCGGAATCTTCTTTCATCAGCTTTTTCCTGGCGGACATGGACCTCGAGAACCGACGGCTTTGCTACCTGGGGGCAGGCCATGACGCGTTCCTGATTCATGCGGATGACACGGTGACCAGGCTGGAGTCTACACACCCTGTCATGGGCATCGATCCTGCGACGGCCTTTCTGGAAATGGCATCCACTGGCCTCGACAAAGGAGACGTGGTTTTTCTGTTCACGGACGGTCTGACCGAGGCAAGGGACGTCAGAGACAAAGAATACGGGCGAAATCAGGCGATCGAGACGGTTCGCCGGCATCGTCAGGAGCCTTCGGATAGGATCATCCAGGAGCTTTTCCTGTCGGTCTACGAGTTTACCAGCGGCCGAAATCTCTTGGATGACATCACTGCCGTGGTGGTGAAGATTGTCGAGTGATCGCCGCCAAGCCGGTGTGTTACCAGGGGCAACCCAGGGCCCTCACCGCCAGTTTTGGCGTCGCTTTACATCCCGCCGCAATCGGTACGACTGCACGCGCTCCTCCAGACCGCCGAAGCCGCCCTGCACCGGGCCAATGGCGAGGGACGGAACCGGGTCGAGGGGAGGCGAGCTGCGCAGCCACGCCGCTCGCCTTGATCCTGTGCGAACCTTACCAGTCGGAGCCGAGGGGTTGGCCGTCTTTGGGGACGACGGCGTAGCTCCAGATCTGCTGTATGACGCCGCTATCGACCAGCCGGACGCTGCCGTCGCCCACGCCTACCATCATGCCGCCCGCGTGAGGCCCATGCACCTGCTGCTGTTGGCACTGACACCGTTTCACTTCATAGGTTTCGCACTCTCATCGATTCGATTTGCGAATCCCGAACAAGTTTCACGGAGGTTCGCCGTTGGCCGCCGTTGGCCGCCGACGGTCGAGGACGGGTCAGTCCCGTCCGGCGCGATATGAAATGATAGACCCTTCCCAATGCGACATCCACTCGCCCCGGCCGCGGACGAAACCGCCGGCCGAGAAATACTCGTTCAGCCATGTTTCATATCCTCTTCTTTGCCGCGTCGTTCCCTCCTTGCATCCGCGCGACGGGGCGGTAGAATCCGACCAGCCACCCGCCGCCGAGGACCTCTCCATGATTTGGGCCGACGTCTTCCAGCAACGCCTCGACCCGTTGGCCCACTGGGTCCCGGCCTCGTGGCTGTGGTCCACCCTGCTGGCCGCCGTGCCGGTGGCGACGCTGTTCTATCTGCTGGTGCCGCGCCGCTGGCTGGCGCCCAAGGCCGCCGCCGCCGCCGCCGTCGCCGCCCTCCTCGTCGCCGTCCTCGCCTTCGGCCTGCCGCCGCTGCCGGCCGGCATGGCCTTCCTCTACGGCGCCGGTTTCGGTCTGCTGCCCGTCGGCTGGACCATTTTCAACGCCATGCTGCTGTACAACGTCACCGTCGAGACCGGCCAGTTCGACGTGGTGCGCCGCTCCGTGGCCGGGCTGTCCGGCGACGCCCGCATCCAGGCCGTGCTGATCGGCTTCGCCTTCGGCGCCTTCCTCGAAGGGGCGGCCGGCGGAGGCACGCCCGTGGCCATCTGCGGCGCCATCATGGTGGGACTCGGCTTCGACCCGTTCCTGGCGGCCGTCCTCTGCCTCATCGCCAACACCTCGCCCGTCGCTTACGGCGGCCTCGGCACGCCGCTCATCACCATGAACGGCGTCACCGACCTCAACACCCAGACGCTCAGCGTCATGGCCGGCCATCAGCTGCCGATCCTGTCTTTTCTGGTTCCGCTGTACATGGTCAAGTGCATGTGTACCTGGCGTCAGACGTTTGAGATATGGCCCGTCCTGCTCGTCTCCGGCGGCTCCTTCGCCGTGTTCCAGTACATCTTCGCCACCACGCCGATCTTCGGCGTCGCCATGTACCCCATGACCGACATCGGCGGCGGCATCTTCTCTCTGATCCTGACGGCGATCTTCCTGCGCTTCTGGAAGCCGCGCAAGGACTGGCACTTCGGCCGGACGCCGGCCAAGGTGAAGGCCGCGGAGCTCAAGGCCGCGGAGGCGAAGGCGGCGTTCGAGAGGGGCGGCGCGGCGAAGGCGTCCGACCCGCACGCCGCCGAGGCCGCCGCCCTGGTGGGACCGCCGCCGAAACCCGCCCCGGAACGGCCGCTCACCGCCGGCGGCATCGCGTTGGCGTGGGCGCCGTTCGCCATCATGTCGGTGTTGCTGCTGCTGTCCGGGCTGCTGCGGCAGGAGGAGGGGAACCGCAAGCGCGACAAGGCCCCGCCGGTCACGATCGGCGGACTGGTCCCGACGGTCTACACGATCCCGGTGCCGTTCCTGGACCAGAAGGTGCTGCGCGACCCGACGTTGCACGACGCCAGCCGCGGCGAACAGAAGCCGGAGAGCGCCGATTTCGAGGTGCCGTGGGTCACGGCGCCGGGGTCGCCGGTGTTCGCGGCGGCGCTGCTGTCGATGCTGATGCTGTGGATGAAGCCACGGGCGATCTTGAATGTGTTCAAGCGCACCTGTGTTCAAATGAAGGTGCCGATCCCGACGATCGCCCTGATGCTCGGCCTGAGTTATGTGACGCGCTACGCCGGCATGGACGCCACGCTGGGCGTGGCCTTCGCCAGCACGGGGGCGCTGTATCCGTTTTTCGGCACGCTGCTCGGCTGGGTGGGCGTCTTCCTGACGGGGACCGACGCCGGCAGCAACGCGCTGTTCGGCAGCCTGCAGAAGATCACGGCCACGCAGGTCCACAAGGCCGGCTGGCTGTCGGCGCTCGACATGGGACAGGCGCAGGTGTTGATCTGCACGGCCAACAGCACCGGCGGCGTCATGGGCAAGATGATCGACGCCCAGAGCATCGTGGTGGCGACGGCCGCCACGAATCAGGTGGGCCGCGAGGCCGACATTTTCAAGGCGGTGTTGTGGCACAGCTTATTGCTGGCGTCGCTGGTCGGCCTCATCACGCTGCTCCAGGCGTATGTGTGGCCGTTCACGCTGATGGTGCCGCATCTGCCGTGAGAGGGGCGATCATCCAACCCGCCTCCTTCATACGCCCTTCCCACTCGTCCCGTACGGCCCGGCGTTCGGCCTCAACCTCTTCGACGCCCCAGGGAACGCATCCATTTGTTTTCTGGTCATCCCAGATCGCTTGCATCCGCTTCCAGAAGCAGTCATCGGGTCCAGGCTCCGGGAGCGGCTGCACGATCACCAGGACCCGGCCGCCGGGCAGGGGCAGCGGGTTGTCCAGTTCCAGGGCACCGTCCGGCTTGATCTTCCCTTGCGCGGAGACTTGCATCGCTCACCCTCCCTTCCGTCGGCGTCCGCTGCCATTCGTCCGGATCGGCGACGGCCGTTACTTTGCCTGGGCCTTCTTCAGCAGGGCGTCCACGTCGGCCCAGAGCTTGCGCCAGGCGTCCTGTTCGTCCGATGGCAGCTTGGCCAGGGCATCCTTGTCGCGCACGCCAGCGAGGTCGGAGTCCTCTTGCAATTGCTTGAGTTCCTTGGCCGCCGCGGCGCGGACTCCCGGGTTAGCAGCGTCGATCTTCTTTGTCCAGATAGCTAACGCGGCACGGAGCCAGTCCAGCGCTTGTTTGCGCCAGTTGCTGCGCTCCTTCTCATCGGTCTTCGCGGCATCCTCACTCTGCCCACAGCCGGCGAGGGCGGCAGCGCAGGCGGCATTGTAGTCTGCAGCGGCGTAGTCGGGCTGGAATTGGAGGGCCTTGCGGTATTCCGCAATCGCCTCTTGCCACTGGTGCTTTTGGTATAGGGCGATGCCAAGGTAATAGTGGGCATCGGAGTAGTCGGGTTTGATCTGGATGGCCTTGCGGAACTCCACGATCGCCTCGTCTAATTGGTGCTTCTGGGCGAGGGCGGCACCGAGGGTGTCGTGAGCCTCGGCGTCGTCCGGCTTTAGCGCGGTGACCTTGCGGAACTCCACGATCGCCTCGTCCAATTGGTGCTTCTGGGAGAGGGCGACGCCGAGGTTGTCGTGAGCCTCGGCGGCGTCCGGGTTTAGCGCGATGGCCTTGCGGTACTCCGTGATCGCCTCGTCCAGTTGGCCCTTGGCGTAGAGGGCGTTGCCGAGGTTGTTGTGGTCCCAGGCGTCGTCCGGCTTCAATTTGATGGCCTTGCGGTGCTCCGCGATGGCCTCGTCCAACTGGCCCTTGCGGCGGAGGGCGATGCCGAGGTTGTCGTGGGCGTTGGCGTGGTCCGGCTTTAGCGCGATGGCCTTGTGGTACTCCGCGATGGCCCCGTCCAACTGGCCCTTGGCGAGGAGGGCGACGCCGAGGTTATAGTGGACGTCGGCGTGGTCCAGCCCCAAGACGACAGCCTTGCGGTACTCCGCGATGGCCTCGTCCAACTGGCCCTTGTAGGAGAGGGCGAGGCCGAGGTTGGTGTGAGAGAACGGGCTGGTGGGGCGCAAAGCCACCGCAGCCGTATAGTAGCGAATCGCCTCTTCCGTCGCGGGTGGCTTCGTCTCCAAAGAAGCATACGCCAACTCAAAGACGATCCAGAAATCCCCAGGTCGTCGTTCATTCGCCTGATTCAAGAACTTCACTGCTTCCGAGACGGCGCCGGTAGCCACTAATTTCACGCCAACGCTCACCAGGCTCGCTGTCGGCACAATCTTTGCTCCCGGACCAAAGGCAAGCGAGCGTAAACCGTCCCAGTCCTTGCCGTCCATCAGCGCCATAGAGCGATTCCTGAAGGAGTTTGGGTCCGGATCGGCCGCTCGCACAATGCCGCGCAAGCGGGTCTTCTCGTCAATTTTGGGGGTGACATCCGCCCAATCATCCATACCGGCCAGCAGTCCCTCCCGTATAGCTCGCTTGTTGATGCGCTCCGCCGCCTGCGCAGTGGTCAGGGTACTGAGCTGCATGTCCTCCTCGAACGCCGTAGCATACAGCGCGGCCGCCCCCGCCCGGTCGAACACGCCTTCCTTGCCGACGACCGCACGCCGCAGCCGGGCATCCTCCAGCCGCGCCATCATGCGCCGATCTTTGTCCGCAGCTTCCAGTGCTTCCCGCTGCGCGGCCACGCGCCCCCGCAATTCGTCCGTGCCCTCGCCGCTGTCTAAGACGCCCTCCGCCCGCTTGACCGCCGACTGCGCCTCCGATAGCGTCGCCTCCCACCTCACCGGGTCGTCCGTCAGTGTCGCCGCCTGCTTGCCCAACGTCGCCGCCTCGTCCAGGGCCGCCGTCACGTCGCGCTCCGTGTCCGCCGCCCGTTTGGTGCGCTCCGTCCTCCGGAGGTATTGGTCGTTCTGATACCACAACGCCCCCGCCGCGACGCCGACCACCGCCAGCAATAGCGTCGCCGCCAGGGCCAGCGTCAGCCGCAGCCGCCAGCGCTCCAGGGCCAGCCGCGCCTTTGCCTTGGCAATCTCGTCGGCTTTGTGCTTGCCCTCCGCCTCCTCGCTCGCTGACAGGAACTCCGTCTCCAGCACGTTCAGTTCCGCCCCGTGCGCTCCCGCCCACTCCTTGGCCACCGCCAGCCGGGCGCCGCCGTACAGGAAACTCGCGTCGCGGCCGTTGCCCTCCCACTCGCGCGCCGCCTCCGTCAGCCGCCGTTGCGTCCGCAGGCCGGCCCGATCCGCGTCGATCCATTTCCGCAGCTCCGGCCAACCCCGGATCAACGCCTCGTGCGCCACATCGACCGCCCCCTCCCCCGGCCGCTTGTCGTCGCCCTCGGCGGTGATTAGCCGGGCGTCGGCCAGCCGCCGCAACACCCCCTGCACCGCCTCCGCCCCCGGCCCGACCGACGCCAACTCGCGCATCGTCGCCCGCCGTTTCGTGTCCTCCGTTCCCTCGCCCGGCTGCGTCAGCCGCAGGAAGATCCGCCGGCATAGTTCCCTTTCGCCCTCCGTAAACTGGCCGAGAACCTCGTTGGCCCGACGCTCCAGGGCGCCCCGCAGTCCGCCGATGGCGTGGTACGCCTCCAGCGTCAGCCGCCGGCCGTCGCGCCGCTTCCACAATTCCAGCAGGGCGTACTGCATCAGCGGCAGCGCCCCCGGCTGCCCCTGCACGTCCTGGATCAACACGTCCACCAGCCCCGGTTCCACCTCGCAGCCGACCTTCTGGGCCGGCCGCTCGATGGCCCGCCGCAGCTCGTCCTCCGTCATCGGCCCGACCAGCGCCTGGTGGTCGGACATGGCCGCGGCCAGGGCGGGGTGCGCGGCGCACCTGCCGAGGAAGTCGGCCCGCATCGCCAGCACCACCACCGTGCGGCCGCCGGACGCCGCGGCGGCGCGGACCAGGTTGTCGATGAACGCCTTGCGGGCCGCGTCGTCCGAACAGAGCGTAAAGACCTCCTCAAAGTGATCTACCAGCAACACCAGCCGCCACGCCGGCGGGGCGTCGCGCAGGGCCAGCCGCGCCGTCAGGTGCAGGGCGTTGTCGCTGGCGCGCAAGTCGGCCATGAGGGCGTGGACCGCCCCGGCCGTCGCTTTGCCGCCGCCCACGGACGTGAGGGCCACGGCCAGCGCCTCCAGCGGCTCGGCTCCCGGCTGCAACACGGCCACCGGCCAATCGGCGCTGCCGTCCAGGCCGCCGGCCTTCAGCGCCGGGATCAGTCCGGCGCGGGCCAGCGACGATTTGCCGCTGCCCGATGGGCCGAGGACGGCCAGGAAGCGGCTTTCCGCGCCGGCGGGCGTGCGCCTCAGGGCGGTCAGCAGCCATTCGGTCATGGCCTCGCGGCCGAAGAAGAAGCGGGCGTGGGCGGCGTCGAAGAACTCCAGCCCGCGGTAGGGGCATTCGCCTTCCAGGATCGTTTCGCCGGGGGCGTCGCCCGGTTCGACGCCGCGGATGCCGCAGAGCAGGCGGCGGAACGGCTCCGGCTCGTCGAGCGTGGCGCGGAACTCGACCCAGGTGGTGCTGACGAGGAAGGCGGGCAGGAGACTGCGTTCGGGACGGGCCACGCCCGGCAGCAGCACCGGGATGACGCGGAAGCGGTCCTTGGGGTCCGCCGCGCGGCTCGCCGTCACGCGGCGGTTGATGGCGGCGCGCATCTCCTCGTCTTGCCACGTGCCGATGCCGCCGGCGCCGATGCAGACGGCGCAGGAGCCGCATTCGGCCAGCACGTCCTCAATGGCCGGCTGCCACGGGTCGCCGGGGATGAGGTGCCACTTGTCGAGCCACGGCTCGACGTTTTCCGCCCTCAGCCGGCGGGCCAGTTCCTCGACGGCGGGCTTGTCGGTGCTGTTGTGGGAGAGGAAAACGTGGAATTTGGGGTTGGGCATGGCGCGATTCCCTGGCGTTCGGGTTGTCATCGCTGCCCGGTTATTGTAACTGCTCCGTCGGACTGATGGGTAGTTTCTTTCGCGGTTTCCCGGTCAGGGGGGCCGCGGAAATAGAGTCTGGTGGTGAGTGGGGGTGGGTTCGGGGTGCCATGCTTTCGCGGCCCCCGTCAGAACGAACAAACCATCGGGACCACCGCGAAAGCATGTTTGGACTCCGCCCGGTTTAGGCGACGTCCAAACATGCTTTCGCGGTGGTCCCGACAGTGTTCGGGTCCCGATGGCAGCCGCGAAAGCATGGCACCCATCCCCCGACCCCAGAATCCGCATACGCCCCGTCAGGGGGCCGCGGTGGGATTATCTGGGTGTCCTCTCGATGGCCCACGCCTGAAGGCCGCCAAGTGACCGCCAGAGATTCACATCGCGTTTCACGCACTCACGTTGACGCAATCGGCCTTGCGCTGGACGCGCTTGAGCAGCCCGGCCAGGACGCGGCCGGGGCCGATCTCGTAGAAGCGGTCGCAGCCGTCGGCCAAGAGGCCGCGGATCGTCTGCTCCCACAGCACCGGATGCAGCACCTGCCGCACCAGCAGACCGCGCACCTCCTCCGGGTCGGTGTGCGGCCGGGCGTCCACGTTGGACCACACCGGCACGCGCGGCGGGCGGATCGTCACCCCCTGGAGGGCGGCGGCCAGCGCCTCGTCGGCCGGCTTCATGAGCGGCGTGTGGAAGGCGCCCGCCACGGACAGCCGGACGCCGCGGCCGCCCTTCGCCTCCACCGATTTCTCCACCGCCTCACAGGCGGCCACGGCCCCCGAAACCACGATGTTGCCCGGACAAAGGAGATTGGCGATCCGGATAAGGCCAACAGGCGCGGCGGCGGCGCACAGTTCCTCGACCGCCGGTTGGTCCAGGCCGAGGACGCTCACCATGCCGCCCGGCGAGGCGTCGGCGGCGGCCTGCATGGCCTCGCCGCGCGCCTTGACCACGCGCAGGCCGTCGGCGAAACTCAGCGCCCCCGCGAACGCCAGGGCGGTGTATTCCCCCAGGCTCAGGCCGGCCGCGGCCACGCAATGATCGACGGCCGCCGGCTGGTCGTGACGCAGCGCCTCCAGGGCGGCCAGACTGGCGACGAACAGGGCCGGCTGACTAACGACGGTGGCGTCGAGGCGTTCCTTGGGTCCGTTCCAGCAAACGTCGGCGAGGTCGTAGCCGAGGACGGCCGACGCCTCTTCGTAGAGGGCGCGAACGGCGGGGAAACGGCCGGCCAGTTCGCGGCCCATGCCGACGACCTGCGCCCCTGGCCCGGAAAGAGGAATGCGCTGCGAGACATGATCGACCTTCCTGGCATCCGGCGGGCGGCCGGCGTGAGCCGGCTGGTGTAGCCTCATGTTGCGGAATGGTTGAAGCACCAGCCGGCTCACGCCGGCTGCCCGCCCGTAACCGGGGCCGCTTCCAGTTCCTTGACGATCAACTCGTTCAGCCCGGCGCGGACATATTGAGCGGCGACGCCGAGGGCGTTTTTAATGGCCCGGTCGCCGGAAGAGCCGTGACAGATGATGCAAACGCCGTCAATGCCCAGCAGCGGGGCGCCGCCGTAAGAACTGTATTCGTAACGGCTGGCCAGTCCTTGCAACACCTGGGCCGCCTTGTCGCGCTCCGTCTGGAGGCCGGCGAGGAGTTCCTTTTGCAGCACCTTCATAAGGAACTCGAAGACCCCTTCGCAGGTCTTGAGCACCACGTTGCCGACGAAGCCGTCGCAAACCACGACGTCGGCCGCCCCGCGCTGGATGTCGCGGCCCTCGACGTTGCCGACGAAGCGGTCCTTCAGCGGGCTGGCGTTGAACAGCGCATGGGTTTCCTTGGCGAGTTCGGTGCCCTTGGCCTCCTCGGAGCCGACGTTCATCAGGCCGATGGTCGGCCGGTCGCGCTGGAGGATGTGCTTGGCGAAAATTGAACCCATCACGCCGTACTGGAACAGTTGCTCCGCCTTGGGGCTGACGTTGGCGCCGACGTCGATCATCACCGACGGGCCTTTGATGGTCGGCAGGATGGCGGCGATGCCGGGCCGGCTGACGTTCTTGAGGAAGCGCTTGAGGAAGAGGCCGCCGGCCACCATGGCGCCGGTGTTGCCCGCGCTGACAATGCCGACCACTTTTTGCTGGGCCAGCAACTGCCAGCAGCGGCTGATGGAGTTGTCGGGCTTCTTGCGCAGGCCCACCACGGGGCTTTCTTCCATGCCGACGGCCTGGGAGCAGTGGAAGAACTCGATGCGGTCGCGGCCGACGGCGTTGGCGGGGACGAGCGGCTCGACGCGGGCCTGGTCGCCGACAAGCACGACCCGCACTTCGGGGTCGGCGGCCACGGCCTGCACGGCGCCGGCCACGATCGGCTCGGGGGCGTGGTCACCGCCCATCGCGTCCAGCGCGATTCTCATGGCTTACTTCTTCTCCTCTTCCTCCACCACGACCTCACGGCCCTGGTAGAAGCCGCAGTTGGGACAGACGTGGTGCGGCAGCACCGGCTGTTCACAACGGCCGCAGTATTGGATTTGAATCGGCTTGAGGTGCAGGTGGCTGCGCCTCTTGCCCTGGCGGGCGTGGGAGGTTCGTCGCTTCGGAACGGCCATGACGTTCGCCTTCGGTTTGCCAACCCCGCGCGGCCGGCGCCGGCGGATCGATTTCCAGGGGAAAGAGAGATATGGTAGGGACGCCGACGGGGGGCGTCAAGTCCGGCGAAGCGCCTGGCGCCCCAGGGGCGCACGACACGGTTTGCAGCTGGCGTGGACGGGTCGTACATTGGCTGAGGCAAATCCGTTCCCTCTTTTGACCCAAGTTCCGAAAGGGGCCAGGGATGGCGCGAGGCAAAAAGCGCACTGCACCGGTGGAAGAACTGCGATCCTACGTCGAGGGCGTCGCCAAAAACCTCGTCGAGAAGCTCTATGGCCCCCAGGGGCCGGCCTGGGGGACCAAACTCACCCAGATCGAGGACGTCTTCCTCGAAATCCGCGAGATGCTCACCGAGAAAATGCTCGATGAGACCCTGGCCCGGCAGGCCACGGCCGGCGAGCGGCCCGCGCCGTTCCGCACCTGTCCGGCGTGCCACGCCCCGCTGCCCTGTGCCGACGCCAATCCCCGCATCCTGACGACGCGGGCCGGCGAGGCCGAGTGGCCCGAGCCGGAAGGCTACTGTGACCGCTGCCGGCGGGCTTTTTTTCCCTCAGTCCAAGAGTCTGGGCATTGACCAGGGCGAAACCAGTCCCGCGCTGCTGGCGAAGATCACCTATGCCGGGACGGCCAGCCGCTCGTTTGCCGAGGGCAGTGTCCTGTTGGATAAGCTGGCCGACCTGCCCGTGCCGGAGAAACGGGTCGAGCGGATCACCCGACGCATCGGCGCCGAACGCGTCGCCGAGCGTGAGGCGGACGTGGCGGCGTTCGCGGCCTTGCCGCTGGTCGAGAAGTTCGCCGTCCCCTCCGGCGTGACGCCGCCGCCGTTAGCCGTGGTGATGGCGGACGGCGGCCGCTTGCAAATCCGCGATGCGCCGGGGAGCGGCTCGGCTCCCCCGAGCCCGCCCCGACCGCGGCAACCGCGGTCGCGGGGACGGCCGCCGAGGCGGAAGACTGGCAAGAGGAAAACACCGCGGCCTCGCGGGTGGGCCACTGGCGGGAAGACAAGGTCGGGCTGTTGCTGACCATGACGAGCGAGGCGGCGGCCGCCGATCCCTGTCCCGAGATCCCGGCGTCGTTCCTCGACGTGGTACGCATCCCGAAGCTGGTGCGGGAGCTGCACAAGCACGTCCGGGAAGGGCGGGACGCCGTGAGCGACGCCGTGGAACCGGAGGCGGCGGCGGAGGCGTTGGAGGCGGAGGCGACGTACCGACCCCCGGTCGTGCGGCATCGGCAGGTCGTCGCCTCGCGTCAGACTTGGCCGGCCTTCGCGTCGCTTTTGGCGCAGGCGGCGTGGGCGTCGGGGTTCCAGGGGGCGGCGCGGAAGGCCTTCGTGGGCGACGGCTCGGCGAACAACTGGGAGCTGCAACGTCGCTTCTTCGGGTCGTTCGTGCCCATCCTGGACTTCATTCACGCGTTGTCCTACGTGTTCGCGGCGGCGACGGCCGGGCGACGCTTCGCGGCGGGCTGGGCGGTGTATCGGCGGTGGATCCGCTGGGTGTGGCAAGGCCGGGTGGTCGCGGTCATCGCCGCCCTGGAGGCGCGCCAGGCCGAGATGGGCTTGCCCCAGAAGGATGAGCCGGAAACGAGCCCGCGACGCGTAGTGGACAAGACGTTGAAGTACCTGGGCAACCATCAGGACAAGATGCGTTATGACGAGTATCGGCGGCAGGGTCTTCCCATCACGAGCAGCCACGTCGAGTCGGTGGTGAAGCAGATCAACCATCGGGTGAAGGGGACGGAGAAGTTTTGGTCGGAGGAGGGCAGCGAAGCCGTGCTGCAACTGCGGGCGGACTACCTGGGTGACGGCCAGCCGCTGGAGGCCTTCTGGGAACGCCGCCAAGCGGCGGCGACCGGACATCGTCGCTACCGCCGCGTCGGGTAGCTACAGACCGTGTCGTGCGCCCCACCGCCCCTCGAATGACCGGGCGCGTCCTGATAAGATTCCATGAATAAAATGTGGGGCGCCGCCGTCTGGCGTGAAGGAGTCTCCGAGGCAACATGGCCGCCGTCACCGCACCCAGTCCGCCGGCCCCGAGCGATGAGTTGCTCCTGGAGCGCTTCGCGGCCGGCGAACGGGCAGCCCTGGAAGAATTGTTCCGCCGCCACCGGCAGCCGGCCTATCGTGTCGCGTTCCGACTCCTCGGCAACGAGCCGGACGCCCTGGACGCGGTGCAAGAGGGTTTCGTAAAAGCCCTGACCCATCTGAGCGGCTTCCAAGGACGCAGCTCGTTCAAGACCTGGCTCCTCCGCGTCGTCAGCAACGCCGCCCTCGATCTCGGGCGACAGCGCGGGCGGCGCGAAATCCTGAGCCTCGACGCGGCCGGGGCCGGCGACGCCGCCGACGCCGGCCTGCTGACGCCGGACGACGCGGCGCGCGGCCTGGAACGGGCCGACCTCCGTTCACTCCTGGATCAGGCGCTCGCCACCCTCTCCGACGCGCAGCGGCGGACGTTCGTGCTGCACGCCGACGCCGGACTCAGCTACCGCGAAGTGGCCGACGCCATGAGCGTGTCAATCGGGACCGTCATGAGCCGGCTCTTTTACGCCCGCCAAAAGCTCCGGGTGTTTCTAAGCCAACGGACATCCCTATGAGGCATAATTCCATCAACCCGGACCCTTCGCCGGAACGGCTCGCCGCCTTCCTGGACGGCGAACTCGACCCCGCGACGGCCGCGCGCGTCGAGGCCTGGCTCGCCGACAACGCCGAGGCCGCCGAGGAACTGGACGGGCAGCGGCGCGTCCTCCGCCTGTGGCGGGCCAACCCGCCCCCCGAACCCGGGCCGGCCGCCTGGACGGCGGTCCTCTCACGCATCGAGGCGAGGCGGCCGGCCGCGCGCCGCCGACCGCGGAAATGGCCGATCGCGCTGGGCCTGGGCGCGAGCGCGGCGGCCGCCGTTTTCGCGGCCGTTTTTCTGACCCGGCTCTTCCAGGGCGCGCCGCCGAACGACGCGGACGCCCCGCTGCCGGTCGTCGCGCCCGGCGAAGTGACCATTATCAGCATGGACGCGCGGGACGCCGCCGGGCTGGTCGTCGCCGCGCCGCCGGTGCAGGAACCGATCGTCCTGGCCGGTCAGGACGACGTGTCGGTCATGGACGTGAAATCGTACCGCGACGACGGCCCGGTCCCCCACATCGGCGAAGGGGAAGTGCCGATGATCGTCGCCGCGTCGATGGGGCCTGAGGGACGGGAGCCGTGAACCGTGGGAGCCGCCCGCCGCGACGGGCGCCGAGGTGAACAGCCATGTCGCCAATGTCGGCCGCATTTCTCTCCGTCTTTTTTTGTCTGCCGGCCGCCGCGCCCGACCGCGACGACGGCGTCCGCGTCTCCGTCGTGGCCATCCTGGCCACCGACCAAAACGACAAAATCGATCCGAAATTGGAGTGCATCGCCAGAGAGGTGCGGAAGATCGACCCCAAGTGGACCGGCTTCCGCATCGCCAAGATGACCTGCAAATCGCTGCCGCTGGGCGGCAAGGGCGAGTTCGACCTCGGCGGCGACCAGACGCTCCGAGTCGCCGTGGAACAAAAGAGCGATGAAGAGGGTCGCTTTCAGATGAAAATCACGCCGCCGCGGATGGGCGCCATCACCTACACCACCACCTGCGGCAAGTTCTTCCCCGTCGTCACGCCGTTCCGCAACAAGGACAACGAACTGCTCATCGTCGCCGTCCGCATCCAGCCCTGCGCCGGCAAATGACGGCGCCGCCGCCGCTGGCCGTGCCCGCGTCCCGTCCGCTATGATTTACGGAAGGGCCGGTCCCCGTCGTCGCGGGGCCGGATCGTTTCGCGGACGGGCGGGGGAGCAGATGCGAGACAACGAACCTGTCGGCGGCGCGGCCGCCAACGACGCCGCGGGCGGCCTGGGGCCGGTGGTTTTGGAGCAGAAGCCGAAACCTCTCGCGGCCGACATTTTACTGGCCCTGGCGCTGCTGTTCCTGGTCATCACGATCCTGATCGACTTTACCGCCGACTTCGATAACGGCGTCGTGGCCGGGCCGCTCTGCGGCGGCATCGGAATCGTCTTCGCCCTCGGCGGCGTCGCCTACATCCTGGCGAACGCCGGCAAGGCCTCGTATCTCCACGAGCGCGGCCTGCGGATCGCGGACGGGCGCGGCGAGCGGACGCTGCGCTACCAGGACGTGGCCGAAATGACGTTCAAGGCGATCCGGCATTTCCACAACGGCGCCTACGTCGGCACCTCGCAGGAGATCGCGCTGCGGACGGCCGAACCGGGCGCCAGGCCGCTGGTCTTCCGGCACACCTACAAGGAAAAGACGGGCCTGGTCAGCGGCTACACGGAGGGCACGCCGCTGAACCGGCTGTGCAACGTCCTTACCGGTACGATCGCGCGGCGGATGGCGGCCGCCCTGCAACGCGGGGAGTCCGCGCCGTGGACGCGGAGTATGCAGATCAACAATCGCGGCGTGGAAATCACGGACAAGAAACGCGGCTGGGAAGAGGTGGAATGGGAACGGATCGCCCGCGTGGACGTGTCGGCGGGCATTTTCCGGCTGTGGGTGGAGGGGGAAGCGAAGCCGCGCGTGCAGCTCCCCGTGGCGGAGCCGAATTTCTTCCCCGGCTACGCGGTGGTCGCCGCCCGGCTGGAGGCGCCGGCGTCGAATCGGCAGGCCCAGGCGCCCGCGGCCGCCGTCGTTCCCGTGATCCCCGAGGCGGGTGAACGCGACGCCATTCGGCTCGAATATACGCCGACGGTCGAGGACCATGACGCCCTGACGCGGCAGTACCCTCGGACGACGCCGGCGGGGCGCAAGGCGTGGCTGGGGCGGGTATGGCCCTTGCCGGCGCTGCTCATCGGCGTGGCGGTGTTGATCGGCGGAATCAACTACTTCGACAAGGACATTCCCTGGATCTATGGCATGGCGGCGGCGTTCATGGCCGGGGGTTTCCTGCTGCGGCTGCTGCTCGGCTGGCTCATGCCGGTGCTCGACCGGGCGCGGCTGGCGCGGGAACTCAAGGCCGCACACGAAGCCGCCAGGCAGGGACGCGCGACGGACCCGTTTGTCCCCCGCGAGGTCGTTTTGGGAAGACAGGGATACCTGCTGCGGACGCGGATCGGCGAATTGCGACAAAATTGGTCCGGAGTATCGCGGGTCGAGTGGTTCAAGGGCTACCTGTTCGTTTTCCTGGCGGGCGGCAAGGTGCGGCGCGAGGCGACCGGCCTGCTGATCCCGCCGCGTGCGTTCGAGAACATGGGCCACGCGCGGGAGGCGTATGAAACGATTCAGGATTGGCGCGCGAACGCCGTCGCGGGCGCGGAGCAACGCCGCATCCTTTGACCCGCGGCGACTCTCCCGGATCGCGGCCGCGCCGGCGGGGTATAATTTCGACGGCGCCCGCGGGACGGGCGCCGGAAGGAGGGGGCCATGCCTTTTGCAGTCGCCGACGACTTCGCCCTGCAACACGCCATCGACCGGGCGGAGTCCGTGAGCCGCTATTTGGACGCCCGTCGGCCGGAACAGGTCGCCGACTCTTTGGAGGCGGTGGTCGCGGCCGGCGTCGAGACCGGCGAAGCCCTGCCAGACGCCTGGCGGCAGGCGTTCCACAATCTTCTGGGGGACGATGAGGATTCGTGGACCAGCGTGGCGGAGTTCGAGGCCGTGCGCAACGCCGTGCGGCGTCTCTTTTCCACGGTGCGCGAGGCGATGGAGAAGGCCCGGCGGACGGCCGAGGCGCTTCAGAACGGGACCGGCCGCAGGGCGGCAGGGATGGGCCGGCTGCTGGAGGTGATGGAGGAGGCGCGGCGGCTGGAAGAGGCGGTGTTCCGCGATTGGCCTTCGTTCGCCGAGCCGCTGCCGCCGGTGAACCTGGCGGAGTGCATAAGCGTCGAAGAATCCCTGGCAGAAGTGCTCGGCATTACCGTCGAGCAGGCGCGGGAGAAATTAGAGGCGCGAAAGCGAGAACTAGACGCCCAAGGATCGGGGTGAGGCGGTGGAATACAAGACGCGAGTCGCGCAATTGCTCAGCCGGCAGATGAACCGTTGGGGATTGGCCGACGGCATGTTCGTCGACGTGCATTTCCGCCTTTACGACCACCTTCCTCGATCCCCCAAATCCGTGTTGGTTGTGGACCGCTCCCTGTTCCAAGGCGAGGGCATGATCTATCGCTTCAGTCTCATCGACCCGGCAAACCGCCTACTTGTCCATACATTTCGCTTCCAGGTGTTCTACCATGCCGACGAGCAAACCCTCGTCGTCCGCCGCGGCGTGCATGTCACGGCCACCGGATTGTAGCCGTGATCCCACGTCTTATTCATTCGTCCCTACCGACGGCGGCTCGATGGCAATAATCGAACAGCAGTCGCCATTCGCACTGCTGAACGCCCCGACAGAGCGCCTCGCACGGCGACCGCCCGGACAGCGACGCCTCGCACAGGTCCACGAAAGCGAAGGGATCCCAGTCCGATTTCGTCTTCAGGAAACGGGCGGACGGGTGCGGCGATTCGCCGGCCAGGTCGCGGGCGGCGCGTCGCAACGGCTCGAAGATGGCATGATCGCCGACGCGGCGAAACCAATATTTGGAGTTGGAGAAGTCTTTTTCCCGTCGATGCATCAGGGCGTGCCAGTAGCTCCCCTCCGGCGTGTGGATGTCCTGGCTGATCGCGTGCGATTCGTCGAGGAAGTCGAAGAGCAGCCACAGTCCGGCGCGGCAGGCTGCGGCCATGTCGCGGTCCACGACCCGCCGCGGCGCGAAGGCGTCATCTTCGGCCAGCGCGGCCAGCGCCGGGCGGCGCGCCTCGTCGGGACGGCCGGGGCCGAGGGGGCTGAGTGGGCCGTCGCGCAGCAGCGGCGCGAAGGCGGGGCCGTAGGCGGCCGGATCACATGTCGGCATGGAACGTGGCTCACGGCGACGGGCGGGCGACGCCGGTCATGCTACCATCCCCACGCGCCTCACTCCAGCCGCCGCCGCGCCGATTTTCGCCCCATCCGTGGCGGCAAGGCCGCCGGTATGATAGGTTATCCCTCACCGCCCGCGCCTTCGTGAGGAACCCTCCATGACTTCGTTGCGTCTGCCCGCCCTGTTCGGGGCGGCCCTGTTTTGCCTCCTGCCGTCGCTGGCCCGCGCCGACGCGCCGGCGCACGGCTTCCTCGACCGCACCATCAAGGATAAGGACGGCAAGGAAGCCAAGTACGTCCTGTTCGTGCCCGACGAATACACGGGCGACAAGCCGATCCCCCTGATCCTTTTCCTGCACGGCTCCGGCGAGACGGGCACGGACGGCCACAAGCAGGCGGCCGTCGGCCTCGGGCCGGCCGTCAAGAAGCAGGAAGCGGACGGGAAGCATTTCCCCTGTTTCGTCGTGTTCCCGCAGTCGCAGAACCGCACCTGGAGGGCCGACTCCAAGGACGCCCAGCGGCGCTCGCCATCCTCGCCGCCGTGCAGAAGGAATACAAAATCGACGACAAGCGCCTTTATCTCACCGGATTGTCGATGGGCGGATTCGGGACCTGGAGCCTGGCCGAGAAGTACCCCGACCGCTGGGCTGCCATCGTGCCGTGCTGCGGAGGCGGCGACCCCGCCAAGGCGAAGGAGATCAAGGACATCCCCTGCTGGGTCTTCCAGGGCGAGGCCGACCCGGTCGTGCCAGCGCGGTGCGCGCGGGACATGGTCGCGGCCCTCAAGGCGGCCGGCGGCGACCCGAAATTCACCGAATACCCCGGCGTCGGCCACAACTGCTGGGACAAGGCCTACGCCACGCCGGAATTGTATGATTGGCTGCTGATGCAACACAAGTAACGTGGATGGGTTAGCCGCGACGCGCCAGCGGAGCGCGTCGGGATAAAGCGCTCCGCTGGCGCGTCGCGGCTAACCGGGATAAGGAGACCGTATATGTCTGATGAAACCGTCAACCGCCGCGGCTTCCTCAAGGGCGCCGCCGCCGGGGCCGCCGCCCTGTCGCTGTCGGCGGCGTCCTACGCCCGCGTCCACAAGGCCAATGAGCGCATCGGCGTCGCCTTCATCGGCGTCGGCGGCCGCTGCCAGGCCCACCTCGGCATCATCGCCAAGCTGCAAAAGGAGAACAAAGGCGTCGCCGCCGTCGGCGTCTGCGACGTCTGGGACGGCCATGAGGACGATTACGAAGTCGTCGGCAAGGACGGCAAGAAGACGACCCGACACTACGGCCAGGGACTTTATCCCTCCGCCAAGAAGGTAGGACTCAATCCCGACGACAAGAAGCACGTCGTCAAGGACTACCGCCGCATCCTCGATCTCGACGAGGCCGACGTCATCGTCGTGGCCACGCCCGACCACTGGCACGCCAAGGTCACCATCGACGCCGCCAACGCCAAGAAGCACGTCTACTGCGAAAAGCCGATGACCAAGACCATCGACGAGGCCCACGCCGTCGTCGACGCCGCCGCCAGGAACAACATCGTCATGACGGTCGGCGTGCAGTCGATGGCCGACCCGACCTGGCTCAAGGCCAACGCGCTGATCCGCGCCGGCAAGATCGGCCACGTCGCCCAGGCCCAGACCAGCTACTACCGCAATTCCAGCGTCGGCCAATGGCGCTATTACCGACTCTACAAGGAGATGAACCCCAAGACCATCGACTGGGACCGGTTCCTCGGCCACGACTTCGAGGTAATCAAGGGCGTGCCGCTGGGGCCGTCGCCCAAGGAGCGGCCGTTCGACCGGGCGGTGTTCGGCCAGTGGCGCTGCTACTGGCCGTTCGGCGGCGGCATGTTCACGGACCTGTTCGTCCACCAGACGACGCACATGATCTCGGCGATGGGCGTGCGCTACCCCGGCCGCGTGGTGGCCGGCGGCGGTCTCTATATGGAGTACGACGGCCGCGACGTGCCGGACGTCACCATGATAACGGCCGACTACGACGAGGGCTGCCAGTTGAACGTGACGGCCGCGATGATCAACGCCTACCCGATCGAGGAGCTGATCCGCGGCCATTTGGGCACGATCAAGTTCGTGGCGGGCGGCTTCCAGATCATCAAGGACGACCCGACCGGGGCGGCGGCCAAGCCGGCCCGCCTGGAAAAAACCATCGAGCCGGACGAGACGGTCGAGGCGAAGATCGAGGGTTACACCCGCGAGGACTGGGGCAACAACTTCGACACGGCGGCGCTGTGGGGCTACTTCCTGAATTGCGTGCGGAGCGGCAATCGCGAGACGCTCTGCCCGCCGGAACTGGGGGCGGCGGCGTTCACCACGGTGGCGCTGGGCGTCAAGAGCTACCGCGAGGGCAAGGCGTTCTTCTGGGACAAGGAGGCCCGCAAACCGGTCGAGGCCGACGCCAGCTGGGCGGCGCGTCTGGAAAAGCGGAGCAAGGAGCACGGCAAGCCGCATGAGGTCGCCGGCTACAAGGGCGATCCGAAAGGCAGCGAATTGTTCCCGCCGGATTACGAGAAGCTGGCCGGGCCGTGGGTCAACGGCAAGGACCCGGCGGCGGGCTGATTGGACGATAACCGACCCCGGTTAGCCGCGACGCGCCAGCGGAGCGCTCGATGCCAGCGCTCCGCTGGCGCGTCGCGGCTAACCACACATATCAGCCGGACCAAGCTTTACTCCTCATTCTCCCCTTGAGTCGGCTCGTTGCGGCCTTTCTTCCTTCGTCGGCGTGATTTTCCCGGAAGCGAGCCGATCAAAGGGGCCGCAAGGACGTAAGCGGCCGACGTCGCCGCGCGGGACGCTTTTCGGGCGTTCGCCGGGTCCAGGGCCGGCGCCGGCGGATCGACGTCGGCGGCCGGACTCGGCGCCAACACCTCTCCCGCGTGGGGCTGTGCGGGCGCCTCCTCGCGCGATTGTTGCGGTTGCGAACCTTCCGGCGCTTGCGGGGCGGACTTCGGAGGAGGGGCCTTGTCTTGCGGCGTAAGGCCCCACGAGCTCAGCACCGGCTCGGCCTCGAAGCGCCACAACGCCTCCAGTTCTTTCACCAGGAGCTTCGCCAGGGCGTCGTCCGCGCCGCCGGACGGCTCGCCGGACTCGCCGCCGCCGCCGTCGTCCAGCGACGACAGGCTCTGGCTCACCTGGCCGAGCTGCGTCGTCGCCAGGGTCAGTTTGAGACTGCTGCTGCTCTGGAAGGTTGCCGTCTGGACCGGGACGATCGCGTTGGGGGCGGCCGACGCCACCGAGGCGCTGACGGCCGCCGTGGCCGTGGCGCCCGGAACGGCGGCGACGACCGTGAACACCGTGTTCGTCAGGTCGATGAGCCGAGGCGTGTCCGAATTGTCGAAGACGATTGTAACGATCAGTACGTTCGGCCCCTGGGAGAAATGGACGTCGCCCTGGAAGACGCGCTCCTGGCCGCTAGAGGGGTCGAGGTACAGGACCACCGGGACGGTGCCCGACTCCAGGGACTCCCGGATGATCAAGATCACCTGTACGGAGTCTTGCTGACTCAGATTGTGTTCGCGGAAGTCGTAGGTGGAAATCACCTCGACGACGCCCAGCGACGGCGGCGGGGCGCCGTTCGTGAGCTGCGCCGCCAGGAACACGCCCGTGCCGGTGTTGGTCGGCGCGACCGTGAAACTCACCTCGATGACGTCGCCGGTAACGGGGTCGGTCACGGAGCCTGAAACCGACTGGCCAGGTTGACCCTGCACAATGAGGACGGCGCTAAAGGGGGCGGGCAGCACTTGCACCGAGGGGGCCGCGGCCGCCGTCTGCCCGTCGGCGTTGGCGACGAACACGGTCGGGAAGAAGTCGCCTTGCGCCGTATACGTATGGTCCGCGGCGAAGGTGCGCACCCCGGCCGCCAGGACCAGGGTTGTGTCGGCGGAGCCGTCGCCCCAGTCAATCGTCACGACGTCCATTTCATTCGTTCTCGGATCCGCGAAGGTTCCGTTCAGCGTGACCGGCTGCCCTTCCTGCGTCACGGCGGCGCTGACGCTGAGTTGAATGTTTCGTGGGGGGAACACGGCCTGGAAGGCGCCGACGTCGATGGGGACGCCGACGGGCCGCGCGACGCCGCGCTGGTCAACCGTCGGCTGGTTCTCGGTGGGGCCGGCGCCGAGCGCGATGCTGTCGGGCGATAGGGCGAAGGTCTCGGTGGGGCCGCCGTAATCTCCCAGCGGGGCGAGGTCCACCTGCGCCGGCGTGACGCCGATCTGATTGTTCTGACCGTTGGTGAGGCTGCCGCTCCCGTCGGCGCCGACGAGGTTGAACATGGAAACGGGGCCCGTTGGTCCCGTCGGTCCCGTCGGTCCCGTCGGTCCAGTTGTTCCACCGTTTAGGGGGTTGAAACTGGAAACCTGGGCGACGGGGCCGACGACCTCGGAGCTGGGACTAGTGGTCGCGGCGCCGAGGTCGTCGGACGCCGCGACGCCGGCGCTGTTGCCGACCAGGATGTCGCCGATGAGGGTCGCCCCGCCGCCGGTGAACGACCCGTTTTCGTTGTAGATGCCGCCGCCGTAGGCGGCGGCGGAATTGCCGGAAAAGGTGCTTTCGTTGACCCCCAGGTTGCCCTGGTTGTAAATGGCGCCGCCAAAGCTGCCGACGTTTCCTGAGAAGGTGCTGTTGACGACCGTCAGGTTGCCGAAGTTGAAAATGGCGCCGCCGCTGCCGCCGACCGAGGCGGTGTTGTTGACGAAGGTGCTGGCGAAGACGCTCACCGCGCCGCCGTTATTGAAGATGGCGCCGCCGCCCACGTCGCCGGAGACGTCCACGTTATTCGAGAACGTGCAGGCGAAGACCGAAAGCTGGCCGCCCTCGTTGTCGACGCCGCCGCTGGAATAGCCCTGGCCCTTGGAGATGGTCAGGCCGGCCAGCGCGGCCGTCACGCCGCTCTGGACCGTAAAGACGGTAAACTGCCCGCCGCCGTCGATGGTCACCGGGCCGGCGCCCTGGTCGTTCTCAATGGTCACGTTCACGCCGATCGTCAGGCCGGCGCTGGTCAGGTCGATGGTCCGGGCGTTGGCGGCGGCGGCGAAGTCGATGACGTCGTTGTTGTTGGCGGCGGCCAGCGCGTCCCGAAGCGACCCCATGCCGGAGTCGGCGCCGTTTGTGACGGTAAGCAGCGTCGGCGTCAGGCGGTCTTCGAGCCGTTCCAACAGGGGGCGCACCGACGGCCGACGGCGGCGCGGGGCCGGCGGGGCAAGACGGCGGAGCCAGCGGCGGACGTTCCAGGAAAACATGGTCCTACCGGGGTAGGGTAATGCAAACGCCGACCATTTGTCATCAGTAGCACACGGGACGGCTGCCGGCAAGCCGGTCGGCCGCGGCGCCGTTGGTTGAAACGGCCTCCGGCGCCGCCGACCGACCGCCCCATTCGTCGATCAGCGTCGCCGTCAGTCCGGTCCAGCCCGTCTGGTGCGACGCGCCGAGGCCCTTCCCCGTGTCGCCGTGGAAGTATTCGTAGAACAGCAGGCAATCGCGCCAGTAGGGGTCTTCCTGGAACAGCCGTTGGCCGTCGTAGACCGCCCGCCGGCCGGCGCCGTCGCGTACAAACAACGACATCAGGCCGTCCGCCAGGCCGCGGGCCATCCCGTCCAGCGTCACCGGCGGCTCGCCGGGAGGGCCGTCCACCCGGAACGACGGGCCGTAGGCCGACGCCAGCGTCCGCAGCGACTCCAGGATCAGGAACGACGTCGGAAACCAGACCGGGCCGCGCCAGTTCGAGTTGCCGCCCTTTATCTTCGACGCCGACTCGCCCGGTTCATAACGGACTTCGTTCCCCATGTACCGATAAGGGTTCGCCTGGTGGTACTTGGACAGGCTGCGCGGGCCGTGCGGGCTGCGGAACTCGGCCGGGTCCCACAGTCGCGTCAGCAGACGGCGCATCTGCGATTCGTTCATCAGCGACAGCAGGTAGGCCTTTTTGCCGCCCGACTCCATCGTCCGGACGCACCCTTGCGTGAAGTGGCCGCGGTTGCGCAGGAACCATTCCACGTTGGCCCGGAACTCGGGGAACGGCGCCAGTTGTTCTTCCGTCAGCCATTCCACCGCGAACAGCGGGATCAACCCCACCAGCGACCGCAAACGGAACTTGTGAAACGAGCCGTCGGGATAGCGGAGTACGTCGTAAAAGAAGCCCTCGCGCTCGCTCCACAGCTCGAAATCGCGCCGGCCCATGTGCCGCATCGCCGCCCCGATGTAGACGAAGTGCTCGAAGAACTTGATCGCCAAGCCCTGGTAGGCCTCGTTCTCGCGCCAACTCCATAGCGATGCGCATGAGGTTGAGGCAGAACATGCCCATCCAGCCGGTGGCGTCGGACTGCTTGAGCGTCATGCCCGGCGGCATTTTCTGGCTGCGGTCCACCACCGTGATGTTGTCCAGGCCCAAAAAGCCGCCCTCGAAGACGTTGTGGCCCTCGGCGTCCACGCGGTTGACCCACCAGGCGAAGTTGATGAGCAACTTGTGGAAGCACTTTTCCAGAAACGTCCGGTCGCCGCGTCCGGTGCGCCGGCGTTCCATTTCGTAGACGCGCCAGACCGCCCAGGCGTGGACCGGCGGATTGAGGTCCGAAAACTCCCATTCGTAGGCCGGGACCTGTCCGTTGACGTGCATGAACTGCTCGAACAACAGCAGCCACAGCTGCTCCTTGGCGAAGTCGGGATCGACCAGCGCCAGCGGAATGCATTGGAACGCCAGGTCCCAGGCGGCGAACCACGGGTACTCCCACTTGTCCGGCAGGCTCATGACGCGCATCGAATTGAGGTGCCGCCAGTGGGCGTTGCGCAGCCCCTTCCGCGACTCCGGCGGCGGCCAAGCCGGGTCGTCGCCCTCCAGCCAGGCGTTCACGTCGAACAGATACGTTTGTTTCGACCAGAGCATCCCCGCCAGCGCCTGGCGCTGCACGCGGCGTTCGTCCTCCGTGGCGCCCGGCGGCTGGAGGTCGGCGTAGAAGGCGTCAGCCTCCTCGCGGCGCCGCGTCGCAACCGCGTCCACGCCGGCCAACGGGTCCGTCATCGCCTGGTCGGTCAGCCGCAAGCGGAAGACCGCCGAGCCGCCGGCCGGGACCACGACGTTGGCGTAGTGGACGCACGCCTTGGTCCCCGTTTGCGCCGGATTGACGCAGTCCTCGCCGCCGATGACGTGACGGTGGAAGGCGTCCTTGACGTAAGGACTCCCGTTCGTGACTGAAGGGCCGTAGAGGCGTTCGCGGTTGGTCTCGTTGTCCGTGAATAGTAGGCGGCCGCCGGGGTCGGCGTGCAGATACCGCGCGCCGAGGGAATAAGGTGTTAGCAAGTTGCGCAACGGCTCGGCCCCGGAGTCGTCGGCGACGAGTTGGACGCCGCCCGGCCCGGAGGGGCCGGCCCGGACCACCGGCGCGGCCGACGGCTGCGGGCCCCAGGACCAGGTGTTGCGGAACCAGAGGTGCGGCAGGACGTGGATCGGCGCCTCGTCGGGACCGCGGTTGCAGACCTCGATGCGGATGCAAAGGTCTTCCGGCCCCGCCTTGGCGTACTCGACGAACACGTCGAAGTATCGTCCTTCGTCGAAGACGCCGGTGTCGAGCAATTCGTACTCGGACTCGGCGTCGGTGCGGGCGCGACTCCCCTCGATCAACTTGCCGTAGGGATATTCGGCTTGCGGATACTTATACAGAAACTTCATGTAGGAATGCGTCGGCGTGGAGTCGAGGTGGAAGTAGTATTCCTTGACATCCTCGCCGTGGTTGGTCTCGCCCGGCGTCAGGCCGAACAGGCGTTCCTTGAGGATGGGGTCGCGGCCGTTCCAGAGGGCGAGGGCGAAGACCAGCAGCTGGTAGCGGTCGCAGAAGCCGGCGATGCCGTCCTCGCCCCAGCGATAGGCCTTGGAACGGGCGTGGTCGTGGGGCAGGCAGCCCCAGGCGTCGCCGTTGGGGCTGTAGTCCTCGCGCACCGTCCCCCAGGAGCGGTCGCTGACATACGGCCCCCAACGTTTCCAAGCGGCCTGGCGCAAGCGGTCCTCTTCCAGACGAACTTCCTCGGCCGATCGCGGCTTCATGGGGTCGCTCCGGGCGCATTCGGATTTATGGGGACGGGACAATGATAGCACCTCCGCACCGGCCGCGGCAACCGGAGTGGAAGGATAGGGCGGAAGGGTGAAGGATCAAGGGAGCCAGTCGTCTGCTCATCCTTACATCCTTCATCCTTCCGCCTTCATCCTTCCGATACGGGCGAGTCGGTCGTTGACAAGGACGGCGGACGGGTTACGATGAATGCGGCTTTTCGGCGGCGAGTAAAGATCCGGCCGGTGGCGTGGCGAGCGGCTTGACTAGGGCGCGCCGGCCGACAAACCCTTCCGTCGTCGAGGTGAGGAGCGTTCGGGTCATGGCCGAATTGGAAGCGCGGTTCGAGAAAGACGAGAGTAAAGGCTGGCGCCGTCCGCTGCCGGAGGATGTGGAGGTCAAGCTCGGCCGGGCGCCGGGGCCGGAAGGCCTGGCCGCCGACTGGGACGGCTTCATCTCCAGCGTCCACGCCCATCTGCTTTGGAAGGACGGTAAGCTGCAGGTCCGCCGCCGCACGCTGCCCAAGCCGACGCTGAACCCCATTTACTACAAGGCCGTCGAGGCCGACGAGTTTTCGCTGTCGCCCGGCGAGCGCTTCGTGATCGGCGGCACGGTGTTCACGCTGCTGGCCGAGGAGCCGCCCGCGCCGGACCCGACGCCGGACTCGGCGGCGACGAATCCTCAGCTGACCCAGATGGTTTACAGCCGGCAACAGCTCCGTGAAGTCCGCTTTGTCGACGCCGACCGGCGGATCGAGGCGCTGGCCGCCCTCCCCGAGATCATCCGCTTTTCGCCCAGCGACGCCGACCTGGAGCAGCGCGTGGTGCGCGTGCTGTTGGAGGGCATCCCGACCGCCAACGCCGCGGCCGTGGTCTGCTGCCTGCCGGGCGGCGAATCCGACCGCAAGGTGGCCGTCCGCTGCGCCGAGGGCCGCGACGGCGAGATCGAGACCATGGCCCCCAGCCGGAAGCTCATCTACGAGGCCATCCGCCACCGCCGCGAGGGGGTGCTCCACGTCTGGGACCGCACCAAGCCGCCCACGGAGGAGTCCGGCTACAGCCTCCAGGACCCGAGCACGGACTGGGCCATCTGCATCCCGCTGCCGGACGACCCGACGCCCGGTTGGGGCCTGTACATCACGGGCGGCGTCGAGCGCCGCCTGTCCTCTGCCGACAGCATCGCCAACGATATGCAGCTGCAATGCGACCTGAAATTCTCCGAATTGGCCGCCGACATCTTCGGCGCGCTGCGCCGCGTGCATCATCTCCAACACCAGAAGTCAGTCCTGTCCACCTTCCTCTCCGAACAGGTCCGAATCGTCCTGGAGAACCGCAACATCGACGAGGTGCTGGAGCGCCGGGAGGTCGAGGCCACGGTGCTGTTCTGCGACTTGCAGGGTTTTACCCGCAAGGTCGAGGAGGGCCAGGGCGACCTGATGGGCCTGTGGGACAACGTCAGCGAGGCGCTGGGCGTGATGACGGAGGCCATTACGCACGAGGGCGGCGTCATCGGCGACTTCCAGGGCGACGCCGCCATGGCGTTTTGGGGCTGGCCGCTGGCCGGCGACGATCAGGAGACCCGCGCCGCCCGTGCGGCCCTGGCCATCCGCCGGCGCTTCGCCAAGGCGGCGCGGACGCCGGGGCACCGCCTGGCCGGCTTCGCCTGCGGCCTGGGGTTGGCGCACGGCCCGGCCATCGCCGGCCGCATCGGCACGCTGGACCAGTTCAAGGTCGGCGTCTTCGGCCCGGTGGTGAACCGCGCCGCCCGGCTGGAGGCGCTGACGCGGCGATTCAAGGTCTCCATTCTCGTCGATGAGGCCGCCGCGGATCGCCTGGGCAACGGCGACGGCTGGCGGCGCCGCCGCGTGGCCCGCCTTCAGCCCTACGGCATGAAGGAGCCGTTGATGGTCAGCGAACTGCTGCCGCCGGCGGTGGAGTCGGGGCCGGGCAGCCTGAGCGAAGCGCAACGTCTCGATTACGAGGCCGCGTTGGAGGCCTTCATGGCCGGCCGCTGGAAGGACGCGTATCGGCACCTGAAGTATCTGGGCGGCGACGGGCCGAGCGACTATTTGATGAACTATCTCAAGCAGCACCCGGAAGGGCCGCCCGAGGGCTGGGACGGCGCCATCCGGATGGAGAGCAAGTAGCCGGCGGGCGGGGTGGAGGGTGGAGGGTGGAGGGTGGAGGGAGAAGACAAGACTCGTGTTCTCCCGTCTTTTCCCTCCACCCTCCACCCTCCACCCTCCACCCTTCGGCCGAGAGGGGAACATGAAAATCGTGTTGGTCCCGTCGGCGAGCGGCTCGGAGCGCGCCTACCACTATTTGTCGAGCTACGTCATCGACGACACGGTGGCCGTGGACGCGGGCGGCCTGGGGTTCCAGGGCGCCCTGGCCGACCAGGCCCGCATTCACCATGTCTTTTTGACGCACTCGCACATCGACCACCTGGCGTCGCTGCCGATTTTCTTGGAAAACGTCTACGGCGCCCATCCGGAGGGCGTGATCGTCCACGGCAACGCAGCGGTGCTGGATAGCCTGCAACGGGACGTGTTCAACGACCGCATCATGCCCGACTTCATCCGCATCTCGCGCGAACGGACGCCGGCGTTTTTGCGGCTGTCGCTGCTGGAGGAAGGAAGAACGGTGACGGCGGACGGACTGCGGCTCACGCCGGTGTCGGTGGACCACGCCGTACCGACGTTCGCTTTCGTGATCGAGGGGCCGCGGGTTGCGGTGGCGGTGGTCACCGACACGGCGCCGACGGAGGCGGTCTGGCGGCGGTGCCGGCAGACGCCGAACCTCAAGGCGGTTTTTCTGGAGGCGTCGTTCCCGAACTCAGCCGCCCGCATGGCCGACCTGTCGCGCCACTTGACGTCCGACCAGTTCATCCAGCAGGCCAAACAGGTCGGCCCCGACGTGCAAATCATCGCCGTCCACCTCAAGCCGCGGACGCACGATCAGGTGGTGGCCGAGGTGCTGGGCCACGGGCTGCCCAACGTGCGGATCGCCGAACCGGGGCGGGTGTACCAGTTTTAGGGACGCGGCGAAACGACGGGCCGTCCCGTCGCGTCATTTCCCCGGCGGCTCCCATACGGGGTCGAAGCAGCGGCCGTCCTGCACGAGGGCGGTGCTGGCGCGCGACAGCAGCAGCAGCAGCGGGCCGTCGCCGCGGCGGTCCAGCAAGAGCGATCCGGCCCGGTGGGCGGCCAAGGCGAAGTCGCCCGCTTCGAGCGCCTCCAGCGCCGTTTCCGATTCGGCGAAGAACTGCCGCCTCCGCTCCAGCCCCGCCGCCTCCACTTCATACAGATCAACCGGCTCCGCAATGTTGACGACCCGCGCCTTGACCAAGCGGCGGCATACGAAGCCTTCGCCGAGCCGTTCGCGCGTGGCCCGCGTGACCAGCAGCGGGCGTTTGAGGTACTTGGTCAACCCCTGCACGCGGCTGCCGAGGTTGACCGTGTTGCCGAGGGGGCCGTACTTGAACTTGAAGCGCGAGCCGGTGTTGCCGACCTGGGCCGGCCCGGTGCTGACGCCGACGCCGATCTCGGTCGGCGCTCCGAGGACTTCCAGCCAGCGGCCGTCGAGGGCCGGCAGGGCGGCGAGCATGGCCAGGGCCGCGCGCACGGCGCGTTCCGCCTGGTCGGGCTGGTCCTGCGGCGCCCCCCACATGGCCAGCAGTTCGTCGCCGATGTAATCGACCAGCACGCCCTCCTCGGCGAGCACGCGCTGCGAAAGCTCGTTCATCACGTCGTTCATCCAGCGCAGGCTGCCGGCCGGGCCGAGCTTCTCGCTGAAGCGACTGAAGCCGCGCACGTCGCAGAACAGCAGCGTCACCTTGGCCTCTCGGCCCTCCAGCAGGCCCGGTTCACGGACCAGCCGGCGGGCCAGGTCGGGGCCGAAGAATTGTTCCAGGCGGACGTGGGCCTGAAGCGCCGCCTTCTCCTGGGACTGGCGCGCCAGCCCCGCCGCCACGCCGCAAGCCAGCAGATCGACCAGGGCCGCCTCCAACGGCCCGCCGGAGTGCAGGGGCGAGACAGGGGCGCGGCGGCGCTCGCCATAAAGGGCGCCGACGACGCTCTCGTTCCCGTCCAGGAGCGGGGCGGCCACGGCGGTCTGGAGCGTGGCCAGGCTCGGTGTTTCGGCGTCGTCGGATTTGCGGCCGGTCTGCCAAAAGGTCTTTTTCTTCTCCCGCACCTCCGCGAGAACGCGACGGCTGGGCTGCCAGGGCCGGCCGGCCGGCGGTTCGCCGTGGGCGGCGGCGACGGTCCACTGTTCGCCCTCCAGCAGCAGCACGCGGCCGAATTCCAGGCCGACGATCTGGACCAGCGCCTCGGCCGCCTTGTCGAGGAAGTCGGCCGCGCCGACGGTGGCCTGGAGGACGCCCATCGTCTCCTGGAGCCAGCCGATGAGGTCGCGGAGCTGCGGCCCGGAAAGACCTGGCAGCGTGCGGAGGCGGGCGGAGAGGTCGGCGATTCGGCCGGGGCCGACGGTCTGATCGTCGAGGCTATGGAGGCGGTCGGCGTCTGCGCCGCCGACGCCGACGGTGCGGCCGGGCAGGACGAAGGAAAACGGCGAGGCCAGTTCGGCGGCGGCGCCGGGCGCGAGGGCGCCTCCGGTGACGGCCGCGCAGGGGAGCGGGGCTTTGCTGCGGTTCGTAAGACGGACGTGGCCGGAGGGGAGCGGTTCCAGGAGGGCGTGGCGGCGGGAGACGTTGTCCACTTCATTTTGCCTGGCGACGATGAGGCGGGTGGGCGCGGATTCACCGCCGGCCACGAGGGCATAGGGTTCCGGCTCGCCGGCCTGCTGACGGCCGAGTTCCAGCGGGCCGGTCAGGGGGCCGTCGAAGACGGCTTGATTGGCTTCGGAAATGCGGATTGTCGGGGGATCGGACATAGGGGCAACCATTCGCCTTCACGGACCCTGCGGGCGTACGTACGGCGGACGACCCAAAGGTTTGACGCCGATTTCACGGAGAAGGCGGATCGTCCTACGCGGCCGAACAAGGGTGGGGGTTACGGAGGCCCGTCGGCCGGCCGAAGGACGACCCGGAAACCGATGTCGAAGCTGCGGAAGCCGGGCGCGAGTGGAGGCGCTCGGCCGAGCGGCACTTCCCCGGATTGACGTACCAGGAGCCGCCGCGCAGGACATGGCTTTCTCCGCTATATGGGTCCCTAGAGTCTTTAATTGGTCCTGCTTCGTACTTGCCGTCGCGGCCGCCGCACCACTGCCAGACGTTCCCGTGCATGTCGTACAGGCCCCACGGGTTGGGCTTCTTCCCGCCCACGGGGTGCGTGTGCTTCCCCGAATTGCCGTCAAACCAGGCGTAGTCGCCGAGGGCCTTGGGGTCGTCGCCGAAGGCGTAGGCCGTCGTCGCCCCGGCGCGGCAGGCGTATTCCCACTCCGCCTCCGTCGGCAAATCGTAGGTCTTCGCTTCCTTCTTGCTCAACCACCGGCAGAACTTCACCGCGTCATGCCACGACACACAGACCACCGGATCGTCGTCCGTCTGGGTGTAATGGACGGCGCCGGGGTCCCGCCAGGTGGACCTTTGGCCGGCCCTCTCCGCTTCCGTCCGGTAGCCCTCGTCCTTGACAAAGGCGGCGAACTGTCCCTTCGTCACGGGGTACGCCCCCAGGTAGAACGGCCGGGTGATCTCGACTTGGTGTTGCGGCCCCTCGTCACCGTAGCGCCCCTTCTCGCCGGCGGGCGAACCCATCGTGAACACGCCCGCCTCGATGCGCACGAGCTTGATCTTCGGCGCCGGCTGGTTCACCGAGTTGGCCTTGGGTTTGTCCAGGGACGCCCCCTGGAGCAGGTCGGCCACGGCTTCGCCCCACCGGCCCTGAAGGGCGTAGGCCGTACAGCGGCGAGCGTAGAGCGACGCGTCGGTCGGCTCGGCGTCGATCAGGCGACTGAGGTGGAACTCCGCGGCAAACCAGCGGCCGGCCGTCTCGGCCTCGTCGGCCTGTTGTTCGCGCCAGGGCCGTTGTTGCTCCTGCCAGACCAGCAGCTGTTCGCGCCGGCGTTTCTCCCGGTCCTCGGGGCTTTCGCGCGCGAACCAGAGCCGCGCCGTCCCGTCCAGGCTCGCCGTGACGACGCGGCCGCCGTCGGGACTGAACGCCACGTAGCGGACCGCCTTCGTGTGCCCCTCCAGCACGGCGAGTTGTCTGCCGGAAACGGCGTCCCAGATCCGGGCCGTCCCGTCCCCGCCCGCCGTGGCGACGCGGCTCCCGTCGGGGCTAAACGCCACGCAATAAACGCGTTCGGTGTGCCCCTCCAAGACGGCCAGCTCTTTTCCGGAGGAGGCGTCCCACAGCCGGGCGGTTTTGTCGTCGCTCGCCGTGGCGACGCGGCCGCCGTCGGGACTGAATGATACGGATGAGATACCTCCTAAATGTCCCTTTAATTCGAGTTGCTGCTCGCCGGAGGCGGCGTCCCAGATCCGGGCCGTCCCGTCCGCGCCGGCCGTGGCGATGCGGCCGCCGTCGGCGCTGAACGTAACGGACGTGATCGACGACGGCCGCGTCTCGAGCACGGCAAGCGGCTTGCCCGTCGAGGCGTCCCACAGCCGGACTGTCCCGCCCCAACTCGCGATGGCATCCGATCCGCCTGCCGTCCCGCCCCAACTCGCGGTGGCAACCCTTCGGCCGTCGGGGCTGAAAGCGACCGAAGAGAGCCGCCGCTTGTCCCCCTCCAGCACGGCGAGCGGCTTGCCGGAAACGGCGTCCCACAGCCGACCCGTATGGTCCAGGCTGGCCGTGGCCAGTTTACCGCCGCCGGGACTGAACGCCGCGAACCATACCTCGTCGTTGTGCCCCTCCAGCACGGCGAGCGGCTTGCCGGAAACGGCGTCCCATAGCCGAACCGTGTGGTCTCGTGCGGCCGCGGCGATGCGGCCGCCTTCGGGGCTGAACGCCGCGCAAAGAAGTCCGCCCGTGCGCCCGTCCCAAACCGCCGTGTGCCTTTCGGAAACGGCGTCCCACAGCCGGGCCGTCCCGTCATAGCTCGCCGTGGCGACGCGGCCGCCGTCGGGACTGAAACAGACGGAACGCACCGTGTCCGTGTGCCCCTGGAGAACGGCGAGCGGCGTTCCGGTGGCGGCGTCCCAGAGTCGGGCCGTCTTGTCATAGCTCGCCGTGGCGAGCCGGCCGCCGTCGGGGCTGAACGCCACGCAGGAAAGGCCGCTCGTGTGTCCGTTCAATACGGCGAGCAACTTTCCGGAAACGGCGTCCCAGAGTCGGGCCGTCTTGTCCGAGCCCGCCGTGGCGACGCGGCCGCCGTCGGGGCTGAAGGCGACCGACTTCACCATGTTCGTGTGCCCCTCCAGCACGGCGAGTTGTCTGCCGGAAACGGCGTCCCAGATCCGCGCCGTCCCGTCCATGCTCGCCGTGGCGACGCGGCGGCCGTCGGGGCTGAAGCAAACGAAATCGACCTGGTCCTCGTGTCCCTCCAGCCTGGCAATCCGCCCGCCGGAGGCGTCCCAGAGCCGGGCCGTCTTGTCCATGCTCGCCGTGGCGATGCGGCGGCCGTCCGGGCTGAACGCCACGGCATAAACCACGGCCGCGTGCCCGTCCAGCACGGCGAGCGTCTTGCCGGAGGCGGCGTCCCACAGGCGGGCCGTCTTATCGTCGCTCGCCGTGACGACGCGGGCGCCGTCGGGGCTGAAAGCGACGGCTCGCAGAAGACTCGTATGTCCCTGGAGGACGGCGAGCTGTTTGCCCGAAGCGGCGTCCCAGAGCCGCGCCGTCCGGTCGTCGCCCGCCGCGGCGACGCGGCGGCCGTCCGGGCTGAACACGACGGAATTAAGCCTACCCGAATGCCCTTCCAAAACGGCCAAAGGCTTCATGGTCGCGGCGTCCCATAGCCGGGCTGTCCCGTCGTCGCCCGCCGTGGCGATGCGGCCTCCGTCGGGACTGTACGCCACGGCGAAGATTCTTTCCGGGCGCCCCTCCAGGACGGCGACTTCCGGGTGTATCAGCCGGTTGAAGTAGTCCCATTCCCACGCCCGGCGCCCCGGCGTCAGCTCCTCGCGCAAGTCGCCTGACGCATTGAGCAGCTCACGGGCCTGCGCCACCCCGCCGACGTCCCAAACGCGTTGAGCCAAACTAACCTTGTCCGCATAGGCGTTTTCTATCAGCCGGCGGTTGGCGTCCTTCAGGTCGTCCTGGGCCTGTCGCAAGGCGCCGTTTGTGGCGTCCAGGTTGTCGCGCGCCTTCTGCATTTCGCCGCGAGCGTTCTCCGCCCGCCGCCACAGCCACGTCGCGCCGCCCCCGCCCAACCCCAGCACCAGCGCCGCCAGCAGCAGACCATAAGCCGCCGCCAGCGCCGGCCGACGCCGCGCCCACTTGGTCAACCGCTCCGCCGCCCGCACCGGCCGCGCCCGCACCGGCTCGCCGCGCAACCAACGCTCCAGGTCCTCCGCCAGCGCCTCCGCCGACCCGTAGCGCTTGGTCGGCTCCTTCGCCAGGCACTTCAGACAGATCGTCTCCAGATCGCGCGGCGCCCCCGGCCGCACCCTCGACGGCGGCGCCGGCTCCTCAGACACAACCTTCACCAGCACGTCCAGCGGCGTCTTCGCCTGGAACGGCGGCCGGCCCGTCAGCAGCGCGTACAGCACGCCGCCCAGCGCGTACACGTCCGCCGCCGTCGTCAACCGCTTCTCGCCGCGGGCCTGCTCCGGCGCCATGTATTCCGGCGTGCCCACGATCGCGTTCGACCGGCTCATCGCCGCGACATCGTCTTCCATCCGCTTGGCCAGGCCGAAATCGGCCACGTGCGGCTGACCGGCCGCGTCGAGCAAAATGTTGCCCGGCTTAAGGTCGCGGTGCAGCAGCTGCCGCTGATGGGCGTGATGCACCGCTCGCGCCGCCGTGGCCACAAGACGGGCGGCCGCCTTTGGCTCGTTTTGGTATCGGCCGAGACGCTTATTGAGGCTCCCACCTTCGACCAGCTTCATACCGAAGTATTGCAAACCGTCCTGTTCGCCGACCTCGTACACCGGCACGATGTTGGGGTGATCCAGTCGGGCGACCTCGTCCGCCTCGCGCCGGAAGCGTTGGACGTCTTCTTCCTCAGCCAGTTCGCCAGTACGGATCACCTTCAGGGCGACCAGCCGCTCAGGC
Organism: uncultured Planctomycetaceae bacterium; assembly: GCA_963813925.1. Lineage (GTDB taxonomy): Bacteria > Planctomycetota > Planctomycetia > Gemmatales > Gemmataceae > UBA4732. The sequence continues at coordinate 533,741 of CAWFBG010000005.1, forward strand.
GTGAATTGCCGGGCCTTGTAGACGACGCCCATGCCGCCGCGGCCGAGTTCCTCCAGAAGCTCGTAAGCGCCGAAGCGCCGCGGAAGCCGCACGCTGGTGGACGTATCCGGCGGGGCGGCCGTGCCCGAGTATGTCTCTGTCGCCTTGGAGTCGTCCGGCATGTCCGGGTAGCGCGTGGCGGCCGGATCGCCATGTCGCAGAGGAGTTGCGGCCCCGAGAGGCGCGGTGGGGTAGCGCGTGGCCGCCGGGTCGGCGGGCGGCGTCGCGCCGTAGCGGGTCGCGTCCCGATCGCCGGATTTCGGAAATTGAGCAGGGGAATTATCCTGAGAATCGTCGTGCGGCGAGGACATGAGCGCGACTCCCTTGCGGCGTTGCCGATATGGTACGACGCTAACAATACCGCCCCGACACCGTCCCTGCTATGAGAATGCGCGAGTCGCCGCGTCGGAAACCCCGTCCGCGCGTTGCGCGCATGTCCGCATCATGGGGGCAGGCGTTGACACACGCCGGCGCCTGGCGCGGCGTCCAGGCACGCACGGATGTCGTCGATAACCCCTCCGCCTCTCAAAAGGCCTTGACCGCCGGATCGCCCGGACGGCCGCCCTCAACCTCGCTGACAACCGCCCCCCGAGCAGCCCGATTGGCCTGCGCCGGCCATCGGCAGCGCCAGCCGGATTTTCTCCCACGGACTGCCGCCGGTTCCCACCCGATCCGCGACATCGTCGCGCGTCCGATCGAAAACGCCTTTGGTGAGAACGTACCACCATTCATCTCAAAACCGTGGTTAAACGTAACTTCTGAGTGGGCCTCATCTAACTTCGTTTCCGTCCACTTCCGTTTGGGCTGGAAAAAGAGGGTCACGGACTGCAAAACCTCCATCAGCCTGACGGCCCTGGCGTCCACGTCAGTCTCCTGGACCGTCTTGAGCAAGGCCAGCAGCCGGGTACGGAAGTCCACCAGTTCGGCGACCTTCTCCTGGTAGCGCTCCATGAAAGGCTTGGTTTCGACCAGGACGGTCTTCCGTTCTTCGGCCAACCGCTTTACCTCCTCCTCGGCCACCTGTATCGTCCGCTCGTCCAGGTTGGACCGCATGGCGAACCGAACGGCTGCCCGGTGTTCCTCGTCCAGTTCGGCCAGCCGCTTCTCGGCCACCCGCACCTTCCGGGCGTCGATCTGTTTCAGGCGTGTTTTCAGTTCGTCGTAGGCGGGGTCGCCGCCCTTCTCGCCGAAGGTCCAGTCAGGGTGTCCGGCGACTGTGGCGATGTCGGTAATCAGTTTCGGATCGGGGCACCCGGCCCAATCGGCGAACCGCTTGACCTCGGCCAGATACTCCAGCACGCCCGTCTTGAAGAACGCCCGGATGCCCGTCTCGTTCTGATTGTAACGAGCGTGCAGTTCGGCAATGTCCTGAAGTTCGGTCGCTGATTCGACCTCGATGTTCAACTCGCCGAGCCGCCGGAAGATGAACGCCTCGACCTCGCTGTGTTTGATGCTGTGGATGACGACCGGCCTCTGCTTCAGGTCGTCGGCCCAGCCAGGGCAGTAGTAGATGGGGTAGCGGCGGCGCTGCGTCTTCGAGTTCCCACTATGCTCCATGCGGGCCTGCATCGGCTTTTGGCAGTGCCCGCAGATCAACAAGGGGCGAAGATAGTAGGCGTTGCTGCGGGGTCGCCGGGTCTTTTTCGTCTTGAGTTTCTGAAGGTTCTCGTTGGCCTGCTGCCACGTCTCGGCGTTGACAAGCCCCTCGTGGGTGCCTTCGGCGATGTCCCATTGGTCCTTGGGGCACTTGATGCTCTTGACGGTCCCGTTCCTCGTCCGTGTGGGCTTCTCCACTTCCGTGATGACGTTCTTGACGGACATTGCCAGCTTCGCCCGCTGCCTCTTGTTGTAGCTCATGTCGCCACGGTACTTCTCGTTCTCCACGATGTTGATGACCGCTTGCGGAATGATGGGCTTGCCGTAGGTCCGGTAGCCGAGTTCGGTCAACTCCCTCGCCAGCCTGCGAATGCTCCAAGGCTTCGTGAGGAGCCACTTATAAAGCAGTCGGACCATCTCGACTCGATCCTTGTCCTTGCAAGCGTACTCCCCATAGTGGGTGCGGGTGGGAACCAGGCGGATTCGGTCGCTCTTGTTCTTTGGCGGGCGCTGCCGCTTTCCCTCCCAAACCCTCGGAAGCCGGGAGAAGTCGGGGGTGCCGTCCGGGTGGACGGCGAATTCCAGTTTTCGGTTCGGCGTCTCGTAGTGAAGCAGCCAGAGGGCTTTGCCCTGAGCATCCACGCACAGGCGGTCGTACCCGACCGGCGAGCATTTGCCGCCCGTCCAGTGGCCTGCCTGGGCAAGACGCTCCTTGCCGCTGGCAATGTTCTTGGCCGAGCGCCGGACGTACTCCCGCATCTGCTCGGCCTTGACGATGATCGTGATGATGTCCCCCATCTTCTTGCTGGTCAGGTCGCCATCCTCGACCGACCACAGCTTGCAGCCGCCTTTCAGCAGGATGTTGCGGAACTCGAAGAATTCATCAACATCTTGAGTGCCCCAGCGATCCAGGTTCGAGACGATGACCGTTTTCACGAGTCCCCGCTGAATCCTGAGCAAAAGAGTCTGGAAATCCTTGGCGAATGCCGCTCCGTCCCTGGGCCTGAAGTCGGAGAACCAGTTCTCGGATGGGATGGCGAGTTTGTTGTCGAGGAGAAACTTGCTGATGATGGTCTGCTGCCGTTCGTGGCTGTCCTCCTGAATGTAGCTGGAGGCACGAAGGTAGGCGGAAATGGGGGATTCAAGAGAGATGTTCATTCCAGACAATCTCCTTCCACGCCAATGGGCATGGTGATCGAGATTGCCTGGTCGGTTTCGGGCCGTCGTCCGTCCGAGGCGGGAAGGCCGGGGACATCGTGCAAGCGGCCACAAAAAGAAGTCCCCGGCAGTAGATGGATGGATTCTACCACGAATCGAGCCGGTTGTAAATCGCTTCGTGGTCCGGGCGCTGGACTACGGCGGGCTGATCTTCGTGGACAACAAGCCGGACACGCTGGCCGAGGCGATGGCGGCGCTGGAGAAGGGACTGACCGAGTATTTCGAGCGAGAGGAGATCGAGATCGAGTAGTCGTAGAGGAGCGGCATCATCCTGGCAACTACCGGCTCGGACCATCCCTTGATCCCTACAGCGTGGCGTGTACGCCGTCCCACAAGTCCCGGCGTGCCTCCAAGGCCGTAACCGCCGCCTGTTCTGCTTCCTGCCAGCGGGCCTCGTCGCCTCCGCACAGGGACGCCACCAGCCTGACCGACATCGGCCCATGCTCCCCGCCGTCAAGGCCGATGTGCCGGGCCAGGTAGTAGCGAAAGTCCTCCAGCCCGCCGTCCGCTTCATCGTTCAACTCGTCCACGATCCGCTGGAACAAGGCAGGCAAGAGGTCTTCCCTGCCGAACGTGAACGCCGAGGCCAGCGACCAGAGGTTCCCTCGCTCGATCAAGTCGAACGTCTGCCGCACGAAGCGCTCGACGCAGGCGGGCACCCCGACCCCAGCGAGGGCGGCGGGGACAGGAGTTCCCTTGCGGAGTTTTTCCACGAGATTTTCGATGGTGTCGGTGTCCGCCCCGCACCGGGTCATGGCCCGCAGGTAGAGTCCGAAGTGGCTGAGGAAGCTGCCCTGGCCGTCCTCGTCGCTCTCCTCGGCCAGCACGATCTCGTTGATGAACCGGGTGGCCTGGGGGTCGGCGGCGGGCAGCCACGGTACGCCGACGCAGCACAGGCGGGCCTGCAACGCCTTCAGCAGCGACATGAAGTCCCATACGGCGAAGACGTGGTGTTCCATGAAGAGGCGCAGCGCCCCCAGGCTGCTGATCTCCCGGTAGATGGGGTGGTCCAGGAGGTCGTTCTTCAAGGGCGTGAGCCGAACCCGCAGCCGCTCCAGTCGGAGCATTTCATGCGTGGTCGGTTCGTTTCGTTTGTTCACCATGCAGTATTCATAGCTTGGCGGGACGGCCATGCCCACCAGGATGCGGCGGGCGACTGGACTGCCGGTGCCAGACGTGAACTCCTGCGTCCGGCAGCGAGCCAAACACCTGGGAACCCGGCTTCTGGACGCTGCCCAGGCCATGCGCTCTGGCGAAGCGGCTGGTCGGGCGGTTCAATGAACATGGGGATCGAGGTCGGCTGATCTTCGTCATCCCGTCACTTGCGACATCAAGGGACGGCACCATGAAACCTCTATCCGGCGACCACCGGCACCGCCTGCGCATCAGCGGCGACGAACTGCGTGAATTGCAGCGGCACACCGGCTCGATGGCGGAAGCCTTCGGGCTGGACCGCAAGATCGAGAACTACAAGGGAAGCCGTCCGATCACCCTCTACCGCTGGGATTTGGACTGCCTGATGGACGTGATCGACCTCGCCCTCCGGGACGAGCGGGACTACCCGGATCGGTCTGCCCCCGGCTACCTGGCCCTCAAGAACCTGGGCGAGCGGCTGCGCCAGGAGTACGACGCCGTGTACGGGCACGAGAAGTCGCCGTCGTCGCTGGTCCGCAAAGAGAAAGGTGGCAGCAGCAAGACCTCCAACAAGGTCGCCGCCAGCGTGCCGCCCAGGGAGCAGATGGAGATGGAGTAAATGTAGCCGGTCGTGAGCCTCGCAATCACCCCCATCAAAATGACGCCTTTCTTCTATCGCCAGGTTCCACAAATTTTGTTTGACTTTTTTTCTTTGCCTCACTCTTACAATTCGTAAGGCTCACCAACTACATACGGTGGAGGTAAAAAACATGCAATTTACAAACATGAAACAGACAGCGGAATTGATCGGCGTGACGTACAGCGCCCTTCAGTCGGCGATATTTCACAAGAAGATACCCGAACCGAAAGAGAAGATCGGTTCCCATAAGCTGTTCGATCCCGGCGAAGTTGAGATCGCCCGGCGATACTTCGAGGGAAATCGCAAGAAAAGAGAAGCCAGGAGGCGACCATGAAAATGCCTTTTGGGAAGTACCAGGGACGACCTTGCCACGACATCCCCAGGTACTACTTGCGGTGGGCGTTGGCAAATCTGGACCTGTCGGGTGATCTGAAGACAGCGATTGAGATGGGGTTGAACAGGAATGAATGGAACCCGCCCCCGCCTCGTGACATTGACAAACTGGTTCACAAGATTTGTTGCGAGTGGGGCAACTGAGAATGAAGTACGGGAAGGGACAACGCCGGTGAATGGGTCGCCGGAATCCTCCCTCCCCGTCAATGAGAGTGCTTACATGAGTATTATATGCAGGACATCATCAGAACTTTGCAACTATGGTGCGAGGATGGACAAGTCTACGAACTGAGAATACCGAAAACAAAACGCCGAGGAGTCATCTCCGGGTACTTCGACGACCCGAACGCCCTCGCAGTGAACGCCGACACTCTTTCCGACGACCAGGACGTTCCAGCGGTGTACCTCACCTTGAACCCCGTCGTACCCGACCTGATCGCACGCTCAACCAACGAAACCATCGACCGCTCCGACGTGACGACGAAAGACCACGAGATTGCACGGCGGCGGTTGCTGCTGGTTGATTGCGACCCGATCAGGCCCACGGGCATTTCGAGTTCCGACGCCGAACACCAAGCCGCCATCGACCGCTCCCGCCAGATTCGTGCCTATCTGTCGTCGGAGGGATTTCCACCATCGTTGTTGGCTGACTCCGGGAACGGCGGGCACAACGTCTTTCGCATCGACTTGGCGAACGACCAAGAGGCCGCTGACCTCGTGAAGCGGTTCCTGGAATCACTGGCGGTTCGTTTCGGTGACGCTGTGGTAGCCGTCGATACATCCGTGTGGAACGCTTCCCGGATTTGCAAGGTGTACGGCACGATGACCAGGAAGGGCAGCAACCATCCTTCCCGACCGTGGCGAAGATCGAAAATCCTGGAATGCCCGGAGAAGCTGAAAGTCGTGCCGGTCGAACTCCTGCGCAAGATCGCCAATCCGGCCACGACGACCACGGCCACAGCGCCGATCATCACGCCGAAGAAAACCAGGACAACGATACCGGGCAAGTACACCGCTGCCGATGTGGAGAAGATGATGGCGGAACGGGGGTTGAAGTACAGCAAGCCGACCCCTTACGACGGTGGGCTGCGGTGGGTGCTGGAAGAATGTCCCTGGCATGACGAACACAGCGACGGTCCTGGTGGTTCGGCCATCTTCCTCCGGGACGGGATCATCGGCTTCGACTGCAAGCACGCCCACTGCCAGGAGCGCACGATCCGAGATGTGCTGGGGCTGGTCAACGGCGGCGGGCACCAGGGCGACGAGGCCAAGAAAGACCCGAAGAAGTTCGACCGGATGGCGCAGGCATTTGTCGAGCATCACACCGCCCAGGGCCATCAGCCGCTCTACACGGGAGGACGGACCTACTTTTATGCCGGGTGCCGCTATGCCGAATGCGACGAACTGCCCATGAAGCTGCGGGAATTCTTCAAGGACAACGGCTGGTCGCAATCGAACAACGTGGTCGGCAATGTGGTGCCTATCGTCCAGAGCTACGCCTGGAAGGACGTGAGCAGGTATGGCCCGATGCCGTTCTGGATCGGCAGCGAGCGACCGTTCACGACCACGAAGAACGTCATCGCCTTCTCGAACGGCTTGCTCGACCTGGAGGCTCCTTCCGACCTGATCCCTCACTCCCCGGATTGGTGCAGCACGGCCTGCCTGCCGTTTGCCTACGAGCTTTCGGCAACCTGCCCGACCTGGGAAAAGTTCCTGACGGAAGTGCTGGAAGGCGATATGGACCGAGTGGCGTTGATCCAGGAATACTTCGGGTACTGTCTGTCCTCGGACACGTCGTTGCAGAAAGCGATCATCCTGGTCGGCAAGCCCCGGTCGGGGAAAGGCACGATGCAACGGGTTCTCGGAGCCTTGGTTGGCCCGGACAACAGCACAGGCTTTTCCCTGGAACGACTTGCCACCGAATTCGGGGCGTCGGCTCTCGTCAACAAATCCGTCGCCCTGGTCGGGGAAGTCGAACTGTCGGCCAACCCGCAGCGGACGAAGATCGTGGAAGTGTTGAAATCCATCATCGGCGAGGACGCCCTCTCCATCAACACAAAGTACGAATCGACCTTTCCTTCCCTGCGACTGCCGACCCGCTTCGTCATCGCCTCGAACAGCGTACCCCGGCTGCTCGACGCTTCCGGGGCGTTGGCTCATCGGTTCTTGTTCGTCCCGTTTGAAATGTCGTTCGTGGGTCGGGAAGACATCCATCTTGAAGAGAAGCTGCTGAAGGAACTGCCCGGTATCGCTAATTGGGCGCTGGCCGGGTTGAAGCGGCTCCGGGCGGCGGTTGGGAGATTCACCCTGGGTGCCGGTCACAAACGACTCGCCAACCAGTATGCCGCCGACACGTCCCCGATCATGGCCTGGGTGCGCTCGGAGATGGTGGTTCATCTCCGGGCCGATCCGGGAGACTTGCCGCCCGAATGTCTCACCAGGGAGAATGTCAGCATCGGCAAGTCGGACGCCTACGACCTGTACTGCGCCTGGTGCGAGAGCCACGACATTGAACCGACCCATCCGGCATGGTTCGGACGGGACTTGAAGACGCTGATTCCGAAACTCCAGGAAGGACGGGATACCAAAGCGGACGGGTCACGGGTCCATGTTTATCGGGGCATCAGCATTCGTCCGGCCAACTCACCGGACCATAAGCCGGGCATCAAGTCCGAATGTACAACCCCACAAACTGTCCCCACCCCGCCCCAAAACGGGGTAGCGGTACTGTCCCTGTCCGGGCAGTCCGGGCATTTGGATTGTTTTGTACAACTTTTGCAAGAGAAAGATAAGGATAAAGGAAAAGAGAAAGTTGTAGAAAACAATGAAAATGCCCGGACTGCCCGGACAACCACGATTCCGAGGGTGAAAAGAGGGCAGTCCAGCACGGCGACCACCTGTCCGCTCGGAATGGCCCTGTTCCAACATCTACCGATACGCTCCGAGAAGCCCGCCGTCTCTCTCACAGCCTGCGCCTAGAATACCGCAATGGCTATGTTGTACAACCAGACACGAAGAACCTCTCAATCTGGCGGGTCGGCAAGGACGTGGGCGGCGAAATACGGTGGCTTGAGTATGGCACACGAGAATGGGCGGTTGGGGAAGTAGAACGCCGACTCGGCCCCAAGCCCACGCCACCACCAGCACCGCCGCCAAGCCAGGATGAAGACGAAGACCACACCGCCGATGTGCTGAATACGCTCATCTGCAACATCGACGACGGCAACTTCGACATGGCGAACCGGGACGACCTGGACATCCTCGAATGTCAGATCGCCACCGCCCTCGACATCCCGGAAGTGGCAGACATGGCCGAATCCTTGTTGATAGACCTGGACGACGGCTGTGTAAGCCTGGACGACGTGCGCCAACGGGCCGATGAGATGTTGGCCGTGCTGCTGGAACTGGAGGAGGAACTAACCGAGGATGAAGCCTGGAAATGGTTAGAAAAGAACTTGGTCTGACGCCATCACAGGCCGTCAGGGTCGCCTCGATCATCCCCAGGTCAAACGGGCTGACGATTGCGATCCTGATGGCCTCCAGAGGCGTTATGTGGGTTCTGGAGTCTATCCTGACTACGGCTCGGCACTTCTCGGCCCGTAGAACTCTTCGCCAAGATCGAAAAGTGCCTTTTCGACCGCCTCCATCTTGTCCTTCAAGACGCAGGCGATGCCGAGCCGTTCGACCCACGGCCTCAAGACGTGCCCAATGGCGTCGTCTCGCAGTTGCAACTCGGTCGGGCGGTGAGGAGTCGCTGGTCGGGCGGGGCACACGACCGCCCTCCAGAATATCCACCACACGAAGTCCTCGGTCGGCGGGTCGATGCAGAACGGGAAGTTGGCGATGACGGTTTGATGGGTGAGACTGTAAATGACCGTCATCCAGGGATGCCACACCCTTCCGGCGAAGTTGATCCACCGCACGACGTACTGATCGACGCCAAGCTGCCACGTCCCCCTCTTGTGGTATCTGAAGCAGCCGGTCGATCTCTTCCCGTCGCTTTTCCATGTCGGACGCCTCCAGGATAGCGCTCCGAGCCTGGCGCACGATCCCCTGGGAGGTAGACCACGATCCCCGAAGCAAGTTCACGATGACGTGACTACTTTGGGTGCGATTGCTTCTTCCCCTTCTTGTAATCCTCGGCTGCCTCGTCCTTCATGCCCAGCGCCTCGTGGGCGAATCCCCGGTGCAGGAAGTAGGTCGGCTGGTTGGGGTCCAATCGGATGGCTTCCGTGAAGTCCTTCCGGGCTTCCTCGAACTCGCCCAGGTTGAAGTGCATACTGCCCCGCTTGTCGAAGTAGCTGGCGTTGGCAGGGTCGAACCGGATCGCCTCGTCGAAGTCGGCGATGGCCTCCTTCCACTTCTTCGCCTCTGCCTGCTCGTAAGCACGCCGAGCATACGTCTCGCCCAGCACCTTGCGGTACGGCTCCGGGTGGTCCGGGTCGAGTTCCAGGGCGTGCCGCAGATCGGTCAGCGCCTCCTCGAACTGAAGCAGATTCAGGTAAGCGATGCCCCGGTTCATGCAGACTTCTGCATTCTTCGGGTCCAGGCGAGCCGCCACGTCGAAATCCGGCAGAGATTCCTTGACCTTCCCGGCGTTGAACCGAATGCCTGCCCGCCGATGGTACGCTTCGGCGCACTCCGGGTTCAGCGTGATGGCCTCGGTAAACGCAGCCTCGGCCTTGTCCCACTCCTTCTTGTTGGCGTGCAGCTTGCCCAGCGCCAGAGCCGCTTCCAGCGTGCCGGATGCCGGTTGTTCCCCTTCGTCGGTCTTCATGACGATCCCTGGGTCGCCGGGCCGCTCCGTTGCAGGTCTGGACAACTTGAAGATGACGAAACCCACAACTGCGGCGACCAACAACAACCCGGCTGCCCCAACGACCAGGCGACGGGAAGCAGAGGACGACCCTGCTGACCGTCGAAGGTCTGCGGCCAGTTTGCCAGCGTCCTGGTAACGGTCATCGGGGTTCCGGGCCAAGCACGTCATGCAGATTCGTTCTAACGGATTAGAAACACCTGGGATTCTTGACATCGTGCCGGACACGATCTCCCGCCGTAGCCGCACCGGGTCTGGTTCTTGGTGCGGAAGCTGGCCGGTCAGCAGTTCGTACAGGACGACGCCCAGGCTGTAGATGTCGGCCCGGTGATCGACGCCCTGGCCCTGAACCTGTTCGGGACTCATGTAAGCCAGGGTGCCGAACGAGACGGCCCCGCTCTCGGCACCGTCGTCGGGGGAACGGGCGATGCCGAAGTCGGCCAGCAGCGCCCGGCCATGATGGTCGATCAGGATGTTTCCTGGTTTGCAGTCCCGGTGAACGAACCCCTGCTGATGGGCATAGGCCAGCGTCTCAGCGACCTCGGCGATCAGGCGAACGGCTTCCTGGCTTGTCGGGCGCTTCTTGGTGATGCGGTCGGCGAGGCTCCCACCCTCGACCAGCCGGGAGACGATGAAGCACGAGTCACCCTCCCGGCCCACGTCGAAGACCTGGACGACGCCGATGTGTTCGAGCCGGGCGACCCGACGAGCCTCAGCCATGAACCGCTCGGCGGATAGGAGACGCCCTGGCTTGGGCACCTTGACGGCCACGGCCCGCCGCAACTCCAGGTCGAAACCCTTCCAGACCTGGGCGAAGCCGCCCTCGGCGATCTTTTCGTCGAGACGATACCTGCCCGCCAGCGTGCGTGGGGCGTCCGGGGCGGGTGGCGTGGCTTGAAATCCACCGTCGTCATCGGATTTCTCCATCCAGGCCGTGACCTTCAGCGCATGGATGCGCTCGGCCAGGAGCGGGGCCAGATGGGGGCATTCTCGGCACAACTCCTCGGCGGCAGGCTCCTGCCCCTTCTCGTGCAGTTCCTCCCACCGGAGCAACAGGTCGGCCAACAGGTCTTCGTCCGACATCACCTTGGCTCCGGTTCATTCAACTGCTGGCGCAGGCGGCAGCGGGCCGACTGCCAGCGCCGCTTGACCGTCCGCAGCGATACGCCCAGGACTTGCGCCACTTCCTCCTGGGTCAGCCCCTCGTAGAAGAGCAGGCCGACGACCTCCTTCTCCTCGTCCGGTAGCGCTTCGACCTGGGCGTGGAAGGCGGACCACCCTTCCAGGTCTTCCGGCTGTTCGGCTCTGTCGTGCAGCGATCCGCCCGCCTCGTCGGCAGGCTGGCCGTCCGTGTGATGCTTCGTCGCCTGGCCGTGCGGCCCCAGGTGATGCTTCGCCAGGTCCAGAAGCGTGCGCCGAATTTGGACCGCTGCCAGGTTGAAGAAGTGCCGCACGGATTCGGGCTTCACTTCCGTCAAGGCCCGGTAGAGACGGAAGATGGCCTGCTGGTACACGTCATCCGTCTCTGTCCATCGCCGCAAGTCCTGGCGGGCATGGAACATCTTCCTCGTCAGCCGCAAGAGCCGGTCGCAAGCGTGGTCGAGGAGGGCGTTCCTGGCTGCTTCGTCGCCAGCCAGAACCTTGTCGATCAGCAGTTGCAGTTGCGTGTCGGAACTTTTCAGCATCGGCACACCCTGGTCAGGCGGTCCTTTCGGGAGTTTCGCCCATTCTACCAGGGGTTCCAGTCGTCGGCTCCGACGCCCGACCTAGACACCGCTACGCCTACTCAGCTATGCGACCGTCAGGCAAAAAAGGGCCACGCCCCCGCCACCTTGAACGGGCCAGGGCCGTCTTGCGACGGGCCTCTTGCTTGTACGGTTCGGGGCGAATAAACTACCGAGTTAGAGAAACCGTCGCTGTGTCGGTTTAACGCTTCCGCCCACGATGAGGACAAAGACGACATCCCGTGGCCGAACGAAGGCTGCGGCTACAACTTGATGACGCATTCTGAAGTGCGTCAAGACCTGCTTTCAGACAAACCGCCAAACTGAGCCGCAAGGCTCTTTAGTTAGATGAAAAGCAGTCTTGGCCGCTCCCGAAAGGGAGCGACGCCAAGCTGTTTTCATCTGCGCCTTGGCGGGCGTGTCTGGAGCGGCGAGGTTGTCGCTCCCGATTCATTTCGGAATCCTCTACCTCACCGCCCACACATCGCCGTCTCAGCAGATTTCTTGAAATAACTTGGCCCTTTCCTGCCTCGACCGTCGCATGGCTGGACAGGGAGAATTCACGACCTGACTGAATGACCGTCCGTGGCCGTTCACCGTCACTCAACGACAAATGAAAGCGAGATTCATCATGATCCGATCCATTGTGCCCGGTTGCCTGATTCTGCTGGCTGGCCTGCTGCTGGCAGGGTGCGGGTCGAATGCGAAAACCGAAGGTGATTCATCGAAGGCCGTGGATGATTCGTCGAAGAAGGCCGTCGCTGCGAAGGGCGATTCGTCAAACAAAGCGAGCGCATCAAAGACCGCCGACCCGAAGGATGGCAATACGACCAAGAGCAACACAGGCGACAACCAGCCTGGCGAACCTGAAGCCACTGGCGACGGCGTGGTGAAGGTGGACGCCCGCACCTTGCTGAGTGAGTACACGAATGACCAAGAAACCGCAGATCGGAAGTACAAGGGCAAGGTTCTTCAGGTGAAAGGCGTTGTGAAGTATTGGGGTGATCTATCCGGTGTGGGTCTGGAGGGCGGCAAGGACATCCCCGCACTGGTGCAGTGCGGATTCCCTTCCGATGACATGAAAGCGATCCGAGAACACAACTATGTGATGCGTAGCCAGAACGGGCAAGAAATCAAAGAAAAGGCCACCATAGTCATCCAGGGAAAATGCAACGGTATCTCGAAGGGGCCGGTAGTGCTGGGATTAAGGGCTGTCAGGCTGAACGACTGCAAAGTGATCGACCCGGTATTGCTCAAGAGATGACAGCCACGAGTATAAGGTGTCCACGAGGTAGCGCCCATGCCCACCACCTTGTTTATTCCGAGCAGGATTACCGATGCGCCGATTTTCGTGCCCAACGTGCAAGACGGTCCTGCAAGCAACGGCTGAACAGGCTGGGACGACCATTGCCTGTCCGAAGTAGCCACAGTGATCCTGGCGGCGGAAATACTGAAAGAAGCATGGGGCAACAATAACGGAAATGCAGTCTGCGGGGTGGAGCATGTCTGTCGAGTGGCATTACTTCAAGGACCGAGAACGGGCTGGACCCGTCAGCGAAGACAAGCTGAAGCAACTCGTCCAAGAAGGACGACTCCTTCGCACAGACAAATTGTGGAACGAACGGATGCCGAACTGGACCGACGCTGAAAAAGCGCTGCCGGGTCTGTTCGCAGGGGAACCACCACCATTGCCCACGGAATCGCCTTCCAGTGGTGCCAGCCTCGTCGGACGGGCCTTGAAGCTGGTTCTCGACCAGGAGTGGCAGGAGTTTCTGGACGATGCCTGGAAAGCCTGGCGGGCCAGCAGCGTTCTGAAGAAGAGCCTCGTCATCCTTACCGTGTTGGTGGTCCTTTCCATCACGCTATGGGTCTGGCTCGCCCGTGCGACTTCCACCAGCGGCGAAGAACCTGGTCTGTGGTCCCGGCTGTGGGATAGCGGGCTGATTACCGGGTTGGCGGGACTGGTGTTCGCCTTCCTGAAGAAGAAACTCGAAAAGCCCGACCAGCCTCCCGCACCATCTGGTGGCGAGGCTGGGCTTGCTCCGGTAATCGAGGAGAACGGTTTTCTCGGTTTGTCACGGCAGCAGTGGCTTGGCCTCCTCGTCACCATCTTCATCCCCACACTGTTGGTTTCGCTCGTGTCCTCGTTCCTGGTCGGCAGCCAGGTCCACTTGTGGCTGACCGGCCCCGTTCTCGTAATCCTGGGCATGGCAATCTCCGTCCTGAGCGTTGAACTGAATAAACGTAGCCAGAAAAACGATCTGGCAATCGGGGTGATGGTCGGTGCGTCGGCGCTAATCCTTTATGCCCTGACCTGCATCAACACTCGCTGGGTGCTGCTGTTCTACACGCTGCTTGTCATCTTCCCCACGCTTCACCTGTTCACGGTTGCCCGCCGAGGCGCTCCCCCGATCCGTCTCTCACCTTCCTTGCTGACGGGGTTCGGAGTGATCGGCCTGGCCCTGGCCCTGGGCATTACCGCCCTACCCCGGAACGAGGGTAGCGGTGCGACTGGCCGAGACGAGTCCGAGAAGTTAGCCAGTGAGAAGTCCAAGGCCAGCATAACCGAAGGGCTTCCGACAGAAGCGCCAGCGGTGGATTCCGAGTTCGCATCGGGGATCGTCGGCCAATGGGAATTGACCGAAGGTGAGAGGATCGGCACTGTCCAGTTCACCAAGGGCGGAATGGTGGTGTTCAACTGGCATTGGAACAACCAGCCGGATGGGAAACTTGGGGGTACAGGAAAGTATCGGTTTGTCGCTCGTGACACGATGGAAGTTGAGGAGGGGCCGCTCGCCAAGAGATTGGGAGTGGACGTGCCATCGGACAACGAACTCATATTGGTGAATCAGAGCGGACTGGCATTTACGGGTCTTGAGGGCAGACTGCGCCGAGTTGTGCCAAAACCTCCTCCGACCGGAATCTCCGAGAAGCGGCTCGTTGGGAAGTGGGAGATTGTCGAAGGCGAGCAGAAAGGGACCGCCACGTTCACGGAAAGCGGCACAGTTCAGTTCGTCTGGTATCGCCGTGACCTGAAGCAAAACCTGACCAATACGGGCAATTACTCCATGAACGGAAAAACCCTCAAGATCAAGGCGTCCGGCGAGTACGGCGGTGAGAGCGTGCGGGAGATCGAGTTCCTGTCGGACGACGAACTACTGATTCAGAAGCCCACGGGCAGTCACTTTTCTTGGCTGTTCGGTCGGCTAAAGCGGGTGAAATGACCGGGAGAGTTGGATGCCTGAAATTACCGTCGATCTGGTGCCGTCGATGCTGGTGCGGCTCCAGGAGATCGCCGCCGAGCGTTCGTGTTCGTTGCAAGAAGTCGTGCAAAGCCTTCTGGCCCACGCCATCGAAATGTACGACATAGCCAAAACGCCGGAACAGATTCAGAAACACGTCGATTCGTTCAACCCGCCCCTGCCCCGGCCCGTGATCGACCGTGAAAAAATCCAGGCGATGGTGGACAAGTACAAGGGCACCCAAGGAGCAGACAAATGAAGGCCGAATGGTTCTACGCCAAGAACAAGCAGAAGGTCGGGCCGGTGACGGAGGAGCAGTTGAAGGAACTCGTCCGCTCCGGGGAACTCAGTCGCAACGACATGGTGTGGAAGGAGGGCATGGCGAAGTGGACCGAAGCGGGCCAGGTCGAAGGATTGTTCCCAGCGCCCGCCAACCTGACAGCGGGTCCACCGCCCTTGCCTCCAGATGAGCCTGCGCCGACGAAACAGAGGACGAGCGAGGACTGGTGGAAGCGACTCGTCGCCGACAAACTGCTGTTGTTGAGCGCCTGCCTGGTGGTGTCGCTCCTCATGACCTGTCTACTCTCCGGGGCATTGCCTTCCCTCCTTCCGGTGCTATCGCTGGCGAACCTCGGTCTGCTGGTGGCCGTGGCGGTGATCGGCTTCATCCGGTTCATGCGGTTCGCCATGCGGGACAACCTGCACGGGCGCTGGAATCCCCTGGAGGGGGACCATCCGTGGATCGAGTTCGTCCGGGGCGGCACCTTGACCCGGAGTGACGGCTACACCGCCTCCTTCCTGTTCAACAAGGATAACACCATCGACGTATGGCAAGAGGGCAAAGCCGGAAAAACGTGGAAAGTCATCTCTCTCGGCACGCACGAACTCGTCATTCAGGATCAGCACGGGAAGTTGCGCCGGTACAAGAAGGGCAAGACGTTGGAGGAAAAGCAAGCAAACCCGTTTCACAGGCTGCTTCACAGGGATCGTGCTGATGACCTGCCAGGATCATGGGTGCCCATCGACGGTTCCGGCAAATGGCTTCAGTTCACCAAGGACGGCGCTATCGTGTTCTCAGATGGCAAAGCGGGCAGGTACACGGTCATGGGAGAGGAGCCGAACGAGATAATCCGAGTCACGATGGCTGACGGATCGGCCTGCGAATACAGGGTCATGTCCCTCTCGAAAACCCAGCTTGTGATCGTCGAGGGAACTGAGGCACGAACCTACAGCCGACACGGACAAACGAAATCGGCGGTGGCGTCTGCTTCGCAGAAGGAGCAGGAGCAAGGGCCACCAGGAGACACGCCCACAGAACGGGGGGCGAGCGGCGGCGTCGGAGGCGGTCTTGGCGGCGTCTGGAACTGGCTTACCAAATGGAAGTGCCCCAAGTGCGGCCAGCGGGCAGCGAAGAAAACTGATACCTCGTACCACGAGAAAGGGCAAAGGGTTCAAACAGGCTGGGATAGCCAAACAAAGACAGACCGCCAAATGGTATACAGTTACGGCGTGCGTGAAGAGTCCTTTGCGTGCAAAGCATGTGGACACCAATGGGTCGAGCGTAGCAATTACTCAGGCCCGGCGTGACAAGAACGACGATCAGACCTGGCATAAGGGAATGGTATCTCGCCCCACCACTTCTTGAACCAGAATCGGCCTTGGCGGTCTATCTTCGTGGTGCGCTCCTCTGCGCCGGAAGGGTGAGACGCCTAGCGTATGGGACGCACGCAGCGGGCCGGTGAATGGAACGTGTCGCTCGGCTGACAGGGTGCCCAGCAGCCCCACAAGGAACCTCCCAATGAATGCCGAGCCGGATTACCCGCCGCCGCCTCCTGGACCGTCTGCGTGGCCCGAAGGCAACCTGGCTGCCGCCCAAGAGCGGATTCGAGAACTCGAAGACGCTCTGTGCGATTGTGAGCAGGAGTTGATCGCCGCCAATGAGATCATCGAGGAACAGGACTGGAAGATCGAAGAGTTGAAGGTCCAGCTTGATGGGGCCGACATGATGCTGGAAGATGCGGCAGAAGCACGACGGAAACTGGAACGGCGATTGGCCGAGGCGGAACAGGCCCAGGCCGCAGGGACGCCGATCTGCTCCCTGGATGAACTCGATACCTGCCAGATAATCGACGACGTGCAGACGGGCCGCATTCCGGCTCCGCTGCCTCCAGAGGGCACCCAGCACCACGGCGCTACGCCGAGCCGCAAGGCGAACGCCGTCGTCGAGGCGATGGTTGAGAAGTTCAAGGCCAGAGAGAAGAAGTGAGGAGCCGCCAGATAGCCTTCGTCCTGGAGGCTCTGAACCGCAAGGCGAATCGCATGTCCCACCAGCCGAGCCGCCGCAGTTTTCTCAAAACCGCTGTTGCGGCAGTTGCGTCGTTCTTCCTGCCGAGGATTCTGCTCGCAAGGCACAACCCCACATCGTTCTGGTTCCTGGATTCCTCGACCGGGGAATCCTGGCCCGTTGACGATCCGGTGGCCTGGTCGCTGGAAAACGCACGGCAGCCAGTCCTCGAACGTGCCCGTGACCGACTCGTGACCCTCTGCTCTGCTGACCCACAACGAGTAATCCGGCTCGTCGTCCGGCGCTGCAAGCTAAATCTGATCGAGTCCGCCACTGGCCTGGTCGTCGTGCATCATTGGGGCCAGCAGGGTCAGGGCGAGTTGCGCCCCTTCTTCAAGCAGCACGACCTGGCTCGGAAGGGAGTCAGGGTCGTCTTGATCGAAAGGAAGAAAGAGGTCAGCACCGTCCAGCCCGGCGACAGCTTCCTTTTTGGAGAGCGGCTTCCCCCATTTTCGCCGTGGACGGTTTTCTGGAAAAAGTGGCAGCGGCGGAACCGGGAAGAACGAGATGACTGGACGGCAGCGCCCGGCACCTGGTCAGGGTACGCCTGGGATGGCGTGGAGCCGAATCTCATCCCCTGGGCGGCGTTGAAGTCGGCCTGGCGGCGCACGACCCCGCTGGTGTGCTTGAACTGCGACCAGCCGACCGTGCTGGTCAACTTCGGCTTCCCTTGGCGTGGCATGTTCAATCGCTACCCTGCGTTCCTTCACGTCTGTCGGCGGTGCCGAAGGTCGTTCGAGGATGATTCGGTGAGGGACGTGCCGAAATGGCTGGTGACGAGCCTGGATGCCGAGTTCTTGCCTGACTTCGACATTGTGTGGGACAGGCTGAAGACGTGGGAGCCGCCGACAACCTGATGTTCATTTCGCACTAGACGAGAGGATTCCAGATGGCCGTCATCGACAAGCGCCCGCCCTGGTTTGGCCGCATGACCCGGATCATCGAAAGGTGCTGGGCGCATTACGGGCCATGCGGAAATCTGCATGTCACCAGCGCCTTCGACACCGAGCGCAGGCAATGGCTGATCGTCGCCGCCCCGGTCTTTCAGGAAGTGCTGGGCGGCGAGGACGACGGCAAGAAAGTCTGGACCGGCTTCGCCTTCCACGCCGAGGAACTGCTGCGAGCGATGACCGAGGTTCGCATCAGCGCCGAGAGCTACCGCATCCACTGCAACCAGGTGCCAACGGTGACGACCCAGGGAAGGTATCGGGGCCAGCGAGTCAGCGTCAAAGTTTTCCTGGAGCCGACACCAGGCTCGCCGGTCGTGGAGATCATCGACACAATCAGGTGCGAAACGAGGGATATGCCGATAGGATAGGGGTGTCGATTTTTTCTGCCGCCCGGCGATTTTTTGAAGCCCGCCGCCGTATTATTCAAGGAGTCCCAACAAGAAAGAGAACCCGTCATAGGGAGGGCACCCCCGTCAGATGGAACCTGGAATAAGGGGGATCGCAAAAAGGTTTCGATGAAAGAATCCTTGCAACAAGTTCTTCGGAAACCCCGATCCCCTGTGAAGAAACGCCCATCAACCGTCGTCGTCGATGTCGTCCCACTCCTGAGCGATTGTTACCCTGCCAGCTTCGTCTCGGCTGTAAATCAGCGTCATGCGGGCGAAAGACATCGCAGCCTCAACCCCGACCTCGGCGGCGAAGTGCATTAGCTTGGAGAAGGCTCTCAAGTCACAAGTTCGGACGGTCCCGTTCCACATCCAGTATGGCAGCCCGAAAGCCACGGCCTGGCCGTCGATCTGAACCTCGCAGGGGTAGAAGGCCAGCCCGGCTTCCAGGGGATCGCTGTCGGGAAGCGAAGCGACGAAGTAGCAGACCGACGTGGGTATCGCCGGAACGATCTCCGGGTCTGCATGAAGAAACCGCTCGCTGTACTCGTGCGACATGATCTCGTCATTTCCTCGGAGGAATGCAAGATCGCCTACCTCCAGGAAGCCAAGGTCGATGGCTTTCTGGCGCAGCTTCTCGATCAGTGGCTTGATGGCGTCCGGGTCGGCTGGTGGGTGATACAACGTGTACCCCACGGCCATGCGGTTGTCGGTCATTTCGCTCTCTGATCTGCTTCAAGAAGCCGTTGCCGGTTCTGGAGGCGTCGGTGTTGAACTCCACCTGATAGACCGCCATTCTGCCTGCCGGTTCTGAACCTGGGAACTTTCCAGTGGTCTGCCGAGCCTAACTTTCCCCGGTGCCCAAACGCCTCTGGCAATCAGATGTATTGCTAGTGACCAACGATCATGCCACGGCCTCCAGCAGACGCTCCTTGTTCTGGAGGCCGACCAGGCGGGCAACGTCACGTCCTTCCTTGAAGACACTGACGGTCGGCAAGGCAGCGATGCCGAGTCGGTTCGCCAACTCGATGTTTTCCATCGCATCCACTTTGTAGACCGTGATCCGCCCTGCCAGTTCCGACGCCAGTTCCTCCAGAATCGGGGCCAGGAGGCGGCAGGGACCGCAGGTGACGGCGTAGAAGTCAACCAGGACGGGAATCGGCGACTGGAGAACCCTCTGGTCGAACCCGGCGCTGGTGATTTCGATGATGTTGCTCACGGTCGTTCACCCCTTGTTTCCCAGGCCACCGCTGCCTCCAACGCCCTCCACTGCGCCAAGATTGCGGCCTCGCCTTGGCCCTGTTTGCGGCCCATTTCCACGAAATCCCGAAACGCCCGGCCCTGGATACCGATGCGAAAAACGTCTTTCAGGCGGGCCAGAGCGCTTCGTTCCTCATTGGGGAGGGTCAGCCAAAGCGGGGCTGGCGATCCCATGATGTCACCGATCCTGGCGACCAGGTATGGCCGCTCGTTCATCTCGGCCTTGTGGAAGACGACACGATGATCGGGCTGGCGTGGCTGCGCCCTCAGCAGCAACGGTTGGATCACGTTGAGGTCGCCTTGCACCCGGCGAATTTCCCGCAAGTAGGCGTCCCACTCTTCGTCGGCGGTGACGCCGAATTCCCTCAGCAGGTGCCTCTCTACGGCTCGGAGATCGAGGTAGTTCCGGCTCTCCGTGCCCAGCCGGAAGATGTCGATCAAGCGGCGAAGGGCGCTGGCGTTGGGGTCTGCGACCGATCCGACGAGGACGGGCGGCGAAGAGATTCGGCGCAGCTTGGCGACGACGAACTGCCCTTCCAGGTCGTGGAGAGTCATATCGTGAAAGCGAACCTGCAAGTCCTGGTCGTGCGCCTTCATGGTGGCTGCCTCTTCATTTCCTTCACGGCCTACCCGTAGAGCAGGCCGTCGTCGCCAACGTACAGGTCGCTTTCTTTGAAGGCGTGGCTGGCAGCGGTGAGACGTTCGCCAGCCTCATGCTCCCAATCACCGTCCCAAAAACCGGCTCCATGCCCATTCCGGGTGAGCCAGAAGTCGTGGCCTGCCTGCTCCCCGTCGTTGCCGATGTAGTCGGCGTTGTCACGCTGGAACGCCACGCAGTCTTCCGTGATGCTGGCGAGCGTTTCCGGGGCAAGGTCGTCGATGTCGTAGTTGGCGTCCAGCGGCTCGCCGCCCTGGGCGTCGGCGTTGTCCATCGAAGACCACAGGGCGGCTTCGATGTAGGAACGGGTGAATGAGTCCATCGGGTGTTTCCTTTCCTTGGCTGAGGCAACACCCGATGGGGTACAATGGCCTATGTCGCTCATTCCTCTTGATCGTCCTCGTCGTCTGCCTCCAACTCCCGGAAGTATTCGACAACTTCCTTCGGCGCTTCGATTTCCTCACCAATGTTCTCCATCAGACAATCGAGGGCGTCTTGGATAATGTCCTCTTCGTCCGTGACGCCTTCCGGGGCCGTCCACCCGAATAGGGCAGCAGCTTGGGGATGATCCTCGTGGCGAGCAACGAGTGGGTAGGAGTTGGCGTTGTCGTCGTCGAGGAACCAATGGCCGAGATCGTCAGGACCGGCGAGCGTGACTTTCATTCGATACTCCTGTTGCGGTGAACAGTTTGCACTGCAAAACATCGGCGAACCCTCCTGGGCAATGTTGATGTTCTCACTGCCCAGCAGGGTACAAAACTCTAAAGCGTCGATTCGAGGAACGGCTCCAGGCCAAATTTCTCCACGATTGCGCCAGCCGTCATCTGCGGATAACCCGGCAAATCAACGGGGGCTTCCGGCAGCCCCATGTTGGCCCACGAGACTGCCATGCCGATGCCCACCACAAGCGCCAGGTCCGGCACCAGGCCAAGGTTGCCTTCAAGGTGCTGGAGTAGGGCGTCGTTGAACTCCAGCCGCTCTTCCCGCCAATCCCTGGCGAGTTCAACTGCACTTCTGCGTTCTGCCATTGGCGCTCCCTTCCTTTCACTTCAGAAGGAACTGGCGAACCTCATCCGTCTTTTCCAGGGCCAGACGCTTCATGCCAGCGCCGAGCAGGCACAGCGCCTCGTGGTAATCTTCCGACAGGTGGTCGCCGGAATACTGATGGCCGAACTCGTGAATGAGGAGCCGGTCCACGTCCTCCGTTGCCCCCTGCTCGAACCAGGCGTGGCCGAGGCGCAGCAGGTTGAAGTCCAGCCGCCCGGCCCCGTAGCAGGCGGCGAAGTTGTTGGTCGTGTGGACCACGGAGACGATGAGCGACACGTCCATCAACTCCCTGGCGAGGAACCGGGCGTAGGCGGCGATGTTGTTGATGCCGTCCGTCCACTTGTCCTCCGGGATGACGGTGACGCCCTTGGCGTTCGGGTCGTCGCTGTAGGGCTTCGCCGTGGGGCAAACCTGACCTGCGGGCGGGACAGCGCCGGAGCGCCGGACGTTGGCCCACTCGCCCTTCGACAAGCCGACCACGATGGTGCCGCCCTCGGACTGGAAGCGCTTCATCGCCTCGATGTCGCTCGGATCGGGGGCTGCGACCTTCTCGCCGAAGCGCAACCGGACCAGGTGCCGGATGGCGTCATCCGAGATACGGGGGTCAGCCCCGGCCAGCTTCACCCACCCCTGCGTGGCCTCGTCCTGCGTCGCCAGGAGGTCATAGGCGGCGTTGACGACAGCGACCCGCACGGCCTGGAGGTAGGCGGGTTTCACATTGTCCCGATCACGATTGAGCGGCACCTTCTGGCCGACGTTGACGTGCCATTTGTCGCCAGATTCCACGACTGGCAGGCCCATCTCGTAAAGGCTCGGCGTCTCCCCCGGCAGCGGCTCGAAGATGCTCACCTGGGTCTTGCGGACCCGTGGCCGCATCACCCCCTGTTCGTCGGCCACCAGCGTTTCCAGGCTTGCCTCGAAGGTGCGGATTGGCTTGCGAGGCAGAAGCCGGTCGCCGTTGAACATCACGGTGACGCCATCGGGCAAGAGCAAGGACCGGAGGTAATCCGCCGCCTGCGGGTACTCCTCCCTGGTCAGCCGGATGCGACCCTGAAAGACGGAGCCACGTTCACGCTTCTGCCGTGGTCGCTCGGTGCGCCCTTCGTCGGGGTCGAAAACGACGGTGCCCTTCGTCGTGCTGATGCTGGCGCTTTCACAGACGGCCAGGACCAGCTTCTCGCCGAAGTTGTACTGCCCACGCTGCTCCGGGTTGCCTCGCTTGTAGCTCTCGGCAAAGAGCGTGTAGGCGTGCGCCAGGTCACGGAACCCTTCCGGGCTGTCGTCCTCGACCATCAGATCGGCAAGCGGTCGGCCCGGCACCAGGGCCAGGGTGACGGCGATCTGCGTGACGCCTGCTTCGTCGAGGGCGTTCTGCACGAGTTCCCCGATCAGCCGACCCATGCTGTGTTCCTCGGCCTGTCGGCCCAGCCCGGCTTTGTCCACTGCGAACCACTGGTTGCTCATGGTCTACCTCACTGGTTTCTTTCAATTGCCATACCAAGAACCAACCTTGCGCCGGGCGTTCAACAACAGCCACGGCAGACGTTCCCGTTGCAGGGGCCGTTGCGGGCACGGGCTTGCAGATCGCCGTTCTCATGCTCCTGCCAGTCGGTGCCGGTCAGCAGCTTTTCGGCCAGGTCGCCGCCCCGCCCGGACAGCACCAGCGCCTCCAACTCCCTCTGGATGGGTTCCATGTCCACCAGTTCGTCGGGGTCGGGGTTGTAGCCGCCCCGGACGCTCTCCAGAGCCGACAGCACGGTGGCCGGACTCTCGCCGCCGCCCGCTTCGTTGTTGATCTCTGCGACGAGCAGCCATTTCGTGCCGTCCAACATGCGTCTTCCTCCCAGCCGGGCAGCGTGCGCCACGCCGAGTTCGCTGCAAGGTAGACCGGGAAAGGCGCACCCGGTTCAGAACGGAATCGGGGCTAATACTCGTCTGGCAGAAGAATCGTGGTCGCCGCACGGTTGCCGTGGTCGTTCTCGGCCTCGGTGATGATCCAAACCTTCGTCTTGGCCTCGTCGTTCAGGATGTACGCCGACAAGATGCGGCTGCCATCCTTCAGCGCCTCGTTGTTGAGTTGTCGGTCGGTTTCCGACAGGTCGCCGAAATCACCGGCTACATGCCTGGAAACCAGCGACCAGGCACTTCGCCCGGCTCGCTCCAGCGCCTCGATGGCCCCTGGCGTGGCAACAACCTGACCCAGCTTGAAGAGCGGCTTGTTCACGGAGATCATCTCTTCCTCCAACCTGACATGGTGCCTCTGGTCGGCCCGATCCTGACTCGAAGATCGGGCCAGCAACCTCAATGGCTTTGTCGTCGTGCCGTGTCATTCGACCTTTCCCTTGTGCGTGGTGATGTACTGCAACACTTGAGCGAGGAGCATCTGCTGCTGACGGTAGTTGAGCCGCCCGTTGTACGCTTGACGGAACGGTTCCAGCGCCTCCCAATCCAGGCGATCCTTGCTCTCCTTCTTCGCACGCTCCTGCATCTCGGCGGCACGGTTCACGGCGTTGCTCTCGGCCTGCCACTTCACCACGTCGTCCTGACAGGCCCAGCGTCCGACGTAATGGGCGGTGTTGCCGTAGACGCCGTTCTCGGACTTGTCGAAGGTGAAAATCTGGCCCGGCGAGGCGAAGGCGATGTTCTTGGTACTGTGGCCCTTCTTCTTGGAGCCGTAAAATCCGTGACGCTCGTGGTCGTCCTTGAGCGACGAGCCGTCGTTGTTGATGGCGGTCAGGTCGTACCACAAGTGCCGCAGTGGTTTGTCACGCTCCCACTCACGGACACCCAGGTAGAGCAAGGTCACTCGTTCGGCTGGTTGGTCAGTCATCCGTTTTCCTTCATACGCAGCAGATATGGGTTGTCGCCCCGATGCCTGTTCAACTCGTCTGCCCGCTCCTGTGCGTCCGACTTGCGGCGATACCAGCCGAACGTGTTCTGCGCTCCTTTCGCCCAGGTGATGGACGGCGGCGCTTGGATGGCGTAGCCGTACTTGTGAGTGAGCGACTTTACGACGACGAATCGTTCCATGTCCTTCCCGCCTTTCATCACCGGGTTGCGGTCGCCTCAGTCCTCACCCGGCCTCGACATGCCCTCTCTTGCCTCAAACTTCGACTTCGGCCCGTTCCAGCAAGGGAACAACGTCGTCGGGGTCGGCCTGTTCGATGATCTGGAAACGGTCCTCAATGCCCTCGGCGTCGTTGAGATCGACCCACACGAGCGGGCTGTAGTTGTACGGGGTCAGCCCGCCCAGGATTCGCCCACCGAACTCAACAACGTCGATGCCGATGTTGATGCCTTCGTCGGAGCCGTCGTATTCCCTGGACTCAAAAATCTTGAAGGACACGTCGGCCTTGTCGTTCTCACCGGGGCCGTAGGTCACGATCAGGGACCAGTAGTATTCGTCGGCGGTCATGTCATACGGACCTTCGACCTCGAACCCCGCTTCGACCAGGCTGGCCTTGATAGCGTTGAGGATGGCCCGGATGCGCTTGACGTACTTCCGTTTGATTCCTGCAACCTTCATTGTGTGTCCCTTTCGCAGCAAACGTCTTCATTGCTTGACCCTCCCGCCGCCCAGCGATCTTCCTCGGCCCACTGCGCCAGGATGCGTCCCTTCTCTCCCGGCTCCAGCGGCCCGTCGTGGTACGGATGACGGCCCGTCTCGATCTCGGCCAACTGGTACGCCCGCTGCCAGAGGTTGCCCACGCCGCAGTCGAGCGTGCCGTAGGCCAGGTGTGCCATTTGAGCGACGACCAGCCGGACGAGCGGGTGCGTGTTCAAGGCATCGGTGCTGTTGATGCCGGTTGCCCTCAACTCGTCCAGCACAGTCACCAGGAAGTGCGCCAGGCCGGAAAGGTTGCAGGCCGTTTGCGTGTGCAAGCCCTGCTCCCACGTTTTCTCGCTGAGGGACACGACGGACTCTCCTACTTGTTGTGCGGCTGCCAACCAAAGTAAAACCTTGGCGAATGTTGAAACTCAAGCGATCCCTTCACGCCATCGGACCTGCGCCGAACGACGATCAAGGGGGCCATGAAGCCGATGGCCTCGAAGTCTTCGACGAGTTCATCGGTGTTCCACACTCGGCCATGTTCGGCTTCCAGCGCCTCCCGGCTGCCCGGAACGAGGTTGATCTCGACCAGGCGTTGGCGACGGATAGCTTCGGTTTCGTCGATCATGTTGATCTCCTTGATGGAAGAGCGAGCAGGCTGTTTAAGCCGTCACCATGCACAGCACGGTATGTCCTTCTTGCCAGGCTCCTGCTTGCCGCTCGTTCATGTTCACCTGCCTCCTGGGGTACAATCCTCAAAAGCGAGGCGTCAGCCCGACCCGTCTGGCCGCACGCCGCATCCCTTCGACGTTCACGTTCTTGAACCAGTCGAGGGCGAGGTTCGCCAGTTCACTGACGGGTCGCCAGTCGGATGAGAAACCTGCCAGAGTCCGCATTCCCGAACCCAGATTGTTGGCCTGCGTGGCGTAGAACTCGGCCAGGTTCGTCGGCGTGATCCTGATCGTTGTCGGATCGCCGAACACATCACTGGCCCGGACCACGAGAAAGGTTTTCCCGGCCCGCTGTACGAAGTTGCCAAGAAGTTCTTTCGCCTCGGCGGTGAAGGTGGTCGTCGTCATGATTGCTCTCCAGTCCGTGCGCACCAAATGGCTCGATTTCCGTCGCACAGTGCTGCCTGTTACACGAACATCAGGTCGCCCAAAGCGACAGGATCATCCATTGCCAACTTCGCCACCTGCTTGGCCGATAACTTCCTCTTCTTCGCTCCCTCAAACACCAACGCTGGGCTGATGGCGTGCAGGCTCGCCAGACTCTTACAGATGAGCGCCAGGAACTCTTGCGTTCCGGCCTTACTCACTCCCGTTTGTTCCCCTCTCTTCAAGGCTTGGTCGTAAGTCATTGCCAATCTCCTGGGGGCCGTGGTTCAACTGCTGATCGAGGTACAAAGGCCAAAAGCGCCCCTGAATCAGCCGCTTGGCACGTCCACGATCACGGGTTGATCCGCTTCGAGCGGAAACAGGCCCAGCGCTGCCAACGCCTTGAGGATTTCCTCCCTCGGTGCCCACCCGCCCCGGTCGTCCCGATTCTCGATAAACCGATCCAGGCCGTTGTCGCTGAACCAGGTGAAGACTTTTCCTTCCCAGCCTTCCGGCAGTTGTTCCCGCAGCCGCCACAACTCTTCCTGGTAGTTCTCCAGCGTGGCCTCGAACTCCCGGTCGGAGTAGTCGCTCTCGTTCAGGACCGGGTAGGCTTCCAGTTCTTCCTTGATGCGACAGAACTCCTCGAACGCCGGGGTGATGCTCCCGTCAGGCTTGAACACCCGGATCGAGAAGCCATCGACGTGCCCAACCGCCCAATGCGAATGCGACTCGAACACGAGGTCGTTGCCTTCGGTGAACGGCTCCAGCCGCTTGTTGATGGCCGTCTCGTTGCTCTGCGCCAGGAGGCCGGTGTCACGATGAGACGTGTACCAGATCATCCAAGAGTCGGCGTCCGCCAACTCATGGCTGCGGTGCCAGGCGAAGCTATCGAAGCCCTGCCAGTTTCCAGCCAGCGTTGCGGCGGCATCTTTCACGTCTGACCAGTCAATGATTTGTTGGGTTGCCATGTCTTTCCCCCTTACTGCTTTTGATCGTGTCACGGCAACGTAGGGTACAACTGTCAAAAGACGGCCCGGCCATCGGCGATAGCGTCGATGCCGGGCCACGTTAATTCGATCAGCGTTCAGATCGGGCAATTCGCTTGGAAATGTTCCCGTAGGGCTTCCATCACGGCATCGTGGAAGACTTCCTCGCTTTCAAAGTCGTCTTCTGCGTCTCCGAACTCCGGGTCGCCGTGAGCGTGATAGGTGAAGTCCTTGGGTCGTGCCTTTGCTTCCAAGGTGTCAATCTCATGGCAGTGGATGTAGCAGTTTTCGGTTTCTTCGTGTTCATACGCCTGGAAGATTTCATCCTGCTCGTGATCGTTCAACTGGTCGCCTTCCGTCGTGAAGATGACCCTGGTGTATAGGTGGATCAGGTAGTAGCTCGGAGTGAACTCGCAGCAATGCGTGTGCTGGTTCTTGTCGTACAGGTACACTTCCTCGATCCGGGCGATATAAGGCTGATGTTTCTCGTCGATGAAGTAGTTGCGAGTACGGTTCAGCGCAATCACACGAGCGTCGATGGTGGCAAAGGTCTTAGTATCAGTCATGGTTCGGCTCTCTTGGGGCGGTGATGGTTTGACTGCCCCATTCGGTACAACGGCTTAAAGATCGACCTTCTTCATCGCTTCCTGGTACTTCTGCTCCAGGTCGCCATCGAGGGCAACATGCTGGTAGATCGCCAGCGTCTCACGGCGAGCGTGGCCGGTGATGAGTTGAAGTTCAGCGTCGGCCAGGCCGGAATGCCGGGTCAGCCAGGTGATCGCCTGGTGCCGGAACGTGTGCGGGGTGGCCTTCACACCGGCCTTCTCGGCGTACTCCTTCACGATCTGCTGAACCCGTCTGGTCGTGAACCGGGTGTTCCTCCTGGTCTGGAAGAGCCAGCGGTTTTTCGGGTGGGCGGCGATGTGCGTCCGTAGGGCCGTGGCGAAGGTCTTCCCGAACAGCACGATCCGATCCTTGTCGCCCTTGCCGCTGTTGATCCTGATCTTGCAGGCTTCAAGGTCCACGTCGGCGACCTGGATGTTGCACAACTCGCTCACCCGGACCATCGTGAAGAACAGGAGCCGCAGCATCAGGGCGTGTTGCACGTCGTCGGCCTGGTCCACGACCTCGTAGAAGCGGCGGAAGTGATCCGTGGTCAGAGTCCGAGGGAGCCGCCGCCCCTTCTTGGCCGGGCGCAGGTCGCATTCCTTCCTCACCTGCTTGGCGACGTAGCGCCAGCCTTCGTAGTCCAAGCCCGGCCCGGCGCACGATGCGGGCGACCTGGGCCACGATTTCGGATTTCGCCTTTTCGTTTTGCGATGCGAAACTGGCGGGGTTTTCGGTCATGGTAGGTACTCCTGGCGAGCTATATCCCCGGTTCTATTTCGGGGACCAGCCCTTCTGCGAAATAGGCGAAGGTCACTTCCTGCGCCCTTGAAGGTGAAGGAAAACCCTCCGCACCACGTCGCCCTGGTCGATCCCGGCCAGGCCGTCCGGGTGGAGCGCAGCGACGGCCTCGTTGACCGCCTGGGGCGTCGTGGTCAGGCCCAGCCCCTTCAAGGCGTCGAGCAGATCGGCGTGATCCGACTTCGGCTCCTCGGCGGGCTTTTTCAGGGGCTTGGGCTGCCCTCCCTTCTTCGGCTTTCGGTTAAACAGCACCGGCAAGCCGTTCGCACCGATCCCCGTCTGGCGGATTTCGAGGCACTTCTCGATCATGGTCCGGTCATACATCGGGCGCTTCGTGGACGGATGCCGGGCGGGCTTCGGAAAGACCCCGGCTGCAACGAGGTCGTACCACCGTGACCTTGAAATCTGGCAGATTTCGCACATTTCCGTGACGGTAACGCAACACTTTACGGACAGTTCCGTGACGGGCATCGGACACTTCTCCTTCAGCTACCGGACGATTTCAGGGCGCTTCTACGACAAGAGCAGGACACGAACCGACGTTTTCAGGACGGCAGCAGAACACTGTTCACACGGTCCTTGGGCGCAAGACGGACAGGTGGTTCTGTCCAATTTCCGTCAAACTTCGCAGTCCGGTGTCGGTCTTGACGACCATCCCGCTCCTCAGCAGGAAGGGTTCCACGGTCTTTGTCAGCACCTTCGTCGAGACGCCGAGCATCGACGCCAGGACGTTCAGCCGCACGGGTCCGCCGCCGAGCAGGTGGAGGTACTTCTGCTGCACGTTGTCGAGGCCCAGGTCGCTGACCCTCTCGACCTCGCAGCCTCGGCGCAGGTGATCGACAGTGATGACCTTCGCACCCTCGGACACCTGGACCCGCCTGGCGCTCAACAACAACCGCAGCCCGATACGAGGGGTTCCTCTGCCTCGCTTGGCGATCTCGGCGAGCAGCCCCGGCTCGAATGTCCAGCCAAGCGCCCGGCACCGCTGCCGCACGATCTCGGCCAACTCGTCCTCGCTGTAGAAGTCCAGGTGCAGGACCATGCGGAACCGATCCAGGAGCGGCTGAATCAGACCATCGGGGTCCGTCGTAGCGCCGACCAGCGTGAAGTCGCTGACCGGAATCGACTGCACCGACCTCCCGCCGCTGAGGAAGATTCGCCGCTTATCGAGGACTTGCAGCAGGGAGTGCTGTTGAACCGGATGCAAAAGATGGATTTCATCGAGAAACAAGATGCCGTCCGAGGCCGAGAGCAAGACCGAGTTCAACTCGGCGGCGTTCGTGATCGACTGCGCCAAAACCTCGGCGAACGGGACGGCGAGTTCCTGGGCCAGCACAAATACCAGGGCCGTTTTGCCCAAACCTGCCGGGCCGCACAGCAGAACCTCGTCGAGTCGCTTTTTCTCCTGGAAGCTGGCCTCGACGGCGATCTTGAGCGCCGCCGTCGCATGGCCCTGGCCGACGACGTGCCCGAAGCTGGTCGGCTGCACGTCCCGCAGGTCGGTCGGTCGGTTGTCGCCGTTCATCGGCCTCTCCTTCCTGATGGCATTGCCTGCTTGTACGTCGGGCGGCTGTCGGCGCTGGTGGTCACGTCGTTGGTTGTCCCTCGCCGCCATCGAAGACTCGCTGCGCCCGGACGATGGCATGGGCCTGCTCCACAGGGGCGGCGAAGAGTTCACCCGTCGAGGCGTCGGCGATGAGCCAGTGCTGCGCCGACTCGTCGGAACTCCCCAGGTCCAGCCTGTTCTGGTCGAGCCACTGCCTGACCTGCGGTTGCCGGATGAAGCCCAGGAACAGCCAGTTGTCGCTCATGCCGATGGCCGAGGACATGCCGTCGTCGTAAGAAGCCTCGTCGCCGCAGGGTTCCCAAAAGAGGGCCACGAATCGCCGCCCACCGGAGTAGCCGAAGGACCGGAGCCAGCCATCGGGTAGACGGAAAGGTGCTTTGAGCATTCTGGTTCTCGAAAAGACAAGAAGGAAAAGTCGCCCAGCGGAACCGCTCCCGCTGGGCGAACTGTGTCTACCCGTTACGCCGCCATGTCGAGGGCGACCGCCAGGGCGTGGCGGTTCGTGTTGGCGCTGTCGCCGAACCACAGGCTGTTCAGGCGGTTGTCCTCGCTGCGGCCCCGGTTGTAGCCCAGGTATTCCGTCACGCCGTTGTACGCCGTCCAAAGTGTGTTCCGCACAGAAGGCAGATCGTTGCCCCGGCCCGCTTCGGCCAGCCCGATGATTTCCTCCATGATGTTCTTCAGCCGGGTGCTTCCCTCCTGATCGTCCTCGACCTTGAAGACTGCCTTGACGTAGCGGCGCAGGTCCGCCTGGTTGATGCTCTTGCGGGCCAGGAGACGGTACTGCTCGGCAGTCGCCTCGAACTCGGCGTTCGCCAGGTCCATGACCTCCCGGATGTTCGTCAGGTTCTCCAGCACGTCCTTCGTGTGCTTCACCCGGATCAGCTTGCTGGCGTCCGAGCCGTGAGCCATGCTCAAGGTGTTCTGACAGACGACCCGGATCGGGGTGAACCCTGCACGCACCGCCAGGCTGCCGTCGTGACCGTGGGACAGCAGGACGAACTTCTCGACCTCATCGCCCTGGGCAATGACGAGAGGATCACGGTTCAGCTTCGCCAAGACCCAAATCCGGCTGCCGCCTCGGAGGCTGCCCGCCGTGTGAAGCGCCGCCTCCTTGGCGTCGAGGAAGGGCTGGAACCACCCGAAAGCGTCCTTGTTCTGCAAGACGTGGAAGCGGGGGCCGACGACGCCCAGCACCTTGCTGTCCGACGTGCGCCGCACGGCCCGTTGGTCCACCTTGGCCTGCGTGTCGGCGGTGACAAGGGGGACCATATCCACGGACCAGTCCAGTCCCGCCTTTTTTGAGGCCGCTTGCCAGTCGTATAGGTCGCCTTCCTCCAGGGCGGTGCCGAGGCCGTGCCACGGAAGTTGCCCGAAATAGGCCATCGTTTCGACTTCGTGTGCCACTCGACGTTCTCCAAAAGATGTCGCTTGAGTTCTCGCAAGGTAGACCGGGAAGGACGCTCCCGGTTCGGAAAGGTTGCAACTTTCAATCGAACATGGGCTTGCCGACCCGTGTGTACGGCGGCGCTGCCCGAACGACGCCGCCGCCTTGCGACGGCGGCAATAGGTAGTCGAGTTCGACCCGGATGGTGCCGTCTTCCGCCACATACTCTTGCACCACCACCGCCCGATACGCCTGTTGATTCGCACTCACGAACACCACCTTGTCGCCTTTGGAAAACATGGCCCGGCCTCTCTATGGTCCGTTGGCTCTTGCAAAGAGGACCGGGCTGGGCGTGCCCGGTTCAGGAAGTTACGCCGCCGCCGACTTCGTGTACTTTTCGAGGGCGTTGGTCATCTGCTCATCCGTGATTTTCCCGGACAAAAAGAGAACCAGCTTCTCGGACAGTCCCCGAATGGCCTCGGCCTCGCCAGGACCGCTCAGTTCCTCGAAGAAGTTGCGGACCTCCTTGATGCTCCGACCCTTGCCGCCGCCCGCCTCGATCTTCTTGCCCCGGACCCGCTTGCGGACGGTTTCGGCGACCACCTTGCCCGTCTCCGGGTTGGTCGCCTCGGCCACGGCCTCCTTCTGCTCCTGGGCGGGTAGGTCGGCCAGGTCCAGCGCCGCCGCCAGCGGGATGTTGCCCTGCGCAACGCCCTGCTGAATCTCGGTCGGCAGAACCAGGGTCTTGCGAAGTTGGCTGACGTAGGCCACGCTCCTCTTGTAGAAGTCGGCGATCTTGGCCTCCGACCAGCCGTACTGGTCCCGGAGACGCCGTTGGTTATGGGCGTCGTCGATGGGCGTGGTCGCCGCCCGTTCGATGTTCTCCACCAGGTTGCGGACGAACGCCTCTTCGGGGTTCAGGTCCACGACCTTGCATTGCAGCTTGACCGGGTTGTTCGGCTGCAAGACTGTGTTGATGTACTTGACGGCGGTGTAGCGCCCGTAGCCCGCCACCAGTTGAACCTTGTGGTCCTCGATGCGCCGGACCACGACCGGCTGCTGCTGGCCGTAGGTCAGTATTGAGTTCGCCAGGGACTCGATCTCCTCCTGGGAGTGAGGCTCCTTGCGACCGTTCTCGCCCGGAATCACGACGATGTTTTCGGGGAAGATGGAGAACAAGTCCTGACGGCCCGTTTCACCAGCGTTCAGCTTCATCGCCATTGCTCGATCCTCCGCTGCTTGAACTTTGTTGTTTCTTTCAGGGCTTGAGTTTTCTGACGCCTTGTGGGGTACAAATCTTTAAGTTCAGCCAGCTTCATGCTCTCAAGTTCCGCCGCCCTGTCCCGGCTTGGAGAGGCCCGAAGCAAATTCCTTCGCCGCTTCCAGCAAGTCGGCGAGCGGCACCACGGCGATCTTGACGCCGATCTCTTGAGCGACGGCGATGTACTTCACGCCTGCGGCGAGCAGGGACTCGGCGAAGGGAATCCAATCTCGAACCCCGACGCTGACCACCCTACACGGCCCGGACACCTTCCCGGACGAGGACAAGCCGCCGATGAATTCCGTGGCCTGCTTCACGCTGAGGAATGTAAGAACAGCAGGCTCGCCGGAAGGCGTCGGATGCGCCATGATGTTGCCATCGGGCCGGAAAACGACGGCCCTGGGGAAGCTGGCGAGGGTGAGTTCGTACTTGTTGTTCATGGTCATGATGAGTCCTTCGTCTGTAGGGATGGGACAGGTGCCAGCAGTACGCTGACACCTGCCCCGCACGATCAAGCTGCTTCGACGACAGCCTCGGCCTCGGCGTCTGCCTGCTCCTGGGGGCGGCTGAACTTGAGAATGAAGTCCGCTGCCTTCGACGCCGCTGCCGACGCCCTGAAGATGAACCTCGGATCGTTCTCAAGAGCCTGGAGCCACGACTGGACGTAGGCCGTGTGGTTCGTCAGGTCGTCGCTGTTCGGGATGCCCAGCGCCGTCGCCAGGAAGCACGCCCCAATCTCGGCCCGAAGTTCGCCCTCGGCGTAGTTGCCCGACCATCCCGTGCGCCACTCACTGTGGTGGACCAGTTCATGGAGCAACGTCTCGGCGAATGCCGGGAAGTCGTGGAACTGCTCCTCCTGGGGCACGATGATGAAGTCTTCCGGTGGCCGGTGATAAGCAGCCTTGTTGCCGCCGAAGCGAATGTCGGCCCCGGTCGCCTCCACAGCCCGATCAAACTCGGCACGGTCCACGTCCTCGAAGCGGGTGCCGGTCGGCGTGGCCGTGACCTGGTACTCCTCGGCGACTTCTCCCTCGACCTGGCTGATGTTGAATACGCTCCAGGTCTTGAGGATCGGGAAAGTCTTCGTCTTATCGGCTTCCCCGTCCTCGCCCTTCTCGGTCTTCGTGACAGGCTTGAACAAGATGATCGACGTTGCCTTCTCCCCTCGCTTGACGGAAGCACCTGCCGCTTTCCACTGATTGAACGAAGCCCACAACCCGGCAGGATAGCCCTGGACTTGGGCCGAGAGCAGGAGGTTCAAGATGTTGAAGCCCTGGTACGCCTTCTTCGTTACGGCATTCGTCGGCAGGCGAACCGGATCGGGGATGCTGCGCCACGGCTTTCGCCACGGAATGACGCCCTGCTTCAGTGCCTCCACGATCTTCTGCGTCAGTTCAGCCCGGATTTCACTTTGCGTCTTCATCGTCGTGTCTCCTCCAGGGGTTCGTTTTTCCCGAAGGGTACAATGGTCAAAAGAGCCGCCCGCAAAAAAAAGCCTCGCCATGTGGCGAGGCTTCATGTGTCTCGTGAGCTAGACCGGCAAACCTCGATCTGGTTCAGAAAGTCGTAGCAGATACTTTTCGGGCGAACTGCTTCCTGGCCGACAGGGCTGGTGAAGCTGCTACAAACCAGCCAGCGTAGATTCGAGGCGGGTCCGTCCGGCAAGGACTAGCTGCGGGTCGATGTCACAGCCGACATACGAACGCCCGCCGCCGACCTTTTTCACGGCACAAGCTGCGGTGAAGCCGCCCCCAAAAAAGTCCACCACCAGATCGCCAGGCTGGGTGAACTTGCTGACGAAATGTTCCATGTCCTCGATTACCTGCTGGTGGGGGTGCCAGTCCTTTTGTGGCTCTTGGGACGGTCGGCGGTCGGCAATCTTGATCTCGGTTCGTACTTCTTCCGCCGTCCCGTTGTGGTACAGGAGGACCGGACGCCAAAGCTGGAAAATGCGAAGACCGCCGTAGGTGCCGTAGTTACCACCGACCTTGAACGGCAGGCAGACCGTCCAGACGTACCGAAGCTGGGAGGAGAGTTCGGCCATCACCTGATCGAGAGCGTTCGTGCCTGAGTAGGCGATGAGCCAGCCGCCCGGCGTAAGAACCTTCTTCGCCATCTCTGCCACTTCCCTGATGTGCGGCAGGAAATCCCGCTCGTAGGGAACGTCGGCGAACACAAGCGCCGCCCGCTGCTTGATCTCAGGAGCCTCGACAAGCAAGTTCCTGAAGTCACAAGGGATCAGCTTGAAGTTCGGCGGGTCGGAAAGGTGCATCCCTTCCTTGGCTGCCTTCTCCCGCTTTTCCTTGGCGATACGACTGCGGACGTTCTTGGGTGTGACCACGCCTGGCAAGTCCTTGACGTTGTGCAGTTCCTTCAACGCCCGCTTTGTGTCCCGGAGCGGCGTCATGACTCCCTTGAGGGGACGCTTGCGGTTGAGGGTGTCCACCACGACGACATTGGGAATTTCCCGCTGTCGGATCATCTCGTCCTTGACTGCCTGGGCCGTCTTGTGGTCGATGCCGACGATTTGGCCCAGGTGGTTGGCCGAGTACGCCGGGTTTCTCTTGAGCAGGCTGCGGACGATCTCCTTCTTCTTCGTCGTCGTCAAGTGCCTCCGGTTGGCATTCAGGCGGACGGCGAGTTCGTACTTTTCCTCGCTCTTCATCTTGAGGAAGGTGACAAAGCAGTGGGTGTGCCCGAATTTCTGGTACGCTCGCCAGGTGCGGTGCCCGTCGATGATGTCGCCACGCTCGTCGGCGATGATGGGGTAGATCGGGCCGACTTGCTTGATGTTGGCCTCCAGCGCCTCGTCGTCGTCCGGGGTGATTGTGCCCGCCCACAGTTCTTCGATCTCCGGGCTGGGACGAAGGTTGTCGAGAAGGGTGTGGCGACCTGGTTGGTGGTTATCGGGTTTGCTTGACGGCATCGGCTTGACCCCTTACGCAAGGAAGCCGTAGCCAGGTGGAACCCCCACCTGTTGGAACGGGTCTTACGCAAGGGGCGGTCGAATGCTTCATGGCACTCGATAGACCGGCGCAGGCTCGATTGGTTCACAAACTTCTCAAAAGCCGCTGCCGATGGCCCTGCTGGGCGAAAACATCCAACACACTGCCACTGCCACTGAGTCCATCGAGCAGATGGGGCGGCGTGATGGCGGTGTGTTTAACAACTCCGAGAACTGCCGATGCGTGCCGTTCCAACTGACGGAACACGGTTGTCGTCGGTAATGGTTTCCTATAGGTAGCGCTGCCCATCCCTACAAGCCTGCGTGATGGCCCGGATGAGAGTCTTCGTGTTGAAAGTTTCAAGGACCGAGCGAAATCCGGTGACGACGGCGAACGCCAGATCGAAGCCAGGCATGACCATCATCGTCGTCCTCGTCGCAACAATCCGGCGCTGAAACTTCACCAGATCGCAGCATTGGCTGAAATGAAGGGAAGCCGTTAATATCTAAACTCCGACGACGTGGCATCCGGTTAATACCTACACAGCATTATTACCACCAATGTCGCAGGTCAGAACATTGGTGGTATTAGCCAAGGTTCTGGCCGTGGTGGTGAAGGGCACCTGGATAATAATGACTTTCTGAGCGGCAAGCGCCGATCCGGGACAGCGGTGCCGAGGCAATGACATGAGCGCCACATCCCTGCCGCCAGTTTTCTGGATCAATACCCCGGAATCTACAACTATCATCATGCACCTTAGCTACTTGCGTGGAGCATACCAGCCCTGTCAAGGTGCCTGTGGTTTCAGTAAGCTGGCTTCCAGCGTAAGGATACACCAAAACCTGGTAGGGAAGCCGCCATGCTGCTCAACTCGGTTTTCAATCGCTTCGTTCAAGAGAGTCCGGCGGCCGTCATGGTCCGGGGCCTGCTCGAACACGTGCTGACCCCGGAGTCGGTGGACGCACTGTTCGAGGAACACGCCGATAGCCAATATACTCGCGCGCTGTTGTTTTCGCAGACCGTTGAGCTGATGGGTCAGGTCGTGTGTGGAATCTATCCCTCCGCCAATGCCGCGTACCAGAAGCAGCGTGAACGCTTTACCGTGTCGCGCACGGCCGTTTACGACAAACTCAACGGCGTCGAACCCCAGGTGTCCGCGGCCTTGACCCGCCAGACGGCCGCGAGCCTGACGGCAGTGATCCGTGAGCTCGGGGGCGCGTTGCCGGACCTACTGCCCGGTTACCGTGTCAAGATCCTCGACGGCAATTGCCTGGCGAAAACCGAACACCGCGTGCAGGAACTGCGGACGATCGCGGCGGGTCCGTTGCCCGGCAAATCGCTGGTGGTGCTGGACCCGGCGTTGATGCTGGCCATCGACGTGTTCCCGTGCGAGGACGGGCATACGCAAGAGCGTGCCTTGCTCGACCAGGTTTTGGCCACGGTCGAGGCCAACGACGTGTGGATTGAAGATCGCAATTTTTGCACGCTGGGCTTTTTGTTCGGCGTCGCCGCGCGGGACGCCTGCTTCGTGGTCCGGCAGCACCAGAACTTGCCCTGGGAAGCGGTCACCGAACTGGAGTACGCGGGCGAAAGCGAGGACGTGGAGGTCTGGGAGCAAAAGGTTCGGCTGAACAACCCGGAGACCGGCGAAACCCTGATCGTGCGGCGGCTGGAGTTGCGTCTGCCCACGCCGACGCGCGATGGCGACCGGGTGATCCATGTCTTGACCAATCTGCCGGCGCGGGTGGCCGGCGCCAGTCTGGTGGCGGATTTGTATCGGAAGCGTTGGAAGATTGAATCGCTGTTCCAGGTGTTGGAATCGACGCTGGAGAGCGAGCAGACCAGGCTGGGATACCCGAAAGCGGCGTTGTTCGCTTTTTGCGTGTCGTTGGTGGCGTATAACGTGTTGGCGGTGGTGCGCACGGCGTTGCGTGCGGTGCATGGTCGCGAGGTCGTTGAGGAGACGGTATCGACCTATTACCTGACGGACGAGGTCAAGGGCGTGTATCGGGGAATGATGATCGCGATCCCTGGCGCCGAGTGGGAGCAATTCCGCGACCTGACCGTCGCCCAGTTGGCCGTGCAATTGAAGGAACTGGCGAGCAATGCTCGCTTGTTGGCTTACCAACGTCATCCGCGCGGGCCGAAAAAACCGCGACCCGAGCGCATTCATCACAAGGACAAGCCACATGTGTCCACCGCCCGGCTGTTAGCGACTCGGGATAAGAAAAGACGGGCACCTTGAAAGGGCTGGTGGAGCATACTTATTCTGTCGGGTTGCACAACCATCCTTGCCTCGCCCCCTTTCTCTTGAGCAACCCGTGGGGGAGGAGAGAAGAGAGATGCTGGCGTACATTGCGCTCCTTGTATGGACTCAGTTTGGTCACTTCGGCAGTCGTAACGGCACGATTTGCTAAAGTAGTATATTTAGCATTTCGTGCCGTTAGCTCGACGACTAGCCGATAGGTTTCGTCCTGGGGGTCGGTCACAGGAGAAAGGGGGCTGTCGGCCAGTGCCAGGCCCAAAGGTTCGTTCGATACAACCACAACGGGAACGCCAGCGCTGGTGACTCCTCGGCCTCGACCGACCGCCTGAAGCAAGGCTTCCTTCACAAGAATGTTGTGCATCTCGGCCCAGGACAAATCGCCGTATCCATGTCCTTGATGGTTGACCAGCTTTCCGGCCACTGTCTTCCCTTCCCACATGATTGTTCCAAACCGGCCATCCCTGGAGGCAGCTTCAACATGGCCGAGCCTGAGTAAGCCGTCCCGGACGGCCACGGGTGGGACACGAGGCGTGCCCAGGACCACAATCAGGTCGCAACCGAGCCACGCATTACTGGCACGGTCTTTACCAGAGTGAAAATACTCCTTCTTGGCAATACGATCCGACCATAAAGCGTCTAGGTCGTTGAGTTCATCCACATGGCGCTGGTGCGTGATAACACCAACTTGTTTGGCATTCCGGTGGATGGTCATGACTTTTCGCAACATTCCTCGGACCACCGCACCTGAAGTTCTTTGTGTCACGTCTTGATGGGCGTACTGGACTGGTGGGACTTTGTACTCCAGCCTTCCCTGCGGCGTCCGGTCGATAACGGGCTTACCGACAATCTCCGACAAGTGTTTCGCCTTAGTGTGGGCATTCTCCAGCCAGACGACGCAGTTTTCTGGTGGCTGTACATTCCAGATGCCGACCAGCGCCTTGTGGCACTGCTTCTTTTTCCCTCTTACGAATACTTCGTCGATGACGGCACAAAGATGCTTCAACTCTCCGCAGGTGAAGGCCACCGTCAGCTTGAGGGCCAGGCCGTTGGGCACCAGGGCGCTCCTCTTCATGGCCTCGTAGAGAAGGGCGTCGGCGTTCGGTGGGCGAAGGCCGCTGGTGGTCTTCGAGGTAGGCGCTGCGAACCCGGTCACGCTTTCCATCAACAGAGGCATGTTGTCGTGTAGTGTTTCTTCCTTCATGTCCGGGACCGCAATTACTTCGACGCTCGGCAAGCCTGTCGTGGGCAGATCGGCCTGGACCGCCTTGATGAACGGCCCGATCAAGGTGTCGGAGTCGAGATGGTCGGCCAGCTTGTTGGCTGCACGGGCCAGGTTCTCCGTGAAAACGATTAACCCGTGATCTTGCCAGCTTCGAGCTATATCCTCGGCGGCAACAGCGAGGTTGGCGATCTGTCGAAGGTGGTGGGCCTGTAGTGTTTCGGCCTTTGGGGAATGCCGAACTACCTTGACCATCGGCCTGAAAAGGTTCAGTGCGTCCTCGTGAATGAAGACAACCGGCTTGCCCTCGGAAGCGTGGAAGTCGCTGTTCGATGCCCTGGCGTGCGTGGCTACTGTGTGATCGGCGCTCCGGGCAGCTTCCCGACGTTGTTGATATTCGCACGTCTTGAAGTGAGGGCAACCTGGGCACACGGACAAGCCGACGTTCAGGCCCGCCTTCTGCGCCGTTTGCGCCGGGCCAGGATGTTTCTTCGACCCGAACAAGCGGCAGGTGTTTTCATCGAGCGGCGGGTGGGCAGTCGCCTTGAGTCCGTTCTTGTTGAGATCAACTACGAGTTCATTGCAGGCATCGTGGGTGGGGAGGACGGTCAAGCTGGTGCGGGCGATCTTCATGGCCTCCCGGTCAGTGGTAGTCTTTCCGGCCCCCGTGGTCGAGGAGTCCAAATAGATGCCCGGTTCCTTCAGGCTGTCGATCCGTGCCTGCCGCATCTGCTCCCGCCAGCACTCCAGCGACACGATTTCTCCCTGGGGTGCATCGTACACCTGAAGCCGAACCACCTTGGCGGTCATCGTCCCTTTCGGCCCGCCCTTCTTTTCGATGTGCGCCACGGCCTTACCGACAACTTCTTCAACTTCACCATCATCGAGTGGGTCGGCAGACGTGGCGTTGTTTTTCTGCCCCAGGGCCAGCGCCTCATCCGGTGTCACGTCGAACTTCTCGACAAGGTTGCAGGTGCGGTCGAACAACTTGCTGTTTCTTTCACCTTCGTCGGCAGGCTCGAAATGGTCGGTGTAGGCGCTGGCCCGTAGGAGCCGATTCGACGCCGTGGAAGAAATGAGCATCGCTGCTTCGCCCGACACGCTCAAGTCCTTGCGTGTCGGTTTAGCTTCCTTCGGCGGTGATGGCGGTGGTGCTGGAAGGTGACGTTCGATTTCGGCCAGGTCGTAGCGTCGGCCAGGGTCAGCCTCGTAGATGTTGCAGGGGGCATTCTTGTTGACGTTCGTGAAGCCCGGCAGGCGCATCATCCGGGCCGGGTCATGCACAGCGGGGTCCGAGACGAGAAGTTGGATCAGGCGTTTCTGGCAGGCTGTCCAGAACACCAGGTCGGTCATCGGGTCGTTCAGCCGCCAGTAGAAGTGGACGCCGTGGCCGGACACGACGATCATACTCGGCCACGGAAGCCCGGTAAGAGCCAACCTCGCCAGGGCGGCATCCACGGTCATGTGTTCGATGTCTACGAACAAGGTGCGGACAAAGAAGACATCGCTGGATTTCGAGCAGCCCTTGGCGATCCTGGGGTTCGGAGAGGCGTAGATATTGAGGGGGACGCAGGGCACAAAAGTCACGTCGGTCCAGCCCTTCACCTTCCGCTTCCGGGTGCCCCACCAGGTCGCCGTCCCCTTGTTCAACCCGATCAGCTTGTTGACGGCAACCTCGATCTCCTCCGAGAATGCCCACGGAAAGAAACGGTGCCGCTGCGCCGTTTCCCGCCACATGAACTGGAGGGGCTTTTTCTCGTCGGCGATGGACCGTGGCGGAAGGCACCGCAATTCTACAACGTCACCGGGATCGAAGATCACGTCACG
Source organism: uncultured Planctomycetaceae bacterium (assembly GCA_963813925.1). Taxonomy (GTDB): domain Bacteria; phylum Planctomycetota; class Planctomycetia; order Gemmatales; family Gemmataceae; genus UBA4732. The sequence continues at coordinate 574,703 of CAWFBG010000005.1, forward strand.
CCAGCGCCCCGGTTCGTCGGTGACGGGACGCCCAATATGGCAGCGAATGCCCGGTCGATTCTCCAGGATATGTCCCGTATAGTCATCGACGGTGAGCGAACACGGGTCGGGGAAGTGAGTGCGATATAGAAACGAGCCGATTTCCGATTGGAAAACCTGCGGCGATGGGTATATAATGATGCCAGACATTGATTTCATCTCTCAGGTTGGAACAATGCACACGAATGCCCGCCTTGTCCCAAACAAGGCGGGTTTTTTTTCATGACTCAACGGACAAAGCCTGTTCGCTCCTGGTCAAATCGAACACCGAAATGCTCGGCGAGACGCTGCACATCTTGCGTCGAGAAGATTCTCTTGTTGCCGAGCCGCAGGTCCGGCTCCGGGATGGCCCCGCTGCTGACGGCGTAACCGACACGATGCGACCGAACTTTCAGCAACTTTGCGACATCCTTCAAGCTGTAGTATTTCTGCATATCTACCTCCTAGCGTATGTATGCTGTCGGTTGTAGTTTTCATGATGACAACCCATACTTGTTGATTATCAGGGATTTGTTGTAGTTTCCACAATAAAAGAATCGGCATAGGCAAACGCCTGCCTTCGGGCCTCCTGAAATCCGGGCAGATCACGTCCGCCCCATCCGAAGGAATAAAAGAACGGCACCCCACACGACTTGGTGGCGACCATAATCTTGGATATTCCGAGTTGACCCTCGCAGCGAAGACCGGGGTAGTAAAGAAGGTCTTCGCTGGGAAGTGTGGGGTCGATGATTTCCCCGTCGCACTCGATCCAGCCATGTTCAATCTGCAAACCCTCACGGAACACGCCGATGCCCTCGACGTAGACTGCTTCAGCGTATTCAGGGACATATTGAATTGCCTTAAATGCGTTGTAGTAACACTGCTGCTTCTTGACGTTCGCCCGCTTGTCCTTCGCCAAGCGGAGTGATTTCTGCACATTCTTATTCATTGGTAACTCCAGCGGTGGTCAACGAGTCACTCCTTCGGCAACCGGCAACGGCTGCGATACGACGTTGGGAACTTCCCAGCAGGTACAATTGCCGTTCTGAAGAGTTGCCCGGCGACCGAGAAGGCAGTCAGCGGGGACACGCCATGAATCGACGTGTCAGTGCGGAGAAGGTAGATAAGAAGGTGAGTAGTGCGATGAAAGTCAGTTGTATCGTTATCATCATCATACCGTCACAGGCTACGGCATCAAGACACGATGGGTGTATTCTTCAAAGGACACCGCCATCGTCTCTGTGGTGTCAGGGGAAACTGATGTTCGAGGAATACATATTGGCAATATGGACCCCTCATCGTTCTTGTCGTGGTTGTATCAGAAAGAGAACCGGCCAGATCGTCATATCTCCCAGGCCGACAAAATCGTGCCGTTGCTTCGTCAGACTGGCGGGATGACCCGCAAGCAACTCGGCAGCGCCGTCGATCTCGATCCCGATATGCTGAATCAACTCCTGGCGGCACTGGTTGACACCGGCCTGGTTTCACTCGACCGGGTTGCTGGCGTCTTACGATACCGGGTTAGCGGTTGAGCCATCAATATGTGCGCCGCCCCCAGCCGAATGCTGCAAGCGATCAATATCCCCGTCGTTGGCACCGTCTGATAGTTTCCCCGCCGCTGCGCCGATCCTGCTGCCGATCAGACGGTGGCCGGGATATTGAATCGTCCTGATCTAATACTGTTGGGCAACGTAATATGAGGTAGCGGCTTTATATATACGCAACAGTCACGAGAGGCAGCATATTACGAAGGTTATACTGTTGCTGCATATCAGAGACGACAGAATGATTTCCTGGTCCACCATTGTCGTGCGTATTGGATTTCCGCACAACATAACTCGGCCACCTGAAATACCACGCAGGCATATTGTCACAGCACCAAATACGAGTATAGGCTAGGCGTCATCGTATTTGATATGCGGTTCTGTCCTCACGACTTCAGTTCCATTAAGTCTGATTGTACACCACGCACTTCCCTCTTCTTGGTGACAACACAAAGTTTGCGGATTCTCATTTAATGCTCTTCTTTTTCAGTTTCGATTTGTTATAGTTCGGTAAGTCGCAGTTGTGGAGGACAATGTTATGACCAACTATGTAAGGCTTGGCGAACTTGCCGACTCGTTGGGGATTCATCGCTCAAACCTCTCAAAGAAATGCAAACGAGAGGGTGTAAAAACTATTCTGGCTCCGTCCATGTGTAAGTCCGGGCCTCAGATTGTTAGGTGGGTTCCGAAGGACTACGCCGACCAACTTCGAGCATACTACGCCCAGGCAACAACCAACACTGAAGGAAGTGTGAAATGAATAACGAGTATATGCTAAATGCCCACAACAACCTTGAGTCTGGCCCAGCAATGCCGTCAGTATTCGACCAAGCACAAAGATGGGCTGAGGACCACTTCGCCGATCTGGACGGGAAACCGCATGAAGCCGCTTTCCTGTTCTCAGAATGCAAAAGGTTGTTGCAGGAGTTCCCTGGAATCGCCCGAAAGAAATGGCTGTTCATTTATTCGCCCGATTCTGTGAGTCCGTTTTGCGAGGTTTCCGACGACATGCCCAGGCTGATGATCGCTGGTGCCAAGCTGGGGACCGTGGCAAGGGACGGCGGGATGCTGCTAGGGGCAGACTTTTCCGAGAATTGGGGCGGCATCTTCACGCCGCTTGTGGTCTGCAAGCCGACACCCGGATGCCCTTGATCCAGCCACGGCAAATGAAGAGGTTTCACGATGAACCGAGAATAAAGCACCCAGCCGGTGCTGCTGGACCTGGTGACAGTGCTGACCGACGTGGCGTTGAAGAAGGGACCGCAGGTCGTCCAAAAGATCATGTCGAGACTGTCGGCGACAGGAACCGAGATGAAGTGAGATTGCTTAAAGGAGGATGGCAAGTGCAGGCAACTGTGGAAGAGTTCTGGTACGACTCGCCGAAGCGTGCAGGCGGGCGCTGGGTGTTGGCCTTGATGATTAAGATCACGGGCTACGTCAACGTCCATTACTACCTCACCATAGACGAAATGAAGGAAGTTCTGGTGGGGCTGAGGGACCACGGCGAAGGGACGAACGAGGCCAGGCCCAAGAACACGGCATGGTGGGCCTATGAATGCGTCGAAGCAAGGACTGAAGAGGCCGCTGAATGCGTCGAAGCAAGGACCGAGGAGGCCGCAGAAGACGATCAGTGTTTTCGACTCGCCGGGCAGGTGGTCAAAGATGTTCCGGTCTGCCTCTACCGGGACGATCACTTTCTCGTCTATCTACCGCATGAAATCGGTGGACAGATCATCGAGATTATCGAGCAGCGTCTTGTTCTGGCGGGAGAAGATGTCCCGGCATAAATGGAGGGAAGCGATGACGGACGCCGGTGACTTCCTCATCGACGACTTGTTGGCAGAAAAGAAGAAGCACAAGAAGCGGAAGGCTGATGGGAAGAAGAAGGGCAACCGCACTGGAACTGGTGAAGGTCTTCAACAAGCGGTTTGGAGGGGGCTTCTCCCGGTCGGTCGGGTCCGGCAATCGCTGGGGCCAGGTGGCGTACCTGCCCAAGCACGCCCAGGATGTGTTTTCTGGCGACCTGATCGTGCCCAAGCGGTTCAAGTGGCTTCTTGAGAGCAAAGGTGGCTACCCCGACATCGACCTGAATTCGGTCTTCGTAGGCGGCAACAGCGAACTCAACGGGTTTCTCGACTAGGTGACGACGGACAGCGAGCGGTGCGGGCGGAAGCCGATGTTGTGCTGGAAGCGGGACCGGAAGCCGTGGCTGGCGTTGGTGCCGACGACGGAACTGGAAGGGCATTTCTTCAACTACCGGCTGATCTACCGGGAATGGTCGGCGGTTGCTTTGGAGGAGTTGCTGAAACTACCCGACTCGTTCTTCGTTGAGGATATGGCGAAAGTAAACGTCTTCGAGAAGTGAGCTACCCACCGGCCCCAAGAACGTAGGTAGCTCTTACCTGGGGCCAGTTCAAGACCAAGGAGATTAACGTGGCCTTCTGGAAAGCGAAAGTGACGGTGCAGAGGACAAAGAACGAGCATTTGATCGTCACGGTGGAGGCTGACTCGGAAGAGGAAGCCAAAGACGCCGCAATGGACGAGGACGAATGGCTCGACGCAGAACACGAGGAAACCGAACCCCAGGAGGGCGGGCCGGTTTCCATTCAGGGCATCGAACTCGCCCAGGACGACGAAGACTAGCCCAAGGTTGGGCGAGGGGTGACGGGCGATCCACGGGGGCGGCGTAGCCTTCGGCTCAGGTCTGGCAAAGGCAAAAACGATCAAAGAGAAAAGGAGACAAGTAATGAGCGTGAACGAGACATGGTATGCCGTTCGTGGTGTCCTCACACAAAAGCAATTAGACCGTCTGCCGCCGCAGGTCTACGCCGAATTGCAGTTGTTCGACCCGGCAACCTCGACGTGGAGCGAGTATGGCATCGAGACTGCCGATGGTTGCGTAGCCAGGAATCCACCGTTTGACGAGATGGCGGTAGGGAGGGATCGGGAATGACAAGTTTTTAGCCGGGCAATGGCACTTTCCGTATCGCCTTCGTGGGACGTACTCGCCGGTGACGACGGCGGCATGACCGGCTCGAAGCTGCTCGGACGCATGGAGAACGTCGCCTGGCAGCCGCACAAGATCGTCTTCCGCATCGAGCGGCACGGGGCCACGGTCATGGGTTCGAGCCGGGCCGAGTTGCAGGAGTGGACCATCGACCTGGAGCAACGCACCAAGACGGTCGAGACGGTCGGTCGCCGCCAGGTGCGTTCAATGCAAGGTCGTCTTGATGTGCAGCCCATCGCCGAGGAGATCGCAGCCGTCATCCTCGCAGGCCGACCGGACGACCGGCTGAAGTGGGACGGCACGGGTCACGTCCGGCTGCTGATCGGCAAGGTCTTACCTGAAGGGTCGGCGGTGAAAGACACGCTGGCCGTTCGTCGGAAACGACTGCGGGAGGCGCTGGTGGCGCTGATCGCCCCGGCAGGGTGGAAGATGGTCATGGCGAACGTGTTCGAGAAGGCGAAGGGCGGCAAATAACAGGGGGAACTGTCATGCGAGACGAGGATGTGGGCAAGTGCCCGCAGTGTGGTTCGAGAAAATGGATTGAGACAACGACGTGGCATTGGCAGTACGAGCGGTGGCAGTACACGACCGCAGAGAATACAGCCGATCTCTCGAACGGCCAACAACTGAAACAAGACGGAAGCTGCGATTGCACCTACCACTGTGCGGATTGTGGGTGGACGGTTCCAGAGGGAAGCGAGGGCGGTGGCGGCACGTCATCATGGGATGAGTTTTGGTACGGAGACGAGGAGAACGACAATGACTGACTGGATCACAATGACCGAAGCGGAGTTTGAGGCACGTTTTCCCCTGCGGGCAAACCATCTCAACCCGAATGCTTCTTGGCAGGTGGGTGACGGGCTTGGCTGCCTGTTTGAGACATTCGGAGAGGAAGCCGAGTTTGTAGGCAACCAAGACCCATCGACGGTCTGGACCTTCGTGGACGACGGCGAGGGCGGCGAGTGCATCTTGAGCGGTTTCCACTTCGTCAACCGACTCGGCTACCTTCTCAGCAGTGTGCCCGTGCCAGAGGGGACTGCCATCGAAGTCCAGATCGCCGGGGGAGAACTGCCGGACGACGACGAAGCAGACGACGAGGACATCGCCTAGAGTCCGACAACACCGGAGCGAGAAACCCGAATTGCGACGACAGAGAAAGACCAACCATGAACGAAAACGTCATTCTGTTGAACCACCACGAACATGAATGGGTTGTGTACAGCACCGCCATGAAGGAACGCTGGCTGATGCTTCAATGCGTCGAGTGTGGGGCGATGGCAACCGTCGATGATCCGACCAAGGAGGAATGGGGACAGGCGTTCCATGCCCCGTCCAGGCCGTACCGATGGACCGACGATGCACGAGTTCATGCCCGGCACGAGCCGCCATGCCCTCTCTACGTCATCCGAACCGAAAAGGGCGCAACGACCTGTTCCTGCTCACCGAAAGTACCTGGCAAGGGAGAGCGAGAGTACGAGCGCTTTCCTGCCAAGATCGCCAGGCCCGACGAGGCGCTGACTGAGGAGGAGGTAGCCGACCTGGAGCAGTTGGCCGAGTTGGTCAGGAAGTCTGATCTGTGCAGCAGACTTTTCCCGATGTTCATCCACTCGTATCAGGACGACACGGGCAACGAGCCGACCGGGGCCGTGAAGCGGGTCGCCGCCAGCATCGAGGAGATCGACAGGATGGGGCTGCACTGCTCCCCGCAGGTCGTGGCGAGGGTGCTGCGGGAGTACATCAGAATGTCGGGCCAATGACAACAAAGGGGTAGAACGAGGGAATCGTCATGAATGAGCGAACTGCGACGGTGACATTCACCTATGCCAACAAGGATAGTAGTGTCGTCGTACAAATGCACGCCACGGTCGATGCGGAGACTGTCGAAGAAGCCATTAACGAGGCCAGACGTGAAATACAAGGTGCTGTGCTAATCCCATTTTGGCGCAGCGGGACCAGGTGGTATACGGACCAAACCGAAATTGCGTGGACGGACGGTTCAGTGGACAACTCGGACGAAGAGCGTTTGGATGACGAGGGCTAACCTACCCATCACTAGATTTCCAGGAACTTCCCCTTCAACGTGCAATTCCTCAAGACGTTGTGGTTGAAGCGTGACCCCTTCGGGTCGTAGCTGATGAGGACAGACGGTTGCACCGCTTGGCCGTCAGAGGAATTGTCGGTTTTGCCGAACGACAGCCGACCTTTCAAGAAGAAGATTCCGTTCGCCTTGGTCCAGACATGATCGAAGAACATCTGTGTCTCTGTCCTGGCGTAGATCAGGACGATCCCGTTCTGGTGCATCGCCATCTTCTTCAGCCAAAGAGCCGTCTGTTCTCCATACGGCGGGTTCAGCCAGACCCGGCCAGCCCAGGTCTTCTTCAAGCCGTCGTCTTTCATGGTCAGATGCCGTCTTGCGGTCGGCCAGGGTTGGTCCACGGCAGCACATGGGTCCAGGTCGAACTTTCCCAGGGCGTCGAGAATGTACCTCGGCGTAAGCCAGTCGTTGGTTTCGCCCCGGATCGGCTGCTCGTGACCGCCGATCCCGTCCGCCCTACGGCGGCGAATCTCTTGAGCCGCTTGCAAGATTGCCTTCTCATCGAGTTCCAGGATGGCTTCCTGTTCATCGGCGTCGGCGTCTGCCAGGATGGACGCTGCGGAGATGCTGACCCGGCCCTTGTCCATCGCCTGGATCAGCGTGGGCGTGCCGTTCTGGACGACCTTGGCGGCTTGTCTGTAGGTTTTGTCATTGCCGAATCCGGCCTTTTCGGCGGCGGCTTCACGAGTTTTCTTGCCCGGCTCAACTTGTGGGATTTTTCCCACACGTTCCTTGTCGGTGCGTTGCCCACGCCGGTTGCCGATCTGACGTTCGATAGCCTTGGCGATGGCTACCCGCTCGGACGGAGTGAAATCCTTCCTGATCTCGTTCTCGGCGTACTCCCCAGCGACAATGCTGGTCACGTCCACGATCCGGGCCAGGATCGTCTTCGTCTTGAGGATGTCCTGGTGCGCCCGGAGTCGCCGTTCACCGAAGACCAGTTCCAGCTTCTCGGTGACGCCGATGGGTTGAAGGAGTCCTTCTTGACGAATGCTCTCGGCCAGGGACGTGGAATCGCCCATTTCTTTCCGGTGGCGGCTTCCCACCTTGATGTCGGCGATCTTGATGTCTTTGAGCATGTCTGTCGGTACTCGTCAATTCGTCTTGGGTGGCGACATCCGGGCTAAATCCGGTCGAAGGCTTCTGGATCGAACGGACATCTTGCGTGGTTGTTCAGGCATCGTGATGGAGCCTCCGCTGTCTTGTTTTGACCTTCGGGGGGGATGATCGCAAGGCGGCTTCGTCGTCCCTGAACCGCCCGGCCAGCCCCTCCTCCAGAGCGGCCATCGCCTCGGCCAGCGTATTGCTCCTGTCGTCCTCGAAGACCAGGCCGTTGTCGTCGAGCGCACGGGCCACGAAACCGGAGTCCTTTCGTCGCCCGACCTCGATCCAACCGCTCTCCTGAACCCATTGGCCTATGGCGGGAAACTGCTTGCCAACATGGGCGGGACGGTGCGACAGCATGATGATCGGGCCTGGACTCGCCTTGCGCATCTGTCGGAGAAAGTCGAGATAAACTTCTTCCAGTTCGGGGAGTTCGTCGTGAAGCGTGACCTCGATGCCGAGTTCTTTCAGATGCGGGAACAACTCTTCCCAGCGAGGGTTGCCCCGGAAGTGAATGCGGGCGGGCCTGCGGGCTGATCCGGTCAGCGGTCGGCGCATGGCATCGGCAAGAAGGTCGGCCAGGTCGTTGACGGTCGGGCTGTATTCCACGGGCATGTAGACCAGAGGATCACCCTTGGGCAGAGCGACAGCCAGCCCCAGGTAATGCGTTTCGGTCTGCTCCAGAGGTTTTGGCAATGACCGGAAGTCGGCCTCCCAGGTTTGCTTCTCCTGTGGCACCTGCTTGATATGAGTCTTAACGAAGGACGCTCTCTTGCCGAGTTTCAGCCTGGGGTGATCTTTCGCCATGCGCCGCTCACTTCCGCTTCGTTGACTTCTTCTGTGTCGCCCTCGTCGCCACGAACTCGGAGTCGTCGCCGCCGTGCCATCGTAATTCCTTCCCGACTTGTATCAGATCATGGCGCAGGACCGCCCGACTCGGCGGTTGCGCCAGGAAGCCGGAAGGGCGTCATTACACGGCTGTCCGTGTCAAAAGCGGCGCACCAGCCCTCGCATACGGCGGCGACTACTACCAAGTAGCGCTCGTTCAGCCGCAGGCGGATCGGCTCGGCCCCATCCCAGGGGAGACGTGCCCGTGGCGAAGCGACCAGCCAGCGGTGAAAATGGCCGACGACCTGGACGGGGTGGCTGGACGCCGCAAAACTCTTCGCCAGACCCTCGGTCGTTTCGGGCCTCTCCCCCAGGTAATACACCACGGGGTCCGTTGCGTCGTAATAGGGCAGGCCGTGGGTGAATAAACACCCTTCCAACTCCAGGCGGGGATGCAAAGTCTGCATGAAGTCGAACACCGGCCCGGTGTACCGCTTCTTGATCCGCTCGTCGGGTTCGTGGCACAGGCCGAGGTCGTGATTGCCCCAAACGCCGACCGCCCCGGCTTCGGCCAGCAAGGCAATTGTCTCGTGCAGATGCCTTCCCATCTCGAACACCACGTCGCCCAGCACGACGACCTGCTGCACCCCCTCTTGGCGAAAGCGCCGCAGGGCCAGGGTGAGCCGTTCGGCGTCCTCGTGGATGTCGGCCAGAATGCCGAGTCTCATGAGCCGGACCTCATCGACGTTCGCCTCCCTTGCGGGTACGGCGTGCGCCCTACTCCTGTCTCCACCACCTACGCAGCAAGTCCCGGTGGGCACCCTTTCCTGCGGCGTCACTCCTTCGCTTTCTTCTTGCTGCCGGACTGCGGCTTGTCCAGGGCGTCGGCGAACTCCCGAAGTTGGCGTGCAAGTTCAGTCAGTTCCTTCTGGTTCCAGCGCTCCTTGTACCGCTCCAGCACGCCCACGAGCCGCAGGCCCAGCTTGTCGCTCGGCACCGCCTTCCTTCGCCTCGGTCGCTTCTTCCTCGTCTCGGCCAGGATTTCTTTGGCGACGGCGGTGGTGATCTGCTCGCCAGCCTCGGCCCGCTCCACGGCGGCTTCACGGGCCTCGTCAGGGGAGGAGGGAGCGGCCAACAGATAGGCGGCGGTTGGCTGGATCGCCAAATCCGCAATTATTTCGGATTTCGTCCCGAACGCCTCGGCGACCGCCATGAAGTTCTGCGCCATGCGCTCACCCCACCCGAACTCGGCCCGGAGCCAGGGACCGAACTGCCCGTGCGGCAGGGCTTCCTTGACCGCCACCAGGTCTTGGCCGACCTCGATGATGGCCTCCAGGGTCTTCTTCACCTTCTGCCTGATGCGCTCGGCGCTGGACCGGGCCTGCTCGGCGACCTTCGTTTCGAGCAGTTCGTAGTTGAACCCGACGACGACCAGTTCACCCTTCGGCTGCTTCGCCACGGCTGCTGTTCTCCTGCGGTTGATGGGCTGTAATCGTCTTATCCCCGTGCGAGGATTCGAGCAAGGCAAGGCGGCGGGACCACTGACAGGTCAGGAGGGTTGTGGAGGCGACGTGTGCGCATCGGTCAGGCCGAAGCTGGTTCCAGCCCCCAGGAGCGCCTGAGATTCGATGCCTCCTTCTGGTACTCCTCCAGACTGGAAGCCGAATCGAGGAAGTGAAACAGGACCGGCAACGCCCACTGGTCCTTCTGGCGGATCGCCGGGCCGACGACCCGGTGCAACTTCTCGCCGTTGGACCGGAGCGTGGCAACGGAACCCCAGGGCAGCCCGGCGACCTGGGCCAAGTCGGGCTGGTCGCCCAGCGGCACCGTCATCCTGCCCTTACGAACGGCTGCAAAGACCTGCGGCGGCACGTCCAGGTCGATCTGCCTTGGCTCCCCGCCCGGCCATTCCACGACCTCGACGGGGACGGCACGCTTCTTCGCCGCCGCCAGGACCAGCCCGGCGACTGTCGTTCGGTGGCAGGCGATCTCGCCGTCACAGCGGGGCCACTGGCAACTGCAAAAGAAGAGAAGACGTTGTTTGTGACCGGCTGATTCCAGGGCCAGATCGAGCAGTTCGCCCGCCGCAGAATAATCGGCGATCTGGATGTCGGGGCCGGTGCGGGTCTGGATGAACTTGTTGCCGAGCGATTTCATCCAACGATGACGGCTCGGCCCCAGCAGCTTCTCGAAGGCGTTTCCTACGAAGCCCTTCGCCCGGACGGTGCGCCGGATTCGGATGTCTACGAAGATCGGCGGCTCGAAGCCCCGGCTCGTTTCGACGGCATCTATTGCCTCCACCCACTTGGAAGGATGATTGCCCCAGCCGTAGTAACCCCAGCAAAAGATCGTTGTGGTCATCAGGAATTCAACAGCACAGCATCGACTGCCTCTTTACCGAGACAATCAGCCTGGCGTCCTCCCAGCAGCCCTTCCTATTCCATGCCATCGAACAATGACCTTGGGTGAGGTTTCTGCCGTTTTGGATACCACAACCCCACGATTGTAAAAATGTGGGGATGTGAAGCGATGTTGCCAAGGAAAAAGTAGGTGTCCTTGCTCGGCGCACACACTTCGTCCCGCAGTTTGGCGATGACCTTATCGCAGGACCGCTCTGGAGTGTCGCCATTCTGCGTACACCGGAAGTAGAGAGCGTCAACTTCCCAATCGAACACGCTGAACTCATGCTCCTTGTCGTCGCTGCGAAACTTGATCTTGAAGCGGAAGTCGGGCGGGCTGATCGGCTTGACAGGCGTTTCCTCTTCCGGCTCGAACTGGAGTTCCTGTTGAGCAAGAATCGCCTTGTACTTGCTCCAGAACTGGCGTTTCTCATCGTCCGGGTACGGCTCGGCATAGAAGTCGATGACCTCGTGAGGCTTGACCATGCCAATCGTCGTGCCGTTGTTTTCTCGTGCTTCCTGAAGAGCCTTGACTGAGGAGAAGATGTGGTCGGGCTGGATGATCCACTCCGCTCGCTGGCTCCAGTCACCATTCGCAGTCGGAATTGTCTCACCAACCTTGATGCTGTCAGGACGAATGTTGTAGCTTTCGGTGCGGGCGTCTCGCATTGCCTTGCGAACATCTGCTTCGATCCATTGGTACTTCTTGAAGTAGCGTTCATCATCCAGATACCGCAGCGGGATCGGATAGAGACGGACGAATTTCTTCGTGTCTTCAAAGACTCCACCCGTGCAGACCGTTTCCTTGTGTGTCTTGCTCAGTTCGGGACGGGTCTTACCCCAAATCAGGATTTTCTTGCGTTCCCACAGCGACATGGTACACCCCAATGCGATGTTCAGGTGGTGAGTATTTGCCAGGTGTTTCCCTTTGTAGTCGGGCAGCTACATCGTCGTATCAGGTGGCACTTCCAAAGGGCGATGAGAATTCGTCTCGCACGCCTGTTCAGTCAGATCGCTGAAGTACAGTTCTTCGGCGAGGTACTGAAGCAGCTTCATCGCTTCGCCGCTATTCTCCGGGAAGACCAGCTTCTTCGTGCCGGAAATCACTCTCGTTTGCAGGTTGATGCCAAAGCGTTTCGCTCGGTTCCTGATCCTGTCTGGCGTAGCCAAAGGATGGTCAAGCACTTTGGCGTTGAGGATCGCAGAGAATTTCTTGCGCATGGCAGGTTTGCAGATTGCAATGATGGCATCCGAATCGTTCTTGAAGAAGGTGGTGTGGTTGAGAAGCGTCTTGATTTCGCCGTCCGTCGCCTCCTTGAAATACGGCGTCAGATCGAGAAACTGATTCGTTCGCTGGAATGACCGGAACAGAAGTTCGGTGCCGACGATCACAGCAGTCAAGTGATCCGATATTGTCACTCCTGGATGAGTCAACTGGTTGAACATCCCCGACTGGAACAGGAACGTCCTCTTCGGCTTCAGGATGTGAGTCCTGTCAAAGTGCTGAAAAAAGAAGCGTTTCGCCCCGGAAGCCTTGCCATCATCCACACCGAGGATTGCCTTGACCAGCGGCCCATGTTCTGTGAACGGCATTTGAATCTCGGAGAACTCCTGTGGGTTTTTCACCGCCCGGTCCAGCAGCGCAGGAATCGGAAATGGCTTGATCGTGACGACCTCATCCTTGTTGGGTTTGTACGTCCCGTGGAATGGGTGCTTTTGCACGTCTGCGGCGGTATATTCCTCGCTCTGTTCCAAGAATTGTTGGGACAGGCTCACTTGGAGATCGCTCGTGGCGATAACTCGCTGGAGGTCGATGTCCAGCGAAGAAGTTCGAGTCACCACGAAGAACTGGAACCGCTCAGTTGTGGGCATATCCCGTCCCGTCAGGTTTCGAGGTATATGTAATCGGCAAGTCGTTTCACCCGCAGGGCATTGTCGTGTCGGTGGATCGTCTTCTTCGAGATCAGCAGATACGTCATCCCATTGTCGTTCTCGACCTCGTAGAAGTGGTATCCTGCCATTGCCAGCAACGGGTTGAAGGTGAACGAATTGCCGTGGTAGACACAAAAGGCGATGATCGCCAGGATGTACACTGGCGTAAACCAGTTACCCGTGAAGATCAAGTCCTTTGTGAAGAGCGGCAGCAAGTACACGAGCAAGAAGGCAAGCACTTCCTTGTCAGCCGCCTTGACCTTCTTCGTAGTCAGTGGTTCTTCGGGAAGAACCTTCCGGCACCGCCGCAGGACGAGCCAGCAGACCACCACCAACAAGACGCCGCCGCCCAGGTACAATCCACCCATCGTCCAGTCCGTGTGGGAGAACGAGTTGACTGCAAAGGCTCCGAGGATGGGGGCCAAGGCAGTCAACATCAGCACCAACTTTCCCACCTTGTTCATCGCCAACCCCACCAGCTAGAGTGTACGAAACGTCCGTACAGTAGTCTAGCCTTTCTGCCAAATCTTTGCGACCTCCGTAGGACTGAAACGACCGATCTCTTCATGCCAGGTGGCTCGTTCACCTGAACCCCTGGCGCATGGAAAACGATCCGTCCGCTTGGGTCCAGCAGGCAGAAGAATCGGTGGCGTCAGACGCCTGCGAGCGCTCCCGTGCAGATCAGCCGGTCAAAGTGCTTCTCCACCTGCCCCGGCAACTTCCCGCCCGTCACGAGGAGGCCCAACTCCATGTTGATCGTGAAGGCGTATTCGGTGAAGTTGGCGCTCGACAGGAACATGCGGTGTCCATCGGCTACTGCGCACTTGACGTGCAGGATGCCGATCTTGCCGTTGTCATCCTTGGGCCGGTTCTCCTGGGGCCAGTAGTACACCGAGCAGGCCGAGGCCACGTTGTCGCCCAGGGCCAGCAGGCAGTCGTATTCGCCCTGGCCCTCGATCCGGTTCGGCGTTTCAACAATCAGCCGGATGCCGACGCCACGGTTGGCGGCGGCGACCAGGGCTTCCCGAATGCGAGGAATTCGGTAGACGGCGTAGCTCACCACGGTCAGCCGCTTCGTGGCCGAGTTCACGACTTCGAGGATGGCCTGCTCCGTCTGCCGGAATCGAGTCTCGGCGGGTTCCGGGCCGGTCCAGACGATCTCGACCGTCTCTCCGTGCCGATGGTCGTGTTCGCTCTTGGCTGCCGTCACCAGTGCCACGGCGACCGCCTCGGCTCCCACACTCCCAGCACAAGAATGCCAGTGATCGAGGAAGTCGGCGGTCGCATCACGGAAGTCGGGTGTCGGCAGGCTTTGCAGGATCGCTTGCCGTGCGTGTGGCCGATCCATTCCCCCGTGCAGCGCCACGGCACCCGCCACGGCAATCATCACCGAATGGGGCAGGCGATCAGCCAGTTGTGCCGCCGCCGCTGCAATTTGGTGATGTTCGTGATTCATGGGATTACTCGAAGAACGCCAAGTCGCTCCGTTCGACTGTGGAAACCAGCACCGCCCGATCCAGATACTTGTTGCCCCGCTCGCAGGATGTTTCCGGTGCGAACAGGCAGGCATGGCAGGAAGCGGCGTGCAGTGTATTTCCTTCGTGATACGGGTGATGCTCGGCGCACAAAGGGTCGCTGGCGCACAGCCGCATGTTGTCCAGGGCTTGATCGAGATGCCGCTCCAGCGTCTCCGGCTTGCCGAGCGACACCAGACCGCCGAGCGTGCCTTCGCTGTCCGGGGCGGCGGTGTAGATCAATACGCCCGCCATCTCCGGCTCGTCCTCGCCGGGGTTTCGAGAGTAGATGCGTTCCCGGAGCGAGGCCGTGGTGTACCCGCACTCGACGGCCAGTTGCCGGATCAGGGCGTGAGCGAACGAGTGCAGCAGCACGAACCGGACGCCGGGGTAGAACTCCTGCGGCGGTTCCAGCTTCCTGGCGATGCGCCACCGCTGGTGAGCTTCCAGGAACACACCGTCGAGGTTCTTGGCCTTCTTGACCCACTTTTGGATCACGTCCTCCTTGAACTGGAAGAACAGCCCTTCGCCCCGAATCTCCGAAGACGGAACCCACGTCGGTTGAGTGCGTGAAAGTCTGGCCCGCTGGTTCTCTGGAAACGCAGCCGGGTTGTCGTAATCGCTGGGCGATTCGATGCGGGTGAAGCCCACAAGCGCCCGCACTTCCCGCAGCCGCTCGGCCAGCACGATCTTCTCAAAATACTTGGCGTAGCGTTTTGGCGGCGCTGCGACCCGTAGTTGGAAGTCCCGACCTTTTTCCGCCGAGTCGGGGTCGATGAAGACCTCCCATTCCGGCGTCTTGAGATCAGTCGGTTCCCCGCTCTCTTCTGGCACCGCCGTCTTCTTGGCTTGCACGGCCTGCCAGATTTCGGCGGGGGTGTACTCGGAAAGGTCACGCAGTTGCGGCGTCACCTGCTGCAAGAGTTCGATATTCTGCTCACTCTGCACTTTCTCCAAGATGGTCCAGTGATCTTCGACAAGCTGCTTCAACTTGCCGGACGCCTGGGGGATCGCCAGCGCCGACAGCGTGATGCCAAACCAGGAATTCGACGCACCCTGGAGCATCGGCTCCATACGCATGTCTTGGCCGTTGGGAGCCTTGCACCCGGCTTCGTCATGATCCCGAAGGTGGGGCCGACGTGCCTTGCACACGGGCAGCGCCATCAGGTCCATCTTGAAGGCGTCGGACATGGGCCGGATCGCCCCGCAGTTCTCACCCTCGCATTGCACAAAGATGTTCGCCGCTTCACCCGTGGCCGACGGTTCGAGGAGCTTCAACCCGCCCTTGCAGTTCGTCGGGCCATGATGCACGAACTCCCGCCACGGGAAGTCATCGAAATGCCCGTTCTTGCAGGCCACGATGAAACGGGCTGGCACCACGGTTGGCGACTTGCCGGGTTTCGTGCAGTTGGCGTGAACGTAGCGAATCTGATCGGTGCGGTACGGCGTCTCCAGCTTGAACAACCCGCTGCCCAGCGGTGCCAGTCGCCGACAGTACGGGCAGACCATCCATCGGGGAAATGGGGCGACCGGGATGCCGACCAGCGCCGAGGCGTCGAACTGGTTGACCTGATAAGTGTCCGGCACGACGGGAGCCGACCGGAGCGCCTTCACCTGATGGCCCAGCACTTCCTTCACCGAGGCCAGGAGCCGCTGCTCGCCGATCTCCACGGTGTCCTTGAGCGGCCAGTCCTCCAGGCCCATGACCATGACCGACAAGTTCGGCAAGTCGATGATCGAGCCGATGCCGAACGTCGTGAGCGCCTGGCTGGGCCGGAGTTCGCCGACCTTGCAGCGTTTTGAGTCTTTGTTGTTCATGGGGCGGCTCCTTCGTCTTCGGCGTCGTCGCCGCCATCGTCGTCCATTCCGAAATCATCCAGGATCAGGTTGGCGGTCGGCTCGACATCCCGGAGCGAGTTGAGGCAAGTAAACTCGTCCCACGGCTCGATGCTCGGCTTGCGGAGCAGGCCAATCGTCACGCCGTCCTTCTTCGTCTCGTAGCCAAGCTGGTTCCCCTGGGCCGTCCGCTGCGCCCGCTTCTGCCACAGGTCCATCTTCCGCTTGAGTTGCTGCCGGACCTCCTCGGCGGCTTCGACCCCGGCAATCAACTCGGCCCGCCTCGTGATCGCTTCGATGGCGTCCTTGACATACTGATGGCCCCGCTGTGTCGCCATCATCATCGCCTTGTCGTTCGAGTTGAACTCGGACCCCGGCTGACGAATCAGCGACACCAGCAGCGCCGCCAGCCCACGGGCCGTGGCTCCCGCCGAGAACGGCGTGACCGACAGGGCTTCGACGTGCTTGTAGAACGTGGTGTGGTAATGCTCGAAGGTTTCGTAGTGCGACAAGTCCCGTGGCCTCGCCCAATTGAAGACCGTGCAGACGAGGCCAGGATGCTTACGACCGACACGGCTCGTGGCCTGGATATATTCCGCCGTCGTCTTCGGCTGACCGGCGACGACCATCAGGCCCAACCGTGGCACGTCCACCCCGACCGAGATCATGTTCGTGGCGAGCAGCACGTCGAGGGGACGGGCGATGTACTCACCACCGCCGCCCTTACGGGCCTTGATCTGCTCCAGAATCACCGGGTCGAAGCGGCTCTCCAGGAGGTCGAGAATTTCTGGAATGGCCGTCGATCCCAACCGGGAGGTCAGTTCCTTCACCGTGTCCGGCGTGTAGAGCGTGCGGTTCGCCAGCCCACGATCCGCCATCTTGCGAAGACGAGTCCGCACGTCGTCATCAACCAGGCGTTTCATGCCGCCGAGTTCCCGCAGGCTGTTGAAGTAGCCCACGAGGGTCATCCAAGCGTCGGCGTCCAGTCCGTACTTCTCGAACAAGACCTGACCGGCCGACAGGAAGGCGATGTAGACCCGAATCAGCGCCGCCTTGAGGCGACGGCCTGGGGCGCACACGCCGATATACTTCCGCCCCGGCGTCTTCTCGCTCGACTTGCGTTGCAGGGAGAAAAAGTTGTCGCCGATCTCCAGGCCGGTCGGCGGGAAGATATTCAGGTTGCGCAGGAACAGCGCATAGACCTGATCGTTGGCCCGGCGAATCGTCGCCGTCGAAGCACACGACCTTGGGCCGGATTTTCTTGCCGTTCACTTCCCAGGTACAGAGCCGGTCGATGGCCGTCTCGTACAGCCCGACCAGCGTGCCGAGCGGCCCGCTGATGAGATGCAATTCGTCCTGGATGATGAGGTCCGGTGGTCGCAGCGGGTTCTGCGCCAGCACCTTGGCCGAAGGCGCATTACCCTTCGCCCGGTGAACGCCGTTGATCTCCAGTTCTTCCGATGCGTCGGCCAGATGCGGCGACCGAAAGCCGTGGCGTTCGCAGTAGCCGTCCACCTGACCAAAGAGCATCTGCACCGACCCGTTCCACGGCATCTGAGCGAACTTGTCCACCGTGGTAATCAAGAGCGACGGCAGCCGACGATAGATTTCCTCGTCCACCACCATCACCGGCAGCCCTTCGCCTGGCGCTTCCTTCATGGAGAACTTGCACTGGCCGAACTTGGCACCGCAGTAGATCAGCGTGCGGCAGGCCCCTTCGCTGTACTTCTCGACCTTGATGTGCTTGCCGGGGTCGATCTTCGTTCCGCACCACGGGCAGTTGGTCAGTTGATGCGGCGATCCCACGCCGCCGACCCCACCCGACCTGGGCTTACCGCCGTGCGCCGCTTTCACCGCTTCATCGGCATCGCTGTTCCAGTTGGGCGTGGTGCTGCCGCCGACCCACAGGCCAATGCGGAACGGCGTCTTGCCCCAGCGATTGTCGCCGTTGCTCATGGCCGTGCGGCGAATGTCCTCGCAGGCGCAGATCAGGGCCGCTGCTCGCTGAAACTGCTGGAGCGTCAGCAGACGCAGCGTGTACCGCATCAGCACGGTGATGCCGTTCTCGCCGGAACGACCTTCGACCATCCCTTGCAGCCGCCGCAGGGCCAGCGTGTAGGCCGTCAGGCCCAGGTAGGCTTCCGTCTTTCCACCGCCCGTGGGGAACCAGAGCAGATCGGCCACGGCTTCCGGGGCTTCGCTGCGTTCGGGGTGATCGAACTTCGTGATGCCCGGCAAGTTGAGCAGGATGAACGCAAGCTGGAACGGATACCACGAGCGGTTCTCGGTGATGTCGATGGTGCCCATGTCGGGCTTCTCGTCGCCCCGGCGCACCCGCTCGGCAAAGAGCGAGTGTGTCCGCTGGAGCCACATGGCCCGGTTCATGAACTGGAACGCCTGGGCTGCCTTGTCGTCCTTGTCCAGCAAGTCCAGCCCGGCCTCGATCCGCTTGAGCGTCGAGCGGCAACGAGCAATCGCTTGCTGGGCGGCGTTCTTGAAGGTCGCCAACCCCTCGGCAGGATCGGTGATCCGCTTTTCTTCCCGGTCGATCCAGTCCTGGTAGGCTTCGAGCAGCGGCTTGAGTTTCGGGCGATATTGCTTCGGGTTGGCCTCGGCCAAGAGCTTCATGTCGAGGACCATGCCCTCCAGCTTGGCGAAGGACGGGTTGATCTCGGCGTCTTCGGGCCGGGGCGGGGTCGTCTTCGGAATCTCGTAGCTCGGCACGACCTTGGTGCGCACCCGCACCGCATGGTTCGGGTCGGGCGACACATCGACATGCACGCCGATGCCATGCCCCACGGCGAACTCGACATGCCGACGATAGAGCATCGCCAGCAGATCGTTCTCGGCCTTCACAGCCGGGTCCGTGCCGCTGAGTTCGAGGATCGTGTGCCGCTTGTGGATGACCGCCGCACCGTCCACGCCCTCGGCCATCAGTTCGGGCTGAAAGACCCAGGCGGCGTCCTTCAACTTCTCCGGCTCCTGCTGCTCGTTGACCAGGAACAGCGTGACGCACCAGTGATCCTTGCGTTTGCGGGCGAGGCCCTGGACGACGACTTCAGGGAAGTTGGGATCGACGGGAATCGGCGGGATCGGCCCATCCTTCAGCGTCAGCCGATGCGTGCCGCCACGGGGATGCCGCTTCCAAACTTTCCGAGGGTTGCCGGTCTTCTCGCTGACGAGGTATTCGCTGACCTCTTTGACGTACTGGCCCCACGCCGCCGAAAGTTGCAGTTCTTTCGCTTCCAGGTTGAGCGAGAAGGTCATGCCGAACGATGACGGGATCAGGGCCTTGTCCTGCGCCGGGGCCTGATCGGTCGTGCCGTCTTGTGTGGTTTCACGGGGCAACGCACCGAGGGCCAATTCGTCGCCATCAAGGATTTCGCCGTCCGCATCTTCTTCATCGTCTTCGGTGGCTGGAGGCGACACGACGGCAGCCTTGGCTGGCGCTGCCCCCGCCTTGGCACGTTTGCGAGGAGCCAGCACGCCGACGAAGTACCGAGTGCCGGGCGACTCGATGATCTCCTCTTCGGCGCTGCCGGGGCCGAGGAGTTCCTTGAGGACCATCGTTTCGAGTTCGTCCCGCAATTGGAGCGGCGAGACGCTAGGTGTCAAAGTGGAGGTCATTCGTCTTCCCCTTTATCGAAGAGAGTCGGCTGCTCGGAGGCGGGCTTCCCGGCTTCAAGCTGCATCTTGAACAGCGATCCTTCGCCTCCGCTCAGTTCGAGCTTCGTGATCGCCTTCTTCTGAAGCCCCTTTGAAGGCAACGTCGTTGTTGACACGATGTACTGGTAGGGAATGACGCCTTGCTGGCCCGACGCTCGCATGTGTTCGTCAGCCACGTCCAAGAGCCTCTGGTAAATCCGAAGGTTCAAGTCGGCTTCCCTTGGGCTATCGTGAACGAGAAAACCCGGATGGTGGGAATGGTCAGCAACGCTCTCAAATAGCAACGCCACGTCACCTAACAGAATCGCCAACGTCTCGTAAGCCTCGCCCGAAAGCGACTCGCCACGCACGATGCGGAAGTTGATCCCATCCTCCTCGATCTCCACCACTCCCCGGAAGTCGTTGGTCAACGTCTGCCGCACGACGCCATCGAACCGACTGCCGAACTGCTTCGCACGTTCCACCTGGGCAGCGATCAATTGAGCGAGATCACGCTTCGTGGACTCAATCTCGGCCACAGCACTGGCGGCTTCCTGTTCAAGTCTCTGAATGGCCGTGTTCGGTTTGCGTCCCTCCGAGATTTCGTTCCAGTCTTTGATCTCGGCGAGGATCGTCGGAACCCGTCGAATCTGGTCGTTCAGATTGCGCCGACGCTCGACAAGCTCGTTCTTCTCCCGGTTCATGGCGTCGAGACGGTGTTGAATCTGCCCGACCAGGGACCGCTGGCGCTCCGCTTGTTCGGCCAATCGAGCCGCCGCCTGTTCCCGTTCCGATACTGTTGGGAGGGTGGTCCGTTGCCGGTCCCGGATTTCGCTGTCGATCTGCTCCACTCGTGCCACAACGTAGCTGCATTCTCCAATCAAGACCCCGCCATAACGACACAGGGCCGATTCAGAATCCCGAATGAGTTCTCGAATCGACCTTAACTGCTGAAGTTCTCGGAGCAGGACATCGTTGCCCTCGCCCGTGACCTCGCTGGCCGCTTCCAACTGTTCGGCAAGCTCTGCTGGCTCCAGTAACGATGCCGCCGTCAAGTTGATCCTGCGATCCAACGGCACGAGTTGTTCTTCGATCCGAGCAACCTCCTCCCTCAGCGCCGCCAGCCGAGAATTCGTCAATGCCGGAAGCCCCAGGAGGCTGCTGTCCAGCGGCGCATCTGCGGCGTCCTGTACTCCGCACTCCTGGGCAAGCGTGTTCCGCAAACTGGTGATGTGGAAATGCGGTTCTTCCCGCTTCTTCCTGACCTCGGCCTGCGTCCGTTCCAGCGTGGCTTCAAGCTCCTCCAGTCTCTTGCGGTGCTTGCTTTCGTTAGGGTCGAGCAAGCCAAGGACGGCCCGGACACACAGCCCAGCATCGACTTTTGGCTTGCGGAATACCGGCGTGCCGGACTCACTCCTCGTGTGCCGCCAGTTCCAGAAGCGGTCATACCGACTCTCCTGGTCCCGGCTGCACATGGCTAGGACGTGAAGCCAGTGAAGTGCTTGGCCGCAGGTCAGGATTTCATTCACGGGAAGATCGGACAGCACCAACGAAGACAGCCTCTCGATGAAATCCCCATACCGCCTCGCACCCTCGGCGTGAACGAGGCCGTCGAGGGGGACGCCCTCCAGCGCATACTCTCTGATCCGGTTGCCGAGGGGCCGCAGCACCGCCCAATCGGACCCATCCAACTCGATCACCGCTCCTGCATAGGCGTCGGGGAAGCAGTGTTTGACCTCTTCGATGACGTGCTTCTGGCCGTAGGAGTTCTCTCCCAGGCAGTACCGAATGAGCCGACACACCGTCGTCTTGCCGATGCCATGACCTGACTGAAACGCCTCGTCGGACTCGTTCGACTCGCCCTGGATGATGTTCAGCCCGGTGGTGAAGGTGATCGGGCGGATTTCCTCCATCGGGTCGATGGTCTTGTAAAGGACGAGCTTCTTCACCCACACCAAGGGGCGTGTTCGACCAATGACTGTTTGTGGAGCGCTTTCGGTGCGGTTCATGACGTTGCTCCGCACAGGGTTCGTTTGTCCTCGTTGAATTCCGACAGCACTTCCTGGCCGTCTGCTGACCCCACCATGTCGGGGCTTTGGAATTCTCGCAGGGTCGCCGCCGCCTTGTGGATCAGTTGAACCAGCTTGGAGTCACAGGCTGGGTATGTCGTGCGCATTTCGTCAAAGCGACTTCCACACTCCAGCAATGTAGACCCACTCCTGCTTACTGCATCTTGCTGGGTGAGCAGGTCCAGCAAGTCTGACCACGGGATCGAAGCGTCCATCTGGTCTTTCGTCGTCAACAGCTTCTCGGCGAGAGTCGTGAACTGTGTCTGATCCTTGCCAATGAGGAGACGGTTGTGCCGCTGGTAACTCAGGGCGATCACCAGTGCATCGAGATAGGCCGTCGCTGGTAGCCCCGGTTGGGTGCCGACCAGATCACAGAGGAGGCCGCACAAGAGCTTGTCACGTTCCTTGACGGGGAACGCAGTGTCCACTCCATGCACGTCGAACAGGGTTTGGGTCACAGCAGCGGGAGCCGATTTCGTCGTGGTTTTCTTGGGTTTCTGCTTACCACCAGGAGCGGCACGTTTCGCCTTCGTGTCGTGCAGCCCTTCCTTCACTTCCTCGGCGTAGCGCTCGTGGTTCAGCTTGAGCAGGCGAGCGAGGACTTCACGGCGGGCGGGTTCGCTGATAGTGAATCGGACGCCTTGCTTCGTCACATGGAAGCCGTGGCCGAGATCGAGGTCGGTCCAGCCGTAGGCGGCGGCCACGGCGTCGTCCATTTCAACATGGAGTTGTCGGAGCTTCTGGATGTCGGCGCTGGATTCGTCGGGGGCGTGGAAACGGTTGTATGTCTTGGTCAGGCCCTCTTGCCGCAGAGTCATGATTTGGCGGCGCTGGGAGCAATACTCTTTTCCAGCGTGCGCAACTGTGGATCGGCTCAAAGGTCGAAACGCAGGGAATGGAAACGTAGCAAAGCAGTCGGTGGGCGAATAACTCAAATCGCTTTTCAGTGTGCCGCTATATCTCCAAGCCCACTCGACATGAAGACTACTTTGCAGAACGGCAAAATGCTCTTCTGAATCGAGTGCAAATACAATTGTCTTGTGGCTATAGACCCACTCTGTTGGGACGAACGTGAAAGCCACCGTCCTGCTGACCTGAGCCAAAAGGATGATTCGTTTCCTGGCTCTCAGGACTTTATAAAGTTCCACCGTTGGGCGTGTGAACTGCCACCAAATCTCACGGCGTCGGCGATCATTGTTCTTCGCACGTTCGGGCTTCACCTTGTCTTCGACTATAGATAAGCAATCGGGATAATCAGCCGCTACCGACCCTGCATAGCCTACCGGCGCATGATCTTTGTTTAACGGCCAGTCTCGGAAGTAAATGACCCAACGGCTAGGTTCCTGATTCGGATGGGTGTTAAGGTCGTCTCCATTGATATACGGGAAGAGTACGTCTTTGTTCTTTGGGCTTTTGACGATGAGGGCGACGGCTTGATCGGGCGGCATGATGAAGCCCATACCCAAGACATTGGAGCCTTGGAATGCCATGCCTTGATTGGCAGCTAGAGTAGCGGGTGGTCCAGTGATAGTCTCGTGGGTCGTCAGACTCGGCGTAATACCGGAAACCACCGTGCCGTCATCAAGGACGTAGTGGCTTGACCAAGGCCCATAGAAGACCCACACATGGGACACGAAGACATTTGCTGTTCCCGGCCAAACCCGGCTGGAGATGGCTCGAAAAATGCGCCCTCCTTTTGCCAGAATCCTCTCCAAACCGACGTTGCAAGTATCACCCTGCCCGATTGTATTGGTCGCAAGCAAGCCGAAGCATCCGTTAGAACGAATCAAACCGAATGCCTGCAAGAAGAAATAAGCGCACAGATCGGCGGTGTTGCTATTCCCTCCGGCGATGTGTGTGACTAAATATGGCCGATACTGGCGACCGCAGTGTTCGATGATCTTCAAGCCGCCCATGAACGGGGGATTTCCTACAAACACATCGAAACCGCCCCGTTCGACCATGACTTCCGGGAACTCCAGAGGCCAGTGAAACGTCACCTGACCAACGAGCGCCTTCTGCACTTCCCGGCGAAATGTCAGGAGATCGTTGTCGTTGAAATGCACGGCGACCTTGATCGCCGCATCGTCTCTGGCGGATCGCTTTTCCGTAACAGAGCCGGGAAAGAATTCGGCTGAGATCAGCATGTCGGCGGCACATTTGAGCCGGTCGATCTTCTCGTTCGCTTCCCGAAGCATCCGGTCCTGGACCTCGACATCCTCGACAGTGTTGGCTTGCATCTCGGTGATCTGGCGGCGCAGGGCGATGGCTTCCTTGATCTTTGGATCGAGGAATTGCAGGAAAAGAATGCTATCCTCGCCTTTGCCATCGAGGTTGAACTTCCGCAGTTGGTCCAGGTTGTGGATGCCGACGAGGGAATCGCCACAACGGATCGCATGGTCCAGAAACTCGAACGGCTTGTCCTTGGCGAGCGTCAGCAGCCAGAGCGACAACTTCGCCATCTCCGCAGCGAGCGGGTTTTTGTCCACGCCGTACAAGCAGCGCTGGGCTACGATTCGCAGAGCGAAGGTCTGCCGCTCATCGGGGTCGTTGGGGATCAGCATCTCGCCCGGTTGCCCGGTCGAGGGTTCGCCTTCGGGCGTGATCCGCACGGTGCCGGGGTGCCCCCGCTGCACGGCGTCCCAGGCTTCGAGCAGGCGAGCCGCCATGTACCGGCACGCCTGCACCAAGAAGGCACCGGACCCGCAGGCCATGTCGCAAATCTTGAGGGCGAGCAGTTCCTTGGCCGAGCGGAGCTTCCACTGGTCCTTGGGCAATCCCTCGGCGGGGCCGATGTAGACCAGCGGCTCCAGCGTGTACTGCACGATAGGTTCGGTGAGGCTCTTGGGCGTGTAGTGGGTGCCGCTGCTGCGCCGGTCGGTCCCTCCGGTGACGAAGACGCTGCCGGGAATGATGACGACCGGGTAGCCTGTGGTGTCGATCCGCACCAATCCGGCAAAGGTCTTGACCCTCTTCCACAACTGCGAATCCTGGCAGGCGGTGTGAAATCGGCTGACGAGTTGATCGTCAAGCTCGACCTTCAGCCCCTTCTTGAGCGCCGACTCCGACCGGCCCGTTTCGTCCTTGAGGAACCTGAGCAGTTCCTTCTCCCCCTTGACGGCGATCTTCTCCAGTTCGGCCAGGGCGATCTCCGGCTCCTTGTCCCGTGTGCCTTGCAACCCCAACACCGGCTCCGTGGCACGCTTGGCGGTGTGATCCAGCAGGCCCTCGTAGACGTGGCCGATCTGTTCGATGTCGAGCGACCGGAAACTCAGCTTGCGAGCCTCGGCAGCACCGCCACCCGGCAGCCGGACCCGAAGCACCTGGAGGGCTTCCAGCAGATGCAGCACCGTGCGGTTGCTGACCGGCAGCGGTGTGGCCTCGGTGTTCTTCCAACTCGTGCCGAGCTTGCGGCCTTCGAGGAATGGGAAGCGGTCGGGATTGAACAGGCTGCCGCCGTAGGCCGGGAGCTTGAGCCGGTCGTGCTTGGCCCCGGCATAGACCGCCCGGAAGCTGGTGAGCAGACGGGTCCAGGCGTCGTAGCGCAGGCCGAGGATTTCTTCACCGAATTGATCCGCCGTGACCCGCAGTTGCTCCCGCAGCGTGCTGACGGCGTAGTTCTTGTCGTAGAGGTCGTCCCCCAGGAGCAGCAGTTCCCGCTCCTCTGCGCAGAACAAGAACACCAGCCGCATCATGACGGTGAGGGCCGACTCGTAAAGAATCTTCTCGTCCACGTCGGCTAGGAGCTTCCGCCCGTGGTCCTGGTCGGCCTTGTCGAGCGCCTGGATCAAGACCTCAACGGCCTTGCGGACCTGATAGCCAAGCTGAATCGTGACTTCCTGCTGATCGTCGGCGCTCTTGTCGAGCAGGGCTTCGAGCGTTTCTCCTTCCGGGACACTGAAGAAGCGGTCGGCGCAGAGCAACGTGCGGAAGGCCCGCAGCGTGTCTTTCTCCTCCAGCCAGAGGTTTGCATACCAGGAAGCGTATCCGGTCGTTTCGTTCTTCGGGGCGTTCACCAGCATCCAGTGATCGCCGTTGGTTACGATCCCCAGCCGGATGCCCGTATCCTTCAGCAGTTGCATCATGCGGGTGTCGGGCGAGGTATTCCATCGTGACGACTGCACGGGCTTGGTGAGCGACTGCGACCGGGGATAGACCTGGACGAGCAGCCGGGCCTTCTTCGTGGCCGGATCATTGACGATCCAATCCGGCTTCAGCGTCACACCATACTCGGCAACCATGCTCTTGAGCGTTTGCGGAATCGCCTGACCTTCGGCGAGCAGTTCGTCGTAGCCCAGCGTCTCTGCCAGCACGAGCTTGATCCAGGTATGATGAATGCCCGGATCGGGCCGGTTGCTCAATTGGTTGTCGTCCCACTCATCGAACGCCATGCGCAGCCGCCGAGCGTGATCCGCATCATGGGCGTCGAGTCCCTGTGGGAACGCCTGCGCCAGCACCGGCAGACTCAGGAACGGGCCTGAGTTCGGCACGAGCGACAGCCATTCGATGTGGTGACGGGTGATGGACACTGCTTATCCCTTCCTCATCTTCTCCGGCACAAGGAACGTCACTGCCACGGGGAACATCCGTGGCTGCGGGTCGGCGTAGCGTGACTTGATCGCCGTCATTTCAAGTTCGATCTCAGCAGGGATCGCCTTTGATCTGGCTCGCAGGAAATCCTTGTTCCGCTCGAACTGGTCCTTTTCGAGATCATCGAACAGCGAGAGTTGTTGGTACTCCGGGTCGTTCAGTTCGATGTCGATGGCCTTCTTGAGTTCCAGCAGGATGGCCCGCATGTCCTCGGCTTCTTTTTCAGCACGCTCGCCCAGCTTCCTCTGGAGGCCGCTTGTGCGGTCCTTCATGCGACCCTCCAGCGATTGAGCCAGCGCCGGGGCGAACTTGTCCCATAGTTCCAGCAGGTGCTTCTGCATCGGCTCATAGGCTTCGTCGTTCGTGGCAGCCGCCAGCAACTTTTCTAACTCGCCGAGGTTAAGACGGGAGAAGCGGCCTTCCTTGAGCATTCCGCCCGCCGTGATGATCTCTTCGTGTAGCCGGTGACTGTCGCCGCCGATCACGACCAGGCGGGCATGGGCGACTACCGCAGGAGCATTGAGAACATGATTCGGAACGAGCCGGGCCGTGATGCGGTGCAGGCGCTTGCGGCCCTTCACGGACCAGACTTCCGCACGCAGCAGGCGCAGGCTCATCTGCACGAGCCGGTGATTCAAGTGGACCAGCACTACGTCGTCTCGGCCTTCGGCGGCGGCTTCATCGAAAGTGATCGGGCGAATGTCCTTGGTGTGGGGATGCTCCAGCCCCTCGGCACACGCCGCCCAACTGTGCTTCAAGGCGGGTAGCGTGAAGACCGGCTTGCCGGAATCGATTTGGACAGGGAACCAGGGCAGGCTGCTCGGCCAGCGCCAGGCCGACCTCAACCACCTTGCGGATATTCTCGGGCGATAGCCGCAGTTCCCGCTTGGTTTCCTGGATATTGCTTGCAGCAGTTCGCTGCACTGCTTCTTCAAGTCTCGCTCGAACTTCAGCATCTTCCGCACGGGTTCGGCCTTGGTTTCCGCACTGCTGACACCGGGCATCGAGTAGCCACGACCGAGCATGGCTTGCTCGACATCATCGGCCAGCACGGTGCCGTAGCTGCCCAGGTCTTCACGGATCGTCTCGACCTTCTGCGCCACCCGCATCAGGAACTCCAGGTCGGCGTCCAGGTCTGATGCCCGACCCGAAAACGCCGACTGCTGCCGTTTCTTGTAGCCCTCGCCGACGAAGTGGTAGACGAAGACTTGCCGCTCACCGCCCGGCGCAAGGAAGCCCTTCTGCCCGTGGCGGTCGATACGCCCGTTGCGTTGCTCCAGCCGATTGGGGTTCCACGGGATTTCGTAGTGGATGAGCCGATAGCAATGGTTCTGGAGGTTGATGCCTTCGGCGGCGGCGTCTGTGGCAAGCAGGATGCGCACCGGGCTGACTTCGGGGGACGGACTGGAAGGCGGCTTTGACATCTTCCCGCTCCTCCATGTCCATGCCGCCGAACATGGTCAGCAAGCGGTCGTCTTTGGTGAAGCCGTGCTGGGCGAGGACTTCCTTCAGCCAGTTCTGCGTGGCCCGATATTCGGTGAAAAGGATGACCCGTTCGTGGCCCCATTTCTTGTTTGGGCGAATGTGCGTATTGAGCCAGTCGATCAGGCACTTCACCTTCGAGTCGAGTTGGCCCGACGCCTTTTCCGCCCACGACCGCATCTGCTTCAGCAATGCCAGTTCGTTCGCAGACGGTTCACTGAACAGCAACGAGGCGGCGTCCACGGCGTCGGTAGTGGCTTCGTCGTACTCGTTGTCGTCGGCGTAGTCCTCGTCAATGCGGTCGAGTTCTTGTTTCAAGATGCCAATGGACGGCTTGCGAACGGTCTTGCCACGCTTGGCTTGCCGCAGCGATTTCTCATGCGAATCGAGCGTGGTGAGGAAGGCAGCCGGGCTGGAGAAGAGACGCTTCTTCAGCGTCTTGAGAACGAACTCAGTCGCCAGCTTCTCGGCGTTGTCCTGGGACCGATTGATCCGCAATTCGGCGTATTTTCGGAGCGCAGCATGGACGGCCCGTTCCTCGTCGGTGTACGGAACCTCGATGGGGTCCAGTAACCGCTTCGGAAACCGTGGCGATCCGTCCCATTTGGTCGGCAGTTCCGACTTCATGCGTCGGACCATGACGGCATTGAGTTGCTTGCGGTCGGGCGTCGTGCTGCGGGCGAACCGCTGGTTGTCGAGCAGTTCGAGCAGCGCCGAAAAACTCTCCGGGTAGCCGTTGTGCGGCGTGGCCGTCAAGAACAGCTTGTGTTCAAAATGCGGCACCAGCAGACGAAGCGCCTGGGTCCGCATGGAGTCCGTGGCATAGCGGCCCACGCCGGAAGGGGCGCAATTGTGGGCTTCATCCACGATCATCATGTCGAACTTCCGGGGGAAGGCTGGCTCGTCTGGCCCCGGCAGCAATTCCCGGAACAGCCGCAGCGGTCGCTCTCGTTTAAGGAAGTCGATGCTGGTGATGAGCCGGGGGAAATGGTTCCACGGGTTGACGTGGATGCCCCGACTGCGGCGAAGCAACCCCATCATCGTGGAATTCACGATGCGGAAGTCGAGTCCGAACTTGTCCCGCATCTGCTCCTGCCACTGCACCTGGAGCGAGGCCGGACAGACGATCAGAATCTTCCGGGTGCGGTGCCGGATGAGTGAGTTCGAGCGCCACCATCCCGGCTTCGATGGTCTTGCCGAGGCCCACGTCGTCGGCGATAAGGAGGTTGACCCGTGGCATCTGGATCGCCCGCACAACCGGGTCAAGTTGGTAATCCTCGATGTCGATGCCCGCACGAAACGGAGCCTGGATGTTCCGCACATCAGCCGACGAAGACGCACCCCAACGCACGGCATCAAGAAAGGCGTCAAGCCGCTCAGGAGGATCGAAGCCAGTGGGATCGGGGAGGGCGACCTTCTCGACCACCTTGGCTCCAGGCTCGATCTCCCAAATGACGTTCAATTCTTCGCCCAGGCCGTCGTCCTCGACCGACGACAACGAGATGAGATGCTGCGGTGGTTCCAGGCCGGTTTGCAGGCGTTCGGGTGGCAGCGTACTGGCGGAAACGTCCGTGACCATCCAGGTGCGTGACCGGACGCTGACCATCTGGCCCTGTTCGGGATGCGGTGAAGTTGTTGTTGTGGTCATGCACCACCGTCCGTTTCAAGTGTCGGTGCAGCGGGATTGGCCGTGCCGTCTGGAGAAGGAACTTGCGGAAGCGGCACGACATCATCGAATAACTGTTTTTGTCCATCGACCCGCAATACTTCATCCACTTCTGGGTCTGACGTGGCTGCTGGCT
The DNA here is from genome assembly GCA_963813925.1 of uncultured Planctomycetaceae bacterium. Classification (GTDB taxonomy): domain Bacteria; phylum Planctomycetota; class Planctomycetia; order Gemmatales; family Gemmataceae; genus UBA4732. The sequence continues at coordinate 604,568 of CAWFBG010000005.1, forward strand.
GAGTTTCTTGGAGCCGCTTTTGAAGATTGAACGTCCGCTGATGGGCTTTGCGAAGGACCGTCTGGTACACCATCGGGATGATAGTCGTCTTCTCGCCCCATTCCATCTTCTGCAATCCGTCATCGAGCGAAGCGCCGAGGACGTAAGCGACGATTTCAGTTGTCGGCTGCACTTTTGAGGATTTGCGAATTTCCTCGGCATATCCTAAAGCCTGCATCATTTCGTGCTTCTTCACGCAGAAGCCGCCCTTCTTCAACTCAAGAATGGCAACCTTACGAACACCAGCGATCTCACCCGCTGGATCGTAGGAGTCGGCGCAGTACGCCCCGATAGACGTATCGGGCAGTACGACAAAATCGGGCCTTCGCTTCGGCGGTTTGTAGTCAGCGCCACCAAGGAACTTGCCAATAACCTCGGCCAGCCCTCGGTTGGATCGGAAATCGACGGCTTCATACTCAGGCCCGAAAATCCACAGACCCCGCTCGAAAAGCGGCTGTAGGTCGTGGAGTTCGTCGGCGTGCGGATTCTCGACCAGCTTCTCCATGCGCTCGATCAACTTCAGCCGCCGATCAAGTTCGTTCAGCACGATTTCGGCGTTGGTCGCCGTCCATTGCTGCATCAGCGAGTTCCAAGTGTCCAGATCATTCGGGGAGCAGGCAGCCAACTGCGTCAGGAGATCATACCCGGCACGGCTCTGCTCCAGCTTCGCTAAGACCTGCACAGTACGGGATAGATCACCCTCTGAGATTGTGGGACACTGTTCTTGAACTTCGTCAATGAACTGACCAATCGCTTTCTTCGAGATTGTGGGCAATTCCCCCATAACTTCACGGCTCTTCTCGATTGCAGTCTTCTTCCGCTCCCTCCGAGTAGTGGACAATTGAGCCTGAATCTCCTTGAGGACGTGGCGATGTACGGCATCACGAACCTCGTTGACCCGCAGATTAGCGTGAAAGCCGGACCAATCAAACTTCACGTCCGGCTTGAGAAAGTCGGCCTCCACGATGAAGCTAAACCTCTTTGCGCTTCCCGAACTGCTATGCAGATAAACCCCCTCGCCATCGAGTCGATTCCAACTCGGCTCGCCGACCATCCGTTGATTGACCCACCATGTAATACCACGGAGGCGAGAACTGCGATGATGCTCAACAGAGTCGATGAGATGGATCGTAACCGCCCCGTGTTTCTCCACTGTAATGAGAGTCGTCCTCAGTCCTTCGAGGGCAAGCAATTGAACCGGCTCCTGGTTGACCTTGATGCAGAGCGACGGGTCCACGATGAATTTCGACCCGATCAACTGCCGGAGTTCTTCCACATCGAGAAGATGCCTTTCCAGGACGGCGGCAATCTCGGTGCCATGCCCCTTTTTCTTCGATTCGCTGAGTAGGTTAATCTCGAATGGTGTAGTGTCTGTAGTTGCCAGCCCGACCCGCACCTGGATGGATTCGCCGTCCTTCGTGGTGACGATCTCATACGAGTCGGCGAAGCAGAAAGGGGCGTGTCGTCCCTTGCCGCTGCGCCCGAACGCCGTTCGGTTGCTCCCCCGGATACCCTTTGGAAAAACGACCTCGGTTCCCTGGTCGGCAACTCGGTCATAGCACAGGGTTCGCCATCGCCGCTCGAACTCGGCCTTCGTCATGCCGATGCCGTTGTCCGTGACCGAGAATTTCTCCCCCTTCTCGGTCGGCCAAACGATGTCGATCTGCGTGGCCCCGGCATCGTAGGCATTGGCGATAAGTTCCAGGATCGCAGTTCGGGCATCGGTAATGATCTGCCCGGCGTGGTCTTGCAGGAACCGATCCGCAAAGGCGAACGGGGCATACTCGAAGAGCGTTTTTTCTGTGTCAGACATGTCACTCTCCACGCAGCAGACGACCGACCGTCCAGCTTCTTGCCCTGCGACTCCCACCAGCACAGGTCTTCCCTGCACGCCCTGTTGCTTCCCGACTCGTCCACGAACGGGCAGCGGATCACCGATGCTTCCGAAACCCTCATCTTCGCCGGAATCAAGAACCTCTCGCTGTGCCCCGCATCGTTCGCCACGACCTTCACCGCCCGCAGTTGCTTTTCCGTCCCGAACAGGCCCGGCGAATCGTCCTCGATCTGATTCTTCACTTCCATCTTGTAGGCGTCGGCAGCCTCTTGGCGCAGGCGTTCAGCGTGGCCTGGAAGCTGGCTTCGGGGAAGCCGGTCCTCCTTTACTTCTAATGCAGCTTGGCGATGTAGAGCCGAACGGCGAGCAGCCTCGATCACGAGCCACCTTGCCAGGAATCGAACCTGGACCATCGAGCGATGATGGCACTCCGAACAGACAAGGTGGGTCGATCCCCGTCCGCAGGCAGGGATCGCAATCTTAAACCTTGTTGACTTTACGCCAGTCCCGGACTGTCGAGGTACGAGGCTGGGAACGTGCAGACTATCTTCCCGTCTGCAAGGGGTCGGTAGACTATCTGGTGCCCGGACATGCCCTTGCCCGGAACTAGCGGCAACCAGTACGTTAGCGTGTCATTCCCCCGTCTACCGGGGAAGCACCTATCCCTGAGAGGCAGCACGATACGTTCGTGCATTCCCCGCCATCGGGATTCCGGCGTCTCAGCCGGATGCGAAATTACTGCGACACGGGCATACGCCAGCCCATGCCTGTGTGGGATTTTGTCGAGTTCCCCTTTCGAGATAGCGAAAAATCATTTGCTCAGGTGAGCCATGTTTCGTCACTCTGCGAACAGCGACCTCGGTTCGGGCCGCTTGGCCTTCTGACGCACCGGCTCGACCGGCTGGACGATGGCGATCACCCGGTCGGCCACCTTGCGGGCCTCCACGGCCACGGCCCGACCGTCCTGCCGCTTGCCCTGCGACTCCCACATGCTCAAGTCTTCTCGGCTCTCGCCGTCCCTCGCCGACTCGTCGCCGAACAGGCGGTGGATGACCGATCCTTCCGGCACCCGCATGTTGGTGGGCAGGACGAACCCCTCCTCGTGGGCCGCATTGTTCGCCACGACCATCACCGCCCGGAGTTCCCCGGCAGGCGGCTCGTCTTCCTCGAACAACCTCGGCGACTTGTCCTCGACCCTTTTGCGGACAGCCTTTTTGTAGGCGATGGCAGCCTCTAGGTACATCACCGGCGTCGGCAGCCGCTTGGCGCAGGCGTTCAGCGTGGCCTGGAAGCTGGCCTCCGGGAAGCCGCTGTCCAGCACCGCCTTCACCGTGTCGAACGTCAGCAGCGCCTCGCCAGCGTGCGCCTCACGAAATACCGGCTCGAAGAACGGCCCGTAGAAGCCGACGTGCCCGGCGATCTCGTCCATCATCCTTTCGAGGGGGTCATGCTCCGAGCGGTAGGCCGGTTCCATTGCGCCCTTGTCGGCGTGAGTCGTCAGGCGGTGGGCGATCTCGTGCCATCTGGTGAAAAATCGCCGGGCCAGCTTGGTGCCCCGGCAGTCGATCACGGCCACGAACCGATCCGGGGCGTCGTCGGCGACGTTCTTGCGCTTCACCAGCGCCCCGAAGGTCGGGTTCTCGGCGGCGTCGAACCGGAACCGCATGGTGGCGAACACGGGGTCTTTCTTCGCCCTGGCGTACTGCTCCTTGATGCGGTCGAAGTCGGCGTCCGACCGGATTTCCTCGAAGACCATCTGGAGCCGCTGCGTCACAAGGGCTTCGAGTTGGGCGATGGTACTCACGTCACCGACCTCGGCCACCCAGCCGTCGATGCGGCGACGGCAGTAGTCGAGGATGCCGTCCACGGGCGCAGCACCATCAACGCCGAGTTCGGCGGCGAGGGCGAGGATTTCAGGTGCAGTGTCCAGTCGGGTCATTCGTTTTCCAGGAATTCCTTCACACCCTCGTAAAACTTCCGCCAGTCCACGCCCTCCAGGTCGTCCTTCTTCTTGGCGCTGCGGTGGGCCACGATCTGCTTCTGCATGTCCAGCAGCATCAGCGTTTGCCGGAACGACAGTCGTTCATCGGCAGCGAACCGGGCCAGGGACGCCGGTATGGGAACCTCGGTCACGGGCCTTTCGCTGGCATCCCCGGTCATCAGGTAGTCGAGGGAAAGGCTCAACGCACGGGCAATATCGAGCAGATTCGTGGCGCTGACGCTGCGCTTGTCGTTCTCCAGGTCGGACAAGAAACCCTTGGAAATCCCGGCTTTTTGGCACAGTTGATCCTGGGTCCAGCCGAGTTCCAGCCGACGTTTCCTGATGCGCTCGCCTACGCCTGCCACTCGTAGCTCTCCTTGTCGGGGACGTTCCCCGAAACGCACGAAGTTCGCCGTGGAGAACAGTCTACAGGTTTCCCGGCCCGATTTCAACCGACAGCCTTCTTGCCTTCCTGTATTGCGAACTATACCGTGTCAGGTAAGGTGGAAGGATCGTGGCGAACTTTGATGCCGAGGTCCGGCCCGACTTCGTGAAGGTGTCGGGCGAGGCTGGAGCCAGGGGCGTGAAAATCCTCTTTCTGCACGGCTGGCAGTTGGTCCCTGGCGGCGTCAAACCGACCTACCTCGCCCAGCACGGCCACGAGGTCAGCAACCCGAAGTTGCCGGATGAAGACTTCACCCTGGCACCCCGCTCCTGGCGATCAGCCCGCTGACCACCGAGGCGCAGCGTGGCGAGCAGAACGGCTTCATGAACTTCACGATCACCCGCTGGCCCACGAACCGAAAGTCGAATGGGACATGAGCGAGCAGAACGCCCTGGACATTCTGACCATGATCTCCCTGATCCACTGGAAGCTGGACCATGCGTATCGGTTGCGGCCATAAAGGCTTTGTAGGTCAAGAGAAACGGGCGCTCGCCTATCTTCTGTCGTTCGAGCGTCACGAACACGCTGGTCCTGGAGTGAGGGGCCAGGGAGGGCAATTTTCTGAATTACAGAAAATAAGGCGTTGATTTCAGCCGATAATGAGCGTAGAATTTCGCAAGAGGCAAATTCTGCACTCTTTGCTGACAGGTGAATTTAGAATGGCATTGTCCGACCGGCTGAAACTGGCTCGCTCCTCGCTGAACCTCACGCTCCAGAACGTCGAGGAACGGACGGGGATCGGGGTTTCGACCCTTTCCGATTTTGAAAATGGCAGGCGGGAGCCTCGACTGGTCCAACTCAAGCAGTTGGCCGACGCCTATCTGCGTTCGCTCGTGTTCTTTCTGGAAGATGGGCCTGTGGCTCCCCAAGTCGTCCTCTGGCGCAAGAAGCCAGAGTCGCCTCGTGCGGAAGAAGTGCAGGCTCGGCTCGTGAAGCACGCTGAACAATACCACCACGTTGAGGTTCTGTGCGAGGCTCACGAGCCGTGTGAAATCCCCTTCCACGTCGGGACTGCCGCCAACTTCTCCTATGCCCAGGCCGAGAAACTGGCTCACCAGTTCCGACAACTGCTGGGCTTGGGGGAGCGTCCGGGGCAATCGCTTCTGAGAGTTCTGGAGGAGGTCTGCAAGATCAAGGTGTTTCACCTTGATTTCGAGCCGTCCGGCAGTGCCGCCTGCACGCTGAATGAGTCCTTCGGGGCGGCTGTGCTTCTGAACGCCAAGCACGTTCGCTGGCGGCGGAACTTCGATTTGGCGCACGAACTTTTCCACCTGCTGACCTGGAAGACCTTCCGGGCAGCCGGAGATGCTGCTGCCGTTGAAGCCTCGGAAGCGGAGGAGAAGTTCGCCACCTGCTTTGCCCGCAATCTGCTCGTGCCCCCGGAAGTCCTTCGGGTCGGAGTGGACGAAGCATCGGCCAAGCACGAGGGCAAGCTGACGTTTGACGCCCTTTTCGAGATCGCCCGTCAGTTCGACGTGTCGATGGAAGTGGTGGTCCGGCAGATCAGCTTTGTCTACCGGAAGACGGCAGAGTGGGCGAACTCGGTCCTCGACCAGCTTCGATCTCAGATCGGGTATTGGGACAGCCGGTCGTCGGACAGCCCCTCCGCTCTGCCCCTGCGCTTCCATGCTCTTGCCCGGCAAGCCCTGCGTCACGGGCTGCTTTCGACCGGGAAATACGCCGAGTACACAGGCGTTTCACGGCGAGAGGCCATGCAGCTTGTGGAACAGGATGCCGACGACAATGCCAGCATTGAAGTTGCTAATTCTTGATGCCAACGAGGTCATCTACCTTCACGAGACAGGGCTGTGGCAAGCGGTCCTGTCTCGTTGTGAGGTTTTTCTTGCTCGCACTGTCGCTGAGGACGAAGCGAAGTTCTACCGGGGCACCGAGGCCGACGAAATCATCGACGTATCCGAGGACATCACCGCAGGTCGAGTCAAAGTCTTCGAGCAGACGCCCACCGAACTCAAGCTGTTCTTCGACCGATTCGACCCGATGTACCTTCCGTCGCTCGATCCAGGCGAGGCTGAATCGCTGGCCTACCTTGTCCAGTCGAAAGATGCCTACCTGATCTCGTCAGGGGACGCCATCGTTTTCCGAGTCCTTGGCCTTCTCAACCGAAGCGATCAAGGCATTTCCCTCGAAGAAGTGCTGCAAAAGATCGGCCACGGACGTGCAGTCTCCAGGCAATACACGAAGCAATTTCGAGACAGGTACACCAAGGAAGGAGAGCAAGACTCCATCCGAGGTCGGGGACTGAAGAAGTAGACGCAAAGCATCGTTGCGGTCAACCTGCGGCTCGATAGCGAGTCTGCAAGTATAGAGGATTTTCACCGTTTTGGCCCGGCTACGATGTGCCCAAGAACAGCGGAGGGCAAGTGAGTCGCAACATTCCAGACAAAGAGATGAAGGCGCTGATCGCCCTTTCCGGTGGCGTCTGCGCCTTTCCCGATTGCAACAAGCGGCTCGTGGAGCCGGGCAACACGGATGACGGCGCTGCCTTCCTGGGTGAGATGGCTCACATCATCGCCGACAGCCGCCAGGGTCCACGGGGCATCTCGCCGATGTCCGACGAGGACCGAGACAAGCACACCAACCTGGTGCTGCTCTGCGGCGACCACCACACGATCATCGACGCCCAGCCCCGGACCTACAGCGTCTCGGTACTGCGCCGGATCAAGGACGATCACGAGGGCCGGATTCACCGGGCGACCAGCGGCCCGGCCCCGGCCTCGCCGATCACGCTCACCCGTGAGGTCATCCACAGTTCTCTCCTGGCCGTCACGCACATGCCCGCCGCCGTCTTTGCCGCTCCGTGCGCCTTCCACGAGGGACAGGACGACCAGGTGAAGCAGCGTATCCGTTTTCCTGACGGGGACAGCCAACTCGTCCGGTTCATCCTGCGTGACGGCAAGCTGTTCAGCTTCCACAACCTGAAAGACCCCAAGGGACCGTTCCGGGATGTCATCAACCAGAAGGGCGTGGAGACGTTCCGCTCCGAGCAGTGGTGGGACGACCCGGAGGGCCACCGCCGCTACGTCACGCTGCTGAACCGGGGACTCTACAAGTTTGCCGCCCGCAAGCGTGTCCGGTTCGACCCGGCCCACAAGCGGTTCTTCTTCGACGCTCTGACGGCAGGCAAACCCCGGCAGGAGCAATACCGACCGCTGAACGCCAAGGGCCGACTGAAGAGGAACGTCGTCTGGCAGCCCAAGATCAAGGCCACCGGCCAGGTAAGGAATTTCTGGTGGCACCTGGCTGCCGGGCTGTCCTTCCTGCGGACGGACAAGCGCCAGTGGTGCTTGAGTATCCGCCCGGAGCGGCACCTGACCTCGGATGGCGTGACGCCTTTGCCGCCCAAGCAAATCGGCAGGCGGGTGACGAGCAAGAAGGCCCGGATGTGGAACGACGTGTACCTGGGTGAAGTCAACTTCTGGCGGGACTACCTGTCGGGCGGCAACCAGAAGATCGTGCTGAACTATGGCGACCAGTCTGCCATCATCGACACCGAGATGCTGACCTTCGGCGTGGACTGGCCCGGCATTCCCGGCGACAACAAGCTGTTTACCAACACGACCTACGACATGGACCTGTTCTCCCGCTCCGAGTACGACGACGCCTTGGCGGGAGATGATCTCGATTGTGAGGATGACGATGACGGCCCGGAGCCAGACGAAGAGAACTGACAACTACAAGGTCGCCCCGCTGGAACTCGACCAATCCCGCCTGACAGCCGGGTGGGTGGATGAGCCTGCCCTGCTTTTCGCCGACGATCACGAACATGCTGACCCGAAAACTGGCATCCCACTATTCGGGCCTCGGTCCCTGGGGACACGCCGCCACAAGCGGGAAGTCCACGTCGGGTTCATCGGCACCAGCGAGTCGGTAGACCTCGCCCGCCGCTACTACGACCAGGCCAGTCTCGGCGTGGATGGCGACGACGACCACGCCCCGTTCCCTGGCTGCCGTGCGGATCGTGGCTTCCGCTGTGACCTCCTGTACGACAACAAGCTGGTCGAACTCATCACCCGTTCAGAACATCAGGACATTCTCGGCATCAAGCGGAGCCGAGAGCGGTTCGAGAAGCTGCTCCTCATCCTGGAACTGAAACTGCGACTGTTGACGCAGAGGGACCACCCGCTCGATTACGTCGTCCTGGCGCTCTCCACGGACCTATACCAGCGGTGCCGGGCCGTGGACTATGTGGAGAAAGGCGTCGGCCACGTCCACCGTGACCTGCGGCGGGCGTTCAAGGCGATGGCGATGGTCTACCAGAAGCCGACACAAATCCTGCTCGACTCGACGACCGGCCTGACCGACAGCAGCCGTGAACTGGACCATCCTTCCGTAGTTGCCTGGAACCTTTTCACCGGCCTCTACTTCAAGATCGACGGCCTCCCCTGGGGGCCGACCAACTTGCCGCCTGGCAGTTGCTTCATCGGCATCAGCTTCTTCCGCCCGCTGGGGGAGAGTTCGACGCTGCGGACCAGCGTGGTGCAGGCGTTCGACGAGAACGGCGAGGGGCTGGTGCTGCGAGGCCACCGCTTCCAATGGGACGACCGGAAGGGGAAGTCGCCGCACCTGACAGCGGACATGGCCGAGAACCTGATCGAGATGGTCATGAAGCGTTACCAGGCCGAGCAGAAGCAACTGCCGAAGCGGGTGGTGATCCACAAGACCTCCCGGTACGAGGCGCTGGAACGGTCGGGCTTCGAGGGGGCGCTGAAGAAGCGTGGGTGCCTCTACGACCTAGTGTCGCTGTCGCCGACGAGCAGTGCCCGTCTGTTGCGGGCCGGGCAGTACCCGCCGCTGCGGGGCACGCTCTTCTCGGTGGGGGCCATCAGCTACCTCTACACGACCGGCTACCTGGCGGCGCTCGGCAAGTACCCGCACGGCCACGTCCCGTCGCCGCTCCAGGTCGCCGACCATGTAGGCGACACGACGAAGGCGGACTTGCTGCGGGAAGTGATGGTCTTGACCAAGATGAACTGGAACTCGGCGAACGTCGGCGGGTTGGAGCCGATCACACTGCGGTTCTCCAGACTGGTCGGCGACGTGTTGCGGGAAGTGCCCGCCGACCGGGAGCCGCAGCCGAAGTACAAGTTCTATATGTAGCAATCGCCAACAACGCAGAGGGTGGAGATTCACGAGTGACCGCCGATCACCTACGAGGAGGACAATCCCGGTGACAGGTCCAGTTGAACTTGTTCCTGGCGAATGGGTGCTTTTTGTTTCACAAGGAGGAACTGAGGAACAGGACAGCCGCTTTCTCACCCTGCTGCAAGAAGCGTGGCAAAAGGTTCCACTTCCTGCCCGAACAGTGATCCTCGAACATCATCAAAAGGTCTATCATTACTATCCCAAGGTCATCCTGGCGCTCGGATCAACAACAAGTGCCCCGTTGCGATGGCTGGCCCGAAGGGCTGCCTGCTTTGGTGCGATCTGATGAGGATACTCGACCTTCCCGGCAAAGACTCTTGGGCCTTTGTGGTGTTAGGCGAAGAACTGGCCCATGCCTACTTGATAGCCAGTCAACATCCGACTCATGTATCCGACCCACCAAACGACTCGCCAGCTTCACCGGAATACCAGGCATGGGACACGACCAGGGAAGATGCAATGAAGGAAGTGCTGTATCAATGGCCCTTTGACCGGGCCGAACATGAGAAAACACTCGAATGGGTCATGAAAACCAAAGGCGGGTTGAGTTAGAGAGGGGAGATCGACGGCTAGAAGCACTATTCGAGCATGGCGACTAGCTGACGTGCTGACTCGGCTCCCACAGGTATTCCATCTGCCGGGCCGTGTTCTCGGCGACCTCCTTACCCAGCAGCCGTCCGACGACGTGCAGGCTCATTTCGATGCCCGCAGCAAGCCTCGCCGAGCAGACCCGACAACGATCCGCTGGGGCGTTGTCGATCATTGTCTGGCATCCCGTTCTGTTCGACTTTTTCCGGTTCGTTCCGCTACGTCTTCCACTCGTCTTCCCAGGTGTCCACCGGCATCGGCATGACCAGTCCTTCCTTCGGCCTCACCTGCTCACGCTTCTTCTCCTCGGCGTGGATCGCCAAAGAAAGGTAGATGAGCGCCGCCCGTGCCATCCTCACCAGGCGCAGCGCTTTGGCAGCGAAGTGGGAGCGGTAGACAGAAAAGGCCAGCATGTCGGGCCGACCACCGAACGCCCTCCCTTCGTCAGTCGGCCCGGACCAGAGGTTTTCGTGCAGCTTGAGGTACTTGTGTTCGGCGTGGTTGCGAACAGAGTCGAGTTCCTGGGCGTCCGGCTCCAGGCACTCCCGGAACTCCGGGGCGTTCTCGAACAAGTCCTTGCTCAACCAGAACAGCCCACGCAGCGGCCAGTTGTCGCAGGCATCGAACTCCGGTCGAAGCCCCCGCTGTCGCTCCTGGCCGGTGTACCAGAACGACCGGAAGCTGACCCGCCGTTCGGGGATGCCGAGGGCGAGGTAGTGGTTGAGGAAGAACGATACCTTGTCCAGCAGGGAGTAGGCCATCCTGAACGCCATCTTTACCTTCTCGACGGCGAGCGAGTAGCAAGGGTAGTCCAGGGTGTTGATGAGCAAAACGTCCTTGTCCGAGAAATGGGGCGTGGTCGAGGTCGCCCCCTCGTAGTAGAGGTAACGGGCCGAGGCGTATTCCTGCTTCAGTTGGTTGTAGAACCCCTGGAAGTGCATCCCCTCGCCCGGCTTCACGACAATCGAAGGCGTCGTCAGCACGTCATGGGCGGCAACGGAGTACGGCCCCAGGTCGTTGAGCGGGTTCAGGAACAGGCGGTTGCGCAGACACCACCGGCGATACTCGATCTCGTCTCGTGAATCCCCTAGCGGGAATTCCTCCATCTGCGTCCCCAGGCTCAAGTATTCCGGGACCAAGGTTGATTCGAGGCACACTACTTCCTTGTTGAACGCATCCCTCGCCCAAGCATCGACTCCATACACATCGTCAGGGTCGGACGAGAGTGCGGCACGCAGGCTGACGTATGCGTGCCGCAGGAAGACTGGTCGGTGGCCCTCGTCATATAGCGCCCGTGTGTAAAAAGTCAGACCGTAGCCCCGGTTGCCCTGCGCCATCCCGAATGAAGGGAAGACAGCGAGCGCCCCATCCCAATACTCAATCGCCTCGACAAAGCGGCCCACCGTGTTCAACAGGTTGCCGAGATTGGTGAGCATCTGGCACTGCCGAAGCTGGTGTAGCTGCTTGAAGCCGTCGTTCCCTAGCGCACGCCGAAGGTGGATGATCTGCTGTTCGATCTCCGGCTGTTCCCACTTCCACTCGTCTTGCCCGGATGGTCGCTCCAACTGCCTGCGGTTGGCCCAGGCATTCGAGAGGTAGTAGTTCAGGATGGCTGTCTGAGTGGGGGCCAGGGATCGCCTGCCGATCTCTTCACCAATCTGGAGCGCACGCTTCGTGCCATCGACATGCTTGAAGACGAAGGCAAGGTCGATGAGCCGGGCGAGATAGTTCAACGCCGCCTCTGCATCGAGGTCGTGTACACTCTCGATCTGAAGGAGTGAGTGGAATTCGGACTCCAGATTGGTCATTGAATGCCTCGATTTTCATTCCTGGGACTGCCGTGACGAACACAACAAGCCCGCAGCAACCCGTGGCTGCTTCGGGCTTTTCTCAGGTTATCCCACTCTCTTCAATCCAGGAAGGCCACGTTCTTCATCGCCTTCGACTGACCTTCGGTGTTCATCACGACCCGGTGCCAGCCGTGCAGGGTGATCGTGGCGTGGTCGGCGTGCCGGACCCGGCCCCGGACGTAGACCCCAGGATTTCGCCGCATCGTGCGCCAGCCCCAGCCCTTCGCTTTCGGGTTGCCCGCCAAGATGCCCTTGTACTGCGCCTCGGTGACGCCGTTGGGGTGCCGGGAGCAGACGTAGACCGTCTCCCCGCCCGTGCGGTAGCAGAACTCGGCCCAATGGGGCTTGCCGCCGTTGCCTCGGCGCAGCGGCTCGTTTGGCAGGACCAGTTTCTCGTCCACGGCAAAGCCCGGCACAGGCAAGAAGAACCACTCCCCCTGGCGGACGAAGGCGGCGTTCTTGCGACGGTTGCGGGCCTTGGCACCCAGGCGCTTACCGGCCTGAGCGCTCAGAACCTCGGCGGGCTTGAGGGCTTCCTTGGCCTGGCGGACGGTGCCGACCGGGGCGGCTTCGGGGATTCCAGCGACGAACCAGTGGCGCTCGTCGTGGCCGCAGAGGAACTTGCTTTTGTCCTTGCCCTCACGCACCAGGAGGAGCAGATGGCGGTCGGCGGGCTGAACGTCGAGGACGGCGATCTCGGCCTCGGCCCCTGGCTGCCGGACGATCTCGAAGAACTCGCCCTTGCGGTCGGCCTGCACATCCAGGGAAATGACGCCTGGGGTGCGGTTGCGGCGGGCGGGCCGATCAGCGATCTTCAGCCGAGTGCCCATGCGAGCAAACTTGATGTCCAGGAGGTTCGTGTCCATAAAAGGGAGGACACCAGCCCAGCGGGGAGGGTTCGCATTCGGTTGAACCAGTTGCTTGGCTTCTGAGTCCGAGCCGCAGCGAAAAACGCCCCGGACGAATCACGCCGGGGGCGTTTGCATGAATGGCACGGCTGGCAAGCGGCAAAGCAAATCGGGAAGAGATGAGTCTTGCACCTTGCGGGTTGAATCTTGAACCAATGAACTGTGCGTCTTGACACTCAGGATCGGTTTAAGTTTCACCTTAACAGGGTGGGTTGGGTTCCTCCCTCCTCGCCTTACCCACGAGCCAGCCGTGTGGCTCAAGAGGCCAGTTCGAGGATGCGACCGTCAACCTCGATCTTGCGGTCGTGGTTGAACTGGTCGAGCCGATCCTGCAACTGGTCGATCTCCTTCTCCAGCCCGGCCACCATGCCGTCCACGTCGGCCTTCTTCAAGGCGGCGACGTAGTTGATCTCGGTGGTGCTGGGGTAGACGGCGGGCAGTGGGCCGTGCCGGGTGTTGACCCCGGCGAGGAACTGGACCGTTCCCTTCTTCTCGGCCAGGTCGTAGATGTCCCGCTGGGCCTCCCGGTTGGCGTCGTTGATTGCCGTCTTCAGGCTCACCAGCGCCCCGACCAGTTCCTCACGGGTCTTCATGAGCGCAGGGACATCAACCTGCCCGGCCTGCCCTTCCGGGATGCTGTTGTACGCCTGGATGTCGGCCTGGACCTTCGCCAGCCGTCCCGTCAGGCGGTTCTTGATCTTGAGCGCCTTTCCGAGCGTGATTTCTGCCATCGGTGCGCCTCCTTTCCCCTCATTTCAATACCTTCACAGACGCCTGGTGTGCCGATCAGGTTCGCAGGCGACTCCGGGGGGCACGACGACCCACCGCCACGTCCGGGCTAGAATGACGCCTGAAGGCGCTTCATCGAGGATTGCGATGGAAACGTGGAAACATCTCCGAGCCATCCTCCTTCTGCCTGGCATGTTAGCAGTCGTGATCCCCGGCACGATCCTGCTTCTGACGGGGCTGGACACTCTCGGCCTGTGGCAGTCGGCCCCGGCAACCCGTGTGGGTCTGCCGATCCTCGGCGGCGCTCTGGTCTGCCTGGGACTTGTGCTGATGGTCGCCACGATCCGGCTGTTCATGAAGGTCGGCAAGGGCACCCTCGCTCCCTGGAACCCACCGCAACGGCTCGTGGTACGGGGCGTCTATCGCTACGTCCGCAACCCGATGATCTTCGGGGCGTGTTGTCTCCTGCTTGGGGAGGCGGTTCTGGCGGCGTCTCTGCCATTGCTGGGCTTGTTCGCCCTGGCCGTGATCGTCAACGTCGTGTACATCCCGCTGTTCGAGGAGGCGGGCCTGGCGAAGCGGTTCGGCGCTGATTATCTTGCCTACAAGCAGAACGTGCCGAGATGGCTTCCGAGGCTGAGGCCGTGGACGACCGAGCCGCCCGGTCATGATACAAAGACTTCATGAAAATCCTCTTCCTCCACGGCTGGCAATCCGTGCCTGGCGGCGTCAAGCCGACCTTCCTGGCCCAGCACGGCCACGAGGTCGTCAACCCGAAGCTGCCGGATGAAGACTTCACCCTGGCCGTCAAGATCGCCCAGGCTGAGTTCGACAAGCACCAGCCGGATGTGGTCGTCGGCTCATCCAGGGGCGGCGCAGTGGCGATGAACATCAACAGCGGCGGTGCCCGGCTCGTCCTGCTCTGCCCGGCCTGGAAGAAGTACGGGACCGCCAAGACGGTGAAGCCCGGAACGGTGATCCTGCATTCACGGGCCGATGACGTGGTGCCGTTCGGCGACAGCGAGGAACTGGTCAGGAACAGCGGGCTGCCAGCGTCGTCGCTGATCGAAGTCGGCACGGATCATCGGCTGGCCGACCCGGAGCCGCTGGCGGCGATGTTGAGGGCGTGCGAAGCGGCGAACGCCAAGCAGCAGAAGAACTGATGTCTCCAGGCAACTTCTGATCGAGGGACACGATGACAAAGACGGCCTGTCCAGGTCATTGATTACGGGCGTTCTCCGGGTAATCCGGGGAGCTACCTGCTCGGTGAACGGGCCGGGCGAGAAAGTAAACCAACGCCCCAACAGGCACGGCCCCTGGCCCCTCCAAGGCCGTCCACCACCAGGGCATTCCCGCTGCCAGATCGACGCCCGTGAAGACAATGCCGAGCAGTGCGAGGCACACACCAAAGAACCGCACCAGGGGACGGTAGCGATCCAGATCAGACGCCATCACCAGGCAAAGAGCGCCGACCAAGGCGTAGAAGGCCGAGAGGGAGCGGGCCAGGTACTCCACAATGGGGCCGGTTGGCATCTCGCCCAGCCCCAGCCAGCGATGCGTAGCGGCCATCCACGACCACGGCATAACCACGGGGACCAGGGCGAACAGGCTGCCGATGCCCAGGAGATAGCGAAATAGGATCACCAGCACCTTGTCGGATTTCGTCATGGCCCATCACTCCTGGCCGTCTTCAAGCTGCGTCCTCGGTCTGCCCACACCGATAGAATATCGGCTGGTTGACCGACGAAAAACGTCGATGGGAGTCTCCGATGGCCTTCGATGAAGCACTGGCCGAGCGCATCCGACAACGACTCGCCCGGCGCAAGGGCGTCGAAGAGAAGAAGATGTTCGGCGGGATCGGCTTCCTGCTCCACGGCAACATGCTCGTGGGGGTCTGGAAGGACTCCCTCATCGTGCGCCTCGGCCCTGAAGGGGGAGACGAGGCGCTGCTCGAACCGCACGTCAACGAGTTCAACATCACTGGTCGGGCGATGAAGGGATGGGTGCTGGTCGAGCCAGGAGGCGTCGAGGACGATGACCAGTTGAAGGACTGGCTTCGGCGGGCGGTGAAGTTCGTGCGGACGCTGCCGAGGAAAAACTGAAATGGCGGCGGTCAACCGCTTCGGCCATCTGGCTGCGCTTGCAGTTCTCGTAGCAGATGAAGAGAAGTCGCTTCAGTCGTTCACCGTTCGTCACGGTTTCCGTTTCCTTCGCTTCCCGCCATACACGCTTCGGTGTGGGTTGGAGGTTCCGGGTGATCCTCATAGCGTTGGGCCTGTGGGTCAATGAAGGGCGTCTTCAACATGCCCCCGAAGTTCTGCCAGCCGGGAGCCGTGAACTCTGTCAGCCCGAAGACGATGCTCTTGGGATCGTCCCGCATTCGGAACGAGCGGGCGAGGCGGTCCCACACCGACAGGACGGTGGAATAGTTCGAGTCCGTTTCCTGCCGCCAGTCGGAATGGTGGACCTTGTGCATATCAGGGGTAACGATGAGCCACCGGAGCCAGCGATCCCACCGCCCAAGGGAGATGTCCGCATGATGAAACTGCGTGATCGCAATAACCAGCGTGTCGTACACCACGAGGTTCCAGACCTCGAACCCAAAAACCGGGATGAGGCCCAACCGAAGTAGGGACGATCCGACATGCTCTCCCAAGTGGAACCGGGTGGCGGTGGTCACGTCCATGTGCCGGTCGCTGTGGTGCATCTGGTGGAACCGCCACAAGAACGGGATGGTGTGGTTGGCACGATGCCAAACATACATCCAGCCATCGAGAAGTACCAACGCAAGCACGAAGCGAAACGGCCCGGCGAGGCCGACATTGTTCAACAGGCCAAACTGGTTCTGCTCGATCCAGCCCGTCACCATCATCGTCACGGACCCGAACACCAGCCCCAAGATGACGGTGTTGAACACGGCGATGGCGATGTTGTTGCCTGCGTGCCGCCACCGGCCCTCTCGCTTGCCGAAGAAAGGTCGCCACGTCTCCCAGCACCAGAACAGGGCCAGAAGGACAAGCGGAATCACTCTCTTTGCCAAGAGGAAATCTTCCAGCGGCGGCGTCGTAGCAAAAAGTTCTGGCCGCATCAGGATAGCGACCTCCGTTTAGTGCGAATGGAAGAGCGGGCGGCACATATCGAACGGGGTTTCGTATGCCTTCGTCGGCGTCGGAGGCATGGGCGGGGCAGACACGACTGCTCCCCACGCCAACAGCAACCCCAGCACCACGGCCCCGGTCAATGGAGGCCAGAAGGACTCACCGGCGTTCCGACTCCACACGACGCCCACGACGACGAGAGCAAGCAGGACGGTCAGCACAGCGAGGCTCTGCTGCGGGGCCGTGCCGATCCCCATCGGGAAGCTGCACATCTTCGTTCTTTCCGGCGTCCACTGGAGGCCACTCCCGGTGCGACAATCACCACCAAAGCCGTTATACCCGGCGTCAATAGCCCTTCACCCCGATGGCCCGCAGGTAGCGCTGGGCCGACCGCCCGACCGCCGCCTTGCCGTCCCGGTCGATCACCGTGTCCCAAAACGCCCCGTAAACCCGGTCGTACTCGAACGGCTCGACCGCCTTGACGATGCGCCCCACCGCCGATGCCGACAGCGGGACGTAGTTGGGGTATGAGTACATGAAGCTGACGTGTTTCCGGTCGGCGACGACCTGGATGATGTCGCCCGTCAGCAGGGCACCCTTGCCGCCCGCCCCGCCCGCCCAATGCAGGACCGTGCCGCCCTCGAAGTGCCCGCCGCACCGCACCAGCGTCAAGCCATCGGCCAGCGCCCTGGTTTCGCCTTCCCACGAGACGATGGCCTGGTCGGGCGCATGACCCACTGTGGTCGGCGGCGTGCAGGTAGACGGGCACCCCGCCGAAGGCCCGGCTCCATTCGACCATCGAGGAGTAGTAATGCGGGTGCGAGACGGCGATGGCCGAGACGCCGCCCAGCGCCCTCATCGCCTCGACCACGGCCTCGTCCAGCAGCGGCAGGCAGTCCCACAGGACGTTGGCCTTCGGCGTCCGCAGGAACAAAGCCCGCTGGCCGATGGCAAAGGACGGGTCGATGCCGACGCCGATCAGCCCCGGCTCCTCGAATCGGATCGAGTTGCGGTTGGTCAGACGCAGCTTGTCGAGGATCGTCCATTGCTGACCCGTCGCTTTGACGTACTGCCGGTCATCCTCGCAGACGGCGCAGAGTGCAGGCGGCTGCTCGCTCTCGGCGTGCTGTGTCCCGCATGTCGTGCAGATGAAGTTCGACAAGTTCCCGCCCTCCGTGTGGTTAGTTTACTCGAACGATACGGGATCGACCGCCTGGAGGGGCCGATGTCGTCAGCGCCGAGTCCGGGACGGTAGAATGAAGAAAAGGAGGATCGGTCATGGCAAATCCTCGGAAACGGGTGCCGGAAAACGTCGCTGGCGACTTCTTCGTGGACTCGACCTGCATCGACTGCGATGCCTGTCGGCAGATCGCTCCTACGGTCTTCGGTGAGGCCGCTACAACGTCCTTCGTCAAGGCCCAGCCAGGTTCCAGCACCGACCGACGACAAGCGTTGCAAGCGCTGCTGGCCCGCCCCACCGGGTCCATCGGCTGCCTCGGTGACGATGACCTGAAGGCGGTGATGCAGGACTTCCCGCTCGTCGTTGAGGAGCCGGTCTTCTACTGCGGCTACAACTCGCCGAAGTCTTATGGCGGCAACAGCTACTTCATCCGGCACCCGGCAGGCAATTGGCTGATCGACTCGCCGAAGTTCGTCACGCCGCTGGTGCGGCGGTTGGAGGCGCTTGGCGGCATCGTCCTCATCTTCCTGACCCACCGAGATGACGTGGCCGACGCCGAGCGCTACGCCGAACAATTTCAGAGCCGACGCATCATCCACCAGGACGAGTTGTCGTCGCAGCCTGGTGCGGAAGTCGTCCTCGAAGGCGAGGGACCGTGGGAGTTGGCTCCTGGCATCCTCGCCATCCCGACGCCGGGCCACACCAAGGGACATTGCGTCCTTCTCTTCCAAGACCGCTTCCTCTTCACCGGCGACCACCTGGATTGGGACCGGGACGAGCAGCACCTTGCGGCCTCTGAGGATTACTGCTGGTACTCGTGGCCGCAGCAGGCCGAGTCGATGCGGCGGCTGGCGAACTACCGTTTCGAGTGGGTGTTGCCCGGCCACGGCCAGAAAGTGCATCTGCCCGCTGCCGAAATGCGAGGGCAACTCTTGCGTTTGGCCGAGTCGATGAGGGAAGGGAACAAGCCATGATTCAACTACCACCGCCTCCGGTCAGCCGATTGATTGGCTTCGTGCTGAAGTCCATCGAACCGGGTCATGCGATCTTCGAGATGGAGGCCGACGAGCGCCACCACAACCCGATGGGTACGCTGCACGGCGGCATTTACTGCGATCTGGCCGACGCAGCGATGGGATTCGCCTACGCAGCTACCCTGGCGGAAGGCGAGACGTTCACGACTATCGAGTTGAAGATCAATTTCCTCGGAGCCGTTCGGAAAGCAACCCTGACCGCCGAAGCCAGGGTCGTGAAGGCGGGAAGCACTTTGGGATACGTCGAGTGCGAGGTCAAGGACCAGACCGGCAAGTTGGTCGCAAAGGCGGCAAGCACCTGCATGAAGCTGCGGCAGGACCGGAAGGAAGCATAGGTGAGGCCCGATGGCGAAGAACTTTCCCAGGACCGGAAAAAGGTGCGCCCGAAAACTGCCGTGAAAGGCAAACGATTCCACTGCGCCAAGTGCCGCAAACGAAGCCCGAAACCTGTAAAAACGCCCGCACCCTGGTACTGTCCAAGCTGCCTGAGCCAAAAAGACGCACCCGAATCGGCGTAAGGGGATTGTCATGTCTTTCGTGAAGTGCAGCGTCGATGGTTGCAGTCGAAAACTCCAGCCGATCATGAAGGTAGACCCCAGGGACAGGGACACATGGTTCTACCGGGAGTGCGAAGTGTGCTTCAAACCCGCCTGCGAGAAGCATTCATTGGAAGTCGAGGGCCGGATAATCTGTGACAGATGCCGCAGGAAGGCCGAAGCCCAACAGCAGTCAGCGGGACTTATCGACCTCGGATTCCGGCTGCGACCTGAAACAGAATGAGCCGCCTGCCGTTACCGTTCATTAGTCGGTTCCGGCACCGCAATGAACGCATCCCCCGCTCGCACGACAATCGGTTCGGCAAGGTCCACCCAACCGCCTTCGCCCACCATCGCCGTCGCCAGCAGCCCCAGCCGTTCGCCAGTGCCGGGGTCGATCTTGAAGACCGAGACACGTCGCCCGGCCCCGACGCCCTCCAGATGGAAGCGAGGGATGATCCGATCCTCGCTGAAGCGGAAGGTGAAGTGCGGGTCATGGAGCAGCGGCACCATCTTCTCGGCTCCCCCGCCGTGATCCGGTTGACGTGCTTCTTGTCCCACTTCAGCAGTGGCTCGAAGCATGACGGCAGCCGACTCCCGGCCAAACTGTTTTTGCGTTCGGCGCACCCACGGGTAGCCCAGGCGGGTCAGGAGGAGATTCGGGCGGGAGAAAGCGAAGATGTCGTACCACACGCCGTCGTCACGGTCCCACTCGATCAGGAAGCGCTCCTCGCCCGTCCCCGCATGTCCTGGCAAGGTGCCGTAGGCGAAGCCGAACCGGCACACCGGCTCGGTTTCATCCACGACGTAGATGATCCGACAAGGGTTCAGCCACCACAGGCCGATGGCACGGGCGACCACCGCCACGACCTCACCGGCCCGGATCGGCGTGTCCGGCGACCACGCCTCCACCCAGCCCAGGCGGAACTGCTCCCAGCGATGCAGCGCAGCCTTCGCCGCCGTGAACACCCCCTCGCCTTCACCCAGCTTGATTCGGGTGTGGTCCACGACGTAGCCCGCTGGCGGCACGGCGGCGGTGGTCCCGACCGCCGTGTAGGTCAGATCGAGCCGTGCTTGCCCCTCCAGGAAGGCCCGGACAGTCGCCGCTGACGGCTTGCGGAAGAAGAACATCGTGGTCCTCGCCAGGGCGGCGGTCATTTTATCCGGCTTGCGCTGCCATGCGTAGAATCATCAGGACAGGACCGTAACCGCAGGAAATGCGACCATTCAACGAGTTTCGGAGCCGCTGTCGATGGACCCACCTGCCGAGAACCCGGCCAGCCCGGTCATCCTGCTCACAGGCGGCAGCGGCTATGTCGGCGGACGGCTGATCCCGCTGCTGGAGAAGCAGGGGGTGAGGCTGCACTGCCTGGCCCGAAGCCCGGAGAAGATGCGCTCCCGTGTTCAGCCAGGCACCGAGATCATCCAGGGCGACGTGTTGGACACGGCTTCGCTGGACCGAGCGTTGCGGGGCGTCCACACGGCCTACTACCTCGTCCACCTGATGTCCGGGTCGAAGGACTTCGAGAAGGAAGACCGGCAGGCGGCGACGAACTTTGCACAGGCGGCAAAAATGGCCGGGGTGCGGCGCATCATCTACCTGGGTGGCCTGGGCGACGACGCCGATCCGAAACTTTCCCCGCACTTGCGCAGCCGTCACGAGGTCGGCAAGATTCTGCGGGACTCCGGGGTGGAAACCGCCGAGTTTCGGGCGTCTCTGGTGATCGGGACGGGCAGCCTGTCCTTCGACCTGGTGAAGTCGCTGACCGACCGGCTGCCGGTCATGCTCTGCCCCCGCTGGCTCACGACGCCGACCCAGCCCATCGCCGTGGACGACGTACTGGCGTACCTCCTGGCGGCGAAGGACTTGCCCCCAGGCGACAGCCGAACCTTCGAGATCGGCAGCCCGGATGTCACTACTTACGGCGGCATGATCCGGGAATATGCCCGGCAGAAGAGGTTGCGGCGCTGGTTGATCTCCGTGCCGGTATTGACTCCGTACCTGTCGAGCCTGTGGCTGGCCCTGGTAACACCGACCGCCTTCGATGTTGGGCGGCACCTGATTGAAGGGCTGAAGAATCCCACCGTGGTTCAGGACAGAACCGCCCTGGAAGTGTTTTCAGTCAGGCCAATGGGGATTCCAGAGGCAATCCAGAAAGCCCTCGCCAACACGACGGAGTAATCTACCCGGTCAGGCTTGGTAGCGAATCTTCTTGGGCGTGCGCCGCCGCTCAAGTTCCTTTTTGAGTTTCAGCACCGCAACCTCTTTGGCCTTCGCCTCGACCTCTACGGTGAGGCCAAGACCGTGCCAGCAATTCGGAAAATCCTTCACGTCGATGAAGTCATGATGGCGTTCCGGTTTCGGGCCGTCCCAGCCTTCGATGGGGCTGGAAATGTGGAACAATGGCTCCCGCTTCCAGGTGCCGATGGCTTGCTCGGTCGCTTCCTCCTCGGATAGCCCGTCCTGATTGCAGCGGTGGTGATGCACGTCGTAAACCAGCGGGATGCCGGTTGCTCGGCAGACCGGCAGGAGATCGGCGGGCGTGAAAACCCTGTCGTCGTTTTCGACAGTCACCCGGCCCTTGGCCCTGGATGACAGCCGGTCGAGACTGCGGGCGAAATCAGTCGAGCGCCTTTTGCTTGTCGCCAAACGCCCCGCCGCCGTGGACATTGACGACATCGGCTCCGACCCACTCGGCGACTTCTGCCTGATATTCCAGTTCTCGAATCGACGCTTCAACTACTTCGGGCCGCTGCGAGTTCAAGACCACGAACTGATCGGGGTGGAAGCAAGTTCGCAGGTTGTGCTTGCGGACGAACTCCCCGCACTTTTTCAACCGACGAATGATTTCGTCGCCTTCGGGCAGATCATCGACCTCGTAGCCGCATGTCGGGTGTGTCTTGATCGGAAGAATTTGGCTGTTGATGCGAAAGCACCCGATGCCGTTGTCGGCGCAGAACTGAAGGGCGACATGAAGAGCGTCGGCGTTCTCCATGCAGAGACGACTTAACTTTGCCAGGGCGTCGGGCCGTTTCATCTTGCCGATGGCGGTGGCCGTCGTCGTGACGAACTTGATGGGCTGATCCCGGAACAAACAGCAGAGGCCGAGACGAATCATGGCCTCCCCCAATTCATCGTCGTGATCGACAGTTGCAGCGCCGTGGCAATCGACACCCACACGAAGTACGGCACCTGCGCCACCGCAACCCATTTGTAGGCGGACCAGACTGCCAGGACGCACCAGAGGATCGTCGCCCACACGATTACGATGTCCGCCGCCGCCAACGGCACGTTCCTCAACCCTGAGAAGATCGGCATGAACAGGAAGTTTGCCACAAGGTTGATGGCGAACGGCAAGGCGACTTTCCTGCCTACCTTGCCCCGAAACGCCTGCACGAACACGAATCCGAAGCTGATGAGGATGATCGGGTAGAGGATCATCCAGATCAGGCTGATGGTCGATGGCGAGGGCGTCCAGGACGGCTTCACCAGGCTGTTGTACCAATCTATCCAGGTCATCAGTCACTTTTCCCCTACCGGCACGGCGAGGAACCCCTCACCGGCCCGCACGATGATCGGCTCCGTCAGGTCCACCCAGCCGCCGTCGCCCACCGTCGCCGTCGCCAGCAGGCCGAGCGGGTTGCCGGTGGCCGGGTCGATCTTGAAAACCTTCACTTGCCGTCCAGCCTCAACGCCTTCCAGGTGGAAGCGGGGGATGAGGCGGTCGTCCGCAAAGCGGAAGGTGAAGTGCGGGTCTTCGTACAGCGGCCTCATGTTACTCCCGTTGCGCCCACACCCGCACATCGCCATCCTCGTCAACCTCGACGTGAATGACGTTCGGGCGGCAGCAGACCGGGCAATCCTCGACGTACTCCTGGCTCGTCCCTGCCGACAGGTCGATGGGCACGACGATCTCCTCGCCGCAGGAGTCGCAAACGTAACTGGCCTCGTCTCTCATGGCGAGGACTCCAGCCCGACTAGCAACTTCTCCAAGATGGCGGGGTCCACCGGCTTGACCATGTGCTGGTTGAACCCCGCTTCGTTTGAGCGGCGTTTGTCCTCTTCCTGGCCCCACCCCGTCATGGCGACGACGACCATGCTCTTGCCCCACGGCTGCTCTCGAATCCGGCGACATACATCGTAGCCGTTCAACTTCGGCAGGCCGATGTCGAGGAGAATCACGTCGGGCCGGAAGGCACCAGCCGCTTCCACCGCCTCCAGGCCATCGTGAGCGGTGCGGGTGTCGTTGCCCATGAGCGACAGCATCATGCTCAGGCTGGTGGCCGAGTCCCGATTGTCGTCCACGACCAGTATGCGCCGCTTCGGGGCGGCTGCGACCTTTTCGTTGTCGCCAGACGCCAATGGCTGCTCATGCGTCGGCTGCACAAGGATGGGCAGGCGCACCAGGAACTCGCTGCCACGGCCCAACCCATCACTATGGGCCTCGACGGTGCCCCCGTGCATCTCGACCAGTCGCCGCACCAGCGCCAGGCCGATGCCAAGGCCACCATGCGACCGCTCCAACGATCCTTCGACCTGAGTGAATAGCTCGAAGATGCGGGGCAGCATCTCGGCGGCGATCCCGACCCCTGTATCCCGGACACGGACGACGGCCTCGCCGTTCTGCCGCTCGACCGTCAGCCAGACGTGACCCCCTTGTGGGGTGTACTTGGCCGAATTGTTCAGCAGGTTCAAAAACACCTGGGCCAGCCTGGTCGGATCGGCGTCCAGGTAGATCGGCTCAGGCGGCAACGTGACGGTCAATTCATGGCCGCAAGCCTCGATAAGTGGGCGGCTGGCCTCCAGTGCGGCGCTAATCACCCCATGCAATTCGATCCGCTTGCGGCGCAGTTCCATCTTGCCGCCGCTCATTCGGGAAAGGTCCAGCAGATCATCCACCAACCGCACCATCTGCTGTACCTGCCGCTCGATCACGGCCCGGCTCTGGTCCACGGTCTTGCCGTCGTCGCCTGCCAGTCGCATGACTTGCAGGGCGTTGCGGATCGGGGCCAGAGGGTTACGCAGTTCGTGGGCCACGGTCGCCAGGAACTCATTCTTGCTCCGGTCGGCCTGCCTCAGCGCCTCTGCCTGTTCCTCCAGTTTGAGTTCGGCGCATTTGCGCTCGGTCATGTCCCGCAGGATTTTCGAGAAGCCGGTGAGGGTGCCATCGGCGTCGTGCATCGGCGTCACGATGCCCAACGCCCAAAAGCGGCTCCCGTCCTTCCGCACATGCCAACGCTCGTCCTCCGCACGTCCGTCCTCCCTCGCCAGCCGAAGTTCTCGCCCAGGCAGGCCACGCTGAAGGTCTTCGGGGGTGAAAATGACCGAGAAGTTCCGGCCAAGAATCTCGGACTCTGCGTAGCCGATGATCCGCTCGGCCTCCGCATTCCAGGTGGTGACGTTCCCTTCGAGGTCCATCATGAAGATGGAGTGATCCTTGATGTTCTTCACGAGCGAGGTATATCGGGATTCGATCTCCCGTCTCGCCTCTTCCGCCTGACGGCGTTCGGTCGTGTCCTCGATGGCGAGGAGGATGAACTCGGTCTGGTTGTCCTTGCGACAGATGCGGCGGGCGTTCAGGAGCATGAACTTCCGCCCGATGGCCGGGAAAACGTGGTCAACCTCGAAGTCGTTAAACTCCGTGTCCTTTGGCAAGACTTCCTCCAGCAGTTTCCGCAGCCAGGGGATGTCCCACTGCTGGTTGCCCAGGTCGTAGATGAGTTGGCCCATCGTTTCTTCCGGCGTGACCTTGAACATCCGGTAGAAAGACGGGTTCGCCTTGCGCACCCGCAGGTCGGCGCTGAGGACCAGCAGCGGCTCCCGCACCGTGTCTACGATGCTGTCGGCGTTGAACAACAGGGGTGGGGATGGGTCCGACATCTTCGGCCTTTCTCGTTCGCCTGACAGTTGGTCACGGTTACTGCCGCAACCCGGACAGCAAACTCTCCAGGGCGTTCGGCTCAACGGGCTTGACGAGATGGTGGTCGAACCCCGCTTCCGCCGTGCGGCGGCGGTCCTCGGCCTGCCCCCAGCCGGTCAGCGCCGCCAGCCGAATGTTTTCCAGGCCGGGCTGCCGCCGCAGACGCCGGGCCACTTCGTAGCCGTCCATTCCCGGCATCCCGATGTCGAGGAACACCATCTCCGGTCGGTAGCCCTCCGCAAGTTCCAGCGCTGCCAGGCCGTCGTGGGCCACCCGGACCTCGTGCCCTTGCAGGCGCAGCAGCATGGCGAGGCTGTCGGCGGCGTCCCGGTTGTCATCGACCACCAGCAGCCGGTGGCCTGATGAACGAGCAGACTCCTGCGGCGCTTCCCCGTTTTCTTCTTCAATCCGCTGCCGATGCACCTGGGGCATGAGCGGCAATCGGACCACAAATTCGCAGCCTGCGCCCAGCCCTTCACTGTGGGCCTCGACCGTGCCGTGGTGCATCTCGACAAGGTTCTTCACCAACGTCAGGCCGATGCCTAGCCCGCCCTGCGACCTGGTGGCGGCATGATCCACCTGCACGAACAACTCGAAGATGTGGGGCAGCATGTCCGGGGCAAGGCCGATGCCCGTGTCCCGCACCCGCAGCACCGCCTCCTCCCCCTGCCGCTGGGCCGTGAGCCAGATGCGGCCATTTGACTCCGTGTACTTGGCGGCGTTGGTCAGCAGGTTGCCGACCACCTGGGCCAGCCGCACCGGATCGGCGTCCAGCGGCAGGGATTCAGGGGGCAGGCCGACCGTCAACTCGTGCCCCTGGGCGTCGATGAGCGGCTGGACCGTCTCCACCGCACGGGCGACCACGGCGGACAGTTCCACCTGCTCTTTGCGGAGTTCGATCTTGCCTCGCATGACACGGGACACGTCGAGCAGATCGTCCACCAGCCGGACCAGTTGGTGGACTTGCCGCTCCATCATCTCCCGTGACCGCTCGACGGTTGCCGCATCGAGCCTCGGCATCTTCAGGATTTGCAGCGAGTTGCGGATCGGAGCCAGCGGGTTGCGGAGTTCGTGGGCCAAGGTCGCCAGGAACTCGTCCTTGCGGCGGTCGGTTTCACGAAGCGCCTGGTAAAGCTGGGTGTTCTCGATGGCGACCGCCGCCCGGTGCGCCAAATCCGTCGCCAGGGCAAGGTCCACATCGGTGTACTTGCGCCCCGATTCGGCGGTGGCAAAAGTGAGGACTCCGAGCGGGTTGCCTGACACGACGAGCGGTACGCAAATGTAAGACTTCAGGCCCAGCAAACGGATCAGGCTCAGGTGCCGTTCGTCTTTCGCCCCCTGCACGAGAAGTTCCTCGGTGATCTCGCCGACGATCTCCGGTTTGCCCGTGCGGAACACTGCGCCGATGCCGCCCGGCGCTTGCGGGTCGGGTGGATACTCCCGCAGCATCTCGTGCGCCAGGTGAGCCTTGTCGGCGTCCTGGTGGGCGACCGCCAGCCGACGCAGGCTGCCGTCCTCGTTCGCCACGTCAACGGCGGACCAGTCGGCGAAATACGGGACCGCCAGGTTCGCCACCTTTTGCAACGTGCTTTCGTAGTCCACCACGGCGGCGAGCGTGGCGCTGGCATCGGCCAAGAACCGCAAGGCTTGCTCCACCCGCTTCCGTTCAGTGATGTCCGCCGAGATGCCGATGATTGCCTTCAACTGCCCCTGACGGTCGAAGATCGGCGTGTCGGTCACAAAGGCGGGGAACCTCGTCCCGTCCCGGCGTTGGACCAGGAACTCACCCGACCATCTCTCCCCCGACCGCAACCGCTCCATGATCTCGGCGGCTTCACCGGCTGCGCCAGGTGCGACGACGACCTCCAGGATGTTCCGGCCCAGCGCCTCGCCCTTGGGCCAGCCGTACAGGGTTTGGGCGTAACGGTTCCAGTAGAGGATCGTCCCGTCCGGGTCGGTGGCGATGGCGGCTTGCCCTACGGCGTCCAGAAGGTGCGCCTGAAATTGAACCTCCTCCTCGGCCCGCCGCTGCTCGGTGATGTCAATCGCCATGCCGCCGACCAGTACGGCCTGGCCTTCCGATCCCAGGATGGGGAACTTGCTCACGAGGGAGTAGTGAAGAACCCCGTCCGCCTGCTCTAAAACTTCGACCACCTGCACGCCGGTCCCGCTGGTCATCGCCCGCTGGTCGTTCTCCCTGAACTGTGCGGCAATTTCCGGTGGGAAGACTTCCTCATCAACTTTGCCGTAGAGTTCTGCTCGTGGCGTGCGGAAGGCTTTCTCGGCGGCGGCGTTGGCGTAGACGTAGCGCCCTTGCAAGTCCTTGATCCACGCCAGGCCGGGCAAGTGTTGCATGAACCGGGCGAAGCGCCGCTCGCTGGCCCGCAGCGAGTCTTCCAACTCCTTGATCTCGCTGATGTCGGTGTTGGTGCCGAACCAGTAGAGGATGCGGCCATCGTCGTTCCGCAGCGGGTTGACCCGTGTGAGGAACGGGCGGAACATCCCGTCCGCACCCTTGAGGGGGAATACCATGTCGAACGGCTCGCCACTGGTGATGGAACCCTTCCAGCGCTCCAGCACCTTGGGTAGCGTCTCCGGGTCGTGGACGGATTGCCAGCCCCAGCCTTCCATTTCCTCCGGGGTCGTGCCGGTGTAGTCGTACCAGCGGCGGTTGTACCAGAAGATGTGGCCGTCCGGTCGGGCCATCCACGCCAGTTGCGGGATCGTGTCGGCCAGCAGACGCAATTTCTCCTCGCTCTCCCGCAGCGCCGCTTCGCCCCGCTTCCGCTCCGTGATGTCGGTTGCCCCGCCGTAAAGCAGCCGCTCTTCCAGGTACGGTTTGACCTTCCAACTGAGCCAGTGGTACTCCCCGTCCTTACTCCGGTAGCGATTCTCGAACGAGACAGTTTCCTCGCCCCGAAGCAGTCGTTCGGCCTCTGCCTCCGTCGCCGCCCGGTCGTCGGGGTGGACGAAATTCAGCCAGGGCTGGCCGGTCAACTCCTCGGCGGTCCAGCCCAGCACCTTCTCCCAGGCGGGGTTGACCCGCTTGAGGTAGCCGTCGAACCCGGCGACTACCAGCATGTCGGTCCCGACCGTGAAGAAGCGGTCCCGCTCTTCCTCGGCCCGCCTGCGGTCCATGAACTGCCCGATCTGCCCTGCGACCGTTGCCATCATTTCCAACAGGTCGGCGTCTGGCTCCCGAATCCGCTGGCTGAAGAACTCGATAACCCCCAGCGTCTCGGCCCCGACTACGATGGGGCAACCAAAAGCACCGTGCAGCCCCTCCCTGGCAGCGGGAGCGGCCCGTGGGAAGTTGGCGTCGTGGACGACATCGAGAATCCAGTCCGGCTTGCCGGTGGCCCAAACGTGGCCGGGCAGCCCCTCTCCACGCCCGAACGTGCGCCGCCGACTGGTCGCCTCGAACTCCGTGGTAGGCACTTCGGGCCGGTGCCAGCTTTCGAGACAGTTCAGTGCATCGGCGTTGGGGCGAAGCGTCCAGAAGAAGCCCACGTCCCAGCCCAGGCTTTCGCACACGGCTTGTAGAATTCTCGTGGCAGCGTCCTGGATGGATGCCGCTTGCGCAAGGACTTGAGTGACGGCGAGGCGGGCGTTGCGGTGACGCTCTTGACGCCTCCGGTCGGTGATGTCCCGCAGGTAGGCCGTGAACAGCGGCGGGCCGTCGGTGGGGATGG
This sequence comes from uncultured Planctomycetaceae bacterium, assembly GCA_963813925.1. GTDB lineage: Bacteria > Planctomycetota > Planctomycetia > Gemmatales > Gemmataceae > UBA4732. The sequence goes on from CAWFBG010000005.1 coordinate 633,566, forward strand.
GGGTGATCGCCAACTCGACGGGGAACTCTGTGCCGTCCGCACGCTGGGCCAGCATCTCGATACGCCGGTTGAGGACCGGGCCTTCGCCGGTGGCGAGGTAGTGGGCCATGCCCCGTTGGTGTGCAGCCCGGAAACATGGCGGGATGACGAGATCGGCCATGTCTCGCCCGATCACTTCGGCACGGCTATAACCGAACGTCCGCTCCGCTGCCGGGTTGAATTCCACCACCAGGCCGTGCTGGTCGCAGGTAATGATGCAGTCCAGGGCCGTTGCCAGAATCGCCGCTTTGCGTGCCTCACTCTCCCGCAATTCCCTTTCGCCTCGGCGCTGCTCGGTCACGTCCCGGAATACCAGGATCACCCCCGCCGCCGATCTGGTCGTGTCCATGATCGGTGCAGCGCTATCGTCAATCGGCCTTTCGGTGCCGTCTCTGGCGATCAAGACCGTGTGATTGCCCAGGCCCACGACCCCGCCATCCCGCAGTACCTTGACGACCGGGTTCTCGACCGGCTGGCGTGTCTGCTCGTGGACGATGCGGAATACCACTTCCAGGGGTTGCCCTTGGGCGTCCCCGTCGGTCCACCCCGTCAAGTCCTGGGCGATGGGATTCAGGAAGGTGACACGCCCTTCAGTGTCCGTGGCGATGACGGCATCCCCGATGCTGGCAAGCGTCACCCGCAACAGCTCCCGCTCGTCGTGCAGAAGGGCGGAATACCGCCGCAGGGCTTCCTCGGAGGCGCTGATGTTGCAGCACCACTGCCGCCTGGTTGGCGGCGACACCGAGGAGGAGTCGGTCGGTCGAGCCGGGGAAGTCCGGCTGCCGGGAGCCAGCGACCAGAACCCCGCAGTCGCCTTCATACCCGATAGGGATGACGGCCAGCCGTACTTCGCCCCCACCAATGGGATTGGCGATGACCTGGGACGAGTCAGCGTTGCCGCCCTTCAGGTGAGGTCCGAGGGCTTGGCCGATCATCTGCAAGAGGCGGGGCGGGTCAAGAGGTTGCGAAGCACGAACCGCCTCAAGGAAAACGCCGTCCGGCAGACCCTTCACACGGGCGAAGACGAAATCCACATGAGGCAGGCTGCGCAGCAGCACTTCGGCGAGGCTGTCCGCAATGCCCTGCGGCCCCGTTCGGCCCCACGCCGCCGACAACACCGAAAGGGCGGCTAACTCCCGGACGCAACGTCGGAGGTTGCGGGTTTCGTCGGTCGTTTGCTCCATTACTCACGTTCCTGGCCCATGTTGAAAGAGCGCACACGTCCGGCGTCCTATGCCGGTAAAGGCATCGCCTTCCGCATTTTGCGGAGCCGCAATTCTTGCAGGAATTCATCAGGGGGCACGAAGAACGGGTTCTCTTGCAGGATGCCGCCGATGATGACCATCGGGTGCGTCCGCATGATGTCCATGACGACCTCTGCCCCAAACTGGAGCAAGTCGTATGTTCAGCACACGGCGTCGTCGTACTTCGGCAGGACGTAGTTCAGGCGGGTTTCGTACTCCACGATGTCATCGACGCCAGGACGGTCCTCCAGCGCCCACTCCATGTTGGCGACGAGCCGGGTGAGCGGATAGCCCTGCGCCTTGCCCTGTTGCAGCACTTCTTCGATCAGGGCGAGCATCTTGTTCTGGTCGAAGTGGCCTTCTCGCAGGTAAGCGTCCTCCCAGCGGCGGACCTCCAGCCTGCCTTTTCGCTCGGCGTCGGCCACGTCGATGCCCGCTTCCGTCAGCAACCGCCGATGCTCCGGGCGGTGTCCGTCCTTGACGATGTGGAACGCCTTGTGGCCCTGGTCGAACCCTTCCTTGATGAAAGGGAGAAGAACCCGATACTCCTCGTCTTTGCTGTTGAAGAAGGCGCAGACGTGGCGGCGACGGTCCAGGGCTTTCCCCGCCAGGTGGACCTCTTTTCTCTCGTTCATCGTCGTTATCCTTTTGGGCCTACGGCCCAGGCGTTGCCTTGTCCGTGTCGAGCGCACCGGGCGTGGCCGGGGCCACCCTCACGACGGCTCGTTATCCTTTTGGGCCAGCCGACCAGGCATTTTCGTCGGTACGAGGACGAACCTTGTCCGGTCGTCACTGACCGGGCCATCCATCATAAGGGGTTATTCTACCAGAGCGTCAGGATGCTGACAGGACGAAGGCCGGTAGCGTCGTCTTCGCCGGTCGAGCGGTCGTCATCGCCGGTCGAGCGAGAGTCGATCTTTTCTACAATACGATTGAGGAGAACGACCATGACCGTACCCGACCGCAGTACCTTCGAGTCCGCTTACGCCGGGCAAGCGCCCTGGGACATCGGCAGACCGCAGGGGCGCTTCTCGCCGTCGCCGACCGGATCACCGGGTCGGTCCTTGACGCCGGTTGCGGCACCGGCGAGAACGCCCTGTTCTTCGCCCGGCGTGGGCAGAAGGTCACGGGCATCGACTTCCTCGCCGAGCCGATCAGCAGGGCGAGACAAAAGGCAGCCGAGCGAGGTCTGGCGGCGACGTTCCTCGTGCTGGACGCCCTGGCGCTGAAGGACAGGTCGGAGCGATTCGACAACATGATCGACTCCGGGTTATTTCACCGTCTTCGGCGACGACGACCGCCTCCGCTACGTCGAGGGGCTGGCGACGGTCCTCAAGCCGGGCGGTCGGCTGTTCCTGCTGTGCTTCAGCGACGAGGAACCCGGCACCCAAGGGCCGAGGCGGCTGTCGAAGGAGGAATTGCACGCCGCCTTCGCCCAAGGCTGGAACATCGAGTCAGTCGAGCCGTCCCGCTACGAGGTACGACCCGACCTGAAGGACTTGACCTTCAGCGAGGGCGGGCCGAGGGCGTGGTTCGTGGTGGTGCGACGGGCAGGATGAGCGAAGCAACTGTTCAAGTTGCTTCGCTCCTCACTTCTGGCACGGCGAGAAGTTGTGGGTCGTCAGCGTGTGCCCTTCTCCTCGCAGACGGTCGATCCACGACTGATAATCCGTCCACGTCATCTGCTCTGGAGGCGACTCGACCGGGGCAGGCCCGTTGATGTTCACCAAATAGACACGGCCCTTCTCCAAGGGCGCTTGCGGAGGAAGTTCCCGACCCAAGAAGACAGTCTTCCCGTCGAACGCCATCAGCAAGGTCGTAACTGACTGGCCCGCTTCCGGTTGTGGCGCTGTCAACGGCTCGCCCGCCATCTGTAAACTGACACGTCCCTTATGCGGATTTCCCGCTATCCCGGCAGGAAGAGCAACCAGATTTTTGGTAAGAACGTACCAGCAAAAATAACAATGATTCGACGTGGCCGCCGGCAGCGCCTCCGGGTCGCGCGCCAGAATCTCGTCGCGGATCGCCGTCAGGCCTTCGCGGAACACCTTGCCGACGTAAGGGTGGTTCCGCGCCCGACGGATGATCGTCTTCACCGTATCTTTGTAGATATTTCCGATCGTCAATTGATCGAGGTCCGACGCGAAGCCGCAGCACGGCTTCACCTCGCCGCGCGGCGTCACGATCAGCGCCTGGCCGGGGCCTTCGCAGTAGTCCTCCGCGAACCATTCGCCGTCCCACGCCCCCGTCAGCCGCTCCGCCCGCTCCACCGGCGCCAGGTGGTTCCAGTTCAGCGTCATCGTCAGTTCCGCCGACACCAGCAGATACCGATGCAGCATGTCCGACCATTCCACCACGGCGTTCAGCTCGCGCGCCAACTCATGCACCGGCCCCAGGCCCAGCTCAGGCCCGCGGCTGGCGTAGGACAGCGACACGATGTTGTCGCGGCCGAACACGCGCCGGGCGACGCGGCAAAACTCCGCCGCCTTGGCCGTGTGGACGCCGTGAAACTTGTCCACGCTCAGGCCCAATTTGCCGGTGAAGCCGCCGGCCGCCAACTCCGTCAACACCGTTTCCAGGTGGGCGGCGTCTTCGTGCCAAACGCCGTTGGACATGATCTTGTCGAAGCGGAAGCCCAGTTCCGCGGCCCGGCGGCAGACCGCCTGCACGAATTCGGGATACAGAAACGGTTCGCCGCCCGTCAGGCCGAGGACGCCGACGCCCGCGGCGTGGGCGTCCTCCAGGAAGCGCAGCGCGGCCGCGATCTCCAGCCGATCCGGCCATTCGATCGGGACGCAGCAATGCGCGCAGCTGAGGTTGCATTGGTACGTCCCGGCGAAGGAGAGATAGTTGGGTCGGAAGGTGCGGGTGCGCCGCCGCACCGGCCGGCCTTCGCCGCGCAATGGGGAAACGGGTCGGGACATCGGGACGGCTCCGGGAGCGGGGACGAAAAGGGCATTATAGACGTCGGCGAGCGGGGGGCGTCAGCCCCCTGATGCTTCGCCCGTCCCGAGACGCTATGATCAATCAGGGGGCTGACGCCCCCCGCTCGCCCCGTGTTAGTCCCCCGCCCCCGCGTCGTCTTTCCCATCGGGGGACGCCGCGCTCCAACCATCGGTCGCGCCGATTCGTCTTAAAAATAGATGTCGGTTTCCGCTTGTCACCACGCCGCGGCGCGTGCGACAATCCCAAGGACGCGCCCGCGCCCGCCCGATTTTCCTCCTGAATGGAAGAACGCCAATGTCGAGCAGCCCTCGCCGGGTAGTTGTGGTGCTGACGGCCGTCGCGGCCCTCGGGTCGGCGGCCTGCCTGCAAACCGCCTTCGCCCAGAAGGCGGCGCCGGTCAAGGGCGTGGTGGCGCTGCCCATCATCGTCGGCGCCCAGACCCCCGCCGTCGGCAGCGCCGACGCCGCCTCCTTCGACCTTCCCAAGGACACCGAGGCCCGCCGTCGCATCGAGGCCGCGCGCGACTACATCGAAGCCAAGCGCTGGGAAGAAGTCGTGGCCGCCCTCCAGCACGTCCTCGACGACCCCCAGGATAAGTTCGCCCCGCTGCCGCGCCGGGGGCCGGACGGCAAAGAAGTCATCGTCCCCACCAGCGTCCGCGCCGAGGCCAACCGCCTCCTGGCCGGCCTGCCGAAAGACGGCCTGGAAGCCTACAAGGTCTACAAGGAAGCGGGGCCGCGGGCCGACGAATACCTCAAGAAGGCCAAGGACGCCCCCACCACCGAGGAGCGGCTGGCCCTGCTCGGCCTGATCGTCCGCAATTATCTGCACACCGACGCCGGCGGCGCGGCGGCCGACCTGCTGGCCACCCACCACATGGACCGCGGCGACTTCCGCACCGCCGCCCGCTTCTACGCCCTGCTGCTCACCCGCGCCGGAGGGGCCGACGCCCTGCCGGCCGACGTGCTCTTCCGCGCCGCCTATGCCTTCGACCAGGCCGACGATAAGGCCAATGAAGACCTCATTTGGCAGAGCGCCAAAGAGCGCGGCATCCGCGAAGTCCGTTTCGGCGACGACGCCAAGTCCGTTTCCGATTTGCAGGATTACCTCGCCGGCCTCGGCCACGCCGCCGACCCCGCCGGCCGGCAGTGGGCCTACTTCCTCGGCGACGCCAGCCACACCGGCAAGGGCGACGGCGGCCCCGCCTTCATGCGCTACGACTGGGTTACGCAGACCAACGTGCCGAGTACTGACTACGACCCCCGCCCCGGTCAGACGACCTTCAAGGAAAAGATCGACGGTCTCTTCAAGGCGGCCTCCGAACGCCTGGTGCAAGTCAATCAGCCGGTGCTGCCGCCCCAGTTCCCCGTCACCGCCTCCGTCACCTTGAAGATCGACGGCAAGAAGCATTCCCTGGTCGTCTTCCGCACCCATTCCGGCATCGTCGCCTGTGACATGGCGGGCGGAAAGATGGTGGGCCGTACTCCCATCAAAGGCACGCTCGAATGGATGATGTCGGACGCCGGCCGGGAGAACTTCCTGCGCCAGTGGACGCAGGCCTACACCGGCGTCGCCGGGCAGGCCGGCTCGCGGCCCGGCATCCTCTTCGAGAACACCACCATCGGCACGCTCAGCACCGACGGCGACTTCGCCTACACCGTCGAGGACCTGGCCGTGCCGCCGCCGCCCGCCTACCGCATCAACATGGGCTTCCCCGCCAACGGCAATCCCTACGGCTGGCCGCAGGAACTGCTCGACGCCGTCAACCACAGCCGGCTCATGGCCTACGACCTCTCGCGCGGCTGCGCGACCGCCTGGGAGGCGCCCGAAGCCGGCGACAAGACGAGCGAGCTGGCCGACAGCTATTTCCTCGGGCCGCCGCTGTGCATCAACGGCAAGCTCTACGTCCTGGCCGAGAAGCAGCAGGAATTGCGGCTGATTTGCCTGGAGAACGTCAAGACGACCGTTGCCGGCCAGCCCACCGTCAAACCGAAGATCGATTTCGTGCTGCCGCTGGGCACCGCCCGCGACAGCCGGATGCAGATGGATTCGCTCCGCCGCGTCCACGCCGCCCACCTCTCCTACGGCGAAGGCGTGCTGGTCTGCCCGACCAACCTCGGCTACGTCATCGCCATCGACCTGTTGCAGAACAGTCTGCTGTGGGCCTACCCCTACCGCGACAAGTCCGACGAGGTCGTCGAGGACGTCAACCCGGCCATGATGGGGCCGGGCGGAGTCATGTGGAGGGGGGGCCGGTTCGGCGGCATGGTCCCGCCCGGCATGGCCGTGCAGGGGCCGCCCCAGCAGGGCTGGAAGGCGTCGGCCCCGATCATTCAGGACGGCAAAGTGGTCTTCACCGCCCCCGACTCCAAGTCGATCCATTGCGTCCGCCTCAAGGACGGCGCGCCCGTTTGGAGCCAACCGCGTCTGGAAGGCGACCTCTACCTCGGCGCCGTCGTCAAAGGCAAGGTGATCGTGGTCGGCGCCAAGGTCGTCCACGCCTACAACCTGGCCACCGGCGACGACGCCTGGACCGTCGAGACCGGCACGCCGTCCGGCTTCGGCGCCGCCAGCGACAACGTCTATTATGTGCCGCTCAAGGAGGCGGTCGGCACAAAGGAGCCGGAAATCTGCGGCATCGACGTGGACCGCGGCGTGGCCGTCCCCCACAGCGAGGCGCGCTCGCCGTTGATCGATGCGGACCACAAGACCGAAACCCTGGGGAACCTTGCTTTCTTCGAAGGGAGCATCGTTTCCCAGACGAATGACGCGGTTTACGTTTATCCCCAGCTCAAGGTCAAAATCGCCAAGATGACCGAGGAGTTGCAGGCCAATCCGAACAACGCCCAGGGGTTGTGCGATCGCGGGGAATTGAGCCTGGAAGAGGGCAACCTCGAAGGGGCGGTGCATGACTTCCGCCAGGTGATCCGGGCCGCGCCGGCCCCGCTGCAAAACAAGGCCAAGGACAAGCTCTACGAGGCCTTGACGGACTACTTCCAGCAGGACTTCGACAAAGCCGAGACCTACCAGGACGACTACGCGGCCTTGTGCGCCGCCGACCTGCCGGCCACGGCCACCGACCAGGAACGGGCCGAGGCGCGTCGGCGTCGGATCAACTACCTCTACCTCCTGGCCGAGGGCAAGAAGAAGCAGCACAAGCTGACCGAGGCGTTCGACCTCTATCTGCAACTGAACTCCGAGGCGCGGCAGAAGGACGGGGCGGCCTCGGACGAACTGTTGTCGCTGGTGGGTGAGCCGGTGAAGGCGGCGCCGGACGTGTTGGCGCAGGGCCGCATCGCCGCGATGGTGGCCAACGCCACGGAGGAGGAGCGCAGGCCGCTGGAAGCGCGCATCGACGCCAAGTGGAAGGAGATCCGGAGCAAAAACGACCTGCCCGGACTGCGAATGTTCGTGACGCTGTTCGGCTCGCTGTTCACGGTCGGCCAGCAGGCCCGGTTGCGGTTGGCCGAACTGCTCATGGACGACGACAAGGACCCCAAGGCGCTGATCGACGCCGAGCGGCACCTGATGCTGCTGCGCGCGCGCACGCAGGATCCCGAGTTGGCCGCCCGCGCCGTGGAATGCCTCGCCCGGCTCAACACGCGCAAGGGTCTGCTGGAGGACGCGGCCTATTACTACCGCCTGCTGCGCGACCGTTACCCGACGGTGAAGGTGCGCGACGGCAAGACCGGGGCCGACCTGTTCGACGAGATCGCCAGCGACAAACGGCTGTGGGGCGAGCTGGACGAGCAGCCGCCTTTCGGCGCCGCCGGCCGGCTCGTCGCCAGGGAGGAGCGCGACAACTACCCACAGCAGAGCCAGGTGTTTAAGTTCGACCGGGCGGGCGAGGCGCTGCCGTTCTTCCGGCGCTACGACGTGGGCCTGAACCTGTCAAGCAACCAGCTGATGCTGATCGACCGGACGGCCGGCGACCGCGATCGCGCCAACAACGACCCGCGTTCGACGCCGTTACAACTCGACAACACGATGTTCCAGACCATCGTGACGGCCGGCAACGCCGCTCAGATGGTGAACCCCGCCTTCTTCCCCGGCGTGGCGGGCAACACCCAACCGCCGCCGTCGCCCAGGTTCTCCTACATGAACCTGGGCCATCTCCTGGTGCTGCCGGTCGGTCACATGGTCTACGGCATCGACGCCGTGCGCTGGACGGTGCTGTGGAAGAAGGACCTGTCCAGCCCGGTCAACGGCCGGGACCCTGCCACGGGGCCGGGGGTCCCGTCGGTGACGGTCGATCCGCGCGACGGCAGCGTCCAGGTCGTTTACTCGGACGGCTGGACGCAGCGCCTCGGCCAGACGGGGCCGCTGGAAGGCGCCGCGGTTTGCCTGCAAATGGAGGACGCCCTGACGGCGGTCGATCCGATCGACGGCCGCGTGCTCTGGACGCGCTCCGACGTCACCTTCGCGGCCACATAGGCCACATATTCGGCGACGACCAATACGTTTTCGTGGTGGGAATGTCGTCGGACAACAAGCCGGCCTACACGCGGGTCTTCCGGGCCTACGACGGCTCGAAGGTCAAGGCGCCCGACTTCCGTGAGGCGTATGAGAACCGCATCCGCCTGGTCGGCCGCGACCTGCTGGTGGCCGACAAGACCCAGGAGGCGACGACGCTGCGCCTGTACGACCCGCTGACGGGCAAGGACCTGTGGAAGCAGGCGTTCGCGGCCAAGTCGTACGTGTTGCAGTCCGAGGACGGCGACCTTACCGGCGTGGTGGAGCCGGACGGCCAGGTGCGCGTGGTGGACCTGACGACGCGGAAGGAAGTGCTCACGCCCGACAGCAAAATGGACCCGAAATACCTCGAAAAAGACGCCGTGATAACGGTGCTGGGCGACGCCGCCGACGTGTACATTGCGCCCAACAACCCGGAGCCGGCGACCACGCGAGTGAACACGAACCTGATGCCGGGCACCGGCCTCCGCGGCCTCAACGTCAACGGCGAGTTGTACGCCTTCCGGCGCGGCAACGGCAAATTGCACTGGCGCGCCGAGGCGCCGGACCAGCAGCTGGTGCTGGACCGGTTCCAGGAGATGCCGGTGCTGCTGTTGACGGCCCATACGATGAAGTTCCAGGGCGGCTTTGGCGGAATGCAGGGTCAGGCGACCCATCTCATGGTGATTGAGAAGCGGACGGGCAAATTGTGCCTGGAAAATAACAACGCCCCGCAAGCCCAGTTCTACGCCCTGGACGTGGACGGCCGCGACGGCAAGATCGAGTTCAAAAGTCCGCAGGAGAAGGTCGTCATCTCGCTGGAAAACGGCAAGCCGACCGCCGCGCCGTCCGCCCCTTGACCACGCGGCGGAAGACAAGGAGGCAAGGAGACAAGGAGAACCGAAGGTGTTATTTTCCCGGTGCGGCGTGTTGGGGCCGAGGACGGCATGGCTCCTCCTTGTCTCCTTGTCTCCGTGTCTCCTTGTCTCCGTGTCTCCGTGTCAAGGGCGCGCCGAGGAGATCCCGGAGAAATACCGTCCGGTCGTGGCCCGCGGCCTGGAGTGGCTGGCCAAGGCGCAGTTCAAGGACGGCCACTGGGAGGGCAACGGCGGCCAGTTCGCCTCGGCCATGACCGGCATCGCCGGCACGACGCTGCTCATGCAAGGCAGCACCATCCGCGAGGGCAAATACAAGGACAACATCCGCCGGGCCGTCGATTGGCTGGTGGACCGGACGCAGCGGAACGGCCTCATCGGCGACCCGCTCGCGCCCAACCAGGGCCTCGGCTACCTGTACGGCCACGGTTTCAGCATCCTTTTCCTATCTCAGGTGTACGGCGAAGAGGAGGACGTGGACCGGCGGCGGAAGCTGGAGGACGTGTTGACGCGGGCGGTGGAGTTCACCTGCCGGTCGCAGACCTCGCGCGGCGGCTGGGGCTACGTGTCGGCGCTGGAGGGCCGCGATTTCGACGAAGGCTCGGTGAGCGTCACGCAGGTGCAGGCGCTGCGGGCGGCGCAACGCCGGCATTTCCGTGCCCAAGGAGGCCATCGACAAGACGCAGGAGTACTTGCGCAAATGCACCACGCCCAACGGCGGCCTGATCTACAGCCTGGCCAACGGCGGCGGCCCCGAACGGCCGACCATCACCTGCGCCGCCATCGCCGCGCTGTTCGCCACCGGCGAGTACACGTCGCCGCTGGCCAAGGAGTGGCTCAAGTTCGTGCAGCCGCGGATCCCCATCAACAGCGTCGGCGCCGACCAGTTCGGCCACTCCGAATACACGCACTATTATTACGCCCAGGTGGCCTACGTCCTCGGCGAGGACGGCTATTTGAAGATGTTCCCCAATTCCAAGCCGGAGGAGCGGCTGACCTGGAGCAAGTACCGCCGGGGGATGTTCGAGTTTTTGGCCAACAAGCAGAACAAGGACGGCAGCTGGACCGGGACGCCGATCGGGCAGGTGTACACGACATCGTGCTATTTGACGATCCTGCAACTAGACAATGGGGCGCTGCCGATTTACCAGCGGTGAGCGCAGCCGTTCTCCCCGCGCCGCCTTGAACCCCGCCGCGCCGCCTGCTTGAATAGCTCCGTCGCGCCAAGCTGTCAGAAAGCCCGCGTTGATTCGTCAGAATAGAGGCGGGGTGTCTCGCCCGCCGCCGCCGTATGGCATTAAGGAGCCGAACCCCATGCGTACACCCATCCGGACGGGCGCCGGCCTGACGCGGCGCGAGGCCCTGCTGGCCGGCGCCGCCGGGGTCGGGGCCGTCGCCCTGACGGGGCTGGGCGGCGGCAAGGCGCGGGCCGACGAGATCCCCGCCGAGTTCCGGCCGTGCGTGGAAAAGGGCCTGGAATGGCTCAACAAGAGCCAGAGCAAGGACGGCCACTGGGAGGCCTTCGGCGGCCAGTACCCGCTGACCATGACCAGTCTCAGCGGCATGGCCATGCTCATGCAGGGCAGCACCATCCGCGAGGGCAAGTACAAGGACAACATCCGCCGGGCCGTCGATTGGCTCATGGCCCGCTCCATGCCCAACGGCATGATCGGCAACCCCAACATCCCCGGCGAGGCCGGCCGCTACATGTACGGCCACGGCTACTCGCTCCTGTTCCTCTCCTGCGTCTACGGCGAGGAAGAAGAGGGCGAAAGACGCCGAAAACTCGAAGACATGCTGACGCGGGCCGCCAAGTTCACCCGCGACGCCCAGACGCAGCGCGAATCGACGCGCTACCGGGACAAGAACGGCAAGCCGCTCAAGCTCGGCGGCTGGGGCTACATCTCGGCCAAGGAAGGCAACAACTTCGACGAAGGCTCCGTCACCATCACCCAGGTGCAGGCGCTGCGGGCGGCCCGCAACGCCGGCATCGCCGTGCCGCCCGAGGCCATCCAGGAGGCCATCAATTACCTCCAGGAATCGACCAACGACCAGGGCGGCGTCATCTACAGCTTGGCCGGCGGCGGCGGCGGCGAGGGCCGGCCGGCGTTGACTTCGGCGGCCATCTCCTGCGGCTTCAGCGCCGGCGAGTACAATTCGCCGCTGGTCAAGAAATGGCTCACCTTCGCCAAGGCGGCCGTGCAGCCCGTCGGCGACGTGCGCTTCGGCCAGCACGACGAGTACACCCACTATTACTACGCCCAGGCGATCTACATTCTCGGCGAAGACGGCTACGGAAAACTCTTCCCCGAGTCGAAGGAGTCCGACCGGCTCAAGTGGAGCACCTACCGGGCCGCCACGTTCCCCAAGCTCAAGGCCCAGCAGACCGGCGACGGCAGCTGGACCGGCGGCCACGTCGGCCCGGCGTTCATCACGGCCGTCCACCTGGCCATCATGCAGCTGGACAACGCCTGTTTGCCGATTTACCAACGCTGACCGGGGCGAGCGGCCGGCGTAAGCCGGCCGGTGTAGCGTCAGCGCCCAGAATGGATGAAGAACCAGCCGGCTTACGCCGGCCGCTCGCCAACTTTGTTTCCTAACCGAAGACGAGACCCGCATGAGCGAACAGTTCAGTCCCAACATCGGAACCCCCGGCGACAAGGCCGTCCCGACGGCGGCGGCGGCCCCCACCGAGGACCTGCGCCAGGAAGACCTTGAATCGGTGCGCAAGCTGCGCGACGGCTTCAACGACATCAAGACCCAGCTGAGCCGCGTCATCGTCGGCCAGGACGAGGTCATTGAGGAACTGCTGATCGCGCTCTTTAGCCGCGGCCACTGCATCCTCGAAGGCGTGCCCGGCCTGGCCAAGACGTTGATGATCTCCACGCTGTCCAAGTCGCTGTCGCTGGCCTTCAGCCGCATCCAGTTCACGCCCGACCTCATGCCGTCGGACATCACCGGCACCGAGGTCATCGAGGAGAACCGCTCGACCGGCGCCCGCGAGTTCAAGTTCCTGGCCGGCCCGCTGTTCGCCAACGTCATTCTCGCCGACGAAATCAACCGCACGCCGCCCAAGACGCAGGCGGCGTTGCTCGAAGCCATGCAGGAACGGCAGGTGACCGTCGGCCGCGTCCGTCACAAGCTGGACGACCCGTTCTTCGTCCTGGCGACGCAGAACCCCATCGAACAGGAAGGCACCTACCCGCTGCCCGAGGCGCAGCAGGACCGCTTCATGTTCAAGGTCTTCGTGCGCTACCCGAAGTTCGACGAGGAGTTCGAGATCGCCCGCCGCACCACGGCGCTGCTGACCGAGGAAGTGCGGCCGGTGCTGGGCGGCGACCAGATCCTGGAGCTGCAAAAGCTGGTGCGGCGCGTGCCGGTCAGCGACCACGTCATCCGCTACACGCTGGCCCTGGTGCGGCAGACGCGCCTCGGCGAACCGGGCGTGCCGAAGTTCGTCCGCGACTGGCTGTCGTGGGGCGCCGGCCCTCGTGCGGTGCAGTACCTGATCCTCGGCGGCAAGGCCCGCGCCCTGCTCCACGGCCGCGTCCACGTCCAGACCGACGACATCCAGGCGCTGGCCTACCCGGTGCTGCGCCACCGCATCCTCACCAACTTCACGGCCGCGTCGGAAGGCATTTCGCCGGACGTCGTGGTCAAGAAGCTGATCGAGGACACGCCCAGCAAGGAGAGCGAGCTGTCGCGCGACGAGCGTTTCAAGAAGATTTTCGCGTCGTAATATCGTTTGTTTACACTAACCCGAAGCGCAAGCGAGGGTTTGGACCGAATCCCTCGCTCGCGCTTCGGGTTAGTGTAGAAGCGCCCGCACCCCCAAGAGTCTCCCCGTGCCAGTAAAAGACGACGACCCCCGCCGCTTCCTGCACCCCGACACGGTCGCCAAGATCACCCGCCTGGAACTGCGGGCGCGGCACGTCGTCGAGGGCTTCATCAGCGGCATGCACCGCAGCCCGGTCTTCGGCCACAGCATCGAGTTCGTCCAGCACCGCGAATACACGCCCGGCGACGACATCCGCCACCTCGACTGGAAAGTATGGTCGAAAACCGACCGCTTTTATATCAAACAGTACGAGGCCGAGACGAACCTGCGCTGCCACCTGCTCATGGACGTCAGCGAGTCGATGCACTACGGCCGCGGCGCGCTCAACAAATACGCCTACGCCTGCACGGCCGGCGCCTGCCTGGCCTACCTGCTCCTGCGCCAGCAGGACGCCGTCGGCTGCATCACCTTCGACTCCGACGTGCGCCAGATCGTGCAGGCCCGCAGCCAGTTGACGCACATCGACGCCATCGTCAACGCCATGCACGTCAGCAAGCCGCGCGAAAAGACCGACATGACCAAGATCCTGCGCCGGGCCACGGAGACGTTACACTCGCGCAGCATGATCGTCCTCATTTCGGACCTGTTGATCGACCGCGAATCGCTGCTGAAGGGTTTGGAGATGCTGACGCAGCGGCGGCACGACATCCTCGTCTTCCACGTCCTGGACGAGGACGAAATGACCTTCCCATTCGCGGGCACGACGCGCTTCGAGGGCATGGAAGAGTTGCCGCATCTTCTTTGCGATCCGCGCGCCCTGCGCGACGGCTACCTGGAGGCGCTGGAAGAGTACCTGACCGAGGTGCGCCGCGGCTGCACGCGCATCGGCGTCGATTACCAGCTGGTGCGAACCGGCGACTACCTCGACGCCGTACTGACGAAGTTCCTCCACCACCGCATGGACGAGCGCACGGCCCCGGCGGCGGCCCGGCGCGCGGGCCGCAATAAGGGCGAGCGGCCGGCGTGAGCCGGCCGGTTCGTCATCCCGTCCGTTGCGCACGGTCCCGCGGCGCTTCGCTATACCAGCCGGCTTACGCCGGCCGCTCGCCCTTGTAATAGGTTTCGGCAATGGAATTCGCAAACCCGTGGTTCATGGCGGCCGGCGGCGCCCTGGTCAGCGCGCCGATCCTCATCCATCTCATCAACCGCATGCGCTTCAAGCGCGTGCGCTGGGCGGCGATGGAATTTCTGCTCAAGTCGCAGAAGCGCAACCGCCGCAAGTTGATTATCGAACAGCTCATCCTGCTGGCGCTGCGCTGCCTGCTGGTGTTGCTGGTCGGCCTCCTGCTCGGCCGGCTCCGGCTCGGCGGCGACACCGGCCAAAACGCCTTCCATTTCGTCGTCCTCGACGACACGCCCAGCATGGGCGATCACTTCGTCGACAGCGGCAAGGCGACCAACTCGTTCGAGGTCGCCAAGGAGCAAGTGAAACTTTTGGCCGAAACCATCGCCCAGGCCAGCACCCGCCAGCAGATGCGCGTCGTGCTTCTGTCCGACCTCGACAACGTGGTTTTCGACCAGCAGCTCGGAAACAACTCCGGCGACGACCTGGCCGCCAAGCTCCACGACCTCGAGCCAGGCTCAGTACACATCGACCCGATCCGGGCGGTCGAAACGGCCCAGATCGTCTTCTCGAAGCTGCCGCGCGGCAAGAAGGTCTTCCATTTCGTCAGCGACTTCCGCGACCGCGATTGGAAGTCGGGGCCGGACGCCGAGGCGCTGGCCAAGGGCGTGGACGGCCTGACGGCCACCGGCGCCCACGTCAGCTACATCGACGTCGCCCACCGCTTCCGCGGACAGTCCGAGGAGGGCATCGCCCCGCACGCCAATCTCGCCATTGAAGACCTCAAAGCGGACACCAACATCGCCGCCGAGGGCGTGCCGGTCGAGTTCACCGTCGGCGTCCACAACTACGGGACCGAGGCCAAGAAGAGCTTCCTCCACGTCTACACGCGGCCGATCTACGTCCGCGACGGCAAGATCGAGGAAGGCGAGAAGCTCCAGGAGGACGCCGGGGCCACCGGGCCGATCGACAACCTCCAGCCGGGCAACCGCACGGAAAAGAAGTTCACGCTGCTCTTCCAGAAGAAACAGCCTTCGGTGGACGTGAAGGAAGGCGACAAGCCGGAGGAACGCGCTCGCAAACGGCGGGCCGACGCCGAGTTCGTGCAGGTCAGCGTCCAGATCGACGACGAGCCGAAGGACATGGGCCTCGACGCCGACAACGTGCGCGACGTGGTGGTGGAGGTGCGCAAGAAGGTGCCGACGCTGGTGGTGGACGGCAGCCCGGCCGAGAGCCGCAAGCGCGACGGCGACCTCTATTATCTCGAAAGCGCCCTCAACGCCGCCGCCTCCTACGAGATGGAGCGCTGCACCGTCGAGGAACTCGACAAGATCAAGCTGGAGCAGTACCCCGACGTGTTCCTGGTCAACGTGCCGCTCATCAAGAACCACGACACGATCAAGAAGCTGGCCGACTACGTGACCAAGGGCGGCAGCGTCGCCTGGTTCATGGGCGACAAGGTCGCGCCCGACTTCTACAACAACGTGCTGTTCAAGGAATTTGAGAACTCTTCCAAGGAGCATTTGTTCCCGGTGCTGATCGACCCGCAGCTGCCGCCGCCGATGTCCGAGGAGGAGAAGATGGACCGCCTGCAGAACGACAAGCAGCCCAAGATCCTCTTCCCGGACCCGTCCAACCCGATCATCCGCGGCCACCCGCTCGGCGTGGACGACAAGGGCGGCCTGGTCAAGAACCAGGACACGCTGCGCTACCTCCTCATCGACCGCTATTACAAGTGCCTGCCGCAGTCGGAGTGGGACCCGGAGCCGAACCAGGCGCAAAAGGTCGTGGTGCTGCCCAACCGCAACTCCATGGACCAGTACAAGCGGGCCGCCCAGGACTACCTCAAGCGGGCCGGCGACCTGCTGCGCGACCTGGCGGCTGAGGACGCGAAGTTCGAGGGCTACAAGGCCCGCGTGGAGCGGTCGCGCAAGCGCGTCATCGAGGCGCTCGGCACGCCCTACCTCGACAACCTGATTCGCGCCCTGGACGACCTCCTGCTCGACCCAGGCGTCAAGGACGACCCGAGCCGGCCGAACATGGTCGAGCTGTGGGCCAACCCCAAGATGCGGGCGCTCAAGAACGACATCGACGATTTCTTAAGGACGGTGAAGTACGGCGACCCTCTGGTGGTGACGCGGCCCTACGGCAAAGGCCGGGTGCTGGCCTTCCTGACCAGCGCCGGCACGCGGTCGAAGTGGAACGAGTGGGCCAGCGGCCTGGCGCTCTGGACATATCCGGTGTTCATCAAGCAGATGCAGCAGTACCTCATCAGCGAGAGCGATTCGCGCAACCGCATCGTCGGCACGGACCTCGTGCTGCCGGAACTGGACGCGGCCCGCTACAAGCCGGAGGTGCGCGTCAGCTTCGAGCCGCAGCCCGACCCGTTCGCCAAGCCGGTCGGCGACAAGCCGGTCGAGCGGCCGGCGGTGCAGGTGCGGCCGGTCCAGACGCTGACGAAAAACTCCGACGACCTGTACAAGCTGACGCTGCCCGACGTGGACAAGCCGGGCGTGTATACGTTCGAGTTCTTCCCCATCGCCGACGCCGGCGCCAAGGCGGAGACGGAGGTGCAGGCCTACGCCTTCAACATCGACTCCGCCGCCGAGAGCGACCTCAACCGGGCGCCGAAGCAGGCGCTGCTGCGCAAGACGGCCGTGGGCGCCGGGTCGGCGGGCGGCGGCAAGGTGGCGCTGCGTTCGCCCGGCGACAGCTTCGACGACTTCAAGGATCCGCCGCCGGACCTTTCCAACATGATCGTGCTGTTTTTGCTGCTGGCGCTGGTCTTCGTCGTCGAGCAGGCGTTGGCCGTCCACCTGAGCTTCCACCTCAAGGAGAACGAGGGGGCGGTGATGGCGGCGCCGGTCGGGCGGAAAGCGGCGGCGGCGTAGAACACGGCGCGGTATGGCGAGCGGCCGGCGTAAGCCGGCTGGTGTAGCCTAGCGCTGCGGAATGGGCGACGCACCAGCCGGCTTACGCCGGCCGCTCGCCGGATTGTGGAAGGATAAGCATATATGAGCGTCGCACACGGATCCCATACCGCCCCGCCCTGGGCGTCCACCCGCCTTCAGGCCGCCGTGGGTCTGTTGCTGTTCGGCCTGGCCCTGGTCGGCTGCGTCGCCTACGCCGCCCTGTCGCTGGTCCCGCAGCTGCTCCACGACAACATGGAGTTGATCTTCGAGCGCTACAACACCCTGCTGCCCGACCTGTCCAGCGGCGCCATGCCGCCGTGGATGTGGGTGTGGCTGGCGGCCGGGTTCCTCGGCGCCGTCGCCTTGACGGTCGGCTACCTGTTCTTCACCGCCTCCAGCCGGCAGCGGCATCCGGCCCTCTTTTGGGCGTTCGTCGCCGCCCTGGCGTTTCTGGTCGCGCCGCCGGTGCTGGTGCTGTTCCTGCTGCCGGCCGTGCCCAAGTTTCCGGGCGGCTCCCTCTGGTGGTTCCTCACGGCCGCCGGCCTGGCCCTCGGCTGGCTCTACGTCGGCTGGATGTACTTCCGCGACAGCCACGGAGCCGGGCCGCTCTGGGCGTCGCTGCTCGGCCTGTTCCGCGCCGTCGTCTTCGCCGTGCTGGCCTTCTTCTTCATGCTGCCGGCCGTGCGCGACTACAAGGACAGCTACAGCCGCTCCAAGGTGCTCGTCCTCTTCGACGCGTCCGGCAGCATGGCCGGGACCATCGACGACGTGCCCACCGACGCCGTGCCCCTGGAAAAGCTCCTTTCCCGACAGGACAAGGTGATCCAGTTTCTCGCCGACGAGAAGGCCAATTTCGTCAAGCGGCTGGAAGAGAAGAACCCGGTGGACGTTTACCGCTTCGCCCGCGGCCTCGACCCGGAATACCTCCACTTCACGCAGCAGGACCAGAATTTCCTCCGCTCCGAGTGGGACGCCTGGCAGCGCGACCCCAACCGCGACAAGGGGCCTCGGCCGTCGCAAGGGCC
Source organism: uncultured Planctomycetaceae bacterium (assembly GCA_963813925.1). Taxonomy (GTDB): domain Bacteria; phylum Planctomycetota; class Planctomycetia; order Gemmatales; family Gemmataceae; genus UBA4732. Next base: position 651,960 of record CAWFBG010000005.1, read on the forward strand.
GCTGGCCGCGGAATACTGGAAGGCGTTCCTCAAGCCGACCGCCGCCGGCCAACCGCCGGCCGAGTGGACCGACGCCGAACAGGAGCGCTTCCGCAAGTTCCTCGGGCTGAACGACGCCCTGACCCAGAAGGACGCCGACTACTTCAACAACACCAACGTCGGCGACTCGGCGCTGTCGCTGCTGGATAACGAGAGTAAAAAGATGCTGCAAGGCATCGTCGTCTTCACCGACGGCCGCAGCACGGAAGGCTCGTCCACCGGCTTCGGCCAGCTGGAGGAGCACGCCCGCGCCGCCCACGTGCCGATCTTCGTGGTCGGCGTCGGCGAGGAGCGGCCGCAGGTCAAGATCGAGATCGCCGACCTGCGCGTGCCGCAGCAGATCCAGCCCGACGACCGTTTCCCCGCCGTGGTCGAGCTGACCGGCGAAGGGTTGCCCGAAAAAGAAGTCAAGGCGGAGCTGGAATTGACCTACGTCCGCAAGGTCAAGGGCGGCAAGGAGGAGCAGCTGCCGATCCTGTTGCAGGAGTCGATCGACGCGAAGGCCGGGGCCGCGCCGACCCAGAGACAGACCGTCGGCCTGGGCAAGCGGCTGCTGCTCCAGCCGGCCGCGACGCCGAAGTTCGACAAGGCGTCGCCGCCGCGCGTCGAGGTCGAGTACCAGATCGACGCCAACGCCCTGGCCGCCGCGGCCGGCGTCAACCTCAAGACGCAGTACCCCGGCGTCCGCAAGTGGGAGATCGCCGAGACCCTGCCGGACGCCGAGCTGCGATTCCGCGCCGTCGTTCCCAAGGACCCGCAGGAGATTTTCGCCGCCAAGGAGCATCTCAGCGACCCGGCCGGCATGATCGTCCAGAAGAAGCCGCTGCGCATCCTGCTGTTCGCCAGCGCCGCCACCCACGAATACCAATTTATGCGGTCCCTGTTGGTCCGGGAAATGGACAAGAAGCGCGTCAAGGCGGCGGTCTATTTGCAGCTGCCGCCGGGCCGCACGGAGCCGCGCGAGGGCATCGTCCAGGATGCGCCGCTGTTGAAGCGGTTTCCCGACCAGATCGACCGCAAGTTCGCCGGCGAGGACGAAAAACTCTACGACCTGAGCGAGTACGACTGCATCGTCGCCTTCGACCCCGACTGGCAGCAGCTGACCGACGACCAGATCAAGATGCTCAAGCAGTGGGCGGACAAGGGCGGCGGGTTCATCTACGTGGCCGGCCCGATCAACACGCTGCAACTGGCCCGGCCGGCGGGGGCGCTGACGGATCGCCTCAAGCCGATCCTGCAACTGCTGCCGGTGACGCTGCGCGACATCCGCCTGGAGGAGGCCAACCGCGACACGAACGAGGCCTGGCCGCTCGACTTCTCCGGGGCGACGCCGGACATGGAGTTTTTGAAGCTGGCGGAGGAGACCGGCGACAAGGGGCCGCCGCCGTTTTTGGCCGACTGGAAGGAGTTTTTCGGCCCGGTGCAGCCCGACGGCAGCGTCAACCGCGGCTTTTATAACTTCTACCCGGTGGACAGCGCCAAGCCGGGCGCCCAGGTGGTGGCCCGCTTCGGCGACCCGCGCGCCAAGCTCAAGGACGGGTCGTTCATGCCCTACATCGTCCTGAGCAACCCGGCCGACCCCGACCACCGCATCGTCTGGCTGGGCTGGGGCGAGATGTGGCGGCTGCGGCAGAAAAGCGAAGCCTATCTGGAGCGCTTTTGGACGAAATTGACGCGCTACGCCGGCGGCCTCAACCAGGGCAAGGTGGTCAAGCGCATCACGCCGAACTTCGGCCGCATCTTCACGGTCGGCCAGCAGGTCGTCATGGAGGCCCGCATCGACGACAAGGGCGGCGTCCGTTTGAACGAGAACGCCAGGCCGAAGGTGGTCATCACGGCCCCGCTGATCGGCCCCAAGACGACGGAGCAGCAGCGGCTGGAGCTGGAGAACCTGCAGAAAGAGAAATGGATGACGTACAAGCCGAAGAGCGACGGCTGGTTCCAGGTGAAGTTCAAGCCGCCGGTGGAGGGCGATTACACGATGGAAGTGACGGTGAACGAGACGGGCGACAAGATCACGCACCGGTTCACGGTCAAGCCGTCGAACCCGGAGCTGGACAACGTGCGGCCGGACTTCGCCCGGATGTACGCGATGGCCAGCTACGCCGACGAGGACGTGCAGCCGCGCATGGGCGCCGCCGACTACACGGAGCTGTTGCAGAAGCTGCGCCGGCCGAAGCTGGACGACAGCGAGCAACAGACGGACGACCGGCCGCGGCTCTACTTCAACCTGAAGAACGCCGACCTGATCCCCAAGTGCATGGACAAGACCAGCAACCAGCGCCGCGACTACAGCGACCCGCGGGCGATCTGGAACACGCCGGTGACGCTGCTGGGGCAGCGCGTGCTGCTCGGCTGGTATGCGTTCGTCGCGCTGGTCGGCCTGATGGCGATGGAATGGCTGATCCGGAAGTTGTTGCGATTGGCGTAAAAAGTGGCGAGTGGCGCGGTTAGCCGCGACGCGCAGCGGAGCGCTCCGACCAAGCGCTCCCCTTCGGGTCACGGCTAACCGACGGTTATTCACTCGCAGCTGTTGGAATTAAGGATAAATATGGCCACCATCCCCCCCCCGGCCCGTCCGCGCAGCCTGGACGAATCGCATCAGCGCGTGCGCAGCCCGCTGGCCCGGCTGCGCGGCTACATCCGCGCCTATGTCGGTCTGGAAGGGGCGCTATTACTGGTCCTCTGCCTGGCCGTGTGGTTCTGGGTCGGCCTGGCCCTCGACTACGGGTTCTTCAAACTCTTCGGAGTAGACTGGGTGCAGGAATGGCCGTGGGTCGCGCGCCTGATCGTGCTCGTCGTCGTCGCCGGCGGCGTGCTCACGGCCGTCGCCGTCCAGGTGTTCGGCCGGCTGTTCCGCGACTTCCGCGACGCCTCCCTCGCCCTGGTGCTGGAACGCCGCTTTCCCCAGCTGCTCGGCGACCGTCTCATCACGGCCGTCGAACTGGCCGATCTGCGCAAGGCCGAAGAACAGGGATACTCGCCGGCCATGATCCGGGAAACGGTGCATGAGGCCGCCGAGCGCGTCGAACAGGTGCCGGTGGGCAAGGCGTTCCGCTGGGGCCGGCTGGTCCGCCGCGGCCTCCTCGCGCTGGGGCTGACGCTCGGCCTGTACCTGCTGGCCGGCGGCCTGTTCCTGACCCTCGACACGCTATGGCACGTCCACGCCGGCCGCACCGGCTTCAGCCGCTTCGACGAGACGGCCACCATCTGGTTCGAGCGGAACATTCTCCTTCAAAACACCATCTGGCCGCGACGGGCGCAGCTGGAATTCGTGGGACCGGAGGGCGTGGAACAGCGCATCGGCCGCGACATGAAGGCGCCGCCGCTGCGCGTGCGGGCGCTGGAATACGTCATCGCCGACATGAAATCTCCGGAAGGCTGGCGGGCGCTGACCTGGGACGACCTGGCGAAACGGCCCAAGCTGCTGGCCGACCCGGTCCCGCTGCCGCAGCCGTTCGACCTCAAGCCGCGCGACCCGGCCGACGGGCTGACGGTGGACGAGGTGGCGCTGTACCTCCGCAAGTTCCACGTCCGCAACGCGCCGCCGCTGGGCCAAAAGGCCTCCGCCAAGTGGATCGTGGCCGACGCGGCCGCCGACGGCGGCTGGCGGCCGCTGCTGTGGGCCGACCTCACGCCCGAAAAGCTCGACGGCCTCAACCCGCCCAAGCCGCCGGCCGCCTGGCAGGCCAAGGACGCGGCCGCCGGCCTCACCGCCGACGACGTGGAAGCCGTCGTCGAACAGGCAGGCGACAAAGGCGGCGAGGCGGCGGCCGACGCCCGCGTGGTCTTCTCCCGGCTGGGACGCATCGCCGACCTGAGCACGACGTTCGACCGCATCGACTCACGCGCCGCCAAGCCGTCCATGAGCCGGACGATGCGCAAGCTGATTGTCCCTGACATCGTGTATCTCAAATGCACCGGCGAAAAGACGTACATGCGCAACGAGCTGCGCAAGAGCCAGGACAACGAGTACATCGGCAACTTCGGGGACCTCAAGGAGTCGGTGGTTTACACGGTCCAGGCCGAGGATTATTACACGCCGCGCCGCTACATCACGCTGGTTCCGCCGCCCAGCCTGGTCGGCCTCGGCGTCCAGGAGGACCGGCCGGCCTACCTCTTCTACCGGCCCGACGACGCCACCTCGTCGGCGTTCCTCCGCGGCAAGAAGCAGGCCTTCGAGGAGCGCGACGTGCTCCAGGCCGGCAGCGAGACCTCGCGCATCGACCTGCCGGCCGGGACCGACGTGGTGCTGACGGCCAAGTCGGACAAGACGCTCAAGGAAGCGTTCCTCAAGGCGGCCAAGACGGTCGATGAGATGCGGATCGTCCAGGGCCAGACCGCCGTGCTGGTGAAACAGGGCAAGGGCGGCGAGGAGATCCGCGTGCCGCTGGAGCTGCTGCCCGACAAGAAGGGCTTCCGCGTCCGGCTGCCCGACGTGCGCAAGGATCTGGTGTTCGACTTCGAGTTCACCGACACGGACGGCGTGAAGGGCAAGCGCAAGGTGGTCGTCAAGCCGCAGGACGACACGGCCCCCGAGCTGACCGACGTGCGCGTGGAGGTGATGCGCAAGGCGACGGTCAACGACAAGGACCGAGAGGAGTATTACTGGGTGACGCGCAAGGCCCGCATCCCGCTGGGCGCCAAGGTCCACGACGACCACGCACTGGGGGCGGTGCGGTACCGCTACACGCTGACCACGTCGGTCAAGACCGACGTCAACGCGGTGTTCGAGGTCCCGATCCTCGGGCTGGCGGCGCCGGCGTTCGGGCCGGGCGCGTTCGGGGCGGCGGCCCACCTGCTCGCCCGGGACCACGACGCCCAGTCCTACGCCCCGCCGTCGTTCTTCCAGAAGCTGCGCGAGCCGGGCAACGAGTTTTTGCCGCACCAGACGGTCGTGGACGAACTCGGCAAGGTGCAGAAACCGCCGTTCCGCCAGCTGGTCCACGATTTCGAGATCAAGCCGGACGAAACGGACCGCCCCCAGGACGATCCGCTCGGCAGCGACTTTCCCTTGTGGAAGGTGATGCCGCAGGTGTTCGAGGAGAACCACCCGTTCTACCGCATGGACCTGTGGCTGGAGGCGACCGACACCGACGCCGACGAACAGGTCGGGCCGGACGGAACGCCGAAGCCGCACCTGACCAAGAGCAAGGAGACGTTCTCGTTCCTGATCGTCCCGGAAAGCGTGCTGCTGTCGAAGATCGGCGAGGACGAGGTGAAGCAGTACGCGCTCCTGAACAAGCGTTTCCAGGAGTTGCAGGAGAAGGCCGGGGCGCTGGAGGCGAGCGTTGGAAACATTTCCCGCCCGGATACGGCGGTGAAAGACCTGCTGGCGCCGAGCACGCGGGCGGAGCAGATCAACGAGACGCTGGAGAACGGCCTGGCCACGGCGCGGGAGGTCCACACGAACTATCAGCGGATGGTCCGCGAGGAGCAGCTGAACGTCATCCGCAAGGAGAAGATCGAGCAGTCGCAGGACAAGATCGTGCTGCCGCTGCACCTGATTATCGACAACGACTACCCGGCGGTGATGGAGGCCAACGCCAAGTTCCGCAAGACGCTGGACGACAAGACGATGGCGGACAAGGACCGGATCGTCGCGTCGGCGGCGGCCGGGCAGGAAGTGAACCGTCGGATGGCCAAGCTGCTGGCGGACCTCAATTCCGTGCTGGAGGTGATGAAGGGGTTGGAGGGGTTGGACACGCTGGTGCAGCGGATCACGCTGATCGCGGACGGCGTGCATAACCTGGAAGTGCTGGCCAAGGCGGTCAAGGACCACCTTGAGGACATCTTCTTCGACAGCGATACGCCGCCGAAGAAGTAGCGGCGGAATCGCCCGCAACCCCGTTGGCCGGACCCGGCCGGATCGTCAATACTGCGACATGGGAGTTCATCCACCGAGGGCCGTCGCCCTCGCAGGCGTGATGAGAGGACGACCCAACATGACCCGTAGACTCCTGGCCGCGCTCTTCGTGACAGTCGCGGCGTTCGCCCTGACCGTTCGGGCCGACGTCCCCAAGAAGCCGGACGCGCCCTCCGCCGTGGACCCCAAGGTCCAGGAGCAAGACGCCGCCGCCAAGGAGAAGGTCCTTCGCGAGCAGTTCGAGACCTTCAAGAACGAAGTCCTCAAGCTCAAACAGCGCCTGGAGACCAGCGACAAGGAAGAGGACAAGAACACCGTCAAGGTGCTGGAAGACGTTCTCAGGGAGATCAACAACCAGGCCGTTGACGGCAAGTTCGACAAGGTGATCGAGCGCCTCGGCGACCCCGACACGTTCAAGAAGATCCAGGACGCCGGCGAGGTGGCGAGCGGCAACAAAGAGCTGCACGACGCCATGCTCAAGCTGATCGACATCCTCCAGAACGGCGACGACTTCGCCATCCGCAAGAAGGAACGCCTGGCCAACGAGAAGCTGCTGGAAAAGCTCAAGGAGATCCTCAGCCAGCAGGAACGTCTGACCACGCGCATCGACCGGGCCAAGGGCGACAGCAAGGACCTGGCCAAGATGCAGAAGCGGATCGAGGACGCCACCAAGGGCACGCTCGACCCCAACGCCGGCAAGGAGACGAAGCCCGACTTCAAGAAGAGCGAGGCCAAATACGACAACAAGCCGGGCGAGGGCGACAAGCGGGGCGAGGCCAAGAACGATACGCAAGGCCCCAAGGGCGCGGCCAAGGACGACAAGGAAGGCGACGCGAAGGAAGCCAAGCCGGGCGCCAACAAGGACGGCGACAATAAAGATGGCATGAAGCCGGGCGACGGCAAGCAGGGCGACAACAAGGACGGTATGAAGCCGAGCGACGGCAAGGGCGGCGAGAACAAGGACGGCATGAAACCGGGCGAGGGCAAGGAAGGCGACAAGGGCGGCGAGGCCAAAAACGGCGACAAGCCGAGCGACGGCAAGGGCGGCGAGGCGAAGAACGCCAAGCCGGGCGAGGGCAAAGAGGCCGGCAAGCCGGGCGAAGGCGACAAGAAAGAGGGCAAGCCGGGCGAGAACAAGGACGGCAAGGGCGGCGACTCGAAGGACGGCAAGTCCGGCGAGGCGAAGGACGGCGCCAAGTCCGGCATGGGCGAGAGCAAGCCGGGCGCGGGCAAGGACGGCAAGGGCGGCGAGGGCAAGGACAGCAAGGCCGGCGAAGGCAAGGCAGGCGCCAAGAGCGACTCCAACCCAGGCGACAAGCCGGGCGAGGGCAAAGAAGCGAGCAAGGCCGGCGGCGCCAATCCCAAGTCGGCCGACGGCAAGCCGGGCGCCGGCAAAGAGGGCGGCAAGCCGGGCGACGCCAAGCCGGGCGAAACCAAGGCGGGCCAGGCCCAGGGCAACGTCAAGCCGGGCGAGGGCAAAGGCAACGAGGCGAAGGCCGCCGCGGGTTCCGAGCCGGGCAAGGTCGGCAAGCCGGGCGTCGGCAAGCCGGGCGCCGGCAAGCCGGGCGCCGGCGATGGCAAGCCGGGCAAGCCGGGCGAGGGGAAAGAGGGCGCCAAGCCGGGCGCCGGCAAGCCGGGCGACGCCAAGGCCGGCGCGTCGAAAGACGGCAAACCGGGCGCCGGCAAGAGCGGCGACGGCAAGCCGTCCGAGAGCAAGAGCGGCAGCGACCAGAAAGGCCAGGGCGACGGCAAGGGCAAGGCCAAGGCGGGCGACCCCAAGTCCGGCATGAATCCCGACGGAAAGCCGAGCGCGAGCAAGGGCAACCCATCGGCCGGCCAGCCCAGTCAAAGCAAGCCGGGGGAGGGCAAGAGCGATTCCGGCGATTCGTCGGCCAGCCCGCCCCCGCCGCCGCAAGGGCCGCAGATGAAGGTCCCGGTGCGCAAGCAGATCGAGGACGGCCAGAAGGACATGAAGGAGACCAAGAACAAGCTCAACCAGGACGACAAGCCGGGCGCCCTGAAGCCGGGCAACAAGGCGGCCGACGACATCGCCAAGGCGATCAAGAAGCTCGAAGAGATCATCAACGCCGACCGTCAGGAAGAGATCGAACGCATCCTGGAACGGTTGCAGGCCCGCTGCGCCCGCATGTTGGCCATGCAGATCGCCGTCAAGGACGGCACTCTGAAGGTGGACGAGAAGCTCCAGGAGGTCCGCAAGGACAAGGGCGACGAACGGCCGTTGGCCCTCGACTCCAACGTGCTGTCCGACCGCGAATACGACATCGTGAAGGAGGCCGACCGGGCGCTGGCGCTGCTGGAGAGCGACGGCTCGGCCCAGGCTTTCGCCGAGATGTTCCAGATGGTGCGGCGGGACATGTTGACGGTCAAGGACCACCTCGGCCAGACCGACACCGGCGCCGTGACGCAGGGCGTCGAGGACGAGATCATCCGCAACCTGACCGACATGGTGGAGGCGCTCAAGAAGCAGCGCGAGGCCAACAAGAACAAGGGGCCGAAGCAGCCGCCGATGCCGGGCCAGCCGCAGCAGAAGGGCGAAGACCCGCTGGTGGACATCATCGCGCAGTTGAAGCTGCTGCGTTCGATGCAAAAGGGCGTGCAGGACCGCACCGGCCTGTACCACAAGGAGTACGACGGCGAACAGGCCCCGGCGCCCGACGCCGCCAAGGACTCCAAGCAGCGGAAGCACTATGAAATGATCCAGAAGGAGATGAAGGAACTCGCCGACAACGAAGCGAGGATTTCCAAGATCCTCAAGGACATGCTCACCGGCAAGGACCGCGCGGATTGAGCGAACCGCCTACCAGCCCGGAGCGCGAGCGACGGGGTTCGTCGGAACCCGTCGCTCGCGCTCCGGGCTGGTAGGCGGTTCGTTAGAATAGGCAATAGCCCACCTACGGAGTCGATCATGCCTGTGCGCCGAACCATGCTCGCCCTGCTCCTGTGCGCCTCGACGGGCTGGGCCGCGCCGGCCGAGTTGCACACCCTCAAGCAGGAGACGATCACCGGCGAACTCGTGGGCATCACCGGCAAAGAAGTCGTCATCGCCGCCCCCGCCGGCAAGGTGACGACGCCCATTGATCAGGTGCTGACGCTCACCTTCGGCCAGCAGACCGGCGCCCTGCCGGACGTGCCCTGGGTGGACGTGGAATTGACCGACGGCACGCGGCTCCACTGCGCCAGGTTCGCCGTCGTCAAGAACGAGGTGACGGTGACGCTGCTGGCCGGGCAGACGGTGAAGTTTCCGCTGTCGGGCCTGTCGCAGATGCTGGCCAACGCCCACCTCGACAAGAACCGCAAGGAGTGGGCCGACATCCTCGACAAGACTTCGCGCTCCCGCGACGTGCTGGCCAAGGTCAAGGACGGCGTGCCCAACGCCGTCGAGGGCGTGATCGGCGAGGCCAACGAGACCGGCGAAACCATTCATTTCACGCTGCCCAGCGGCAAGGAAGGCGACTTCGCCCTGGCCCACGTCTACGGCCTGGCCTTCAGCCGCAAGCCCGACCCCAACGCCGCCCCGGTGCAGTGCCGCCTGTTGGATACGCATCACAACCTCGTCATGGTTAGTGGGGCCGAGCTGACGCCGACCGGCTTCACGGTGACCACGCCCGTCGGGGCCAAGATCGACTACACGACGGCCCTCGTCGTCAAGATGGACTACAGCCACGGGAAGCGCGATTACCTCTCCGACATGACGCCAACCAAGGTGGAGGAGCGCTGCGACGGGGCGGCCGAGGCGGTCCACTACCGCCGCGACCTCAACCTCGACGACAAGCCGTTGCACGTCAACAACACGGCCTACGAGAAGGGGCTGGCGCTGCACGCCACGACGGTTCTGGAATACGACCTCAACGGCGAGTACCGCGAATTTCGGGCGGTGGTCGGCCTCGACGACGACGTGAGGGGCGTGGGCCGGCCGGTATTGGTGACGGTCGAGGCGGACGGCCAGAAGCTGGCCGAGGTGACGCTGCAACGGGGCGTCAAGGACAAGTCCGGCCCCGTGCCGCTGGTCCGCAACGTCAAGGACGTGAAGAAGCTCCGCATCGTGGTGACGCACGTCCCGGCCGATTTTTTGGACCTCGGGCTGCACGTGGATTTGGCCGACGCGTATGTGAGCAAGTGATACTAACCCGAAGCGCGAGCGAGGAATTCATCAACCCGAAGCGCGAGCGAGGAATTCACCAACCCGAAGCGCGAGCGAGGAATTCACCAACCCGAAGCGCGAGCGAGGAATTCATCAACCCGAAGCGCGAGCGAGGAATTCATCAACCCGAAGCGCGAGCGAGGCGTTGAACCTAGTCCCTCGCTTGCGCTTCGGGTTGGTGTGGACGCCGTTGAAAGGACATCCATGACCCTCCGCAATATCTTCCTGGCGGCGCTGCTCCCCGCGGCCGGTCTCACCGTCTGGCTCGCCTCCGTCCACGGCGACGGCATCGACCCGCGTCTCCAGAAGGCCGAGAACGACCGCATCGCCCTCATCGAGAAGATCAAAAAGCCTGTCCTCGCGGTGCTGGCGCCCGGCGGCCAGGGCGGCGGCTCCGGCGTCATTCTCACCGAAGACGGATACGCCATCACCAATTTCCACGTCGCCGCCGCCGTCGGGACCTACTTCCACTGCGGCACGTCCGACGGCCAGATGTACGACGCCGTGCTCGTCGGCCTCGACCGCGAAGGCGACCTGGCCCTCATCAAGCTGATCCAGAAGAAGGACCACGAAGTCAAGTTCCCGACGGCCGTGATCGGCGACAGCGACCAGCTCCGGCCCGGCGACATGACGCTGGCGCTGGGCAACCCGCTCCTGTTGGCCACCGACTTCAACCCGACCGTGACCTACGGCATGGTGTCCGGCACGCACCGCTACCAGAAGATCCCGCACCCGTCGGGCACGCTGCTGGAGTATTGCGACTGCATCCAGGTGGACACGGCCATCAACCCCGGCAACTCCGGCGGCCCGCTGTTCAACATGAAGGGCGAGTGGGTCGGCATCAACAGCGCCGGCTCGCTGGGCAAGAGCGACCGCATCAACTCCGGCGCCGCCTACTCGATCTCCGTCAACATGATCAAGAACTTTCTCGGCCACCTGCGGGCCGGGTTGGAGTGCGACCACGCCACGCTCGGGGCCGACGTGGAGCCGGAAAACGAGGACGGCGGCCTCGGCGAGCTGGTGGTCGGGCGCGTCGTCAGCGGCTCCGACGTGGACCGCCGCGGCCTCAGCCCCGGCGACAAGCTGCTGTCGTTCGCCGGCTTTCCCCTGACCAACATCAATCAGTACAAGAACAAGCTCGGCATCTTCCCCAAGGGCTGGCGCGTGCCGCTGGTCTTCCGCCACGACAGGGACGACAAACACGAGGTGCTGGTGCGTCTGCCGGGCCGGAGGCCCGACGTGCTGCCGGACGGCCGCACCGACGACGTCGCCGGCGACCCGCAAGTGACGCCCAAGCCGCTGCCGCCGCCGCCGGCCGGGACCGAAGCCGCCAAGCTGTTCATCGCCAAGCCCGGCTTCGCCAACTATTATTTCAACAAACTGGAGCGCGACCGTCTGCTGAAAGCGTTTCACCAGAAGACCGGCGACTTCAGCGGCTTCCAGGGCGACTGGACCCTCAAGGCGTCGGCCACGCTTGGCCGGAAGACCAGTTCGGCCCAGATTTCGGTGCGGGCGCCGAACAAGGACAACAAGAACGACCGCATCGTCGGCAGCGTGGACATGATCGACTACGACTTCGACCCGCTGAACACGGACACCAAGTTGGAGGACCTCAAATCGCCCGAGGGCAGCGGCGGCCTGTTGCTGGCGCTGTACCAGTACCGGCAGCTGTTGGCCTTCGGCGAGAAGGGCTTTTCCGGCGACTTCAGCCACGGCGGCGTCGAGCCCCTCTACCTGCCGCCGGCGGACGGGGCCGCCCCGGACTACGCCAAGCAGCGCGTGATGTGCGAGGTGTTGCGGACGCGCCTGGCCGGCGTGGCCGCCAAGTGGTACTTCTCGCGCGACGACCAGACGCTGCTCGGCTTCGAGGTGACGGTGGACCGCGACGACGACCCGTGCGAGGTCTTCCTGTCGGACTACCGTGCGGAGTCGGGCGGCCAACTGCCGGGCGCATCGAGGTGCGCTACAAGGACAAGACGTATGCGGTCTTGAATGTAAATAAGTGGGATTTGAACAAGGCGGAAGCCGCGAAGTGATACGTGGGGCAGGTTTGCAACCTGCCGTTTGAATGAGGCAGGTTGCAAACCTGCCCCACCGGAGACGCACCCCATGAATCGACTGATCCGGATCGGCGCCCTGCTGGCGCCGGTCGTCCTGTTGTGCCTCCCGCCCGCCGCGGTTCGGGCCGACGACGCCACGGCCAAGGTGGCCGAGGAGGTCAACAAGAAGATGGTCAAGGTGTGGGGGTCGGGCGGCCTGCACGGCCTGCCCGCCTTCGGCACCGGCATTGTCGTGTCGCCGGACGGCTACATCCTCACCGCCAACACCCAGCTCCTCGACACCCGCGACCTGCGCGTCCACCTCTGGGACGGCACGAAGTATCACGGCGAAGTCGTGGCCCAGGAGCCGGAACTGGACATAGCCCTTATCAAGATCGGCAATGGCCAGGATAAGGTGGAAGACCTGCCCTATTTCGACCTGGCCGCGGCGGCGAAACGCCCGCCGGTGGACGTGGGCGCGGGCGTCCTGGCCTTCAGCAACTGTTTCGAGATCGCCACGCGCGACGACCCGGTGACGGTGCAGCACGCCGTCGTCACGGCCTACGCCAAATTGCAGGGCCGCAACGGCTTTTACGAGATGCCGTTCACCGGCAAGGTCTACATGGTGGACGCCGTGACCAACAACCCCGGCGCGGCCGGCGGCGCGCTGACGACGCGCAAGGGCGAGCTTATCGGCGTCATCGGCCGCGGCCTCCGCAACGAGCTGACCGGCACCTGGATGAATTATTCGATCCCGGTCGGCGCCGCCGTGGCGGTCAAACAGCCCGACGGCAAGACGGCGACGGCCACCATGCTCGACTTGTTGAATAAAAAGGATAAGTATACACGTCTTAATCCCGACAGCAGGCCGGGCGAGGGCTTTTCGGCCTACACCGGCATCGTCCTGGTGGCCGAGCCGGTGGACATCACGCCGCCCTACGTCGAGGACGTGGTCCCCGGTTCGCCGGCCGACCTGGCGGGCGTCCGCCAGGACGACCTGATCGTCTACGTCGGCGGCATTTCCGTGAAGACCATCGACGGCTACAAGGAGATGATGAAGCACTACCCGCCCAAGCAGAAGGTGCAGCTGGAGGTGCGCCGCGGCGACAAGCTCAAGACCGTCGAACTGACGCTGGCGGAGCCGCCGAAGAGGAAATGACAGGGGCCGCGTTAAACCACGCGCCCGCCGGTTAGCCGCGACGCGCCAGCGGAGCGCTGGGTCCCAACGCGCTCCGCTGCGCGTCGCGGCTAACCGGGGCAATAATTCACCGCATTCGCGCTTACGCCATAGAAGGATCACCAGATATGACACCGCGACGAATTTACCTGCTGCCGGCGTTGCTGGTTCTGCTCGCCCCGTCGGCCCGCGCGGACGCCGACCTCGGCGCCCTCAAGGAACAGGCGATCAAGGCGGCCGTGGCCCGCGCGGCCCCGTGCGTGGTGCAGATCGAGACGCAGGGCGGCGAGGACGTGGTGCGCGCCGCCGGCGGCGGCATGATTCGCCGCGGCATGGGGCCGACCAGCGGCCTCGTCGTCAGCCCCGACGGCTACATCGTCTCCAGCGCCTTCAATTTCGCCAACAAGCCGGCCACCATCGACGTGTCCGTGCCCGGCCGGAAGGACCGCTATCCCGCCAAGGTCGTCGCCACCGACCAGACGCGCATGTTGACCCTCCTCAAAATCGACGCCAACGGCCTGACCGTCCCCACCCTGGCGCCCAAGGCCGACATGAAAATCGGCCAAACCACGCTGGCCCTCGGCCGCACGCTGCCCGATACCATCAACGACCCGCCGTCGGTGTCCGTCGGCATCATCAGCGCCCTCGGCCGCATCTGGGGCAAGGCCGTGCAGACCGACGCCCGCATCTCGCCGGCCAACTACGGCGGCCCGCTCGTCGATCTGGCCGGCCGCGTCCAGGGCGTCATCGTGCCGGCGTCGCCCTACGCCGAGGGCGAAACGGCCGGCTTCAACATGTACGACTCCGGCCTCGGCTTCGCCGTCCCGCTCGAAGACATTAACGCCATCCTTCCTCGCCTGAAAGAGGGGACCGACCTCAAGCGCGGCATCCTCGGCGTCACCGTCCAGGTGAAGGACCCGTACACGACGCCGCCGGTGGTGTCCAACGTCGAGGCGGGTTCGGCGGCCGAGAAGGCCGGCATCCGCGCCGGCGACCGCATCGAGGAGATCGACGGCCATGCCATCGAAACGCAGGTCCAGCTGCAAACGCGGCTCGGCGCCAAGTACGAGGGCGACGTGGTGGCGGTCAAGCTCGACCGCGGCGGGAAGGAGGTCAACCTGCCGGCCGTGGCCCTGGGCGGCGCGCGGGCGGCGTTCGGGCAGGGCTTTCTCGGCGTCCTGCCCAGGCGCGACGACACGGATAAAGGCGTCGAAGTGCGGTATGTCTATCCGAATAGTCCGGCGGACAAGGCCGGCGTCAAGGCCGGCGACCGCATCGTGCGCATCGACTGCCCGCCGCAGCCCGGCCAGCCGCCCGGCAAACAGCCGATCGTGGACCGCGACCGCTTTCTCGACGTGATGGCCCGCCTCCAGCCGGGGACCGACGTGAAGCTCGACGTGGTGCGCAAGGCCGGCGGCAAGACGGAGACGCTGCCGGCCAAGCTGGCCGAGCCGCCCGACGCCGTGCCGGACAAGCTGCCGGAGCCGGCGTCGGCCGGCCAGGCGACCAAGAAGAAGGACAAGCCGGAGACCGGCCTGTTCAAGCGCCACAGCGTCAGCGGCGACCACAGCTACTGGGTCTACGTTCCGGAGAAATACGATCCGACAACGACCTACGCCCTGGTGGTGTGGCTGCACCCGGCCTCGGCCGGCAAGGCCATCGACCCGACGGCCAACAAGGTCCGCGACGAGGACGTGAAAAAGCTCACCGACGCCTGGGCGGATTTCTGCGCCGACAACCACATCATCCTGCTGGCGCCGCTGTCCGACGGCGTGGACGGCTGGAAGCGCGACGAGGCCGGCTTCGTGAATGAGGCGGTCAAGGCGGTGACGGACGCTTACGCCATCGACAAACGCCGCATCGTGCTGCACGGCATGGGCGTCGGCGGCGAAATGGCCTTCTACCTGGCGTTCCACAACCGCGAACTGTACCGGGCCGTGGCGACGACCGGGGCGCCGTTGGCCAGTCCGCCCAAGGAGCGGTCGGCCACGCAGCCGCTGAGCTTCTACATCGTGGCCGGCGGCAAGGACCCGCTCAAGGACCTCATCAAGGACGGCCAGAAGAAGCTGAAGGATTACAAGTACACGGCGGTGTACCGCGAGATCAAGGACCTGGGCCAGCAGTATTTGGACCTGCCGACGCTGAAAGAATTGGTCCGCTGGATCGACTCGCTCGACCGGCTGTGAGGGCCGTGGCACAAGCTTCGGCTTGTGCCGCGGCGGCGGCCCCGATCGTTGCTCTGGCGCTATTCCTTCTCTCCCAGGCAAAGCCTCAACTGCTTGATCGCATTGTCGACGGCTTCGATGGCGTCCTTCTTGTGGCCGTGGAAGTCGGTGTCGGCCGTCTTCAGTTCCTCGCGCGCTTCCTTCAAGTCCGCCAGGGCGGCGCGGATTTTCGGGTGCTTTTCCGCGGCCGAAGCCCGCGACGGCGATAGTGTGGTCGCGGCAAGGGCGGCCAGGCCCGCGGTCCCGACCACCCCCAGCGCAGCGCGCCGGGTCAAGCTGTCCTTCATGCTTCCCTCCTTCGAGGATGGCCTTGGGCGAAGATGAGATTTGGTTGAGCTTATACGCCTTTCGTCGGATTTCAAGCAACAAGTCAAAAAATGCGCAAGGTCGAACAGAGGCATAACGGGGAAGGGTGCGGAAGTTCCTTCTCATTCCCACGCGGGGCGTGGGAACGAGGAGTCTCCCAAGGTTTTCCACAGGGCGCTCCCGACCCCCATTTACCGCCTGCCGCCGTGGTGAATGCGCGGCCCCTTTTGTATAGTGAAGAATGGGGCGAGGATTCGCAAGCGCCGCCCCGCCGTACCCGTCCGCGGGGAGTCTCGCCTTGGCAAAGAAGAAACACCGCACGCCGGCCGCGCCGCCCTGGCCGGTCCTGAAAGACCGGGCGCAAAGGGCGATCCGCGAAGGGCGTTTCCAGCAGGCCCTCGACCTGGCCAAGCAGGTCCACAAGGCCGAACCGACGCCCGCCCATCTGGACATGCTCCGTCAGGCCTACCTCGGCCGCGCCCGCCAGCTGCGCACCCAGGGGCAAACCCGCGACGCCGTCACCGTCCTTCACGTCGCCCTCACCCTCGACCGCACGACCCCGGCCTGGCTGGGACAAGTCGCCGAGGAACTGGCCCGCTGCGGCGAAACCCGGCAGGCGCTGGAACTGACTGCCCAGGCGCCGGAGGCCGCCGCCAAGGTCCTGATCGGCGCCGCCGACGCCGCCGTGCAACAGGAGGCCGCCGGTCGGGCCTCTCTTCCGGAATCGCTCCACGCCGACTTCGACCGCGTTCTCACGGCCTTCGCGCGCACGGAAGCCGGCAAGGACGACGACGCCCGCGCCGCCCTGCAAGGCATCGGCCTGCGTTCGCCGTTTCTGGAGTGGAAGGTGCTGCTCCGCGGCCTCCAGGCCTATTACACCAACGACGACGCCCGCGCCCTGGAAAACTGGCAGCGGCTGGCGCCGGAGCGTCTGCCGGCCCGCCTCGCCGCCCCGTTCCGCTTCCAGATCGACCCGGCGTTCCGCGCCGCCCAGCCGCCGGAGACGCAGGCGGCCCTCCGGCGGCAGCTCGACCGCATGGAAGGCGAATCGCTGGCGCCGCGGCTCCGCCAGATGCGGGCGGCGCTGGCCAACCACGAGTCGCTGGCCGGCGCCTTCCGCCAGGCCGAGGCGCTGTTGCCGGCGCTGCGACGCGACGCGCCGAAGGCGGTCGATCGGCTGGCGTCCTGCTTCTACTGGGCCGCCGTCGATACCGGGCCGGACGACGTGCTCCGCTACAAGCGCGTCTTCGGCCGGCCGCCAACCGACCCGAGCTTCTTCCGATTGGAGGCGCTGGCCAACGAGCGCGCCGGCAACCCGGAAGACGCCCATAAAAACTGGCTAAAGTATGAAAAAGAGATCGCCGCCGACCCCAAGGCGTGGCCGACGGGACAGGCCGACCGCGTGCGGGCGCTGATCTGGCTGCACATGGGCCGCAACGCCGCCGCCGTGCCGGACGACGCGGAGATGGCGAAGCTGCCGGCCTTCCTGCGCAACCATCCCGACCGGCCGACGCCACTGAACCCGTCGGCGGAGCAGTGTTACCGCAAGGCGCTGGAGCTGGCCCCCGACCTGCTAGAGGCCCACGAGGCGCTGATCGCGCTGCACCGCCGGGCGCGGCGGAACGCCAAGGCGGAGAAAGCGGCCCGCCAATTGCTGGAACATTTTCCCGACCACCTGCCGACGCTCGAAGCGCTGAGCGATCTGCTGGTGGAAAAGGAGCAGTACGACGAGGCGCTGGAGCTGTTGCAACGGGCCTGGAAAGCCAACCCGCTCAACCGCGAACTGCGGTCGAAGGTGGCGACGGCCCACCTGTACGCCGCCCGCGGCCACGTCCTGGCCGACCGGTTCGACGACGCCCGCCGCGACTACCAGGCGGCATTGAATCTGGAGGAACCGGATGAGACGTATCTCGTATTGAGCCGATGGGCCGGGTGCGAGTTCCGGGCGGGGCGGACGGAACGCGCGGAGGAGTTGCTGCGACAGGCGAAGCAACGGGGGCCGTCCGCGCTGGCGGTGGCCTACCAGATGGTGGTGGAGTGCGCCCGGTTGAAGCTGCACCGCACGCTCAAGACGCGGTTCGACAAGGAGTTCAAGGCCGGGCTGGAGGAGCCGG
Organism: uncultured Planctomycetaceae bacterium; assembly: GCA_963813925.1. Lineage (GTDB taxonomy): Bacteria > Planctomycetota > Planctomycetia > Gemmatales > Gemmataceae > UBA4732. Next base: position 669,888 of record CAWFBG010000005.1, read on the forward strand.
CCACGCCGGCGGCCGCCACCGCCCTGGCGGACCTGACGCGCGACCTGATGATAAGCGGCGTCGCGTACTACGGGCAGAAGACGCACGCCAAGAAGGTGCTGGCCTACGTCGAGAAGGCGGCCAAGGCCGACTTTACCGAGGCGCAAATGGAGACGATTTGCTCCGCCCTGGTCGATCTGAAATCGACCCGGGCGTCGCGGCGTTACCTCGACCGGGCGCGGAGAAAGTTCCCCGCCGACCCGATGTTCCCCTATTTGGAAGCGCTGACCTACATGAGCGGCGAGCTGGAAAACGTGCGGGCCTATCAGGTCAAACCGCTGCTGGAGAACGCCCGGCGGCTGGCGGAGGCGCGGCCGGCGGACGCCCAGAGGGACCGGCTGCTGCGCGACATCCAGGACCGCCTCAACGCCCTGGCCGCCGTCAACCCGTTCGGCATGGGCTTCATGGCGGACATGTTCGGGGCGTTCGACTGGGACGACGACGACGATTACGACGACTGATCCGCCGGCCGGTTAGCCGCGACGCGCGGCGGAGCGCTTCATCCCAAGCGCTCCGCCGCGCGTCGCGGCTAACCGGCCGGCGCGATGGACCGGAAAGGAAACGACCCGTGGACGACCCCTACGCCGTGCTCGGCGTGGCCGACGACGCCGACGACGAGACGATCCGCCGGCGCTACCTGGAACTGGTGCGGCAGTTCTCGCCGGAACACCATCCGCAGCGCTTCGCCGCCGTCCGGGCGGCCTACGAGAGCCTGCGCGACCGCGACGCCCGGCTGCGGCACCGCCTGTTCGAGGCCGGCAAGAAAGAGAACGTGGACGCGATCATTGAGGAGGTGGCATGTCGGACTCCCCGCCGCCGGGTCTCGCTCCGGACGCTGCTGTCCCTGGCGGGCCGGCCCTGACGCCGGAGGCGATCGCCGCGGTATTGGAGGACTTCCGCGGCTGGCTGACGGCGGCGGCGACGGCGGGGCCGGCGGACGAACCGTCCGCGAGTCCGGGCGTCGATCTGTCCACGCTGGTCGGCCAGTTCACGGCCCTGCGGCAGGAGGTCAACCTGCAAACGCGGGCGGTGCGGGCGCAGCAGGAACAGAACGCCGAGACGCTGCGCCAACTCGCCCAAGCGGTGGTCGCCGTCCGCGAACCCCCGGCCGCGCCGGTGTGGCGCGAGTCGTCCGCCGACGAGGGGTTGCGGCCGCTGCTGAAAACGCTGGTGGACCTGTACGACGCCGCGGCGCTGGCCGGCCGTGAGTTGCGGCGCGTGCAGGAACTGACGGCCCCGCAGCCGGCCGAGGAGGGGCCGAAAGACGACGCGGGGCCGACGTGGTGGGCGCGTTGGTTCGGCGCCCGAACCGAGGGACGCGAGTGCAAGGCCCTTCGGGAACGGCTGCGGGCCGCGCGGGAGAACGCCGAGCGCGTGCGTCAGACGCTGGAGGCCACGGCGGCGGGCTTTGCGATGACATTACAGAGGGTAGAACGCGCCATGGCGCAGCACGGGCTGGAGCCGATCCCCGCGGCGGGCCGGCCGTTCGACCCGGAGCTGATGGAAGTGCTGGAGGTCGTGCTCGACGGCGGCCGGCCGTCCGGCGAGGTGGTCGAGGAAGTCCGTCGGGGCTATTTGTGGCAGGGCCGCGTCTTCCGGTACGCGCAGGTGCGCGTGGCGAAGAACGGCGGCCAGTGACGGCATGTTGCGAACCGGGAGCAAACCAATGGACCTCATCGTCGGCATCGACCTGGGCACGACCAACAGCGAGGCGGCCCTGGTGCGCGACGGCCAGCCGCACGTCTTCGCGGAGGACGGCGATCCGATATTGCCGTCGTTCGTCGGCCTGGCGGAGGACGGCCGGCTGCTGGTCGGCCGGGCGGCCCGCAACCAGTGGGTGCTGGCCCCGGAACGGACCATCAAGTCGATCAAGCGCAAGATGGGCGAGGACGTGAAGGTCAAGCTCGGCGACCAGGAATATCGGCCGCAGGAGATCTCGGCCATGATCCTGCGGGCGCTGCGCGACCGGGCGGCCCGCGAGCTGGGTCAGCCGGTCAACAAGGCGGTCATCACGGTCCCGGCCTACTTCAACGACGGCCAGCGCCAGGCGACGCGCGAGGCCGGCGAGCTGGCCGGGCTGGAGGTGGTGCGCATCCTCAACGAGCCGACGGCCGCGTCGCTGACCTACGACCCCAGCCACCAGGCGCTGCGCCGCATCCTGGTCTACGACCTCGGCGGCGGCACCTTCGACGTGTCGATCGTGCAGTCGCAGGAGGGCGTCGTCGAGGTGCTGTCCAGCCACGGCGACACGCAGCTCGGCGGCGACGACTTCGACGACCTGCTCCTCAAACGCCTGTGCGACCGTTTTCAGGAGGACAACGGCGTCGATCTGCGGGCCAACCTCGTGTCGCGGGCCAGGGTGCTGCGGGCGGCGGAGGAGGCCAAGAAACTGCTGTCGTCTCAGCCGTTCGCGCGCATCGAAGAGGAGTTCATCGCCGAAAAGGACGGCCAGCCGTTGCACCTGAACGTCGAGGTCAGCCGCACGGAGTTTGAGGAGCTGATTCATCCTCTGTTGGACCGCACGATGGATTGCGTGCAGCGGGCGCTGTCGGACGCGCGGCTGACGCCGTCGAACATCGACAAGGTGGTGCTGGTGGGCGGCAGCACGCGGACGCCGCTGGTGTCGGGGATGCTGGAGGAGCGGTTGGGACAGCCGGCCCATCAAGAAGTGAACCCGGATTTATGCGTGGCGATGGGGGCGGCGGTGCAGGCGGCCATCATCGCGGGGGCCGACGTGGGGGCGGTGCTGGTGGACATCACGCCGCACTCGCTGGGCATCAAGTGTTTGGACGAGTCGATGGGCTTCCCGTTTGAGTTCCGTTTCGCGCCGATCCTGCGCCGCAACACGCCGCTGCCGGCGTCGCGCAGCGAACTGTTCCACACCTACCGCGACCGCCAGACGGAGGTGGAGATCGACGTGTACCAGGGCGAGAACGACGACGTGCGCCGCAATTCGCGGGTGGGCAAGTTCATGATCAAGGGCCTGGCGCCGGTGGCGGCGGGCAACCCCATCGTGGTGCAGCTGGATTTGAACCTGGACGGCATGTTGAAGGTGTCGGCGCGGGAGCGGGCGACGGGTTTGCAGAAGCAGGTGGTGATCGAGAACGCCCTGGCCCATTTCGAGGCCGAGGAGCGCGACGAGGCCCGCGAACGGCTCGACCGTCTGTGGGTCGATCAGGGCGAGGGCTACGAAGAGGACGTGGACGAGACGGAAGAGGGCGAGACAGGGGAAGGGGAGGCGCCGTCGCTGGCGCCGGGGCCGCGCGAAGGCCAGCGCGAGGCGGTGCAGGCGCGGGCGCTGTTGGAGAAGGCGGACCGGCTGATGGAGCGCGTGCAGCCCGAGGACAAGCCGGAGGTGGAACGTCTGATGGAGAAGGTGCGCACGGCCCTGACTGACCGCCAGTGGGACCGGCTCACGGCGGCGTCGAACGAGCTGGCGGACGTATTATTCTATCTTGAGGATGTGTAATGACGGTGATCCGCTGCCCGGCGTGCAAGGCCGAGAACGCGCAGGGGCCGGCGTGCCGGCGCTGCAAGGCCGACCTGTCGCTGCTGTTCGCGCTGGAGGAGCGGCGGGCGTGGACGCTGGCGGAGGCGCGGCGGCTGCTGGCGGCGGGACGGACGGACGAGGCGGACGCGCTGGCGGAAGAGGCGGACTGGATGCGGGGCGACGCGGAATCGCGGCGGATGCTGGCGTTGACGCGGCTGATGCGGCGGGATTTCGCGGGGGCGTGGGCGGAATATCGGAAGCTGGAGGGCGCGAATCGACCCACAAACGGCTCATAACTCCGCGGTCGGCGAAAGGACGGGAGGCGATGCCGCAGATTTGGGATTATCTCAAGCTTGTTTGGATGATCCGCGGACCCAAAAAAGACGAAGATATTCATTAGAGGCACTAATTTTATGGGCGAGCGGCCGGCGTAAGCCGGCTGGTGAAGGCCAAACCAGCCGGCTTACGCCGGCCGCTCGCCATCGTGTTAGTGGCTCTAATGAGTATTTCTGGCCCGCGGCGCGGTAGACGAATCAAGGGGACGACGGCGTCGGCGATTCCGCCGGGCCGGGCGGCGCGGTGAAGAAGGGCGGCGCGCCCGGCTGCAGTTGCTCCACGCGGGTAATATGCATGTACCACACGGTGATCCACCAGTCGATGAAGGTTTCCGACGCGCGCGGGTCGGGCAAACCGACGACGGCGAACTGTCGGCCGGGCAGGACAAATTCGGGGCTTTTCACATCCACCGTCCCGCCGTCGCTAAGCACAAAGCGGAAAGGCGCGAACGGCCGGGTTTTCAGCAAAGTGAGCATGTTGTTAGCATTGAACATGGCGGATGGTCCCTCCTGATTAAGACATTAACCGCCCGAAAGGGCGGCGTCAATCTCCCGCGGATGGCAAGACGGCGAAACCGCGTAGACCCTGCCGCCGCGGCCGGTCGGGCAACCGCGGCGACGGCGGACGGCCCGGAAATCTCTGCCATCCATGAAGGTTATGGCAACGGGCCGCCCGGTTTCTTGCGCGAAAAATCGCTTTCCACTCAAGCCCCGCCCCGCGTCATGGATTATGCTTGCAGCGACGTACAGAGCACCTCGACGCCGGGGTTTCACGTCGTCAACCGCCCACGCCGGGCGGGCGAGTAAACCCCGGTAGGTCCCAATCGTCTTCCGTCTTCGTTCGTCGGAGGGCGGCTTTCGCGCCTCCCCGGAGAGTCCTTACGCGCCGATCCATCCGTCCGTTCCCTCGGAACGGTTCCGTCCGTTTGCGCTCACGGCATTGTTCACCCCTAGATCGAGGACCCATTCCCCGATGCACACCGAATTCAAGGCGCCCTGGGTGGCGGTCGTCGCGCTGCCCGCCGGCGGCCGGAGTCCGGCCGAAGAAAGGAAGTACCACGGCGACGGCCGCGACGTCCTCCTCCAGGGCTTCCACTGGCGTTCGCACGCCGGGTCGTTCGACCCCGCCTCGCGGAGTCAAAAGAGCTGGTACAGGGTTATTCAGGACAACGCAGCCGCGATCCAGGCGGCCGGCTTCACCTGGGTCTGGTTCCCCCCGCCGTCGGACTCGCTGGCGCCGCAGGGCTACATCCCGAGGCGCTGGCACGTCCTCGATTCGGCCTACGGCGCCGAGGCCGAGCTGCGGTCGGCCGTCGCCGCCCTGGGGCCGGTCAAGGCCATGGCCGACCTGGTGCTCAACCACCGCGTCGGCGTCCACACGTCCGGGGCCGATTTCGCCGACCCCCCCTTCCCCGACAACCGGGCCGCCATCGTCCGCGACGACGAATCGGGCGTGGGGACGGGCAACCCGGACACCGGCGAAAGGCACCCCGCCGGCCGCGACCTCGACCACACCAACCCCGGCGTCCGCGAATCCGTTAAAGCCTATCTGCGCGGTCTTAAATCGGTCGGCTTCCGGGGCTGGCGCTACGACCTCGTCAAGGGCTACGACGGCCGCTTCGTCGGCGAATACAACGACGCCAGCGGCCCGGCGTTTTCGGTCGGCGAGTGCTTCGACGGCGACCGGCAGAAGGTGACGCAGTGGCTCGACGCCGCCGGCGGCAAATCCACGGCCTTCGACTTCCCGACGCGCTACCTGCTGTACGACGCCTGCGCCGGCGACGACTACGGCCGGCTCCGCTCCGTCAACGGCGGCCGCGTCGTGCCGGGCGGCCTGATCGGCTACTGGCCGAGCCGGTCCGTGACCTTTCTCGACAACCACGACACCGAACACTGCCGCGAGGGGGACTACTATTATCAGGACAATCCCACCCGCCATTTCACCGGCAAAATGGCGGAAAAAGGCTACGCCTACCTGATGACCCACCCCGGCAACCCGTGCGTGTTCTGGCCCCACTTTTTCGACTGGGGCGAACCGCTCCGCCGGCTCATCGACCGTCTCATTAAAGTCCGCAGGTACGCCGGCGTTCACGCCGGCAGCCACGTGGACGTCAAGGAGGCCGGAAAGGGGTTATACGCGGCGGTCGTCGAAGGCCGGGCGGCGGTCAAGCTGGGGTCGCGCGGCTGGCACCCCGGCGGCGGCTGGGACCTGGCGGCCGACGGCGACGGGTTCGCGGTGTGGACGCGGGGCGGCTGACGGGCGGGGGCCTCCGGATCTAGGCGAGCGGCCGGCGTGAGCCGGCTGGTGTGGCATAGCACCGCCAAGAATGAGAACACACCAGCCGGCTCACGCCGGCCGCTCGCCCCCGTCCGAAGGCGCCGCCCTTGCCATTCTTCCCCCGAACCCCCTATCTTCACCCTATAGCCTTCTCCGACCCTCTCCGGCGTCTGCCACGCTTATGCTCACCCTGCGGATCGCACGCGGTCGTTGTCTCCCCCTCGGCGCCTCGGCCCACCCTGACGGCGTCAACTTCGCCCTGCTCTGCCGCCACGGCACCGCCGTCTTCCTCGTCGTCTGCCCGCTCGAAGGCGGCGAGCCGATCACGGAGGTGGCCCTGCACCCGCGCCGCAACCGCACCGGCGACCACTGGCACATCCTCATCGCCGGCCTGCCGCCGGCCTTCGCCTACGGCTGGCGCGTGGATGGCCCGCGCAGCCTCGGCCACTGCTACGATCCTAACACCATCCTGCTCGACCCCGCCGCCACCGCCCTCACCAACGGCGCCCGCTGGGGTCTGTCGCGCGAGCCGGAAAAGCACCGCTCCGCCCGCCGCAGCGTCTACGTCCGCCGGCCGTTCCACTGGCAGGAAGACGCCCCGCTCGTGACGCCGATGGAAGACACCATCGTCTACGAACTGCACGTCCGCGGCTTCACCTGTCATCCGTCGTCGCTGACGGCCCGCCCCGGCACGTTCGCCGGGCTGACGGACAAGATTCCGTATCTGCAATCGCTGGGCGTGACGGCGGTGGAATTGCTGCCGATCCACGAGTTCGACGAAACCGACTGCGTGTTCGTCAACCCCGTCAACGGCGAACGCAACCGGAACTTCTGGGGCTACAACAGCATCGCCTTCGGCGCCGCCAAGGCGTCCTACGCCAGCACCGGGACCGACCACGGCCAGACCGTCGAGTTCCGCGAGATGGTGCGGGCGTTTCACGCGGCCCGCATCGAAATCTACCTCGACGTGGTGTTCAACCACACCGGCGAGGGCGATCACCGCGGCCGCACCTACTCGTTCCGCGGCCTGGACAACCAGCTCTACTACATGCTCGGCCGCGACGGCCGTTATTTGAACTTTTCCGGGTGCGGCAACACGGTCAATTGCAATCACCCGGTCGTGCGCCACCTGCTGCTCAACTGCCTGCGCTTCTGGGTGGCCGACATGCACGTGGACGGCCTGCGCTTCGACCTGGCCTCGGTCATGGGCCGCGACTACCAGGGCAACGTGCTGGTGGACCCGCCGGTGGTGGAGTTGATCGCCGAGGAGGGCGTGTTGAGCGACACCAAGCTGATCGCGGAGCCGTGGGACGCGGGCGGCCTTTACCAGGTCGGCCAGTTCCCGTTCGGCCGCCGCTGGTCGGAGTGGAACGGTCATTTCCGCGACGACGTGCGGCGGTTCTGGCGCGGCGAGGCCGGCACGGCCGGCCTGCTGGCGACGCGGCTGTGCGGCAGCGCGGATTTGTACCAGACGTCGGGCCGCGGCCCCCGGCACTCGGTCAATTTCATCACCTGCCACGACGGCTTCACGCTCTGGGACCTGGTGTCGTACAACCAGAAGCACAACGACGCCAACGGCGAGGGCGGCCGCGACGGCAGCGACGCCAACTGGAGCTGGAACTGCGGCGTCGAGGGCGACACGACCAACCCGGCCATCCTCGGCCTACGGCGTCGGCAGGCCCGCAACCTACTGGCGACGCTGTTTCTGTCGCAGGGTGTGCCGATGCTGATGGCCGGCGACGAGTTTTTGCGCACGCAGCGCGGCAACAACAACGCCTGGTGCCAGGACAACGAGATCAGCTGGCTGGACTGGTCGCTGGCGGTGAGCAACAGCGATTTCCTGCGGTTCACGCGCGAGCTGATCGCGCTGCGCCGCCGGCACCCGGCCTTGCGCCGCCGCCGGTTCTTCGACGGGCCGGAGGTGGCGTGGCACGGCGTCCGGCCGTATCGACCGGACTTCTCCCATGAGAGTCACAGCATTGCGCTGACGTTGGACGGCCGCAAGACCGGCCGCGAGCCGGATCGCGATTTTTACATGGCGTTCAATGCGTGGAGGGAGCCGCTGCAATTCGTCGTGCCGCCGTCGCCGCAGGGCAAGCGCTGGCGGCGGGCCATCGACACGGCGATGGCGGCGCCGCTAGATATTGTGGGACTGGACGAGGGACCGGAGGCGCGGACGCATGAGGCGTATGCCGTGGTGCCGCATTCGGTGGTGGTGCTTATTTCGGAGGGGTGAAAGACGCTGAAATGACCAGCCCGACGCGCAAGCGAGGGTTTCAGCGAATTAAGAGGACCATCCAGATGTTCAAGCTGTCCGGTTATCCGGGGTCGTCCACCGACCCAAATAAGATGAGCAAGTTGTCTGATCTCTCCATCACCGCTTCTCCGCAAGTCTTGCGACTACTCGCCAAGTTTCTTCAAGGCCTGGCGGATGAGATCGAGACTGGTCGCCTGCGCAATTCGCACGTCCATATCGACTCCTGTATTCCGGAATGGCGGGAACTTGGAAATGGTATCGACATTCAGGTGATGAATACCAACTATGAAGGCCCCGCGCTCATGTAATTGTGCCCGCGCTTCCTGGACGGCGGCTCATGCAGGCGGGTTCTCGCTGGCGTTTGAAGCGTCATCCTCGAACCAGTAAAGCCAATCGACGCTGCTGGTTCGGCTGGGGGAGGGTTCATGTGGATCCGCATCCGAAGCATTCTGTGGAGCCTCATCGATGAATTCGATGAGGCTATCGACGCTGTAGCTCTCACTGTCTTCGGATGACATGGCGGCTCCTCCTCAATGCGCCTCTCTTCCCGGAGACATTGTACCATGCTGTGCCACCCGCAGCTGCGCCGCGCCCGTTCCTGCGCCTTGTGCAGCGCCTCCGTCACCTCCGGCGTGGCCGCCGCCGGCTGCGTCTCATGCAGCGTTCGCTCCGCCTCCGCCGCGTCGATCTCCTCCGCCTTCAGCGCGCGGCCGGTCAACACCGTGACTGTGTTGGCCCGCACCTGGGCGAAGCCGCCGTCCACGAAGAACCGCCGCGTCTCCTGGCCGCGACGGATGCGCAGCTCGCCGTAGCCGAGCCGGCCGATCAACGGCGACCGGCCCGGGAACACGCCCAGTTCGCCGTCGTACATCGGCAGCGCCACGAAGTCGGCCTGCTCGTCCAGCAGCGCCCGCTCCGGCGTCACCATCACGCACTGTAACGGCCGATTCAGCAGCGTTTCCGCCATCGCCTCACTTCCCTTCCGCCATGCGCTTGGCCTGTTCACCCACCTCGTCGATGCCGCCGACGTACAAAAACGCCTGCTCCGGCGTCGCGTCCCATTTGCCGTCGCAAATCTCCTTGAAACTGCGGATCGTCTCCTTGAGCGGCGTCACCTTGCCCTTCTTGCCGGTGAACGCCTCCGCCACGATGAACGGCTGCGACAAAAACTTCTCGATGCGCCGCGCCCGGTTCACCACCTGCTTGTCTTCCTCGTTCAGCTCCTCGACGCCGAGGATGGCGATAATGTCCTGCAATTCGCGGTAGCGCTGGAGGATCTGCAACACGCGCCGGGCCACCGCGAAATGCTCCTCGCCGACGTTCTGCACCGACAGGATGTTCGAGTACGACGTCAACGGGTCCACGGCCGGGTAGATGCCCTTCTCGGAAATCCGCCGTTCCAGATAGATGAAGGCGTCGAGGTGCTGGAAGGCGTTGGCCGGCGCCGGGTCGGTCGGGTCGTCGGCCGGCACGTAGACCGCCTGAACCGACGTGATGGCGCCCTTGGTCGTGCTGGTGATCCGCTCCTGAAGCTCGCCCATCTCCGTGGCCAACGTCGGCTGGTAGCCGACGGCGCTCGGCATCCGGCCTAGGAGGGCCGACACTTCCGAGCCGGCCTGCGAGAAGCGGAAGATGTTGTCCACGAACAGCAGCGTGTCGGCCCCGGTGGCGTCGCGGAACCATTCGCACATGGTCAGGGCCGACAGGGCCACGCGGAGGCGGGCGCCCGGCGGCTCGTTCATCTGGCCGAACACCATTGCCGTCTGCGTGATGACCGCCCGGCCGGTGTTGCCGATCTCGGTCTCCTGCATTTCCAGCCAGAGGTCGTTGCCCTCGCGGGTCCGCTCGCCGACGCCGGCGAACACCGAGTAGCCGCCGTGCTGGCTGGCGATGCGGGCGATCAGTTCCTGGAGGATGACCGTCTTGCCGAGGCCGGCGCCGCCGAACAGGCCGGCCTTGCCGCCGCGCACCAGCGGAGTTAACAGATCGATGACCTTGATGCCGGTCTCGAAGATTTCCGTCTTGGGCGACAACTCGGCGAACGACGGCGGCTCGGCGTGAATCGGCCGATACTCGTCGGCCTGCACGGGGCCGCGGCCGTCGATCGGCTCGCCGAGCAGATTGAAGACGCGGCCGAGCGTCCCTTTGCCGACCGGCACCGTCACGGGCTTGCCCGTGTCCACGGCCGGCATCCCGCGCATCAGGCCGTCGGTCGAGCCGAGGGCGACGCAGCGGACGCGGTTGCCGCCGAGGTGCTGCTGCACCTCGCCGACCAGCTTGATGGCCACGCCCTTCTGGTCCTGGTCGATCCGCACGGCGTTGTAGATTTCGGGCAGGTGGCCTTCCTCGAACTCGGCGTCGAACGTCGAGCCGATGACCTGTACGATTTTGCCGGTGTGTTGGCCGTTGGCGTGGCCGTTGCCGCTGATGCTTGCCATGATGCGCTCCCGTCGAGAGTATGTCGAACCCGGCGAGCGGGGGGCGTCAGCCCCCTGATTCCGCATTCTGTCAGCGACAGCGTGCTAAATCAGGGGGCTGACGCCCCCCGCTCGCCGTTGCTTGTTATTCCAGCGCCGCCGCCCCGCCGATGACTTCCGCGATCTCCTTGGTGATCTGCGCCTGGCGGGCGCGGTTGTACTGCCGCGTCAGGTTCTTGATCATGTCGTCGGCGTTCTCCGTCGCCGCCTTCATGGTCACCCGCCGGGCGATCTGCTCGCTCACCGCCGCGTCCAAAAAACACTTGAACAGCCGCACCTTGAACGACTCCGGCAACAGCTGTTCCAGGATTTCCCGCGGCTCCGGCAGGAACTCGTACTCCACCGGTTTCGGCTTCTCCGCGGCCTCGGACGATCCCCGTTTCCGCGTCTCCGGGGCGGCGCCCGACAGCGGCAACAGCGCTTCCACGACCGGCGTCTGCCGGGCCGCGCTGAGGTACTTCACGTAGACCACCTCGACGCGATCCACCTTGCCGGAGATGAAATCGGCGAGATAGCGATTCGCCAACTCTTCCACCTCGTCGAAGCGCGGCTTGTCCTCGAAGTGAGTGTACGTTTTGTCGGCCTTGACGCCCTGGTAGCGGAAGTAGGCGGCCGGCCGTTTGCCGGACACTTCCAGCACCAGCGTTACGCCCTCGGCGGCCAGCTGGCGGATGCGCTGATTGGCCTCGCGGAGGATGCCGGCGTTGTAGCCGCCGCACAGGCCGCGGTTGGAGCCGATGACCAGCAGCAGGCTCGTCTTGACTTTTTCGCGCTTCTGCAACAGCGGATGGCTAATGTTCACAGCGGCGGCGCTCAGGTCGGCGGCCAGCTCGGCGATCTTGCGCGTGTAGGCCTCGGCCTCGGTGGCGCGGTCGAGCGCCCGCTTGAAGCGCGACGTGGCGATCAGTTCCATCGTGCGCGTGATCTTGCGGATGTTGCGGATGGCCCGGCGGCGGCCGACGAGTGCGCGGGTGTTGGCCATGTTGTCTCACAAGAGTCTTGGCGAGCGGCCGGCGTAAGCCGGCTGGTGTAGTCTAGCGCCACGAAAGGCGGCGACGCACCAGCCGGCTTACGCCGGCCGCTCGCCTTCGTGTCAACTTATTGTCAGTGACGCCCCGCCTTGACGCCCTGCGGCGGCGCGGCCTTGACCGCCTCGTTCGGCTTCGCGGGCGCCGTCGTCGTCGCGGTCTCCTGCTTCCGCCCGCCCGGCGGCACGTAGTGCGGTTGGAAGGCGTCGATCGCCGCGGCCAACTGCTTCTCCAGGTCCGGATTGAATTTGCGGGCCTTCGCCAGGGCGTTGCGCACGTCCGACCGCTCCGTCCGCATGTAGCTCAGGAACTGGTCCTGCCACGGCAGCACTTCCTTCACCGGGATTTTGTCCAGGTAGCCCTTCGTGCCGGCGAAGATGACCATGACCTGGTCGATCACGTTCATCGGCTTGAACTGCGGCTGCTTCAACAATTCCACCATGCGATAGCCGCGGTCGAGCTGGGCCTGCGTCGCCTTGTCCAGTTCCGTGCCCAGCTGCGCGAACGCCTCCAGTTCGCGGAACTGCGCCAGATCCAGCTTCAGGCCGCCGGCGATCGACTTCATGGCCGGGATCTGCGCCTTGCCGCCCACGCGCGAAACCGAAATGCCCACGTCCATCGCCGGCCAGATGCCGGCCCGGCCCAGCGCCGGTTGCAGGTAGATCTGCCCGTCCGTGATGGAAATCACGTTCGTCGGGATGTAGGCCGACACCTCGCCTTCCAACGTCTCGATGATCGGCAACGCCGTCTGCGAGCCGCCCGAACCCGGCACCTTCACCACCTTGCAATCCGGGAACTTCGCCAGGTCGTGCTTGACGGCGTGCTCCTTGTCCAGCGGGCCGACGTAGACCTTGCCCTTCTCGCCCGGCTGCCGCCGCTCGCCCTGCTCGTTGTTGACTCCCCAATCCTCGGCCACCGACTTCTCGTCGGCGTCCCGCGGCACGATCACCCAGCGCTCGGCGACCTTGGCCGACCGCTCCAGCAGGCGCGAATGGGCGTAGAAAATGTCGCCGGGGTAGGCCTCGCGTCCCGGCGGCCGCCGCGCCAGCAGCGACAGCTGCCGGTAGGCCGCCGCCTGCTTGCTCAGGTCGTCGTAGACCACCAGCGTGTCGCGGCCCTGCTCGTACATGAAGAATTCGGCCATGGCGCAGCCGGCGTAGGGCGCGATGTACAGCAGCGGGGCGGCGTCGGCCGCCGACGCGCAAACGACGATGGTGTAGTCCATCGCGCCGGCGGCGCGCAGGTTCTCCACCACCCGAGCCACCGTCGATTCCTTCTGGCCGATGGCGACGTAGACGCAAATGACGTCCTCGCCCTTCTGGTTGATGATCGTATCGACGGCGATGGCGGTTTTACCCGTTTTGCGATCGCCGATGATCAGCTCGCGCTGGCCGCGGCCGATCGGCGTCATGGCGTCGATGCACTTGATGCCGGTCTGCAGCGGCACGTCCACCGGCTGCCGGCCGGCCACGCCCGGCGCCGTCGACTCCACCGCCCGGAAGTGCGTCGCCGCGACGGGGCCTTTGTTGTCCATCGCCACGCCCAGCGGGTTGACCACGCGGCCGATCATCGCCTCGCCTACCGGAACTTGCAGCAGCGTCCCCGTCGTCTTCACCTCGTCGCCCTCGGCGATTTCGAAGTATTCGCCGAGGATGATGACGCTCACGGAGTTCTCCTCCAGGTTGAAGGCCTGGCCGCGCACGCCGGTGCGCGTGAACTCGACCATCTCGCCGGCCATGAGGCTCGATAGGCCGTAGATGCGGGCGATGCCGTCGCCGATCTCCAGAACGCGGCCGACTTCCTGGGCCTCCAGGTCGTTGCGCAGGCCGCCGATTTCCTGTTCAAGGACCGAAACGATCTCGTTGGGATTGAATCGCATAACTGCTTCTCTCGATGAGTTGGTTCCGGATCTGTTCCAGCCGCGTGCGGATGCTGGCGTCGTATAGCGTGTCGCCGACCTGGACCGTCAGGCCGCCCAGAAGCTCGGGATCGACGCGCGTCTCCAGCACCGGCTCGCGGCCCAGCGACGCCCGCAGTTCCTGCCGCAGTTTCTCCCGCTCGTCCTCCGCGAGCGGCAGTGCCGACCGCACCTCGACGCGGACCTTGCCCGTCCGCTCCTCGTACAGGTCGCGGACGGCGGCGGCAATGGAACGCAGGGCGTCGAGACGGTCGTGGTCGTCGAGCACCAGCAGGAATTTCAGAAACAGGTCGCTGGCCCGGCCCTGAAAGGCGCCGCGGAGGGCGGCGGCCTTGCGTTCCCGGCTGATCGCCCTGCTGGAGAGGAACAGCTCCAGGTATGGGTCGGCACCGAAGACCTGATTCACCAGGGCGTCGAGGTCCTGGACCATCTCGGCCGGCTGGCCGCTCTTCTGGGCCGCGTTCAGGAACGCCTCGCCGTAGACGCGGGCCACGTGCTGCGTGGCGTCGTCGAAGACGGTTGGGTGGCGCGGCGGTTCGTCGGCGTTCATCGGTTACACGCTCGCTGGGGTCTTGTGCCCGTTGCCCACCTGGCGAATCTCCGCCAGCGCCTCGTCCATGAAACGCCGGTGGTCGTCGGGCGTCAGCTGCCGGCGGATCGCCTTGGCGGAGATCAGCGCCGCCAGATCGACCGTCTTCTCGTAGAGGTCTTTCAGCGCCTGGTCGTGTAGCACTTCGATGTCGCGGCGCACTCGGTCGCGTTCGGCCTGGATCTCCGCCTTGGCCTTGGCCGCGATCTCGTCGCCCAGCCGCTGGGCGTCGGCCTGGGCCTTCTGAAGGATGTCGCGTCGCGCGTTCCTCGATCTTGTCGCGTTCGGCCTGGATCTCCTCGCGCAGCCGCTGCGCCTCTTCCCGCGCCGTCTTGGCGTCGTTGACCGCGGCGTGAATGTCGTGCTCGCGCTTCTGCAGCCCCTGCATCATCGGCGTCCAGGCGTATTTGTAGAGGACGGCCAGCAGCAGCAGGAAGATGACCATCGTCCAGATGGTCAGGTCGATGGCGGGGGCGAAGATGTTGGGCGTCTCGGCCTTGGTGCGGATCTGCTCCAGGTAGTATTGCGCAACGCCGTACTGCTTGGCGTCCACGGCGGCGTTAAACGCCTTTCGCAGGTCGCTCATGGGCGCTTTGTCGTCCAGCAGGGCTTCGCCCGCCGTTCGCTGGAGGTTTTCGCGCCGCCAGTTTTCCAACGTCGATTCGGCGGCCTCGAAGCGCTCCTCCTGGACGTCCTTCTTCAGCTGTTCGTCGGCCGCCGCGTCGAGCGCGGTCGGGGGCGCCTCCGCCCGCAGCCGGGGCCCGGAAAACGCGGCGAGCAACGCCAGCACGACTCCGACGACCCGCCATCCGCTTCGCATGACGACCTCTCTCGCAGGATGCGCACCGACCACCGCGTCCGCCGGTTAGCCGCGACGCGCAGCGGAGCGCTCGGTCCCAAAGCGCTCCGCTGCGCGTCGCGGCTAACCGGCGCCCCGTTCCTCAGCTCCCAACTTTCAGCGACACCAACAGGCAGATGAGCAGCCCGAAGAAGGTGGCGCCTTCGAGAAGGGCCGCGATGACGATCATGGCCGTCTGAATGCGCCCGGCCACCTCCGGCTGACGGGCCATGCTCTCCAGGGCGGCCGAGCCGATGCGGCTGAAGCCGTAGCCGGCCCCCAGCAGGCCGATGCCGGCGCCGATGCCGGCGCCGACGCCGACGCCGGCCAGCGTCAGATTGGTGGGGCCGCCCGCGGCGTCGGCGGCCATCGCCGGCGTCGCCGCCAGCAGCATCACCACCACGACCGCCGCCAGGGCCAACCAGTTCAAGGCATTTTTCATGGGTGCTCCAGTTACCACTCCAGGATTCCGGAAAAGGTCCACGTCAATGTTCGGGGTGCAACGCCATCCCGATGAACAGCGCGGTGAGGAAGACGAAAATGTAGGCTTGCAGGAAGGCGACGAACAACTCCAGCAGGCTCAGGGCCGTGATGCCCAGCACGCTGGCGACCGTCACGCCGCCCCACAAGAAATAGCTGCCGGCCAACCCGGCCTCGTAAATGAAGATCAGGATCATCGCCAGCACCAGGTGGCCGGCGAACATGTTGGCGAAAAGACGCACGGCCAACACGCCGCTCTTGATGAACGTGCCGAGAAACTCGATGGTGAACACGAAGCCGCTGAACAGCCAACCGACGTAGGGCACGTCGATGTGCGGCCACAGCGACTTGAAATAGTGGACCACGCCCATCTTGACGATGGCGGCCCCGTGCAACATGCAGAAGGCGATGATCGCCAGGCCGCCGGTCGCGTAGAGGCTGGCGGTCGGCGAACCGAGCAGCGGGATCAGGCCGAGCAGGTTGCAGAACAGGATGAACAGGAACAGCGTCCAGAGGAACGGCGTGAACTTGTCGGCGTCGTGTTCGCCGATGGTCGGCCGGGCGACCTCGTTGCGAACGAACGTGAGCAGCGACTCGAAACAATTCCACCAGGCGCCCTTGGGCAAGTCGCCGTTTTTGGCCCGGCGCGCCAGCGGGATGAAGATCAGCGCGATCAGGACGGCTGCCCCCAGCTCCAGGATCATGAACTTGGTGAGATGGAAGGTGTAGCCGAACAGCGAGAACCGCGGCAACTCCCAGCCGAGGGGGTCGCCAAACAGGCTATTGAACAACTCCCAGATGTTGCGCTGGTCGAGGACGTGCCCGAACGCCATGTCGCTGGGCTTGTGGATCGCCATGTGGACTCCCACTCCGCGAGAGACGACTCAGGCCTTGACGGGCGGCCGGCCGCACAGAATCAGGGCCACGTCGAGGGCCAGGGTGACCGGATAGACGACCATCACCCAGAGCCAGAAGGTGATCTGGTCTTTGAAATAGGGAATGAACAGGTAGAGGACCATCCCCCCCGCGATCACGAAAAACATCCGCAGCCCCGTGCCGCCCAGCACCATCAACAACTGCTGTTGCGGGTCTTTATTCAGGGCGAACTCGGCCCAGACCAGCGTGGCGATCATCGGCGGCAGGCACAGCAGCACGGCGGCGCCGCAGAAGACGAAGGCCTGGTCGCCGCCGCCCAACGCGCGGGCAGGCAGGCCGACCAAGAGCCAGAAGGCCAGCGCCCCGCCGATCAACAGCAACAACCGTCCGATCACCGCGGCCCCCGTTGGTCGGCCAGCGGCGGGGGGGAATCCGGGTCGTCCTTGCTCACGAACCGAATGAGATGGACCAGCCCCCCCACCAGCCCCAGCACGGCGCCCAAAATCACCCCCCAAGGGGACGACCCAAGGAGGTAGTCCACCAGCAGGCCCAGGCCGATTGGCGCCACCATCTCCAGGCCCACCTGGGAGAGGGTCATGTAGCGCCGCACGTCGCGGGGGTCGCCGAGATACATGGCCCCTCCCGGCCGCCCTCGGGCGCCTCTTCCACCCCGGTAACCGATCTCTTCGCCGTCGTGCGGGCTATTCTCTAAGGCGGAAAAGGAAAGTCAAGGCGCGGTTCGTGTAATTTTTCACGAAGTCCCCGACCCGTCGGGTCCGACGGGAAGCGATGATGAACGGAAAGGGTCGGCGGCATGTTTTTGCATCATTTCGCGGAAATTTGGTTGACATTCCGCGCACCGTTCTTTAACATCAAACCCGGTAGAGGGTAAGAATCAAACGCCCGAACTCTGCCAAATTATTTTTCAGTCAGGGATGCAACCGACCTTTCCACCCTTACTCCGTCGGCGCACCCTGTTTCCCAAGGCCCCGACCCTCCGCTCGGCGGGTTGGCCTTCCCGAAGCGCCTCTATTCTCCTTTGAGGCGCGTGCCGGCCTGCCTCGACGCCCTCCTTCCCCTGCACCGGCGTTCCTGGGCGCCCGCCCTTTCGCGCCGGCTCGAAGACATTCCCTCCCTGGAAAGGACCTCGGGGAGTCTGGATCCGCCGCAAGGACGTGAACCCCTGGGGACTTTTTCAAAGCGCCCGCGCCGGACGGGCGCCGGAGTTGTCACGCATGACTCGGGACCAGTTACAAGCGTGTACCAAAGCGAAGTTGATCGAGCTGGCTCGGCAGCAGAAGATTGCCGGCTGGCACGGCATGCGCAAGGACGAGTTGATCGCCGTCCTTGAAAAGCGCCAAGCGTTGTCGAGCCGGGACGCCAAGCCGCGTCCTTCCCGCACGGAGCATCCCGTACAGACCGCGGCGGCCCGCGACACCTCCGCCAACGCCGAGGAAAGCGTCGAGCGCAGCAAGTTCGACGTCGGCGTGCCGACCAGGGACCTGTCCGCCAAGGTTCCCAAAGACCTGCCGGCCGGCTACGGCAAGGACCGCATCGTCGTCATGGTCCGCGACCCCTACTGGCTGCATAGTTACTGGGAGCTGACGCGCCACGCCATCCAGCGGGCCGAGGCCGCCCTCGGCACGGAATGGCACACGGCCAAGCCGATCCTCCGCCTGCTCGACGTGAGCAGCCACGGCTCCTCCAGCTCGTCCGAGTCCCCCCTCCGCGACATCGACATCCACGGCGGCTGCAACAACTGGTACATCGACGTCAGCAGTCCGCCGCGCTCCTACCGCATCGACATCGGCTATTTGGCCAAGAGCGGTCGGTTCTACGTCCTGGCCCGTTCCAACGTCGTCACCACGCCGCGGGCCGGCGTCAGCGACGTGATCGACGAGAACTGGGCCGACCTCGACGCCAAGAAGGCCGACCGCATTTACGCCATGTCCGGCGGCTTCGACCCGACGGGCGTCGGCAGCAGTCTCGAACTCAAGCAGCTGTTCGAGGAGCGTCTGCGTCGGCCGTTGCACTCGCCGGCCGTGACCAGTTTCGGCTCCGGCGGCCTGGCGTTCGGCGGCAAGTCGCGACAGTTCTGGTTCCAGCTCGACGCCGAACTCATCATCTACGGCGCCACCGAACCCAAGGCCCGCGTCACCCTCCAGGGCGACCCGGTCAACCTGCGGCCCGACGGCACCTTCACCATGCGCTTCAGCCTGCCGGACGGCCGACAAATCATCCCGGCCGTCGCCACCTCGCCCGACGGCATCGAGGAACGGACCATCATCCTCGCCGTCGAACGCAACACCAAGCAGCTCGAACCTTTGATCCACGACGGAAACGAATAACAGAGTGGCGAGTGGCGAGTGGCGAGAAAAGACCGATGTTTTTCTTCACTCGCCACTCGCCACTCGCCACTCTTCATGAACCGCCGCGACTTCCTCCACCCCCGCCGCATCGCCCAGGCCGCCGGCCGCGTCCTCGGCGCCCTGGAATCGCTCGATCCGCTCGACGCCCTGACGGCCGTTCCCGCGGCCGCACCGCGGGAAACCGTCCTGCTGCGCCTGTCGCGCCGGGCCATGGCCACCGCCTTTGAAATCGTCCTGCCCTTCGGCGGCGATGCGGCCATGACCCACGGGGAAGCCGCCTTCGACCTCATCGACGATCTGGAAAGTCAACTGACCGTCTACCGTGAAAACAGCGAAGTCAGCCGCCTCAACCGCACCGCCTTAGCCGGGCCGGTCCCCGTCGAGGACGGGCTGTTCCGACTGCTGGAGCTGGCGGCGCGAATCTCGGCGGAAACGGACGGGGCGTTCGACGTGACGGCCGGGGCGCTCATCAAGGCGTGGGGCTTTTTCCGCGGGCCGCGGCGCGTGCCGTCCGACGCCGAACGCGGGGCCGCCCTGGCGCGCGTGGGGATGCAAGCGGTCGAGCTGGACGCGGCGCGGCGAACCGTGCGATTCCGACGGCCGGGGCTGGAAATCAATCTCGGCTCCATCGGCAAGGGCTACGCCCTGGACCGCGTGGGCGATTTCCTGAGCGCGACCGGGAAATTCCCCGCCGTGTTGTTGCACGGCGGGGGCAGCAGCGTGTACGCTAAAGGAAGTTCCGACGGCGATCCGAGAGGTTGGCTGGTGGGGATTGCCCATCCCTGGGACGGGGCGTCGCGCCTGGCGGAGGTCTGGCTGCGCGACCGGGCGTTGGGAACGTCGGCGGCCACGTTTCAACACCTGGAATATAACGGGAAGAAACTGGGCCACGTCCTCGACCCGCGCACCGGCTGGCCGGCCGCCGGCGTGGCCAGCGCCTCCGTCGTCGCCCCGACCGGGGCGGAGGCCGACGCGCTTTCGACGGCGTTCTTCGTCGGCGGCGTCGAATTGGCCCGCCGCTATTGTGCGGCGCACCCCGAGATCGGCGCCCTCCTCCTGCCCGAAGGCGACGACGCCGAATTGGCGGTATTGAACCTTTGAGGCGAGCGGGGGGCGTCAGCCCCCTGATTTAGCATAGCGCCTCGGAACAGTCGACGAATCAGGGGGCTGACGCCCCCCGCTCGCCAAAATGAGAGTGGGACGAATCCATGCGGCGCGCCAGAGAGTTCGGTTTCCTAACGATGGTCCTGTTGGTCGTCCTGCGGCTGGCGATCGGCTGGCACTTTCTTTTCGAGGGGCTGCACAAGCTCGACTCGTTCGTGACCGGCGCCACCACGACGAACAAGCCGTTCAGCAGCGCCGGCTACTTCCGCGAGGCGCCCGGCCCGCTGGCCTGGGAGGTGCGCCAGCAGATCGGCGACCCCGACGACGAGGCGCTGGTCGCGCCTCACCATCGTCCCGCTCGCCGCCAACGAAGACCCGAAATCGGCCAAACCGTATGAACGGACGCCTCCCGCCCTGAAAAAGGACTGGGACGACTACTACACGCAGTTCCAGAAGTTTTACGGCCTGGACGAGAAGCAGCGCGACCTGGCCAAGGGCAAGCTGGAAGGGGAGGAGTCCAAGGTCGTCCACTGGCTGACGCTCAAGGCGGAAAAGGGCAAGACCAAGGCGGAGCAGCAACCCGACGTGCGGGACGCGATGACGGAAGTGGACAAGAACTATCCGTCCGGTGTGCTGACGGTGGACGAGACGCCGGCCCAGCGCGTCGCGGACTACCGGGCGAAGGTGCAGGAATACCGCGACATGCTCGACAAGACCGACTCCGCGTTCGGCAAGGACGTGGTCGGCGCCAAGCGGCTGGCGGCCAAGGCCGAGGCGGCGACGATGCGCAATCGCTCCTGGCCGACCTCGACAAGAAGACGGCCGACCTCCAGGCGTCGCTCGAATCGGTGCTGACGCCGGACCAGCGGCAGAAGGTCATGACTTCCACGCCGCCGCTGCCGCTTTTATGGTGGATCGACGGCGTCACGGCCTGGGGCCTGACGATCATCGGCGGCTGCCTGCTGATCGGCCTGCTGTCGCGGCTCAACTGCGTTCTGGCCGCCGGCTTCCTGCTGATGACCTACTTCGCGGCCCCGCCGTGGCCGTGGCTGCCGACGCCGCCCAACAACGAAGGCAACTATCTTTTCGTCAACAAGAACGTGATCGAGATGTTCGCCCTGCTGGCCCTGGCCACGACCGCGAGCGGCCGGTGGTTCGGCGTGGACGCCCTGATTCACTGGATTTTCCTGGCGCTGTTCGGGCGTAGGAAGCCTCAACCTGCGCCGGTGCGGCAGGCGGCGTAGATGACCATTTCGTAAGTCCATCGCCACTGCCACGTAGCCGCATTCGCCAGAATGCGGGTGCGACGACTGGCAGGGGACTTACGAAACGGTCATGTAGGTTATTCCCCCCTCTCCCCTGTACTCCGGGGAGAGGGGGGCAAGATTGCGACCTTGGTACACGACAAGGAATCTCTCCCATGGCGATTGAACTGACCCCCGAGCAGCGCGACATCGGACGCGAGAATTACGTCCGCACGGCCGAGGGGCTGACGCGGCGCGGCTTCATGAAAAGCCTGGCCGTCGCGGGGGCGGCCGTCGTTCCGATCTCCACGGCGGTCTACTTCGGTTACGAGAGCCTGCACGGCAAGCCGGTCAAGGCGGCGCTGATCGGCGGCGGTGACGAGGGCGGCGTCCTCGTCGGCGAACACAACCCCGAATTCCTGGAGTTCGTCGCCGTCTGCGACATTCGGCCGTCGAACATGAAGCGCATCTTCGACGGCGATCCCCACGTGCCGCAGCTGCGCAAGGGCTTCAAGCGCATCTACGGTCAAAATGCCGAGAAGCAGATTCACAAATACACCGGCGACTACAAGGAGATGCTGCACAACGAGAAGGACATCGAGGCGGTGGTGATCGCGGCGCCGCTCTGCTGGCACGCCAAGATGGCCATCGACGCCATGAAGATCGGTCAGGAGCGCGGCCGGCCGATCCACGTCCTCTGCGAGAAGCTGATGGGCTGGAACGTCGGCCAGTGCAAGAAGATGGTCCAGGTCGCGCGGGAGACGGGCAGCATTTTGTCCATCGGCCACCAGCGCCACTACAGCATGTTGTACGCCCACGCCACCGACATCATGGACAACGACGTGCTCGGCGAAGTGCATCACATCTACGCCTCGTGGCACCGCAACAACAGCTGGCCGTACATCCCCGATCCGAACGGGCCTGCCTTGGCGCAGGGCGTCGAGCGGCCGTACTACAAGGACGGCTGGTTCCCGCCGGTGTTGGCGGAGGACTACGACGCCCTCAAGGGGGACGTGCAGAAATACGGCTTCGACAACGTGGAGCAGCTGGTGCGTTGGCGGCTGTGGAACCAGACGGGCGGCGGCCTGATGGCGGAGCTGGGCAGCCACCAGATGGACGCGTGCAGCATCTTCCTGGGCCACGTCCAGCCGCTGGCCGTGATCGGCGTCGGCGGCAAATACTTCTACCGGCCGGGCCGCGACGACCGCGACTCGGAGGACCACATCTTCGTTACCTACGAGTTTCCGGGTAAAAATCATCCCAAAGGCCCGGCCCGTCCCGACGGCACGCACGGCAGCGACCCCGACGACAAGGTGATCGTCACCTACTCGTCGATCAACACCAACGGTTTCGAGCCTTACGGCGAGACGGTGATGGGCACGCGGGGCACGATGATCGTGGAGAAGGAATCGACGGTGATGCTCTATCCGGAAAGGAACCCGGCCGCGAAGGGCGGCCCGTCCGACGCCCGGGCGATGACGGTGACGGTGGACGCCAAGGGAACGGGCAAGCCGGCGCTGGACTCGTCTTCGACGTGGGGGCCGGCCGTCAGCAGCGGCCAGGCGGGGGCGGGGCCGGTGGGCGGCAGCCCCGGCGGCGTGGTGAGCCGCGGATACCGCGAGGAGATCGAGGACTTCGCGTTCTGCGTGCGGCAGTGGCAGAAGGGACTGGACTACACGAAGCAACGGCTGCCGCGCTGCAACGACGAGGTGGCGCTGGCCGACGCCGTGATCGCGTTGACGGCCAACCGGGCGATGCGCGGCACGAAGGAGAACAAGAGCCAGCCGGAACGGGTGGAGTTCAAGAACGCCTGG
>CAWFBG010000006.1:0-137554 GCA_963813925.1 uncultured Planctomycetaceae bacterium
TAGCGTCTATCGCGCCCTGGGAGGCGGCTGGCAGATCCGCTGCAAGCCCTCTGCACCGGCGGCCGTGAACGTCCCTTCGCCGCATTCGGAGGTTCTGCCGGCCGCGGTCGAAGCCGCGGTTCCCGTCCCCCAGCCGGACTCGCCGGTGGAAGTGAGCCGGCCGCGGCCGAATCCGCCCGCGGAGGCGGCCCGGCCGAAACAGGGCGTCGTGCAGCCCGCGTATCAATCGCCCGAGATCGAAATCTCCGTCTCGGTCCCGGAGCCGAACCCGGCGGAACAGCCATGAAATCGCGTCGCTTTCTCGCATTGCACCATTTGTTCGCCATGTGATGTGCGGCCGGGTGCAGACGGCCGAACAGGCGTGGCGCTAGAACGGACGCCAACCGACGACGCGCATGGACCGGGGCGTCCGCCCGCTTCCCGCGGTTAAACATCCGATGCGCCTCCGTGAAATCCCATATCTCCAATCGTCTGTATGCTTCCCCCGGATGAACCGGACTTCTTGATGCGCCGGCCGCTTGTGTTGACGCGCGGCCGCCTGTATTCTCGTTGCATCGGCGTTGATCCCGTCTCTGTTTCGCCCAGGGGCCGTGGCCGTGTCCGCGGAGTTCCGGCGCGAATACCTGTTGCGTCTGCCGCTGCCCTTGGCGCAGCTCTACAGCCGCGCCTACAACGCCAAGGACGCCCGCGGCCGCCACGACAACGCCTTCTACCTCTGCGAAGCGCTGGTTAAACTCGCCGCCGCACCCCTCATCGCCTGCTACCTCGACGAGGCCGAACAGGGCGCCCCGCGTTCTGAAGCATTGGACCGGCTGCTGGCCCAATTGGCGCTGCCCTCACTCGGCCAGTGGCTGGCCATGCTCCGCGAACTGGCCCGTCACTTCGGCGGCCGGCCCGACGCGGCGGCGCACCCCCTCGGCCAGGTCTGGGGCCGGATCAACGGATCGCGCACCGACCTGCCGGGCCTGCTGGCCCTGTACCGCCGCATCAAGAACGGCGTGGACGGCGCCGCGGCCGGCGACCAGAGCTGTTCGCCGCTGCAGGCGTTCGACGCCCTGGTGCAGTACCGCAACGGCGTCTTCGGCCACGGCGGCCCGCGCTTCCCATCGTTCTACGAGAGGGAGATGGGGCCGCTCCTCTTTCCCGCCGTCAACGACCTCTTGGCCGAGGGGACGCTTGACGTATTGGGGCCGCGCGGCGGCCGGCTGGTCCAGCTGACCGAGCTGCGCACGCTGGAGGACGGCCGCGTCGAGGTCGGGCTGCGCGAGTTGACGGGCCTGCAAGGGGAGCGTCTGCCGCCGCTGACGCTGACGGCGGAGCAGGCGGCGGCCCTGGCGCCGGGCCGGACGGCGGTGCTTTGGCCTGGGCGCCCATTGCCACTGCGCCTCGACCCTCTGCTCACTTACCGCGAGGGCGAGCTGAGCGAGGAGGTCTTGTTCTTCAACAGGGATCGGAATAGTAAACAGGTCGAGTACCTCAGCTATACGACCGGCCGCACCGAGCGCGACAAGGCGATGGCCCCCGCCCTGGCGGCGCTGCTGAGCCGCGTGGTGGGCCGCGCCGTCGGCGAGGACCAACTGCGGGCGCTGGCGGAGCAGAGCGCGGCGGAAACGCCGTCGGTCGAGGCGCTGTTCGCCGACGCCGCGCCGGCCGCCCAGACGGTCGGCGATTACGAAGTGCTGGGAGAGCTGGGTCGCGGCGGCATGGGCGTGGTCTACCTGGCGCGGCAGACGTCGCTGGGCCGGCTGGTGGCGCTGAAGATGCTGCCGGCGGACCTGGCCGGCGACGAGGTGGCGCTGGCGCGGTTCCGCCGCGAGGTGCGGGCGCTGGCGCGGTGCGACCATCCGCACATCGTCAAGGTGCTGGCCAGCGGGGCGCTGCCGGACGGCCGGCTCTACTACGCGATGGAGTACGTCCCCGGCTGCGACCTGGAGCAGGTCTGGCGCGAGCTGTCGGGGCCGGCGGCAAAGGGCGGCGCCTCCGACCTGGGGGGCGCGACGCTGGCGCGGGCGGTGCGTTCGGCCAGCCAGAAGGCCCGCGACCAGGCCGTGAGCCGGGCCGGCCGGCCGTCCGCGCCGGGGGGCGAGCCGATCGCGGCGGCGCCGCTGCCGCCGTTGCCGGAGCCGCCGCCGCTGCCGGACGACCCCGGCGGCTACGCCCGGCGGGTGGCGGCGCTGGTGCGGGACGCGGCCCTGGCGTTGCAGGCGGTGCATGACCAGGGGCTGGTGCATCGGGACGTGAAGCCGTCCAACCTGATGCTGACGGCGGACGGCTCGCGGCTGGTGCTGATGGATTTCGGACTGGCCAAGGGGCAGAGCCTGACGCTGTCGGCCAGCCGGTCGGGCGGCCTTCTGGGCACGCTGCGTTACGCGGCGCCGGAGCAGTTGGCGGCGGCGAACATGAAGGTGGGGCCGGCGGCGGACGTGCGCGGCCTGGGCGTGACGTTGTGGGAAATGCTGACGCGGCGTCGGCTGTTCGCGGAGGCGGAGGACGAGGGGGCGTTGACGGCGTTGGTGCTGGCGGGGGACGTGCCGCGGCTGCGGCGCGTGGACCCGAGTCTGGACCGCGACCTGGAGGCGATCGTGGCTCGGGCGACGGAGCGCGCCGCGGCGGATCGCATCCCGACGGCGGGGCGGCTGGCGGAGTACCTGCAACTGTACCTGGAGGGCAAGCCGTTGCCGATCCGGCCGCCGGGGGCCGTGGAGCGGGCGGGGCGGTGGGTGCGGCGGCAGCCGGCGCTGGCGGCGTTGGCGGCGCTGTTTGTGCTGTCGCTGCTGGCGGGGACGGGAGTTTCGACCTATTTCGCATTCGATTCCCACGCGAACTATGTGCAAGCGAGGGCGTGGGCGACGGACCTCCGGACGGAAAAGGCGAAGTTGGAAGAGTCGCTGGCAAAGAGCCTCCTCCGGCCCGTCGGCCATGAGGCGCGGCCTCCGCGGATACTCGACCCGGAAATCGACGCCCTTTGGGAGCTGGCCGGAAGCTCCGACCGTGTGCGTGTGTTGTTCGTGGGGCAGGCCCTCCGCCGGCCCCTGACGGCCCGGCAGCTGCGCAACCGCGCGGACCTGGCGATGCATGCGGCAGTCGGCCTCGGCCCGGAACGACGGCGGCAGGCGGAGCAGGCCTTGTTGGCGGCGTTGAACGACCCGGCCGCCGACCCCGATGTGCGGGCGGACTGTGTTGTCATCGGGCTGGCGCTGGACGACTCGGAGCCCCCGTTCGCGGAGGCAGCCTCTCGGCAGGCGGTCGAGGCGCTGGGGCGAACGGATGACCCCATCCAGCTATGTTTGCTGGCAGATGCGTTAGCGGCGTACGCGCCGCGTCTGCCTCGGGTCGATGCGGCCCGGCGTGCGGGGGCGGGCGTCGCGTCCCTCGTGCGGGCGCTGGACGCGCCGCCCAAGCTGGCGCCGGAAGCGCCCGACGAAAGGGCGAAGGATGAAGGGAACGCTTGTCTGGGACTGGTCCGGTTTCTGGGGCCGGACGAGGCGGCGGCGGTCGGCCGGCAAGTCGCCGATGCGGTCGGCGCGGAGAATGGCGAAACCCCGGTTTTAATCGCCAAAGCGAGGCTGTTGACGGCGCTGGCGAACCGCCTGGGGCCGGAGACGGCCGCGACGGCGGCCCGGAAATTAGTCACGGCGAAGGAGTCGGGTTCGGATGACCTCTTCTACGACACGGATGTATTGGCGGCCCTGGCCGCCCTGGCGCCGCACCTGGGGCCGAAGCAAGCCGCCGGAGCCGCGGCCCAAATCATCCGAAACATGCGCGTGCAGCTCATCCGAAACATGCGCGTGGGGCCGGACGTCGACAGATACAGATATTATTCGCTTTGGTCCCAGGCAGAGGCGTGGGCGTCCCTGGCGCCGCGACTGTACCCGGAGGAAGCGGCCGCGCAGACCGAAGAGGTCAAAGGGCTTATTCTGAACGCGACGCGCGACCGGGACGCCGACCCCGCCAACGCGGCGCTCGCGCTGGCGGCGTTAGCGCCGCGCCTCGGCCCGTTCGAGGCGTCGCTGCGGGCGCTGCCGACCGCCGAACGGCTCGTTGGCGCCGCCGGTGCGAATGACAACGCACGCCTTTCCAGGGTAAAGGCGGCGGCGCTTGCGCGGCTGGCCCCGTTCCTGGCCCCGGAGGACGCGACGCGGCTGGCCGAGGAGGCCGGCCGGCGCATAGTGACGGACATGGACCATGACGTGGCGAATCACCTTGCGCCCCACGAGTTCAGAGATTCGACGGAGGTGTTGGCGGTGCTGGCGCCATGGCAGAGGCCGGACGAGGCGAAGCGCCAGGCGGCGGAGGCCGCCGGCCTGGTCCTGGAAGGAATGGACGGGAGCAGGAATTGGGACTCGGAGCCGGCGTTGCCACCCCTGGTCCCGTATCTCGAGCCGGACGAGGCGCGGCGGCAGGCGTCGAAGGCCGCCCGGATACTCATGGCGGCCGACGATCAAGCAAGGGTCCCGCCTGACCAATGGGACTTGTTCGGCAAGTCGTTGGCGGCCGTGGCCCCCCTGCTAGGACCGGAGGACGCTTCCAGGACGGCCGCGCTGGTCGTCCGGGATTTGCAGGAGCAGAAGAATAATAGCCCATTAACCATCTGGGACGGCCAAGTCGCGGCGCTGGCGGCGCTGGCGCCCCGCATCGGGCGGAGCGACGCGGCGGAGGACGCCGGGCTGATCGTCGAGCTAATGGGCAAAACGAACCATCCCTACGCGTTACAGCCCTTGCCGTTCGCGCTGGCGGCGCTGCTCGTTCAATCGGCGCCGCGGGAATCGGATCGGCGTGTACGGTCGCTCGCCGCCGCGATCGGCAACGCGAGCGGCGCATTTACTCTGTTCACGGACCTGGCGCCGACGGACGAAGCGTGGCAACCGCTGTCGGGACGCCTGAACGAACAGCAGCTGGTCGATTTGCTCAAAGCCCTGACCTGCCGGCGCGAGGCTCGGCAAGTGATCGTCGCGCGGCTCGGAAACCAGTGCGGTCGGCCCTTCGCCGATATGTGGGAGTTCGTCGAGTGGGCCAAGGAGAACCGCCCCGATCTCGACCTGACCTCGCCGCCCGCCCGCCCGGACGGCCCGTGATCGAGCAATCCGCCCCCAGCTTGTCGTGCAGTCGGCGGGCGCGTCCCGCGGCGGGCAGGCCGCAGCGGATCCCCGTGTTCTTGCCGACTCCGGCCTGGCGGTCGGCTCATCATACTTTGCCGACCCGTTTAATCGTCCATCCGCCCCGGATGCTCCTTCGGCCCGTCCTCGTCCTCGCCGCCGTTGTCCTCGTCCACCGAAAAAGCCGCGTTCGGAGTCGTCGGGTCGGGTTCCACCTTCAGACCCTGCTTGTACTCGTCGCCGTCCACGACAAGAACGATGCGGTACATGCCCGGCGGCGCCGCCACCTTCTTCCGCTCGCCGCCGGTCACCGCTTCAGCAGCGTCGGCTGCTCCTCCATCACCAGGTTCCATTCGACGCGGTGCAGACCCGGTTCGGTCTTCGCCTCCAACTCGCGCACCGTCCGGACAGACCGTGGTCGCCGGAACAGGAGGAACGGCCAGTTCACTTTCGCTATAAACTAACTCCATATCCCGATTGCTGACAGGATCGGCCACGCCACGCACTTCCTGAAGGACGCCCTTCTCTGTCGTACCGTGGAGACGTCCGATGCCAGGAACCGACGTTCACCCCACCGACGCGGCGCTGGAAGCTTTCACGCTGGGCGCGCTCGACGGCGCCTCCTGTGATTCCGTCGAGTCTCACTTGACGGACTGCCCGTCCTGCCAGGCCCACGCCGCGGGGGCGCCGGCCGACTCGCTCGTCGAGCTGCTGCGCAGCGCCCACGCCCGGCCTGGCGTCTCGGAGGACACGCCGGCGCCGTCCGTTGTCACAGGAACAATGCTGTGGTCGCCGACCGATTTGTCAGCGCCGTCGGCCCCGGCGGAGTTGGCCGGCCACGCGCGCTATCGGCTTCTCCGGCAGCTGGGATCAGGCGGCATGGGCGCCGTTTGGCTGGCCGAACATAGTGTGATGGGCCGGCAGGTCGCCCTCAAGGTGATCCGACCGGAGCACCTGGCCAGGCCGGGCGCGGCCGAACGCTTCCGCCGCGAGGTCCACGCCGCCGCCAGCCTGCACCATCCGAACATCGTGACCGCCCACGACGCGGACCAGGCGGGGGCGACGCACTTCCTGGTCATGGAATACGTCGAGGGCGTCAGCCTGGCCGAACATCTGGAGCGAACCGGCCCGCTGCCGGTCGCCGAGGCGTGCCGCCTGCGCGCGACGCCGCGCTAGGCTTGCAGCACGCCCACGAACACGGGCTGATTCACCGCGACGTCAAGCCGCACAACATCATGCTGACCGTCGACGGCGGCGTGAAGATCCTCGACTTCGGCCTGGCCGCGCTGGCCGCGGGATCGGAGGAGGCCGCGCGCCTGACCGGGGCCAACATGGTGGTTGGCACGCCGGATTACATCGCCCCGGAACAGGCCGAGGACGGCCACGCCGCCGACATCCGCTCCGACGTCTACAGCCTCGGCTGCACCCTCTACCACATGCTGGCCGGCCGCGTGCCGTTTCCCGGCGACTCGGTGCTGCGCAAGCTCGACGCCCATCGCAGCCGCCCACCGGAGCCGATTCGTTCCCGGCGCCTCGACGTCCCGGTCGCGCTGGCGCTGGTGCTGGCGAAGATGATGGCGAAGGATCCGGCGGGCCGCTACCAAACGCCGGCCGAGGTTGCCGCGGCCCTGGAGCCGTTCGTGCGCGGCGGGGCCGCCCGGCAGCGCCGCCGTTGGCCGCTCGTTGCCGCCGCGGCCGTCTTATTCGTCGGCCTGGCCGCAGCCGCGGCCGCCGTCTACCGCGTTGAGACCGACAAGGGCCAGCTGGTCATCACCACCGAGAGCGACGACGTGGAGGTGGTCATCAGGCAGAACGGCAAGGAGGTCCGCGTCATCGACACGAAGACGGACAAGAGCATCACGCTCTGGTCGGGCGAGTACGAGCTGGAGTTGAAGGACGCCGGCGACGGGCTGAAGCTGAACATCGACAAGGCGACGCTGACGCGCGGCGAGACGGTGCTGGCGAAGATCGAGAGGACGCCGAAGCCGCTTGGACAAGCCCAATCACGGCCAGCGGTGAAGGTCGGCGAGGTCCGCCGCTTCCTCGGCTACGCGCCGAGCGCGTGGGTGACGCGCGCCGAATTCACTCCGAACGGCCGCCGCGTCGTGGCCACCAATGGCTCGATGCTCGTCTGGGATGCGGCGAGCGGGGAGGCGGTTTGGCCAATCACGGATCACACATTGTGGGCCTGGGGGCTGGCCCTGGCGCCCGACAACAAGACCGCCTACGAGTCCACCGACGACGGCGTGGTCCACGTCTTCGATTTGGAGAAGGCCAAGGAAGTGGAGCGGCTCGACGCCCCCGGCCGCGGCCCGAGCGAGGTACAACTGTCCGCGGACGGCAAGCGACTCCTCATCGTGGTCCTTCACGTGTGGAAGGTTCGGCTGTGCGAAGTGCCTGGCGGCAAGGAACTGGCCCAACTCCAGGGTAATGGGCCTGCCGCCCTCTCGCCAGACGGCGCCCGGGTCGCCCTGTGCAGGGATAAGCGGGTCGTACTGTGGGACGTCGCCTCTGGCAAGGAGGCGGGCGGATTCGAGATCAACCTGGAAGGGCGACAGCTGGCCGCATTCCGTTTCACGCCGGACGGGCGGTTCCTGGTGACGGCGGGGTCGGGTACTGAGAGGAATGTCGTGCGGCTGTGGGACGTGGCGACGGGTAAGGAGCGGTCCATCTTCAAGGTGCCTGACGTGGCCTCCGACACGACTCTGCGCCTCGGCGTCTCCCCGGACGGCCGCCGCATCCTCACCGGCACTGATCCCAGAATCCCGGCAACGAACCCGCCGATCATCCTTTGGGACGTGGACACTTCCAAAGAGGTGTGCCGCCTGCGGGGTCCGGAGAGCGGCGTTTTCTCCTTGGCCTTCTCGCCCGACGGTCGCTCCGCCGTCGTGACTGGTGCGGACGGGACCGTGCGCCTGTTGCGTCTGCCCGATCCGCCCCAATCACAGCCAGCGGTGGAAGAAATCCGCGCGCTGCGCACATTTACAGGCCACGAAAAGTTGCCCAGGCATGTGATCTTTTCCCCCGACGGCAAGCACCTCATCAGTGCCAGCGATGACGGCACCATCCGCTTCTGGGACGTTGAGACGGGTGAGGAGGAGGTTCGCCGCCGCCTCACAATCCCCTCGGGTCGCTTTTTCGACGTCTCGGTGTCCAGCGACGGCAAGCAATTGCTCTCGATTGGCGACGACGGCGTGGAGGCGCATCCCCGGTTGCGACAAGGAAGGGCACATTCCGCCGTTTTATACATAGGAGGCGATGATGTAGCGCATAACCAGTTGCAACTGTGGGACCTGTCAACGGGCAAGGTAATCCGGGAGTTCCCCGTACCGGCCGTAGGCATCAACAGCGTCCGTTTCAGTCCCGACGATCGGTGGGCGGTGAGCACCCACAATGACGGCTCGGTTCGAGTCTGGAACGTAGGCACGGGCAAAGAGGTGCAGTCGTTCACCTACCCGGGGCCGATGGGGCAAGCCTTTTCGGCGGAGTGGTCGCCGGACGGGCGCCGGATCGTCAGCGGCAACCACAATCACCTGGCAGTCTGGGAAGCAGAGACAGGGAAAATAGTTCGCGAATGGCTCCCCCCCGCGAGTTTCGAGACCGTCCAAGTGGCCTTCACGCGGGACGGCAAGCGGGTTGTGATAAGCGATTGGGATTGCCGCCTCAAGGTATTTGACATCGAGACGGGGAAATCGCTATTATCGGCGCGGGTCCAGGAGCGGACAGACGGACGCGCGGTATTGTTTGCTCTGGCTCCGGACAACCGCCGGGTGCTCATTACCGCCCCGCTCTCGACGCCGGAGCTGCGGGAACTCGGGACCGGCAAGGTGATCGGGCGCCTGGTTGGCCACCAGGATATGGTCTACGGAGCGGCCTTCTCGCCGGACGGAAAATACGCGGCAACCTCGAGCGAGGATCTGACGATTCGGTTGTGGCGCCTGCCCGATCCGCCCGCCGCCAAGGACGATCCCTGACAAACGGACGTGCTGCTCATGGAAACCTCCGTCAGCCTGCTGGAGCGCCTCGGCGGCAAGCCGACCGACGACGACTGGCGGCGGCTGCACGACCTGTACCAGCCGCTGCTGCGGACGTGGCTCGCCCGCTTCGGCGTGCCCGACGGCGACGCCGACGATCTGACGCAGGAAGTGTTGCTGGTGGTGTTCCGCGAGGTCGCCGGCTTCGAGCGCCGCGGTAAGGGGGCGTTCCGGGCGTGGTTGCGCACCATCCTCACCCACCGGGTGCGCGACTTCTTTCGCGGCCGGCAGTCCCGGCCGACGGCGACCGGCGACAGCGATTTCCTGCGGCGGCTCGACGAGTTGGAATCGCCCGACAGCGCCCTGAGCCGCGAGTGGGACCGCGAACACGACCGGCACGTGGCGGCGACGCTGATGCGCCGGGTGCGCGGCGACTTCGCCCCGGCGACGTGGCAGGCCTTCCTTCGCCACGCACTGGAGGGCGTCGCCGCGGCGGACGTGGCGGCGGAACTGGGGTTGTCGCTGAATTCCGTGCTGCTGGCCAAGAGCCGCGTGCTGAAACGGCTGCGGCGCGAACTGGACGGGCTGGTCGATTGAGAGTTGACGACGTTATTGCCGACCCATTTAGTCATCAATCCGCCCCGGATGCTCCTTCGGCCGGTCCTCGTCCTCGCCGCCGTTGTCCTCGTCCACCGAAAAAGCCGCGTTCGGAGTCGTCGGGTCGGGTTCCACCTTCAGACCCTGCTTGTACTCGTCGCCGTCCACGACAAGAACGATGCGGTACATGCCCGGCGGCGCCGCCACCTTCTTCCGCTCGCCGCCGGTCACCGCCTCCAGCAGCGTCGGCTGCTCCTCCATCACCAGGTTCCATTCGACGCGGTGCAGACCCGATTCGGTCTTCGCCTCCAACTCGCGCACCGTGCGGCCGGCGAAGTCCTGCACCAGGAGGCGAACCTTCTTCGCCGGCGCCGTCAGCGAGTAGTAGATTTGCGCCCCGCGCGGCGGGTTTTCGCCGACGAACCGCCGACTTCCGGCCGCGTAGCTGACGCCGTGCGTCGGCTCCGAACGCCAGCGCACCACGTCGTTCGGCCGGAACAGGTGCGCCTTCGCCTTGAGGGCGTCGGCCGTCAGCTGCCGCAGCATCGTCACGTCCAGGACCCACAGGCTGCGGCCGTGCGTCGCCGCCACCAGTTCGCCGGCGGTCGGGTGCTGCGCGAACTCCAACACGGCCACCGTCGGCAGGTTGTTATTGATCTTCGTCCACGATCCGCCGCGGTCCAGCGAGGCCCACACGGCGAATTCCGTGCCGAGGTAAAGCAGCTTCTCGTTCTCGATGTCCTCGCGCAACACCCGCGTCGAGCCGGACGGCAGGTTCGACCGCAGCGACTTCCACGTCTCGCCGTAGTTCTCCGTCACAAACACATACGGCTCGTCGTCGTCGGAGCGGTGGCCGTCGAAAACGACGTAGGCCCGGCCGTCGGCGTAGCGCGACGCCTCAATGCTGGCCACCCAGAGTGGACTAGGAAGACCCACTTTGTCCGCGACGTTGGTCCACTTCACGCCGCCGTCGCGCGTCACCCACAGGGCGCCGTCGTCCGTGCCCGCCCACAACACTTCGGGGTTGCGCGGCGATTCGGCCAGGGCCGTGGCGCTGCCGCGCTTGGTGCGGGTGATCTCCGGCGAAATGATGCGAAGGTTGTCGCCCTGCTCCACGGAGCGGAAGACGTAGTTGCCGCCGGCGTAGAGGATGTGCGAGTTGTGGTGCGACAGGATGTACGGCGTGTTCCAGTTAAAGCGATAGGGCGGAGTCGCCCTTCGGCGCTTCCGGCAACAGGCCGGTCGATTCGCCCGTCTTGAGGTTGCGCCGCACCATGCCGCCGTTCTGCGATTCCGCGTAGACCACGTCCGGGTCCGATTGGTCCACGCGGCAGACGAAGCCGTCGCCGCCCAGCACTGAGATCCAGTCGTCGTTGACGAGGCCGCCGCCCAGCGACCGGCTCGGGGCGCCCCAACTGCCGTTGTCCTGCAAGCCGCCGTACACGCGATACGGCTGCCGCGAATCGACGCAGACGCTGTAAAACTGGCCGATGGCCATCGTGTTCAAATAGTCCCAGTGGTCCATGCGGTCGTAGGTGGCGTAAAAGCCGCCGTCGCAGCCGACCAGCATGTGCCGGCCGTCGCGCGGGTCGATCCACAGGGCGTGCTGGTCGGCGTGGACCTGGTTGCCGCCGTCGCCCTTGAACGTCTTGCCGCCGTCGGACGAGCGGTAGAGGCTGATGCCGAGAACGTAAACGTGTTGGTCGTCGGAGGGATCGACGCGAATTTGGCTGAAATACATCGGCCGCGGGTTGACGCTGTTGACGCGCGTCCACGATTCGCCGCCGTCGGTCGATTTGTAGACTCCGCCGTACTCGAACGAGTCCGGCCCCTGCTGATCCTGGCAGTTTTCGCGCTGGCCGCCGTACCAGAAACCCCAGGGCCGCTTCTTGTTTTCCGCGTTGACGGGCAGTTCGCGGCTGCCGAGGACGGGGCCGATCTCCAGCGTCTCGTCGCCGCGCCGGACGGTCAACGGCAGCGTATCGCCCGCCTTGCGCGCCCTGATCTGTTCGGCCAGCTCGCCGTAATTTTTGATCTCTTTTTTATCCACGGCCCGGATCACGTCGCCCGCCTTGAGGCCGGCCTTGGCGGCCGGCGCGTCCTCGCTGACGACGTTGAGCTTCGCCCCGCCGCCGGGGGCGTCCTCGCCCTGGACGCCCAGGAACACCTGGCTCGGCGGCGTCCCCATGCCGATCTTCTGTGAATCGACGACGGCCCAGACCTCGTTCGGGTTCTTCCGGTAGTAATCCAGACCGATGCGGCCCAGCGGCACGGTCGGCAGGCCTTTCGTGACCTTGTGGAAGGTCTTGCCGCCGTCGGTGGTCTTGTAAATTCCGGCGCCGGCGCCCCATTTGACGTCCGGGTCGTAGGCGTCGTAGCCGTCCTTCAGCGGCGGCTCGCCGCGGTGGCTGTCGAAGCCGTCGCGCCGCCGCTCCCACGCCGCCGCCAGCAGCGTCTCCGGGTCGGCCGGGTCCATGCGCAGGTCGATAATACCCGTCTTATCGTCGATAAAAAGGACCTTCTCCCACGTCTTGCCGCCGTCCGTCGTCTTGTACAGGCCGCGCTCCTCGTTGGGGCCGTAGAGCCGGCCGAGGGCGGCGACGTACACGATGTTCGGGTCCTTGGGGTGAACGACGATGCGGCCGATCTGAAAAGTCTTTTTCAGCCCCATGTTCTTCCAGGTCTTGCCGCCGTCGGTCGATTTGTAGACGCCGTCGCCGTAGGAGACGGAGTTGCGCGGGTTGGCCTCGCCGGTCCCGACCCAGACGACGTTGCGATCCGACGGCGCCACGCACACGTCGCCGACGGAGACCGTGCTTTCGCGGTCGAACTGGTGCTCGAAGGTGACGCCGTTGTTGGTCGTCTTGAGCAGGCCGCCCGACGCCGTGGCGACCCAGTAGGTGGACGGGTCGGCCTCGAAGACGGAAAAGGCGACGATGCGGCCGCCCATCGCGGCGGGGCCGATGCAGCGCCAGTGCGGCTCCTTGACCCAGTCGGCGGGGACGGCCGGCGCCGCGGCCTTGGGGTCGCGGGTCGGACCTTCCGCCCCGGCGCGGAGCGCGACCGCCAGGCACAGCAGCAGCACCGCGGAGAACACGGCCCTATTTCGAGTTTTAGAATCGTTCATTCGTTTTAAATCCCGTACACGCAAGTCACGGTGGTGGTGATGCCGCCTCGCGGCGTGAAGGCGCCGACGACGCGGCAGCGACGCGGCCGACAGGCCGTCACGAAATCGTCGAGCAGGCGGTTGACCACGGTTTCGTAGAACGCCCCCTGGTTGCGGTAGCGCTGGAGGTAGAGCTTGAGCGACTTCAGTTCGACGCACGAACCGGCGGGGGTGTAGGTGAAGGTGATCGTTCCGAAGTCCGGCTGGCCGGTCTTGGGGCAGAGCGACGTGAACTCGGGGCAGACGATTTCGATGGTGTAGTCGCGGCCGGGGTTGGGATTGGCGAAGGTTTCCAGCTGGCCGGCGGACGGCGCGTCGGACGGGGACACGGACTCATCCTCGCGGGTGGACGTGCAATCATGAGGGACGGCACTATCCACCTTAGAGGATGCGGGCCGGGGCCGCAAGCGGACGGCGCCGTTCGCGGTCTGGCCCGTCGGCGGAAGACCGGCGCTCAGGCCGCCTTCTCGAAAGGCAAGGACGCCGGCCCAACCGTGTCCGCTGCCACCGCCTCCGGATGAAAGATCGGCCACAGCGTCCCCCACGGGATCGGTGGGACCCAGGAGGGAGAGGCCGGTCGCAGTCCCCCCGCGTTCAGGTGTTCAAGGAACTCCGGGCCGTGCAGTGCCGCCCGGATGGACTCGCCGATCGCGCGGGAGTTGCTATGGATCACCAGCGGGAACGGTTCCAGGACGTCCAAACGATCCTGCAAGGCGTAGAGCAAGTTCAGGGGCAGCCTCGTCTGGCCGCTCGGCTTGCCCTGGTCGCGCAGGGTCGGCGAAGCCGCATTTCGGACGGGGTCAGGTCATACCCCCAGCGTTGGAAGATCCGATCCACGCCGGCGTCCGTGAGCTGGCACATGTGACGGGGTAGGAAGTAACGCTTCCACTTGTCGCTGCCGCCGCGGTAGAAGTGCCCCGGCGTCACCGTCGGCTCCAGGTTGCGATTCAGGAAGCGGGCGTAGAGGGAATCGATTTCCTGAGTGCGTAAGCAGACCCCCAGCCGTTCCGCGAGTTCCCGCAACGGCCGTCTCCGGCGGGCCGCCAGGTCCTCGTAACGCAGGATGAGGAAGCGGTCCTCGTTGTCGATCAGCTGACGGTGCCAGGCGGCCAGCTGGAGGGCGGTTTCCCGGAAGAAGCCGGCCCGGTCGAGGACGGGCGTCGGCGGGCGGAATGAACTTGGAGGCCCACGACAGGATCGTCTCGCACGGGTGGCGGACGACGGCGACGCAGAGCGTCCCCGCGCTGTCCATTCGTCCACCGCCGGCCGGGTCGGGATGCCATGAGTGTGGTTGAAAAACGATGACAAATGGAGATTGCACGGGACGTGCCGAACCCTGGGCGTACTCGTCCCCGGCGGGCGCAGCGACAGGTCCGAGGTCGGGAACTCCAGGGGGTCAATTCCAGGCCGACCGGCGTGAGGTCTCGTAGCAGTGGTGGGCAAGGATCGCCGTGCTCACGTAGTAATGCTCGGCGAACGCGGCCGTCCTCTCGATGGAAGGCGGCGGCGAGAGGCGATCCGGCGCCAGAGTTCGGCGAGCAGGTCTTCGCCAGGATGTTGCCGGCGCCGGGGAAGCCGAACAGGTGAGGTCGCGGTAGCGGGGCGGCCGCAGCACGTGGGCCAGCAAGGGGTGGAGCAGGGTCCGGCTCCCGCCGGAGACCTCGCGGATCAGGCGGGCGCCGCGGAGGAAGGGTCCGGTGCTGACCGACCCGTCCAGGCGGTTGAGGATGCTGGAAGCGACCAGGGGGGCGACGGGGTCCGCCGCTCCAGCCGTTCGCAGAACTCCGCGTTGGTCCACACGGGACAGGCCAGGCCGCCAGCAACTCCCTGAGCGTGCGCAAAAGGCCGCCGGCGGCGGAGCGGGGTGGGCCTCGGGGCAGTTATCGACGACGAAAGCGACCCGGATTCCGGCGTCGCGGCAATACTTTAAAATCGGCAGGGTGTAGTGTCCCAGGCCGTACAGCCCGACCTCGCCGGGGCCGGTCAGGGACGGCGAAGCCCCGGCGTCGGCGGGCGGCGGGTTGTTCAAAACGCGGGAAATGGTACTACGTCTTCCATGAGGTCCTGTCCGTTTCACGGACGCGGCGCAATGGCGAGGGAACACCCCAGCCCACCCATTGCCCCGGGGCCGGGAACGTGCAGACCCCTTAGTCGATCGCGTCGGCCCGGTCACGCCGCCCGCCGTCGCTCCGCCGGCGCCTCCAGGTTGAGCGTCGCCCGCACCACGTAGGCCGACTTGCCCTGGCTCTCGAAGTAGGTCCGCGCCAGCAGCTCGCCCAGCAGCCCCATCGAGATGAACTGCACGCCGACCAGCTCCAGCAGCACGCTCAACAGCAGGAACGGGTTGCCGGTCATGTTCATCTGGTGCTGATGCGCGGCCCCGTACTTCATCCAGACCGTCGCCAGCAGGCTCAGGAAGCCTGTCGGCCCATCGAAACCAGGCCGGCCGTGCCCATGACGTGCATCGGCCGCGTCAGGTAGCTGTGCAGGAATTTCACCGTTATCAGATCGAGAAACACGCGAACCGTGCGCGTCAGGTTGTACTTGGTCTGTCCGGCGACGCGCGGGTGGTGCCGCACCTCGACCTGCGTCAGCTTGGCCCCGTGCATCTGGGCCAATACCGGGATGAAGCGGTGCATCTCGCCGTACAGCGGCAGCGCCTCGGCCAGGTCGCGGCGCATCGCCCGCAGCGTGCAGCCCATGTCCTTGACGCGGACGCCGGTCACGGCCCGGATCAGCCAGTTGCCGGCCCAGCTGGGGATCTTGCGCATCAGCATGTGGTCCTGCCGCGCCTTGCGCAGGCCGAACACGGCGTCGTAGCCTCCCTGGAGCAGCTCGCCCACCAGCATCGGGATGTCGGCCGGGTCGTTCTGCAGGTCGCCGTCCATCGTCACCAGCACGTCGCCGCTGGACCAGTCGATGCCGGCCCGCAGCGCCGGCGTCTGGCCGAAGTTGCGGCGCATCTTCACCACCTTGACGCGCGGGTCGGCCGCCGCCAGCTCCTCCAGCACCGCGAACGAACCGTCGTTGCTGCCGTCGTCGATGAACAGCAGTTCGTAGTCGGCCAGGGCGGGCGCGGCTTGCCCCTGCGCAGCGGTTCCAGCGCCTTACGGAGCCGGTCATGCAGCGGCCGGAGGTTGTCGCGTTCGTCCTTGATCGGAATCACCACCGACAGCGTCGTCATCGGGTCGGACCTCCTCAAAGCGCGGGAAGCGGCCCAGCAGCAGCACCGCGGACCCCGGCAGACTGGCCGCCGTGTAGACGGCGAAGGTGAGCACGGCGAAAGTGACGGCTTGACCGCCGTTGACGCCGAACGGGTGCAGCAGCACCACGGCGGCCAGCTCGCGCAGGCCCATGCCGTTGAGGCTGATCGGCAACAGCGACACCAGCGTCACCAACGGCGCCAGGACGCCGTAGTAGGCCGGCGGCACCGGCAGGCCCAGGGCCGCGCCCATCAGACAGGCCAGCAGCACGTTGGCCCCCTGCACCACGAACGACAGCAGCGTGGCGAGAAGAAGCGTTCGCGGGTCTTTCACGTAGAGAGTAGCCCCGTGTGCCAGCCAACGCAGGCGCGGCCAGGAGGCCAACAGCGGGCCAACCCACGGCAGGGCGGCCAGGCCGGCCAGGGCCGCGACCGTCAGCCCGCCGACGATCCACAGAATCCAGGACGGCAGCGGCGTCGGACAGCAGAGGACGGCGACGCAGGCAACGCCGATGAGCGCCACGAGGCCGTTGAGGCGATCGCCGCTCACGCTGAGGATGGCCGCCGACCGCCGCCGTCCCCTGGGCAGGGCGCCGCCCTCGCGCGTGTTCAGATACCACGTCCGCAGCATGTCGCCGCCGATCGACGTGGGCAGCATCAGGTTGAAGAACATGCCGATGAAGTAATAGCCGAGATAACGGAGCTGCGAGCCGCCGAAACCTTGGACGCGGGCCATCATCCGCCAGCGCACGGAACTGACGGCCTGCGCGAACAGGTAGACGCCCAGCCCCGCCGCCCACAGGCCCCAACGGGCGTGGGCGAGGGCGCCGGCCGCCTGCGCCCAGTCGATGCGCCAGGCGAGGACGCCCACGAGCACGACGCTGCCGAGCAGCCGCCATTTCTTCTTCACCGAACCTCCACTTCCACCCTCACCGGCTCCTCGGCCCCCAGCTGGTAAAACCAGGCGTGCTGCTCGTCCACCATGTCGAGGTCCACGTGGTAGCGCCCCGGCGGCAGCGCCGGCAGCGCCACCGTCAAATCGACGCGGCCCCCCGGCGGGACCACGGCGTCGAACAGGCCGGATCGTCCTTCGGCCGCCTCGTAGTTCTGATCGTCGTTGATGAGAAACCAGCCCAGGTGGACGCCGGCGTCGGCGCCGGGTTGCAGCACCCACGGCTTGACGGAGGTGTTGACGCAGCGGACGCGGAAGCCGAAGGGTCGATCCGCGACGCCGCGCACCGGCCCGGCCGGCGGGTCGAGCCGCTCGATCCGCGCCCGGCATTCGCCGGGGCAGTAGTCGGTCACGGCCCAGCGACGGAAGTTTTCCGGCGAGTGCGGCCGGCCGCCGAGCCAGTCCTGATACAGATCGAAAAAGTAATCCATCTGGGCGGTCTTGCCGAACGGCCAGTGGCCGTAGCGGATGCCGAGCTGTTCCCGCGCCTTCGCCAGACTCGTGTGCGTGTGCAGCAGCAGGGCGACGGCCGAGGCCATGCCGGTGCGGTCGATGCCGCGGTGGCAATGGAACAGGACCGGGTAGTCGCAGCGGTCCAGCGCCTCGACCAGTTCACGCAGTTCCGGCACGGGCGGCAGGCGGCAGGCGGAAAAGCCGATGTCTTCCTGGCAGATGTTCAGATCTCTGGTGGCCCGGCACTCTTCCAGGTAGGGCGGCAGCGGGTCGCAGCATCCGGTCAGGTTGATGACGGTGCGAATCCCGTATTGGCGGGCGACCTGCTTGAGGTCAGGCCCGTCGAGGCGCGCGGCCCGGTAGACGTAGCCCGGCGCCACGACATGGACGTTCGTTCCGACGAAGATGTAGAGCAGCTCCAGCACGGAGGCGGCGACAAACCCGGCGAGGCCGCCGTGGAGGACGGCGTAAAGCAGCGAAAACCGCGAAACGGGGCCGCTCGGGGGTTCTGGCATGAGTCCGTCGGCCTCCCTGTCCGCCGCGCGCCGCGGCGCCTGTCCGGGCGCCGGGCGGCACTATGCCATAGGCGTTGCGACAGGGCTAGGCCAAGAGGGATCGGGCGCCGGCGGCCCGCCCGCCGAGTTGGCGGGCGGTTGGCGTAAGTGTTTTCCCGCCGGACAGAAGCGGCGAACGATCGTCCGGGTTCGGCGGTCAAAAAAAGGGGGCCAGGGGACGGCAGACGGCAATAATCCTTGCGTCCTGCCCGTCGCCGGTCGATAATGGCGTGGATGAGGGGCGGGGCCGGATGGAAAGCCCATAGCCGCGGGGGACGCGATTCAGTTCAACGGGGATCTATCCCGCATGCTCCGCCGGCCGGCCGCGGCGGTTGGAGCCGATCCACGCCGGCGGAGCATGCGGGATAGATCCCTTATCGTTCGGCCACAGAGGGCGCACCAGATGTCGTTTCGGCGAGAAGGGGCACAGATGGCAAGCGACCTCATCAGAGCGGCTGTCTGATCCTGCCACGTCAGGGAAACCTGACCTGACCCCTCTTCGTCTTCCGTATCGCCCCCATCATTAAGCTGGGAGAGACCATATGAAGCCTGTCGTCCTCCGACTTCTGCTGTGCCTTGGGCTTGCCGCGCTCCCCATGGGCCTCGGCGCCAGGATAAAGGCGTGCCCATCGTGAAGGACTTGCTCTCGCTCAAGGGACACACTGGCAGCTGTCTTCACCGTGACGATCAGCCCCGACGGCAAGCGCAGGTCGTCAGCGGCAGTGGAGACGAGACGGTGAAGGAATGGGACGCGGCCACCGGGAAGGAGAAGCTCTCCTTCAACGGGCAAACCAGCTCGGTCTTTACCGTGGCGATCAGCCCCGACGGTGACCGTATTGTCAGCGGCGGTCTGGGAAAGACAGTCGAAGGTATGGGACGCGGCCACGGGAAAGGAGATCATTTCCCTCAAGGAACCTCCGAGCGAGATCCACAGCTTGGCGTTCAGCCCCGACGGCAAGCCATCGTCGGCGGAAGTTGGGATGACGTAATGGTGCGGGTGTGGGACGCAGCCACCGGGAAGGCGATACTCTCCTTCAACGGACAGACCCCAGTCCGCAGCGTGGCATTCACTTCTGACGGCAAGCCGCATCATTAGCGGCGGCCTTGATCGCACGGTCAGAGTCTGGGACGCCGCGAAGGGGGACGAGGTCCTCACACTCAAGGGACACACCGGCCTCGTCACCAGCGTGACGATCAGTTCCGACGGTAAACGCATTGTCAGCGGGAGCTTTGACAAGACGGTGAAAGTCTGGGACGCCGCCACTGGCCGAGAGGTCCTCACATTGAAAGGACACACGAGCTATGTCTGGAGCGTGGCGATCAGTCGCGACGGCAAGCGCATCGTCAGCGGCGGGGCGGATAACACCGTGCGGGTGTGGGACGCGGCCACCGGCAAGCAGGAACTCTCCCTCAATGGACACACAGCCCCGGTCTGGAGCGTGGCGATCAGTCGCGACGGCAAGCGAACGTCAGCGGCAGCGACGATGAGACGGTGAAACTGTGGGACGCGACAGGCGAG
The DNA here is from genome assembly GCA_963813925.1 of uncultured Planctomycetaceae bacterium. Lineage (GTDB taxonomy): Bacteria > Planctomycetota > Planctomycetia > Gemmatales > Gemmataceae > UBA4732. The sequence goes on from CAWFBG010000006.1 coordinate 19,514, forward strand.
AAGCGGTGACGTGAGGGAGTCGGCCAGACAAAAAGGGGTCGCAAGTAGAATTGAGGCCAAAACGGGCCGAACCCGCATACACGCATAAGGTTCTCGCCGTCAAGAGAAAATATGTTCCACGGCCACGGGGGTGTGAGCAGCTGAAAAGTTGGTGGAATCTTTGTACAGTACAGCCAGAGAGACTTCAGGCTCTTTTCAAGGCATTTTTGCGGCCTGCCTGGTTTTGTTGCGCACGCTGCCGGGCTACCGGGCGGCTAACTACCGCTGACGATGCCATGTCACCGACCTTATTCCAGGGGAAACCAGTGATACTGTACATTTGCTCCACCAACTGAAGAGACGCTCACACGCCACGGGGGTTGCGGCGTTCTCTTGACGCCTTTTCTCCGGGAAAAGGAAAAGGGCGACAGCGCAGATTATGACTAAATCAATCTATGCTGTCCTCTTGTCCGCTCCTTAGCACTGGCGTATATCCTCAATGCCGGTGCGACCCAGGCTTCGGGACGCCGGTTTCGCCAAGGGTTGACGCCGGATGAATGGGGCCATTCCCAGCTCGACGTCGGCGCGGCCCGGCGGCGATTCCGTGAGATCTGCCGCAGGACGGCGTGGCACGGCACGACGACCCGAACAGGAAAGGAACAACCATGACCGAGGAACAAAAGCAAGACGCGGCCAAGACAGAACGTCCGCGTGAGGTCCACATCGTTGCCCATAGCATGCTCTTCTACTGGTGGCCGGTCTGGGCGGTCGGCCTCCTCCTGGCCGGCCTGTCCGGGTTGAGCGGCTACTGCCTCGCCATTGTGCCGGCCGGTACACAGGTCGTGGAAGGCGCCGAAGGCGGCAGGGACGCCCTGGTGCCGCCCGCCGGCGCCCACCTGCCCCAGGACCCTGAGACCGGGAAGCCGCGCGAGCCCACCCTCCGTGTGGCCGGCCGCTCCGGCTACGGCGTCGTCTTTATCATTGTGCTGCTCCTCGTCATCTTCATAACCAACGTGCCGATCCGCGGCCTCTGGTCGGTGATCGTGGTCGTCACCGTGTTGCTGATGACGATCATCCTGGCTCTGGCGGGCTGGTGGGACGATATTTTCGAGGCGGCGGCTCACTCCCACGTGTACATTAACGCCTTCGGCTACGTGGCCATTTCCGTGCCGCTCCTCGGCCTCTGGCTCGTGGCCGTCCTGTTCTTCGACCGTAAGACATACATGGTTTTCGCCCCCGGGCAGCTGCTGGTCTGCCAGGAGGTCGGCGGCGGCGAGGTGGCCTACGACACCGTGGGTATGGTCGTCGCGAAGCGGCGCAGCGACCTGTTCCGCCACTGGCTGCTCGGCTTCGGCTCCGGCGACCTGCTCGTGAAGACCGCGGGCGCCCACGCTCAGCAGTTCGAGATGCATAATGTTCTTTTTGTCGGGAAAAAGCTCCAATTGATCCAACAGATGCTCCAGACGCGCGAGGTGGTGAGCGGCGTCTGATCTCATGGGCGCGGCGCCTAGACCCTGGACCGCCTCAAGTCCACGCGCGTGCGCGGCGACCAGGCCCCTCGCCCCACTCGTGTTGACGGAAGCGTCGCCGGAGGCAGTTTGAGAGGCGCCGAGGGCTGCTCCGCCGTCCCTTGGGGGCCGAGCGTCTGATGATTCAGGCAGTCGTTTGGCTGGTGACGGCCGACTGATCGCACCCCCGCCGGTTCCATGAAGGAATGACACCCATCTGCGGAGGTGCGACTGCCCCGGCCGCGGGCGGGACGGCCCCACAATGGCTGGTCGTGGAGCACACGATCATCGGAGGGGCCGCCGCTGAGCTGGATCATTCGGCCGAAAGGGCGGCAAAGAAGGAGATCCCAGAAAGCTGTGGAAACGCTGTGTGGCCGAGTTCATCGGCACGTACTGGCTCGTGTTCGGGGGCTGCGGAAGCACTGCACGTGTCATCCGCATATGAGCAGGTGACCCAGTGGGACGACGAGCCGACCGACGACCTCGGGTGGCAGGAGCAGGCCGTCGAGTTGCTGGAGCAGTGGGGTGACCGCCCGGTCAGGCGGGACGTGTTCGGGTCGCTCCCGCCGGCCCCAGTGCTGGGCGCCGAGTAGGGGCAGGTGGTCGGGCCGAATCATCCGCTGCAGTAGACGGCCGCCGCCTTGTCGGTTTCTAGGGGTTCGTAGCTCACCCGGCGGCGGCCGCTGCTGAGCGTGGTCGTTCGGCGACTCGCGCGTCGCTTGCACAGAATCGTTTCTTTCCCGCCGTTGGGGTTCTCCGAGAGCGCCCGATCCGTGGCGTGGCCGTTTCATTTCCGCCGGCGGCGCTTACGTCGTATATTCCGCATTCTGCCGGATGTACTCATACGTCAGGTCGCAGGTCCAGAAGGTGCAGCGGCCGGCGCCGAGAGTGAAGCGAAGACGCAGGTGAATGGTCGGCTCGCGCTTCAGGTAGGCCGACGCCGCCGCGGCGTCGAACGGCTGCGGCGTCCCGGCGTGGTACAACAGCAGGTCGCCGAGCCACAGCGACAGCTGCTCCTCCTCGAACTCCACGCCTGCGTAGCCCGCCGCGGAAACGATCCGGCCCCAATTCGGGTCGGCGCCGAACACCGCCGTCTTCACCAGGGCGCTCTCCGCCACCGTCTTCGCCACACGCCGGGCCTCCTCGTCGTCGCGCAGGCCTTCCACGTCGAGGACGATGAGATGCGTCGCCCCCTCGGCGTCGGCGGCGATGGCCTGCGCCAGTTCGCGGCAAACGCCCGCCACGGCGTCGCCGTACTGGCCCAGCGCTTCGCCGTGCAGAGGGGCGCCGCCGGCCCGACCGTTGGCGAACAAAAGAAGAGTGTCGTTGGTGCTGGTGTGGCCCTCGACGCTGACGCAGTTGAAACTCTGGTCGGCGGCGCGCACGGCCAACGGCGCCAGGTCGGCGGCCGTCACGGCCGCGTCGGTGAAGACGAACGCCAGCATCGTCGCCAGGTTCGGCCCGATCATGGCCGCCCCCTTGGCCACGCCCGTCAGCCGCACCTCCACGCCGCCGACCAGCGCCGCCTGCGTGACCACCTTGATGCGCGTGTCCGTGGTGAGGATGGCGTGGGCCGTCGCGTCCAGCGCTACCGGCGTGTCCAGGAGAAGGGCGGCGGCGGCGCGGATGCCCGGTTCGATCACCGGCATGGGCAACGGCCGGCCGATGACGCCGGTTGAGCAGACGAGCATCTGTTCGGTTCGACAGCCGACGGCCTCCGCGGCCACGGCGGTCATGCGGCGGGCGTCGGCCAAACCTTGTTGGCCGGTGCAGGCGTTGGCGTTGCCGGAGCAGACGACGACGCCGACCACGTCGTCGGCCGGCAGACGTTCCTGGCAGACGCGAACGGGGGCGGCGCGGACGCGGTTTTGGGTGAAGGCGCCGGCCGCGGCGGCGGGGGCGTCGCTGACGACCAGGGCCAAATCGAGGCGGTCGGGGTCGGGCCGAAGGCCGCAGTGGACGCCGGCGAAACGGTAGCCGCGTGCGAGATGCCAGTTGTTCATGAAGATCCATTCATCCAGGAACATGGGGGCCCAATGGTTGGCCGCGACGCGCCAGCGGAGCGCTCGATGCAAGCGCTCCGCTGGCGCGTCGCGGCTAACCGAAAATCAATAATCACGGACTCAGCGCGTACAGCACCGCCGCTTTGCCCAGGGCGGCGGCGCCGGCGTAGTCGTAGCCGAGGCAGTCCGGCGTCGGATGGCGCTCCAGGGCGCAGCCGATGTCGTAGCGGCTGTAGATCACCACCCAGCGGCCGTTGATCTTGACGCCCTCCAGGGCCGGACGCACCCTTTTGAACTCCGGATCGACGCCTTTGCCGTCCGGTTTCTCGCGCCGGCATAGCACCGTTTCGATCGCCTTGCCGTTCAGATCGGCGCCGTACAACGCGTCGTCCGGCGGGATCGGCTCCAGCTTGGGCTTGTCCTTGCGGCCCGCCCAGAGGACCTCCATCAACTTGCGGAACGACTGGTCGAAGTCCTTGTTGCCGCAACAGGCGTCGGCGAACAGCAGGCCGTGGTTCTCCGTCAAATCGAAGCGCAAATGGTCCAGTTGAGACGACTGGAACGAGAAGGCGCCGCGGCCGTGCATATACAGGAAACGGTAATCGACGACGGACTCCTGCGACGGGTAGACCGCGGCGGGGTCGAGCACCACGTCGAAGCCGAGTTTGCGGACCTCCTCCATCAGGTTATGCACGGCCTTGGGCGCCGGATGCCAGTCGCCGTCGTATCGGAGCTGCGCCGCCTTCAGGAAATTGCGCTGGACGGCCGGCGGCTTTTCCTCCTTCGCGATCTCCACCTCGTCCAGCTTCTGGCGCGGCGGCTCCAGCCCGGTGGCGTAGGCGATGACGTTGGCGGCCAGCTCGAACGCCTTCTTGCCCTTCTCGGTATTGAGCTGATTCGCCTCCCAGTAGCCGGAAATGGCTGTCGGACAGTAGACGACCAGCGTCTTGCAGCCCGCCTGAATGCCTTCCAGTGGGAAATCCCTGGGGGACGACGTGAACTTGCCCGACGCGGTGAAAATCGGGTGCGTCGGGTCGAGCGGCCGCAGCTCGGAATCGGGGTAGAGGTCGTGCATGAGCCGGCGGAAGTCCTTGTCGAAGTTCTTGCTGTTGCAGCAGGCCTCCGCGAACACGAAACCGCCGTTGTCGAGGTACTGCTTGAGCAACTCCTGCTCCTGGTCGCGCGGGGCGAAGTCGTGGCCGCTGAAAAAGACGATCGGCGACTCCAGCAACTCCTGCGTCAGCTCCTTCATCTGGTCGTCGTCGCGGGCCGGGCCGCGCACGTCGAAGATCTGCCATGCCAGCGGCATCTTCTTGAACAGCTCCTTGCTGGCGAACTCCACGACGTTGCGCATGTCGTTGTGCTTGTTGTTCCAGCCGTTGTACCCGACGCCGCCGTAGGCCAGCTTGGTCATCAGCACCGGCGTCCGGCCCTTGCCGAGGAACAAGAGCGCGAAACAGGTGGCCACGATCTTGTTGCCGTCGAGGCCGGCGCCGTTGCCCCAGGAGCCGTCCCGGTTCTGCATGGTGACCAGCCATTGACAGCCGATGCGATACCAGTCGTGGCCGCCGATGAAACGCCGGCCCGTCAGCCGGCCCGTCCGCTCGATGCCGTAAAAGCCGTAATAAGGAGCGCTAAACTCCTTTCGACCGCCGACCGAGGTGGCGAAATATTTTCCGGCGTCCCACGTCGCCTTGGGGTCGGCCGGGCCGGCCGGGAAGCGGTCGGCGATCCAGTCCAGCGCCTTGGCCACCGGTTCGTTGTCCTCGTAGACGCCGCATTGCGGGTCGCTGCCGTCGGCGTTTAGGTCCTGATGGCCCTTTTCCAGGTCCATGCCGGTGATGATGAGGCCGCACAGGCCGGCCGTGGTCATGGTCATGCTCGGATCGACGCCGGAGGAGACATAGGACCAGGAACCGTCAACGCGCTGGGTTTTCAAATAGAACTTTTGGATCTCTTCCAAGGCGGCCTTATCGACCCTGGCCCCGCCGCGGACGGCCTCATGGAGGGCGAGCAGGGCGTATTGCGTGTTGGAGCAATCGTAGACGCTCACGGCGTCGGGCTTGCCGTAGGTCCAGCCGCCGGTCTTGGGAATGCGCGCGGCCATGATCCAATCGACGTTGTCCTGAATGCGGTCGCGGTCCTCGGGATGGCCGGCCAGGACGTAGACCATCGTCTGCAACGCGACGGTGTAGGTCCGGCTGTCGTCCTCGGCGGCGATCTGACGGTTGGCGTCCAGCTTGGGGCGGATGTTCCGCAGATAATCGAGACCGTCTTTGAGGGCTTCGCGGTCGTCGTCGGTGACGCCGCAGGTCAGCAGGGAGAGCACCGCCAGGCTGACTGTGCCGCCGACGTATTCATGGCCGCCGAGTTGATGGATCTCCCAAAGGCCGTCCTTCTGCTGGCGGCGCAGGTAGGCCTTGCCGTCCAGGATGGCCTTGCGCACCTGGTCCACCAGCCGCTCCTGGGCCGGCGCCGCCGCCCGCGCCGGCGGGGTCAGCAGGAGCGAGGCGGCCAGGGTTCCGACGAGCAGGGTTCCGACGACGACGACGGTAGATCGCATAGGACGCGCCTCCTACCTGACATTGTGAGCGCCGGCAATGTTCCTGCCAAGGACAATTGTTCCGGCGCGAAGGCGAGCGCGTTGTAACGCCCGTCCGGGGCGGCGCTCCGCGCCGCGAACGGATTCCGTCGGCGGACGGTTGCCTGCCCGTTGGTCCGGTGTTACAAAGGGTGAGTCGATGAGGCGCCCGCGTCCACGTCCGAGAACCGACGATGCATTCACCGCTGAACGGACCCCATCCCCACCCGACGCCGGACGCCGACCATCCGCTCGGCGTCGGTCCCCTGGCCGTCGTCGGCGGCTGCGGCCACGTCGGCCTGCCGCTCGGTCTGGCCTTCGCGCGCAAAGGGTATGCCGTCGATCTGCTCGACGTCTCCCCGGAGCGCATCGCCCAGGTCAACGCGGGCAAGATGCCGTTTAACGAAGAGGGCGCCGACGCCCTGTTGGCCGAAGTGGTGCGGAGCGGACGAATCAAGGCGACGACCGACCCGGCCGTCCTCGAAGACGCCGCCGCCGTCATCGTCACCATCGGCACGCCCGTCGATGAATACCTTGACCCGTCGGTCAGCGCGTTCGACCGCTCGATGAACGAGTTACTGGATCGTTTGCATCCTGGACAATTGCTGGTGCTGCGAAGCACGCTTTTCCCCGGCGTGACGGATCGGCTCGCCCGGCAGCTGGAGCAGCGCGGCCGTTCGGACGTGGACCTCGCCTATTGCCCGGAGCGGATCGTCCAGGGCCAATCGCTGCGCGAGCTGGAACAACTGCCGCAACTGGTGGCGGGGACGACGACGCGGGCGGCGGAGCGGGCGGCGGAGCTGTTCCGGCTCATCTGTCCGAAAGTGCTGTTTTTGCGGCCGATCGAGGCGGAGCTGGCTAAGCTGTTCTGCAACGCCTGGCGCTACATCAACTTCGCCATCGCCAATCAGTTCTACGTCATGGCCCGGCACTTCGAGGCCGACTTCCACGCCATCTACCACGCCCTGCGCGAGGACTACCCGCGGATGCAGTCGCTGGCGCGTCCCGGCCTGGCCGCCGGCCCCTGTCTGCTCAAGGACACGATGCAGCTGGGCGCCTTCAACCACGGCTCGTTCGTGCTCGGCCAGGCCGCCATGATGATTAACGAGGGGCTGCCCTATCTGATCGTGCAGGACGTGAAGGCCGCCTACCCGCTGGCCGACATGACGGTCGGAATCCTCGGCATGGCGTTCAAGCCGAACAGCGACGATCCGCGCTCTTCCCTGTCGTACAAGCTGCGCAAGGTGCTGCTGGTGGAGTGCAAGAGCGTCCTCTGCACCGACCCCTACGTTCCCGATACGGGGCTGACGCCGTTGGAGGAAGTGCTGGAGAGGGCCGATCTGCTCATCGTCGGGACGCCGCACGACTGCTACAAGGGGCTGACCTTCCGCCAGCCGGTGATCGACGTTACGGATACGATTCACCCGGCGACGGCGGGACAGGCGCATACGTCGTTGACGCGGCCGGCCGCGGATGGGAAGTGACGCCGCATGAAAATCCTCGTCACCGGCGCCGCCGGCTTCATCGGCGGCTACCTCGTCGAAGAGCTGCTCAACGCCGGCCATGAGGTCGTCGGCCTCGACAATTTTTCCAAGTACGGCCCCGTCCGCCAGGCCGCGCTTCAGCACGCCGCCTACCGCTTTGTCCAGGGCGACGCCAAGGACGCCGGCCTGCTCGGCGAGTTGATGCGCGACGCGGATCAGGTCGTGGCCGGGGCGGCGCGGATCGGCGGCATCAGCTACTTTCACGAGTTCGCATACGATCTATTGGCGGAAAACGAGCGCCTGACCGCCGCCGTCTTCGACGCCGCGGTCGCCGCCCACAAGCGCGGGACGCTGAAGAAGATCAACGTCGTCAGCTCGTCGATGGTCTACGAAAACGCGACGGTCTGGCCGACGCCGGAGGGCGAGCAGCGCCGCTGCGCCCCGCCGCACTCCACCTACGGCTTTCAGAAGCTGGCGACCGAATACTACGCGCAGGGGGCGTGGGAGCAGTATCATTTGCCGTACACGATCTGTCGGCCGTTCAACTGCGTCGGCGTCGGCGAACGGCGGGCGTTGTGCGAGGCGGAGGTGCTGAGCGGCAACGTCCGCCTGGCGATGAGCCACGTCGTACCCGACCTGATCCAGAAGGTGGTCAAGGGCCAGGACCCGCTCCACCTGCTCGGCGACGGCCAGCAGGTGCGCTGCTACACCTACGGCGGCGATCTGGCGCGCGGCATCCGCCTGTGCGTGGAGCGACCCGAGGCGGTCAACGAGGATTTTAACCTGAGCACGCCCGAGGCGACGACAGTACTCGAACTGGCGCGGATGATCTGGAACAAGCTGCGGCCGGGCGAACCGTTCCGCCACGTCTGCGACGAGCCGTACCGTTATGACGTGCAGAAGCGCGTCCCCGACGTGAGCAAGGCGGAGCGTATATTGGGATTTCGGGCGACGACTCCGCTGAGCGAAGTGCTGGACGTCGTCATTCCGTGGGTGAAGCAGCAGGCGGAATACGGCAACATCTGATGCGCATCCGAGGCGACGCCTTGCCGGAACTCCTCACTTCTCTCGTCGTCCCCGTCTACAACGAGGCCGACAACATCACGCCGTTTCTGCGCGACGTGGAGCGCGAGGTCCACGAACCGCACGAAATCCTGCTCGTCTACGACTTCCCGGAGGATTCGACGTTGCCGGCCGTGGCGGAGATGCGGCCGCCATGCCCGGCGGTCCGGCTCGTCCATAACACGCTGGGTCGCGGCGTGCTCAACGCCATGAAAGCGGGGTTCAAGGCCAGTCGCGGCGACGTGATCGTGGTGATGATGGCCGACCGATCCGACGAGCCGCGCGACGTGGCGGAACTGACGCGCCTGGTGCGTGACGGGGCCGACGTGGCGGCCGGCTCGCGCTACATGCTCGGCGGCCGGCAGGTTGGCGGCCCCTGGTTGAAGCGGATGCTGTCGCGCCTGGCCGGGGCGTCGCTCTACCTGTTCGCCGGCCTGCCCGTTCACGACGCCACCAACAACTTTCGCGCCTACAGTCGCCGCGTCGTCGAGCAAATTCCCATCGAAGGGGAAGCAAGTTTCGCCCTGGCCCTGGAATTGACGCTAAAGGCCCACTGGCGCGGCTGGCGCGTGGCCGAGGCGCCGACCACCTGGCGCGACCGCGCCGCGGGCGAATCGCGCTTTCGCCTCTGGGCGTGGATGCCGCACTACCTGCGCTGGTACTTGCGGGCCATGCGGCGGGCGTGGCTGGGCGGATAGGAGCCGCTCGTTGGCGCCGCATTTGCAGTACCTACTGGGTGTGAGGGACGGGCCGCCGGTTCGAGCGGCGAAACCGCTCCGGCGACCCACCCACCCGTGAGGAGTCCACCCATGCGTTCCCTGTTCCTGTCGCTGGCGCTGCTGGCGGCCGCCGGCGTCGCCGCCCTGACCCCGGGCCAGGCGTTCGCCTGGCGCCCGTACTACTACACCCAGAGCTACTACCCGGCCTACAGCTACTACACGCCGAGCTACTACACGCCGAGCTACTACTACACGCCGAGCTACTACTACACGCCCTATGTCAACTCGTACTACACCCCGTCGTACAGCTTCTACCCGAACGCCGCATCCTATTACGTGATGCCGTCCTACTCCCGGTGGGGCTACGACCGCAGCTTCTACTACGCCCCGCGGGCCTACGTTTACCCGTAAGGGCGCCGTTGAGGCGCCCGCCCGAACCGGCCGGCCGTGTCCCCGTTCCCCCCCGACGGGGGCGTGGTCCGGTCGTCTTCATCCGCTGCCTTCTTCCTCTTCCTTGTCCTTTTCTTTCGCTTGCGGGCCGCCGACGCCCTCGGCCGGCGGCAGGTCGCGGATACTCTTGAGGCCGAATGTCTGCAAAAACTTCTTCGTCGTGCCGTACAGCACCGGCCGGCCCAACGAATCGTCGCGCCCGGCGATGCGGATCAGCCCTTTCTCCATCAGCTGTCGCACCACGTCGCCGCTCTGTACGCCGCGAACCGCCTCCAGGTCGGCGCGGGTGATCGGCTGACGGTAGGCGACGATGGTCAGCGCCTCCCGCAGGGCCGGCGTCAGCCGGGCGTTGGCCCCGGCCCGCCGCAGGCGCGCCAGCCACGGATGGTATTCCGGCCGCGTCAGCAGCTGCCAGCCGCCCGCCAATTCCTCCACCTGAAAGGCGGCGCCCTCCCGGTCGTAGAGTTCTTGCAGCCGTTGCACCAGCCGGCGGGCCTCGGCCGCGTCCGCCAGGCCGGCGACGGAGGCCAAGCGCCGCGGCGTCAACGGCTCGTCCGCCGCGATCAGCGCAGCCTCGACCGTCGCCAGCCGGAGGTCGCGCCCCCGCCAGCCCCGAAACCCGCGTCCGGCGGTTCGCGGTCCAGGACGCGGTAGAGCGCGGGCAGGCGGTGGTTGCGGGGCGGCCGGGAGAAGGCGCGGCCGGGGAGGCGGTCGAGCAGGGGGTGGTTGGGTCGCATAAGGGTTTTTATCCGATGTCCCAGGTCGTCGGCCGGCCCTCCGCTAGAAGTTGAACGTCGCCCGCAACATCACGCCCTGATCGAACAGGTCGCCGCGCGAGTCCGGCGTCAAGCTGAAGCGGCCGACGTTCCACCAGTATTCATACTCATATCCCAGAAAAAATTCGGCGTTGGGCAGACCGGCCGGCTGCCAGCGGGCGCCCGCCTGGAGGTTCAGCACCGGAACGGACTGCGAGCTGGAAGCGCGCGTCTCCTCCGTCGCGGACCCCGGCGCCGTCGGCGCCTCGAAAAAGCCCTGGCGGACGCGGCCCAGGTCGATCCAGCCGTCCGCCTTGGCGAACAGCGACAGGCCCGTCCCCTCCAGGCGCCGGTCCACTTCCACGCCCGAATGCGGGCCGAGGCCCCAGAAGCTGTCGCTCACGCGCCGCTCGAAGACGCCGCTGCCGGCCGCCGCCGCGGCCAAGGATTCGTCGGCCCGCGAGTCGAAATAGACGTCGGCGTAGCGGAGGCCGAAGCGCCATTTCATGTCCGCTTTGGGCCAAAGCGAGAATTCGCGGCTGATGTAATCGAAGTCGGCGATGTTGAGGTCGAGGCGGCTCTTGAGGGCGGCAGGGCCGTCGGGGCCGACGAAAACGTCGTTGCCCTGCGTCACCAGGAAGCGGTAGGAGAAGGCGATCGCGCCGAAGCCGGATTCCAGACGCCGGCCGATCTCGAAGCGCGGGGCGACGGCCACGTCCAGCGTCGCGCTCGGCAGCTGGATCACGTCGGGGGCGCCTCCGTTGGGGATGCTGGCGTTGGTCAGCTTGTTCTGGACGTGTGCCTTGGCGATTTCGGCCTCCACGTCGGCGAACCAGCCGGGCGCCGGCAGCTGCGGCGGGTCGAGCAGCGCGTCCGGCTGGAAGTACGGCCCGGGCAGCGCCGCCGAATCGTAGAGGGGGCCGGCGGGCGCCGGCGCCAGGAGCGAACGCGGCTGGTCCGGCGGATGCGGTAGGCCGGGCAGCGGGTCGAATTCCGGCGTCTCGGCCGGGGGCATTCGCGGCGGCGGGGCGAGGTCGGGCGCCTGGGCGGGGCCGCGCGGCGCCAACGCCATTGCCGCCAGGACGGCGGCCGCGAAAAGTCGGGCTGTGCGGGCCATGACCATATCCTCCCCTTCGAGTCCGCGAATCCGGCGTCGGCGCGCCCGTCCCGAAGGTCCGATTGTGCGATCTGTTCAACGCCATTCCTGTGTCACTGGCGACGGGGTTTCACGATCCCGGCGCCGGCGCGGGCGTTCCGTGTAAAACGGGCGGCGGCTCCAGCAGCGGGTCGCGGGCCGGGGTCGCTGATGCGGCGGTCTTCGCGGCCGGCGCATTCTGCCGCAAGGGCGGGACGATCGCCTGGGCCTGGATGACCTGGGAAGGCGCGGTGGCCGGGAGCGCGGGAAGCAACTCGGTTTTGGCGACGGGGAACGGCGCGACCACCCTGGTCTTGGCGACGGCGGCCGGCGAGCAAGCCGCCCCCGCGGCCGACCCACAGGGGTGGCCGCACGGCAGCGGCGGCAGTTGTTCCAGATCGGGCAGCGGCGGCAGCTCGCGCGGCTGGGCCAGCTGGAACAGGTCGTCCGTTTGCAGCAGGTCGGCCACGCTCACGGTGGAGGTCCACAGTTGGCCGAGGATGGCCAGATAGCTGGTGACGCTGGTGGACAGGTTCTGCTGCGCCTGGACCAGATCGGTGAACTGCAGCGCCGGGTCGAAGCGGCGGCGTTCCTCCACGCCGCGGACGGTGCGCACCAGGTCCGGCAGGATGTATTTGCGGTAATATTCCAGGGCGTCGATGTTGTTTTTGTAGCCGGCGTAGGCCGCGGCCAGGTTGGTCGTCAGGACGGTCTCGACGCGGTGCGGCTCCTCGCCGGCGCGGACCAGGGCGGCCTCGGCGGCGATGATGGCGCCCTTGTTCTGGTCCCAGATCGGGATCGGCGCCCCGATCTGGACGCTCGGCGACACCTGCTGCGGCGGCACCACGAAGTCCTTCGCGACGGCCACCTGAAGACTGAGATCCGGATAGGGCGTGATCTGCGCCAGCTTGAGATTGTAGCGGGCCGCGTCGATGCCGTTGTAGGCGGTCAGAACGTCGGTGTGGTTCTTGAGGACGTGGGCCAGCACCGTATCGTAGTCGTAATAGGGGATGAAGGCGTCGATGCGGCCGGCCACCTCGGTCAAGGGCAGCTGACGCAGGCCGACGGCGGCGACGAGCTGTTTCCAGGAGTACGCGTAGGTCTGAATGGCCTGTTTGTAGGCCAGCCGGGCGGTGTAGGCCTGGGCGCGCAGGGCGGCCGGCTCGTAGGGGGCGGCCTGGCCGCCCTTCTCCAGCAAATCCTCCTGAAACAGATACACGTCGTCGGTGAAGCGCGCCAGCGCCTTGTTGACGCGCACGGTCTCCTTGGCGACGAGGAGGGCGTAGTAGGCGTTGCGGACCTGGGTGGACAGGTCGCCGCGGGCGCGCTTGAGGGCCAGCTCGGCGTTTTGCACGGCCTTTTCCTGCGAGGCCGCGGCGAGTTTGAGCTTGCCGAAGGTCTTGAGCGTCTGGCTGAGTTGGATTCCCTGAGAGCCTGGGGTGCTGCCGTCGCTGGACGGGCTGGCCACGTAGCTGACCGTGGGATTGGGATAGGCCCACGCCTGTTGCAGGTTGCCGCGGGCCGCCTCCACGTCGGAGGCCGCCTGGCGCAGCGTCGGGCTGTTGCCGGCCGCGATGCGTTGCAGGTCGGCCAGGGTGTACGGTTGCCCGTTCGGACCCGGCAGGGCGACCGCTTCCTCGGGCAGCGGCGGCAGCGGCGGGTAGAGTTTGCGCACCGCGGCCTCCCGTTCGGCCTGGCCCTTGGGCAAGACGGGCAGCAGCGGCGTTTCGGCGCCGGGCAGGTCCGCGGGCACTTTCACCGGCGGCCGGGCGACGACGGGCGGGTTCGACGGCTCGGCCTGCATGAAGGCGGCGGTGCATACGTCCGTGGCCGGGGCCGGCGCCGCGGCGCCATCCTTGCCGGGGACGGCCGGGGCGCTCGGGGCCGGCGTAGTCTGGGCGGTCTCCGCCGGCGGCGGAAGGGAGAGGTCATACGGGTGGGCGGCCAGGTCGCACACGGTCTGATCGGTGTGATCCGCGACGTGGTAGAGGCAGCCGCTCAGGAGCAGTACACCCCCGAACGCGAACAGCCGTCGGCGTGACATGAGTTCGAGCCTCCTACCCGTGGGCCGCGCCCGCGGCGAACGGTGCGGCTTCTCTGTCCTATCCGGCGACTTGACGGACGTACACTCATCCCCGCTGAGGCGACGAATCTACGGAATGTATCGACGGGATGGGCCTGCGACTGGAGTTTTTCGGTCGGGAGTGAAAAAAGATTCAAGTGAGACAGTTCCGCGCGCACCCGCGCCCTTTCGGGGAATGGCGTCCCCCCCGTCCGGCGCGACCACGCCGTGGACCGCGGCGCCTTCGAGCGTCGTCCGTCGTCCCCCCGATCTTGCCAGGATGAATGGCAGCACTCGGCCCGGCGTCGGAACGGAGGCGCCCATCAATCCACAAAAGCGAACTCATTCGTCGCCAACAGCACCTGGGCGTACTGTTCCCATCGGCCCTGTTTCGGCTTCGCCTCGTTCGGCCCGACGACCGGTTCCGGCGCGGCCAGGAACTCAAGCCCCATCCTCACATCCCCTTCGGTCGCCGGACGGCCGTAAAGCCGGACAAACGCCGTCCGAATCTTCGCGGCGTCATCCTTCTCGCCGGCCAACTGCCTCACCAGGCCGCGCGCCTGTTCGGTCATGAACTCGCTGTTGAGCACGAACAGCTGTTGCAGGGGCACGGTCGTCACGGCGCGTTTCGCGGCCGTCAGGTTGGGGTCGGGGAAGTCGAACAGGCGGAGCAGGCCGTTCAGGTCGTGTCGGCTCACGGCGCCGTAGAGCGTCCGGCGATGGTTGCTCGCGCTGTTGAGGTCCGTCGGCGGGCCGCCGATAGTCGGGTCGAGGTTGCCGGAGACCGCCAGCAGGGCGTCGCGCCACGCCTCCACGTCGAGCCGGCGGCGGTTCATGCGCCAGTAAAACTGGTTCGCCGGGTCGGCCTTGCGGTCGGCGTCGTCGGCCGCGCTGCTCAACTGGTAGGTCGCCGACAGCATGATCTCGCGGTGCAGCTTCTTGATCGACCAGCCCTCGGCCACGAAGCGCGTCGCCAGGTGGTCGAGCAATTCCGGGTGCGTCGGGGGCTGGCCGAGTTTGCCGAAGTTGCTCGGCGTGGGTACGATGCCGACGCCGAAGTGCCACTGCCAGACGCGGTTGACGATCACGCGGGCCGTCAGCGGATTTTTCGGATCGGCAATCGCCTGGGCCAGCCCCAGCCGGCCGCTGCCCCGCGTGAACGGCTTGGGTTCGCCGACCGACAGGATGCGCAGGAAGCGCCGCGGGGCGACGGCCCCTTCCATTTTGGGATTGCCGTGTAAATAGATCTTCATGTCCTGGCCGGGGCCGTCGGCGAGCGTGTGGACGATCGGCGGCTTTGCCGGCGCCGACTTCTTGATTTGCGCCAGTTCGGCCCGCAGCGCGGCCAAGGCCTGTTTCGATTCCGGCGCCAGCTTGGCCTCCGCCCGCTTGGCGTCCTTGAGAAACGCCTTGATTTTCGCCTCCTGTCGCTTGATTTTCTCCTGCCCCTGGTTGTATTTGTCCACCACGTCGGCCGGGGCGAGCGGAATTTCGACGTAGCGGCTGCTCTTGAACACCCCTGCCAGGGCGTAATAGTCCGCCGTCGTGATCGGGTCGAACTTGTGGTCGTGGCAGCGGGCGCAGGCCACCGTCAGGCCGAGGAAGCCGCGGCCGAGCACGTCCACGCGGTCGTCCAGCTCCGCCGCCTCCGCCGCCTTGGCCTCGCCGGCGTCCATGTAGTAATGCGGCCCCAGCGCGAAGAACCCCAGGGCCGGCAGCCGGTCGGCCGGGTCGCCGGTCTTGAGGAGGTCGCCGGCGATCTGCTCGGTCACGAAACGGTCATACGGCGTGTCGTCCTGAAACGCCTTGACCACCCAATCGCGGTAGCGATAGCCGTAGGGATAGAGGCGGGCCTGGAAGGTGTGGGCCTGGTCCTCGCCGTAGCGGGCCACGTCGAGCCAGTGGCGGCCCCAGCGTTCGCCGTAGTGCGGCGACGCCAGCAACCGGTCCACCACCCTGGCGAAGGCGTCGGGGGACGGGTCGGCGAGGAAGGCGTCGATCTCCTGGGGCGTGGGCGGCAGGCCGATGAGGTCGAACGTCGCCCGGCGAATGAGCGTCCGCCGGTCGGCCGGGGCGACGGGGTGCAGATTATTCGCCTCCATTTTGGCGAGAATGAAGCGGTCGAGCGGCTGCTTGCACCAATTGACATCCTTGACGGCGGGCAACGGCGGGTCGGCGACCGGTCGGAACGACCACCAGGCCCGCTCTTCCGGGGTGATGGCGTCGCCGCCGGTGCGGATCGCCGCGGCGCCGGTCGCGGCCGGCCACGGCGCCCCCCGTTGGACCCAGGCGACGAGGACGGCGACGTCGGCGTCCTTGAGCTTGTACTTCTTGGGCATTTTCACCGCGTCGTTGTAGCGGATCGCGGCGACGAGGGGACTCTGGTCCGGCTGGCCGGGGACGACGGCCGGCTGCGACGAGTCGCCGCCCTTGAGCATGGCCTCGCGCGAGGCGAGGCTGAGGCCGCCCTTGCTCTTGCCGTTGGCGTGGCAGGAGAAACAGTGCGCGACCAGCAGCGGCCGGACTTTTGTCTCGAAAAAGTCGAGGTCGGCGGCGGGAAAATCCCCGGCGGCGGCGCGGCCGGCCAGGGCGGCGGCGAGAACGAAGGCGGCGCAAACCGGGAAAGGTCGTTTCATGGCGGATCGCCTCGGTTCTCGAACGATCGGACTAACCGCGGGCGGGAAGATACGCGGGCGTCGGGGGGGCGGGGAGGCGCGGCGTTGGGCCTGACCCTGTCGGCGGTGAGATCAAGCGTAGCAGACTTCGGGCGGCAAGCAAACCGAAAAGTCGGCAAAATGCGGATTGGAGTCGGGATTGCCGACGACCACGGGGCCCGGCGCCGGGCTGGACCCCGCCACGGCGCCGACCCACCGGCCTGGAAGCGAACCTCCCACGGGGCGCCTGGTCACACGCGGCCGTAGATGTACTCGCTCATCAGGAAGATCGTCTGCTCGTGGTCGGCGGTTTCGTAGGCGTTGAGGTCGCCGATGGAGATGACGCCTTCCAGGCGGTCGCCGTCGCTGACGACGGGGATGTGGCGGACGCGGCGGTTTTTCATGGCCGACTTGGCCTCGTCCAGCGGCGTCTGCGGCGAGCAGCAGATGACCTCGGAGGTCATCATTTCTCCGACGGTCGTGATCGCCGGGTTGCGGCCCTCGGCCACGAGCCGCAGCACGTCGCGCTCGGTCATCATGCCGGCCACGCGGCCCTGGTCGATGACGACGAGGCCGCCGATGTGGTGCTCGTTCATCAGGAGGGCCGCCTGGAGCACGGTCGCGCCCGTGCCGATCGACCATACCTGCGAACCCTTCTTCTGCAGAATCTCCCGTACCATTGCCATGGCATCGTTCCTTTCCGGACGGCGGGGGAGCTCCCCGAATTGACAGACATCCATCACCCACGGAAGGGAACCCGCGAACGCGGGTATGAGGGAGAGTTTATCAGGCGGGTTTTCGCGGGGGAAGGAAAAAGTTGAAAAAACCGGAAAGAAAGGACACGGCAACTCCTGTCGCCGTTGCATGGCGCCCAAGACCCAACCCCGACGCGCCGCCAGAGACCTTTCTCGCACCCGCCCGGAGTCCTTGTCAAAGCGGCGGCCTCTCCTCGTCGGGGTTGTTGTACTTGAAACAGTTATCCCAGCTCCAATCGAGCATTTCCAGCGCCTTCTCCGGCGGCAGGGCGGTGTAGAGGTCGGCGTCCTTGCGGACCAGGCGCATCCGTTCCAGCTTTCCCAGGGCGCCGTCGATCTCGAAATCCACCTTCAGCCCGGCCGCCCCTTCCAGATACAGTTCGACGTAATCGTCGAGCTGCGCCGCCGTCCAGCCCTGCGGCGGGGCGCGGAAGCAGAGGCAATAGTAGGCCAGGTACGTCTCGCGGCAGTCCTGTTCCTCGGCCTCGTCGAACAGCCGCATCAGCACGCCGGTGTTGCCGTCCAGCGCCTTGAAATAGAGGCTGCGGACCAGCTGGAGGATGTACGCCTGCCGTTTGCTGCGGTAGCTGTAATACGACCGATAGGCGTAGCCGCAGAAGGCCGCCGCCATGCTGAGGGTCGCCACGTTGACGAGGGCGTTCAAATCCCACGACGGAAGGTGCAGGCTGCCGTGGTACGCCAGCAGACCCAGGCCGAACACCAGCGGCCCGAGGATCAGGGCGCGGTCCACGCGCGTGATGTGCGGCCGGCTGCCCGGCAGCAGCATGTCCACGTCGGCCTTGGGCACGTCCTTGAAAATCTTGAAGTGGATGCGGCTCACGTCCAGGTTCGGGTCGATTCGGTGATGGTTCGGCCGCAGCTTCAGGACCAGCGCCAGCCGCTGATACATCGGGACCTTGCGCTTCTCCAATCTCCATAGGCCGCGCCAGGAACGCCGGACCTGTTCGCGGACCACGTCGCCGCGGATGTAGACCTCCAGCCGCTCGAAGACGTTCAGATCGAGGTCCATGTGCAGCCCCCAGTCGCTGGGCGTCTGCCGGACGGCGTGCTGGATTTCCTCCTCCTTGAGTCGCTTGAAATCGGCGCAGTGCATCAGCGACGCGAAGGCCGCGAACACCTTGTCCTCGCACACCTGCCGTTGCTCGGGCGGGAGGGGCTTCGGCGGCCGGGTGTCGGCGTCGGGGTCGAACGGTGCGTAGGCGTCCTTGAGTTCTTCCAGTTTCGTCAGGTACTCGAAATGGAGGGTGGCGCCGACCAGCCGGCAGAACTGGCGGAACGGCTCACGCCGGGCCGGCGGCAGCTGCTTGTCGTGCAAAAGCAACTCCATCAAGTCGTTTTTACGCAGCGGGATGAAGTGCTCGCGGTCCAGGTACTCGGCCACGTCCGGTTCCCCTTTCGGAAAGCCGATGAACCGCCAAGACGCCGAGGGCGCCAAGAAGGCGCTCTTGGCGCCCTTGGCGTCTTGGCGGTTCCATTCTTTTTCCTACCGGCCCTCCGTCACATTGACCAGGCCCACATCGACCCCCTGGCCGCCTATCGTCTGGTGACAGTGAACCGCCAGCGTCACCTTCGCCCCCGGCTTCAGCAGCGCCCGGGCCGTCTTACGAATCTCCATCGGCTCGTAATCGTTGATGAAGCCGCCCTCCGACGCCGCCAGGACGCCGTTGACGTAAATCTCCACGTCCTCGTCGTGGTAGACCAGGAACTGGAGATCGGGATACTCGCCCTCGGGCATGGTGATTTCGCGGCGCAGCCAGACGTCGGCCGTCGTCCACTTCGTGCCCAACTTCATCCCGCGCGGGATGCTGTTGCCGACCACGCCGGGGCCTTCCTTCCAGCCGGCGGCGTCGAAGCCCGGCCTGGTCCACCCGGCCGCGGGCTTCTCGAAGGTGTAACGCCACAGGACCGTTGCCTGTTGGGAAGTCGGGACCACTTCCGTGACCTTCGGCCGCGCCGGCAGTGGCGCCCAGCCGCCGACCTTCGTATGGTCGCGGTGCGCCCACTTGTTCCACATTTTCTCATCGGCAAGCATCTTGATGAAAATGCCGCCGACCACGGGCCTGGCGTGCATTCCGCCGCTCCTGACGTTGTTCGTCACGTAGGAGTCGGCCAGCGGGTCGCGGGCTGTGGTTTGGTCGAGATAGTCGTAGATCGGCGACACCAGCGCCTCGAAATCGGCCTTGTCGTCGGCCAGCGTGGCGCTCCAGAGCGACCAGTCCGTCTTCGTCAGCTTCGTGCGCGAATCCAGCGGCACGCCGTATTTCTGCATGACTTTCTTGTAATAAGCGACCTCCTGTTTCGCCGCTTCCGGCGGGAAGACGTTCAGCCCCAGCAATTTGTCCCAGACCAGATTGTACTTCTGGCTCCAGGTCCCGGGCTTGTCGAAGGCCAGGCGCGAATGGTCGCCGTCGGCGGCCGCCTTCAGCCAGTGCTCGGCGTCCTTCTTCGCCAGCTCCGCGTACTTCTTCGCGTCCGCCGCATCCCCGCGCAGTCGGCACAGGTCGCCGTAAGCGGCGAGCGCGAGGATGGCCTTGACCGACAGGTTGGCGTTGTGCGCCAGGTGCCCCATGAAGTCGTCGGTGCAGAGCTGTTCCTCCGGATCCAGGCCGTATTTCTCCAGATATTTCGCCCAGCGCGTCAACTCCGGCCACCAGGGAGCGACGAAGTCCGCGTTGCCTTCCGCGCGGGCGACGGCGTCGCAGAGCAGGATCATGTTGCCGCTCTCTTCGACGGGCATCCCTTCGCCGCCGTCGTCGGTCCCACGGGCCACCGGGTACGTCCCCAGGTCGTGCGGCGCGTTGGGGAACTTCCAGTGGTCGGAGGCGCCGTAGCTCAGGATCGGAACGAGCGACGCCTTGGCCAGCGTCGGGCTGAGCAGCAGGAAGACCGGGTCCATCGGGTAGAACACGTCCACCGTGGCGATGTCGCCGTTGCTGG
This sequence comes from uncultured Planctomycetaceae bacterium, assembly GCA_963813925.1. GTDB lineage: Bacteria > Planctomycetota > Planctomycetia > Gemmatales > Gemmataceae > UBA4732. The sequence continues at coordinate 39,619 of CAWFBG010000006.1, forward strand.
TGTTCTCCTTGGTGAACAGCAGCGGCTGCTTGTTGGCGTCGGCCGCCAGCCCGGTGGCGGCCAGGCACTGGCGATAGGCCAGGGCGGCGATCTGGGCGTACCGCGCCCCGCCGGCCTTCGTCAGGTCCGCCGTCAGTTCCTTGTCGAATTCCTCGCAGCGCTTTACAAGGTCCGGATAATCTTTTTCGGCCGCCCGCAGGAGGTCCGCCGGCGTCGCCCCGTCCCGCCGCCAGTAGGGCCGCAGCTTCTTGCCGAAATACTTGATCGACCAGATTTCGTCGTAGGCCACGATCAGGTGGCGCGAAACCGGCTCGGCGCCGACATGGCCCAGGTCGAACGTGAACGCCATCACCGGCTGATCGTCGTTGGCCGCGCGCGGCTTGCGTTTGTCGTCCTGGTCGGGCAGCTTTCCGTCCGCGATAAACGCCTTGGTCAGCGCCGCATCGGGGCCGACGACCGCCGTCGCCTGGGCCGTGGGCGCCGCGGCGTAGGCGTACCCCCAGTCGATGCGCGTGTCGTCGCCGGCCGGCGCGAGCAGCGGCTGGTCCTGCGTCCCCACGCGCAGGGTCGTCAGAGGCCCCATCGTTTCCCGCGCCCATTCCACCTTCTGATTCGGCGAGTTGACCGCCAAAAGGGAGCTGGTACTGTCGTAGATCGACACGGCATGGGCGGCGCCGTCGGCCGAGCGCACCCGCCAGGTGAGGTAACTGAGCGGCCGGCTGAGCACCTCCAGGTCGTCCGGCAGCGCCGCGGTCATAAAAGTCAGCGTGACGTGAACGCGGCCGTCGTCGAACTCGTAGACGCTTCGGGTCGGAAACACCTCGACGCTCTTCTGCGGCAAGGCCGGCGCGTCCTTCGGCTCGTTGCCCATGATCCGGTAGGTCTTGCCGTCCACGCGGATCAGGCTGACGAGCGGGTGCGGCCGGCGCGTCCAGTGCCGAGTGACGTCGTCGGTGAGACGGTCGGCCTCCGACCAGATGCTCAGGTACGGATCGCTGGTGACCAGCGGCACGGCCGGCGGGCGGAAGGGGACGGGCGCGGAATGCTCGCCGGCCAGGACGGCGGCCCCGGAGAGCGCGACGACGAGACATGCGTAAAGTTGTCGCAAGGGACACTCCTGTTCTTGTGCCATCTCAAATAGCCTGAAATTCTGGTTCCCACGCGGCGCCAGGGAACCGGGAGTTTTCCTTTTTCCTACCGGCCCGCCGTCCCATTGACCAGGCCCACATTGTCCCCCTGGCAGCCTATCGTCGATGAAGCCGCCTTCGGACGCCGCCAGGACGAGCCTGTTTGGACTTCATCCCGGCCGGGGCAAGCCGGCGCTGGACGCGGCCCGCGGCCGATGCGATAATGCCCCCATCGCATTTTTCCCGGATCGCCGAGGCGCCTCATGTCCACGCCGCCGACACATGATCCGTGCGACAGGGGTGGTAACTGCCCATGGACCCGACGCTGCAAGACGTTCTGGCACGGCTGGACCGGGTGTCCGGGCAGGTGGAGGAACTGCGCGACGGCGTACGCCAGGCCGTCGCCATCGCCGACCTCGACCCCGACATGGCCCTGACGCGGGCGCGTAAGGTGCTGGAGTTCATCATCCGCGACGTGTTCCGGCGGCACACCGGCGAGGAACCGGGCACGCGGCCGCTGGAGAACATGCTCCAACGCCTGGTCAAGGACGGATATTTCCCCAAGCGCCTGTCGGCCTACGCCAACGCCGTGCGCGAACTGGGCAATGTCGGAACCCACGGCTACGGCGAAGGCGTCACGACGGCGGACGTGGCCCAATCGTTGACGCACCTGACCGTCATCCTGGAGTGGTACTTCGAGCACGAGCGGACCGCGGAGGCGCAGGGAACCGCGGCACTCCTTGATACGCCGGCCGCCGATCCTGCCGTGGCGAAGGTGAGCGCGGGGGATAAGGCCGCCGCCGTCCGCACGGCGGCCACCGGGATTCGGGCGTCGCGGCGGGTCGGCTGGCTCATCGGCCTCGTCGTCCTGGTGACGGGCGGTGTCGTCGCGGGCGGGGCGTTTCTACTCTTTCTACCCGGCCCGGCCCCTTCCACGCCGCTAAGGAAACCGGCGCCATGGACGGACACCGGCACTTTGCAACCGCCGCGCTATTATTCATGGTGGGCACCGCCTTCTCAACTGGATTGCACGGGCGACAAGGGGTTGAGCGCTGCGGACATGAAGCGGGCGCAGACGGCATGGGCGAAGTACTTGGGCCGGCAAGTGGAAGAGGAGGACGAGATCGCGCCGGGGGTGGGGATGAAGTTCGTGCTGGTCCCGCCGGGGAAGTTCCTGATGGGGTCGCCGGAAAGCGAGCAGGAGCGGGAGAAGAACGAGGTTCAACATGAGGTGGAATTGACGCGGCCGTTTTACCTGGCGGTGAACGACGTGACGCAGGCTCAGTACGAGGCGGTGACGGGGCAGAACCCGAGCAACCTCAAAGGGCCGGACCTACCGGTGGAGACGGTGAGTTGGACGGAGGCCGATGATTTCGCGCGAAAGTTGACCCAAAACGCGAAGGGTGGACTGTTGTACCGCTTGCCGACCGAAGCGGAATGGGAATACTCTTGTCGAGGAGGGCGTCCTTCTTCCCTTCCTTTCGGTATTGGCGACGGCACATCTTTCTCTTCGCTCCAGGCCAACTTTGATAGCAAGTCGACGACGCCGGTTGGTAAATATGAGGCGAATGCGCTGGGCCTGTACGACATGCAGGGCAACGTGTGGCAGTGGTGCGCCGACTACTACGGGGACTACCCGACGGAGAAAGTGACGAACCCGAAGGGACCGGCCACGGGCCTTTCCCGTGTGAGCCGGGGCGGCAGCTGGTTCAGCTACGCCAGGGGCTGCCGTGCGGCGGATCGCGGCAGGGACGCGCCGGGCATCCGGAACGGCTACCTGGGCTTTCGCTTGGCCCGAGTCCCGTTCGGTCTGGACAAGGGGTGGTGAGGCAGGCGAGCGCAGCCCGGCATGCTGGAGCGAGGGGCAGAGCGGCACGGCATCGAGGAAGAAACACATGAGCGACCGAATTGTCATCGATCCTGCCATTTGCCACGGGAAGCCCGTCATCCGCGGCACGCGGACGCCGGTAGCTTTCATCATCGGGGGTCTCGCAGGCAGGCGGGATGACCGGCGACGAGATTCGACGCGAGTACGACCTGACCCCGAATAATAACCGCATCCTTTGCGGCGATGGATGGCGCGCCCGCGAGCCGCAGCGCCAAGCAAGGGCGAGCCGCGTCCTTGCTTGGCGCTGCGGGCTCGCCCTGTCCTTCCTCCGCACCCGCCAGGAAAAGCCCGATATCGCAATCGCGCTTCTTACTGCTTCCGCCCCGTCAGCTCATCCGCCAGGTCGTCGGCGTCGTACACCTTGCGCAGCGCCTCGATGATGCCCTGAGAATGGACCGACACCGCCCGCGCCTGCTTGTCGCTGTACGCGAAGTCGAGCACCAGCGACTGGATGTTGCCGTCGAAGATGATGCCGACCAGCTCGGCGTCGCGGTTGATGACCGGGCTGCCGGAATTGCCGCCGATGATGTCGGCCGTGCAGACGAAGTTCATCGGCGTCTTCAGTTCCAGCTGGCCGCGCTTCTCGACCCAACGCGGCGGCAGGTCGAACGGCGGCTTGTCGTGGTTCTCGGCCGCGCGCTCGTACAGGCCGGCGAACGTCGTCTCGAACGGGATGTGTTTGCCGTTCTGTTCGTAGCCCTTTACCTGCCCGAACGCCAGCCGCAGCGTGAACGTGGCGTCGGGATAGGTGTTCGTCCCCTCGACGGCGAACTTGGCGTTGGCCAGGTCGGCGTAGGCCGCCCGCCGCGGCTCCTCCACCTCCGTCTCCATGCGCTTGCGCACCGCCCGCGCCTCCGGGTCCACCAACTCCGCCAGCAGGATCATCGGGTCGTCCGAGGCGCGCACCGCCTTTTCGCCGCCCTCAAAGAGCTTTTTCCGGTCCTCCACGCTGATGAGCTTGCAGCCGTTGACGAGTTCCGCGGCCCGGTTCGGCGGCGACTTGCCGTCCAGCACCTTGCTGCACCAGCGGGTCGTCGTAGCCCAGCTGTTCGGTCAGGAACGTCAGTCCGTCGGTCAGTTTGGCGATCTCGTAATTCGGATAAATCGGCTCCTCGGAGAAGAGGTGGAACTTCAATTCGTCCAGGGCGCTCTGGCGGAACTCGCGCAGCCGGTCCTCGCTCTTCTTCGGCAGTTCCTCGCCGGCGCGCACCAGCGTGCGGGCGATGGCAAAGAGCTGCGACTTGAAGCCCGAACCGCCTTCGAGCATGGTGTAGCGGTGCAGCAGTTCGGTGCGCACCTTCTCCGCTTTGGCGATCCGGTCCCAGCTGTCCACGGCGTATTTCAACTTGGCGTCCCTGGCCACGGCCTCGCGCAGCTTCGTCTCGTCGGCCTGCTTGCGTTCCATGAGGGAGGGGTCTTGCAGGCCGGCCAGCCGGCCGATGTAGGCCTTGCGGCTGTTTTGCACGCCGAACAGGTCTTCCTTGGCCTCGCGGGCGTTCTCCTCGCTGCGGCGGCTGAACGTCTCCAGCATCACCTCGGCCCGGAACAGCCGTTGCATCACGTACGGCGTCTCCACGTCGCGCAGCGCTTCCAGGTTGGCCACGGTGTCCAGCCGCTCCGTGCGGCCGGGATGGCCGGACACGAACACCAGCTCGTCGTCGGCCGCGCCCGACTTGCTCCATTTCAGGTAGTGTTCGGGGTGAATTGGCTTGCCGTCCTCGTAGACGCGGAAGAAGCAGACGTCCATGTCGAAGCGCGGGTACTCGAAATTGTCGGGGTCGCCGCCGTAGAAGGCGGCCTGCGCCTCGGGGGCGAACACCAGCCGCACATCCGTGTAGACCTTATAGCGATAGAGATTGTAGACGCCGCCTTGGTAGAGCGTGACCACGTCGCTGCGGTAGCCGGTCTTCTTCTTCGACTCCTCCTCGATCTCGGCCATGACGCCGCGTCGGGCGGCGAACGCCTCGGCCGGCTTCATGTCCGCCTTCACGGCGTCGTTGACGCGCTTCGTGACATCTTGAATGTCCATGAGGACGTTGATTTCCAGGTCGATGCTCTTGATTTCCTCGGAGTTGGTGCGGGCGTGGAAGCCGTCGCGGAGGTAGTTGTGCTCGGCCGTGCTGACTTTTTGCAGCGTGGCGGCGCCGACGTGGTGGTTGGTCATCACCAGGCCGTCGGCGGAAACGAACGAGCCGGAGCCGCCGGTGTTGAAGCGCACCGACGACTTCTGGACGTGTTCCAGCCAGGCCTTCGTCGGCGTGAAGTTATAATGCTTTTTGAGGTAGTCGATGGGCGGTTTGTTGAACAGCCACATGCCCTCGTCGCCGAAGACGGCGGGGGCGGCGGCCAGCACGGCGAGGCAAACGGCCACGCACAGGGCCGCGCGGGAGACGGGGGTCATGGGGTTTCTCCTTTTCAGAGGCGAGCGGCCGGCGTATGCCGGCCGGTGTGTCATTCGCACGGAAGAGCTAGGCTATACCAGCCGGCTTACGCCGGCCGCTCGCCGTTCTCGTCGGCCGCCGGGCGAAGCAACTTGCCGACGCCCACCAGGACCAGCAGGGCGATCAGCACGCCGAACATCACCAGCGCCAAAATGCTCGACCAGTTGTGCGGGCCGACGAACCCCTCGCTGTTGGGGTCGAAGGGCGTGCCCTTGAGCCGGTCGCTGAAATCCAGCGAGTTCTTCAGCCACGGGGCGAACTCCAGGAAGGCGATGGTCACGCCGGCCAGGCTGCCGCCGGCGATCAGGCCCGACGACAACAGCACGCCGGGACTGGTCTCCGTCTTGGCGATGGCTTCCACTTCCGCCCGCGCCCGCTCCTCGGCCGTGGCGGCCTCGGCGGCGGCCCGACGGTGGGCGCGCGTCGTCCAGCGGTCGATGCCCCAGCGGACCATGCCCCCGATGAAGATAGGCGTCGAATACTCCATCGGGATGTAGACGCCGACCGCGAAGGCCAGCGACGACACGCCGCACAGCTCCATCGTCACGGCAATGCCCGCCCCGATCAGGATGAGCGTCCAGTTGAGGTTGTTGTTGAGCAGGCCGTTGATGATGATGCCCATCACCTGCGTCTTGGGCGCCTCGAACTTCATGTTCACCTTGGTTTGCGTCACCGCGTAGCGGACGGCGCCCGTGGCGTCCACGAGGTAGCGCGCCTCCTCGTCGCCCCGATCCGTCTTCACCGTCGTCTTCCAGAGATGGAAGGTCCGCAAGGGCGTGTTCGGGCCGTCCGCGGGCAGGCGGACGGTCTCTTCAAGATTTTTCAGGTCGCCCTTGGCGCTGAGGTTCGGCGCCTCCGTCGGGGTGTAGGCGTCGCGCTCCTGGAGGACGCCGGTGATCGTCGGGTCGATGTAGTAGCAGACTTGCCCCAGGTCGTCCACGAGGTACTTGCCCTGCTTGACCTTGAGGTCGGCCTGCTGTTGCGTCGAGGGTCGCCAGACGTGGTAGGTCGTTCCCTCGTAGGTCTCCATCTCCGTCAGCCCCGCGAGGACGCCGGTTTGCTTGAGGTTCACCGTGGGCAGTTCGCGTTGGCTGTAGACGTTGCCGGCCGAGTTGAACAGCAGCAGCGTGAAACCGATCACCACGGCCGAGGTCAAGGCGCCCGCGATGATCGCCCACTGCTGCCAGCGCGGCGTGCCGCCCACCAAAAAGCCGGTCTTGAGGTCCTGCGACGTGGTGCCGCCGTTGGAGGCGGCGATGCAGACCACGCCGCCGATCGACAGCGCCAGCACGGCGTCCTGCGGACTCGTCCGCCCCACCGCCAAAAAGATGAGACAGGTCATCAGCAGCGTCGCCACGGTCATGCCGGAGATCGGGTTGGACGACGAGCCGATTTCGCCCGTCAGACGCGACGACACCGTCACGAACAGGAAGCCGAACAACAGCACGAGCGCGGAGCCGAAAATGCCGCCGACGAGGCCGACGTCCTTCTCGCGGGCCATGAAGGCCGTCAGCAGGATGAGCAGCAGCAGACAGCCGAGGAACACGAAACGCATCGACAGGTCGTCGTCGGTGCGGCGTTTGCCGACGACGGTCGGCCCCCGGCCGCCGCGCAGCGAGCCGACGCCGGAGGTGAAGGAACGGATAATCATCGGCAGCGTGCGGCACATGCTGATGATGCCGGCCGCGGCCACGCAGCCGGCCCCGATAAACCGAGTATACCCGGCGTAGATGTCGCCGATGGTCATCTGGGCCAGCGGCTTGCCGGAGGCGCCTATGAGGCCGGGGGCGTTCTGCCCCAGGTAGAAGATCGTCGGCGCGATCACCAGCGACCCCATCACGGCGCCGGCGAACATGATGGCGCTGGTGCGGGCGCCGATGATGTAGCCGACGCCGAGCAGCTCCGAGGCCATGTCGCCGGTGAACGCGGCCACCTTGCTGAACTGCGTCAGCGGCAGCGACACCGTCGTCTTGAGGAGGTTCATCCCCTCGGTGACGAATTTGTGGAGAAAGGCGATCCCGAAACCGAAGAAGACCGTCGTGCCGCTGGCCCCGCCCTTCTCGCCGGAGATCAGCACCTGGGCGCAGGCCGTGCCCTCGGGGTAGAGGAGTTTGCCCTCCTCGCCGGGCTTGCCGTGCAGCTTGACGATGAAGGCCCGCCGCAGCGGGATCATCATCAGGATGCCGAGCAGGCCGCCGAGGATCGACACGACCATGATGCGCGTCAGGTCCATCTCGAAGCCGATGAGCATCAGGGCCGGCATGGTGACGCCGACGCCGAAGGCGATCGATTCGCCGGCCGAGCCGGCCGTCTGCATGATGTTGTTTTCGAGGATGCTGGGCGCCCGAACGCCGAAGACGCGCGACAGGCCGCGGAAGAGCGTGATCGCCAGCACGGCCACCGGGATCGACGCCGACACCGTCATGCCGACTTTCAGCACGAGGTAGAGCGACGACGCCCCGAAGAGGATGCCGAGCGCCGAGCCGACCAGCACGGCCCGCCAGGTGAACTCCGGCATCTTCGTTTCGGCGGCCGGGACGTAGGGCTTGTGCTCGTCGCCGTTCACCGCGGCCGCGGCCGCCTCCGGGAAGGCGACGGCGCCGGCCCCTGTCGGGACGGCGGTCGCTTCGGAAAATCCTGTCGGCTCGGCCATCGCGGCGGCTCCGTCGTGCGTGGGCGATTCAGGGTAGATTGGCGGGTCGGCGCGCGAAAGGCAAGTCCCCGTCGGCGAACATCGCTTACGCGGGTTCCGGGGCCGGGTCTTGGGTGCCATGCTTTCGCGGCAGACTTCCCAACCCGAATCCCTTCGGGACCGCCGCGAAAGCATGTTTGATCGTCATCCAGACCGGGTGAAGTCCAAACATGCTTTCGCGGCGGTCGGGGTGGTGTTCTCGTTCCGACGGCGGCCGCGAAAGCATGGCACCCAAATACCATTAACGCACACCCAAAATGGCCGGCCGTCCTCCGGCCGATTTCACGCGCCGCTCATCAGACGCACACGGACTTAAGGTAGAAGGCCAGAGAGTGTTTCGCCCTGCCGCTCGGAAGCGCCGCGCATGCTCGACGCCGTGTTGCTCTCGGACATTCATCTCGGCAGCGACAACTGCCAGGCCAAGCGCCTGTGCGAACTGCTGGAGCGCATCGAGGACGGCGAACTGACGACGGCCCGGCTCATCCTCAACGGCGACGTGTTCGACTCCATCGACTTCCGCCGGCTCCACAAGGCCCACTGGAAAGTCCTGTCGCTGATCCGCAAGCTGTCCGATCAGATCGAGATCATCTGGCTGTGCGGCAACCACGACGGCTCCGCGGAAATCGTTTCCCACCTGCTCGGCGTCGCGGTCATGGACGACATCATTCTGGAGAGCGGCGACCAGCGCATCCTCATCCTCCACGGCCACGTCTTCGACGAGTTCATCGACAATCATCCGGTGCTCACCTGGCTGGCCGATACGGTCTACTGCTTCCTGCAATGGATCGACCGGACGCATTACTTCGCCAAGCTGGCCAAGCGCGGCAGCAAGACGTTCCTTCGCTGCGCCCGCAAGATCGAGGAGCGCTCGATCGACATGGCCCGGCGTCGCAATTGCAACGCGGTCAGCTGCGGCCACACGCACGCGGCGGCCGCGCACACCGAACAGCCGATCGCCTATTACAACAGCGGCTGCTGGACCGAGTTGCCCTGTACCTATCTGACGGTCGGCGACGGCGTCATTCGCCTGCACGACTTCCGCCCCGACCCGACGCTGCCCAATGAGGAGACCGCTGACACACCCGAACTGCCGACGGGGCAGACGATTACCGGCTGAAATGCGGCGACGCATCCCGCCTTGTGCAGTATTTACGCAAAGGTTTGTTCGATTTCGCCTCGGATTCGCGGTCTTGAACGTCCCATCTTACCCAAATTAACGGCGACGGAAGCAATCAGATCGGCGGCACTGGATTTGCTCCCTTTGGATGGCCGCCGGGAGCGACCCCCGGCAGGAATGATTCACAGCTCAAGGAGGGACGAACATGTTGGTGCTCAGCCGGAAGATTGGCGAACGGATCATCATCAACGACCAGATCACGGTGGAAGTGTTGCAGATCGTCGGCAACCGCATCCGCCTGGGCGTGACGGCCCCGGCCGGCGTGCCGATTCTGCGCGAGGAACTGCTGGCCACGCCGAAGACGGTGGAGAAAAAGGAAACGGCCCTCGAAACCGCCGACGCCCAGTGATCGGGGGGCCGGTCAAATGCAGTCGAATGATAGCCCCTCAGCGCCGAGGGTTCCCTTTTCCACGCCTTGTTCGGTTCGGCGTTGTGACCTTCCGCGACGGTTTCTGACTTTTTTTGCTTTTTTCTGATTTTCCTCTTGCAATCCTTGCAAGAACCGTTACCTTGAAAGTGTTCCGCCGTGTGACGGCTTCGGTGACTGGGCGACGCCGAAGAAGCCAACGGCGGAACTTTTTTTATTTCCCCTTCTCATTCCTTTCCCTCCTTCATCCCCTTCTCTTCCTTTCCTTGCGAGTCTTCGACGCGCCAGGCACTCACCGCCACCCAAAGATAGATCAGCGCCGCCAGCCATTGGGCCGCGCTGACCCAGATGTAGAGGCTGTGGATCAGGAAGAAAGTCGCCGCGTCCGCCGGCCCCTTGCCTGTGGCCGGATTGAGGACTTCCAGCCAGGAGTGCAAGAAAAACAGGGCCGCCAGGGTTGCGAACAGAACGGCCCAGCAGCCGCCGCGCCACCGGCGCCGGGATGGGTCCGCGGCGACTGCCAGGTCCCATAGAAGCAGGGCGAGGGCGACCACGCCGGCCCAGTTCAGCCAGAACGTCGCAGCGTCGGTGATGCGCGCCCGCAGGTGCAGATTGGGTTGCAGCACGCGGCCCGCGATGGGGATGACCACGGCCGCGTAAAAAGTGAAACCGCCCTGCCAGAACAGCAGGGCGCACAGGGAAAGATAGCGTCGGAGCGTAATCATGGGAGAGGATTCGCACGCTGGGGCGGATCAGCCGTCGGCCGCCACGCCGCCGCGAACAAAACCGCTGTCGGCCGGGGCGGTGTAGCGCACGTCCAATTCGGGCGTCTCCACGCGGTCGTCGCGCCGGGCGTGGCTCTCCATGACCGCGTCCAGCACGCCCGTCGTCAGCAGCGTGCGCTGGATGGGATAGGGCGGTTTGCCCGTGTCCAGCATCTTTTCGATGTTGTAGCAGAGGGCGTCGAAGTAGCGGGCGCCGGGCGGCGGCGGCAACAGGTAGAGGCACGACGCCGGCTTGGATTCGCCCTTGATCCGGCCGGCGAAGGTGAAGTCCTGAACGTGGCCGTTGAGCAAGAGGACCGTGCCGCGCGAGCCGTCGCGGTACTCGACGAGGAACGCGGTGGCCGGCGTCGGCGGCATCCCCTGCACGCTCATGCTGCCGACGTTGCGGCGGACGTCGCCGAGGTTGACCGTTTCGCTGCGCCGGAGGGCGGCGTGCAGTAAATTCCAGTTCCAGAGGCCGGCGTCGCCCGCCTTCCAAACGTCCTTGCCTGTCAAACAGGTGACGGCCTTGACGCCGGTTTCACCGCCCTTGCGCCGCTCCATCATCACCTGCAAGGCCTCCAGGCCGTGAAAGCCGTAGACTTCCAGCGGCCCATAGCAGGCGATCAGGCCTTCTTCGATGGGCGAGTCGAGGCGGAGTTCCAGCTCCGGCCGCCGCCACGTCACGGGCAGGCTCGACCCGGCCATCAGCGGGAATTTCAGCTCCTCCGACCAGCCGATCATCTTTTGCGCCGCGCGAAGGTGTACGACAGGTGTTTGTCGCTATAGACCGGGACGCTGCGCCCGGCCTTGCGGAAGACGGAGGCGATCTGCTCCATCATTTCCAGGCGCGGGTAGAGGATCTGGCCCTTGTCGTTGCGCGGGTAGTTGCCGTGTTCGCCGATGAGGAGGACGCCTTCGACGGCCAGTTTGCCGTTTACCAGGAGGGCGTCGCTGATGGAGCGCGTGATGCGGACGCCGAAGTCCTTGGCCAGCTCGCGCGACAGGTCGTTGTCGGGCGCCTGATCGACGTGGAGCGAGGAGACGTAGAAGTTCGGCACGTGCGGCTTGCCGGCCAGGGTGTAGCCGTAGAGGAAACGGCCGGCGATGTGATACGAATGGGAGAGCGGCCGGTAGACGGTCGTGACGACGGCGAGCGGCTTGCGGCCCTTGACGGAGGGCGGCGTGAAACCGCCGTTCGCGGGGGGACGGCGCCAGGCCTCTCGGCGGAGGCCATGCCGCCGGCGAGGGTGAGGGCGGCGGCGGAGGCCAGGAATTTGCGGCGCGAGCAGCGCAGGTTGCGGTCGAGCATGAGTCGGTCCCAGGTGGGTCGGCGGGCCTCCTTGACCTTACCACGCCGGGCGGTGCTTGCCAGGGGTTCTTCAAACTACAGCGCCGTCGCCGGGTGGAATCGGGGCAACAACATCGGCCCTCCTTTTCCGCCTTGCCAGTTGAACCGCCCTGAACGGGGCGGCAAGGAAAATCGGGCGGCTTACTTCCGCCACCGGGGATTCGCCTACGAGGCGCTTGGCAAGAAGGACGAGGCTGCCGAGGACTACAAGGAGGGGAAGACGCCTACTCGTGAGTGAACTTATGGATAGTAACTTGGCCGCACGCCGGGCCGAGCGAACCGGCAGCCCCAGACGACCACGAATAGCGTCTCACCGGCGCCGCCTTGGGACACAATTTGGGGGACGATTCCGCCTGAATTACTCTCGGACAACCACAACAAGAGCCGAGGTCATGATCGCCGGTAGCCTGCCCCGTTGATATCCAGGGTCAAGATCTATCCCAAAAATATCCTGTCGTTTTTCAAGAATTGTGTCCCAAAAAGAGCCCTTTGCGGCCCTTGGAGTAAATCAGAAAGAGCCGTAAGGTCTTATCCTTGCGGCTCTTTCGTCAACTACCCGGCCAGGATTCGAACCTGGACAAAGAGAGCCAAAATCTCTTGTGCTGCCGTTACACTACCGGGTAAAAAACCGAGTTTATCGACCTAACTGGCCATTTCCTCTCCACTTGTGTCGATCCATTCTTAGTCTCGGTTAGGCGCCTCTTGGCGGGTTTAGGTTCGGCTGGGCCGCCATTTGTTCCGCTATTGTTCGGCGACTTTCGGCCGCGGGGCCTGGCTTGATACCGGCTAGGCCTCCTCTCAATTCGGGCACTCACCCACCCGGACATCGTGTTTGCCGGGGTACGTCTAGCCCACACGCGGGCTTGATGTTCATCCACGCCGCCGCGGCTAAGGAACATTCTGGCAGCGTAACCTCCCACGGTCAAGCGTGCGTTCATTCAAGGCGCAGAGCGGCAGCTGATGATACGGTACAGGTGGTCAGATTTGTTCGACGTAGGTTCGGCGCGGCCGCCTATACCGCCGGCTCCAGGCACCGGGCGTCATTGTGGCGCGGGTCGTTCACCCAGGCGCCGACCGGGTAGGCTCTCATCCGCTCGGAAGGGAACGGCTGCAACAATGGCGTCACCACCGCGGCATCCTGCTCCTTCGGGTCAAGCCAGCGCTCGAAATGCTGAGGGTCGAGTATCACTGGCATCCGGTCGTGGATCGGCCGCATCAGCTCGTTGGCGTGCGTGGTCAGGATGCAGCACGTATCCACGTCGCCGTCGGCGCCGTGCCAGCGCTCCCAAAGGCCGGCGAAGGCGAAAAGCTTGTCATCGGCAAGGCGGATGCAGAAAGGCTGTTTCTTATTCGCCGCGGTCGCCTGCCACTCGAAAAAACCCGAGGTCGGGATCAGGCATCGCCGCTTTCGGATGGCGTGGCGGAAAGTCGGCTTGTCCGCCGCCGTTTCCGACCGGGCATTGATCGGAGCGATCTTGGCGTCTTTCGCCCACGGCGGGATGATGCCCCACCGCAAGTGGGCCAGTTCGCGCGCCTGGTCGGCACCGCGCACCACGGGCACGGGCTGCGTCGGCGCGATGTTGAAAAGCGGAGTGACATCGGGGACGCCCGCCAGCAGGAAGAGGTCGGCCGCGTCACGGGGCGTTGCCAGGATGAAAAAGCGTCCACACATCGCAAAGAGTATACCACATCGGCGACCGCGCTCATCCCGGCCGCACGCCGCTCCGCTCGCCTGCATCCTTACTGACAGATCCAGAGTCAGATAGTAACTTAGTGCGCCATCCTACGGGTTTTGCCTGAAAAACGGGGTGCGATCTCTCTCCTGCGCCTGAAACGACGGTTTTTCCGTCGTCGTCTGCGAAAACCGCCCGCGATCCCTGGCGGTCTTGAAAAAGGCGGCGTCTCTCCCTTTGGTAGATGCAACGAAACCCAGCACCAACGGAAGGACGCCGAATGTCGTACTCTATGCACCTGTTGCTCACCCTGACAACCCTTCTCCTGTCCAAGATCCCCGGAGCCGCGGACGATGGCGAGGCCGACGCCGCGGCCTCCGATCTGACCAAAGTCATCGAGCCTGCCTTGCAACGATTGCGCGACCTCGTCGAGGACTTTCGCCGCCAAGCCGTTTCGCCGACGGGCACGCACGAGTTCGAGCGGCGGCTCCAGGAAGCGCCGCGGGAACTCGGCCGGGGCGTCGTCCGGCACACCTACAACCATTTGGAGCCGGCCGACGTCGAGACCCTGGCCAAGCATGTGCAATTCGAGGGGTGTTCGTACACCCGTCTCAACGCCAAGACGCCGCAGAACGCCTGGACGTTGTTCGGCCAGATCCGCTTATGGCGCGTCGGCTCTCGCCCCAGCGACCAGAGCGGCGATCCGACGATTTTTCCGTTGGCGACGGGGCTAGCGTTCCGACGGCGACTGCGGCGGCACCGGATCCCAGGTTCCCATCGGCACCGAGCCGTTGCAGGACGCGATGCGGCGCAAAGACAGGTAGAGCCCGTAACGGATGCCGTGCGTCTGCACCGCCTCGATGGAATACTCGGAGCAGCTGGGCAGGTAGCGACACTTGCAGAAGGGTTTGATGATCGGTCGGCCGACGGCCTGATAGACGCGGACGGCCCCCACGTAAGCCGCCGCGGTGTACTGGTCCGCCGGACGCCGGGTGGAGTCCAGCAGGACCAGGACGATCGCGGCGACAAGGGCGGCAATGAGGAAGCGGCGGCGGCCGATGCGTTCCCAGGCGGTGGACATCCTGGACTCTGCGATGAACAGAAAACCTCGGGCGACCCTTTATTCATTCTAGTCGCGCGGGCCGCCGAGGGGCGGGCGCACGATCAGCCAGACGACCAATCCGATCCAGTTGGTGAAAAAACATAGAATCATCCACAGCATGGGGTCGGCGCCGCGCGCCTTGGCGTCTCGGTAGACGAAGACGAGGATGGCGACCTCGATGGCAATGCCGACGAGGACCGCGACGCCCCAGCAGGCGCAGACGGCGGCGAACGCCCCGGCAGGAACGGCCGCATTATTCGCGCCGTTGGGGAAGGCGGGCGGGTTGTTCGGCTGCTGCGCCAGCGCGAGCGCGCCGCACACCAGCAACAGAAGGAAGGCGAGGGCGAACGAGCGCAACTTCTGGAAGAGTACCAGAACTCTCCTTCGGTAAGAGGGCCTGATTGGAGCAGGTCGAGGACTCAAGGCGGTGCGCCGGCCCGCGAACGTTGCGGGGACGCACGAACTCCAGGCGTCCCATCAGACCTTCCCACGCCCTCCATGTCAAACAGATTCTCTCCCGCGATTAGTCCCGACCTCCGCCGTGCGCGTTCGCTCCGATCTTCCCCGCACGACCGATTTGGCCGACTCATTGACAGCCCCATCCGGCCGTGCGACACTACAAATCTCCCTCGCCCCCCGCACGCTCCCACCCGCACTGCACGGAGGTCGGCACCCATGACCCGCTGCCCGTTGACGCGATTCGCCGCCCCGTTCGCCGCCCTGTCGGTCCTCGCCCTCGGCGCCCTGGCCGTCTCCCTGACCCGGGCCGACGACCCGGCCGCGCCCGCGCCCCCTGCCGGCGTCGTCGCCACGTTCAAAGGACATACGGAGTCGGTTTATACCACCGCCTTCACGCCCGACGGCAAATACGTCGTCACCGGCAGCTTCGATAAGACCGTCAAAATATGGGAAGCCGCCACCGGCAAGGAGGTCAAGTCGTTCGGCGGGCCGCAGGGCCACACCGGCCTCGTCCTGAGCGTGGCCGTCAGCCCCGACGGCGCCCTCATCGCCTCCGGCGGCTCCGACAACACCGCCAAAATCTGGGACTTTCCCACGGCCCACTCCCTGCACGACTTCGCCATGTCCGACGCCGCCAACGCCGTCGCCGTCAGCCCCGACGGCAAGACCGTCGCCGCCGCCGGCAAGGACGGCCTCGTCAAGCTCTGGAACGCCGCCGACGGCAAGGAACTGTTCGCGCTCCAGGGCCACGACGGCCCGGCCGTCGGCGTCGCCTTCAGCGCCAACGGCCAGCTGCTCGTCTCCGCCGGCGCCGACAAGACGCTCCGTTTCTGGAACCCGACCAACGGACGTTCCGTCGCCGTCATCGGCGCCCACGCCGGCCCCGTCGCCGCCGTAGCCCTCAGCCCCAACGGCAACGCCGCCTACAGCGCCGGAGATGACGGAGTGCTCAAGTTCTGGACGCTGCCGCCGACGCCGGCCCGGACGCTGGCCGCGCCGCACGCCGACGCCGTGACCGCCCTCGCCCTCTCCACCGACGGCAACCAAATCCTCACCGGCAGCGCCGACAAGACCGTCCGCCTGTCCGCCTTCGCCAACGGCCAGCAGACACGCGCTTTCACCGGCCCGACCGCGGCCGTGACCTCGGTGGCGCTCGGCGGTCCGCTCGTCGCCGCCGGCACGGCCGACCAACGCCTATTCCTCTGGAAAGCCGCCGACGGCGCGCTCGTCCGCCAGGTCGTCGCCCACGCCGGACCCGTCACCGGCGTCGCCTTCAACGCGGCCGGGAATCAGCTGCTCACCGCCGGCGGCGACGGTCTGCTCAAACTCTGGGCGCTGCCCGTCGCCCCGACGCGCGTCCTGACGCACCCCGACGCCGTGACCGCGGCGGCCGTCAGCGCCGACGGCCGGCGCGTCTTCACCGCCGGCGCCGACAAGATCGTTCGCAGCTGGGACGCGACCAAGCCGCAACAGCCGGAGCGCCAGTTCTCGGGCCATCCCACGCCCGTCGATGCGGTCGCGGTCAGCCCCAACGGCCAGGTTCTCGCCTCGGCCGGCGACGACGGCGTGATTCGCTTCTGGAACCAGACCAAGGGCCAGCAGGCCGAAACCATCGGCGCCCACGACGGCGCCGTGACCAGCCTCTCCTTCAACCCAAACGGCACGCAAATCCTGTCGGCGTCGTCGGACGGCGGTCTCAAGGTGTGGCAGCTGCCGGCGGCGGCCCCCAAACTGTTCGCCCACCCGGACAAGGTGACGGCCGCCGTGCTCAGCCCGGACGGCACCAAGCTGCTCACCGGCTGCGCCGACAAGCAGGCCCGACTGTGGAACCTGTCCACCGGGGCGGCGGAGCGGCCCTTCCCCGGCAACACGCTGGCGGTGCTCTGCGTGGCCTTCAGCCCCAACGGGAGCGACGTCGCGGCCGGCGGCGCCGACAAGTCGCTGACCGTCTGGACGACGGCCGACGCCAAGGTCGTCAAGCAGTTCCCGAACCTGCCGGCGGCGGTGCGGGCCGTGGCCTTCAGCCCGGACGGCAAGTTCGCGGCCGGCGGCTTCGCCGACGGCAACATCCACATTTTCGATCTCGCAACGGGCAAGGACGAGAAGACGCTGGCCGGACACACCGGCCCGGTGAATGCGCTGCGGTACACCGCCAAGGGCGACTTGATATCCGGTTCGGCCGACAAGAGCGTGCGGGTGTGGGACGTACACACCGGAACCTCGAAGATGAAAATGGACCACGCCGCCGCGGTCACGTCGCTCGACGTGACCAAGGACGGCGCCCGCGCCGTCAGCGGCGGCGCCGACAAGACGGTGAAACTGTGGACGCTGGCCGACGGCAAGCCGGCCGGCGGCTTCGCCACGCCCGCCGAGGTGCGCGGCGTCGGCTTCAGCGCCGACGGCGGCCGAATCGTGGTCGCCGGCGCCGACGGCCGCGCCCGCGTGTACGGTCCCGACGGCAAGATGCAAGAGTTTTTCGCTCACGAAGGTCCGGTGTCCGCCGCCGCGTTTCAGGCCGACGGCAAGCACGTCGTCACGGCCAGCGAGGACAAGACCGTCAAGCTGTGGACCACGGCGCTGGCCTGGCAGGGCGAGCACGCCGGCCCGGTGCGCCAGGCGCTGTTCACCCCCAGGGGCGACCGCGTCGTCTCCTGCGGCGACGACAAGACGGTGCGGCTCTGGAACGCCGCCGACGGCAAGCCGGTGAAGACGATCACGGCCCACGACGGCGCGGTCCTCGGCGTCGGCGTCAACAGCGACGGCACGAAAATCGCCTCCATCGGAGCGGACAAGGCGCTGAATGTCTGGACGCTGGCGGCCGCGCCCGGCGCCAAGGACGACGACAAACCGCTGGCGATCCCGCTGGCCGCCGCCGCCACGGCCGTGGCCGTCAGCCCCGACGGCGAGCGCGTGGCCGCGGCCGTCACCGACGCCGACGCCACGCTGGTGCGCGTGTTCGACCCGGCGACGGGGAAGGAGTTGCTGTCGTTGAACGACCATACCGCGGCCGTCCGCTCGCTGGCCTTTCTGGCGGACAATCGCACTCTGGTTTCGGCCAGCGCCGACAAGACGGTTCGGCTGTCCGACGTGAACCTGATTAGCGTCATCGACGCCCACGCCGGGGGCGTCGCCGGCTGCGCCTTCCTGCCCGACGGCGCGCGGGCTGTTTCGGGCGGCGCCGACAAGACGGTCAAGCTCTGGGATCTCAAGACCGGCCAGGCGGTGAAGACGTTCGGCCCGCTTCCGGAAGCCGTGACCGCCGTCGCCGTGAGCAGGGACGGCCTCGAGGTCGGCGCCTCGGCCGGCAAGACGGTGAAGGTTTGGACGGTCGCCGACGGCAAGGTAATCGCGACGCTGACGCACCCGGCCGAGGTCGCCGGGCTGTCGTTCAGCGCCGACAAGACGAAGATCGCCACGGCCGCCGCCGACGGTTGGTCGCGCGTATGGGACGCGGCGACGGGGCGGGAAGTGCAGGCGTTCCCGCACGCCGGGGCCGTCCGGGCGGTGGTTTACCACCCGAACGCGTCCGTCATCGTTTCCGCCGGCGCCGACAAGACCGCCACGGTCGAAACGCTCAACTTCGCCCGGTCGGCCGCGGTGGGGTCGGCGGTGCGCGCCCTGGCGGCGACGCCGAACGGCACAAATGTCCTGACGGCCGGCGCCGACGGCAAGGTCAAGGTGTGGAACGCGACCACCGGCGCCAACGAACGCGCCTTCGACGCCGGCGACAAGCCGGTCCAGGCCGTGGCCGCGGCGCGGAACAACCTGTACGTCGCGGCCGGCGGCGCCGACGGCCTGGTGCGTATTTTCAACTTCGCGGACGGCAAATTGCTGACGTCGTTCAAGGCGCCGGGCCCGGTCCACGGCCTGGCCTTCAACGCCAACAGTCAGATGTTGGCCGCGGCCTGCGACGACGGCTCCGTCCAGACCTGGAACATCGGCCAGCCGCAGAACGGCCTGCCGTTGTCGGTCGATCTCATCAAGCCGTCGCAGGCCTACGCCCACGCCGCCGCCGCGGCCGACGTGGTTTTCGCCCCGGACGGCGCGTCGCTGTACACCGCCGGCGCCGACAAGGTCGTCAAGCGTTGGAAGGTGGCGTCCGAGGCGCCGACCAAGTCGCTCCAGCACCCGAACTTCGTGGACGCCGTGGCCTTCGACAAGACGGGGGAGTTCCTGGCGACGGGCTGTCACGACGGCAAGGTGCGGATCTGGGACGTCGTTAAAGGGCAAGTGGTCAAGGAGACCGCCGCCCATACGATGGCGCCGTCGGCCCCCGGCCAGCAGCCCGGCCCGGCGCCGGTTTACTGCGTCGCCTGGAGTCCCGACGGCAAGCAGGTGTTATCCGGCAGCCTGGACACGAGCCTGAAATTATGGGACGCGAAGAGCGGCGCCCTGGTGAAGGAGTTCCACGGCTACAAGGAGAAGGACTTCGAGAAGGGGCACCATGAAGGCGTGTTCACGGCGACGTTCAGCCCGGACGGCAAGTCGATCGTCTCCGGCGGCAGCGACCGTTCGATCAAGGTGTGGAACGTGGCCGACGGCGGCGTGACGCGCGACCTGGTGAACCCGAACCTCAAGCCGGGGCCGTGGCCGATGGCCCAACCGGGCTGGGTGTACGGCGTCCACTTCCTGCCGGACGGCCGGCTGGTGAGCGTCGGCGGGGCGCCGCGCAACCAGGGCTTTTTGGCGACGTGGGACGTGGCCGAGGGAAAAATGCTGACGGCGGAAGAAATGCCGTTGGGCGCGTTCTTCTCGGTGGCGGTCTCGCCGGACGGCCAGTGGTTGGCGGTCGGGGCGGCCGGCGTTCCGGGGGCCAAGGAGGTCAGCGGCTACGTGTTGAAGACGCCGGCGGTGAAGTGAACACGAACCGGCTCGCCCTCATTGCAGGAAGGACGGAGCGCCACCCCATGCTGTCGTTTCCACTGATCTTGACCGTCATCTTCACGCTGGCCGGCGGGCTGCTGGGCGTGATCCTCTTGGTGGTGCTGCTGCCGCGGCGGGACGAGGGCGGCCGGCCGGAGTCGTCCGGATTTTCGTCGGACGACTACGAGGAACGCCGCCTACCGCCCGACCGTTGACGGCGATGGGCCGGACGGGGCCGGAGCCTGCGCCGTCCGGAGAATCCGCGCAAGGGTCACCCGTGAACGTCGCGGAGCCGTTGCGCGAAAACCTCTCCCAAGTCGGTGAAATCCTCGCCCGGTGGGGCGTCTTGAACCCTTGAGTCGCCCTTTGGGCGCCCCTCTCGATTTTGGGGCGGAGCATCGCCCCGCGTCCCCTCGTTCCCAAGCTCCGCTTGGGAACGCCGAGCCGCGAAACTCCGTTTCGCGTCCCTTCCCCGACCGGGACGCGAAGCGGAGCTTCGCACCCGCGCGTTCCCAAGCGGAGCTTGGGAACGAGGGGCGAAATCCTCGCCCGCTGGGGCGTCTTGAACCCTTGAGTCGCCCTTTTCTCCAGGACAATATGCCTTGCCCCGATCCGCTTCCCGCCGATACGATGCGGGGAAGGGAGTGTGTACGCCGAGACCCGCCATCGACTCCGCATCCTAAGGAGGTCCGTCGTGTCTTCCCCGTTCCGAACCGCGTCGCTCGCCGCGGCGGCCCTGGCCTGCGCCTTCTGTTGCGTGGCGGCCGACTCGCCCGCCAAGCCGACCAAGGAGCAAATCGCTCAGTGGGTCCGCCAGCTCGGCGACGACGATTTCACCACGCGCGAAGCGGCCTCGAAAAAACTGTACGAAGCCGGCCAGGCGTCCGAGTCCGCCCTGCAAGAGGCGGCGGGCAGCGCAGACGCGGAAGTGGCGCGGCGGGCCACCGAGATCCTGGACAAGTTCAAGTGGGGATTGTACCCGGACGCGCCAAAAAAGTCGTCGATCTGATTTTGCGCTACCGGGCCGCCGACCTCAAAGGTAAAGAGGAGGTTGCCCGCGAACTCCTTGATGCCGGGCCGACCGGCTACCGGACGCTGCTCAAGATCGCTGGCGCCGAGGGAGATCCGACGGTGCGCGGCAGCGTCCTCAAACTCGTCTCCGACCAACTTTCGCGCACCGCCCCCCAGATGCTCGTCGAAGGGAACTACGACACGCTCGAACTGCTCCTGGACGTGCTCCTGGCCAACGACCCGGATCAGGGCGCCGGCCACTACGCCGCCTATTACCTGATGCGCGGCAAGCTCGACGAACGCATCGCCCACTTCAAGGCCATCGCCGGCAAGGGGCCGGACGGGAAGCGGTCGTGGGAGACCCTCGTTTACCTTTATCATGCGAAAGGCGACCTCGCCGCCGCCCGCGACGCGGCCGACAAGGCCGAACGGCCGGAACTTGCCGACGCCATGCTGTTCGAGGCCGGCGACTGGAAGGAACTGGCCAGGCGTCCGATTCACACGGATTTAGGCCTTCCTTATGAGGCGCTCGGTTTCCAGGCCGCCTACCGCCGCCTCGCCGGCGACGCGAAAGGCTCCGAGGAGGCCCTCGCCGACCTGCGCAAGCTGTCCGAAGCGACGCCCGGAGACGAAGAGGAACATTTTTACCTCGCCAAAGCGTATCTTCTGAACGACCGCCCCGAAGCAGGAATCGACGTGCTCGTCAACACGCCGGGCCGACAGGCGGCCGCGTTTGAACTGCTGGCCGCGCGGATGGACTATAAAGCTGCGCTCGCCTTGGCCGACAAGGCCAAGGCCGCCAACGCGCCGGAAGCGCCAATCCTGGAGATCCTCAAAGCGCGGACGCTCTACCTGCTCGGCGAAAAGGACAAGGCGCTGTCGATCTTCGCCCGGTACGGCGCCGACATCAAGGACGGTGCCGACTATTCCTGGTTCCAGACGTTGATCGAGGCGGAACTCAAGGTCGGCCTCAACGATCAGGCGACCGAACACGCCGCCAAGGTGTTGGGGGCGTCCCACGACATGGGCTGGGCGGGCCGGCTGTTCCCCAAGCTGTTTCCCAAGAACGCCGAGGCGGCCGAGGCGTTGTGGGCGGTCGTCCGCCGCCAGGGGGCCGACACGGCGCCGGAGCCTCCGGACGCGCCCCTGTCCGCCATGAAGGAGGTGCGCGGCCTGCTCGACGGCACGGCCGACCTCAAGGAGCTGGCCGCGCTGGTTAAAAAGACGGAAGACGATCTCAAAACTATTTCTCCCGAGGAGGCGGACAAACGCCATCGCGCCCTGGCCGAGGCCGCCCTGGCCGCCGGGCAGGAGGTCCTGGCCCGCTCCCTTCTGGAACAGTCGGGAACGGCGACGGCCCTGGTGCGCCTCGGCGACCTGTCCGCCGAGAAGAAGGAGTGGGCCAAGGCGGAGGAGTATTATTCGCGGGCTTGGGACAGGGACCACGGCCGGCCGCTGGCGCTGTACCTGAGCGGCTGGGCCTTGACCCAGGCCGGCAAAGAAAAGGAAGGCAAGAAGCGCATGGAGCTGTCGCACTGGACGTCGTTGGGCGACGGCGCGGCGCGGCTGGCGTTCGCGCGGAGCCTGTCGGAGCGCGGCCGGCACGACGACGCGCGGCGGGAGGCCGGTTTGCTGTTACGACTGAGCACGGCCGGGTCGTTTCAGGCGGCCGAGGGAATGCGTCAACTCGGCCTGGAGGCGCTCGAAAACAAGGATTACGTCGCGGCGGCGGACGGTCAGGAGCGGGCGATGCTGCGCTGCCTGGGCGGCGGCGTCAACTACGTGCAGCCGGTGGCCTATCTTGGCGTGCCGGCCTTCGTCCACCGCTTGCGCGCCCAGGGCTACACCGCCGCCGGCAAATTCGACGAGGCGAAGCGCGAGGCCGGCCTGGGTTTGGCGGACCTGCCCGGCGACAGCTTTTTCCCGATCGATCTGGTTCCCGCGTGGGACAAGGCCGGCCACAAGAAGGAGGCGGCCGCATTGTACGAGCGCTGCCTGGCCGTCCAGGAGAAGCTCTGCGACGCCCACCCCAACTGCGCCTGGGGCCACAACTCGGCGGCCTGGATTTCCGTCTGCTGCCGGCGCGACCTCGACAAGGCCGAGGAACACGCCAAAAAGGCCGTGGCGCTGACCCCGACCAGCGCCGGCAATCTCGACACCCTGGCCGAGGTCTACTTCCAGCGCGGCGAAAAAGACCAGGCGATCGCCGCACAGAAGAAAGCGATCGAACTGGCCCCGACGCGGCCCTACTTCCGCAAGCAGCTGCGGCGCATCGAGGCCGGCGATCCAAACGCCCCACGGCCGTCGGAAGACGACGAGGACTGATGCGGAATGCGGACCATCGACCTGCCCGACCTGGCGGCGACGGAGGCGTTCGGTCGGCGGCTGGCCGGGCTGCTCTTTCCGGGGGCCGTCGTCGCCCTGATCGGCCCGCTCGGGGCCGGCAAGACGCATCTCGCGCGGGCCGTGGCCGAAGGGCTGGGCGTCGCCGACGGCCGCGTCGTCACCAGCCCCACCTTCGTCCTCATCCAGGAATACGCCGGCCGGCTGCCCGTCTACCACTTCGACGCCTACCGCCTGCGCGGGGAAGCGGACTTTTCCGATCTGGGAGTCCACGAATACTTCGAGGGCGACGGCGTCTCTTTGGTGGAGTGGGCCGACCGGGCGGCAGGCGCCCTTCCGGCGGAGCGGTTGGAGGTCCGGCTGATGGTGGTCGGGGAAACGGCGCGGCGGGCGACGGTGGAAGGATTCGGGCCGCGGTATGAGGGGCTGGCGAGTGCGAACGACCTCGGTTAGCCGCGACGCGCCAGCGGAGCGCTTGGGATGAAGCGCTCCGCTGGCGCGTCGCGGCTAACCGGGCCTTGGGAAGCGGTTTACAATTCGATTTCCACGCCGTTGAGCACGCTCTGGGCCAAATCGACCATCGTGGTGCGGCGGTTCATGGCCGCGCGCTGGAGGCGTCGGAACGCTTCGGCCTCGCTCCAGCGGTGGCGCTTCATCAGGACGCCCTTGGCCCGCTCAATGACCTTGCGGTTCTGGAGCGTCTGGCGCAGGCTGGCGTTCTCTTCCTGCAAGCCGCGCCATTCGCCGAACCGCGCCTGGGCCACCATCAGGGCCGGGCCGATCTGGTGGGCCTCGACCGGCTTGACGAGGTAAGCCAGGACGTGCTCTTCCAGCGCCCGGCGGACCAGTTCCTGGTCGCGGTCGGCCGTGATAGCGACGGCGGCGATCACGCGCTCCTGGTAAATCTGCCGCAGCGCGTCCAGCCCGTTCAGGCCGGGCAGGTGAATGTCGAACAGCACCACGTCCGGCTCGACCGCGAGAATGGTGCGAACCATGTCGGCCCCCGTCGCCGCTTCGCCGACGATATGGTGGCCGAGTTGTTCGATGGTCTCTTTGAGAAATTGACGGACGACCGGGTCGTCCTCGACGACGACGATGTCCAAGGCGGCCCCCGCTTGCGCCGCACGTTGCATGACCTTTTCCTCCTCAAGCCCAGCAGCCCGGAACGGGAGGCCTGCCGGCGAGTTGAAGCAAACCGGATGCCGAAGGCGAGGGGGCGGCGACCAGGTGAAGGACGAATCCCTCTCTTCTTACTAGCGTAGCAGTTCTGGGCCGCCATTCCAGCAGAAAGACGAGGGTACGGACAGGATTCGCGGTAATTTCTGCGGGTCGCCACGGTCGTCGGTTCCGCCGCGGGCCGGAATCACGGCGCGGCCGCCGGCAGCGTCAGCACGACGCGGAACCCGCCTTCGGGTCGGTTGCCCGCCGACACGGAACCGCCGTGCAATTCCAGGACGCGGCGCGCAGCGCCAGACCCAGACCGAATTGGGCGAAATGCGTCGTGGAAAACGGCTCCGTCAACCACGACAGCTGCTCGTCGTTGGCGCCGGGTCCGTCGTCGGTCGTGCTCCATTCGACTCGCCCCTGGTCGTCCTGCCCGACATGCACCCGCACTTCCTTCTGGGCGGCCTGGCAGGCGTTCATGAGGAGCATGTGGCCGACCTGGCCCAGCCGTGGGCCGTCCGCCGTCAACGGCAGCGACCGCGGCGCCTCCACGCGCAGCTGGAGTTGCGGGTAGCGCGGGCCGACGCGGGCCGCCAAACCGACGACCACCTCCGCCAGGTTGGTCGGGCCGACGTTCAATTTGAGCGGACAAGCAAGATCTTGCAATGCGTCGAGTTTGAACTTGCACGCCTCGGCTTGGGCGTGCAGTTCCGTTAGCAGTCGCCGTTCGGATTCGGCGCCGGCCGGCAGGCGCGAACGCAGGATGGCGACCGCCGAATAAACCGTCTGCAACAGGTCGCCGACTTCATGGCGGAAGGTGCGGGCCACCATTTGCAGCGTCCGGGCCGACGGCGGCAGGCGAGACTCGGAGGCTGATTCCATTGAGGTTCCTCGGCTCAGTGAGGCGGTCGGGATTCGCCCGCGCGGCAGCCGCCTTGACACCAGGTACGGACGCCGCTACTTTCCTCCCGTGGCCCGGTCCTTGGCGGACGAGCCGCGCGCCGTCCCAGGCCATCCGTAAACCTATTCGTGGACACGGGCGGCGGCATCAAGAGGTCCGACCATTTTCCGACCTTCCGCGCACCCCGCGCCGGTTGAAGGGGGCGTGTCCATGATTCTCATAGCCCCCGACATTCTGAACGAAGTGCGTCAATTGCCCTGGTCCTTCCTGTTGATCGGCCTGTGCTCGGCCTGGTGCTGTGGTTGTTCGGCGGCCGCGGTCATCGATTTTGGCTGGTTCTGGGCATGACGTTGACCGGCGGCGTGCTCGGCCTCCGCTTCGGCGCCGCCTATGCCGTCCAACCCCTCGTCGCGGGCCTGCTGCTGGCCGTGACCGCCGGCGCGCTGGCCCTGGCCCTGTCGCGCGTCCTCCTTTTCGTGGCCGGCGGCGCGGCCTGCGTCGCCCTCGCCCACGCCGTGGCGCCCTCCCTCGACGAGCCGGCCGTTTGTTTTCTCGTCGGCGGTTTGCTGGGCGTGCTCCTCTACAAGCTTTGGCTCTCCGCACTATCCAGTCTGGCCGGGTCGCTCCTCATCGCCTACTCCATTCTTGGTATTCTGAATAAGCTGCATCTAGGCGACATGGTCGCCTGGGCGGACAAGCAATCGCCCCTGCTCAACTGGGCCTGCGGGGCGTCCGCCGTGTTAGGGCTGCTGGCCCAGGTCCTGCTGGAGCGCCGGCGGCTGCGCCGGCAACGTGAGAAGGCGGCCGCCGACAAAGAGGCGGACGAACTGGCCCGCCAACCTCCTCCGCCGCCGCCGCCGCCCAAGCCGAAGGGTTGGTGGGAGTGGGGCGGTCAGCGCGCGGCCTGAAAGGACGGCGCACCATGCGGCGTTTCCTCCTGAGTTGCGTCGCTCTCGCCGTACTGGCCCTTTGCTGCCTCGGGCCGGTCCTGGCGGCAGGCGACGACGCGGATTTCAAGGACCTTCACCCGAACGCGGGGGGCTTTCCCGCGGCCGCGCCGGCCCCGGCGGATTCCTCCGCCGACAAGGTGGAGAAGCCGGCGCCGACGTTGGCCTACGCCGTGGCGGTGTTGTCCGCCGTCATCGTCCTGTCTATCATTTGCGTGCCGAGCCGCAAGTCGGAGTCCTCGACTTCCCGCTGACCCGCCCCCCGGAGAAACAACATGTCGGTCGCCGACACCCTGGACCCCGTTTCCCTGAGCCGTCGGATCATTAACGGCGGCGAATTGACGCGCGACGAGGCCCGCGACCTGTTCTCTCTGCAAGGGGAAGCGCTCTACGACCTGTTCTACGCGGCCCACAAGGTCCGCCGACACTTTCACGGCAACCGTGTCACCTTTTGCAGCATCCTGCCCACCAAGTTCGGCAATTGCAGCGAAGACTGCAAATTCTGCGCCGAAAGCGCCCACTTTGACGCCGGCATTCAGCCCCACACGATGATGGACGGCGACGAGGTGGCCAGGGCCTGCACCGACGCCCGCGACCGCGGCGCCAGCGCCTTCGGCATCGTCAACAGCGGGCGCGGGCCGACCAGGCGCGAATGGCCGAAGATCATGGAAGCGGTCCACGCCATGAAGGAAGTGGACGGCATTTGCCACTGCGCCACGCTGGGCAGGCTGACCGAGGAGCAGGCCCGCGACCTGAAAGAGGCAGGCGTCCGCCGCATCAATCACAACCTGGAAACGTCGCGCGAGTTCTACCCGCAGATCGTGACGACGCACGGATGGCAGGAGCGGGTGGACACGGTGCGGCTGGCTCAGCGCGTCGGCCTGGAGACGTGCTGCGGTTGCATCTTCGGCATGGGCGAGACCGTCGAGGACCGCGTCAGCCTGGCGTTCAGCTTGAAGGAACTGAATCCGAACGTCGTGCCGCTGAACTTCCTGTTCCCGATCGCCGGGACGCCGCTGGAGAACGCGCCGCGATTGAAGCCGATGGAGATCCTCAAAATCGTCGCCGTGATGCGTCTGGTTTTGCCCCGGCAGGATTTGAAGGTGGCGGGAGGCCGCGAGAAGAACTTGCGCGATATGCAAAGCTGGATCTTCTATGTCGGGGCGACGAGCGGCCTGATCGGCAATTACCTCGCCACCTACGGCCGGGCCAACGAGGAAGACCTGCAAATGATCGAGGACCTGGAATTGACCTGGAACGACGACCGCGTCGGCGACGCCGACCCGGGCGTGGCGCCGGCGGCGCCGCCGATCCGATCGGGGCTGGAATTGCCGTTAGTGTCGTAGTTTTCCTCTTGCCGACCAGCCCGCAGCGCCAAGCAAGGGATGAATCGCCCTTGCTTGGCGCTGCGGGCTATCGAGACGGCCAAATCTTCTGATGGCACCCTGGATGGACGACGACCTGAACGACCGCCGCCGTCGCGGACTCTACCGCGTGCGGCGGCGCTTGCAATCCGCCCAGGGGCCGCGCGTCCGCCTACACGACCGCGAATTCGTCAACTTTTCCTCCAACAATTATCTGAATCTCGCCGCCGACCCGCGTCTGGCGCGGGCCGCCGCCCGCGCGGCCCGGCGTTACGGTTGCGGCGCCGGCGCGTCGGCCCTGGTCTCCGGCCTGCTTCCACCGCTGCGCGCCCTGGAACGGGCGCTGGCCAGGTGGGAAGGGACCGAGGCCGCCCTGGTTTTCAGCAGCGGCTCTGTCGCCAATCTGGCCGTGGTGAGTACGCTGGCCGGCCGCGGCGACGCCCTGTTCAGCGACGCCTGGAACCACGCCAGCCTCATCGACGGCTGCCGTCTGTCCAGGGCGAACGTCCACGTCTACCATCACGCCGATCTGAACCACCTGGAAGACCTGCTGCGCGGTGAAGGGGCGGCCGGGAGGCGGCGACTGATCGTCAGCGATTCCGTGTTCAGCATGGACGGCGACCTGGCCCCGCTGGCGGGGTTGCTGGACCTGGCGGATCGTTATGATGCGCTGCTTGTGCTGGACGAGGCGCATGCGACCGGCGTTCTTGGCGAACAGGGCCGCGGCCTGACGGATCTGTTGCCGCCGGGCGGTTACCCGTGCGACCGCCTCATCAAAGTGGGCACACTAAGCAAGGCGCTGGGCGCCCAGGGTGGTTTCGTCTGCGGGTCCCGACGGCTGATCGCCTGGCTGGTCAACCACGCGCGGCCGTACATTTTCTCGACGGCGTTGGCGTCGCCGGTCGCGTCCGCGGCGCAGCGCGCCGTTGAATTGGTCGAAACAGAGTCAGAAAGGCGTAAACATTTGCTCACCTTGGCCGACCATTTGCGCAATCGGTTGCGTGAACTTGGGAAGCAGATCGGTAATTCGGCGTGTCAGATCGTTCCGGTGATCGTGGGAGACCCTCGCGCGGCCATGCGGTTGTCGCGGCGATTGGAAGAAGCCGGCTTGCTGGTTCCGGCGATTCGGCCGCCGTCGGTGCCGGAAGGCACGGCTCGGCTGCGCGTCAGCCTGACGGCGGGGCATACCCTGGAGGACGTGGAACGTCTGGTCGATGCGCTGCTTTCACTCGGTTAGACCCGCGCCGTCGTATGCACCACGACTTCATGGACGAACCCGAGCTTTTTGATCGCCGGGTCGGAGAGGACGAAGGGATAACCGTCTTGCAGGCCCATCCCGCGGTTGAGGTTGTTCAGCACGTAGGTCAGGGGGAACCAGGCCTCGATGATCTGATCGAATGAACGCGCCTTGCGGCCGACCGACGCCGCGGCCGGTTTGAGCGACGGTTCGTCGGAACGCTTCGGCCGCAGCGACAGACCGCAATCGTTGGCCGTTTCCAGGGTGTCGGTCATGTGCAGGTAGTGCGCCCAGGTTTCCGCCCAGTCTTCCCAGGGGTGCGAGCTGGCGTAGGCGCTTACGAACCGTTCTTGCCAGTCGGCCGGCGCCCCTTGCTTGTAGTGTCGCTGAAGGCTCTCGTTGTAGTCCTCGCGCTCGTCGCCGAACAATTCGCGGAACCCATCGATCCACCGGGAGTCGCGGACCAGCCGGTCCCAGTAGTAGTGGCCGACCTCATGCCGAAAGTGACCCAGCAGCGTGCGGTATCCTTCGTGCATCTGATGGCGCCGCTTCTCGCGCACCGAGTCGTCCGCCTCCGCGATGTTAACAGTGATGACTCCGTTGTCGTGTCCTGTCAACACGGGGGCGGCGCCGGGCGCGTCGGGGTTGGCGAGGAATTTGAAGGTGAGGCCGTTTTCGGGGGCCTCGGCCTTGCCCGTCAGCGGGAGGCGCAAGGAGAGGAGCGTGTACACCAGGCGGCGCTTGGCCGTCTCCAGGCGACACCAGGCCAGCTTGTGGTCCGGACGGCCCAGGTCGGGGATGACGCTCGTCAGACGGCACGATTGGCAAAGCGGGTTCGGATCGTCGGCCGGGACCGCCCAGTTGCAGACGTTCTCCTTGACGTAGTTCCGACAGAGCCGGTAGGGCGGACGTTTTACGTCGGCCGGCAGCGGCCGCCACAGGCCTTCCCCCGCCGGCGCGATGGAATTTGCCTTTGCGGCGTCCGGAATGTACGCTACCTTGTTTTTGCAGGCGACGCACTGGACGTTCTCGAAGAAGAGCAGATTTTGACAGGCGGCGCAGTGAAATACATTCATGAACCCTTCCCTCAAACCAAGCGCGAATAAAAACCGACCGCTTCCGTCCCTTGTAGGGAAGGGCGGGCGGCGTGGCAACGAAGCAGGTTTCGTGCCGTGCCGCGGCCCGCTCCACGCCCGCGCGGCGGTGGATTTAGGCGAAGCCGATTCTTGAACCGGCCCGGTCATTCTTCGTATACAATAGCTAAGGGGAACCGTTTCCCGTTCCGGCGGCCAGGACGCCCGAGCCGGTATCAACGCCGTACCGGGAGCCGCCCTTCGGGGCGGGGACAGCAATGCTCATCGAATCCGTATCCGTCATGGACCTCGCTCCTCCGTCGCCGGCGAAGCGGAAACGCCGTCATCGTCTGGCTCACTACCAACCCGTCCCCAACGGCGACGAGTGCCTGACCCTCGTTCGCTCGCAGCAGCTGTTCCGCGGCGCGGCCTGGACGCCCGAAGAGGAAGAGCACTGCCGGACGTGCGAGTGGTGCTGGTACTTCGTCAGCCACGACGAAGCGGCCTGTTTCAAGGCGCGGCAGCTATTGGAGATCGCGTCCGGCCGGGAGCCGACGGAAGAGGAGTGGGCGCACGCGGCCAAGTGTCCGTCCTGCGCCTACGATTATGATTTATTGCGACAGGAGGCGGCCAGGGACGGATGAAGGGAACGGTCCTCGGTTCGCCCATTCCCCATGCCGCCGGCTCAGGGCGGAGACAACAACCCCTTGAGCACGGCGGGGAAGTCGTTCCACGCCGTCTGGTAGGTCGCCTCCAGCGGCGCGGGGACGTAGGCCTCGGGTTCGAGGAACAACGGCATTTCGGGCAGCAAATCTCCCACGGCGACCGGCTCGACGTAGGCCGTCTTGACCGCCCCCGCCGAATAGGCGGCCAGGGTCAGCGGCTTGTCGGCCGGCAACTCGAACGGTTCCTCCCGGAGTTCGTCCCAGATGACCTTGTGGATTCCCTCCGGGTCGCGCGGGCCGGGCGGAAACAGATCGACGATCAGAAGGTGAACGCCCTCCCGGAGCAGGTCCGTCATTTTCTCGACGAACGCGCAAAGCGCATCCCGGCTGCTCTTGTTTCCGGGCGAGACGATTTCGATGACGGCGATCACGCGGCCGAGACGATGGCGGATCGTGACGCGGTTGGCCTTGCGGCTATATGGTTCCTCTTGGACGTGGGCGACAAAGCGCGTCCGGGGCGGGGCCGTCGCCACCGCCGTGCCGCCGGGAGCCTCGGCAGTTTCCGAACCGTTGTCGCGTAACCGCAGAGTCAAGACGTCAGGAATGGGTCCACTGACGACCTGCTCCGCGAGCGCGAAATAGGCCGGCGGTAGGACACCCTTGTTGAGGGCGCTACACAGGGCAATCGTCCAGCATTGATGAAAGTGGTGGAAAGTTCCCGCGTCCACCCGCGTCCAGTCGTGAATCGGCATAGAACACCCCCGTACTGCGCTAACCGGCGTATCTCCCTGTATTGTAGGGGGCAGGCCGGGGTCGTGCGCCGCCGGCGTCAGAAGGGTCCGTCGTCCCAATTCTTGACAGAAAAGTACAGATTGATACAATGGTCTTTGGAAGACGATCAGCGGCAACGGTGGTCGAACGTATGAAAATCACGGCCCAGGAAGAGTACGGCTTGCGGTGTCTGCTGCGACTGGCGCGCGTGGACGCCGACCAGCCGCCGCTGACCATCCCGGAAATCGCGGCCGACGAAAAGCTGTCGGTCCCGAACGTGGCCAAGCTGTTGTCGGTGCTGCGGCAGGCCGGTTTGATCGAGAGCGTCCGCGGCCGCACCGGCGGCTACCGCCTGGCCCGGCCGCCGGCCGACGTCCGCCTCGGCGCCGTGATGCTGGCGCTCGGCGAACCGCTGTTCGACGACGCCCACTACTGCGAACGCCACGCCGGCCCTGACACGGAAGGTTTCTGCGTCCACCACACCGGCTGCACGATGCGAACCCTGTGGCGGACGCTCGAAGGATGGATCCGACGCACCCTCAACCAGATCACCCTCGCCGACCTGCTGGAGAGCGAGGGGAGGATCGCCCAGCTGCTGCGCGACCGTCTGCATACGGAGGTTTTCGAGCCGGTAATTCCGCTGATCACGCTGACGACCCCTGCCCGCCATTGACATAGGATCTGATGATGACGACCGCCACGAGCACGATCGAGGAACTGGCCAACCGCGAGTACCAGCACGGCTTCGTCACGGACATCGAGGCCGAGTCCGTGCCGCGCGGCCTGAGCGAGGACATCGTCCGCACTCATCTCGGCCAAGAAGGGCGAGCCGGACTGGCTGCTGCAATGGCGGCTCAAGGCCTACCGCCACTGGCTGACGATGGCGGAGCCGCGTTGGTGGCCGCACCTCCGCATCGGCCCCATCGACTACAAGGACATCATCTACTATTCCGCCCCGAAACCGAAGAAAAAGCTCAACAGCCTCGACGAGGTCGATCCCGAGCTGCGCTCGCACCTTCGAGAAGCTGGGCATCTCGCTCGACGAGCAGAAGCGCCTGACGCGGCGTGGCCGTGGACGCCGTCTTCGACAGCGTTTCGGTGGCGACGACGTTCAAGGGCAAGCTGGCCGAGATGGGCGTCATCTTCTGCTCCTTCTCGGAGGCGGTGCGCGAGCATCCGGAGCTGGTGCGCAAGTACCTCGGCTCGGTGGTGCCGTCCAACGACAACTTTTTCGCGGCCCTGAACTCGGCCGTCTTCAGCGACGGCTCGTTCTGCTACATCCCCAAGGGCGTGCGCTGCCCGATGGAGCTGTCCACCTATTTCCGCATCAACGCGGCCGAGACCGGCCAGTTCGAGCGGACGCTGATCGTGGCCGAGGAGGGGGCCTACGTCAGCTACCTCGAAGGCTGCACGGCCCCGATGCGCGACGAGAACCAGCTGCATGCGGCCGTCGTGGAGCTGGTGGCCGTCGGCGACGACTCGCAGATCAAGTATTCGACGGTGCAGAACTGGTATCCCGGCGACAAGGAAGGGCGCGGCGGCATCTACAACTTCGTGACGAAGCGCGGCGCCTGCCGCGGGCCGCGGTCGAAGATTTCCTGGACGCAGGTGGAGACCGGCTCGGCGATCACCTGGAAGTACCCGAGTTGCATCCTGCAAGGCGACGACTCGGTCGGCGAGTTCTACTCGGTGGCCCTGACCAACCACAAGCAGCAGGCCGACACCGGCACGAAGATGATCCACATCGGCAAGCAACACCAAGAGCACGATCGTGTCCAAGGGCATCTCGGCCGGCAACGGCCAGAACACCTATCGCGGACTGGTGAAGGTGCTGAAGGGGGCGGCAGAACGCCCGCAACTATTCGCAGTGCGACTCGCTGTTGCTGGGCGACCGCTGCGGGGCGCACACGTTCCCGTACATCGAGGTGAAGAACCCGACGGCCCAGGTGGAGCATGAGGCGTCCACGTCGAAGATCGGCGAAGACCAGATTTTCTACTGCAAGCAGCGCGG
The DNA here is from genome assembly GCA_963813925.1 of uncultured Planctomycetaceae bacterium. Lineage (GTDB taxonomy): Bacteria > Planctomycetota > Planctomycetia > Gemmatales > Gemmataceae > UBA4732. The sequence continues at coordinate 73,010 of CAWFBG010000006.1, forward strand.
CCTGTCGGCCGAGGACGCCGTGAACATGATCGTGAACGGCTTCTGCAAGCAGGTGTTTTTGAACTTGCCGATGGAGTTCGCGGTGGAGGCGCAGAAGCTGCTGGGGGTGAGCCTGGAGGGGAGCGTGGGGTGATACCTTATGCCGCCCCCCATCGTCAGGCCCGCGCCCCGTGGCGCCCGGATCGCAGCGACTACGTCATCCTGTGGCACGGCTGTACCAGCTTCGACAAGGATGACATGGAGGCGAACGGAATCGACCTCGCCCGGTGCAGGGTGGACACGGACTTCGGCCGCGGCTATTACACGACGACGCGGAAGCGGCAAGCCGAGAAATGGGCGTGGTCGCGCTACTATGACTGGCGAGCCGACCCGGCGAATTTGGGGCGTGGAGGCAACGGGCCGGTCGTCATGCGGTTCAAGGTCCGGCGCTACGGTGAGGCATCCGGTGTGGGCCCGCTCAATGACGGTCTGGATTCACTGTGGCCGCTGTTTTTTGTGTTGGGAGACTTCGACAGCGAGGACTACTGGAGCTTGGTACAACACTGCCGGCAGAGCGTTCCCGCGGACCCGGGCAAGAAGCGGCCGGCGCGGATAAACGACCACAAGCGCCCTCCCGGCGGCTGGTACGATGTCGTGGCCGGCCCGGTGGCCGCCCGATGGAGACAACGAGCGGTGTTGCCTTGGGCGGACCAGGTGAGCTTTCATACGCCGACGGGACTGGCGCTGCTGAACGCCTTGATCGACGCCGGCTTGGCGGGAAACACCGACCTCTACGGCTGGGTACAGGCCCCCTAGCACCACGAGAGGAGTAGGACGTGCTGCCGCGGCGACTCATCACGGAATACTGGGACGAAGTTCAGGAGTTTCTCCGCAAAGAGCATCGTCTCAGCGCCGAAGAGGCCTGGCGCGGCGTGGTGGAGTACCGCGTCCGGCTGGACATGCATCGTGTCGGCGACATGATCTACCACGAGGACACGGCTCACGTCGCCCGCACCATCGCCGGAGCCCTCCGGCAGGGCGGGTTCCGGGAGCCAAGCAAGGACGGGCCGCAAGAGAAGAAGCCGCCCCGCAGGAAGAAGGCGTGACGTTTGCCGATGCAGTTCGCGGTGGAGGCGCAGAAGCTGCTAGGCGTGAGCCTGGAGGGAGGCGTGGATGACGTACCAGCCCGAAGCGCGAACAAGGGACGAGGTTTTTGGCCATGATCGCGCCCAATGACTTCCGCATCAGCATCGGCCAGTCTGACAACGGTGTTATCGTCCGCGTCGTTCACGCGCCGACCGGGAATGCGCTCACCGTTGATCCCGTGGATGATGAACCGGTCGGCCGAGTGGTGCAACGGCTTGTCGCGGAGTTAATGGGGCGAGTTTTCAATCCGATGGATTTCGTAACCGAACACATACGGGCCAAGCCAAAGGGCTTCATGCGGGTCGTTCACGTTCCAAGCGGAAGGCATCGCGACTCGGACGGCAAGCAAACAGTGAGAGACCTGCAAGACGAACTGCTCGATGAGCTGGCAGCTGAGGAAATTGCACAAGAGAAGGAATGATGCTCGAAATCAAAAACCTGCACGCCCGCGTGGACGACAAGGAAATCCTGCGCGGCGTCAACCTGACGATCCGCGCCGGCGAAGTCCACGCCATCATGGGCGAGAACGGCTCCGGCAAGAGCACCCTGGCCGGCGTCCTCGCCGGCCGCGACGCCTACGAAGTCACCGACGGCGAGGTGCTTTTCCAGGGCAAGGACCTCCTCGACATGGACCCGGAGGAGCGCGCCCGCGAGGGCGTCTTCCTGGCGTTCCAGTACCCTGTCGAGATCCCCGGCGTCAGCAACACCTACTTCCTCCGCGCCGCCGTCAACGCCGTGCGCAAGCACCGCGGCCTGGAGGAGTACGACGCCATGGATTTCGTCAAACTCGTCAAACAGAAGACCAAGCTCCTCCACATCGACGACGAGTTGCTCAAGCGGCCGGTCAACGAGGGCTTCTCCGGCGGCGAGAAGAAGCGGAACGAGATCTTTCAAATGGCCATTCTCGACCCGAAGCTGGGCATCCTCGACGAGACCGACTCTGGCCTCGACATCGACGCCCTGAAGGCCGTGGCCGACGGCGTCAACGCCCTGCGGAACAAGGACCGCGCCTTCATCGTCATCACCCACTACCAGCGGCTGCTCAACTACATCGTGCCCGATTACGTCCACGTCCTGCTCGACGGCCGGATCGTCAAGTCGGGCGGCAAGGAACTGGCCCTGGAATTGGAGGAGAAGGGGTACGAATGGCTCAAGGCGGACGCCGAGCAACCGGCGTAGTCAGTGAGGAAGCATCCGTGACGGAAATGATGGAAGAAACGAATCACTACCTCTCGGACTTCGAGCGGTTGGAAAAGCAGCCGGCTCCGCCCGCACTGCAACGGTTGCGCAAGGCGGCCATCGCGCGCTTCGCCGAGATGGGCTTTCCGGGGCAGCGCGACGAGGAATGGCGGTTCACGCCTCTGAAATCTCTCGTTCAGACGCCGTTCCGCCTGGCGCCCGCCGAAGCCGTCCGCCCCAAGCGGGGCCGCCCGTTGCCCGAAGGCGTTCTCGTCTGCGGGTTGGCCGAGGCACTGGAAAAACATCCGCAGCTGGTCGAGGCGAACCTGGCGCGACACGCCGACTTCAAGCGCAACGCCTTCGCCGCGCTGAACACCGCCTTCCTCCGCGATGGGTTCTTCGTCCATGTGCCGCGTGGGTGCATCGTCGAGGAGCCGATCTTTCTGGAGTCTCTGGTCGCCGCGCTCAACGATGACGGCCCCTACGCCTGGCACCGCCGCTGTCTGATCGTCCTGGGGCCGAACAGCAAGGCCGCGGTCGTCGAATCGTTCACTGGGCCGCTCCAGGCCTACTTAACCAACGCCGTGACCGAGGTGGTGGTCGGCGACAACGCGGAACTGGACCATTACAAGGTTCAGGAGGAAGGCGACGCGGCGTTCCACATGGCCCTGACGCAGGTGCAGCTCGGCCGCGCCGCCCGCTTTTCCTCCCACGCCTTCAGCCTCGGCGGCGCCTGGTCGCGCAACGAGATCAACGCCGTCTTTACCGGCGAAGGCGGCGAATGCACGCTCAACGGCCTCTACCGCGGCGCCGGCCGGCAGTTTCTCGACAACCGCACGTTTATCGACCACGCCTTCCCGAACTGCGCCAGCCATGAGCTGTACAAGGGCATCCTCGACGGCCACTCCCGCGGCGTCTTCAACGGCAAAATCTACGTCCGCCAGGACGCCCAAAAGACCGACGCGAAGCAGACGAACAAGACCCTGTTACTGTCCGAAGACGCCACCATCAACACCAAGCCGCAGCTGGAGATATACGCCGACGACGTGAAATGCACCCACGGCGCCACGGTCGGCCAGCTGGACGACGAGGCGATCTTCTACCTGCGCTCGCGCGGACTCGGCCGTCAGGAGGCGTGCGACCTCTTGACCTACGCCTTCGCCAACGACGTGGTGGATCGCGTGCGGGTGGAGTCGCTGCGGGAGCGGCTGAGTCAGACGTTGTTGACGGCCCGTCGCGGGCCGGAGGAACCGAGTGAGGAGAAGTGATGAGCATCCCGGCCATTCCCGTTTTGCCCCCTCGGTTCGCCCGGCCGGCGGAGTCCCCGATGTTCGACGTGCAGCGCGTCCGCGACGACTTCCCCATCCTGCGCCAGAAGGTGCGCGGCAAGCCGCTCGTCTATCTCGACAACGCCGCCACCGCCCAGAAGCCGCGCGCCGTGCTGGACGCTCTGCAACACTATTACGCGGCCGACAACGCCAACGTCCACCGCGGCGTCCACCTGCTCAGCGAACGGGCCACGCAGGAATACGAGGACGCCCGCGCCCGCATCAAGGGATTCCTCAACGCCGCCGACGACCGTGAAATAATCTTCGTCCGCGGCGCCACCGAAGCGATCAACCTCGTCGCCCAGACTTACGGGAGAAAGAATGTCCGCGAGGGCGACGAAATCCTCATCACGGCGATGGAGCACCATTCCAACATCGTCCCCTGGCAGATGCTGTGCGAGGAGAAGGGCGCGAAGCTGCGCGTGGCCCCGATCAACGACGACGGCGAACTGCTCCTCGACGAATTCGAGAAGCTGCTGACGCCGCGGACGCGGATCGTGTCGGTGGTCCACATCTCCAACTCCCTGGGCACGGTCAACCCGGTCAAGCGGATCGTGGAGTTGGCCCACGCCCACGGCGCGCCGGTGCTGGTGGACGGCGCCCAGTCGGCGCCGCACCTGCCGATCGACGTGCGCGAGCTGGGCTGCGACTTCTTCACGTTTTCCGGCCACAAGCTGTTCGGCCCGACCGGAGTCGGCGTGCTTTACGGCCGCGAGGCGCTGCTGGAGGCGATGCCGCCGTACCAGGGCGGCGGCGACATGATCCGCACGGTGTCGTTCGAGAAGACGACCTACAACAGCCTGCCGTACAAGTTCGAGGCGGGAACGCCGCACATCGCCGGCGGCGTCGGCCTGGGCGCGGCGGTCGATTACCTCCAGGCGCTCGATTGGGAGGCCGTGGCCGCACACGAACACGACCTTTTGACCTACGCCATCGCGGCCTTGTCGGAAATCCCCGGCCTGCGGCTGATCGGCACGGCCCGCGAGAAGGCGGCGGTGATCTCGTTCACGCTGGAGGGGATCCACCCGCACGACATCGGCACCATTCTGGATCAGGAAGGGGTCGCCATCCGCACCGGCCACCACTGCACGCAGCCGCTGATGGACCGCCTGGGCGTGCCGGCCACGGCGCGGGCGTCGTTCGCGTTCTACAACACGCGCGAGGAGATCGACGCCCTGGTTCGGGGGATATACAAGGTCCGGGAGGTGTTCGGATGACGCAGGACCTGCGCGAACTGTACAACGACATGATCCTGGAGCACGCCAGGTCGCCGCGCAACTTCCGCGCCCTGGGCGAGGGCAGCGTCCATCAAGAGGGCTTCAACCCGCTGTGCGGCGACCGCGTGACGGTGTACGCGGCGGTCGAAAACGGCGTGGTGAAGGACGCGGCCTTCCAGGGCGCCGGCTGCGCGGTGTCCAAGGCGTCGGCGTCGATCATGACGCAGGCGCTCAAGGGCAAGACGCTGGCGGAAGCGGAGGAGTTGTACACGCTCTTTCACGATCTTTTGACGGGCAAAATCGACGTGGACGCCGAAGAGGAGCGATTGGGCAAGCTGGCGGCGTTCAAGGACGTGTCGAAGTTCCCGGTGCGGGTGAAGTGCGCCACGCTGGCCTGGCACACGCTGCACGCGGCGCTGCACGACGAGAAGAAGCCCGTATCGACGGAGTAAGGCGATGGACGAACGAGCCAAACAGCGCACGCCGTTGGCCGTGAGCGGGGAGAAGCCGGCGCATCAGGGGGCTTACGCCCCCCGCTCGCCTGTGACCGTGGACCCGAACGCGAGTCTGGAAGAGCGCGTCGTCGCGGCGCTGCACACCGTTTACGACCCGGAAATCCCCGTGGACATCTACGAATTGGGTCTGATCTACGACCTGAAGGTGGACCCGTCGGGGATGGTGGCGATCCGCATGACGCTGACCTCGCCGATGTGCCCGGTGGCGGAGGCCTTGCCGACCGAGGTGCGGTCGAAGGTGCTGGCGGTTCCGGGCGTCGCGTCGGCGACGGTGGAGCTGGTGTGGGAGCCGCCGTGGGAGAAGAGCCGGATGTCGGAGGAGGCTCGGCTGGCGCTGGGGTTGTTCGAGTGAGGGGGAGGAGGATCGAAAATGAAGGCCATCGAAACGACTGGACTCGTCACGACCGCGGCGTATCTCTATACCCAAGTTCCGACGGACCTGCCGCCAGGCCGATATCGCGTCGTCCTTGTGGTCGATGAAACTCCGGCGCCGGCGGAGGAGCGTCCTCCTCTTATCCTGCCTGTGCATGACGTACCCTGGCCGGAAGGCCTGAGCCTGCGCCGAGAGGACATGTATGGCGACGACGGTCGTTGATCGGGTGTTTGTGGACACGAACATTCTGGTCTACTCGGCCATCTCGAAGGCGCCGCTCCATACCGCTGCGGTGCAAAAACTGACGTCCCTTCGGAGCGGCGGCGCCGATCTCTGGATCAGTCGTCAGATCCGGCGCGAGTGCCTGGCGACTTTGACTCGGCCGTAGGTCTACAGACCTCCCTTTCCGGCGGCGGCGGGTCGGCGATCTCCCGACGCCACCGCACCAGAAGGTCCGACGCCGCCGCGTGCCAATACATCCGGAACAGGTCGCCACGAAACGAGGATCGCTCAGCCGGTCGATGCCCAGGCCGCACTTGAGTTCCTTGTTGCGGTTCTCGCTCTCGCCACGCATCGCATACTCGTCATACGTGGCCTCCAGACACACCGAAGCCCCGGCCGATTCGTGACGACGAAGCGCCGGTTCGTCCCCCGGGCGTTGGCCTCCGCCTTGACGATCAGCCAACGCGGCCCCGGCCAGGAACCGGCCTGATACGGGAACCCCGTGAAGCATCGTTGCGGCGTGTGCGTTTCCTCGAAGCCGCGCACCGCGGCCGCCGGCAAATCCTCGCCTTGCCGCCGCAACGCGGCGTGGGCCGACAAACCGAAGGTGTAATCGACCTTTAGACGCTCGCACGCGTCCAGCATCACCGGCTTGCCGAAGCCCGCGTCGCCGCGCACCAGGATCCGCGCCGTGGGCCAGAGGGCGCGCGGGCGATTCACCAGATATTCCGGGTCGTCGTCGGCGCCCAGCCAGGCCGTCGCCGTGCCGCGGGCTCAGCATCGCCGTCTGGTCCGTGTCCGCCGACGTCCGGATCAACGGCAGATACTGGTACTGCTCGTAGAAGCCGTGGGACAAGGACGGTTGCTGGGCGCCGTGCGTCGGGTCGTCCACGGCGTCGAGGTCGAAGGTCGGCGACCGGGGCGGCTGGGCGAAGGAGGCGATGAACTGGTCCACGAACGGGGCGCGCGGCCGCAACAGGGAGCGGATGCCGATCCGGTTCTCGAAGCGGGACAGGGTCGGTTGTCGGGCCGGGTGGGCGTCTTGGGGCGACCGGTCGGCGACGAGTTTGAAGACGGGATCGGAGCGCAGGGTGTCGTGGTCGTTCTGGTCTTCGTAGCCGGCGAGGATGCCGAAGACGCGCATGCGGACCAAGTCGGCGAAGGAGTGCTCGATGGGGTCGGAATCGCGGGGGTCGTCGAGTGCCTGGGCGAACTGCTGGGTCAGTCCGATGCGTTGGTTGGTCGAACTGCCGCAGGGGCGGCAGCCCGGCGTCCGAGGTGGGGGGGCGTCGGAGGTCTCGACGCGGATGGGCAAGGGCCCGAAGAAATCGAGGGCGAACAGGGAAGCAGGCTGTATACTCAGGATGGCCTCGCGTGTCGTCGTAAAGGACTTTTCAGCACCCTTTTAGACGATCACGGAGGCCTTTATTGTCATATCAGATGAATAATCCGGGCTAATCCGATCGGACCGTACCTCAGGCTTTCCAGCCTGACTCTGGACCGCATGGGTCAGGCCGGAAAGCCTGACGTACGGAACCCGTCGCCGCGCTCGTCACTTCGAGGAAGGCGCCGCCGTTTTCGTACAGGCCGTCGCCGACGGCGCACGTCCAGAGGATGCGCACCAGGAAATCGTAGGGTGGTCCACCGCCGGGATGCGGTAGGAGGACGCGGACCTTCTGGCCGAGGAGCCGCCGCGCGCCGATGAGGCGGATGCCGGTGACGGACAAATCACGGCTCAGCAGCGTGAATGCGTCGCCGTCCTCCGTGCGGACGGTCACCGTCTGCACGAACTTCACCCGGTCCTGGACGCGCCGCTCGATGGGAATAGTCGTGGCCGGTCGGCCGAAACCGAGGAGTTGATCGACGGCCTGTCGCACGCCGAGTTGCTGGGCCTGTTCGTGGCGGACGCGCTCGCTGACGGGATCGCTGTAGTAGTAGCGGCCGCGACGGAAGGTGAGCGACCGCCGGGCCAGCGCCAACACGTCTTTCCACAGGTCGGCGGACGCCCCGGCCTGCGTGAGTTCTTCGCGCACGTCGCTCGGCGCCACGTAGCCTTGCCGTTGCGCCCGGTGGACCACAAGGTCCGCGATGCCATTCAGGTTGGCCGCAGTCATGGACGGTGCCTCTCGGTCGGCGGAACCATGCGCCTGTAGCAACCATAGCATGTTTCCGCCGTCGGAGGCCGGTCACGGCAACGCGGTCTCCCCCATCAGCCAGCGGTCGCACTCCCGCGCGGCCCCGCGGCCCTCGTTGATCGCCCAAACGATCAGGCTCTGGCCGCGCCGCATGTCGCCGGCCGCGAAGACGCCGGGGACGCTCGTGGCGAACTTGCCGTGTTCCGCCCTGGCGTTGGTCCGCGCGTCCTTTTCCACGCCGAGTTGATCGAGCAGCGGACTTTCCGGACCCCGAAAACCCATCGCGAACAGCACCAGCTGCGCCGGGAACACCTGCTCCGAACCGGGGACCTCGCGCGGGATCGGCCGGCCGTTGTCCTTGACCCATTCGACGCGGACGGTGTGCAGTTCCTTGACGCGGCCCTGGTCGTCGCCGACGAACTTCTTGGTCTGAATCAGGTACTCGCGCGGGTCGTCGCCGAAGACGGCGGCCGCCTCTTCCTGGCCGTAATCCATCTTGTAGACCTTCGGCCACTGCGGCCACGGGTTGTCCGGCGCCCGCTCCAGCGGCGGCTTGGGCAGCAGCTCGAACTGCACCAGGCTCCGGCAGCCGTGCCGCATCGACGTGCCGACGCAGTCGGTGCCGGTGTCGCCGCCGCCGATCACGATCACGTCCTTGCCCTTGGCGGAGATGTAGCGGCCGTCTTCGTGGCGGCTGTCCAGCAGGCTCTTGGTGTTGGCGTGGAGGAACTCCATGGCGAAATGGACGCCCTTGAGGTTTCGGCCCTCCGTTTTGGTGAAGAAGTCGTTCGGGTTGGTGGCGCCGCCGGCCAGCACGACGGCGTCGAACTCCTTGCGCAGCTTCTCGGCCGGGTAGTCCTTGCCGACCTCGCAGTTGACGACGAACTCGACGCCCTCCGCCGCCATCAGATCGACGCGGCGCTGGACGACGCCCTTGTCGAGCTTCATGTTGGGGATGCCGTACATCAGCAATCCGCCGATGCGGTCGGCGCGCTCGAAGACGGTGACGCGATGGCCGGCCCGGTTGAGCTGGGCGGCGGCGGCCAACCCGGCGGGGCCGGAGCCGACGACGGCGACCTTCTTGCCGGTGCGCGTCGGCGGCGGTTCGGGGACGATCCAGCCTTCCTCGAAGCCCCGATCGACGATGGCGCACTCGATGGTCTTGATCGTGACCGGCGACTCGTTGATGCCGAGGACGCACGACCCCTCGCACGGCGCCGGACAAACGCGGCCGGTGAACTCCGGGAAGTTGTTGGTCTTGTGCAGCCGTTCCAGGGCGTCCTTCCAGTGGCCGCGGTAGACGAGGTCGTTCCACTCCGGGATGAGGTTGTTGATCGGGCAGCCGGAGGCCATGCCCTCGATCAGCGCCCCGGTGTGGCAGAACGGCACGCCGCAGTCCATGCAGCGGGCGCCCTGTTTCTGGAGCATGGCCGCGTCGGCGTGCTCGTGGAACTCGTGCCAGTCGTGGACGCGGCGGGCCGGCGGCCGGGCCAGCGGCAGCTCGCGCGGGTATTCCATGAAACCTGTCGGCTTGCCCATGTCAGCACCCTCGATCAACTCATATCGCCGTCGCGCCCGCCAGTCATTGAAACTCTTCGTCGTCCTCTTCTGGCCGAATGTCCTGGGCGACCAGTTCCTTCCAGGCGGCCATCACGTCATCACCGGCCTCGGCGGCCCGGAGGCGTTCGGTCACCGGCCCCTCGTGCGCCTTCAAGTCAGGGAACTGTAGCAACAGCATGGCCAGGTCGCGCCAATCAGTTCCCGCCTTGGGCTTGCCACGGCGATGGGTGTAAGCCGCAACCTTATTGGCAATCAACTCCGGCGGCGTCACCACAAGCACCTTTTTCACCCGTTGGGATGGCGGAAGGCTGGCAACCGGCCGCAAATCTACCAAATGACGGTTGCTCGGTTTCCTTACTTGGTAGATGCGATACCCGATTCCTTCCCTCACTTCCCGGACGCGCACGGCGATGTGGAAGCGCCCGTTGAGGAAGGTTCGTAGTTCCTCCGCCAAGTCAGGGGCGCGCGTCGAGGCGATGTCCACGTCCTGCGTCATCCGCGGCTCAGGTACATAGGCGTTGACCGCCTGGGCGCCGAACAGTACGGCGTCGTCACGACCGCGGAGGAACTCCAGAACCGCGTCGTGGATCACCGCCAGCGGATGCGGCTCGCGCATCGCGAACTCCCGGAAGGTTAGCGGGCCGTCGCCGAACATCACCGCCTCCGTCGTTCACTCAACTCTCGTGGGCGGCAAATCGTGGGCGAGGCGAATCACCCATTCCCGCTGCGCCCGAGTGTCAGGCACCGGACACCTGCGTGCTACGCTGACGCGCTCAAGCGCCGCCTCCGCGTCTAAGCCGCCTACCGCCAGTACCAAGACTGCCAGCATACCCGACCTACCTATGCCTTGCCGGCAATGGACCGCCACTCTCTTTCCGACCTTCAGCCTCGCCTCCAGGCGACAGGCCAGTTCCAGCGCCGCATTTGCCGATTCGGGAACGCCCCGATCCCTTATTGGGAACGAGACGTATTCGATGCCCATACCTTCGCAGAGAGTCTCTGCGTCAAGGAGTTCCAGATGTCTGTTCTCGTCCTCCGTCAAGGCGGAAACCACGAGATCAATGCCCGTCTTCCGCCAGGCGGCCACCTCGTCTTCAAGCCAATCACCGCCGCGAGGGCGGAGGGCGATCGCGAGCCAGCCATGCCACGGACCTGGGATTCGGTAGATCTCCGACCACATGGCCTGACCTCCGACCGCCCCGCTATTTCCCCCCCGCCCGCGCCAAGTCGTGGCTGTTCTCCTCGAACGCCGCCATCACCGCGTCCTCGTCCGACAGCCCCTTCAGCTTGAACCGCTTCTGCGTCTCCACCACGCGGCGGTAGTCGTTCGGGTAGACCTTCACGAACTTCGGCAGCATCGAGTCCCACGCCGCCAGCACCCGCCGCGGCGTCGCGCTGCCGGTGTACTCCGCGTGCCGGCGGATCATGGCCATCACCAGATCGATTTCCTCCGGGTCTGCCAGCGGGTAGAGGCCGACCATCTCCTTGTTGCACTTGCCCGGAAACACCCCTTCCTCGTCGAGGACGTAGGCGACGCCGCCCGACATGCCGGCCGCGAAGTTGCGGCCCGTCGGCCCCAGCACCACCACCCGGCCGCCGGTCATGTATTCGCAGCCGTGGTCGCCCACCGCCTGCACCACGGCGTTGACGCCGCTGTTGCGCACGCAGAAACGCTCGCCCGCCATGCCGCGGATGTACGCCTCGCCGGCCGTCGCCCCGTAAAAGGCCACGTTGCCGATGATGACGTTCTCCGACGGGTCGAACGTCGATCCCTCCGGCGGGATAGACGATGATCTTGCCGCCCGACAGGCCCTTGCCGACGTAGTCGTTGGCGTCGCCTTCCAGCGTCAGCGTGATGCCCCTTGGGCACGAAGGCCCCAAAGCTCTGGCCGGCCGACCCCTTGAAGTGCAGCTGGATCGTGTCGTCCGGCAGACCGGCCGGCCCGTAACGCCGCGTCACCTCGCTGCCGAGGATCGTGCCGACGACGCGATTGACATTGCGGATCGGCAACGTGGCCGACACCTTCTCGCCGCGCTCCAGGGCCGGCTCGCACAGCGGCAGCAGCGTCGTATTGTCGAGCGCGTCGATCCAGGCCGTGGTCCTGCGGGATGGTGCAGTAGCGGCCGTAAGACGCCGGCACTTCGGGCTGGTAGAAGATCGGCGAGAAGTCGAGGCCGCTGCGCCTTGTAATGTTCGACGGCCTTGACGCTGGTCCAGCTTGTCGGCGCGGCCGACCATTTCGTTCGACCGTGCGGAAGCCGAGCTGGGCCATCAGCTCGCGCACCTCCTCGGCGATGAAGCGCATGAAGTTGACGACGTGCTCCGGCGTGCCGGCGAACTTGGCCCGCAGCTTCGGGTCCTGCGTCGCCACGCCGACGGGCAGGTGTTGAGGTGGCAGACGCGCATCATGATGCAGCCCATCGACACCAGCGGCGCCGTGGCGAAGCCGAACTCCTCGGCCCCCAGCAGGGCGCCGATGACCACGTCGCGGCCGGTCTTGAGCTGGCCGTCCACCTCGACGACGATGCGGCTGCGCAGGTCGTTGAGCAGCAGCGTCTGCTGCGTCTCGGCCAAGGCCCAGTTCCCACGGGGCGCCGGCGTGCTTGATGCTGGTCAACGGCGAGGCGCCGGTGCCGCCGTCGTGGCCGCTGATGAGCACCACGTCGGCGTGGGCCTTGGCGACGCCGGCCGCGATGGTGCCGACGCCGACCTCGGCCACCAGCTTGACGCTGATGCGGGCGTGGTGGTTCGCGTTCTTCAGGTCGTGAATCAGCTCCGCGAGGTCTTCGATGGAGTAAATGTCGTGGTGCGGCGGCGGCGAGATCAGGCCGACGCCCGGCGTCGAGAGGCGCACCTTGGCGATCCACGGATAGACCTTGTTGCCCGGCAGCTGGCCGCCCTCGCCCGGCTTGGCCCCCTGCGCCATCTTGATCTGCAATTCCTTGGCGTTGACGAGGTAGTTGCTCGTCACGCCGAAGCGGCCCGACGCCACCTGCTTGATGGCGCTGTTCTTGGAATCGCCGTTCGGCTCCAGGGTGTAGCGGGCCGGGTCTTCGCCGCCCTCGCCGGTGTTGCTCTTGCCGCCGATGCGGTTCATGGCGATCGCCAGGGTTTCGTGGGCCTCCTGGCTGATCGAGCCGTAGGACATGGCGCCCGACTTGAACCGACTTCATGATCGACTCGACCGACTCCACTTCCTCGATCGGGATCGGGTTGTCTCGGCGAACTTGAGGTCGAACAGGCCGCGCAGCGTGCAGAGCCGGCGCGGCCTGGTCGTTGACCAGTTCGCTGTACTGCTTGAAGACCTTGTAGTCGCCGCGAGCGGCAGGCGTATTGCAGCTTGTGGACCGTTTCCGGGTTGAAAAGGTGGTATTCGCCGTCCTTGCGGTACTGGTACTGGCCGCCCGCCTCCAGGGTGTGGCCGTTGAACGGCCGCTCCGGGAAGGCCTGGGCGTGGCGGACCTTGGCCTCCTCGGCGATCACGTCCAGGCCGACGCCGCCGAGATGCGCGACGCGGTCCAGGTGAAATACTTGTCGATGACCTGTCGGTTCAGGCCGACGGCCTCGAAGATCTGGGCGCCGCAGTAGCTCTGGGCCGTGGAGATGCCCATCTTGGACATGACCTTGACGACGCCCTTGCTGACCGCCTTGATGTAATTCTTGACCGCCTTGTGATGGTCCACCTTGGGCAAGTCGCCCTGCCGGACCATGTCGTCGAGCGTCTCGAACGCCAGGTAGGGGTTGATTGCCGCCGGCCCCGTAGCCGATGAGCAGGGCGAAGTGATGCACCTCGCGCGGCTCGCCGCTCTCCAGCACCAGGCCGACCTTGGTGCGCTCGCCGTCGCGGATCAGATGGTGGTGGACGCCGGCGACGGCCAGCAGCGCCGGGATCGGCGCCGATGTCGCGGTCCACGCCGCGGTCGGACAGGATGATGAAGTCGCAGCCGTCGGCCACGGCGGCGCTGGCCTTGCGGCAGACCTCGTCCAGCGCCCGTTCCAGGCCGGCCGCCCCTTCCTTCACCGGGTAGAGGATCGGCAGCGTCTCGCACTTGAACCGCCCGGCGCCCGTGCCGTCCAGCCTGGCGGAGCTTGTCCAGCTCGTCGTTGTCGAGGATCGGCGATTTGAGCTTGATCTGCCGGGCGGAGCGCGGCGTCGGCTTGAGCAGGTTGTACTCGGCGCCGATGGTCGTCTCCATCGACATGATGATCTCTTCGCGGATGCCGTCCACCGGCGGGTTGGTCACCTGGGCGAACAGCTGCTTGAAATAGTTGTAAAGCAGCTGCGGCTTGTCCGAGAGGACGGCCAGGGCGGCGTCGTTGCCCATCGAGCCGACCGCCTCGTTGCCCTCCGCGGCCATCGGCGCCATGAGGATGCGCAGGTCTTCGGTGGTGTAGCCGAACGCCCGCTGCCGCAGCAGCACCGTCTCGTGGTCCGGCTCGTGGAGTCGCGGCCCTTCCGGCAGCTGTTCCAGCGAGATCAGGTGTTCCTGCAGCCAGTCGGCGTAGGGGTGTTGGGCGGCGATCTGCTGCTTCAACTCGTCGTCGGCGATGATGCGGCCCTGTTCCAGGTCGACGAGGAACATGCGGCCGGGCTGCAGACGGCCCTTGGACAGCACGCGCTCCGGCGGCACGTCGAGCACGCCGACCTCGGAGGCCATGATGACGAGATCGTCCTTGGTGACGTAGTAGCGCGACGGCCGCAGGCCGTTGCGGTCGAGCACGGCGCCGATGCGCATGCCGTCGGTGAAGGCGATCGACGCGGGGCCGTCCCACGGCTCCATCAGGCACGAATGGAACTCGTAAAACGCCTTCTTTTCCGGGCTCATGGACTCGTCGCCGCTCCACGGCTCCGGGATCATCATCATGACCGCGTGCGGCAGCGACCGGCCCGACAGCACGAGCAGCTCCAGGGCGTTGTCGAACATGGCGGAGTCGCTGCCGCCCTGGTCGATGATCGGCAGCAGCTTCTTCACGTCCGGCCCGAACAGGTCGGAGGCGAACAGGTTTTCGCGGGCGGTCATCCAGTTGACGTTGCCGCGCAGCGTGTTGATCTCGCCGTTGTGGGCGATGTAGCGGTAGGGGTGCGCCCGCGCCCAGTTGGGGAAGGTGTTGGTGCTGAAGCGCGAGTGGACCAGGGCGAGGGCCGTGACCATCTCCGGGTCGGCCAGGTCGGGGAAGAACGGCCCGACCTGGCCGGCGTTGAGCATCCCCTTGTAGATCAGCGTCTTGAAGGAGAGCGATGGGATGTAGAACATCCCGCGCTGGCCGACGTCCGACCGGCTCACGGCGTTCTCGACGCGCCGGCGGATGACGTAGAGCTTGCGCTCGAAGGCGAGGCCGTCCTCCCCCTCACCCCCCACCCCTCTCCCCCGAGGGGCGAGGGGGGACAAGGAAGCCCCTCGCCCCTGGGGGGAGAGGGGTTGGGGTGAGGGGCCGCGGCCGATGAAAATCTGCCGGATCGACGGCATGGCCGCGCGCGCGGTGTTGCCGAGCGGCGACGGGTCCACCGGCACGTCGCGCCAGCCGAGGAAATCCTGGCCCTCCTCGCGCACGACGCGCTCGAACATTTCTTCGACGCGGCGACGGTCGCCGGCCTCGGCCGGCAGGAAGACGCTGCCGACGCCGTAGGCTCCCGGCGGCGGCAGGCGGATTCCCAGCCGTCCGCATTCGCGCTCCAGGAAGGCGTGCGGCGTCTGGATCAGGATGCCGGCCCCGTCGCCGGTGTCCTTTTCGCAGCCGGAGGCGCCGCGGTGTTCCAGGTTGCACAGGATGCGCAAGGCCTGACCGACGAGCGCGTGCGATTTGCGGTTTTTGAGATCGACGACAAAGCCGACGCCGCAGGAGTCGTGCTCGAACAGCGGGTCGTACAGTCCCTGCTTGGGGGGATTCATCGGGTGCGTCATGTCAGCGGGCCCTCTTGGAAACGCGGGGCTTGCCGTTGGCGAAGGGGGGTTTGCCGTTGCCGTTGTGGCCGGCGTGGTCGCCGACCTCGCGGAGCAGTTCCAGGAAATGCAGGGCGGCGCCGCCGAGCTTGTGCCGCCGGCGGCGGATGACGCCGAGCGGCCGCACGAACCGGCCGCCCTCCAGCGGCACCGAAGCCAGCGTGCCGACCCGGACCTCCGTGCGGATGGTCGGGGCGGGCAGCAGGGCGACGCCGGTTCCAGCCTTTACACCCTCTTTAATGTTCTCAATACTGTCGAACTCGGCGGCCGTGTACACGGAGACGCCCCGTTGGCGGAGGAAGCGATCGACCTCGCGGCGGACGACCAGACCCTTGACGAAGGCGACGTAGCGGACGCCTTCCAGCTCGGCGGGGGCGACGGCGGCCCGGCGCGCCAGCGGGTGGTCGGGCCGGCAGGCCAGCACCATTTCTTCCTGCCGCCACGGCTCGACGGTCAGTTCGCGCAGCCGGCGCGGGAACGACACCAGGCCGAAGTCGGCGACGCCCTCGCGGACGCGCTGGTAGACCTGATCGGGGTGGAGGTATTCGACGTGGACGCGCGCGGGGGGTGTTCGCGCTCGAAGCGCTCGACGTACTGGCCCATGTCGCCGAGGCCGACCGAGTAGATGGCCGCGACCTGGACGGTGGCGCCGGGAGCGGCCCGGGCGCTGCGAATGGTGGACTCCAGCTCCAGGTACTGTTCGACCAACTGCTTGCACCCCTCATAGTAGGCCTGTCCGAGGGCCGTCAGCTGCAACGGCCGTGTGAGCCGGTTGACCAGCTGGACCCCAAGTCGCTTTTCGAGTTGGCGGACAATCAGACTGGCCGCCGGCTGCGAGAGGCCGTTGGCCGTCGCCGCGTGCGAGATGGAGCGGCAGCGGGCCACGTCGCAAAAGACCTTTAGCGCTTCCAGGCCGGGGAGTCGGCGGTGACATCCCACGGGTTTCATGGCGTCGGGCACGTCGGGAGAGTCGGGGTGCGCCTCACGAAACATGGGTGTATCCTATCTATCGGCTTTTTTAATATCAAGATGCAAGGCTATAAGAAAAAATTATACCAATCGCGAACCGGGACGGCCCGCGGAGGCGCGGCCGAGTTGGGACTGGCGCGTACGGATCCGGTTTTGGGATCGTTTTCTTGCCCGAAGCGGCGGGCGGGGGCGTCTGTGAACCGACCGAGCAATTACTCCGCACTCTGCCCTTGAAGTCGGCCGGAACAGTTTTATAATTGTGGAATGGACGAAGGAAGCAGGCCCGCCTTTCTTCCTCCCTTGCGGGTGTAGCTCAGTGGTAGAGCGCCACGTTGCCAACGTGGCTGTCGTGGGTTCGAGCCCCATCACCCGCTCTGCTCTCAAAGACTCTCAGCAAGTCGCAACCGGCCTCAACTCCTTGCGGAATCAAGGGGTTGGGGCCGGCGGCGTTTCCCCCTCTTACCCCCGTCCGTGTCTCAGGAAGTCTCATCCGCTCTCCCCCGGCGTCAGACGTTTGGGTAAGCAGAGGGTAAGCGCCGACGCCCGACGGATCGCTTTTGTCGCCGATTCCCCCGGCCGCGCCGTCTGTGCCGGTCGCCCGCGCGCGCCGGAAACCGGGTCGCCCGGCAGGAACCGCGGCAGCTTCTCGACGGCGCCGGCCAGGTCGTACAGCCGGCGGTGCGAGTAGCGGGCCGTCAGGGTCGGCGTCGAATGCCCGGCCAGCTCTTGCAGCGTCCGCAGGTCGATCCCGGCCCGGCCGCCCAGCGTCAGGTAGGTGTGGCGCAGGGCGTGGAAGTCGGCGAAGAGCGGGCCGTCCGGCCCCTCGACGGCGTAGGGGACGCCGGCGGCCTCCAGGTCCAGCCGCAGCATCTCCGCGCCCTTGCGGTGGTGCGCCCACGTCCCGCCCCAAACCGGCGCGCCGGCCGGCTTGTCGCGCAGGTAGTCGCGCAGCAGTTCCGCCACGTCGGGCGGGATGGGTTGCTCCTTCGTCCGGCGGTTCTTGGCGTGCCGCGCCGCCAGGGTGACGGCCGGCGGGTCGGCGTCGAGGTCGAAACTCTCCGGCGTCAGACTCGCCAGGGCCGACGCGCGGAACCCGGTCCCACAGGCCGTGGCGTACAGGTGGTAGCGGTCGGCGCCGGTCAAGCCGCGGAACAGCCGGCCGCTCTCCCGCGTCGCGGTCAGCAGCCGGCGCAGCTCGTCAACCTCCAACTCGCGCCGATCGTGCCGGCGGTCCACTCGCGCGTTGCCCCCTTCCAGGTGGGCGAAGGGGTTGTCGGCCGTCCGCCGATCCTTCACCATCCACCGGCCGAAGGATTTCAGAGCGGACAAGTAGTCATTCGTGGTTCGCACGCACGCGCCGCGGGCCGTGCGGTCCTGCAGCGCCTCGACGGTGGCGCGGGGGAGGCGGCGGGCCTTGCCGTCGCCCTCGGCGGCCAGGCGGTTCCGCCTTACCGCCGTGCCGACCGACGCCGGCTTGACGCCGAGGATGCGGGCGGCCTCCCGGACGGTGAACCATTCCTGACCGGCCGGAAGCTCGGCGCGGGGCCGGCCCTTGCGGCGCAGGTCGGCCAGCCAATCCATCGCGCGGGAGGCGGACAGGTCGGACGTGAACACGAACCCACAGCCGGCGATCAGGGACGACAGACGCGAGAAAACCAGCGCGACGTATCGCGGGGCGTTGTCGCGGGCCTCCAGCTCCCGGCGGAAGTCGTCGAGGTGTTCGGCCAGCGGCCGCTTGCGGTGTTCCGCGAAGGGGTCGCGGATGCCGACGCGCCCCAAACCGGCCTTGTGCAGCAGCTCCGCCAGCATGGCCTCGGACGCGGCCTTGCTCTTGCACAGCGGCACGCGCTGGGGAACGCCGTCGGCGTCGGTGTACTGGCCGTACCAGACCGGGGAGGCGACGCGGCAGCGGTCGCCATTCTTGGTCAGGGGCGCGACGACCGCCTTGCCGTCGGGGCCGGCGAAACGGACGGCGGGGGTTTCGATTTCCCGGCCGCGGACCTTGCGGCGGACGGTGACGCGCTCGGCGCCGGCGGGGATGGGTCGGGTGTAATACTGGCGTTTGACGCGGGCCATCGGAGGGGTTCCCTTCTGAGAAGTCGCCGCGGCGGCCGGCCCGCTTCTCAGTTCGGGACGCGGCCGCACGCGGCAAAGGACGGAAGCATTGTAGCGCCTACAGCTGAGAAAAGGGAGGTCGGAAGGTCGGAAAACCGGCCCGCCCCCTTCATGGCTTTGCCCTCCCGGCGGCGTTCCCGCTGGCGTTTGGGGGGTGGCGCAAAAGCACCACCAAAAAAAGGGGCCGGGCGAACACCGCCAGGAACTCAGGGGGCGTCTTCATCGGCGGCGGGCAGGTCGGAGAGACGGCCAGATAGTCCCCCGGGCGCGGACGATCCGCCGCTGACTCAACCACGCCTTCGCTTGGCCGGGATGCAGGTTGTAGGCCAAGAAGGGCTTGCCCGTCGTCTCGTCCGTCTTCACTTCGAGGAGGGTAGGTGGCAAGGTTCACCTGAATGTACTGGATGCGACGGGATTCGCTCGCCACGACTTCCGGTTGGTCCCACTGGCCGGTTTCGATGGCCGCCTGCTTGGCCAGTTCTCGCCGTTCACGGAGCAGTACGGCGTCTAGCTCGAATTCTTCAACCTCGCGGGCGTTGTCGCCCGACCCGATGCTTTTGATGCGCCGGACCAACAAACCCGTGTCCCCGCCGGGAGCCTTGCGGTGCTCCGGATCGGCGGCGCGGGCGGCCGCCACGCGCTCAAGCCCCAGCCAGTCGTCGTTGAGGGCGCGAATGCGACGCTCGCGGCGGGCGATGGCGTGCCGAGCCGCCTGGTCGCCGATGCGCCTGGCAATCGCTTGAATACGCGCGGCGAAGTCGGGATGCCGCTTCCAGTTCGTGAGTTGTCGGCGCGTGACGCCCGCCCGCGCGGCGATTTCCTCGTCCGTCAGATCATCGGCGGCCAACAGCGCCGCGGCCTCCTCCCTGCGCCGTCCAGTGGAACGGTTGAGGGGCTTTTGCCGGGAAGTTTTGGGAAGTCTCCACCCGTGCGCCTCCTACCTGCTGGGGCCGTCGGGAGACGGCGCTTCTTCCTTTCCCAAGGCCACGGCTCCGGCTCCCGCTCCACCGGGTCCGTCCGCACTTCCAGGAGCGTCTTCACGTTGGACAAGGTTCACTCGGAAGCCCTCTGCCGGCCCCGGCGGCGCGTCGTCGCGCTGCTTGTAGCGGCGATTCAAAAAGTACATCAGCAGCCGATCCGACTTCTCCATGGCGCGCTCACGGGCGACCGCCTCAAGGTCGTCCAGGGCGTCCTCCATCGCGTCGCGGAACGCCGCGGCGAAGGCGGGGTCGGCGGCCAGGCGATCATAGACGGTGCGCCGCCCGATTCGCGCCTTTTGCGCCGCCGTCCGGATGACGCAACATCGGGCCAGTTCCCGCAAAAAGAGAGGCGCCCAATCTTCGCCGTCGGGCCGCGCCGGTGTGCGGAGTGTGCGGACTCGCGCCGGTTTCTTCGGGGTCTTGTCCATGCCGTCATCCTATCACGCCAGGGTCGTTCCTGTTCAGGCCGGCCGGGGTGGTTACGCGCCCCCGGCCGACCGTTTCACTTCTTGCCCTGGCGGCGGCGGTAGGCGGCCTGGCGGCAGGCGCTGGAGCAGTAGCGCCCGCGCCCCGCTTCCAACGGCTTGCGGCAGTGGGCGCACGCCTTGGGGTCCGTAACGCTTTCCGTAACGCCGTTACGGTCAACCGTAACGGTCTGGTTACAGTCGCCGGCGGTGGGGCTTGCCAGCTCGAACACCTCGCCCCGGTGGTTCAGCGCGGTCAGCGGCGGAAGCAGCTCCTCCGGGGACGGCATCCGGCCGAGAAACGCCCTGGCCTCCGGCGACGCCAGCCCGTCCAGCAGGAGTTGACTCGTCTGCTCCGTGGCCTCGCGGTCGATCTCCACCTTGGCGGCGCTCACCAGCGCGGCCACGTTCGCCTGCGCCAGCCTCCTCAGTTCGGCGCGGCGTTCGGCGCTCGCGTTCTCACTGCGCCCTAACCAGTCAAGGCTGATCCGCGGTCGGAACTCTTCCCGGACGCCCTGCCGGCGGCAAATCTCGGCGATCTCCTGGTCAGCCGCGGCGGCCATTTCTTCGGCCCGCTTCGTGACGTGGGCGAACAGCTCGTCGTCGCGCCGGAAGCGGGCCGACAGCTGGGCCTCGGCGTGGGCCAGCAGCACCTTGCCCCGCGCCTCGGCGTCGTGCTTGGCGACGCCGGCCTTCTGACGGATCAGCTTCTCCAGGCTCTCCCGTTCGGTTTTGGTCATCTTCGGCGTAGCGGCGTTCGGTTCCGTACTCATTCCCCCTCCCCTTTCTTCGCGCCGTCGCGGCCTGCGGCCGTGCGGCTCACGCCACGCCCGGCCCCGCGAGCGGCGTCTTGTACGCCCCGCAGTGGGGACATGGCCAGCCCGTCCGCAGCAGCGCCGCCACGTCGCGGCAGATCGTGCTGCGGCTCACCCCCAGCAGAGAGGCCAGGCGGGCTTGCGTCCCGCGGTCGAATAGCGCCCCTGCGCTTGGAGCAGACGGGCCACCTCGTTTCGGCGGTAGAGCGCGCGGACCCGGCGGACGGAGTTGTAATAGCGGCGCCACGACGCGCGGCGGCAAACCGTCTCCCAGTCCGTCGAGGCCGACCACGGCTGACGCATGTTGCACACTTCTTTACCCCCTCCCGGTTGCTCGCTTCTCTGTACTCTCGGCGCCCGAAGTCGTCGGGACGGCCGCCGGGCCGACGGGGCGGAGAACCTCGGCCAGGGCCGCGGCCTCGGCTTCCTGGCGGGGCATCCCGCCGAGGTACTGCCGGATGGCGGCCCGTTCCGCCCACGCCTCGTACTCTTCCGGCGTCAAGTCTTGCGGCCGCGTCCGGCCCGTCAACCTGCGGATGGCGGCGACGTGTCTGCAACGGCGACGCCAGCGAAAGCCAGGGCAGGTGCAACGGCCGGCGTCGGGGTTGACGACGTAGCGTTCGGCCGCGGCGTTGACCTTGCGCAACTCCCAATCGCCGCACGGCAGTTCCCGGACAAGGTAATCCGCCACGGCCCGGCCGTCGCCGAGGCGAACGACGGCGGAATCGTCGGGGTTTTCGGGACGCAACAGGGTGGCGCATGTCGGGGCGGTCATGGCGTCTCCGGGGCGGGAGGGAAGGCCGGCGGCGGATGTCGCACGGCGTCAAAGCGGCTCGCCCCGGTTGCCGTTGAACCGATACCCGCACGGGATGCAGCGCATGATGAACTGCGCTCCCGGTCGGCCGGCCGCAGTCAACGCAAGGGCGGTCACAGCAGCGCCAGCAGCGGCGCTTGCCGTCGAGGGCGCGACCGCACGAATCGCAGCTCCCGTGCGGGCCGCGGATCAAGGCCAGAACCTCGGCCTTGTTCGCGGCCAGGTCCGCCAACAGGTCCGCCGGCGGATCGCCGACGGCCTCCCACAACAGGGACGCGCCGCCGGACCCGACGCCCAGCTCGACGGCGGCGGCGCGGCAGCGGGCCAGCAGCTCGACGGCGGCGCTCATAGCTCGCCCCTCCGTCGTTTGCGGGGCGACGGGGAATTGTTTTGTGCTATAGGGGGCGTCTCTACCTGTTTTCGACCGTCCCCACCGTCCCCAGCGCCGTTCCGGCCCGGATTTGTAGGCGATTCTTGGGGACGGTTGTGGGGACGGTCGGGGCCGTCCCCGGCGCAACCGTCCCCGCGACCGTCCCCAGCAACGTCCGCGTTTTCAGGCGGTTTTTCGTCGTCTGAGGGCGCTGGGGACGGTGGGGACGGTCGAAAACAGGTAGAGAGGATATCAGGGGGCAAATGCAAAACCTCACGCCTCTCACGTCCACCCAGGCGGCGGCGGATGGTGCTACGCTGCCGCGCATCGTCTCTGCTGGCCAACAGGCCGCGTTCGGCCATGCGTTTCCACAGCGTTCGCGCTGAAACGGGGAGGCTGTCGCCTTGTTCCTGGGCGAACCGCTGCGCCTCGGCGAACGCGGCTTCCGGCTCAAGGAACAGGCCCTCGCCGTCCACCCAACCGACGCGATGCCCTTGGGGCCGCCACTCGTCGCGCGCCTGTTCCCCGCCGCCGGCCGTCGTGAGGCGCCAACCCCAGCGCTCCGCGTCGTCGGGGGCCTCGCCGTCCGGGCCGGATGCGTGGCCGCGGCCGGAGGCGATGACGCCGGCCAGCAGGCGCAGGAACTGGCCGCACGGCTCGGCGGCGGCGACGTGCGCCGCCTGTTCCGCGGCGACGGAAAGCAAGGCGGACCAACCGCGGCCCCACAGCCGGGCGGATTCTTCCGCCGTTACGGCGCCGGCCTCGACGGCGAAGTCGAGAAAGTACCGAAGCCCAAGGGCCAGGTCCGCCGCGATGCCGGGCGTGCGGGCGTGCTGTCCTTCGACCCGCGCCTTGTCGCGCAAGTCGGCGGCTTCTTGGCGCAGCCGGCCGCGCAGCTCGTCGTAGCGTGGGGCCAGCCAACGGAGGAAACCCGCCAGGGCCCGCGCGTACAGGCCGGCGGCCGCGTCCCTCTGGCACTCCGTCAACCGATCCACGCGCACGTCGCCGGGGGAAATTTCGACTCCGAACATCCGCGAACGCAGGGATTGCCCGCGCGGATAGTCTTCGCCAGTGGACAGGATCAACCCGCGCGGCGGCTTGGCGGGCCGCAACGTCCCGTCCGCACGCATCCGCTGCCGGCCGGCGCGGTTGCCCTGCGCCCGCAGCACGCGGTCGGCCTCCCGGTGGAAGCGCTGCACGTCGGCAGTCGATCCGGTCGGCGCGAAGTCGTCCACCACCTGCAGCGCGTCTTTCGCCGCGAACGCGACGCTTTCCAGGGCGTTGCCCGTGCTGGACCAGCTGCCGGGCAGCTGCCGGGCGTGCATGTCGGCCCCGTAGTGCTGCTGCGCCAGGGTCGCGGCCTCGGTCTTGTAGTTGCCTGTCGCGCCGGACAGGTGCAGGGAGAAGTCGGCCGGACCCAAGACGGGCCGATACGCGGCGGCCAGCAAGGAGAAGGCGATCCGATCCGGGGCCAGCCCGTCCAGCATTCGGAGGCTCGTCCGGATCGCTTCGGCCAGGGCGGGGCCGTCGGGCGGTTCGGGCAGGTCGAATCGGGCCAGCGCGTCGGGCAGTGACACCGCGATGTCAGCGGCCGGGCCGTCCTTGCCGATGGCGCCGCCGCCGTGCAGGTAGAACCAATCCTCCCCGATCTTCCGCCAGCCGGTGTGCGCGTAGACGATCCGCCGCGGCACGTCCCCCGAAAGCAGTTGCAGCGCCGCGCGGGTATGGTCGGCCGTCGAGGCGCCGGCGAGAACGACCGCCCGCGGCCCCCACCGCTCGACGGGCCAGCGCATCCACGGGAATTGGTCGGCCGGCACGTCGGCCCGCGGCAGCGGCGTCCCGTCGGCCAGGGCGCCCTCGACGGCCAACGTCGAGCGTTGCTCGGCGCCGTCGTCGTGTACGGTCTGCTCCACGATGCGGGCCGACCAGTTCGTCAGCAGAACCTCGACGGGGCCGGCCGGCGTCAGCCCGACGCACACGATGCGGCCGCCGACGATGCGGTAGCGATCCGCGGCGTCGGGCGGCGGTTGCTGTCGGCGCAGCTCCTGGCGGAGCGGGGCCAACACCCGGTCCAGGTCGCGCAGCTTGACGCCGGCGCGTTGCAGCTGGGCGCGACGGCAAGCGAACTCCCCCGGGTCGCTTTCGGCGAGCTGGGCCAGCGTCCGCAACAACTCGCCGTCGCGGAACAGCGCCTCGGGGCCGCCGTCGGCCAGCACGGTGCCGAGGCGGCCCAGCGGCCCCGGTTCGGGAACGGGTTCGCCGGCCGTGGCCTCGGTGAGCGCGTCGGCGACGGCCTGACGCGCCGCGTCGCCCGCCAGGACCTCGACGGCCGCGCCCGCTGACAAGGCGTCGTCAATGCCCTTGTGTTCGGCCGGCCAGCGTTCCAACTCAACGGCGAACCCCTCGGCGGCCAGGGCCTCGGCGAGCGCGGCCAGCGGCCGGGCCACGGTGGGCTTGTCTTGGGCGTCCATGTCATAGGCGAGGCGCACGGTTCGCGCCCCCAGCTCCCGAAGCATCGGCAGGGCCGGCCGCCAGGTGGACACGCCGGGCAGGCCAACGGTGGGCAAGCCGGACAGCGCGTACGCCACGTCGGCTTTGAGCGCCCCCTCGGTGACGCGGACGATCTCCACCGGGCCGGCGACGCCGAGAGGGACATGGACGGGGGCGCCGGGGCCGGGGCCGCCCGCCGCCGCGCTGGACAGGTACAGATACTTCCCGCGGCCGTCGCTTGGATCGTCCCGCCGTGCCAGCAGCGCCACGACGCGGCCGGCGGCGTCGCGGACGGGGACCAGCATTCCGGCGGCGCCGGCGAGCGCGACGTAAGGCTTCGCGCCCGCGCCCTGCTTGACGACAAAGCCGGGGACTGACAAGAGACTGTCGCCGAATTGCTCGCGCAGGGTGCGGGCCAGCGCGGCGCGGCCCCGGACGGGCAGGCTCTTGTAGCCGCGGCCCTCGATTTCGTCATCCCCCAGGCCGCGCCCCCGAAGCGCGTCGCGGTGGTCATCCGACAGATGCAAACGGGCCAGCAGCGCCGAGTAGACGTGATGAAGCGCGTCGGCGTCGGCCCGGTCCCGCGGGGGGCCGAACGCCGGGGGCGGCGGGGCCTGCGGCGGCGGGGCCGCACCGTCGAGGCGGTGCAGGTGATATTCCGCACCGTTCTTGTCCGTCTTTGTCTTGAAAGCGCCGTCGGCGGTGCGCATGCACCGAACCAGGGCGCCGTCGGCGGTAACGCTGCACCAATCAGCATGTTTACAGATGGGGCAAGGGTGTTCACCGCTGACGCTCCGCCACTTGCCCGCGCCGCGGCCCGATGGTATAGTCATGGTGTTTTCACCGTTTCCTCGCTTAAAAAACCCCCGCCGCGCTTGCGACGCGGCAGCCGGCGTTTATGGATTTTCCACATCGCTATTGCTCGCGTTCCGCCCAGCGGGGCCGGCCGCTCCCATTTGCAGCTGCTTGGCGCGCCTCGAATTCGCGCCGTGGCGGGCAGCCGGCTGCGACCCACTCCGCCAACTCTCCGGCCCGCCAGCGCACACAACCGCGGGACAAACGCACCGGTGCGGGGCAGCGGCCGGCGCTCACCATGCGATACCAGCTGGCCGTACTCACGCCGCACAGCGCCGCGGCCTCGCGGGCGTCCAGCAAAAGCGGCTGGACGCCCGCGGCCGGGGACGGCGGCCGGCCGGCATCGGAATCGGGGTCCGCTCGGTTGGTGTTTAATCGTGGCACGGTGTCACCTCTCGGCGTTCGGCTTGTTCTCGCAGCGCGGTGAGGACTGCGAGCCAATTGAAGCGCACCACCTTGGGTGACAGCTTCAGTGTCGGAATGCGCCCTGGTGCGCCCACGTCTGGACGGTGCGGGGCCTGATGTGAAGTGCTCGGCCAGTTGGTTCACGGTTAACAACTCGGTATCGCTCACGGTTTACGCTCCGGGGGGTCAGACCTTGAACCGACCCGTTGGTGTTGAGGGCGAGCATGAGATGCAGACGATTTCTGTTGCTCGCTGGGGTCACGCCAGCTAAACTCAGGGGTGTAGGAATCCAGCTCTGGCGACGCCCGGCAAACGGAGCCGGGCGTCGCCGTTTCACTGGACCGGCCGGGAATCGAACCCGGCGAGCGTGGGTAGGAATCCAGCTCTGGCGACCACGCTCCCGGCCCCCCCATACCCGGCGCATATGCGCAATAAGCGGCGCATATCGAGCGCATGTTGTTGCGAGAGGCAGGCTTATGACGCGCATACGGAGAGTAGAGAGGGCAGTACATGCGCAAGAAAAAGGCCCGGCACTGCCGGGCTGGATCGTTCGAGGAATGGGTTAGTCGTCGTCGCTGCGGCGTCCTCGCTGGCGTTCGGTGCGTCCGTCCTGTCGAGGGCCGAGGTCCAGCCGCTCGGGATCAACAGGTAGGGGCTTCTCGGAGGGCGTGTCCGGCAGGCCGGGCAGCACGCCCCCTGCTCTAACGAACTCTTCAGCTTGCCGGAGCCACTTCGACACCTGGCCTTGACTGACCGGCTTCCGTAGCTCCCGACTAAGACGATCTGCAATCTCGGCCTGTCTGGGAACGCCAAGAATCCATTTCAGCCGGTATGCCTTAACCGCGGCATCGGGGGGGAGTTTCAGGATTGGCTTCTCGGCCGGCACGTCTACGCCCCCTGTCGGTTCGGTCTGCGACTGCCCCTTCTGAGGCACGAACGCCGAAACGGCCGTAGCTGGCTGCACCGCGGCTTGGATCGTCTGAGGATGCGCAATGTCGCGTAGGTGATTTGTAGCCCTTGTGAAATCCTCAAACGCCTTGTCGGCGTCCTCTGGCTTCAAGGTTTCCTTCGCGTCCGGCCAGCCTCCGATGGCCGCCAGCAGCGGGCCAGCAGTGTCGGCCAGCAGATTGCGTTGTTCGAGGGCGTCGTCGGGCCAGTCCGCGACGGAACGCACTTCCTTTGCTCGCAGCAGACAAATCAGCGGGTCAAACGCGTTATTGTAGAGGTCACCCCATTCCCCAGGTGTGTCGAAATCCCTTTTTGCCAGCGCCCGAATTGCCTGAGAGGTTCGCTCGGCCAGTTCGACAAACTGGGCCAGAGTCGCGCGGTGCAAGAACTTGTCCTGCCGTTGCTGAATTTGGGCATTGCTTGCTTGCTGGATACCGTCCAGATAGCCAGGGGGGCAGGCGATGAAGCCCATCTCGGGCGAGACAGTGCGGTACTGGTACTCCAGCGGTATCTCTTCGGGGCCGTCGTATGAGGGCGGTTCGGCCACCGGATCGCAAGGCCACCCGATTGCTTTGTGCGTCCTGCGCAAGCGGTCTTGAACACTCGAACGCTCCTCACCGCTCAGCCCGTCCCAAAGCTGCGCCAACCCCCACGTTAGCAGGCAAAGCCCTCGCTCTCGCATGTTCCATTGCCGCTCCTGCCAGGTTGCGAAGCCTGAAAGGTCAATCGCGGCTGTTGCCAGTTTAATCAGGGCAAGGCGAACAATTCGGTCGTGTGCGGAATCTGAAAAACTGCGCCCGAAGCTCTCCCAGTGGGAGGAAAGCGTCGTGTCCTGTGTGTTGCGCAGGCTTGCCAGCAGGTCACTTGCGGTAAAGGGTCTCGTAGCCCCAAGGACTCGTTTGAGACGCGCGCTTTCTTCCTCGATGCGATCTAGTCGTTTTCCCCATTCCCTCCAGCGCTCGGAGTGTGGGGATGCCGGCCCTGCAATGTTCAGAGGCGGGTTTTCCCACTCGGATGGGAGGATAGATGCTACAGCTTCCGCCAACTCGACGGCGCACTTGAAGATGGTCGGCAGGTCGAAGTGCAACAGCCCACAGCGAGACGCCACAGCCGGCGCGTGGGGCGGAAAGGCCGAAACCTCCTTCGGCCTCAGAGGTGCTTCGGGAGTCGGCGCCCGGTTGGGGATGGCCGCGTCCGCGGCGGGGCCGGCGGCCGCCTGAGCCGCTTCCATATAGGCGATGCGTTGGCCCACACTCGCCTCCCACCAGTCGCGCGCCGTGACACCGGACGCTCGTCGGCACACGATCATGCAGAGCCGGCCATAATCCGAATCTGTCAAGTAGGGATCGCCCTCATAACCATTCACGCGCGGGAGCGGCAATCCGTCGATGCCGAGCAGCTCGAAAGCGAGCTTGTGGAAGTGCGTATCAGGAGACATGACGCCGATGCCTTTCGTCGGCCGCCTTGAAGAGAAGTAAGCGGGGGAAGCCGGCAAGGCTTTCCGGGGTTCGGGTGATCGGCCCTATCCCCCGCCGGTGAGATTTATCAATCCAGACCGACCCCTTGGTTTTCGGGATTCAAGGTGAGGATGCCTCCGTCGCGGGCTTGCCCGTGGTGCGGATCTCTTCCGCGAGTTTGGCAAGGTCCGCCACGGTGAACAGACGGGCTTTGTTCTCGCCCAGGATGTCCCGTGTGATCGCTTCCACCTCGCGCGCTCCAGGGGGGAAGTCGCCGACCACCAAAAGCTGGAGCGGCCCCAGGTGTTCGTCAGGGCGTTCGTAGAGGGAACGGCCCTCGACGGCGTGGCGACAGGCTTGGTTGATGACGCCGGTAAGCCGATCCTGGCGAAATGCCACGGGTTGAATGAGGTTGAAACGGCCGTTCTGAAAGCCCAACGGCACCGTCAAGGATCGGTGGAACGGTCGGACCTCCACCGTCAGATTCCGCCGGAGGAACGGCCCCGCGCCCTGAGCGATCAGGGATTGTTCCAGCTGCTGTGCGACGGGCCGCGCGTCTTGCCGCCGACCGCCGGCGCCCCGACCAGGCGCTGAAACAGGGCTTCCAGCTCTTGCACCGGCCGCACCACCTTCATCGGCCGCGGCGGCGTCAGCTGCACGGCGTTGCCCCGCGTGGCGACGAAGCGCTCCAGGTCTTGCGGAGTGCGGAATTGATCGCCCGCGGCCGCGAGCCGATCCGCGACCGCCGAAATCTCCGCCTTGACCTGTTCCCAATCCCCATCCTCCGACCCGAAAAAGCGGCGGACGCGCTGGACGGAGGTTGACGTGCGGGCCTGGAGGAAATGCGGCTCCGGGCAGAACAGCAGCACTCCCACGTTGGCCGCTTCCAACCGGGACAGGTCGGGGCAGTATTGGATCAGGCTGTAGTACCCTTTCACGGCGTTCATGGCGTTTCTTCTTCCGGGGGCGGAAAGTCCAGTTGCGGCTGAAGCCACACCCACCCTTCGATGTGGTCGGCAACGAACGCGGCCCTGCGGAACAGGTATTCTATCAAAGCGTCCCGCGTCGGCTGAGACACGTCCCATGCGCGGGGGATTTCCGCGACAATCCGCCCCATTTCCTCGCGCCCGATGGCCCGCAAGACGTGGACCGTCCGTTGCATTACGTCCCGTTTCAGGTGGGGCATAAATTCGGGAAACAGACCGTAGCATCCTTCCTCTTGAATGTTGCTGATGTCGGCGATCCGCGGCGTCAGGTCGCGCCCGCATGTGAAGCAGTGGGTATGGTCCATCGCCTTCAGCCGGAACCGGCCGCGAGGCGCGCCCTCGCGGGAGAAGAACACGTTGTCGCGGTTCGGCCGGCGCTGTGCCGGGTCGAGGGGATGGCGGTCGCAGTTCCGCAGCCAGGTGTCGAGCAGCACCAGCCGCGTGAGGTCGTCCGGGTTAGCCAGCCGGCGCAGTTCGCGGGCGCTGCCGCCCCAGCTCTTGCCGCGTTCACTGCGGCTGATGAACGCGGGGCCGGGTTTGGCTCGCCCGCCCCCGGCGAGAGGGATTTCATCCTCGTTTGTAACCTCCACGATGGCGAAAGCGAAGGTCGGCAGCCCCAGGCGGCGGGCCAGGCTGGTGCCGACCCACTCACACGCCAGGGGGTGCGGGCCGCCGCGGTTGCCCATCGGCTTGAGGTAGCTCTCGCCTTGGTCCGTTTCCACGATGACCGTTTCCGCGCCGGTGTCCAACGACCGGATGTGGCGGAGGATCGTCGTCGGTTGCCAGGGTGGGGCGGGACGCGCCATCACCATCCTCCGCCGCGAGCGCTTGCTGCGGCCTTACTCGAAGCGCACGGTTCGATAGTCGCCGGCGGCGGTCGTCCAGAACCGTTCGCGCGGCACATTCAATTTGCCACGGATGCGCTTGACTTGCGCAGAAATTCGCATGGTCGCTTCCAGTTCGTCCCACGGGCGGGCATACGGGATGTTCTCCGGCGGCCTCTGTTCCCGGACGAGGGCCTTGACGCACTTTGCGAACGCCGCCCTCGACGTATCGGGAGGGGGCGGCGCCTCGGCCGGGGAATCGCCTTGCTGGGCCTTCCACTCTTCGAGACGGTGTTCGGTCTCCGCGGCGACCTCCCAGGCCGCTGCCACGCGAGGGTCGGACCAAAGCGCCGCGGTCCATTCCGGGAGAGAGATGGGGCCGCCGCCTTTCTTGAACTCCAGCCACCACTCCGCCTTTTCGGAGAGCCACCAGTGGAAGGCGTCGAGGTATTCGGCGTCGTAGGCCGGCTGGCCGCACTGCCAGGAACCCCCGATTTTCCACTGCTCGTCCCACCGGCGCTTGTAGACTGGTTGTTCGATGCGGCGGACGTATTCGTTGTCCCTGATGAGGCGCAATCGCGCCTCCCAGAGCGCCCGGCGGCGTGTTGACCAGTCAGGCGGAATAAGTTTCATCGCTCGAGTTACGTCTCCGCCTGCCCTACTCCACAAGCAAAAAGGCCGCTCCTCTCTTGCCAGCGACAGTTCTTTATCGGGTAACAGGATCTCTGGGTCAGTTATCAACCCGTAAGCGCTGTAAATCAGCCAGTCCATCTCCTCCTGCCGGCCGATCATTTGCGCTCGCATTTCTTCCCGCAGTTCAACCACTCGCTTGATCGCTGCTCGTAACTCGTCGCCTGAACCGAATGGATTGCCGATCCGGCTGTCGGGCGCGATGTAGCCGGGCAAGGATGCGATCCACGCATGGTAACTTTCGCCCGGCATTTCCAGTAGCTTCTTCATCCCAAGCGCGAGGAGTTGCTGGCCACGATCCGAACACTCGCGGGCCATTTGAGTGAGCATTTCTGTCGGCGGGTGGTTTCCGGCGAGCGCCTCTTCCACGGAATCAGGTAGCGGTAGCTCTTGCACCTTGGAACCACCAAATTCAAACCAGTCGGTCTCCTCGTCTTCGCTCGCCCGCTTGCTGAAACAGACTTGTTTGAGCCAGAAAAGCGCAGCGCTTGAGTTGAGTACGGCGGCAAGCAGGTGGTGATCCTCGTCGGTTCGAGATCGAGGCAGCTTGACGACCTGGGGGTGCCTTCCAAAGATGCGCGGCTCGGAGATGAACACGAAATGACCATGCGTGGCAATATGGGCGAACGTGATGAAGTGTGGAGTTGAGTATTTGTTCGCGTTCATGCGCTCGAACTCGTACCAGCATCGACCGTGCTCCTTGAAGGTCTTGTTGGCGAAGCTGAGCCGGTTCTCCAGATGTTTCTTGAATGGGGTGAGGTACTCAGCCCTGTCAAGGTGCCTGTGGTTTCAGTAAGCTGGCTTCCAGCGTAAGGATACACCAAAACCTGGTAGGGAAGCCGCCATGCTGCTCAACTCGGTTTTCAATCGCTTCGTTCAAGAGAGTCCGGCGGCCGTCATGGTCCGGGGCCTGCTCGAACACGTGCTGACCCCGGAGTCGGTGGACGCACTGTTCGAGGAACACGCCGATAGCCAATATACTCGCGCGCTGTTGTTTTCGCAGACCGTTGAGCTGATGGGTCAGGTCGTGTGTGGAATCTATCCCTCCGCCAATGCCGCGTACCAGAAGCAGCGTGAACGCTTTACCGTGTCGCGCACGGCCGTTTACGACAAACTCAACGGCGTCGAACCCCAGGTGTCCGCGGCCTTGACCCGCCAGACGGCCGCGAGCCTGACGGCAGTGATCCGTGAGCTCGGGGGCGCGTTGCCGGACCTACTGCCCGGTTACCGTGTCAAGATCCTCGACGGCAATTGCCTGGCGAAAACCGAACACCGCGTGCAGGAACTGCGGACGATCGCGGCGGGTCCGTTGCCCGGCAAATCGCTGGTGGTGCTGGACCCGGCGTTGATGCTGGCCATCGACGTGTTCCCGTGCGAGGACGGGCATACGCAAGAGCGTGCCTTGCTCGACCAGGTTTTGGCCACGGTCGAGGCCAACGACGTGTGGATTGAAGATCGCAATTTTTGCACGCTGGGCTTTTTGTTCGGCGTCGCCGCGCGGGACGCCTGCTTCGTGGTCCGGCAGCACCAGAACTTGCCCTGGGAAGCGGTCACCGAACTGGAGTACGCGGGCGAAAGCGAGGACGTGGAGGTCTGGGAGCAAAAGGTTCGGCTGAACAACCCGGAGACCGGCGAAACCCTGATCGTGCGGCGGCTGGAGTTGCGTCTGCCCACGCCGACGCGCGATGGCGACCGGGTGATCCATGTCTTGACCAATCTGCCGGCGCGGGTGGCCGGCGCCAGTCTGGTGGCGGATTTGTATCGGAAGCGTTGGAAGATTGAATCGCTGTTCCAGGTGTTGGAATCGACGCTGGAGAGCGAGCAGACCAGGCTGGGATACCCGAAAGCGGCGTTGTTCGCTTTTTGCGTGTCGTTGGTGGCGTATAACGTGTTGGCGGTGGTGTGCGCGGCGTTGCGTGCGGTGCATGGTCGCGAGGTCGTTGAGGAGACGGTATCGACCTATTACCTGACGGACGAGGTCAAGGGCGTGTATCGGGGAATGATGATCGCGATCCCTGGCGCCGAGTGGGAGCAATTCCGCGACCTGACCGTCGCCCAGTTGGCCGTGCAATTGAAGGAACTGGCGAGCAATGCTCGCTTGTTGGCTTACCAACGTCATCCGCGCGGGCCGAAAAAACCGCGACCCGAGCGCATTCATCACAAGGACAAGCCACATGTGTCCACCGCCCGGCTGTTAGCGACTCGGGATAAGAAAAGACGGGCACCTTGAAAGGGCTGGGTGAGGTACTTTATGGTCGCGCGTCCCAAGGCTTTTTCGGAGAGCAGTTTGCAGTCCGGCCCATATGGCAACAGGATCCGAGAGGGAGGCTCGGCGAACCAGTTGCGGATTTCCTCTCCCTGGTGATAGGGTGGCAGACGTTCTGGTGGCAAGCCAAGTCGGCGAGCGATATCGTCCGACAACAGGAATACGTCGTCGGCGTTGGTCATGGTGCAGACGCCGACTTCTCCTTCGAGGAAACTCGACAGTCGGGGACGGTTGTCACGGTCGAGGAGGTCGAACACCGACCACTCGAAGAAAGACCATACGCACGGGTACTTCAGGACCCTGATGCGGTCACAGTCCCCAACCGCAATCCAGGTGTCCTCGTACAGCAACCGAAAGTCTTGTCCGGCCGGTTGCGGTGGCCATCGTGAGCCGTCGGAATCCGCGTGGTGACGGGAGATCGACAACCACAGTGGGCTTTCCTCGGGGGGCGTTCGCAAGTCCCCGCCACCAGGCAGAGTCATCACAAAGCGGATCGGCGCGTTGGCGTCGGGACCTTCCTGACGCCCGAACACGATACACGTTGGTGTTCCATGTCCAGGAAACATGAGGCCGGAGCAATCGACGATTTTTTCCAGGTCCACTGTGGGGAAGAAGTCCTCGACCAGCGGTTTGCCAAACTCTCGTTTTGCGAAGGCGTTTGATACGATGAAGCTCAGTTGTCCGCCAACCCGAAGCAGGCCGAAGCTGAGATCAAAGAACGGGCAAATCAGAAGGTATTTGCCCGAACAAACGCGCTTCCACCGCTCGCGGTACAATTCGCGCTTCACAGGGTTGCGCACCGTGACGAACGGGGGATTGCCGACGATGATGTCGAATCCGGGTCGCTCTCGGGTGAAGATTTCGGCGAAGTCCAGCTGCCAGGCGAAGTTGAACGGGCTGTTGAAGTCCGCCCCTTCCAGCCGCCGGAGCTTCGGGTAGAAGTCCTTGTCGAGCCGACGCTGGGCCAGCTTCTCCAACTCCTTGCGGTCGGACTGCACTTTGTCGAGCGCCGCTTGAACCTTTTCCATCTCCGCCGCCAGCCGACGGCGCTTCTCGCCGGCCGATACCGTTTCCCCGAACAGCATCCCGGCATGGGTCGAATCCTGACTGTTGAGGGCGTCCAGCCGCTCCTGAAGCACGGCCTCGGTAAGGTCCAGCCGGCGGCGGAGAATCTCCACGCGCAGATCCTTTTTCGCCTCCGCCTTCTTGCGCGGTGCAGCTTTTGGCTCAGCGCCTGGAGTTCGTTCACCTGCTTCTTCCGCATTCCCAGCGCGCCACCTCGATCCGCACCGGCACGTCGGAGATCATGTCGAGCAAGCTGTCGCCGCGGTGGAAGTTCATTTCCAGATTGGGCAGCTGGGAAATGCGGCCGATGGCCTCGATGAACTGCTGCCGTTCGGCGGTGAAAGGGTCCAGGCCGATGTCGTAGTCCACAACAAGGCTGAGCCAGAGACGGAGGCGGCAGATTTCGATGGCCTGCTGCTGGATGTCCACCCCGAAGAGGCAGTTCTCCACGATCTTCTCTTTCACGTCGTGCAGCCAGCGCGTGCCGTCCTTGCGAATCGGGTCTACATAGCCGTTCGCGGCCGTCTCGATGATGCGGCGCAAAACGACCAGTTCGTGGAGCAAGCCGACGGGAAAGGCGCCCGACCCGACGGCGGGATCGCAGCACTTGAGGTCGCGCAATCGGTCGCGCAGGGCGGCCCCCTCTTGGGGCGAAAGCAGCTTGCGCAGGCGCGCCACGGCGTCGGCGCTCAATCCGTTGGCGGCGTCCAGTTCAAACAGCGCTTTGAGCCTGGCGTCCCAGTCGGGGCCGCTGCCGTGCCGCCGCAGGAATTGCAACAGTACCTCGCGGCAGATGAAGTGAACGACGATGCGGGGCGTGTAATAGGAACCGGTCGCCTTGCGCTTGTCGGGCGCGACCGCATCGGGGTCGGCGGCCTCCGCGTGCAGGACGATGGACTCGAACACCTTACCCAGCATTTCGGGATCAACGGCCACGTCCTGATCGAGCGGCGTGTCTTCGCGAACGGTGAAGTTGAACGCTTCGAGAAGCTTGTCGAAGACGTGCGCGAAGGTCACGTTGCGAACCTTCAGCGGCGGGTTGTTTTTCATGCGGTTGGGCGTAGGGGCGAACTCGTCGTCATCGAACAGGCCGCCGTTAAGGAACGGCACTCCGGTAAACCGATTGCCCGGACCAGGTGCCGAGGCCAGCGTCCAGAACAACTTTTCCAGAAACTCATTGTAGTAGGAGAATTCGTCCGGCCGCTCCCGATGCGCCAGGAAATGATTCAGCAGGTAGTCCCGCTTCTGGTCCAGCCATCCGCGGTTCTGAAGGAAGTAGAGAAAGATCATGCGTTCCAGCAGGAGTTGGGCGCGGCTATACGCCTCGGCGCTGCCGAGGTCCTGCAAGTTTTCCAGGTCGGCTTTGATCGCGGCGACGGCGGAGTCGAACCGGCGAAAGAAGTCCTTGGTTAGCGGCTCCTTGTCGAACCCTTCCGCCCACTGCTTCAACCAGCCGTCGGGATTGGCTCCGTCGTCCTCCGGCCATACGAGAGGGGGAAGGTTGAATTCGCAGACCGTGCGCAGACGGTGGCCCCCGGTCTGCCAACCGAATGTCGTCAGCCGAGCCGTCTGCGCATTGTCCCCACGGAAGTGAGCGAAGGTGATCCGCTTGTAGTCGCGCGTGACGCAGAGGAAAAGCAGGTTCGGATGGTCCCAGGCTGGTAGGTTGTGAGGGCGGCGACGGCTCGGCACGAGGCCGCGCAACACCTGGCGCAGGACGGTTCGGTAAACCTTGTCGTGTGCGAATTCGACGACGAAGATTCCCCACGGCTGGCCGTGCCGCAGCGGAAGTTGCCAAATCTGCCCCTCCAGCAAGTGACGCTCCAACCCTTGAGCGTGGAGGTCCTCCTCCGTCCAGCCGTAGCCCAGGTCGTCGAGTTGCTCCACGTCCTCCGGGATCGGCCAATGGAGGGTGTCGGCGAGAAGACCTTGGAGGAGGCTGGTGCGATCCTTGACGCCAACGACGGCTTGCTCAATCTTCTGTGCAGTGACCATCAGTTCAACTCCATCCACGCCTTCAGCGCCGCCTTGACGCCGAGAGGGGCCTGGACGCTCTTGAAGTAGGTGCTTTTGATGTGCCGTTCCACCTTGGCGCGCACTTCCGACAGCGTCTCCTTCGCCGTCACACAATGTCGCGGCGTATCGGGCCGACAGCGGATCGCCGCCACGATCTTCGTCGGGTCGTCCTCAATCTGCCCGGTCGCCAGGTCGTACAGATACCACGCCGCCCGGCCGGCCTCTTCCGTCCATCGGGCCTCGCCGCCGGCGGCCGCCTCCGCCCGTCGGTCCAGCGCGGGCAGCACATAGCAGAAGAAGACGGCGCGGGCCTCCGGCGTCGGATGCCGCTTGCCGCTGAACACCCGCCCCGGCATATCCGCCAGCCGCTCCTCCAGGCCCGCGTCGGCCCCGGCCAGCTCGTCGTATTCCAGCTGTAGCTGCTCCGCCGGCGTCGGCACCCCTTCGTACAGGTGATTGAACTCCTTCAGCGCGTCGTAATCGTCCTCCGGCCGCAGCAGTTTCTTCCCCTCGATGCCGAACGTCTTGGAGATGCGCAGCGTCTTGTGCGTCACCCGTTTGTAAAGCGACAGCAGTTCATTCAGCTCCTCCGGTGGGAGGAAGTTCCAGTAGGCCACCTTCCCGCGCAGCGGCGCCTGGTCGGGGTGGTCGGCGATCAGGCGCTTTTCCACGTCGGGGTTGAGCCGGCGGTCCACGCGGCCGATGCGCTGCATCAGCCGCACCGGGTTCCAGTGCAGGTCATAGTTGATGAGCCGCGTCGCGTCCTGCAAGTTCAACCCCTCGGACAGCACATCGGTCGAAATCAGGACGCGCGTCTCCTTGAGGCCCTCGGCCGCCAGGGCGGCGCTGGAGGAGCCGTTGTAGTAGGGCGCGAAGCGGCTGAGCATCTCGCCGCGATCCGTCTTCGTGCCGCTGTCGATCTGGTCAACGCCGTCGATGCCGGCCTCGACCAGCTGACGTTTGAGGTAGCGGGCCGTCTCGGCGAACTCGGTGAAGATCAGCACCTTGTGCCGCTTCAGCACCGGGTCGGACTTCAGCAGCCTGACCAACGCCTTGAGCTTGTCGTCGTGCTTCGGCTCGAACTTGCGCAGCTCATTGAGGAAGTCGGCGACCGAAGCCAGGTCGTCCATCGTCTCATTAATGATCTCGCCCACGTCGTAGTCGTCGCGGTTCAGTTCCTTGACGTCTTCCAGCATCTCCTCCGTGACGATATCCTCGTCGGCCTCGTCGTCGCTGTCCTCGGGCAAGAGTTCCCTCTCCATGTCGAGGATGTGGTCGATGAGGTCCTTGTTCCGCGTCTGCCAGCGTTCCAGGTGGCGCTTCTCGGCCTCCGTCTGCGCGTGCTTCACGACGAACGCGAGGAGCTTGCGCAGCAGGCGGTCGCAGGAACGCTCGAAAGCGTGTGCGGAGCTTTCAAAGCGCTTGAGGAACTGCGTGCGGATCAGGGCGACGATCTGCTTCTGGCGGCCGGCGACGAACTGGTCCACTTTGCTCGGATCGCCCTTGTAGTAGGCCAGCGGGTAGTACATCGCCAGCGAGAAGAGCGGTTTTTCCTTGGCGAAGGCTCTCTCCACCATCTCCAGCAGCCGGCCGTAGGTCTTCTTGACCGAATAGGCGGCAACTTGCGGAGCCTCGCGGGTGGGAAACATGGCGGCGGTCTGGCCCAGCGCCAGCTGGCTCTGGCGGACGTAGGCGCGGCTGCGCTGGACCACCAGCGCCTGGAAGAGGGCGTCGCCGAGAAGCACGCTCTCCGCCTCGGCCAGGTTCACCTCCGTCGCCTCGTCGCCGTTGCCGGACTCGGTCGCACGGGCGAGGTCTTTCTCCATCTTGCGGAAGTGGCCGGGCAGTGAGTGGATGCCCAGGTCCTTGAACTTGTCGGCCTGGCGCCGCGAGAACAACTCAATCATGTGTTGCAGGTCGATGAGCTTGTTGTTCACCGGCGTCGCGGTCAGCATGAAGACCTGCTTGGGGCCGTTCGGCCCGTCGATCAGGTCGAACAGGCGGTAATACCGGGACGGGGCGCGGCCGCCGGCGAGCATCCCGCCGCCGCCAGTGCCCGCAACTCCGATGTTGCGAAAGTGGTGCGCCTCGTCGATGAGCACCACGTCGGCGCGCGCCTTCACTTCGGCCAATCGGGCCGGGTAGTCGATTTCGCTGTTCGCCTTCCGTGTCAAGTCTGTGTGATTGTAGATTTTCAGACCACTATAGTCGCCGAGAAGGTGCGGGGCGTAGTCGTTCAGCGTCCGTTCCCACACGGCGTATCGCGCCGCCTTGGGTACGAAGAGCACCACACGCTTGCGCTTTTTCTCGATCAGGTACTCCAGCAGCATCAGGCCGACGAACGTCTTGCCCAGGCCGACGCCGTCGCACAGGAGGGCGCCGCCGTGCGTGTCGGCAATCTCCAGCAGGCGGTGGAAGCCGTCGCGCTGGTACTGGCCGATTTCGCGGTAGACCTTCGATTGATGGGTCAGCCAGTGCTGGTCGGTCGGCTCCTCGCGGCGGTGCAGTTCGTACAGCGCCTTGGCGTAAACCTCGAACGGGGTGTACTCCCGCGTGTGCCGCTCGATGACGCGCAGGATGTCCGCGGCCACGTCCTCCGCTTCGTTCCAGTGTTCCTCGTACCACTCTTGCAGGACGTTGACGGGCCGGCCGGTGATCTGGACGTTTAGCTCGATGTTCTCGGTCAGGCCAGGGAAGGTAAAGTTCGACGACCCGACCAGCGCCGACGAGCCGACGACTTCGAGGCGGGCGTGGGTGATGTACGCCTTGGCGTGGAACTTCAGCTTCCGGTAGACGCGGCAGACGATCTTGCCGGAGCGAAGGGCCTCCACGATGGCCGGCACGCCCTCCAGGAAGTCGTTCTTGGCCTTCTCGGCTTCCAGGCTGTCGTCGAGGCGGTCGCGGACGCGGGCCAGCCCCTCGGTGAAGGCCGTCTTGGTGCGCAGCGTCACCTCGTCGCCCATGAGGATGCGGATTTGATCGACCTTTTTCCACTCGTTCTTCAGGCCCAACAGGGAACCGATCTCGAAATAGCCGGTGGCGATGTCGATGGCGCGGGAAATCTGGCACCAATCGTGAAGGTAGCGCATCACCTTCCAATCCGCATCGCTGTTGTCAACGATGAAGAGTTCGCTGCCGGTCTTGCTCGTCCGGTTGGGCATGGTGCGGCCCCGCACTCACACAGGGACAAGAGAATCGTTCGACGGTCTGGTGGAAGGATTCTCGCACGACTTGCCGGCCGAAGCAATGTAAAGAAGGGCCGGCCGGCCGGATTTCTCGCGCGGGACTGGCGAAGCGCCCCCAGCCGTGGCGCGGGGGGGCAGCGCGGGGTCGCGGGCCTCCGAACAAATGTCTTTGCAGGTCGAAAAAGTAAAACTATCTCGGGGCGCTAAGCCCCCTTCCCCCACAACAGTTTACGTCAACCTTGCGGGAAAGCAGTAACGCCGGCCCCGTGGCACTCCGCGCAGTAGGGGTTGACGCCCGGGCCGTCGCATCGGGGACAAGGACGGCCGGCCGACGCCTCTGGCGTCACGTCGATGACCTCCGGGCCGGTCGGGGCCGGGAGAGCGGCCTGAGCCGGGCGGTCCAAGGCGCGCTCGGCGAAGATGCCCTCGACCATCATGCGGACGGCCTCCTGGTAGGGGGCCAGCTGCACTGTGACCTCGGCCGCCGTGCGGACGGGGCCGCCGTCCGGTGCCGCGTGCGTCAGGTCCACCCGGTCGCGGTATTCCGGGCGATGTGCCTTCAGACCGGCCAGCAAGAGGGCGCTATCGTACTCCTTTCGCGTCCCGACCTGTTCGCCCCCGAAGAACACCGGCTGGTCATAACCCTCGACGCCACGCCGATACAATTCCGCCTCCATGCGGTCCCACGCGGTTTCCTGGCACTCCTTCCAGGCCGCGGCGAAGTCGGGCCAGCGCTCCCGATGTTCGTACACCGTTGCCCGCGACCTGCCCGCCGCGCGGCACGCTTCCGCCACGTTCCCGCGCGTCGCCAGCGCCAGCAGAAACGGCCCTTCCCATGACAAGCGTTGCGCGCCGTGCGGCGGTACACTTGTTTCCCTCCGCACAATCGAGGGGACGGGAGAGGGAGCGGCGCTGGGTGTTCCGCCGTCGGAGGGGACCGCGCCGGTCTCCGGGGCCGGGGCCGCTTCGCGCGTGGGGGTGTCAGGTTGTGTCAGGGTCGCACAGGTGCGGGCCGCCGTAGGGGATGCCGGCAACCGCCTATTAGCGGCTCGCCGGCGTCTGGCGGCTTTGGAGATTGGTGGTTGGGGCGCATGGGGTTCGCAGGGGTTGCAGGAATCTTCTTGTGGCGTGGCTGGCGACGCCTCGTAAGCACGGCTGTCTACAGCCTCCGGTGCGATTTGGCGGGGGGCGTCGTCGAGCATGGTCAAGGACCTCCACAGGTGGGCGTACCAGTGGAGTGTAGGGGCTGGTGGGGCGCAGGTGGAAGCGAATTAGGCGGCGGTTCCTGTCGTCTGCATCAAGCCCTCTCCGATCCGGGCATCGGTTCACGCTCTGCCGGCGGCAGTACAGGACGGGGAAAACACTCCTGGGGGTCCGATTTGGTCTGGTTTTTCGCCGTTCCCGCAGGCGAGAGGGGTCATGTCTTGCCGGCTGTCCAGCGATTCCTTTTTTTTGGTGACGCTTTTGCGTCACCCCCCTGCGGCCCCGCGGGTCGGCAGCACAGTGGTAAGGCGAGCGGCAGGAGGTAGCTTACCCCATTTGAGGTTCTCGGAACGAGGTCGGCCTGAGAAGATGGGCAGCTGATCCATCACCCATCGACTGAGGACTGAGTCATGGACGACTTGAAAACGCCGATCGATGCGTTGCTGCAACGGGGAGCTCAACGCCTTACGGGTCACCAACGGCGACTGTTCCTCGCCGAGGTCACCGTGGAACTGTGCGGCGGCAACGCCCGCCAAGCCGAACGGCGGTTCGGGTGGGGCCGCGAGACCATCAACAAGGGATTGCACGAACTACGTCAAGGCATTCGATGTCTGGAGAACTTCGCGGCTCGTGGCCGGTCCCGTTGGGAAGACGCGCACCCCCAACTTGCGGCCGACATTCGCGAGTTGGTCGAACCGCACACCCAGGCCGATCCGGAACTGAAGTCGTCCCGGCGTTACACCAACGGGTCGGCGGCGGAAGTGCTTGAGGCGTTGCGAACGCGCAAGGGCTACGCGGCCGACGACCTGCCGAGCGAACGGACGATGCGCGACATTCTCAACCGGATGGGTTATCGACTCAAGCGGATCCAGAAGGGCAAGCCGCTCAGGAAGACGGCCCAGACGAACGCCATCTTCGCCAACGTGAAGGCGGTGCGGGAGGAGATGAAGAACGATCCCGCGACGCTGGAAATCTCGATGGACACGAAGGCGAAGGTACACGAGGGCGATTACGCTCGCGGGGGGAAAAACCCGGACGGGATCGGACGGGAAGGCGGCCAAGGGATGGGATCATGACCC
Source organism: uncultured Planctomycetaceae bacterium (assembly GCA_963813925.1). GTDB lineage: Bacteria > Planctomycetota > Planctomycetia > Gemmatales > Gemmataceae > UBA4732. The sequence continues at coordinate 114,603 of CAWFBG010000006.1, forward strand.
GCCTGCGAAGCGGAAGTGGACGCCCCTGGGCATCCTGATGTTGGCGAGCGGCGCGTTGACGGTGATCTTCGGTTCGCACGAGACGAGCGACTTCTGGGTGGACGGCCTGAAGATGTGGTGGGAGATGGTAAAGGGCCAACTGGGTTCGATCCGTCGGTTGGTGATTTATCTGGACAACGGCCCGAACAATTCGGGGACGCGAACGCAGTTTGTCAAGCGAATGGTGGAGTTCGCGGATTGGTCGGGGCTGGAAGTTCGGCTGGTGTACTATCCGCCGTACCACAGCAAGTACAATCCGATCGAACGGTGCTGGTCGATCTTGGAACAGAAGTGGGGTGGGGCGTTATTGAATTGTCTGAAAGTGATCCTGCAGGAAGCTCTGCGGATGACCTGGAGAGGCTGCCATCCCACGGTGAAGCGCTTGGCCGGCGACTACCGGAACGGCATCCGGCTGTCGAAAAAGGCGATGAAGCCATACGAGGCGCGGCTGGATCGTTCCCAGACGCTTCGCAAGTACGACATCACGATCAAACCCAGCGGCAGGTAAATCAAGTCCCGCCGCTCGCCTAAGGCGGGAGCAAATGGGAGCGCCAGGGGTGCCGTTCCCGCGGGCGGGCAGGGCAAGAGGCGGATGCGCCGCACGGCGACCCAGGACGGGCAGGCGTTCCCGCGTCCGTGCGGGGCGGGGGCGTGGATTTTGTTGATTTCGCCGCGGCCGAATGGCGTTCCCGAGGGCGCGCGGGGCGGGGGCCGTGCGCCGCGACCCGTCAGGCCGCTGGCTTCGCCCGACGGTCCCGCCTCGGCGCGGCGTCCGCCTCGGCGCCCGTCCAGTTGAAGAACGAGCCTCGCGGGAGGGGCGGCGTCACCGCGGGGTAGGGCTTGCCGACTTCAAAGGCGTGCATGGGGAGGGGCCTTTCTGAGAACGGCTGCGACGCCTCCCCGGTTCTCAGGACGGCTCGGCGGCGGGGCCAAAGGATCGCCGTCTATTCTACTCCGGGCGGCGTCCGCGGGCGGCGGCGGCCGAGGACGCGGATCGCTTCGATGTTGTTGCGGAACTTGGTTTTCAGGCCGCCGGTCGCAAAGTCCCGGTCGGCGTAGTGGAAGTTGCCGGCGCTTACGTCGGTGGGGTTGTCGGCTTCGGGCGGCTCGCCGACAGACTCCCTAGATGCTTCGACACTGCCGCCATGATGTCCTGCTGCGCCCCCTCGATCTCCCACGCCGCCGGCGCTTCCGCCGGCTTCTGGAGCAGTTCGTTCAGCGCCAATTCCCGCGCCGACTCCGGGGACGTTCCCTGGCTCTCCAGTTCGTCCACCCGGTTCAGCGCCTCGTTCGTCCGCACGATCAGGTAGCTCCCGAAGCAGCGGGCGTTCTGGAACTCTACCACCAGCTGATGGTAATTCCGGTGCAGGTGCCGCCGGAGCATTTGCTCCCACGGGTTCCCCCGGACGTATCCCGACGCCAACGCCTTCTCCGCTCGGCTTTTCCAGTCCATCGCTCGTTTCCTCCGGGGAAGGGACGCGAACGCCGTCTTTCCACCAGTATACGCGCCCCAGCGCGTCAGGCGGCGCCTTGCCGGTGAAATCGTTGGTCGGCTTTGCCCTCCCGGACGCGGCGGCGGGGCGGTAATGCGTTGCCGGGGGCGTCCCCGCGTCCGGGCGGGGCGGGGCGCGGATGATCGTGGATGATTTACTCGCCATGTCGCCGTTCCCGCGTTCGTGCGGGGCGGGGGCGAAACCCGACATCTCCGGCGCAAGCGGCCGGCGTTCCCGCGGCAGCCGGGCCGCGTGGATACTCCTTTGGTGGATACTCCTTTGATGGATACCTGCCATGTTCAGCCGTCCCCGCAGGCCGCTTGCGTGCCGCTTGCGTGCCGCTTGTGCCGCTTGTGTGCCGAAGGCGCCGAAGGCGCCGAAGATGCCGAAGATGCCGGTTCGCGCGCCACGTCGGCGTTCCCGAGGGCGCCGGGGCGGGGGCCCTGTGAGGACAAAACTGGTCGGATTTAGTCGTGTGTTCCCGCAGGCCGCTTGCGTGCCGATGATGCCGATTTGCGTGTTTTCACCTTTCGGGCGGCGTCGAGGCGCCGACCAGCGCCAGCACGGCCCGGCGGATCGCCTCCGGCAGCCCCGGCCAGGCCGCGACCACGCGGGCCAGGTCGGGGTCGGCGTCGGCCGCGTTGGGTAAGGGGCGGGTAAGCGCCGCCGGGCCTTGCCGCAAGTCGTTGGCGGGCAAGGCTTCCGCGCCAGCGACAACCGCATTGCCAACGTGGCTGTCGTGGGTTCGAGCCCCATCACCCGCTCTGCTCTCAAAGACTCTCAGCAAGTCGCAACCGGCCTCAACTCCTTGTGAAGTCAAGCGGTTGCGGCCGGCGGCGTTTCCGGCCTCCGGGATTGGGCAGCTGCACAGAAGGGTTGCAGGAAGCTTTACGATCTGCCTCACCTAACTATCTCGCCCATGACGACATCAAGCCGTCGTTTTTCCCCGGAAAAGCAGGGCTTTTTCAGCTTCGATGCACCTTTGATGCACCAGGGCGAAAAAATCGACATGGAATACCCGCCGTTTTTGCAACTTCGATGCACCTTAATGCACCTTTCGTCGGGAACGATTCCGAATCGCAAGCCGGGTTCGCAGTCTACCCCGCATGAAAACTCCATTTCCCTGGTACTCCGAACGCCGGTCGGGCGGCGGCTGGTTCGTCAAACTCGAGGGCGAGCAGAAATTCCTCGGCAAGAACCCCGACGACGGCTCGAAGCCCAAGAGGGGCCGGGACAGTCGGTGGAACCCGCCCGCCGCCATCCTCAATAAATTCTACAAGCTGATGGCACTTCGGGACACCGCCTCGAAGTCGGACTACCTTCTTGAAACCGTCTGTTCCCTGTACCTGATGGAACTGGCGGAGACAAATCCCGACTTGTCGAAGCGCTACAAGCAGACGCTCGGCCCGCATAAGGTTCTCGCTGTCAAGAGAAATTTTTTTCCAGGGCCACGGGGGGTGTGAGCAGCTGAAAAGTTGGTGGAATCTTTGTACAGTACAGCCAGAGAGACTTCAGGCTCTTTTCAAGGCATTTTTGCGGCCTGCCTGGTTTTGTTGCGTACGCTGCCGGGCTGCCGGGCGGCTAACTACCGCTGACGATGCCATGTCACCGACCTTATTCCAGGGGAAACCAGTGATACTGTACATTTGCTCCACCAACTGAAGAGACGCTCACACCCACGGGGGTTCGGCGTTTCTCTTGACGCCTTTTCTCCGGGGTCACGGCGGCGGCGAAGGCCATCGGTCGGCGACCCGGCTCGGATATCCAAAGCAGGCGCGACTCCCGGCCCCAGGCCGGGGACGAGCCGCACCCAACACGCATACGGACTCCGGCGGCCTCGCCCCGCGGGGCAAGGCGGCTGTGCCGGGGAACACGCCCCGGCCGGTCCCGATACTCATTCGTGCCCGATGCCGTGGCCAGTCGAAAATGGCGGGCTCATCTCCCCCAAGGGAGAGGCCAGTTAGGCAAGGCTCACGGCCGGGGCGGGTCGTCGGGCGATTCCTCCTTCTTCGAGGGCCGCGGCTCGGTGGGGGTCGGGAGGACATTGTGACGGCGCCTCGGCGCCAAGCCCGCACTTCCTGTGACGGCCTCGCGCCGATCTCGTTACGTCCCCCGACCCGCCCCCGGGCCGCGGCCGATCCGCCGGGGATAAATGCCAAGGCGGGCGCGGCCGGCGTCCCATCCAACCGGCGGGCTGCCGGGGTTGCGGCCAAGGACACACCCGAGCGGGATCGTGGTCCATTGACATCGGTATGTCATCGCTGTGGCTGGCCCCAAGGGCGTTCGTTAGGCGTCGGCTCGCCGGCCGCCCCGCGGCCTCAGTGTCTCACGAAACGGTTGACGTCGAAGACCTCCTTGGTATGGAGCATGTGGTAGAAGGCCCGGCCCAGCTGGTGCGCCAGGGCCGACAGCCCCTTGGGCTTGCCCAGCCGCAACGCCAGCCGTTGCAGCAGGCGGTTGATGCGTTCGTCCTTCTGGGTGCCGAGGACGGCCGCCTCGGAGAAGGTCCACTTCAGCCAGGCGTTGCCGGCCCTGCGGTTGCCCACGCCCGTGCGCTTGCCGGCCGATTCCTGCACGGCGCCGCACAGCCGGGCGTAGGAACAGAACTGCTGACGCGTGTCGAAGCGGTCGATCGCGTCGATCTCGAGGAGGATGGTCAGCGACAGCACGGCCCCGACGCCGGGGGTGGTTTGCAGGACGGCCAGCTCGGTCGGGTAGTGCTCCTTCGCGGCGCCCTCGATCTCCGCCTCGAAGCGTCGGATGGCGGCGTCAAGCGGTTCGAGGAGGGCCAGGTGGGTCTCGACGCGGCGGCGGACGAAGGGGTCGGCGATGTCGGCCGTGACGCCGCCGCGCTTGCTCTTGTACTTGACGTCGCTGGAGACGGGGGGCAGGTTGGCCTGGCGTCGGGCGGTGTGGACGGGGCCGTACAGCTCGGCGCGTTGGCGGACGAGTCCGAGCCGGGCGCGGAGCAGGTCGCGGAGTCCTCTTCTCTCCTTGGGGTAGGCGTAGGCCAGCGGGAAATTGCCGCCCCGGAGGAGTCGGGCGATGGCCTCGGCGTCATGGCAGTCGCACTTGGTCTTGGAGCCGTGGACGGCTTTCATGGCCCAGGCGTGGCCCAGGGCGAAGGGGATGGCGGCGTCGCGGCAGGCGTCGGCGAGCCAGTACCAGCAGTGCATGCACTCGCAGCCGACGACCAGGCCGTCGCGGAAGGGGCGACGGCTTTGAGGAAGGGTTCGGGGGCGGCGGTGAGGTTGCGGCTGAGTCGGGTCTGTCCGTCGCGGTCGAGGACGCAGAGGAAGAGGGACCTGGCGTGCAGATCGACTCCGGCGTAGAATCGGACGTCGGCGGGCGGTTGGAAGCAGCGCATGGAAGGCCTCCGGTTGGGGGTGGTGCGAAGGGGGGCTGCGCGACGCCCCCTCCATCTTCGCAGGCGAGAGCCTTCATGAGTATCCAGTCGCTGCAGATGACCGGGGCCTCAGTGAGGCTCTCCAAGGCGTCCTCTCGCTCCCGCAGTCCCGGCTGCTGAGCGGGTTGTTTGGCGGCGGAGAATTGCATGAGTTGCTGTGTCTGAGCCGTCGATGCCCCCGCCGTGCGGCCGACGTTCGGACAGTTCGGGACGTTCTGTTGTGGTGAGAAGTCGTACTCACGTCCGAACATTGACGGCTACAGACCGGCGAGGAGCCAGTGTCGGATGCCGGTCGGAGTCTGCTCCGAAGGGCCGCATCGGAAGGTTCGTTCGTCAACGAGCGGCGGGCAGGGAAAAGGAATCCCATGGGCCTCACTTTAAAGCGGACCGTCACCATCTTGATCTGGTGCATTGGCCTCATCGCCGCCCTGTCGGCCCTGTGGCCGACCTATCGCGCGTTCTTGGATGTGGAGATTGATGAGAATGAAGGCTGGAACGCTTATTTTGCCGACGCGGCGATGGGCCGGATGCCCCTCTATCCGGCCCGTGGCCAGCTCATTTCCAACAACTATCCGCCGCTCTCCTTCTACCTCGTCGGCGGGTTCGGCAAGTTGACCGGCGACCCGGTCCTGGCCGGCCGGCTCCTGTCGCTGGGGGCGGTCGCTTTTACCGCGGTTGCGGTGGCGCTCGCGGTCAAACGCCTCGGGGGCAACACCGTGGCCGCCGGCTGCGGTGCGCTGTATTTCGTGGCAACCATGTGCCGCTTCTTCACCGATTATGTCGGGATGAATGACCCGCATTTGCTCGGTCAAGCGGTCATGGCCCTGGGCTTTGTCGCGTTCCTCCGGGCCGTGGCGCACGACGGCGGCTATGCGGCGCCCGTTCTCTTGATGGTCGCGGCGGGGTTCATCAAGCACAACGTCATTGTGATGCCCCTGACGAGCATGGTGTGGTTGGGTATCCAAAGGCCCCGCCGGTTGGTGCGGGTCGGTCTCCTGGCGGCGTGTGCGGTCGCCGTGGGGTTTGCCCTCTGTTATGCCGCCTTTGGCGCCGACTTTTTCGCTAACCTGATGTCTCCGAGAGCTTTGCATTGGAGACATGCCATCGGTGCGGTCGGGCGCCTTCAGTGGGTGGCGGTGGGTCTGGTTGCCTGGCTGTACGTCGGCGTCGCGCGGAGGGGCGATCCCGGCGTGCGGCTTTGCAACCTCCTGATCATCCTCGCCTTCCTGAATTACTTTCTGCAGAAGGCCGGCGACGGGGTGGCCCAGAACGCACAGTTTGAACTGGTCTTCGGCGTGTCCATCGGCGTGGGTCTCGCCTTCGCGCAGGCCCCGTTTCTACCGCTGGCGCGACGCTATTCGCCGGACGCCCTACGAGTCGTTTTCCTTTTAGGTATTTGTCTGCGCCTCGTCGCATCGACACGCCTTGAGTCCGTGCGGTTGCTGACGGACCGGGGCTTCCCCGCCGAGATCGCCCGCCGAGAGACGGCAATGTCGGCCACAGTGGCCCGCATCAGAACGACTCCCGGAGACGTCCTCTGCGACACGCTTGCCTGCTACCGGGCCGGAAAGCCTTTCGTGGTTGATTCGTTCAATGTCCACCAACGGATTATGGCCGGCAAACTTCCTCCCGATGTGATTCTCCAGCGCATCGCGGACGGAAGATTGACAAGCGTGGCTGAAGACCCTCTTCTCCGTTGGAGTGCCGAACAAGCCGCTACAGATGTAACGAGGAACCGACCACGCGATTGACGCCTTGTCGCGCTTCGGCGTCGGCGCCGCGTGAGCCGCCTGCGGAACCTGGGAGTTCGGCGGCGTCCCTTAACTCGATCCTTTCCACAATCGCGAGGTCGCGAGCACCGGCGTCTCCTGGAAACCGGTGTTCAACCTCCTCGAGAAGGCCGGCGTCGTGGTCGTGGACAGCCGCGGCGCGTCGGGCGGGCCGCCCGTCAGCCAATCTTCCAGTCCCCCGACAAGGCCTCCGAGGTTCGCGTCGTAGATGTCGTCCTCGGAGAACAAGCCAAGCCGGCGCCGAGGCGGGTCGTTCAGCATCCCGTTCGGCCCCGACGGCCGCCTCTGCCCCGATCCGGTCGGCCATCGCCTGGAAGTCGCGTTGGAGGTGGGCGCGGTCGTTGAAGAAAACTTCGCCGGAACGGCCTTCCGCTTACGCTTCCGGCTCGGACCACACGCTTCCGTCCGTCAGTCCGTCTTTTTCCAAACCGCCCTCTTCGGGTATATTCCATCAAGCGCCCGGCCTGTGTGCCGGACGGGGGCCGAACCATGTTCCCGCTGACCTATGAGTTTGACGTGATCGTCGTCGGCGCCGGCCATGCCGGGGTCGAAGCGGCCCTCGCCGCCGCCCGCCTGGGGCTGCGCACCGCCCTGTTGACCATGAACGCCGACGCCGTGGCCCAGATGAGCTGCAACCCGGCCATCGGCGGCGTCGCCAAGGGGCAGATCGTCCGCGAGATCGACGCCCTCGGCGGCGAGATGGGTAAGTGCATCGACCAAAGCGCCATCCAGTTCCGGATGCTCAACCGCACCAAGGGGCCGGCCATGCACTCGCCGCGCGCCCAGGCGGACAAGAAACTCTACCAGTTCACCATGAAACACGCCGTCGAGGCGCAGCCAGGCTTGACGCTGCGCCAGGAGACGGCGGAGGCGCTGGTGCTGGAGGAAGTGGCGAGTGGCGAGTGGCGAGTGGCGAGAGAAGAGACGGCTTTTCCTCGCCGCCGGGTAACGGGGGTAATTGCGCGGGGCGAGACGCTCTACCGGGCGAAGGCCGTCGTGCTCACCACCGGCACGTTCCTCAAGGCGATCATGCACACCGGCGAGGCGAAGACGCGCGGCGGTCGGGCCGGCGACGGCAGCGCCGAATCGCTCAGCGACAGCCTGGCGTCGTGCGGCTTTTCGCTCGCCCGCTTCAAGACCGGCACGCCCTGCCGGCTCAACGGTCGTACCATCGACTTCTCCAAGTGCGAACGGCAGCCCGGCGACGACGAACCCAGGCCGTTCAGCTTCGCCACGGATCGCCTGACTCGGCCGCAGATGGATTGCCACATTACCTATACCAATGAGGCGGTTCACGACCTCATCCGCGCCAACCTCCACCGGGCGCCGATGTACTCCGGCCAGATCGAGGGCCGCGGGCCGCGCTACTGCCCGTCCGTCGAAGACAAGGTCGTCCGCTTCGCCGACAAGGACCGCCACCAGATTTTCCTGGAGCCGGAAGGCCGGAATACGCTCGAATATTACTGCAACGGCATCTCCACCAGCCTGCCCAAGGACGTGCAGCAGGGCATGTTCCGCCTCATCCCCGGCCTGGAAAACGCCGAGGTGCTCCGCTGGGGCTACGCCGTCGAATACGACTACGCCCCGCCGACGCAGCTGCACCCGACGCTGGAGACGAAGCCGGTCGAAAATCTCTACTTCGCCGGCCAGATCAACGGCACCACCGGCTACGAGGAGGCCGCCGCCCAGGGGCTAATGGCCGGGATCAACGCCGCCCTGAAGATCAAGCAACAGCCGCCGCTCGTCCTCGACCGCAGCCAGGCCTACGTCGGCGTCCTCATCGACGACCTCGTGACCCGCGGCGTGGACGAGCCGTACCGCATGTTCACCAGCCGGGCCGAGTACCGATTGCTGCTGCGGCACGACAACGCCGACCGCCGACTGACGCCGCTGGGCCGGCGCGTCGGGCTGGTCGGCGATGAGGCCTGGGACCGGCTGCAAAAGAAGGAACGGGCCGTCGCGGAGTTGACGGAAGGCTTGCGGGCGATTCGCGTCGAGCAGCAGACGCTCGACCAGTGGCTGCGGCGGCCGGAAGTCGATTGGCCGCGAGTCCAGGAGATGGCGCGGGCCGCCGGCGGGTCGGCCTTCGACGCCCCCGCCGACGTGGTGGAACAGGTGGTCCTGGAGGCCAAGTATTCCGGCTACATCCACCGGCAGGCGGAGCAGGTGGAGCGGTTTCAGCGGATGGAATCGCGGCCGATCCCGGCCCATTTCGATTTCGCCGCCGTGCCGCAGCTCCGGGCCGAAGCCAAGGAAAAACTAGGGCGCATTCGGCCGGCCAACCTCGGTCAGGCCGGTCGCATCAGCGGCATCAGTCCGGCCGATCTGGCGGTGCTGCTAATCTATCTCGAATGAGAATCGGGGTAAGCCAGTGTACTTCCGCAAGACCGGGAAGGTGCGGGCGGCCGAAGTAAAGAGGTAAGAAAGGGGCGTCCCGGTTGTTTCGGTCGATGAAGGAACGCCGGCGGACGGCGTGAAGGACATAAAAAGGGCAAAATTTGACCTCCGGGTAACAAATTCCCAGGAAAAGGAGGAAGTACGCGACAACAAAGAAGTTAGAACGAGGCGGGTCGGGCGATTCGCGTTGACATGCTTCCCAGGTCCGTTATAATCGCGCATGGTGGCAAGGCTGGCAAAACCCCTTCCGAGTAGGACGCCACCAGTCCGACTCCGGGTGATTCACTCCCATGAGTCCTCGCCTTCAGGGTTAATGGGCCGCGCGCCCGATTCCCCCACCCGCCCAGGGTACGGATCGGCGCCGCCACTATTTTTTCACACAACGTCGCGCCGGGGATTCGGCTCGCGTCGTGGCGTTGCTTGACGGATGGGCAAGAGGCAAGAGATCAGGGACGATATCGGCCGTCGGCGCCTACTCACGGAATGGCGCCCGTCGGCCCCACTCGTGCGACTGGCCGCGCGCCAGTAAGGGATGGATGAACGCATGAAAACTGTTTTCACGACCGGCGAAGCCGCCAAAGTCTGCAAAGTGAGTCAACAAACCATCATCCGTTGCTTCGACAACGGACAGCTCAAGGGCTTTCGCGTGCCCGGCTCGCGCTTCCGGCGCATCCCGCGCGAGGCGCTGTATAAATTCATGAGGGACAACGGCATTCCGACCGACGCCCTGGAGAGCGGCAAGCGCAAGGTGCTGCTCGTGGACGACGACGCGGAGTTGGTCGAGCTGATGACCAAGGTCCTCGAAGAGGACGGCCGTTTCGAGGTGCGCGTGGCCTGCAACGGCTTCGACGCGGGCATGATGGTCAAGGAGTACCGCCCCGACCTGATCGTTCTGGACGTGATGCTGCCGGACATCAACGGCAAGGAAGTGTGCCATCGCGTTCGGGCCGACCCGACGCTGGAGGAGGTGCGCATCCTCTGCATCAGCGGCATGATCGAGGAAGACAAGATTCAGGAGTTGCGCCTGTCCGGCGCCGACGACTTCCTTCACAAGCCGTTCAACATCGAAGACCTCATCGACAACATGTGCGCGCTGCTCGAGATGGAGTCGGCGTCCACACCGGCGTAGTCCGTAGTCCGTAGTCCGTAGTCCGTAGTGGGTCGCCGATGGGATTTCGGCGCCGCCGGCATCCGGCGCACCACGGACTGCGGACTGCGGGCCGCTAGGGACTACGGACTTCTCCAAGGAAGGAGCCATTGCCGTGAGGGAATGCGCCGAACCGGACTGTTCGGCCCCCGTCGGCGCGGTATTGGCCGAGGCCGTGTTGCAGCGGGCCTGGCTGCCGCCCTCCGCCGCTTCGTTGACCGCCCTGGCCCGCTATCCCGTCCCCGCCGCCTGGCCCCTTCTCCGCGACGACCCCGGCGCCGTGCTGCTGTTGCTGCGCCGGCCGGCCGACGGCTCGCGCCCTTCCTTCCTGTCGCGGATGCTCGACCCCTCTGTCCTTGACGAAGCCGTCCGTCTCCTCGACCGTCCCGGCGAGGACGCCGTGGACTGGAACGCCGCCGTCGTGCGGCCGGTCTACCGGGCCGCCGTCGCCCTTGCAACCCTGGCGCGGGAACACGCGATTCGCGTCGGCGACTGCGACCCCGACGAGGCCTGGGCGTGCGGCCTGCTGACTCCGCTCGGCTGGCTGGGCGTCTGTGCGACCGACCCCGCCGCGGCCGCCGCCTGCCTGGCCGATCCCGAATTTGTACATAATCCCTCTCAAATACAACGCCAACGGTGGGGACTTGACCAGTTCGCCCTGTCCCGGAGGCTGGCGCGGCGCTGGCGGCTGCCGGACTGGCTGACGGCCGTGATCGGCTGCCCACACCTGCCGCCGGAACTCGCCCGTTACTTCGGCCCCGACCCCGCCCTGTTGTCGTGCGTCCGCCGGGCCGTCGAAGAGGCGCGCGCTTGCGGCGTGGACCTCGGACTGGCCGGCCCGGACGATCGGAAGGGGACGGCGCCGGCCCCTCGCGCCGTTCTCGCGGGACCGGAAGTGAAGGCTTGGGAATCGCCGTACCGGCTGCCCTTGCTGCGCGACCTGCTGATTCTGGCCGCGGAAAACCGCTGGCTCCGCGAGGCGGCGCACGGCGTGCGCCTCGAGCGCGAGGTCGATCAATTGCACCAGGCGCTGGAAGAACAGACGGCCGGCGAGGACGGCCGGCTGAAGGCCGGCAAGCTCGACGCCCTGGCGGAGTTCGCCGCCGGCGCCGGCCATGAAATCAACAACCCCCTGGCGGTGATTTCCGGCCAGGCCCAGTACGTCCTTGCCCACGCGGACGAGTGGTTCCAGGGCGACCCGGAGCGACCCCGCAAGGCGCTGCAAACGATCATCGGTCAGACGCACCGCGTCCACGGTATCCTGCGCGACGTGATGCAGTTCGCCCGGCCGGCCGCGCCGCGTCCCGACTGGTTCGACCTGCCCACCCTGCTCGCCGAGACGGCGGCCTCTCTCGGCGATCTGGCCGAGCAACGCCGCGTCCGCATCGAAATCGGCCGCACCCCCGACCGCCTCGCCGCGTTCGCCGACGTGGAACAGGTCCGGCAGGCGCTGACCTGTCTTCTGCGGAACGCCGTCGAGGCCGCGCCGGCCGAAAGCTGGGCACGAATACGCGTGGTCGAGCCTGTACCAAATGCGGTCGTCGAAGTGGCCGTTGAGGACGGCGGTTCCGGGCCGGACCCGGCCCAGCGTCCGGCCCTGTTCGACCCGTTTTATTCCGGCCGCGCCGCCGGCCGCGGCCGTGGGCTGGGCTTGCCGATCGCCTGGCGGCTGGCCCGACAACAGGGCGGCGACGTGCGCCTGGACGCCGCGGGATCGGGCCAGCCGACCCGGTTCCTTCTTACACTGCCGCGGCCCTCCGTGGCGGAAAACGAACCCGTCGCGCCGGAACGGAAGGCTTCTTAATTCCCGGTACGGCAACAAGAGGTCTGACCAATTACCATAGCGCCGCGCACGGTAATTCGTTACCAGGGGCGGCGCTCCGGTAACGGGCCGGCCGCGCGGCCGTCGCCGCGCCGCCCCCGCGCGCGGGCGGCGCAAGCCGTTCGTCCCGAAGGGCTAAGGCGGATCGGCGGAGGCCGGAATGCGCTTGCAACCCGGCCGCCGTCTGCTAGGATTACCCGGCGCGGCGCTGTATACTCACTACTTCGGCCTCATTGCGGTCAGACGCGAATATGTCCGACGAACCGGTTACGCGAATCCGGGTGGTTGCCGCCACCGTGATACGGCCGCGGGGCTTTGTCTGCGTGGCGGGTCAGATGCTGGCCGGTGCCCTCCGCGGGAAGACGATTGTCCGCTCCACAAAGAAAGGCGACGACTGGCAGGTGGAGGAAGCGATGGTCTTCGGCGTAGGCCCGCCTACCGCCTATGACCTCCATGAGGAGGGCAAGTACAACCTCATCTTCCGGCCGGTCGCGCACTTGCGGGTGATCGAGGAGGGCGAGGAGTTCGTGGCGGTGCCGAGTCAGAAGCCGGGGTGAGTGCGGCCGAACCATCCACTGCTGCAGACCGGGGCCGCCGTTAGGCTCTCGCGCGGTAGTATGTCTCCCCCGGCGGCTGAGCGGGGTGTTGAACTAAACCGCTCCGCGGTGGAGGGATTTCCGTTTTCTCGTTGCTGACGGGGCATTCGCGTCGGATCTCCAGGTACGCTGAGGGTTCGCCCTCGGCGTTTTTCATTTCCCCCCTGGAGATCCGCCATGACCCCGCTGCGCCAACGCTACATCGACGACCTGCGCCTGCGCAACTACTCCCCAAGAACCGTCCAGGCCTACGTCGCCGGCGTCGCCCGATTCGCCCGCCACTTCGGACGCTCCCCCGACCAACTCGGACCCGACGACGTCCGCGCCTTCCAGCTCGAACTGCTGCGTCGCCGCGCCTCCTGGAGCCAGTTCAACCAGACCGTCTGCGCCCTGCGCTTCCTCTACGGCGTCACGCTGGGACGGCCGGAACGGCTCCCCCTCATCCCCTACGGCAAGCGGCCGCGCACCCTGCCCGGCGTGCTCAGCCCCGAGGAAGTCCTGCGCCTGATCGACGCCGCCCGACCCGGACGCGACCGCCTGCTGCTCCAGGTCGCCTACGCCTGCGGCCTGCGCATCAGCGAGTTGGTCCGTCTGCGCGTGACGGACATCGACAGCGGCCGCATGGTCGTCGTCGTGCGCCAGGGCAAAGGGCAAAAGGACCGCCTCGTGCCCCTGTCGCCACGGCTGCTCGCCGAACTCCGCGCCTACTGGCGCCGCTACCGCCCGGACGGCTGGCTGTTCCCGGGCGCCGACCCGCAACGGCCGTTGGCCGCCAGCAACGTGCAGCGTCTATGCCAACGGTGGGCGCGACGCGCCGGCCTGACCAAGCCCTGCACGCCGCACACGCTGCGGCACAGCTACGCCACCCACCTACTGGAGGCCGGCGTCGACGTGGTCACGCTGCAGGCCATCCTCGGCCACCGCGACCTGCACACCACCGCCCACTACCTGCACGTCAGCACCCGGCGCCTGCACCAGACGCCCAGCCTGCTCGACCTTTTGGCCGTGCCCGCGGCCGCGGCCGCGACGGAGGGCCGGCCATGACCGTCCCCGTCGCCGACCGGCCGACTGTGGAAGTGGGCGACGTGATCCGGGCCCACGGCGCCGCCTTCCGGGCCAAGTACGGCGGGCTGCTGTCCGCCGCCCAGCGCCAGGCCTTGCGCGACCTGGCGCGTTGCCGCACCGCGGCCCTGGGCGGCCACGTCGCCCATTGCCTGGACTGCGGCCGCGACCGCATCGCCTACAACTCCTGTCGCAATCGTCACTGCCCCAAGTGCCAGGCCCTGGCCCGCGCCCGCTGGCTGGCGCGGGAGGCCGACAACCTGTTGCCGGTCGAATACCACCACGTCGTCTTCACCCTGCCCGCCGAGCTTTCCGACCTGGCGTTGGCCAACCGGAGGGTGCTGTACGACCTGCTGTTCCAGGCGGCGGCCGCCACGCTGCGCGTCGTGGCGGCCAATCCCAAGCGGCTGGGCGCGATGCTGGGCGTGCTTTTGGTGCTGCACACCTGGGGCCAGACGCTGCGGCATCATCCGCACGTACACGGCGTGGTCACGGGCGGCGGCCTGTCATGCGCCGCCGACGGCGCCCTCGACGCGGCGCCACGCTGGGTGTCCTGCCGCCCCGGCTTCCTGCTGCCGGTGCGCGTGCTGAGCCGGGTGTTCCGGGGCCAGTTCCTGGACGGGCTGCGGACGGCGTTCGCCCGGGGGATGCTGGTCTTTCCCGGCCGTCTGGCGGCGTTGCATACGCCGAGCGCCTTCGCGTCGTGGCTGTCGTCCCTGGGCGGCAAGGACTGGGTGGTGTACTCCAAGCCGCCCTTCGGCGGTCCCGCCCAGGTGTTGAAGTACCTGGCGCGGTACACGCACCGCGTGGCCCTGAGCAACTCCCGGCTGGTCGCCCTGGAAGGGGGCCGGGTGACGTTCCGTTACCAGGACTACGCCGACGGCCGCAAGCACAAGACGATGACGCTGGCGGCGGAGGAGTTCCTGCGTCGCTTCGTACAGCACGTGTTGCCCAAGGGGTTCGTGAAGGTGCGACACTACGGCCTGCTGGCCAACCGCTGCCGGGAGGAACGGCTGCATCGATGCCGTCGTTTGCTGCTTTCGGCGACGGTGGCGACGCCGGGGTCCGTCGGCGAGGCCGGGGTCGTGGCGCCGGCGCCGCGTCCGTGTTGTCCGTGGTGCGGCGGGGAGCGGATCGTGCGCCGGGCGTTGGAAACGGCCGTCCCGGCCCCGTCGCCCGCCGCCGCGGCGGCGGGCGACACCTCGTAACGGGAGGCGTTGGGAGCGTTCGCCGATCCGGTTCGGCGGCGCCGGCCGCGGCGTCGCGCCGCCGAAGGTGCGCGCCGGGCGGCGCTTGGGGAGGAAAACCACGCCGGGCCGCCGGCCGGGGAGCGGCGGTCGCGCTCCGGGGAAGGGGGACGCGCTGGAAAAAAGGCTTGCGTCCGGGCCGACGCCGCTCCACAATGGCGCGGACAAGGGGTGGGGCCGAATCGAAAGCCCATAGCCGCGGGGGACGCGGTTCAGTTCAACGGGGATCTATCCCGCATGCTCCGCCGGCAGGCCGCGGCGGTTGGAGTACGTCCACGCAGGCGGAGCATGCGGGATAGATCCCTTATCGTTCGGCGAGCGGTCTGTTGATGTCAGTGGGGGGCGGCGTTGGGGACGTCCTGTAGGTCGGTGACGTGCATGACCGCCACCCGGCTCGCCGCCTCAATCTGGGAGGGATTCTCGTTGCTGGCGGTGCCGATGATGAGGAAACGACGGCCGACCAGCACCAGATCGGGGTGGGAGACGTCGTAGGACTGGCCCGAACTCGTGACGATGCGCACGGGCACAAACGGCCGCTCGTGCAACCGGGCCTGGATGTCGTCGGCGGTAAACATGCATCGACCTCCGATAGGTTATGGGAATCATAGCGGCCCACGGCGCCAGGTACAAGAGGGGCGGCGCACCGCCAACAGGGGTAGAATTCGGCTCGTGAGATAAAGAGGACCGCAGAAATTCAAATGCCGAACCAGCAGCCGCAGATGTAACGATGAAAGTCAAGTTCCGTCCCCGTGATGACGGGCGGTAGGAACGGTTCCGCATCCGCCCCCGACGCGCACCCCGGACGCCGGGGCCAATCTGCGACTTCGACGCTCTTAACCGTGTCTTAACCGTTCCTCTTCTCTGTTCCGCCGCGGGGCGCCGGCTCCAGGCCGAACGTCCGCACCAGGTCCAGCGCCGCCGCCCGCAGCGACAGGCCGTGGACCGCCGCCCACAGGTCGATCACGTCGCCCCGCTTGCCGCAGCGGGCGTCGAAGCAGTGGAAGACGTTGTCGTCCAGGTTCACGCCGAAGGTGCGGCCGCGGCCGTCGCCGCGATGCAAGGGACAGGCGCCGCGACGCTGCGGGCCGCTCCCGCGCAGCCGGCCCGACAGGCCCAGCTGATCCAGCACTCGCGCCAGCGGCAGTTGTCGTTTGACATGGGCGAAGTCGATGAAGGCGCCCTCGCCGACCGGCCCCGACCCGGCTACGTTGTCCGCACGGGCCGCGGAGACCCCTGTCCGCGCCGGCGTCGCGTCCGGCCTGGGGCCCGCGGCCCGGCTTTCCGATGACGTGCCGTTGTCATTCGCCTCCCGTTCGGGGGACATGCCGTTGTCACCGTCCTCGACGTGGGCCGGCGCCTGCCAGGGATAGTGGTCGGGGTCGAACGGCCGGCCGGTCTTCCAGACGGCGAAGACCAGGTGCAACAGCTTGCGCATGGCGTGGCCGACGGCCACGGCCTTGCGCTTCGGGTGTTTGGCCACGACCCGGGCGTACAACGCCCGCACCGCCGGGTTGCAGCGGATGGCGCTCAGCGCCGCCATCCACAGGTAGCGGCGCACCAGGTCGTTGCCGCGTCGGCTCATGACGAAGCGGCGCGGCGCGCGGCCTGGCCGTCGCGGTCCACGCCGCTGGAAGCCTCGATGGGCAGGACGCCGAAGTAGGCGACCAGCTTGGCGGGCGTCTCGAAGCGATCGACGTCGAGGATGAAGGCGGTGAGCACGGCGGCGGTGACGGCGCCGACGCCGGGGATGGAGTCGAGGAGGTTGGCCCGCGGCAGGGCGCGGTAGGCGGAAATCAGCAGGTTTTCCAGGCGTTTTTGCCGGGCGGCGGCGTCGCGGAGCTGGCGGACCTGGTCGCGCGCCAGCTCCGCGACGGCCGGCCCCGACAGGGAACCGATCGAGGTTCGGGCGTGTTCGAGGAGTGGGGCGGCCTGGGCGTCGGGCAGATAAGGGATGTCGGCGAGGTCCGTTGGCGTTGCCTCGGCGAGGCGTGGGGCGGTGGGGAAGCGGTGGACGAGTTCGAGGACCCACCCGGCGGCGAGGTCCTTGGTCAGCAGGGCGAGTTCGGGGAAGGCGAGGGCGAGCAGGTGGTGGAACTGGTTGACGAGCCGGGTGCGTTGGCGGACGACGGCCTGGAGGCGGCCGGCGACCTGGCGCAGGGTGCGGAGTTCGGGTGACAACGGCATGTCACTCTTGGGCCTTTCGGCGAGGGCGAAGCGGGCGGCGGCGCGGGCCTCGACGGGATCGGACTTATGGGGCCCGAACAGGGCGGCGCGGTAGTTCTTGTTGCGTTGGGGGTCGCCGCAGGAGACGGCGAGGGTGAAGGGCGGGGCGTCGGCGTCGGCGGCGTCGGTGTTGGCCCGGCCGAGTCGGTGGAGGAAGTGGAGGAGGTTGTCGGCGTACTGGCCGGCGGCGTCGAGTCGGACGACGAAGTGGACGGGCGCGTGGCGTTGGGCGATGCCTTGGAGGCGTTGTCGGAGGAAGGCGTAGCCGGCGTCCGACTCGGGGAAGGCGAGTTCATCGGCGGCGGGTTGGAGGTCGTCCTTGAGGAAGACGGCGTAATGGCCGTATCGGGACGTGTCGATGCCGACGCCGCAGCGTCGGGGCGATTGCGGGGCGGAAGCGGGTTGTGGTGGCATGGGGACCTCGGACGGTGTGGGAAATGGGAAACGCAGGGGCCATAGCCGCGAGGGTCCTCCGGCGCGGGTCGGGCCGAGCGGAAGCTTGTGATCAGAGGTCGGGGCCTCGGGATGTAACCAGCGCTTGGGCCCGCCGCGGAGGGGTCAATCTGCGGCAAGAGGTCGGGCCTCAGCAGACCGAAAGACCTCCTCGCGACTCCCCTTTTCAGGGTACTCCCGAACGATGGCCGGGAGTGGAATTGAACATACAAGCTGACCGAGGCTGCAGATGCCAGCGCTCCGCTGGCGCGTCGCGGCGAACCGGCGCCGCCTCTGGACTTGTCCCGACGTCGGCCCGCGTGGTATAGGCCGTCGCCGGGTCAACCGCTACGCGACCGTCGTGAATCGAGGAGGCCGAGCCATGACCGAAAAGTCCTTTGAGCCGGGGGCGGAGGCCATGCCGACCGGCGAAAGCGATTCGTCCGTCCCGATGGAAGAGCGCCTGGAGCGCGGGGAAGTGATTTACTTCCCCACCGCCCCGTTCCCCGTGCCGGCCGGCGCGGACCATGCGTTTCTGCTCCAGCAGCAGCTCGGCGGCTCAGTCCACAAAAACATCAGCTACGACCCGGCCACCGGCCGCGTCGGCGGCTACGCCCGTCGCGCCGCCGAGGAAGCGGAACGCCTGCGCGAGCTGTTCGCCTCCTTTTCGCGGACGACCACGGAATGGCTGGCGCGGACGCTGCCGCGCTACTGCGCCGCCTGGGACCTCGACCGCATCAGCTACCGCCCGGAAGAGGAGGCGACGCGCCGCCTGCGGCACATGGCCCGCAACGACCTCCTGCACGTGGACGCCTTCCCCGGGCGGCCGTCGCAGGGCCGCCGTATCCTGCGCATCTTCGTCAACGTCAACCCGCGCGAGCCGCGCGTCTGGGTCACCTCGGAACCGTTCGCGGCCTTGTTGCAGAAGTACGGCAGGGCGGCCGGCCTGCCCGGCCGCAACGGATCGGAATGGCTGGAACAGATCCGCGAGGGCGTCGTCCGCCTCTTCCGCCCCGGCAAGGCCCGCCGGTCGGCCTACGACGCCTTCATGCTCCGCTTCCACGACCATCTGAAAATGAACGAGGAGTTCCAGGAACGCGGGCAAAAGCGCCTGTGGACGTTTCCGCCCGGCTCCGCCTGGATCGCCATCACCGATACGTGCAGCCACAGCGTCCTGCGCGGCCGGTACGCCCTGGAACACTCCTACTTCATCGCGCCGCACACGCTGGCCCTGCCGGACGAGTCGCCGGCCTCGCTGCTGGCGATGGCCAGCATCGGCGCGAGGGGCGTACAGGCGGCCTAGCCCCAATACCGTTCAATACAACACGGCAACGCTTTGCCGGAACTCCTTGGTTGGCTGGGGACAGCGTCGATGTTCGGGCCGCTTTTTCCGCCCGTTGCTCATCTTCCGCTTGATCACCCGCGGGTTGATCCGGTTGCAACGCGCGGGCAGCACTTCCTCGGCGATTTCCGCCAGCAGATCCTCATACCAGCGCCGCAGGCCCGCACGGCTCCGGGGGCGCTCCGGCAGGCGGCAACGCAGAACCTTCAATGCCCCCGTAAACGACAACCGACGCGGCGGCAGGCCGTTCCGCCGCGCCGCGTCGCTCATCAGCACCCGCACCACGTAATGGGCGAGCAGCAGACCCTCGATCTCCTGAACCACGCCGGCCGGCGTCTCGCTCCGCGGCACGGGACGCTCCCGCTGATGCGTCTTCAACTCGTCGATGGTCGATCTCTTCCTCCCAACGCTCGTGGTAAAAAACGATCAGCCGTCGCGCCGGATGCCGCCCCGCGTCCAGCGACGTGGTCAGCAACCGATGCTTCCGGCCCGACCCCGACCGGCCCGGATCGTTCCACGTGTACTCGATGATCCGCACCACCACGCCGTCTTCATCCCGCTCGCGGCGTCGGGACGACGGGTACAACCGGGCCAGGTACGAACTGTCCCGCGGCCGCTTCTGTGGCCGAAACACCAGGTCGTTCTTGATGCGCGCCAGCAGTTGCGCCCGGCGCCGCCGCACCCGCCGCACCGGGTCGTAACTCAAAAAGCCGCGGTCCCACAACAGCAGCATGACCTCCCGGAGGAAATCCACCAGGCGTCGGGCCGTCGGGACTTCGCCGCGGCGGCGCGGCTTGGTCAGGGTGCGCCACAGCACGTGCGTGCCGACCTCGCACAGGGCCAACACGCGGGCCTGGGGAAAGGCGGCCGGGCGGCGGCCGCCCGGCCGCCCAACGATCCGGGCGTTGTCCGGGCTGTCGGCCACATCGACCACGAATCCATCCAGGGCCATCAGCCGCAGGCCCCGATAAAAGGCCCCCGGCGTCTCGGGCGTGGCTTGCAGTTCGATCACCTGCTCGGCCAACCGACGCAGCGGCGCGGGGCCGAGGCGTTGGCGCGCCTCGCAGAACGTCGAACGCCCCGGCGTGCCTTTGCGGCGAAAGGCTTGCAACCCCTTGAACACCTGACGATAGCTGTCGCGACAGAACAAGCCCAGCGCGATCACGAACCAAACCATGAACCACGCCGGCAGACGCAGATAGCGGCGGCGGGCATGGCACCCAACGAAAGGTGAAAAGTTTTCTTGACGGTTTTCATGGTAATCCGTAAACTCTTAAATGGCAAGAGATAACGCCATTGGGAGTGTTTGCACGTCTGGTGGCGGCCCTGGTCTTCAAAACCAGTGGGGGGTTTGAACAAAGCTCTCTGTGGGTTCGATTCCCATACACTCCCGATAGAAGAGCCTGCGATTCTTGTCGCAGGCTCTTCTCATTTCAGGACTTATGACAATTAGCCACTACTCGGTTTCCTGGTCAAATAGCGGCGAGTAGCTACTTTTTCGGCACTTTTCTAGCTACTTTTCGCTTGCTTGTAGCTACTTTCCTGGGTAAAGTAGCTAGGGGAATCGAACCTACGGGCTAGAACCGGGGCTGACATGGCACGCATCGCAACCGTGAAGTACGACGAAACCCACGGCCTGTACCACCGCACGCTGGGAATGGACCCCAAAGGTCGGAAGCCGAAGTTCTGGCTGGGGCCGGACAAGTCCGTCGCCGAGCCCGGGTCGAACGCCTCGAACTGCTCTGGTCCCAGGTCGAACAAGACTGGTCCACTCTGTCGGACGAGTACCCGGATTGGCTCGAAAGCCACCTAATCACGAAGCCGGAACGGCCCCTGTGGGACGAACTCATCCTCGCCGCAGCCCGCCGCATTGCGAAAGGGGAGACGACTTTCCCGCTCCCCCGCAAGCCGTCCTGGTCGCCGTACCAGTACACGATGCGGCTTACCGACATCCAGCGCCGGTTCAGCGCCATCCAGTTCGTGCCGGACGAGCGGGAGGAGGAATACCACAGGATTGGGACCGAACTGATTCAGGCCGATGCGAGAAGCGAGATCGACGCAGCACACGACACGCTCGCCGCCGTCGCCGGCCACGCCGGGCAGTCGCTTCATCAAGTGTTCGATGCGTACATCGCCTACCTCTCGAAACTGCCGGATCGGTCGGGCTGGTACAAGACGCAGACGAAGCAGACGCAGCGGCTCAAGAAGCATCACGCCGACATTCCCCTGGCGCAGCTCGGTTTGAACAAGGTGCAGGAATTGATCGACTTCTGGCGTCACCGCCCCACGCTACGGGGGAAGACGATTGCGGCGACGACGGCCCGAAACCACGTCATTCAACTGGACATGATCCTGAAGTGGCTCGAACGCAACGAGGAATAGAAGTGGCAGCGGCCCCGCCTGATGGACGATTTGAAGCGGACGATCAAGGATGACGACTACCGCCCGCCGCAAATCGAGACGTTCAGCGTGGCGGACTTGACGGCATGTACACCTACGCTTCCCCGTTGGTCCGCCTCGAAATGCTTCTCGCCCTGAACTGCGGCTTCAAGTACGCCGAAATTGCGTCCCTGGCGCTCGGCGAGATTCATCTTCGGACGCCCTACCCCGGCGTCGTGAGGGTTGCCAGGCCGGACGGCTGGGAGACTGGTTGATCCGGTTCCGGCGCAAGACGAAGGTGTACGGCGAGTGGAAACTGTGGCCGGAAACGGTGGCCGGGATCGAGTGGGCGAAGGCGCACCGGAGCCGCCCCGCCCGCAGCCCCTCTGACACCTTGCTGGTCACTCGGAGCGGTCTGGCGCTGGACCAGCGCACCAGCGGCGGGAACAAGTCTGACAAGATCATGAAGTCCTGGACGCACTTGTACAAGGCCGTCCCGGAAGGGACGGCGAAGTACCTGTCGTTCAAGTACCTGGAGAAGACCGCAACGGACTGGATACGGAACGAGTTCGGCGGCGAGGTCGGCAGCCTGTTCGCCTGTCACGGGAAGCCTGTCAAGACGGACGCCCAACTTGAGGCGTACAGCAACAAGCCGTTCCTCAAACTGTTCACGGCGTTGGATCAGCTTCGTGAGTACCTGCGTCCGATGTTCGCCGCCGTCGCCGACCCCTGGGCAACCCGGCCCCGAACGTCGCCGGACAAGTTGGAGCGTATCAGGGCGCTGCGGGAGGAAGGGAAAACCTTGGTGGAGATCGCCGCCGAAGTGGGTTTACATTGGGTCACAGTCGGAAAGTTGTGCCGCAAGAACGCCGCTTCGGGGTGAATGGGAAATCGGAATGGCGGCGGTCGGCTGGTCAGTGTTCCAGAGCAGGTGGCGACGACGGCCTGGTAGCTGAGGCTGTAGACAATCGAGAGCCAGGGTTGCGACCCTCTGTTCGCCAACACGATCAGCACCGGGCAGACGTGAGGACAATTGAGCCGTGCCACGAGAAGAAGAGAAGCTGAAGCTGGGCAAGGGCATTCCTTCGTCAAGAGCCACTTCAAGCGTCTGCGCCAGGAGGACGAAACCTGGGAGGCCGACTTCCGGGCGCTGCCGAAGGCGATCACGCAGAGCGAGACGCATTACCTGGGCCTGGTCGTCACGCAACCGGACGGGTTCCTCCTGGCCGATTCGCACGTCGAGGGAAGACCCAGCGTCAACGACCTCGCCACGCTGCTGGCACACGCCATGCGCCGCCCGCTCACCAGGGTGCCCACCGGCCCTGCCAATTCACGTTCGGGGCCACCACCAGTGGCGAGAGCTATTCCCGCACCTGGCGGAAATCGGCATCGAGGTCGCCATGCAGCGAGAACTGCCCAAGGTCCAGGAAGCATACGAGGCCCACCTGCGGCAGTTGCGAGAGGCCCACCGTGTCGGCATGGTCAAGCCAACCAAGGAGCAGGCCGGCGTCGAGGAGATGTTCCTTACCGTCGCCAGGTGGGTCCAGGGCTACGGCCACGTCGAGAGCGGCGATCAG
>CAWFBG010000007.1:0-703065 GCA_963813925.1 uncultured Planctomycetaceae bacterium
TGATGGAGCAGAAGTCGCACTTGAAGTTGCAGCCGCGGGCGCGACCCTCACCAGGGTGATGTTCTGGTAGTGCTTCCCGTGAAAAATCTCACGCCGGCTCGGCACGTTGGTCAATGTCCGGCGACCGAGGCCGCGGTAGATCGGTTGGAGCGTCCCCTTGCGGGCGTCCTCCAACACCCGCGGCCACACCGGCTCGGCGTCGCCGATCACCAGGGCGTCGGCCTCTGCGCCGCCTCGTCGGGCAGGAGCGTGACGTGGTAACCGCCCATCAGGACCGGCACGCCGCGGGCCTTAAACCGGCGGGCGATCTTGTAGGAGCGCAATGCGGTGAATGTCTCGACGCTCATGGCCACGAGGTCGGTCGGCTCGTCGAACGGGAGTTCCTCCATGCGGTCGTCGTAAAAGCGCACTTCCACGTCCGGCGGCGTCAGCCCGGCCAGCAGCGCCATCGACAGCGGCTGCATCTGCCAGGCGCGCACGTAGGGCCGGTTTTCCTTGCGGCCGACCGAGGGGTAGATCAGAGTGAGACGCATGATTGCTGCCTTTGTCGATCGCTCTTACCGTCTTATGGAGATCTCCAGTAATTCGGAAGCCGGCGCATTTGCGGCTTCCGCCTGATATTCCGGGTCGCGGTAAACGGGTCCGCTCACCTTCTCGCGGAGTCGGTTGGCGTAATAACGGTAGCCGAGGTTCAAAGACGCCCACAGCGGCAGGATCGACCAGGGCGCGCCGGTCAGCCGGGTGAAGAACGACTTCCAGCCGTAGCTCTGCCGCCACGACCATTCCAGCCCCTCTTGCACCCGCTCGGGACTCATCCGCTTCGGTTGAAATACGACGTGCTCCACGTCGTAGAGGTCCCAGCGCTTGTGTAGCAGCCGGCCCTCCGATTCCAATCGGCGGTACAACCCCGTCCGCGGGAACGGCGTCGCCACGGCGTAGCGCGGCAGGTCGATCTTCGTTCTGTCCACGAATTCCACGGTTCGCTCGAAAACGCTCTTGTCGTCGTTGTCGAAGCCGAAGACGAAACAGCCCTGGATGCCGATGCCGTGGTCGTGCAACTTCTTGACCACGTCGCCGTATTCGGCGGCCGCGTGGAAGTGCTTGTGGGTTTGGTTGAGCGTGTCCTGGCTCACCGACTCGAAGCCGATCAGCAAGCCCTTGCAACCGCTCTGCGCCGCCAGATGAAGCAGTTCGTCGTCTTGAGCGATCCGAGTTGTGGACAGACCGACCCAGCGGATTCGCAGGGGAATCATGGCGCGGTAGAGCGCCTTGGCGTACTGCACGTCCTCGGTCGGGCTGAGGTCGATGAACAGGGCGTGTCGGCCCTCAAACGTGGCCAGCTCCGCGACGACTTCCTCGACGGGCCGGTGGGCGTAGGTGTTCGCCCAGGCCGTTGGCACCACGCAGAAATCGCACTTGTGCGGGCAGCCGCGCGTCGCCTCGATGGTGTTGATCGTACTGTAGCGCTTTTTCTTGAGCAAATCGCGGCGGGCCTGCGGCACGCCGGCCAGGCTGCGGCCGGTCGGGACGTGGTAGCGCGATTTCAGCTCGCCGCGGACGAAGTCGTGCAGCAGTTGCGGCCACGATTTTTCCGCGTACCCCAGCACCAGGGCGTCGGCGTGCGGCGCCGCCTCTTCCGACATCAGCGTCGGATGGACGCCGCCGAGGACGACGGTGTGTCCCCTGGCCCTCAGTTCGTCGGCCATGCGGTATGCCCGCAACGCCGTGCCGGTGATGGCCGTAATTCCGACCAGGCTGGGAGGAAAATCGAGATCGAGCGGCTGCACGCCCTCGTCCTGGACGGCGACCTCGGCGTTCATTTCCTCCGGCACGAGCGCCGCCAGGGTGGTCAGCGTCAGGGGGGCGTAGCGCAGGGCGGTCTTGAAGATGCCGACGCCGCTGCGATGAATCTCCCCTGCCGGAGATAGCAGTTGGATGCGCAACGGTTCGCCGTTCACCGGCAGATAGCGGGCGGACATGAGGCGTCCTCCTCGTCGCGGTGGGCGGCGCGGCCGTGGGCCGCGTAGGCGAGCCAGCGAAAATAATCCGCAAGGCGGCGGTCGGCGGCGATGAGCCGGCCAGGCCGGTAGTACACGCCCTTGAGGCGGTCGGCGTCCGCGCTGAGGAATCGAAGGATGAACAGTCGGCGGAGCCAGGCGTGCAGCGGGTCGAGGATCGGCGCCCTCCGCGGCACGAAGGCGGTGATCCGCACGCGGACGCGGCCTGATCCGAGCGGTTCCGTGGCGATCATACCGTAGCTGCACGCCCGGCGGAACTGGGCGGTGGTGAAGAGCAGGTTACCGCACCAGTCGGTCAGCGACAGCGTGACGCGCGGGCCGGCCAGAAGGCGAGTCACGCGATCCTGCAAGGAGCCGCCGGACACCTCGAACGTCCCCGTAGCGCGGCGGGCGAACGGCGCCGGGCAACAGACCTCCGGCTCGCCGACGAGGCGGCGGTCATGGGCGGCCCGGAAGTGTTGCAGGTCGAAGGCGTTGGCCCCGATCAGATACCACGGACATTCCAGCACGACGCCGAAGGGACGCGAGGCGACGAAGTTTTCGGGTCGGCAATCGGGAAAGAACGGCAGCGGGAAAAGCGCTTCCGGTGCGTTGAAAAAAAAGATCTGGCCGTTCCGCTCTTCGACGGGGTAACTCGTCTGTCGCGCCCAGGCCGGAATGTCGTCGCCCGAGGGGATCGACCGGCAGCGGCCGTCGGGTCCGTATTGCCAGTGGTGAAAGGCGCAGCGAACGGCGTCGCCGCAGACCGTTCCCAAACTCAGGTCGGCGCCGAAGTGGCTGCAACGGCCGTCGAGGATCACGGCCCGGCCGTCTCGCGTGCGGTAGGCCACGAAACGCCGGCCGAGGATGTCGCGGCCGACCGGGCGGTTGCGCGGGACCTCACGGGAGAGGCCGAAGAAATACCAGGAGAGTGGATAGGGAGGAAAATGGCTCGCGGGCGGGGCCATGTCCTCGGCGAAGCCGTCCATGCGTGTACTCGCCTTGCCGGTGAAACGCGACGAAGGATCGGGACGCACATTCGATTCGCAAGTTAGTAGTCACTATACCTGTGTGCGGAGGGGGAGTCAACGATTTTCGTGGAAATCGTAAACGCGCGGCGAGCCGGGTCGCGTCGAGCGCCCGGAGATTGATGCAGCGATTGCACCCATCTCCGGTCGCTCACGCTCCCGGCTCGCCACCCGTTTGTTACACGCAGGCCAGCTCACGCTCGCGCCGCGTCCGCTTGCCGGCGGCCTTTTCCAGGGCCGTCTTCAGGCGGTTGCGGGCGACGTGCAGCCGCCGCTTGATGGTGCCGACCGGCGTCTCGAACTCGCGGCTCATCTGCTTTAAGGACCGGCCGCGGAGGTAGAAGGCCACCAGCGTGGCCTTGTCCACCGGCTTCAGCCGCTCCAAACCGCGGTACAGCTCGGCCGCCTGCTCCGCCTTGACCAGGCTGTCCAGCGGGCCGACCCCGGCCGCCTCGGCGTGCTCCAGGGCCTCCGGTTCGACCTTGTGCAGCGGGCCGCGCCGCGTCAGGCGGTTGATCGCCATGCGCACCGTGATCTGCTTCAGCCAGCCGGCGAAGCACTCCGCGTCGCGCAGCTGCGGCAGCTTCTTCATGCCGTGCAGGAACACTTCCTGGGCCAGTTCCTGGGCCTCGGCCGGGTTGCGCAGCCGGGCCAGCGCCACGGCGTACACCGTCGGCTGGAAGCGCTCCACCAACTCGCCGTAGGCCGCCCGGTCGCCGGCCCGGGCGCGCAGCACCAGCTCCGTGACCTCGTTCCCGATCATGGGGATTATCCACCTTCTCGATCCGTTGCGTGAATCACTCCACCGCTGCGGAGACGGAGAGGCCCGCCAGGGATCAACCGGGGGCCGTCGTCCGCGTTCCGTCCCGGAAGCGGCGCGGACGGGTCGCATCGGTTCGGCGCGTCCCGCGAATGGGGAAAGCGCGATCCGTTGCGGTCCCGCCGTCGGCACACTCCAGGGGGGTGACGGCGACAGTACGCAAAGCCGGGAGACGCGCGTTTCCGCGCCCGGAGGACGGCGGCAAAAGGCCGCACGGCCCGGACGGGAAGCGCATCCGCGATCGTTCAGCGTGGGAAGACGGATTCCGCCGTCGTGGTCGGTGTCGTCGGATCGTCCCCCATGCGGAGGGACGGTGACGGCCTAACTCACGACGCCCACGTCGAAGCCGATAGCGTCCTGTCGGCCGGCCAACGCCGGGCCGACGGTAACGTCGCGCGACGCTTGCTTGTGGACAAGCGTTTGGCGGCGATCGACGCGGGACTTCGACGACTGAGTCTCCCGTCGCGGCTGTGGGACCGACCGGCCCCATAGGCGGCCTGCGCCGCCATGCGGTCATATTCCGCATGGTCGTCGGGCCGCTGGGCGGGCATAAAGCCCCGCCCGCCGTTGGGCGACGGGTGTCGCGGATTGATGCGGACCTCCGGGGTCCGGCAGGTCGTCTGGGACTCCGCGCCGAGACGCAGGCCGACGTTTTGACCGTCGTACACGACGGAAACGCTTCGGGGCGCCAGGGAGTGCAGAGTGAAGACGGCCATTGTGGACCTCCGGCGATCGAGAAGGAAGGGTTGTGCGGGACACGGCGGCCCCGCGGGCAGAGGTTGGCTGAAAAAGGTTTCTCGGTTTCCTCGCTTGTTTCCGGTCGGACCCGTCCCGACGGCGACGGTATCTACCTAAAGATACCTTCTATTTCGTCCATCGGGACAGATCATTTTAACAAAATCGACGGCGGAGAAACAGTCTCAGCGCCCGTATAGGGTAGACGGACGACCGCGGGAAAGGTTCGCGCGAAAATGGAAATTGTTCGCCGTGGGCCGGCGAGCAGCCGGCGTGAGCCGGCTGGTGCTTCAGCTATTACGCGTCGCTTTGCGATACCAGCCGGCTCACGCCGGCCGCTCGCCTCATCGACCGGACTCCACGCGCACCACCGTCCCCGATACGGCCGGCTCGGCCGGCGGCGGCTGATTCGGCAAATAATTCCCCGCCACAAGGACGAACAACCACCCGCCCAGGAACAGACGGTAGACGATAAACACCCACGTCGTATGCGTTTTCAGGAAGCGGATGAGCAGCGCGATCGAGGCGTAGCCGACGAAGGCGGCAACTGCCGTGGCGATCACCAGATTCAGCACGTCCTGCCGCGAGTGAAGAAGGGCGTCCTTTTCCTTGTACAACTCATACAACCCGGCTGCGAAGATCGACGGCAGCGACAGGAGGAAGGAAAATCGGGCCGCCGCGTCGCGCGTCATACCGGCGAAGATGCCGCCGGTGATGGTCGTGCCGGAGCGGGACGCCCCCGGAATCAACGCGGCGCACTGGGCGAAGCCGACCAGCAGCGTCTCGAACCAGCCCAGGTCTTCGAGGTCCTTTTGTTTCTTGCCCGCCTTCACCCACCATATGTGGGACCATTCGGCGAGGGCCATCAACAGGGCGAAAACGATGGCCGCCGCCGCCACGACGTAAAGCCCGCGGAACACCGTTTTAATGTGGTGCTCGAAAACCAGGCCCAGGACGCCGATGGGCACGGTGCCGACGAGCAGCATCCAGGCCAGCTTGGCGTCGTGTGTGGCGAAAGGCCGGTTCTGCCAGATGCCCGAGAAGAAGGCGGCGGCGAGGCGGCCGATCTCCTTGCGGAAGTAAATCAAGCACGCGACCCAGGTGCCCCACTGCATCACGGCGGTGAAGGGCGGCGCCGGGGTCGTGGCCGGTCAGGAGGACCGACGTGATCTCTACGTGGGCGTCGCTGCTGATGGGGATGAATGCGGTCAGTCCCTGAACGACGCCGTAAATCGTGGCCTGAAAAGCGTCCATGTGGGAATCCGGGTTGGAGGGTCCGTCCCTGGGGCGGCACGGGTGCAAAGAATCGTTGTAGTGGGGAAGACGGAAGGGAACGAGAGGAGGCCGGCAAACGACCGGCCCACGAGCGGATTCTCGTGGGCCGAATGGTGGACCCCACGGAAGGGGCGACGGACGATCAGAGGCGGTTGCTGTATTTCTTGGTGCGCCGGCCGAACACCTTGGTTGCCGGCTTGAACTCTTTCGGGTCTTCCTTGCGCGGCCGCGGGACATACGCCTGGAAGCCGTCGATGTCCTCCCGGTCGATCTCCTTGTTGATGAACGCTTCAATAGAGGTGAGGCGGTCGCCCTGTTCCGGAGTGACGAAGGCGACGGCCACGCCGTCGGCGCCGATGCGGCCGGTGCGGCCGATGCGGTGGACGTAGTTTTCCGGGTCCAGCGGCAGATCGTAGTTGATGACGTGCGAAATGTTCCTCACGTCGATGCCGCGGCCGACCACGTCCGTTGCCACGAGGTAGACGATCTTGCCGTCGCGGAAGCCCTGCATGATGCGGTTGCGCAGCGGCTGGGGCAGGTCGCCGTGCATCATGGCCACGCGCTTCCGCTCCAACCGGAGTTGCTGATACAGGTCTTCCACCCAGCGCTTGCGTTCGCAGAAGATGATGCACTGACGCGGCTCCTGGCGGTCGAAGACGCGCAGCAGCAACTCGAGTTTTCGGTGCTCATCGACGGTGATGTACGACTGGCGGATGTTTTCGACGGTGATCTTGGCCGGCGACAGGTTGATGTGGACCGGATCGATCATGTAGCGCTGTGCCAGGCGCAAAACGGGCGGCGGCAGCGTGGCCGACAGCAGCAGCGTCTGCCGTTCGGACGGGCAGCGGCGCAGGATGCGCTCGATGTCGGGCCGGAAGCCGATGTCGAGCATCCGGTCGGCCTCGTCCAGTACGAGGTAACGAACGTTCGCCAGCGACAGCGTACCGCGCGACAGGTGGTCCAGCACTCGTCCGGGCGTACCGACGGCGATGGCCGGCCCGCGTTTCAGCTGGGTGAGCTGTTCACGAAAGCGTTGGCCGCCGTAGATCGCCACCGTGCGGCAGTTGGGGCTGGGGGAGAGCTTGCCGGCCTCCTCGGCGACCTGCACGACCAGCTCGCGCGTCGGCGCCATGACGATGGCCTGCGGGCCGGGTTGGCCTTCGTCGCGCCAGCCGTTCATGAAGGGCAGGAGGAAGGCGGCGGTCTTGCCCGTGCCGGTCTGGGCCTGGCCGAGAAGGTCGCGTCCGCCGAGGGCTTGCGGGATGACGGCGGCCTGAATGGGGGTCGGTTCCTGATAGCCGGCGCGGGAGAGAGAGGCCATCAGTTCGGGGCGGAGGGAAAGCGAGTCGAAGCCGATCTGCGGCTCCTCCAGAAGTGCGGTCGTCAAACAAGCCTCCAAATGAACAAGCCGTGATTATCGTTATACGTTGGTGCGTCCCCTTCTCCCCTCTACTTTAACGCCCTCCGCGAATCCTGTCCAGTGCCGTTCCGCTGTCAGCCGGCTACGCTTTGCCCGGCGGACCTGTACAATACGTCGGATTTGATTCCCGTAGGCCCGCACGCACCCCCTCCTTGAGGAACCGCCATGAGAGACGACGCCCCCTACGGCCTGGACGACCCACAACGTCCTCCCGACGACGGCGCCGTCCGCGGGCGCGTCATGCCCCCGGCAATCTTTCTGCTGGTCGTCAGCGTTCTGAACCTGCTGGCCGGCATCTACTGCATGGTGGACGGCATCTTCGTCAAAGAGGGCGGCGCCGACGTCGAAGCCCAGATGCAAAAACAGTGGGACGACATGGAACCTTCTCAGAAGGACGCGATGAGCCAGGTCGGGATCAAGTCGGCCCACGACCTCCTGATGTTGGGGGCCAACTTCTACCTGGGCTGGGGCGGCCTGATGGCCCTGATCGCGGTGCTGACCCTGTTCGGCTCGATCCGCATGTTGTCGCTGCATTCCTACGGCCTTGGGATGTTCGGCGCCGTCCTGACGGCCATTCCGTGCGTGACGCCATGCTGTCTTATCGGACAGATCGCCGGCATCTGGGCGATCATCGTGCTGATGAACCCCGACGTGCGCAGGGCGTTTCACTGAACGCCGGAGGGGAACGCGATGCGGCGATTGCGGTCGTGCCGGGGGGCGATGTTTTTCGCCGTCCTCCTGTGGGCGGCATCGGTCGCCCGCGGCCGCGCCGCCGACCGGCCCCTGCTGTGGGCCGCGGACGAATCCGGCGGCGCCCCTTACGTCTTTCAGGACCCGGACAACCCGTCCCGCCTCGTCGGTTTCGAGGTGGACCTCAAAGACGCGCTGGAGGGCGAACTGGGCCGGCCGATCCAGTTCAAGCACTACGATTTCAAGAACCTGATCCCGGGGCTTCAGCGCGGCGACTTCGATTTCGCCATGAACGGCCTGGAGGTGCTGCCCGAATATCAAAAAGAGGTGCTGTTCAGCCGGCCGTACTACGTCTACGAACTCCAGCTCGCCGTCCGCAAGGGGGAACGCCGTTTCACCAGCGTCGAGGAGTTGGCGGACCTGCGATTGCCCGTCGCCACCCTGAGCGGTTCGGCGGCCGAGCGTTCGCTGATGCGTCGCGGCGTCAACCCGCCGCTGCTGCACTCCTATGACGACCAGACCGGCATGTACATCGACCTGGCCAACGGCAACGTGGACGCCGTGTACATCGACCTGCCGGTTCACGCCTATTACCTTCCGAAATATCCCGGTCTGGAACTGACGGGACGGCCCGGCGAGAAGGGCTGCTACGCCATCGCCTTTCGCAAGACCGACGGCGCCCTGTGCGATCAGTTCAACGCCGCGCTCGGCCGACTCATTGACGGCGATAAATTGCGTCCCATTTATCAGAAATGGGGCGTGTGGAACGACGACCAGACGGAGTTGGCCGCTCCCGAGTTGGGTTCGAGCACGGTCGGCCTACTGGCGTCGCCTCTGGGGCCAGGGCCTCTTCTCGCGGCGCCCGCGCTTTTCCCCAGGACCGAATACGACCTGACGCCGGCCGCTCAGACGGAAAGCGCCGCTCCCGTCTGGAGGTATCTGGGCTATCTGCTAGGCGGCGCCGGCGTGACGGTGGCGCTGTCGGTGCTCGGCATGTTGTTTGCGGTCGCCCTGGGGATGCCGATCGCCCTGATGCGGCTGTACGGCCCGGCGCCGATCCGCTGGTTGGCGATTGCCTACGTCGAAGTCTTCCGCGGCATCCCGGTGCTGCTGCTGTTGTTCTTCCTCTACTTCGTGTTTGGGTCGCCCTACCACATCGACGCCTTCACGACGGGCGTGGTGGGCCTGGGCCTGAATTACTCCGCCTACGAGGCGGAAATCTACCGCGCCGCCATCGGGGCGGTGCCGGCCGGCCAGTGGGAGGCGGCCGCGTCGCTGGGCATGTCGCGGGCGCTGACCTTCCGGCGCATTATCCTGCCGCAGGCGCTGCGCATCATCCTGCCGCCGATGACCAGCGACTTCGTCGCCCTGTTCAAGGACACCAGCGTCGTCAGCGTCATCGCCGTGGCCGAGCTGACCAAGCGCTACCAGACGGCGGCGCAGTCGAGCCTCGATTACGTCGGCATCGGCCTGGTGGCGATAGCGCTGTACCTGATCATGTCGGTGCCGCTGGGTTTCCTGTCGCGCTGGCTGGAACAGCGCTGGGGTAAAGGGGTCGCGTAAGGCGAAGGACATGCGCATCGAAGTGACCGACCTGAGCAAGCGCTACGGCGACCGGCAGGTGCTGAACGGCGTCAACCTGGCCGTGGAGGCCGGCGAGACCGTGGCCCTGATCGGACCCAGCGGCGGCGGGAAATCCACCCTTTTGCGCTGTCTGAACGGGCTGAACTCCTTCGACGGCGGTTCCATCCAGGTGGGGCCGCACCGGCTGACCGCCGCGGAGTCGCGTCGTCCGACGGCGGCGGTGGCCCAGGTGCGCCGGCTGCTGGGCATGATCTTTCAGGACTTCCAGCTCTTTCCGCACCGGACGGCGCTGGGCAACGTGATCGAGGCGCCGATGACGGTGCTGGAGCGCGGCCGGGCGGAGTCGGAGAAGCGCGGCATGGCGCTGTTGACGCGCGTCGGCCTGGCCGGCCACGCCGACGCCTACCCGAATCAGCTGTCCGGCGGCCAGAAGCAGCGCGTGGCCATCGCCCGCGCCCTGGCGATGGAGCCGCGCGCCCTGCTGTGCGACGAGATCACCAGCGCCCTGGACCCGGAATTGAAAGGCGAGGTGCTGGACGTGCTGGTGGACCTGAAGCGCGACGGCCTGACACTGCTGTTGGTGACGCATGAGATCGGCTTTGCGCAAGGCCGCGGATCGTGTGGTGGTGCTGGCCGACGGCGGCATTGTCGAGGAGGGGCCGCCGGAGGAAATCATCGACCGGCCGCGCACCGAACGAACCAGGCACTTCCTGAGCCGGGTGCTGGGATAGTTGTGGCCGGCCTCCCGCTGCGGTTCTACTCAAGAAGATTCACCACAAAGACACAAAGGGCACAAAGACAAAGACAAACAGAAAGAACGCCGGCCGAGCGCGGGCTTCTCCCACGAACTTTTTGATTCTTCCTTTGTGCCCTTTGTGTCTTTGTGGTGAAAAAATGGATCGTCTAGTACCGGAGTGACATCCTTATGTCCAAGCGCCTCATCACCGTCGGCCACAGCCCCGACCCCGACGACGCCTTCATGTTCTACGCCCTGGCCCACGACAAAATCGACACCGGCGATCTGCAATTCAAACACGAATTGCAGGACATCGAGACGCTTAACCGCCGCGCCCTCCGCGGCGAACTCGACCTCACCGCCGTCAGCATCCACGCCTACGCCCACCTCCTCGACAAGTACGCCCTCCTGCCCAGTGGATGCAGCATGGGCGACCGCTACGGCCCGATGGTCGTGGCCCGCCGGCCGATGACGGTCGAGGAGTTGAAGTCCGCCCGCATCGCCGTGCCCGGCACGCTGACCACGGCCTACCTCGCCCTGCGCCTGTTGTTGCCGCAGGGGTTCGCCTATGAAGTCCTGCCCTTCGACCAGATCCTCAAGGCGGTGGAAGAAGGAAAATATGACGCGGGGCTTATAATCCATGAGGGGCAGCTGACGTTCCAGAATCAGGGGCTGCACCTCGTCGTCGATCTCGGCGTGTGGTGGATGGAGAAGACGGGGTTGCCGCTGCCGCTGGGCGGCAACGTGGTCCGCCGCGACCTCGGCCCCGACCTGATTGGCCGGGTCAGCCGTCTGCTGAAGGAAAGCATCCGCTATGGCCTGGACCACCGCGACGTCGCCCTGGCCTACGCCCTCGGCTACGCGCGCGACATGGACAAGGCGCTGGCGGATCGCTTCGTCGGCATGTACGTCAACGAGTGGACGCTGGACTACGGGCCGCGCAGGCGCGAGGCGGTGCGCCGGCTGCTGGACGAGGGCCACAAGGCGGGCGTCATCCCATCGCCGTCGGCGGTGGAGTTCGTGGAATAAGTGGTTGACGATAATCAAGACCCCGGTTAGCCGCGACGCGCCAGCGGAGCGCTTGGGATGAAGCGCTCCGCTGGCGCGTCGCGGCTAACCGGGGTCATTTTTCGTCCGCGAATTGCTCTTCCAAATCCTTCCGGCGCGTGAGTTGCTGGTCGCGCAGGCCGCGCGCCATTTCATAGACGCCCGGCGCCTCCAGCGTCTCGCCGGGCGCCAGGCGACAGGCGGCCTGACGGTCGCGGCCGCGCCGGAACCAGTCGGCAAAACAATCGGCGCAGCAGATGCCATAAGTCTTCAATTCGTGGGTGACGCCGTCGCTCCAGCGGGCCGCGATCTTGTAAGCCGCGGGTCGGCCGCAGCCGTAACAGCAGACGGGATAGGGCGGCATCGGCATGGCGTGGGGCCTGTTCAGTCGTGCTCGAAGGGCAGGGGATCGCCGTTGAGCTGCGCGAAGGCGTTCATGGCGGCGCGCTGTTCCGCTTCCTTCTTGTTGCGGCCCCAGGCGCCGGCGTAAGTGTGACGGCCGATCCGGGCGGCGACCTTGAAGCATTTGCCGTGGTCGGGGCCTTTCTCGTCCAGCAAAACGTAGTGCGGCGTTGCGTTGAACTGCCGCTGCGCCGCCTGTTGCAATTGCGACTTGAAGTTGCCGCCGGCGCCGTCCTCCGCGACCTCCTCGATCTCCGGGTTGAGCTGGCGGAGGATGAAGGGCCGGGCGGCGTCCAGTCCGCCGTCCAAAAAGATCGCCCCCACCAGCGACTCGTAGACGTCGGCCAACAGGCTGGCCGGGACGTGATCGGTGTGGGCGTGCATCCCACGGCCGAGGAACATGTAGGCGCCGAGGTTCATCGCCTTGCTGAAGCGGGCGCAGGTCCGCCGGCTGACCACCACCGACTTGATCTTGGTCAGGTCGCCTTCCTGCAAGTCGGGAAAACGCTCGTAGAGCTGGGCGACCGTCACCAGGCCGAGGACGGAATCGCCGAGAAATTCCAGGCGCTCGTTGGAGGCGAGACGGGTGTTGGCGCCGGAGGCGTGGGTCAGCGCGGCGCGGAGCAGTTCGGGCTGGCGAAATTGGTAGCCGATAGCGTTCTGGCACTCTTCCAGAATCTCGGCTTCCCGGCTGGTGGTGAGTTCCTGCTGCATGTCAAGGTCGATCGGGGAAGAGGCGTAACTTGCTTGAACGTAACATCCGTGTGGCAAATTGTCAACGCCTTGCCGGCGCGGCCGCACGAACCGAGGCCGGGACCGGCACGATTTTGGGGCGGAGCATTGCCCCGCGTCCCCTCGTTCCCAAGCTCCGCTTGGGAACGCCGAGCCGCGAAAGTCCGTTTCGCGTCCCTTCCCCGACCGGGACGCGAAGCGGAGCTTCGCACCCGCGCGTTCCCAAGCAGAGCTTGGGAACGAGGGGACGAGGGGCGACGGGCCAGGTCCAAATTCGAGAGGGGCGCCCCACGAACCGAGGCCGGGACCGGCTTTGCCAGCCCGGCGTTCTGTCCGACAACGGGAGGAAAACTTCGCCCCTTCCTTGTCGCGCCGCGCCGGCGGTCGTGGGAGGCGCGTGAACTTTCTCGCAATCCTCCTCGGATGAGCCGCCGCCTCTTGCCGACTTCGGGCCAGGCCAGAAGTTCTTCGATCGTCATGGACCGCTCTTGTGGGCCGCGCTCATGAAATCCCTCTCCCCCGGTCTATTCTGGGCCCTGCGAACCGAGGGCGACGCCGAGAAGGCCGAACGCCTTGTTGGGCGCGTCCCAGCTCTTGACGACGCCCGGCGTACCGGAGCTATAACGGATATTATGACGCGCCCACTCCTCGCGCGCCAGCCGAGACGACAGGGCTGGCGCGTCCACGCCGTCGATCAGCTTCGGGTCGGCCGCCGCCTTGGTCTGGGCGAGCTGCGCCTCCAGGGCGGCCAGCTGAGCCCGGCCGCGCAGGTCGGCGTCGGCGATGACGGCGGCGACGGTTCGCACCGCGTCCGGCGCGACGCCCGCCCGCTCCCCGACGCGCGCCAGCCGCAGCAGCAGCCACGGCGACGTCCCCCGCGCGGCCAGCGCCCCCTTCATCTCTTCCTCGACGCCGGCCTTGCCGGCCGATTTGTCGTCGAGCGCGGCGGCAGCCAGACCGACGTAAACCCGCAATTGCGCGTTCGGCAAGTCTTTTTGCAAGTCCTGGACCTTCTGCCGGGCGTCGTTCCACTTGCCGGCCCGCGCCGCCCCTTCCGCCTGGCCGATGCGGTCGCTCGTCTTGTCATCGACCTCCCACTTGCTGCCGCGCTTGCCCGGCGGCGGCGGCTGTCGGCCGACGGCGATAGCCAGCGCCACCGCCGACGGCGCCAGGGCCGGCCGGCCCTTCTCCGCGGCGTACATTTGCAGCACCTGGTCCGCCGCCTTCTCCGCCAGGTCGTTCTTCCCGGCCGCCCGCAGTTCCAGACCCACCGCCCCCAGCGCCTCCGCCTTGTCGCCGTTCGGAGAGGGGTAAAGGGAAGAAGCCAGCGCCGCCGCCCGTTCGCCCTGGCCCTTCTCCGCCAGTCGCCGCGTTAGGTCGCGCAGCGATCCCATCCGCGCCTCGGCGGAACGCATGTTGGCCAGGGCCGCGTGCAATTCCTTCTGTACGTCGTCCCATTTCAGCCGCAGACCGGCGTCCACTTCCTGAGGCGAACCGCCCATTTCCAGCTCGGAATGGGCGAGGTCCTGCAGCAGCGCGTCGCGTTCCGCCCCCCCAGGCTGCCGCAGCAGGCCCAAACTCTTCTCGAACTGCTCCCGCGACTTGGCCGCGCCGCCCGCCTCCCGCTGACGCAGGAAATAGTCGCCGGCCAGGCGGTAGACCGCCGCCTGGCCCTCGCGGCCCAGTTCGCCCTTCCCGGCGGCCGATTCCGCGTAGCTCAGCGCCGCGTCCAGCGCCTTGGACTCCACCGCTTCCGCCCATTTCAGATAGCCGAGGACCGCGCAGACGACGACGAACACGACGACGCCCGCGACCCAGGTGTAGCGGACAACGCGCTGCCGCACGGTGAGCGGCGCCCTGGCCTCCGGGATCGCCCCGGCGTCGTGCAACGCCTCGCGGCTGACCATGGCGGCGCCCGCGGCGGAACTCCACGCCCCCTCCGGCGCCTTCTCCTCCGGCCGGCGGGCGGCGGACGGCAAGTTCTGGGTGGCCTGTCGCCAGTTCGCGGGATCTTTTTTCTCCGGTTCTGGCACTTTGATTATGCGGCGGCATTCGGGGCAGGGCGGCTCGCTTGCCGGCCAGGTCGAGGGGCAGGTGCAGTTCCTCGCCGCACATCGGGCACTCGAAATCAATCGTGGTCGGCGCCGCCGGGGGCGCGTCGGCCTTCGGCTCGTCGGCCAGCGCCGCCGCGGCCAGGGCGTCGAGGTCGGCGTGCGGCGGGGGCGGTGCGGACGGCGACTCCGCCAGCCGGGGCGCGGCGGGGGCCGCCGGCTTGCTCGGCACGGGAACGAGGACCACCGTGCCGCAATGGGGACACTTGCCCCTCTTGCCGGCGAGCTGGTCCTTGACGCTCAGAACCTTCTTGCAGTGCGCGCAGAGGAATTTGATCGACATGCGTCGGCGTCCGTTGAGACTGGGACTTGCCTGGTTGGGTGGATTCTACCACCACACGCCGGCCCAACGCTACGGACTCTCTGAAAGGATAAATCGGCGCCGTTTGACGACCCCCCCTTTCCCGTGGGGGCTGTTTCCAGGGCGCCGTGCCATGCCGTCAACGCAAGCAGCCTTCATTAATGGCTACAGCACGAGCAATCCGTGGGTCATGACACGGTCTCGCTTGAGGAAGTTGTCCGCGCCGGCGCGTTTCGGCGGGACGCGCCAAAACGCGCCGAAAATTCGTCGCCCCACGAGGAGCGGCTTAGTCGCGCCGTCCACCGCCCCCACCGCCACTGCCGCTTCGGCCGCCGCCATACCCACCGCCCCCACCACCGCCGCCGAAGCCGCCGCGACCTCCGCCCCCACCGCCGTAGCCGCGACCGCCGCCGGGACCGCGACCGCCTTCCGGTTTGGGACGCGCCTCATTCACGGTCAGGGCGCGGCCCTCGATTTCGGCGCCGTTCATGGCGGTGATGGCCGCCTGGGCCTCGGCGTCCGAACCCATCTCCACGAATCCGAAGCCCTTGGAGCGGCCGGTGTCCCGGTCCATGATGACCTGCGCGGAGGTCACACTGCCGTGCGCCTCGAACAGCCGCTGCAAATCGCTGTCGCCGATGCTGTAGGCGAGGTTGCCTACGTACAACTTCTTTCCCATGGTTCGACCCTGTTTCAATCGCCCCTGTGAAGGGTGCTCCGGGGACCGGCGGAAGCGAACCGCCGCCCACCGATGGGTCGGCGCGGCTTCGCGCGCTACTCAAAGACGGTGCTATGGACAGGAGGAAAGGGGAATGGGAGGAAGGGTGTATGGAGAGCTTCGCAGCCATGGACCGTTCCACGTGCCCAAGTCAGTCTATTATAGCAGAGTCTGAACGGGCGTGGATAGTCCACGTCAGAAGTTTTCGGGTGATTTTTCGAGGGGCGGAATCGGCCGCCGCTCACTCCGGGGCGGCGGCGTCGGCCGGCTTCTGACGCAACGGCCCGCGGTAGGTGATGCGGCCCTTGGTCAGGTCGTAGGGGGACATGGCCACCGTGACGATATCGCCCGGCAGGATGCGGATGAAATTTTTGCGGATCTTGCCCGCGATTACCGCGATGATTTCCAGGCCGTTCTCCAGGCGCACGCGGAACTGGGTGTTCGCCAGCGCGGCGACCACCTTGCCCTGCACCTGAAAGGCTTCTTCCTTCGCCATACCTTCTCCTCGCAACGGGCCGGGCGGAATGAAAAAACGAACGACGGCGGGCGTCCCTTGCCCCGCGGGAGGCCGGCGCCAACGCCCGGCCGTGTCTGCTGGTACGACCTTATCGGATCCTGGCGCCAGGCGGGATTCGCGGAACGTCCTGTTATGGTCCATGCGCCAGGAACGAAATCGCTCGATCCTATTCCCATGATACGATTCGGCCTACCGCCGGAGAAGGGGGAAAATCGTTCAACGTCAGGCCGGAAAGCCCGACGTACGGAAACAGAGCGCTTTCGCTCCCTATAAAAGCTCTATTTTATCCGGCGTTTCGTCCGCGGGGTAACGACGGCCGCGGACCATCCCCCCGAACAACACGATCAATCCGGCGCTGACCACCAGCAGCCCGAGGGCAACCGGCAGCGTCGTGAATTGCGCGAGCAGGCCGATCAGCGGCGGCCCGGTCAGGAACGCCGTGTACCCCATCAAGGTGACGGCCGCCAGCGCCCGCGCCGGCACGACGCCCGGCGTCCGCCCGGCCGCGCTGAAGAGCACGGGCACGACGTTGGAGCAGCCCAGGCCCAGGCAGGCGAACCCGACGACGGCGGCCGCCGGACGGCCGATTAGCAGCCCCGTCCCCAGCCCAACGGCGGCCAGCGCCGCGCTGCCCCGGACGACCGCGACCGGTCCGAGGCGGTGGACCATCCGGTCGCCGCACAGCCGGCCGACCGCCATCGCCAGCGAGAAGGCGCCAAACCCGGCGGCGGCGGTCGCCGGCCCGGCCCCCAGGTCGTTGCGCAGGTAGACCGCACTCCAGTCCGCCGCCGCCCCCTCGCAGAGCAGCACCGCGAAGGCCAGGGCGCCCAGGCCGAGCAACGACGCGGGCGGCCGTGCGAAGGGCCGCTTCCGCGTCGGCCGTCGCGCGACGGGCGGCAACAGGCCGGGGGACGCGGCCAGGGCGGCCAGGAACCCCAGCAGCGCGACGGGGACGAGGTGGGTCAACGGCGACACGCCCAGGGCCACGGAGGCCGCCACGAGTCCACTTCCCGCGAGGCCGCCGAGGCTGAACAGGGCGTGGAAGGAGGAGATGACCGGCCGACCGCGGAGGCGTTCGACCTCCGTGGCCTGCGCGTTCATGGTGACGTCCGTGGCCCCGCCGGCGGACCCGAAGATCCACAGGGCCAGGGCAAGCGAGACCGGGTTGGGCGCCAGGGCGAGGAGCGGGAGGGTGGCGCAAAAGATCAGGGAGGAGACGACGGCGATGCGACGGCTGCCGAGGGCGGGCGCGAGCCAGGCGGACAGCGGCATCCCCGCCATCGCCCCGGCGGGGATCGCCAGTAACACCAGGCCTAGCGTCCACGATTCCAGGCGCAAGGAGCGTTGCACGGCCGGGATGTTGGCCGCCCAGGCCGCGAACACGGCCCCGTTGACGAAGAACAGGACCGAGACGGCGAGGCGTGGGGGGGGAACGGCGGAGAACAGGGCGGGGGTGCGGAAGGCGTCCGGGGGTTCGACGACGGGTCCGGGATCGGACGGCGGGACCTCGGACGTCACGGTGTTCTCCTCGGGGCGGACCACGGACGGCCGGGGCGCCAGTTCGGACGGAGCCGGAGACCGTCGGGTTCAGGCGACGAAGTAGTCGCTCATCGGTACGGGCTGGGGTTGCCCTCTAATTTCGGCGGGGAAAGAGTTGCGTGCGGCACGGGTGAGCCGGCGACCGGCGCGGCAAGTTCGACGGTCGGTGCGGCCGTCTGGCCGACCGCGAAGCCGGACTGCGGCGCGGTGCAGCGCGGACACTGTCGGGGGAAGGTCCACGGCCGCCAGCACGTTTCATGGTAACCGTAGTCGCCCTCCGGCAAGTACGGTACGCACGCCGGCTTGCCGCACCAACAACCGAGCTTGAACGGTAGGCCATTTCTGGCGCCGCACTCCTTCGTCCAGTCCCAAAACCAGGAACCGAATCGTCCGGGTGCGTCGCCGCACGAGGCGTTCGCTCCTTCCAAAGAACCTCCGGGCGCCGGGTCGGAGGCCGCCGTGCCGAAGGTGACGACGCCCATTGTCGGCTCGTCGGCACTGGAGGCTCCCGCCAGACAGGCGAACATCAGCGCCGAAACCAGCCAACCGCTTTTCAGCGACATAGCGCGCTCCCCTATCCGCGATTTCACCCGATTCCCCCCAAGAGAATATCGGTTCGGGCGCGGCCGCATAATGAGACAATCCCCCAGTTCCCTCCCAAACGCTACGACCCGACCACCACGCCCTGGGCCGGCGAACAGGCCGGGTCGGACCGCGCCGGACGAAATCGCGCCCGGCCGAGTAGAATCGAACGGGGTGGCCGGGGCCGCGGCCTCGTCCGGTGCGGTCAGCCGGCGTGGACTCTCCTTGTGGGCCGTGCGGCGGCGGGAGCGCGTGCGGCGACGGCCGAAGCGCTTCGTGGATCGGGCCCAAACCCGCTGGTGCGAGACGCCCAGCGGCACGCCTGCTTCGGTCGCCGCCCGCGGCGAATGGACCAGCAAGCCGCGCTGACGGCCTTGGGTCAGACTTGTAGGCCAGGGCGGTCACCAGGCGTTCCAGGCGACGGTTCTCAAGCGTTGGTCCCCCAAAGCGGCGCGGCGGAGTTGCTCAGAAAAGAAGGTGTTCATACCTTCAATCTGCGCCCGTCGCAGCTGTAGAATTCACCCGTCGTGGGTAATGAACAGCGCGGAGCGGGGTAACCAGGGGTTTGCCGAGGTTGACTGTGACTCTTCCGTACACCCCGATGGAACTGATGATCTGTTGCGCCGCCCGCGCCCTGGAGGACGGTCGCACCGCCGCCGTCGGCACCGGCGTCCCCTGCGCCGCCGCCATGCTGGCCCAGCGCACCCACGCCCCGCGGCTCGTCGTCCTGTTCGAGGCGGGCGGCGTGGCGCCGCGGCTGCCGACCATGCCTATCAGCGTGGGCGATTCGCGCACCTTTTTCCACGGCCTGATGGCCACCAGCATGGCCGACGTCATGGAAACCTGTCAGCGCGGCTTGGTCGATTACACCTTCCTAGGCGGGGCCCAGATCGATGCCTTCGGCAATCTCAATTCCACCATGATCGGCGACGACTACGCCCGGCCGAAGGTTCGTCTTCCCGGCAGCGGCGGCGCCAACGACCTGGCCTCGCTCTGCTGGCGCATCCTTGTCGTCACCGGCCACGACCGCCGCCGCTTCGTCGAGAAGCTCGACTTCCTGACGACGCCCGGCTACCTCACCGGCCCCGGCGCCCGTGAGGCGGCCGGCCTGCCGCGCGGCACGGGGCCGTACCGCGTCGTCACCGACCTCGCCGTGCTCGGCTATCACGAAACCACCCGTCGCATGGAAGTCCTCAGCCTGCACCCCGGCGTCGGGCTGGAGCAGGTCCTCGCGGCCACCGGCTTCGCCCTCGGCGCCGCGGAGGAACTGTCCACCACCCTCGCGCCGACCGCGCAGGAGTTGCGCATCCTCCGCGAAGAGGTCGATCCTCACCGCTACATACTGGGCCGGTAGAAGGCGTTTGAGTTCGTTGGGGAAGGCGTCTAACCCACCTTCCGAGAGGGCAGGTTAAAAACCTACCCCGCGACCCCTTGTCCGGGCCGTAGAATGCGGGGGTCGGATTGGCCCGGCGGCGAAACGCGATCTATAGT
Organism: uncultured Planctomycetaceae bacterium; assembly: GCA_963813925.1. GTDB lineage: Bacteria > Planctomycetota > Planctomycetia > Gemmatales > Gemmataceae > UBA4732. The sequence continues at coordinate 19,726 of CAWFBG010000007.1, forward strand.
TCATCCAGTCATCCGCCTCCCCCGGTCCCTGGCAATCCCGTCCCTGCCCCTATCGAGCCTTTTATGGCGCAAGGCGTCTCCATGACTTCCGATCAGTTGGCCGCCCACCTCCGCGTGGATCGGTACGGCGACTTCGTGCTGACCGACGCCATCCGCCCGGCCCCGCACGTGCCGATCACGCCGCGGCAGGGCTTCCGTCTTGACGTCTTCTGCGACGCCCACGCCGGCCTGACGGTGCCCGTGTTGGCCGCGGCGGTCTCGAAGGACAAACTCTTCGATGTGTTCCTGGACCTGATCGGTCCACTCGGCGAGGTCGTCGATCTGGTGCTGGAGACCAGCCACGCCAGCGAGGGGGCGGGCCACCGCGATCTGTTCCGCCAACACATCGACCTGCCGGTTCTGCAAAGCACCTTCCTCGATTTCGAGGACCTGCTGCTCAACGACGGCTGCACCGGCACGGCCGTCATCTCCACGGCCGGGCCGATGGAAGTGCAGTTCGACGAACACAAGCTGCTGGTGGTCTACGCGCGCGACCTGGAACCGTTCGAGCGCATCCTGCTCCAGCACGGCGTGGACCGCGACGACGGCCTGAAACTCATCACCGAAGGCGAACACCTGCACAGCACCGACCCGCGCCACGCGGACGAGTTCGCCCGCCTCTGCTGCCGCATCGGCGTCGGCGAACCGGGCGAGCGCGTCAGCCGCGAATAAAGGATGAAGAATGAAGGATGAATCAGGCGCTTGCTTGATTCATCCTTCATCCGTTTGTTTACGGCAACGGCAGGTCCTTGAACTCGAACGGAACCAGGTGCTGTTCGGTGGTCCAGGTGTGGTAGATGAGCTTGGCCGCCGGCTCCGGCTTGGCGCCGCCCACGGCGCCGTAGGTCAGCGTCATATTGACATGGTTGGCGCTGCTGTTGTTCCACTGGCTGCCGTAGATTTGCATCTTGTTGCCCTTATCGTCCAGCACCTCGATTCGCTGATACAGCGAGTTGGTCCACGAGTAGTCGTTGGGATTGTCCTTCTGGTCCTCGGTGATCGACATCTTGATCTGGTACTGCTTGGCCGGCGTCTCGGTCACCTCGTCAATGTTGATGAGGGCGTCGCCGGCTTTCGCCTTAGTCCCCTTGGCTTGCAGAAGCTTGTCGGTGACGACGACGGCCTTCTGGTCGGTCAGCAATGTGACGGGGAGGACGCCGCGGACGACCTTGAGGCTGGTCGCGCGGTCGGACGGCCGTTGCAGGTTGACCTGGGTCTGCATGCTGTACATGCGATTGCCATTGCCGTATTTGCCGGCCACGAAGCGCCGCGCCATCCAGGGGTTGTTGTTGAAGTCCACGTTGTTGACCGGCGGCAGCATGGAGTTCTTTTCGTTGTCGTAGGCGGCCTCGACATGCGCCTCGCCGACGCCGAGTAGGGCCAATTTCGGCTCCACAAACACCGAAAACATCAGCGTCAGGGTTTCGTTGCGGGACTGCGACTGTCCGGCCCCGACGAGGCCGAAATTGATGTTTTTGTACTGGTTGAAGCCGGTGGCCGTGAATCGGAACGCCCCCCGGGTGACCACGTAGGGCGCGTAGGCGTTCTGGGCGTAGAGACGGACGTGGTCGTCGCCGTAGCCCTGCTGGAGCGCCAGGCCGCTGTCGCGGCTGATCTTCTCGACGGCGTCCCAAAAGGGAGTATCCTTGAAGTCGAAACTGTAGGTGCGGTTGGGGTCGTTGACGTTGTACTCGATGTGGTAGCCGGTCTGACGGATCATCTCGTCGAAGGCGGCCTTGACGGGTTTATTGACAATCTTGAAGGTGACGCGTTTGGGGGCGAGGAGGACGGCGGTTTCGATGTCCGGCAGCAGGTCGTTGGCGCGGCGTCGGACCTCGGCGTCGGGATTGGTGAGCGCCTTACGGAGGGCGGGCAAGGCGCGGGCGCCGGCGTCCCGGAGGGCCTGGCTGGCCTCGTCGCGCTTGTGAAAGTCGCTGTTGCCGAGCTGTTCGACCCACCGCCCGATGTCGGCGTCGGCGGCCGGCGCCAGCGGCGGGTCTTCCGCCCGAACCGCCGCGACGAGGATGAGTGAACAGACGGCGGCGAACGAAATGGTTTTGTACACGCGCACAACCTCCGTGGTGTCGTCCCAGCGGCAGGACAGGGTTGCTATGAGTAAAGAGTATAACCCGACGGGGGACGGTTCGCAACACAACGGCGACGAGTTTGTCAGGCAACAGGCGAAGTAGAGATCGGCAAGCGCCCAGCCGCTCATGCGGAAACGCCATCGGGCCGTCGGCCGTTCTCCGAAGAGAACGGCCGACGGCCCGATGGTCTCGCACGACAGTCGATTATCCGTTGCCGCCGCCGCCGGTCGGCCGATAAACGCGCTTCCCCTGCTGGTTGTAGGTGGAAACGAAACCATTGCCATCGACCTGCCCCGGCGCCTCATCGACGCCCTCGGACGGTCGCGTGGACATCGCTGTGTACAACTCCCGCGTGCTCAACCCGGCCTTGCGGCCGTGGTCGATCAAAGTGAGATAGTTGCTTGGCTTCATCGTTGACGCCTTTTCATTCGGTTCCGGGCGAGGACCGGCCAGGAAAGCCTAGCACGCTTTCCCCTGGCCATCTTCATTATACCTCCTCAAGCATTTTCGGCGCCATGGGCCGGCGCCTCCGTCCCCGTCAGCCTATCTGATGCAATGATAAAGGCATACATCTTAATATGTTGGGACCGCCCCTTTCTCTTTAATCGGACGAAACGGCGAAGGACTTGAACCGTTGTCGTGGAATGCAACAGGTCCTTGGGGCAAAATCAGGCGCTTCTTCCGTTCGTATCCGATGTTACGGAACCGATACGTCCCGTTGCAGGACGGAAACGTCCTTGTCGGGCCAGCCCTTGCCGTGAGCCGTCTCCGCCCAGAAGCGGCGGTATAGCACCCGGACCCGGACGCGCACCGTTCGCGGGGGAAAGTCGAACGCCGATTCGTCCGCGCGGGCCGGTACCAGGCGCGTGTCCGCCGCATCGGGGTCGGCGCGCCAGAACGGAACGGGACGATGACCGTCGAAGTCGTGAAGGAGCTTGGCGTAGAGCTTGCCCGCTTGACCCTCCAGTTCCTTGCCGACGGCGGACGGCAGGCGCGGGCCGGCCCTCGCGGAGACGGGTTTCCCGGCCGCGTCCTCGCCCTCGACGACCAGGATCAACTGGCGGTCGATGAAGCCGGTCGGCACGCGATGGCCGGCCCCCTCCGTGCCGAGACGCACCGTCGCCCGCACCCCGTCCGCCTGGCGCCGGCAGTCCACCGCCGCCCGCAGACAGGCGCGGAGCATCGCGTCCCGGCCGCCGTCGAAGAAGACGTGGTTCGCCAGCGTCGCGGGGTCGCGTTCCACGCCGCCCTTGCCAGGCGCGACGTTCGTCATGCGGCCGGTCGGCGCCATGTGGCAATCCTGACATTGGCGGCCCTGTTTGTATGCGGGGCTGTCGCGCCATTCCGAATAGGTGCTGTAAACGTGGACGCCGAACACCACGCCCTCATGGCACGAGGCGCAATAGCGACTGTCGTGGTAGAAGGGCGAATAGGCGTCGTCGCCGCGCGTGGCGTCGTCGAGCGGCCCGAAAAAGACTTGCCCCTTGGACGGGCGGAGAAGGCGCAGATTGAACCGACCGTGCGTGAGGCCGATCTTGCCGTCGCCGAGGCCCGTAATCTTGTGACAGTAATCGCAATGCACGCCCCGCGCGGCCACGCCGCGGACCTCGCGCAAATCGAACAGGGCCGGGTCGTCGTCGGACACGGCCGGGGCGTGGCAGGACGTGCAGACGCCGGCGCCGGTCGGGTGTTCGTCCAGCAAGCTCCAGCCGACGCCGGGTTTGCCGGACCAGTCCGTGCCTTCGTAAAGGTTGCGGAAATGCCGGCCCGTGGCGGAGCGGCTGTGGCCGCCGGCCGACCATTCCGCGTAGATTTCCGCATGACAACGGGCGCAGCTCTGGTCTTCGGGGCCGTCGGGTCCGGGGTCGAGCCACCGATATTTGGGGTCGTCCGCGGCCGGCAGACGCTTCAGGAGGATGTCGAGCGGCGCGGCGTCGGGACGGGCGAAGCCGATGAAAAAGCCGTCTTTGTCGGCGACGACGTGGGCCGCGCCGGCGTCGGGGGCGAGATGAAAGCGGCCGTCGGCGTCGGTCGTGGTGGAACCGCGCTTCGCCTGGAAGTGAACCGTCGCCCCGACGACGGGACCGTCGGCGTCCAGGACCCTTCCGGTGAGATCCGCCACGGCAGGCGCGGTATGCGCGTCCGGCTCGGGGCGGGCGACCGGGCGGCCGCATCCGACGAGAACCAGGCTAACCAGGCAGTTGAGGGAGCCAGAGCGAAGAAGCCGTCGCACGTTCCCATCTCCATCCCGTTCAAGGCTTCGGGGCCGGCGCCTTTTCCAGCTGCCCGAGGGGGATGTAAAACTTCTCGTAGCGCTTGCCGTTGGAGTAGGCCGCGCCGGCGGCGCTCTCCACCAGAATGGTAGCCCTCCGCGTGATGCGGTTGACGACGCCGGCGCGCCGCATCCCCTCGAACACGAACGTCACGTGGTCGCCGACGCGCAGCCCGAATCGGTTCGACGCCCGTTCGCGCTGGGTGATGAGATCGTGTTGGGTGGCGGTGTGGCCGAAGTAATTCCAGGCCAGTCCCTTGAAGCGCGCGGCCGCGCAGCTGGAGCGCACCCAGATCAGCATTTCCAGAAGGTGAACGAGTTCGTGCTCGAAGACGCGCTGCAAGGCTTCGACCCGGTCGCGGCAGAGCAGGCCGTTGACGCGCACCGGCCGTTGCACGTCATGGAAGGTCTGAAACATTAGGGGAGAGGAAATGGCGATTTCATAGCGCGTCGGCGCGGGCGGCGAGGACCGGCCGCGCCGCGCCTGGAATCGGGTCGTGGTCCCGGCGGAGCGCGTCAGGCGGTTCGACGTGCGGAAGGAGAGCGGGCTGGCCGCGGCGTCGAGGAGCCGGCGCAGGCCGCCCGTGAAAAAGCGCTCGTCGTACAGGTCGAACAGCAGGGCGAGGTCCGGCTCCGCCAGGTGCGTGAAGTTGCCGAGGCGGACGCGCGGCGACTGGCGGAGCAGTTCGGCGTAGACGTCGTGCGCCTTGTCCGCGATGGCGGCGGGAGGGTGGCAAAGGCCGGCGAGCAGCCGTTTCAGGGCGTCGGCGTCGTGGAGCGGCGGAAAATCGGACATAAAGCGTAAAGAATAAGGGAAAAGACCGGCGAACCCCGTCGCCCTGTTCGGCATTATGACGGCGGCGGGATGACGTGGCAATCGGGAATGACCGCCGTTGCGGCCGAAAAAAAGGTGGGACGGCCCCGCCGGCGGAATAGAATGCCGCCGTCGCCGCCGTCCCAACGAGTGAAACCGCCATGCGCCGCACCGACCGCCGCAGCTTCCTGAAACGCGCCGCGTCCCTGGCCGCCGTGTGCGTCGGCGGCGAACTGCTCGCGGCCCCGAAGGAGACCGCCATGCTTCCGATCGTGGACACCCACCAGCACCTCTGGGACCTATCGAAGTTCCGCCTGCCGTGGCTCAAGGAAGGCGACGTGTTCAACAAGAGCCACGTCATGAGCGATTACCTCAAGGCGACCGCCGGGCTGAACGTCGTCCAGACGGTGTACATGGAAGTGGACGTGGCCCCGGAACAGCAGACCGAAGAGGCCGAATACGTCATCGGCCTGTGCGAGCGGGCCGACACGCCGATGGCCGCGGCCGTGATCGGCGGCCGGCCGGCCTCGGACGCCTTCCCCAAGTACATCGGCCAGTTCAAGGATAGTGCATATATTAAGGGAGTTCGCCAGGTGCTGCACGGAGACTCGACGCCGCCCGGCTACTGCCTTGACGACCGGTTCATCAAGGGCGTCCGGCTGCTCGGCGGCCTGGGCAAGCGCTTCGACCTCTGCATGCGCGCCAGGGAGCTGACCGACGCGGCAAAGCTTATCGACGCCTGCCCCGACACGCGCTTCATCCTCGACCACTGCGGCAACGCCGACGTGCGGGCGAAGGACCGTTCCACGTGGCGAAAAGACATCGCCGAAGTGGCCAAACGAAAAAACGTCGTGTGCAAGGTGTCGGGGATCGTGGCGACGGCCGAGCCGGGGAAGTGGACGGCGGACGACCTGGCGCCGATCATCAACCATACGATGGACGTTTTCGGCCCCGAGCGCGTGATGTTTGGCGGCGACTGGCCGGTGTGCACCAAGGCCGCAACCTATAAACAATGGGTCGCGGCGCTCAAGGAGATCGTGGCCGACCGCACGCCGGAGGCCCAAAAAAAGCTGTTCCGCGACAACGCGGTTCGCTTTTATGGACTGCCGGAGGATTGACAGGTTCCGACCAGCCGCGAGCGCGAGCGAGCGGGTTCGCCGAACCAGCTCGCTCGCGCTCGCGGCTGGTTCCGCGATCACAAAAACCGCGTGCAACGGCACTCGCGACGTGTTACCATCCGTTTCCGGCCGGGAAACCGGCGTGATTTCACCACAAGGAGAGACTTCATGAAGCGTGTCTACTGGGCCGCCGCCTTGACGGTCGTGGCCTGCCTGTCGATGCAGGCGCGAGCCGACGTGAAACCGTTCGCGCTATTCAGCGACGGCATGGCGCTGCAGCAGGGGGTCAAGTGCCCGATCTGGGGCACGGCCGACCCCGGCGAGGAGGTGAGCGCCGCCATCAGCACGGGTTCGGCGACCGCCGTCGCGTCGCCGGCGGTCAAGGCCGACAAGGACGGCCGATGGATGTTGCACATGGCCCCGATCCAGCCGGGCGGCCCTTACACCATGACGCTCAAAGGCAAGAACACCGTCACCCTCAAAGACGTCTACGTCGGCGAGGTCTGGGTGGCGAGCGGCCAGTCGAACATGGAATTTGAACTCCAGGGCGCCGTCGGCGCCAAGGATGAGATCGCCAAGTCGAAGAACCCCAAGATCCGCCTGTTCAAGGTCGCGAACAACATCGCCGCCGAGCCGACGACGGAACTGCGCGGCAAGTGGGTCGAGTGCGGCCCGGACACCGTCGCCCACTTCTCCGCCGTGGCGTACTACTTCGGCCGCGACCTTCAGAAGGCCCGCAACGTCCCCGTCGGCCTGATCGAATCCAACTGGGGCGGCACCGTCGCCGAGGCCTGGACCCCGAAAGCCAATTTGGAGTCCAATCCCGACCTGAAAAAGCTTATTCCGGCCGACATTAATATCGACAAGAAACATTCCAACCCCAACCAGGGCACGGTCCTCTTCAACGGCATGATTAACCCGCTGCTGCCGTTCGCCATCAAGGGCGTCGTCTGGTATCAGGGCGAGTCCAACGCCAACTCGTTGGCCCGGGCCTATCAGTACCGCACCCTCTTCCCGACGATGATCCAGGGCTGGCGCGAGCAGTGGAACAACCCGGACATGCCGTTCCTGTTCGTACAGCTGGCCCCCTTCGGACACAACCCGAAGGAGCCGACCGACACCGCCTGGGCCGAGCTGCGCGAGGCGCAGCTGCTCACCAGCGAAAAAGTGAAGAACGCCGGCATCGCCGTCATCACCGACGTCGGCAACGAGACCGACATCCACCCCAAGCGCAAGGAGCCGGTCGGCGGTCGGCTCGCCCTGGCGGCCCTGGCCATCGCCTACGGGGAGAAGATCGTTTACTCCGGGCCGATTTATGACGGCCTGAAGATCGACGGAAACAAGGCGATTCTCAGCTTCCGCAGCGTCGGTCAGGGGCTGGAAGCCAAGGACGGGCCGCTGACGGGCTTTACCATGGCCGGCGAGGACAAGAAGTTCCACGAGGCCAAGGCGGAGATCAAGGGCGACACCGTCGTTGTGACCTGCGATCAGGTGGACAAGCCGGTCGCGGTTCGCTTCGGCTGGACCAACACCCCGAACGACAACCTGTTCAACAAGGAAGGTCTGCCCGCCTCGCCGTTCCGAACCGACGACTTCGCGCTGGGCAATCTCAAGACGAAGTAGCTTTTGCCGCGCCGGCCACACCAACCCGATGCGCGAGTGAGGGAGGCAGGAGGTCAGGAACCTTGACGCGCCAGCGGAGCGCTTGGGATGAAGCGCTCCGCTGGCGCGTCGCGGCTAACCGGACCATATCACCCGAACCATGAATAGGAACCCAAGTACCTCGGTTGGGACTTTGAACAATCCGTCCCTCCAAAATCGAGAGGGGCCCACGGTCGCCGGGAACCGGCCGTACGCCGAAACGAGAGGCGTCCGTCATGGCTTCGCCGCCCCTCCCGACGGCAGGCGGAACACATACATCCCGGCGCGAAAACTGCCCGCCACGGCCACGGTTCCGTCAGGGGAGAACGACCAGGACCTTGCCGCGGGGCACATGTCGTAACGGCACGCCTCCTTCCCACTGGGCAGGTCCAGCACGCGAACCGACCCGTCGTCCTTGTCCTGCACGAGCGCCAGCCGGCCGTCCGGGGACGCGGTGATTGTCCAGCCATCGCCCCCGTATTGGCCGTAGTCGATTTCGCTGACGAGCTTGCCGCTCGCCGCTTCCCAGATCCGGAGTTTCTGATCGGTGCTGTGTTCGTCGCTCCTCCCGACCACAAGTCGGCCGCCGGCCACGAACCCGGCGAAGTCTATCCCGGCTTTCTGCCCCTCGAACCGCCGGACTTCCTTTCCCGTGCCGAGGTCCCAGAGGCGGATCGTCCCATCGGGTCCGTAGGACAGCGCCTGCTTGCCGTCCGGGGAGAAGCAGCCGGTGCAGGCGTCCGTGTGCCCTTCCAGCTTTTTCAGCTCCTTGCCGCTTTCCACGTCCCAGAGCCGCAGCGTCATGTCCCGGCTGAATGTAAGGACCTGCTTGCCGTCCGGCGAGAAAACGCCGGCCGCCTTGTCCGTGTGCCCTTCCAGCTTCCTCAGTTCCTTGCCGGTGTCCACGTCCCATAGCCTCACCATCTTGTCGTCGCCCCAGGAAAGGAGCCGTTTGCCGTCCGGCGAGGCGGTGAACTGGGAACCGTTTTCGGTGTGGCCGACGAACTTGCGGGCGATTTTGCCCGTGGCGACGTCCCAGAGGTACAGGTCGTTGTCCATGCTGTAGCTGGCGACGAGGTATTTGCCGCCGGGGAGGAACTGCGCGAAGGTGAACCAGAGGTCGCCGTCGGGGAGGAATTCCTGGACCTGCTTCCCCGTGGCCAGGTCAAACACTCGAATGGCGCCTGTAGGGCCGGCGTCGCCCGCCCCGAAAAAGAGCCGGCCGTCGGAGGAGATTCCCGTGGTGTAAATGTTGGCGGGAAAGCCTTGCCGATCGTCCTGCCACGGGATGGAGAAAAGCAACTCGGGTTTCGCGGGGGGTGGGACGACAGCAACCACGGCGGTGGACTTCTTCTTCCGCGTAACGGTGGCCAGCACCGTTTCGCCGCGGCGGATGGTCACCTGCCCCGGTTCGAGCTTCAGTCCGTCATTCGGATTATTCAATTCCAGGTCGTATATGCCCTCGCTGAGCGTGAATTCCTTCTTCGACTTGGTGTCGAGGATGGTCACCTCCTTGCCGCCCTTGCGGGCGATGATTTCGACATCCGGATTGTCCGTCGAAATGATCAGCTCGCCGTTGTCGGTCTGAATGCGGTAAATGACCGTCGCGGCTCCCAGGCTGAGCGCGCCGAGCAGGACCAGCGCCCCGGCGACGAACCAACGCCGGTCTCGTTTCGGGGCTAGAGATACGGGACCTGCTTTCGGCAAAGCTGGCGTAATGGCGACCGCGCCGGCTCGGCGCCCGTCGGTGAAGGGTTCCAGCGCGGCGGCGACCGCGGCCGCCGTCTGGAAGCGGTCAGCCGGCGCCTTGGCCATCATGCGATCGAGGATCGCGGCCAGCTCCGCAGACACGTCCGGCCTTCCGGCGCCCGCCGGCGGCGTCTCTTTGCGGTGGGCCAAAAGCGTCAACAGCGTGGACGACCGCGAGAACGGCGGCCGGCCAGCCAGCAGGTGATAGAGCGTACAGCCAAGAGCGTATAAGTCCGAGCGAGCGTCTGCCGACCGCGCGTCCACCGACTGTTCCGGGGCCATGTAATTCGGCGTGCCCATGACCACTTTCGTTCTGGTCAGCCGGTCCTGGCCGCCCTCCACCACCGACGCCAGCCCGAAATCGAGCACCTTGACCACGCCGTCCGCGGTGCGGATCAGGTTGTGCGGCTTCACGTCCCGATGCACCATGCCCCGCTCATGGGCGTGGTGCAGACCCAGCGCGGCCTGACGCACGTACTCGCACGCTTCGGCCACGGGCAACGGCCCTTTCTCCGCGACCAGCCGGTCGAGACTGACGCCGTCGATGCACTCCATGACCAGGAAGTGAACTTCGCCCGACTGCTCGGCGTCGTAGACGGCGACGATGTTGGGGTGATCCAGCCGAGCGGCGGCCTGGATTTCGCGGTGGAAACGCTCGACGGCCACGGGGTTGGCGGTATACTCGCGCTTGATGACTTTGAGGGCGACCCGGCGCTCCATGATTCCGTGCTCGGCCTGGTAGACGACGCCCATGCCGCCGCGCCCCAGCTCCTTCCGGATATGGTAGCGCGGGTGACCGGCAAGTTCCGCTGGCACGCATGGCCCTTCCACTGCCGTCTCGGAGCAGATGGTCTCCTGGTTATGCAGGGTGGGGTCCAGCATGCGGCGGAGCCAATCCGGGTCCAGGTCGGGGAATCGGTGGAGGTATTCATCGGGCGAAGGCGCCTCACCGCTCCGGCGGCGATAAGCAACCTCCAGGCGGATAAGTTCCCCGAGAAGGGCAAGACGTTCCGGGCCGGACGCCTCGCCCAGGGCATCGTCGATGGGCGGCCGCGGGCCGGTCTTCCACGCCTCCTCAAAGCGCAGGCATGCCTGGTTCAGCCGCAGCACCGCGGACTTGGAGAGCAAACCGTCGTCGTTGAGTGGGAGAGGGTTCATGTGTTTCTCGGGGTCTCGAATGCACCCGGCCTTTGGCGCGGCATAAGGCGGTTTCGCCGGCGCCCCCGCGTTACGGCGCGTCGCCGGGCTAGTCTCCCGGCGTCGCCGGCGCCAGCCGAAAGATGCAAAGCGATTTCGTCGTCAACACTGCCGTCGATCGGTTGTCTTCCGAAGTCGCCAGCAGGGGTGTGCCGCGCGTCGGGGTGCGATGGTCCGCCAGCGAATAGCGTCGTCCCAGTTCCTGGCCGTTGAATGGCGTCCCGCATTGCAGGCCCCTCCCATTCGCAAACCACCAGCCGTAACATCTGTTTGGGCCAGCGTCACCCTCGGGTGCGCGTGCAGACGGTAGCTACGGAGTCCTGGCGGGAAACCGCAACACCACGCGGAAACCGACGTCGTTGCTGCGGAAGCCGGATCCGACGTGGACGCGCATGGCCGAGCGGCAGTTCCCCGAATTCTTGTACCAGGAACCGCCGCGTATGATACCGCGTTCTCCTTTATCTCCATATTTAGGATCTTTGATATATACGCCTTCGTACCTGTCGCCGGCGTCGCTGCAAAATTGCCAGACATTCCCGTGCATGTCATACAGCCCCCACGGGTTGGGCTTCTTCCCGCCCACCGGGTGGGTGTGGCCCCCGGAATTGCCGTCAAACCAGGCGTAGTCGCCGAGGGTGTTGCGGTCTTCGTTGACGGAATAAGTCGTCGTCGTGCCGGCGCGACAGGCGTATTCCCACTCGGCCTCCGTCGGCAATTCGTAGGTCTTCTCTTCCTTCTTGCTCAACCACGCGCAGAACTTCACTGCGTCGTTCCTCGACACATAGACTACCGGATCGTTGTCCGTCTGGTCGTATTTGTGCAATGCCGGGGTCCGCCAGGTGGTCTTTTGGCCGGCCTTCTCCGCTTCCGTCTGGTAGCCGCCGTCCTTGATGAAGGCGGCGAACTGCCCCTTCGTCACCGGGAAGGCGCCCAGGTAGAACGGCCGCGTGATCTCCACCTGATGCCGCGGCCCCTCGTCTACGAAATGGCCCGCCTCCTCGTTGGGCGCCCCCATCGTGAACACGCCCGGCGGGATGAGAGTCAGCTTCATGTCGATGGAGTTGTTGATCTCCACATTCATTTCAAGATGCTTGGCCCAGGCGTCTTGGTGCTGCTTCGCCGTTGCGGCGTCGAAAGGAGCAACGGCGAGGGGCGGCGGCGTATTCATGCCATCGCCCCGATTCGGAGGAACCAACTCGTTTCCGCCGCGCGGCCAGAAGCAGACGGCGCCAATCGCCAGGACGGCCACGCAGCAAGCGGTCAGCGCCACAGCGACGAGCCAACGGCGGCGGCGCTTCAAGGCTTGCGCCGCGGAACCTTCTGTTGCTGTATCCGGGGCGTCGGCGACGCCATCCGTACACCCCGCGTCGGTGAAGGGTTCCAGAGCCGCGGCGACCTCGGCGGCCGTCTGGAAGCGGTCCACCGGCGCCTTGGCCATCATGCGGCCGAGGACGGCGGCAAGTTTCTCCGGCACTTCGGGCCGGAGCGCTCGCACCGGCGGCGGAGCCTCCTCGCGGTGGGCCACCAGCTTCAACAACGTGGAGGGGTCGGTGAAGGGGGGTCGGCCTGCCAGCAGGTGATACAGTGTACAGCCGAGAGCGTAAATGTCCGATCGAGCGTCGGCCGCGCGCGCATTTTCGGCCTGTTCGGGAGCCATGTAGTCCGCCGTGCCGACGACCGCGTAGGTTCCCGTCAGGTTGCTCTCGTCGTTCTCCGCTACCGACGCCAACCCGAAGTCCAGCACTTTCACCACGCCGTCCGCGGTGCGGATCAGGTTGTGCGGCTTCACGTCCCGATGCACCATGCCCCGCTCATGGGCGTGCTGCAAACCCAGCGCCGCCTGACGGACGTACTCGCACGCCTCGGCGATGGGCAGCGGCCCCTGACTGCGCAAGCCTCTGGTCGAGGCTGACGCCGTCGATGTACTCCATGACCAGGAAGTGCGTTTCGCCGGCCTGATCGGCGTCGTAGGCGCCGACGATGTTGGCATGGTGCAGCTGGGCGGCGGCCCGGATCTCCCGCCGGAAGCGTTCCACCACCGACGGCTCGGCCGTGTATTCGCGGTTGATGACTTTAAGGGCAACCAGCCGGCGCATGACGCTGTGCTCGGCCTGGTAAACCGCGCCCATGCCGCCGTGGCCCAGCAGCTTCAGCAGCCGGTAGCGCGGGTGCCGCGCCAGGTCCTTCGGCGCCTCGACCGCTTCGGCCACCGGCGACGGATAATCGACCGTTTCCTGGACGGCCGAGGCCACAGAGGCCGGCGCCGCCTGGGGAAGTTGATTGACAAACTCATGCGGTTGCCTTACCGGCGTGTCGTCGGGCGGCTTCTGGATCGTGTCCCAGCAGGATTCGCAGCCGGCGATGTGTTGTTCCACTTCGGCCGAACGGAGGGGGTCGAGCTGGCCCATGCCGAACGCCTCCAGCTCGGAGCGTTCTGGGTGATCGTGCGGCGTAGCGCTCATCGGACGGTCCTCGACGGTGAGAGGAATGCGGAGACCCTTTGTGCGCCGCTCCTTATATTACACGAAGCGAAGGAACCTTTCAGCAAGGGCGCGAATTATCGCAATAGCGGTCCTGTTCAATCGATCAGGCATTCGGTTTCCCATCGCATCCGTTGCAAGACTCGCGACTTGGCGATCAGCACCGCCTTGACGGTCAGGCCGATTTCCGCGGCCACCTCCGCGGCGAACCGGCGCTCCAGCAGCACCAAGCGAAAGACTTGCCACGTCTTCGCCTGAAACTCCGGCTCGACCAGTCCCAGCAGTCGCCGCATCAGGCGCTCATCGTGCTCGCGGTCCCACTGCCGGCTCAGTTCGCTGGCGGGGTCTTGCAGTCGGTCGAGCATGTCGTCGAATCCGCCGGGAGCCGGCCCGGGGCGCGAGCGTTGGAAGGACCGGAGCGTATGGACGGTGATGGTGCGCAGCCACGCCCGGAAGGCGCCGGTTCGGCCGTTGTGTCGGAACGACGGCAGTTTACCGACCACCACGGTCAGGACTTGTTGGGTCAGGTCGTCGGCGTCGGCCGATTGCAAGAAGTGTCGGCCCAGCCAGGTCCGAATCAGCGGCTAATACAGATCAACGAGTTCCCGCCAGCCGGCGGCGTTGGGACCGGCGCACAGGAGCTGGAGCAGGCTGGCCGATGTATCCAAGGCAACCACGGGGTTGAAGGGGTTTGAGCGACCCGTATTCGCCGAACATATGGTGCAAGCCTACCACGCGGAAGATCGCCCCGCAAGGACGCCGGCCGCCACGGATCATCCACTTTTCGCCGGCGTAAACGCCTGAATCAGTTCCTCGATCACGTCGTCGCTCATCCGCCGCACCTCGCCGATGGCCCGGCTGTTGATGACCGCCTCGGCCGTCGCCTCCAGGACTTCCAGCCGGTCGAAGGCGTCCAGCACGCTCGTCCCCAGGACGAGAACGCCGTCGTTCTCCAGGAGGGCGATGGGGTTTTCCGGCGAAACCATCGCCGCGATCCGCTCGCCGTCTTCGTACTGCAAGCCGAACGGGACGACGCCCACGTCCCGCAACAGCAGAAAACTCTCCGGGATGGTGCGCGCGTCCAGGCGCACGGCGGTGACGGCGAAGGCCGTGGCGTTGACCGGGATGGCGTTGACGACGGCCCGAACTTCGGGATGCCGGCGGTAGATCGCCTGGTGGATGCGCACGGCTCGGCTCGGCTGTTTGCCCGCCTCGCGGCGGCCGTCCCTTACCAGTGTTAGCCGGCCCACGTCCACGTCCTGGCGGTCGATCCGATACGACGTAATCACGAACGAGTCGGCGTCCAGCCGGGCGGAAAGGCTGCCCTCGGTGCTGGTCATCAGCCGTTGACGGTATCCACGCCTTACAAACTCGCAGATATCCTTGCGCAGTCCCTTCTCCGCGGTGGTCGCCGGCCCCGGCTCGAACTCCGGCAGCGAAGGCCGCGGGGTCTGCGACAGCGCCAGCTGCTCCGACGTCAGGTAGCGCACCGGACCCAGCATGGAGGCCTTGATGATCGTTTTGGCCGTAAACTCCAGCGTCTCGAAACGCTGGAACGCCTCAGCGAGGTCGGTCCCGCCGACGACGGCCCCGTGATTCTCCAGCAGCACGCAATGGAAGCCGCCGGCGAAGACGTCGGCGATGTGTCGGCCGAGCTTCTGGCTGCCGGGCAGGGCGTAAGGGGCGAAGCCGACCGCGCCGCAGACGTGATGCGCCTGCGGAAAGAGCGAAGTATCCGGCGTGCGGCCGCAGATGCTGAACGCGACCAGGGCGACGGGATGGGCGTGGACGACGGCGCGGAGGTCAGGCCGCTCGCGGTAAATGCCCTGGTGAAACGGATGCTCGGAGGAAGGCTTGTGCAAGCCTTCAACCGTGCCGTCGGCCCGGATGCGAACGACGTCTTCCGGCCGGAGGTTGCCCTTGTCGATGCGGGCGGGCGTGATCCAGACGTCGCCGTTCTCGTCGCGGACGGACAGGTTGCCGCCGGAGGTGGTGGTCATGCGGTAGCGGTAGATCCGCTCCATCGTCTGCACGATCTCGTCGCGCGGGTGGAGGAGCGGTCGCGGCGGTCGGCTCATGGGGGATTCCTCGATATTCAGTGATGTATAAATTGTGAAGCCGGCGCGCGCCGGACGCCGAAGGTTACTTCGCCGACGCCCGACGGCATTGTCCGACGGCGAGCCGGTTCGGTCAAACGGATTCTCTCCCCACGGTCGCGCGGTTTCCGTACCCTGTCGGGAGACGCGCCCCGAACCGCCCTTCGCCTTGCCGGTGCAACCCATGCTCCCCACGCGGACGACCGTCCTGCTCCTGCTCGTCGGCCTGCTACTCTGGCTGGGCGGCCTGTCGGTACAGGTCATGGAAAGCGTCCTGCCGGCGTGGCTGGCGCCGGCCGTCGTCCTCGGAAGCCGCTGGCTCGTTTTCGGCTTCGACGGCTGCGTCATTCTCCTCTTTCTCGGCGACGCCGCCTATGCCCGAATGGCCACGCGCCGCGGCCGGCTCACCGTCCGCCGCGAACGGCCCGCCCGCCTGTCGCTCGGCGTGGACAACGAAATCGTGCTGGTGCTCGACAACCGTTCCGCCGGGCGGCTGCGGTTGATCGTCCGCGACACCATCCCGCCGGGCTTTCGGGCCGATTCGCTGGTCCTCGACACAGTCGTGCCAGGTCTCGGCGAAGCCAGGCTTCCGTATCGCCTATTGCCGACCCAAAGAGGCGACTTTTCCTTCGGCGACGTGTGGGTCCGTTGTCGCGGGCCGCTCGGCCTGGCGTTCGCCGACCGCCGACTGTCGGCCGGCGAGGCGGTGCAGGTCTATCCCAATCTGCTGGAAGTGCGCCGCTACGAGGCGCTGCTGCGGAACACGCTGGTGCGGGCCGGCGGCTACCGGGCCAAGCGGCTGCCCGGCGCCGGCCGCGAGTTCAGCCACTACCGCGACTACACGCCCGACGACGACTTCCGCCACGTCAGCTGGACGGCCACCGCCCGCCGCAACAAGCCGATCACCGCCGTCTTCGAGAGCGAACACAGCCAGGACGTGATCTTTTGCCTCGACGTCGGCCGCATGATGGCCGCCCGCGTCGGCGCCCTGACCAAGCTCGACCACGCCATCAACGCCGTCCTCATGCTCACTCACGTCAGCCAGACCTTCCAGGACAACCTCGGCCTGCTGGTCTTCTCGCACACGGTCCATCTCTATTTGCCGCCGGCCAAGGGCCGGTCGCAGCAGGCCCGATTCCTCCAGGCGCTCTACAGCGTCAAACCGGAGTATTGCTACGTCAATTACCGCGAGGCGTTCCAGACGCTGATCGGCCGCCACCCCAAGCGGGCGCTGACGATGGTGTTCACCGACCTGCTGGACGCCACGGCCTCGAAGGAATATCTGGAGGCGGCGGCGCTGCTGCGTCGCTTCCACCTGCCGCTGACGGTCGCGGTGGCCGACGTGCCGTTGATGGGCCTCGCCGCCGAGTCGCCGCGCGACGCCGAACACCTGTACAATGTGTTGACGGCGCGCGACCTGCTGGCCGGCCGGTCGGAGATGTTGCGCAGCCTGGAACGGCAGGGCGTGCTGGTGCTGGACACCGCCCCCGAGAAGCTGACCATCGACGCCGTGAACCGCTACCTGACGCTGAAGACGGGCATGAAAATGTAGCGAGCGACATGGACCTATCCACCTTTCTGCATGTGCGCCGGCCGGCCTGGAAACGGCTGGAAGAGTTGCTGGATCGCGCCGAGGGCAGCGGACTGGCCTGCCTCAACGAGGACGAGGCCGTCGAGTTCGGCAACCTCTACCGCCGCTCCGCCTCCGACCTCAACCAGTCGCAGACGTTCGTCAGCGGCGACGCCACCGTTCGCTATCTCAATGATCTTGTGGCGCGGGCCTATCTCGTCATTTACGGCAAGACGCGGATCGACCTGCGCGGCATGGTGATGTTTCTGATCTGGGGCTGGCCGGCGGTGTTTCGCCGCTACCTGCCGCACTTCCTGCTGGCGGCCGGCCTGTTCGCGTTCGGGACGGTCTTCGGCTTCTTGGCCTGTTTTCCCTGGAACATCAAGGACAAGGCGTCGCTGGAGGCGGCCCACAACGCCCAGACGTTTCTCGGGCCGACGGGGATGAGCACGATTCAGCCGCGTGAGGAGGGCAAAAACGATCCCACGGGCCTTCAAGGCTCCGGCGGATATGCCGGATTCTCCATGTTCCTGTTCACGCACAACGTCACCGTGACCTTGTTCGCCTTCGCGCTGGGGATCACTTGCGGCGTCGGGACCATCTGGTTCATGTTCGAGAACGGCCTGATCCTCGGCGTCCTCGCGGCCGTGTTCGCCGAGGCGGAGGTCACAAAACCTGGCCATTATTACTTCCTGACATTCATCACCGGCATTGTGCCGCACGGCGTCCTGGAGATCCCGGCGTGCCTGATCGGCGGGGCGGCGGGACTGCTCCTGGCGCAGGGCATGATCCGCGCCCGGCCGTGGCCGCGGCGCGAGGAGCTGGCCCGGCTTGGCAAAGAAGCGTTCCTTCTGGTGTCGGGGGCCGTCCCGCTGCTGGCCGTGGCCGGACTGCTGGAGGCCGGCGTCGCCCGCGCCCCGGATTGGGTCTTTTCCAGCGCCCTGAAACTGACGGTGGCCTGCGTTTTCGGGACGCTGTTTCTCGCTTACACTCTGCTGCTCGGCTGGGGCCGCAACCCGTTTTACCGGAGGGACGGGGCGTGATTCTGCATCAGGTCCTTACCACCGAGAAGGTGCCGTTCAGTTATCGCGTCGCCGGTTTAGGGTCGCGGACATTGGCCTGGCTGATCGACTTCGCCCTCATCCTCGTGCTTTGGGCCGCAGGCGCTCTGTTTTCGTTTCCCCTGGAGCTGGGGCGTGAGGGTTTGGGGGCGGCCCTGATGGCCGTGTGGATATTCGCGGTCTACTGGGGATACTTTTTGCTTTTCGAGTGGCTATGGAACGGGCAGACCCTGGGCAAGCGGGCGCTGGGCGTCCGCGTCATCCAGTCGAAGGGCACGGCCCTGACCTTCTACAACTCGGCCGTGCGCAACATCGTTCGTTTCGTGGACGCGCTGCCGGGAGTGTATGCGGTCGGCTTCGTCGTGGCCGCTTGCAACCGCGAGAACCGCCGTCTCGGCGACTTCGCGGCCGACACCCTCGTCGTCCACCTCGAACAGCGGGCCGCGCCGATCCGGACGCTGGTCGACGGCCGGACGGCGGCGGACAAGGTCCGAATCGGCCTGTGGCGACAGCGGCTGGCGTCGCTGGAGCGCGAACAGAAACAAACGCTTTTGGACCTCTGCCTTCGCCGCGACCAGCTGCGCGTGGCCGAGCGAACGCGGCTGTTCCGGTCGGCGGCGCAGTATTTCGAGAGCCGGCTGGAGCTGACGCCGGACGAGTACGAGAGCGACGAGAAATTCGTGTTGCAGTTGGCGGCGGTGCTGAGCGAACAGGGGCCGCAGGAAGAGGCGCCGCGACCAAGGCGGAGGTGAGGTCAGCGATGCAAGCGCCCCGGCGCTTGCTAAACTGATGAGGTGCGGCGACGATTCCTGATTGGTTAGCCGCGACGCGCCAGCGGAGCGCTCCGCTGCGCGTCGCGGCTAACCGGCGGCCATACCCTCGAAGGCGCGATAGTCGATGATCTGGTTCACCTGCAAGCAATGCGGCAAGAAGCACGGCCGGCCGGACAACCTCGCCAGCACCCTCGTCTTTTGCGAGTGCGGCCAGGGCAACACGGTGCCGTGGCAGAGCAGCACGTCGCCGCCCGAGGCGCCGCCGGAACCGCCGCGCCGGCCGCCGCCCCCGCCGAGGCCGCGCCCCTTCGACGACCGCGACCGGCCGCCCCCACCGCCGTTCGACGATCCGCGTGAAGGCGATCTGCTTCGTCGCCGAAAGACCAATGTTTTCCGCCGGCGTCGGCCGGGTTTCTGCCTCAACCACGACGACGTCGCCACGGAAAAAATCTGCGCCGACTGCAAGGAGCCGTTCTGCCCCAACTGCCTCGTGGAGCTGCAAGGGAAGGATCTGTGCGGCCCGTGCAAGAACTTCCGCATCCGCGGCCTGCACCGGCCGGCCCGCGTGCCCGGACTGGCCGTGGCCGCGATGGTCGTCGGCCTGGTGAGCGGGCCGGTGTCGTTCTGCCTCACCATGTTCGGCACCGGCGCAAGGGGGGCCGGCCCTGGTGGTGGTCATGAGCGTGGTCGGCCTGGTCCTGCCCGTCGGCGGCATGGTGGTGAGCTGGCTGGCGCTGCGCGAGATCGAGACCAAGCCGAACCTTGGCGGCCGAGGGCTGGCGATGACCGGCGCCACGACCTCCTTGGTCGGGGCGCTGTGGTGCGTCACCGTCACTTTCCTGGTGCTCCTCAAGATGTCGCAGGGCTGACCGGCTGCTTGACTAAAAGAGATCCGTCATGGCGTTATGCCCTTCCTGCGAATACCCGCTGCCCGACGACCGCGAGCGCGTCGGCGCCCGCTGCCCCAACTGCCGCGACCCGCTGTACGAACCGCCGGGCCGCTTCGGCCGGCCGGTGCGCGAGGGCGAAGGCGCCTGTAGCGTTCACCCCGATTGCGAGTCGGTCGGCCCGTGCGGTCGGTGCGGCAACTTCATGTGCGAAACCTGCCGCACGCGCTGGCGCGATCAAATCCTCTGCGCCGCCTGCGTCGATCGCGTCATGGAGTCGAAGGAGGCGGCGCCGGAACAGTCGCGGACGCACCTGCGCCAGGCCGTCATGGCCCTGGGCATGGGGATCGGCGCCTGGGTGCTGGGCGTGATCGGCTTCGTCGTCCTCGTGCTGGCGGTGGCGGCGAGCGGCGGTCGGCCGACCGTGACGACGGCGGTGACGGCCGGCCTCGTCCTGATGGCCATGTTCCTGGCCGGCGGCACCGTGTCGATGTTCGGCATGGGCCAAGCCGTGGCCGTGCTGCGGGTGCGCGGCAATCACATGATCCTGGCCACGTTCGGCCTGGTGGCCGGCGCCCTCTACGTCGGCATGTTCATCGGCCTGTTCGCCATGTACATCTACAGCAGCGGCTGACCGCGTCCGACGCCGGAAGGGGATTCCATGCTTTGGGAGATCGAAATACGTCCCAAGGGGGCGGACGGCGAGCGCGTCCGCGTCGCCGAGGAGTACGACCTGCTGACGCACGGAAAGGCGGGGTCGGCCCTGGTGACGGGCGCGGCCCGCGGCTGGCTGCTGGAAGGGCCGCTGTCGCGCGAACAGGCCGAGCGGCTGACGCGCGACCTGCTGGTCGATTCCCTGGCGGAAACCGGCGCCCTTGGCGCCCTGAACGAACGCCCCGCCGACGGCCGCCTGGCGACCGTGCTGTACAAGCCCGGCGTGATGGACCCGGCCGCGTTGAGCGTGGTCGATGCGGGCCGCGACCTGGGCGTGACGGTCGATTCCGTACGGAGCTTTCGCCGCTATTACGGGCCGCCTTTGTCGCCGGAAGCGAAGGCCGTGCTGTTCCGCAAGGTGCTGGCCAACGAGGCGGTGGAACAGGTCGTCGAGGGGCCGCTGACGCTCGAACACCTCACGCGTCGGCGCCCCGTACCGTTTCCACCTCGTCACCGTGCCGCTGCGCGACCTGGACGACGACGCCCTGAAGAAGCTCAGCCGCGACGGCCAGTTGTCGCTGAGCCTCGCCGAAATGCGGACCATCCAGGCACACTTTCGCGACTGCCGGCCGCGAACCGACCGACGTGGAGCTGGAAACGCTGGCGCAGACCTGGTCGGAGCACTGCTCGCACAAGACGCTCAAGGGCCGCATCGAGTTCCGCGACGAAAACGGAGTTCGCAGCTACGACAACCTCCTGAAAGAGACGATTTTCGCCGCGACGCAAGAGGTCCGCCGCCGGCTTGGGGCCGACGACTGGTGCGTCAGCGTCTTCGAGGACAACGCCGGCGTGGTCCGCTTCGACGACAAATACCACGTCTGCTTCAAGGTGGAAACGCACAACCACCCGTCGGCCATCGAACCCTACGGCGGGGCCAACACCGGCCTCGGCGGCGTCATCCGCGACCCGCTGGGCACCGGCCTCGGCGCCAAGCCGGTCTGCAACACCGACGTGTTCTGCTTCGCCCCGCCCGACACGCCGCCGGAAGTCGCTGCCGCCGGGCGTGCTGCACCCGCTCAAGGTGATGAAGGGCGTCGTTGCCGGAGTGCGCGACTACGGCAATCGCATGGGCATCCCGACGGTCAACGGGGCCGTCTGCTTCGACGACCGCTACCTCGGCAACCCGCTGGTGTTCTGCGGCACGGTCGGCCTGATCCCGGTGGACCGCTGCGAAAAGGCGGCCCGGCCGGGCGACCTGATCGTGGCGCTGGGCGGCCGCACCGGCCGCGACGGCATTCACGGGGCCACGTTCTCGTCGGTGGAGCTGACCGCGGAGTCGGAGACGGTCAGCGGCGGCGCGGTGCAGATCGGCAACGCCATCGCCGAGAAGAAACTGCTGGACGTGCTGTTGCAGGCCCGCGACGCGGGCTTATACAACGCCATCACCGACTGCGGCGCCGGCGGCTTCAGCTCGGCCGTCGGCGAGATGGGCGAGGCGCTGGGGGCGGCGGTGGAACTGGACAAGGCGCCGCTGAAATACGCCGGGCTGTCGTACACGGAGATCTGGATCTCGGAATCGCAGGAGCGGATGGTCTTGGCCGTGCCGCCGGCGGACTGGCTCCGGCTGCGGATGCTTTGCTCCGGCGAGGACGTGGAGGCGACGGCCATCGGCCGGTTCGAGGAGACGGGCCGATTGCGGCTCTCGTATGAGGGACAACGAGGTCGCCGACCTCGACATGCACTTCCTGCACGACGGCCGGCCGCCGGTGGTGCGGCAGGCGACGTGGACGCAAGGACGAAGGACGAAGGAGGCGAGGACGACAACGGCGGGCGAGAACTACACCGACACGCTGCTGAAGATCCTCTCCTCGCCGAACGTGTGCAGCAAGGAATGGATCATCCGCCAGTACGACCACGAGGTGCAGGGCGGCAGCGTGATCAAGCCGCTGGTCGGCGTCCACGACGACGGCCCCGGCGACGCGGCGGTGGTCGCCCCGGTGCTCGGTTCGTGGGCCGGCTTCGCGGTCGGCTGCGGCATCAACCCGCGCTACGGCGACCTCGACCCCTACGCGATGGCCGCGGCCGCGATCGACGAGGCGGTGCGCAACGTGGTCGCGGTCGGCGCCGACCCGTCGCGGATCGCCCTTCTCGACAATTTCTGCTGGGGCAACACCGACCGGCCGGAGGTGCTCGGTTCGCTGGTGCGCGCCGCCGAGGCCTGCCGCGACGTGGCCCTGGCGTACAACATGCCGTTCATCAGCGGCAAGGACAGCCTCAAGAACGAGTACCACGCTGGCGGCCGCAACATCGTCATCCCGCCGACGCTGCTCATCAGCGCCCTGGGCATCGTGCCGGACGTGCGCCGCTGCGTGACGATGGACCTGAAAGGAGCCCGGCAACGTCCTCTATCTTGCTCGGCGACGACGAAGGACGAAATGGGCGGCTCGCATTACAACCTCGTCCACGCCGTCGAGGGCGGCGAGCCGCCGCGGGTGGATCTGGAGGCGGCGCCCAGGACTTTCCGCGCACTGCACCAGGCGATCACGGGCGGCCTGGTCCGTTCGTGCCACGACCTGAGCGAGGGCGGCCTGGCCGTGGCGGTCGCGGAGATGGCCTTCGCCGGCGGCGTCGGCGCCGACCTGACGGCGCCGGCCGAGACGGGCGGCCTGGCCGACGCCGCGCTGCTATTTGCCGAATCGACGACGCGCTTTATCGTCGAAGTGACGGCGGCGAAAGCGGCGGCGTTCGAGGCCTGCGTCGGCGACGTCCCGCTCACGCGGCTGGGTCAGACGTGCAAGGAACCACGGCTGCGCATCGCCGGGGCGAACGGCGAATGGGTGGTGTGGGCGGCGCTGAAGGACCTCAAGGAGGCGTGGCAAGCGCCGATGCGCTGGTAGGGACGGAAGATTTACTACGCCTACTGGAAAACCCTCGGCTCACGTCAACGGCCGCTCCAGCAGGAGATACGCCGTCGGCTCCATGCCCAGGCTCCGGTATGTCCGTTGGGCGCCGTGATTGTCGCGCTCGACGTACAGCCGCAACCCGACCACGTTCGGCTCGCGCCGGGCCAGTTCCGCCACGTATTCGTACAGCGACCGGAACACGCCGCGCCTCCGGGCCGCTTCAATCACATAAACGCTCTGAAACCACCAAAACCAGCCGTTCCGCCAGTCGCTCCACTCGAAGGTGATTTGCAGCTGGCCAAGCACGGTCTCGCCCTCGACGGCCAGGTAATACGGCCCCTTCCGTTGTGGGTCGGCCAGCGCCGTCGCCACGCCGCCGGCGAGGATCGTCAAATCCAGCGCCTTGCCTTCACTTTCCTCGGCCAGGCGACGGTTGAATTCCACGACGGTCGGGGCGTCGGCCGGCAGGGCCTGGCGGATCGTCCAGGGCATGGTTGCCTCGGGGGTGGAAACTCGTATGCTCATCATTCCACGGCGCGAATGGGACTCCGGCTATGGACCTTACTCAGTATATCCGCGACATTCCCGACTTTCCCAAGCCGGGAATCCTGTTTAAGGACATTACGCCGCTGCTGGCCGACCCGGCCGCCTTCCAGGAGGCCATCGACCGCATGGCCGAGCACTATCCCGCGAAATCGGTGGACGCCGTGGCCGCGGTGGAGGCGCGCGGCTTCCTGTTCGCGGCCCCGCTGGCCCTGGTGTTGCACAAGCCGCTCGTGCCGCTGCGGAAGCCGGGCAAGCTGCCCTTTCACACGCACTCGTTCAGCTACGACCTGGAGTACGGCACGGCGGAACTGCACGTTCACACCGACGGCGTATCGGCCGGCGCCCGCGTCCTGCTGGTGGACGACCTGCTGGCCACCGGCGGCACGATGAAGGCGGGCTGTCAGCTGGTCGAAATGGCGGGCGGCGTCGTGGCCAGTTGCGCCTTCCTGGTCGAGTTGGGCTTCCTCGGCGGCCGGGAGAAGCTCAAGCCGTTCGAGGTCTTCAGCCTGATCCGATATTGAAAAGAGAAAACGAACCACAGAGGCACAGAGGACACAGAGGGAAGAAACACAGAGAAAGGCAAAAGGGTTGGCCTCGAAACCTTGTCGCCGCTGTGCGAATGCTTTTAATTTCTCTGTGTCGCTTCCCTCTGTGTCCTCTGTGCCTCTGTGGTTCGTTCATGAGTGACTTGCCATGACCATCGACTTCGACAAATCGGGCGGCCTGGTCGCGGCCGTCGCCCAGGACGCCGACACCGGCGCCGTCCTCATGGTGGCCTGGATGAACCGCGAGGCCTACGAGGAAACCGTGCGCACCCGCCGGGCCGTCTACTTCAGCCGCAGCCGCAACCGCCTCTGGCGCAAGGGCGAAGAAAGCGGCAACGTCCAGGAAGTCCGCGAAATCTACGTCGATTGCGACGCGGACGCCATCCTGCTCAAGGTCCACCAGATCGGCGGCGCGGCCTGCCATGAGGGCTACCCCAGCTGCTTCTTCCGCCGCGTCGAGCCGGACGGCCTGAAAGTCGTCGGCGAGCGCGTATTCGACCCGGCCAAGGTGTATAAGAAATGAACGACGCCCCGACCCTCAAACTCGGCATCCCCGCGGGGAGCCTCCAGGAGGCGACCGGCGACCTGTTCCGCAAGGCCGGCTACAAGATCACCTTCGCCAGCCGCAGCTATTATCCCTCCATCGACGATCCCGAAATGCAGTGTACGCTCATCCGCGCCCAGGAGATGCCGCGCTACGTCCAGGACGGCTCGCTCGACTGCGGCCTGACCGGCCACGACTGGATTCTCGAAAACGAAGCCGACGTGCATGAGGTCGCCGAGCTGGTCTTCAGCAAGGTCAGCAAACGGCCCGTCCGCTGGGTGCTGGCCGTGCCCAACGACTCGCCGATCCAGGGCGTCAAGGACCTGCAAGGCAAGCGCATCGCCACGGAGGTCGTCAGCCTCACGCGGCGCTGGCTGGCCCAGCACGGCGTCACGGCCCACGTCGAGTTCAGCTGGGGCGCCACCGAGGTCAAGCCGCCGCGCCTGGCCGACGCCATCGTGGAGGTCACGGAGACGGGCAGTTCGCTGCGGGCCAACAACCTCCGCATCGTCGCCGAGCTGATGCAGAGCACGACGCGCTTCATCGCCAACCGCAAGGCCTACGCCGACCCGTGGAAGCAGCCAGAAGATCGACGACCTGGTGCTCATGCTGCAAGGGGCGATGGCCGCCGAGGGCAAGGTCGGCCTGATGATGAACGTCCCCACGGCCAACCTCAAGGCGGTCGTCGCCATCCTGCCGGCCCTCCAGAAGCCGACCATTTCCTCCTTGTCCGATACGGAATGGGTGGCGGTGAACACCATCATCGACGAAAACGTCGTGCGCCACATCGTCCCGCAGCTCAAGCAGGCCGGGGCGCGCGGCATCGTCGAATATCCGCTGAGCAAGATCATCGACTGACGCCGTTCACGCGGCGGCGGCCGAGGGCGGCAGCCGGTCGCCGATCCGCCATCGGGTCGCGGCCGGCGCACCGTTCCGTCCGCCGACGCGCACTTCAACGGCCTCGTCGTCTTCCTCCGCCCCGAATCCGTCAAGCAGCGCCTGGGCCACGCCCTCCCCACGGGGCAGGTCGTCGCGGAAAATCAGGAAGGCGTCGGTTTCGCTCACGGCGGCCTCGGCCACGGCGTCGGCCAGGCCGACGCGGGCGGCGACGTCCCAGTCCAGGCCGGGCACGACGGATTGAAGGAAGGCGGCCAGCTGATCGCCGAACTGCGGCCGCGGCGGCAGCACGTAGAACGTGGACATGTGGTCATTCTCCCGATGGTGAAGGCTCCTCCCTTCCCATCGGCAAGCCGACGCCGCGCCCTCCCGCCGCGCCTGACCATTCCCCGGCCCCGCCGTTCGCGCTGGCTTCACCTCTCCGGCATTCCCGGCGCAACTCAACCGCCGACCACCCCCAACTCGCGGCCGACCGCCGTGAACGCCTCGACCGCCCCGTCGATCTGTTCCGTGGTGTGCGCCGCCGAGGCCTGGAGGCGGATGCGGGCCTGTCCCTGCGGGACCACCGGGTAGCTGAAGCCGATCACGTAGACGCCGCGCTGGAGCAGCATGTCGGCCATGCGCGTGGCCAGGGCGGCGTCGCCGAGCATCACCGGCAAGATGGGATGGTTGCCCGGCTTGAGCCGGAAGCCCGCCCGTTCCAGGCCGGCCCGCAGCCGGGCGGCGTTGGCGTGCAAACGGTCGCGGAGGTCGTTGCTTTCGCCGGCCAACTCCAGCGCCTTGAGCGCGGCCCTGGCGATGGGCGGCGGCAGGGCGTTCGAGAACAGATACGTCCGCGACCGCTGCCGCAGCATGTCCACGACCTCGGCGCGGGCGCAGGTGAAACCGCCGGACGCGCCGCCCAGCGCCTTGCCGAGTGTACTGGTAATAACGTCCACGCGGTCCAGGACGCCGAAATGTTCCGGCGTGCCGCGGCCGGTCGGCCCGAGGACGCCGGTCGCGTGGCTGTCGTCCACGACCACGACGGCGTCGTACCGGTCGGCCAGGTCGCAGATTTCGGGCAGCTTCGCCAGGGCGCCGTCCATCGAAAAGACGCCGTCGGTCACGATCAGCCGCAGCCGGCAGTCCTTCGTCTCCTGCAAACCCCTTTCCAGCTCGGCCATGTCGCCGTGACGGTAGCGGACGCGCCGGGCCTTGCACAGGCGGATGCCGTCGATGATGCTGGCGTGGTTCAACTCGTCGCTCAGCACCGCGTCTTCGTCGCCGAGGATCGTCTCGAAAAGGCCGCCGTTGGCGTCCCAGCAGGCGACGTACAGGATCGCGTCGTCTTTCTTGAGGAAGCGGGCGACGGCCGTCTCCAGTTCCTTGTGCAGGTCCTGGGTTCCGCAGATGAAGCGCACCGAGGCGACGCCGTAGCCGTACTGCCGCAGTCCTTCGCGCGCCGCCTCGACGACGGCGGGGTGGTTCGCCAAACCGAGATAGTTATTGGCGCAGAAGTTCACCACCTCGCGGCCGCCGACCCGGATGCTCGCGCCCTGCGGCCCCTGAATCTGGCGTTCGCTCTTGTAGAGGCCCTTGGCCTTGAGGTCTTCCAGCTGCGGCCGCAGAACTTGCAACAGATGGGTGTCGCTCATGGAGGTTTCTCTTCGGGGTTCTGGCGAGCCGGCACCGCCTTCGCGCCTGCCAGCTTCGCCCGGCGGTCGTCTGAGACGCGATGGACGACATCGCATTCGGACGCCGACAAGAACAGAAGGGGCCGCCAGTCTTCAATCGACGTAAAGAAACTCATTGGTGTTGAGCAGGGCGTGGCAGAAGTCGGCGACGGCGGCGTCGCGCGAATGCAGGGTCGCCGTCTGCGCCGCCAGGAACTTCACCGCCAGCCGCACCTCGTCGTCGTCGGCCGGACGGCCCCACGCCAGACGGTACGCCCGCGCCGCCAGGCCGGCGTCGTCGGACGGGAGAAGCGCCTTGAGGTCGGCGCCCATCTTGCGCGCCCGTTCCAGCGTGAACACGCTGTTGAGCAGCAGCAACGCCTGCGGCGCCGTGGTGGTGACGGCCCGGCGGGCGCAGCTGTTCTGCTGGTCCGGCAGGTCGAAGGCGTCGAAAAGCGGATATCGAAGGTTCCTTTTGGCGAGGACGTAGACGGAGCGGCGGTCGCGGTCCTCGGGCTTGGCGTCCGGCTTCCAGGCGTAGCTGCCGATGTGATCCGGCAGCTTGGGCCGGGCGCTCACGCCGAACGGCCGCGGGTTCAACTCGCCGCTGATCGACAGCATGGCGTCGCGGATCGCCTCGCCCTCCAGCCGCCGCCTCCGGGCGTGCCAGAGAAGATGGTCGTCATGGTCCGCCGTCAGCGCCTTCGCGCAGCGCGGGTCGTTCGGATCGACCCGCGAGTCCTGACGGTAGGCGGCCGACAGCACCATCAGCCGGTGGATGTGCTTGAGGCTCCAGCCGTTCTCCACGAACTCCGCCGCCAGCCAGTCCAAAAGCTCCGGGTGCGTGGCCGGCTCGCCCATGACGCCGAAGTCGCTCGGCGTGGCGACAATACCCACTCCGAAATGGTGCTGCCAGAGGCGATTCACCATCACGCGGGCCGTCAGCGGGTTGTCCTTCCGCGTCAGCCACTCCGCCAGCGCCGACCGCAATCCCGTCGTGTCGGCTCCCGGCGACGGTCGTGCGTCGCCGCCCCCCAAAAACTCCGGGAAGCCGGCCGTCACCTGCTCTTTCGGTTTGCGCCAGTCGCCGGCCTGGAGCCGGAACGTCGGCGGCCCTTCGCGGCCCACGTCGCTCACGCCCATCGTCAGGGGCGGCGTCTCCGGCCGGCGCGGCTCGACGGCGGCCAACTTCCGTTCCAGCTCCTGGTAGCGCTTCTTCTTGTCGGCCGGCAGTTTCGACGCCGCGTCCATCGACGCCCGGTCCATCTGCTGTTCGGCCATCCGCGCGATTAACCGCTGATACGGAGTGCGTTTGTCGTCCGGCGTCCGCTCGGCCCGCTGGATCTCGTCGCGGAACTTGGTCAAGGCGTAGCGCCGCTCTTCTTCGCGCTTGGGGGCGACCAGGGCGTCCATCTCCTTGCGGATGTCTTTTGTCGCCGCCTCCCAGGCGGCGAGGCGGGCCTGATACTCCTTGCGGGCGGCGCCGTCGAGGGCCGGTTCGTCGTCGCGGGGTCGCATCGGGGCGAAAAACGCCTGCAAGCGGTAGTAATCCTTCTGAGGGATCGGATCGAATTTGTGGTCGTGGCAGCGGGCGCAGCCGAAGGTCATGCCGAGAAAGGCGAGGCCGGCCGTGTCGGTCATGTCGTTTAGGATTTCCTGACGGCGCTGCTCCAGGTTGGCGGCGTTGTACTCATCGGGCCAAAGGCGGAGAAAGCCGGTCGCCAGAATCGCGTCCGCGTTGTCCGGCTCCAGCTCGTCGCCGGCCAATTGCTGGCGGACGAAACGGTCGTAGGGCAGATCGGCGTTGAACGAGCGGATGACGTAATCGCGGTAGCGGTAGGCCTCGGGGCGGAGGTCGTCGGCCTTGAAGCCGTCGGTCTCGGCGTAGCGGACGAGATCGAGCCAGTCGACGGCCATGCGTTCGCCGTAGTGCGGACTGGCCAGCAAACGGTCCACCACTTTCTCATAGGCGTCAGGCGACTGGTCGCGAAGAAAGGCGTCCTGTTCGTCGAGGGTCGGCGGCAGGCCTGTCAGGTCGAAGGTGACTCGGCGGAGCAGACGCGACTTGTCGGCCGGCGGCGACGGCGCCAACCCGGCGGTTTCCAGGCGCGCGAGGACGAAGGCGTCGATGGGGTTGACGCACCAGGCCTTGTCGTGAACGGCCGGCACATCGGGCCGATGCGGCGGCTTGAACGGCGAAGGCGCATCCGCGGCCGGTGCGCGGGTTGTGAGGACGAGGACGATCAGGCCGGCCAAAAAAGGGATGGGTCCACGGGAGGACATCGGATGGCTTCCTGGGGGGTCCACAGGCGGGACAATTATGATCCTACCCACAGGGGGCTTGGAGGACAAGAAGCTTCCGGGCACAGGCGGCGGCCACAGCTTACCCTCTCATTGACAAGCAAGCTTGCACGACGCTCAGCACAGATCTTGCTGCCTCCTCCGGCGTCGATGCCAAGGATCCCAACACCCGCCACGTCTTGTCGTCTATGAACGACGGAAGCTCCATTTGTGAATACAAGGCGGCGGAATGGCCGCCGGACCTGCCGACCGGGATCACGACGGCGTTCCTTGAAGCGGCCACCGCTGCTTCATGCACCGTCCCAGGCCCACCTTCCACCGCGACGTAGACCTCGGCCAACCGCGCGAGGACTTCACGTCGTTCCGCCATGTCAGACCCAGCGAAGAGCGTTTCCCCGTAGTCCCAAGCTTCTTCACCTGTGGGAAGCACATGGTAGACGCGAGGCTCTTGCCCGGATCCGCAACGCGCCTGGTAGAAGCTGCGCCTCGTTGCCTCCCCTACTCCCTCCACGCCGCCAGTGATCAGCACCAGACCGGTGATGGCGGCCGCCAGCCGTCCGATGTTGGCGCACGTGCTCTCGCTCTCCTTGTGCCAGAAATCTGTGCTTCCGATGACGACGATTCGCGGGCCGCGAGGGAAGACAGCGTTAAGTCGTTGGGCCTCGCGGTCATAAGCTTCGCCTGTGGTGATGATCGCCATGCCACGACCCCCTTTCACCAAATCAGCTCACGCCCGCCCCTGGTACAGCGCCACCAGCGCCGCCCCGATCGCCTGCGACAAATCCCCCAGCGCCGCCGGTACGACGCTCAGCCGCGCCCGCTGCGCCGGGAAAAGATACGGCGCCGCCGTCTCGCGCACGATCCGCAGGTAGCGTTCGCGGAACGGCTCCGTCGTCGCCTCCGGGTCCATCAGGCCGCCGCCGACCACCACGAATTGAGGGTCCAACGCCATCGCCAGGTTGGCGACGTGCAGCCCCAGCGCCCGTGCCTGAAAGTCAAACAATTCCACGGCCAGGGCGTCGCCCTTCTGCGCCAGGCCGCGCAGGGCGAGCGCCCGTTCCTTCGGGCCGAGCGGCGAACCGGCCAATTCGTGATCGGGATGTTCGGTCAGCTTCGCGGCCAGCAGGTACGGCAAGCCCGAAAGGGTCGTGTAGACCTCGACGCAACCCCACGCCCGGCCGCAGCCGCACGGGTAGGCCGGCGCGCCCAGCAGGTGCAGCGGCGACGGCATGTGGCCGGCCTCCATACCTGCCAGGGTGTCGCCGGTCAGCGGCAGGCCGTCGCGGCCGACGTAGGCGCAGCCCAGCCCGGAACCGGGGGCCAGCATCAGCACCGTCCCCGTGCCGGGGCCGCGCACGTGTTGGGCCTCGGCCACGCCGCCCAGGTCGCCGTCGTTGCCGATCGCCAGCGGCACGGCACGGCCGGCCCGCTGCGCCAGGGCGCCGCTGTAGGCCACGTGAGCGTCGAAGCCGGTGAAGCTGGCCGGCAGGTTGGCCGAGCGGTCCAGGACGCCGTAGCGCTGAAACGGGCCGGGGATCGCCAGCCCCACCCCATGCACCCGGTCCCAAACCAGGCCGTTCTGGGCGAGGTAGTCCGTGATCGCCTCGACCCAGCCGTGGACGACCGCCGTGGGGCCTTCGCCGGAGCGCGTCGGCCGTTGCAGCAGCCGCGTCGAAACGACCGTGCCGTCGTCCCAAACGCCGCCCACCTTCGACGTGGTCGCCCCGCCGTCCGTCCCGATATATACCGGCCGGTCCATGTTTATCCCGTTGTCCGCGTTTCCTTCAATTTCCAGATGGATGGATCGTAAAGCATCCGCGCGGGGAGGGCAAGGACGATCCTTCGCCGTTAGCGATTCCGCCGCTCCCATTCTTTTTTGCGCGTTTCGGGAACTATCCGCCGGCCGGCGCGTCGAATGGTCAAACGCCACGCGGCGAACAACCACGAACAAAGAAATCCTTGACACCGAACGACTTTCGGGCGAAGCTGAAGACAACGGCCGTGCGACAGGTCCACCACCGAACCCGCCGGGCCGCCTTCATCTACAGGGGGTATTCACGATGACGGGTATGACTCGGCGGCACTTCATGACGCACGTCGCGGGGGCGTCCGCCCTGGCGGTTCCGGGCTTTCAGTTCCTCAACGGCCTCAGGGCCGCCGAGGCCAAGCTCAAGAAAGAAAACAAGAGCCTCATCATCCTGTGGATGGGCGGCGGCCCCAGCCATCTCGATCTCTGGGATCTCAAGCCCGGCGAACAGAACGGCGGCGAGTTCAAGCCGATCAAGACCAAGGCCTCCGGCATCGAAATCTCCGAAGTGTTGCCGACCGTCGCCGCGCAGTTCGAGAACCTCTCCCTCGTCCGTGCCTTGTCCACCAACGAAGGCAGCCACGACCGCGGCACCGTGCTGATGAACACCGGCCGGCAGCCGAACCCGGTCGTGCAATACCCGGCGATGGGCGCCGTGGCCTCGTCGCTGTTGACCTCGAAGGACCTGCCGCTGCCCGGCTTCATCGGCGTCGGCGGCACCGCCCAGCGCATCGGGCCGGGCTTCCTCGGCATGATGTACGCCCCGTTCTCCGTCCAGAACGCCGGCCAGCCGCCGAAGAACATTTCGCCCCCCGGCGGCCTCGGCAGCGGCGCCGAACAGGAGGAACGCCTCCGCCGTCGCCAGCGGTTGTTCAGCACCCTCGAAGACGATTTCGCCGAGGGCGGCACCTTCCCGACCCTCAAAACGTCGGAAGAGCGCGAGAACGCCGGCAGCGCCGCCCAGGCCCACGCCTCCGTCTACAAGAAGGGCTTCGATCTCACCATCTCGCCGCTCCGCAAAGTCTTTGACGTCCACTCCGAGGACAAGAAGACCATCGAGATGTACGGCGGCGAGAAGAACGGCTTCGGCATGGGCTGCCTGCTGGCCCGCAAGCTGGTCGAGAAGGGCGTCACCTGCGTCGAGGTGGACCTCGGCGGCTGGGACAACCACGCCGGCGTCTTCAACGCCATCCGCAACAACAACGGCCCGCGCCTCGACAAGGGCATGGGCGGCCTGGTCAAGGACCTGGTGGACCGCGGCATGTGGAAGAACACCGTGGTGTTGTGGATGGGCGAGTTCGGCCGCACGCCGCGCATCAACCAGAACAACGGCCGCGACCACTGGGCGCGGTGCTGGACGGTGGCCCTGGGCGGCGGCGCCATCAAGGGCGGTCAGGTCCACGGCTCGACCACCAAGGACGGCATGGACATTCAGGACGGCAAGGCGACGCTCGGCGACCTGTTCGCCACGGTCTACAAGGGCATGGGCCTGGACGCCGGCACGCAGATCCGCGACAACCTCGGTCGGCCGCTGCCCATCGCCGACGGCCAACCGATTAAGACCCTGGTTTGATCTTTCGTCCGACCCGGATAGCGGAAACGGCCCGCCCCTTGTTTGGGGGCGGGCCGTTTCGTTTGCCAAGTAGAACCGCGCAATCTGGGCGAAATGTCTTGAACCGACCCCCTCCCGCGCGGTACTCTCTTCCACATAGGACGCAACAACCTTCAACCCACAGGAATTGACGCCTGTACACTTGAGTACGCACCTTTTCCCTCAATCCGTCCAACGACGGCTTTTTGATTGCCCGGTTTTCCGCCGCACGGCGGACGCGGTTCTGCGCGCGCGGGGCCGCCGCGAAGTCGCCCGGCTCGACCGTCAGGCGCCGGCCCGCTGTCAACTTCGCATTCTGCTCGGCCTTTTGCATAAGGCGCGGGCCACGCCCTTCGGCCGCCAGCACGACTTCCGCCGCGTTCGCACGGAAGCCGATTTCCGCAGGCTCGTCCCGCTCCGTTCGCCGGCCGAACTCGACCGTCTCCAGCCGACCCCGGGCGCCGGGAAGAAGGCGCATCGCGAAACCTTTCACGCCGCCTGGCGGACGGCCCTGGCGTTCGTGGGAGGCGCCCACCCGCACGACCGGTTGCTGTCCGGCCAGCTGATTTTCCTCGGCGACGGCGGACTGTTCGACCGCGCCGCACTGCCCCAACTGGTGCGGCCCTACGGGTTGATGGGCTGCGGGGCGGCCACGCCCGAGCTGCTGGCGCGGACGCCTGTGACCTGCCTCGCCGGTTCGGCCGAGGGCATCGACTCGCTGCTGACCGGCGTGAAAGCCTTCACGGGACGCGACCGGCTCTCCGACCTGTGGCCGGGATTGATGGCCGTCTTGCACTCCCGCCGCTCCGCCGCCGATGAGCCGGGACCACGCCTCCGCGAAGCGCTGGGCGAGCGGGTGCTGCTGCTCGAAACACGGTTTCTGCCGGGCGGCCCGGTCGCCCTCGAAGACCCGCGCCGCGGCTGCCCCCTCTTGCTTTTCGACCACGGCGTCTATTTCGAGTTCACGCCGGCGGAAGAGGCCGGCGGAGCGGCGCCAACCCGGCACGGACTCGGCGAGGTGGAACCGGGCGTCGTCTACGAGATGGTGATGAGTTCCCCGGCGGGGGTGTGGGCGTGCCGAACCGGCATGGCGGTGCGCTTCGAGCGCCGCGACCCGCCTCTGCTGCGTTTCGTCGAGAAGCCGGCCCCGGCCCGCCGCGTGGTCGTCACGCGCGCCGGAGTGTCCGGCGCAGGCGCCCATCGACAAAGCGCCGGCATTCCGGCAGCGCCGCCAGAAAAACTCGTCCATACGCCTTGGTCAACACGCGCGGATCGAGGATGACCACCATCCCCGTGTCCGTGGCGGCGCGGATCAGCCGGCCGAACCCCTGCTTCAACTTGATGACCGCCTGCGGCGTCTGGTAGTCCATGAACGGGTTGCCGCCCGCCGCATCGATGGCCTCCTGCCGCGCCGCCAGCACTGGCCGATCCGGCACGGCGAACGGCAGCTTGGTGATGATGACGTTGGACAGGGCGTCGCCCGGCACGTCCACGCCCTGCCAAAAGCTGTCCACGCCGAACAAGACCGCGTTGCCCGCCTCCCGGAAGCGCTCGAGCATTTGCGACCGCGGCAGGCCGTCGCTCTGGCTGAGCAGCGGATAGCCCTGCCGCGAACACCACGGCGCCAGCCGGGCCGTCGCCTGCTGCATCATCTGGTAACTCGTGAACAGGACGAATGCTCTCCCTTTACTGCGTTGAACGTATTCCGGTATCTTCGCCAGCACCGCCTCTTCGTAGCGGGCGGGGTCGGCCGACGGGTCGGGCATCGACCGGAACAGGTGCAGTTCGACCTGTTCGCGGAAGTTGAACGGGCTGCCCAGCTGGAGGGCGTGGCAGCCGTCCAGGCCGAGCCGGCCCTGGACGTGGCGAAAGCCCGCCTTGCCGCCGGTGCTGAGAGTGGCGCTGGTCATCACCACGGTCGGGACCTGGCTGTAGAGCTGCTCCTCTAGCGCCGGGCCGACCTCGATCGGCGCGCTGACCAGTTCCACGCGCGGGTTCCTTCCCGCGGCCGCGTCGATCCAGTAGACCTGTCCCGGCAACTCTTGACCCAGCCACTGCTTGACGCCTTCCGCCAGCCGGAGGGCGCGGCCGCTCAGGGACGTGAACTCGATCTTCTGCTCGTCGTCCATGTTCTCGGCGAGGGCGTTGACGCGCGTGGCCAGCTTTTTGAACTCTTCGGAGAGGTTATCGGGTACAATGCCCGGCTGGCGAACTCTCACCGAGTCGGCCGACTGCCGCGGCGCGTTGCGGCCGGAGGGTCGCGGTTGACGGAGGGTCCAGTTGAGGACGCCGTTGAAAAAGGCGTCGGCCGCGTGGCGCGTGATTTCGACCTGTCGCAAGGCGTCTTCGTCGCCGAGCCAGCTGAGCAGGCCGCGCCGCTGGCGGGGGCTGTAGAGTTTGTTGAGCAAATGTTCGACGGCGCCGCGGCCCACCTTCAGGCCGAGATGGTCGGAGGCCACGTCTTCCAGCGTGTGCGCCTCGTCGAAGACCACGACCTTGTAATCCGGCAGCAGGTTCCCGCCCTGTCGGCGCAGCGCGAGGTCGCTGAAAAACAGGGCGTGGTTGACCACCAGCAGCTGGGCGCCATACATCCGCTTGCGGGCCTTGAAATAGAAGCATTTGGCGTAGTCGGGACAGGCCCGCCCCAGGCAGTTGCCGCTGTCGCTCTCGACCGCGTCCCAGACCGCCGGCGTCGGCTGAAATCCGAGGTCGCCGCGACTCCCTTCCTCCGTCCGCCGCGACCATTTGCCGATCTGTTGCAGCTGTTCGTCGGCCCCCGGCTCCCCCTCACCCCTACCCCTCTCCCCCCAGGGGAGAGGGGGATTCTTTTCTCCCCTCGCCCCTGGGGGGAGAGGGGTAGGGGTGAGGGGGATGCGCTGCTGGGCCGCGTGCAGTCGGCGCAAGCTGAGGTAGTTCGACCGCCCCTTGACCAGGACGGCCGTGAACGGCTTCGGCATGACGCTTTGGAGAAAAGGGATGTCTTTTTGGACCAATTGCTCCTGAAGACTGATGGTGTGCGTCGAGATGACGACGCGGCAATCCTTGTGGGCCGTGGCGGCGAGCGCCGCGGGGACCAGGTAGGCGAAACTTTTGCCGACTCCGGTCCCCGCCTCGACTATCAGCTTGCGGCCGCCGGCGACGGCGTCGGCGACGGCGTCGGCCATCGCCAGCTGCTGCGGCCGAGCCTCGTAGTGCGGCAGGCGGCGGGCGATGGCGCCGTCGGGGCCGAGGATGGATGCGATCGACATGAAGCGGCGTCCCCCCGAATGAGCGGTGCGTGGAATGGATTGTACCAACGCCGGACGCGCCGCCGGAAGGCCGCCCGCCCACGACGGCGGAAAGGGATATACTCCACAGGGGCGGGCGAGCGGCCCGCGGTTCGCAACACCGATTCACGATCCGGGCGGAAGCTTCCCGCTCAGGGACTATTTCGGATCGTCCAGGGAGACGGCGATGCAAGGCGAAGACATCGTGCGGGTGGCGACGGCGTCCAATCCGGTGGAGGCCTACGTGTGGAAGCAGGCCCTGGAAGAAGAGGGCATTCCCTGCAAGGTGGTGGGCGACCTTCTGGAGGCGGGCATCGGCGACGTGGGCGGGATCCGGCCGGAGGTCTGGGTGCGCCGAACCGACCTGGAGCGCGCCGGCGCCTTTCTGGAGGCCCACATGAACCGCGAGGCCCCCGAGACCGAGGAGGACGAAGCATAAGAAACGCTCCAGGGATGAGTTGGTCCGGCGATCGACCGGGGTTTCGAGTCGCCTCATTTGGCCGGGAGTGCGTCCCACCATGCACGCGTCAGCCGCCGATGGCGTGCATGGTCCGCGCCGGCTTGACGAACCGGGCGGTGTTGATCTCGTGGCCTTCCCACTTCTCGGATACATTTTTGCGGATCGTTTCCGCCAACGCGGCGTCGTCCGGCCTGCCGCGCAGCAGCGGCCGCACGTCGGCCTCGTCCAGCGCGAACAGGCAGTTGCGCAGTTTGCCGTCGGCCGTCAGCCGCAGGCGGTTGCAGCTCCGGCAAAACGGCCGCGACACCGACGCGATGACGCCGACCGTGCCGCCGCCGTCGGTGTAGGCGAAGTCCATCGCCGGGGCGCTCGGGTCGTAGTCGGCGGACGGGACCAGCGGACAGACCGCCCGCTCGATCCGCTCCAGGATTTCGTGGGCGAAGTAGACCTTTTCGCGTTCCCACGCCTCGGCGCCGATCGGCATGTACTCGATGAAGCGCAATTCCAGGCCGTGTCCCCGCGCGAAACGGGCCAGCGGAACGACGTCGGCGTCCGTGACGCCGCGAATGGCGACGGCGTTGATCTTGATAGGGCGAAACCCCGCCTTCTTCGCCGCGGCGATTCCGAGCAGCACGCGTTCCAGTCCGTCGCGGCGGGCGACCTCGCGGAAGCGCGCCGGGTCGAGCGTGTCCAGGCTGACGTTGATGCGGCGCAGGCCGGCGTCGAACAGGGAATCGGCGTGTTCGGCCAGGAGCAGGCCGTTGGTGGTCAGGCCCACATCGCGGACGCCGGGGACCTCAACGAGCATCCGCACCAGCCGCGACAGGTCTCGGCGCATCAAAGGCTCGCCGCCGGTGAGACGGACTTTGTCAATCCCCATTGGCGCGGCCACACGGACGAAGTGCGCGATCTCCTCAAACGTGAGCAGCCCGGCCCGGTCCATGAACACGACCTCCTCCGGCATACAGTAGACGCAGCGGAGGTTGCAGCGGTCGGTGACGCTGATGCGCAGGTTGTTGTGGACCCGGCCGAAAGAGTCCATGAGTGGCGAGTGGCTCAATAGTGGCGAGTGGCGAGTGGCGAGTGGCGAGTGGGCCGCGCCGCCTTGCATTCGCATCGCTAAAGGAATCAGTTCGCTCATTAGAATATTCTCGCCACTCGCCACTCGCCACTCGCCACTATTGAGGATGCACCCATTCCGTGCCGCCGTCGGCCCAGTTTTCTTGCTTCCAGATCGGCACGAGTTCCTTGAGGCGGTCGATGGCGAACCGGCAGGCCTCGAACGCCTCGGCCCGGTGCGGACAGCTCACGGCCGCCGCCACGCTGATTTCGCCGACGCCGAGCCGGCCGAGGCGATGCACCAACGCCATCGCGCCCACCGGCCAACGGCGACGGGTTTCCTCCTCGATCTCCGCCAATTTCTTCTCCGCCATGCCCGGATAGGCTTCGTACTCCAGGGCGGTTGTGATCCGGCCGTCTGTCAGGTCGCGCACGGTCCCCAGGAACAGCACCACGCCGCCGCAGCCGGGTCGGCGCACCGCTTCCGTCAGGGCGGCGAAGTCGATGGGTTCGGTCGTCAGGCGGATCATGGTCGCCGGTTCCGGAAACGGGGCCAATGCCCTATTCTAGCCGCCGCTCACCGGCGGCAGCAGGGCAATCTCGGCGTCGTCCTTCAACACGTCGGCCTCCGCGGCGAACTCCGCGTCCACGGCCACGGCGCAACGCTTCACCAGTTCCGCCAGCCGCGTGTACCGCGCCGCCAGCCCCGCGCAGATCGGCCACGGTGGCGCCGGACGGCAGTTCGACGGCGACGTGATCGGCGCCGGCCAGTTCTCGGGCGCGGGCGAACAGGCGGACGCGAAGCTTCATGACAATACCAGGCCGCGAATGGGTTGTGTAAGCCTCTGGGCCAGTTCCGGCATGAGGCCGTAGGCCAGCGCCAGGTACTGGGCCGGGTGCAGGGTGCGTTTGCCCGCCCCGTCTTCCATCTGCATCCGGCAGGCGCTGCACTCCGTCGAGCCGAACAGCACGCGCGGCCGCGAAAGCTCCTCCAGCATCGGCCGGCCGGCCGCCAGCGATACGACGTAGTTGGCGGCCTTGAGACCGTAAGTGCCGGCCATGCCGGAGCAGTTCACGTCGATGGCGTGGACGCGCAGGCCGGGGATCAGCCGCAACAGTTCCGGGCCGGCGGGGGGCCGGCCGAGGGCTTTGAGGTGACAGGGAACGTGGTGCCCGACCGAGGCGTCGAGCCGGCGGAAGTCGGTCTTGAGCCGTCCCTCTTGGTGCAAATCCCACAAAAAGGCCGTGCATTCGATGGTCTGCGACGCCACCAGCCTGGCGTCGGGATCGTCGAGCAGATCGAGGGCGTCCTGGCGGAGCATGAGGGCGGCGGTCGGTTCGGAGCAGAGGATGGGCCAACCCTCGCGGGCCAGGTCGGCAAAGAGCCGCAGATTGTGCTGGGCCGAATCGCGGGCCGTGTCCACGTCGCCGTAGGCCAGCGGGGCCATGCCGCAGCCGATCTGGCCCGGCGGCACGAAGACCTCGACGCCGTTGTGGTGCAGCACGGCCGTCACCGCCTCGGCGATCGACGGATCGTTGTAGTTGGCGAACACGTCCACGAAGTAGGCGACGCGCGGCCGGGCGGAGCGCGGCCGCCGCGTCCAGCCGTGACGCCAGGCTTTGCGGAGGAAACTCCGCGGGGCGAAGGCCGGCAGCCGCCGCCGGCTCGAGACGCCGAACAGCTTTTCCAGGAACCAGCGGACGGCCGGGCTGGAGAGCAGGGCGTTGGCGAACGGGGCGAGGGCGCTGCCGACGCGGGCAAACGATTCGGTGCGCGCCATGGCCCAGTCGGCGCGGCCCAAACCGTGGCGGGCGGTGTTGGCGGCCTTGGCCTCCAGCATCAGCCGGGGGACGTTGACGTGGGCCGGACATTCGACCGCGCACATTTTGCAGTTGACGCACAGGTCGGCGACGGCCCGCACCTCGTCCGACGCCAGCCGCGTGGGGTCGGCGTCCGGCCGCAGGAGGCGGCGCATGAGGTTGGCCTTGGCCCGCGGCGTGGCGGCCTCGTCGTGCGTGGCCCGGAAGATGGGGCACATTCGCCGCGAAGGCTCTTCGGTGCGGCAGCGTCCGCAGCCGTTGCAACTGGCCGCCTCGCGGA
Source organism: uncultured Planctomycetaceae bacterium (assembly GCA_963813925.1). Lineage (GTDB taxonomy): Bacteria > Planctomycetota > Planctomycetia > Gemmatales > Gemmataceae > UBA4732. The sequence goes on from CAWFBG010000007.1 coordinate 59,836, forward strand.
CGGCGTCGTCCGGTTGCCAGCGGAGTTGAAGGGTGGCGAGTGGCGAGTGGCGAGTGGCGAGTAATTCGTCCTCCGCGCCCTCTTTTGTCCCGCCCGGGTCTTCACTCGCCACTCGCCACTCGCCACTCGCCACCTTTCGGAACGGCCACACCAGCGACCCCGGCACGGGGCCGACGATCTTGCCGGGGTTGAACACGCGCCGCGGGTCGAATACGGACTTCAGCTCGCGGAATACGGGATAAAGTCGGCCGTACTGCCGGCTCACCCACGGCGACCGCGCCAGGCCGGTGCCGGCGCCGCCGCTGATCGTCCCGCCCATCTCCAGCACGAGGTCGTACACCTCGTCGGCCAACGCCCACAACTTGGCGCCGTCCTCCTGCCGCCGCAGGTCGAGGAACGGCCGCATGTCCACCTGCCCGGTCGCGGCGTGGATCAGGTACGTCGCCACCATTTCCCGCCGCTGCAACACTTCCTGGACGCGATGCAAGTAGTCCGGCAGCAGCTCGACCGGCACGGCCGCGTCCTCGACGACGGCGACCGGCCGATCCACCCCGCGCAGGGCGGCCAGGCTCGACAGCGCCGCCTCGCGCACACTCCAATAGCGGTCGATTTCGTCCGGATCGGACGTCGCCAGCGCCAACAGCGGTCGGTCGGCCTGCCGGAAGCGGTCGATCAGGTCGAGGACCAGGGCTTGTGCCGCGGCGGGGCCGTCCGCCTCATACTCGACCAGCAGCACGGCCTCGGCCTCTGCCGGCACCAGGTCCGCCAAGTGGCCGTCGCCGCGGGCCAGGCGCAGCAGCCGGCGGTCCATCAACTCACAGGCGACCGGCCCCGTCGCCAGGGACGCCTGGGCGGCGCGGAGCGCGGCGTCGAGGCTGGAAAAGGCCAGCAGCGCCGCCGAGCGCCCGCCCGGCAGCGGCACGGTTCGCAAGATCAGTTCCGTGAACAGGCCGAGCGTCCCCTCCGAGCCGACGAGAAGCCTTGCCAGATCGAGTTGTTCGGCGCCGAGTACGTCGTGCAGCTGGTAGCCGCAGCGGTTGAAGCGGGTGCGAGGCCGGCAGTCGCGGACGGCCTCGGCGTTCTGGTCCAGCAGCGTGACCACCGAGGAAACCACGTCCTGCAACCGGCCATGTTCGCCCTCGGCCGGCGGCCAGCGCGGCACGCGGCCGACCGTCGCCGCCGAGCCGTCGTCGAACACGACGCGGACGGCCTCGACGTGGTCGCGGGTGTAGCCGTGCCGAAAGGCGCGCGGCCCGGAGGCGTCGCCGGCCGCCATGCCGCCGACCGTGCGCTCGCCGTGGGTCGGCTCCGGGGCGAACCGCCGGCCGGAAGCCGCCAGCCGTCGCGCCAGGTCGCGGTAGACGACGCCGGGCTGCACGCGAACGCGATCCGTAGTTTCTTCTAAAACAGAGCGGAAATGACGGCCAAAATCCACGACGACGCCGGCGCCGAGCGATTCGCCGGCGACCCCGCCGCCGGCCCCCCGCGCCGTCAAAGTCGCTTGGTTTTCGGCGGCGTAGCGGACGAGGGCCTGTACGTCTTCCTCGTCGCGCGGCGCGACGACGCCGAGCGGTTCGATCTCGAACGGCGAAGCGTCGGTGCCGTACAAGGCGCGCGAAACGTCGTCGAAAAGAAGTTCCCCTTTGACGATCCCCTTCAGGTCGTCGTGAACGCGTTCGCGCTGTGCGGGGTCCACGGAAAACTCTCGGAAAAGGAGTCAATAGCTAGTAGTTCCACGGTGTACGAAGGCGCCGGCCGGCCGCCTCCCACAGATCCGGACGCGCCCAATTAAGGCATCCGGCTCGTCGGCCTACGGATTCACTACGCACGGCGGCGCCCACCCCGGCGGCGTGGGCAAGACGTAGCGCGCCAGCACGGACCGCATCCGCGCCCAGGACCACGACCCGGACCGACCCCGGCGTGCCAGCCACTTCTGCCAGATCACCTGGACCCGTTTCCGGAAGCACCACAAGGCGCGGCTGTTGCCAATCACGCCCCCGTAGTACCCGAAGTGAACGCGCAGCTTCTGCTGCAACGCCCGGTATTGCACCGCCAGCGGCAAGTGACGGTTCAGCCGGCGCCAAGCGGCGATCGTCCCGAGCGCTCACCGGAACCGACTGCCGGCCGTCTTCCGCTTCACTACCCAAGGCCCCCGCTTCGACCGGCTCCAGAAGTGCGTGAACCCCAGGAAGTCGAACGACTCCGGCTGAGGCCCCGACTGGCCGCCCGTCGCGGCGGGAACGCGGTCCGGCCGTACCAACGGCAGCAACAGCGTCTTGTCCGGATGGATCGTCAGACCGTACTTGCCGAACCGTTGAGGACGGATGGTTCGCCATGCGCACCTCGACGTTTCGGAGACGCGGGTCCAAGTCGATTGTACCATGCGGAGGGGGCGTCGGGGCAGGCGGGAAAAGAGGCGGCCGGGTGCGCCTCTCGAATTTGGACCTGGCCCGTCGCCCCTCGTTCGCCCCTCGTTCCCAAGCTCTGCTTGGGAACGAGCGGGTGCGAAGCTCCGCTTCGCGTCCCGCTCGGGTAAGGGACGCGAAACGGAGTTTCGCGTCCCCTCGTTCCCAAGCGGAGCTTGGGAACGAGGGGACGCGGGGCAATGCGCCGCCCCAAAATCGAGAGGGGCGCCCAGGCGGCCGCGTTGCCGCCCTTTTACCTTGACGACCCTCCCGCCGCCCTGTTACGGTCCAACGGTGGCCGCGGTGCCGGGAGCCGATAAACCGTGATTCCTTCTCTAGACATCCTGTATGAAGACAATCACTGCATCGCCGTGGTCAAGCCGGCCGGCGTCCCGAGCACCCACTTCGAGGGCCGCGAGGAGACGCTCGACCGGGCGGTCAAGGCCTACCTCAAGGACAAGTACAGGAAGCCGGGCAACGTCTTCCTCGGCGTCGTCCACCGGCTCGACAAGCCGACCTCCGGCGTGCTGCTGTTCGCCCGGACCAGCAAGGCGGCCGCACGCATCGCCCGCCAGTTCCGCGACGGCGCCGTCGAAAAGGTCTACTGGGCCGTCGTGGAGGGCGACGTGACTCGGCAGGCCGGTTCGCTGGAAGACTGGCTGCGCAAGAACGAGGACACCGGCCGCGTCGAGGTGGTTGCGCCGGACGCCGAGGGCGCCCGACAGGCCCTCTTGCACTACCGCCGCCGCGCCGGGTACGGAGGACTGACCTGGCTGGAGGTCCGGCCGCAGACGGGCCGCACCCACCAACTCCGCGTGCAGCTCGCCCACCACGGCCATCCCATTTACGGCGACGCCAAGTACGGGGCCGTTCACACCTTCGGCGCGGCCGTTGGCCTGCACGCCCGCGCGCTGACGTTTCTGCACCCCGTCCGCTACGAGCCGATCACGCTGACGGCCGAGCCGCCGAGGCCGTGGCGCGGCCGATTCGCCTACCTGTTCCGGGAGGCGCCGTTATGAGCGAGTCCATCTTGCGAGAGATACGCGATCTGATTCAGCAGGATGTCAACCATCGCGGCCTCGCCGCGGACCCGGAGGCGAACCTCATCAATGCCTGTCCCAACGACTTCGCGGCGGCGTGCCGCAGCATCGCGGAGACGCCGAACGCCGGGCTGTGCGTCGTCACCGGGTTTTTCATCGCTCATGGGGAGCCGCCGGCCGGGGAGACCGACGGGCCGCTCGGGGCGCTGTTCTTGGCCCGCGCGCTTACTCCTCTTGGAATCCACGTTTCTCTGGAAACCGACTCCTTTTGCATGCCGGCGCTGCAAGCCGGGCTTGAGACGCGCCGCCTCGATCGGGCGGTCGCGCCGCCGCCGGCCGGATTCACGCACCGGATCGCCCTGGAGCGCGTCGGGCCGAGCCGCGACGGGCGGTGTTACGGCATGCGCGGCGTAGACATTACCGCGTCCATGCGTCCGGCCCACCTCGTCTTTGAGGACGCGAGACGGCATCCCCAAATCACTACAATTGGCATCGGCGACGGCGGCAATGAGATCGGCATGGGCAAGATTCCGCGCGAGATCATCGCCCGAAACGTCCCGAGAGGGGACCTTATCGCCTGCCGCGTTCCGACGGATTACCTCATCGTCGCCGGCGTGAGCAACTGGGGCGCCTACGCCCTGGCGGCCGGCGTGGCCCTGCTGCGCGGGGCGAAGTTGGATCCGTCGCTGTTCGACCCGGAAAAAGAGCGCGAATTGCTGCGTATCATGGTGGAGAAGGGGCCGCTGGTGGACGGCGTCACCGGCCGGCCGACCGTCACCGTGGACGGGCTGCCGTTCGACGAATACGTGAAGCCGCTATTGCGCATCAAGGACCTTCTGGGATGCTAACCACGGCCGACCTGCGAAACGCGACCGGGGCCGACGTGCGGTGGGCGGCCCGGTCGGGCGCCTGGCATGGGCCGACGCCGGGGTTGGCGCGCGGATACGTCCAGGCCAATCTTGTCATCGTGCCGCGCGATTTGGCCTTCGACTTCCTCCTCTTCTGCCAGCGCAACCCGAAACCGTGTCCTTTACTGGACGTGACGGAGCCGGTTTCGCCGGAACCACGGTGGACGGCCCCCGGCGGCGACGTGCGAACCGACGCGCCGCGCTACCGCGTCTACCGCGGCGGCGAGTTGGTGGACGAACCGACCGACCTCCAGCGCTACTGGCGGGACGACTTGACGGCGTTCCTGCTCGGTTGTTCGTTCACATTTGAACATGCGCTGATTGATGCGGGCGTGCCGGTGCGGCATCTGGAACAGGGCCGCAACGTGCCGATGTACCGCACCAACATACCGTGCCGGCCGGCCGGGGCGTTCCGCGGGCCGATGGTGGTGTCGATGCGGCCGATGACGCCGGCCGCGGCCGTGACGGCGACGCGCGTCTGCACGCGCTTCCCACGGTCGCATGGCGCCCCGGTCCACTTCGGCGACCCCGCGGCCATCGGCATCCACGATCTGGATCATCCGGATTACGGCGACCCGGTGGAGGTGCGGCCGGGCGAGACGCCGGTGTTCTGGGCGTGCGGCGTGACGCCGCAGGCCGTGGCGGCGGAGGCGCGGCCGCCGTTGCTGATGACGCACGCGCCGGGACACATGTTCGTCACCGACCTGCGCGACGCCGACCTGGAAGGCGAGTTCTGATCGATTCTCCGATTATCCTTCCCGTCCGCCCTCCCGACGATTATTATCATTCCCAACGCCCGCCCGCCTCCGCCCCCCGCCGTCGCCCCGTGAGAACCGCCATGCACCCGCGCCTCTCCCGCCGTTTTGGCGTCGCCGTCGTTTCCGCCGCGCTGCTGACCTGGGCCGTCCCCGCCCCTGCACAGGGAGCGGCCGTGCCGCCCAACCCCGCGGCGCCGACGCTCAAGCCGGTCGCGCCATACGGCGCCCAACGCGGCACGGCCATCGACCTCATCCTCACCGGCGCCAATCTCGCCGAGCCGACCGGCCTCTGGCTCGACTTCCCCGCCAAGGTCACCATCCCGCGGGACAACAAGAACGGCAAAGACCCCGCGAAATTGCTGGTCCGCCTCGAAATTCCCAAAGACGCCCCGATGGGTTTCCACGCCCTCCGCCTGGCGACCGCCCGCGGCATGTCCAATCTGCGGATCTTCTGCGTGGACGACCTGCCGCAGGTGTCGCAGAAAGGCGACAACCACACTCTGGCAACGGCTCAATCCGTCGCGGCGCCGTGCGTCGTCGTCGGCCGGACGGCCAGCGAGAGCAACGACTATTACAAGGTCGCGGTCGCGGCCGGCCAACGGCTCAGCTTTGAAGTGCTCGGCCGTCGCCTGGGCAGTCCCATCGACCCGCAGCTGACGTTATTCGACGGCCGCACACGCCGCGAGTTGCGCGGCGGCCACAGCAACGACGCCCCCGGCCTCCAGACCGACCCGCGTCTGACCTACACCTTCAAGGAGGCCGGCGACTACCTCGTCGAAGTCCGCGACGAGACCTATAAGGGCGGCGAGGATTATTTCTACCGTTTACGGATCGGCGATTTTCCCTGCGCCACCACGACGCTTCCGCTCGCGATCAAGCGCGGCGCCAGGGCGACCGTGCGGTTCACCGGGCCGCAGGTGGACGGCGTCGCCCCGGAGGAGGTCACGGCGCCGGCCGACCCCGCGGTTCAGGCGCTGTGGTTGGCGCCGCGCGGCCCCAACGGCCTGTACGGCTGGCCGGTCAGCCTCGCCCTGTCCGACCTCGACGAGGCGCTGGAACAGGAGCCGAACAATGACGCGGCGCACGCCAACCGCCTCGCCGTGCCCGGCGCCGTCACCGGGCGCTTCGAGCAAAAGGGCGACGTGGACGTTTTCGCCTTCGCCGCCAAGAAGGGGACGCGCTACGCCATCGACGCCCAGACCCATGAATTGGGTTCGCCGACCGACGTCTACATGACCGTGCGCGACTCCAAGAACAACCAGGTCCTCGCCACTGACCCCATGAAAGATCCGCATTTGGACTTTACGCCCACGGCGGACGGCGATTACTTCCTCGCCGTCGAACACCTGCAATACTGGGCGGGGCCGGAGGAAGTCTACCGCGTCACGGTCGTCCCCTATCGGCCGGGCTTTGAGCTGTCGCTCGGCCTCGACCGTTACAACGCGGCGGCCGGCGGTTCCGTCGGCGTGCCGATTTTCGTCACGCGCCGCGACTACGCGGGGCCGATCGACGTGAGCGTGGTCGGCGCCGCGGGACTGAGCGGCCAGGTGCAAATCGCGGCCAAACAGCCCGCGCAGCCGAACAACCCCGCCGCGACGCTCATGGTCAACGTCGGCCCCGATGCGCCAGTGGGGCCGATGACGCTCGTCGTGCGGGGCAAGGCGGCGATCAACGGCAAGGAGGCGACCGAATACGCCAGCGTTCGCGCCCCCGTCAGCCTGGGCTTGGCCGGCCTGCCCGTGCCGCCGCGGCAAATGGACGTGACGGTGGGGCTGGCCGTGACCGAGAAGGCGCCCTTCACGCTGGCGGCCAAATTCGACCAGCCGTCCACGATGGTGGGCAAACCCGCCAGCCTGACTGTCACCGTCGTACGCGCGCCGGGTTTCACGGCGGAGATCGACTTGACGGCGACCGGCCTGCCGCCGAACGTGGCCCCGGCCCTGAAGAAAATCCCGGCCAACATGAACGAGGTCAAGGTGCAGCTGAACGCCGCCGTCAAGGCCCCGATCGGCGCGTTTGCCGTCGTCGTCACCGGCAAGGCCAAATACCAGAACAACGATTTCTCCGTCAACGCCCCCCCGGTTAGTCTCGTACTGACGAAGTGATATCTTTTATTTCCCACCCGGCGGGGCGTATTTCGCCAGCCAGGCGAAGACCTCCTTGTGCCAGTATTCGCTGTTCTTCGGCTTGCTCACCCAATGGCCCTCGTCGGGGAAGTTGATGAACTTCGACGGGATTCCCTTGCGCTGGAGAGTGTTGAACAGCTGTAGCCCCTCGCCCACCGGCACGCGGAAATCGAGATCGTTGTGGATGATGAGCATCGGCGTCTGGAACTTGTCGGCGTAACGGTGCGGCGAGAACTTCTCGTAGGCCTCGCGCTTGTCCTTGTCCCACGGCTTGCCGCCGTGCTCCCACTCGTCGAACCAGATTTCGTCGGTGGTGGCGTACATGCTGTCGAAGTTATAGACTCCGCAATGGCTGATAAGCGTCTTGAACTTCGTGGTGTGGCCTTCAAACCAGTCCATCATGTAGCCGCCGAACGACGCCCCGGCCGCCGCCATGCGCTCCGTGTCGATGTAGGGCTGCTTTTCCATGTAGGCGAGGCCGGACATGAGGTCGTCGTAGCACTTGCCGCCCCAGTCGCCGCTGATCTCGTCCACGAACTTCTGGCCGAAGCCGGTCGAGCCGCGCGGGTTCGGCAGGGCGACGATGTAGCCCTGGGCGGCCCACAGTTCGGGGTTCCAGCGGTTGCTCCAGCCGTCCTCCCAGGCGCCCTGCGGGCCGCCGTGGACGAGAAAGGCGAGCGGCCATTTCTTCTTCGCGTCGAAGCCGGGCGGCTTGAGGACCCACATCTGCATCTCGCCGCCTTCGACCTTGACTTTGACGCTTTCGGGCCTTGGGAGCTCCAGGTTCACAACTTCCAACATTCCTTTGCCGTTCGCGCGACTGAGGTTGACGAACTTCAGTGTGGCCCAGTCGCCGTGGTGAATGGTGAACACCTCCGGCGGAGAGCTGATCGCCGCCATCGTGAACGCAAGACGACCGTCGGACTTCGCCGAGCTTAGCGAGGCGAAGGTCCCGCCCCAGGTCCGTGGAATCAGGTTCAGGATCTTGGGGACGAGCGTCGTTGTGGGGTCCTTTACCGTCACCACCCAGAGGGGCTTGGTCGCATTTTCTTCGGCGGTGAGACAGAGCGAATCGTTCTTTTGCCAGACGAACTCATCCACCGCTCGGTCAAAGTCCGGCGTCAGGCTCCTGGGCGGTCCCTTGAAGGCCCCGCCTTCGTCACAATCGACCACCATCAACTGCCATCGATCCGCCTCGAATCCCGGCCGCGTCTGCGCCCTGTACGCCAGCATCTTCCCGTCCGGCGAAAACACCGGTCCGCCGCTCGCCGCCGGGTTGTCCTTCGTCAGGCATTCCCATCGCGTCGTTCCGCCCGTGACCGGCACGCGGCAGATGCTGTAGTTCGTGCTCCACGCCTCGTCCTTCTCCGGCACGGCCGTGAATACCAGATATTTCCCGTCCGGGCTGAAGGTGAAGTTGTCGCCGGTCGAAAAGGTGGTGGACGTGGGGAAGGCGTCGCGGTCGCCGGGCGTCGCGTCCTTCGGCTCGCCGCCCTCCGCCGCCATGACGAACAGCTGCTGCCTCTTGTCCTCGACGTAGGAATCCCAGTGGCGGTAGAACAGTTTCGTGAACACCTTCGCCTTGACCGGGTTCTTCTCCGCTTCCTCCTTGCGCTTCTTGTTCAGCTCGTCGCTCTCCTTGAACGGCTTCTCCGAGTATTCCGGATAAACGGCAGAGACAAAGGCGATCATCTTGCCGTCGCGCGACCAGACCGCGTTGCCGGCCCCGCTGCTGATCGTGGTCAGCTGCCGTGCCTCGCCGCCGTCCACGTCGATGAGCCAGAGCTGGCCGTCGCCGGAGCGGTTCGACTCGAACAGGATTTGCTTGCCGTCGGGACTCCAGCGCGGGTGCGAATCCTTCTTGCCAGGGGCGTTGGTCAGCCGCTTCGGCTCGCCCTTGCCGTCGCTGCCGGCCAGCCAGAGCGACGACGAGGTCTTGTTGCCCGGCAGATCGACCTCGCCGACGACGTAGACGACATTCTTGCCGTCGGGGCTGATTTGCGGATCGCTGACGCGTTTGAACGCGAGAAGGTCGTCGATGGTCATCGGCCGTCTGCCGCCGTCGGCGTGGACGGCGACCGGCAGGGCGAGCAGGGCAAGCGCGGCGCAGACAACAACGGCGTACGTCATCGTTCGTTCCTTCCTGGTGAAACCGGGCGACCGCCCGCGTATTATACGATCCCTACCAGCCCGGAGCGCGAGCGCTTCCGTAGCCCAGCGATGCTGGCGGACCCGGCCATAAGGCGGTATGATTTCCCCTGGCTCGCTTCCGAGGTTTTCCTTTGACCAGCCCGCCCCGCCGACGGCGCCTCCCATGACCGACAACCCGGCCCTATACGAAGCCCTCCGCGACGTGAACCGTCCCATCCACGACGGCAACGTCTTCGTCCCCGCCTGCCGGCTCGAAGACCTCGGCGACGCCTCCTTTCGCGCCGACCATCGCCTCCGCTACGCCTACGTCGCCGGCGCCATGGCCAACGGCATCGGCTCTGTCGAGATCGTCGAGGCCATGAGCCGGGCCGGAATGCTCGGCTTCTTCGGCGCCGCCGGGTTGCCGCCGGCCCGCGTCGAAACCGCCATCGACCGTCTCTCGCGCGGCCTCGGCGACGCCCCGCACGGCTTCAACCTCATTCACAGTCCCAACGAACCCGACCTCGAAAACGCCGTCGTCGATCTCTATTTGCGCCGCGGCGTCCGCCTCGTCGAGGCGTCGGCCTACCTCGACCTCACGCCGGCGCTTGTCCGTTACCGAACACACGGCATACACGCCGACGCCGCAGGCCGCGTCGTCGCGCCCAACCGCGTCATCGCAAAGGTCTCGCGCGTCGAGGTGGCCTCCAAATTTTTCGCGCCGCCGTCGGATCGCATCCTGAAAGAACTGCTGCGCACCGGCGCTCTCTCGCCTGAACAGGTCCGGCTCGCGTCCCGCATCCCCGTGGCCCAGGACCTCACGGCGGAAGCCGACTCCGGCGGCCACACCGACAATCGGCCGCTGGTGACGCTGTTGCCGACGATGCTGGCGTTGCGCGATCGGATGCAGTCGGAACACCGATACGACGCCCCGTTGCGCGTCGGGGCGGCGGGCGGCATTGCCACACCGGCGTCGGCCGCGGCGGCGTTCGTGATGGGAGCGAGCTACGTCCTGACGGGGTCCGTCAACCAGGCGTGCGTGGAATCGGGGTCGTCGGACGCGGTGCGCGAGATGCTGGCCCAGGCGGAGCAGGCCGACGTCATCATGGCGCCGGCCGCCGACATGTTCGAGATGGGCGTCAAGGTGCAGGTGTTAAAGCGCGGCACCATGTTCGCCATGCGGGCGGCCAAGTTATATGAACTCTACCGCACTCACGCCCGCCTGGAAGACTTGCCCGCCGCGGAACGGGCCGCCCTGGAAAAGAACCTGTTCCGCGCCCCGCTGGAAGAGATATGGGCGCAGACGCGCGTCTATTTCCAGGAGCGGGACCCGCGTCAACTGGAACGTGCCGCGCGCGAGCCGAAACATAGAATGGCTCTTGTGTTTCGCTGGTATCTCGGCCAGTCGTCGCGCTGGGCCAACGCCGGCGAACCGTCGCGCAGGCTGGATTATCAGGTGTGGTGCGGCCCGGCGATGGGCGCGTTTAACGAGTGGACCAAGGGGTCGTTCCTCGAACAGGCCAGGAATCGCCGCGTCGTGACCGTGGCTCGCAACCTGCTGTACGGCGCGGCGGTGCTGATGCGGCTGAACATGCTGCGCTGCCAGGGCGTGCCGCTCGACCTGGAGTGGTCGCGGTTGACGCCGCTGGAACCGGAACGTCTCGATCAAGCGACGCGGTGAGGTGCGCCATGAGTCTGACTGGCTTTGTCAAAATGGCCGACGTAAAAGCCAAGCTCAAACCGCTCCACCCTGTACTGCTGCCCAAAATCGACACCGCGCTCTCGGTCGAACCACGGAGTAAGCGTTACATGGTGGTGGGTTCGGCGTTCGACTATCTGCTGCGCTTTGAACTCCATCGCCGGGCACCTCACGCGGGAGTAAGGTGCTGGACGGCCGAGTCGGTGCCAGACGGCATATGGAGAAGCGACAACAAAGGGGGCGGCTTCATACACCTATCGAGAGACGAAAAGGGAATAATTACCTATGCGGCGCGTCCAGTGGGCGACATGCATACGCTCCAGCAACTGGCTAAAGAGGTGGCTGGCCGCGTGCGCACGGTTTTGGAGAAGGCCAAATCGGCCTATTCCGCCTATCTGAAGAACACATCGCCGGCTCGGATCGAGCAAGCCGAGCTGGCGGCTCATGCGATCCGGTTGGCCAAGCTGGACGACATTGTGCGCAGCCCTCGGTTCGATTCTACCTTCGAGGATGCAGCCGCCGAGGATGTGGAAGACCTGCTCGCCTTGCTGGCCCTCGTACCGTTCAGCGAACTGCTCCATGACAAAACACTGTTGCTCAATCCAGACTTCCCGGAAGCGTCTCATTTCGTCGGCGGCGCTGACGCTGACCTCATCGCCGGAGATATGCTCGTAGACTTCAAGACAACCAAGAGCAGGAGAGTCGAGGCGAATTACCTGGATGAGTTGCTAGGCTACTACTTGCTGGCCCGTCGCCAGCACCAGGCAGACCCGACGTTTCCAGCGATCAACAGCTTAGCGCTTTACTTTTGTCGTCAGGGTTACTTGTTGCCCTGGGATGCGACCCTATGGGCTGAGAATCCACAATTCGTGGAGACAGAACAGTGGTTCTTTAACCGCGCCAAGGAAGTATTTAGAGTGTCACCGCGGAGAAAACACGGGCAGGCCTGAGTCCAGACCGGATCGCCAAGAACATGACGGTGGGTGAGATGATACGAAGAGGGATGCTGCACGTGCGGCCTGCGCCGCGGCCTTGATATGAGTGACTGAACGGAGCATGTCCGGGTGTCAATGGGAGAAGCTGCCTTGAGCGCCGCGAATGAACGTAAGGCTGACGCCACCGCCGCCCCGCTGGCGATCATCGGCATCGGCTGCCTCTTCCCCAAGGCTGACGGCCTCGGCGCGTACTGGGCCAACATCAAAAACGGCGTCGATTGCATCACCGACGTGCCGCCCAGCCACTGGCAGCCCGACGACTATCTCGACGCCGACCCCAGGGCGCCCGACCACGTGTACGCCGCTCGCGGCGGCTTCCTCGATCCGGTCGATTTCAACCCGGCCGCCTACGGCATCGCCCCCAGCAACCTCGAAGCCACCGACACCTCGCAACTCCTCGGACTGGTCGCCACGCAACAAGCCCTCGAAGACGCCGGCTACGCCGTGCGCTCCGACGGGCCGGGCAAGCCGCTCGACCGCCGCCGCGTTAGCGTGTTGCTCGGCGTCACCGGCACGCTGGAAATGGTCATCCCGCTGGGGGCGCGGCTGGGCCATCCGATCTGGCGGCGGGCGCTGCGGGAAGCCGGCGTCGCCCAAGACGTGGCCGACGACGTGGTGCAACGCATCAGCGATTCCTACGTCGGCTGGCAGGAAAATTCGTTCCCCGGTCTGCTCGGCAACGTCGTGGCCGGGCGCATCGCCAACCGCTTCGACCTCGGCGGCGCCAACTGCGTCGTGGACGCCGCCTGCGCCAGTTCGCTCGGCGCGCTGCACCTCGCCGCGATGGAGCTGGAGACGCGGCCGGGCCGACGTGGTCGTGACCGGCGGCATCGACACGTTCAACGATATTTTCATGTACATGTGTTTCAGCAAGACGCCGGCCCTGTCGCCGACCGGGAACGCCCGGCCGTTCGACGCGGCCGGCGACGGCACCATTCTCGGCGAAGGCCTGGGCGTGCTGGTGCTGAAACGGCTGGACGACGCCCGCCGCGACGGCGACAGGGTCTACGCCGTGGTGCGCGGCATCGGCGCCTCCAGCGACGGCAAGGGCAACGCCGTCTACGCCCCCAAGGCGGCCGGCCAGGTCGAAGCCCTGCACGCCGCCTACCGCGACGCTGGCGTGACGCCCGACACCGTCGAGATGGTAGAGGCCCACGGCACCGGCACGCGCGTCGGCGATTCCGTGGAGGCGTCGGCCCTGGCGGAGGTCTACCGCGAATCGGGCCGCGTGGGGACGTGGTGCGCTCTGGGATCGGTGAAGTCGCAGATCGGCCACACCAAGGCGGCGGCGGGGGCGGCCGGCCTCATCAAGGCGGCGCTGGCCCTGCATCACAAGGTCCTGCCGCCGACGCTCAAGGTCGAAAAGCCGATCGACGCGCTGCGGCCGGGCGAGACGCCGTTTTACGTCAACACGGAGAAGCGGCCGTGGCTGCCGTCGCCGGGCCACCCGCGTCGGGCCGGCGTCAGCGCCTTCGGCTTCGGCGGCAGCAATTTCCACTGCGTCCTCGAAGAGGGGGAAGCGGACAAAACGGAGGTCGATTGGGACGGCGACGTGCAGCTCCTCGCATTCTGCGCCGACGGCCCTTCCGCGCTGGACGCCCGGTTGGCGGCGTGGCCGACTGATTTGCCGTGGGACGAGTTCCGCGCCCGCGCCGCCGAGACGCGCGCCGCCTGGGACGCGGGGGCCGCCTGTCGGCTGGTGCTGCCGGTGCTGCTCGGCCAGACGGACCTGGGGAAAATGATCGCCGGGGCGAGGGCGCTGCTGGGCAAGCATACCGACAAGCAATCGTGGCGCAGCCCGGACGGCGCCTGCTACGGGTCTGGACCGGCGGCCAAGCTGGCCGTGCTGTTCTCCGGGCAGGGCGCCCAGTACCCCGGCATGTTTCGCGATCTGGTATGCACGTTCCCCCTGGCGCATGAGGCGCTTGCCGACGCGGATCGCGCCTTTGCCGAGGGACGGAAGGAAGGGCCGCGCCTGTGCGATCTGATTTATCCGCTTAACGCCTTCACGCCGGAGGAACGGGCCGCCAACGAGAACGCCCTGCGCGCCACCGACGCGGCCCAGCCGGCGCTCGGCGCCGTGAGTCTCGGCGCCTGGCGCGTGCTGGAGTCGTTCGGCCTTCGCGCCGACGCCTTCGCCGGCCACAGCTACGGCGAGTTGACGGCCCTGTGCGCCGCCGGCCGCATCGGCCCGCAAGACCTGCATACCCTGTCGCTGGAGCGCGGCCGGCTGATGGCGGCCGCCCCGTCCGAAGGAGAGGGCGGCGGGATGCTCGCGGTCCACGCGGCGGCCGAATCCATCGTGCAAATCCTCACGGAAGAGAAAATCGATCTGGTTCTTGCGAATAAGAACTCGCCGCAACAGACCGTGTTGTCGGGTCCGACGGTGAGCATCGAGCGGGCGGCGGCGGCGTTCGCCGCGCGACAGGTGCGGGCGACGCGGCTGTCGGTGGCGGCGGCGTTTCACAGCCCGCAGGTGGCCGGCGCCGAACCGGCCTTCCGCGCCGCCCTGGAGAAGACGGAAATTCGTCCCGGCGCGTCCCGTCTTCGCCAACACCACGGCCGCGCCCTACCCCGACGACGCCGGCTTGGCCCGCGACCTTCTGGCCGGGCAGCTGGCGCGGCCAGTGGAATGGGTCGCCGAGGTCGAAAACCTGTATCGGGCCGGCGTGCGGACGTTCCTCGAAGTCGGCCCCGGCGCCCGGCTGACGGCGATGGTCGGCGCCATTCTGGGCGGCCGGGAACACGAAGCCCTGGCGCTGGACGCGTCGAACGGCCGCCGACCCGGCGCCTACGACCTGGCGTGTTGTCTGGCCTGCCTGGCGGCCCTCGGCCATGGCGTCGATCTGAATGCCTGGGACGGCGGCGTCCGGACGCGCCAGCCAGCCGGCGAGGGCAAGCCGACGCTCCTCGTCCCGATCTGTGGCGCCAACTACCGCAAGCCGAAGACGACCCGCCCGCCGCTTCGGGCGTCGCCCCGTCGCCGTCCGCGCCCGTATCCACGTTCGAGCCTCGCCCCACCACGAATGGAAGGCCATCCCCCACGATGAACGGCCCCGTTCCCTCGCAGCAACCGGCGGCCGACGCCGACGCGACGGCCCTCCAGCAGGCCCTTCGGGAGACGCGCGAGAGCCTGGCGGCGCTCCAGAAAATGCAGGAACAGACGGCCCAGCTGCACCGCCAGTTCCTGGAGGGCCAGGAGACGGCCCACCGCACCGTCCATCTGCTGGTGGAACAACACCAACGCTATCTGCAAAGTGCGTTGGGCGTGGCGCCGTTCGCGCCGCCGCCTGCGGCCGTAGCGCCGGCCCCGCCGACGGCGGTTGCCCCGCCCCCGCGCCCGTGGTGCGGGTCGCGGCGGCGCCGCTTTCGCCGCCGGTCGAGGCGCCGCGCCCGGCCCCGGTTTCAGACAATAAGCGGATCGAAAAAGTGCTTTTGGAGGTGATCGCGGAGAAGACGGGGTATCCGTCGGAGATGCTGGAGCTGGACATGGCTCTGGACGCCGACCTGGGCATCGACTCGATCAAGCGCGTCGAGATCCTGTCGGCGTTGCAGGAGCGGCTGCCCGAGGCGCCGCAGGTCAAGCCCGAGCACCTCGGCACGCTCCTCAGCCTCCGCCACATCGCCGCCTTCCTCGCCGGGGGCGACGCCCCGACGACGACCGCCGCCGCGGTGGAAGCGGTGGTGGGGCTGGCGGAAAAGACGGCCGCGCCCGACGACCTGGAAAAGATCACGGCGGCGCTTCTGGAGGTGATCGCGGAGAAGACGGGGTATCCGTCGGAGATGCTGGAGCTGGACATGGCTCTGGACGCCGACCTGGGCATCGACTCGATCAAGCGCGTCGAGATCCTGTCGGCGTTGCAGGAGCGGCTGCCCGAGGCGCCGCAGGTCAAGCCCGAGCACCTCGGTACGCTCCTGAGCCTCCGCCACATCGCCGCCTTCCTCGCCGGCGGAAAAGGGGCAACGGCAAGCGGGGGGCGTCCGCCCCCTGATTCCGCACCTGCCGAGGAACCTGTGAAGAATCGGGGGGCTGACGCCCCCCGCTCGCCGACCGTCGCGCTGGAACGCAGCGTGGTTCATGACGTACCCCTGGACGGCCGGCGACGCGGGCCGGTCCACCTCGCGCCGGTCGCCGAAATCTGGCTCGCGTCGGACGACGCCGGGTTGGCCAGCCGCGTCGAAGAGCGGTTGCGGCGGAAAGGTTATCGCACGCGCCGGGCGCCGGCCGCCGAGCTGCGGAACGCGACGCCGCCGGCCGCGCTCGGCGGACTGGTCGTGATGGCACCGGCCGGACAGGCGGACGACGGCCTGCTGAAGGGCGCCCTGTTCGTCGTTCAGCGTCTCGGCGAAAGTCTGCGTCGGGCCGGCCGCGAGGGCGGCGCCCTCTTCGCCACCGTTTCGCGCCTGGACGGGGCGTTCGGTTTCGGCGACCTCGACCCGCACCGCGACCCCACGGACGGCGGCCTTGCCGGCCTGGCGAAGACGGCCGGCTGGGAGTGGCCGGAGGTGCAGTGCAAGGCCATCGACCTCGGCCGCGATTTCGCCGACGCGGACCAGACCGCCGACGCCCTGGTCGAGGAACTATTGCGATCCGGCCCGATGGAAGTCGGTTTGTCCCGCTCGGGACCGTGTACCCTGGACCGGGAGGCGCGGCCGCTCGCGACCGGCGCGGCGACGCCGTTCGCGCCGGGCGATGTGATCGTGGCGACGGGCGGCGCCCGCGGCGTCACGGCCGAGGCGGCGGTGGCCCTGGCGCGGGCGTTCCGGCCGACGCTAGTGCTGCTGGGCCGCAGCCCGGCGCCGGAGCACGAACCGGACTGGCTGGCGTCGCTGACGGTGGAGTCCGAGATCAAGCGGGCACTTGGCCAGCGCCTGAACGGCGACGCCTCGCCGCGCGTCATCGGCGAACAGTACCGCAAACTGACGGCCCAGCGCGAGACGCGCCAGACCCTGGAACGCATCGAGGCGGCCGGCGGCCGGGCTGTCTACCATTCCGCGGACGTGCGCGACGCCGCTGCCGTCGCCGACGTGCTCCGTCGCGTCCGCTCCGAATACGGCCCGGTGCGCGGCGTGGTCCACGGCGCCGGCGTGCTGGCGGACGCCCTCATCGCGGACAAAACGGAGGAACAATTCGACCGCGTTTTCGGCACGAAGGTCGGCGGCCTGCGCAACGTGCTGGCGGCGCTGGAGCCGAACGATTTGCGGGCGTTGGCGCTGTTCTCGTCGTCCACCGGCCGCTTCGGCCGGACGGGGCAGGTCGATTACGCCATCGCCAACGAGGTGCTGAACAAGACGGCCCAGCGCTACGCCCGGCTGCTGCCGGCCTGTCGCGTCGTCTCCGTCAACTGGGGGCCGTGGGACGGCGGCATGGTGACGCCGCAGCTCAAACGGCTGTTCGACCAGGAAGGCGTCGGCCTCATCGGCCTCGAAGCGGGGGCGGAATGTCTGGTTCAGGAGCTGCGCGAGACGGCGGACCCGGCCGTCGAGGTCGTGGTCCTGGCGGCCGGCACACGGGCGCCGATGCGGCCCGAACCCCCGGTCCCGGAGCCGGCCCATGCCGCCCCGTCGCCGGCCCGCGGCCTCGCCCCGACGTTCGACCGTGTGCTGGACGTGGCGGAATACCCGGTGCTGGACTCGCACGTCCTCGACGGCCGGCCGGTATTGCCGCTGGCGCTGATCCTGGAGTGGTTAGCCCACGGCGCCCTGCACGAGAACGCCGGCCTGACGTTCCACGGCTGCGACGACCTGCGCGTGCTGCACGGCGTCGTCCTCGACGGCGAACCTCCGACGCTGCGCGTGCTGGCCGGCAAGGCGGTCAAAAAGGAGGGCTTTTATATCACTCCGGTGGAGTTGCGCGGCATACGCGGCGACGGCCGGGAGACGCTGCACGCCCGCGCCGAGGTCGTCTTGACCGCGGACCTGCCGCCGGCCCCGACGGCGCGGGCCGCCGCGGCGCGGCCGTCGCGCCCGTTCACGCCCGAAGAGATTTACCGCCGGGTCCTGTTCCACGGCCCCGACATGCAATGTCTGGAGCGGGTCGAGGCCTGCGACGCCGCGGGCGTGGTCGCGCGGGTTCGGCCGGCCCCGGCGCCGACGGCGTGGCTGAGGCGGCCGCTGCGTCAGAAATGGATCGCCGACCCGCTGGTGATCGACGGCGGCTTCCAGATGATGATCCTGTGGAGCTTCGCCCGCAGCGGCGCCGCCGGCCTACCGTGCCACGTCGCCCGCTACCGCCAGTACCGTCGCGCGTTCCCGGCGGACGGCGCCCGCGTGGTGCTGAACGTCACGAAAGCGACCGACCTGCACGCGGTCGGCGACCTCGATTTCCTGGCCGGCGACGGGCAGGTGGTCGCGCGCATGGACGGGTGTGAGAGCGTTCTCGACCCGGCGCTGGAACGGGCGTTCCGGCGGAATCGGCGGGAAAAAGTGGTGGGCGGTTAGAGATCCGCGTCGGTCAACCCGGCGTCCCGCATAATGTTCCGCTGGGTCTTTGGTTTGAGGTCCGTGTTGCCGTGAACCGGCACGGAGGTGCGTCGTCTGGTAGCTGGGTGTCGGTAGATGTGGTGGCTTCCGGTGACGCGGTCCAGGCGCCAGCCGCGGGCCTCCAGAAGCCTGCACATTTGCTTGCCGGAGACGACCTTCACGCGGCCCCCTCTCGGTGGGCGGCCTCGTCGTGGGCGGAGTTCAGCCACCCTTCCGCCGCCTCCCTCAGATTGGCCCGGACTTCCTCCAGGGTCTCTCCTTGCGTGTAGCAACCCGGTAGGGCCGGCACTTCGGCCGAATACCCGCCGGCTTGAGGCTCGGGGTGGACCAGGGCCGTCAGGGTTACCGTAACCTGCATCGTAATCGGGGCCGGTTCAGCGGTGTCGTTCATGGCATTACCTCCTTGAACCATCATACCCTCCGAATCGCCGGGAGGGAGGGCCGACCGGCGCCGACTCCCCTTTATCGAGCCAACCCGAAGGACGCAACGTATGTCGATTTCGTCGCGCGTCGCCATCGTCGGCATGGGGGGACTCTTCCCCTCCTCCGCGACCCCGGAACGCCTCTGGGCCGACGTGCTGGCCGGGGCCGACCGCTCGCGCGACGCGCCGCCGGGCCGCTGGATGCTCGACCCCGACGCCGTCTTTGACCCCGCCATTGCCGCTCCGGATAAGGTCTATTCCCGTCGCGGCTACTTTCTCGACGACGTTCCGCTCGACGCCTCGCCTGCCCTCGCCGGCCTCGATCCCGTCGTTCACCTGACGCTGTTCGCCGGTCGGCAGGCGTTCGCGTCCGGCGTGACGAACGGCCTGGACCGTCGCCGCGTCGGCGTCATCCTCGGCGACATCGTTTTGCCCACCGAAAAGGCGTCGATCCTGGCCCGCAACGTCCTCGGCCGCACCTTCGCGGAAAAAGTGCTAGGTGCGGCGCCGTCGCCGGAAGCCTTCGATCCGCGCGACCGTCACGCCGTCGGGCTGCCGGCCGCGCTACTGGCGGCGGAACTCGGCCTGGGCGGCGGCCATTACACTCTCGACGCCGCCTGCGCATCGTCCCTTTATGCGATCAAATTAGCCGCCGACGAGTTGCTGGCCGGGCGGGCCGACGCCATGCTGGCCGGCGGCGTATCTCGGCCCGACTGCCTCTACACGCAAATGGGCTTCTCCCAGCTGCGGGCGCTGTCGCCGAGCGGGCGGTGCAGCCCGTTCGACGCGCGGGCCGACGGACTGGTGGTCGGCGAGGGCGCGGGCGTGTTCCTGCTGAAGCGGCTGGCGGACGCCGTGCGCGACGGCGACCGCATCCTGGCCATGATCGCCGGGGTCGGCCTGTCCAACGACGTGGGCGGCGGTTTGCTGGCCCCCAACAGCGAGGGCCAGCTGCGGGCCATGCGCGCCGCCTACGCCGACGCCGGCTGGGCGCCGACAGACGTGGACCTGATCGAGTGCCACGCCACGGGCACGCCGGTCGGCGACGCCGTGGAGTTCGCCAGCCTCAAGGCGCTGTGGGGCCGCGACGGTTGGCGGCCGGGTCAGTGCGTTATCGGCTCCGTGAAGTCCACGGTCGGCCACCTGCTCACGGCGGCCGGAGCGTCGGGACTGGCCAAGGTGTTGTGCGCCCTGCGCGAGCGGACGCTGCCGCCGACGGCCAACTTCTCCTCGCCGCCGCCGGCGCTCGGGATGGAAGCGTCGCCGTTTCAGGTCCTCAAGGCGCCGCGCGAATGGCCCCGGCGGTCGGAGGCGACGCCGCGGCGGGCGGCGATCAGCGGCTTCGGTTTCGGCGGCGTCAATGCGCATTTGCTGTTAGAAGAGTATGACGAGTGCATACCAACCCGAAGCGCAAGCGAGGGGAAAGGTTCGGAACCTTCTCCCTCGCTTGCGCTTCGGGTTGGTATAGACGCGCCTGCCATCGCCGTTGTGGGGATGGACGCGCGTTTCGGCCCCTGGGACTCCCTGCGCTCGTTTCAGGAGCGCGTGCTGGGCGGCAGGGCGGACGAACCGCGGCCGCCGCGACACGATTGGGGCGTTGCCGACAGCGCGTGGGGGCGCCGCGAAGGCCTGGACGCCCACTCGCTCGCCGGGTTCTACGTCGAGGAACTGCGCGTCGCCGCCGATCGCTTCCGCATCCCGCCGCGCGAGTTGCAGGAGGCGTTGCCGCAGCAGGTGCTGATGCTGCTGGCCGCCGACGCCGCCCTGGCCGGCGTCAAGTTGGCGGACGAAGACCGGCCGCGAACCGGCGTCTTCATCGGCCTCAATCTTGACCTGAATACGACGAATTTCCACTTCCGCTGGTGGGCGTTGAAACATGCCGAGGAGTGGGCGGAACGGTTGGGGCTGACGCCGTCGTCGCCCGAGTACGCGGCGTGGAAGCGGGAGTTGATCGAGGCGACCGGGCCGGCCCTGAACGCCAACCGCGTCATGGGGGCGCTGGGCAGCATCGCCGCCAGCCGCATCGCGCGGGCGTTCCATCTCGGCGGACCCAGTTTCACCCTTTCCAGCGGGGATACATCCGGATTACGGGCCGTGGCCGCAGCCGTGCGGGCGCTCCAACGCGGCGAACTCGACGCGGGCCTGGCCGGGGCCGTCGATCTGGCCGGCGACGTGCGTTCCTTGCTCGCGGCCCGCGCCGAAGGCCGCACGGTGGGCGAAGGGGCGGCGGCGGTCGTGCTGAAGCGCCTCGACGACGCCGTGCGCGACGGCGATACGGTCTACGCCGTCGTCAAGGACGTGGGCGACGCGGAGCCCCTGGAGATACTGGAGGGAGCCGATGGTGATGTGGGTTGCGCCGGAGCGGCCTCGGGCATGGCGGCGCTGGTCAAGGCGGTCCTCCGTCTGCATCGGCAACTCCTACCGCCTTCCCAGGCACGCCCGGCCCGCCCCTGGTTGCGCGACCGGATCGACGGGCCGCGTCGGGTCGCCGTCGGGGTCGGCGGCCGCGAGCATCTGCTGCTGGAGGAATGGGACGCCGTTGCTTGCGTGGATCATCCGGAGCGTCTGCAACCGCTGGGTCATCGCAACGAAGCGCTGTTCGTAATTGATGGAAACGACATTGCCGCTCTGACAAGGGGAATGGACCGCCTGCGCGCCCGGCTGGATTCGCCGGGCCACGGCATCGAGGAGGACGCCCGCGCCTGGTTCCGCGACCACCCCGGCGCCGCGGACGAACCGCTCGCCGTTGCCTTCGTGGCGCAGGATCGGATCGAGCTGCGCGGCCAGATCGAATGGGCGCGACACGGCCTTGCCGAAGCAACGACCCCGCCGCCGGCGTTGCGCGACCGGGTGTTCTTCTCCCCCCGGCCGCTGGGGCCGTCCGGCAAAATCGCCTTCGTCTATCCCGGTTCCGGCCACGATTATCCCGGCATGGGACGCGAACTGGCGTTACAGTGGCCGGAACTGCTGCGCCGGCAGGACGCCGAAAACGAGCGTTTATGTAGCCAATTCGTATCCTCGATCTTCTGGGACGAGGCGCCGGGGCGGACGCCGGACGCCCGGCAAAAGATCTTCGGCCAGGTGGCGCTCGGCGGCCTGACCACCGATCTGGTGCGATTGTTCGGCGTCCGCCCGGACGCCGCCGTCGGCTACAGCCTCGGCGAGTCTGCGGCCCTCTTCGCGCTCCGGGCGTGGGCCGGCCGCGACCTCATGCTCCGGGCGATGAACGAATCGACGCTCTTCGCCGGCGACCTCACCGGCCGTTGCGACGCCGCCCGCAAGGCGTGGAAGCTGCCACCCGAGGCGCCGGTCGAATGGACCGCCGGCCTGGTCGTGGACCGTGCCGTCGAAGAGGTTCGCGCCGCCCTGGTCGGAGTCGAACGGGCGTACCTGCTCATCGTCAACACGCCGCGCGAGTGCGTAGTCGGCGGCGACCGCGCGGCCGTGGAAGAAGTCGGCCGGCGGCTCGGCCGTGCGCCGCTGCCGCTGCCGGAAACGAGCACCGTCCACTGCCCCGTGGCGCGGGAGGTCGCGGGGGCGTACCGCCGGCTGCACCTTTTGCCTACCACGCCGCCCCCTAATGTGCGGTTTCACAGCGCCGCCCTGGGCCGCGCCTACGAATTGACGGAGGACAGCGCCGCCGACGCTATCCTGGCGCAGGCGCTGGACACGGTTGATTTTCCCGCCGTGATCGAGGCCGCTTACCGCGACGGCGTCCGTCTGTTCCTGGAGATGGGGCCGGGGGCGTCGTGTACGCGCCTGATCGGCGCGGTCCTCGGCGACCGACCGCACCGGGCGCGGTCGGTGTGCGCCCCGGCGCGGACGGCGTTTCCGCCGTGCTGCGGCTGCTGGGAATGCTCGTCGCCGAGCGCGTGGCCGTGGATTTGCGACCGCTCTATGGCCGGGAAGTTACGCCGCCGATCCGGGTCGATGGGTTGGCGGCCGGGCGGTCGCTGGTCATCCCCATCGGCGGGGAAGCGTTTACGCCCCCCCGCGTCGTCCCTCGATCAGGCCCGGCCGTCATGCCGGCGTTCCCTCCGAGCGAACTGGCGCCGATGCTGGGGGAGGCCGTGACGACGCGCACGGCGCACGGCGAGGCGCACGCCGCGTTCCTGCGTTACACCGACTCCGTTCGTGACACCCTGGTCGGCGGATTGGCGTTTCAAACGAGTCTGCTGGAATCGCTCTGCCACGCCGATCAGCGGGCGAGCGGGGGGCGTCAGCCCCCTGATTCTTCCTACAGTCACCGACCACATTCTGAATCAGGGGGCTTACGCCCCCCGCTCGCCCCGGTATCCCCGCCGCGCTCGTTGGACCGGGCGCAGTGCCTGGAATTCGCCGTCGGCTCCATCGGCCGCGTCCTCGGACCCGACTTCGCCGCGATCGACGCCTTCCCGTCGCGCGTCCGGCTGCCCGACGAGCCGCTCATGCTGGTGGACCGCATCACCAGTATTGAAGGAGAGCCTTTATCGCTGACTTCCGGCCGCGTGGTCACGGAGCACGACGTCCGGCCCGGCGCCTGGTATCTCGACCACGGCCGCGTCCCCGCCTGCGTCGCCATCGAATCGGGCCAGGCCGACCTCTTCCTGTCGGCGTGGCTCGGCGTCGATTTCCGCACGCGCGGTCTCGCCGTTTATCGGCTGCTCGACGCCAGGGTGACGTTCCACCGCGGCCTGCCGGCGCCGGGCCAAATCCTGCGTTATGACATCCACATTGAGCGCTTCTTCCGCCAGGGCGACACCCACCTGTTCCGCTTCCGCTTCGAGGGGACGGCCGACGGCAAGCCGCTCCTGACGATGACGAACGGCGTTGCCGGCTTCTTCACCGCCGAGGATCTGGCGTCCGGCAAGGGTGTGGTGCAGACCGAGCTGGACCGTCGGCCGCAGCCGGGCGTGCAACCCGACGACGAGGCGGAGCTGGCCCCCCGGGCCGCCGAAACCTACTCCGAAGCCCAGATCGACGCCCTTCGCGTCGGCGACCTCGCCGGCTGTTTCGGCCCGGCCTTCGCGGGCCTGAAGCTCAACGCGCCGATGCGCCTGCCCGGCGGCCGGATGAGGCTGGTGGACCGCGTGGTCTCCCTCGACCCGGCCGGCGGACGCTTCGGCGTCGGCCAAATACGCGCCGAGGCGGACGTCCATCCCGACGACTGGTTTCTGACGTGCCATTTCGTGGACGACCGCGTGATGCCGGGCACCCTGATGTACGAGTGCTGTTTGCACACTTTGCGGATCTTCCTGATGCGGATCGGCTGGGTCGGCGAACACGACGGCGTCGTCTGCGAACCCGTGCCCGGCGTGGCCAGCCAGCTGAAGTGCCGCGGACAAGTGACCGGCGCCACGCGCACCGTCGCCTACGAGGTGACGCTCAAGGAGCGCGGCTACCGGCCGGAGCCTTACGCGATCGCCGACGCGCTGATGTACGCCGACGGCAATCCGATCGTGGAAATCACCAATATGTGCGTTCGCTTTTCGGGGCTGACGCGGGAGGGGCTGCGCGCGCTCTGGGCGAGCGGGGGGCGTCAGCCCCCTGATGAAAGGTTCAACAACCGAACGAATCATCAGGGGGCTGACGCCCCCCGCTCGCCCGCGGTGTTCGACCGCGACCGCCTTCTCGCCTTCGCCGTCGGCAAACCGTCGGAAGCGTTCGGCGAACCGTATCGCGTGTTCGATGAGGAGCGTTTCATCGCCCGTCTGCCCGGCCCGCCGTTCCTCTGCATCGACCGCATCACGCGCGTCGAGGCCGAACCCTGGAAGTTGAAGGCCGGCGGCGTCATCGAAGCCGAGTACGACGCGCCGCCCGACGCCTGGTTTTTCGACGCCGACCGACAGGATGCGATGCCGTTCGTCATCCTCCTGGAAACGGCGTTGCAGCCGTGCGGCTGGATGGCGGCCTACTGCGGCGCGGCCCTGACCAGCCCCGACGACCTCTGTTTTCGCAACCTCGGCGGCAAGGCGGAACTCACCGCGCCGGTTCGCCGCGACGCCGGTACGCTGACCACCCGCGTCCGTCTCACCGGGGCGTCGCGCTCGGCCGGCATGATTATCGTGACCTTCGACTTCGCCCTGCGCGACGGCCGCGGCGTCGTCTATCAGGGGAATACCCATTTCGGCTTCTTCTCGCGGCCGTCCCTGGCCCAGCAGGTCGGCGTCCCCGGCGCGGCGTTTTACGAAATGACGGCGGCGGAGCGGGACCGCGCCGGAGTTTCGACTATCCCACCGACGCCCCGTTTCCCGATAAACAGCTGCGGATGATCGACCGGATCGAGGCGTTGGCGGCGGACGGAGGGCCGAATGGGCTGGGATTCGTCCAGGGAGCAAAGACGGTAGATCCGTCGGAATGGTTCTTCGAGGCGCATTTTTATCAAGACCCGGTCATTCCGGGTTCTCTGGGACTCGAATCTCTGCTACAGTTGCTCAAGGTTCTGGCCGTCGAGCGCTGGGGCGGCGGACCTCACACCCGCTTCCGGTCGATGACCACTTCGGCCCACCACTGGCTGTATCGCGGCCAGGTCGTTCCCGCGAATCAGAAAGTCGTCGTCCAGGCGTTCGTGACGAAACGCGACGACGGGACTCGCCGTTTGACGGCCGACGGACTACTATGGGTGGATGGGAAAGTCGTCTACCGAATGAACGACTTCACCTTGTCGATGGTTGACCAAGGACCATGAAATACACGCGCGTCTACCTGGAAGCGATCGGCTACGAACTGCCGCCGGTGGTGGTTACGTCGCAAGAATTGGAGGCGCGTTTGCAGCCGGTCTACCAGGCGTTGCGGCTGCCGGAAGGGCAGCTGGAGGCTCTGACCGGCATTCACGAGCGGCGCTGGTGGGAGCCGGGCTACCCGGTGTCGCAGGGGGCGACGGCGGCCGCGCGCAAAGCGCTGGAGATGTCCAACGTCCGGCCGCAGGACCTCGAAGTGTTGATCTACGCGGCCGTCTGTCGGGAACAGTTCGAGCCGGCCACGGCCTGCAAGGTGGCGGCGGCGCTCGGCGCCCGGCCCGACGCGGTGTTCGACCTGAGCAACGCCTGTCTGGGCGTGCTCAACGGAATCGTGGAGATCGCCAACCGCATCGAATTGGGCCAAGTGCGAGCTGGTATGGTCGTTTCCTGCGAAACGGCCCGCGAAATCAACGACGTGATGATCGACACCATGTTGCAGCAGCGCAACATGGAGACGTTCAAGACCTCCGTGGCCACGCTGACGGGCGGGTCGGGGGCGGTGGCCGTGGTCGTGACCGACGGCTCATTCGCCAGGGAGCCGCGCCGGCGGTTGCTGGGCGGCACGACGCAGGCGGCGCCGCAGTACCACGCCCTCTGCCGCTGGGGCATCGAAACCGTTCTCAGCGCCGCCCGGCAGTTCATGTCCACCGACTCGGTGTCCGTGCTCAAGTACGGCGTCGAATTGGGCCTGCGCACCTGGGACTCGTTCCTGCACCGCGTCGGCTGGGCCGGCGACATGGTGGACAAGATCATCTGCCACCAAGTCGGCGCCAGCCACCGCGACCTCATCCTCAAGACGCTGGGCATTTCGCCGCACAAGGAGTATTCGACCTACTCCTTCCTCGGCAACATGGGCACGGTGTCGCTGCCGCTGACGGCGGCCCTGGCGGAGGAGCGCGAGTTCCTGCTGCCGGGCGACCGCGTCGGCTTCCTCGGCATCGGCAGCGGGCTGAATTGCTTGATGCTAGGGGTGGATTGGTGAAAAGAGTGGCGAGTGGCGAGTGGCGAGTGGCGAGTGAAGAAGGGTCGGACTTTTCCTCACTCGCCACTCGCCACTCGCCACTCGCCACTCTGTATCCTTTCACCGGCCATTTCCTCGACATCGGCGGCTTCCGCCTGCACTATCTCGACGAGGGCGCCGGCGACCCCGTCGTGATGCTCCACGGCAATCCCACCTGGTCCTTTTACTATCGCAATTTGGTGCAATCGCTGCGCGGCGATTACCGCGTCGTCGTTCCCGACCATATCGGCTGTGGATTATCCGATAAGCCGGACGCCGCGACGTATCCGTACACGCTGGAACGGCGCGTCCGGGACCTGGACGAGCTGCTGGAACGGCTCGGCGTGCGCGAGAAAATCACGCTGGTGCTGCACGACTGGGGCGGCATGATCGGCATGGCCTGGGCGCACCGCCGGCCGGAACGGGTCAAGCGCCTGGTGGTGCTGAATACCGGGGCGTTCCACCTGCCGCCGGGCAAGCCGCTGCCGTGGTCGCTGTGGCTGTGCCGTGCGCCCGTGATCGGGCCGTTGCTGGTGCGCGGCCTCAACGCTTTCAGCCGGGCGGCCGTCCGCTGGTGCGTGGCGCGGCGGCCGCTGCCGAAAGACGTGCGAACCGGCTACCTCGCGCCGTACGACTCCTGGCGAAACCGCGTGGCCGTGCTGCGCTTCGTGCAGGACATTCCCCTCCGTCCCGGCGATCCCGGCTACGATTTGGTGAGCGAGGTCCAGGACGGCCTGGGCCGCTTCCGCGACGTTCCCATGCTGATTTGCTGGGGAGAAAAAGACTTCGTTTTCGACCGGCGCTTCCTGGCGGAATGGCGGCGGCGCTTCCCCGGCGCCGAGATACACGCCTTCGTGGACGCCGGGCATTTCGTGCTGGAAGACGCCGGGGAAGAGATTATTCCGATGGTGCGCGATTTTCTGACACGGCATCCGCTTGCATGACCGCCCTCATCCGTGTCGGTCCAGTTCCGCGAAACAATCCCGTAACGGCAGCCGGAAGCCCGGCAGCACGGCCCCGCCTTCGAGTACGTCCGCCGCCGTCAACCGAGTGGACTCCGTCTCGCTCGTGTAAATATCAACGATCCGCAGGGCGGGGTCCACCAGCCAGACCAGCCTCACGCCCGCGGTGAAGTATTCGCGGCGCTTGCGCAGCATTTCGCCGGGCGTGTTACTCTCGCTCAGCACCTCGACGGCCAGGTCCGGAGCCAGGTCGGGCATGGGCGCGAGCGGGCGACGGCGGTCGGGCATACGATCCCAGCTTGTGAAAGCCACATCGGGGATCCGCACCAGTCCCGGAAACAGGCGAAAGGTCGCGTCCGGCGCGGTGACGTGGCCCAGATTGCGCGACCGGACGAAGCCATTCAGAATCTCGATGAGGAAAGCGGCCAGGAGGGATTCGCTGTAGCCCATCGTTTTCTCCACCAGCACGCCGTCCACCAGTTCGCACAACAGCCCCTTGCTCTCGGCATCCAACACGTCCTGTTCGACCGCCGTGCCAGGGGAAGGGCGGAAGCGAATGCGGTCCAGCGGAACGCCGCCGAGCCGTTCCATCAGGTCGGCCAGTGTTTCGATGGGCGCCGCGGAAAGCGTGCTGCTCGCGGGAGGAGCCGTCAGCGTCGTCATGTTTTGGTCTCCCGTTGCGGAGAGGGCGAAATCTTCAACAACAAGAATATCACGACTCCGCCGCCGCCGCGAGCCGAGCCGCCCCATTCGCCGCCCCGCCGCCGATTTGCTATGGTATCGCTGGGAGCGACCGTCTTCCCGTTTCCTTCCACGACCCGACCATGAGTACGCCGTCTCCCGCCAACATCGCGGCCCACCTGCCGGCCAGGGCGGAGGAACGCCCGCAGTCATTGGCCGTCGTGCAGCCGCGCGCCCGAGACCGCCTCGGACGCTACCGCTACCGTCATTTCACCTTCCGCGAACTCGACGCCGAAACCGACCGCCTCGCCGCCGGCCTCGAAAGCGTCGGCATCGGCCGCGGCGTTCGCACCGTATTGATGACGCCGCCGAGCCTGGAGTTCTACGCCCTCACGTTCGCCCTGTTCAAGGCCGGCGCCGTGGTCGTGCTCATCGACCCCGGCATGGGAGTCAAGAACCTCGGCGTCTGCCTGCGCGAGGCCGAACCGGAAGCCTTTATCGGCGCGCCGGAAGCCCACCTCGCCCGCACCGTCCTCGGCTGGGCGAAAGACACCATCCGCCAGTGCGTCACCGTCGGCGTGCGCCTCGGCTGGCGCGGCCACACCCTCAAACAGGTGCGCGAACTCGGCGCCCGGCGGTCGTTCCGCATCCACGAACCCGGGCCGGACGAAACGGCGGCCGTGCTCTTCACCAGCGGCAGCACCGGCGTCGCCAAGGGCGTCGTCTACACCCACGCGATCTTCGCCGCCCAGGTGGACCTGCTGCGCCGCCTCTACGACATCCGACCCGGCGAGGTCGATCTGCCGACTTTTCCGCTCTTCGGACTATTTGGACCGGCTTTGGGAATGACGGCCGTCGTCCCGCCGATGGACCCGACCAAGCCGGCCCACGTGGACGCCCGCAAGATCGTCCGGGCGATCCAGGCGTTCGGCGTGACGAACCTGTTCGGCTCGCCCGCCCTGGTGCAGCGGGTCGGCCGCTACGGCGTCCATCACGGCGTCAAGCTGCCGTCGTTGCGGCGCGTGATCTCCGCGGGGGCGCCTGTGCCGGCCTCGGCCCTGGAACGCTTCCGGTCGCTGCTGGCCGACGGCGTGCAGGTGTTCACGCCCTACGGCGCCACGGAGGCGTTGCCGGTCTGCTCGATCGGCAGCGACGAGATTTTGGGCGAGACGCGGACGCGGACGGCGGAGGGGGCCGGAGTCTGCGTCGGCCGGCCGGTGGAGGGCGCGACCGTTCGCGTCATCCGCATCGACGACGCGCCGATTGCTTCCTGGACCGCCGACCTCGAAGCGCCGCGCGGAGAGACGGGCGAGATCGTCGTGCGCGGGCCGATGGCGACGCGCTCCTACTTCAACCGCCCCGACGCGACGGAACTGGCGAAGATTGCCGACGCGGACGGCGGCTTCTGGCACCGCATGGGCGACCTCGGTTCCATCGACGAAAAAGGTCGCGTATGGTTCTGCGGCCGCAAGTCGCAGCGCGTGGAGACGCCGGAACGGACCTATTTCACGATCCCCTGCGAGGGCGTCTTCAACGTCCACCCCGCGGTCCACCGGACGGCCCTGGTCGGCGTGGCGCGGAACGGGACGACCGAGCCGGTCCTGTGCGTGGAGCCGGAGAAGGACGTGCCGATCCCGCGCGAGACTCTCCGGCAAGAGCTGCTGGCGCTGGGCGAGGCCCATCCGCACACGCGGCCGATCCAGACGATCCTCTTTCACAAGCGGTTCCCGGTGGACGTGCGGCACAACGCCAAGATTTTCCGCGAGAAACTGGCGGTGTGGGCGGGGAAGAAGCTCCCATGAACGCCCTGGTCACCGGCGGCGGCGGCTTCCTCGGCGCCGCGATCGTCCGCCGGCTGGTCGCGCGCGGCGACCGCGTGCGCAGCCTGTCGCGCGGCAGTTACCCGGAACTGGACGCCATCGGCGTGGAGCAGTTCCGGGGCGACCTGGCCGACGCCGGCGCCGTGGACGCCGCGGTCCTGGGTTGCGACCTGGTCTTTCACGTCGCGGCCAAGGCCGGCGTTTGGGGCCGCTACGCCGACTACCACCGCGCCAACGTCGTCGGCACGCAAAACGTCCTCGACGCCTGCCGCAAACACGGCGTCCGCCGCCTCGTCTACACCAGTTCGCCGAGCGTGGTCTTCGACGGCCGCGACATGGAAGGCGTGGACGAATCCACGCCCTACCCGACGCATTACGAAGCGGTGTACCCCAGGACTAAAGCGGAGGCGGAGCGTCGGGTGCTGGCGGCGAACGGCCCCGATCTGGCGACGGTCGCGCTTCGGCCCCACCTCATCTGGGGTCCGGGCGACAACCACCTCGTCCCGCGCATCCTGGAACGCGGCCGCGCCGGTCGCTTGCGCCGCATCGGTCTGGCCAACAAGCTCGTGGACAGTACGTACATCGACAACGCCGCGGACGCCCACCTGCTGGCCGCGGATCGCCTGTCGCCCGGATCGCCGGTCGCCGGTCGGGCGTATTTCATCACGAACGGCGAACCGACGCCCTTGTGGGATCTGGTAAATCGCATCCTGGCGGCGGGCGGCGTGGGGCCGGTGACGCGAACGGTCCCGGAGTGGCTGGCGTACACGGCCGGCGGATTGTTGGAAGCGGCGTACATGATGCTGGGCAGGCGCGACGAGCCGCCGATGACGCGCTTCGTGGCGCGCGAACTGACCACGGCGCACTGGTTCAACATTGGGGCGGCGCGGCGCGACCTGGGGTATGAGCCAAAGACCTCGATTGCGGAGGGGTTGAGGCGGCTGGCGGCGTGGATGTCTGTATAATGCCGGGGGCGGTCGGTCGTCTTTTCCCAAGCGGGAGGATGCAATGGAGACGCCAACGATGGGGTCGGTTATCGTGACGGCGAAAATTGAAAGCCTGGAGGATCTGTACAAGGTAAGGCAGGGGATTTTGCCGGCCGATCAGGCGCGGCGTGTGGAAGTGACGGACGCCCTGGTGGACACCGGCGCATCCATTCTGTCAATGCCGAAGCGGCTCATCAGCCAACTGGGGTTGCAGCCCATCCGCTCACGCCGGGCGCGCACCAGCGCCGGCCCTGTCACAGTCCAGGTCTACGGCACGGTTCGGCTGACGATCCAGGGCCGCGATTGTCCCAGCGACGTGAGTGAGGTTCCCGACGACTGCCCCGTGCTAATCGGCCAGATTCCCCTGGAACTGCTGGACTTCGTTGTCGATCCGGTCGGCCGGCAGCTGATCGGCAACCCGCGGCACGGCGGCGAACACATCCTCGAGATGTATTGAGCGGCAAGAGGAGCGCGTTATGTCGTCCGACCCGCATTCCGACCCGTTCGCGCCGCCCGAAACGCCGACGACCGTCGGCTGCTTACACTGTGCCATGGAATACGAAAGCTATCTCATCGAGTGGCGCGTTTCCACGAACGCCGACGGCTCCGAACACGGGTTCTGGTGTTGCCCGATCCCCGGCTGTGACGGCAAAGGCTTCGGTTTCGACATTTTTCCGACCGACCCCGACTATTTCGACGAGGACCTCCGCTGGGTGCGCGACGACGAGGAAGGCGACGCCGACGACGAGAGCAACGGCTTCCACGACGGCGGCCCCGAACGGCCGCCCGAAAGCGACGCCGGCGACGAAGACGTGCCCTGGTGAGGAACCGTCATCCCTTCTTTTTCGACATCGCCCAGCCGATCTGGTACGCCATTCCCGTCACGAAATAGCCGAGGGGCAGCCCGATCAGGACTCCGGCCAGGACGCCGAGGTCCATGTTCCGGAGGTTCGCCACCGCGCCGACGGTCACCCCGAGCATGGCCCCCAGCAACGGCCCCCCGACCAGCCGCAGCGCGATCAGCAGCGGGTGCATCTGCCGACGCAGACGCTTCCGGTAGGCGCCGACGTTCTCCCCCGTGTCCTTCCAGACCAGCCCGCGCAGGCCGACGTAATGCCGGCATTTGGAGCACTTGGAGGAGACGATGAAGCTGAATGGATCGCCGCTCATCCAGGCGACGTAGTCCGGCGAGATCGTCGTATCGCCGCCGCAGGCCTCGTGATGGTAGGTATTCGGGACGCCGACGTACGCGGGCGCCGGCTCGGCCGGCGGCGCCTGGCGCGAGGGGCCGGCGGCCGGCTGGCGCCGCTCCCGTCGCACCGGCACGGCCCACAGAGGTTCCGCGTCGTCACGGGCGGGTGGGACGCGCGGCGGCAGAGGCGCGGCCGGGACGGATTGCGCCGGGCGCGGACGGCCAGCAGCGTGCCGCACTTGGGGCAGGCGGCTTGTTTGCCGACGGCCGTGTCCGGGAACTGGTAATGTTGATCGCATTGCGGGCAGTGGACCCATTGTGCCATAACGCTACCCCCCTTCTCCGTCAAACGTCCGCCCAACGCCAGCATTGCAGCCGATAGCCATGCGCCCGCAAGGCCAGCGCCCCGACGTAGCCGGCGGCCGGCGCCAGCGTGTGCAACGACCAGCACGCCGCCGCCACGTGATCGCCGTCAATGTGGACGATCCGGGCCGGCTCGTCGGCGGCGTGGCTCACCTCCACGCGCTCCAGGCCGTAGGAGATCCCGAGGCCGTGCGCCTTGAGGTAGGCTTCCTTCCGCGTCCACAGCCGGAAGAACGCCTCCACCTGCTCCGCCGCATCCAGCGACCGCAGCGCCTCCGCCTCGCGCGGGCGAAATACCGCTCCGCCATGCCCAGCAGGTCGGAGTCCGGCCGCACGCGCACGCGCTCCAGATCCACGCCGATTTCGCACCCCCCCGTCACCGCGAACAGGGCCATGCCGTGCGAGTGCGACACGTTGAAGCAGACCGGCGCCGGGTCCGGCCCGGCCAGCCGCGGCTTGCCCCGCGACGTGACGGAAAAACAGACCCGCCGCGGGTCCAACCCCAAACAGTCTCCCAGAAGGAGACGCAACAGGGCGCGGGCCACAATGAACTCGTCCCGCGCCGCGCCGCCACCGGCCGGAACCGGCTGGCCCGCTCGCGCTCGTCGTCCGATAGAAAGCGGGACAGCACGGTCACCTCGTCGGCGGTGCGGTCCAGGGCGGCGCACCAGACGTGGACCTCGCCGGAGGCCGGTTTCAGCCGGGCGGGGGAGGTCGGCCAGTCGTGGAGGG
Organism: uncultured Planctomycetaceae bacterium; assembly: GCA_963813925.1. GTDB lineage: Bacteria > Planctomycetota > Planctomycetia > Gemmatales > Gemmataceae > UBA4732. The sequence continues at coordinate 93,257 of CAWFBG010000007.1, forward strand.
TCGCGCTCACGTCAGCCGCACCCGAACGATTTTGCGGCCGAAGCGGACGACCAATCCGTCCGTCACGGCCACGGCCAGGTTGGGGTCCGTCACTTTCTCGCGGTCGGGACCGAGGGTCACGCCGCCGCCCTGGACGTGCCGCCGGGCCTCGTTGTTGCTCTTGGCCAGGTTCAGCAGCACCAGCAACTTCGTCGCCGCGACCTTGCCGTCCGTCAGGTTCGACGCCGCCACCTGTACTTCGCCGATTTCCGTCGGATCTTGGCGCTGTGAGAACTGTTTTTCCCACTCCGCCCGCGCCCGGGTCGCCGCGTCGGCGCCGTGGTAGAAGCTCACGATGTCGCGGCCCAGCGTCTTCTTGGCCTCCATCGGGTGCGTCGAGGCCGGGTCGGTGAGACGACGGATCTCGTCCTCGGAACGATCCGTCAACAGTGTGAACCATTCCGGCATCAGCTCGTCGGGGATGCTCATCGTCTTGGCGAACTGCTCCTTGGCCGGCTCGCCGACGCCGACGTAATTGCCAAGGCTCTTGCCCATGCGGCGCACGCCGTCCAGGCCGCGCAGGATCGGCAGCGTCAGACAGACCTGCGGTTCCTGGCCGGCGTCCTCCTGAAGTTTCCGGCCCATCATCAGGTTGAACAGCTGCTCGCTGCCGCCGAGTTCCACGTCGGCCCTGACCTCGACGCTGTCGCGCCCCTGCATCAGCGGATACAAACATTCGTGCAAGTAGATGGGGACCGACGGCTCCGCGCGGAAGCGCTTGGTGAAGTCGTCGCGTTCCAGCATCCGCTGCACGGTGGTCTTGCCAGTCAGTTCCATGACCTGGAGAAACGTGAACTTGCCGAACCACTCGCCGTTCTCCCTGACATCGGCGGTTACGGCGTCGATGACCTTGCCGACCTGGACGAGGTACTCGCGGGCGTTGGCTTTGACCTGTTCGGGCGTGAGGCGGGCGCGCGTCTGGTCGCGGCCGCTGGGATCGCCGACCAGGGCGGTATAGTTGCCGATGATGAGGACGGCCTGGTGGCCGAGTTTCTGGAAGAGGCGGAGTTTGCGGAGAGGGACGGTATGGCCGAGGTGGACGTCGATTCCGGTGGGGTCGATGCCGTACTTGACGCGCAGCGGCGCGCCGGTCTGGACGCTGCGTTCGAGCTTGCGGCGCAGGTCGGCTTCCGGCGTGATCTGCTCGGCACCGCGGCGGATCAGTTCCAGCTGCTCATCGACGGTCTTCACGGCGCGGGTTCCTCACTGACGGGTTCTTGGGGTAGAGCGGTTCACGTTTGGCTTGTAGCCGCATTCGCCAGAATGCGGGCCAGCAGGACCCGCATTCGCCAGAATGCGGGCCAGCAGGACCCGCATTCGCCAGAATGCGGGCCAGCAGGACCCGCATTCGCCAGAATGCGGGCCAGCATGACCCGCATTCTGGCGAATGCGGCTACCCAAACGTGAAGCGCTCCAAGTGGGAAACCTCTCCCGTCAGGAATACATCTGCCCCCGCCCCACGGCCTCGAACGCGCATGGGTAGTGGTCGATGCGCGGCTCCGCCCGATCCGCCGGCCACATCACCGTTATAACATCAAAGCGGGCCGGGTGGTTCAAGAGCCGGTGTTGCCGGAGATAATGGAGCGCCAATCGCGTCAGTCGGCGTTGCTTGGCGGCGTCCACCGACAGGGCCGGCCGTTCCGCGTCGTCGCCGCCGGTCGAGCGCACCTCCACGAAAACGACGCAGCCGCCCTGTTCGGCGACTATATCGAGTTCGCCGTGCGGACAGGCGTAGTTGGTCGCTAGGATGCGGCAGCCGAGTCGGCGCATAAAACGCACGGCGGCGCGTTCGGAACGGTTCCCGAACCAGCGCCGCCACCAGGGTTTTGCGCGGGAGATTCCGTCACCGGCCCCGCCCTCGTGCGTCAGGACGTTGGCTGCTTCGGCTTCTCGGCCTTGGCCGCCTCGGCCTTGGCCTGCCCATTCGCGCTCGGCTTGGCCTTGCGCTCGCGCAGGCGAGTCGCCTTGCCGACGCGGTCGCGCAGATAATACAGCTTGGCGCGGCGGACGACGCCGGTGCGCTTCACCTCGATCTTGGCGATCTTGGGGGAGTGCAGCGGAAATTGCCGTTCCACGCCTTCGCCCTGCACGATGCGGCGTACCGTAAACATCTCGCGCGTGCCGTCGCCGCGGCGGGAAATGACCACGCCGCTGAAGATCTGCACGCGCTCCTTCTGGCCTTCGAGGATGCGCTGGTGGACGTCCACCGTGTCGCCGATCTCGAACTGCGGCACGTCCTTTTTAAGGGCCGCCGCCTCCACCAGATGCATCAGTCGATTCTTCATGACACTCCCCTTCCTTCTTCTTTATATCGACCGTTTCAATCCGCGCCGGCGAACGGGCCAGCGATTGTTCGCGCCGCCAGCGGGCCACGGCCCCGTGGTCGCCGCCCAGCAGCACTTCCGGCACGGCCATGTCGCGGAAGACGCGCGGCCGCGTGTATTGCGGATATTCCAACCGACCGGGGTCGCTGTGCGACTCCTCGGTCACGCTCTCCGGGTCGCCCAGCACGCCGGGCACGTAGCGAATCACCGTGTCGATCACCACCATGGCCGGCACTTCGCCGCCGTTGCAGACGAAGTCGCCGATCGACACCTCGCGCGGCTTCAGGCCCAGCCGCACCCGCTCGTCGAAGCCCTCGTACCGGCCGCACAGGAGCAGCAGCCGCCTGCACCCGGACAGCTCGCGCACCAACGATTGCGTCAGACGTTCGCCGGCCGGCGTCAGCAAGATCAGCTGACCCGGCCCCGCCTCCTTGGCCTGGACCGCCTCGACCGCGGCGAACACCGGTTCCGGCATGAGCACCATGCCGGGGCCGCCGCCGAACGGCCGGTCGTCCACCTTGTGATGCTTGTCCGGCGCCCAATCGCGGATGTTCCAGAGATGAATCTGCACCAGCCCGTTCTGGATGGCCAGCCTCAACAGGCTCTGCGTCAGATACCCCTGAAAAAGGTCCGGGAACAAGGTCAACACGTCGAAGCGCATCGTCCGATCATCCTCCCCTCTCCCCTCGCGGGAGAGGGGTCGGGGGTGAGGGGGCAAGGATTCGGAAATCTCCACCCCTCACCCCCGGCCCCTCTTCCGCAAGGGGAGGGGGGGCGTTAAACCGCCGGCTCCTGCGTAGGCGCGGCGGCCGGCGGGGCCGCGGCCTCGGCCGCCTGCTGCTCGAACTTGGCCATGTACTTCTTCAGCAGCACGTCCACGTTCTCCGACGGCTTGGCGCCGACGCTCATCCAGTATTTGAGCCGCTCGGGCCGCAGCTTGACGCGCTCGTCGGTGTTCTTGATCATCGGGTCGTAGGTGCCTAGTTCCTCGATGATCCGCCCGTCGCGCGGCTGGCGGTGGTCGATGGCCACGATGCGGAAGTACGGGCGGTGCTTGCGCCCGAGCCTTTTCATGCGAATGCGTACAGCCACGGCTCCTCCATTGATGAATGCTGAACGATGAACGATGAATGAATACGGAAAAGACGCGCTTTCGTCTTCCGTTCATCATTCATCATTCACCATTCATCTCTTCTTCTTCTTGTTCTTGCGTTCCTTGGCCCGTTCCTTCGGCGACTTGCGATGACCGGTGTCGCCCTTCGCCTTCTTCATCATGGCGCCGGGCTGGAACGCGCCCGCCTTGCCCATGCCGGTCACCATCTTTATGCGCTCCCAGATGCTCATCTTGGCCATCTTGCGCATCACGTCGCGCACCGTCTCGAACTGCCCGAGAAACTGCTTGATCTCGTGCGGTTCGACGCCGCTGCCCGACGCGATGCGCCGACGGCGGCCGATGTCGATCACGTCGGGGTTGCGCCGCTCCTCCTTGGTCATCGAGTCGATCATGCCCTGGATGCGGCGGAAGGCGTCTTCGGGGTCTTCGCCCTCCGGGATCATGTCGCCCATGCCCGGCATGGACGCCATGATGTCCTTCATCGGCCCCATCTTCTTCAGCTGCTCGAATTGCTTGCGGAAGTCGTCGAGCGTGAACTCGCCTTCCTGGAGCTTCTTTTGCTGTTGTTCGATTTCCTCCTGCGACAGCTGGGCCTGGACGCTGGCCACCTTCTCGATCAGGCCCATGATGTCGCCGCGGCCGAGGATGCGCTGGGCCATCCCCTCCGGACGAAACGGCTCCAGTTTGTCCAGCTTCTCGCCGACGCCGACGAACTTGATCGGCACCTGGGCCACCGACTTGATCGACAGCGCCGCGCCGCCGCGGGCGTCGCCGTCCATCTTCGTCAGGATGACGCCGTTGAGTTCCAGGGCGTCGTTGAAGGCCTTGGCGCTGTTGACCGCGTCCTGGCCGGTCATGGCGTCGCAGACCATGTAGACCTGATCGGGCCGCACCAGGCGGTCGATCTGCTTCAGCTCGTCCATCGGCATTTCGTCGATGTGGAGCCGGCCGGCGGTGTCGAGGATCACCGTATCGAGCAGCGTGGTCTTGGCGTGGGCGACGGCGTGGCGGCAGACCTCCACCGGCGAGGCCGGCGGCGGCTGGCTGAAGACCGGCACGCCGATCTGTTCGCCGAGCACCTTGATCTGCTCGACGGCGGCGGGGCGTTGCATGTCGGCCGCGACCAGCAACGGCTTGCGGCCGCGCTCGCGCAGCATCAGGGCGAGTTTGCCGGCTGTGGTGGTTTTGCCCTGACCCTGGAGGCCGCAGAGCATGAGGACGGTCGGCCGGTCCTTGGCGAAGGTAATGTTCGGATCGACCGGCCCCATCAGCTGAACCAGCTCGTCGTAGACGATTTTGACGATCTGTTCGCTGGGGTCGAGGGTGCGGAGCACCTCCTGGCCGATGGAGCGCTGCGTGACCTTGGCGACGAAATCCTGGGCGACGGTGTAATGGACGTCGGCTTCGAGCAGGGCTTTGCGCACCTCCTGCATCGCCTCACGGACGTTGGCTTCCGTGATGCGGCCGCGGCCGCGCAGCTTTTTCAGCGCCTCCGTGAGGTTGCGCTGGATGCCTTCAAACATACGCCGTCCCTTACCCCGCCGGCGCCGCGAAGGCGCGCGGCAAGGGCCGCGCGCCTTCGCGGCGCGGTAAACCGTAAATGATACGAAAGATGGACGCGGCTTGCAACGGGACCGCGGATGGGCGGACGGGGGCGGCTACGCGCCTGCGCCGGGTCAGCCCCCTTGGTTTTTGGCGCCCCGTCTCATCCCCAGATTCAGGAGTACCTTCGCCCGCGGCTTTATTCCGGTCGCCTTCCAGGGTCCGGGTGAAGGTACTCCTGAACCGGGGGACACAGCGGGCCGCCAAAATCGCGAGCAACGCCCTGGCTCGACCTCACCCCGGCTCGGCCACACCACGCCCAAACCTTCCGTGCCGCGTCTGGCTATAATGGGCCACATCCTATCAGGAGACTGCCTGTGGCTGTTATTCTTCTGATCGACGACGACGCGGACCTGAGATGCTTCCTTCAAGGCGAACTGGAGGCGCGGGGCCATGCGGTGCGCTGCCTTGAGCGGGCCGAGGAGGGGCCGGAGGTCCTGGGCGACGCCGCTTTCGACCTCGTCCTGCTCGATAATAAAATGCCGGGAATGTCCGGCATCGACTTCCTGGAGGCGCTTCAGGAACGCGGCATCGACGCGCCGGTGATCCTGATGACCGGCGCCTCCACGTCCGACACGGCCATCCGGGCCATCAACCTCGGGGCGTTCGACTATGTGATCAAGCCGGAAGACTTCCAGTCGCTGCTCCGCGATCTGGCCCCGCTGATCGCCGAGGCGCTGGCGATCACGCGACCGGCCAAAGAAGTCCGGGTGTCCGCCGACGCCCCACCGCACCCCGCGCCAGGGCCGATGCTCGTCGGCCGGAGCCGGCCGATGGTCGAGGTCTACAAGCTCATCGGCCGATTCGCCCGCGGCGACGACGCCGTCGTCGTCCTCGGGGAGACGGGGACCGGCAAGGAACTGGTCGCCCGCGCCATCCACACCAACAGCCCCCGCAAAAACAAGCCGTTCGTCGCCCTGAACTGCACCGCGCTCAACGAGAACCTGCTGGAGAGCGAGTTGTTCGGCCACGAACAGGGCGCCTTTACCGGGGCCGACAAGCTTCACAAGGGGAAGTTCGAGTACGCCAACGGCGGCACGCTCTTTCTGGACGAGATCGGCGACATGCCGCCCAACCTCCAGGCCAAGCTGCTGCGCGTGTTGGAGTACCAGGAGGTGGTGCGGGTCAAGGGCAACGAGCCGATCAAGGTCAACGTGCGCGTGCTGTCCGCGACGCACCGCGACCTGGAAGCCGCCATTGGGGAGGGGAAATTTCGCCGCGACCTGTTCCACCGGCTCAACCGGGTGACGCTCCGCCTCCCGCCGCTGCGCGAGCGGCTGGAAGACCTGCCCGAGCTGGCGGCCTACTTCCTGGCGCGCGCGGCCGAGGGGACGGAGCGCGCCCGTCCGACCCTGGCCGACGGCACGCTGCACCGCCTTCGCGCCCATCCCTGGCCCGGAAACATCCGCGAGTTGCAAAACGTTCTGTACCGCGCCTTCGGCGTCTGCCGCGGGGCGCAGGTGTTGCCCGCCCACCTCGACTTTCCCGCCGAGGGGGCCGGGCGCCCCGGCGCGGCGCCGGAGGGCGGCGAGGAGGAAGCCGTCGCCGGGCTGCGCCGGGCCGTCCGCTGGGCCTGGGCCACCGGCGAAACGAACCTTTGGCCGAAGCTTCAAGACCTTCTGGAACGAGAACTCATGCGGTACGCCCTGGGCGAGTTGGAAGGCAACAAGACGCAGGTAGCCGCACGCCTCAACATGAGCCGGAGTACCGTCATCAAGCGCCTTCAGGTCCACGGCCTGGAATGACCGCTCGCCCCCACCGGCGAGCGCCGGCGCTTACGCCGCGAGCGCCCGGCGCTCGCCGGACATACAGGTTCCCGGCCGGACCCGGCCGATTCCACCCCCTCTTCAACGCGTCATTCCTTTTTTTCGATTTTTTAACTCCTTACATCGGCGTCCCTTGGGGAAAGGCCCAGGCGCCGCGCCGCCCCTCTCGGGCCTTTCGGCCCGGCGCGTGCTAGAGAAGATGCCGTCACTGAGGACGGGAGACAGGGAGGGCGACGGGGTCTTCCCGCCCGGCCGGCGGCGACAAAATCAGCGAGGCATATCATGAAGCGTTTCCTCCGTTCCCTGCTGCGTTCTCTGGGCGCGTTCTGCGTCTGAGCGGCGGCCGATCGCACGCCATTCAATCAACCGACCGAGTCACTACCGACGCCCATCCCCTGACCCAAGGAGACGACCATGCGGAAGTTCCTGACCGCCCTGCTGCGCTCGTTCGGCGCCTTTTGCATCTGACCGCTTGCCCTCGGAGGCGGAAATGAGGCGGAAAAGCCCAAGGCCAGGCGCCCAGCGCGGCGACCTCGCACGCATCTTTCAAGCCAACCCGCCTCCCGACCCGGGGCCTGCGGCCTGGGCGGCGACGCTGACGCGAATCCGGGCGCAACTTACCCGATCCGACGGACCCGAAAACACTCGTGAAGGAGTGCAACGAATGACGACCGCGACGAATCGACTGATCGGCGGCGCCGTGCTGGGCGTGGCCGCCCTGGTCCTGGGCGGCCGGGCAGCCGGCGACGACCCGAACGCGGGCCTGAAGGTGGGCGACCCGGGCCCGGCCTTCGAGGCGGTGGACGACCAGGGGCAGCCGTGGAAGTCGGCCGATCACGTCGGCAAGCACTACGTGGTCGTCTACTTCTTCCCCGGCGACTTCACGCCCGGCTGCACCCGGCAGGCCCAGAACTTCCGCGACGCCATGAACCGGCTGACCGACGAGGGGGTCGAGGTGGTCGGCGTCAGCGGCGACGCGGTCTCGACGCATGAGCTGTTCAAGAAGGCCCAGAAACTAAACTTCACGCTGCTGTCTGACGAGGCCGGGAAGCTGGCCGGGAAGTTCGGCGTGCCGGTCGGCAAGGGCGCGAAAGTGAAGGCGAAGGACGCCGACGGCCAGCCGCTGACGGTGGAGCGGGCCGTCACCGCGGCGCGCTGGACCTTCGTCCTCGGCAGGGACGGCCAAGTCGTCTACAAGAACACCCACGTGGACCCTCTGAAGGACGCCAAGGAAGTCGCCGACCTCATCGACCGGCTGAACAAGCCATAGCCTCACCCGGCGCGTCGTCAAATGGAGGGACACCCATGTCCGCCACGGACGATACAGAAAACTTCCCGGCCGCCGACGTTGCCAACGCCCCCATGTCGAACGGCCGCGCCCCGCACGGCGTTCTGACGGCGCCGGCCGCCGGACACGAAAACGGCCGACCCGCCGGCCTCGCGGCGGCGGCGATTCCGCCCCGATTCCTGACCGCTCTCCTGCGCGCCCTCTCGGTTTGGCCCGCGTAAGCGCCCTCGCCCTCCGGCTGCGAGCCGGAAACCGGAGAAGTCCCATGTTTACGACCAGAACCTGGCCGCCACACCATCCCGAGACGGAACGAGCCATGCCCGTCGCGAACTACGGAATCCCCATCGAGATCTTGCTGGTGGAAGACAGCCCCGACGACGCCGACCTGACGATCGACGCCCTCCGCGATGGCCGGGTGCGCAATCACGTGACGTGGGTAGAAGATGGCGTCGAGGCGATGGCCTTCCTGCGGCGCGAGGGCCGACACGCCGTCGCCCCGCGGCCCGATCTGATCCTGCTCGACCTCAAACTGCCGCGCAAAGACGGTATGGAGGTCCTCGCCGAAATCAAGCAGGATCCCGACTTGCGGCGCATCCCCGTCGTCGTCTTGACCAGTTCGGACGACGAGAAGGACCTCATGGCGGCGTACAACCTGTACGTGAACTGCTACATCACTAAGCCGGTCGATCTGGACCAGTTCATCCGCGCGGTCAAGTCGATCGAGCAATTCTGGTTCACCGTCGTGAAACTCCCGGCGGCGTGACTCGCGGCGCCGTCGGCACCCTGTTGCCCGGAGGGCGTTCATGACCAAAGAGGAACTGGACGGAAACCGGATCTTCGTCATCAATGGCTTTTTGTCGCCCGAGGAGTGTTCCGCGCTTATCCGGCGCAGCGAGGATCTGGGGTACGAACCTGCCCTGATCGACGAATTCGTGGCTCCGGGAGTACGGAACAACGACAGGGTCATTGTTGATGACGCGGCATTGGCCGCAGGCCTGTTTCTCCGTGCCCGGCCGCTCCTGCCCGTCGCGATGGACGAACTGGTTGTGGTCGGTTTCAACGAGCGGTTTCGCTTCTACCGCTATGGGCCGGGACACCGTTTCAAGCCACATCCCGACGTTGCGTATGATCGGCTCGAGTTGTGCCAGGTGAGTCTTCTGACGTTCATGGTCTACCTAAACGATCCGTTCGAGGGTGGGGAAACCCGGTTCTTCGCGGACATGGACAACGTCACCTACGGCCTACCGAGTCGGTGCGTCAGGCCAGAGACGGGCATGGCGCTGGTATTCGTCCACCGGATATGGCATGAAGGGGCGGAAGTCCGGAGCGGTCAGAAATACGTGATTCGGACGGACGTGATGTATGGGACCCCCTCGCGGACGCCGTCCGACTAAACCACGCGGCAGCCGACCGCGCCCCGGGAAGCCCTGGTTGCCCGGCCAGGAGCTTCTCGCCCCACCGGGGGGAGGAATGTGTCGGCCTCTCGCCGGCGGCAAGGGCAGGGCCATCAGGCCTCCGGCGTTGGGTCCGGGTTGGGGAGGGTGAAGTAGAACGTGCTGCCCTGATCGAGGCCGGGCGACTCGGCCCAGATCCGGCCGCCGTGGCGTTGGACGATCTGCTCGCAGGTGGCCAGCCCGATGCCGTTGCCTGGGTACTTGGACGCGCTGTGCAAGCGTTTGCCGAGCCCGAAAATTTGCTGAAGGTATTGCGACTCGATGCCGATGCCGTTGTCGGCGACGGCGATCACCCAAAAGGCGCCTTCGTGCCGCGCGCTGACGTGGACGCGCGGCGCTCGGTCGGTTTCCCGGTACTTCAGCGCGTTGTTGACTAGACTCTGGAACAGCTGCATCAACTGCGTCGGATCGGCGAGGACGACCGGCAACGTATCGGCGGTCAGGTCGGCCGCGCTTTCCTCGACGGCGGCTTGCAGGTTGGCCCACGCGTCGGCCAGGGCCACAACGCACCGGGTCGGTGCCGGCTCTCTGCCTTGGGTTCGTACCCGGGAGAACGCCAGCAAGTCATTAATGAGAATGTTCATGCGGTCGGCGGCGTTGACGCTTCGCATGATGTAGTCGTCGGCCTGGGCGTCCAGCCGTCCCTGATAACGCTCGGCGAGCTTTTGGATGTAGCTCTTCATCGTACGCAGCGGCTGACGCAGGTCATGGGCGACCGTGTAGCCGAACTCCTCCAGCCTTTGGTTGGACCGGGCCAACTCCCGTGCCCGCTGCTCGGCCACCGCAGTCCGCTCCGCCACCCGCTGCTCCAACGTCTGGTTCGCCTCCTTGATGCCGGTGATGTCGAAGGCCACCCCCTGGAGGAACAGCGGCCAGCCGTCGGAGTCGCGCACCAGCTTGGCTTCCCCGTGGACCCACACGACCCGCCCGTCGCGGGAGACGAATCGGTAGACGGAGCGGAACGGCTCTCCAGTAACGCAGGTCTGTGCAAATTCCTTGTACCAGCGACCGCGGTCTTCGGGGTGCAGCTGCGTGTACCAGAGGACCGGGTTGTCCAGCCATTCCTGCTGCGAGAAGCCGAGCATCTCCTCGATCTGCGGGCTGACGTACAGCTCGTTGACACCCTCGTCCAGCGGCGCCATGAAGGTGACGGCCGGGATGCCTTCGACCAGGGAGCGGTAGCGGAGTTCCATCTTCCGGAGATGGGCTTCAGCCTTTTTACGCTCGCTTATATCGCGGATGCTGGCGACGGCAAGCGGGCCCGCATCGGTGCGCAGGGGGCTGAGGCTGATCTCGACGGGGACCTCGCGTCCGTCCTTGCGCCGGCCGTGCAGTTCGAGACCCTTACCCATCGGCCGGACGTGCGGGGCCGCGAAGTAGCCGGCGCGCTGACCGATGTGCCGCCGGCGGTAGCGCTCGGGCAGGAGCAGCTCGATCGGCCGGCCGCACATCTCCTCGCGCTGGTAGCCGAATAGCTGCTCGGTCTGGGCGTTGACGTGGACGATGCGGCCTCGTTCATCGACGACGACCAGAGCATCGGGCACGGCCTCTACCAGGCCGTCGAGGACATCGGCGTCCAGGGTCCGAACTTCTGTCTGCTCGTCGTCGGCCCTGGCATCTCCGCTCGCCCGGTCGCCGTGCGGCTCGGGCCGGTGTTCCGGCGCGGCGGACGGCTGGCCGTCGGGCGGCTCCGCGAGGTCGCCGGCCAGCCGCCGCAGAATGGCCTCCGCCTCTTGCAGGGTCAGGCCCTGGTCCGGGGCCGCCGCGTCGGGGTCGCCCGGCGGGGCGCGCCCGATTTCTTCCACCACGGATTTGTTCACGGCGTCACCCACCCTCGTGCCCGTCAGGCCGCCCCAACCCTTGACTCCTGTTGGATTGGCGGCGCCAGGTCGGCTCCTCGTTGACCGACCCCTGGGTGTAGCGCCGCAGCGCGCGGATCGTCCGGCCATAGACGGCGATGGCGGCCCTGGAGAGTTTCGCGCCGGGCGGCTCGTCCATGAAGGGCATGAACTTGTCGGGGAATCCGGGCATGGTGCAGCCGATGCAGACGCCGCCGACATTGGGACAGCCGCCGAGACCGGCCATCCAGCCGCGCTTGCCGACGTTGCACTGGACGACCGGACCCCAGCAGCCCAGCTTCACGATACATTTCGGAGAGCCATATTCCGTGGCGAAATCGCCCTGCTCGTAGTAGCCGGCCCGGTCGCAGCCCTCGTGGAGCGTCGCGCCGAACAGCCAGGTCGGCCGCAGCCGCTCGTCCAGAGGGATCTTCGGGGCAAGTCCCGCCGCCTGGTAGAGCAGGTACAGCAGGGTCTCCATGAAGTTGTCGGGTTGCACCGGGCAGCCGGGCACGCAGACGACGGGAAGCCCGGCCCGCGACTTCCAGTCCGGGCCGAGGTAGTCGGGCAGGCCCATGCAATCGGTGGGGTTGCCCTGCATCGCGTGGATGCCGCCGTAGGCCGCGCAGGTGCCGGCCGCGATCACGCCCCACGCCTTCGGCGCCAGCCGGTCGATCCAGTCGCAGGTGGGGATGGGCTGGCCGGTGGTCTTGTCCTCGCCGAGGGCCGCCCAGTAGCCCTCGGCCTTGTTCTTCTCGTCGGGGATCGACCCCTCCACGACGAGAAGGAACGGGTCGAGCTTGCCCTCGGCCGCCTGATGGAAAAGCTTCAGGAAGTCGTCGCCGTTTTCATAGGCCAGCACCGGGTTGTGGAGACGCACCGTGGGAAGCCCCGGCAGGACGCCGAGGAGCACGTCCTCGATGGAGGGTTGGGTGGCGGCCGTCACGGCGATTGTGTCGCCGTCGCAGCCCAGGCCGGCGGTGATCCAGAGAATGTCGATCTCTTGGATCGCCGGAGGCCGTTGGGTCTTTCTGCCGTATGGGGCTGGGGATTCCGCCACGGGTTTGCCTCGCTTGCGCTCACTCGCTACTTGGCCAGGTCGATCTGCTTCAGCTCGTCCATCGACATTTCGTCGATGTGGAGCCGGCCGGCGGTGTCGAGGATCACCGTATCGAGCAGCGTGGTCTTGGCGTGGGCGACGGCGTGGCGGCAGACCTCCACCGGCGAGGCCGGCGGCGGCTGGCTGAAGACCGGCACGCCGATCTGTTCGCCGAGCACCTTGATCTGCTCGACGGCGGCGGGGCGTTGCATGTCGGCCGCGACCAGCAACGGCTTGCGGCCGCGCTCGCGCAGCATCAGGGCGAGTTTGCCGGCCGTGGTGGTCTTGCCCTGGCCCTGAAGGCCGCAAAGCATCAGGACGGTCGGCCGGTCCTTGGCGAAGGCGATGTTCGGATCGACCGGCCCCATCAGCTGAACCAGCTCATCGTAGACGATTTTGACGATCTGTTCGCTGGGGTCGAGGGTGCGGAGCACCTCCTGGCCGATGGAGCGCTGCGTGACCTTGGCGACGTAGTCCTGGGCGACGGTGTAATTGACGTCGGCTTCGAGCAGGGCTTTGCGCACCTCCTGCATGGCCTCACGGACGTTGGCTTCCGTGATGCGGCCGCGGCCGCGCAGCTTTTTCAGCGCCTCCGTGAGGTTGCGCTGGATGCCTTCAAACATACGCCGTCCCTTACCGCCGGCACTGCGAAGGCGCGCGGCAAGGGCCGCGCGCCTTCGCAGTGCGGTAAACCGTAAATGATACGAAAGATGGACGCGGCTTGCAACGGCTCCGCGGACGCCGTTGGGCGCCGCGGCAGGGCGGCGGCAAGCGGCCAAGAGTTCGGACGTGGTGTGCCATGCTTTCGCGGCCCGCCCCCGACATGCCATGCCCCCAGCGGCTTTCGGGCCGCGAAAGCATGTTTCGCCCGAAAGCGGCCGGCGGGGTCAAACATGCTTTCGCGGCCCAAGTTCATTTGGGAGATGCAGCAATGTAAGGGAGGGCCGCGAAAGCATGGCACACCACGTCCCAAAGGGATGGGACGGCTGTTCGAGCCTTTCTCGCCGTCAATCCTTCAAACAAATGGGTAGAGATTGTTCCGGGCTGGGTCGCACAGTCCGGCCGTGTTGATGTCGGCGATGTCGGCCGCGACCCGCTGCCGGAAGGCCGCCTCGCCGACGCCGGCCGGCCCCCGCATCAGTCGCTCCAGCTCCGCGTACGCCCGCCACAGTGCGGCCCGGAACGCCGGGTCGTGCGAGAAAAGGAACTCGTCGCCCGGCGCCGCCTCGCCGCGCCGCCGCCGACCCTCGGAGTGGATCGCCCCCGCGAAGTAAAACATCGTGTAGACGGCCAGCAGACCGAAGCGGCCGAACGCGAGGTAGCAGCCGTGAATCAGCCGGTCGAGGAACGCGACCTCGTGGTACAGGGCGCGTTCATAGTCCGCCAGCCCCGCGTCCAGCGACGGCCGGCCCCAGTGTTCACGGAAAAGGCGGCCCAGCCGTTCGACGCCGAGCAGTGTGTGGGCGTTGCCGCCGCTGAACAGCGGGTCGAGGAAGTACGCGGCGTGCGGCAACAGCGCCCACCCCGGCCCGACGGCCCGACGCGCGCGCCGCTGGAGCCGGCCCGTTCGGGCGAACGGCCGCACCGGCCGCGCGGCGGCGAATTGCTCCTGTAGAGAGGGATATAGACGCAATATCGCATCCCATTCCGCCTCGGGGCCGAGCGCGACGTTCGGCGGCCGCCGCCTGCCGCCCAGCACCGGCCCGGCGCTGGTGAGGCCGTTGTTAAAGCGCAGCACGAACACCCAGCCGTCGGCGAGGACGTGGTGCAGCGCGGCGGCGTCGCAGGGGTAGGGATGCGCCTCCACGTCGCCGCCGGACGCCCGGTACAAATCCTCGAACCTTTTCACGTCCGCAAAGTGGCTATAGACGGACCAGGAGTTGGTCAGGAGGTCGCCTGCGTCGTCGGGGACGCCGAAGGCCCGCGTCAGGGCGCCGCCCGGCCCGGTGGCGTCGATCAGGAACGCGGCGCGCAACTCCACCGCTTCGCCGTCGCGCCGGCCGGACAGCGACCAGTCTCCCGGCCCTCCCGCCACGGCCGAAACCTCGGTTCGGTCGTGGTAGGAAACCCCGAGCGCCTGCGCTTCCGTGACGAGGAAATGATCGACGTGCTCGCGGAACCAGTGGGTGTCGGCCGCATCGTCGGACGGGTTGGCGCCGACCAGCAACTCATTGTCGCGGTCGGGGCACGGCGAAAACGGCCGGCCCGCTTCGTGCTGGAAGAAGGTGAAGCCGCGCTTGACGCCGCACGCCAGATGGGGATACTCCCTCTGCCAGGGGCCGTATTCCGCCAGCGGCGCCAGGCGCGGCAGGTCGTATTCGCGGGCCAGCGATTCCAGCAGCAGATTCGCCAGCGGCGTCGAGGATTCGCCGACCGCGAAACGCGGGTGCGCCCGCGCTCCACGAGGACCACGGTGCGCCCCAGCCGCCGCAAGACCATCGCCAGGACGCTGCCGGCGAAACCGGCGCCGAGGATCGCCGCGTCGGCCCGTTCGCGGATCATGCGCCGCCCCCACAGTCGCACACGACCGGCGGCGCGACGGTCTGTTCCCGGTTCATGGCGTCGAGCCGGCGGGCGCGGGCCGGCCCGCAGCGCGGACAGCGAAACAGCTTTTCAATGTCCCACAAGTCGGCGAAGACCCGTCCGAGCCGCAGGCCGACGCCGTATTCCAGAACCTCCTCCAGCGATTCGATCCGCGGCGGCGCCCACAGCCCCTCGGCCCGCAGCCGTTCCATCGCCCCGTTGCCGTCGCGCGTCGGGATCACCACGCAGCATTCGACCCCGACGTCGAACGCGAAACGCAGAGACCGCTTGGCCCACTCCACCCCCTCCGCTTCGTCCAGGTACGGCGGCCGCAGCAGAAGAAACGCCCGGACGCCGACGCCGTGGCGGCGTAGGAAACCGGCCGCGCGCTCGAAATCGTCCAGCGTCATCCCCTTATTCAGCCGCCGCAGCACATCGGGATGTACTGTTTCCAGGCCCATCGCCACGCGCAGGGCCGGCCGCAGGCGGTCGCGGAATTCCAGGCAGCGCGGCCCGATCAGCTTCGGATGACATTCGACCACGGCCGTCCGAAATGGGGCAATCAGCTCGGCGACGCGCGGCAGATCGCCGGGCGGTATGGCCTGGGCGTCGAAGAAGTTGCCGGCGTTGTACAGCTTGATATGTGGGGCGGCGGGCAGCCGCGACAGGGCGTATTCGACCTGGGCGACGATCGCGCCTTCCGCCACGCGGCGATCCGTGGTGTTGCGCCACAGGTCGCACATCAGGCACTTGAACGGACATTCGCGGTTAACGAGAAACAGGGTCGCCGTGTCTTCGACGGCGCCGTCTTCCGAGCGCTCCGGCTCGACGAAGAAGGCGTGCGGCCGCCGCGGATCGACGGCGTTCTTTGACGGCCGCAACGACGCCACCCATCGGCCGAGGGCCGCGTCAGGAGTCGTAGGCGGCATGGTAAGCTCGCCGGTAAACGGAGGGGAGGGAGGGAAATAGGGCATTGAACGTCTCGCGCCGCGGCGCCCCGTGCTGGAAGCGGCGCTTGGGGAAGACCGGCATGTCGATGCCGGTGACCGCCTTGACGCCGCGCTTCACCACGTCGCCCTTGAGGGCGTAGAGCCGTTCGTGGTCCCAGCCGGTCAGCTCGATGAACGGGATCGCCTCGGCCACTTCCATGACATTGGGGAGCGTGAAAGGACTGAAACCCTCGAAGCCGCAGGCGGCGGCGGTGGCGTAGGTGCGGGCGTAGCCGCGGCTGAGGCCGCCGGAATAGGTCAGCGAGTGCTTGATCGCGTCCACGCCCCAGCCTTCCTGGTAAAGCATCCGGTTGTTGAGGACGCTGCGGATCGTCAATTCAGGATTTTCCTCAATGGGGTAGTCCTTGAGGTTTTCGTCGCCGCCGTCGCCGTCGATGAGGAAGCGCCAATCGGGATAGCGCGCCGGATTCCGCGGCAGAGGGCCAGGGCCATCGCGCCCGATTGCACGTCGAGCGGTTTGTAGTCCTCGATGACGCGCACCGCCTCGCGCCAGTCCACGGCCGAGCGCGGCGCCTCGATCGGTTCGAGGAACAGGCCGAGTCCGACCGCTTCGAGGAAACGGCGGGCCTGTTCGATGTCCTCGCCGCCGCCGTCCACGGACAGGCTGAAGGCCTTGAGCCGGGACGGGTTCATGCCGAGCCGGATCATGGCATGATAAACTACGAGGAAGACGGCGCCGCTGTCCACGCCGCCGGAGAAGCAGACGCCGACGGGGCCGTTCGTCGCCCGCAGCCGCAGCCACTTGGACACCTCGTCGCTGACGGCGCCGATATAGGCGCGGCCGATGGCGTCGGGGTCGGCCGGGAGGCTGTTGCGGTGCGGGTCGAAGAAGCGGGTGTAGGTCGGGTTCGGGTCGGGGCAGCCGACGAGGGCCACGTCAGTGACATAATGGGCCGGGACCATGCGCGTGTAGGACGGATGGAACTGGTCGGCCAGTCCATGCTCCTTGAGGTGTCCGTAAACGGCGTCGATGCGGTCGGCGGCGATGAGGGCCGGGCCTTCCTTGCGCTTGGCGATGAAATAGCGCAGCGGCCGGCCGATGGAGCGGGCGATGCGGACGTGGAGGCCGTTGGTTGCGACCAGGGCGAAATCGCCGTCAATGCGGCGCACGGCCGCAGGATCGCCGGAGGCGACGAGCGCCATCGCTTCCTCCACGCTCATGTTGAAAATCACGTTGCGGGCGGGGTCGGTGAGATCGACGACCCGTTCGATGGCTTGCGCGTGCGGCATGTGGCCTCCCGTTGGTCTGGCGAGCCGCCGGGTTCATCCCGGCGGGTTGGCCCCGACGGCGGGGATGAACCCGGCCGCTCGCCCCGCTTGGAGCTGTGTTTTCAGGGCGTCCGGCGCGGCCGCCGCTGGCTGCGGCCTGGCCGCCGCCTTGTTCGGCGTCAGCAGCATCTCGATCACGTTGGCGATCGGTCCCACCACGAACAGCGCGACGAACGCCGCGTCGGCCGACACCAACCCCAGGAACGCCGGCGAGCCCGCGCACCACGTCGGCGCCAGCCGGAACACCATTTCCCCGACGGCGACGAGGGCCGCCACAAGGCACTGGCTCCATCGGCTGCGCGTGATCGTCTTGGGGTCCGTAATCATGAAGCACATGAACAGCTGATACATCGGCCCCGTCAGCGGCCCCGCTTCGGTCGCCCACGGGTTGCCTGTGATCCAGCTCTTCAGCGGCACAAGAAGCAAATAGACGATCGCGAAAACGACCGGAATGTGGAGCTTGTCGAACTTCCACAGGATGAAGGCGCCGAGCGTCCAGATCAGCAGGTTGACCCAGATGACGTTGCCGTACTGGAAGCTGAGGGGGTAGGTGTGCTGCGACGCCAGCAGCACCATGACGGTGACGCCGAAGTTGCTAGGGTTCCACAGGTGCCGGCCGCCCAGGCGCAGCGAGTACTTCGACGTGATCGACAGGAGGGCGCACAGCACGAACGGCCACAGCTCCGGCGACTTGATGAGGATGCCGGCGCTGATGCCGGAGATGTAGGCGCTGGTGGGGTCGATCCACTTGCCGTAGGCGATCCGGCCGAGAATCAGCTCGGCGACGACGGCGGCCGCGATGGTCAGGAACGTCGGCGAGTACGACGTGATCCAGCCGCCGGTCAGGTCGGCCAGCCACGGGGCGGTGAGGTTCTCCAGGGCGCCGTAATAGAAATAGGCGCCGACGAGGATCAGGGTGATGAGCAGCGGCGCGTAGAACTTGGGCTTGATCTGGCGCAGCGTCGCGATGAAGCAGGCGACGGCGCCGGCCAGCAGCACGGCGTCTGCGGCGACCCGCAGCAGCAGCAGCGGCGTGACGACCAGCGACCCGAGCGTGAAGAGCGGCCCGGACCAGGTTCCCGCGGCGTCCAGGGCCGGCAGCCAGGCGTACTCGAAATTGTACTGGGTCGCGAGCAGCGCCACGGCGCCGCCCGCGGCGAGCAGAAACGGCACGGGCCGGAAAGGGCGGCGGGGCCCGGCCTTGGGCGGCGGCGCGGCGGGCCGGGCGGTCGCGTCGGCGGGACTCATGGCGCCTCCTCCTGGATCGAATGCAGCTTGTCGGCCTCCGGGTGCGGGATTGTCTGCGTGCGCCCGGAGGGCCAGCTGATTTCTACTTTATCGATCCTCGTTACCTTGCCCAGGCCGAAGTGCAGCCGCCGCTGCCGCTGCGAGGCGTAGCCGTCGCCGCCCGAGACCGACTGCAGCTGCTGCTTGCCGTCCCAGAACAGCCGCATCTCGGCGCCGATGGCCGTGGTGTTCAGCCCCGACCCGTGCAGCTCGAACTGCACCCAGTGATTGCCCGGCGCGACCGTGTTCTTGTAGATCAAGAGCGGCCCGTTCTGGTTGGCCACGATCACGTCCTGCACGCCGCGGTTCCACAGGTCGGCCGTCGCCACGGCCCGGCCGTCGTACTGGTCCTGGACGCCGACGCCCGCGGCCACATCCACAAACGTGCCGCCGCGGTTGACCCATACATGCTTCGGCTGGTAGCCGGACAGGCTGCGCCCGCCGATGTCCGGCCAGTTCTTCGCGTCCTCGATCACGCCCTGGTTGGCGCCGGCGATCTTGGAATAGTCGTACCAGTAGCTGCGGTCCTTGTCGGCCGAGATGTAGCCGTTGGTCAGGTATAGGTCGGGCAGCCCGTCGTTGTTCAGATCGACGAACTGCGCCCCCCAGCTCCAGCCGCCCAGGTCCACGCGCAGGGCGTTGGCGAGGTCCTGGTACTTGAGCGTGTCGCCGGTGCAGCCGCGGAGCGGCGTCCACAAGTTGTTGCCCTGCACCAGCAGCCCCGCCTCCGAAATGTTGGATTGGTAGACGGAGAACCGCCCTGTATTGTTCGGATCGCCGAAGGAGACGTTCATGCCGCTCTTGGGCTTGAAACCCACGCCGCACTTCCGCCCGACCTCTTCAAACTTCTTGCCCCCGCGGTTGGCGTAGATTTCCGGCGCGCCGTAATCGTTGGCCAGGAACAGGTCGGGGTAGCCGCTCTCGCACAGTCGGGCGGCGCCGACGGCCAGCGTCCAGCGCGTGCTGTCGATGCCCATTTCCTTCGTCACGTCCTTGAATGTGCCGTCGCCGTTGTTGCGCAGCAGCAGCTTGTGGCCGCCGTTCGTGGCGTACTCGAAGCTTTCCGGCATGATCCTGGTCGTCGGCGTGTTCCACAGGTTCACGTCGTCGCGCCAGTAGCCGGCCAGGAACAGGTCCAGCTTGCCGTCGCGGTCGTAGTCGAACCAGAGGGCGCTGCTGACGTTCATCCAGCCGGGCAGGCCGCTCTTCTCCGGAGGGACCGGCGTGAAGTGCTTGCCACCGTCGTTGTGGTACAGCACCGACCGGCCCCACTTGTAGACCAGCACGTCCTCGTAGCCGTCGCCGTCATAGTCGCCCCAGACGGCGCCCATGCAGACGCCGGTCCCTTCGCGGTTGAGGTCGGCGAGGCCGACTTCGGCCGCCACGTCCTTGAACGTGCCGTCGTGCATGTTGCGGTAGAGGGCGCACTTGCCCCCTTCCTGGCCGGTGGTGACGAAGATGTCCGGCCAGCCGTCGCGGTCGAAATCGACGATCGATATCGACGCCCCCATCGCGGCGATGATCGGCTGGATGTTGGCCAGCTTCGGGTCGAACTCGCTCGGCCCGTGGTGGACGAAATCGACGCCGCACTGCTGCGACACCTCGTCGAGGCGGAAGCCTTGCGGCCCGACCGGCGGCCCCCTGGCCTGGTCAAGGTAGACCGCCAGGCCGAGGAGACCCGCCAGAATGAGGAGAAAAAAGGCCTGTTTCACGGTAGTATCCTCGGTCGCCTCACGGCTCCTCCGGTGTCAGCGGCCGCAACCCGCGCTCGAACTCCGCCGGCGTGACGTAGCGCGTGTGGTACTGCTTCCAGTCGTCCGGATGCCGCCGGTAAACCGGGTCGTCTTGCAGGCGGCCCGGCGGCGTATCGTAGGAGGTCATGCCGTGGTACGGCAGCGGCAGCACCGTCCTGGAGAAGCGCGTGTTGAAATTGCCGTCCTTCTCCCAGCCGTCGGACACCCAGACGAAATCGCGTTTCCAGCCCGGCGGCGGCCCCTCCGGGACGCGGAACGTCAACGCGATCTCGTCGCCGGCGTTCATAATGACGTAACGGTCGTCGATCTCTCGCAGCAATTCGCGCACGTCGCCGTAACGGGTGTAGTAGCCGATGAGGTCGCGCCAGTATTGGCCCCTGGCAATCAGTTTATCATAGTCGGGCAATTCGGGGGAACTGGCGTTGGCCCGCGCGATCCGCGAGACGCCGCGATGGCGCAACTCAGCCTTGTCCGGCTTGAGGACGGTCTGCCGGGCGGCGTCGGCGCCTCGGGCGTATTGCAGAGCGTCCCAGTAGATTTCCATGTTGGTGCGGAGGCGGAAGCGCCGGGCGACGCCTTTGCGGCCGAGAATGTCGTCCAATCGGATCACGATTGTCTTGTTCTTGCCGGCGGGGAAGCCGAGGGCCGGCCGGCCGACGGTCCAGCTGCCCTTGCCGTCCGGCACTTCCAGGACGAGGCCGTGCGGCCGGTCGTTGCCGCCCTGCTCGATGGCGGCGTTAATCGAGCTGTCGGTCGGATGAATCCAGCCGGTCGCCAGCAGGTAGACCGGCCCCGTCTTGGGGGCGTCGTCGCCGAGATCGACCTCGACGTAATGATCGCGCGTGACGCCCTGGTATTTGCCGCGGCCGAACGTGTCGAGGTAACGGCCGTCGATGCGGCGAACGACGTCGGTCACGTCGTCGCCGTGGTCGTCCACGGCCCGCGCGACCGGCCGCGGCGGATTGGTCCAGTAGAGTCGCGGCGCCGTCGGCGTGAGGAAGAAGCGCTCATCGACGAACATCTCCGTGTCGGCGGGATGATCGACGACGGTGAGATGAACGTGATCGAAAAAGTGCGTCTCCCACAGGTCGGCGGTGACGCGCACGTCGTACACGCCGTCGCGCGGCCTGAGCTGGTCGCCGCGCACCTTGACCCAGTCCGTCGTTTGCGCGATTCCGCCTCGATTTTGGGCGTTGATGTAGAGGCCGAGCGGCGAACTCCACAGGATGTCGGTCACGAAGTCCATCCGTTCGCCGTTCCAGGTGAACAGGAACGGGCAGGAGCCGGTCAGGCGCTGCTGGATCGGCACGCCGACGCACGCCTGGCTCTGGTCCAGCGAAAACTCCACTTGCGGATCGCCATTGGGCCAGACAATGCGCAGCACCTGAGCGTGTTCATGCTCCCCCAGCCCGAAATGGACGACCGGCGCCGTCACGGCCTGTTTCTGCACGAGCAGCCCGGTGCGCATCTCGGCCTCGGCGCCGAGGCCGAAGGAGTTGACGCGGTTGTCGCCCTTGGGGTTGTTCAGTTCGGCCGCGTTGGCGTAGGGCCGCACGTCCCGCCAGTGGTAATCCTTCGCGCCGGCGTTGAGCAGGCGAAGCGGCCGGCCGTCGGCGGACAGGCCGAGCAGGTCGGGCCGGCCGTCGCCGTTCAGGTCCGCGACGGCGAATACCCGCTCAGCGATGGTCGCGGGCAACGGCCGGAACTGGTCGGGACCGGCGGCCATCCAGACGCGGGCGCCTGCGGGGCCGGCCGCCACAAGGTCGAGGGCGCCGTTGTTGTCGAGGTCGCCGACCAGCAGCCGGAAAGCCCCCGGCCCCGCCTGTCCCGCCGAGAAATTGTCCCAATGCGCCAGGTCCGCGGAGGTCCAGGTCCCTTCGCCGGTGTTCGACAGTCGCCTCACGGCGCCGTCCCGGTCAAGGACCAGAAGGTCGAGAACGCCGTCGGCGTTCACGTCCGCCGCCGCCAGGGCCAGTCCGCCGGTCGCGGCCGGTTCAGGCAAGGCGCTCTTCGTGAACTTTCCGCCCCTCTGATTGAGAAAAACCGCGATCCGGCCGGCGGCGTCGAGGAAGGCCGCGTCCGGCGTCCCGTCGTGGTCGAAGTCCGCCCAGGCGAAGTCGCGCACCTCGGCGACTCCGGGAAATACGACTTTCATCACGGTGAATGTGCCGTCGCCGTTGTTCCGCAGCACGAACGGCGAACCGGAGCGCGGGGCGACGATGAAATCGAGATCGCCGTCCAGGTCCACGTCGGCGGCCCAGGCGCCGTGGTAGTCGCCGTTCAGCACGTCGTCGGCGAGGCCCGTCTTGGCCGTGACATCGACGAATCCGCCATCTTTTTGCTGTCGCCAGAAGCGCAGGCCGCCGGCGCCGGCCAGCAAGAGGTCGGTGCGGAAGGCGTTGTCGAAGTCCGCGGCCGCGACGCCGTAAGCCGAAGGCGCGACGGCCTTGGGACCGCCGGGGAAGGGCAACGGCGGCGCGGCCGCGTCGGCGCGGCGGACCTGCTTGCCGTCGGCGACGTACACGGCCGGCAGGCAGTCCTTGCCGTTAAGCCACACGGCCCAGGCCGCGTCGCCGCCCGCCGCCCCCATCGGCTCGGCCGTGAAGGTCACGCCGAGATCGGGGGCGGCCACGACCACCGGCATCGGCGCCAGCCGCAGGAACTGGGCAACCGGTTCGCCCTCGAGTCCCGCCGCCGGGAATACGGCCCCTAAATCTCTCTGGTATCCCCGCTGCGCGGCGAGGGTGTTGCTGAAGGGGGCGAAGGCGTCCAGGGCGTCGCCCGGAAGCGGCCCGGCGGCGGCTTTCACGAACTTGGCAAACTCTTCGCGGCCGCCCTGGTCCCATTCGGGGGCGTATTGCTTGAATTGGGCAGTGACCGCATCGACGGCGGCCCGGTCGCCGCGACGGACGGCCGTGCCGAGGCGCTCCCGCAGCAGGAAGAGGTTGTTCGGCTGGACTTTCAACCCGTCCTCGATCAGCCGTTGGTACTCGGCGTCGGCGTCGGGTCCGCCCTCTTTCTGCACGGCGTCGGCCAGGGCGTAGAGGTAACGCAGGTTGCGCGGGTAGGACGCGACGGCCTTGCGGAAAAAGCCGACGGCGCCGGCGTACTTGCCCTGCTCCTTCGCCAGCCAGCCGAGCAGCGCCTCGATCTCGCCGCTGGCCGGCGCCAGCTGGTGCGCCTGCGCCAGGTCGGAGGCGGCCCGGTCGAACTGGTGGTCGCGCAGGTACATCAGGCCGCGATCCGCCCAGCCGGCCGGCTCTTCGGGGATGATTTGGACCGCCTTGGTCAGTTTTTCTCCGCCGATTTCCAGCGACCGCTCCGTGTCCAGGGCGGCCAGGCCGACCTCGAAGTTCTCGACGTATTCGCGGTAGCGCGGCGAAACCGGTCCCGGCAGGCCTGGCCGGAACCAGAGGAAATAGGCCGCGACGCCGAGGCCCACGACGACGACGACGACCGCCGCGACGGCGGCGAACCAGAACCGGCGGCGGCGGAGAGACATGGGACACCAGCCTGGAGGAGAGAAGACGCATCCTAGCCGGACGGGGCCGGCTTCAAGGCGGCCGTCTGTGGGGTGATACGGTGCGGACGCGTGGAGGGTTCGGGGAGAAAGCGCCGACCTCCGGCGCCGCATTTCCTTCCGCAATGCGGCATAGTAGCGGAGAAGTGGGTAAACTTAAGCCTGAAGTCCTGGGCTAACAAGAAGGCCGACGGAAATCCCTACCGCACCCCGCGAGAACATCCATGCCCCCTTCCGCCGAAAACCTGTCCACGCTCCTCGAATCCGAGCCGGCCCTTTTCGACGTGCAAACCGCCGCCGCCGGCCCCGCCGGCAGCCTGCCGCTCACCGAGGAGTTGCTGCGCGAGGCGCCGAGCGGCGACCTGTTCGGCTGGACGCAGGACGTGGGCATGGGCTGGAAGCCGGCCGAGTTGAGCCGCCGCGAGTTCCTGCTGCTGAGCACGTCCGGCGGCGTCCGCAATCCTGACGGTACGCCCGCCGCCCTCGGCTACCACACCGGCCACTGGGAGGTCGGCCTGCTCGTCAAGGCGGCGGCCGACGAGCTGAAGGCGCTCGGCTGCATCCCGTTCGCCGGCTTCTGCACCGACCCCTGCGACGGCCGTACGCAGGGCACCACCGGCATGATGGACAGCCTGCCCTACCGCAACGACGCCGCGACCGTCCTGCGGCGGCTGATCCGCTCGCTGCCGACGCGGCGCGGAGTGATCGGCGTGGCGACGTGCGACAAGGGGCTGCCGGCCATGATGATGGCCCTGGCCGCCATGCACGATCTGCCTTGTATTCTGGTCCCCGGCGGCGTGACGCTGCCGCCGAGCGAGGGCGAGGACGCCGGCAAGATTCAGTCCATCGGCGCCCGTTTCGCGCACGGCCAGATCAGTTTGCAGGAGGCGGCGGAGCTGGGCTGCAGGGCGTGCGCCTCGCCGGGCGGCGGCTGCCAGTTCCTCGGCACGGCGGCCACGTCGCAGGTCGTGGCCGAGGCTCTGGGCCTGAGCCTGCCGCACTCCGCCCTGGCGCCGTCCGGCCAGCCGATCTGGCTGGACATGGCCCGCCGCTCGGCGCGAGCCGTCGCCGCATTGGAGACCCGCAAGATCCATACGCGGCACATTGTCACCGATGCGGCGGTGCGCAACGCCATGACGGTCCACGCGGCCTTCGGCGGCAGCACGAATCTGTTGATTGCACATCCCCGCCATCGCCTACCACGCCGGGCTGCGACGGCCGACGGTCGAGGACTGGATCGCGGTCAACCGGCGGACGCCGCGGCTGGTGGACGCCCTGCCGAACGGCCCCGTCGGCCATCCGACGGTGCGCGTCTTCCTGGCCGGCGGCGTCCCGGAGGTGATGCTGCACCTGCGCCGACTCGGCCTGCTCGACGAAACCTGTTTGACGGTCAGCGGCGAACCGCTGGGCCGCGTGCTCGACTGGTGGGAAGGGTCGGAGCGGCGCCGGACGGCTGCGCGACGGTGTTGCGGACGAAGGACGGCGTCGATCCGGACGAAGTCATCATGAGTCCGGAGCGGGCGCGGCGCGCGGCCTGACCTCGACGGTGACGTTCCCGCGCGGCAACCTGGCGCCGGAGGGGTCGGTCATCAAGAGCACGGCCATCGACCCGACGGTGGTGGACGCCGACGGCGTGTACCGCAAGACGGGACCGGCGCGGGTGTTCACCAGCGAAAAGGCGGCCGTCGCGGCGATCAAAAGTCGGGGACCGGACAGGATACAATCCGGCGACATACTGGTGCTGATCTGCCGCGGGCCGATGGGTGCGGGCATGGAGGAGATCTACCAGATCACGTCGGCGCTGAAGCACCTGAGTTTCGGCAAGCACGTCGCGGTCCTGACCGACGCCCGTTTTTCCGGCGTCTCGACGGGGGCGTGCATCGGCCACGTCGGCCCGGAGGCGCTGGCCGGCGGCCCGATCGGCAAGGTGCGCGACGGCGATGTGATTGAGATCGTCATTGACCGCAATCGGCTGGAGGGGAGCGTGGACCTGGTCGGCGAGGGGAGACGCGACGTGCGGGCCGGAGGAGGGGCGCGCGTGCTGGCGCGCGCGGCCGCCGCGTCCGGACCTGGCGCCGGACCCGGACCTGCCGGACGATACGCGGCTGTGGGCGGCGCTGCAACGGGTCGGCGGCGGGGCGTGGGGCGGGTGCGTGTATGATGTCGAGGCGATTGTCGCGGCGTTGCGGTAAGATGCAACCATGACTGAGCCATCTTGTCCGGGGTGCCGCGAGCGCGACGCTCGCATTGCGGAGCTTGAGCGCTATCGGCGGGAAACGGCCTACCTCCGCGACGAGGCCAAGGCCGAACGCGACCTGCGTTCCCTGACCGGCGAGAGTCGGGCGATGAAGGCGGTTCGCGCCGCGATCCGGCAGGTCGCGGCCACCGACAGCACCGTTCTCATTCTCGGCGAGACCGGCACGGGCAAGGAACTGGTCGCGCGCGCCATCCACCAAATCAGCCCGCGGCGCGAGCGCCTCCTGGCGGCCGTCAATTGCGCCGCCCTCGCCCCCGGCGTCATTGCCAGTGAGTTGTTCGGACACGAACAAGGCGCTTTCACCGGGGCAGTGCGGAGGCGGGTCGGCCGTTTTGAACTGGCCGACAAGGGCACGATCTTTTTGGATGAAGTCGGCGAACTGCCGCCGGAAATGCAGGTGATGCTGTTGCGCGTGTTGCAGGAACGCGCCATCGAGCGCGTCGGCGGCGCCGGGCCGGTGGCCGTGGACGTGCGCGTCATCGCGGCCACGCACCGCGACCTGACGGCCGCGATGAATCAGGGCCGCTTCCGGCCCGACCTCTTTTTCCGGCTGAACGTCTTCCCGATCCACGTCCCGCCGCTGCGCGAACGCCGCGACGACATTCAAGATCTCGTTAGACACTTTCTCCATCATTTCAACAGGCGGATGGGCAAACAGGTCAGCCAGGTCCGGCCGGCCTCCCTGGCGTTGCTCGCGGAGTATGATTGGCCGGGCAACGTGCGGGAACTGGAAAACATCGTCGAGCGGGCCATGATCGTCGCTGTCGGCGACACGCTGGAAGTCGATCCCCTCTGGCTGAAACCGAGGGCGGCCGGCGCGGCTTCCGATGGCCGGCCGGGGTTGGCCGAAGTGGAGCGGCGAGCCATCGTGGATGCGCTCGCGCGTTGTCGCGGCAAGGTCTACGGCCCCGGCGGCGCGGCCGCGGTGCTGGGACTGAAGCCGACCACGCTCTACGGGAAAATGCGCAAGCACAAAATCCGCCGTGAGAGCGAGCCGGTTTCGGATAGGCCTCACGCGTGACTTCCTATCGTTGCTCCGACCCTATTTCGTTGGCCCAACGCCCGTCGTCTTTCCCACCTGCCAAACATCCCTTTCACTAAGCCTTTTGCTTTCTTGGTTTTCTGACGACTTTGACGCCTTTCCCCAAGCGCGGCACGGCGCTCGCTTCTGGCAACGCCGTCGGCCCAGGTTCCCGAACCGAAAAGGAGCGATTTGCTATGGCGTATGTCGTTTGCGAGCCGTGCCGCGACTGCAAGTACACCGATTGCGTCGCAATCTGCCCGATGGAATGCTTCTATGAAGACGGGTCGATGCTGTACATCGACCCCGTGGAATGCATCGACTGTGAGGCGTGCGTGCCGGAATGCCCGGTCGAGGCAATTTTCCACGAAACGCGAGTGCCCGCCCCTTGGACGCAGTATGTCCAACTCAACTGCGAGCGCGTGTCGGCGTTGAAGGAGGGTGGGCGAATTACGGAAAAGAAAGAACCGAAGAAAGGGCCGGGCTGCGCGGTTCGCAGGTAATCGTCACGGACGGCCGCACTCGTGGCGCGGTCGACCGGTTAGCCGCGACGCGCCAGCGGAGCGCGTTGGGACAACGCGCTCCGCTGGCGCGTCGCGGCTAACCAACATCGCTTATGGACGCCACTTTAAACGAACTCTACCCCCGGTTCCCCCTCGCGCACCTCCCCAATAATGTACGTCGGCACGCGCTCCTCATTCAGCTGCCGCTGGATGCTCTCCGCGTAGTAGCGGCCGGCGATCACCACGAAGCCAATGCCCATATTGAAGACCCGGAACATCTCCGCCTCGTCCACCGGGCCGAGCCGTTGCAGCCAGGGGAACACCTTCGGCATTTCCCAGCTTCCCCGGTTCAGGAACACGCGCCGCCCCGGCGGCAGCATGCGCGGGATGTTGCCCTCCAGCCCCTCGCCGGTGATGTGGGCCAGGCCGCGCACCACCCGCCGCTTCACCGGGTAATGCTGCAACAGCAGCTTCATCGCCCGGACGTAGATGCGCGTCGGCTCCAGCAATTCCTCGCCGACCGTTCGGCCTAGCTCCGGCACGAAGTCGGTCGTCTTCAGGCCGGCCCGGTCGAAGACGATCTTGCGCACCAGACTGTAGCCGTTGGAGTGCAATCCGCTGCTTGCCAGGCCGAGCACCAGGTCGCCCACCTGGATGGCCCGGCCGTTGATGATGTGGTCGCGCTCCACCACGCCGACGCAGAAACCGGCCATGTCGTAGTCGCCCGGCTGGTAAAAATCCGGCAGGATGGCCGTCTCGCCGCCGACCAGCGCGCAGTCGCGCCTCCATGCAGCCGTCGCTGATGCCCTTGATGAGGTCGCGCGTCAGGGCCGGGTCGTCCTTGGGCATGGCGATGTAGTCGAGGAACATCAACGGCTCGCCGCCCGTGCAGAGGCAGTCGTTGACCGACATGGCCACGAGGTCGATGCCGACCGTGTCGTGCTTGCCGGCCAGCGAGGCGATTTTGAGCTTGCTGCCGACGCCGTCGGTGCAGGCGACGAGGACCGGATGGCGGTAGTTGCGGGCGAAGAGGCGGGAATTGTAATCGAGGCTAAACAGACTGGCAAAGCCGCCGAAACCGTCCAGGACGCGCGGCGTGTGCGTCCGGCGCAGGAACGGCGCCATGCCCGCCAGGGTCTGTTCGTACAAATCGAGGTCGAGGCCGGCGGCCCGGTAGGTCAGGGGCGGCTTGTCCATCAACGTACTCTCCGCGGAGCGTCGGCGAGCGGCCGGCGTCATCCGGCTGATGCTTCACGTGTCGGTGATAGCATCCTATGCCAGCCGGCTGACGCCGGCCGCTCGCCGACGCGCCGTCACCGATCGGCCGGTGGCGTTTCGCCCTCCGAGACCGGCCGGATCGGCGCCGTCAGCCGCGTCCCCGGCGGGTCGGGCTGTTGCAACGCCGCGAACAATTTTGCCGCCCGATCCGGGTGCTGGTCGAGGAACCACGCCATCGCCGCGTAAAACATCTGCAACTGGCCCAGGAACTGATCGGCCATCCTCGGGGCCGAGCCGCCCATCATCTTCGTGGCCAGGGCCACCGCCCGACTGTCGGTGTGCAGGATCAGCCGCATCTGGTGCCGCACCGCCGGCTTGCCGGACCCGTCCTTGCCTTCCGCGTAATCCAGCACCAGCACGGCCTCGAACGACACGGCAGGCACCAGCGGGGCCGGCTTCATTCGGCCCTCGGCGTACCAAACGCGCTGGTGCGGGTCGTCGCGCACGACCTCCCAGTGGACGTCGCTGACCCCCTCTTTCCATCCGAAGGCGCCGCCGCCGCGGTCTTCGATGTCGATGCACTTGGCGCCGAGCCGCCGCCACAGCTTGACCGTCTTGTCGGGATGGTCCATCAGCCAGCGGTACATGTCCGGCTTGCAGGTGAAGATTTCCAGCGGGCCGTGCGCCGCCAGGGTCGGCGACTCGACGACGGCGCGGACGCGCATCCGGGCGTCGGGCGCGAGGGTGTCCAGGTTCAGGTTGGACGGGGCGTAGATGGACGAGATGTCGCCCGGCTCGCCGGGACGGGGGGCCTGTTCTTCGGGGGCGTCGTCGCCGGTTGTCTGGGCAAAGCCGGGGACCGCCGCCGCCAGCAGGCACGCACACGCCCCCAGCCAGACGAACCTCATGCGCCGGCGCCCCATAGGCCACCTCACGGGTACGAGCGGTTGTTACGGCAGGAATTGGGTTTCCCCGCTACTAGGATCGAACGGCGGGCGGCGGCGGCATGAAGGATTTTGCCGAAAACTCCGGGCGTGCGGGTTGCCCTTGCCCCCGCCGGCGCCTCCGGGCTATCATCCCCCGGCGTCAGGAGGAAACCCCGTCCCGGCCGAAGGATGCGCCATGTCCTCACTCGCGAATGTCCGCAAAAGAATCGTCGTCGGCCTGGTCGCCGCGGCGCTGCTGTCGGCCGGCGGCGCGTTGGCCTGGGTGGAGCGGACGCCGGCGTTGGCCTGGGCCGGGGCGCGCTGCCTGGCGCGGGCGTCCGAAAAGGACCGGGCGGTTTGGGCGGATCGCGTCGCCTGGCTGGGCGAGGGCGCGGAGCCGGCCGTGCTCGCCTGGTTGACCCAGAGTGACGACGCGGCCTGCCGGAACTCCGGCGAGGCCTTAAAACGGTGGGCGGCCCAATGGGGTTCGGACGACCCCCGCGCCGCCGTCCTGGCGGGCCGCATGGCCAAGGGGTTCCCCGATTTCAGTACGGCCGGCCGAAAAGCCGCCCTGGAAGCGGCCGGGGGCTGGTTTGCGCCGACCGCCGCCGCGCCCTCCGACGCCCTCCTGGCGCTCTGCGTCGGCCTGATCACGGCGTCGGCCGAGAGCGGCGAGTCGGACACGTATGTCGCCGCCCTCGATTTTTGCTCCTCCGCCCTGGATCACGGCGGGGATTCGACGGAAATGCTGACGGTCGGCCGTCAGTTGCTGAAGGCCGCCTTGCGCGACGAGGGGGCGGCCGTCCGGCTGCGGGCGCTGCAACTGGCCGTGCATCCGAACATGGAGGTGATGGAGGAGGTCGCGCCGCTGCTCCGGGACTCGGCCCCCGAGGTGCGCCGGGCCGCGCTGCTGGCGCTGGGGCCGGCCGGCGAGGACGCGGCGCCGGCCAACCGCCTGCTGCCCCTGCTCCACGACCCGGACCCGGACGTGCGCGCGGCCTGCGAGGAGGTGTTGCGGAATGACCGCAAACTTTCTCCTCAATGTATTAAAATCGGCTGGTGCCTCTACCACCCCGACCCGGCCCAACGGCTCAACGTGCTCGATTACCTTCGGGGCGGGACCGACGTGGAACCCGGCGCCTGGCTGCGCGAACTCAGCCACGACAAGGCGCCGTCGGTTCGTCTGGCGGCCGTGCGCGTCATGAGCCAGCAGGACAATCTCGACCTCGGCGACCGCCTGGAGCAGATGGCGGACGGCGACCCCAGCCCGACCGTTTGTCAGATGGCCCGGCTGTATCAGAAGTGGGCCAAGGCGGCAGGCGCCGCGGATCGCTAAACGCCATACCAACCCGAAGCGCGAGCGAGGGATCAGGTTCTTGACCTGATCCCTCGCTCGCGCATCGGGTTGGCGTCTGCCGGCCCTTTTTGCCCAATCAGCCCGCATTTCCGGCGTTTCACGTCCATTCGTTCTATTCGATCCTTCGCGACTAATCCGCAGCCTTGCCGCGGCCGATAAGAGAAGGGACGGCAATCCGGGATACCGTCCCGGCTGGCCGCGCCCTCGTGCAGACATAGGAGACCCATCGGATGGTCCGGTCCCACTGGATAGGGCCCGTGTTCGGCGTTCTGGCCTTGACCGGCCTCGCCGCGGGCCAAACGGCGACTCCTCCTGTCCCGGCTTCGACCGGCGACGCCGAGGGGCAAATCGTCACGGTGCGGGAAATGGGCAAGCCCGCCCAGAGGTGCAAGGTCCTGAAAACCTGGACCGAGCCGGACGGCGCGCACGCCTATCAGGTCCAGGCGCTGGACACCGGCGAACTGATGACCATCGAGGGCGGCCGGCCGAACTTCGTTTCGGCCCGCGGCGCCCCCCTCCGGGCGGCCTCCATGCGCATCTTCCACTGGGGCCGACACGGCGACGCCCTGCCGCCGGGCACGCCGTTGCCGCCGCCGGACGCGGTGGTCGTCAACCCGCCCGCCAACACGGGGCACACGCTCAGCGGCCGTTGCCCCTGCCTGCCGCCGACGTTGGCCAAGGGCGCGCCGAGCCCTTACGTCCCCGGACTGAGCGCGGCGCGGCGCCGAACCATACGGAAGTGGTGGAGTCGCCTTACGCGCCCGGCCCCAACCTGACGCCGGTCGTGCCCTTCACGCCGACCCTCACCGCCGTTCCGATCACGACGAACGTCGGGGGAGAATGCCAGTGTGCGCCGCCGGTCGTGACCAGGGTGGAACCGATCCCATCGCGGCCCGACGTGGTATGGGGGACGGAAATCGTCCTGCCGCCTCCGCCGGACGGCCCGCCGACGGCCGGCAGCCGCGTCCCGTGCAGGCCGCCCTGCCAAAAGATGTACCCCGTCCCGACGTCCATCGCGGCGGGGCCAGCGAGGACGCCCCCGTTCAAGTTCTGGAACCCGTTGACCTGGCGGGCCAGGCCGGCGTCCGCGGCCGGCGGGCCGAACGCCACCGCCAACGCCGTCGCGAAAACCCCCGCCAAGGACATGGCAAAGACGCCGCCCGTGGTGGCGAAAGTCGAAGTCACGCCGGCCCAGCCGGGCGACTGGCGCCAGTCGTGGGGCAAAATCGAATCTTCCAAGGCGCCGTCGGCCAAGACGGACCTGCCCGCGCCGCCGACCGTGGCGGACGCGCCAACGCATCTCACCTTGCTGCCGCTCCCGACGGCCAATACCCCGGCGAAGAATCCCGGCGCGACGCCGCCGGCCCCGGTCGCGGTTCCGTCGTCCCCGACGGTCGCGGCCCCGCCGAAGTATCCCGGAGCGTTGCCGCCCCCGACCGTGGCGACCTTGCCGAAATATCCCGGCGAATTGCCGTCCCCGACCGTAACGACGCCGACGGCGAATCCCAATCCGTTGCCGCCGGCCCCGGTCGCGGTCAAGACGACGCGGCCGGACGTGCCGCCTCCGCCGCCGGCGATCGCGGCCAAGCCGGCGCATCCGGGCAAGTCGCCGGTCGTTTCGCTGCCGCCGGTTCCCTCGCCGCTCACGGCGCCTCCGGCCGCCGTTAACAATGAGCTGCCACATGCCCAGGTGAAGGCCGACGATCCGCTCAACGATCCGGAAAAGTATTCCAAGGTTCCACGGCCGGACGGCGCGTTCGGGCCGCAGGACGGGCCGGCCAAGAACAAGACGTCCTTGTTCGCCCTGCTCACGGGCAAGCCGCCGCCGGCCAAACCCACGGTCCCACTGGGGATGAAGTCGGCGCTGGCCGCCGTCGTGCCGGACGCGACGAAAGCCGGCGCGGCGGCGAAGACGACGGGCGCCGTCTCCGGTTCCAACGCGGCGTTGGGCTTCGATCCGAATGAGCCGAACGCCTTCTCGGACCCCAAGGTGAAACCTCCCTCGGACATGAACGCCTTCACCGAGCCACCGTCCCCGCCGCCGCCCCCGGCCGATCCCCAGGCCGTCGCCCTGGCCGGCAACGCCTTCGTGAACTCGGAAGGGCCGAAGTCGCTCGGTGCGCCGGCCCGCAGCGTCCTGGACACCGGCCTGCCGACGCGCGATCTTACGGTCCCCCCCGCCTACCCTCTCCCGGCCCCCGCCGCCCCGCGGACGGCCGCGCCGGTCGTGTCGCCGCCGGCCCAGGCTGTGGTCCCCGTCGGCTACCGGCCGGGCAGCCCCTACGACTTGTCGCCGTTGGTCGCGGTGCTGCGCGAGTCGCTCTACCCGTCGCAACGGGAAGAGGCGGCCGAGCAACTCGGGGCGATGGACTGGCGCCGTCAGCCGGAGGTCGTGGACATCCTCGTCGAACGGGCGCGGGACGACCCGGCCCCGACCGTCCGGGCCGAGTGCGTGCGGTCGCTGGGCCGCCTCAAGGCGAACACGCTGCCGGCGGTCGAGACGGTCAAGTTCCTGCAAGCCGATGAGGACGTGCGCGTCCGCCACGAGGCCGACGACGCCTACGCCACCCTGACCGGGACCGCTCCGAAAGCGGCGGTCCAGGCCGAGGCCACTTCCCCGCAATGAACCGACGCGGGCCGCGCTGGGGGACGCCGACCCCGGCGCGATCCGCGGTCGTCTCATTCCTGGTCCAGTTGCGGGAGTCCGGAATCGGCGACGGTTAGCCGCGACGCGCCAGCGGAGCGCTCGATGCAGCGCTCCGCTGGCGCGTCGCGGCTAACCGGACACTATTCTCCGGACCCTGTATCAGTGCCGGAAATGGCGGAAGCCGGTGAAAACCATCGCCAGGCCGTGTTCGTCGCAGGCCGCGATGGAATCCTGGTCGCGCATGGAGCCTCCCGGCTGCACCACGGCCGTCACGCCGGCCCTGGCCGCCTCGTCCACGTTGTCGCGGAACGGGAAAAAAGCGTCCGACGCCAGCACCGATCCCTTCACCCGCTCGCCGGCCTTGCGCACCGCCATGTGAACGGAGTCCACCCGACTCATCTGCCCGGCGCCGACGCCGACCACCATGCCGTCCCTGGCCAGCACGATGGCGTTGCTTTTGACGTGCTTGCACACCGCCCAGGCGAATCGCAGGTCGGCCATCTCCGCCGTCGTCGGCGGGCGCTTCGTGACCGTTTTCGCATCCTGAAAGTCGGCGTCGGGTCCGCGGTCGTCCGGCGATTGCACCAGCACGCCGCCGTCCACGTCGCGCAGCACGAGCGCCCGCCGGGCCGAGTCCGCGGCGTCGAGCGGGCCGGTGCGCAGCAGGCGGACGCTCTTCTTCCACGTCGGCCGCGTCGTGAACAGGTTCAGGGCCGCCTCGCTGAAACTCGGGGCGACGACGCATTCGATGAAGCGGTTCGGCTCCGTCGCCAGGCGCGCCGTCGCCTCGTCCACTTCGCGGTTGAAGGCCAGCACGCCGCCGTAGGCGCTGAGCGGGTCGCCCTCGTAGGCCTTGCGGAAGGCCTCGGCCAGCGCCGCCGACGCGGCCGCCCCGCACGGGTTGTTGTGCTTGACGACCACGGCGGCCGGCCGGCCGAATTCGCGGACAAGGTTCAAGGCGCTATCCAGATCGAGGATGTTGTTGAAGGACAGCTCCTTGCCGTGCAGCACTTCGGCGTTGGCGACGCAGGTCCGGCGGCGGGACGGGTCGGTGTAGAAGGCGGCCTTCTGGTGCGGGTTCTCGCCGTAGCGGAGATCGAACTTCTTGGTCCAATGAAGGTCCAGAGTGGGCGGAAAGGCGCCGCCGTCGGCACGACGGGCGAAGTAGGCGGCCACGGCCCGGTCGTAGTCGGCGATGTGGGCGAACGCCGCCGCGGCCAGGCGTTCGTGCGTCTCCGGCGTCAGAGTTCCCTGATGCGCTTGCAGCTCCGCCAGCACGGCGGCGTACTGGCCTGGGTCGGTGACGACGGCCACGTCGGGGTAGTTCTTGGCGCCGGCCCGCACCAGCGTGGGGCCGCCGATGTCGATGTTCTCGACGATCTCTTCGTGCGTGGCGCCTGGACGAGCGACGGTCGCCTCGAATGGATACAAATTGCATACGATCAGGTCGATGAAGCCGATGCCGAGTTGCTTGAGGACGGCGACGTGTTCGGGATTGTCGCGCACGGCCAGGATGCCGCCGTGGACGTTGGGGTGCAGCGTCTTGACGCGGCCGTCGAGCATTTCGGGGAAGCCGGTCACGTCGGCCACGTCGCGCACCGTCAGTCCGGCGTCGGCCAGCGCCTTGCGCGTGCCGCCGGTGGAAATCAGCTCGACGTTGAGGGCGGCCAGGCCGCGGGCCAGCTCGAGCAGGCCGGTCTTGTCGCTGACGCTGAGCAGGGCGCGGCGGACGGTGCGCGAAGACATTCGACTCTCCATAAGAACAACCATTAACCCGGTTAGCCGCGACGCGCGGCGGAGCGCTCTTCTCCAAGCGCTCCGCCGCGCGTCGCGGCTAAACGTCCACGGATTGTTCTATTTATCCGACGCCGGCGCGGGCGGCGCCGACGCGGCCGGCGCCGGAAGCATCAGCGTCATGTTCTTGTCGCCGAGGTTCGTCCAAAACGTGCCCGGCCCGCTGTGGAACAGCCGCAAAATCACGTCCTTGTTCAGCTGGTCGGCCAGCGTGTAGCGGAGGTAGGCGTTGCCGTCGTTCTGGAACACCTCCAGCTTCATCTTGTGAATGCCGCTCGTCGCGGTCTCTTTCAACTTGGTGGCGTCGTTTTTGGCGTCGCCGGTCACGCGCGTCCGCTCGGCGTCGAGCTGGGCCATCTTGGCGGCGTAGCTGGCGTCCAGCTCCTTGACCTGGGCCTCGACCTCCGACAAGGTATTTTCGCGCTCCTGGTCGATGCCGGCCACCAGGCGCTTCGTATCGGCCTGCACCTCCGTCTGGGCCTGGTCGATCATGCTCTTCTCCAGCGCCACCTTATTTTCGGTCTCCTGCGTCTCCTGCCGCGCCTCCGTCGTCGTCTTGGTCTCGACGGCGATCTGCTTGTCGCGCTGCTGCTTCAGGAACGCGTCCGGGATCACGATGTTGCGGATGAACGCCGACCGGATCAGCACGTTCTCCTTTTCGCAGACTTTTTCCAGCTCCTTGGTGAAGTCCTCCTGGAACTTCTCGCGCTTTTCGCCCTCCAAAAAGTCCTGGGCGCCGTAGTTAAAACCGCGGTCGCGGCTGATCTTCCGCGCCTGCTGGTCGATCACGTTTCTCTCCACGTTGTCCAGCGGCCCGAACTCCGCGACCAAATCCGGGATGTGGGTGGGCGAAACCTCCCATTCGATCGTGCAGTCCATGCTGATGACGTTGCCGTCGCGGGCCTGGAACGTGATGGCCGTGTTGCGCTTCGGATCCTCGTAGTAGTGGTAGGTGGTTTGGCCGATGCCTTCCTCGTAGGGGATGACCTCGTACTCCTTTGGGTTGAGATAATAGGTGCCGGGTTGCAGCACCTCACGGAGGATGCCCTTCTCGTCGTCCTTCTCGGCGAAGCGGCTGGAGCCGTCCTTGCCCAAAAGCCTGCGACGCACGCCGACCATGCCGGCCTTGACCTCGACCGCCGGGACGGACTCCACCTTGTAGCCGTAGGGGTTGATGCGGTAGCGGCCCGGCGGCAGCACCGCCCGGCGAATGCCCTGTTCGGCGTCGGAGTCCACCAGCACTCGGCCGTTTTGCGGCTTGTCGCCGCCCAGCTGCGTCACCACGCCGACCTGGCCCGGTTCGATGACCATGTCGTCCTTCAATTCCACTTCATAATAGACCGGCGTGATCCAGTGCCAGCCCTCGCCGAGAACGTCCTTCTGGATGCCCTTCTGGCCGGGGTCGGCCAACACCTGGCCGGACGCCAGCGGCTGGCCGTTCTTGGAGGTCACCACCAGCATCTTGCCCGGCGGAACGTAGTGGAAGAAGGTGTACCAGAGGCTGCTCAGGACCACGCCGACGATCACGAGGACCACGGCGCCGGCCCCGAGGTAGCGGAAGCGACGCGCGCCGGCGCCGGCCAGGCGGAAGGGGTTGTTGTCGTCTGAAGAGATATTTCGAGGGGACATGGATGGTTTCCTTTCATTCGGCGAGCGGCCGGCGTTAGCCGGCTGGTGCATTTTTGTTCCGCAAGGCTGGGCTAAACCAGCCGGCTAACGCCGGCCGCTCGCCGGAGACATTACTTCCCGACCGGCGGCATCATCGGGGCCGGCGCCTCCGCCGGGCCGGCGACGTGGGCGGCCGGCCCCTTGGACGGGGTCCGCGTCATGTAGTCGGCGAACAGCTTGGCGAAATCGCTGGTGTCCGAGGCGAAGATCTCTTTGAGGGCCGGGGCCAGACGCATCACCATCTGGTACTGGGCGAACTGATCGGCGCTGTTAAAGCCCTCCACCGCCGTCCGCAGCCCGGCCACCTTGGCCTCGTTCTCCTTGGTGATGACTTCGGCGTCGGCCGCGGCCTGGGCCAACACCGCCTCCGCCTGCTCCTTCGCGGCGTCGAGGTTCGTCTTGGCGTTTTTCAGGTCCTGATCCAGCCTCTGTTGCTCGACCTCCAGCTTCTGCTGGGCCTCGACCTTGGCCACGTCGAGTTTCGTCGTGGCCGCCACCTTCTCCTCGTTCTGCTCCTTGCGGGCCGTCGTGGCCGCCAGTTCCTGGGCCTGCTTGTATTGCTCGATCAGCGAGGCGTTCTTCTCTCGCTCCAGCCGGGCCTGTTCGCGGTCGGAAATCTGCGTCGCCAGCGCCTCCAGGTCGGCGTCCTTCTCGCTCTGGCCGACGGTGATCGACTCGACGACGACGCCCAGTTCCGCACAGGCCGGGACCACCTTGGCCATCAGCTTTTGTTGCAGCACCTCGCGCGGGTTGGCGTCCGGGGCGGCCCCGGTCGCCGACGACTGGGCCACGAAGTCGTGGCCGGCCATCTTGCTGCCCTCGATGCGGGTGTAGCCGCGGATGAGCGGCAGCACCACCTTTTGGAGGACCGGGTTCTTGTCGATTTCCTCCTGTGTCCGGTTGCCCAGCGGCAGTTCGGCGTTGTCCGACAGCGTCACGAACAGCTCCGGCGCCTTGCTCTCCATCACCCGATACGTCACCGTGACGAGCGGCTTGATGTGGAAGCCGTCCTTGGAGGGAAATGTGACATCCGTAAACTCCGCTTGGTGGCTGCGCGTGTCCACCCGCGCGATGCTTTTCACATACGGGTTGATGTAATAGGTCCCGCCGGACAGCGGCGATTCCTGGACGCCGCGATAGCCCTCCGGCACGACGTAGGGGCCGCGCTTGGGGTCGGGCGCCAGGTCGGCCGGGTCCTTGCCCACCTTGAGCGTCAGGACGCCGACCTCGGCCGCCCCGACCTCGACGGCGTCCTCCAACTTCCAGGTGTAGGCGTAGGGGTTAATGCGGTACTTGCCGGGCCGGAGCACCTCGGCGACGATGCCGCGCTCGCCGTCCTGGGCGAGGAAGTCGCCGGCCTCCAGCCGCTCCGGCGGGATCGGCTTGCCGTACAGGCGCGTCAGCACCAGTACCTTGCCGGCCGGCACGTCGATCATCGGATGGAGTTCGTAGCTCCAGAAGAACGGGTTGAGGAAATAGCGGCCTTCCGGCGACACGTCGGCGATGACGCCCTTGTACGATTCATCGGGGGCGAGGATTTCGCTGTCGGAATAGCTCTTGCCCTCCGGCAGGTCCTTGCCCCAGCGGTGGACGCGCACCAGGAAGGAGCCGGGCGGCACCTCGACGCGCGAGAACACCCAGTCGAAGGCGGAGCCGGGCCAGAAAACGACCACAAGCAGCGCGACCACCCCTCCGAGAATGATCCACGTTCGCATTTTTCTCAGAGCGTCCACGGTTGTTCTCCCCCTGCCATGCCTTGGGTCTTGGGTTTCTATCTGGGTATTCGTCGGTGCGATCCGAACCTTGAACCGTAATCGTATGCCGAATCCTCCCGCCGGGCGGGCGGCCGCACGAATTGCCCCATCATCCTGTCTTATCGGGAAGGGAATTGCATCAGGGAAATGAACATTTCGCGCTATCCTTCCGCGGAAGGGCCGTCCTTTTCGATTCGGCCGTCACCGGACGCCCCGACCGGACCCAGCTGCAAGACCCGACCGCGCACTCGTCCGCGGATGCGTCCGGGAAGGTCGGCTGCCGTCCCTTCGCCGAACACCAGGCCGGCCAGACGCTCCCAGGCGTCGTAGGTCATCGGGTCCACCGGCCATCCCTCGCGCGGACCAGGCCAGCCGCAGGGCGGAGCGGGTCAGACGGCGCGGGGCGGCCGCGAGGAGCGATCGGTCGAAGACGAGGGTGTCTCCGCGCGCGGCAACTCGGCGGAAGAGAGCAGCCGACCGGAGGCCGTCACCTCGTCGCGATACACTTCCTCCGCCTGTTCCGCCAGGCGGGCCAGGGCCAGGGACGCCGCGGGGTTGTAGCGCGCGGCCAGATACGGCAGCAGTTCATGGCGGATGCGGTTGCGGGTGAAAGCCGGATCGCGGTTGGTGGAATCCTCGCGGAACGGCTGATTCAGGGCGTTGAGATAGGCGATAATTTCGGCCCGCGTCGTCTGCAACAGCGGCCGCACGACGCCGACGCCGGGGGCCAGTTCGCGCACGGAAGCGATGCCGCGCAGCCCTTGCAAACCGGTCCCGCGCAGCAGGCGGTGCAGCACCGTCTCGGCCTGGTCGTCGGCCGTGTGGCCGGTGGCGACCCAGCGGGCGCCGACGGCGACGGCGACTTCCGTCAACCAGCGATAGCGGACGCGGCGGGCCGTCGCTTCCAGGTTGGCGCCGTCGGCGCGGGCCGTCGCCGCCACGTCGATGCGCTGCAGCCGCAGACCGAGGGCCGGGACGCCGGCGGCCGTGAGGCGGGCGTGAAGGTCGGCGGTGAAAGCCTCATCGGCGTCGCTCTCGGCGCCGCGCAGCTGGTGATTCAAATGAGCAATGGTGACGGCAAACGGCAAGGACGGGGAGCGCGCCGCCAGCAGGGCGTGCAGCAGGGCGACGCTGTCCGGCCCGCCGGAGACGGCCGCCACGACGCCGCGGGCGTGGTCTTCCAGGGACCCCACCCGGCGGTACACTTGATCGACCAGTCGCGTCGAAACGTCTCCCATGATCGCCTCGTCGTGCGGACACGGCCCCGTCCTTCGTTATAACAGCGAACATGAGAAGGAAATGGATGGCCGGGTTCGCGGCGCGCACCGCGCCTGCGGGCCGTTCTGGCTTGGGCCGCCGTCTTGATCGCCGCCGCCGTGGCTTTCTACCTCGCCTGGACCGGCTACGACCATCCCGAACGGCCCGACCGCAACATCGGCCACGTTTACATCGACTTCGCCGGCCAGTGGCTCATGGGACGGATGCTGGCGCACGGGGAAGGCCGCTTCCTTTACGACCGGCCGCATCTGCGCCAGGCGCTGCGGGACGCCTACCCCCCCGCCGACGCCGACGTCGTGTTCAACTGGCTGATCGAGTCGCCCAACCGCCCCGGCGTCGGCGGCCCGCTTTACCCCCCGATCGAGGCGCTTTTCTACTACCCGCTCGGCCTGTTGCCGCCGCAGCCGGCTTACCGGATCGCTCAGGTCGTCAACTTTATTTTGACTTTTGTCATCGGCTTTATCGCCTGGAAGCTGACGCGGGGCCGCGTCTGGCCGGCGGTCGCCGCCGGCGCCCTGATGGCGTTTCCCGGTTACGCCGGCGCCATCTGTTTGGGACAGAACGCGCTCATCAGCCTGGCGCTGCTGACGTTCGGCTGGCTGCTGACGGCCCGCGGCCGGCCGTGGCTGGGGGGGATCGTATGGGGATTGCTGGCGTTCAAGCCGGTGTGGGCCGCGTCGTTTTTCCTGGTCCCGCTGCTGACGCGCCGCTGGAGAATGGGCGCCGCCATGCTGCTCACCGGGCTGGCGCTGATCCTACTGACGATGCCGTTCGTGGGATGGCGGACGTGGATGGATTGGCTCACGGTCGGACGGGCGGCGTCGGCTCATTACACGATGGATGAGACGTGGATCTTCCTCAGCCGCGATTTGCAGGGCGTCCCTCGCCGATATCTGCTCGACTTCACGGCAGACGGTCTCGCGGCCAATCCGGATCGGCTGCTGCCCAACCTCATCGGCGTCGGATTGTGGTTAACGGTGGTGGGCCTGTCCCTGTTGCTCGCGCTGTGGCGTTGGCGGCGGCCGGCGGGGGTGGACGGGCCGGCCGCGGCGTTCCTGATGCTGGGCGCCTGGCTCGGCTGCTTTCACTTCATGTACTACGACGCGCTCCTGGCGGCGCTGCCGGTCTGTCTGCTGTTCACGGGGCCGATCCGCTGGTGGCTCCGGAACCCGATCCCGGCGACGCTGCTGGTCCTGCTGATCGCCCTTCCCCATGCGGCCGACGGCGTCGATTACCTCCGAACCGGGGGACGGCCGACGTACCATTCGCCGCCGTTCGATACGTACTGTCTTCTCGCGCTTTGGGCGTGGAGCGGTTGGCATTGGCTGACGGTCGGCACGGGCGATCCGTCGGTCGCACGGTGACTCCGGCCGAGAAATGCGACGGCGCGGGACGGATTATTCCTCTTCCCAGAAAATGGTGCGGCAGCGACGGCACTGGCCGAGCCGATACGTCTGCGTCCTGCCGCTCTCGAACAGGAAGCTGCCCGCCTCCAGGGCGGGCAGGGGATTGCCGCACGAACAGGTCATCTCGTGTTCCTCTCGGCGCCCCAGCAGTTCCGCCCAGGAGCCGATCCCGAAAAGGCTTCGTCGCTCCTTCCACTGCCGCCGGAAGTGGCTCATTCGGCGCCAGCGCACGTCCTCGGGCGATTGCAGTCCCAAATTGCGGCAGGCGCGGACCACCGAATAGGGTGGGGCGTCGCATTCCACGTCCAGCGGACCCAGGCGGCTCGACATGATCAGTACTCCCCTTTCGCGGTCAGTCTTGGCGTTCTTCGGTCGGGGCGGCGGGTTTTGAGGCGTTGAGGCCCGCTATGACAGCGTGAAGGTTGCAAGTAGCGTGCCAGTTCATCCCGGGGCCGCCATGTTTGTCCGGACGCGAAGGATTCAGTTCCGTCCTTGTTGTCGCGGTTCCGTCGCTCGGTACAAGGAGCGGCGGAACAGGCCGACCACCGTCCAGCCGCTCAGCATCCCCAGCAGGTACGCGGCCCCGACCACCGCCGCCAGGGAGGTGGACATGCCCCATTTCAGGAACTGAACGTTCACGGCCCCGGCGTTTTGGAAGGCGAAGATCCCGATGGCCGCGATCAGCGCCAGACAGGACCAGGAGATAAAAGATACGCGCCATGCGAAACCCCCTCGTGGAAAAGTCAAGCGACACTCCCGTTGAAAGACCAAGCAACTCCGATGCCGCCGCCGGAAACGGTTCGCCTGATGAGTTTTGACAACCAAGCTCGGTAAGCCGTAGCCGCGTTCGCCAGAACGCGGGTCGGAGTTCACCCGCGTTCGCCAGAACGCGGATCGGAGTTCACCCGCGTTCGCCAGAACGCGGGTCGGAGTTCACCCGCGTTCGCCAGAACGCGGGTCGGAGTTCACCCGCGTTCGCCAGAACGCGGGTCGGAGTTCACCCGCGTTCGCCAGAACGCGGGTCGGAGTTCACCCGCGTTCTGGCGAACGCGGCTACCAAACTTGCCCGTCAAATTCCATGAGGATTGCCGGCCGCCGCGATCCGTGGTAGTCTGCGCGGTAGATTCGTGACGGTCGCACACTCTATCCGAAAGGGGGCATGGAGATGTTGACCATACACGACGGGGATCGGCGTTTCAACCGGCGGGGGTTTCTCCAGATCGGGAGTCTCGCCCTGGGCGGCTTGACGCTGCCGGGCCTGCTGGCGGCGCGGGCCGCGGAATCGACGGGCGTCGTCGCCGACAAGTCCGTCATTTTCCTGTTCCTGCACGGCGGCCCCAGCCAGATCGAAACCTTCGACCCGAAGATGACGGCCCCGGCCGGCGTCCGCAGCGCCACCGGCGAAACGGCCACGGCCCTGCCCGGCGTCGCGTTCGGGGCGTCGTTCCCGAAGCTGGCCGCCCTGGCGAACCGGCTGGCGGTGGTCCGCTCCTACGTTCCCGGCAACGGCAACCACGACATCAAGCCGGTCGTCTGCCGCGAGACGTTCGGCGCCAACCTCGGTTCCGTCTACGCCCGCATGGCCGGGACGAGCAACCCCGCCAACGGCCTGCCGACCAACGTCGTCCTCTATCCGCGATCCGTGGACTCCTCGACGCAGGCGGCGACGATGAACTTCGGCCGCTTCGGCGACGTGGGGCCGTTCGGCCTGGCGTGCGCGCCGTTCGACCCCAGCGGCGGCGGCGACCTGCGGCAGGACCTGCGGCTGACGCTGCCGCTGTCCCGGTTGGAGGACCGGCGGCGGCTGTTGGCGCAACTCGATCAGGCGAAGCGCGGCCTGGCGGACGCGGGGACGCTGGACGACATGGACCGGACGCGGGCGCAGGCCTTCCAGGCCGTGCTGGGCGGCACGGCCGACGCCTTCGACCTGTCGAAGGAGCATCCCGGCGTCGTGGCCCGCTACGACACCGCGCCGCTGGTGCGGCCGGAGAACATCGACAAAAAGTGGAAAAACTACAATAACTATGTCGATAACGCCAAATCGCTGGGCCGGCTGCTGCTGCTGGCCCGGCGGCTGTGCGAGCGCGGCTGCGGCTTTGTCACCGTGACCACGAATTTCGTCTGGGACATGCACTCCGACGTCAACAACGCCCCGGTTGCCGAGGGGATGCGCTACATGGGGCCGCCGCTCGACCACGCCCTGTCGGCCTTCATCGAGGACCTGGAGGTGCGCGGGCTGACCGACCGCATCCTGCTGGTGGCTTGCGGCGAGATGGGGCGGACGCCGAAGATCAACGGCAAGGGCGGCCGCGATCACTGGGGCAATCTCGGGCCGCTGCTGCTGGCCGGCGGCGGGCTGAGGATGGGTCAGGTGATCGGCCGGTCGAGCCGCGACGCGGGCGAACCGATATCGGAGCCGGTACGGATCAAGAATGTCGTGGGGACGGTGCTGCACACGCTGTTCGACGTGGGGGCGCTGCGACTCGTGCCGGGGCGCCGCGCGAGATCGCGCAGACGATGACGGGGTATGACCCGATTCCGGGCCTGCTGGCATGACGTTGCGGCGAGCGGCGGCGTGAGCCTGCCTGATTCTTCACCCTATCGCCGACGGGATGCGGAATCAGGGGGCCGACGCCCCCGATCGCCGTCACTTTTTCACGG
Source organism: uncultured Planctomycetaceae bacterium (assembly GCA_963813925.1). Classification (GTDB taxonomy): domain Bacteria; phylum Planctomycetota; class Planctomycetia; order Gemmatales; family Gemmataceae; genus UBA4732. Next base: position 137,634 of record CAWFBG010000007.1, read on the forward strand.
CCCCCGCGTCCACCGCCGTCATGTGGTCGTATCCCTCCGGCCAGGCGGACTCCACTTCCGCCTGGCCGACGAAATCCTCCTCGTCCAGCACTGCCTTCCAGTCCGCCGCCAGGCGGTTCCGCCGATCGACGTACACCTTGACCAGATACCTGCCGCGCGGCAACGTCGGCTTGCCGGCCGCCCAGCCGGCCGCCCGGTCGGAGCCGTTGGCGGCCAGCAGCGTCAGGTTGTGCTGCCAGAGCCGGCCCTTGCCCCACACGGCCCGGTCGCTGGAGGCTATGGGCGATCTTTCCCATCCGTTTTGTCCGACGTCCCGGGCGTAGACGTTGACCTGAAGCAGGCGGTCGCCCCAGGAGGCCGGCGTGTTGGTCAGCTTGAGCCAGAAGTCCGTGCCGAACCGGGCCGGCGCGTCGCCGTCGTTCGGCAGCGAGGCGGCGTCGGCGTACTGGTCGTTCACGACGCGGGCGTAATCGTCCAGGAAGGTCCGGAACGCCTTGTAACCCTGGTCGCCTGGCTGGAATTTCTTGCCGCCGCCGTGCTTGACCTCGTTGAGCGGCTTGCGGAGCAGCAGGCTCCGCTCCGGCTTGTCCGTATCGAGGAGCGTGCTCTGGCGCAAGTAGGCCAGCGTCGCCTCCGGCCCGGCGGCCTTCATCCAGGCGACGCGCTCACCGAACTCCGCCACGTTCTTTTTGTTTTGCGGCGTCCCCTCGGCGTGGCAGCCCATGCAGCGGAAGCGCATGGCCCAGACGGTGTTCTCGAACGACGCCAGCAGGCGATCCGCGCGGTCGTGGCGGACGACTTCCGCCGGCCGCTTCGGTCCGGCCTCCTCGGACGGGTCGAGCCTGGGCAAGGCGCGCATCCGGGCGTCGGCGGCGCTCCGCCTGATCCAGTCGGCGAACGCCTCGTATTCCGCCGTGCGGACCTTTTGCCGGATGAGGGCCGCGCCCGATCGGTCGTCGCCGCCCATCCGAATCAGTCCGAGGATCCTGGACTTTTCCGGCCGGTCCAGGTCGATCAACCCCTGGTCGCGCAGCGACTGGAAGGTCTTGTCGGCCGACGGCAGGATGTAGTTTTTCAGATCGACGCCGGCCAGGTGGCACCGCACGCAGCTGGACGGGTCTTTCGATTTGAAGATCGGCAAAATCCGCTTCTCGAAGACCTGCTGCGGGGACGACTCGCCGTCGGGCGCTGCGGCGTCGGACGGCGTTTCGGCCGCGGCCCGTTCTTCCAGGGGCCGCGCCGTCTGCCTGGGAGAACAGCCGGCCAGGAGGAGGGCCAGGCAGAGCGGAGTGAACCGTTTCATGGATGGCAGTCCTTTGGCGACTGGCCTCGGACGCGGATAAATGGATAATATCAATCCTTTTATGGGATCAAAGCCGCGCCCGCCTTAGCCGCAGGGCGTTGCCGACGACCGACAGCGAGCTGAGGCTCATGGCGGCGCCGGCGATCATCGGGTTTAACACGCCCAGCGCCGCCAGCGGGACGCTCAGACCGTTGTAGATGAAAGCCAAAAACAGGTTCTGCCGGATGTTCCGCATCGTCGCCCGGCTCAGGCGCCGGGCGCGGGCGACGCCGCGCAGGTCGCCGTGGACAAGCGTGACCCCGGCCGACTCCATCGCCACGTCCGTTCCCGTGCCCAAGGCGATGCCGACCTGGGCCTGCGCCAGGGCCGGGGCGTCGTTCACCCCGTCGCCGGCCATCGCCACGATCCGACCCTCGGACTGAAGCCGCTTGATGACCTCATTCTTCTGTTGCGGCAGCACCTCGGCGATCACCTCGTCGAGGCCCAGCCGGCGCGCGACGGCCTCGGCGGTCGCGCGGCCGTCCCCGGTCAGCATGATGACGCGCAAACCGTCTTCGCGGAGAAGACGGATCGCTTCCGGCGTCGTGGCGCGGATCGGGTCTTCCACGGCCAACAGGCCGGCGGGCCGGCCGTCCACCGCCGCCAGGATCACCGTCTTGCCGTCGGCCCGCAGCGTCTCGGCGCGGGCTTGCAGCGCGGCCGCGTCGGCCCCCTGTTCGGCCAGCAGCGCCGCGTTGCCCAGCGCCACGCGGCGGCCCTCCGCCTCGCCGACCACGCCCTTGCCCGTCACCGACTGGAAATTGCCGGCCTCGGCCGGGCGCAGCCCACGCGCCTCGGCGCCCTGGACGATGGCCGCCGCCAGCGGGTGTTCGCTGGCGCGTTCCAGGCCGGCGGCCAGGCGAAGCAACTCCTCTTCCGTGAACCCCGCGGCCGGCTCGACCACGGCCAGGCGCGGCTTGCCCTCCGTGAGCGTGCCGGTCTTGTCCACCACCAGCGTGTCGGCCTTGCCCAGCACCTCCAGCGCCTCGGCGTTCTTGATGAGCACGCCGGCCTCCGCGCCGCGGCCCGTGCCGACCATGACGGCCATCGGCGTGGCCAGGCCCAGCGCGCAGGGGCAGGCGATGATGAGCACGGCCACGGCGTTGACCAGGCCGTGCGCCCAGCTCGGGGCCGGCCCCCAGACGCCCCAGGCGACGAAGGCCAGCAGCGCGACCGCCAGCACGGCCGGAACGAAGTAACCCGCCACGCGGTTGACCAGCCGTTCCACCGGGGCGCGGGTGCGCTGGGCCTCCGTCACCATGCGGACGATCTGGGCCAGCAGCGTGTCGGCGCCGACCTTCTCGGCGCGGACCAGCAGGCCGCCCGTGCCGTTGACCGTGCCGCCGACGACCTTGGCGCCCGGCCCTTTTTCCGCGGGGATCGGCTCGCCCGAGATCATCGACTCGTCCACCGCGCCGCGGCCCTCGACGACGACGCCGTCGGTCGGAACCTTCTCGCCGGGCCGCACGCGCAGCAGGTCGCCCGGCCGGATCTGCTCCAGCGCCACGTCCTCCTCGCGGCCGTCGGCCCGGACCACCCGCGCCGTCTTGGGGGCCAGGCCCAGCAGCTTGCGGATCGCCCCGCTCGTCCGGCCGCGCGCCCGCAGCTCCAGCACCTGCCCCAGCAGGACCAGAACGGTGACGACGGCCGCCGTGTCGAAATACGTCTCCACGACGCCGCCCGTGCGGAACCCTTCGGGGAAGGCCCACGGGACAACCGTGGCCGCGAGGCTGTAGAAGTAAGCGGCCCCGACGCCGAGGGCGATCAGCGTGAACATGTTGGGGCTGCGGTGGACGACCGACGCCCCGGCCCGCTCGAAGAAGGGCCAGCCGCACCACAGGACGACGGGGGTGGCAAGGGCCAGTTGCAGCCAATTGAGAACGCCCATGTACGCATGAAGCGGCCGGCCCGGCAGCATGTCGGACATGGCGATCAGGAACACCGGCAGACTCAGGGCCGCGCCGATCCAAAAGCGACGGCCCATGTCCGCCAATTCCGGGTTCGGCCCTTCGTCGGCCGTCACGGTGCGCGGCTCCAGCGCCATGCCGCACTTGGGACAGGCGCCCGGATGGTCGCTGACGACTTCCGGGTGCATCGGGCAGGAATATTCGACCCTGGTCGTCGGGGCGGCGCCGCCCTCCGGCTCCAGGGACATGCCGCACACCAGACAGGCGCCGGGACGGTCCTGCCGCGTCTCCGGGTGCATGGGGCAGGTAAAGACTGGCGAGCGGCCGGCGTGAGCCGGCTGGTGCGCCTCATCAGCCGGCTCACGCCGTCCGCTCGCCGGCGCGGCGAGGTAGCGGGCCGGGTCAGCCTCGAATTTTGACGCACATGACGGGCAACAAAAGTAGTAAGTGCGGCCGTCGTGGCTGCGCGACGCCGGCGCCGTCGCCGGGTCAACGGTCATGCCGCAAACCGGGTCCACGGCGGCCGGCGCCGCCAGGGAAAGCGGGATCGCCTTGCGACCTTCGTCCGGCCGGTCGGGCGTCCGGTTCGTCGGATTCATGGCAAACGTCCTTCCGGGCGACGGCCTTCCCCGTCGGCCCTGCACAAAAACGCCGGAACGACAGTCACTTTTGGTAATCCGGATCGGAGCGTGGAAAGGAAGACGTATCGGGCCGGCCTGAAGGAATTGTAGGGCGGACTCGGCGAAAGTCCCGCCGCGTTGGGGAGGCCGCCGAGGATTACCAAAGCTACACCGCGCAGTGATACGCGCGACGCCCGGTCTCGTCACATCCTCTTTCGTCAAGGAGACACAGCTCTTCGGACAGACGGCCGGCGCTTCGGCTCGGTCCCGCGATGAGTCTACCAACAGGCTGGACGATCTCGGCGACGCGTTCCTCGTCGGCGAGGAGGGGGCCGGGCAGGAAGAGGCGGACGGTGAAGTCGGCGAGGCGGACGGGTTCGGGGGGCATCGGAGGCTCCGGGGGAAAAGGGGCATCCGAATCGTAAGGGGGATAAAGCGGAGATTCAAGGGTGGTAGTAGTGCCATAGGATGACAGGGAGTGCCAGATTTTGGGGGGCGTGTGCCAGTCAGCGCCGCGCGGGGAATTACCCCTGCTGGTGGTCGATAGAGAGGAGAAGGTTGCGCTGCCAGGGGTCGGGGTCGATGCTCATTGCTCGCAGGATGAGCACGGGGTCGAGGGCCAGTGCCAAGCTTTGGGCGGGATCGAGCTTGGGGGACAGGGTACGGGGATGGGGGGCGGGGGCGGTAGGGGAGATGTCGCTTCGTGGCTGGGGAACGAACAGGTGCGATTCGGGTGCCGATTTCCTGCTTATCGACCGCCGGAACTTTGGCAAAAATGAGAATGGCCGGTTTCGACGCGCCTGGATGGGTCAGCCAAGCGTCCTGTGTGAAGACTGGGCTTGAAAAATCTGCTAAAATTCTCTGTAAGGCGGCACCGCTGGAGAACGCTACGCTGGTTAATCGTATCGGCGCGGCTGTAATTGCATCTCAAGCGTCGGCCGTTGCGAGGCACTTGGCCTTGCCTTCACGGGACAAGAGAAGCCATGGCATCAACGCAGGGAACTTCGCCGCAGTTCGACAACCCCCCGGTGGTCGAAACAGTCCTCGGGGTTCAGTTTTCGCCCCTGCTCAACTTCACCGTCGGCCACTTCGGCTGGTTCTGGAAGACCTACTTGGGGAGCGACTGGCCAACGGTCGCGGACGCCCTCGCCCTCCCGGATCAGTTTGAGAGGTTCGGGGACCAGCTAACCTGGGGCATGCCCGGGGTGCAGTTGTCCGTCTCCGGTGTCCCTGTCGCTCGGCTGCAAATCACCAACGCCGCAGGGGATAGGGTGATCCAGATTCAGAACACCCGGTTCATCTACAACTGGCGAAAGCGACAAAGCGGCTATCCAAGCTATACCAAATGTCGCTCAGAATTCGACCAGTATTTCGCCAAGTTCCGCAAGTTCGTGAGCGACGCCGGCCTCGGGGAATTGATCTTGAACCAGTGGGAGCTTTCTTACATCGACCACGTGCCGAAAGGGCCGCTCTGGCAGACCGCGGCCGACTGGCATAAGATCCTCCCAGGCATCCTGGGGAGCGGCAAGCCTCTTGCCGGTACGCGAATGGAAGGCGTCGGCGAGTGGCATTATTTGCTAGAGGCGGACAGGGGCCGGCTGCATGTCTCGATGCAGCACGCTCGGGCGGAGTCGGCAAGTGGGCCCGAGATTTTGTTGTTGTCGTGGACAGGTCGGGGGCCGATACTGAACAAGACGGGCTGGGATCTGGATGCGGGGTTCCGGCTGGGCCACGAGACGATCCTGCGAGCCTTTCTGGAAGCGGAGCTCAGGGGAGGCGCAACGGGCGTGGGGTAGGAGAGTTTGATGCCGGCGACGTTTGCGGAAAGATCGAATGCCGCGACATTCCCCGTCAATCGCCTTGCGCAGACGGGGGGCGAGGACGGCATTGCCCTCGAAGGCGGCGGGTGGGATCGGCAAGTGGACCAGTGGGACAGGATCTTCCGCGAACTCGAGGGCGTGAGGAACCTGCAAGACGATTGGGACGGCCTTGGCGCCAAAGCGCCTGCGGCTCCGCTCTTGGAGAGCGCCGTCGAACTGGCTCGGATTCTGCGCGCGGAAATTGTGAGGCGCCGTCGAGCGTTGCGGCCGGGCCTGACGGGACGATTCTTTTTAATTGGCAAAACGAGGCAGGTTACCTCGACGCGGAAGTTACGAAGCCTTACCTGGTCGAATGGATGCAGGCGCCGCCAGGACAACGGGCACGGCATTGGGTGATGCAGGATTTCAGCCGTCTGTGCCCTGGAGGGGCGTCCGAGGCGCCTTACCGCGTCGGCCGATTCTCGTCCACGAGTGCGGCGACGACGCGTGGCTTCGCCGCCACTTGAGGCGGCTCATGGGCGCTTGACGATCAAGCCTTAACTGGATGATTCTGCCCCGCAAGACCGTAATCTGAAACAACCCGAGTCGGCGTGTGAACCTCCTGAGGATGGCAGCGCGGTTCGGCCGATGGGTTCTCGCCCGAGCCGGCCGAGAGCGGTACGTTCTCCGCCTCATCCCGAAGGCGTGGTACAAAACAGGTCGGCCTATCCCCTTTGAATGGTTGGCATTTAAGCCGACGGATGATGACAACGACGGGGTGTCCGTCTATCGGGCGGAACTCGTCACGCCGGCTCGGTTGGCCGCCACGGGCCGTAAACCGGGGACGTATTACGTCGTTCGCTTGAGCGTACGCACTCTTCACTCCCTAAATCTCACAGTTGTTCTTACCGATGGACCGCTTCCTGGGCACGCGGTCATTCCCGAACTGAGCAGGCCGGCTTATGAGGCGGACAAACAATTATTGAAAGAACTGATGCTCGAACTCGCAAAACTCGCGGGCCAGAACATCGTTCATACGCCTACCGCTTGACGGTCGTTAACTTGCGGCATGTCCGGTCGGCCGGCGGTCGTGTGTTCCATCCTCCGCCTCTTCCTACACCAGCACCACGAAGGGGCTGACGGTCGTGGTCCCGTCCTGTAGGGTGATCGGCTTTTCGATCCAGGGTTGGCCGTCGCAGCGGCGCGTTAGCCGGAACGTTACCTGGTTTTTCAGGAAGTTCACGTGGTCGCTCACCGCCAGCGTCGCCTGCATCCGGTCGCCGATCAGGTAGTATCGCGGGTCGATCAGGATCAGGTCGCCCTTCGTTCCCAGCGGCGGCAACTTCTCCGAACAGAACATCGGGAAACCCAGCAGCGACCAGTTGCGCCGTCGCGGCCATACCCCCGTCGCAAGGCCGGCGCCCAGCAGCACCGCCCGCGCCGTGCCGTCCTTGAGCTGCAACAACTGCGGCACGGCGCTCGGGGAATGGACCCAAAAGGCCCGGTCGTAACTCGACGGCGCCAGCTTCGCCACCATGCCGGCGACGTCGGCGTACTGGATCAGGTTGCCCGTCGCCCGCGTCACGGTCGCCGAGGCCGGGCTGTTGACGATGCCCTGCGGCTTGGCCACGCCGTCGCCCTGCAAGAAGGCGTAATCCTCCGCCCAGGCCGCGGCCAGGCCGAACACGGTCGCCAGGTAGACGTCCAACGCACCCCTCACCCCCGACCCCTCTCCCCCAAGGGGCGAGGGGGGAAAGGCGGCCCCCGACCCGACTCCACCGAGGGGCGAGGGGGGAAAGGCGGCCCCTGACCCGACTCCACCGAGGGGCGAGGGGGGAAGTCCGGCGTCGCCCTCGTCCAGCAGCGGACGGCTCACCACGGCCGAGCCGGACAGCTCCCACGCCTTCAACTCCGCCTGCTTGAACGCCGGCTCCGTCTCCGTTCGCGGCTGGGACTCGCCGGTCCACTTCATCTGGACGCCGCCGAAATAGGGGCTGACGCCGGCGGCCTGGGGCGTCGTCATGTCGATATACGGGACCTGCAACGCGGCGGAGGTCATCGCGGCCACGGTGGCGTTGGGGCGGATCACGGCGTTTTCGGCGGCCACGGTCATCATGCCGGCGGCGTACTCGGCGGGGACGGTGTAGCCGCCGGTGGGGCCGCCGGACTCGGCCAGGGCGGCCTTCTGCCTCGGGGAGAGGTTCTCGGTGTCCGGGGGCAGGAAGTGGGAGTCGTAGTGGCGGGCCAGGTAGGCGCTGTCGCGGCGGTTGACGGCGCGGCAGAAATCGGCGAAGGATTTGCCGGCGCCTGGGGACTCCGGTCGCTCACGCTCCCGGCTCGCCAGGGCGGCGGCCTCGGCGTCGGCGGGGGCGAGGAAGCCGAGCTGGAGGCCGAGGCGGACGTCGTCCGGGGCGGCGTCCACGACGTCGCCGTGACGGATGGAACCGAAACCGGACTTGAGCAGCATTTTCACTTTCATTGCGGGAGGCTCCGGGGGGGTGAGGTTCGGAGCGATGGTACGGGGAGGGGGTGCGGGGTGGGGAGAGGAAAATGTTAGGAAAGGGGGAGTGGCGATGCGCTGTCGGTTCGCACCATCCCATGAAACCGCTGAATCATCGCCCCGGAGTGTTCCGATATAATGAACAAGCATTGCGAAAATGCGAAAACATCCTTCCCACGCCCGAGACCATGGAAAGCCTCAACGGAACATCACCACCCTGTGCCGCGCCGGATCTGCCAATCACGCATGCCAGATTGCTGGATTTTGCGGGCACTCCGGCTGCCTGGCTGCGGCGACTCCATCAATCCCACGGCGAGATCGCCGCGATGGAAGAATCCGGGCAGCGGATCATCGTCGTTTTCGGACCCCGTTATAACCATCAGATCCTGAGCGATGCGAACGCCTTTCACTCCCGCTTCTTTTCGCTGCGCGGACCGCGCAACTCGGCGCAAAGGCGACTGACGTCGGGCCTCCTGTCGATGAACGGCGAGGAACACAAACGGCACCGCCGGCTTGTGGCCGACCCGTTCCAAAAAGCCTCCATCGCCAGGTATCAGGAGGCGCTGGCCAAGCAGGCCCAGGGCATGGTCCAGGATTGGAAACCCGGCCAGGTGCGCGATATCCAGCGTGACATGAACCGATACATGCTTCGCGTCACCAGCAGCCTGCTGTTCGGGTTCGACCTGGACGAACTGGCCTACGAGATCGGTCGGCTGACCGAGCGCTGGGTCCGCATGAACCACGAACTCGGCATGGGCGCCTTCATCCCGGACCCCAAATTCACTGACTCCTACGAGGTGCTGCTCCAGCATGCAGAGGCCCTGGAAGCGGCGATCCGCAAGATGATCGAGTTGCGGCGCTCGTCAGCGCCTGGGCAAGACGTGTTGTCGCTGTTGATCCGAGCCCGCGACGAAGTGGGCAGGGGCATGACCGACAATGAGTTGATCGGTCAGGCGGCGGTGCTGTTCGGGGCCGCTCATCTGACGACGGCGCACACGCTTACCTGGGCCCTCTTTCTGCTGTCGCAGCATCCGCGTGTGGCCGCCGACCTGGTCGATGAGTTGCACGGGGTCTTGCGAGGCGACACGCCGACTTTGGCTCAGATGGACCAGTTGCCGCTCCTCGATCGGGTCGTCAAGGAGGGCATGCGCGTGCTGCCAGCCTCGGCCTACTCGCAGCGGATGAGCGCCGAAACGGTGCATCTCGGGCCGTTCGTGCTGCCGCCCGGGGTTCCGATCATTTTCACGCCGCTCATCACGCACCGAATGCCGGAGTTTTTCCAGCAGCCCGAGCGGTATTTACCGGAGCGCTGGGAGACCCTGACGCCGCCGCCCTACACCTACATTCCATTCGCCGCGGGGCCGCGCCTGTGCCTGGGAGCGGCGCTGGCGATGATGACGATCAAGACGACTTTGCCGACGATCTTGCAGCGCTTTCGTCTGAGCGTGGTACTGGGCGCCAGGATCGATGCTCACGTCATTTCCACCATGCTGACGCCGACGGCGGGCATGCCGATGCTGGTGTCCAACTTGTCCGCCCCGTTCACCGCCTCCGAAGTGAAGGGCAACATCCATGATTTCGTGGACCTCACCCGATGCGCGTCGGCGGCCCATCGACGAGCCGCGTAACAGGGAGCCACAGGCATGGCCAAGGCACGTTCCCGCTGGCTCGATTATCTTGTCTATCTGGTCGTCCGCTTCGTCGTGTGCGTGATCCAGGCGTTGCCGGAATCGGCCGCCTGGCAATTCGCCTGGATTCTGGGCTGGCTGGCTCATCGCCTCGATCGCCGGCATCGCCTGGTCGCCGCCGAGAATGTGCGGCAGTCATTCCCTCATCTCGGCGAGCCGGAGGTTGCCAAATTGGTGCGCGAGGTCTACTACCACTTCACCCTCATGTTGGTGGAAGTAGTCATGATGCCGCGCAAATATCATGTCTCCAATATCGCTCGTTACGTGCGCTATCCGAATCCCGTGGACCAATCCATCGGCATCGGTTGGTTCAATAGCAAGCGGCCGCTCATCACCATCACGGCGCACTTCGGCAACTGGGAAATGTTTAGCTACGTGCTTGGCCTGACCCAATTTCGCGGTGCGGTCGTGGCCCGCCGGCTGGACAATCCGTATCTCGATCGGTTCCTCAAGCGTTTCCGCCGCGCCACCGGCCAGGAGCTATTGGACAAGAATCGGGATTACGAGAAGATCAAAGCGATACTGTCCTCGGGCGGCCATTTGGGGATGCTTGGCGACCAGGATGCCGGCCCACGCGGCCTGTTTGTGGATTTTTTCGGCCGCCCGGCGTCGACGTACAAATCGATCGCTTTGTTGGCCCTCGAGTATTCCGCGCCGATCGTGGTCTGCGGGGCGGCGCACGGCAAAGCGCCGCTGTTCTATGATCTCTACGTGGCGGACGTGATCCTGCCCGAGCAATACGGCCACGATCCGGCCGCCGTCCGACACATCACGGAACGCTACACACGCACGCTGGAGTGGCTGGTCCGCATCGATCCCCGCCAGTATTTTTGGCTGCATCGGCGCTGGAAACACCAGCCGCCCGTGCGAAAATCGGCTAGTCGTGCGGTGGCGTAAACGAGCGAAGCGAGTGGGTGTTGGCAATCGCAAGCCTCGCCTTTTCGACCACAGGATCAGCCCTGCCGCCATTTCACGCGCTCACGAAAGAATCGCGCGGCGGCGTCGGCCATTTCCTTGACGGTCAAGGGAACTCCTGCCCGTTCCGGCCCAGTTGTCCGGCAGCCAGGTGATCGCTCCCTCAAGCTCTATCGCGGCCAGATCAGGCTCAATGTTACTACACCTTGTTCGCACCTGAACGGCTGTCGTCCTCGACCCGTGAACGCATACTTCGTAAGGGCGTCACGCCCGGGGTGGTGGAAGGGTTATCGGGGACCTGACGCCGGCCAGGGCTTCGCTGACGGCCTGGCGGTCTGTCGTCATGTCGATATACGGGACCTGCAACGCCGCGGAGGTCATCGCGGCCACGGTGGCGTTGGGGCGGATCACGGCGTTTTCGGCGGCCACGGTCATCATGCCGGCGGCGTACTCGGCGGGGACGGTGTAGCCGCCGGTGGGGCCGCCGGACTCGGCCAGGGCGGCCTTCTGCCGCGGGGAGAGGTTCTCGGTGTCCGGGGGCAGGAAGTGGGAGTCGTAGTGGCGGGCCAGGTAGGCGCTGTCGCGGCGGTTGACGGCGCGGCAGAAGTCGGCGAAGGATTTGCCGGCGCCCGGAGGGTTGTCCGGCGCGGCGACGCCTGGCCGGCCAGGGCGGCGGCCTCGGCGTCGGCGGGGGCGAGGAAGCCGAGCTGGAGGCCGAGGCGGACGTCGTCCGGGGCAGAGTCCACGACGCTCCGTGACGGATGGAACCGAAACCGGACTTGAGCAGCATTTTCACTTTCATTGCGGGATGCTCCGGGTTGGGGCGAGGTACGGAGCGATGGTACGGGGAGGGGGTGCGGGGCGGGTAGAGGGAAATCTGGCGGGAATGGTAGGGAGAACCTTCAGTCGGCTGATCGTCGCGACTCCTGACGCCGTTTCCGAGCATCGGCTAAACCAACATCAGGCGTCTGTGGCGGAACCCATTTGCTTCTCAAAAGACTGCCGGACCAACCCCATCACATAAGGCAATTCGCCGAGAGACTTCATGACCACCTCCACGTCGCCGTTGCCCCAATGGCCGATGTTTGTCATGTCCTTGCACCGCTTTTTCGAGTCGTGAACTTCGTGAAACTGCATGTTCAGCGATATCCGCAGTTGCTTGGTTTGAGGCACCACGTCCACGAAGTTGGTCTCGGCCTTGTAGGCGACGTATTTCACAAGGAACTCTTCCGTCACGCATGGATCTAGCGCCAGTATCTCCTTGCGCAGCGCTTCCCACACCGGCCGCATCGGACGGCCCTCTTCCAAGGGTTCGTGGGCAGCGATTGTGTTGGCTGTTGTCGGTGCCCCTTTGGGCCTATAAGCAGCGAGGACGTCTTCGGGGAGGGAGGATGCTGCCCACACCAGGGCGGCAATGCCGGCGAGTTTCTCGGCGCGTGCCTGAATCGCGGGCTCGTTCCACTGATCGATCTCGGCCAAACCCGCATTCAGCTTGAGCGGGCTTTCTTTGAACCCCTTCTCCATATCGCGCTTTTCGGTGAAGGACCGGTCGCTGTATTCCGAGTTGTAGGCGGTGAGGGTCAGATTTCCGAGGGTGTGCAGCCATTTTTCCTGAACCCGCTTCCAATCCGGTCCGAGGTCTTTCCGCCACTGAGCGGATAGGTTTTCGTTCTGCGGTAAGATGTGTTCGATGGTGTATTCGTCCACCGGCACACGCTCCTTGCGCCCGTGGTTCTCCAGCCGGCGCAGCCAGTAGCTTCGGCGGGGAAAATTGTAAAGGTCGCGCGATTTCAGATCGCGATTGAACTCCTCTTCGGTGGGGAAGCGGCGGTAGGACGGCAGGAGGAGCAGCTGGGCTTGGATGCTTTCCAGGTAGCAGTCCTTCTTGAGCAGCCGCCCGAAGCCGGCAAACGTCTTGTTGAGCGAGTTGGTGGGGATGGCGCAAACGGCGCGGCGGAAGACGTAAGCCTCGATTAGGCGCACGGACTTCACGAGATCTGCTTTAGCCAGTAATTCGGCGGCGTAGTCGTGGTAGAGTTCAAGGAGGAAGGGGTAGGCAACGTCAACCTTCAATTCACGGAGGTCCTGAAAAGCCTCCCCCAAGTCCTTGTCCGGCTCTTTCCCCAGCGCCATCGCACAGTAGTGCCGCGCGTACGCGTGAATGTCGGCGACCAAGGAATCCACCCCTGCGGCATCCACTTTGGGGCTGCGAGCGTGGGCCTTGAAGGCTTCGTAAACATCGCGGACATTCGGAATCTCACCGGTCTTCAAGGTGAGGTAGTGACGCATGAAGCTATCGAAGTGGGTGCCGTATGCTTCCTGGCCGAATACGACCTCCATTGGGCGCCAGTGGTCGGTGTAAAGCTCCTTCTGGTGAGCGGGTTCGAGTCCCATGAGGATGTAGTTGCGGATCAGGTCGGCCTGACTCAACTCGCGGCCGGTGGAATTCATGCTTTCAAAGATGAGCTGCGGGTTGTCCTGATCGCGGCTGAGGGCGATGTCCACGATGACCAGCTTGGCCAGTCCGTGGCACAGGGCAGCTAAATCCTTGCCCGATTCCTTTACACGACTTTCAAAGAAGTCGAAGTTTTCCTTAATCCGGATCGAGTGCTCGGAGGGCAAGGCCTTCTGCTGCACGAGCGCAAGGAGGCTTTCCCTGTCGGTCTGCGTGAGGAGCAACTTAAAGGCGCGCTCGCCGTCTTCCAGCGGGTTGAGCAAGTAGTAATTACGCAGCTTCTTCGCGGAGAAGCCGTCCAGGGGCTCGGCGTCGCCTAGGTGCCTGGATAACGCTTCGAGTAGCAGCGATACGCTGGTCAGTCGCTGCTGGCCGTCGATTACCAAGAGCGGCGACTGGCTCGATACATGATACAGACCCTTCTCGATGTAGACGATGGAGCCGACGAAGTGCGCCGAGATTTCATCGTTGCTGCCGGTGCGTAGTATGTCGTCCCACAATTGGCGGCATTCCTTCACGGTCCACGAGTAGGTGCGCTGGTAGATGGGGATTACGAACTGTGGGGACTTCTTGAGGAATTCGAGGAACTTGGCTTCGGTGGCCTTCATAGGTGAACTCCTGAGCAGGCGCGTACCGCGTTATGAGCACGAGACAAGCCACCGGGACAGCGCCTGCATGACCGCTATGGAAGTACTATGCCTTATTGTCGGAAGTACCGCGGCGGGGATCAAGGGGCGGTGGCCTGGGTTCGGGGATGGGCAGGGCTGTTATTTGGGCGGTAGCAACTTCGGCGGCTTCTTGACACCCGCCAGAGCCTCGCTCACGGCCTGGCGGGCTTCCGGGTACGGCGCCAGGACCTGTAGACTTGCGGGGCAGGGTTGGGGCCAGAGCTTACAACAAGTGGACGTCAGAACAGATGCCGCGAAATGTGCCGGGAAACTTGTACCGAACCTGCCTCGGATCGCTGAGGAGGGGCCAGCTTTTCAAGGCTGCCTTACGAAGGGGAAGTGGAAAGGTCGAGGAGTTCTGGTGTACGATACAAGAAGCGGCAGAGGCTATGTCCGCAAAAGGGGTTGGCGAGTCGATGAGTCAGAACGACAAAGCGCCCAGTGAGAGGGAAAAAGACGATGAAAATCGAAGCTGCGGCCACTAGGGTTCTTGCCTTAGCGAAGGCCATCCGCGCCTACTGGGCAACCGAGCTGCCAAAGAGGCACCCGAAGTACCCCCTCGTCGATCCCGACGCGGATTCCGGTCCTCCACCTTCGGAAGAGAAGGAGTTGCGACAGTTCCTGAAGCGCCTCTCGGCCGACACGGTCTACAAGCTGGCTCTGATCATGTACCTGGGGCGGGGCGATTTCGACACGAGTGACCTGCCTTCCGAGTACCAGGCGATCAAGGAGAATTTCGACAGTCCCGCCTCCCTCATCTCGCAGATGATGGAGAAGGCCCCACTGGCTGACTACCTGGAGGACGGCATAGCGATCCTGAGCTCCCAGAGCATCGACCTGGACAAGCTGGACCTCGCCACCGCCGGAGCCTGACGTGCCGTCGAACGCCTTCACGGTCCACCTGAGACAGCTTCTACAAGACGCCATCGACTTGGACGACGCACACTCGCGGCTAAGGACCGGCGCTCCTGGTCGGCAGTATCGTCTGGCGGCCCTGAACCGCGCGGCGGTCGTAATAAGCGTCTCCGCGTGGGAATCATATGTCGAAGAGTTGATGCGTGAGTGCCTCCAGGTCCTACGACCTCCGGCCCCACCATTCGACCCGTGGCCTTCACTTAATGCATATGTGCTCGGCCTTCTAGGGAGATTCAACACCCCGAATGCGGCAAACGTGACGACTCTGATAAACAACTGCATCGGCCTAGCGGATGTTCACCTTTCCTGGGGCTGGGCGATGTGTACCTCGGTACAGGCGGTCCAGAGGCTCAACGACGCCCTGACCCACCGTCACGAGATCGCTCATGGCGTGAACCCTCGTCCAACGATTCACAATACGTACTCGAGTTCGCTGCCGGTGTTCTTCCGCCGCTTGACCGCCTGTACGGACACCGCTGTGCGGAACCACCTCGTCGCAATTCTGGGCGTTGCGAACCCTTGGCCGCCGTGACGGTTCGTGCAAGATTTGATACATAGACGCTCCAAGCGGACGGGAATACTGTCGCTGCCGTGCGTGGCAGGCGTCAGATCGGCAAAGGCTACACGAACAATCGCTGTCACGCGTCGTCGCGCGGCTTTTGTTGCTCTTGTGACCTCTGCGAAATCGTGGCCGCGTTTGCCGGTGTGGTTGGTCCGGTACTTCGCAAGCTGCGCGAGTCGTGGACTGGGCGATAAGGCTATTTGGGCGCGATCACCTTCGGCGGCTTCCGGGCGCCGGCCAGGGCTTCGCTGACCGCCGCCCGCGCCTCGGGGAACGGCTCCAGCACCTTCAAGATGGCCGCGAACAGGCTTTGCATCTTCGGGTGCGGCAGAAGGTTGATCGTGTTGTTGGTCTGGTTGACGGTCGGCTTGACGGGGGTGCTCCAGCCGGGGGAGTCGGCAGTCTCCTTGCCCGGACCCTGCTGCAACCAGCGCAACGGCTCGTCGTCGTGGGCCTTGATGTCGGCCGTCAGGCGGGACTGGGCGACGGCCTGTAGGACCGCCTCCACGAAGAGCCGGTATTTCTTGTACGGACCCTTGCAGTCGCGCGCGTCAAGTGGCCCCCATCGGCCCTCATCGCGCGCACATTCCCCCTCCATCTCCCCTGCCCAGACGCCCCCTCCGCACGGTACACTCGACCTTTCGCGTCCCGAAGCATTGAGGTTTCACATGTACAAACGCCCCTCCACCGCCGCCCGCGTGCGGCCCATGAGCGACGTCGCGGCCCGGCCGGTCGAATGGCTGTGGCCGGCCTGGATTCCGCTCGGCAAGGTGACCGTTCTCGACGGCGATCCGGGCCTGGGAAAATCGACCCTCCTGTTCGACCTCGCCGCCCGCCTCAGCCGCGACGGCGTCATGCCCGACGGGGCGGTCGGGCCGGTCGGGGCGTCGGTCCTCCTGTCGGCCGAGGACGGCGAAGCGGACACCATCAAGCCGCGATTGGCGGCGGCCGGCGGCGATGCGGCGCGGCTGTTCACGCTCTCGGCCGTGCGCGGCGACGACGGCGAAGAGCGGGCGCCCGAGATCCCGTTCGACCTGCCGATCATCGAGGCGGCCGTGGCCGAGCGCGGCGCCCGGCTGCTCGTCATCGACCCGCTCATGGCCTACCTGACCGGCGTGGACGCCAGCCGCGATCAGGACGTGCGGCGGGCGCTGTTCCAGCTGGCCCGGCTGGCGGAGCGGCAACGCTGCGCCGTGGTCTGCCTGCGGCACCTGAACAAGACCAACGGCGACAAGGCGATCTACCGCGGCGGCGGCAGCATCGGCATCATCGGCGCCGCGCGGGCCGGCCTGATCGTGGCCGCCGACCCCGACGACCCGCAAAGGCGCTTATTGGCCATGTCCAAGTGCAATCTGGCGGCGCCGCCGCCGCCCTTGCGGTTCGCCCTGGAGCCGCGCGACGGCGTCTGCCGGGTTCGGTGGCTGGGCGTGGCAGACTACGAGGCGGACGAACTGCTGCGAAGGCTGTCGCGGGCGGAGCGAGCCGAGCGCGAGGAGGCGCGCGGCCAGTTGGACGAGGCGATGGGCTTCCTACGCGACCTCCTGACCACGGGGCCGAAGCCGAGGTCGATGTGCTACCTGCTCGGGCAGGCGGCCGGCTACTCACGGCGGACGCTGGAGCGAGCGGTGCGGGCGCTGGAACTGGTGAAGCGGTTCGCCTACCAGAACGCGAGCGGCGAAGCGACCTACGAGCTGCCGCCGACCCCGGGCGGCGAGGCGCTTGGCGGGTCGGCGGGCGAAATGTAAATCGTTGAGGCGACAGGACATTTACCCGCCAACCGGGCCGCCGGCGCGCCGGTTTGGCGGGCAAATGTTGGCGGGTAACGCGGTTGCGCCGGCGGCGCGGGTATGGATCAAGGGGGTGTGCAGTCTAGGGCCGATGATAAGGGAAGGATGCCGGCGCATCCGCCTTCGCCGGCGAGCCGCGGCCAAATCACATCCCATTGGCGCCGTGATTGCAACAAGTGTCTGAAAGGGCGGGACGATTCTCAGCTCCGTCGGCCGGGAGAAGGCCTCCTCCGGCAATCACAACCAATAAGGAGATCCCATGAAACACATTCCCTGTACAGTTCTGTCCCTCACGGCTCTGGCCCTTTTCGCATCCTCCGCGTGGACGGCCCAGAAACAGGAGACGGCCCGGGGCAGCATCCAGGAGGTGCGCGCTTCGGCCCGTCAAGTCGTGATCTCGACCGATGGGGGCAAGGAGCTGACCCTGCGGGTGGACGAGCGCTCCACTCTGGAACAAAAGGGCCTTGAGGCCGCCCTCGACCAGTTCAAGAAGGGCATGAGGGTCAAGGTCGCCTATGAACCCCGTGACGGGGAAAACTGGGTGATTTCCATGACGTCGGCGACCGTGTCGGCGGAGGAACTGGAAAACAAGTTCCGCGACGCGCTCCAGTCCGCCAAGTCGTACACGTTCCAGCACAAGGAGGAGTATCGCCGGAAGCTGGAAAGCGTTCTGAGCCAGGTGGACGACCGGATCGACCAGTTGCGGGATGAGGCCGCGCGGGCGGGGGCGAAGGAAAAGAAAGAACTCCCCGAGCAGATCGCGCAGCTCCGCCGCCTGCGCGACAAGGCCGAGGCCGAGGCGGAGCGCGTGAAGTCGGCGACACCCGAGGCCTGGCAAGACCTCAAGTCGGGAATCAGCTCGGCTTTTGAAGACTTGCGGAATGCGTTCGAGAAAGCAGGCGCCAAATTCCGATGATCCGCGCCAGGCCCGTCCCGCCTACGGACGGATTCAGGATTGCCAGTCATGGTTCGTTGACTCACGAGAAGGAGGCAACCTTGCCGTCGCCGCTGAAGTGGGCGGGGAGAGATACGGGGTCGGGAATCGATGGAACCGACTTCCACCCCCCTTTTTCTCCCAAGCCTGCCGTCTCACACGGCGCCGTCGCTACAAATCGCAGCAACCCTCCCGAATCGCGCACCGTTTCATCTTCCCCATCTGGCCCCTCCCCCCGGCCGATCAATAGAATGGAGTGGTTCTTCTGAAGGACGCTGCCGGCGCCGCCAGCGTGGTGGATTCTCCACTCCATCGAGGCGGCATCATGCGGGACGAGACCGGCGCCGGGGATGACTCCGCCCCTCGGGCCAACATCCTGCTGGTGGACGACCAGCCGGCCAACCTCTTGGCCCTGCAAGCCATCCTCGCGGACCTCGGCCAAAACCTGGTCACGGCGAACTCCGGCGACGAAACGCTGCGTCTGCTGCTCCAGCAGGATTTCGCCGTCATCCTCCTCGACGTGCAAATGCAAGGCCTGGACGGCTTCGACACCGCCAAACTCATCCGCGGCCGCGAGCGCTCACGGCACACCCCCGTCATCTTCCTCGCGGCCCACGAGACCAGCGACTTCCCCGTCGATCGCGCCTACCAGCTCGGGGCGGTCGATTACCTCGTCAAGCCGTTGCTACCGACGATCCTGCGGGCGAAAGTGGCCGTTTTCGTCGAGCTGTATCAGAAGACGGAACAGTTGCGGCGACTGGAGCGCCGCGAATTTCAACGACGTCTGGACGAAGAGGAGCGCGGCCGCCGCGAGAGCGAGCGCCTCTCGCGCCGCCTCACCGAGTTTCACGAAGCCGTCATGGGCGGCATGGGCGAAGGCCTCTTCGCCATGGACGCCGAGGGGCTGCTGACCTACTTGAACCCGACCGCGGAACGCCTTCTCGGCTGGACGGCCAAGGAACTGATGGGCCGCCGCATTCACGACCACATCCACAGCCGGCGGCCCGACGGTTCGCCGCTGCCGCCCGGCGAGTGCGCCATTCTGCGCGTCCAGAAGAGCGAGGCGTCGCTGAGGGACCACGAGGACGTCTTCGTCCGCAAGGACGGGTCGCTGTTCCCCGTGGCCTGCACCTCGGCCCCGATCGTTTCGGACGGCGCGGTCGTGGTGTTCCGCGACATAACCCTCCAGAAACGGGCCGAGGCCGAGCTGCGGGAGAGCGAACGGCGCTACCGCGCCCTGGCGGACTCGATGCCGCAGATCGTCTGGTCGGCCCGGCCCGACGGCTGCCTCGATTATTACAACCGTCGCTGGTATGAATTTAGCGGATTCCCGGAAGGGGAGATCGGCGACGAAAGTTGGCTGCCGATCCTCCACCCCGACGACGCCCAGCGGTGCCTCGACGCCTGGGGCGCCGCCGTCCGAACCGGGGACGCGTACCAGATCGAGTATCGCTTCAAGGACCGGGTTTCGGGCGGCTACCGCTGGCAGCTGGGCCGCGCCCTGCCGGTGAGCGACGACGCCGGGAACGTGGTGCGCTGGTTCGGCACCTGCACCGACATCGACGATCAAAAACGTCTTGAAGAAGGGTTGCGGGAGGCGAACACAGCCAAGGACCAATTCCTGCTGATGCTGGCCCACGAGCTGCGCAACCCGCTGGCGCCGCTGTTGAGCAGCCTCTACGTCCTGAACCAGGACGACACGACGCGGCGCGTCCACGGCCAAACGTTGGGCCGGATGGAGCGGCAGGTGCGCCGGCTCAACCGCAAGGTGGAGGACCTGCTGGAGGCGTCGCGCGTGGTCCACGGCCGGGTCCGTCTGCGGCCGGAGCGGCTCGACCTGGCGCGGCTGGTGCGCACGGTCGTCGAGGACCGCCGGCCGCTGCTGGAACAGGCCGGCGTGGCCCTGACGTTGGCGGCGCCGGAGACGCCGTTGTGGGTCAAGGGCGACGCCGACCGTCTGGCGCAGGTGCTCGACAACCTGCTGGACAACGAGGCCAAATTCGTGGACCGCGGCGGCTTGGCCGCCGTCCGCCTCACGGCCGACCCCGTCGCGGCGTGGGCGGTGCTCACCCTCTCGGACAACGGCATCGGCGTCGCCCCGGAAGTGCTCGGCCGGTTGTTCGACGTGTTCGCGCAGGCGGACCAGGGGCTAGAGCGGACGCGCGGCGGGCTGGGGCTGGGCCTGGCGGTAGTGAAGGGACTGGTCGAACAGCACGGCGGCACGATCGCGGTCGCCAGTGCGGGGCTGGGCCGGGGGATGGAATTTACGATCCGCCTGCCGTTGGAGCCGGAGCCGCCGGCGCTGTCGCCGGGGCCGGAAGCGACCCGTCAGCCGGGCGGCGTGCGGTCGCGCGTCCTGGTCATCGAGGACAACCACGACGCCGCCGAGAGCCTGCGGGTCCTGCTGGAAATCCTCGGCCACGAGGTGCGCGTGGCCTTCACGGGCCGGGAGGGAGTCAAGGAAGCCCTCGACTGGGCGCCGGACGTGGTGTTGTCGGACATCGGGCTGCCCGAGTTGGACGGCTACGAGGTGGCCCGGCGGCTGCGCCGGGAGGCTCGCTTCGAGAACGTCCTGTTCGTGGCGCTGACCGGTTACAACGCCGAGGAGGACCGTCGGCGAAGCCGCGACGCCGGCTTCGATCACCACCTCGCCAAGCCGGCCGACGTGCGGGAATTGCAGAGGGTGTTGACGGCGCGGGCGTCGTAGGGGGGAGCGGTGAGTTGTTTCGGTACGTCAGGCTCGAAAGCCTGACGTACCGAGACAGGGCGCCTCGAGTCGGCGTCAGTGGGGCATGTTGGAGCGGATGACCTCGGCCGCGAACTGGGCGCTGTGGCGCACGTCCTTGTCGTCGTCGGCCTGGGCGGCGCGTTGCAGGGCCGGCAGGGTGGCGGTGTCGCCGATCAGACCGAGGGCGCGGGCGGCGGCCTCGCGCACCGTCGCGCTGCGGTCGCCGGCCAGCGTCCGCATCAACGGCTGCACGGCCCGCGTCGCCTTCATCCGTCCCAACTCGACGGCGGCCTCGGCGCGGACGCGGTCTTCGGAATTGCCGAGCAGCTGCAACTGTTCCTGATAGGCGTCCTGTCGCAGCGAGGCGGCCTGGACGGGCTGGGGCGCGATGGTGGACGGCACGGGCGTGGGCGCCGGGACGGCCTCCGCCGGCGAGGAGTACGACGGCTGCACCACCGGGGCGGACTGGATGACCACCGGGGCCGGGGCCGCGTATACAGGATAGGGGTTGTAGTAATAGTAGGGATACGGCCGGTAGTACGGCCCGTAGTAGTAGGGGGCGCCGAGGTTGATGCCGATCCCGAAGCCGACGTGGGCCTGGGCCGCCGACAACGGCAACGCCGCCAGGATGAGGGCGGCGGCGATTCCCTTCACGGCTCGCATGGCGAGTCCTCCTTGTTCCGTTGCGCGAAACCGGCCTTCCCATAGCCAATTCGACCGGCGGGATCAAGCGAGGAACGTAAAGAGCAACGACCCTGTGCGCCTCTCGAATTTGGACCTGGCCCGTCGCCCCTCGTTCCCAAGCTCTGCTTGGGAACGCGCGGGTGCGAAGCTCCACTTCGCGTCCCGGTCGGGGAAGGGACGCGAAACGGAGTTTCGCGGCTCGGCGTTCCCAAGCGGAGCTTGGGAACGAGGGGCAATGCTCCGCCCCAAAATCGAGAGGGGCGCCCCAACGACCTCCCCAACATGCCGCGGAATCTGGACGAGACGTTCACGAAGGGGTAGACTTTTTCGGGTTGCGGAATTTGGGGGAGATGAGCGTTTCCACCTCTCGCCGTCCGGGGAGACGACCTTTGGGCCGCACGCAACGGGGCCGATATAGACTTGCGGCGTCCCGTCGATCAACAACAGGCGGGGGACCTGGCGCGAAGCGTCGCCCCCGATCCATCGGCCCCATCCCCTGACACCGGAACCGCCGTCATGGCCAAACCCAAGCCCGTCCAGGCCCGGCTGAGCGACCTGACCCCCGGCCAGCTCGGCGACTTCTTCGCGCTGCTGGCCGAAAAGACCCGCGGCGTCACCCGCGAAGGTAAAGCGTACTACGTCTGCCGCTTCCGCGACGCCCGCCGCACCGTCGCGTTCATGGTTTGGGGCGACGGCCCCTGGTTCGGGCCGTGCGAAAGCGACTGGCAGGCGGGCCACTTCTACAAGCTCCGCGCCGTCTATGGCGAACACGAGCGCTACGGCCCGCAGCTCACCGACCTCGTCGCCATCCGCCCGGCCGCGGAGGCCGACCTTGCCGACGGGTTCAAGCCGGCCGAGCTGGTCGAAAGCTCCCGCCAGGAGCCGGCCAGGATGTTCGCGGAGTTAAAGGAGCTGGCGACGGCGCAGATCGCCGACGAGCTTCTGCGGCGGCTGGTGTTGACGCTGCTCGACAGGTACGCCGAGCCGCTGCAACGGCTGCCGGCCACGCGCGACAAGTTCCACCCGTTCGCCGGCGGCCTGCTCGAACATACCCTGTCCGTGACGCGCTCCGCCGTTCAGCTGGCGGAGCGCTATTCCACCTACTATACGGAGTTGAAACCGCCGTTGAACCGCGATCTGGTGGCGGCCGGCGCCATCCTGCACGACATCGGTCGCGTGCTGGAATACGGCGACGAGTCCCAGGCGCCGTCGGTCACCGTGGCGGGCCGGCTGGCCGGTCATTTGCTGCTCGGCCGCGACCTGGTGCGCGACGCCGCCCGCGAACTCGGCGACGTGAACCCGGAATTGGTGCAAATGCTCGAACACATCGTCCTGACGCACCTGGGATTGCCGGAATGGGGATCGCCGCGACTGCCGCTGGTGCCGGAGTGCCTCATCATCCACCACGCCGACGACCTGGACGCCAAGCTGGAAATGTACGTCCGCTGTCTGAGCCGCGACCGGGCGGACGGGCCTTTCACCGACCGCGACCCGGTGCTGAATCGGCAGCTGTTCAAGGGGAGGGCCGTATAGCCCGCAGCGCCAAGCAAGGGCTTTTCATCCCTTGCTTGGCGCTGCGGGCTATACGGCCCCCAAATGTGTCCAGCGAAACGACGAAATCCGCGGTCGCGGTCGCGCCCGGTTCGATGTGGACCCCCCGCACCACCCGTAGAGGCGGCCGGAATGTCAGGCGCGTGATGAGGCGCGTTTCGGCGTCGATCTCATGACGCGCCTCGCGCCAGTCCGGCATCCAGCAGACGAGGTCGTAGTCGCCCGGCGGCGCCTTGGGCAGCATGAACCGGCCGTCGGCGTCCGTGCGGGCGTAGTAGGGATGGTCGTCCACGAAGAGGTAGCCGCGCATCCAGAACTGGCCGGAACCGCTCGTCAGTTCCACGACGCCCCGTTCGTCGAGGACGCGGGGGCGCGGCGGCCCCCCCACGGGCAGCGTGTAGGCGAAGAACGCGGCGCCGCGGGCCTTGACGGATTGAAAAACATTTAATTTCGACGATAGCGTAATTGCGTCGCCGAGGCGCACGAAGCCGTAAGGGCCGTCGGCGCCGCCCTGGCGGACGTGGACCTGGAAATCGCGCAGCTCGACGTGGGCCGGCGGCAGGTCCCAGGGCCGCGCCCGGCGCGGATCGACGCCGAGCAAAAAGACAACGGCGTTGCCGACGCCGCGGCTCTGCGGATCGACCACGGGGATGTTGGGGTTGGTCCAGTCCCGATCCGGGCCGCGGACCTCCTCGGACTGCGGGCTGAACGGCACCCGGAACGGCGACGGCGCCGGGATTTCGCCCGCCCAGGTCACCCGGCCCGCCACGCCGCCGGCGTGGGAATCGTCGAACGCGGAGGAGGCATCGTCCGGAAGGGCGGTCTGGGTTTGCCGCGCGGGAAGCTCCCCATCGCAGCCGGCCAGCACGGCCGAAACCAGCAGCGGGCACCACCACAAGATTCGCGTCCAGGCGCGTCCGTACACGGCGGCTCCATCCGGGAGAGACGGGCGCCCGACGACGCGATGCCGGCCGGCGCGCCCGACCCAGGTGTACCCGTCCCGCCGCGCCGGGGCAATACCGGTTGGAAATTGGCGCCAGTGGTCATGACGCGCGGCATGACCACTGGCGCCAATTTTCCCCTCTAGGCTCTGTCTGGCAATTCGTTTTCAGCCCCGTGAGGGGCGGCGGTGAATAGCCAGGGGCGCAAGCCCCTGGAAGGGGGACGCCGCGTTTCGGGCGGTTCCGCCGCCCCTCCGGGGCTGGATCGAATAAGGGACGACGCCCATCTCCAGGGGTTTCACCCCTGTCTATTCACCCCCACCCCTCAAAGGGCTGGAATGCGATTGCCAAACAGGGTCCGGGCGCGGACGGCCAGCAGGTCGGCATCGGAGACGATGCGGCCCCCCTCGAAGGTGAGCCGGATCTGTTGCAAGCCGATGGTCCACAGGGTTAATGAGAGAATCCTGCTCGTCGGTCCCGATCTGGAGCCTTTGCACGGGTCTAAACTGCTGTCCAAGCACCGCTTCAAAAGTGCGCGAAGCTCCGCCTTCAACGACTCCGTGCGCGATCCAGGCTAGGCCTTAACCAAGCGAAGTCGCCCGCCTTCGGCGGATGATAATTCGGAGAAACCCGAAATCCCCGGGCGTTTCCGGTGTTGAATGAAGTATCTGCTTTCTCCAACACCAGTCGCCCGGAGGGATTTCGAGTGAAACCAAGCATACGGCGAAAACTGGACAACGGCAAGCGCCGGATCCAACACCGGCTGGACAGGACGGACCTGCGTGGTTGCTCCGAGCCCATCATGACCGCCTGCAACATTCACTATGAGATCGCCGACCGAACCCGCGGCATCGCCAGCGGCGGCATCGGCCTCATGCATGCCCTCGCCCGCCGTCTCGGCCTCATCGACGCCCTGGACCGACGTCTGGAGCTGCTGAAGATCCACCTCCCTTATCATGAATCCGACCATGTGCTCGCCCTGGCCTATCTGCCCTTGTGCGGCGGCACGTGCCTGCAAGATCTGGAACTCCTTCGCCACGATGAAGTCTTGTTGGACGCCCTGGGCGCCCGACGCCTCCCCGACCCCACCACGGCGGGAGACTTCTGTCGCCGCTTTTCCCCGGACGGCATTCAGACCCTCCTCGACGTCATCAACGACACGCGTCTGAAAGTCTGGGCGGACCAGCCCCCGACCTTCTTCGAGCAAGCCCGTCTGGACATGGACGGCTTTCTGGTCGAGACCACCGGCCAGTGCAAGCGGGGCATGGACATCGGCTACGACGGCACCTGGGGGTATCACGCCTGTGTGCTGACCCTGGCCAACACCGGCGAAGTCCTGAGCATCGTCAACCGGCCCGGCAATCGGCCGTCGCACGAGGGGGCGGCGACGCTGGTCGATCAGGCCACGGCCGTGTGCTTCCGCGGCGGCTTTCGCCGCGTGCTGCCGCGGGGGGACACCAAGTTCTCGCAGTCGGAGCACCTGGATCGTTGGGACGACGATCCGCGCGTTCGCTTTATCTTCGGCTTCGAGGCGCTGGCCAACCTGAAGGCCATCGCCGAGGCCTTGCCGGACCGCGCCTGGCGTCCGTTGCAACGGCTCCCCCGCTACGAGGTCAAGACCGCCCCTCGCCGGCGGCCGGACAACGTCAAGGAAGCCGTGGTCGTTGCCCGTCAATTCGAGAACCGGCGTCTGCGCTCGGAGGAGGTGGCCGAATTCAACTACCGGCCGACCGCCTGCCGGAAGACGCACCGCATGGTGGTGGTGAAGAAGAATATCTCGGTGGAGAAAGGCGAGAAACTGCTGTTCGATCGGGTGGTGTACTTCTTCTACATCACCAACGAGTGGGTGGACGAAGCGGAGGAGATCGTCTTCTCGGCCAATGATCGCTGCGATCAGGAAAACGTGCTGGCGCAACTGGGCGGCGGGGTCCGCGCCTTGCGTGCACCGGTGGACAATCTGGAGAGCAATTGGGCCTTCATGGTGATGACGGCCCTGGCCTGGAACCTGAAGGCCTGGTGGGCGCTGATGCTGCCGGAGCTGCCCGGACGTTATCAAGAAAAGCACCGGGCGGAGAAACGCTGGGTGCTGCGGCTGGAATTTAAGACATTCGTGAACGCGTTTGTGCGCTTGCCGTGCCAGATCGTCCGCGGCGGCCGAAAGTTGATCTATCGCTTGTTGGGCTGGAATCCGCAGCAGCCGATCTTCTTCCGTTTGGTGGACGTATTGCGGTGCTGAAGCTGGCATCCATGAAGTCGGAGTCCGGATGCTCCGATCCCCCACGGCGCCTCGCGCCTCCGAGCAGGAAAGACGGTGAACGATAAACACCGAATGTTGGGTCGAGGCCGCGCCGCCCCTCGCGGAGCGGAACGGAGACGGTGCGCGAAGGCTGACCCCGCCTCCCAAGGCCGGCCAGCCTCGGAACCTTCGCTTATTTAAGGGCTAGAGGACATCGCCTTCTACGAACCAAAAGCCCGCGATTACACCGACAACCAAATAACCATGCCTGGCTCGAACTACGGCATGCGGCTCTTTCAACCCAAACCCAATCTCAACCAAATCGACGGAGTCATCAAGCGACTGCAAAAGGATCGCGCTATGCGCCGAGCCGCAATGGTCGTCTGGATACCGGAGGACGCCGTCAGGGAATCCAAGGACATCCCCTGCGCATTTGGGTCTTTCTGCGTGATCCGCGATGGGCATTTGGTTTTTATCACGGTCATGCGGTCTAATAACGCACTCATTCTGCTGCCTTACAACGCGTTCGAGTTTACGCTGTTCGCCGAGATCATCGCCACGGAAGCCGGCGTCAAGCTCGGGCCCTAAGTCCACTTCGCCGCTTCCATGCACGTCTTTGACGGCGAGCGCAAAGCCGCAGAAGACGTGGTGCGCGCATACCGGTCCTCGGTGGAGGGTCGAAAGCGTTGCCCGATGCCGCGCATGCCCGGCAAACCTGGGCCGCTATCTCAGGTCAACCAGCTTGTGCGCCTGGAAGCCGCTTTACGACATGACCATCGGGCGATCGGGAACGATCCCACAGACAAGCTGCTGTCTCGTGGATCAGGAGAGCTGAAGCCTTATTGGCTCGCGTTTTATCGCGTCCTTCTCGCCCACGCTCTCAGCAGGGCGGGACGACACGAGGTCGCCGGTCAAGTCGCGGACGAGCTGCCGTCATATTTTAAGATGTCCGTTGTCCAACACTTGCAGCGAATCAAGAGCGCGGAAAGCGAGAAAAGCAGTGCGGCTGGTTTGCCGCTCTTCCCCGAGCCTTCGGTCCCTGACGCGCCCTCGCGCGCTCGGGATGCGATCGCCGCCGCTTTTGCCCCTACGGTTGACGACGAGCGGCGCGCCCGTGACGAACTCCACGCCATCTGCAAGTCCATTGAAGCCCAGCAAGGCCGCCACATGCTGCGTTCGGAGTATGAAGAGGTGGAGCGCCGCCTGATCACCCAGCGACCGATCTCCCTGGCGGCTCGATCTGAACCCGGAGCACCTGGGTCGCCTTCCGACCGCGCCAAGTTGGCGCTGGCGGAAGTGGAGAAAGTCCTTTCGGATATCCGCCAAAGCCCGGCAAAATAGCCGTCCCTGTTTCCACAGGCTTCCCAACCAGCGTGCAAGGCTATGTGCTAATGGCCGCCAAAGCTAGCAAGATCGATATGCCTCGATCACTGCGGACGTTTGCAGACCAGCACGGCGCGCGGACTCCTGAAGAGGCAATGCGTCGAGCCTGCCAGGCTCTCCTCGTTGAAGCCGGCGAGGCGACGCCGCCCGTCCGTCTCCAGCGGCCGCTTGCACGTTTCAATGCGCGCCAAATCGAGCGTCCACTCGCTGCGGCCGGACGCCTCGAACTGGAACAAGGCCAATATGTGATTTGTGTCAACGCGGCCTCCGGATGGCGTCGCAAGCGTTTCACGGTCGCGCACGAAATTGGCCACATCCTGTTGCTTGAGGCGCTGGCGCACTCCCCAGCGGACCTAAACGACCTGCGCGCTGCAGAATCATGGAAGGCCGCAGAGCGGCTTTGTAATCTCGCCGCAGCGGAGTTGCTGGTTCCACTGGACGATTTCCGTACGAACATCGATGAGCACAGCCTCTCACCAGGGGGCCTGAGATTCTTGTATGATCGTTATCTGACGTCATACGATACCTTGTTCGTCCGTTTCACCGAGTCATTCGGGCCGAGCGCGGTCGTGCTTTGGCGGTTCCATGCCCGCGACGCTGGAGAAGGTAGGACCTTTCGGGTCGTGCGCTGCTTCGGGGACGCCGGCCTACCGCTGCACGAAGGCTTGCCTGCCAAACATCTCTCTCGGAACATCGTGGCTCAAGCCGCACAGCATATGATCGCCTCATCTCCATCTCTTATCGTTCGAGTGGGGCGGCGCTGGCGCTCGTTCGTCGGCCTCGCCATCTCGGCATCGTCACTTCGTCGTCCAGATTCGCGCTCACTGCCGACCTTCCACGGTTTTCGCGTTCCGGACGACCTGCGGCCGGAATTTGACGTAGCGCTATTCCTCTCACCATCCAACCAGGCTTGTGCCGCAGGGGAGTCATGTGCTAACCTCCTCCTCCAAGCCATTCGCCCCCCCCAGCGCTAGGCGGCCGGCGGTCAAATGGGTTGGGCTTTGAAGAACTTTTTTCTCGGAGTGCCTTTCGACTCATGCAAGCGCGCGTCTACATCTCCGGTCCTCTACAAGGAGTTCGCGATCTATCTTCAATGCGGAGCTTTTACGAGTCGGTCGCGGATGCCTGCCTTGAATGCGGACATGAGCCGTACTTGCCGCATCAGAACACAGACCCAGAGCAGCACCCCGACCTGCCAAGCAAAGCAGTCTTTTTGCGGGATTACCAAGCACTCCATTCGGCTAATGTCGTTCTTGCATATGTCGGTTTGCCGTCCTCAGGGTCGGCGCGGAACTGGGCATCGCGGCCGAAGCTCGCAAGAAGATTGTCGGCTTCTGCAAGGATACCGACACTCCCTCACGGTTCATTGTCGGCATGCTCGAAGCGTGGCCCGACGCATCACTCTTACGCTATAAGGATGTTTCGGAATGTCTGCGGCTGATCCGCAACGCACTCACGACGAAGCACACACAAGCGGTAGAGACAGAGCTGAGAACATTGCTCATCCGCAACCTGCGCGGTACGCTCCCATGACGCAGGCCGCCATCACCCAAACAAATCCACCAGCGGCTTGCCCGTCGTCAGCGGCTGCGATACGCCGTCCTTGCCCAGACGCGGGTCGAGCGGCACGCCCAGCGCGTGGTAGATCGTCGCGCTCAAATCCTGCGGATGCACCGGGCGGTCCTTCACGTAGGACGCCGTCCTGTCGGATTCGCCGTAGACCTGGCCGCCGCGGATGCCGCCGCCGGCCAGGATCGTCGAAAAACACGACGGCCAGTGCTGGCGGCCGGGGTTCGCGCCCGCGATGATGTTCGGCGTCCGGCCGAACTCGCCGGTCACCACCACGAGCGTGCTTGCCAGCAGGCCGCGATCCTGCAAATCGGTCAGCAACGCCGACAGCGCCTCGTCCAGACGCGGCAAGCAGTAGCCCATGCCGTAGGAGCCGGTCCCGAAGGCGTTGCCCATGCCCATGTTGCTGCCGTGCATGTCCCAGCTCGAACTCGGCGGGCCGCCCGTCTTGTCGCCGGGCGCCTTGCCCGTCCAGCCGTTGACCGTGACGAAGCCGACGCCCGACTCCACCAGCCGCCGGGCCATTAGAAGGTTCTGCCCCAGCGGGTGCCGGCCGTAGCGGTCGCGCACCTTGGGATCCTCCCGATCAATGTCGAACGCCCGCCGGGCGCTCGAGGACGCGGCCAGCTCAAAGGCGCGCTTCTGCACGTCCGACCATTGATCCGTGACGCCGTGTCCGTCGCCGGCGGCGCGGTTCAGGCCGGCCAGCAACCGGCTTCGATCCTCCAGGCGTGCGGGCGACACGTCGGCCGTGGCGAACAGGTCGTCTGGCGGCTTGAAGTTCGGCGTCGAGGGGTTGTTGTCGGCCGTGCCGACGAACAGCGGGGCGTAGGGCGTTCCCAGGAAGCCGCCCGTGCCGATGTTCGGGCGCAGAACACCGGGTCGCCGACGCACTTGATGAGCCAGACGTAGGACGCCACGCTCCGCTGACTGGGCCGCAGCTTGGCCAGCATCGAGCCGATGTACGGGGCGTCGGCGGGGCGCCGGCCACGCCGCTCAGACAGTTGTGCATCGCGTCGAAGTGGTTGCTGATCGGCCCGACGTGCGACATCGACCGAATCAGGCAAAAGTGTTGCGTCAGGTTCGCCAGGCGCGTGTGCAGTTCGCTGATGCGCATGCCGGGGACCTTCGTGGCGATCGGCTTGTAGGGGCCGCGGATCTCCGGCGGGGCCGACGGTTTCAGGTCCCACGTGTCGATGTGGCTGGGGCCGCCGCACAGCAGGATGTAGATGCAGGACTTGGCGGATCCGTTGCCCGGGCCGGCGTCATCGACGCGGGCCGTCACCACGCCGGGCAGGCTCATGTTCAGGAGGCCGACGCCGCCGAGTTGGAGCAGTCGGCGGCGCGAGATCGTGGGACGGAAGGGAGTGCTCATCGGGTTCCTCCGGAGGGCGGCAATCGGCGACGCCAGCCCACAAGATACACCACGACGCACCCCGTTTCGCCACAAAAATCAGGAATCCGTGGATTTTCTCTCCGGACCCTTTCCGAACGGGTCCGGGTTGTCGTCGAACTTTTCCAGGTCGGCGTCGGTCCAGCCGAAGTGGTGGGCCAGCTCGTGGATCACCGTCTTGCGGACCTCGGTCAAGAACCTTTTCCGCTCGGGGAACTCCTTCTCCAGCGGCCGCTTGAAGATCACCAGCCGATGCAGCATGTCGTTGACGTTCACGGCGTCGCCGCTCCAGGTCGTCGGCAGCTCCAACGGGTCGAACCAGCCCAGCAGCGTTTGGCCCTCCGCGATCTCCTCTTCCGTGAAACCGGCCCGGTGCAGCGTCCGGTGGTCCGGTTCCTCCTCCACGTCCACCACGACGTTGTCGCAGTGTACCTTGATCGAATCCGGCAGCTTCTCCATGACGCGGGCCACGATGTCGCCAAATTGTTTCAACGTCATGCGTCTCATGCAGTCCATCGCATCCCGATGAGCGAGCGCCTGTCGAATAACAGGAAAGTAGGCAGGTCCATGTTCGTCGCCCCCGTCAGGAGTTACCTTCCCCATCTTACCCGATAGCCCCCGGTTCAGTCGATGAACACGAACTCGTTGGCATTGAACAGCACCCGACAGGCCTTCGCCAGCCCATGTTTCCGCGCGTAGGCCGCCAGGGCGGCGCGCTCCCCCGACGTCGGCGGCCGGCCAAACGCCAGCCGATACGCCGCGTCCACCTGTTTCAGCGGGTCGCCGCTGATTTTCTCCAGCCGCCCCGCGAAACACTCCGACTGCTTGAGCATGAACGGGTCGTTGAGCAGGGCCAGCGCCTGCAACGCCGTCAGCGTCGTGTTGCGCACCGGCGTGTTGACGTTCGGGTCGGCGCAGTCGAGGCACTCCAGGAACGGGTTCGGCACGCTGCGCACCGTGAAGCGGTAGATCGTCCGCCGCCAGTTGGCCGGGTCGTTGATCCTGTCCACTGCCGTCGGGTCGTAGACCGGCGAATAGTCGTCCTTGTAGCGGAACAGCTCGAAGCCGGGCCCGCCCATTCTAAGATCCAGTTTGCCGCTAACCGCCAGCACGGCGTCGCGCACCTCTTCCGCGTCCAGGCGCGTCCGCGCCATGCGCCACAAGTAATGGTTGTCGGCGTCGATCTTCGCCGCCGCCGGGTTGTCGGCCGAGGACTGGCGGTAGGCGGCGCTCAAGACGATGAGACGGTGCAGCTTCTTGAAGGAGCCGCCGCCGTCGCGGAACTCCGTCGCCAGCCAGTCGAGCAGTTCGGGGTGCGACGGCAGCGACCCGTTGCGGCCGAAGTCGCTGGGCGTGTCCACGATGCCGCGTCCGAAGTGATAATGCCAGATCCGGTTCACGATGGAACGCCACGTCAGCGGGTTGCGGCCGTCGGCCACCCACGCGGCCAGGGCCGCCCGGCGACCGCCCTCGTCGTTTTCCTTCAGCCCCTTGAAGTCCGCGTCCAGCTCCTTGACGCACGACAGCGCCCCCGGCGTCACGGCCTCGCGCCTCTGCTCCACGTCGCCGCGGTGGAGGACGTAGATCGGGCGCGGCGGAACGGGCACGACGGCGAAAGTGAGATTGCTTCTTGCCAGCTCTTGAAGGTCGTGATCCGTCGCGGCGAGTTCCGCGGCCGTCCGTGCCAGACCGTCGCGCGTGGCGGCGTCGAGCAGGGCGTCGGCGGCGGTTTTGCGGTCTTTTTCTTCATGTCGTATCTGTTCCTGAAGCGCCGCCCGTCGTTGCACCAGGGCCGGCGTTTTCGGGTCGGACAGGTCGGGCAGCGCCGAGCGGCTGTCGTAGCCGTCCACGAGATAACGGTTGCTCCAGCGTCCCGCCTCGATGGAGTCGAGCGAGGTCACGGCGGCGCCGCGGGCCACGTTCTTGCCGCCGGAATCGACCTCCATTTCGGCGAGGGCGAAGACGTAGTCGCCGGTGCGCTTCCACAGGCGTTCGGCCGTCACGCGAACGTATCGGGCCTTTATCCCCGACCGCCGGAAGACCACGGGCGCGTCGCCGGGGTTGGCGAAATCCTCCTTCGTTCGGTCGGCAATGGCCGTCGCGTGGGCGAACGTCGGGTCGTTGGACGCCTCCACTCGGAAACGGACGGGGAAGCCGAAGCCGGGCGTGTCCGGGAAGTCGGTCGGCCGGGCGGGGACCAGCCGCACGGCGTCCAGGGCGACCGGCCGGCCGAGGTCCACCTGAACCCATTTGTCGGCGTCGGGAGTCGGCGAGATGCCGCTGTGCCAGCCGTTGCTCGGGCTGGGGGCGCCGGCCAGCGGCGGCAGCGCCGCCAGTTCCTCGCGGGCCTTCCGCAGTTCGCCGTCCAGGCGGACAAGATCGGGGCTGGAGACTTCCGCGACCTTCTTTAATAGCGCCCCTCGCTCATCGGCGATCCGCTTTCGCCGGCTTTCCAGCTCCGCCCGTGCGCCAGCTGGTCCTTGCTGGCGAAGGGCCGATCCCCCCGCTCCACTCCGGCGAAAACGGCCTGGAGCCGGTAGTAGTCCTTTTGCGGGATGGGGTCGAACTTGTGGTCGTGGCAGCGGGCGCAGTGGACGGTGAGGCTGTCGAAGGTGGAGACGGCGTTGATGACCATGTCGTCGCGGTCGAGGACGCGCGTCTTTTCCTTGTCCACCGTGCCCTCGCGCAGCTCGACGTGGCCGACGAGGTCCCACGGGCCGGCCACCACGAAACCGGTCGCCACAACGCCGTCGGGGTCGTTCGGGAACAGCACGTTGCCGGCCAATTGCTCCTTGATGAATCGGCTATATGGCTTGTCCTGATTGAAGGCGCGGATGACGTAATCGCGGTAGGGCCAGGCGTGGTCGCGGCGCTTGTCCTTGTCGTAGCCGTGGGTGTCGCCGTAGTGGGCCACGTCGAGCCAGTGGCGCGCCCAGCGCTCGCCGTAGCGCGGCGAGGCCAGCAGCCGGTCCACCACCTTCTCGTAGGCGTCCGGCGAATCGTCCTTGAGGAAGGCGTCGATTTCCTCCGGCGTTGGCGGCAGGCCGATCAGGTCGAAGGTGACGCGGCGGATCAGCGTCGCCTTGTCGGCCGGCGGCGACGGGTGCAGACCTTTTTCCTCCATCGCGGCGAGCAAAAAGGCGTCGATCGGCGTCCGCAGCCAGGAGGCGTTTTTGACCGCGGGGACGGCCGGCCGCGACAGCGGCCGCAACGACCACCACTCTTCCCCGGACGGGGCCGCCTTTTCCGCGCTCACCTTCACGTCGGCGGGCCAGGGGGCGCCGTCGTCGATCCAGCGGCGCAGCGCCGCCGCCTCGTCGGCCGTGAGCCTGGGGCCTTGCTTCGGCATCTTCGCATCCGGCCCGGCCACCAGCCGGATCAACAGACTGTCGCCCGAGGCGCCGGGTTTGACGGCCGGGCCGGTGTCGCCGCCTTCCAACAGCCGCGCCCTCGTCGTCAGGTCGAGACCACCGCGTTTCTTCGCGGGATTGTGGCACGACGCGCAGCGCTGCCGCAGCAGCGGCGCCACCCGGTTCGAGAACAACGACGGCTCCGCGGCGGCAAGCGTCCCCGCCCCGAAAACGGCGACGACGACGGCAATGAGAGAGGCGGCGGGCCGGGTCGGCATGGCGGGTTCTCTCGCTTCCAGGCCAGGCAGGAGGGCCAAGTGGTCTGACCACTTGAGGGTATCGCGGGCGGGTTCGCCCTGTCAAGGAGATTTTTGGAATCGGCGGCCGAGTATCGGGTGCGGGCGTAGCGTGCACCGCCCGCCGGCCGCGCCTGACCTGGCGGGCGTGTCGTTTCTGGTGGAGGAGCGGGCCGGCAACATCAAGCCGTCGGGGACGCTGTCGTTCGACTACACGCACTTCGTGTTCACGGCCCTGGCGACGGACATGCGCGACGGCGACGAGATTTACCTGCCCGACAAGAACGGCGTGGCGCTGTCGGTGCTGTACGTGGTGCGTGCGGGCTTCGGGGCGGTGACGATGCGCAAGGCGTATTGCCACCGGGACACGCCGACGACCTGGCCGAACGCGAACATCTTCTAAAGGTGAGTATTCCCCACATCGAGAGTACATGGCGGATCATGTTTAGGTGTTTATGAGAGGCCAAGGCCCTCGCCAAAGCGACGACGCCGGGAGGAAGCCCTTGCGCTTCCTCCCGGCGTCGTCGCTTGGTCGCCGCCAATACACGCGATCGGCCGCCGGTCCCCGTGCCGGTCGCCCGGACCGGCCGGCGGTTCTCAGCCGAGCCGCACGCGGCCCGCCCGGTACCCCGCCGTCAAGATGGCCAGGTCGCGCCAGCCACGCCACAGCGTCCGCACCCCCGGCATGCCGTCCCGCTTGCGGCCCAGGTGGCCGCCCAATCGGCCGATCCACTTCGCCGCCTGCTCCATGGTCGGCGCCGGCGTCGTCGGCGTCGCCGCCTCGCCCGTGGCGTGCGCGTACAACGCCCGCCACTCGTCCTCGCTCAGCACCTCCGTGCAGGGCGCCGTCGGCTCCCGACGCGCCAGGTCGCGTAAACGCAGCAAACGCACGGCCACCCCCGCATATAGGACCAGGGCCTTCTCCAAACGCCCCCGCGTCTCCAACGCCAGTCGCTCCACCTGGCAGCCCTGCTTCCAAGCCAGGTGAAAATCCTCGATCCGCCAACGCAACGCGTAGGCCCGAACCACCGCCATAATCTCCGCCCCCGTTCGCGCCGGCTCCGTCGTCCACAGCAGCCAATGCACCGGCTCCTCCGTCCCGGCCGGCGCCGCGGCCTCGCGCACCTCCACCATGGTCAGACGCAGCGGCCGTCGATCCCGCGCGTGGTGCGAATGCGGCGTCAGCGTCAGGGGACGCGAGCGCAGCTCGACCACGGCCGTGCGCGCCTTGTGGCCATGGCCCGCCGGCAGACGCAGACGCATCCGCGCCACGCAGGGCGCCCGACCGATCGCTTCGTCGGCGTCGCCGGGATCCTCGGCCACGTTGCGGTTGCGGTAGCGGCGGATGATCGCCCCCTGGCCCAACTGCAGCACGCGAACGAACACCTCATGGATGTCGGCTTCCCGGTCCATGAGATGCACCACGCGCGGACGCTCGCCGGCCGGCAGCGTCGCCAACGCCGAAGCCGTCGCGTCCAGGCCGTGCAGCCATTTCATGCTTTCCTTGTCTTCCATGGCCCGGCCCTGCGGCCGCGACCGCTTGTACTCCGTGCGCGCCCAGTACTCCTGATGCAGCAGGCCCAACGGCACGCCGTCGCCTCGCAACGCCAGGGAGCTGTGGCAATGGAAGCCGCGCGCCGCCTCCACGTCGCTGATGTAGCCCAGGCCGCTGGTCTGTTTGAGCGAGGTGTAGCTGAAGGTCGTGGTGTCGTGGGCGACGTAGATCACGTCGCGGCCGCGAACCGCCTGGGCGGTCGTGGCCCGCCAGCCCTCCAGCAGGTCGTCGCGTTCGACGCGGTCATTGGCGAAGAAGCGATAGGCGGCCTTGGCCTGATGGCAATCCGGCAGGGCCTGGGGCAAGGAGTCGAGGGGCTGGAGCGCCAAGTGGGTCAGCAGGCGCTCCAAGCGGGCATGGAGTCGGGCGTCGGGCAAAGGCGTGGCGGCGGCGACTTGCGCGGCCCAAAGCGCGGTGGGGAGAGAGCACGTCATCC
The DNA here is from genome assembly GCA_963813925.1 of uncultured Planctomycetaceae bacterium. Classification (GTDB taxonomy): domain Bacteria; phylum Planctomycetota; class Planctomycetia; order Gemmatales; family Gemmataceae; genus UBA4732. Next base: position 173,848 of record CAWFBG010000007.1, read on the forward strand.
TGCCGGAGCCTCCAAGGAATCCGTTCCGGGCATCCCATCGTATGGCTCCGGCTTGTCGAAAGGAAAGAGGGCGCGCAGAATTGTGGGGAATACTCACCTTCTAAAGGGGTCCGCAATGAGCAATGACATCAAGCCGTCCGTCAACGGCAAACACGACCTGCTGACGCACCGGATCGTGGTGATTTCGCTGGGGGCGTTCATCCTCTTCACGGGCCTGAACGTCACCGTGCTTACCCTGATGGGAAAGGAAGTCCCGCAGGCCTGCCCGCGATGGGCTACATGGCGTTGGGCGCGCTCTGCACGATGCTCGCCAACATCATGAAGGAGCCGGGGTAGCGCAGCCTCAAATGAGAGAGGGACGGTATCCGCGGGGGTGGGTTTCATGCGTTGGGATTCTGCAACTCGACCGACGGGACGGCCCTCGGAGATGCTCCGTGGGCCGTCCCGTTGGTCGAGTCATTTTCGCTCACGCAGGCAAAGCGTGCTTCCGTCGCGGACTCTACATTACGGAGAGCCTAACGGCGGCCCCGGTCTGCTGCAACTGGTTGTTCGGCCCGCCTCGCTCACTTCTTCGCGCACTTCCACACGACGAGGATGTCCTGGTTGTCCCTACACTTGAATTCTTTCGGCCGGCCGGCTTTTTCTGAAGAGCGGCACAGGGTCAAGGTGTCACCCTCCAGCTTGTAGATGCCCTGTGAAACGATCTCCTTGTTTCCGATCTTGAATACCAGGTCCAGCGTCTTGGGATCCTTCGACGGGTCGATCTTGAACGGCTTCTCGCGGCCGTTTACGATCCACTTGTCCTCCTTGACCGTGAGCTTGAATTGCTTCACGACCTCGTCCGAGACCTTCCCGTTCTCCTCCAGAGAGACCATCGTCCACTCGCCCTGGAGCTTATCCAACTCCTTCTTCGTGTCCTGCGCTTCCTTCTTCGGGTCCTGAGCCGGCGTTGCGGCTACGATCAGGCAAACGACGACGCATGCGAGAACAGCACGAACGATAAGGGATCTATCCCGCATGCTCCGCCTGCGTGGACGTACTCCAACCGCCGCGGCCTGCCGGCGGAGCATGCGGGATAGATCCCCGTTGAACTGAACCGCGTCCCCCGCGGCTATGGGCTTTCGATTCGGCCCCACCCCTTGTCCGCGCCATTGTGGAGCGGCGTCGGCCCGGACGCAAGCCTTTTTTCCAGCGCGTCCCCCTTCCGGGCGCACGACACGGTTTGCAGCTGGCGTGGACGGGTCGTACATTGGCTGAGGCAAATCCGTTCCCTCTTTTGACCCAAGTTCCGAAAGGGGCCAGGGATGGCGCGAGGCAAAAAGCGCACTGCACCGGTGGAAGAACTGCGATCCTACGTCGAGGGCGTCGCCAAAAACCTCGTCGAGAAGCTCTATGGCCCCCAGGGGCCGGCCTGGGGGACCAAACTCACCCAGATCGAGGACGTCTTCCTCGAAATCCGCGAGATGCTCACCGAGAAAATGCTCGATGAGACCCTGGCCCGGCAGGCCACGGCCGGCGAGCGGCCCGCGCCGTTCCGCACCTGTCCGGCGTGCCACGCCCCGCTGCCCTGTGCCGACGCCAATCCCCGCATCCTGACGACGCGGGCCGGCGAGGCCGAGTGGCCCGAGCCGGAAGGCTACTGTGACCGCTGCCGGCGGGCTTTTTTTCCCTCAGTCCAAGAGTCTGGGCATTGACCAGGGCGAAACCAGTCCCGCGCTGCTGGCGAAGATCACCTATGCCGGGACGGCCAGCCGCTCGTTTGCCGAGGGCAGTGTCCTGTTGGATAAGCTGGCCGACCTGCCCGTGCCGGAGAAACGGGTCGAGCGGATCACCCGACGCATCGGCGCCGAACGCGTCGCCGAGCGTGAGGCGGACGTGGCGGCGTTCGCGGCCTTGCCGCTGGTCGAGAAGTTCGCCGTCCCCTCCGGCGTGACGCCGCCGCCGTTAGCCGTGGTGATGGCGGACGGCGGCCGCTTGCAAATCCGCGATGCGCCGGGGAGCGGCTCGGCTCCCCCCGAGCCCGCCCCGACCGCGGCAACCGCGGTCGCGGGGACGGCCGCCGAGGCGGAAGACTGGCAAGAGGAAAACACCGCGGCCTCGCGGGTGGGCCACTGGCGGGAAGACAAGGTCGGGCTGTTGCTGACCATGACGAGCGAGGCGGCGGCCGCCGATCCCTGTCCCGAGATCCCGGCGTCGTTCCTCGACGTGGTACGCATCCCGAAGCTGGTGCGGGAGCTGCACAAGCACGTCCGGGAAGGGCGGGACGCCGTGAGCGACGCCGTGGAACCGGAGGCGGCGGCGGAGGCGTTGGAGGCGGAGGCGACGTACCGACCCCCGGTCGTGCGGCATCGGCAGGTCGTCGCCTCGCGTCAGACTTGGCCGGCCTTCGCGTCGCTTTTGGCGCAGGCGGCGTGGGCGTCGGGGTTCCAGGGGGCGGCGCGGAAGGCCTTCGTGGGCGACGGCTCGGCGAACAACTGGGAGCTGCAACGTCGCTTCTTCGGGTCGTTCGTGCCCATCCTGGACTTCATTCACGCGTTGTCCTACGTGTTCGCGGCGGCGACGGCCGGGCGACGCTTCGCGGCGGGCTGGGCGGTGTATCGGCGGTGGATCCGCTGGGTGTGGCAAGGCCGGGTGGTCGCGGTCATCGCCGCCCTGGAGGCGCGCCAGGCCGAGATGGGCTTGCCCCAGAAGGATGAGCCGGAAACGAGCCCGCGACGCGTAGTGGACAAGACGTTGAAGTACCTGGGCAACCATCAGGACAAGATGCGTTATGACGAGTATCGGCGGCAGGGTCTTCCCATCACGAGCAGCCACGTCGAGTCGGTGGTGAAGCAGATCAACCATCGGGTGAAGGGGACGGAGAAGTTTTGGTCGGAGGAGGGCAGCGAAGCCGTGCTGCAACTGCGGGCGGACTACCTGGGTGACGGCCAGCCGCTGGAGGCCTTCTGGGAACGCCGCCAAGCGGCGGCGACCGGACATCGTCGCTACCGCCGCGTCGGGTAGCTACAGACCGTGTCGTGCGCCCCCCCTTCCCCGGAGCGCGACCGCCGCTCCCCGGCCGGCGGCCCGGCGTGGTTTTCCTCCCCAAGCGCCGCCCGGCGCGGCACCTTCGGCGGCGCGACGCCGCGGCCGGCGCCGCCGAACCGGATCGGCGAACGCTCCCAACGCCTCCCGTTACGAGGTGTCGCCCGCCGCCGCGGCGGCGGGCGACGGGGCCGGGACGGCCGTTTCCAACGCCCGGCGCACGATCCGCTCCCCGCCGCACCACGGACAACACGGACGCGGCGCCGGCGCCACGACCCCGGCCTCGCCGACGGACCCCGGCGTCGCCACCGTCGCCGAAAGCAGCAAACGACGGCATCGATGCAGCCGTTCCTCCCGGCAGCGGTTGGCCAGCAGGCCGTAGTGTCGCACCTTCACGAACCCCTTGGGCAACACGTGCTGTACGAAGCGACGCAGGAACTCCTCCGCCGCCAGCGTCATCGTCTTGTGCTTGCGGCCGTCGGCGTAGTCCTGGTAACGGAACGTCACCCGGCCCCCTTCCAGGGCGACCAGCCGGGAGTTGCTCAGGGCCACGCGGTGCGTGTACCGCGCCAGGTACTTCAACACCTGGGCGGGACCGCCGAAGGGCGGCTTGGAGTACACCACCCAGTCCTTGCCGCCCAGGGACGACAGCCACGACGCGAAGGCGCTCGGCGTATGCAACGCCGCCAGACGGCCGGGAAAGACCAGCATCCCCCGGGCGAACGCCGTCCGCAGCCCGTCCAGGAACTGGCCCCGGAACACCCGGCTCAGCACGCGCACCGGCAGCAGGAAGCCGGGGCGGCAGGACACCCAGCGTGGCGCCGCGTCGAGGGCGCCGTCGGCGGCGCATGACAGGCCGCCGCCCGTGACCACGCCGTGTACGTGCGGATGATGCCGCAGCGTCTGGCCCCAGGTGTGCAGCACCAAAAGCACGCCCAGCATCGCGCCCAGCCGCTTGGGATTGGCCGCCACGACGCGCAGCGTGGCGGCCGCCGCCTGGAACAGCAGGTCGTACAGCACCCTCCGGTTGGCCAACGCCAGGTCGGAAAGCTCGGCGGGCAGGGTGAAGACGACGTGGTGGTATTCGACCGGCAACAGGTTGTCGGCCTCCCGCGCCAGCCAGCGGGCGCGGGCCAGGGCCTGGCACTTGGGGCAGTGACGATTGCGACAGGAGTTGTAGGCGATGCGGTCGCGGCCGCAGTCCAGGCAATGGGCGACGTGGCCGCCCAGGGCCGCGGTGCGGCAACGCGCCAGGTCGCGCAAGGCCTGGCGCTGGGCGGCGGACAGCAGCCCGCCGTACTTGGCCCGGAAGGCGGCGCCGTGGGCCCGGATCACGTCGCCCACTTCCACAGTCGGCCGGTCGGCGACGGGGACGGTCATGGCCGGCCCTCCGTCGCGGCCGCGGCCGCGGGCACGGCCAAAAGGTCGAGCAGGCTGGGCGTCTGGTGCAGGCGCCGGGTGCTGACGTGCAGGTAGTGGGCGGTGGTGTGCAGGTCGCGGTGGCCGAGGATGGCCTGCAGCGTGACCACGTCGACGCCGGCCTCCAGTAGGTGGGTGGCGTAGCTGTGCCGCAGCGTGTGCGGCGTGCAGGGCTTGGTCAGGCCGGCGCGTTGCACCAGCCGTTGGCATAGACGCTGCACGTTGCTGGCGGCCAACGGCCGTTGCGGGTCGGCGCCCGGGAACAGCCAGCCGTCCGGGCGGTAGCGGCGCCAGTAGGCGCGGAGTTCGGCGAGCAGCCGTGGCGACAGGGGCACGAGGCGGTCCTTTTGCCCTTTGCCCTGGCGCACGACGACGACCATGCGGCCGCTGTCGATGTCCGTCACGCGCAGACGGACCAACTCGCTGATGCGCAGGCCGCAGGCGTAGGCGACCTGGAGCAGCAGGCGGTCGCGTCCGGGTCGGGCGGCGTCGATCAGGCGCAGGACTTCCTCGGGGCTGAGCACGCCGGGCAGGGTGCGCGGCCGCTTGCCGTAGGGGATGAGGGGGAGCCGTTCCGGCCGTCCCAGCGTGACGCCGTAGAGGAAGCGCAGGGCGCAGACGGTCTGGTTGAACTGGCTCCAGGAGGCGCGGCGACGCAGCAGTTCGAGCTGGAAGGCGCGGACGTCGTCGGGTCCGAGTTGGTCGGGGGAGCGTCCGAAGTGCCGGGCGAATCGGGCGACGCCGGCGACGTAGGCCTGGACGGTTCTTGGGGAGTAGTTGCGCAGGCGCAGGTCGTCGATGTAGCGTTGGCGCAGCGGGGTCATGGCGGATCTCCAGGGGGGAAATGAAAAACGCCGAGGGCGAACCCTCAGCGTACCTGGAGATCCGACGCGAATGCCCCGTCAGCAACGAGAAAACGGAAATCCCTCCACCGCGGAGCGGTTTAGTTCAACAGTCATATAGACCTCCTGTGGTGAGGTGAGACCACTGCCGAATCATTGTTTCTACAGCGCCGCGCCTGATAACCCTACCAATTTCCCACCGCTCTGCAAGCAAATTCCGGCCGATCGTTCCCCTTTGTGTGAGCAGCTGAATAGTTGGTAGAACTTTTGTCCACGACGTGCGAAAATCGGGGGACGACGGCAAATTCACCCTGTCGAAGGAGTACCCCATGCCGCGGAACGAACCCCTGAACGCCGAATTGGAAGCCCAAGCGCAGGAACTGGCGGCGCGCATCCGCGCTCGCGCCGACGGTGACATCCTGGCCCTGGCACGCTTGCTGGTCAGCAAGAACGACGCCGAGGTGTTCGGCGATACCGAATTCGAGGCGCGGAACCTCGTCCATCACCTGGGTGCGGTCGCGCTCGAAGAGCGCTTAAAAAAAGCTCGGCTACGAAGGGTCGGGCATCGACTGCCCCACGTGTCAACGATCCGCGAAGTTCCAGGGCTACCGCCCGAAAACGCCGTTGAGCTTGCTGGGACGGGTCCCCTGCGCGGGCCTATTACTACTGCGGCCGTTGCGGGCGCGGCCTGGCCCCCTGGGATCGGGCGGTCGGTCTGACGTCGCGCTCGTTCACCCCCGCCGCGGAGCGACTGGTCTGCCTCGCCGGCGCTTTGAGCGACGGCTTTGAAGAGGCCTCCACGAAGGTGCTGCCCGAGATGGCGAGCCTGAGGGTCGCCGAGACGACCGTGCAGCGGACGACCGAAGCGGCCGGCCGGCGCGTGGCCGACCACCTGCGCGGGCGGCGCCTTCGCCTTCCCCCGCCCTTGGGACTGGCACAAGGACGCGCTGGGCCGCACGTGCGCCTACGTCGGCATCGACTTGACCGGCGTGCGTCAGCAGGCGGCGGATGGCGGGAAAGCCGAGGGGCGCATGCCCTACGTGGCGATGGTCTTCAACCCGGTCCCGGAGTTGCCGGAGGGCTCGCCGCACCGGCCCCCGGCGGGCGCCCGCATGCAAGCCCGTTACCTTTCCGGCCCGTATGACCTCGACCAACTGGGGGTGGAACTGCGCAAACAGGCGGGTCAGGTCGGCATGGACCAGGCGGAGGTATGGATTGGCTTGAGCGACGGCGGCAACGGCCTGGAAGAGTTCGTCCGCCGCAATTTCCCCCGCGATCCGGTGTTGATCCTCGCCTTCTGGCATGCCAGCGAGTACCTCACGGAACTGGGCCAGGCGCTGTATCCCGGCGACGAAGAAGCGCGGCAGCGTGTGGTCGGGGAATGGTGTCGCACGTTGAAGCGGGAGGGCGGCGGCCGCGTCCTGGAGATCCTGCAAGCGCTGCCCGCCCCGCGCAAGCCGGCGGTGCGGGAAAAGTACGCCGCGACGTTGCAATACTTCCGCAATAACGTGCATCGCATGGATTACCCGACCTACGTCGCCAACGGCTGGTCGATCGGTTCGGGCGCCGTGGAGTCGGCGTGCAAGACGGTCGTCGGTCAGCGCCTGAAGTTGTCGGGCATGCGCTGGCGGGAATATGGCACCGACACGGTCTGTCACTTGCGCGCGTTGTTCAAGGGCGAGGCGGGGCAATGGCAAGCCTTCTGGCGCCGCTCGCCCCAGCCAAGAGCCGCCGCCTGAACATCGGTTCTACCAACAGAAGAGACGCCTACACTTCCCCTTTTTCTTGACCGCCGGAGCCGGACGATCGTTTGCCGCTTCCGTCCGGCAGCAAAGCGCTGATGCCCTCTGTTCTCTCGTGCAGCCGGGTGAGGATTGCTCATCCCCACCCCGGCCACGCCGTTCCTTGCGCTGTCGCAACCACCCTCTCGAAATCCGCCCCTTCCTGATACAGTCGAGCCTCCAACAACGGAGGCGCAGCATGAAACGCCTTTCCCTCATCCAGCCGTGGGCCACGCTCATCCTGAGCGGGGCCAAGCGCTTCGAGACCCGCAGCTGGCGAACGCCATACCGCGGCCCCTTGGCGATCCACGCCGGCGGCCGCTTCCCGTCCCTGGCGAAGAGCCTCTGCCCCTCCGCCCACGGATCGCCGCCCCATTGCTATTCCCATTCGTCGGCGGTGTAATAGGTTCATGGATGTCTAAACGCCCCGCCCTGTACTCCTCGCCCACGCCGACGTTCCCATGGCCCACGCCGATCTTGTGACGCGAACCGCGCAAAAACTGGAACACGACATCCTCTCCGGCAAGCTGGCCCCCGGCGATCTGCTGCCTTCGGAGAGGGAGATTAGCGCCGAAATGGGCGTGAGCCGCAGCGTCGTCCGCGAGGCGCTGGGCCGGCTGGCGAGCCTCGGCCTGGTCCGCAGCCTTCACGGCTCCGGGACGCGCGTCGAGGCGCCGAGCGGCAAGCTCGTCGCCACAGGGTATCAAATTCTATTGAAGAGGGGCGAAGTTCGTCTTTCCGACGTGGCCGCCGTCCGGCTGCCGCTGGAGACGGCCATCGCCGCCGAGGCCGCCCGGAGCCGCACCGACGACCACCTCGCCCGGATGGCCGAAGCCCAGGCGGCGCTGGCCAACCCTCGCGGCGGCCTGGAGGTACACGTCAAGGCCGACCTCGCCTTTCACGCCGTCCTGGCCGAGGCGACCGGCAACCCGTTGTTCGGCATGGTGCTGGCGCCGATTCAGGAGCTGCTCATCGAGACGCGCCGCCGCACCCTGGGCCGTCACGGCGCCGCCCTCGCCCACGACCACCACGCCCTCATTCTGGACGCCGTTCGCGCTGGCGACCCCGCCGCCGCCGAGCGCGCCATGCGGGCGCATCTCGAAGCCAACTTCCAGCACCTTTCCGAGAATCCGGGGCCGGCGGACGCGCCGCTGCCGAATTAACGGATTTCGCGGTTGCCAATGCCCCGCGGCTACGATACATTTCATCCATCTACCGCGGCCCACCGCCGCAGCCCGCTTCATCGCGCTTGCCATTTCGGTCGCGTGACTGCCCTGGGGTGTTCTTTAATGATCTGTCGATCCGACCGCCGGGGATTCACCCTGATCGAATTGCTGGTGGTGATTGCCATTATCGCCATCCTCATTGGCCTGCTGCTCCCCGCCGTCCAGAAAGTGCGCGAGGCCGCCGCCCGGATGCAGTGCGCCAACAACCTCAAGCAGATCGCCCTGGCCTGCCATGACTATCAGTCCGACCACGACCGCCTCCCGCCCGGTTCCGACCAGCAAGAGGTCGGATGTCTGGTTTATCTTCTGCCCTACATCGAGCAAAACCCGCGCTTCCAGAATTTCTCGTTCAATCCTTCCGCCTATCCCCTCTACTGGTCGGACCCGCAGGACCTGCCGCCGGACACGTTTACGGACAACGTCCCGCGTCCGCCGGCCCTCTACGGTACGGAAGGCACGATCCCTTCGCTGCTCTGCCCGATGGACCCCGCCCCCAACACCTACGTGACGGCCCTCGTGTCCGTCGATTACGGCGTCCCCGGCCTGGACTATAACGCCGCCGACACCGTCGCCGTCATCAATAACGGGACGCATCTGGTATCGGCCGCTCCGGGCCGGCTGGTGCTGGGCCGCTCCAGCTACCTCGGCATGGGCGGATGGGGGCCGCCCTCGCAAAAGCCGCAACTCGCGGGGCTGTTCACCTACCAATCGGGCAACTCGCTCGCCAGGGTGCCGGACGGGACCAGTACCACCATCCTTTTCGGGGAGTATGCCGGCGCCTACGTCAGCTGGAACGGCGGCGGCGGAATCCCCAGCGGGCCGACGGGCGCGTCGTGGTCGTGCGGGTTCAACTATTCCGGCTTCGGGACGCCGACCGCCTACGACCCGACCAACCCGTCCACGGAGCAATACAACCAGTACGCCGTCTTTAGCAGCCGCCACGCGGGCAACGTCGTGAACTTCGCCTTCGCCGACGGCTCGGTGCGCAACCTTTCGACTTCCATCGATCTCAATACGTGGGTCTACCTGACCGGCTTTCAGGATGGGGTGGCCGTCACCCTGGACTGAGGCCGCGATGCGACGGAGCCTGCATCATGATCCGCCGACTTATTCCATGCGCCGCGATGCTGGCGGTGCTGATCGCGGTCGGCTGTGACGGGTCCAGCGCGAACCCGAAGATTCAGGGCGACCCGCCGGCGAATGCGGTAAATCACCTTCCGCTGGGCGGCGCTCCGACGCTCGGATCGCCCGGCCGCCCCGCGATCAAACCGGCTGGATGACTCGCGCCGGCGGGGATAAACCCCGCCGCTCGCCGTTAAGGTTCAATGTGCGACCCGGTCCCGCTGGCGGCCGTTGACCACGCCTCCGCCGGCGCCAGGCCGAACCGCACCGACAACCGACGCACCAGATCGGACGCGCGATCCTCGTCGCCGACGACGCCGAACACGGTCGGCCCCCACGAACTCTGGCCCGCCCCCCGCACCCCCTCGCCGCGCAGGAACTCCACGCACTCGGCCACGCGCGGCCCGGCGTAGACGCCCCCCTGCACCGGCGCGAAGGCCTCGCCGACCCCGCGTTGAAGTCGTAAAGCGCCTCGCCGAACGCCGGCAGGTCGGCCTCGGCCAGCGTGGGCAACAGGCCGAGAAGCACCAGCCGACAGAGGGCGTCCGTGGGTGCCGTTCGGGGGAGGGCCGTCAGGCGGGCGAAGGCCTCCGTCTCGCCGGGGCCGTGAAGACCGGCCGCCTCCCGCGGCACGGCCAGCACCACGCGCCACTCGGGAGGGAACGGGACGCGAACCGCCAACGGCGCCAGTCGGTCCTCGTCGCGCTTGCCGGATTCCACGAGAAAGCCGCCGCGCGAGAAGCCGTGGACGCCCAGGGCCGACCGCCGGCCGCGGCCTATGCGTCTCGCCAGGTCCTCTATGTCCTGAATAAAGCCCCACGCCTCCGACAACGCCCGCGCCGTCGCCAGGCCGAGTTGTGTGCCCACGCCCAGGCCGACGTGTTCCGGCGGCGCCGTCTCCACGACCAGCCGTTGCGGCGGCAGGTCCGCGTCCGGGCGCTCGCGGCGGATGCTCTCGGCGAAGCGCTGGGCGAACGCCAGGGCGCGGTCGGCCGAGCGGCCGTCCGCCGACCACGTCGCGGCCGGCGACGCGACGACCTGCACTCCGGGACTTTGGACCATCAGGCCGACGCCGCCGAAGCGGCGCGCGGGCAGAACCGGCCGGCCGTGGCGATCCGGCCACGTTTCGGCGTCTCCGCCGAAACTGAGCAGACCGAAGTGCAACCGGCACGGCGTCCACACGCGGACCATCAGCGGCCCTCATCGGGAATGGAGGAGTGTCGAGTGAACACCGGTTAGCCGCGACGCGCAGCGGAGCGCGTTGGGATGGAGCGCTCCGCTGCGCGTCGCGGCTAACCGGTGTTCATCTGCTTGAGGTACTGTTGCAGAAACGCGAAGGCCTCGTGCTCGCGCGGGCCGCCGGTCTTTTCGACCAGGACGCCAAGCTTCTGGAAGTCGGCATCGATCTCGGCCCTCGGCAGGAAGGCCACGCGAGTGGCCAGGATGGCGGCCTCGACGACGGCGTACATGGCCCGGTTGAAGCCGAAAAAGTCGCGGCCGCGGCCGGCGTGAACAATCTCGGCGTCGAACCGCGCACGCTCCGATTGGTCGTCGCGCGCCGTGATCCGGAACTCGAACCACCGGCAGGCGTCCGCCAGCACCCATCCGCCGACCCGCGCGGCCGGCCTCAGCGAAGGCAACGGCTCCAGTTTTCCCAGCGCCGCCTTGGCCAGCAAAAGAACGTCGTCGGTGACGTGGAGGACGCCCTCGCCGTGGGCCAACAGGTTAGCGCAGGTCTGGGCCGTGCGGAACGGCCGCAGCACAAAGCGCCTTGGCTCCGCATAGGGGTCGTCGAGGAGGCGCGGACCCATCGGGGCGACGTGGACTTGGCCCGCGGCGGAAACGGTGGTGACGACGCCTTCGAGGATCATGACGGCGGGAAGGCGGGGGCGACCAGGGCCGCAGCGGGCGGCCGCGGCGTGTTGGAACCGGGAATCGGGAACTGGAGAAGCTGCCAGACGGAGAGCGCGGTCAGGACCAGCACCGCCGTCAGGCCCGCCGCGAGGCCGTGAAGTAAGAGTTGCAGCCCGGCCACCCAGAACCCTTTCACGAACGAGGGCGCCAGGACAAGGCGATAGAACAGCGAGGCCACGACCCAGCCGAGGGCGAAGGAAACGACGTATCCGCAAAGGTGCATCGACCCGAATGCGGCGTCCGGGTCCTGGTCGAAGCGTCCAAGCAGGGCGACGAACAGCCAGCACAACAGGGCGTAGCCGGCCACGATGGCGTAGCCGAGCGGGAAGGATATTAGATATCGAGGCTCTTTTAAGTCCGCCACAGAACAGCTGGCCCGCAGGATGACGCTGGGCAGGATGACGCTGAGGAACGCCGCGGCCAGCAGCACCAGGCCGAGGAGGATCAGGAAGATCAACAGCACCAGCCAGCCGATGAACGCCAGCATGTTTCGTCCCCCGGATGAAGAGTCTTTCAGGCACGTTAGGGGGCGGTCGGCCGTCTGTCAACGGAAATGCCGGCGAACGGCCGTCGCAGGATCAACCGCGTCGCCTCCGGGCGGCAGAGGAACCGCAGCGGGTGGTCGCCGCCGAGGCCGCGGCTGACGTGCAAGAGGGTTGGGCCTTCGTCGAAGACGCCGCAGTCGTAACGGCGGCCGTAACGGCTGGGCACCAAGATGGAACCGATCACCGGCAGCCGCACCTGTCCGCCGTGGACGTGGCCGGAAAGCATCAGATCGACGCCGGCCCGCCGCGCCCAACGAATGTTGTCTGGAGTGTGGCTCAGGCAAAGGCGGAACGGCCCGGGCGGACAGGCGCTCAGATCGGGCGCCGGGTGGAACCACGGCGATTCCTGTCCGATGGCGATCAGCGGTTCGCCGCGCACCTCGATCCGCTCCCAGCCGTTGCCGAGGACGTGCATCCCCAGGCGGCGAAGGCGGCGGCGCACCTTGTCGGGGGCGTACCAGGCGTCGTGGTTGCCGAGAATGGCGAGGCCGGCGACCTTCCAGCGCAGCCGGCCGAGGACCGGCACGATCCAACGGATGTAATCGAGGCCGTCGGCCAGGTCGCCCGTCACCGCGACAAGGTCCGGCTCCCAGGCGGCGCAATGGTCCATGACGGCTCGGAAATAGGCGCGATCCGGCGCGCCGCACAGGTGCAGGTCGCTCAGGTGCAGGACCGTCAGGCCGTCCCAGGCATCGGGCAGGCGCGGCAAGTGCAGCGTCCGCTCGGCATATTCGACTTGCAAGACCTCATTAAACGGCAAAAGCGCCTGGAGGCGCTTTTTGCCGGCGCCGGCCGGCCGGCCGCCGAGCTGCTTGGACACATCGACGACCTCGGATTGCTCCTTTCCGAGCGCCGCCGGCCGCGGCCGGAGGAGTCGGCGCGCGGTGACCAGCGGCAGCAGCACGAACGCCGCGACCCAGCAGAGGCAGACGTAGGCCGTCAGCAACGCGCCGCCGACCGTACCGACGTGGAACAGGCCCGACAGGCCCCAGCCCGCGGCCCACCAAAGCATCGGCGGGAAGGCCGCCGTCAGCGCGCCGTGCAGGAGGTGGAACAGGTCGGTGAAGCGGCGCGGCATCGGCAGGCCGTACCACCAGTTGTGGCTGCCCACCATCAGGACCAAATGACCAAGGCAGGCGGCGAAGAAGAGTAAGAGCATGGGACGGCAGATGTCTCTTGGGAATGAGGAGACAAGGAAACAAGGAGACAAGGAGACGAGGAGAGGGGTGCAACGACAGAGCGTTATGCCCTTGCCTCCGGGACAGGATCCAATCCGGCCTCCTTGTCTCCTTGTCTCCTTGTCTCCTTGTCTCCTTGTCTCCTTGTCTCCTTGTCTCCTCCGTCGGAGAAGGTCAGCGCGTTCAGGAGCTGGTCCACGCGGAAAGGTTTGAAAAGGACGTGCCGCAGGCCGTCCTGGCGCGCCTTGACGAGCGTATGGCTAGGGTCGTAGCCGTAGGAGGTCATGAGGATGACGCGGGCCCGCGGCTGGGCCTCGCGCAGCTTGCGGTAGGCTTCGTAGCCCGGCACGTCCGGCAAACGGATGTCGGCCAGGATGGCGTCGTAGGAGCCGAGTCGGGCCATCGTCAACGCCTCGCGGCCGTCGCGGGCCGTTTCCACCACGCAACCCCAGCGGCCGAGCAGGCCGTGGGCGGCGCGGCGCAGCGCGCTCGTCGTTGTCGGCGACCAGCACGCGCAGCCCTTTGGGCAGGGACGGCTTCGGCGGCTGCATCCCGACGGCCGGCGGCCCGGCCGGCGCCAGGTCTTCGCCCACTTTTTGGATACACTGTTTGACCGACCGGGCCGCGGCCAGGATCTTGCGGAGCTTGTCGGCGATGTCCGGCTCGATGCCGATGTAGCGCTCCAGCACCGACGTGGCGTCCGCCAGGATCTCGTCCACCGGCAGGGCCACTTCGCGGTTGACCGCGTCGATCGACTGCGTGGCCGTCGTGCTTTTCTCGGCCGACAGCAGGTCCAGCGTGTGCAGGGCGGCCGCGATCTCGTGGCTGAAAATCTCGGCGAATTGCAGGTCGTCCTCGTTAAAATGGTTCGCCTCGGGGCTTTCCACGTTGAACGTGCCGATCACCTGGTCCTGGTAGATCAGCGGCACCGTGAGCGAGCTGCGCGCCCGGCCGCGCCCTCCAGATACAACGGTTCCAGACGCGTGTCCGGACAGAAGTAGCCCTTGCCGGTGGCGGCGACGTAGCCGGTGACGCCGTTGCCCTCGGTGGCCGGTACGAGCACGCGATGGGCGGCCTCGGGGACCATGCCCTCTTGCAAGAGAAGCTCCAACCGTCCCGTCTGCTGGTCCAGGACGCGGATCTCGACCACGTCGTAATGCAGCAAATCGCGGGTGAATTTGCGGATGTTGACCTTGAGCAGTTCGATGCGCTCGGCCGCGCTCATCTCGGCCAGTTGTTCGGGGGCGAGGGCCGCCAGGGTCTGGCCCGCTTCGTGGAGGGCGTCGAGTTTCTGACGCTGTTCGACCGTATGGGTGACGTCACGGCACAGGGCCAGCAACAACGGCCCGGAAGCGCCGGGTTCGTCCAGGGGCGTGACGTGGAGCTCGACGAAGCGGTTGCTTCGGCAGACCAAACAGGCCGTGACGGCTTCGGGCGCCGTGGACGAATCGTCCTCGCGCCGGGCGTCGCGGGCGGCCAGGGCCGTGTGAAAAGGGCAGTAGTCGGGGCCGAGCATCTCGGGCGAGCCGAGCGCGTCGTAGAAGCCGCGGCCGACGGGGTTGCCGCCGCACCACGCCTGGAACGTGGGATTGGCCCAACGGATCTTGAGGTCGAAATCGACCAGCGCCAGGCCGTCCGGCACGGCGGCGAGGATGCGCTGCGACTGGAGGAAGCGTCGGGCGGTCTCGAGGACGACCTTGTCGGCGGGGTTGGCCACAACGGCGTCGAAGCGCTCCTTCCCGAGCAGGTCCAGGGCGCCGGCCAGGGAGTTGGCCCGAATCGTCTCGGCCTCGGGGCATTGGCGCAGCCACTCGGCCGCCGTCGGGCCGGCTTCTCCAAGGACCAGGATGCGGGGTCGGTCGGCCACGGGTTGCGGCCCTCGGAACGGAGTAGGGTCTTCGAGGGAGCATGGGGGATTATAAGACCGGCCCGCGGGGGCAACAAGCCGGCCGTCGTGTAGACGCGACCCCTTGAACCGATTCTATATAACCGGGCGCAAATTCTACAGAATCCGCTTGACACCTCTTTCGCCCCCTGTATGCTTACTAATAAGAGGCGTCCGCGAGTGCCCACTCGTCCTACCGATTGACCTCTTTACGCCCCCTGCCGTCGTCACCCTCCGTGGTCGAAATGCGTTCGGGAGAACGGGCCTTGTCCGCGCCGCCGGAACCACAGCCGTTAAAGGTTTGCCGCGGGTTGCGCCGCCAGACCATTGTGCAATCGTTGATGGCCGACGTTTTCCACGGTCGGCTCCGGCCGGGCGCGCACCTCGTCACGCAGGAATTGGCCGACCGGTTCGGCGTCAGCCACACCCCCATCCGCGAGGCGCTGATCGCCCTGGCCGGCGTCGGCGTTATCGACCTGCTGCCCAACCGCGGCGCCGTCGTCCGCCGCATTACGCTGAAAGAGGTCCGTGAAGTCTGTCAGGTGCGCCGCGTCCTGGAGTGCGAGGCGACGCGCACCGCCTGCGGCCGGATCGACCTGGCGACGCTGCACGCCCTGGCCGTGGACCTGAAAAAGATGATGACGGCCAAGGCGCCGTCGGCCGCCCGCTACATTGAAGAGGCCCGTGCGGTGGACAGCCGCCTGCACGACCTGATCGCCGACTCGTGCGACAATGGCTTTTTGGGCCAGGAAATCAGCCGCCTCAAGACGCTGTTCCGCGTCTTCCGCGACGTGGCCTGGGAGCACGACGAGGCGCGCAACGACTTTCACCGCCTTTCGGAAGAGGCGCACGAACACCTGGCCATCGTCGAGGCGCTGCTGGCCGGCGACGCCATACGGGCCGCCCAGGCCATGTCGCGGCACATCCGTTCCGGCCTCCGCTACTGGTGCCGGGCCATACCGCGGAGGCCCGCCGGGCCGGATGCGGACAATAGGGATTCGCGTAAGGGAAAGAGGGGCCGACTATGAGGCGCGACGCGATGAATCGGATGAAAGCAACTGTCGGGGCGGCGCTGGTCGCGTCGGCCCTGTGGGCGGTCCCCGTTCGCGCCGGCGACAAGCTGGAATACAACCGCGACGTCCGGCCGATCCTGGCGGAAAACTGCTTTTCCTGTCACGGCACGGACAGCACCGCCCGCAAGGCCGACCTGCGCCTCGACCGCCGCGACGCCGCCGTGAAGGCCGGCGCGATCACGCCCGGGAAGCCCGACGACAGCGAAATGGTCGATCGGATCACCTCGACCATGAGCGGCCGTCGGATGCCGCCGCCGAAGACGGGCAGGAAGCTGACCGCCGCCCAGAAGGCGACGCTCACGCGCTGGATCGCCGAGGGCGCCGATTACCAGGCCCACTGGGCGCTGATCGCGCCCAAGCGGCCGCCGCTGCCCGCCGTCAAGAACGCCGCGTGGCCGCGAAACCCGATCGACAACTTCATCCTCGCGGGACTGGAAAAGGAAGGATTGACGCCCGCGCCGGAGGCGGATCGGCGGACGCTGGCCCGGCGGGCCAGCCTCGACCTGACCGGCCTGCCGCCGTCGCCGGAAGCGGTGGAGGCCTTCGTCAACGACCCGTCGCCCAACGCCTACGAAAAATATGTCGATATGCTGATGGCTTCGCCGCAGTGGGGCGAGCAACGCGCCCGCTACTGGCTCGACGTGGCCCGCTATGCCGACACGCACGGCATCCATTTCGACAACTACCGCGAAATCTGGACCTACCGCGACTGGGTCATCAACGCCTTCAACAGCAACGAGCGCTTCGACCAGTTCACCATCGATCAGTTGGGCGGCGACCTGCTGCCCCATCCGACGGTCGATCAGTACGTCGCCACCGGCTTCAACCGCTGCAACATCACCTCCAACGAGGGCGGCCTCATCCCGGAGGAATATCTCGTTCTGTACACGCGCGACCGCACCGAGACGACCGCGCGCGTCTGGCTGGGCCTCACCGCCGGCTGCGCGGTCTGCCACGACCACAAGTTCGACCCGCTGAGCCAGAAAGAATTCTATTCGCTGTCCGCTTTCTTCAATAACACCACGCAGGCCGCCATGGACGGCAACATCAAGGACACGCCGCCGGTCATGCTCATACCCAAGCCGGAGGACCGGCCGCGCTGGGACGCGGTGAAAAAGGAGTTGCCGGAGGTCCAGAAGCTGGCCGACGCCCGCAAGGCCGCGGCGCGGGGCGACTTCGACAAGTGGTTGACGGGCGCCGCCGCGGGGGAAGTGGCGGCGTCCGTCCCGGCCGGCGGCCTGCGGGTTTTCGCGCCGCTCAGCGAAGGCGACGGCAAAGTGATCGCAGTGACGGTGGACGGCAAGCCGAGGCAGCGGACGCTCGGCGCGGGCTTCGGTTGGGACGCCGGTCACGTCGCGGCCAAGGCGTTGCGGGCGCGGCCGGGCGCCGCCATCGAGCTTGCCGACGCCGGCGACTTCGACAAGGACCAGGGCTTTTCCTACGGGGCGTGGGTGAAGCTGACCAAAAGCACGCCGGGGGCGCCGTCTTCGCCCGCATGGACGACCTCCACGACTTCCGCGGCTGGGACCTCTGGGTCCAGAACGACCGCATCGGCGCCCACATCATCGACAAGTGGCCGAACGACGCCCTCAAGGTGGTTTCAAAGAACCCGGTCAAGGTGGGCCAGTGGAACCACCTGTTCATCAGCTATGACGGATCGGGCAAGGCGTCCGGCGTCCAGGTCTACATCAACGGCGTCGCGCAGGAGACAACCGTCGAGGCCGACCGGCTTGCGGGCACGATCCGCACGACCGTGCCTCTGACCATCGCCCAGCGCCACACCACGTCGCGGTTGGACGGCGCCGTGCTCCAGGACCTGCGCATCTACGGCCGCGCCCTGTCGTCGGAGGAAGTCGGCCGGCTGGCCCGGTCCACCCGCGCCGCCTGGCTGGCGCGGAAGCCCGCCGCCCAGCGCACCGAGGCGGAGAAGACGGAACTGTTCGACTGGTGGCTGCCGACGATGGACCCGACGTACCAGGGTCTGGCGAAGAAGGTCGGCGACCTCCAACAGGAGGAGGCCGCGATCAAGGCGCGTGGGTCGATTGCCTACATCATGCAGGAGCGGCCCCAGCCGGCGACGGCCTACGTCCTCTACCGCGGCGACTACGACAAGCGCCGCGACAAGGTGACGCCGGCCACGCCCGCGGCGCTGCACGCCTGGTCGGCCGATCTGCCGCGCAACCGGCTCGGATTCGCCGAGTGGCTGATGCGGCCGGAGAACCCGCTGACGGCCCGCGTCACGGTCAACCGCTTCTGGCAGCAGGTGTTCGGGACCGGCATCGTCCGCACCAGCGAGGACTTCGGCGTCACCGGCGACCCGCCGTCGAACCAGGAATTGCTCGACTGGCTGGCGGTCGAGTTCCGCGAGTCGGGCTGGGACGTGAAACATATGTTTAAGCTGATCGTCATGTCGGCGTCCTACCGGCAGTCGGCCGTGGCCACGAAGGAGAAGCTGGAGAAGGACCCGTCCAACCGGCTGATCTCGCGCGGCCCGCGCTTCCGCATGGACGCCGAGATGATCCGCGACTACGCCCTGGCGTGCAGCGGCCTGCTGGTGAAGAAGATCGGCGGGCCGAGCGTGAAGACGTACCAGCCCGGCGGCGTGTGGGAGGCCGTGGCCATGATCGGCAGCGACACCCGCAACTATAAACAAGACACCGGCGACAAATTGTATCGCCGAAGCATGTACACCTTCTGGAAGCGGGCCGCCCCGCCGGCGTCGATGGACATCCTCAACGCCCCGACGCGCGAGGTCTGCACGGTGCGCCGCGAGCGCACGGACACGCCGTTGCAGGCGTTGGTCACGCTCAACGACCCGCAGTTCATCGAGGCGGAGCGGTTTTTGGCCCAGACGGCGCTGGAACACGGCGGCGACAAGCCGGACGTGGGCGTGGACTTTTTGGCCAAGCGCGTGCTCTGCCGGCCGCTGCGGGCGGAGGAGGCGACGGTGGTGGAGGGGTCGCTCAACGGCCTGCTCACCTACTACAAGGCCCACGTCGAGGAGGCGAAGAAGCTGATCGCGGTGGGCGAGTCGAAGGCCGACCCGACCATCGACCCGGCGACGCTGGCCGCCTGGACCATGACGACGAACGAGCTGATGAATTTGGATGAGGTGTTGAACAAGTAAGGCGAGCGGCTGACGTAAGGCGAGCGGCCGGCGTAAGCCGGCTGGTGTAGCGTAGCGCCGCCGAAAAGTACTGGCGCAGGTGAATGAATGACGTACCAGCCGGCTTACGCCGGCCGCTCGCCGAGGGTTGTTATGGACCGCTACTGGTTCTTAACGTGGCACACTTACGGTACGTGGCTGCCCGGCGAAGAGCGTGGGTTCGTTGACCCGGTGGTGGATGTGCAAGGGGATCGTGTGATTCACAACCTACCTGGAACGCCGGTTGACGCCGACAACGCCCGGTTGCGCCAGTATTCCCGCGAAGTGATGAAAGGCGAACCCGTGTACCTGACCGCTCCACAAGCCGGCCCTCTTCTCGAACAATTTCAGCAAACGGCTCGGCATCGCGGCTGGGAGATCCTGGCGGCCTCCATAATGGCTAGCCACGTCCATCTCGTGGTGGGCGTTCCAGGCGACCCCGATCCGGCCGGCCTACTCCGGGACTTTAAGAGCTACGGGAGCCGATGCCTCAACCAGCGATGGGGGGCGCGAACCAGGTCGTGGTGGACTGAATCCGGCTCCCGAAGACCGCTGAAGACGGAGGCCGGCGTCAACGGGGCCGTCGATTATGTGCTACACCGACAATCAAACCCGTTGCTTACCTGGCCCGGCGGCGAGCGGCCGGCGTAAGCCGGCTGGTGCGTCCCTCGGCGGCGCTACGCTACACCAGCCGGCTTACGCCGGCCGCTCGCCCGAATTCGCTATGCCACACCAGCCGGCTTACGCCGGCCGCTCGCCCGAATTCGCTATGCCACACCAGCCGGCTTACGCCGGCCGCTCGCCCGAATTCGCTATGCCACACCAGCCGGCTTACGCCGGCCGCTCGCCCGAATGAAGGACAAGCCGATGACCCTCTTCAACGACTATATCCGATCCGAAACGCGCCGCCAATTCATGGGCCGCGGCGTCAACGCCGTCGGCTGGGCGGCCCTGGCGTCGCTGCTCGGCCAAGGCATGGCCCGCGGCGACGACGGCAAGGGCGAGGCCGACCCGATCCCGCTCGACCACCCGGCCAAGGCCAAGCAGGTCATCTACCTGCACATGGTCGGCGGCCCGCCGCAGATGGACTTGTACGACTACAAGCCCCAGATGAACGCGATGTTCGACAAGGACCTGCCCGACTCGATCCGCATGGGTCAGCGGCTCACGGGCATGACCAGCGGCCAGGCGCGCTTCCCCGTGGCGCCGTCGATGTTCAAGTTCGCCCAGCACGGCAAGTCCGGCATGTGGGTGTCGGAACTGCTGCCGCACACCGCCCAGCGCGTCGATGACATGTGCTTCATTCGGTCGATGCACACCGACGCCATCAACCACGAGCCGGCCATCACCCTGATGCAGACCGGCAACCAAGTGACCGGCAAGCCCTGCCTGGGGTCGTGGGTGTCTTACGGCCTCGGCTCGATCAACCAGAACCTGCCGACCTTCGTGGTCCTCGTCGCCAAGCCGACCAACCAGGAACAGGTGCAGGCCATCTCCGCCCGCCTGTGGTCGTCCGGCTTTTTGTCCGGCGAACACGCGGGAGTCTCGTTCCGAACGGCCGGCGACCCGATCCTCTACATCAACAATCCGGCGGGGGTTTCTCCGGAAGTGCGCCGCAAGACCCTCGACGGCATGAGGGCTCTCAACGAGATGAACTACCGGACGGTGGGCGACCCGGAGACGCACACGCGCATCGGCCAGTACGAAATGGCCTTCCGGATGCAGGCCAGCGTGCCCGACCTGACCGACCTGACGAAGGAGCCGGAGAACACGTACAAGCTGTACGGCGACGCGGCGAAAAAGCCCGGCACCTTCGCCAACACGGCCCTGTTGGCGCGGCGCATGGTGGAGCGCGGCGTGCGCTTCGTGCAGATCTACCACAACAACTGGGACGTACACGGCAACGTGGCCGGCCGACTGCCGGACCAGTGCCGCGACGTGGACCAGGCCTGTGCAGGCCTGATCCAGGACCTCAAGAACAAGGGCATGTTGGACTCGACGCTGGTGATCTGGGGCGGCGAGTTCGGCCGGACGATCTACTCGCAGGGCGGCCTGACCAAGAAGAACTACGGCCGCGATCACCACCCGCGCTGCTATACGATGTGGATGGCCGGCGGCGGCTCGCGCCCCGGTTACGTCCACGGCGTGACCGACGATTTCTCGTACAACATCGTGGACAAGCCGGTCCACGTCCACGAATTCCACGCCACGGTGCTGCACCTGCTGGGCTTCAACCCGGCGAAGTTCACCTACCGCTATCAGGGGCTGGACCAGCGTTTGATCGGCGTGGAACCGGCTGCCGTGGTCAAGGAACTGCTGGCGTAACGGTAGCCGCGTTCGCCAGAACGCGGGTGAACTCCGACCCGCGTTCGCCAGAACGCGGGTGAACTCCGACCCGCGTTCGCCAGAACGCGGGTGAACTCCGACCCGCGTTCTGGCGAACGCGGCTACTGGCAGTGGTCAAGCCGTAGTCGCGGCGAACCGCCCATGCTCACGCAGTGGTCGGTTGCATCACCGTCGCCGCCGGGACCGACGGCGCCTCCTCGAAGGACGCCTCGCGCCACCACGCCGCCGCCGCTTCCTCCGTCCACTCGCCGGCGTCGCCGCAGGCCGCCAACGCCTTTTCCAGAGTATCCGCGTCCGCGAAGCGCTCTTCCGGCTTCTTTTTCAGGCAACGCAGGATCACCGCCTCCAGGTCGCGCGGCAACTCGGGCCGCAGGTCCGACGGCGGCTTCGGCTCCTCGTAGGCGTGGGCCAGCAG
This sequence comes from uncultured Planctomycetaceae bacterium, assembly GCA_963813925.1. Classification (GTDB taxonomy): domain Bacteria; phylum Planctomycetota; class Planctomycetia; order Gemmatales; family Gemmataceae; genus UBA4732. The sequence goes on from CAWFBG010000007.1 coordinate 195,763, forward strand.
CATTTGCATCGGCGTCTCGCGCACGAACGGCGCCTGGCCGGTCAGCAGGAAGTAGGCCACGCCGCCGAGGTTGTAGATGTCGCTGCGGGCGTCGAGGTCTTCCCGGCCGGTCGCCTGTTCCGGCGACATGAAGGGCGGCGAACCGACCACCGAACCCACGATCGTCAGCTTGTCGGCCTCCTTGCCCAGGCCGGTCGATTGCACCAAACCGAAGTCGAGCAGCTTGGCCACGTCGTAAACGCCGCCGCGTTCGCAGGCGATGATGTTGCTCGGCTTGATGTCGCGGTGCAATAGCCCAACGCCGTGCGCCTCGCGCAGCGCCCGGCACACCTGCCGCAGGAAGTGGATCGCCCGGCCCGGCGACAGCGGCCCCGTGCGCTCGACCAGCGTTTCCAGGTCTTTGCCCGGAAGATACTCCATGACGTAATAAAACGTGCCGTCCTCGGCGCGGCCGTAGTCGAAGACCTCCACGGTGTTCCAGTGCGTCAGCGTCGCCATCGCCCGCACCTCGCGCTCGAAGCGCTGCAAGTTCGTCCGGTCGGCCAGCTGGTCCGGGCGGATCAACTTGACCGCGCAGGGCCTGCGCAACAGCAGGTGTTCCGCCAGGTAAACTTCGCCCATTCCGCCGGCCCCAAGGCGCTTCTTGAGTCGATACTGGCCCAGCTGTCGGGCCTCCATCGCCTGCTCCTGCAAAACCTGAATGCGGTGCGACCCGAACACCGCCACCGCGACGCCGGAGCCGAGTATCACGGCGGTTTCGCCCAGCACGGACAGAAGCTCCAGTTCCGGGCCGTGACGCAGGAAGGCGAAAAGGACGGCCAGCGCCGTCGCCACGGTCGCCGTCAGACCGACGAGAAGGGCGCACCGCGGCCAGGTGTTCGGGATGAAGACTCCGTAGACGACGATCAGGAAAAACCAGCGGAACGAGTTGGTCATGATCAGCCAGTGGAACACCAGCCATTCCATGTCCGCCGGGACGGCTTCGCACGACGGCGGCAGCATGAGCGTTTGGTATTCCAGCAAGACGAAGAAGGCGGCCGCCGCCCCGAATAGAACGATCTCAATCGTCCGCAATTCTCCCCAGTCCGGCGTCCGGCGCAGCCAGACGTAGACGGTAAGGAAAAGCGCGAGGGCCGTCACGCCGGCCTGGATGAGGAAGTTGGGGCTGGAGGGGTCGCAAACGACCGGCTCGAAAAACTTCTTGGCCAGGAAGAACAGAAACGGCGCGGTCGTGATGAGCGACGCAATGCGAAGGCGAGTGTGCAGCAGACGGCGCAGGTCGCCCCGGCCGTCCGTGCCCTCGTCGGAGGAGCGCGCGAAACGGCAGCGCGGCCGTGACGCGGGGCCGGAAGGGGGACTTCCCGCCGTGTAAGCGATGGTCGGCCCCAGGGCCGTCCGGCCGTTCGGCGCGTGCGATTTCATGACGGTGCATCCCCGATGCAAGGGGCGTGGCCCTGACCTCCGACCTTCCTGCCATTATACGCACGGCAACGGATAAACGTGCGGCGGCGTCCCCTCGCGCGCCGCCCGACGCGGCCGAATGGCCTTGACGCTTCCAACGCGAATCGGTATCGCCCCCATCCGAATTAACTTCCGCCAGCGATCCGCGGGGATCGGCGCAGGGCGCACGGGGCGGCCCGGCGCTCGGGGCGGTTCTCATGGGGTTTACGAGAACGATTTCGCCCAGTCGGTCCCGCCGCTTCCGGCGATGGTCGATGGGGACAGGAGGAAGTCATGGGCCGGACGGCAACAGCATGCTTGGTGCTGATCGCGGTGGGAGGCTGCGTCGCGGACGACCAGGGGCCGGCCGCGGCGGTGCTGGCCGCCCAGCAGGGGCAACCGATCCACGCCTCCGCGCCTTCCTACGCCACCTGGAGCCATGCGGACCAATTCGCGGCCCTGCAGGACAGCCCGCCGCCGCCGCCGATGCCGGTCCCGCCGCCCGTACCGGCGCCGGCGCCGGCGCGGATGACCACGGCCCTTAAACCGACTGCCGTGCAAAAGCCGATCATCGTGCCGGGCGATAAGACCCTTCCAGGACTGAGCCAGGGCGGCTTGCCGAGCGAGCCGATGGTGGATCCGGACTTGGTTCAGGCCACGCTGGTCAGCACCCCCGGCAACGCCGACGTGGGCGTCAAGGACGGCCCCGCGAAGGAAACCGTCGTCAAGAACACCCCGGCCAAGGCGGCCCCGGCCAAGGCGACCGCCGCCAAGGGCGCCCCGGCGGCCGCCGCCCACCCCAACGGTTCGGCCGCCGAGGGAGAACAGCCGACCGCCGCCACCGCCGCCGCGACGCGCATGGTCAACAGCAAGCGAATAACGCTCAACTACGAGCTGAAGGACATCGGTTCCACGGGCGTGGCCGGCGTCGAACTGTGGACGACGCAGGACACGCGCACCTGGAAGAAGGGCGAGATCGTCGCCGAGACGAACCACTCCTTCACGGTCGAGGTCAAGGACGAAGGGCTGTACGGCTTCACGCTGTTGGCCCGCAATGGCTCCGGCGCCGGCAAGGAGGCGCCTCAGCCGGGCGACCAGCCTCAGGTTTGGGTGTCGGTGGACGTGACCAAGCCGGTCGTGCAGATCACCAGCCTGGAACTGATCCACGGCGGCAAAACGCCGAGCCTGAAGATCCGCTGGACGGCCAAGGACAAGAACATGGGGCCGCGGCCGATCAACCTGTCCTTCGCCGAGGAGGCCGAAGGCCCCTGGACGCCGATCGCGGCCGGCCTGGACAACAACGGCCAGTACGAGTGGCAGCCGACCGGCGGCCTGCCGCACCACATGTACGTCCGCGTCGAGGCCACCGACCTGCACGGCAACGTAGGCGCGGCGCAGTCGTCCAACCCGCTGCGGATCGACCTCGCCAGTACGTCGGTGGCGCTGCCGCCGGCCGAACTACCGACGGCCGCGGCACGCAAGCCGCTGCCGCTGCCGGCCCCGCCGCCGCTGGACGCCTCGCGGCCGTCGGCCGCCATCATGGCCGTGGAGCCGAATAGCAACTGAGCGTCGCCTACGACCTTCCCAACACCGGCCCGGGGCGGGCGGCGAAGTCCTTCGCGGGATTCGCCGCCGCCCCAGGCCGGCCGCGTTACGGCCCCGAATCGAGCAGATTTTTGAGTAGGCCCCAGAGGCCGTTTCGCGGGCCGCGGCCGAAGTCGCGGCGGAGGATCGGGTAGTTTTCCAGACCCAGGTAGACGTAGACCCACTCCTGCGTCGCGTCGCGGTCGATCAGGTCGCGCCGGAATTTCCACAGGACGATCCGGCTCGCCGTGTCGCCGTAGCCGGGGCTGAGGACGCGCGGCCGGGCGCCGCCGAGCGCCGTGCTGACGGCGTGGATGCAGTTGATAACGCGGTCGGTGGGGTAGCCGGAATCGATCGCTTTATAGAGTACCTCACCGCCCTCCAATTCGGAATATCTCCGCACGGCGTCGTAGTAAAGCCGTTCGTCGATCCGGTAAGGCCCCCACATCGACACGCGCTCGCCTCTCGCGATCGCGACGTCCAGCGTCTCTTCCAGGGTGAAGTTGCGCCCGGTCTCCGGCCGGAGGGCGAGGATGCGAATTATACCGGTTGCCGGGAGCCAGCTGAGGGTGAAGCAGTCCTCGACGAGATACGCCTTGGAGTCGGGGCCGTCGCCGGAGGCGCGGACGAAGGTGGCGAACGTATGGGAGAAGTCGGGATTGTTCGGCGTCCGCTGGGCGCCGAACAGGGTGACGTAATAGAACTCCCCGGCGCGGGCGGCGCCGGCCGTCAGGAACAGCAGCAGCACCGCCACCCAGGACGCGGCTCGCGGCCGAACGCCCCGCGGGAGAAGTCGCATCGGTTTGTTCTCTCGGGCGGGAATGTGGCAGGCGGCGCACGCGACATAATGCGGCTGAGAAAAAGTTGCTCCCCACTCCACCATCGTCAAGGCCGGTTCGTGAAAGCGGCGGCGGCGCGACCGTTGCGAGGCCAAGATAACCCGTACACTTCGCACAGAACCACACGCGGAGGAATGGCGCGAGCAGGGCCGCGACTGTCGGGGAGAGGGAAGGTTGAAGCACTTTTTCACCCCGGACGGTCGCGGCCCTGACGTTTCCCGTCGCGGTTTACCTGTCAGGATTGGGCGGAGGTCCGGGCGGCGGGCCGTCCCGGCCGCCCGCTGGAGGTCCGGGCGGCGGGCCGTCCCGGCCGCCTGGACCGCGAGGAGGACGCATTTCCTTCAGCTGCTTCTTCTGGTCGTCGGTAAGGATCTTGTCGAGTTTGGCGTCCACTTCCTTTTGCAGCGCGTCCAGTTGCTTCTTCTGGTCGGCCGTCAGTTTCAGCGCGTCTTGGAGGAAATCGGGCAAAATCGTGCCGGGTCGCGGCGGCGGCCCAAAACGGCCGGGACCGCCGGGGCCGCGGTCGCCGGGGCCGCCAGGACCGCCGGGGCCGCGATCATCAGGGCCGCGGTCGCCCGGGCCGCGGTCGCCGCGGTCGCCGCGCTCGCCGGGGCCGCGCTCGCCGGGGCCGCGCTCGCCGCGCTGGCCGGGGCCGCGCTCGCCGAAGCCGCGACCCCCGGGGCCGCGCTCGGCGTCCAATTTTGCCGCCAGCGCCATCAACTCTTCCTTGGTGACCACGCCGTCCTTGTTGGCGTCGGCCTCGTCGAACAGCCGTTGCAGCCGCTCGTCCGTCACCTCGTCGCGGGTTAGTTTGCCGTCCTTCTTCTTGTCGAACGCCATCATGCGGACGACGAGCGGGGCGTTGCTGTAATCTTTTGCCTTGTCCTTGGGCGCGTCGTCCGCGGGCCTCCCGGCCGGCGGCTGGGCCGCCGCCAAGGAAAGCAGGGCCGTCGCGCAGACGGCCGCCAGGCAAGCTACTGCCAGTTTTCGCACGTCCATTGTCCTCCGAATCGGGGTGAGAATAATCTACCGGGGTTCGGGGCGGCCGTCGCGGCCCCGACAATTCCTTCTTGGTGAGTCAGATTTGTCGCCGATGTTCGCCGCGCGGCTCCGGGGGGGTCAGACCGACCACCACGTCGAGGCGGGCGGAGAGTTCGCCGATTTTCGAGTCCTTGAACGGCTTGAAATCGACCAGGACCAGCTCGCGGTCGAGCGGATCGCGGAGGCCGTTGAAGACGCCGTCCGTCTTGTTCTGCGGGTAGCCGTTGATGAACAGCTGCGTGGTGAGCAGTTCCTTGCCGCCCTTCTTGACTTTGACGTGAATGTGCGGCGTCCGCCCGGGGTACGGGACCGGCTTGATCGTCCGGAAGTAGTATTCGCCGGTCGAGCCGGTGGTGAACCGGCCGAACCCCTGAAAATTTGCGTCGTTCCTGCCGGTGGATCCCTGAGCGAGGTAAACGCCCTTCCCGTCGCATTGCCAGATCTCGATGGTCGCATTCAAGATCGGCTCCCCGGCGGCGCTCAGCACGCGGCCGGTCAGGTGGGTGACTTCGCCCACGGCCTGCGTGATCGAGTTGTTGATGATGAGCAGGTCGTTGTCCGTGTCGAGCGGCAGCTTGGGCGGGTAGAACGGGCCTTCGGTCAGGCGGGGCGTGCGGGCGAGTTCCTCGGCGAAGGCGCCGCACGCCGCGCCGAACGTCGCGGCGCCGAACCCGAGCGCCAGGCTCCCGCCCAGGAAGCGGCGGCGGTCGAAAGAGAGAGAAAGACGATTCATTTCTACAACTCCTGTTCATGGTTGCGGGGCCGGCCGCAATAGACCCGGCCCTAACTCGGTGGTCGGAATTCGGGACGGAGTACCGCCGCGAGATTTTTTTTCGACGGCCGGAGATGATAAGGCGAAGGATATTCCCTGTACCCGTCTTACTCCGAATGGGGACCGCGGTAAATAAGCACGGCCCATTTCGCCCGGGCCGCGACGGAGCGATCCGGTTTGCCGGTGAGTTCGTCGATTTGCCCCGGCGGTGCGTTTACCATTCTTAGAGGGAGACCGACGGCAACGTCCAGGACGCCATGGGAACGCGAGACGCCGACGAGATGGACCGCTGGAGGCGCGGCGACGGCGCGGCCTTCGAGGCGCTGGTCGAGCGCTGGCAACGGCCGGTCGCCCGTTTCCTCTTCCGCTACACCGGCCGGGCCGACCTCGTTGCCGACCTGTGCCAGGAGGTGTTCCTGCGCGTTTACCAGGCCGGGCCGCGCTACCGCGAGTCCGGGACGTTTCCCGGCTGGCTGTTCCGCATCGCGTTGAACGCGGCTCGCGACGCCGGCCGGCGTCGTCGGCGCGACCCAGCCCCGCTGGCCGGCGCCGAGCCGGTCGATCCCGCCATGACGGCCGAGGCGCTCTGCCGGCGGCGCGAACTGGGATTGGTGATGGCTCGCGCGGCGGCGGAACTGCCCGAACCGTTGCGCGTCGTGCTGGCACTGCGCCACGACGACGGTTTGTCCTTCGAGGAAATCGCCCGGCTGACCGGCGCGCCGGCCAGCACTGTCAAGTCGCGCTTCGCCGCCGCCCTGTCGCGGCTGCGGACGCGCCTGGAGCAACTGGGATACGGTTCCGAGGAAGTCACGCCATGAACTGCCCTGCAATCCGTGCGGCCTTGCCGGAATTCGTCTACGGCCGACTGCCGCCGCAGGCGCTTGATTCGATCGAAGCCCATCTGCATGGCTGCCCCGAGTGTCGGCGGGAGGCGGCGGCGCTGGGGCAGGTGCGTCGGCTCCTGGACGCCGCGCCGGCGCCGGCCGTGCGCGTGGACGCGGCGGCGCTGTACCGCGCGGCCGCCGAACGGCAGGCCCGGCGGCTGCGGCGCTGGCGGCGCATCGCCCTGACCGCTTGCGCTGCGGCAGTCGTGTTGTTGAGCCTCACGGCGCTGACGCGCCTGGAGGTCCGCGTCGAGTACAACCAGTTGGTCGTGCGCTGGGGTCCGCGCCGGCCCCGCCGCCCGCCGCCCAGGCGCCCGCGCCGCCGGTCGTCCCAACGCCGGCGGCGGAACCGCACGACTTGATCGCGCTCAAGGAACGGGTGCGCACGCTGAACGAACTGGTGCAGGCGTTGGCCGACGACGGCCGCGAACGCGATTATCAGCGGGATTTGGAGAACGCCCGCCTCAAACAACTGGTCCAGCAATGGCAGGGTACGTCCGACCGGCGCTGGAGCGACATGGAAAAGGACTTCGACGCCCTGTATATTGCCCAATTCCAGAACCGTAAAGGAGGAAAACCGTGAATCTCTGTCGTCAATGGCCGGCGGCGCTGCTGTCGCTGGCCGCTTTCGGGGCCGCCGTGACGGCCCAGGAACTGACCCCGCCCGCGGGAACGCCGGCGGCGCCCGCCGAAGCCGGAGGCGTGTACGCCGCCTTCTCGGCAAAGAACGCGACCGCGCCCGACATGCGCGAGGACGTGGAGATTCTGCGGCGGTTGCTGGATCAAGCCCTCCTGAAGGCATACGGCTTACCTGCCGGCTATACAGACGGGGTCCCTTCCTACCGACCCACTCGCTTCTATCCTTTGATCGGCCTTGCCCAACTCAGCGAGGACGGGACTCGACTGTCGGCCGTGAATGGCGATTACGCCGCCCCCCACTTCGAGGGCGTCTACCTGAAGGGTTATGGGGTCGTCTATACCGCGACCCTGCCGCCTCCCCCTTCCGACCCGACAGCCGGCTCGAAAGCGGACGCCCGGAACAAGGCGCCGCTCGATCCATGGGAACGCACCCGCATGGAACTTCATGGCCAAACCCCGGAACCCGAAGCCAAGGCCGTGCCCGCGCATCCATCGCTGTCGGAGGTAATTCTCAAGGTGCTGGCGGAGAACGGCCGTCACTTCGGCGGGCTTCAGGACGGCGAGCGGATCACGGTCGCCGTCACCTTCCGCGAAAGCGCGAATGGGGTCAATTACCCTCCGAGCGCGACGTGGCAAGACCTACCCCCCAATTACTACCTCTATCAGTCCAGGCCGGGGGGAATGCCCTCGCTTCCGCCTGGGGCGGCGCCGCCGGGCGGCTCCATCCCCCCGCCGGCAAGCCCGCCGCCGGGGGGTGGGTTCGGTGCGCTGATCCGAACGGGCCAGGCCACGCCGGATTGGCTGACCGACGTGCGCAACGAGGTGTTGCTCGGCGACCTGCACCTGAAACAGGGCAAAGGACAGGACGCCGTTATATCCTACTTGCGCGTTTCAGCGCGCTCAAACGGAGCTTAGGCACAAGAAAGATTCGGATCGCTCCAGCGATCTTCCCGCCGTGCTGACGAGCGTCGAACTCTGCAACAAGTTGGCGCAAGCTTATGTCGCGACGGGCAACGAGGAGCAGGCCCGATCAATGCTACAAAACGCGAGCCGTCTGGCGAAGGAGGCCGAGAAACTGACCGCCGCGCCGGCGAACCCGCGACCGACGGGGACGGCGGCGCTGCCGGCTAAGCTCGTCGTCACGGCGTCGAAGAAGTCGCTCGACGAAGTGGGCGCGGGTAAAATGACGTTCGAGGCGTTTTGCCGGGCGGCGACCGTCGAATCCACCGGCGGCGCCAGGTGAATCCGCGGGGCGTGATTCGTGCGGCATCCGGAAGCGTAAGCGGCAGAGTTTGTCCGTCGCTTACGCTTCCGGCTCGGATCACACGACGATTCAGGTCGGTGAACGCGCCATAACCGCCAGCGCCAGCGCCGCCGTTTCCACTCTCAGGATGCGCGGCCCCAGCCCGACCAGTTCCCATCCAGCCGCCCGCCCGGCGTCCACTTCCTCGTCGGTAAAGCCGCCCTCCGGGCCAACCGCGGCCGCAACGTCCACGCCGCCGCCCCAGCCGTTCGCCGCGCCGCCCGGATGGGCCAACGCCTTGCGGCCCGGCAAGTCTTCGCGCCGCAGAAAGGCCGTCCAATCGGTCAGCGGCCCGATCCCCATGAGAACGTTGCGGCCGCATTGCTTGCTGGCCTCGATGACGTAGCGTTGCAGCTTTTCCAACTTCGCCTCGCGCGGTTGGACCACGCCGCGCGCGGTTCGCAACGGCGTGAACGCGGCCACGCCCAGCTCGGTCAGCTTCTCGATCAGGAATTGGGCGCGGTCGCCCTTGGGAAGCGGCGCGGCGATTTCAAGGCGAAATGGGTGCTCGCGCTCCGGGGCTTCGACGCCGCGCACCTCCAGCACCACGACGCGCCGGCCGACATCGCGCACCTCGGCGGGGTATTGTCGGCCGTCGCCGTTGAACAGGCAAACCGCGTCGCCGGGGCGCAGTCGGCAGACCACGGCGAGATGATGCGCCTCCGGCCCGCCGACCTCCACCGGGCCGGGCGCCAGGGGGCAATTGACGTAGAATCGATCAGCCATCTCTGCTAGACAGCCTTTCCTTTGCGTCCGTCGCTTCGCGGCGGACCCTATCCTGCTCCGAAGGAAACGGGCCATGTCCACTTCGGTATCGCGTCGGTCGCCGGCGCCGGTTCACCCCACGAGGCAGCAACTCGAGGAACTCGACGCACTCCTCAAACGGATGCTCGAATTGCCGGTCGATCCGCTCGAGGACGCGGCCGCGGAGGACGCGCCGTCAACCGCGACGGCCCAAAGCGAAGGTTCGCCCGCCGTCTCGCCGCCGGAACCGATGCGCGGCCCCCACCGCCCTGCTCTTACCCAGACCGCCGAAACCGCGGCGCCGGCCGTCAACTACCAGACGCCCGACGCGGAGGAAACCGACCTGAACCCGCGCGTCGTGCCCGCCGCGCCGCCGCAATCGACGGCCGAAAATCCCCCGGCCGCCGGCGATTGGATACCGCTCACCTCGTCCTGGCGGCCGTCGGCCCGGACCTGGAAACCTCTGAGCGAGGCGTGGCGGCAGGCCCAGACCGGGACCGGCGCCCCCCCGTGGCGCCCCCGTGGGTGCGCGACGTTTCGCCGACGATGCCGCCGGAACCGGAACTCGCGCCGCCGCGCGTGGAAGCGCCGCGGGTGGAAGCGCCGGCCCCCGCGCCGAAATCCGACCCGGTGGAGGCGCCCGCCCCGCCGGAGGCGCCGCCGCCGCGACTCAGCCCGCGCGCGCTGAAGCGCGCCCGCCGTTGGAAGCCGAAAAAGCCCTTCGCGGATCGCCCTACACCCTGGATCCTCTGGCCGCTGGTCGGCTTTAACGCGGCCTTCGACGCCTGCCTGCTGCCGTGGGGGCCGCTCGGCCGTTGGCTGCGCGGGCCGACCGGCCGGGCGTTCCTCGGTATCCTCGGCCTGCTGTGTCTGACGGCCGCCGCCGCCTGGGCCGCCGCCGTATGGATCGGTTGGACCCAATGATCCCTCTCCGCTAGAATAACGGCTGTCGCCCTCCGGGTGGAGGGTGGAGGGTAGAGGGTGGAGGGAAAAGGCGCCGCCCGTAGCCAGAACGCGGGGAGGCGCGGCCCACCCGCGTTCTGGCGAACGCGGCAACGCGGTATTCGTCTTTTCCCTCCACCCTCCACCCAATGAGAGGAGAATCATGTCCAACGCCGCACCGTTCGGTAAACCGCCGCCGCCGCCCCCGCGCGAATTCAGCCCGCTGCCCGCCCTGCTCAGCTTTCTCGTCCCCGGCCTCGGCCAGATCTACCAGGGCCGCATCGGCAAGGGCGTCCTGTTCCTCGTCTGCATTTACGCCCTGTTCTTCTACGGCATGTACCTCGGCAGCGGCGCCGTCCAGGCCGGCAGTCCGCCCACGACCTACACCGTCTCCGGCAACGTCTATTTGCCGCAGGCGCCCAAGCAGAACGCCCCGCTGCCGAACCTGCCGCAGCTTTTCAACGACCTGTACAACCGGCCGCAGTACCTCGGCCAGTTCTGGGTCGGCGTCGTCGCCTGGCCGGCCCTCTGGCAGTACCTCACCTACGACGAGAACAAGGACGCCAACCCCATTCTGGGCCGGTTCGAGCGGACGCCGTCCGACGAGGCGCTCAACGCCGTCAACACCTACGGCGACAAGCTCACGGAACTCGGCTGGGTCTACACGGTGATCGCCGGCGTGCTTAACATCATGGTGATTTACGACGCCTTCGCCGGGCCGGCGTTCCTGGCGCGTAAAGTCGAACCCCCACGGAAAGCGACGGCCTGACATGCCTCCCGCGCCGCTCTTCGCCTACAATATTTATCTGCTTCACTTGCCCATCCTGATCGTCATCGTCAGCCTGGTCTACAGCGCCACGCGCTTCGACCAGTGGCGGGCGATCTTCCGCGAGGCCGTGCGCTGGGGGCTGCGGCTGCTCGGCTTCCTCGCCGCCGTCGCCGGCGTCCTCTACGTGGTCAACCTCTTCTGAGCGCCCCGCCATGACCGAGCCGTCGGCCCCTGTGCCGGACCCCACCCCCGCCAAGGCGGCGGCCGGGGGCAAGCCGTTGGCCGCGGCGTTCCGCTGGCAAGCGTTCTTCGGCCGCACGGCCGACCCGGTTTTCGTCCTCGACCGCCGCCGCCGGCTCCTTTTCGTCAACGCGGCCTGGGAAAACCTGACGGGCATTCCCGCCGGCGACGCCCACCGCCTGGTCTGCCGACGTCCCCGCCCCGCCGGGCCGGGCGACCCTCCCCATGCCGTCGTGGAACACGCCCTGACGCCGCCGCCCGAGGTCCGGCAAGGGGCGACGATGCGCGTGCGCCGGCCGCCGCCCGGACCCGCCCCGGCCGGTCGCTGGTGGGACGTGGATTTCTTGCCGCTGCGCACGACGGGCGAAAAGGCGGCGGTGTTCATTCTCGGCCGGATCACGCCCTCGGCGGCCGAGGAAGCCGTCCCCGCCGCGCCGCTGCCGGAACGGCTCGTCGCGCTGCGCGAACGGAGGACGCAACGCTTCGGCCCGGAACTGTTGAGCGACACGTCGCCGGCCCTTCGTCGGCTCGCGGAACAGGTCCGCCTGGCCGGCCGGACGACCGTGCCCGTCCTGCTGGTCGGCGAACCGGGCGTGGGAAAACGGACCCTCGCCCGCCTCATCCATTACCAGGGCCGCCGCCGCGAACAACCCTTCGTCGTCCTCGAATGCGAGCGCCTTCCGTCCGCCGCGCTGGCGGACGTGCTGTTTGGCGGCGGCCCGGCCCTCGGCGCGATTTACCTTCACGAGCCGTCGCGGCTGCCGCGCGACCTGCAATTACGGCTCTGTGAACTCGTACATGCCGCGACCGATGCGGACCCTGGCGCGTCGGCGCCGCGCATCCTCGCCGGCTGCGGCGTGGACCCGGCGGAAGAGGTGCGCGCCGGCCGACTGCTCGATGAACTCAATTCCGCCCTGGCCATACTGACGCTGTACGTTCCGCCGCTGCGCGAGCGCCGCGCCGACTTGCCGGCGCTGGTGGACCGTCTGCTGCAACGCGGCAACGCCGAGGGCGGGCCGCCAATCCACGGCCTGTCCGCCGACGCCTGGGAAGCGGTCCGCGAGTACGCCTGGCCGGGCAATCTCCGGGAGTTGTACGCCGTCCTGTCGTCGGCCCGGCGGTGCGCCCGGACGGATCGGATCGGCGCGGCCGACCTGCCGGCCGCGTTCAAACTGCTGCGGCGGATGGAGGAGACGCCCGGCCGTCGTCCGGAACGCCCGTTGCCTCTCGACGCCTTGCTGGAAGAGGCGGAGCGTCGGCTGATCGACATGGCGCTGCGTCGGGCGCGGGGAAAGAAATACCGCGCCGCCGAGATCCTGGAAATCTGGCGCACACGGCTGATTCGGCGGATGAAGGCGTTGGGCGTCGGCGACGCCGAGGCCGACGACGCCGGCGGCGAGGGGGGGACCGATGCGTCTGCCTCAGATGGTGGTGCATGAACGGGACGGCCGGCTGAAGTCGCAGCTGGAGGCGTTGGCCGAGCGGCGGCGGTGGGCGCGTGCGGGGCCAGCCAGGCGGAGACGTGCTTGCGACTGCTGAAAGCGGGGGGGCCGGCCGTGTTGATCGTCAAGACGGGCCGCGACCTGGAGCGCGAGCTGGCCCTGCTGGACCGGGCGACCTGGCTCTACCCGGACGCGCCGGCGGTGCTGGTCGCCGACGGAGACCAACCCGGACTGGCCGGACTGGCCTGGGACCTGGGCGCCGCCTACGTCCTTTTGCCGCCGCAGCCGCGCGAACGCCTGGCGGAGATCGTCGCCGGCCTGATGGGGGAGAAAGAAGAGTCTGTAAAGAGGTGAACATCGAGCTGCCCGTCCTGGACGAGACGCGCTGCACCGGCTGCGCCGACTGCGTGGCGGTCTGCCCAACCGGCTGCCTGGCCATGAGCGGAGCGACGCCGTGGATGCCGCGGCCGCTGGACTGCGTATCGTGTACCCTCTGCGTCCGCGTCTGCCCCACGGACGCGCTTCGGATGAGCGCCTTGGAAGAGCGTTGATGCGAACTAGAGCAGCCCAAGCGTCGGCGTCTCATTCATGGTCCGGTTGCGGGTGTGCGGAATTGGCGTCGGTTAGCCGCGACGCGCCAGCGGAGCGCGTTCGGACCGAGCGCTCCGCTGGCGCGTCGCGGCTAACCGGACACTATCATCCGGACCACGTCTCAGGGCATCGGCGTATGCGGCAGGAAAAACACGCCCGTGATGAAGGTGCCGATCCAAAGGACGCCGAAGACGAAAGCCAGCGTCAGGTGGGCCTTGCGCCGGTGCGAGAGGCCGGTATAGAGCATGGCCGGCATCATCAGCGCCGACGGCACGGAAAAGCAGAGATGAACGTTCAGGGCGTACCGCAGGCCGGGGTAGCGGTTGATGTAATCGAAGGCGTCGGGGTTGAGGAGGCGGATCACGACCTCGAAGACGATCAGGGCCGTGACGGTCAGGGCGAAGAAGACGAGGTTGATGCGTCCGTGCAGCCGGACCTTGCCGAGCGCCAGGGCGATCAGCGAGGCCAGCAGCAGGAGCGTGACGGCGCTGACCGCGACCTTGAGGCCGAGGATGACATGGGGGCCGCTCAGCACGGTCTGCACGAAAATGTCCTTCCCGGCGGGGCGGACGCGGCCCCGCGACGCTGGACCGGCCCGGCGCGGTGCGCCGGGCCGGAGTTCCTACTTAATCAGTCCTTTTTCTCCTCGATCGGCTCCTTGATCGGCTGGACGAAGAAGGTCGAACCCTTGTCGGCCATCATTTTCTTGGCGTACTCGTCGGCTTCCTGCTTCTGGGGGTAGGGGAAGGTCTGGACGCGGGCGTTGGAGTTGTTGAAGACGCCCCAGATCACCCGCTGGCGCACCAGTTTGGGCGTGCGCGTGCGTTTCGGCTTGGCCTCCTTGGGGGCCGCCGGCTTGCGCTTCTTTTTCGGCGCCTCTTCGCCGGCCGCCACGTCGTCGGCTCCCGCTTCGACCCCCTCCGTCGGTCCCGCGCCTTCGCCCGCGGCGTCCTGCTTCTTGCGCTCGGCCGCCTCGAAATCGGCGCGAGCGCCTTGTGATTCAGAGTACGACGTGCCATGAATCCTCCCGCATCCAAAAGATGTACGCCCCGCCTTGCCGGGGCGGTTCAAGCATTAAATTACGCGGCGCGACGGCGGGATGCAAGCCGGCTTGGGACGAGTCGAAGGGCGGGGAGAAACGGCCCGTCGTGGTGCGCGGGGACTCATCGTGTCGAGTCGGCCGTGGGGGCTGATTGGGGCGGGTCGCGTCGCGGCCGAGCCGGAGGACGGGGCCGGCGTGGTCCGGGCGGAGGCCGCGGACCGCGTCGATAATGGTGGTCTTTCCCGATCCGGTTTCGCCCATGCGAGCGATGAATTCGCCCTCGCCGACCGCGAACGTGACGGCGTCGGGGCGGAAAGCGCCGGCCTTGACGGAGAGGTTTTCCACGGCGATCATGACGGCCCCGGCGGCAGGCCTCTGGTACGGCGCGGCCGCTCGATACATCCTAATGGTATTTGACGGGCAAGTTCGGCAGCCGCGTTCGCCAGAACGCGGGTGAACTCCAAGTTCGGTAGCCGCGTTCGCCAGAACGCGGGTGAACTCCGACCCGCGTTCCGGCGAACGCGGCTACGACTTACCGATCTTGGTCGTCAAACCTCATCATCGGTCGTCCCTCCATTTCCGACGCATCCGCCCCTATATTGCCTATTTTACCTGTCCTTTTCAGGCGTTTTGGGCGCGTTCCTCGCGATGGATCGGTCGGAGCTTGATGTTCCGAAACGCCACCGCGCCGTGGTCGCCCTGGAGGCCGATGAAGCCGCTGTCGGACGTGGCGAAGTGCGCCAGGTCGCGGAACTTGCTCTTGGCGATGCGGGCCTTGAAATCGTCGCTTTTGTAGACGAAATCGTAGTACTTCACGCCGTTGACGTCGATCTCGGACTTGGCCGGCGGCGGCGCGATGACGATGCGGACGCGGTTCCACTCGCCGACGGGCTTGGTGGCGTCGAGCGGCTTGCCGGTCTTGGGGTCGATCCCCGGCTTGTACAGCTGATACATCCAGCCGCAGCGGATGGGATCGGAGGCCTTCACGTTGTCTTCGAGCTGGACCTCCGGGCCGGTCGCCCATATGGCGTTGCCGTCGTTGGTGACGTGGAACATGATGCCGCTGTTGCCGCCCTCGGAAATGTTGTAGTCGATGGACAGCTCGTACCAGTCGTACTTGTCGGTGGTGGCCAGGTCGCCCGCCTTGTGCGGGTCCACGCAGGCCAGCGTCCCGTCCTTGACCTGCCAGCCGGGGCGCACGGCGTCCTCCTTGAAGTTGTGCCAGCCGGCGAAGGTTTTTCCGTCAAAAAGGAGCTTCCAACCCGCTTTTACCTCCTGGTCCGAGAGCTTGTTGGCGGCAGTCGCGTCGGCCGGGTCCGCGGCCGAGCCGAGGCCGGCGGCCGCCAGGACCGCCAGCGACAGGGTGATGAGAAGGGACGGCGTTCGGTGCATGGCTGGGTTCCTCGATGCGGGGGTGGATCGGTCGTTGAAGTAACGGTTACAGCCCTGAGAGCCGTCTCAGAACGGCCCTTATCTCGTTGTTGGCGCCTGTCATGAATTCGGGCCAAATTGCATGGAAGAACAATATGAGGAGGACTGCGAACCAGATGCTCCCCAACAAAGGCGGGATGAGATACGGTCCCGTGAAGCCATGCGTTATCTCTGCCATCGTTCTCTTGGAAAGAATCGTGGCGTGATACACGGGCTTGCCTTTGATTGGCGGATATTTCTCCTCGGCGCAAAGGCCATTCCAGTCGGCAACGGGCTTGTTGCCAAATAATTCCCACCAGTTTTCCACGGCGAAGATCTGGTCTCGCGCGGCCTTCAAACTGGACATGATGAGGAAAGGCGCGAAACAGCCTGCGAGGGAAATCGCATAAAGCAAGCCGTAGATCATCACGTCGTATTCCTTGTTGGCCCCACCGACCAGGGCGCTCGCACCGAGACCCAGAGCGGCGAACAGAAAGCCCTGCAAATTCAGAATCCAACCGATCCGATGATTGACGAGATTGTCCTCATGCTCAATCAGCTCGCGGGCCATCTCCCAGCGTTTGGCCAGGGTCAAAGCGTCTTCGGTCGGGTCCAAGCGGGGCGGATTCGGCAGGGCCGCGAGCGTGGGGGCGCCGGGATCGGAGGGCGGATTGGCGCTGGCCATCGGGTTTACTCCTTGAGGCGGCCCGCCGGGCGGACCCCGCGGGAAGGATGAATCATGCTTCACGCCGTTGCCAACTCTGGCCGTCGCGTGTGCCAGTCGGTGGCTTTCTCGTACATTCGGGCGACGCGGAGCAACTTCTCTTCCTCCAGGGGCGCGGCCAGAATTTGCAGGCCGATCGGCAGGCCGGACGCCGTGAAGCCGCACGGGACGCTCACGCCGGCCAATCCGGCCAGGTTGGCGCCGATCGTGTAAACGTCAAACAGATACATCGCCAGCGGGTCATCCGACTTCTCGCCGATCTTAAACGCCGCCGAAGGCGTGGTCGGCCCCATCACCACGTCGCAGTCGGCGAGCGCCTTGTCGAAGTCGTCGCGGATCAGCCGGCGCACCTTCAACGCCCGCAAGTAAAAAGCATCCTTGTACCCGCTGGAAAGGGCGTAGGTTCCGAGCATGATGCGCCGCTTGACCTCGGCGCCGAAGCCCTCGCCGCGCGACCGCTTGACCATCTCGATGAGGCCGCCGCGCTCGGCGGAGCGATGGCCGAAGTGTACGCCGTCGTAGCGGGCCAGGTTGCTCGACGCCTCCGCCGTGGCGACGAGGTAGTACGCGGCGACGGAGTATGGGCTGTGCGGCAGCGAAATCTCACGGACTTTCGCCCCGATGCTTTCGTACACCTTCAGCGCCTCGCGCACCGCCCCGGCGATTTCCGGATCGAGACCCTCCGTGAAGTATTCGCGGGCCACGCCGACGGTGAGCGGCCGCACCGGCTCCTCGACCGTCTTTGTGTAAGACGGGACCGCCCGATCGACGCTGGTGCTGTCGCGGCGGTCGTGGCCGGCGATCGCTTCCAGCAGCAGGGCGGCGTCGGCGACGGTATGGGCAAACGGGCCGACCTGATCGAGGGAGCTGGCGTAGGCGACCAGTCCGTAGCGCGAGACGCGGCCGTAGGACGGCTTGAGGCCGACGACGCCGCACAGGGCCGCCGGCTGGCGGATGGAGCCGCCGGTGTCGCTGCCGAGCGCCAGCGGCGCCTCGCACGCCGCGACGGCCGCCGCCGAGCCGCCGCTGGAGCCGCCGGGTATGCGCCCGAGGTCCCACGGATTGCGCGTGACCTGATAGGCGCTGTTCTCCGTGGAAGAGCCCATTGCGAACTCGTCCATGTTCGTTTTGCCGATCAGCACGGCGTCGGCGGCGCGCAGCGCTCGATGACGTGGGCGTCATAGGGCGGCCGGTAGTTTTGCAGCATTCGGCTGGCGCAGGTGGTCGGCTGGCCCCTGGTGCAGAGCACGTCCTTGACGGCGACGGGCAGGCCGGCGAGCGAACCGAGTGGTTCGCCGCGTTGACGTTTGGCGTCCACGGCGCGGGCCTGGGCCAGGGCGTCGGCCTCATCGACGTGCAGAAAGGCGCGGACTTGGGGGTCGCGCCGGCGGATCGTTTGCAGGAATTGTTCGGTCAGGGTTTCGGCGGACAGATCGCCCGAGGAAAGGGCGGCGGCCAGGTCGGCGGCCCCGCGGTCGGTCAGATCAACGCCGGGCGGCATCGTTATTTCTCCGCCGAGGTCGCATCGTCGTCGGTTTCCTGGACGGCGGGGACGGCGTAAAAGTGTTCGCCCTTGGGCGTGGTGCGGCGGTCGGGGGCGTTGGCCAGCGCCTCGGCGACCGGCAGAGACGGGGCCGGCTCGTCCTCGCGGAAGACGTTCCGCACTTCGAGCGCGTGGGCCAACGGCTCGACGCCCGTGACGTCCAGCCGCTGCAGCTGGGCGACGTAATCCAGAATGGAACCGAGCTGACGGGTCATCGCCGCCAACTCGTCGTCGGTCAAGTCGAGACGCGCCAACTCGGCGACGTTCTTGACCTCGTCTCTCGTCAGCGACATGGGCAGCCCCCGCCGTTACAGGCTGGTCGGCATCTGGAACGGCCGGCGCTTTTGCGGCCGCATCACCTTGCCGCTGCGGATGCACTGGACGCAGACGCGCACTGCGCCGGACGGAGCCGCCGACCTGGCATTGCAGGCTTTGCAGGTTCGGCGAGAAGGTGCGCTTGCTGCACCCGCGGACCTTACGGCCGACGCCGCCCAGGTACTTGGCCTTACCGCTGCGGACGTACTGATTGCCGACGGACGGTTTCTTGCCGCAGACGGCGCATTGCATGCCCATGACACGGGACTCCCAACGGGTCGCTTGGCGCTTGCCAAAAGGCCTATCATAGCGGGGCCGGCCGGCCTGACAAGGGAAGCGCCACTCGGGGCAGGGTCAATGAAAGATAAAAGCTGGGCAAGGATGTCCCTCATCGCCAGGGGACTTACGGCGACCGCCTTGCCCGGCTTGAACCTTTCATTCGCCCTGTTCCCGGAGTTATTTTCCTTGACAAGTCGTACAGGTCAATTTAACCTCAGACTATCCATCAAGGCCGCTCTATGCGGTTGTCAAGGTCGTTGCCTGGAGAAACGGATGACCGTCCGCGCTGGCCTCGTGGCCCTGGCGGCTCTGCTGTCGTCCGGCTGTGGCTCCTCGACCACGGTCGCCGGACGCGTCACCTGTAACGGTGCGCCGGTGAAGGGGAGCATCCTCTTCAGCCCCTTCGGGGAAGGGCCGGACAATACAGGCCCCGCGGTGGGCGCGCCCCTGAAGGACGGCAAATACGAAATCCATCTGCGAACCGTCGGCAAACATCGCGTGGTGGTCAGCCCCACGGACGTCAAGTACCCTGCCCCGCCGGGGCGGGAATATCCCTGCGACCTCGCTCCCCAGACTCACGAGTTGAAAGCGGGGGGCAACACCCTCGACATCGAACTTTCCAGTCGGAGTCAATAAGCGGCCCCGGCGCGCCTGCCGGGGCGACTGACTCGTGCTTCCTCATCTGACGCGCCCGAAGGAGGGTTGCCAATGGTCCGTCCCCGTCCGCGACGCGACGGCTTCACGCTGATCGAGCTTCTGGTGGTGATCGCCATCATCGCCATTCTGATCGGCCTGCTCCTGCCGGCCGTCCAGAAGGTCCGAGAGGCCGCCGCACGCATCGAATGCACCAATAACCTCAAGCAGATGGGCATCGGTTTGCAGGCGTACCACGACGCCAACGGCGCCCTGCCGCCGGGGGTCGCGCGCCTCAACATCCAGGAAAACGCCTCGCCGGCGACGTTCTGGACCTACTTCCTCCTTCCCTACGTCGAGCAGCAAAATCTCTTCAACACGGCCCCCTTCACGGCCAACCCCAACTGGACCGACGGCGGCGCCTACCAGGCGGCCGCCCAGACCCAGCTCAAGGTGTACCGGTGCCCCTCCAGCACGGACAAGCTCACCTATTCCAGCCAGGGCATTGGTACTCGCTACGCCATCAGCTATGCCGCCATTCAGACGGGCGACGTCGGCAACCCCGCCGCGGCCAACGGCTCCGGGGAATGGGCCGCCCACCTGGACGACTCCAGTTGGTCCGCCGGCGGCGGCTTCAACAACTGGCCGACCCCGACCACCAATCTGTACCGCTACGACGGCGCGATGGGCTACAACACGACGGTTCGCCTGACCCAAATCACCGACGGCACCAGCAACACGGTGCTGGTCGGCGAGCGGTATCGCATCTGGACTGATTTGTATGCCGCGAATAATGAGGATGCCTATACGGCCTCGGCCGGCGCGGGCGCCCAGGGCACCTGGGGGCTGGGCACCCCGAACGTCAATAATGCGATGGAGCAGGCCGTCGGCTCGATCGGCGTTCCCTTCAACTACAACCAATCGGGGTCGCTGAACGGCGGCGGCGACGTCCAGACGAGCCTGACCATGCTGGCGTTCAGCAGCCGGCACACCGGGGGCGTGAACTTCCTCTACGCGGATGGGAGCGTCCACTTGCTCTCCACCTCCACCGCGGACTCGGTGCGGCTGGCGCTGGGCACCATCGCCGGCGGCGAGGTCTTCACGTCCCCCTGATCGGCTCGCGGTCGATCTAGAATACGCGACGGGGTCGGGAGTTGATTAAATCTATTAACGACCATTATTATCCTCCAAACAATCGTAGCATGTTCTGAATAGACTCCGATCGCATTACCTTCGTCGTTGACTTCCGAACGTGGAAAAATTGGCTCATGATCGATCTGTTCGCGGAACGAAGGCGACGACGTGCCGCGCAACCTCCTGGCGGCGTCCGTGAAGCCGGCGGCGGCCGCCGGACCTGTGGAGCGGCTGTAGACGGTGGTGCAGACGCTGCGATTGCAGGGCCGCGACGTGCTGGACTACCTCCAAGCCGCACTGACCGCCCATCGCCGCGGCCTCCCGACCCCCAAATGACTTCCCGCCGGCCGAACGGTTACCGAAACTGCACAATCGTGGTGTGCGAATGCCAGTATCGTCATGCGGATCTAGAGTTGGCAGAGAAGACTCATCATATGACGGCGCTTCTGGCCGCCGAGGCGGCCAGACGTGCGCGGGCTGGACGCCTAGTGGTATTTCATTTGTCGGATCGCTACGAGAAGGCGGTTTGGCGGGAAATGCTTGAAGAGGCCGGGAAGGTGTTTCCCGGCGCGGAATATCCCAGTCACTGGCAGCTGACGCCACCTTCACTGGACGCCGCTACGGGCCCCGCGGTAGTCTGACCGTTGCCATGGGTCCGAATAGCGACGGTCGGCACGATAACACAACTACATGACCATCGTTTCTCCCTCGCCACCCGACCGCCTGACGCCCCAGCAGCACCGCGCCGTCCACACCCGCCAAACCTCCGTCGTCCTCTCCTCCGGCGCCGGCTGCGGCAAAACCCACGTCCTCACCGAACGCTACCTCGCCCACCTGCGCGACGACGGCGCCGAGGTCGGCCAGGTCGTCGCCATCACCTTCACCGACCGCGCCGCCCGTCAGATGCGCGGCCGCATCCGCATGGCGGTCGAGTACAACCTCCGCGCCGCCGACTCCGACGACGAAACCTGGGCGCGCCACCTTCGCAACCTCGAAACCGCCCCCATCAGCACCATCCACGCCTTCTGCGCCGCCCTCCTCCGCCAGAACGCCGTCGAGGCGGCGCTCGACCCGCGCTTCGACGTGCTCGAAGAAGTCCTATCCGTCAACATCGAGGTCGAAGCGCTCAATTCCTGTCTGCAAAGGCTGTTAATCGAACCGACGGGGCCGGGCGAGGACTTGCGACGGCTGGTGCTGCTGTACGGCTGGCGGCCGGTCGTCGAGGCGGTGCAACATTTGCTCCGCTCGCGGGATGAGGCGTCCTGGAAAAAATGGCTGGACGCGCCGCCGGAACGGATCGCCGAGGGCTGGTGCGACTTCGCCCGGCGTTCGCTGCGGCCGCGCTGGGTCGCCCACCTGCTCGCCGCCCGGCCGCGCGTCACGCGCTGCCTCGACCTGCTGCGCCGTCATCCGCCGGCGCCGGGGCCGATGACGAAAAATGTGAGTCGCCTGCTGGACGAATTGCCGCGGCTGGCGGAGGCGGCCGACCTCGGGGCGGCGGTGAAGGAGTTCCACGAACTGGCCAAGGTCGGCCGCGTCGGCAAGAAGGCGTGGCCCGACTCGGACGAGTACGAGTCGATCAAGACGGCGTTCGAGAAGCTGCGCGAGGAGTTGAACGGCTGGGGGCTGGAACGGTTCGACGCCACGCCGGAGGAATTGCGCGAGGCCGTGGAAGTCGGCCGGCGGACGTTGCGCGTGGCCGGCGAGGTTGTCGCCGCCTATCGGGAGCGGAAAAGGGCGCATAGCGTCGTCGATTTTCAGGACCTGTTAACGGCGGCCCGCGACCTGCTGCGCGACCACCCCGCCGTCCGCGCCCGCCTGCGCGAGCGCTACCGTTTCCTGCTCATCGACGAATTGCAGGACACCGACCCGGTGCAGATGGAGTTAATCGATTCGCTGTGCGGCGACGGGCTGACGGCCGGCAAGCTGTTCGCCGTGGGCGACGCCAACCAGTCGATCTACCGCTTCCGCGGCGCCGACGTGCATCAATTCCAGGGGCTGCGCGCGAAGATGCCGCCGGGAGGGCGACAGAACCTGACCAAGAATTTTCGCAGTCAGCCCGCCATTCTCGACTTCGCCAACGCCCTTTTCTCGCAGTGTCTGACCGATTACCACCCGCTGGAGACCGACAACCCGCAGGTCAACGCGGGGCCGTGCGTCGAGTTCCTGTGGGGGCCGCGCGACGAGGGCGACGACGGCAAGGCGGGCGTCACCGAGGGCCGCGTCGCCGAGGCCCGCCGGATCGCCGAGCGCATCTCCGGGCTGGTGCGCGACCGGGCGCAAATCGTGGCGGACCGCGAGGGCGACCCGACGCGGACGCGGCCGGTGCGGCCCGGCGACGTGGTGCTGCTGTTCCGGGCGATGAGCAACGTCCAACTGTACGAGGCGGCCCTGCGAAAACAGGGACTCGATTACTACCTTGTCGGCGGCCGGGCCTTCTTCGCGCAGCAAGAGATCTATGACATCCTCAATTTGCTCCGCGCCCTGGAGAACCCGCAGGACGGCCTCAGCCTCGCCGGCGTGCTGCGGTCGCCGTTCTGCTGCCTCAGCGACGAGGCGCTGTTCGTGCTCGGCCGGCGGCGCGACGGCCTCTGGGCCGGCCTGTGCGACGAAACGGCCGAGGCCCGGCTGCCGGCCGACCAGCGCGAGCCGGTGCGGCGGGCGCGGCGGCGACTGTTGCGCTGGCGCGGACTGAAGGACCGGCTGCCGATCGCCCGACTGCTCGGCGCCGTCTTCGCCGACTCCGGTTACGACGCGGCCACGCAGCTGGAGTTTCTCGGCGACCGCAAGCTTGCCAACCTGTGGAAGCTGCAAGAGCTGGCCCGCACCTTCGACCGCTCCGGCCTGTTCGGCCTGGCCGAGTTCATCGCCCGCCTCGGCGACCTCGTGCGCAACCAGCCGCGCGAGGAGCAGGCGGCGACATTGCCGGAGAATGCGGACGTGGTAAGGATGATGACGATCCACCAGGCCAAGGGGCTGGAGTTTCCCGTGGTGATCGTGCCCGACCTGGCGGCGACGGGCCGCGGCGGCGGCCTGCCGGTCGCGCAATGGGACCGCGGTTTGGGCTGCGTGGTCAAACCGCCGGTCGAGGACGGGGAGACGGTTTTCCCCGATTCCGCCTGGAAATGGTGGCAGATGCAGTCCGACCTGGAGGACTGGCAGGAAGACTTGCGAACCCTTTACGTCGCCTGCACCCGGGCGCACGACTACCTGATTCTTTCCTCGTCGCTGGCGGACGGCTATCAGCCGGCCGGCCCCTGGATGCTCACGCTGACCGGGCGCTTCGACCTCGAATCGGGCTGCTGCCTCGCGCCAAACGCGGCGGAGGCGCGGCGGCCGGCCGTGGAGGTTCACGACGGCCGGCCGCCCGCCGCTCGCCCGTAGAGTTCAGTGAACCTCAGCGCCGAACGAACGCCTCGAAGCCGTGGCGGCGCAGGTGGTGTTCGGCGTGCTCCGCCTCCTCGCGGCGGTCGTATCGGCCGTAGCAACTCCACTGCTCGTCAGAGCAGCGGCGGTACAGCACCTCGAAGCATTCGTCGTGGTGGTGATGGTGGCGACTTTCGTATACGGGATGGTTGTCCCGCTCGTTGGCCTGGGCGGTGGGGACGGCCGCCGGGAGACCCAACAGGCCGAGGCCGACGACGCCGGACGCGATCCACTTTCCCATGACGTATTTCTCCGTTCGGTCCCGCTCTTCTCTCTGATTTCCGGCCCCGCACGTCGCGGGGGGTTTCGTTCATGGAACGCCCCTTGAGGAAAAGTTTGCGCGCGACCCGGCGGCCTTCGCTTGCATCCGCCCCGTACCCCGGTACGATAAAGTCGTCCCACCAACCCGACCGAGGAACCTCCGCCATGAGAATTCATGCGTGGCCGCTGACCGCCCTGGCGCTGCTGGCGCCGGCAGCCCTGTTGTTGAGCGCGGCCGAGCCGCCGGCCGGGCCGGACCACACCCTCAAGCTGTCGCTGCGCACGCGCGTCGAGACCTTCAAGGGCAGCGGCGTCTGGGACGAGGTCGTCGTGACGCACGCGCCTGCGCGGCGACGAGACGGCCGTCATTATATGCGATATGTGGGACAATCATTGGTGCCATAACGCGGCGATCCGTTGCGGGGAGCTGGCCAGGAAGATGCCGCCGGTGCTCGACGCCCTGCGGGCGCGCGGCGTGCTCGTCGTCCACGCCCCGTCGGAGTGCATGGACTTCTACAAGGACGCCCCGCAGCGCAAGCGCATCCACGACGCCCCGAGGGTCGAGCCGCCGGCCCCGCTCGACCTCAAGGACCCGCCGCTGCCGTGCGACTCCTCCGACGGCGGTTGCGACGACGAGCCGCCCTCGAAGTTTTACAAGGCCTGGACGCGCGAGAACGCCGCCATCCCCATCGCCGAACAAGACGTGATCTCCGACAACGGCCCGGAGGTGTACAGCTACCTCAAGCGGCACGGCGTCAAGAACCTGCTCGTCATGGGCGTCCACGCCAACATGTGCATCCTCAACCGCTCTTTCGCGATTAAGCAGATGACGAAATGGGGAATTCACTGCGTCCTGGTGCGCGACCTGACCGACGCCATGTACAACCCGAAGATGAAGCCGAACGTCAGCCACGCGGAGGGGACCGAGCGCATCATCGAGCACATTGAGAAGTACTGGTGTCCCAGCGTGCTGAGCGCGGACCTGATGCGGGGCGTTTCGGGTCCGCGGCGTTCGTTAGAATCAGGTGCGACTGAAAATCGGTGAGAGTTTCGTACCGGGGATGAGGACGTGCGGGGTGCCATGCTTTCGCGGCCAACCTCGACGTGCCGCGCCATCCCAGTCTTGCGGGCCGCGAAAGCATGTTTCCCCTGGACTCGTCCGGCAAGGTCGAACATGCTTTCGCGGCCCCGGTTCATTCGGGAGGAATGGCAAGTCGGGGACGGCCGCGAAAGCATGGCACCCCTGGCGCGGACCTGATGAAGGACAATTCGGGTCCGCGGCGTCAGAACCCGCGCACGGCGTGCGGCCGATAGGGCGCCTCCAGCCGTCGCGCCTCGTCGGCGCTCAACTCCAGGTCTACGGCGGCCACGGCGTCGTCGAGGTGCTGGAGCTTGGTCGCCCCGATGATCGGCGCCGTCACGGCCGGTTTCGACAGCAGCCACGCCAACGCCACCCGCGCCGGCGGTACGCCGCGGTCCCGCGCCACCTGCCGCACCGCGTCGATCACGTCCTCTTCGCCCGGCTGGTCGTACAGCTTTCGGGCGAAGTCGTCGGAGCCGGCCCGCGTCGTCGATTCGGCGTCGGCCGGCGACCGCCGCGTCCCGGCCAGGAGGCCGCGGGCCAGCGGCGACCAGGGGATCACCGCCACGCCCTCCGCCTCGCACAACGGCATCATCTCGCGCTCCTCCTCCCGGTAGAGGAGGTTGTAATGGTTCTGCATGGTCACGAACCGCGCCCAACCGTGCCGCCCCGACGCGGCCAGCGATTGCGCGAACTTCCAGGCGGCCGTGGAGCTGGCGCCGACGTAACGCACCTTGCCCTGGCGCACCAGCAGGTCCAGCGCCGACATCATCTCCTCGACCGGCGTGTGCGGGTCGAAGCGGTGGACCTGATACAGGTCGATCACGCCCACGCCCAGGCGGCGCAACTCGCTTCACATCCTTGCACGATATGTTTACGAGACAGACCGCCCATGTTCGGGCCGTCGGACATGGGGTTGAAGACCTTGGTGGCGACCACGCACTCTTCGAGGCGGGCGAATTCCTTGAGCGCCCGGCCGGTGACCTCCTCGCTGGCCCCGAACGAATACATGTCGGCGGTGTCGAAGAAATTGACGCCGCATTCGACGGCGCGGCGGAAGAACGGGCGCGAGGCGGCGTCGTCGAGCACCCAGGGCCGCCAGGAGGGGCTGCCGTAACTCATGCAGCCCAGGCAGAGCCGCGAAACCTTCACGCCCGTCCGTCCCAGGAAGGTGTACTTCATGATGCGTTCCCCCGTTGCCGCGTTCGCGCCGCCGGAGGAGGGTATAGCGAACGGCGTGCCGGCCGGGGAGGCGCCATCCTTCACGCGGGGTCGGGTTCGGGCAACTCCCAGTCCACGTCCCGCCGGGTCATCACTCGCCGCACCAGATCGAGCGGAACGCCGGCGGGGCCGGTCAGGGCGCGGGCCATGTCCCGCAGCGGACATCGCGCCGCCTCGTAACAGAGGATGACTTCCTCCTCGGTGTGGACCACGGAAGTCGGAACGTCGGAGCGCGCCGCCGCGACCATCCCGCCCAGGGTTTCGCCGGAAGGCCCTTCGGGCAGCGCCAGCACCAGATGCTCCCACCCGGCCGGCCCCCGCAACCGCGGACGGGCGGCGTCCACCTGCGCCAGCAACAGCAAACGCGCCTTGTCCGGCCCGCCGCACGACTGGAGGAACAGCTGGGCGGCGTTCAGCTCCTTCATTTCGCCCTGGATCGCGGAACGCGCCCGGATCAGCAAATCTTCCGCGAGCGTCTCGCGGGCCGCCTTGAGCGATTCGGCCCCCCGCCGCGTCGGGTCCTCTTCGCCCGCGAACAGGCCCCACATGCCGCCGCGGCGCTCCAACACGTCGGTCTGGAACGAGCGGTCGAACCGGAACAGCAGTTCGGGCGGCAGGCCGGCGCCCTCCGTCTCGGGCCGCTCGTCTTCGTCGTCGCCCCGTTCGGCGCGGCCCAGGGGGACCGTCGCGGAGTTGGACGCCAGGTCGTTCGCCGCCGCCGGCCGGAACTGTCCGGCGAACGCTTCCAGCCGCTGCCGGCCCAACGTGAGTTGTTGCTGGAAGGCGCCCAGCTCCAGCGCCACGACGCCGAGCACGACCAGGGCGGCTTCCTCGGCCGACTCTTGGAGCCAGAGCCGGCAGTAATCGCGCAGGGCGTCTTCGGCGTTCGGGGCGGCCTTGCCAAGGGCGCGGCCGAGCCACCCGAACCCGATACCCGTGCCGCCCGACTTCTCCGTCTCGATTTGTTGGCGGAAGGCGTGCCGCCGTTCGCCCAGGTGGGCGATCCGGCCGCGAATAGTTTCGGCCAGGGCGGCGAACTCGCGGTCCAGAAAGGCCGCGGCGCGTCCCGCCGCCTTGAAGCGCTTGCCCGGCGTCTCGACGAGGCGTGTCAGCCAGCCCAGGAGGGCGCGGGCCACGGCCGTTCCATGCTCCGCGGCCGATTTACGGACGGCCGGCTGGAGGGGGGACGCGGCCGCTTCTCCGAATTTTGTATCTTTTTTAGAGGCGAAAAGCCGGTCGATGTGGCCCAGGAAACCGGTGGGTGGGCCGCCCCCCGCGGCTTCCGCCGCCCGGGCCGCCAGGCCGGCCAGGTAAGCGTCGGGGCTTTCGCCCGAAGCCGCATCGACCGCGGCCCGCATCCGGCCGACGAGCGCCTCCGCTTCGAGGCCGTGGGCGGCCGCCTGCCGCCCCGCCTCGCGTTCGAGGAACTTCGCCTCCGCCTCCTTTGGCCCCGCCAGCCACTTGTCGGTCAGCCGAACGCAGAGTTGTTTGACGGCCAGGTCGAGCGGCCGTTCGCCTTCCGTGCCGACCCGCGACAGGCCGAAGGTGCGAAGCGTGAAGGGGTCGCGCGGCGCCGCATGGGTCTGCCGCCGATACTCGTCGAGGAAGGCGCCGCCGTTGGGGCTGGCGTCGAGAAACAGGTATTCCGCCAGCTTTTCGGTGGCCGCCTCCGCCTCGGCCGCGCCGAGCTGTTCTCCAAGATGAACCAGATAGGTTTCCTCGAAAGGCCCGCAATCCCTGGCGCTCGGCGCCAGGCCGCTGACGGGGTCGCCGGGGTAGGCGACGTCGGCGCGGCTGAAGTGGGCCAGTTCGCTCAGGGCCGCGTAGGCGTTGACCCGGGCCATCTCCTGGTCCTCGGGCTTCAGGCTGGTGGCGTACAGGAGCACCCCGCACAGGCCGCGCGCGGACAGGCCGAGTTCCTGCAACGCCTGCCGCACGGCGTAGGCCATGTCCACCACCATGCCGCCGCCGGAGCCTCCGGCGACCGAGGCCACCACGAACACTCGCGGCGTCGTGTCGCGGATGCCCGCGCCGGTGACGTGGGCGGTCTTCTCGACGGCCGCCGCGTCGGTGATTTGCCCGAGCAGGTCGCGGACGTGGGACAGGACTTCGGCGGCGTTATCGACCAGGGCCAGGCGGCCGAGCGGTCGAAAGCCCTCCGTTTGCAGCGAGCGCGGGATGCCGTAGAGCCAACGGCGGCCGAGCCAGCGCAGCAGGTTTTTGGAATCCGCGCGGTAGTGTTCGGGAAGGTGGAGCGGAGTCAGGAGCGTTTCCGAGACGTCCAGACCCTCGGCGGCGTCCCCCTGCCGCGCCCGCCGCAGGTCTTCGCGGTCGGCGTCCACCTGGAGAAAGCGGAAAATCGGCGCGTCCGCGGGGTCGCCGTAACGGGCGCGGAACCGCTTCTTCAGCCGCCGCAGCGTCGCGGCGGCCAGCCCGCCGATGCCCAGAAACAGCGTCGGACGCAGGCCGGCCTTTCCCACGGCCGCGACTTCGACCGCCGGGGGCCGGCCGGGGCCGGCCGCGCCTTCCACGGCGCGGCCGCAAGGCGTCGGCGCCTTGGCGACGGTGGGCACTCCGAGGCCGGCCGAGGTGTCGGTCGGGCCGGGCGCCGCGTCGGCCGCGACCGGCGGCGCCTGCTCCCTCGGCGCCAGGCGCTGGGACGGGGCGACCGGGGCGGCGTCGGCGTCGCGTCCGCCCGCCAGCAGCGCGTCCACCATTTTCAGGCAGGAGGGGAAGCGGTGTTCGGGCGCCTTGGAAAGGGCTTTGCCGATCGCGGCGCGGTCGTTGCCGGGCAGCGGAGTCAGCAGCGGCGGGCTGTTGACGTGCTGGGCCATCAGCTGCATCAGCGTCGTGCCGGGGAACGGCCGCACCCCCGTCAACATCTCCTGGTAGACGATGGCCAGGCTGTACTGGTCGCTGTAGCGGCTGACGCGGCCGTCGAAGGCTTCCGGCGTCGCGTAGACCGGCGTGACGCCGCCGGGGGCCGTGGCGCTGGTTCCGACGAGGTCTTTGACCAACCCGAAGTCCGCGACCTTGATCCGATTTCCGACCAGCAGCAGGTTTTGAGGCTTGATGTCGAGGTGTTGCAGTCCGTGCGATTCGCCCATGTAATCGAGGGCGTCGGCGGCGTCGCGGAGGTGGCCCAGGAGTTCGTCGCGCGGAATGCCCTTCATTCCCTTTTTACGGCATTCAAAGAAGCGGTCGAGTAAACAGCCGTCGGCCAGTTCGGTCACGATGAACAGCTGGCCGTCCACGACTTCGATGCGTTCGAGGGATAGGAGGAAGGGATGGCGGACTTCCTTGATGCGGCCGAGGGCTTTGAGTTCCTGTTCCGCGCGCGACCCGCTCATGTCGCCGTAGACGATTTTGACGGCCTTGGCGAGGCCGCCGGGGGCGATCACCTTCCAGACTTCGCCATAGCCGCCGACGCCCAGCTTGGCGACCAGCCGGTATCCGGGTATCGGTTCAGAGTCTGCTGTGGGAGCGAAAGCCATGATTGTGGACGGGTAAGGGGGATCGGGTCCATTCGCTTACCCAATCTTAACCCACAAACAGGCGGGACGGCGGACGGGCGGATTCAACTCTCCCCCCGCGGCGACAGCGGTCGGCCGTGCGTGAACCAGAAGGTGAAGCGCAACATCTCACCGGGGGACAGCGCCCGGACGGCGCGTTTGGCGGCTTCCAACGGCTTCGGTTCGCCGGCCGGCCCAGGCGCGCCTGGGGTCGCGGCGGGCGTTGGCGGGGCCGGCGCGTCCACGGTCGCCATCTCGGCGGCGTCGCGTTTCCAGTTGCCCAGAACGGCCCGAAGGTAGTCCGACAGCCCCTCCATGCGGACGTGGGCCAGGCGTTCGATCCAGGCCTCGGGGCTTTCGCCCGGCTTCCGCGCGAAATCACTCATGGGTTGGTCCCCGGTCGCCGGCGCCGATGCGATCAATGGCCGGTCGCTCAACCGGCGATCAGGCCGTGCTCCCGCTCGTACACGAGAATGTAAGTGACGACGGAAGCGCCCTCCGGCTTCACCCGGCCGTTGCCCGCGGAATAGTGCGACGCCAGGACCCGGAGTTCCTCGCGGCCCGTATTGGAGGCGAGCAGCGTTTGCAACTCGATTTCCCTCTCGCGGAGGCTTTTCTTCACACGCATCGGTCTTCCTCGCTTGAACGGGACGGGGGCGGCCGGCCGTGCATGAAACTTGGCCGGCCGCCCCCGTCGCGCGGAGGTCGGATTACGGACGAACGGCCCCGGTCACTTGACCTCGCCGCGGGCCTTTCTTTCCGCCCGCGCTTCGGTCAGCCGGGCCTTGAGGCCGGTGTGCTGGGCGCGCAGCGTCTTGAGCGCCTCTTGCGTGCTGCGAATCTTTGTCGCCGTCTGATCCAGTTCCGCCCGCAATTGTTTCGTCGTCATGTCGGATTCTCCTAAAAGGGTCGTGAGGGGCGGGGCATAATAAGGCGAGTTTCGGCGGCCGAACCAAGGGGCGCGCCTGTTTCTGAATTAAAGAGTATCAGAAGTGAAGTTGTAATTCAAGCCCTGCGCCGGGTGCGCTGTTCGGGAAGGCGTGGGTCACGGCCGCGGCGGGTGGGCGCGGCGGACGGCGTTGACGGCCTCGTCGAGCTTCGACAAAAAGCGGGAGCGGTCCTTGGGCGTCATCGGGGCGGGGCCGCCGGTCGCGACGCCGCCCTGGCGAAGTTCGTCCATCAGTCCGCGCATGGCCAGGGCGGAACCGATGTCGTTGTCGGTAAACTCACGGCCCTTGGCGTCGAGGACGCGGGCGCCGCCGGCCAGGCAGCGGGCGGCCAGCGGAATGTCGGCGGTGACGACGACGTCGCCCGGCCCCGCCTGTTCGGCGATCCAGTCGTCGGCCGTTCCGAAGCCGGGCCGCACGACCAGTTCCACCAGCGGATCGGCCGGCGTCCGCAGCGGGGCGTTGGCCACGACGGCGACGCGCATGGCGTAACGGCGGGCGACGCGGTAGACCTCGTCCTTGACCGGGCAGGCGTCGGCGTCGATGTAGATGGTGAGCAAACGCGGCCTCCTCACGGCGTTCCGTCGGCCAGGGCGAGCGGCCGCAGCGGCGACCCGGTGGCGCCGTTGAATTTCAGCGGGACTCCAACGAAGGCGAAGTCATATCGGCGGTCGCGCGCCAGCTCTTCCAGCAGCAGGTTCTCCAAAATATAGATCCCCTTTTGAGGCAGTAGATAGACGTGAGCGAACAGCGTGGCCCCCGTCTCCGGGTCGCGCTCGTCCGGCGCGTCCCAGGTCATGTTGTCCGCCCCGACGGCCGAGACGCCGCGTTCCGCCGCCCACAGCGTCCCGGATCGGGCCACCCCGGCCGCGCGCAGATAGGTTTCCGCGTCGTGCCAGAGCGTCCCGTAGCCGGTTCGCACCAGCAGCACGTCGCCGGCCCGCACTTCCACCTTTTGGGCCGCAACGCAAGCGTCCAGGTCGTCGGCGGTGATCGCGTAAGCCGGCGGCAGCGGCGCCACACCCTTCCACCCGGCCACGTCGAGCAGCACGCCGCGCCCCAAGAGCGGCCGGACCGTCTCCACGCCCAGCTGTGTGAAGCCGGCCGGCGTCTCGACGCCGTCCGCCAGGACGCCGCCGTAGAGCATTAGACCACATGCCTGATGGCATAAGGCGTCGATGTGCGTGCCGGTGTGCTCCATCATGGTGAGGACGCCGGACGCCCCGCTGCGCGGGCCGTTCTGTTCGGGCCGATAGGTGTCCCGGTGCCTCCGGTGGAGGGCGTAGAAATAGCCCGGCTCATGGCTGGGGTGAATGGGCATTCCCCGGAAGCGCGGCTGTTCCAGGTCGTAGACCTTGGCGGATCGCAGACGTTCGGAAAGCGGGTCGTTCATCGGATCGTTCCTTCGCCCGGCCGCCAGGGCAGGTTGTCGAGGTCCACGTTGCCGCCGCTCAGGACGACGCCGACGCGCCCCAGGCCGGGCAGCGCCCGGAACTCGTCCGACAGCACGGCCGCGAGCGCGACGGCGGCGCTCGGCTCGATGAGCAGCTTTGCCCGCTCCCACGCCAGCCGCATGGCGGCGACGATCTCCTCTTCGCGCACGGTGACGACGCGCTCCACCAGATCGCGGAGGACCGGCCACGTCAGATCGCCGAGGCCGGTTCGCAATCCGTCGGCGACGGTGCGGGGGTCGGTCTGGGGGACCAGCGCGCCGCAGCCCTTCGACCGCGCCGCGTCGTCGGCCGCGGCCGGCTCGGCGGCGACAATTCGGATCGCCGAATGCCGTGCCTTCGCCGCGATGGCCGTTCCCGCCAGCAGACCGCCGCCGCCGACCGGCGCGACCAGGACGTCCAGCCCGGCCGCCTGTTCCATCAGTTCCAGCGCCGCCGTCCCCTGGCCGGCGATGACATCGGGATGATTGTAGGGCGGGATGAGCGTACCGCCGGTTTCGGCCAGCACGGCGGCCGCCGTCGCTTCTCGCGCCGCCGTGGTCGGCTCACATTCGATCACGCGGCCGCCGTACTCCTCGACGGCCCGGCGTTTGACGGCGGAGGCGTTGCGCGGCATGACGACGTGCGCGGGGACGCCGCGCAATTTCGCCGCCAGGGCCAGCGCCTGGGCGTGGTTGCCGGAACTGTGCGTGACGACGCCGCGGACGGCGTCGGCCGGCGCGAGCTTGCGGACGGCGTTGCACGCGCCGCGGAACTTGAAGGAGCCGGATTTCTGGAGGTTCTCGCACTTGAAGAAGAGGGCGCGGCCGGCAAGGTGGTCCAGCGTGGCGCAGGTGACGACGGGGGTGCGGTGCGCCCACCCGGCGATGCGGCGGGCGGCTTCCTTGACGGCGGGCAGGTCGGCGGCGTAGGTCATCATGCCCTGGGTAATAAGCGAAGGGCAGAGCGGCGTCAAGCTACGGTTTGGGTAGAATATGGCCTCCGCGGTCGAGGTCCTCTCACGGCTCCGGGACGCCCAATTGTCGGCACACGCCCCGGGCGGTGTAGTCATTCAACTCGCGATGCCGCGGCACGGACGCCTGCCGCCCATTCGCGGGGTAAACCCAAACGGAGTGCGCCCGACCCTCGCGCAACGGCAGGCACCCGTGCCTCCGCAGGTGGCGGAGCAGGTCCTCCCGCTTCACGGCGCCACCACCCCGGCCGGCTCCTGCGACACGTCCGAACTGGTCGAGAGGTGCAGGTAGATCGGCTCCTCCAGGTCCATCTCCGGGTCGCTCACCGATGGGTCGGGCCGGGGCAACGGCTGGCCAAGACCAAGCAGCGTCTCGGACACGTCGATCAGGGCGAGACCCAGCATCCGGCGGGCTTCGCCGAGCTCGGCCCCGCAAGTGATCGCGGCCGGGAAATCCAGGACTTGCGCGTGGACCCCGCCCCCCACGAACTTGTAACCCGCCTTGTATTGCAACATCCCGCGGCCTCCGATGATCCGACGGCAACCGGGTTAGTATAGGGTCGAAGGGCCGGATCCGGCAGGTTCCTCGCCATAGGACGCTCTCCCGCCTCGGAAAAGCGCGCTCGCTCCGGCCGCAAGCTACTGGTTGGGGGTATCTTGCGAGGCTGGGGGTTGGACGCGCCCCACCAGTTTCAGCGCCGCCGAGTTCATGCAATAGCGCAGCCCCGTCGGTGCCGGCCCGTCGGGGAAGACGTGGCCGAGATGGGCGTCGCAACGGCTGCACAGCACCTCCGTCCGTACGCTGAACCAGCTGCGGTCGTCCTTCCGTTCGACGTTCTCCTGCGACACCGGCCGCCAGAAACTCGGCCAGCCGGTGCCGGACTCGAACTTGGTCGCCGAGTCGAACAGCGGCTGGCCGCAGCAGACGCACGTATAAACGCCGTCGTCATGGCAGTCCCAGTATTTCCCCGTGAACGACGGCTCCGTGCCCTTGCGGCGCGCGACGCGGTACTGGTCGTCGCTCAGCTGTTGCCGCCATTCCTCATCCGTTTTGTGGATCTTCTCGCTCATGGCTGTCCCCATCCTCTCCGCCGATTCGGGCCGGGCGGCGCGCCCGACGCCTTCGCCATTATTCTAGGGCCGGCCGGGGCGTGCGCCGTCGGCGCGGGCGAACCGCGGCCCGCGGAGGTTCGTAGAACATAAGGTCTGCCCCACCAGAAAGGTCCGGATCATTCGGCGCGTCGGCCACTTTTTTTCGGCGGTTGCTGATTGACTGGCGCCGCGATCCGGTGTAGTTGTAAAAGATCGCCGAGATTGCATTTTTGATCCACACCACACCGAGGGAGTTCTTCGTGAACACGTCCGAGAGCAAGGGCCTTTCCCGCCGCGACCTCATCAAGTCGGCCGGCGTCGTCGCCGCCGCGTCCACCCTGGCAGGGGTTGGCGTACCGTTCGTCCACGCGGCCGAGAGCAACACCATCCAGATCGCGTTGGTCGGCTGCGGCGGCCGCGGCACCGGGGCGATCTTCAACGCCCTCAATTCCAAGAACGGCCCCTGCAAGCTCGTCGCCATGGCCGACGTCTTCAAGGACCGCCAGGAATCCAGCTTCAAGACCCTGAAAAACGACGAGAAGATCGCCAAGCAGATGGACGTGCCGGAGGACCGCAAGTTCATCGGCTTCGACGCCTACAAAAAAGCGATGGACTGCCTCAAGCCCGGCGACATCGTCGTTTTGACCACGCCGCTGGCCTTCCGCTGGGTCCACTTCACCTACGCCATCCAGAAGGGCCTGAACATCTTTATGGAGAAGCCGCTCACGGCGGACGGCCCGACCTCGAAGAAGATGTTCAAACTCGGCGAGGAGTCGGTCAAGAAGAACCTCAAGGTCGGCGTCGGCCTGATGTGCCGCCACTGCGTCGTCCGCAAAGAGCTGTTCAAGCGGATCAAGGACGGCGCCATCGGCGACATCACGCTGCTGCGGGCCTACCGCGAGAAAGGGCCGGAGGCCGACTGCTTCACGAACCGCACGCCGGCCGGCAAGACCGACCTCGAATGGCAGATCCGCAAATTCCACGGCTACCTGTGGGCCAGCGGCGGCTGCTACAGCGACTTCCTCATCCACAACGTGGACGAGTGCTGCTGGATGAAGGACGCCTGGCCGGTCATGGCCCAGGCGACCGGCGGCCGCCACTACCATGAGTGGGCCGGCAAGCCCGCCGTGGACCAGAACTTCGACCACTACGCGGTCGAGTACACCTACCCCGACGGCACGAAACTGCTGCTCCAGGGCCGGACGATGGACGGCAACTTCAACGCCCAGGAATTCGCCAGCTTCGCCACGGGCACCAAAGGCGCGGCCGTCATCTCCAGCTCCAGCCACACGCCGGCCCACTCGCGCATCCAGACGGGCTTCGACCTCAGCAAAAAGGAAGGCGTCACCTGGCACTGGCCGACCAGGGACGAGCCGAACCCCTACGACCTGGAGTGGGACGACCTGCTCGACGCCATCCGCAACGACAAGCCGTACAACGAGGTGAAGCGCGGGGTGGAAGCGAGCCTGACGGCCTCGATGGGCCGCATGGCCGCGCACACCGGCCAGCTCATCAAGTGGGACGACATCCTCAACTGCGAACACGAGTTCGCGCCGAACGTGGACAAACTGGTGCTCGGCGGGCCGTCGCCGCTGCCGGCCGACAAGAACGGCAAGTACCCGGTGCCGGAACCGGGCCGCGTCACGAAGTATGAATACGAGCCGGTCAAGGCTTGATTCCGGCAAGCACGAGCAGCCCGCGGCGCCGGGTGACCATTGCGTACGTCCTTCGCCACCGCCTCGTAGCCGCATTCGCCAGAATGCGGGTGCGACGACCCGCATTCTGGCGAATGCGGCTACGAGGCAGTGGAATTACGAAACGGTCAGCTAGCGCCGCGGGCTGTCGGCCTTTCATATCCGCACGAAGATCCCCTTCCGATACATCCAGAACAGGATCAACCACTGCACCGCCAGCACGGCGGCCCCGGCCGCGATCGGTTCCGGCGTCCACCAGATACGGTGGAAAATATCCTGTCCCAAATGGGTCTTGAAGGACGACAGGACGAATCCGTTGACGAGATGGGCCATGCAATAGGCGACGATCGAATTCATGCCGATGACGCGCAGCGGGAACGCCCAGAAACGGAACCGGCCGGCCACGTCGAGGGCGGCGTAGAAACCGGCCGTCAGCAGGAAGCACCAGCCGCCGCTGAAGAGCGTCCACGACGGCGTCCAGATGCGCTTGACGATGGGGCAGACGCCGGCGTGGTCGGCCGCCAGGCCGGCCGCCAGGCACGCCGCGCCGGCGACGGCCAGCCGACCCAGCTTGCCCGCGTGCGACTTCCCCTCGCGCAGCCAGCCTCCGGCGATCAGGCCGAGGATCATCGTAGCGAGCGTTGGGATGAAACTCAGCGTGGCGTAGCCGCCGACGTTGAAGAGGAAGGGCTTTTCGCGCGGGAAGAGGTTGAGGAACCAGCCGTCGAACGCCCAGGCGAAGTTGGTGTTCTTGTTCCAGTGGGCGGCGAAGCCGGTGAAGTTGTAGGTCCAATCGGCCGACGTGCCGACCGCGGCATAGTCGAAGCCCGACCCCGGCAGCGGGTAGAGGGCGAAGGCGGCCCAGTAGCCGACGAGCAGCACCGCGACCGCGACCCACCAGAGCCACCTCGGCCGGACCAGGCCGAGGAGGAACAGGAAGAAGTAACCTAAACCGATCTGCGTAAGCGTATCTTCAAAGGTGAAGTACGTCTGCGGCTTGCCGATGGAGCGCAGGAAGATGCCGAGCGCGATCAGCACCAGCGCCCGCCAGGCGGCGTGGGCCAGCATCCAGCCGAGTTTCTGCCCCTTCGCCGCCCGGCTTGTCAGCGAGAACGGCAGGGCGGCGCCGACGAGGAACGAGAACGACGGCTGGATGAGGTCGTGGACCGAGCAGCCCGACCAGGGGGCGTGCGTCTGGTGGAAGGCCAGGAATTGCCAGACCGGGTTGCCGGGCGACGCCGCCGCGACCTTGGCCAGTTCGAGGACCTCGGCCATCATCAGGAACATGACCAATCCGCGATAGGCGTCGAGCGAGGCCATTCGGCCGGGAGGACGCACGGACGGCGGTACGACCGTCACGACCGGGTCGCGGTGTGCGAACGGGGCGAGATGAGTCGGTGTTTGCGCGGCGGTGGGTTGCATGACGAATCCGGCCCCGGGGCGATAGAGGGTGATCTTAACGCCCCCGCCGCGGGGCCGCAACCGCGCCTCTTCAGCGCCGCAGCAGCAGGATCAGGTTCACCAGGACGCTCACCCCCAACAGGCCGCCAAGTATGCCGATCCACACCCACGGCATCGGCGGCCCGGACGGCCGTTCCGGTTCCTCCTCCGGCTCGTCGCCGGCGCCCTCCGCCAGGCCGGCCAGCGTTCCCGCCTCGATCTTCCGCCGCGCCAGCTTCGGAGGGTCGCCGGCCAACAGACACTCCAGGTCGATAATCAAGTCGTCCGCCGTGGCGTAGCGTTTCCGCCGCTCCTTCGCCATCATGAATTCGACCACCTCTCCCAATCCGGACGACAATTGTTGGTTGACGTGGTCCGGCGGCGTCAGCTCCTCCGTCAGGTGGGCCTCCAGCAGGCGCTCCACCTCCTTGCCGGGGAACGGCGGCCGGCCCGTCGTCATGTGGTACAGCGTCGCCCCCAGCGAATAGATGTCCGCCCGAATGTCCAGGTTCTCCCGGCCGCGCACCTGCTCCGGCGAGATGTAATAGGGCGTGCCGATGGCCAGCCCGCGCTCGCGCTTGGCCTGCGTCAGGTCGGCCGCGTCGCGGGCCATGCCCAGGTCGGCCAGCTTGGCCACGCCGTCGGCCGTCAGCACGATGTTGGCCGGCTTCACGTCCCGATGCACCAAGCCGCGCTTGGCCGCGTGCCCCAGCGCCTGCGCGATCTGGACGGCGATCTCCAGCGCCTCGCGCTCGCCGTAGACCTTGCCGGCTTCCAGTTCCTGGCGGATGGTCTTGCCCTCGACCAGTTCCATGACGAAGTAGTGCAGCGGGCCGGCCGAGCCGACGTCGATGGCTTGCACGATGTTGTTGTGGCTGAGCTTGGCGGCGACGTGGGCCTCGCGCGTCAGCCGCCGTAAAAACTCCGGGTCGGCCGCCAGCCGCGGGTGCAGCACCTTGATCGCCACCAGCCGGTCCATGCTGGCCTGCCGCGCCTTGTAGACGACGCCGCTCGCCCCCTGGCCGAGCTTCTCCATCAGCTGGTATCCGGGGATTTGTTGCCCAAGGAGCGTGCTCAACTCCTGTTTCGCCCGTCCGGCCTGGGCGGCGGTCAGGGCGCCGGCGGCCGTCAGGCGGGACAGCAGCGCTTCGGCGCCGGACTCGGCGCCGGGGCCGGCCCGGCCGGCCTTGGCCTCTTCGCGCGTCAGCAGGCCGCGGCTGACCAGGGCGTGCAGCAGCCGTTCCTCGTTGAGGCGCGGGTCGGATCGGGAGGCGTCGGCCATGCATGTCTCCCGGCGAGCGGGGGGCGTCAGCCCCCTGATTTAGCGTAGCGCCTCGGAATGGGTGAAGAATCAGGGGGCTGACGCCCCCCGCTCGCCGAGCCGTTCCCACACCGTCCCGACACCAAAAAATCATGGACGGTTTTGGGCGTCGCGGCCGGCCGGCGCTTGCCTGCCCTTCGCCGCTACTGGTAGTATAAACAAAACTCGAACCCGGCCCCAAGCCGGCGCGTCGTAAAGGGGAGGAAGCCCGCGACGCGGCGGCGCGAGCGGTCGGCCTGGCCATCCGAGAGAAAGGGAATCCATGAACTCCAGTCCCAACTCCGCCTTGGACGCCAGCGTGTTGGTCTTGAACAAGCTGTTCATGGCCGTACACATCATTTCCGTGCGGCGGGCCTTCTGCCTGCTGTGCAAGGATTTGGCCGAGGTGGTGAGCCTGGAAGACGGCGCCTTCGCCACCTACGACTTCGCCACCTGGCGCGAGGTCAGCGAATTCCGCGCCCGCAACTTCCGCCAGGAGGACGACGACTGGGTCCGCACCGTCTCCAGCGAGATCCAGGCGCCGCGCGTCATCCGCCTGACCGGCTACGACAGGCTGCCGCGCCAGGCGGTCAAGTTCAACCGGCGGAACATCTTCGCCCGCGACAACAACCAGTGCCAGTACTGCGGCAAGAAGTTCCCGACCTCGGAGTTGAGCCTGGATCACGTGTCGCCGCGCAGCCAGGGCGGCGTCAGCAGCTGGGAGAACATCGTCTGCGCCTGCGTCGCCTGCAACGTCAAGAAGGGCGGCCGGACGCCGAAAGAGGCGCACATGCACCTGATCCGCAAGCCGGAGAAGCCGAAGCGCAGCCCGATGCTCAACCTCAAGATGACCCACAACAAGTACCAGTCGTGGCGCACCTTCCTCGAAAACGCCTACTGGTCGGTTGAGTTGAAGTGAACGAAAGGGCGGGCCGCTCGGCCCGCCCTTTCCGCATTCCAGGCGACGCGGCGGAGGGCAAGGCATGAAAATCGCCGTCCTCAGCGACACCCACAGCCGTTACGCCACGGTGGGCCGGGCCCTTGCCGAGTTGCGCGACCAAGGCGCGACGACCGTGCTCCATTGCGGCGACATTGAAGACCCGGAAACCGTCTTTCATTTCCGCGGCCTGACGGCCCATTTCGTCTTCGGCAACTGCGACGGCGACCGCGACGGCCTGCGGGCCGCCGTAACGCGAATCGGCGCGACCCCGCTCGACAACTTCGGCCGCGTCGAAATTTCTGGACAAAAGATCGCTTTTCTCCACGGCGACGACCGGCGACTGATGCGCGACGTGGAACAGGGCGGCGCCTACGATTTCCTGTTCTACGGCCACACGCACCAGCCGGAAGAGCACGTCACGGGGCCGACGCGCGTGATCAACCCGGGGGCGCTGCACCGCGCCCGGCCGAAGCGGTTCATCGTGCTCGACTTGCCCGCCGGCGTCGTCGAGCCGGTGGAAGTGGATTAAGACGATCTCATGCAAACACGCCAGGGCGCGAAGAAGAGGTCGAGAGCAATCATCGACGGTCGGTTTCGTTTATTAGGGTCTGTTCCGGAAGGGGGCGGCAGGCTGTGCCTGCCGCCCCCTTCCGGAACAGGCCCTTATTATCGTGGCCTCCCTTCGCGCCCTGGCGTCTTTGCGTGAGATCCAGGATGAGCAAAAGCTATCTGGTCACCGGCGTTGGGCGTCCTTATCCCGTCACGATGTTGACCAGCTTCTTCGGGACCACAATCACCTTGCGCGGCTCCTTGCCGCCGAGCAGCTCGCGCACCCTCGGGTCGGCCAGGGCCAGCTCCTTCAGCGTCGCCTCGTCCACGTCGGCGGGGACCGTCAGCCGCAGCCGCACCTTGCCGTTGATCTGCACCGGCACCTCGATCTCGTCCTCCTTCGTCAAGGGCCGGGTCGAACGCCGGCCACGGCTCATAGGCCAGCGTTTCCTTGTGGCCCAGCGTGGCCACAGTTCCTCCGCCAGGTGCGGCGCGAACGGACTCAGCAGCAGCACAAACGGCTCCAAGCGCCGACCGCGGCCGCACCGCCAGCGGCGTCAGGTGGTTGGTGAACTCCATCATCGCCGCGATGGCCGTGTTGAAACGCATCCCGTCCAGGTCGTCGGTCACTTTCTGGATCGTCTGATGCAGCATGCGCAGCGTCTCGCGCTCGGGCGGTACGTCCTTCACCGACTCGGTCAGCCTGGCTGCTTCCGAGCGCTCGTCGATGAATAGACGCCATACGCGAGCCAGAAAGCGGTAGACGCCCTCGACGCCGCGCATGCTCCACGGCTTCGTCGCCTCCAGCGGCCCCATGAACATCTCGTAGAGGCGCAGGCTGTCGGCGCCGTACTCCTTCACCACCTCGTCGGGGTTGATGACGTTGCCGCGGCTCTTCGACATCTTGAAGGCGCGGGCGTCGATGCGGATCGACGGGTTCTCTTTCAGCACGA
Source organism: uncultured Planctomycetaceae bacterium (assembly GCA_963813925.1). GTDB lineage: Bacteria > Planctomycetota > Planctomycetia > Gemmatales > Gemmataceae > UBA4732. Next base: position 236,892 of record CAWFBG010000007.1, read on the forward strand.
AACCGTCGCCCTTTTTCTCGACCTGGTCCTCGGCGAGTTTCACCGCCTCGTCGCCCGATGCGCTGTCGCCGCCGCCCAGCGAGATCCATTTGCCGGCCTTCTTGAAGCCGGTGTACTCCATCTCGCCCAGGATCATGCCCTGGTTGACCAGCTTCTGAAACGGCTCCGGCGTTGTGGACGTGGCCGCGGTCGAACAGCACCTTGTGCCAGAAGCGCGAGTAGAGCAGGTGCAGGACCGCGTGCTCGGCGCCGCCGACGTACAGGTCGACCGGCATCCAGTATCTTCTCTTTTCGCGGATCGCAAAACGCCTTGTCGTTGTGCGGGTCGATGTAGCGCAGGTAGTACCAGCACGAGCCGGCCCACTGCGGCATGGTGTTCGTCTCGCGGCGGTAGCGCTTGCCGTTGCGCGTGACGTACAGCCAGTCGGTCGCCTTGCCCAGCGGCGGCTCCGGCCGGCCCGACGGCTTGTAAGTCCTCCAGGTCCGGCAGGCGCAGCGGCAATTCGTCCGGCGACAGCGGTTCGACCACGCCGGTCGGCTTGCCATTGGCGTCGATCTCGTGCAGGATCGGGAACGGCTCGCCCCAGTAGCGCTGCCGGCTGAACAGCCAGTCGCGCAGCTTGTAGTTGACCTTGCCGGCGCCCAGGCCGCTTCTCTTCCAGCCAGGCGGTGATCTTCTTCTTGAACTCCGCCGTTGGCAGACCGTCGAACGGGCCGGAGTTGACCGCGACGCCTTCGCTCGGTGTACGCTTCGGTCAGGTTGTCCAGGGTGCTGCCGGTCTTTTTCAGCCATTCGTCGGCCGGACGGACGACGGTCCGGATCGGCAGGTTGAACTGCCTGGCGAACTCGAAATCGCGCTCGTCGTGGGCCGGCACGGCCATGATGGCGCCGGTGCCGTAGGTGGCCAGCACGTAGTCGGCGATCCAGATCGGGATCTTCTCCTGATTGACCGGGTTGATGGCGTAGGCGCCGGTGAAGACGCCGGTCTTCTTCTTGGCCAGCTCGGTGCGTTCCAGGTCGCTCTTGCGTGCGGCGGCTTCCTGATACGCCTTCACCGGCGGCGCGCTGTTCCGGCGTGGTGATGTCTTCGACCAGCGGATGTTCCGGGGCCAGCACCATGTACGTCGCGCCGAAGAGCGTGTCCGGCCGCGTGGTGAAGACGCGTAATCGTTGCGGATGCAGAGGCGGGCACCGCCGATGGGTCCTCCAGCAGGAAATCGACCTCCGCCCCCTCGCTCTTGCCGATCCAATTCCGCTGCATCTCCTTGATCGATCGCGACCAGTCCAGCGGCTCCAAGTCGTCCAGAGCCGCTCCGCATAGGCGGTGATGCGCAGCATCCACTGTCGCAGCGGCATCCGCACCACCGGATGGCCGCCGCGCTCCGATTTGCCGTCGATCACTTCCTCGTTCGCCAGCACCGTGCCCAGCTCGGGACACCAGTTGACCGGCGCCTCGATCTGATAGGCCAGCCGTTTGCTATCCCGATAGATGCGGACTGCCGCCGTCGCCGTGCTTTTTCACGTCGTCGGGGATCGGCAACTCGCGCGATCGGCCGGCCGCGCTTCTGCTCCGCGTCGTACCAGGTGTCGAACAGCACGCAGGAAAATCCACTGCGTCCAGCGGAAATAATTCGGATCGGTGGTATCGACTTCGCGGTCCCAGTCGTAGCTGAAGCCGAGCATCTGGATCTGCCGGCGGAAGGTGGCGATGTTCTTCTGCGTGTGTCACGCTGGGATGGGTGCCGGTCTTGATGGCGTACTGCTCGGCCGGCAGGCCGAAGGCGTCCCAGCCCATCGGGTGCAGCACGTTGAAGCCGCGCATCCGCCTGTAGCGGGCCAGGATGTCGGTGGCGGTGTAGCCCTCCGGGTGGCCGACGTGCAGGCCGGCGCCGCTGGGGTAGGGGAACATGTCGAGGATGTAGAACTTCGGCTTGTCCGACAGGTCCGGCGTGCGGAAGGTCTTGTTCTCCAGCCAGTATTTCTGCCAGCGCGGCTCGATCGCCTTGGGGTTGTAACTCGGCATGACGCCCCTCCGCCTTCGGGAAAGCCGTTATCCTACGGAAAGGACGCGGCTCGCTCTAGTTCGGACGGCGGACGGCGGCGGCGGGTTCACGACGCAAAAGGCGAGCGGGGGGCGTGAGCCCGCTGATTCGGCATCTGGTGAGCGAAATGATGCCGAATCAGCGGGCTCACGCCCCCCGCTCGCCCGAACGACTTGGGGAACCTTAGAGGTGAGTATTCCCCACAATTCTGCGCGCCCTCTTTCCTTTCGACAAGCCGGAGCCATACGATGGGATGCCCGGAACGGATTCCTTGGAGGCTCCGGCAGGATGACGTGCTCTCTCCCCACCGCGCTTTGGGCCGCGCAAGTCGCCGCCGCCACGCCTTTGCCCGACGCCCGACTCCATGCCCGCTTGGAGCGCCTGCTGACCCACTTGGCGCTCCAGCCCCTCGACTCCTTGCCCCAGGCCCTGCCGGATTGCCATCAGGCCAAGGCCGCCTATCGCTTCTTCGCCAATGACCGCGTCGAACGCGACGACCTGCTGGAGGGCTGGCGGGCCACGACCGCCCAGGCGGTTCGCGGCCGCGACGTGATCTACGTCGCCCACGACACCACGACCTTCAGCTACACCTCGCTCAAACAGACCAGCGGCCTGGGCTACATCAGCGACGTGGAGGCGGGCGCGGCTTCCATTGCCACAGCTCCCTGGCGTTGCGAGGCGACGGCGTGCCGTTGGGCCTGCTGCATCAGGAGTACTGGGCGCGCACGGAGTACAAGCGGTCGCGGCCGCAGGGCCGGGCCATGGAAGACAAGGAAAGCATGAAATGGCTGCACGGCCTGGACGCGACGGCTTCGGCGTTGGCGACGCTGCCGGCCGGCGAGCGTCCGCGCGTGGTGCATCTCATGGACCGGGAAGCCGACATCCATGAGGTGTTCGTTCGCGTGCTGCAGTTGGGCCAGGGGGCGATCATCCGCCGCTACCGCAACCGCAACGTGGCCGAGGATCCCGGCGACGCCGACGAAGCGATCGGTCGGGCGCCCTGCGTGGCGCGGATGCGTCTGCGTCTGCCGGCGGGCCATGGCCACAAGGCGCGCACGGCCGTGGTCGAGCTGCGCTCGCGTCCCCTGACGCTGACGCCGCATTCGCACCACGCGCGGGATCGACGGCCGCTGCGTCTGACCATGGTGGAGGTGCGCGAGGCCGCGGCGCCGGCCGGGACGGAGGAGCCGGTGCATTGGCTGCTGTGGACGACGGAGCCGGCGCGAACGGGGGCGGAGATTATGGCGGTGGTTCGGGCCTACGCGTTGCGTTGGCGGATCGAGGATTTTCACCTGGCTTGGAAGCAGGGCTGCCAGGTGGAGCGACTGGCGTTGGAGACGCGGGGGCGTTTGGAGAAGGCCCTGGTCCTATATGCGGGGGTGGCCGTGCGTTTGCTGCGTTTACGCGACCTGGCGCGTCGGGAGCCGACGGCGCCCTGCACGGAGGTGCTGAGCGAGGACGAGTGGCGGGCGTTGTACGCGCACGCCACGGGCGAGGCGGCGACGCCGACGACGCCGGCGCCGACCATGGAGCAGGCGGCGAAGTGGATCGGCCGATTGGGCGGCCACCTGGGCCGCAAGCGGGACGGCATGCCGGGGGTGCGGACGCTGTGGCGTGGCTGGCGCGACCTGGCCATCTTGACGGCGGGGTACCGGGCGGGCCGCGTGCGGCTCGGCTGAGAACCGCCGGCCGGTCCGGGCGACCGGCACGGGGACCGGCGGCCGATCGCGTGTATTGGCGGCGACCAAGCGACGACGCCGGGAGGAAGCGCAAGGGCTTCCTCCCGGCGTCGTCGCTTTGGCGAGGGCCTTGGCCTCTCATAAACACCTAAACATGATCCGCCATGTACTCTCGATGTGGGGAATACTCACGCCTTAGAGAGGTTCGGCGGGGCGCCTGGCTCACCGCCAGTCCGGGCTCCAGCCGGTAGTCAGGAACCGCTCGCCGCTCCCGTCCGGTTTGATCGCCCATAGCCCTAAGCCGCTGTCCACCCCTGAACCGTTGTTCTCCTCATTCCACGCCTCCCGTTTGTCGCCCGGTTTAAGGGGCCGGGAAAACAGAATCTCCTTGCCGTCCGGCGACCAGCAGATCGGCCCCCGGAGCCCGTCCTTGTACCACACCACTTTGCGGTACGTCGCGGTGGCCCGGTCGATGACCCCGAGCTCGAAGTCGAGCGCTTTCCACTCCTCCCCAGGCTTTTCCGCTTTGCGGATCGCGGTCATGGCGATGAACTTCCCGTCCGGTGAGTACCGCGCGTCGCTCGGACGAACAGCGGCCGCGTCGCCGAGGACCGGCTCAAGCAACTCCATCGTGTCGCTATTCTGCCACCGCCCGAAGGACTTCCGCCGGGGGTGTGTTTGCATCTTCTCGATGGTCGTCATGTCAAGTTCGACGAGGTCGTTGCGCATCAGCTTCGAGTTGAGGTTTTCTCCGTCGGTCAGGAGCAACTTCTTCCCGTCGGGCGACCAGTCCTGCGGCGTCCAGGAGCCCGGCTGCTCGAAGATCATGTCCTCGCTGGTCCCGTCGATGGCCACGACATAGATCCGGGTCATAAAGGCCGGGTTGGGGTAAGCAGAGGAAGACTCTTTATCGGTAACCACCGCGTAGGCCAGCCGCTCGACCCCCGGCGACCAGGCCGCCGCCTCCTGGCAGACCGGGGTGAGGAGGCGAACCGGGCCGACGCCGTCGGTACGGCCGAGGTGCAGTCTGAATCGGGGGCCGGGGGATGACGGCGTCGCTATGAACTTGTCCCGTGGGCGAAGTTCGTCGATGCCCAACTGGCGAAGTACTTCCGGTCGGGGCTTTGCCAAGTCCAGTGCGGCGCCCGGTAGAGGATCAAGCCGGCCCCGATCCCCGGGGCGTCCTTGATAGGCCCGCCGAAGATCGGTTTGCACTCGGTCCCGTCGGGCCGCATCCGGTACAGCAGGTTGTCCCCGGTCCTGTGGGAGACGAACGTGATCCAGGAGTCTTTCGGCCCGGGCTTCGGATCTGCTCCGAAAGCGGGCCCGACCTGAAGTAGGAAAGGCAACCACAGGACTGCCGGCAGGAACAGACGGACTCGCATGCGTGTGTCCTCCCGCGGGAACACTGACACCCTCAGAAAATCGACTCGCTCCAGCTAGGCTTGTTTCAGACCGGTTCGGTGTTCCGCGGCGCCGAACTCGGAATTGGGTTGCGCCGTGCGCGACCTAACGCGGCTCCGTGGCGGCGCGTTAGCCGCGCCCATCCGCCCTCGAGAAGGTCCACGAACATTCCGGCATGCCGTTATCCTACGGAAAGGACGCGGCTCGCTCTAGTTCGGACGGCGGACGGCGAGGGCGGGTTCACGACGCGAAAGGCGAGCGGGGGGCGTCAGCCCCCTGATTCGTCACCCTGTCACCGACAGGATGCTAAATCAGGGGGCTGACGCCCCCCGCTCGCCGGGCTTCGTCGATCATTTCTCCTTGATCTCGATTTCCACCGGGCCGCTCACGGGCCGGAAGGAATTTCCGCCGGCTGACACCTCGTAGGAAATGCGAATCGTGTGCTTGCCGGCGGGCAGCGGGAAGTGGGCCGGCTTGCCCGCGGCCGCGCCGGGCGTCTTGAGCGCCCATTTCTTGTCGGCGGTCACGGCCAGCCAGTCGGTGGCCTGCTCCAGCAGTTGATCGCTGTCGAGAAAGGCCTTGGCGCGGCGCTCCGCCTCGCTGGAATCCACGTACCACGCCCCGTCCGCTTCGATTTCGAGGTCCGCATTGGCGTGCGGCGCGTTCACCGCCACCTTCCCCACGGTGCGCAGGTCAAGGATGAACGTCGGCGCCTCGCCCGCCTTCCAAACCGCCTTCGGGGTGCGCACACGGGCCTGGACGTCGCCCGCGGCCTCGCCCCACGCGGACTCCTTGCCCACCTCGATTTCCAGGGGGCCGCTCACCGGCCGAATGCCGGGCGTGACGCCCCCCAGATGGTAGGCGATGCGCACGGTATGCTTGCCCGGCGCCAGCGAAAAGTCTACCTTCTTGCCCGTAAAACTCCGCCAATTCTTGCCGGGGGATACGGTCACCCAGGCGTCGATCTGCTTGCCGGGTTCAAGCAAGTCGCCGACGGGGGTATAGGGGCCGGTAGGAAGCATGAACGAGTACCACATCCCGTCCACCTCGAATTGACAGTCGAGGCCGACTCGCCGGGCGTTCGGGGTCTCTTTTCCCCGATTGCGAAGGTCGAGGATGAACGTCGGCGCTTCACCGGCGTCGCAGTCGGCCTTGGGCGCGCGGAGCCGCGCCTGCACGCCGTCCACCGCCTCGCCCCATTCTGATTTCACTTCTTTAACCTCTGATTTACCCTTTAGAGCGGCTGGCGCCGGCGCGGGGGCGGCCGGCGGGGCCTGCGCCGCCGGGGCCGGGGGGCGGCAGGCGAAGACGACGGCCGCGGACGCCGCGACGGCGAAGGCGGCCAGGAAGGCGAGGGACAGTTTCGTGAGCAGCATGGTTTTCAGCACTCCTTCGGCCAGGGCGGCGACCCGCGCCGACACGACGGCGGTCGCGGTTTGGCCCGCCGTGAACAAGGAAGCGGCCTTTGCCGTGGACGCCAGCAGGGGAGGCGGAACGCCCGATCCGGCCGACGCCCGCGCCAGCGCCGCGGCCAGACCGCATCCGGCCGAGCCGGTTCGGTGCGGCGCCAGGCGGCGGGCCAGCATCCGCCGGCCGGTCGCCAGCCGGCTGGACAGCGTCCCCTCCGGCACGCCGAGCTTGCGGGCCGCCTCCTTGCGGCTCCGGCCCTCCAGCTCGCACAACACGAGGGGGATGCGGTACTTGTCCGGGAGCCGGCTCAGCTCCCGGTCCAGGAGGGGCAGCAGCTCCGCCCAGTCCTCCTCATCGTCGGCCCGCGTCGGGGTCATGGTCGCCGCCCGCCTCTCTTTCGCCCGCCGACGCGCGGCCGCGGAGCGCGCCTTGAGGGCCGTCCGGTAGGCCACGCCGTAGAGCCAGTTGCCGACCAGTTCCCGCGCCCGGATCGACGCCGCCTTGCGGACAAAGACGAGGAAGGCGGCCTGAAAGGCGTCCTCGGCGTCCGTTTCGTTGCCGAGGACGCGGCGGCAAACGGACAGCACCATCGGACCATGGCGGCGGATCAGGGCTTCCAGGGCCGCCCCGTCGCGCCGGGCGACGAAGCCGCCCAGCAGTTCACCGTCCGTCCGTCCACCCGCGTCCTGGGCGAGCGCGGCCCGGCGAAGATGCTGAATCACCGGACTCGGTCGGCCGGCTGTCATGTCGATCATTTTCCCAAAAGCAAGAAGTTCGCCCCTCGGTCCTTCCATACTGCCCGGAAAGGGGCGGCGCGTCGATCTTTTTCCGGCAGAGCGAGGGACCGAGGGTGCGGCCGCCTATGGGCGGCGGTTTATTGGGGAGCCACAAGTAATCTTTTGCGATCGTCAATATAGGTAAGGCGTCAGCCTCTCTTCCAACTCGCGGACGCTGTGGACGCAAACGCCGACGCCGCCCAGTTCGTTCACGCGGGCGAGGAAATCGCCCTGGTCCGGCCGCGGTTTTTCTCCCGGCCGTTTGACTTCGACGGCCAGGAGATTGCCGAAGCGAACGCGGCCTTCGCCGGGAAGGTCCACTTGCTGAGGCAGGATGCCGAGGATGTCGGCCACCCCCCGCAGTCCGACGAATTTACGGTAGCCGCCGCCTGTGAGCGGGATCGCGCCTGGTTCTGTCGCCAGGCGAACACGCCTTTCAGGGCCAGGTAGTGCAAACAGGCCGCCAACACGTCGGATTCGCGGTTCACGATACGCATGATCTTCCCTACCCTAGTACACGGCCGTATACGAAGTGCTTTCGGCCGCGAACCGGCGCCGACTTCAGGCAAATTCACGTGCCTCGTGTAACAACATGCCCGCGGCGCGTCGGGACTATTGCGAAAAACCGCATCGACAAGTAGGCTGTTATCTAGAAACCTTGGCGGCGCCGGCGGGTCCGCCCGCGGCGCGCGATCGAACAGGGTCAACTACTGAGATAGGAGTTGAACGCATGCGCATGGTACCCGCTTGCTGGCGCGTCGTGGCCGGGGCCGTGCTGGCCTGGGCGGTCGCGCCCGTCCTCCTCTCGGCCGCGCCGGCCGCGCCCGACAAGGACGAAAAGGCCGTCAGCCCGGTCGAGAAACTCCACAAGTACCTCGACAAGACCATCAGCATCAAAATCGAAAAGCAGCCGCTCAACCTGGCCCTGGACATGCTCCACGCGAAATCCAACGTCAACTTCGTGATCGACGGCCTGACCATTCAGCAGCAACTCGGTTTTACGCCGGACATGCCGCCCACGCCGGTGGACGTCGATCTCAAGGACGTGAAAGTTCGCACCGCCCTGCGCACGATCCTGGGCCTGACGGCCTCAGCTATGCGCCCATCGGCGACACGCTAATCGTCACCACCGAGGACGTGGCGATGGTCCGCCAGATGCGCCAGCGCGTCAATGTGGACCTGAATCGAGTGGAATTGGCGAGGGCCTTGCGGCAGCTGGCCCGCGACACGGCTACCAACGTGATCGTGGACACCCGAGCCGAGAAGGACGCCCAGGCCCAGGTGACGATGCAACTGGAGGACGTGCCGCTGGAGACGGCGGTGCGCCTGCTGTCGGAGATGGCCGGCCTCAAGCCGGTGCGCGTCGGCAACGTGCTTTTCGTGACCAAGAAGGAAACCGCCAACGAGCTGCGCAACGACCCCGACCTGGTGCAGCCGAACCAACCGGGGCAGCCCCAGCCGGGTCTCGTGCCGGGCATCGCGATCGCCCCGAACCCGCCGCCGACGATCACGGCGCCGCCGGCCCCGCCGCCGGGGGTGGCGCCCGCCGTCGATCCGGAGATGAAGCCCGACGCGAAGCCGCCCGAGGATAAAAAGGACGATGCGCCGCCGAAGGACAAGTAGGACCGCGAGATAATCAGGCTGAGGACGTAGGTTAGCCGCGTCGCTCAGCGGAGCGCGTGAAATGAAGCGCACCGCTGAGCGTCGCCGCTAACCCCTCACGGCGACAGCCGCCCGATCCGCCAGCCCGCCGAATCGCGCCGATAACACAACCGGTCGTGCAGTCGATTCGGCCGCCCCTGCCAGAACTCGATCATATCCGGCCGCAGGCGCAGTCCCCCCCAGAACGGCGGCCGCGGCACGTCGGTCCCTTCATAGGTTCGCGCCAGTTCTTCCAGCCGTCGTTCCAGCGTCTCGCGATCCGCCACCGGCTCGCTCTGCCGCGACGCCCACGCTCCCAGCTGGCTGCCGTGCGGCCGGCCGTGAAAATAGGCGTCCGATTCCGCGTCCGACAGCCGTGCGACCGTCCCCTCGACCCGCACCTGACGCTCCAGTTCCGGCCAGAAAAACACCAAACCGGCGTGCGGATTGGCGGCGAGGTCGCGGCCCTTGCGGCTGTCGTAGTTGGTGTGGAAGGTGAAGCCGGCGTCGTCGAACGCCTTCAACAGGACGACGCGGGCCGACGGCCGGCCGTCCGGCCCGACCGTGGCCAGAGTCATGGCGTTCGGCTCGGGGACCTGCGCGGCCGCGGCCTGCCCGAACCACGCGGCGAACTGGCGGATCGGGTCGGCGTCAACGTCGGCCTCATTCAGGCCGCATTGACTGTACTCCCGGCGAAGGTCGGCGAGCGTCATCGGCGTCCCCTTACGGCCTCCCGCGGCGGCCCTGCCGCCACGCCAAGACGGCGGCGGCGTCCACGTCGGCGTCGGCGTGCCGCTGCCGCTTCAGTTCGCGCAGCCGATCCGCCGGGGCGACTTGCAAAAGGCGTTGGAGAGTCAACGGCTGGGTGAAGTGCGTGACTCGACTTTGCACCACCTCGGCCAAATAGACGGTGCGGTCGCCGCCGTCGAGACGTTCTTCCACCCGACAGTCGAGCCAGCCCACGCCGTTATTCAGGATGGGACTGCCGGTGGCAACCGTCTCCACTTCCAGGCCGGCGAATTTGTCGGCGGATCGGCCCGACTGAAGGCCGAATCGCCACACCCATTCGAGCTGGTCCTCGCCGAGCAGGTGCAGGGCGAAGGCGCCGGACGCCTCGACGAGTTCGTGCGTGTGATGCTGTTTCGCCAGGCCGACGAGCATTCGCGGCAGGTCGGCCACGATCGAAGCCTCGTTGACGAACGTGGCGATCAGTCCGCCGCGACGGCCGCCCGCCGCCGCCGTGACGAGCCACAGTTCCCGGTCGATCCAGGCGAACAGGGTTGACGGGGCAGTGTCGTCCATCACGGACTTCTCCGAGGCGGTGAGGCGGAGTAATCCCGCTCCCACGGCGAATTCTAGCGGAAAAGTACGGCCTCCGCCATCAGGCCGGGGCCGAAGCCCAGCGCGACGCACGGCCGCGGCGCCCCGGCGGCGCGGAGGCGGTCGAGGATGAACAGCACGGTCGGCGACGACATGTTGCCGAACTCCGACAGGACGGCCCGCGACACGTCCATGGAACCGCGCGGTAGGACGAGGCCTTCCTCCACGGCGTCGAGGATGCGCGGGCCGCCGGGGTGGACCGCCCAGGAGCCGACTTCCTCCAGGGCGACGCCGTTGCGGCCCAGCCAGCTTTCCATCCACGGACGCAAATGCGTGGCGATGAGCCGCGGCACCTGCCGGGACAGCGACATCTCGAAGCCGTGGTCCCCGACCGTCCAGCCCATGGCGTTCGCCGAGTCCGGGACGAGACACGAGCCGGTGGCCTCCGCCCGCCAGGCCCCCGACGGCGCGGCGTCGGCGGGGGCGCCGACCACGGCCGCGGCGCCGTCGGCGAACAGGGCGTTGGCGATGACCTTCTGCACCTCCCAGCCGTAGTGATAATGCAGAGTGCATAACTCCACGGCACAGAGGAGGACGCGGGCCTCCGGTCCCTCGGCGGCGAAGGCGCGGGCGACGCGCAGGCCGTTGAGCGCCCCGTGACAGCCCATGTAGCCGACGTGCGTCCGCTGCACGGTCGCCGCCAGGCCCAGCGTCCGGATCAGGGCGAGGTCCACGCCCGGCGCGACGAAGCCGGTGCAGGAGACGGTGACGAGGTGCGTCAGCTCCGAAGCCTTCAGGCCGGACGGGCTCAGGGCCGCGGCGGCCGCCTGCACGGCCAGGGGCGGCGCCAGCTCGGCGTAGTGCTGCATGCGCCGGGCCGTGGTCGGCCCGCGGTCGCCCGGCAAGCCGGTGGGCAGGTAGGGCGAGCCGGTGTGTTTCGTCCCGTCGAGCACGTCGCGCAGCACGGCCTCGCCGAGGGACGTGCGTCGCGTGGCGACGCCGGTGCCGCCGTACATGGAGGGCAGCCAGGTGGCCTGTTCCTCGGTGGGACGGCCGAGCGCCTGGGCGATGCGGAAGGCGTCCGGCTGGGAGAGGACGGCGGCCGGCAGGGCGGTTCCGATGCCGAGGATGGAGAAACTCATGGGATTCCTTTGTGCGCGGCGCGGGCGGAGATACCATTACAGACCGCTAATGATTGAGATAATAAGTAACGGGGCGGGCCAGCGCGGGCGCGCCGGCGAGGAGGCGCACGAGCAGGCCGATGAAGCCCGGGCGACGGAGCACGGCCGCCGCGAGGCGGCACAGGGCTTGCCGACGGGTCACGACGCGGCGGTGGAGGCTCTCCCATCGGCGCGCCAGTTCGGGCCGCCACTCCCCGACGGCGCGGGCGGCCAGTGGGGCCACCGCCGCGCCCGACGCCAGCGCCCACGCCATGCCCTCGCCGGTGAACGGCTCGACGTAACCGGCCGCGTCGCCGAGGACGAACACGCGTTCCTCGCTGATGCGAGTGCGCCGCCGGGTCAGCGCCGGCGTGCCGCGCCACGACAACTCGGCGAACAACTCCGGCGCCGGCCACCCGGCCTCGCGCACCAGCCGCGCGGCGGCGCGGCCGAGTCCGCCGTCGGCGCGCACGCGCGCGGCGTCGAAGGCGGCGGCCACGTCGAGGCGGCCGTCTTCCAGCCGCACCAGTCCCGTGTAGCCGCCGGCCCCGCACGCCATGTAAATCACCCCGCGGCGGTAGAAATCCGGCGCCTCGGTCGCGGTCGCCCCGGCCCCCACGCGCGCGCCGGGGGCGGCCTCCGAGGCGGCGGCCGAGTGCGCCAGGAACTGCCCCGCCAGCCCGTCGGCCGCCAGCACCACCCGCGCCTCGGCCCGCGCCTCCCGCTCGCCCTGCCGGAGCCGGACGGCGCGAACGCCGCCCTTTTCCGCATTATTCGGAGCGCCTTCGATGAGAATGGCCCGCGTCGAGGGAAGGAAATCGGCGCCGGCCTCGACCGCCGCCCGGACCAACGCGGCGTCGAAGACTTCGCGCGACAGGGCGGCGCCGCCCGCGAGCGGCACCCGCGCCTGCCTTCCGCCGGCCGCCAGTTGGATGCACTCCAGCGGGACCGCGCGGCAGTCGGCCGTCAGGGCGCCGAGGTCCGCCCTCCGCAACACCGACGCCGCCCGGCCGTTGAGACAACAGCCGCAGACTTTCCAGCGCGGGAACGCCGCCCGGTCCACCAGCAACACCGTCACGGATCGCCGGGCCAACTCGCGCGCGGCCGTCGCCCCCGCCGGCCCCGCCCCGACGACGACGGCGCCCCAGGTCCGCGTCGCGGCGTCGTCCAGGGTCAGCGTCGCCGCGAGGGTCATCGGCGTTCCCACTTCAATAGGTATCGGAACGGCCAGCGCCAGCTCACCGTCGCCCCGCGCAGGCCGGCCCGCTCGGCCAGGGCGAGGGCCTCCTTTCGCGTGAACGCGCTCTCCACCGACCGCGGGCCGTCCACGTGGACCACGTCGGACGTGGTCAAAAAACGCACGGCGAGATGGGCCAACGCCCATCCCATGCCGCCGCGCTCCAGGTCGTTGACCAGCACGGCGTGCGCCGCCGTCGCCGCGGCCCATTGAAGATATTTCACCGCCTGTTCGTCGTCGAGATGGTGCAGGAACAGCGAACAGGTCACGGCATCGTAACCCGACGGCGACGATCCCCGCAATGCGTCCCGGACGAAGTAATGCACGTCGGCGCCGGCCGCCTCCGCCCGGCCGCGGGCGTATTCCACCGCCACGGGACTGAGGTCGCAGCCGTCGATGCGGAAATCGAGGCCGGCGCGACGGGCCTTCGCCCACAGCCGCAACGGCACGTCGCCCCCGCCGCTGGCCACGTCGAGGATGCGGATCGGCCGGTTCAGTCGCCGGGCCAGGTCGGCCAGCGGCCGATAGAGAATGCCGGCGCTGCCGCTCCAGAAGTTGACGCGCGCCAACCCCCGTAGCGCCCGCAGATGCCGCGCGGGACGCAAATCGGGCCGATCCATGATCTCCGGCAGGCGCCGCCGTTGACTCAAGGCCAGCATGAACGTTCCCCTTTCCGAGTCCGCTCCCCTCCTTATGTTAGAGAAGTCCGCCGAATAGCTACCGCCGGGACGCACGGAATCTTCCTTCCGTTTCGCGGAAAAGCGGGCGCGCGACGAGTCGGGATTCTTCGCCGCCGCGGCCGATGCGGTGTAGAATTGGAGTGAGAGGAACGACGGGGCGTTCGGCGTCTGGATTCGTCCGCCCCCGCGGGAGCACGTCATGGCGGAATTCGTCATCCAGGTGGGAAGCCGCAGCGCTCAGGGCCTGCGGCCCAACAACGAAGACCGCTTCGTGGCCGACCCGGCCAAGGATGTCTTTCTCGTCGCCGACGGCATGGGCGGCCAGGACTGCGGCGAACAGGCCAGCGGCATGGCCGTGGACATCATCCCGCGCGTGCTTCACGACCGCCTCGCCGCCCACGACGACGCCGGCCGCGCCGTTCAACTAGCCCTGGACGAGGCCAACCAGGCCATCATCAACGCCAGCGTGCGCCAGTGTACCAGCCGGCGCATGGGGACGACCGCCGTCGTGGCCGTCCGGCAGGACGACCGGGTCTACGTCGCCAACCTCGGCGACAGCCGGGCCTATCTGATCCGCGGCGACCGGGTGGAACTGCTCACCGTCGATCACACGGTCGCCGCCGCCCTGGCCCGCAACGGCACGCTCACGGCCGACCAGGCCAAGCACAGCCCGTGGGGCAACGTCCTCTATAAGTTTCTGGGTTGCGCCGAGATGACCGAGGGCGCCGAGGTGCGCCCGTTCACGCCAGAGGCTGGCGACCGTCTGGTGATGGGCAGCGACGGCCTTACGAATTTCCTCTCCGACGCCGATTTGCGCGAAGGGGCGCTCCTGCACCGCAACCCGCAGGAATGGGCCGACCATCTCGTCGAATCGGCCTTGCGGCGTGGGTCCAAAGATAACGTCACCTGCGTCGTGGTGGCGTTCAACCGGGAATAGGCTTTCCCCTTCCGGCCGTCCGACATTCCACGTCCTTCCGGTTGATCTTTACTTTTCAAGGATGTTCAGCGCACCTATGGGGCCGCGCCCGCCGCCGAGGTTGCGCCGGTTACGACATTCTTATGGTAGCCGCATTCGCCAGAATGCGGGTCGTCGCACCCGCATTCTGGGGAATGCGGCTATGAGATCGCTTCCCCGGTCCCATCACCGGGCGAAGATGGGTGTTTTATTGCCATGCGGATCACCATTCCGACGACCGGTTCGCGCGGCGACGTGCAACCGTACATCGCCCTCGGCCTCGGCCTTCAGTCCGCCGGACACCAGGTCCGCCTGGCCACGCACGCCGATTTCGAGCCGCTGGTGCGCTCCTACGGCCTGGATTTCTATTCCCTGGAAGCCGACGGCCGCGCCCTTCAGGCCAGCAACGCCGGCGACCGGATGCTCAAGGCCGGCCGCAACCCGGTCGCCTTTCTCCGCGAATTCGTCCGGCTTCGGGAGCCGCTGATCCGCGGCATGATGGCCAACTGTTACCATGCCTGCCGGGACGCCGACGTTGTGCTGATGACCACCACCTCGCCGCTGCTCGGCCATTCCGTCGCCCAAAAACTCGGCGTCCCGGCCTACCGCACGTCGCTGCAACCGGCCGACCTGAGCCGCTATCATACGAGCTTCCTCTTTCCCGAACCGCCGGAGTGGTTGCCCTTCCAGGGCGTTTACAACGTCTTCAGTCATTTTTTCGTCGGCCTGACGCTCTGGCAGATGTGGCGAAAGACGTTCAACGAGGCGCGGCGCGACGTGCTCGATCTGCCGCCCCTACCGCTTACCGGACCCGGCCGGGACTTCCTGCACACCGCCATCTCCCTGGACGGCTACAGTTCGCTCATCGTCCCCAAACCGCGCGACTGGCCCGACAGCCACCACCTTACCGGCTACTGGTACCTCGACGCCCCGGCCGGCTGGCGACCGCCGACCGATCTCGAAGACTTTTTGGCCGCGGGGGAGCCGCCGGTCTACGTCGGCTTCGGCTGCAATCACAACCGCGACGCCGCCGAAGTGACGGATCTCGTCGTCCGGGCGCTCAAGGCCGCGGGGGTGCGGGGCGTGCTGGCGACGGGTTGGGGCGGGCTGGAATCGGTCGCGCGCTCGGACCAGTTCTATTCGCTCGAATCCGCGCCTCATGCGTGGCTTTTCCCGAGCATGGCCGCCGTCGCCCATCACGGCGGCGCCGGTTCCACGGCCGCCGGCCTGCGCGCCGGCGTGCCCTCGATCCTCATTCCGTTTACCTCCGATCAGCCCTTCTGGGGCCGCCGCGTCCACCAGCTGGGCCTGGGTCCGAAGCCGATCCCGCGCAAGGATCTCACTGCCGAGCGTCTGGAATCTGCCGTGCGGCTGGCCATGACCGATACGGCCATTCGCCGCCGTTCGGAGGAGATGGGGAGGATGATCCGCGCCGAGGACGGCGTGGGGAAGGCCGTCGCCCTGTTTCAGCGGCACGTCGGCGCCTCGACCGGCGCGCACCCCCGCCATCCGCGCCCGACGGCCGGGGCCGCCTAACCGAAACTCATGGCGGGCGGGCGGGACAACCGAAAAGGTGTAGAGACGCAGAAGATGGAAAGGCGCGCGGAACCGCGTCGTCCGCCGGCGGTCGGGCCATGCAAGAAGGATGGGCGGTATGGAGCGGCTCCCTGGGATGGCACCCGCGTTCCCCGCACGACGTATCCGCGCTCGCCGACTGTCGGCGGCTTGCCTGCTGGCGCTTTTGGCCGCCGGCTGCGCCCTCCCGTCTTCGCCGACCATGTCCACGGTTCCGCGTGAATGGCGAGGCCGCAACCCGTGGGGGCCGGAGGCCTATGTCGCGCGGGCCGAGGGAAAGCTCCGTCCCGTCTTCTACACGCAGACGATGGCCGAGTGGGCGGAGTTCGGCCGAAAACACATCCAGGACGGCGACATCCTCTTCCGCTACGGCAAATCGTACAAGCCCTACGAAATCTTCACCAGCCGGGTGATCGCCGGCATCGAGGACGACCGCTTCTCCCACAACGGCATCGCCCACTGGGAGGGAGACGCATTGTACGTCTACGACGCGGAACCAGCCCCTCAAGGCATCCGCAAAGTGCCGTTTGAGTTCTGGGTGCTCGACGACGCCGACGAGTCGTTGGTCATCGAGCGGCCGAGGCCGGAGTTCCGCGACGCCATTCCACAGGCCATCGCCTATTGCGAGGACGTTTGGCGGCGGCAAGTGCCGTTCGACCCCGACCTCACGGGGGACGAAAACAAGCTGTACTGCACGGAGATGATCGAGAGGGCCTACCGCTCGGCCGGGATCGTGCTGTCGGAGCCGGTGCCGATCCGCTGCATGCCGCATTACAAGCGCTGGCTGGCGGTCGCGCCCTGGCCTATGCGTTCTCGAAGATCCGGGTCTATGTTCCGGTGTACGCCCTCGGCAACCGATACTACGGCACGTTCGGCTCGCCGCTGCTGGAAACGGTGTACGAACAGAGTCCGGACAGGCGTCAGGATCGGCGGAAGCAGCCGAATTGCGGAGGCGACGCCGCCTGTGCGGCGAAGCCGGCGGACGCGCCTACCCTCCCTGCCGAGGGGCCTCATTAGACAAACGCCGATTTTTATCCCAAAGTTTGGTGGCCGGATCACGGGCGCCTGGCGCCGGCCGTTGGGAGGATCTGCGTGTCGCAAGTGGAATTGTTGGACCTCGTGAAGCACGGCGTTTGCCTGGCCAATGGCGGCGACAAGGCGCAGGCGCGGGAGGCGTTGCGACAGGCCGTGGGACTGGACCCGGGGAACGAATCGGCCTGGCTGTGGCTGGCGAGCGTGGCGGAGTCGGCGCAGGAGGCGTTGGCCGCCCTGGAGCGTGTGCTAAGCCTCAATCCCGCCAACGAACGGGCGCGATCCGCGGCCCACTCCGCTCGTCTCCAGCTGGGCGTCAGCGCGGCCCGTTCGGGGAAAAAGCCGCGGGCGCGGGCCTTGCTGCGTCTGGTCGTGTCCGCCGAACCGAACAACGAGTTGGCATGGATGTGGCTGGCCAACGTCGCGGAAACGCCCGCCGACGCCGTGTCGTGCCTTGAAAAGGTGCTGGCGATCAACCCCGAAAACGCCCTGGCCCGATCCACGCTGGAGCGCCTCCGGGCCTCGGTTGCCGGCCGGCGCTCCCGTACCACGGCGCCGGTCGCACAGGCCGGCGCCGTTGCCGCGGCCGTTGACGCCGGCCGGCGACGCGTTCCCGAAAAAACGGTCCTGACCGTGGACAACCGATCCGCCGTCCGCGCTCGGATGGCTGAAATACTGGAACCCCACGGCTACGAAATCCGTGCCGCCGCCGACGGCTACGAGGCCGTGACCCTGCTGCGGGACCGCGGCGCGCCGGACCTGTTCGTCCTCACGGCGTCGCTGCCCGGCGGCCTGGACGGCTACCAGCTGTGCAAGCTGCTGCGGGAGAATCCCACGACCGCCCACATTTCCATTCTTTTGCTGTCCGAAAAGTCGGGATTGTTTCGCAAGATGCGCGGCGGGCTGGCCGGGGCCACGGCCGAGCTGACCGCGCCGTTCACGCCGGAAGAACTGCTGCGTCTGGTGCGACGGCTCTGCCCCGTGACCGGCGGCCCGGAATAACGGCGGCGGCTTCCCTACCAGAGTCGAACGACTGAAATCCGGCCGCAACGCCAGGATGCCGAACAGCAGGTTGCGCGCCTTGGCGACGACGTGTCAATTCGGGTTCGCCCCGCCCTCGCGCAGCCGGGTGCGAAGGTAGCGGGCGCGGGCGGCGTTGCGCTCCTCGCCGTCCAGCGGCGAACCCATCAACTTTTGCAAGTGGGCCGGCTGCGTGTGGATGAACAGCTCGTTCACGGTCGGGATGGTGATGTCGCCGATCAGGCCGAGGTTGACGCCCAGCCGGACGTAGGACAGCAGTTCCATCGTCTCTTCCGAGGTCATCATCGTGGCCGAGCAGAGCGTGCCGTAGGCGCGGGAGATCTTGTCCTGCAACCCCTGGCGGTTGTCGCGCAGCCAGCGTGGTGCGGGCCTGGCGTTCGTAGTTGATGATCTGCGGGATGACCCCGTGGATTTCGTTGAGGATGCCCGTCTCGCTCTTGCCGAGCGTCACCTGGTTGGAAATCTGGTAGAAGTGGCCCGACGCCCGGCTGCCCTCGCCGTAGAGGCCGCGCACCGCCAGGTTGATCTTCTGCAAGGCGCGGAAGACTTTTTCGATCTGCTTTGTGAGCTCCAGGGCCGGCAGGTGCAGCATGACGCTGGCGCGCATGCCGGTGCCGACGTTGGTGGGGCAGGCGGTCAGGTAGCCGAACTCCTCGCTGAAGGCGTAGCCGATGCGCTGCTCCAGCAGGTCGTCCATCCGGTCGATTTCCTGCCAGGCCTCGTCAAGGGTGAAGCCGCTGCGCATGACCTGGAGGCGCAGATGGTCCTCCTCGTTGACCATCACGCTGACGGTCTCTTGCGGCCCCAGGGCGACGCCGCGCGGGCCGTCGGCGGCGGCCAGCTCGCGGCTGATGAGCTGGCGCTCGACCAGGAACTGGCGGTCGAGCGTGGACAGACTCGGCACGGTGAGGTAGCCGAGCTTGGGGTCCACCTCCAGCTTGCCGATGCGGTCGCGCAGCAGGGTCTCGATCTCGGCCTTCTGGTAACTGCTGGCGCGGTTGGTGAAGGGGAACGCGGCCAGGTTGCGGGCGAGGCGGATCCGGCTGGAAATGACGATGTCGGACTCGGGGCCGCTGCCGCGCAGCCATTCGCCACTGGTATGAGTCAGGTTATCCAGATTCATCCGTGGCATCCTTTTGAAGGATGAAAGATGAAGGATGAAGGATGAAGGAGAACCGGCGAGGTGCTTTTGTTCATCCTTCATCCTTCATCCTTCATCCTTCCGACTTCGGAGCAGGGCGTGTAAACGGGCGGCTTCTTCGTACTGCTCGGCGTCCACCGCCGTTTGCAGCCGGCGGCGCAACTCGACCACCTCGGCCTGACGCGAGGCGGACGGAACGTGCGCGGGCGTCTTGCCGTGGTGCCGGGTCGCCCGGTGAATGCGCAGGAGCAGCGGCTCCAGGGCCGTTCGGAACACGGCGTAGTCGTGGGGGCAGCCGAGCCGGCCCTCGGCCCGGAACTCCATGTACTTGATCCCGCAGGCCGGGCAGGACAGCCGGGCCAGCTCGTCGGTCTCGCGGCCGAGGTGGTGGCCGATCAGCGTCTGAAGAATGGCCGGCAGGTTCAGCTCTTGTTTATGCAACAGGTTCTGGCTCTCGGCGCAACTCTGGCACAGGTGCAGCTCTTTTTTCTGCTGCTCGACAATCTCCGTCAGGTGGACGGTGGCCGGGTTGGAGCAGCGCTGACACTTCACGCCGGGTCTCCCTTCGGCGCGAAACCTGGTTAGCCGCGACGCGCAGCGGAGCGCTTCGGATCCAGCGCTCCGCTGCGCGTCGCGGCTAACCGATCTCACGCGCATCAACTTTCCTCCAGGCGGCGGATCTGGTCGCGCAGCCGCGCGGCCTCTTCGTACGCCTCCTTGTTGACCGCTTGCAGCAGTTGCTTGCGCAACTGGATCAGCTCCGACTGCATCTGCTTGTTCTGCGGCAGGCGGCGCGGCGTCTTGCCGCAATGCTTGGTCTCGCCGTGGATGTTCTCCAGCAGCGGCAACAGCTCCTCGCGGAAGACCTCGTAGTCGTGGGGACAGCCGAGCCGGCCGGAGTTGCGGAAATCGACGAACTTGATGCCGCAGACGTCGCACTCGCGATTGAGGACCGCCGGCTCGTCCGCCTCCTCGCCGTGCGACGGCACGGCCTTGCCGCCGGCCTGTTTCTGGTGCGGCTCGTAGAGGTATTTCTGGGCGCACTCCTCGCACAAATGCAGTTCTTCGACCTGTTCTTCGCCGAGAATTTCGGTGATGTGCAAGGTGGCGGCCTTGGCGCACTTCTGGCACTTCATAGCCCCAAATCCCCGCGGCAACTCAGGCGGAATGCGACCCCAGCGCCATTCTAACAGGGGGGGGAAGGCTGTCAACAGCGGCGCGCGGCGCCCCGCTGTGAGGAACGGGAGCGCCGGTATGCAGCCGGCGGTCGGGCGAGGCCGGACGCCTGCCGGCGCAGGGCGCACCCCGGACCGGCTCCCGGCGCGAGACGGACTGGTTCACTCGACCCCCCGCGTCGATTCCTCTACCCCGGAGGACCCGGCCGGCCGGCCCTACGACGCCTCCGGACGGATCTTCAAACGCCCAGCCGCGCGGGCGTCGATCAGGCGGCGGATGAGGGTGGGGTGTTCGGGGAGGCGCATGAGGGCGTCGCGGAGGCGGCCCAGGGCCCGCCCCGCGCGAGCGGATTTGGCCCGATCCTCCGTTCAGAGGCCCCCGCGCCGAGGTGCGAGAAAAACCCGTTCCTCACGGCTGTGGCGAAGTGGGTGCGGTTCCGCGGCCGCTTTGTTTTTTGCCGCCGGAAACTCGTTGCGTCAGGCCGCTCCCGCTGATACCCTCACCCCGTACCGCGCCGGCCGACCTTCTCGCCGGGCGGGCGTCCTCTCCCCACCGCGAGGTACACATGCGACGCACGTTGATTTCCGCCCTCGTCCCGGCGCTGGGCCTGGGATTCCTCCTGGCCGTCTCCGCCGCGGCGGCCGCCGACAAGGACAAGGCCCCGACGCCTCCCAACGCGGTCCCCGTCGTGCCGCCGCGCGCGGGCAAATCCGAGACCTTCAAGCTCTTCGACGGCAAAGACCTCGACGGCTGGGAGGGCGACAAGGGCCTCTGGTCCGTGCAAGACGGCGAAATCGTCGGCAAGAGCAAGGCGCAGAAGGTAAGCACCTACCTGCTGACCAAGCGGAATTTCAGCGACTTTCGCCTTCTTGTAACGGGCAAACTGGTCGAGTCCGAGAGGCACACGGGGATTTGTTTCTGGGGCAGACGGGCGCCGGAGAAGGGCGACGAATACACCTACGCCGGCCATCTGGTGATGTTCCCGTCCGACTGGGGCATGTGGGACCTCTACGGCCGCGAAGGCAAGCTGCACGTGGACGCCGGGCCGGGCAAGAAGGCGGGGGCCGGCAAACAGCACGACTGGAACCGGCTCGAAATCCTGGCCCAGGGCAACCGCGTCCGCGTCGCGGCCAACGGCGCGGCCATTATCGACTGGCGCGACCCGGAACCGGATCGCATCAAGGACGGGCCGATCGGCCTTCAGTTGCACTCCAATAACGACCCGGAAGAAGTGCGTTTCAAGGACATCACCATCACCACCTTTCCGACGGAAGACAGGCTCCTCACGGTCAAGGAGAAGTAAGTGCAACGACCGTCGGAGCCGGAAGCGAGAGCGACGGAGTCTTCTCCGTCGCTCTCGCTTCCGGCACCGACGGGATTTGTCCGACGGTTCGCGGAGGCATTGAGGCGAGAGGGCAGCGCCGGTATACTCACAGAATCGCAAGTTCGGATTCGCCGCCCCCTGGCCCGCCATTTGGGCGACCGCCCCGACGCCGCCTGCCACTCCCGCCGCGGATTCTGGTCGCAACTCGACGCCCAGCGGCGCGACCTGAACGGCGCCCGCGCCCTCTACTACCGGCTCTCGAACGGCTCCGACGCCGGCCCGGCCGGCGACCGGAGCTGTCCGCTTCTGCAAATCTTCGACGCCTGGTGCAGTACCGAAACGGCGTCTTCGGCCACGGCGACCCGCTTCGCCGTCTTTTACGAGAGGAAATGGGGCCTACACCTTTTCCCGCCGTCAACGACCTGCTGGCCGAGGGCGTCCTCGTCGTCGGGCGCGAACCTGTCGCCGCGGTCGCGCGTCCCCCATACGGCGAACAGGTTCACCGCCACAGGAGGTCGGATAAAGGCAGTCCCCCGGCTTTGGGAGCCGGCCGGTGCGGGTTCAACTCCCGCCCTCCTGACTGCGTTCCACGACGGCCCGCCGACCGGGGCCGTCGCCCAAGGGGGGGCTTGCCCATCGGCGTGGGCGGCCGTCTCGAAAACGGTAGGCAGCAATGCTTTGAGGGTTCGACTCCCTCCCCCTCCGCCTCACTGCCCCCACGCCCCGGCGGCCCAGTGCCATTGCCCGGTTTTCGCGGCCGGCGACGTCGGGACGGAATTAGGCTCCGGCCGTCCCGTCTCGGTTCGCGCCGGCGAATTTTCATGCGAAGGCCGTGCGACGCTATCCGCGACCGGCCGATTCCATTCCACGGGCGCGGCCGACTTGCCCTCAATCACCCCCTCCAGCGCCAATTGCCAGTCCCTCACATTTTCCGTCAGCACGTTGGCCAGGACGGGCGTGATGAGGGTCGTGAACACGACGGCCAGGAAGTTGCGCAGGCATCCGGTTTTTTTCGCGGGCATGGTACTTCTCCTCCGTGACAAGCGAGGACCGCTCTACAAGGTTGGTCTCCTCCTCCGGCCCGTCGGCCGGTATTCGACGCCGTTCGCGGCTACCCTGCCCCTCGCGGCGTCATGGAGTAGTGAGAAAGCAAACGCGGGGCCGGCCAAGAGCGCCGGATGGAGGCGTCCGACGATTTGCCGTCCGCGCCGGCGCTTTGTATCGCCTGGGTGGAGTTGCGGGCCGCGCCGGGGCCGCGGGACGCCGGTTCGCGCCGCCGGGTGGACGTGATTCCGTCTTGCGAACGGGACTTTTTCTCGCGCCGCCGCCCGGATCGCCGCCCCTTGGCCGCCCCTTGGCCAAGTTACCACCCGGAGTTACAATCGCTGCAACTCCTGGAACTTCCGCGCCCACGAAAGGGAAGTGTGATGCGCGATTCGCGCCTACCGGCCGCCCGTGAGGTGAGAGGCGGCGCGAACCCGATGGGTCCCGCGGCCGTCCGTGAAGTAAGACGTGATCGGGGATCCGCTAAGGGCAGGCGAGCCGGCTTTGAACCGGCCAATGAAGGTTCGATTCCTTCTCCCCGAACTCCCTAATAGCCGTGCAGCGTCAGGGCGTCGAGGATCATGCCCGGCGCCTCGCGGCCGGTCTCCGCCGCGGCGAAATGGCGGCCGGTGCGCCGGTCGTGGCTGACCGAGAAGTCGCAGGCGGTGCAATAGTATTCGATGCGGTCGCCCCACTCCGAGCGGAACACGCAATGGCGGCCGAGGCAACAGGGGCAGCCCTGGTGCGCTTCAACGTGGCAGCGTTCGGCCTCATGAAACCATTCCCGGGGTGTGCGTTCGCCGTCAGGCCTCATCGCCTTTTCTCCCCCTCTACCCAGTTCACGTTGCGAGTACCGTGAACCAACCCTAGCATATTTCCGGGTCCTGACGGCCGTGGCCGCCCCTCGGATTTCGCTCATGCGCTGGCGCATCCGCTACCAACTCCTGTTGCCGCTGCTGACGCTGCTCTTGGGCGTCGTCGGCGTCAGCGTCTGGACGGCGGCGGCCTCGGCCGACCGCGCCCGCCGGCAAGTCGAGACCCGCCTGCGCGATCTGGGCCGCACGCTCGGCGAGGAACGCTCCTACCCGCTGACCCAGGCCGTGCTTTCTCAGGTCCACGACCTGTCCGGCGCCGACTTCCTGCTCGTCTCGCCGGAGGGCGAGCGCCTGAGCACGCTGGGCGACGAAGCCGCGCCGCCGCCGCCGCCGCCGGGCGAGACGGTCAGCGACGATTGGCGGACGCTCCGCCTGGGTCCGCCGATCCGCGTCAACGGCCGGACGTATTTGTGCAGCGGCCTGAGGATGCCGCGCGAGCCGAACCGCGGCGACATCCTGTACATCTTCTATCCCGAATCACTCTGGCGCGACGCCCTTTGGGAAGCGGTCTGGCCGTCGCTGGTGCTGGGCGGCTCCGTGGGCCTGGCGTCGCTGGGCCTGACCGTGGGCCTGGGCCAGCGGTTGAGTCGGCGGCTGCAAGACCTGGAACGGCGGACGCGGTTGATCGCGGCCGGCGACTTCAGCCCGATGCCGCTTCCCGGCCGCGACGACGAAATCCGCGACCTGACGCGCTCGGTTAATGAGATGGCGCAGCGGCTCGCACAGTTCCAGGAAACGGCGCGGCGGACGGAAAGATTGCGTCTGTTGGGTCAAGTCAGCGGAGGGTTGGCCCACCAGCTGCGCAACGGCCTGGCCGGCGCCCGGCTGGCGGTGCAGCTGTTTGTACGCGAGTGTGCTGGACGGGTGGACACGAGCACGTTGGACGTGGCCCTGCGGCAGATGACGCTGCTGGAGACGCACCTGAAGCGCTTCCTCGACCTCGGCCGGCAAGGTCCGTCGCGGAGCGAACCGTGTTCGCTGACGACCCTGGTGGGCCAGGCGGTGGAACTGCTGCGACCGTCATGTCAGCACACGGGCATCGACCTGCGCTGGAAGCCGCCGGCCGGGGCGGCGACGGTGTCCGGCGACGCCGGCCAGCTGGCCCAGCTGATCCTGAACGTGCTGGGCAACGCCGTGGAGGCGGCGGGGCCAGGCGGAAGCGTCGAGGCGGACGTGAGGATGGGCGACGGAGGGACGGTCGTGCTGGAGGTGCGCGATTCGGGGCCGGGGCCGTCGGCGGAGGTGGCCGAACGGCTGTTCGAGCCGTTCGTGACGGGCAAGCCGGAAGGGGTGGGGCTGGGGCTGGCGGTGGCGCGGCAGGTGGCCGAGGCGCACGGCGGCCGCATTTCCTGGCGGCGCGAGGAGGGGTGGACTTGCTTTCGCGTTGAGTTGCCGTCGCTTTGACTCTTCACTGGGGTCTGAATGGGTGTATGAAACCAAGTCGAGCCGAGCTGTTTCCGTAGGTGATTCATTCCGGCCTGACCCACGGGAAGACATCGCCTCTTGGCCCCCTGCCGCATTATAAGCTACAGACTCGCCTTGATCCACCAGGGATCGTGGCCCGGACTGAAGACACCGATACGCTCGCCGTCCGGGCTGATCGTCGCCCAGCCGCCCTCCTGTGTGGCGCGGCCATTGAGAGGGAAGGGTATGTCTGCGATCTCCTGGCCGGTGACGGCATCCCCTACCCACACGTGGAAATTGCCGTCGGGGAACTGATCACGCTCTGACGGAGGCACGAACCTGCTGGGGTAGGATCCGCTTCCGGCGAGCAGGAGACGTTTGCCGTCCGGGGTAATCGCCGCGGCCATCGCGCTCTTTTGGATTGTGAACTGTACTTTGCCTGTGAGTGCGTCGAGGAGGCTCGTACCACCAGAGCTGCAGTAGAGAATGCGTCGGCCATCGCCACTGTAGCACAAGGAAGTATAGGGAATATTAGATAGCTTTAATAACTCTTTACCCGTATTTGCGTCGAACACCAAGCCCCCGGCCGCAAGGCGGGAGCCGTCGGGACTGAATGCCATCGCCGTGGAGCCGTTGGGACAGAACAAATGCCATCCCCGCAATTCCTTGAGGAGCACACTCTTCCCGTCGCTGGTATTCCAGATTCTCGTCTCCGTTCCTGTATAGGCGGCCAAGCGTCGGCTGTCCGGGCTGAGCGCCACCACAAAGCCGTTGTCAAGTTGCCTAACATCGCCTACCCAGTTCTTAAGCCAAGGCTCATCATGAAGATCATGACTAAAGACCTTCGCGCCCGTGACGAGAGACCACACCCCCACCATCAAATTGCCTTCTAAACCGATGTGCGACCCGTCGCCGTCGATCGCCAAAGACCTAATAGGTTTCAACGGCATGCCCCCGATGGAACCCGAGAAGGTTTGCACATCCTTGTCGTCAGTCGGCGCAGCACGTCCAAATAATCATCTTGGAGAACTTCATTGTGGAGGATCACGACGCGGCTGGAATCGGCGGCGAAACCGACCAGGCGAACTTGAAACAGTCGGAGATTCGGGTTGGGTCCAGCTTTGTCGAACGGAATGGCTTTGTCTTTAGATGCGGGAGGAATGGCTCTGTCTTTGGATGCGGGGATGGCATGTGATGGATCCGTAACACGAGCATATGCGTAACGCCACTCGATGGACCGGTTCGCGGGTGAGCATTCCTCCAGCTTGCCCTTCGCCGCAGTCTTGTCGCCGTCGCGAAGGAATGCACATGCTTCGGACATGCGACGTAGATACCGGAGGTTGTCCCGCTCGTCCACCCCTTGTTTCAGGGCCTGCCCCGACATGCCGACCGCGCCGACCGAGAGGACGACCACCAGGAACATCGCCGCAGCGAGCGCGGCGATGACTGGCCGCCGCCGGCCCCACAGCCACAGCCGTTCCGCACTGCCCACGCTTCTCCCCTGGATCGGCCGGCCCGCCACGCACCGCTCCAGGTCGTCGGCCAGCGCCGCCGCCGTGGCGTAGCGCCGCTGCGGCCGCTTGTCCAGACATTTCAGGCAGATCACTTCCAGATCGCGGGGGATACGCGGGTTCAGCTTGCGAGGCCGCTCCGGCTCGCGCTCTACCACGTCCCGCAGGGTCTGCACCACGTTCGCGCTCTTGAACGGCGGCCGGCCGGTCAGCATCTCGTACAGGACGGCGCCCAGCGCGTAGACGTCCGCGGCGGCGGTCAGCCGTCGGCACTGGGCCGCGGCCTGCTCGGGCGCCATGTAGCTCACCGTGCCGATCACGGCCCCCGACGCCGACAGCGACGACGACTCGTCCAGCCGGCGGGCCAGGCCGAAGTCGGTAACATGCGGCTGCTTGGCGGCGTCCAGCAGGATGTTGCCGGGCTTGATGTCGCGGTGCAGGATGCCGTGTTCATGGGCGTGCTGCACGGCCCGTGCGACCTTCGCCAGCAGCAGCGCCGCGGCGCGGTGGTCGGCGGTGAAGTGCGGCATTTCCGCGCCCAGGTTGTCGCCCTCGATCAGCTTCATGCTGTAGTAATGATGTCCCTGATGTTCGCCGACCTCGTAAATGGGCACGATGTTCGGGTGGTCCAGCTGCGCCGCCGCCCCCGCCTCGCGGCGGAAGCGCTCGACCTCCTCCGGCTCGGCCAGCCGGCCACTCAGGATCATCTTGACCGCGACCAGCCGGTTGAGGCTGATCTGGCGGGCCTTGTAGACGACGCCCATGCCGCCGCGGGCGATCTCTTCCAGCAACTCGTAATCGCCGAGGTAGCGGACCAGCGACATCGCCTCCGGCGCGTCAACCGGCCCCGTGGTGCGCATGTCGCGCGCCAGCCGGTCCATGCGATCCTGGTCGGAGAGAAAGGCGGCCAGCTCCGCCGCCAGCTCTGGGTGGCGGCGCAAGAGGTCCTCTTTGTCGGGCGTGCGACCGGCGTCCACGGCTTGCAAGTAGTCATGAAGGATCGCGTTCAGGCGTTGTTCGCGTTCCTCCGAGTCGTCGCGTGGGGCAGGCATGGTTCACTCCAGGTCGCGCAGGTGGGTGCGAAGGTTTTTCAGGCCGCGCTGCAATAGCCCGCTGACGGCGGCCGTGGTGCTGTGCAACTCGGCGGCGATGTCGGTCAGCGGCCGGCCCTCCCAGTAGCGCAGCACCACGGCCTCGCGCTGGTTCGCCGGCAGCTGGTCCAGAGCCTCCGCCACGCGGAGCGCCCGTTCCTGACGGTCGGCCCTTCGGCTGGGCGACGACTGCTCGTCGGCCAGCCACGCTTCCAGGGCCGACGCCGACTGTTCGAGGGCCGCCTCCAGCGAACGCTCGCGGGTCACGTCGCGCTTGTCGCGGCGGAGGTCGCGCACGGCGTTGGCCAGGTTGCGAGCGAGGATCTGCCGCAGCCAGGCGGCCAACTCGGTGGTGGTGCGTCCGCAGAACTGGTCGCGGCCCTGATGCGCTTCCAACAGCGTCTGCTGCACCACGTCCGAGGCGTCCAGCTTACCGCGCAAGAGGGGGTCGAGCCGCGCCCGCGCCAGCAGCCGCAGATAAGGCCGGAACCGTTCCACGGCGAACTCGTCGGCGTCTTCGCTCATTCGCCTCCCCTATGGGGAAAGGCACCGTCGGCGCGCCGGCGCAGCGCGCGCGTGGTAGAATTGCTACGGATCGTGGGGGGCGGCCTACTATCGTAATCGACTGGAGGCGGCGTCCGCAATGGACGCGGGGCGTCTGGTGAAACATATCCTGATCGTCGATGACGAGGAAGCGGTCTGCTGGTCGCTCCAACGCGCCCTGGCCGCCGAGGGCCATTCCGTCGCCGCGGCCGCCTCCGCCGAGCAGGCCTTCGCCCTGGCCGCCAAGCGAAAACCCGACGCCATTATTCTCGACGTGCGTCTGCCCGGCATGGACGGCCTGACGGCCCTGGGCCGGCTGCGCGAATTGTCCGCCGACGCCCCGGTGATCGTCGATTACCGCCTTCGGCAACCTCTCCACCGCCGTCCGGGCCGTGGAGAACGGCGCCTTCGACTACCTCACCAAGCCGTTCGACCTCGGCCAGGCGCTGGAGGCCGTCAAGCGGGCGCTGCAACGCCGGCCCGCGCCGGAACCGGCCGCGCCGGCCGACGCCGACCCGGCCGGGGCGGAGGAGTTCGTCGGCCGCAGTCCCGTGATGCAGGCGGCGTTCAAGCGCATCGCCCTGGTGGCCCCACGCGACGCCTCGGTCCTCATCACCGGAGAAAGCGGAACCGGAAAGGAGCTGGTCGCCCGCGCCATCCATCGCCACAGCGCCCGCCGCGACCGCCCCTTCTTGCCGGTCCACATCGCCGCCCTCAATCCCAACCTCGTCGAGAGCGAGCTGTTCGGCCACGTCCGCGGCGCCTTCACCGGGGCGGCCCAGGCGCGTCCCGGCCAACTCCTCCTCGCCGACGGCGGCACCATCTTCCTCGACGAACTCGCCGACATCCCGCTGCCGGTGCAGGTCAAATTGCTGCGCGTGCTGGAGCACAACGAAGTTTTGCCGGTCGGCGCGACGACAGCCGCAGCCGTTAAACATCCGCATCCTCGCGGCCACGCACCAGGACCTGGCGCGATGCGTAGCCGAAGGCCGCTTTCGCCACGACCTCTTTTTCCGGCTCAACGTCTTCCAGGTCCACCTGCCGCCGTTGCGCGAACGGCCGGAAGACGTCGGGCCGTTGGCGGAGCATTTCCTGCGACGGTTCGAGCCGCGCGCCCTGCCGCTGCCGCCGGCGACGCTGCGTTTCCTGCAATCGCTGCCGTGGTTCGGCAACGTCCGCGAACTGCGCAACGCCCTGGAACACGCCGCCATCGTGGCCCGCGGCGGCCCGCTGCTGCCGGAACATTTCCCGTCGTTCGCGTTGGACCCGTCGCCGGCCACGCCGGCCGCCCAGCTCGACGCCGCCGTGCGCCGCTGGCTGGCCGACCGCGTGCGCGAGAAGGGGACCGAACCGCCGGCCGACCTGTACGCGGAATTGCTGCGTTTGGTGGAACCGGCGCTGTTGGAGGAGGTGATGCGTCGGTTGCAGGGCAACCGCTGGGCGGCGGCGCAGTGGCTGGGCCTGAACCGGGCGACGGTGCGCAAGAAACTGGGGCTGTATGGGCTGTATCAGCAGCCGGCGCCGGGCGGTAAAGACGATGAAGGGGAGGCGGAAGAGGGGTGATTGTTGGGAGCGCGCCTCCTCCTGTTGACACGGCGGCCTGACGGGGGACAATAAGACCATGGACGCTACCGAAAACAACGTGACCGAGTTCGACGCCGACACGCAGGCCGTCCTTGAACATGCCATGACGGGCAAGCCGCTCGATCCCGAGGCGGCCCGTCGTATCCATGAGCGAGCGGAGAAAGCCAGGGAGGAAATATTCCGGCAGCACGGCGTCCTCGACATCGGAGTACCCGCCATTCGTGAACTGCGCGGCGAGTTGCCTGACGCATGAAGTACGTCCTGGACTCCTCTGTCGCGTTCAAGTGGGAGGTCGTCGAAACACACGACTCCCAGGCGCGCAGGCTGCGCGACGATTACCGCAAGTCCGCCCACGAATTGTTGGCGCCGGACGTCTTTCCCCTTGAGGTTGGCCATGCCCTCACGCGGGCGGAGAGACTGGGCCGGGTCGCCCGTCCTACCGGCTGGCTCTTTTGGAAGGCGATCATGGCCGACAGTCCCCACCTCTTTGCCTCCTTAGTTCTCATGCCCCGCGCCTACGAAATCTCCTCACGGATGCGCATCGGCATTTACGACTGTCTCTACGTCGCCTTGGCGGAGCGCGAAGGATGCGAATTCGTGACCGCCGACGACAAACTGGTGAGAAACCTTCAACCTCAATTCCCCTTCATCGTGTCGTTGGCGTCGTTCCCTTGAGGGCCGGCTTTTCCGCCTGGAAAAACCAGTCCCACGGCGGCGGCTCCTTCTTCAAATCCGGCGCCCCCGCGAATTGGCCCCACGCCAGCTCCATTTTAGCCAACCGCACTCGCCGGAACCCGACCCGCCGCAGCCGGTAACGCACCTCGAACGGCTGCCAGAAATGCTGGTCGATGCCCCGGTAGCGGAACCCGCCGAACGCGAAGTCATACAACTCGTGTTCGCCGAGGTGGGCCGCGTTCTGCCGCGCCTTGTCCGCCGGCATCCCCGCCTTGCGGGCGCGGTCCACCAGCAGCATCGTGTAATAATGCACCGCGTCCATCGCCGGCACGATGCCGACGAAGCGGCCGCCCGGCCGCAGCGCCCCGTGGATCGAACGCAACGCCGCTTCCAGTTCGCCCACGTCCGGCAACACCAGACTGTTGACCGCCACGGCCACGTCCAGCCGAGCGGCCAACGGCGTCAGGTCCGTGAAAGAGCGATGAAGGAACTCGACATTCGGCAAGTCGCGACAGCGTTCGCGGGCGCGTTGCAACATGCCCTCGGCGAAGTCCACGGCGAGTACCCGACGGAAAAGCTTCGCCAGCGTCGGCAGCAGCGGCCCGACGCCGCAGCCGAGGTCGGCGACCGTACCGTGGGTCGGGTCGGCCAGCGCTTCCAGGGCGCGCGGCAGTGGATTATGGACGCCCGGCAGGTAGGGGTCGATGAAATCCTGCTCGTAGGTCGCCGCCGCCTTGCTCCATCCTTTGGCTTGATCCGACATGCGCCGTCAGCGCCGCCGTTGCGGCCCTCCCGTCCGTCCCACGCGCGGAGACATCTTCATCATTTCCTCCGTTGGTTCTTGCGCCGCAGCGGGTATGCTTGCCTGGACGCCGGGCGGTTGACGGCCGCCCGCCAGGAGAGAACATATGCACCGGTGCTTCGGGTGGTGTGCGACGTTTCTCATTCTCGGAGCGACGACCGTCGTCGCGGAGGCGCCCAGGCCGGCGGTATCGACCGACAAAATCGTCGAGGAAATCTGGGAAACCGCCCGGCTCGACGGCGTCAAGGTCGGCTCGGTCCACACGACCGTCACCGCCATCCAGGGCGACGCCAAGCGTCTGCGCGTCAACGTCGAACTGGAGCTGAGCTTCCGGCGCCACAACGCCACGATGCGGCTGCGCATGGATCACGGCGACGAGGAGACGACCGACGGCGCCGTGGTCGGCGTTTTCATGAAGCAGACGCAGGAGCTGGGGCGGTCGCTGGTGCTGTCCGGGACGCTGGAGGACGGCAAGATGCACGTCCAGATCGACGGCGGCCGCATCGACCGCCGACTCCGCTGGAGCGACGAGGTGGTCGGCGTCTATCGGCTCGAACACTTTTTCCAGAAGCACAAGCCGAAACCGGGCGACCACTTTTCCTTCCCATTTTACCAGCCGACGCTCAACTCCGTCGTGCCGATGCAGGTTCTCGTGAAGGAAGCGGAGAGCGGGGAGACCGGGCCGCTGTTGCGCGTCGAACTGCGGCCCGACAAGATCGAGGGGTCGGGCCTGAGCGTGCAGCTGCCCGCCGAGGTCTGGTGGCTGGACCGCGATTTCACGCCGGTGCGGCGACAGATGGATTTAGAAGGTCTTGGAACGATTCTACTGACGCGAACGACGCGCGAGGTTGCCACGGCCGCCGGCGCGAGACGTCTGCCCGACCTGAATCAGAAAAACCTCATTCCCCTCAACCGCACCATTCCCCATGCGCACGCCACGCGCACCGCCGTCTACCGCGTCACGCTGCGCGACGACCCGGAGCCGGAAACCGCGTTCGCCCGCGACGGCCATCAGGACGTCGTCCACGTCAAGGGCGGCGTCCTGGTGTTGCGCGTCCATCCGGTGCGGCCGGGCGACCCCTCTCCCCTGGGGGGAGAGGGCAGGGTGAGGGGCGCGGCGGCGGAGTATCTGGAATCCTGTCACTTTATCGACAGCGACGACGCGCGAGTCAAGGAACTGGCTCATCGGGCCGTCGGCGCGGAAACGGACCTTTGGAAGAAATCGCTTCGCATCGAGCGTTGGGTCAAGCAAAACATGCGGCCCGACGACGGCGCCGCCCTGGCGCCGGCCGGACAGACGGCGCGCGACCTGCGCGGCGACTGCCGGGCCTACGCCCTGCTCACGGCGGCGCTCTGTCGGGCGGAGGGCGTGCCGTCACGCACGGCCGTGGGACTGATTTACGTCGAAAAGGCGTCGAAACCCTTCTTCGGCTTCCATATGTGGACAGAGGTCTTCATCGACGGACGATGGCTCGGCCTGGACGGCACGCTCGGCCTAGGCGGCGTCGGGGCGGACCACCTCAAAGTCGCCGACCACAGCTGGCATGACGTGGAATCGTTGACGCCGCTGCTGCCGGTTCGTCGTATACTTGGGAAGACAAACATTGAGGTGGTGAGCGTTGGGGGGGATTGACCGCCTGGTACGTCAGGCTTTCCAGCCTGACGTTGGACCGAATGCGTCAGGCTGGAAAGCCTGACGCACCAGGCGCGATAAAATCGGCGGTAATTGGATAGCTTGCGGGACGGCGACCGTCTATAATAGGCCTGCTTTGTGGAACCGATGCGCGGCCGCGGAACGAGGACGCGAAGACACGAGACGCGGACGTTTCCTTTCAAGAGAACAATCTTTTTGACGGATTTCGCTAACCATCCCCACTCTGCGACCACAGCATTCCGGCGAGCGAACGACCCGGCTCACGGGTTCGGCCGTTCGTCCCGCCCTTATCCCGTCGCACCGTCCGCCGCCCCCGAAACGCGGCGGAATGGAAAAATAAACTAGGCGCGAGGGGCGTGAGACGGGATGATAGGTGCGGGGGCCGTGCGTCCGGCGGCCCGAGGTCAACGCGGGAGACTCCGAATGGGGCCTTTGCCTTCTTCCGAGACGTTTCGTGAGCCGCCGTCCCAGGCGGCGCTGCGGACGGCCACCGAGGAAGCCCGATGACGCAACGGGAACGGCACACCCCGGCCGCCGGCCCGGCGTGCGTCTGGGAGGAACTCTTTCAGTCCGCCGCGCCGGGCCGTCAGCGGCAGCTGATCGCCCTGGCGGGGACCGAAGGGGTTCTGTACACCCATCAACTGCCTCCGACGGCCAATGGCGCGGTAAACCGTCCTCTCCTGCCCGCCCTCCTCAACGGACAAACGCACGACCTGTTCCCGCTCCGGCCGACGGCCGTCGATTGTGTGGACGCCGCCCTGGACTGCGTCCAGCGCGACGCCGTCGCCCGCGCCCTTCAAACCCCCGACCTGTGTTTGATTCAAGGTCTTTACGGATCTGGAAAGTCCCGAACTGCGGCGGAGATCGCCGCGCTCGCGGCGGCCGGCGGCGAGCGCGTTCTGCTGCTGGCGCCGACGGCCGCCGCCGTGGACTGCATCCTGGAACGCCTGGAGGGACGGGAGGGTGTTTGCGCGGTTCGCTGTCCGGCCCCCGGCGAAAGCGCGGACGCGCTGCCGTCCGGCCTGCGTCGTCTGGCCTTCGAGGAGCGGTTGCACACGTTCCGCGAGCAAACCCTGCCGTCCGCGAAACAGGCGTCCGAGGAGGCGGAGCGCCGCCTGGCCGTCCGTCGCGGCGACGAAGCCGTGTGGGTCGAATTGGAAGACCTCGCCCGGCGGTTGGAGTCGTTGGCCGAGGAGAAGCGCGGTTTGACGGAGGCGCAGACCGACCTGGAACGCGAGGTCGAGGCCGAGGCGTCCGCCGCGGACGGGGCATCGGCGTTTCATCAGGAAATGGCGGTCGGCCGGTCCCGACGCGACGCGGAGTCGGCGGGGATTGAGGCGCGGCTGGCGGAGTTGCGCGCCGAGATCGAGAAGGTCCGCGGCGAACAGAAGGCTGACGACGACGCGCTTTCTCAAATCCGGCCGCTGGCCGAGGCGCTCCGGGACGGCCGCTGGTGGACCGGCGCGTGGTGGCGCGCCCGAGGCGAGGGAGACATTGCTCAGCGGCTCGACGACCTGGAAAAGCGTCGACAAGAGTTGGCGGCGGCGAACGAACGCCTGACGCGCGAAATCGAGGAACGCACGGCGGAACGCGACCGGACGAAGGCGCATTACCGCGAAGTAGTTGATTTGGCGTGTCGCCAGGAGGTGGAACGCCGCCGGGCGGCGGCTGATCTCCGGCTGGCCGCCCTGACGTGCGACGAAGAGACACTGAGGGAAAAAGGCCGAACCGCGGGCCTCCGCCTGGGTGAAGGCGTCGAGGCGCCGGCCGAACTTTCGGCCGCCGCCGTCGAAGCGGCGCACGCGGCATGGCGCGGTCTCCGGGAGCGGGACGAACGCGAGGCGGCGCGGGCCGCGCAGTGGGCCGAGGCCGCCGAAGAAGCGCTCGTCAACTTGCCCGAACGGTTGGCCCAGTGCGCCAACGTCGTGGGCGCGGCGACTTCCGGCCTGGCGGCCGACCCTCGATTCGGAGATCAGGCGTCCCCACGTGTGACCTTCGACCTGCTCATCTTGGAAGAAGCGCACCTTGTAACGGAGTCGGAATTTCTATCGGCGGCGCATCGCGCTCGCCGCTGGGTGCTGGTGGGCGAGCCGACCGACGAGGCGCCCCCGTCCCGCCGGACGACGCGGCCGAGTACGCTTCGTCCCGGTTTCTTCCAACGTCTGTGGCGGCTGCTGCACGGCGACCCGCGTTGCCTGCCCTATGCGTGGTTCCGCCGCGGCGGCCGGCTGGCCTGCCGTCTGCGATGCGCATCGCCCGATGAGGAACGCTGGGCGCGCTCCGAATCCCTGGCGGATCGGCCCGATATCGAGTTGCGCATCGCCGCGCCGCCGCGCGCCGCGCCGCGGCTGCTCGAAGTCGTGTTTCCCGCCGGTATCGCCATTCAGGAGGCAAAAACTCTCCTTTTCCGCGAGCTGGGCGAATTGACGGTTCAGGCGCGCGGCGGCGGCTTCCAATGGCGGGACGACGCGGATCGGGTCGTGCTGGACCTGTCGGACGGCGCCGCGCCGGAGGCCGGGGCCGTGGACCTGGATGAGGGGGTGCTCGAGCGGCTCGCCGTCACGCCCGCCGACAACGGCGGCGCCTGCTGGCAGACCTGCGCCCTGGAATTCGACCGTGCGGCCGGCTGGACGCGCGGCCGCGCCGAAGAATGGCTGGAAGACCATCTTCAGGTGCGCGACCTCGGCCGCACCGCCCGACTCCACAAGCCGCACCGTTGCCGGCCCGCGTTGGCCCTCTTCCTGACATCCGTGCTGTTTAACGACGCCCACGCGGCCAACGGGAACGACGACGCCCCCGCCGTGGAATTCGTGCCGGTGCCGGCGCTAGGGGACGAGGCGCGTTCGCGGCCCGACGCGGAAGGACGGGCGCGGCGCGGCGGCACGGCCACGGCCGCCCCGCGTCTGCGGTCCACGCGCGGCGGGGCGGGCCTGGAGATCGACCTGGCCGACCCGCGCCGGCTCGACCCGCTGTCGGCCGAACTGCGGGCGGCGCTGCCCGGCCGCGGCCTGGTCAACCTGTTCGAGGCCCGGGCCGTCGTCCGCAAGCTCGAAACCCTGGCGGCCGACCGCGCCTTCCGCGCCGAGGCCGCGGAATGGGTCGGCGCGACGCGGCGGCCCGCCCTGGCCGTGCTGGCGCTCTATCCCTCCCAGGCGGAGCTGATTCGTCTTTTGATGGCCCAATCGCCCGCCCTGGTCGCCCTGCCCGCCGCCGTGGAGGTGGCCACGCCCGACGCCTTCCGTCACCGCGAATGCTTCGCGGCCCTGGTCAGCCTGACGCGCAGCCACAGCCATCGCGCCGTGCCGTTCGGCGACGATTCCACCCAGTTGCCCACGGCACTGACGCGCGCCGCGTCGCGGCTGGTCCTCTTCGGCGACTTCGGCACGTTGATGCGGCGGTGCCAGTGGAACGGTCCCCTGGACCACCTGGACGAAACGGCCGGCGAACGCGAGCGCGGCCTGATCGCCCGGATCGCGGCCTACCTCCACGGCCGCGGCCCGCATCCTTCCACCTTCCGTCTCGACGAAAGCGGCGGGGTATGACCGCCTCCGTCCCCTTCCCGCTCCCGCCCGGCCGCGTCCTCACCGCCTGGCAGAGGGATTTGGCCTCTTTTCATCCCCGTTTTCTCCGACTCCATCACTTGCTGCTGCATCGCGTCGAATGCCTGGTCCGCGCCGTGTACCGGCGACCCCTGGACTCGTTCCGGGCCGCTCTGCTGCGTCAGTTGGATGCGTCGGCCCCCCTGGATCGCCTTCTGGTGGACCGCGAACTGCTGGGCCGCTTGATGCGACAACTATGCGCCGATGGCCTCGTCGAGACGGCCGGCGACTGGCGGCTGACGGAGCGAGGCCGGAACGCCCTGGAATCGCACTCCTACACGGCCGCCGTCGAGGAGCGGCGCGTCTTCACCTTCGCGGAGGGGGAAAGTCCCGACCGGCCGCCCTTCTTCGTGGCGCTGCACGCCCCCGCCGCCCCCCTGGCCCCGGGGGCGGGCTGGCGCTTCGACGTGTCGGCCCTGGAAACGTGCATACGACGGCCGGAGGAGTGGAAGACGCGGCACGGCTTCCCGACCGACGTGGACGCCTTGCTGGCGCCGCCGGCCCCCGAGGCGCGCACGCCGGCGGACTGGCGGCGCCTGATCCTGGACCGACCGGAGCAGATCCTGCTCGTCTTTGTCAAGGAAGAGGGGCCGGACGCGCCGCAACTTGGCTTCGCGGTGCGGCCGGAGGACTGGGTGCTGCAAACGCAGGCGCCCGCCCTTACGCTCGGCGCGGGTGCGGATGAACTGTCGCCGGACCCGGACGAGCCGACCCCGGAGGCGTGGCGTGAGGCCTGGCGCGAGTGGTGTCGGCAGCGCGGCCTGCCGGACGCGGACGCCTGTCGCATCGAGCCGGCGGAGGACCGGGTGCGGGCGGCGGCGCCACGGACGCTAACGGGGCGGCTGGGCGGCGAACGAACCGACGCCTGGCTGTTGGCGGGGACGGGACGGACGCGCGTCGCGGTGCCTTTGGAGATCGTGGATGAGTGAGGATACCAATCCGAAACGCCAGCGCGGACTCCGGTCGAGGGTCTCGCTCGCGCTTCGGGTTGGCGTCCCTCGCTCGCGCTTCGGGTTAGTAGGCGCCTTTGCTACGATGGCCCTATGTCCAATCGCATCTTACGGGTCGAAGTGCGCGACCATTCGCTGGACCCCGCCCAGGCGGAACTTCGGATCGCCGTCGCCGCGGAGCGGGTCACGCCGACGACCGAATTGCGCGGCCGGCTGACGGGGCCGCGCTGCGCCTATGCGACGACGGTGGAAGTGGCCTATCCGCTGCGACCGCTCCCCAACTCGAACGGCCTTTCCGCCCGCGTCGTGATCCCGGAACCGAGCCTGTGGGAGCCGGCCTGCCCGTTCCTGTACGAGGGGGTGGTCGAACTGTGGGAAGACGGCGCACGGTGTGAACAGGCGCCGATCCGTCGCGGCCTCCGGCGCGTCTTGCTGGGACCGGGCGGCCTGCGCGTCAACGGCGAAACGATGATGCTGCGCGGGCGGACGGCAGCGCGGCCGGCCGACGGTTTCAACTTGGTCCTGGCGCAGGCGGCGAACGCTCCCGCCGACGTGTGGGACCGCGCCGACGTGCAGGGGTACTTCGTCCTGGGAAGGCTGGACGATTGGCGCGACGCCTCTCTTCAGACCGCGATTGCGCTGTCCGACCATCCCTCCTGTCTCGGGTGGTTGACGCCCCCGCCGGACGGCGCCGAGGCGGTCGCGGCGATGCGGCGGCTAAACCGGCGCGCCCTCGTCGGCGTAGAACTGGTTGAGGCGCCCCGCGAGCCGTTGCTCGCGGGCGTGAACTTCATCGCCTGTCCGTCCGATCGCGCCGCGGAACTGCGTCCGCTGGGGCTGCCTCTGCTCGTCTATCGCGGCGCCCCTTCGCCCGGTGTTTTCGGCACGGTGGAGTAACCCTGTCCCTTCTGCACGATCCGCAAAAGCGCAACGGACGCCGTACCCGGAACCGCGTCCATTCGGTTCGGCGCGGAATTGGGCAAACCACTCGGATTCTCCGGGATGCGCTCGCGCCCGTCGGGTAGAATAGGGGACAATGGCTTGGAGGCGTCCGCCTATGACTACTCGTCTCGCCAACCCGGAAAGGCGAAGACCGTGCGAGTGCGTGTGCCGAGACGGCAGGTCGTGAACCGAAGGGCAATCGCAACCTTGCGCAAACTCAAGGAAGAGGCGCTCGAGCAGACGGAGAGAAAACCATGAGGAAATGCACCGACGTAACCTACGGCCAGCTAGACAGGGCGTTGCGCTCCTTGGGCTTTTCCCGTCGTCTGCTGAAGAAGGACCCGCCGGCCCTCCACGACGAACTCAAGGAATTGGGCGCGCTCATTTCGCTGCCCCCCTTTCCTGAGACCGACCGGGTATACGACTATCATCTGGTCGCCGTGCGAACCGCGCTGGATCTCTACGGCATCGCCGACCCGACGGCCTTCGCGGCCGAATTGCAGAAAGCGGACTGAGGCCGCCGGCGAAGTCCGGCCTTAAAATCCTTTTCGCCCCTGATAAGATGGCTGTTTGAAGCTCTGTACGGCGTCCCGGAGGGGATACCCATGTCATGCCGGCGGTACGGATGGTTGTTCGGCGCCCTGCTGCTGGCGGGGACGGTCGCGGCCGACCCGCCGCCGCTCATGCCGCCCGCCGGCCATAAGGGCGATGACGCGAAAACGCCGGCGGACCCCGCCGTCGGGTCAACCGATCCGGCCGCCGACTCCAATCAGGTCTTGCTCTCCTACGCCAAATACAAGGAACTGCTCGACGAGATCGCCCGCCTCAAGGCCAAGGTGAAGCCGGCGCCCCCCGCCAAATGCCGGCTGCTCAAGGGGCGCGTCGAAGGAGACCTTGTCTTTTTCACCGCCCAGTTCGAGTTCCACGCCGAGAGGCCCGACGCCGTTTTCGCCCTGGCGTGCGGCCAGGCCAAGGCCCTCAGCGCCCAGCAACAGGACGGCCAGACGCCGCTCCTCTCCTCCGACCAGGACGGCTTCCAGGTCCAGGTCGTAAAGCCGGGCGATTATCAGGTGAGCCTCGATCTGTCGCTGCCGCTGTCGCAACGGCCGGGCGGAAAAGGGCTGCAACTCGACCTGCCGCGCACGGTGGTCACGACGCTGGAAATGGACCTGCCGGCCGACGCCCGCGCCCCACGTCTCGGCGGCAAGGACCTGAGCGACACCTCGCTCACCTTCAAGAACGGCCATCTCGACGGGCCGCTCGGACCCGCCGACAAGCTCGACCTGAGTTGGCAGGGGGCGCCGCCGCCTGGCGTCGGCCCGCTCCAGACGGTGCGCGGCCGCGTCCAGATCCGCATCCAGGACGGCTGGATCAGCACCGAGGCCGAGTTGCTGCTGCACGCGCAGGACGGCCTGGTGGGCCAATGGGTGCTGAGCGTCCCGGCCGGCGCGGAGGTCAAGGCGGTCGCCGCCGACCAGCCGCGCGTGAAGTCGATCAGCCGGGCCGACGAACCCGGCGGCGCCCGCTACACCGTCGTCCTGAAGGAACCCGGCGACGACGACCTGACCCTCACGGCCACGGTTCGCGCGCCGCTGCGAGACGGCAAGCGGGCCGCGGTGGGGCCGTTCGTGGTGCGCGGGGCGAGCCGACAGTTTGGCGTGGTCCTGATCGGCGCCCCGGCGCAGGACGCGCGTTTGGTCTTTCACCCCCAGCCCGAACTGGTCCCGCGCGACCTCACCGACGACGAACGCCGCGCCGACCCGACCCTGACCGCGGCCTACGAATACGGCGCCGTCCCCGCAAGCCTGCCCTGGCTGGAGGTGGAAGCCGGCTCGGCCCACGGCACGATCAAGACGCAGGTGGTGTACGCCCTGGCGCTCGGCCGCACCGGGGAAGGCGGGGCGATGGAGTGGCAGGTCACGACCACGCTCACCGCCTCGCCCTTGTTCCAGACGACCGTGGATCACATCGACCTCCAGTTGCCGCCGGACTGCGAATTCGTTCCCTCCGCCATCCCGGACGAGGTCCTGAGCGTGGACTGGGACAAGGACGCGCGGGTGGTCCACCTCAAACTGGCCGACAAGCCGACCGGCCCCTTCACCGTCCCGGTCAAGGCCCGCTACACCAGGCCTGTCGTCGGGCCGGTGGGCCAGGCGGTGTCCCTGCCGCTGCCCCGGCCTCTGGACGCCCGCGACGGCGGCGGCCGGATCGACGTGACCGCGCCCGACGAGGTGGAACTGCTGCCGGCCCAGGGGGCGGAGCCGGAGACAAAAGAGGCCCACAAACTCAGTTGGCCCGTCGCCGGCCTTCCGGAAAAGGTCGTCCTCTCCTGGCAGCCCTATCATCCCGAAACCAACGCCTCGTCGGTGATCGACGTGACCTTGCACGGGCCGACGGCCGAGGTCCGGCAGCAGCTGCGTCTGCGGTTCCCCCGAACCGCGCCGGCCCAGATCGTGCTGCGGACGCCGGCCGTCCTCGGCGACAGCCTGCAAATCCTCGACGGCGGCCAGTTCCTCGACGACCCGGCCGCCGCCCCGGCGACGCGGACGGTTCGCTTGCGGGGGGAGGGGCGGGAGCAGACGCTGCGGTTGCAATACGCCTTCCCCACCACGGAAAAAACCATTGCCGTGCCGCTGGTGACGGCCGACCAGTCCACGGAAGAGGAAACGCGTATCCGCGTCTGGAGCGACTCCGGCCAACTGCCGCTGCCTCCGGACGGCGCCGACAGCGGCTGGGCCGTCCAGGGCATCGAGTTGGTCAAGGGCGTGGATCGCCTGCCGGTGCTGGTATTGCGGCGGTCGAGGCCGGACGCGCCGTTGTCGCTGCGACTGGACGACGTTTCGGGCGCCTCGGCGGCGGTCCTGGTCGATCGGGTGCTCTACCGGGCCGTGCGCGCGGACGGCGTCTGGCAGATTCGAGCGAGTTATATGATCCGTCAAATCGCCGAACCGACCCTGGACGTGGAACTGCCCGCCGCGCCTTCCGCGCTGGGGCTGCGGGTGGCGCTGGACGGCAAAGAGGTGGAATGGCAGGCGGTGGTGGAGTCGGAGCAGGGGGGACCGGTCAAGCACCTGGCCCGCCTGCGCCTGGCCGTCGATCTGTTCCGTCGGCCGGCCGTGCTGGACGTGGATTACCAGATGAGGCCGGGGCAGACCGAAGTGGCGGCGGCCCGCGAAACCCTTCGGCCGCCGTTGCTGGTCGGCGACCTCCGGCAGGCGCCGACGCGCTGGTCGGTGACGCTGCCGCCGGGCGACGTGGCGCTCGGCCCCGAGGGCGGCGCGGCCGTGCGGCGGACCCTGGCGCCGCGCGGCTGGCTGCTGGCGCCGCGGCTCGCCGTCACCGGGTCCGACCTGGAGCACTGGTTCGCCGGGTCGGACGCGCCCGCGCGCACGGAAGGGTTCGCCGCGGCGCCGGACGTGATCTGCTGGCAGGAAGCCGGCGACCCGCTGGTGCTGACCTACGTCCCCCAGTGGGGCTGGCTGCTGGTCTGCTCGCTGCCGCTGTTGCTTCTGGGCGTCTTCCTTTCCACCCTCGCCCGCCAGTCCTACGCCGGCCGGCCCCGCGCGGCGTTCTGGTTCTGGCTGACGGTCGTGGCTCTGGTACCGGCGGCGGCGGCGGTTTGGGCGTTCCGGCCGATGGTCTTTTATGCCATCGCTTATGGGTGTGAACCGGGCGCCGTCGTGCTGCTCCTCGCCCTGGCCTATCAATGGGTGTTGCTGGAGCGCTATCGTCGGCAAATCGTCTTCCTACCCAGCTTCCGGCGGGCGCGTACGGGCTCGTCGCTGGTGCGGGCCAACGGCGCGCGTCGGCCTGCCGGCGAACCGTCCACCGTGGACGCGCCACGGCCGTCCGGCAGCAGTCAGCAGCACGCTTGAGGGATGGAAGCATGAATGCGGACCTACATCCATCCTTTCCAGGCGCCCGGTTAGCCTCGACGCGCGGCGGAGCGCTTTGTCTGAGCGCTCCTCCGCGCGTCGAGGCTAACCGAGAGGGGGGAACGCGCCGCCGCTGGGCTTTCGTGGCGCTTCTGCTGGCGTCGGCGCTCGGCGCCGGCCTTGCGCTGCTGCCGTCCGTCCGCGGCGACGCCCCGGCCGAGCTTCCCGATCCGGTCCCCATGAAGCGCGTCTGGCTGTCGCCGGATCGGCTGGCGCGGGAACTGGACCGCATCAA
This sequence comes from uncultured Planctomycetaceae bacterium, assembly GCA_963813925.1. Classification (GTDB taxonomy): domain Bacteria; phylum Planctomycetota; class Planctomycetia; order Gemmatales; family Gemmataceae; genus UBA4732. Next base: position 279,330 of record CAWFBG010000007.1, read on the forward strand.
GCCGGGCGTACTGGTCAAGATGCCGCTCGGCGAGTTTGAAGAGCTGGTTCGTCAGGCGGCGAAGGCGGAGGCGGCGCGGAAGGACCCGCCGCGCTTGGTCGAGGCCCACTACCACGCCGAACTGGCGGACAACGCCCTTGTCGGCTCCTGTCAGTGGAAGATAGTCCAGACGGCGGCCGCGCCGGGACTGCTGCCGCTGACGCCGCTCAACCTGGCGCTGCGCGAGCCTCGCTTCGAGAACGGCGACGCGCTCATCGCCGATTTCGACGGACATGACCCCTCGCTCTTGGTCGAAACGCCCGGCGACCATTCGGCGTCGGCCGCCTGGTCGGCCCGCGCCGAGGCCCGGCCGGAAGGGCTGCAATTCGACCTGCGCTTCCCTTCCTGCCCCGCGGCCGTGCTGGAACTGGACCTGCCCGCCGACCGCACCGCCTCCGTGGACGGCGGCGGCCTTTCGGGGCCGCGTCCGTCCGGGACGCCGAACGTCAACCGCTGGACGATCGCCTGCGGCGAGCGCTCGCAACTGTCCCTCCGCATCCGCTCGACCGCCCAGGCTCCGCTGCTCCGGGTCGCACAACAGACCACGCAGACCCTCACCTCCGCCGGACTCGACGCCGCCTTCGCCTTCACGATCCAGGCGCTGCATCAGGGCGCCCGCGAGTTGGTTTTCGAGTGCGACCCGGTGCTGCGGCCTTATGAAGTGACCGCGCCCGGCCTGGAGAAATGGGAAGTCGCCGCCCCCGCGTCGGGCGCCCGCACGGCTCGGCTGACCGTCCGTTTCTCCGACCCTCTGGAAGAAGGGACGGTCGCGATTCGCTGCCTGGCGCCGCTGGGAGGGGCCGCGGCCGCGACCGGTCCCGTCACCTGGACCAGTCCCGGCATTCGGTTGAAGAACGGCGTGGCGGGGGGGAAACGTTGGTGCTCCGGGTCCACCCCGACCTGCGTCTGGCGGCCCTGCGGCCGGGCGGTTTCCGGCTCAAGGAGACGGGGACCGAGGCGCAGCCGGACGGTCAAGCGGCCCTGCGGCGCCTGACGTTCGTCGGGGGGGGCGTCAACGAATCCGGGGCGAAGACCGGAACGGCCGGCCCCCGGCCGCGCGCGACGCTTTACCCGCACGGCGTCGAGTTTCGCGCCCGCCAAGTCGCCTGGTGGCTCGTCGATCCCACGGCGTCGTCGCTGACTTTACAGATCGTCTATGACGTTCGCTACGGCCGACTGTTCCAGATGGCGGTGCGCCTGCCGGCCGACTGGGAGGTCGGCGGCGTGGCCCTCGACCCGCCGGGCCTGCTGCGCAACTGGGGCGTCCGCCGGCTCAACGGCGCGCCGGTCCTGACCGTCGATCTGCAAAAGCCGTTGACGCCTTCGGACAAGCCGGCGCCGCACGGCCCGACGCTGACCGTCCGCCTGGAGCCGACCCATCCTGGCAACATCCTGGGAAAGGAAGTGCCGTTTCCGGACTTCGCGGCGTTAGGGCGCGCTTCCGGGAAGGGGCGTTGGCCGTCGGCTTCGACGAGCAGACGCACCGGCTCGAGGTCAAGACGGAGGCCGCGAATGCGCCGGCGCAGGACGACGGGCCTTGGGGGAAGGAAATACCCGCCTATTACTACCCCTATCGGGAACAATCCACGGACGGCCGGCCCGCCCCCGGAGGCGTGCTGACGCTGCGAACCCGGCCGCCGCAACTCCGCGCCCTGTGCACCAGCGAGGTCGTGCTGTCGGCCGGCCGGCCGGCCGTGGACGCCCGCCTGCTGCTGGAGGCGGAACAGGGCAGCCCCGATTCGGTGGACCTGTACCTCTCGGCCGCCTGTCTGCCGTCGCCAGCCGGCGACCCGTGGGGCTGGCAGGGAGGCGTCGCCGTGCGATCGGCCCGACGGCTGCGCGGCACGGAGTCGGCGGCCGCGCTCGGGGCGCTGGGCGCGGGCGACGTGTTCGGCGCCGCGACCCTGCTGGCCGCCCGGCCGGCCGGCGAGGTCTGGCGGCTGACGTTCGCCCGCCCGCTGCGCGTGCATGAGCCGGTCCACCTGCGCGCCCGGCTGTCGCCGAAGTCGGACGGCGACCCTCTGGAAATCCCGCTGACGGCCGTCCTCGGCGCCGGCCGTTCCGAGGGCGAAGTGACGCTGGACCTGGCCGGCCCCGGCCCACTGCGGATCGAAGCGTCCGGCCTGCGCGAGGCGTCGCCGGCGGCGTCGCGGCCGCGCGGGGCGACTCCCTGGCGGACCTTCCGGTATACGGGCGAGACGGTCGGACTGACGCTCGGCGGCCGGTTGCAAGGCCCCGGCCGCGCGGCGGAAGGCGCCCTCGACCGCGCCGCCCTCACGACCTACGTCGGCGCCGACGGCCGGATGGAACACCACTACACTCTTCAAATATCCCACTGGCCGGATCCTTCGATACGGCTCGCCTGGCCGTCCGGCGCCCGGCTGCTGGCGTTCGAGGTGGACGGCGTTTGGGCGTCGCGCTCGGTCGTGGGCAAGGACGACGACGACAAGCCGGTGCTGGATTTGCCGGTCCCCCCGCGGAGTTCCAAGGACGAGGCCGCCGCAACGCACCGCTACGAAGTGGTCTACGCCACGACGGCGCAGCCCGGCTGGCTCTGGACGCGCGTCGAGGCGCCGGCGCCGACGCCGCCGGTCGCGCCGGCGGCCTTCCAACGCCTCTGGCGGCTGGCGCCCGAACTCAGTCCGCTCGACGACTCCGACTTGCGGCGGCTTCCGGGGCCGGGCGAAGGGACGTCCGCCTCCGCGCCGCCGTTGCGGCCGCAAGACCTGTTCCGCATGGTCCCCACCCCGTCCTTCCCCTGGATTCAGGACGGCGGCGGCGCGATCCGACCGGAAGCGCTGACGAACGTGCTGTTGAGCCTTCGGGGGAACGCCGAACAAGGCTCCACTCTCGGCGCCGTGCTGCAACGGGCGTCCGCCCTCCTTCAGAAGGAGCGGCTGACGCTCGTGGTGGACGCCGCCGTGCTGGGCGAGGCCGGCGTCGAACCCACGGCGGTCGTGACCGTGCCGGCGCAGGCGTCGGCGGACGAGGCCGCGCCGTGGAAGGCGCTGGGACTCGCCGCGACGCCGACCCCCGCCGGGTTCCTCCTGACCACGAAGCGGCGCCTGCGGGAGTGGCGCGAAACCGCCGGCGTGGACGCGCCGCCGGCCGTGACGGCGGCCGTCGCCGACGCCGCGCGTTGGGGGCGGGATTCGTCCGGCCGTTTCTGGGCCGCGGCCATCTGGCAGGATTCCCCCGAAGAGGAGGTAAGCTCCCTTCCGGATCCGCGAAGCGCTTTCGGCCAGTGGGCCGAATGGGGACTGCCGTCGGGAGGCGACTCCGGGCCGTCGCTGGTGGTCGTCCGACGCCCCCTGTTCGACGCGGCGGGCTGCACCCTGGCGGCGGCGCTGGCCCTGCTCTTCTTCTGGTCGGCGCGCGGGCGAAAGCGGTTTCGCCTGCCGCTGTTGTTGGTCTGGCTGGCGGCCGCCGGGCTGGGTCTGCTCTGGCTCCCCGCCGCCTTGCAGGGACTGGCGTGGCCGGGCCTGCTGGCCGGCTGCGGCTGCGCCCTGGTCTGGCGCATACGATCCGCCTGGGGCAGGGCGTCGGCGAAGGCGTCCGGCAAATCGCGGTCGGCGGCGGGGACCGCGGCGGGGACCGCGGCGGCATTGTTCCTGATCGCCGTCGCGGGCCGGGGCGGACCCGCGGACGGGCCGGCAACGCCGCCTCCGCCGACGGTGTTCATCTCCGCCGGGCCGGCCGAGTCGCCGGGCAAACCGATCGCGCTGGCGCCGCCAGACTTGCTCGACCGCTTGCACGCCCTGAGCCGGCCGGGCGGGCCGGGCGCGGTCCTGCTCAACGCCGAGTACAACGGCAAGGCGGCGGACGGACAGGCCGAGTTCGACGCCGTGTTTCAGGTCTACTGTCGCACGGACGAGCCGACGACGGTGGCGATCCCGCTGGACGGCGTACAGGTCACCGGGGACGTGCTGCTGGACGGGGCGGCGGTGCAGGCCACGGAACTTCCGCCGCCGCTGGTCGGCTTCACGCTGCCGGTGCGCGGCCGGCCCAAGGCCGGCGAACCGCCGCACAAGGTCGAGCTGCACTTCCGCACGCCCGTTATCGCCACCCCGGAAGAGCGCGACGTGCAGTTCACGGCGCCGCGCCTGGCGCAGAGTCGGCTCACGATGCGCGTCCCGCGCGGGTCGGCGGACCTGCAAGCCCCCGCGAAATATGCGCGCAAAAGGTGTCCGCCGAGGGCGATTTCCTGGAGGCCGAACTGGGCCGCGTCTCCGCCCCCGTGCGCGTCCGCTGGTTGCCGAAAGGGTGGGCGACGCGCCAGGGCGAGGTCGCCTATCGGGAGGCCTATTATTGGGACCTGCGCGTGGACGGCAGCAGCCTGACGGCGTTCCTGTCGTACACCATCGCGGGCGGGCCGCGGTCGGCGTTGACGGTCAAAGTGCCCAGGGAACTGGACGTTCTCGACGTTTCGGCGCGGCGGCCGGGCGACGGCGGCCCCCTCCGCCTGCGCGACTGGCGGGTGCGCGGCGCCGGCGCCGACCGCGCCCTCGAAATGGACTTTGCCTCCCCGCTTACGGGCAACCTGGAGGTGTTGCTGGACCTGGCGCCGCGGGCGCCTCTGCCGCCCTCGTTCGTCCTGCCGCTGCCCGAGCCGCGGGGCCGGCCGATCCGCGACAAGGGCGCCTATCTGGCCTACCGCGCGCAGGGGCTGGAGGTGGAGCGCGTCAACCCGCTCGGCGTCACCGGTATCCGTCCGGAGGAGTTCGCGCCGTTCTGGCCGGCCTCGTCGCGGCCCGACCCGCACACGCTGGCCTACGCCTCGACGATCCTCCGCGAAGGCGACAACCACCCGCCGGTGCTCGGTCTGAGGGTCCGGCCGTCGGCGCCGGCCTCCCACGCCCGCGTGAACATGGAGGTGCGCGTCGGGCCGCGTCAGGCGGACGTGCGGGCGACGGCCGTGCTGACCGCGCCGGACGGCGACCTGTCGCTGGTGCAGTGCGAACTCCGGTCGCCGCAGCCGTTCACGGTCACGGGCGTGGTGGGGCCGAAAGGTGCGGCAGTGGAACCAGGAGGGCGACCGCGTGCTGGCGTGGCTGGAGCCGACGGCGAAGGGCGAAGCGACGGTGGAATGGACCGGCTGGCTTCCCCTGGCGACGGGCGGCGACGGCGTCCGTCTGGAACTGCCATGCCTCCGCGTGACCTCGGCGGAGTCACAGGACACGACCGTTCACGTCATTCCCGGCGACCAGTTGGCCCTCACGGAACGAGGTCTCCGTAACCTGACGGGCGTGGACGCGGGGCGCACCAAGAATGAGCGCGAATACACGGCGGGCGGGCGGACGGACTACGGCGGCTCTTGGCGCGTCCACACCGGGCAAGCCGCGGTTCGCGTCTACACCGTGGCCGGAATGCGCGACCGCAAGCTGGTTTTTACCGCCGTGGTGGAATGTCAGCCGGCGCACGGCGACGTGCAGGCGCTGAGCGTCCGCGTCCGCGACTGGGCCGGGGAGGTCCGCCTGGAGGCGCCGCCGACGGTTCGCCTGCGCGAGCGTCGCCGCGGCCCCGACGATCGCGTTTGGACGCTGGAACAAGACCCTGGCGTTCCCGGTTCGCTGCGCGTCCGGCTGTACGGCGAGCAGCCGGCCGCGACGGCCGGGGCCGCCGCGATGCCGGACGTGAGCGTTCCGGGGGCGGGGCGCGTCGAGCGCTGGCTCGGGGTCGCCGGCCCGGAATTGACTGGGGCGGGGGCGTCGGGCCTGGTCCCCTCGGCGGCGCCGGCCGGCCTGGACCTGCCGCCGGAGGCCCGACGATTCGCCAAGGGTATCGGCTCCATATGGAGGATTGAATCCCCTGAATGGAGGTTGAACCTGGCGCCGGCCGACGCCGCCTCGCCGGAGGCGCCCGTCGCGGTCTACCTGGCGGAGTACCGGGCTTCGGCGGCCGGCGGCCGCTGGCTGCACGAGGCGGTTTACTGGCTGGGTCACGAGGCCAACACGGACCTGAACCTGACCTTCCCGTCTGACGCCGAGGTGCTGTCGGTGGCCGTGGACGGCGGCGAAACGGCGCCGTTGCAGTCGGAAGCGCGGCGGCTATGGCTGCCGCTGACCGGCCGGCCGGCCGTTTGCCGCGTCCGGGTGCGCTGGCGGTACACGGCGGAAGACCCGGCCCGGCCCGACCTGGCGCAACCGACGTTGCAGGGGCGCGGGACGGCCCGGCCGTGTGGACGGTGTTCGCGCCGCCAAGCTGGCAGCCGGATGGCGCCGCCGGCCCAACCGTCCTCGAACCGGGGTTGGTCCAGGCGGCGGCGCTGTCGTGGCAGCGGGCGGAGGCGCAGTATCGCCTCAGCGTCGCCCTCGCCCGGCAGCCGGGCGCCGAAGCCGACCCCGCCTTGGTCGAGGCCCAGAGGCGCTTTTACGCCGCGTGCCTCCGCGCCCGGCGGATGCTCGACGCTTCGCCGACGGGATCGGCTGCGGCCTGGCCGAAAGGCCGTGCGCCCGATGAGGCGTTGGACGATCTTTTAAAGAAGAATAAAGACCTGGCCGGCGGGCGGCATTTCGAGGCGGTTCGCAAGGAGGCGGAAAGTCGGGCGTCGGCCGGCGGCCCGGAACGCGAGGCGGACGAGCCGCCGCCGTGGCCGGAGGAGGGCCGGCCGCTGTACGCACGGGCCGACGCCGGCGGCGCCGCCCCCGAGTTGGCGTTGACGCCGGTGGGGGCCGGCCGCTCCGAGGCGACGCGGGCGCGTTCGTGGGCCTGGCTTGGCCTTCTCGGATTGATCGGGATGCTGGCGATGTGGCCGTTCGCGGCGTCGCGGCTGCGTTGGTTCTGGCCGGAACAGATCGCCCTTGTCGGTCTTACCGGGTGGTGGGCCGCCGGGGCGACGGTGACGGTGTTGTGCCTGCTGCTGCTCGCGGTCGGATGTCGGCTCTTCGTGGTCCTGGGGGCGGTCGGACGGTTCATGCGCCGGCCGCCGCCGGCCAAGTCGAAATCCACCGCCTCCATGCCGGCCGCGCCGGAATCGGGTTCGTGAGCGGCGGCGGCTTTCAGTCCTTTTCACGCCCTTCTATGGCGTCCAACTCGCCCAGCCGCCGGTCGGCGTCGAACACCGGCGGCGGCAGCGCCTCGGCCAACCGCAGCGCGTCGGCCGTACTCAGGTCGCGCCGCGCCGTCCCCGACCCCCGGAAGACCGGCAGCCCGCGCCGCAACGCGATGATCTCCCGTCGCGTCCGCCCCTTGGGGGCGTCCGGCCAGCGACCAATGCGCTCGTGAAACTCGAAGAAAACCGGCGCGACCTGGCGGATGTAGCGCCAGTATCCCGGATTGTCGGTCTGCACGAAGAAGAGTCCGCCGGGGGCGAGCGCGCGGTGGACCAGCGCCAGGAATGCGGGCGTGATGAGGCGGTGATGCACCTGGGCGGGGTCGTAAAACGGCTGCGGGTGGTAGCAGTGGACCTCGGCCGCGGCGCCCGGCTGCAGGAGTCGGTCCACCAGCCGCAGGCCGTCCACGACGGCGAAGCGGATGTTCGCAAGGCCGCGCTGGTTGGCCCGGCGCGTGGCGTAGCGGATGACGACCGGAAGCACGTCGGCGCCGAGGTGGTCGTGGTCGGGCCGCCAGACGGCGCTGCCGAGGAGGAAACGGCCGTTGCCGCAGCCGACGTCCACCACCAGCGGCGCCGTGCGGCCGAACAGGGCCGGCAAATCGAGCGGGCCGTCGGCCGGCAGCTTTTTGAGGGCGGTCTGCGTCCATCGGGCGGGGTCGAGGATTTCGCCGGCGACCGGCACGCCGAACTCGCGCTCGATGCGGCGTCGCGGCTTCTCAGGCTTCATGCGTTGTCTCTTCTAACCGGAAACGAAAAAATCCGACGGCCGACTTGGCAATCTCCTCGGGCGGTTGTCTCGTCTATTTAGGGTATCACGGCGGCGCGGCCGTCGCATTCATTCCAGGAGACTCGTCGATGAAACAGTCGTTATGGTCCGGCGCGGCCGGCCTGTCGGTTCTGGCGGTGATGGCCGCCCCGGTTTTCGCGCGGGCGATGATGATCGCCCCGGCGCCGATCCCCCAGCGCGTGGCCGAGTCGGACGCGGTGGTCGTCGGCAAGGTGACGGCCTTCGGCGATAAACTGGTCAACGCCAAGTCGATCTTCGGCGACTCCAAGGTGGATTACCAGATCGCCGTTGTCCGCGTCGAGGACGCCTTCCTCGGCGCCAAGGACGCGGAGATCAAGGTCGGTTTCGTGCCGCCGCCGCCGCCGGTCGTTCCGGCGCCCGGCCCCGGCCCCATTCGGATCATCAAACGATACCCGCAGTTCAAGCTCGTTCTGGATCAGGAGGCCTGCCTGTTCCTGGTGAAGCACCCGACCGAGGATTTTTATGTCGGCGTCCACTACTACGACGTAATCAACAAGACGGGCGACGCCAATTTCGTCAAGAGCATGGACGAGGTCCGCCGCGCCGCCAAGTTGCTGGCCGACCCGGCCGCGGGCTTCAAATCCAAGGAGGCCGACGACCACTTTTTGACGGCGGCCATCCTCATCATGCGCTACCGGACGCGACGCGTCGGAGGGCCGGACAAGACCGAACTGATCGACGCCGGGCAAAGCAAGCAAATCCTCGGGGCGCTGGCCGAGGCCGACTGGGCGCCAAAGGTCGGCGGGCCGTTCGGCTTCCGGCTGACTCCGCAGAGCGTGTTCTACCGGCTCGGCCTGACGCCGAAGGACGGCTGGACGCAGCCAAAGGACTACAAGCAGACGGCCGACGAGGCCAAGAAATGGCTCAAGGACAACGCCGACAAATACCGAATCGAGCGCTTCGTGGCGGACAAGGACGGTAAAAAGGATGATAAATAAGGGACATGAATTCAACGGCGAGCGGCCGGCGTGAGCCGGCCGGTGTATCGTAGCACTTCTGGAGAGGTAATGCACCAGCCGGCTCACGCCGGCCGCTCGCCGTTGGGTACGTTGTCTCTGAAATGAACCTCTTTCACTTCTTGTCCGTCGGCTCCTCGCCGCGCTGGTAGATCGGCAGATAACGGTATTCCACTGTCAGGGCCAGGACGCACATGGCCGTGGAATAATTGGGGCCGAACGAACCGTCGCCGCCGGCCACCCAGGAGCCGTTGTCCTTCTGGTTCTTGAACAGCATGTCGCGCAGCAGCGGCCGCATGAAGTCCCAGTAGTTGCCGCCGAGCTGGAACGCGGCCTGCGAACAGTAGTAGAGGCCGTAGAAGCCGAACTGCATTCCCCATCGCGGCGGGTTGTGCAAGAGGAAGGCGCCGGCCCGCAACACCTCCGGGCCGCGGTGCAAGTCTTTGCCGCACAGTTCCAAGGCCAGGATGCTGGTGCCGGTGCATGGGATGGTGAGCTGCGCGTGCGGCTGGTAGCAGAAGCCGCCGCTGCGCGGGTCCTGGCAGCGCTTGATGAAATCGACGGCCCGGTCGATGCGATCCGCCGGCACGTCGCAGCCGATGTTCTTGGCCGCGCGCAAGGCCATGATCTGCCAACCCGTGACGCTGATGTCGCTGCCCTGGACGTGGGCCACCTGATAACGCCAGCCGCCGCGGTCCTCGCCTTCGCCGTCGCGCTGGGCCTTCAGGATCACGTCCACCGCCTTGACCAGCTTCTTGCGGATTTCCGCGCCCAATTCGCTGTCGGTCATGCCCGCCGCTTCGGCGAGCATCAAGGTGCAGATGCCGTGGTGGTACATTTCCTGGGCGCCGTTGCTGGCAAAGAGGCCGTTGTCCCGCTGCTGCTGGAGCACCCAGCGGATGCCCTTTTCGACGGTCTCGCCGTAACGCCCTTCGCCGGGGACGTTGCCGGCGGAGAGAAAGGCCATGACGCACAGGCTGGTGACGGCGGGGTTGGCGCCGCCGTCGCCGCGCCGGCCGGCCCCCCAGGCGCCGTCGGCGAGCTGCGTGTTTTGCAGGAAGGCGAGGGCCTGGTCCACGGACTTGTCGAGGGCCGCGTCCTTGACCGGCGGGTCGTCGGCCCGAACCGTGACCACGGCCCCGAAGAGGACGCAAAGGGACAATACGGCGTAGCGCATGATGTTGATTCTCTCATTTTCACCGCGGAGAACGCGGAGTACGCGGAGAAAAGCAATTCTTTGTCTTTCTCCGCGTACTCCGCGTTCTCCGCGGTGAAATCAAATTTACTTCCGGTTGCGGGTGTCGGCCGCCTGCTCGAAGTACAGCTTGATCATGCGGGCGTAATCGTCGCCGTACTTCACCCTGGCCTGCTGGACGATCCTGGTGCGCAACTCGCCCGGCAGCTCGCCCCAGGTCTTGCCGGCGTACTGCTTCAATTCGGGACTGAACAGGCTCGCGTCGGGACGGCCGCCGGCCTGGACGCCCTTGTCGCTGAGCTTGCCGCCCTTCTCGCTCGGCTCACCCTTCTCTTGCGACTCTTCGGCCGCGTGCTGGGCGGCCTGGGCCAGCGCCTGCGCGGCCTGGTGCATCGACGCCTGGGCGCTTTGGTGCTGTCCCTGGTTCATCTGCCCCTGGGCCTGATGGATCGCGCCCTGGGCCTGCTGCACCTCTTGCCCGGTCGGCTGACCCGCTTCCTGCCCGGAGTGATGGCCGGCCGCCTGAGCGATCTGATGGGCGGCCTGTTCCAGGTTCTGGGCCGCCTGCTGTTGAGCCTGGTGCGCCCCTGCTCGTTGCCCTGGTGGGTCTGTTGCTGGGCCTGCTGCTGGGCGCCCTGCGCCTGCTGACCGGAGTTGGCGGCCTGATGCGCCTGCTGAGCCTGCTGACCGTTGTGACCCTGCTCGGCCTGCTGGGCCAGCTTGTTGAGGTCCTGCGTCAGCTCGCCGGTCTGCTTTTGGAGATCCTGTTGCCGAGCCTCCTCCTGGGCCTGCTGGGCGGCGGCGTTGTCGGCCAGCGGGTCGAGTTGACGGTTAATCGCATCCTGTTTCTCCGCCAACTGCTGGGCCTTCGCTGATTGGGCCGGCGCCTGCGCGTCGCCCGGCGTTTGCGCGAGCTGCTTCGCCAACTGGTGCATCTGTTGGGCCGCCTGCTGGCCGGCCTCCCGCGCCTGATGGAGGTCGCCGGCTTGCAATTTGCCGGCCGCCTGTTGCGCCGCCTGGTGCGCCTGCCCGGCTTCGTGGGCCGCGGCCGAATCCTTGCCCTGATGCTGGGCGGCTTCCTGCGCCATCTCGCCCGCCTGCTTCGCCACCTCCGCCTGTTGCTTCGCCAGGTCGCCGGCCGGGTTGTCCTTCGGGGCGGCCGCCTCGGCGCGAGCCGCCTCGGCCGCGTGACGCACCTGATCGGCCAGGTCGCGCTGCTGCTTCGCCAGGTCGCGGGCCTGGTCGGCCTGTTGCTTGGTCGGCAATCCATGCGGGGCGCCGGCCTCCTCATCGGCGGGATGGTCCTTCGCCGCCGTGTCCTGAGCCTTGGCCGGCAACTGCTGGCCCAGCCGTTGCAGGGCGTCGGCCGCCTCGTTCTGCTTCCGCTTGGCCTGTTCGGCGTCGTTGCGGGCCAACGCCTGTTCGGCCTGATTCATCGCCTCGCGCGCCTGCTCCAGCGCCTTCTGCGACTGGTCGGCCGGCAACTGCGACGCCTGTTCATTCAACGCCTTCTGTTTTTCGGCCACCTGTTGCATGGCCTTTTGCGCGGCCTGCTTGCCGACCTCGCCGGGGCGCCGGTTCTGCTGGTCCTGAGCCTGCTGCGTCTGCCGGGCGAGCTGACGCTGCTGCTGGGCCAGGTGTTCCGCCGCCTGACGCGGCGAGTCGGTTGGCTTGGCGCTCTCCGCGTGATTTGCCGGGTGGTCCGGCCGTTGCGCGGTCTGCTCCTTGCCGAGTTCTTGCGCCAACTTGTCGGCCGCTTCGGCCGCCTTGGCCACGGTGTCCTTCGCCTCGGCCGGATTGTTGGCTTTGTCCAGCGCCTTGGCGGCGGCGTTCGCCTTTTCGGCGGCGTCCTTATGGGCCTCGGCCGCCCCCTTGGCGTCGAGCCGTTCCTCTTGGTGGGCGATCTCCGCTTGCCGGTCGGCCGCTTTCTTCGCGTCGTCGGCGTTCTGCTTGCCGGCCTCCGGGTCGGCGGTCTGCTTGGCGAGGTCGCGCTGTTCCCTGGCCAGTTCGTGGGCTTTATCCGCGGCGTTGTCGCGGCCGGCCAGCTTGTCGGCCAGATCGCGCAGGGCGTCGGCCGCCTCCCGTTGGGCCTTGGCCTGGTCTTGCGGCTTCGCGTCCTGCGCCTTTTGCAAGGCGTCCGTCGCCCGCTGCTTCTCCGCCTGCGCCTCGTCGCCGGCGTGCAACTGCCTGGCCTCGTCGGCGATCCGCTTCTCGTTGGCCTTGGCCGCGGCGTCCGGCGGCGCGTTCGGGTTCTTTTCCGCCTGATGCTTCGCGCCCGCGGCGGCCTCGGCCTGCTTCTGGGCCAACCGCTCGGCGCGGGCGGCCTCCGATTCCTGTCCGTTCAACTGCTTGGCAAGGTCGTCCAGCTTGTGGGCCGCCTCTTGCATGTCCTTTTGCGCTTCGGCCGCCGTCGGATCTTTGTCGGCCGCCTTCGCCGCCTTGTCGGCGGCTTCGCCGGCCTCGGCCTTGCGTTGCGGCGCCTCGGGGACGTCCAGGTTTTTGGCGTCCTGGGCGATCTGATGTTGCTGTTGTTTCAACGCCTGTTTCTGCTCCGGCGTCGTCTTGGGGTCGCCCGCCTCCCTGGCCGCCTCGGCGGCGACGTCGTGCTGTTTGCGGGCCAATTCGGCGGCCTTTTCGTCGGCCGGCTTCTCGCCCTTCAACGCCTGCTCCAACCGTGCCAGCTGACGCTTGGCGTCCTGCTGCGAGGCCGGCAGGTCTTGCTTACGGCCGTCCATCAGGTCCTTGAGGGCGTTGTTCAGGGCGTTCTCCGCCTTCTCTTGTCGGGCATCCTGATTCGGCGCGTCCAGTTTGCTCAACTCCTGGGCGGAGTCGGCTTGCTTGCGGGCCGCCTCGTTCAACTGCTGGGCGACCTGCTCCTTCGCCTTGGGATCTTTGGGATCGGCATTGTGGGCTTGTTCGGCCGCCTGCTCCGCCTTCTTGGCGATCTCGTCCTGCTGCTGACGCAGCTTGGCCACCTCGCGCAAGGCCTCCTGCTTGCGCTGTTCCAGCGTCGGCAGCTTGTCGGCCAGCCGGTTCAGTTCCTGCTTGGCCCGCTCCGTCAGGTCGGCGGTCCACTTCCAGTTGTTCTGCTTGAGCGCCTCGACGGCCTTGGCGGTGTGCTCTTCGGCCTGTTTCTTGTCCTGCTGGGCGTCCTTGTTGGCCGGCGGCACGGACAACTTCTCCGTCGCCCGCGCGATCGCCTTTTGCTCCGCTTCGAGCGGCTTCAGACGCTCCGCCAACGGCTGCCGGTCGTTCCGCTTCGTCATCTCTTCCTGAGCCTTCTGCTTGAGCGCGTCTTCCAGCCGGGCCAGCTGGCGGGCCGCCTCACGCGGATCCTTGGCCAGGTCGATGGCCTTCGCCAGGTCGTCGGCCACGCGGTCCAGATCGTGCGCCTCCTGGTCCTGATGTTTCAGCGCCTCCGTCGGATCGCCCTGCTTGAGGGCGTCGGCGGCCTTCTGCGCGTCTTCCGGCTTGAGGGGGTTGGACTTCGCCGCTTGCGACGGTTCCTTCGTCTCCTTCGCCAGTTCGTTCGCCTTGTCGGCCAGTTCCTGCTGCTTCTTGGCCAGTTCGGCGAAACGCTCCTCGTTCTGACGCTTCTCGGTCTCTGCCTGGGCGGTGGCCAGGTCGCGTTGCTCCTTCGCCAGTTCGCGGGCGCGTTGGGCCAGGTCGGCGGCCTGCTCGGCGCGGGCCTCGTCCAGGTCCTTGCGCAGCGCCGGGTTCTCCTCCGTCAGACGCTGCAACTCGTCGGCGGTCTTTTGCTGCTCCTGTTTGATTTTCTCCGCCTCGTCCTTGGCGGACGGGTCCTTCACCGGGTCCTTGGCGGCGACTTCGGCGGCCTTGTCCGCCAGCGCCTTTTCCTGGTTGGCCAGCTTCGCAAGGTTCAACTCGGCCTGCGCCTTCCGTGCCAACTCCTCGTTCATCTTGCGCAGCTGCTCCAGTCGCGCCAGGGCCGAATCGAGCTGCTTTTCGGAATTCTGGAAATGCGATTCGCGCTCGGCGGGGGTCTTGCGGTCGGCGGCGGCGTTTTCCAGCGCTTTGCGGCTCTCCTTCATCTCCTTTTCCGCCACGTCCCGCGCCAGGTCGGCCAGCGGCCGGAACGACGGCGCCGCGTCCGCTGCCTTGGCCAACTCCCGCAAGTCGTTTTCCGTATTCTTGTTGTCCTTTTGCAGCTCCTTGACCTCGTTGGCCTGGGCCGGAGTCAGGGCGCCGCGGTCGCGCGAATCGTTGCGCGTCTTGTAGACGCCGCGCTCCTCCGCCTTGAGGTTTTCCTTGATCCGGTCCAGCCGGGCGTAGATGTCGCCCATCAGGGCGACAATCTCCTGGTCGGTGGCGACGCGCAACGTCAGGGCGCGGTCGGCCGGGTAGTAGACGACGTGCGGCCCGCCGAACTCCGGCGGCAGGTTGTCGGTCACGCGAACGCGGTACTCGATCACGTCGCCCGGCCGTGCCTTGACGTCGGCCAGCGAAAACGTCGTTTTCGCATCCGCCTTGGGCGTCTTGAGTCCCGTCATGGCGACCGGGGCCAGCGCCGGCGCGCCGCGATTGACGCGGTATTCCACGTCGGCCTTGGCCACGGCCACGTCGTCGGCGACGCCGAACTCCAACGGCACCTTGTCGTAGGGCAACACGGCCCGCAAAGGCGCGACGATCCCGCCCTTGGCGACCTGCTTGAACTCCGGCGCCGCGTCCGGCTTGACGATCACGTCATGGGCCGGGAAGGGCGTTTCGATGCCGTGTTCGGCGACAAGGCGGAGGGCGTATTTGCCCGTTTCGACGGCCGGCAGCGCCACGGAGCCGGTCAGGCGGTCGGCGGCGAGGGGGACGGCGTGCGTCGTCGTCTTGGCCCCGATCTTCTTACCGTCCTTCTCCACCTTTTCGGGCGCGGTCCAGTCGAGGAAGGCGGCCACGGCGGGCCGGGTGAACTTGCAGTCGAATCGAACCGTGCCGTTCTGGAGGATGGTCACGTCCAGGAGGCCGTCGGTGATTTGCGACTCGACGGTGTCCTCGGCGTAGGCGGGAGGCTTGGCGGTGATTTCGGGGTAGTCGGCGGCGAGATCCACCGGCAGGACCGTTTCGACGGGGTAGAGTGGACTGGCGTCGGGGCCGGTTTCGACGCGGTAGCTGAAGTCGGCGCCGGGCGTGACGATCGCGCTATAGCCGCCGTCCTTGTCGGCCGGCATGGGCGTGCGGGTTTCCTTGCCGTCGGCGCCGACCTGGATGAGCGTGCAGACATCGGGCCTCTTGACCGCGTGGCGCATCGGCGTCAGGTGGGCGGTCAGCGTGAGGGGCCGACCGCGGGCGGCGAAGGATTCCTTCGGGGCGGCGTCGATGGCGAAGGCCGGCGGCGTGACCCACGGCCGGAAGAAGCGCTGTGCGAGGTCGGCGTACTGGCCGGGCCAGACGACGGCGGGGCAGACTACCAGGGCCAGCACGGCGACGGCCGCGCCGACCGCACGTCGGGCCGATTTCGCGGACACGGCCGGACGGAAATTGAGGCCGCGCGTGCGGGCCTCGGTGTCGCGCATGAGGTCGGCGATCAGTTCCGGGGCGCCGTGGAAGTCGTCGTTGCCGTCGGCCAGTTCGACGGAGGTGGTGAGCCGTTCGCCGAGGTCGGGGTATTTTTCTTCGATGACGGCGGCGAGGGCGGCGGCGTCGAAGCGGCGCATCAACGGCAGCACCAGGCCGGCGAAGAACACGACAAGGCCGAGGCCGCCCCAGGCGCACACGACGCCGACGCGGACGGCGGAGGAGAGGTCGAGGAAGTAGTCGGCGAGGAGGGCGGCGCCGAAGCCGAGCGCGAGGACGACGCAGAGGAGGCCGAGTCCGCGCAGGAAGCGCAGCCGGCGGACGCGGTGGGCTACCGCCGCAATCCGATTGCGGAGGTCCGGAGGCAAGGCAACCGTGGCCATGATGCGAATTCCCCCCAAGGTGTGATCTTTCGGCGCCGGCGCGGCCGGCCTGTGGCGAGGTCCGGCGGTTTCGCGCCGGGAGGCGTCCGCGAACGGACGGCGGGCAGTAATGCGATTGTAGACCGGAGGCGCGCGGGAAGGAAGCGCGAAAACGGCGCGGGACGCGGAATTATTTGGCGAGCGGAAAAGAGATGCCGACGCCGCTCCGCCGTGCTACGTTGAGTGCGTCAGCCCAACCTACTTCCGGGGGTTCCCATGCCACGCATCCGTTTCCGCGCCCTGCTCCTTCTCCCACTGTTCGCGTTGCCGGCCTCGGCCGCGACGACGACGCTCGACGTTACCGTCGTCGCGGGCAAGTACGCCCGAACCGGCGCGCCGGTGTGCCAGACGCTAACGCTGCCGGACGCCTTCGCCGGCGCGAAAATCGTCGCCCTCAAGGACGAAAACGGCAAGCCGTTCGCCGTCGGGCAGCTGACCGGCCTGGGACTGCTCAACGACGCGGCAGCGGCCCCCAAGGAGGAAGTGTCGCGCGAGCTGCATTTCATTTTGCCGTCGCTCAAGGCCGGCGAAACCCTCAAGCTCAAAGCCGTCATCAGCTCCGAAAAGTCGAAATTCCCGGCGGACGGCTTCCGCTGGCGCGACCAACCGGGCGAGTACAGCGAGCTGCGCCTGGGCGACTTGCCGGTGCTGCGCTACATCGACAAGCCGTTCGACGACTCGACGCCGGAAAAGCGGTTCGAGACGTACAAGGTCTTTCATCAGCTTTACGACCCGGAGGGCAAGCGGCTGGTGACGAACGGCGTGGACGCCAAGCAGCTCTACCCGCACCACCGCGGGATTTTTTACGGCTTCCGCGAGGTGACCTACGACGACGGCAAAAAGACCGACATCTGGCACTGCCCCAAGGCGCATCAGGCCAATGAGAAAATCCTGGCAACGGAGGCCGGCCCGGTGCTGGGGCGGCAACGGGCGCTGATCGGCTGGTACGGCAACGACAAGGACCTCTTCGCCAATGAAGAGCGCGAATTGACCGTCTACGACACACCGGGCGGCCGGCTGGTGGAATTCGCCTCGCGGCTGCGGCCGGTCAAGGGGGTGGTCCACCTCGACGGCGACCCGCAGCACGCCGGCTTCCACTTCCGCGCCGCCTCGGAGGTCGCCGCGAAAACCGCGAAGGAGACCTACTACATCCGTCCCGACGGCGTCGGCAAGCCGGACGAGACGCGCAACTGGGACCCCAAGACGAAAAAGGGGCCGGTCAACCTCCCCTGGGACGCGATGTGCTTTGAGCTGGGCGGCCAGCGCTACACCGTCGCCTACCTCGATCGGCCGCAAAACCCCAAGGAGGCCCGCTTCAGCGAGCGCGATTACGGACGTTTCGGCTCCTACTTCGTGGCCGACGCCACGGAGAAGAAGCCGGTAGACGTCGATTACCGCCTCTGGCTGCAGGACGGCCCGATGACCGTCGGCCAGGTCGCGGCCAGGAGCGCGGACTTCGTGACGCCGCCCGTGGTCAAGGTCAGCGACAAGTAATATCTCCTCCGATTTCACGGGCGAGCGGGGGCGTCAGCCCCCTGATTCTTCACACTGTCGGCGACCGTGTGCTAAATCAGGGGGCTGACGCCCCCCGCTCGCCAATTCATGTGCGTCCGGCACGCCGGTCCCCTCCGCGCCATTTGACAAGCGGGCCAAACCGACCCATGTTTCCAAAAGGAAACACCGCACACCCCGGCCCGGCCCGCGAGGAGGGCGACCCCCCAGCCATGACCGCCCCACGCCTCGCCCTGATCTCTGACGACCCGCGCCTCGCCGCCGCCGTCCTGGCCCATCTCGAAAAAACGCTCGGCCTGGTCCTGTGGCAGTGCTCGTTCGAGGGCATCCGCCGCTACCCGGCGCCGGAGGCGGACGGCCTGCTCCTGCTGGCGTCCGGCTCGGCCGTCGAGTCCGAACAGGTCTTGCGTCTTGTCCAGGAAGTCTACCTGCAAAAACTGCCGGTCGTGCTGATGATCGTCGAAGCCGAAACGGCCCGCGCCGGCCGCGACCTGAAGCGGCTGGACGCCTACGTCGCCCGCCGATTGCGCTGGCCGGCCGACGCGGCCGCGCTGAGCGAGTTCGTCGGCGAACGTGCCGCCTTCCTGCCGCGCGCCGCGGAGGTCGTGGAAGAGACCGTTGAGGAGATCGTGCGGCGGCGGCTGCTGGCCCAGACGCCGTCGCTGGCGCCGATGGCGGAGCGGATCGCCCTGGCCGCGGCGCATGACGTGACGGTGCTGTTGACCGGCGAGACGGGCACCGGCAAGACCTTCCTGGCCCGGCTGATGCACGACGGTTCGCCGCGGCGGGCGCATCCGTTTCTGGTGGTGCCGTGCGGCGCCCAGCCGGCCAACCTGGTGGAAAGCGCCTTCTTCGGCCACGTCCGCGGCGCCTTCACGGGCGCGGATCGGCCCAAGGTCGGCAAGTTCGAGGCGGCCGGCGAGGGGACGCTGCTGCTCGACGAGATCGACACCATCGGCCTGGAACAGCAGGCCGGCTTGCTGCGCGTGATCGAGACGGGCGAGTTCGAGCCGGTCGGCGGCAACGAGACGAAACGCAGCCTGGCCCGCATCATCGTGGCCAGCAACTGGGACCTGGAAGAGGCCGTGCGGCAAAATAAGTTCCGTCAGGACCTTTATTATCGCTTGAACGTCATGTCGTTCCACCTGCCGCCGCTGCGCGAACGCCTGCAGGACATCGCGCCGCTGGTGCGCGGCATGGCCGCCAAGTTCAACACCAAGTTCCGCAAGGACCTGTTCGACATAAGCCCGGCGGCGATGGACGCGCTGGAGGGTTATTCCTGGCCGGGCAACATCCGCCAGCTGGAGAACTTCCTGCAACAGGCCGTTTTGGTCAGCAGCGGCCCCGAACTGCTTCTGGAACATTTGCCGGAGCAATTGCGTCAATTCCGGCCGGCCGAGCGCGTGTTCGCCGTCGAGCCGCAGCCCGACACCCTCGTCCACAACCGCGAAACCCTGGAGCGCAACGTCATCCAGCGCGCCCTCGCCAAGAACGGCTACAGCCGTTCCCGCGCCGCCGTCGCCCTCGGCATTAGCCGCGTCACCCTATACAAAAAGATGAAGAAATACGGGCTGATGCGCGGGCCGGCGCTGCCGGAAGAGTCGTAACCTTTGGGAAGCCCGGCCGCGGGCTATCGGACGAAAAAAGGCACGATAAACACCCAGATCAGCAGAAAAAGCACCAGCCATTCGCGGACCTGCAGGGGAAGACCCGACGAACCCAGGCCCAGCGTTCGCAGCCTCTCGCCCAACGCGGCCCGCAGCGTGGGCGCGTATGCGCCTCCCGTGAGCCAACGCAGCCGCGCCAGGAAAGGCGGCCCGTCCCTCCCCAGAAGCACGGGCGACCAGTCCGGCCCGAAGCCGATGAACGGCGCCTTGCCGGAACGGCGGGGCAGGCCGCGCGGGAAAACCGGGGCCGCGAACCCGTGGAACTGGGCGTAGCCCCTTCCGGCCATCCCGCGCGGGATAAGGATTACCACCTTACGCGGGTCGCAATAAGCCACCAGATGTTTTAACTCCCATAAGAATCCTTCGGTCGTACCGGCCCGGAGGACGACCAGCCGGGACCCGCGGACCAGCCTTTCCACGACCAGTTGCCACTCGTCGCCGACGTACATCCGCGCCGCCCCCAGCGGCGGCAGACGTTCATACGGCCGGCCGATGGCCACCAGCGGCCCCACGTCGGCCAGCGCGGCGGCCAACGAACGCTCGTAGGTTTCCACTTTGTAGGCGGCGAAGGCCAGGTACGACAACGCGCTGCCGCCGCCTTTTTCGACCAGTCCCGCGTCGGCGCGGAACGAGCGGAGATAGAGGACGGGCCGCAGGAAACTCCAGCGCAGCACGGTTTCGCCGCGCGGCGCCGTGAGCCGAAGGCCGGTCGTCAACAGCGTCACGCCGACCGCCGCCCCCGCCAGCCGGATCAGTAGGACGAAGACCGGAGCGAAACAGCCGGCGCATCCGGCGCGCGGGTCGGCGGGATGGGGCAGGGCGGCGGCCTCCTCGTCGGCGGCCGAACGCCCCCAGGGGCCGGCGTCGCCCCCGGTCTCCCCCGTGAAAATGCGCTCCACCTCCATCGCGCCGGCGCCCAGGTCCGCCAGCGACGCCGTCACTGGCCCGGTCGCCAGGGCCGCCAGGATGAACAGGGTCCCGCCCAGGAGCCGGCCGGCGGTCGCCCACGGCCGTTCCCGGCGAAGATAGGCTCTGAACGTGGACTCGAAGTCGAAAAAGCCTTCCTCCGCCGCCACGAGCAATTGAGTGACGGCGTAGGC
Source organism: uncultured Planctomycetaceae bacterium (assembly GCA_963813925.1). Classification (GTDB taxonomy): domain Bacteria; phylum Planctomycetota; class Planctomycetia; order Gemmatales; family Gemmataceae; genus UBA4732. The sequence goes on from CAWFBG010000007.1 coordinate 299,609, forward strand.
GGTGAGGGCCAAAAGCGTCGTTCGTATCGGCAGATGGGCGAAAGCGTCGCCCAGCCACCGGGCGCCGCCCTTGCTTTTCACCCAGAACAGGAGGACCACGGCGAGCGATTCAACGGCCGCCAACGCCAGGATCAGCCGGATCGCCCGTCGGATCATTCCCAAAAAGAAACGAACCGCCATCGGGCGCACTCTCCTCTTGCACCGGCGCCTCCTTGGGCGGGTTGGCGACCGGAACGGCTAGGGGCACGGGGGCGGCGGGGGCCGCCTGTCCCCGGCGCCTGCGGACGCCCGGAAAGAGGGTAAGCACATACAAGATCGCACTGGTAAGAAAAAGGTCCTCTTCCTTGTGCAAGTCGTCGGACAAGGCGTCCGGCCATAAAAAGGTGTGAACCGTCCCGTGCGCCTCCGGCGTCCCCATGCCCCAGCGGGCAACGCGCACGCCCACATCGACCAGGGCCAGGACCATCAGCGCCGCGGCGATAACTCGTAGGACCAGGACCATGCCATTCCTCGGGTGAGGACCGACGCTACAACCATTTCCTAACGATTCTTCAGGATCGGCGCGACCTCCTTCTGCGGTTCGCCGCCGGTGACGTGGACCTTGCGGTCCTTGTCGATGTAGACGTTCACTTCGCTGCGAACGCCGAACTCCGGCAGATAGATCCCCGGCTCGATCGAGAAGCAGGTCCGAGGCAGCACGCGCCGCTCCTCGTGCGTCTCCAGGTCGTCCATGTTGGCGCCGTTGCCGTGCGTCTCCTGGCCGATGGAATGGCCGGTGCGGTGGCAAAACGCCTCGCCGTAGCCGGCCCGTTCGATCACCTCGCGCGCCGCCCGGTCCACCTGCCAGCCCTGTAACGGCTCTCCCTTGTCGTAAGCCGAGCGCACCCGATCGATGGCGGCGTCGCGCGCCGCGGCCACGATGCGGAATATCTCTTCATAGCGCGCCGGCATTTCCCGGCCGACGAATCCGACGCGCGTCAGGTCGCTGTAGACGGCCCGCGGCCGGTCGAGCTTGGCCCAGAGGTCGATCAGGACGAAATCGCCCTCTTTCATCGCCGTATCGCCGGGGCCGGCGGCGGGAGCGTAGTGCGGGTCGCCGCTGTGCGGGCCGACGCCGACGATCGGCGGGTGGTCGGTGACGAGACCGTGTTCCGTGAAGTGATCGAGGATGCGCTGCTGCACCTCGGTCTCGCGCACCGACCCGTCGCGGCGGACCCGCTCGGCGATGAAGGCGAAGGCGACGTCATAGGCGGAGCGCGTGTGCTTCGCCGCTTCGAGGTGCATCGCCCACTGGTCGTCGTCCCAGCACGCCTCGAAGCAGCTGGATCAGGTCGCCCGAGGGCACGACCTCGACGCCGTTGGAGCGCACCAGCTCGACGGTGCCGGCGTCCACGCGGGAGACGTAGGGGTTGGCGTTGCGCGGCACGTACTCCATCGCCACGCGGCGGGCGCCGGCCGTCAGCGAGGCGACGCCGGCCTCCAGTTCCTGCCAGCGAAGATACAGCTGCGGCGTCCCCGGCAGATGATCGAGGGCGTGCGGCTCGATGCGGTGCAGCAGCTTGCGCGGCGTCCCCTGGGCCGGGACGTAGTAGAACCAGCGGCGCGACAGGATGGCGCCGGCGGGGACGGCGAGGACGCGGCGGGCGAGGACGTTGAGACCGCGAAAGTCGTAGAGCAGCCAGCCGTCCACGCCGAGTTCGCGGAGGGCGGTCTGCACGGAAGCCAGGTCGAACATCGGCGGTCCTTTCGTGTCGGCGCAAAACCCGTACCAGAAACCCCTCGCTCGCGCTCGGGGCTGGTAGGGGCTTTGTACTCCGCCGCGATCAGACCGGCTCGATCGTCACCGTCAGGCCTTTCTCGGCGAACTGTTCGACGAAGAGTTCCCCCCGTTCGCGGTAGGTGACGAGGATCACGGATCGGCCGCCGTGATGGGCCTCCCACATCTTGTGGGTGGCCTCGGCGCGGGGAAAGCGCGTCAATTCCATGACGCTGCGCACCACGAACATCAGGTCGGCGGCGGCGTCTCGCAGCAGGACGAGCTGGAACCGCGGCAGCGGGCCGGCGCGAAGGCCGGGCGACGGTGCGACCGGTTCCGGGTTCGGCCGGCGGGGGAGTTCGGGTCGGTCGGAGTGGGACTGGCTCATTGGACGCACCCCTTAAACCTGGAGGCGCAAAGAGGAGGAGAAAGCGGGATCGCCGTGGAGGCTAAGCCCGCCCTTACCAAGATTATAAAAAAACTGGACGCCGTTCCGATGCCACCTTCATGCGGATGCGGTAAAGTTCGCAAGAAGGATCGCGCAGTCGGCCCGCAAAAACGCTACGCTCGGCCTATTCGGACCCCTCCTCATTCCGCCCTCGGCGGACGAAAGGCCATGCCGGCCGCTCCGAAGCCGCAGCTGTGGGGCAGGTTTGTAACCTGCCGAATTGAGGCAGGTTACAAACCTGCCCCACCGTGCTGCCAAAGGAAAACGTCCGCGGGCCGGCCTGTAAGCCGGGTTTTGTCCCGCCCCCTCACCCCCACCCCTCTCCCCTTGGGGGAGAGGGGTGGGGGTGAGGGGGCGGCGACGGTCATTTCTCTAGCCCGCCGGTTGCCCGGCGGGTCAAGCGACCTACCCGAGGGTCGTAACGGGCCGGACCGACCCTGCCCTCTTATTTGGTCTTGCTCCCGGTGGGGTTTGCCGAGCCAGCCGGTCGCCCGGCTGCTGGTAGGCTCTTACCCTGCCGTTTCACCCTTACCCCTTTCGGGGCGGTATGCTTTCTGTTGCACTTTCCCTATCCTTCACCGCCGGCGCCTGCGCGTCGGACGGCTTCGGACGGTGGGCGTTACCCACCACCGCGTCCTGTGGAGCCCGGACTTTCCTCTCCCCGGCCGACGCCGTTCGCCGAAGCGGCGGCGCCGGACACGGGCAACGACCGTCCGGCCGACCCGCGAACGATTGCTATGATAGCGAAAGCGGTGCGCCGCGTCGCTTGCGCGGCGGCCGTGGGGGTTTCAGCGGCACGGGTGGCGTTCATGGCCAGTTTCACGGTCGATTGGCGGGACGCGGCGCCCGACGTGTGCCGGGGCGGGGCGGTGACCGTCGGCAACTTCGACGGCGTTCACCGCGGCCACGTCGCCCTCGTCGCCGAACTGCGCCGGCAAGCCGACCAAACCACCGTACACGCCGTCGTCCTCACCTTCGACCCGCACCCGCGCGACCTGCTCCGCCCCGACCTGGCGGCGCCCCCCTGACCACCGTCGCCGACCGCTCGCGGCTGCTCCAGGAAGCCGGCGCCGACCACATACTCATCCTGCGGACCACGCTCGATCTCCTTCACCTGACGGCCCAGGCGTTTTTCACGCAGAACCTTGAGGAACGGCTGGCGGCGCGGGCGTTCGTCGAGGGGGTCAATTTCGGTTTCGGCCGCGACCGTGAAGGCGACATCCACACACTGGCGGGGTTGTGCCGGTCGGCCGGCCTGCCGCTGACGGTCGTGCCGCCGGTGGTGATCGCCGGCGGCGAGGCGTCCAGCAGCCGCGTCCGCAACAGCCTGCTTAAAGGAGACATTGAGGACGCCGCGAAGGTTCTGGGCCGGCCGTACCGATTGCACGGGACGACGGCGGTGGGCCGCCGCCGGGGGCGGACGCTCGGCTTTCCGACGGCCAACCTCGACCCGCTGCAAAACCTGGCGCCCGGCAACGGCGTCTATGCGGTTCGCGTCTTCGTTGGCGACGCCGTCTGGCCGGGGGCGGCGAACGTCGGCCCCAATCCGACGTTCGGCGAGGACGCCCGCAAGGTCGAGGTCCACTTAATCGGGTTCCAGGGGGATCTGTACGGCCAAGCGCTGGCAGTGGACTTCGTCCACCGGCTGCGCGACACGCGCCCGTTTCAGGGCGCCGCCGACCTGATGGGACAGCTTCGCCGCGACGTGGAACAGGCGCGGCAGGCGCTGGCCGGTTAGCCGCGACCCTACGAACGGAGCGCTCGCGATGTCTCAATCCGAAGCCGACGCCGCCCTTTGTAGCCGCGTCGTCCGCGTGCTTGCGGAAGACGTGACTCCGCTGCTCCAAATGGACGGCAACGCCGTCGAGGTGTTGGGCGTCGAGGAAGGCGTGGTGCGCGTGCGCCTGCACGGCGCCTGCGGCGGCTGTCCCGGCTCGGTGTATGCCGTCGTGATGGGTGTGGAGGAAGAACTGCGCCGCCGCGTCCCGGAGGTCCGCTATCTCGAAGTGGCGCCCTGAACGCCGCCGCTCACGGCTGGGCTTACCAGCAGAAGACCCAGCGAGCCGTCCGGCCGGCATTCCAGCGGCGCGACCGCGGCGGGCAGCAACAGGGAGTCGCCGGGGCGGAGGTCGGTGCGGCCGGCGGGACCGTCAAGGCCGCCGCGCCCGTGGACGACAATCAACACTTGCATCCGCCCGCCGCCGCAAGGGAAGGGCTCGGATTGGCGGACATATTCCATCGTGAAATACCGACAAGAGACGAGTCGCCGTCGGACGGCCCCCGGCCCGTCGGGATAGCCGTCGGCGTGGACCGGGCGGACGGGGCCGGCGCTCCAGTCGATGCAGGCCAGCGCTTCTTCGATATGCAAGGTCCGCGAACGGCCCTGGGCGTCGCGTCGGTCCCAGTCGAACAATCGAAACGTGGCGTCGCTGGTCTGTTGCACCTCGGCCATCAGCACGCCGCCGCCGACGGCGTGGACCGTGCCGGCCGGGAGGAACAGACAGTCGCCGGGCCGCGGATGAAAGCAGTGCAGACAGTCGGCGACGGTCCCGTCCCGCAGCGCCGCCCGCAGACGGGCCTCGTCCACGCCGGGCAGCAGGCCGGCGTAGACCTTGGCGGTCGGCGCCGCGTCGAGCACGAACCAGGCTTCCGTCTTGCCGCCCTCGCCCGGCCACAACCGCGGCGCCGATTCGTCGTCGGGATGGACCTGCACCGACAGCCAATCCCAGGCGTCGAGGAATTTTACCAGCCACGGAAAAACCGGCCGCGGCCCGGCGTCCCCGAACAGCGCGGCCGGTTCCTCGACTAGCAATTCGTGCAGCGTGCGGCCGGCCGCCGGCCCTTCGACGACCGTGCTGTGGTGAGAAGGGTGGTCGCTGATTTCCCACGCTTCGCCGTAGGCCTCGGCCGTCGGCAGCGTCTTGCCCAGCGCCTCGCCGAGCCGCCGGCCGCCCCAGACCATCGGACGCAGGTAGGGGGCAAAGCGGAGGGGTGCGTGCAACAAGGGTGTGGCTCCTCCACGGCGCCCGGTCACGCGGCCGCCTTGGCGTGTCCCGCCGTCGCCGCGGCCGTGTAGGCGGCCACGACCTGATCGGTCGGGCCTGCCATCATCATATGGCCGTGGTCCAACCAGACCGCCCGGTTGCAGATTTTCGCCAGCGAAACGAGGTCGTGGCTCACCATCACCATCAGATGCGCCCGGTCCATCATGGTGCGCATACGGTCGCGCGCCTTCTCCTGGAACGACAGATCGCCGGCGCTCAACACCTCGTCCACCAGCAGGATTTCCGGGTCGATGGTCGTGGCGATCGAGAAGCCGAGGCGGACCATCATGCCGGCCGAGTAGTAGCGGACGGGCGTGTTGAGGAAGTCGCCCAGCTCGCTGAACTCGGCGATGGCGTTGCGCTTGGCCCGCACCGTTTTGGGCGTCTCTCCCTGAAGATAACTGCGGTAGGAGATGTTCTCCCAGCCGGTGGCGTCCATCTCGAAGCCGAGGCTCAGGTCGAACAGCGCGCTGATCCGGCCCTCCACCGTCAACCGACCGTGCGACGGTTTGTAGATGCCGGCCAGCGTCCGCAGCAAGGTGCTCTTGCCGGCGCCGTTGTGGCCGATGACGCCCACGCGGTCGCCGCGCTCCACGCGCATGTCCATGCCGGACAGGGCGTGGACTTCCAGAATGGGATTGATGGAGCGGCGGAACATCTGCCGGACCACGTAATCCTTCAGGCTCATGCGGACGTGCCGGCGCACCCGGAACGTCAGGCCGACCCCGTCCAGGACGATTCGCGACATAGTGCCATCCTCGCGTCGAGAGTCGAATGTCGTAAAACACTTCGTTTACATATGGAAGATGATTTCGCGCTCTTCCGCCCGCAGGACGACGACGGCCGCGACAAGGCTGACGAGCGTGATGACCGAGGCCGCCAGGAACGTGGCCGGCGTGGCCGCCCTGCCGTCGCAGACCGGGCTTCGCAGCATGTCCAGGAACGGCACGAACGGGTTGAGAATGAAGATCCAGCCCACCGTGCGGCGACTCATCAGTTCTTCCACCTGTTCGGCGCCATAGATGATCGGCGTCAGATAGAACAGCGCCTGGAGGCCGACCTCGCTGAGGTGCTCGGAGGTCGCGGAAGCGGACGGTGGCCACGGCGAACAGCGCCGCCAGCGACCAGCCGAAGATCAGCAGCAGGGCGAACGCGGGCAGCAGGCTTAGCAGCGCCGACAGGCCGATGTACGTGGGGCCGTGGAAAATCAGACTGATGGCGATCACCAGCATAAAGCCCATCAGGAAATGGAAGGCGGCGCCGAGCACCGTCCGCAACGGGTAGATGGCCATCGGGGCCGGGTGCTGGCGGATGTAGCTTTCGCCGGCGAAAAAGCAGTCGCAGCCCTGGAGAATCGCGGTGGAGATGAATTGCCAGAGGGTCAGGCCCGCCATGACGTAGGGGGCGAAGTCGACGACGTTTGCCTTCCAGATGGCGCTGAAGACGACGCAGAAGATGATGGTCATGCAAATGGGGTTGAGCAGCGACCAGCCGATGCCGAGGGCCGAGCCTCGGTAGCGGGTCCGGAGGTCGATCCCTACCAGAGACAGCCAGAAATAGCGACAGCCCCAGACATTTCGGAGATACGTTTTCGCGGCCTGCATGGGTCCCCTTCCATGTCGCGTGTCGGCCCGGAGGGGCCGGAGAATCCGCACCGTCCCGTCGATCCCGCGGGCGGGTACGCTCTTAGCATCCGCCGCCGAAAAAAACAACCAGAGCTGCGCCGGGCGCCAACGGTAGGGCGGCCACTCCGCGGCCGCCCTACCGTTGGCGCCGGCCGCGCCTTTTCTGCCGTTCTCGCGGCGGGACGGGGGTGGAAGGTTCGGGGAATGGGAAAAATGAACTAGTAGCGCAAGTCCGTCAGGGTTTACAATTCAAATAATGACGCGACGGCGCGCTTCGGGGAAGAAACGGCCAGCCACGCGAAGGGGGTTCGGACCAATGATCGCAGTCCGCCGGCTTCAAGCAGTCGCGACGGTGCTCGGCTTCGCCGCCGTGCTCACCTGCACACACGTCTGGGGCGAACCCGGGCGCGACAAATCCGACGCGGTCGTGAAACCCGCCGACGCCCCGCTGCCTTCCAACAAGGCCGACGAGGCTTTCGCCCAGGATTCGGCGTCGTCGCGCTTCAGCGACCACACCCTGTTCACCTACCAGGCCGACAAGGGCGGCCCGTTGCTGGCCGCGTTGAAGCTCCAGCCCAAGATCGAGGCGGCGCCGCGTCCGCTCGACGTGCTGGTGCTGATCGAGGACGCGGCCAGTATGGCCCAGGGGCCGATGGTCGCCGCCGGGAAGACGTCCGAGGCGTTGGCCGGCTCGCTCGGCGCCGACGACCGCATGGCCCTCTGGACGATCAGTAACAAGGCCACCGACCTGTCGCGCGGCTTCAAACCGGGCGACCAGCTTAAAGACGCCTTTAAGGATCTGGCAAAGGATTATCCTTCCGGGGCCGTGGACCTCAAGAAGGGGCTGACCAACGTGCTGGACAGCTTCCAGGACGACCCGGCCCGCCAGCGCGTGATCCTTTTCTTCGGCGACGGCAAGAGCCTGGCCAATCCTCTGGACGAGAACGAACGCGGCGCCCTGTGCGACAGCATGGCCGGCCGCGAGATTGCCTTCTTCGCGGTGCCGATGGGCACGCACGGCGACCCGGCCAACCTGCACGGTTTCGTCAGCGGCACCGGCGGCGCCGTCGTCCGCTACTTCGCCGGCTCCAGGCCGGAAGACGTGGCCAAGCGTCTCAAGGACGCCTTCGCGCAGCCGATCCTTTATCCGACCGCCTTTCAGACGCCGGCCGGCGCCGGCGACGTGCTGCCGACGCGACTGCCGCCCCTGCGCGGCGACACTCCAACGCTGGTGCTCTGCAAACTGGCGCCCGGCGTCGCCAAGTACGACTACGGCGTGACCGGCAAGGCCGGCGGCCGGGACGTGCGTTTCACGGCGTCGGAGGCCGTGCCCGCGCCGGAGCCTGACAATTTCTTTCTGGTGAACGTGGCGGCCCAGTGGCGCGAGCAGAAGGACCGGCCGGCGATTCTGGCCGCCGATCGGGCGCTGGCGTTCGCGGCGGAGCAACACGAATTGGCCCGCGAAGACCTGTTGGCCAAGGCCTACTGGGCCTTGGACGACGATCAGCTCGCCCCGGCCGCCAAGCTGTTCAAGCAGGCGAGCGAGTTGGACCCCGGCTGTCAGGAGGCGCGGGCCGGCCTGGACATGGTGGAGCAGATCCGCGACGGCAAGCTGAGCAAGGAGCAGTTGTTCCAGCAGCTCAAGCGGGAGCACAAGACCAAAGGCAAGGATCAGACCTTCCGTGACGACGCCGACCGGGCGACCCTCTTGAAGGGTCTGATTGCCCGCAACGACCTGGCCAAGTTGGAGATCGTGAAGGCGGCGGCCCAGCCCGCCCCCGGCGACAACCTGGCCCCTCCTGGCGGCGGCAACGACATCCTCAAGAACGCCGAGGCCCGGCAGGCGGTGGCCGACCAGCAGGCCACTCAGATGGTCGATGAGGCCATTCGGCGGGCCAACCGCAAGGTGCTCGTCAAGCCCGCCGAAGCCATTCAGGACCTCAAACAGACGTTGGACGACATCCGCAACAACCCCGACGTGGACGAGAAGACGCGCGTCAGTCTGGTGAACACGCTCCAGGGGGCGTCGCAGACGGTGGACCGCACCGGCCGCCGCGTGCAGGCGGAGCAGGAGCAGGGCCAGGCGGCGGCGGCGGCGGCGGCCTCCAGGTCGATCAACCTGGCCCAGGACGAACTGGTGCAACGGCAGACGCGCGAGCGCATGCGCCAGTTCGCCGACCTGATGCACCTGGCCCGCGAGGAGTCGGCCTACCTACAGGCCGAGTCCATCCGCGAAGACCTCGTCGCCCAGGGACAGCCCGTTCCCGTTTCCGTCACGGCCGGCTATCAAGTGGCCCTGGTCGGATACAACCTCCGCGCGTTGAATGACTTGAAGCGGCAGCGGCAGGAGAACTGGCTGGCGGCGCTGCTTACCGTCGAGGAGTCGGGCATCCCGTTCCCGGACGAACCGCCGATCCGCTTCCCCGACTCGGCCTACATCAAGCGCGTCACCAAGCTGCGCTACGGCGCCGCCGGTTCCCAGTTCGACAACTGGAAAGACTTCTCCGAGTACCGCCTCAACGTCAAGCGGTACGGCTCCTCGACCTTCGGCGCCCCCGACGAGATCGGCCGGGCGCTGGAGTTCCAGAAGAAGCTCAACCAACGCATCGACTATGAATTGCCCATTCAGACCAAGCTGGGCAAGGCGCTCGATGAGTTGCTGAACCGACAGGGCATCCCCTTTACCGTCAACGAAGCGGCCTTCGTCCACGCCATGCAGGACAAGGACGTGGTCAAGAACGCGGACGTGGACAAGATCGATCCGGAAAAGCAGATAACGCGGGCCACGGTGCTCAAGCAGCTTTTGTCGAAGGTGCCGGCCAGCGACAGCAAGGGCGTGGCGACCTACTTGATCCGTCCCGACTCGGTCGAGATCACGACCACCGAGGCGGCGGTGGCGGACAAGGTGGTGCGCGTTTATCCGGTGGCCGATCTGGTGACGCCGATCGGCAACCAGCTCCCGGCCGGCGGCATCTTCGGCGTCATCGGTCAGCCCAATAACCTTGGCGGTTCCGCCCTCGGCGCCCTGCAGCAGGGCGCCCTTGGGGCCGCCGGCGCCGTCGGCGCGGTGGGCGGCGTCGGCGCGCTCGGCGGTGGGCTGGGTGCGCTCGGCGGCGCTCGGCGCGCTCGGCGGCCTGGGCGCGCTGGGCGGCGGTCTGGCGCGCTGGGCGGCGGTCTCGGCGCGCTGGCGCGCTGGGCGGCGGTCTGGCGCGCTGGGCGGCGGTCTCGGCGCGCTGGGCGGCGGCTTCGGCCAGGGCGGCTTCGGCCAGGGCGGCTTTCAGGGCCAGGGCGGCGGCCAGCTCGGAGGCGGCCAACTCAACGGCCTGCTCCAACTCCAGCAGGCGACCCAACTGACGGACCTCATCAAGCAGGTCGTCGGCAACTACAGCGACTGGCAAAAGCCGATCGACCCGGCGACGGGCAAGCCGGTCGATCCGATGGCCGACGGCGATCCAGACCCGCTCAAGACCTACAACGACATCGGTTACTACGGGCCGGCCCAGGCTCTGGTAGTCAAAGCGCCCACGCGCATCCACACCGCCGCCAGCGACCCGCTGTCGTTCGGCAGCACCGCCATTGGTGGGGGGGCCATGCGCGACCCCGACCCCGCCCATAAGGTCTTCGTGGCCGGCGCCGGCGGCGAGCGGCATCGGGACCCCAAGGTCACGGCGGCACTGGACCCCAAGGTGATCTGGCAAGACGCCCTGGCCAAGGGCGTGGAGGATCCGGGCCTGATTATCGCCTGTTCCGACTTCCTGGCCCAGAGCGGCAACTGGGACCACGCCGCGGAGTTTTTGAAGGCCGACCTGCGTCAGGGCATCGTGGTCCGGCCGTGGGTCTACAAGGCGCTGGCCATCGCCCTGCGCCAGAGCGCCGGCTCTTCCGACGAGATCGAACGCGCGGAGACGGCGTCGGCGGAACTGGAGCCGCTCGACGCCCAGGGCTACCTGGACGCGTCGCGGGCCATGGCCTCCGACAAACACTGGGAACGGGCGTTGGCCTTCTGCAAGGAGGCGGCCGCCCTGCAGCCGGCCGAGCCTTACGCCTACAATGAAGCTCTCCTTTACGCCGACTTGGCGAAGGACGACGGCGCGATGGAGTGGGCGGCCGGCCACCTGCTGCGTCAGGACTGGCCGGTGAACAACAAGGAACTCCAGGACAACGCCCGTCGAAAGACGGAGAGCCTGGCGCGGACGCTGGAGGAAGACAATCACAAGGACCAGGCGCAGCATCTGCTGGAGGCCGTCGAGGGCCAGCGGCAGCGCGATCTGGTAATCAAGGCGAGCTGGCAGGGCGAGGCCGACCTCGACCTGAAGGTGAAGGAACCGACCGGTTCGATCTGCTGGGTGCTGAACAAGCAGACGATCGGCGGCGGCGTGATGGCGGGCGACGCCGATTCCGACGCCAACAGCGAGACGTATGAGGCGGCGCGGGGCTTTTCCGGCGCCTACGAGGTGACGCTCGACCGGGCCTGGGGCCGGCCGCTGTCGGACAAGGTCCAGCTGACGATCATCCGCTACCAGGGCACGAAAAACGAGCGCCAGGAACTTCTGACGCTCGACCTGAAGGACCATCCGGTCGTCCAGGTGAATCTGGGCGAGGGACGCCGCACCGAGGCGGCATACGTACCGCCGCCGTCGGCGATGCGGCCGGTGGACGAGGCGACGGCGCCGACCTCCAGCCGGGTTGAACTGATGAACCAGTTGCGGAAGATGTCCGAGCCGGACGTCCAGGGCGTGACGGTCGGCTTCCGCGGATCCTCGTCGGGCATCGGCGCGACGGTGGACGCCCCACCGCCGCCGTCGATCCCGTCCAGCGGCGACCGGGTCGTTTCCGAGAGCCGGCTGTCGTCGTTCATCGCCAACACAATGGAAGTGACGAGCCAGACGGTCCTGGCGGCCGATCGCCGGTCGGTGCGCGTGTCGATGACGCCGGTCTTCAACACCGCGACCGACGCCAAGCCGATCGTGGATTCGCCCGGCATCCCTGGCGGTTCCCGTCCGTGATCGCGGCGACCGAGCCGTTCTTGAAGCCACACAGGCCCGCGGAGACTTCTCCGCGGGCCGTTCTATTGCGGTTTATCCGCGACCTGACGGCGGAGCGAGGGGGCCGGGCGGCCACTCCGGCTTGACACGCGGCAGGCGATTTGTGACAAGCCGACGCCCGACAGGAGGAATTCGGCCCCGGAGTGCCCCGGCGGCCGGCGGGCCGACAGGGGAAAGTCATGGCTGCAAGCACGGCTCCGACGACGGCCGCGCCTCCGGGCGCCGGCCCCAGACGCGGCCTCTGGCAGGCGCCCATATTCGTCCTAGGGGTCTGCGCCCTGGCGGCGGTGTGGCTGGCGCGTCCGCTGCTGGCGCACGGCGATTCCGCCTCGGCGGCGCGCCATCAGCTGAACAAGGCGATTCAGCTGGTCGAGCGCGCGGAGGGTGATCCTGAGACCGCGGTGAAATTGGCCCAGCGCGTCGTGGATGCGAAGGAGAGCCACCCTGAGCTGGCGGCCGAGGCGGACTTGACCCTCGGCGGCGCCCTGATCCGGCAGGCGGAACAGACCGAAGGGCCGAAGGCGGACGAGTTGTGGGCGGAGGCGCGGCGCCGCCTGGAGGCCGCGGAAAAGGAGAACGTCCCGGAGGCCGAACGCGGCCGGCTGCAATACCGCCTCGGCGTCGTCGGTTTCCACACGCACGACGACCCGGCGAAAGTCGTCGCCCGCCTTCAGACCACCATCGATCAGGCCGACGACCCGGTGGAAGGTTACATGGTCCTCACGCAGGCGTGGCTGAACTTGCCCAAGCCGAACCTGCAAGAGGCCCATGCGGCCAACTACAAACTGCGCAACCTGCCGCAGGCGAAGGAGGATGTTCTGGCGCCGGCTCGCCTGCTGGGCGGCGAACTGGAACTCAAACTCGGCCGCCCCGACGTGGCGCGTCGGGTGCTGATGAACCTTGGCCCCAAGGCGACGCCGGACATGCAGGCGCGGGCGCTGCGGCTGTGCGCCCGCAGTTGGCAGGACGAGAGCCACTGGGCCGAGGCGGCCGCGCTGTGGCAGAAGGCGCTGGAAGACGGCCGGCGGCCGGGCGAGGCGCTGTACAACCTTGGCGTCTGCGCCCGGTGCCAGGACCAGAACTCCGACGCCGAGCACTATTGGGAACGGTGCGTCCAGGCGGGCGGCGACGAGGGGCAGGCGGCGGCCGCGGAGTTGGCCGAACTGCGGCTCAAGGGGCCGGACCCGGCGTCCGCCCTGGAAATGCTGACCAAGGTCGTGGAAAAGGTCCAGCCGGGCGCCGAGTGGACCAACCCGTTGCTCGACCGCGAGGCGGCGGTCAAACTGTTCCAGGAAGCCGCCAAGACGTACCTGGATAGTCATCTTTTCGACGCGGCCGTGCGCCTGGCGGAGCCGTTCGGGCGGGCGGCCTCCCCCGGCGAGGCGGCGGTGCTTCGGGCCACGGCGTCGGCCGAGTGGGCGCGCGCCCGTAAGGCGGAGGCCCGTCAGGCGGGGACGCCCGACGCCCGGCGCGACGCGGAGGCCGCGGCGCGCGGCCTGTTCCGGCAGGCGGCGGCGGCCTACGCCGAGGCGGCCGAGCAGGCGCCCGCGACCGACCAGCCGGGAGAATACTTGTGGCTGGGCGCCCATTGCAGTTGGGAGGCCAAGGACCTGGAGCAGGCGGCGGCCCAGCTGGACAACGCGCTGCACGTCGAGGTTTCCGACGAGCAGGCCAAACAGGACTGGTACACGCAGCGGCAGGGCGAGGGCTGGTATCTTCTGGGCGAGGCGCGGCGCGCCCTGAAGGACGCCAACGGCGCCAACGACGCCTACCGTGAGTGTCTCAAATACCTGACGACCTACGCCTACCACGCCCGCTATTACTTGGCCGAGGCGGACATTTCGGCGGGCAACATCGACCACGCGGTGGATACTCTGGAACAAAACCTGCAACTGTTGCGGAGCGACAACGACCCGGAGGCGCACCAAAAGACGCTGCTGGCGCTGGGCGACCTGTTTTACAAGCACGGCAACTATTTGAAGGCGGTGGAACGGTTGAAGGTGGCGCTGACGGCCGGCCGCTTCCCGGCCGACCCGGCTTCCACGCGCGCCCACTACCAGCTGGCGGACTCCTATCGCCGATTGGCGGACCAGGCCCTGACGAGCGCCGCCGGCGCCGACGCCGGCCAGAGTTCGGATAAGGTCGCGCTGAAGAGGAAGGAATATCACGACTATCTGGTCAACGCCACCGACGAATTTGAAGGCCTGGCGAAATTATTGGAGACTCCCGAGGGTAAAAATCTGTTGACGCCGGAGGAGCGGGTGCAAGTGCCGTTCCTGGCGGCGGACTGTCACTTCGACCAGGGGGAATATCCCGTCGCCCTGGCGGCCTACGAGCGATTGGCCGCGCGCTACGCCGAGCGCCTGGAAGGCCTGAACGCCCTGGGCGGCATGGTGCGCTGTTATTCCGCGCTGGGCGACGCCGAAAAGATGGAGCAGGCGCTCACGCGGATCGAGCAGATGCTGCCGAAAATGCCGGAGCCGGTGCGACTGCAGTGGTCGGAGTGGCTGAAGACCGGCGCAAGCCGGTCGGCCAGCCGTAAGGAGCGTGTCTTATGAGCTTTGACGACCAAGATCGGTAAGCCGTAGCCGCGTTCGCCAGAACGCGGGTCGGAGTTCACCCGCGTTCTGGCGAACGCGGCTACCGAACTTGCCCGTCAAATTCCATTAGGCGAGCGGGGGGCGTCAGCCCCCTGATTCTTCCTGCGCTCGGAGATAAGATGCGAAATCAGGGGGCTGACGCCCCCCGCTCGCCCATCGAGTTAGCGCCTCTTATAAATGGCTGATGACGCGCTCCGCGAAGTCGGAGCTGGAGGCGCCGGCCTTCTCGCCGTAGCCGGCGAACTGGCGGGCGATGTCGTAGGTGACGTACAACTTGCCGCCGGGGCCGCGCCGGGCCGTCTCGTCGCCCTCGGCGAACGTCGCCTCGACGGCGCCGGTCGTCATTTTCGCCGCCTCGTCCCATCCGAGATGTTCCAGAAGCAGCACGCCCGACAGCAGCACGGCGCCGGGGTTGGCCCGGTTCTGACCGGTGTACTTGGGGGCGGTGCCGTGCGTCGCCTCGAACATCGCCGCCCTGTCGCCGATGTTGGCCCCCGCCGCCAGGCCGATGCCGCCCACCATCGCCGCCGCCGCGTCCGACAGGTAGTCGCCGTTCAGGTTCGGCGTGGCCACCACGCTGTACTCGTCGGGCCGCAACTGGATCTGCTGGAACATGCTGTCGGCGATCCGGTCCTTGAGGACGACCTTGCCCTTGGCGTCCGCCCCCTTGCTCACCTCGTCCTCGCTGACCACCTGGCCGCGGAACTCGTCGCGCCCGACCTCGTAGCCCCAATCCTTGAACGCCCCCTCCGTGAACTTCATGATGTTGCCCTTGTGCATCAGCGTCACGCTGGGCAGCTTCTTGTCCACGGCGAAGCGGATGGCCATGCGGATCAGCCGCTTGCTCCCCTCCGGACTCATCGGCTTGATCCCGATTCCCGCTGAAGTCGGTACGTTATATCCCATTTCCTTGAGCAGCGCGATGAAACGCTTGGCCTTGTCGCTGCCGCTCTTGGCCTCGATTCCGCAATACACGTCCTCGGTGTTCTCGCGGAAGATCACCATGTTCACCCTGTCGGCGCGCTTGTTGGGCGCTTCGACGCCCTTGAAATAGCGAACCGGCCGGACGCAGGCGTAGAGGTCGAAGCGCAGCCGCAGGTAGACGTTGATGCTGCGGAAGCCGCCGCCGATGGGCGTGGTGAGGGGTCCTTTAAGTCCGATACTGTAATACTCGAAGGCCTTGAGGGTGTCGTCGGGCAGGTAGAGCTTGCGCTGCTCCTCCTCGCTCAGCGAGGCGACCTGTTCGTCCTTGACCTGCGGGAAATAAAGCTCGCGGGCCGCGTCGCCGGCGTGGGCGTCGAACCAGGCGATGCGCCGTTTGCCGCCGTAGGCCTTCTTGACGGCGGCGTCGAGGACGCGGACGGCGCAGGTGGTGATTCCGGGCGCCGAACCCACGTCGCGGCCGATGCCGTCGCCGCGGATGAGGCAGACGATGGGGTCGTCGGGGATGTTCCAACGTCCGTCGGCGCCGATGGCGACGCGGGTTCCGGAGGACGGGGGGGTGAGTTTTTCGTAGGTCGGCGCCGTCATGGGTGAGAGGTTCCTGTTGGGGCGATGTCACGTGGCCGCAGCCGGCCGCGGCGCGGCGCGGCGGACGTGCCGATTGCAGCAGAGGAAGGGCGGCGTGTCAAGCGCCCGTCGGCGCGGTAGAATGGCCGGGCGGGGAAGCCCATTTCCTTGCGACCCTTCGAGGGGCAGTGTATGAAGGACACCGCAAAGGCGCCGGAGTGGACGCCCGAAGACTTGCTGGCGATGCCCGGCGGCGACGATTTTGAATTGGTCGATGGGCGTTTGGTGGAACGCCACAGAGGCTCCCTCGCCGATTGGGTCAGCGAGCGGCTACTTGAGCGACTATGGACTTCTAAATGGCGTTCGCTCGGTTGGGTTCTTTCGGCAAGCTACATTGGTCCGGGCGGCGCGCAAGCTCCCCCACCGACGCTGAGGAGGCAGGACATCTCCTTTGTCTCTTTTACGCGAAGTCCACGCAACGAACCGCCGCCAGTTCGAGCGGCGCCGGACCTCGCCATAGACGCGCCTGGCCCTGACGCCCTCTATGAAGAAGTAAATGGTTGGATTGAGGAATACATTCGCGCCGGCGTGCGGCTCGTCTGGGTAATCAGTCCACAGAATCACACCGTCCGCGTCTACCGCGCCGATGGCTCCGGCGCCAACCTGCGCGAAGACGACGAACTGGACGGCGAGGACGTGCTGCCCGGCTTCCGCTGCCCGGTGCGCGACTTGTTCCCCAGGCCTCCTTCCGCGCCGGCCAACGGCGACGCGCCCGCCCCCTGACTTCCGTTCTCCCCGCACCGCCCGAAAGGTCCGACCATGACGCACTCCGCTTTCGTCGCCTTCCCGGTGCTGGCGATGGTCCTCTTCGCCGCCCTCCCGACCGCCCCCGCCGAATCGCTGCAGAAGCAATTCACCGACTTCGACGCCAGGGCGAAGGAGTTGCTCTCGCGCATGACTCTGGACGAGAAGATCGGCCAGATGATTCAGCCCGATCAGGGATCGCTGAAGGATCCGGATGACGTGGAGAAGTATTTCCTCGGCTCGTTGCTGAGCGGCGGCGGCTCCGGCCCCAAAAACAAGGCCGACTACACGCTCAAGGGCTGGACCGATCTGATCGACGGCTACCAGAAGCACGCGCTGAAGACGCGCCTGGCCATCCCGTTGCTGTACGGCATCGACGCGGTCCACGGCCACAACAACGTCCCCGGCGCCGTGATCTTCCCGCACGACATCGGCCTCGGCTGCACGCGCGACGCCGACCTGGTGGAAAAGGTCGAGCGCGTGACGGCGGAGGAGGTCCGCGCCACCGGCGCCAACTGGGTCTTCGCCCCGTGCGTGGCCGTCCCACAGGACGAGCGTTGGGGCCGGACGTATGAGGGCTTCTCCGAAGACCCGCGGCTCGTCGCGGAACTCGGCGCGGCCGCCGTCAGCGGCTTCCAAGGTTCGCGACTGTCGGACCCGCTTTCGGTGCTCGCCTGCGCCAAGCACTTCGCCGGCGACGGCGGCACGGCCTTCGGCTCGATCCACCGCGACGGCCGGCCGGGGCTGGACCAGGGCGACACGCGCTGCGACGAGGCGACGCTGCGGCGCGTTCACCTGCCGGGTTACGTCTCGACCGTCCGGGCCGGCGTCGGCACGATCATGCCGTCGTACAGTAGCTGGAACGGCGTGAAGTGCTCGGCCGACAAACATCTGCTCACGGAAATCCTCAAAAAGGACCTCGGATTCGACGGATTCCTCATCTCCGATTACAACGCCATCGACCAGATCTCGCCCGATTACAAGAAGGACGTGGAGATCGCGATCAACGCCGGCATCGACATGGTGATGCTGACGGACAAGTACCCCGAACTGTTCAAGGACCTCAAGGAACTGGTGGAAGAGGGCAAAATCTCGAAGGCGCGCATCGACGACGCCGTGACCCGCATCCTCCGCGTCAAGTTCGCCCTCGGCCTGATGGACAGGGGCCGCTCGCCGCTGGCCGACCGTTCCCTGCACAAATCGTTCGGCTCCGAGGAACACCGCGCGGTCGCGCGCAGGCGGTGCGCGAGTCGCTGGTGCTGCTCAAGAACGATAAAAAGATATTACCGCTCTCCAAAAACGCGGCCCGCATCCACGTCGCCGGCCGGGGCGCCGACAGCCTCGGGATGCAGTGCGGCGGCTGGACCATCGACTGGCAGGGCAAGATGGACAACGTGATCCCCGGCGGCACGACCATCCTGGCGGCCGTCAAGGACGCGGCGAAAGGCGCCAGGGTGACGTATTCCAGGGACGGCAAAGGCGCGGAAGGGGCCGACGTGGGCGTCGTGGTGATCGGCGAGACGCCGTATGCCGAGTTCCAGGGCGACCGCGCGGACCTGTCGCTGGCCAAGGAAGACGTGGAAGCGGTGGCCGCCATGAAGAAGGCGGGCGTGCCGGTGGTGGTCGTGTTGCTTTCCGGCCGGCCGCTGATCCTGGGCGACGTGCTGGACCAGGCCGACGCGGTGGTGGCCGCGTGGCTGCCGGGGTCGGAGGGCGGCGGCGTGGCGGACGTGCTGTTCGGCGACTACAAGCCGACCGGCAAGCTGTCGCGCACCTGGCCGCGGTCGATGGCGCAGATTCCGATCAAGATCAACAATAGCGATGGGAAATACGATCCGCTGTTCAAGTACGGATTCGGCCTTACCTACGGCGACTGACGGCCGCCGTCTTCCTCCCCTCTCCCCTCAGGGGAGAGCGGTTCGGGGTGAAGGGGCATGGGTTCGGAACCTTAACCCCCCTCACCCCCGGCCCCTCTCCCCCGAGGGGAGAGGGGGAGTGCCGGAACGGAGGCGACGCCGTGATTCTCGTGGCCGGCCTGACGCCCGCCTGGCAGCAACTCTTGCGGTTCGACGCGCTGGCCCTCGGCGAAGTCAACCGGGCGCGCGAGGTCCACTGGTGCGCCTCGGGCAAGGTGCTGAACGCCGCCCGCTGCCTTTGCCTCCTCGGCGGACCCGTCAAGGCGCTGACTATCGTGGGCAGGGCGACGGGCGAGCAGATCCGGCAAGACGCCGCCCGACTCGGCCTCGACGCCCGCTGGATCGAGGGGGCGGCCCCGACCCGCGTCTGCACGACCATCCTCGACGCCGGCAGCCGTTGCGTCACCGAGCTGGTGCCGGAGGCCGGCGCGGTCGGCGATTCGGAACGCGCCGCCTTCACGGCCGCCTATGCCGAAGAGGCGGCAACCGCGACGGTCGTGGTCCTGATCGGCTCCGTGCCGGCGGGGACGCCGAGCGGCTTTTACCGCGACCTCCTCGCCCGTACTCCGGGAAGGGCCGTCCTCGACGCCCGAGGCCCGGAACTGCTCGAATCCCTTCACGAAAAACCGTTCCTCATCAAGCCGAATCGCGGGGAGTTGGCGCGGACCCTCGGCCGCGAACGGCTCGACGACGCGGAACTGATCGACGCCATGCGGGAGATGAATAGTCGAGGAGCGGCCTGGGTGGTGGTGACCGACGGCGGCGGGCCGGTCCACGTGAGTTCGCACGACCGGCTCTATCGGCTGCGGCCGCCGGCGGGCGACGTGGTGAACCCGATCGGCTGCGGCGACTGCCTGGCGGCGGGGATCGCGTGGGGGCTGCACCGGGGCATGGAGGCGCCGGAGGCGGTGCGTCAGGGCATGGGCGCGGCGGCGGACAAGCTGGGCCGGCTGTTGCCGGGGGCGGTGGACGCCGGGCGGGCGGAGGCGCTGGCGGCGTCGGTGGAGGTCGCTTGCTTATCCGCCCCACACTCGGCGGGTTGGGAGGGGGGCCGCGTCCCATGAGGACTACGTCGTTCTTCGTCGGGACGGACCTGTTGGGCGGTCCCGCGTTCGGGCTGCCCATGCGGTATCAGGCGGTTCCCCTATAATATGGGTACACGGAGATCCCCCGTTTTCCCCAGTCAGGCGCCGTCACCCATGGGCGACCCCAGCCGAGGCCCGCGCCCCCACGCCGTCCCCAGCGGCTGGGAGTTGGCCGCCGAAACCATTGCCGTCAAGAAGCGATAAGACGTGAGAAACCCCTTGAAATCAAGGGGTTTTTGCGTTTCCCGCCCCTCCATTTACACCCGGAAACCCCTGTCTGCGGGTGTAGTCGGGTGTAGTCGGGCGGCTGACGGAAGGGAGGTCGGAAGGGGGCGGCCGGCCCCGCTTCTCAGGTCGGGGACGCGGCCGCCCGCGGCAAAGGACGGATGGATTCATACTGCGGGCGGCGGCGGCAGGCTCTACTGCGCTTTGACATTGCCCGTCGTCGTATCGATGACCCAAATGACGCCGGGCGGGGTGGACGGCTGGAACTGGTAGCGGCCGATCTCCGGCCCGGCGTGCGGCGGCGCGGCGAGGTAGGCGTGGCAGAGGATGGCGGCCGACAGGATGACGGACGCAAGCAGGATGCAGGCGCCAAGGATGCGGCAGTCGTTCACGAGGTTGGCCCTTCTGGGTGAGTGATGGGGGAACATGGGGGCGCACGCCCCCATGTTCCCCCGGCCGGCTCCGATGGTCAAGCGTTTGGCCGCTCATTGTCCAGCCTGATCGCCGCCCTCGCCAGCACCACCCGCGCCTCGTCCAGCCCGTCGGCCGCCCAGCGCATCGCCGTGAGGTATTCCCGCCGCTCCAGGTACAGCAGCGGGTCCTCGCCGGCCGCGTTGATGAGGATTTCCTTGCGGAGCGCCTGCGTCAGCTCGTCCAGGCGGACGACGCGGGCCTTGACGTGGTGCAGCTGGAACACGCTCCCCTTTCCGGCCGGGACACCGGGGAGAGTGTAGCCCGGCTGGCGGCGGGAAAGGTAGGTCGGCAGCGTCACGGCGGCGCGACGAAGCGCCGTCTCCTCGCCGCAGCGGCCGCGTGCAGGGCGCGGCCGCCCTTCAGCGCCGCGGCCCGGATCAGGCGACGGCTTCCGGGGTTGTCCATGCCGACGCCGGCGGCCTTCCGCCAGCGGGAGACCACGCCGGGCGACATGCCCCACCAGTGTCCGACGGCCGCCGCCGACTCCAACCGCAGGGCGCGGGCCAGCTCGTCATCGACCAGCAGGCTGGGGTGTCCCTTGCCGCCGACGGGGAGGCAGCGCGGCCAGGAGATCGGGGCGTCGGTCCAGCCCGTGACCACGACCTCGCGGTCCCGGTGCAGGCAGTGCGCGCGGCCGCCGACGCGCAAGGCCGGGGGCCGGTACGGGCCGTGCAGCAGGCAGAGCCGGTCGTCAACCGTGCGGGCGGGCATGGCGAGAAGGTAGCCGACGCGGAAGGGCAGGGCAAGCGAATTCCGGGACGCCGCCCGGCCGGCGAACCACGGGGGCGGCGTTTCAGCCGCACACGTTCAGTCCTCGCGGGTCTCACCGCAAGGCGATCACGAAGTGGAACGCGGCTTCAGAAAGCTCGCCCTCCTTGACTTCCACCCTCACGGGAGGAGTGCTCGACGGCCCGGTCGTCGGCTCGATCTCAACGCGGTACTTGCCCGGCGGGCGGGCGACGACGCAAACGCCCTTGCCGTCCGTCTTGGACTCCGAGACAACGCGGCCGCATAGTTCACCTTCGGGATCAAGATAGACCACCCCCGCCCTCGCCGCACCCCACTCTGGGGTCGCGGCCGACATGCCCCGTTTCCGGAGCAAAAAAACAGTTTTCAGGTGTTCCAGGGGCACCCCGGTCGCAAAGGCCGCTCATTTCGCGTCAGACTGCACGGCCGCGTCGTCGGGTCGATGGCCGGCTGAAAGGCGGGAAGGGTCAGGAAAGGCCGGAAAACAGGGGTGGGAGGGCCGTCGCAACATGCGCGAGTCGGGGGCCGGCGAAGAAAAAAACTGGGGACTGTGAAGAGGAAGGCAAGCGACTGCGGCAGGCTACCGACCTTGTAGACGCACAAGCGACCACGTTACCTTGAGAATTGGGGTTGGTGGGAGGGTTTGCATCTACTGGCGGATCGATTCTTCACCTAGTCGTTTGGGCTGATGCCCTCCTTCGCACCTTATCTTGGTCCATAATTGTCGTGAACGGGTCTTCCACGCGACGCGGCTGGCAGGGTCGTCCTCTGACGGCTGTTCGGCTAAGGGGAGTCGCGTGCGCCGATTTTTCTTGACCCCGGCTTCGTCGGGCGGACAATGGCGGTGCCCGGTGATACCGTTGGTCGCCCCACTGTCAGGAGGGTGAGCAGAACCGATGATCTCCGGCGTGCTACTTGAGAAGATGGCAGCCATCGCCCGCGAAGCAAGCCGGCACGCTTACTGCCCGTACAGTGAGTTCCGGGTCGGGGCCGCCCTACTCACGGCCGGCGGCGAGGTCGTGGCGGGCTGCAACGTGGAGAACGCCTCCTACGGCCTAACGATGTGCGCCGAACGAAACGCCGTGTTCCAGGCGGTGGCAAAGGGCATGACCGACTTCCGGGCGATCGTGATCTACACGCCCACCACAATCCCGGCGGCCCCGTGCGGCGCGTGCCGGCAGGTCCTCAACGAGTTTTCGCCCGACGCGGAGGTCGTATGTGTGTGTGACGGTCCTGGCCTCCTTCGGATGACCGTGCGCGAGTTGCTGCCGGCCGCATTTTGTCCGCAGAATCTCGCGTAGGGCCGGCCAGTCCCGGCGAGGAGGAAGGCGAGCGATGGCAGGCAAGGGGGGCAAGGATCAGAGGCAAGAGGGCGATCTGGGTCAGGCGGCACTCAAGACCAACGCCACCCTTGCGGCGTTGGCGATGAAGGGCGCCGATCCCTGGCAGAGATTCGTCGTCTACGGTTGCTACCTGATAGCTGCGATAGCGACCCTTGTGGTCTCTTTGCCCCCCTACGAAGCAGCGAAACAGGTTGCGTGCGTCTGCGTCATCGTCGTGCCCTTGGTCACGGCCATCGGGTTCGTCCTTGTTCGATACCGGCGTCTGTCGGGAGCAGAGTCCGGCCACACGGATTCTCCTCCGAACCCGGCCGCCTCGAAAGACATCAAGCTGGGGACGGCTACTCAGGAAAGGATGTTTGAACTGCTGGAGGAAGCCCGAAAGCTGGTCATCAACACGCTCTGGCAAAAACAGCCTGCCCTCGAAGACAGGCAGATCCGTGCGAACATCTTCTTCCCCGAACGCAGGGGCAGGGGTTACGTGTTGAAGATTCGACCCGGCCTCCATTGCCAGATGAGTGAGCCGGAACTTGGGATAACGCTCAAAGAAGGTCAGGGACTGACCGGGAGGGTGATTTTGAGCGGCGAACCGCAGGTGGCCCGACGGCTGGACACCGAACCGACCGGATGGGATACCCTATACAAATTAACTCCCGAATTGGCAAAGATCATCCATCCGGACCTGAAATGGATCGTCTCCATGCCCCTGAAAGGGGGTGACAACAAGCCCATCGGGGTGATGAACATAGACGGGCTGACTCACGACTTCGAGATGGACGACCTCTACGCGTGCGCCCGCAAGCTGACAACGCTCGCCATCCTGCTGGCCGGACTGGCGATGGGAAACTGACAAGATGGAGGCCCCGTGAATTCCCCAGAACAAGTGATCGCCGGGAAGCTCGTGCCATTTAACGAGACCCAGCTTGAGGAGGCCGTTCAGCCTCCGATCAGCGACAGGGTAAAACAGATCGTCATGGCGTCAGGGGTTCCGGCTCTGCAAGAGCTGGTCAACACACCGAGCGCCCGCGTCGCCGCCGTCAAGCTCTACTGGAAGAAGGGATGACTCGGTGCGCCGCCTCTGTATCGACATCGACAACGTGGTCGCGCGCACTGACGAGGTCATGCGCCGGGTGATCCACGACTTCACGGCCGGGCGCGTGCAGCTGGACTAC
Source organism: uncultured Planctomycetaceae bacterium (assembly GCA_963813925.1). GTDB lineage: Bacteria > Planctomycetota > Planctomycetia > Gemmatales > Gemmataceae > UBA4732. The sequence continues at coordinate 323,399 of CAWFBG010000007.1, forward strand.
GCGCACATCAAGGAGTTCGATTACCACAAGTGCGAGGACGGCGGCGGCCGTGCGATCACGAAGGAAGAATGGCGTCGGGTTCACGACCTGTTCTCCGAGCCACGCTACCTATGGTTGATCCAGCCTTTCGAGGGCGTCCAAGATCACCTGAAGACGCTGGCCGACAAATTCATCTTGCATCTGGCAACGTCGCGGCTGCCAAAGGCCCGGCGGACGACGGTGGAATGGCTGGAGGCCCACGGGTTCCCGTCCCACGACCTCCACTTTCTCAAGCACGGGGAGAAACACGTTACGCTCGGCGGGTTCCACGCGGCGGTCGAAGACCACTACGAACAAGCCGTCTCGTTCGCCGAAGCCGGCACGCCGTGCTTCGTGATCGAGCATCCCTGGAACATGACGAAGCCCGCCAGGGAAGGCGTTCAGTGGGTCAAGGGATGGGCCGAATTGGTCGATGTGCTCACGCGGTAGACTGCCGGCCCCTCTTCATCCTCTGCGCCGCCCCCACCAGCACGATCCGGGCCTCCAGCTTCCCCACCGCCCGCCGCAGCGCATCGAGGTAGGGCCGCCGATCCAGGTAGACAGGTAGAGCAGCAGGTCGTCGGCGTCCGTGATGACGACGATTTCCTTGCGGAGCGAGCGGGCGAGTTCGTCGAGCCGGGCGACGCGGGCCTTGACGCCGTGCAGCTGGGATCATGCTCCCTTCCCGGCCGGGACACGGGGGAGAGTGTATCCGGGTTCGGCTGGGGGATGGCAGGTCGGCAGCGGTTGATTGCACCGCCCCCGGCTCCTGGGTAGACTCGCCGGTATGGAACGCGACCGCCGACTCCTCTTCGTCCTCCTGCTGTGCTCCGGCTTCCTGCTGCTCATCGTGGCGGCGGTCGGCCCGATCGTGCGCACCCGCCCTACGGAGTTGGTGCAGCCGGACGTGGCCGCCGGCACGCAACGTGTCCGCCCTCCCCCAGCCTGGGAACGCGCGATCTACCTGGAACGCTTCCTTCGCCATCACGGCGTGGCCGTCACCGTCGCGCCCTGCGCCGACCGGCCCGAAGCGTGGTACGTTTTCGACGGCGTACCCGACCCCGGCCTGGTCGAGGGCGTCCCGGCCTCACCCGAGTACGCCGACTGCTGGCAGGGCGTGACGCTGATGGTGATCGGCCCGTGGACGCAAAAGGCCACTTCAACGAGCGCCTACGAGCTGCGCGTCGGGCCGTACCGCTACTTCGGCGACGCGGCATTGCTAGGACGCATCCGGGCGGCCGGCGAAATAGGCACTGAGTCACTCCCTTGACCCTCGCCGCCTTCCCGGCGAGCAAAGGGGCGTCCGGCTCCCGCCGGCGTTCCGCCGTGGTTGGGCCAACGCGGGCCGGGCCGTCCGTGGCGCGCGGCGAATTCCTGAACCGATTTCGCCGAAAAAAGCCGCCAGGAATATATAGGGGCGCAGCGGCGTGGCTCATGGCGCTTTTGGCGGTTGGCCAGCCGGTGGCTTGCCGCTGTCGCTCGCGGGTGCGGACAGAGCCCCTCCGGCTGCGATTGTTTTGGGCTTGGTGTCCGCGCCGCCTGCTTTGATGGCGACCTTCACAGCATCTTCCATCGGATCTTTCAAGGGCACCTCGATTCGGAGCAGGCCGTGTTCGTAGGTCGCTTCGGCTTTGGCAGGTTTCACCGGCCAACCTAAAGCCAGTGCCGCGACATACTCGATGTCCCTTGCCGGCGCCGTCAGGTGGAGGCTGTCTTCCAGGATCTTCACATCGATGGTGTCCGTTGGCGCCCCCGGGATGGCGAACTCCACGACGAGCTTGTGGGTCTCCGCGTCAGCATAGGCCACTGTGTCGGGCGCAACCTTCATCCGATATTCCGGCATCTTGGCACCCTCCTTTTGGGTAACGTTCACGACCCGGCGCATGGACCCGTAGGCACAACCGCTTCACCCACGCCGCCTCAATTCACCATCCGCCAAAGGTCATGTCAAGTAAAATCCCGCCGGGGGGCAGAGAGGAGTACCGCCGGTTCCAGGCGGCGGGCGTCGTTGCGCGGGCTGTTCACCAGCGGCGAGGCCGGGTAGGCGAGCATCCGGTCGGCGGCGAACGGCCGCGGGTGTGCGGAAACGAATCGGCGGGTGTCAAAGCCTGGTTGCAATAGGCGCCGTCGTCCCCGGGCCGACGGTGATCGCCTTAGCTCGCCTTGGTTTCGCGTCCCCAGAAGCGCCCCTCGCCAGCTTCTCCGCCTCGCATTCGTTCTCGATGCCGGCCCGCACGAGGGTGTGATGCCCCGGCCGGTCCTGCTCCATCTCGTCCCACTCGCCCTGCTCGCAGACCGCGTTTATTCCGCTCGGTTGCCCTTTGAGGGTCATCTGGTAGACCACCCATGACACGTCTTCCGTCTTCCTCATCCGGCCCTCCCTTCCGTCCTTCTCGGGCGCAAAAAGATAATATAGCACGGAAATGTCTAAATTGCAAGCGGCCGCCTTCACTTCCCGATGAACAGCCCGCGCCTGCGAGACGCCCCGCCCCCCTCTCCGACGCGGGATGGGGCCGCAGCGCCGGCGGTGGTACTGACACGACATGCCGCCGGAGCAATGGGAGCGGCTTCACCACGCGGCCGGGACCGGAAAAAGTGTGGCCAGTACCTGCGTAAATAGGGCAGGCCGGCAGGACGCCGGCGGCCGCGACCATGCCTCCCTCTCTCAGGTCGTGCCGTGCGTCCGCGCCATATCTTGCCTTTTTGGAAATCTTTTGTAGCATATCATCAAAGGCAAAATCATGTCTGACCGATCCGCCGGAGCGCCCAGTGAGGTCGGAAATGGGCCGAACCGAACAGAAGCCGAGTAATCCTCCGACGAGCGCCGGCGGGCAGCCGGGCCACCCCGACGTTTCGGCGCCCGAACCGGGGAAAAGCATGGCGCCCCACGACTTGCCCAGGACGCCGCGGAGAGCGACGGCCCGGCAGGCCGACGACTTTTCCCCATGCGACATCGGCGAGACCCCGGCCGCACTCGCGCTTCCCGCGGCGGCCGGCCGGTCCTACCCGCCTGTGGGCACGGTTTCCAACCCGGATTTCTGAGAGGCCGGTCGGAGCGGCGGGCGGCCGTCGCGGCGTTGCCGTCTCGGGCGGCCCCCGTCCCGAGGAGGCACGGTTGTAGAACATGCGGGCGGGCCGCCCTGCCGACTGCCACGACGGAGGACGGAAACGCCCGATAATAGGATGCTCACCATGCTCGTCATAAGAAAAGTGGACCCGTCTGACGCCGCGGAATTCTTCGGCGAGTCCCCGCCCCTGGTGGGCATGACGCCGACCCAGAGCGCGGCCCTCTGCCGCCGGAGGGGCCTGGTCGCATTTGCGGTGGAGGAGAACGGCTGGCTGGCCGGCTTTTCGATCGCCCTGTCAGGGCCGCGAGGCGTCCACATCATCGGCCTGGAAGGCCGCCCCGACGCCTGCCGCTTTCTGCTCAAGCGGCTGGTCCGCCTGGCCGGCGAGCGCGACTTGAGCGCGTGGTGCCCCGCCGCACGGGAGGACGTGCAGGGGGTGCTGGATCGCCAAGGGTTCGTCCGGGAGTGCGGCGGCGACTTCCAGGGGTTGCCGTCTTTCTTGTATCGCTTGCGACGCAATGAGGCTTTGGCTTGAAGGGGCCGGCCGACGGTGGCCTGGCCGCTTCTCAGGTCGGGCGTGGCCGGCGCCGTTATCCAGGGGGCCGGCGTGGGAATGGCAAGTCGGCGGCGGCACGGATTAAGTGTTCGCCTTCGGCCCGCGCTTTGCCGGCGCGGCCCCCATTCGCCGCAACAGCCCCGCCAGCGACACGCCCGTCGGCAGGCCGCGCAGCCCCTGCAGCATCGCCCGGTCGATGGCCTTCCACGTCTCGCCCGGCACGCCCGCGACCGCCCCCGACTTCGGCCCCGGCCAGCGTCCCGTTAGCTCGCGGTGCTGCCGCGGCCATGCCCGTATCTTGCGGAGCGTCAGAGGGGGCAATTCGGGGCCGGCCGTGGCGCGCGGGTCCAGCACGGCCCAGCCGAACCGGCGGAAGAGCAACCTGGAAAGCGTGTCGCCGCCGGGCAACCCCCGCAACCCCTCCCGCAAGCAGGCGTTGACGTTGTACCAACGCTCGCCGTCTTTCCCTTCGACGGGGCCGGTGTTCTCGTTGGGCCAACTCCCCGTCTTCCGGAAGTGCTCCTCCGCCCATCGGCAAATCTCGCCTTCGGCCAGCGGGGATAGCGCCTGCATGTTGCGGACGCCCCGCTCGCGCTGGAGGAGGCGGGCCAGGCTGTCGCCGCCCGGCAGGCCGCGGTAGCCGTGGCGCAAGGCCATGTCGATGTTGAGCCATTTCTCGTTGCGGTCGGCCGGAACGCGCCCGTCTGTGGTTTTCGGCCAGCAGCCGTTGCGGGCGCGGAAGTCGTCGGCCCATTCCAGAATCCGTTCGACGGTCAAGAACGGCCTGGGGATAGAGGGCTTTCGCTTGCCGGACTTCCTCATGGGGCGTCCTCTTCCGCAACGGCCGGCGGGGCAAGCATCCCGACCTCGCGGGCCTGTACACAAGCCCTCCAATACGCTTCGGCTCGGGAACGGCCTTCCGCCTTCACGGCGTTCTCGCCGTTATTGCCGGTCACCAGCCATACCAACGCATATTCCGGCCCGAACGCCGTGTCGCCGACGCTCCAGCCGGCGCGACGGAGGTGGTCGAGGGACTCGTCAACGGTGGGATAGGCCGGCGTGGTCATCGGGTGATGCCCTCGCTGGGCGGTGGGGGAGGGGCCTGCCGCGATGCCACCCAGCGCCGGAACTCCTCCCACTCCTACCGGGTCAACTCTGAAGCGGCTGCCCGGGAGCGCTCCAGCGGCGTGGAAAAACTCGGCCGGTGGGCCATGCCATACGATCGGAGGCCGGGCCGCAGCGACTGGACGACCAGGACGACCGCGACGACCACGACGACGGCAAAGAACAGGAAGCCCGCCAGAGCGAGCAGCACTATCAGGGACATGAACGCACTCCGGGAGGGGCCGCCGGTCAGTCTACCGCGCCGCCCGCGCCCACGTCGATCAGGAACTCGGCCCGCTCCTCGGCGCTGGCCTGCTCCCACGCCCGGTGAAGCAACTGCAACGGGGCCGTCGGCCCCGTCTGCTCGGCGGGACCGTACTCGGCGTGGAGACGGGCGTTCGCACGCCGCATCGCCATCCTCACAGCGATGGCCGCGACGGCGGTATGGGGCGGCGGTAGGTCCGCCTGAATCTGCTTCAGGCGGTCGAGATAGCCCGGCAAAGATTCGCCCTCGCACTGCCGGAGATCGATCTCGTTCATTCGTCGGTTCCCTTCCGCCGCAGCCCATTCCTCCTGCTCCCGCCCGCGGCGCTCGCGGACTCGGTCTCGGCGGTGGCCTTGCCCTTGTGGGCGTTCAAGTCCCGGTGCTCAGCCAGCGTGAGCGTGGACCAGCCCACGAGTAAACGGTTAACTAATTACCCCTGTTTTATCTTAACCGTTTCCGCAACCAGGCGGCCCTGGTCGGTCAGGAGGAGATGGTCCGCCCTGGCGATCGGTTCCTCGATGGAGCGCCTTATGCGGCCCTGCGATGGGCCGGAAGCGACGCCGCTGCGCTGGCTATTCCGCAACAACAGACCGCGCGCCTCCAGCCGCCGGATTGATCGGGAGAAGGCGGCGCTGTCGGCGGCCGTGTGATACTTCTTCGTGCCCCGCAACCATTTCAGCGGCACTCCCCAAATGCGAACCTGTGCCGCGCCGGTGCCGCCGGCCGCCTCGCTACGGCGGTAGTACACCAGCAGGTCCGCAAGGATGCGGCGCTGATCCGCGCTCAACTTGCCGCTGGCCTCGCCGCCCATAACGTCGCGTCCTCACGCCCTTATTTTTCACCGCGGCTTCTCAGCCGCACCGGGGCCGGCCCCGGTGCGAACCCACCGTGCGCGGGTGCCCCCTCGGTTCCGGCCGAAGCAGGCTTCTACCGCGTTCGCCGCGCCCGTGACAAAGGACCACCGCATTGTAGCGCGTGCAACCGCGAAACGGGACGGCCGAATGAGGAGTTGGTGCAATTCTGCGGCCCTAAGCCGCCGGCTCCAGGCAACGGGCGTCGTCGTTGCGTGGGCTGTTCACCAGCGGCGAGACGGGGTAGGCGCGCATCCGGTCGGCGGCGAACGGCCTTAACAGCGGGGCCAGCGCCCCGGCGTCTTGCTCCTTCGGGGCCAGCCATTGGTCGAAATGCCGCCGGTCCAGAATCACCGGCATCCGGTCATGCACCGGACGCACTAGCTCGTTCGCCTCGGTGGTCAAGATGGCGCAGCTGTCCACCGGGCCGGCCGGCCCCTCCCATCGCTCCCACAGGCCGGCGAAGGCGAAGGGCTTGTCGTCGATAAGACGGATGCAGAAGGGTTGCTTCTTCTTCGCCCCGGTGTTCATCCACTCGAAAAAGCCGGAGGCCGGGATGAGGCAGCGCCGCTTGCGGAAGGCGTGGCGGAACATCGGCTTGTCGGCCGCCGTCTCCGATCGGGCGTTGATGGGCGCGACCTTGCCGTCCCGCGACCACGGCGGAATCAGTCCCCAGCGGAGGCGCACCAGTTCACGGCCAGCGTCGGCGACACGGACGACGGCGACAGGCTGGCTGGGGGCGATGTTGTAGCGGGGCGGCGCGTCGGGAACGTCGGCCAGGCCGAACAGGTCGGCCAACTCGGGAGGGGATGCCAGGAGAAAGAATCGGCCGCACATGAGGGAAGGATTGCAGCTGCCGGGCCGCGACGCGGGGGCGGCGAGGGCGAAGGCGGTTCGGACGGGGCGGCCGGCGTCGTTGCGCCCGGCGTCTTCGGCACGGGCGGAACGGTTCTGGAACGAATCCGGGGCGGTTCTGTCACGACGCCCGCGGCCCCCGTCTTTGAGGCCGCCGGCTCTCGTGTCGATAGTACGGGTTGGGGTCTTTCTTCCGGGCGCGGACGATGTAGACGCCTGCTGCATTTTGAGACATGCCCAGCGCCTCCGCCACTTCCTTCACTGACTTGCCGCTCTTGAATAGGTCGTAGGCCCGCTGGGGCAGCGTGGGGCCGCCGGGGAAGCGTGTCCGCGGGACGCCGCGCTTCCGCATCCGCTCGCGAAGCGTTTCGGGCTTCAGGCCCAACTCGGAGGCGATTTGGCCCGTCGGCCTGGAACCGCTGCGGTACGCTTCCACGGCCGCGGAGTCCAGCGTCGTCCGCAGGTCCGGCGGGGGTGCCAGGCGCGCCCGCAACGGGACCCCGGCGCGTTCGGCCTCGGCGGTGACGATCTGCGTCACCCTTTGGTGCGACAGGCGGTGTTCGGCGGCCAAGGCACCGGCGGAAAGGCCCGCTTGGTAGGCGTCGAAGATCGCACGGTCGCGTTCCCCGTTCGTTCGCCGTCGCCCCATGTTCGATGGTTCCTGTAGGTGCGCCTTTGCCCGCTTCTTCAGAGGCCCCGTCTTCGCCGGCGGTGGCCGTCAGCCTTCGCCTCCCACGTCGCGGTTCATGTCGGGGTCGGCCGCCTCCCCTTCCGTCGAAGGGGCGGCCGGCCCCTCGAACCTGATGCGCATGACCGCCGCGTGGTGAGCAAGGACCGACTCGTACTCGCCGTCGGTGAGTAAGCCTGAGACGTAGGCGTGGAAGGCGTCGTCCAAAAGATGCCGGGTCGGCCGCGGGCCGGGGTAGGCGGACAGGTACGCCAGCAACTCGTCAATGGTGCGGTCGTGCGTCGGCATCGGCGCCGTCCTCCATGTCACTGATCCGGTTGGTTACTCAGGTTTCTTCCGCCGGGGCCTCTCCGGCTGTTCCGGGGGCGGCCCCTCGCCCACGCCAGCGTCTTTCGGGTCGTCCTCCGGCCCCGCCGCTTCCCGCCGGCCGCGGTCCCGCCAGGCGTGCCACTGATGCGCCAGGTGCAGCAGTTGGCGGAGCAGGGCGGCCTGCCGGGTGAGGTCGTCGATCTTGGCCTGGATCGCCTCCGGCTCAAGGCCGTTCAGCACGTCGATAGGGTCCATTGGGTCATGTGTCTTTGGAGGCAACGGGGGGGCCGATGCGTCCTCCCCGTCCGGCGCGTCGATAGGGTCCATCGGGTCAGGCGTCCCCTTTCTTCGGCCGCGGCTTCTTCGCCGGCACGGGTTCGGAGGCGGGCGCGTCGGCGGGCTTGCGGGGGCGGCCGCGCGGCTTCGGCTCGGCGGCCGGCGGCGGTTTGATGCCGGGGTCCACGAACTCGCGGCAGTCCACGCCGAGGGCCACGGCCAGCAATTGCACCGTCTCCCACGTCGGTTCCCGCTCGCCTAGTTCCAGACGGGAAAGCGCCTGTTTGGTCAGGCCGGATCGCTGGGCAAGGGCATACTGAGACAGCCCCGCCGCTTCGCGGATCGTCTTCAGGCGGACGGCAAACGCCCCGGCCTTGTCTGCCACGTTCGGCCCCCTCCCGTGAGAACAACCCCTTCCTAATCTTAGTCGCCGACTGGCGACAGGTCAACAGTTGACGACGGCGGAGCAGGGAAAGAAAAACAAGACGACAGCTGTTGACTAGACGCCAGTTGACGACTATAATACCTATGTCGGGTCGAACGGCGGCCCGACGGAAACAAAGTGGGCCGGCGGTGCTACCAACACCCCGGCCCCGGCAACCCCAAAGCAGTGAGGTCGCAATGGCTACCACTACCGCAACACGCGCCCCCCGTCAACAACGCAAGCCCCGTCCGAAGGCCGCCCGCTCGATCCGCCTGTGCGTCCGGCCGTCCGATGAAACGGCCGGCGTCGTCCGCATCAGCGTAGGCAAGGCCGCGCAGGACTACCTCCTTACCGAATTGGCCGCCGACTTCGGCCGCGGATTCCTGGTCGAGAAGGTCAGCTTCGACGCGCCGACCGCTTACCACGTCAACATCGACGGCGCCAAACGGACGTGCGAGTGCGAGGGATATAACCGCTGGCAAAAGTGCAAACACTCCGACGGTCTGGCCGCCCTCATCGCGGCCGGCCGGCTGTGAGCAAAACGGCACGGGGCGGGCCGCCCACCCGCCCCCTTCGGAGGGCTTTTCCCATGCGAGACGCGAGAGGGCGCTTTCTGGCCGGCCCCGACCCCGACCGACACCAGCTGACACGGGCGGAACGCCGCCGCGGCTACCGCAACGCCATCCGGTCCCCACGGGCCGGCGGGCCGTGCGACGATCCCCGCGTTTTGGCGTGGGTCTGGCGGAAGGTCCGCGGCTACTACCGGGCCGGGCGACAGGCCGGCTGACGCAACGGGAGGCGGGAAGCGCCCACCCGCCTCCCTCGGAGGATGCAATCATGCCCAACTATCGTGCCGCCCCGACGATGCTCTGCCATTCCCCCGCGAAGTCGTTTCCGTCGGCCCTGGAAGCGTGCCTGTACGCCCGCACGGCCGCGGACGCCTTGCGGGTCGGCTATCAGGTGTACGAGGTCCAGGCGAGCCGCCTGCGTCGCGTGACTGCCTACTTCCCGAACCCCATTCGCGCCTGAGCGCACTTTAACCGACACTGCTCCACACCGTACCCAAAGTGGATGCGTTAAGTCTGACGGCTTACTCGATTCGCACCTTGTCCTTCAATCCCAGATCATCCAGTATCTGGCGAATCTCCTTTTCGGCCGCTTGGGACAGGCCCGCACCGAAGGACACCGAGAAATCAATCCCTAGTTTGAGGTCGCTTCCGGATCGCAGCTTTGGAATGAGGGTGGTCCCCATGCGGCTCCAGGCCGAAGGCGGAACCTCGCCCGTCAGGCGGAGCGTTTTGGCCTGCGGTGGCTTCACTTCCGGGACAGGCGCGACGCTCTCATCCGGCTTGATAACAGGCGGTTTGGTGGGCGGCGGGGCCGGTTGCTTCGCCGCTTCTTTCAGGGCCTTCGCCCTCGCCTTGGTGAGCAAGAACACCCCCGGTTCAAAGACGACCTCTTCCGGGCCAACGGTTTCGTCGAACCAAAGGCGCTCATAGCCGCCCTCCGGCGTCGCACCGGAGGCCAGCCCGAACTCGCCCTTTTCCACGAACTCGACCACGCGGCGCTGTAGCACCGCGTCGGCGTCGAGCAGGCGGGTCAGGGCGCCGTTGAGGAAGCTCTGGCGCAGGCTGGTCAATGGCCAGGCCCCCGACCCCTTCAAGGCGGGCGGCCAGTTGCGCTCGAGGTAGCCGGCCCCGACCGATTCGTTGAGCAGCGCTTGCGACTTCAGCGCACCGACGATGCGCGCCCAGAGCGTGTCGTTCGCGCTGGAGTGACCGGCTCCCAGGTCCACGGCCTTGAGGCCGTCGCGCTCCTGAGAGTCCGCAAGCACCACGAAGCGATAGCCGGCCCACACCTCGTCCTGGGCCGCTTCCTCGGCCTGTTGGACCTCAGCCCGGATCTCGGCTAGGTCCGTCCGATCATAGTCCGCGCCGAGCGTCCCCTCCTGCACTTCGCGGCTGACGCGCTTCCACGCCAGCCACACTTCCACCTTGTCGCGGAGGTCGCGGCCGGGCTTCTTCAGGCACCAGACCAGCGCGCCGGGGTACAGCCGATCCGACTTCCCGCGGCGGCGCGTCCACTCCGCGATCTGCGCGCAGAGCGCGCCCTCTTCCGTCCACTCCAGCGTGGGGTCCATCAGAACGAGCGTCAGCTTTGGCGAGTCCGGCAAGCCCGCGGGGTTCTCGGGCATCGGTTCCAGTGGGTAGCGCGGCCCCTTCTCGAACTCCTTGCGCACCACGGCACGCATGGCGGGCTTGACCTCGTTCTCCTCGTCCAGGGAGGCGCGGCGGTCACTGACGGCCTTGCGGATCGTGGCCTTGTGGTAGACCTTGAAACCGTCCGTGCCGACGGGGCTGATGAAGAACGCCTTGGACTCCAGGGCGTGGGCCGCGTTGTCGATGGAGGTCGTGTCGAGGTCCGGCTCGCCGAGGGCGAAGCGCAGTTCCGGCAGGCGGGCGATGCGATCCACCTGGCCGCCGGACGACTCGAACAGGATCGCGGCGCCGACGCGGCGGTGGATGTCGTGCAGCGGGCCGGTCGTGTCGGCGTCGAGGGCGTGGGCGTGGGAGTGTTCGCTGGCAATGTCCGTGTCGATGGCAGCGCTGAGGCGCGGCTCGCCGAGCTGGGCAAGGACGGTGCTGCGGAAGTCCGGGTTGTCCAGCGGGGCGGAGCCGAGCGTCAGCAGCGGCTCGCGGCGGGCCTGCTGGAAGCCGGCCCGGTAGGCCCAGGAGATCCACTGCGCCAGCATGGCCAGTGTGCCGCGCGTCTGCTGGTATTGCGGCAAGGACTGCCATTTGCGCTGAAAAACCGACAGGGTCGCCGGGTGGAAGGGGTAGCACGCCTCGAAACGAGACCGCAGGTACTCACGGGCCTTGGCCTCCGTGGCGGCCGTGTCCACGGCAGTCCACTCGGGCGGCAGCTGGGCGCGGCGCTCGAAGCACCAATCGGCGTAGGCTTTGGCCACGTTCTTGCGGACGCGCTCGCCGCCCAGGTCCTCAAACAGGCGGCGGCGGACGACTTCGCTGATCTCGGCCTCGTCGTTCGACAGCAGATTCTTGGCGACGCGGTTGACCTCCTTGACGATGATGTCCTGCCAGCGCTGGTCCCAATCGCTCATCTCGGGCTTGCTCTGCGGCAGGCTGATGACCGCCGCGCCGCCCGTCGTGCCGGTCAGGGTGCGGACCAGGTTGCCGAGGAAGTCGCGGAAGGCGTCGGCGCGGTCGCGGTGCCGGCTGAGGAAGTTGAGGACCTCGTCGCACAGGATCAGGCAGGGGCCGGCCTCCACCAGCAGCCGAGCGAGGTTGGCGGTTCCGGGCGCCTTCTCCCGCGCCTCCGATCCTAGGGCGGCCACGCCCTTGTCGCCGGCGAGCTGGCGGGCCATGTCAATCCAGGGCGTCTCGGCGCCGGGCGCCGGGTCCCAGGCGTTGCCGACGAAGACGGCGACCTGAGCCTTCGGCGGCGCGTCCAGACCGGCGGCGTCGAGCAGCGGCCGGACGGCGTCGCCGTCGCTCAGCTTGCGGCCGTTGTGTACGAGGTGGTAAAGGGCGGTCAGGGTGTGGGTCTTGCCGCCGCCGAATTGCGTGATGAGGGCCAGCACCGGGGCGGTGTTTTCGGTCTGGCCGGCCAGGCGGCGCAGCACCATGCCGGCGTGTTCGCGGAGGGCGCGGGTGAAGCAGGTGCGGGCGAAGAACTTCACCGGGTCGCGGTAGTCCTCCGGCGCCGTGCCGCTGACGACCTGCTCCAGGGCGATGGCGAACTCGTCGGGGTTGAACGAACGCCCCTCACGGACCTCCTTGCGGGGCGTGGCGACCTTGTACCAGGGGTCCATTGCTACCTCCGCGGCGCGGCCAGGAGCATCGCGTCCAGCAGCCGTTTCTCTTCGCTGTCCCGAGGATACAGCGCCGACAGGGCGTTCGCCAGGCGCAGGAAGTCGGGGCCGCGCTGCTGTTCGTCTTGCAGCAGCGCCCGCAGGGCGTGGGCCTGACCGCTGGCTTGCAGCAGCATCGCCGCGTGAACGCGGTCCAGCGTCGTCGGCTCGCGGCGGGCCGATGCAGGCAGCGCGGCGCCGGCGCCTGGCCGGCCGCCCCGGCGGGCGCGTCCGCGCACCGGCGGCGTCTGGGGAAGGTCCAGGTCCGGGAACAAAGCCCTTTGCACCGGGCCGGTCGGGCGCTCCAGACGGGCGGCCGCCGCCTCCGCGCCGGCGTCGCCGAACAGCTGCCGGGCGCGCTCCAGCACCGGCAGCAGCCGCACCACGCCCTTCTTTGTCTCCAGGATGCGGCCCTCCCACTCCGGCAGGTGGATGCCCAGCGGCTGCGCGAACCGCCGCACCACGTCGAAGACCAGCGTGTAACCCTTCTTCTTGCGGCCGCCGGCCGACCCTTCCTCGTCGTCGTCGGACTCGGCGGCTTCTTCCTCCGCGTCGTCATCGCCGTCGTCGGCCGCCGCGGGGCGCTCTGCAACGTCCACAAAAACAGCGCCGTCAGCCGGGCGTCCTCCTCCAGCGCCCGGCGGCGCCGTTGCGGGCCTTGGCCTCGGCGCTGCCCAGGACCTCCTGCAACGCGGCCCGGCCGACGGCCTCCCAGACGTAGGCCAGGTAGCCGCGCCGGTGCGGTTCCTTGGCCTCCGGGTCGCCGCCCAGCGGAATCTCGCGCTCCTCGGCGTCCACGACCTTGGCGTAGCGGCTGTAAATCTCCAGGGCGGGGCCGATGCAGGCGAAAACCAGGTCGGCGCCGCGGACGCCTTCGCCTTCGAGGCGGGTTATCCACTCGCCGACGCGCTTCGGCAACTCGCGGTAGACCTCGGCCCAGTCGCCGACATGGTCATCGGTGCGCGGCCGGCAGACGAGGTGGACGCTGGTTGCCAGGGCGGCGGAATCGCGGGCGCGAAGACGCGAACCCATTTCGGTGGCGATTGGCCAGGAGCCGGTGATTACCCATCCGCCGCGGATCATACCGGACAGCAGCGCTTCCCAGCCCTCGGTAGTCTTGTGGGCGAAGACGACACAGCCGACCCCGTCGTCGTTCAGCACGCGGCGGCCTTCGGCGAACGCTTTCTTCATCCCCTCTTCAAAAAAACGCTGATCTTTGTGTGCGTACCGTTCCGAGTCCCAGTGCGCCATCTCGCACAATTCCCGTGCTTTGGGCGTCAGAGGGTTCGTCGGATCAAACGGATCTCTCAGCAACGGGTGTCCTGGGCTGGCGCGTTTCAACCACACAAAAAAGAAGTCGGACAAATCCGCATATGGCACAGCGAAATAGTAGGGAGGATCGGTGAACCAGACTGCGGCAGCATCGTCCGGCAACGCGGACTCGCAGGCGTCCGCGATGTGTGGGGTGCTTGGGCGTCCAACGGTCCCGATTGATTCGACGGCCCGAGCAGCATTGCTTACGGAGACTTCAAAGCTTCCGCTGGAGTCGGAAAACGGATGCCCTTCTGCAAAGTCCCAAGCCATCGGGATCGCCTGTCTCCCAAATATGTGCCTTGGACACTCAGCAATCGGTTCCCAGGTGCAGATGGCGCAAGCGAGTTCAGAGAGCTTTGACAGGGCAAGTGAGAGAAGGTCGCGGAAGCTGGATTCGCTCTGGGCGTCGATTCCTTGCGCCAGTGTAACGAGGGCCAGTTTCTGCCTGGAGGAGAAGAGGTCTCCCCATCGCGTCATCCCATATATCGGCGCGTTGAAAGTGCCACTCATCAACGGCAAGGCTTCATCAGGGACTGGATGATGTCCGTTGCTGGAACCCGCTCCGGTAAGTTTGACAATTTGCATCTGACTTGCTCGCACGGCTTTGTAATCGGCCATGCTGGCGAGCCGGTACTGTCGCCCTTGCTCACCTGCTTTGAGAGTTGCCACGGCCAGCAGCCGCGCCCCGCCTGCCCGCTCTCCTTTCCTGTCGAAGACCACTTCCGACCCACCGCGCTGCTCGCGCAGTTGCGCCCGCACGCGCTCCGCCGGTAGGGTGGTGTTGCAACACGGACACGTCGCCCGTGCGCGATCAACCGTACCCTTCGAGACCTCGGCCTCGGTTGTCGGTTGAAAGACCTCCAACTTGATCCCCGGCGGCTGCTCCTTGGGCCGCTCCACCTTGTAGCGGAGCGCCCGCCGACGGTTGGCCTTCTTGCACAGCCAGAACGAGCGCACCAGCGGGATCTCGGCCCCACAATTGGGTGTCTCACACTGCACCGTCCGCGCCCACAGGTAGGCGATGGGCCGGGTGCCGTCGGGATCGATGGGGTAGAACGCGGCCAGCTCCTTCTCCGCCGCCTTCTTGACCTCGGCGCCGACGCGACGCAGCTCGTCGGCCAGCGCCGTGCCGTGTCGCGGGATGTCCTCCAGCAGCACCTTGAGGATGAGGCAGGCGACAGGATTGAGGTCGCTGGCGAAGGCGTCGCAGCCCAGCCGCAACGCCTCCAGCGGGATGGAACCGCCGCCGGCGAACGGATCGACGACCAGCGGCGCCTCTTCGCCGTGGGCCGCCCGCACCAGGCCGCGGCCGACCTCCAGGAAGGTCGCGTTGGCGGCGTTGTCCCAGTTGGCGAACCCAGCGATGAAAGCGAGCAGGGCGGTTCGCAGGTCGGCGTCCTTCGGCCCGACCTTGCCTTGCGTCTTGGCCAGCAGCTCGCGGGCCTTCGCCTTGAAGTCGGCGGGGCAGAGCGGTTCGCCGGGGTCGGGCAGGAGCAGGGCCAGCAGCATGGCCCGGCAGGCGGCCAGCGGCCGCCGCGCCCACCACAGATGCAGCGTGCTGGGGTGGCCGTGGCGGATCGACTTCTCGCGGACGGCGTGGGCGCTGACGGCGGCGATGGGGAAATCGACCTCGGCGAGGCGCTTGCAGTCCTTCGGGATCATGGGCGTTCTCAGGAGGAGGGTTTTTCCGGCCCAGCCGGTTTTCGGTCGGCCCCGAATGAAAGGGTGTAGTGTTCCACTTTGCGGACCTCGTGCCAAGGAAGGCGCGCGGGGTCCTTGATCGGTTCCAGCAATGTCGGCGTCGTCGCGCAGTTCGTGACCACGTAGAGCCAGTAACAGTCGGGCCGGTCCTGTGCCATCCGCCGCTCATTCGGACTGAGGAAAACCGTCCCGCTGGCCGCGGCGATGCCCTTCACTTCGATTAGCCGAAGCTGGCCGGTGACGAGGTCCAGACTTATCAGGTCGTAGCCGAGATTCAGCGTGTGGATGTCATTGACGTGGCGTCCCAGGGCGGTCTCGTGCGCGATGACGACGCGCATGGAAGTCGCCTCCGTTTCCGGGTCGGGTCGGAGGCCGCGCACGTCGGGGGCGTCGCGCTCCGGGTGAGGCAGGATGAGAGCGCTGGCGAGGCGTTCGACCGCTTGTAATCCGAGCGACTGCTGGCGCTCCAGTTCCTGGCGGCGCCGGGCCAGGCGGTTGGTCAGCTCGGCGTGGCGATCCTGGGCCTGTTTCCTTCTCCCCTCGGCGCCGGCGACGTTCTGTTCCACCTCGACCTGGGCGCGGCCGATCTCATCATCGGCGCGCTGGAGCAGTTCGTTGAGGGAGAGTTCAACGTGGGCGGCCACACAGGCGACCTCGGCGCCGCGCTCCGTCCGTACTTCCGCCAAAAACGGCAGCAGGGCATGATCGAGAAGCCACCCGGTCGCTTCGGGGAGCAGGGCGACGGCGGGCAGGTCGGTCGGGGTAGAGGCAGGGCGGTAATCGTCGTTCAGCACCGGCTCGCGTAGCCGTGGCTCGCCCGCGGCGGTCAGTTCGACGGCGAAGAGGCGTTCATGGGCGGCATGGCCCATGCCGTCCACCACGCGGGCGCGATAGAAGTCGAGGCGGGCCGGGGCGTCGTGCTGGAGGGAGTAGAAGCAGGCGCCGGCGGCGAAGGCGTCGCGGGCCTGCGCCAGGGCGTGGCGGCGCAGGGCCTCGAAAAGCGGGTGGCCGGGCGTGACCCATTCCAGGCTATGCTTGTCGGCCGTGCCGCGGTCGGTCGATAGGCGCGGGTATTTCTCGACGAGGGCCGGCAGTTTCCAGTCCGGCTCCATCTCGCAGCGGCGAAGAGCGGCGGGCGTCTTGGCCGGGTCGAAGGCGTGCGGCAGGGCCGGTACGGGCTTCATCTCCAGCGGGACGTGGGCCGCGGCCTCGGCCAGAAATCGGGCGATGGTTTCGGGGACGACCCGGCGCTCCTGCGCGGGCGCGGCGCTCGACCAGCATGGCGAGGTTCAGCTTCTTGGACGCCAAGCCCTCCAGGGCGTTCTGGCAGATGGCCCGGAAGCGGCCTTCATCGACCTCGCGCAAAAGGCGATCCTCAAGGTCCCCGTCGCCCAATTCGCCGGCGTAATACTGGCGGAGGATGCGCTCCACTTGGGCGGCGGGCAGTATCTCGCCGACCACGTTGAAGACGGCGTCGTCGTCCAGGGCGTCGCGGATCTCCTGGAGCTTCTCCAGCAACCGGCGCAGGACGTGGCCCTCAATGGTGTTGGCGGCCACGAAGTTGAAGATGAGGCAGTCGTGCTCCTGGCCGTAGCGGTGGATGCGGCCCATTCGCTGCTCAAGGCGGTTGGGGTTCCAGGGGATGTCGTAGTTGAACAGGATGTGGCAGCACTGGAGGTTGATGCCCTCGCCGGCGGCCTCGGTGGCGACAAGGACCTGAATGGCGCCGTCCTTGAACTGCTGCTCGGCGTGGATGCGCGACCCCGGCTCATCGCGGGAGCCGGCGTGCATCCCGCCGTGGATGCAACCGACCTGGAAGCCCCATTCCTTGAGGCAGCGGAGCAGGTAGTCGAGCGTGTCCTTGAACTCGGTGAAAATGAGCAAGCGCTGGGAAGCGTCGTCGAAAAAGCCCTCTTCTTTCAGAAGGCATTTGAGGCGTGAAAGTTTGGCCTCGGCGCCGGACGCCTCGACCGCCTGGGCCTTTTGGGCGAGTTGCTTCAATTCGCGGACCTCGTCGCGGACCTGCTCGGCGTTGTTGGCCAGGGTGACGGCGTCGAGCATCGCCTCCAGGCGCTCGCGGCGGTCCTCCTCCATTTCCTCCATCTCATCGGCGTCCGGCAGCGTGGGCGGGGCGAGGCGGGCGAGGTCCTGCGCGTGCTTGAGGGCTTCTTCCAGGCGTTTGGCGCGGTTTTCCAGGGAGCGGCGCATGGCGAAGGCGCTGGAGGCGAGCCGGCGCTGGTAGAGAGACATGAGGAAGCCGACGGCGCAGGCGCGGGGGTCGTCGCGCTGGGCGGCGGCGCGGGCGCTCTGCCGCTTCACCAAGCGAGTGACTTCCTGGTAGAGGCTGAATTCCGCGCCGTCGATCTGGAAGTCGATGGTGTGTGGGATGCGCTTCTTGAACAACTTTCGCGCGGCCCAGGTTCCGTCGGGCTGACGTTCGGGGAAGTGGACCATCGCCTCCTTGGTGCGGCGGAGGTAGAAGGGCGCGCGTCGCTGGTCCATCGCCGCCCGGATGGATTTCACGTCGGCGTAGGCGTCGGGGTCGAGCAGCTGGAGGAACAGGGTGAAGTTGGCCGGGTCGCCTTTGTGCGGCGTGGCGGTCAGGAGCAGGATGTGGTCGGATTTGTCGCGCAGCAGTTCGCCCAACTCGTAGCGGGCGGTTTTCCGCGACGGCGGCGACCACGACATGCGATGGGCCTCGTCCACGATGACAAGGTCCCAGGGGACCTGGCGCAGGCCGGGCAGGATGTCGGCCCGTTTCGCCAGGTCCAGCGAGGTG
Organism: uncultured Planctomycetaceae bacterium; assembly: GCA_963813925.1. Classification (GTDB taxonomy): domain Bacteria; phylum Planctomycetota; class Planctomycetia; order Gemmatales; family Gemmataceae; genus UBA4732. Next base: position 341,478 of record CAWFBG010000007.1, read on the forward strand.
ATGATCTGCTTCTGCTCCAGCCACTGGTTCATCCCGAACTGCTCGCGGATGTCGTGCCCCTGAAGGACGACGAATTTCTTTTCCTCGAACTTTTCGTGCAGCTCGCGCTGCCACTGGAAAGTGAGGTTGGCGGGGCAGACGATCAGGACGCGCTCGATGAGGCCGCGCAGCTTCAACTCGCGGATGAGCAGGCCGGCCATGATGGTCTTGCCGGCGCCGGCGTCGTCGGCGAGGAGGAAGCGGATGCGGGGCGCTTTGAGCAGGTAATCGTAGACGGCCTCCAGCTGGTGCGGCAGCGGATCAACGCGGGAGATGGACAGGCCGAAGTAAGGGTCGAACTCGTGGGCGATGCCAAGGGCGTAGGCTTGCAGGCCGAGGCGAAGCAAGGCACCGTCGCCGCGGAAGGTCGGGGCCGCGTCGAGGAAGGCGAGGCCGGCGAGGTCTTGCGGAGTGAGCGTAACCCGGCGGAACCGCTCGGTGTGGAGGCCGACAAGCCCCGCCTCCCAGGCGTTGAGACCGTTGGCGCGGACGGACTCGACGCGCATCGGCTCGTTGAACAGCGTCCCCGTGATGACCTGGCCGACGTGGAGCGGGAGGGTTTCGGGCACAGCGGTTCCTCCTCGGGCCGCCGTGATTGCGGCGGCCTTGGCCCACTGGCGATGGTGGGAGCCAGCTTCCTAGCGAACGCATCGGGGACGGAAAGACATGATGACACCCGCGAGAGCCCAATGCAATCAGAATCGGACGCGGGTACTGGCGCCAGTCGGGGCCGGCCCACTGTCTGACCGGGCGCGGAATTGCCTCATCGGCGAGACTGGCCTGTTGCTTCCGCTCCGGACTCGGCAGACGCGATCCGGTGCGATTCCAGGGCGGTTTCCGAACGGGAACCGAGGGACCGCTCCGCCGAGGGCGGCCGCCCGAAAATAACCCTCCCGCATCTGGTAGCCGCATCCCGCCCGGTGTAGACTCGCTGGTGGAGCGACCCGGCAGCGGGCCGGGCGCCGTCGATCCTTATCAGCGGAGAAAACAGACACGAGACGCATCCGCAGCCGTAATAAACGGCTGCGGCGACAATTTGTTGCGTGACAAGCCTGCTTTCAGAGAAACCGCCAACCTGGGCTTCGGCCCTTGAAATGATCGAAGCAGTGCCTTGGACCACGCCCCGCAAGGGGCGTCGGGCCGGGTGCTGTTCGATCATGCCCCTTGGCGGGGGCCTCTGGAGCGGCCTCGTGTTCGGCGCTCCGTTTTTTTTGGCGACCCGTCATGGGTGCCCACGCCATGAATGCTCTGATATTCGTTGCGATGTCGGATGAAAAGATGGCGTCGTTGATCGCCGGTGCCTGCCGCCGCGTCGCCGTCGCCATGCCAGCCGTCCAACCACGCACGGCCAACGCCCTGCTGAACGCCATCCGTCGCCTCGGCCCTGACAGCGTCGGCGTGGTGATGGACTGCGACGAAAACGTATTCCGGCTCGGATACGGGGACCTCGACGCCGTGAAGCGCCTGCGCGAGGGGGGCTCGCGGTTCGGCAATGTTCAGGGCTTCGGGTAGGCGCGCTGGTCTGTGACGACAAGGCATGGGTCTTCGCACCGACAGCGCTCTACGTTCAAACCGAAGTCCACAGCGACGAGACCCCGAACGCCGTATCTCTGGCGGCGTCTGACGTTCAGCGCATCGTCAGCAGCATCTTGCCGGCCCGGCCAGCAAGTCACGGCGCCGGGCCGACCGCTGACGAGACGCAACATGAACTGTTCCCGGTTACAAGTGAGATAGGACAAGAAGAAATCACGCAGCGGCTATTCGCCCAGACCAAGAATGCCCTGGAGCAAGCGCCGCCCGTGGCCTTCGACGTGGCGCGGCGCGTTCGCGTTTTCCTGCCGTACATCCAGTACGTCGAGGTCAGCTTGCGCGGCTGCGCGATCCAGCGCCACAGGATCGAGTTGCCGAGTTCCCTTCAGGGCATCGCTCCCGACGCGGAGTTGGCCTCACGGCTGCGAACGACCTTTGATTTGATCAAGAAAAGTAGCGACGTTTCATCGAAAAGCCTTGAGAACGAGCTGAAAAAGGTCCGCGACGAACTAACGCGATCGCTTGGCAAGCCCTGGGGGCGCGTGCTGCTGCGCCGCGTCCGGCCCTTGTTCGACCAGCAAATACAGGAGCTACGAGAACGGCTTGCGAAGCACAAAGAATCCGTAGAGGCGAAGCTGGCCCAGCATCTTGACGAGTCGCGGGTGCAGCTGGTCCGTCACTTTTTCCGGCCGGTCCAAGAATCTCCGCCCCGTTCGCTGCTAGGGCAGATTACGAATTCACCACCGACCGACGCTCAAATCCTGGCATGGCTGGACGACGAGTTGGGCCGTGTCTTTCCGACGCCGGCGAACCTCATCACTGACATGACGCTCGACGTGCAATTCAGAGACGTTACCTACGAGACTCTCAAAGAGAATGGGTTTGCCGAACGTCTAAAGGAGGCGTATCCGCACGTGGATTGGGAAAAGCCTTTCTCGGAATTTGAGGCGGCAGGGGAACGCAAGGACGGATAAGCGGGCTGAAAAGGGCAACGCTCATGTACGACCTGATTGGCGACATCCACGGCTATGCCGATGAACTCGTGCAACTGCTGGAAGCGCTCGGCTACCAGAAGGCCCGGGGAGCCTACCGGCATCCCGAGCGCACGGCCATCTTCCTCGGCGACTTCATCGACCGCGGGCCGAAGATTCGCCAGGTGCTGGAGATCGTGCGGCCCATGATCGAGGAGGGAAAGGCCCTGGCCGTCATGGGCAACCACGAGTTCAACACCCTGGCTTACCACACCGAAGACCCGGAAGCCCCCGGCGAATACCTGCGCCAACACAGCGAAAAGAACGAGAAGCAGCGCCGCCAAACCGGCGAGCAGCTGAAGCCCGACGAACTCGCGTCTTACCTGGCGTGGTTTCGGACGTTGCCGATGTGGCTGGACCTCGACGGCCTGCGCGTCGTCCACGCCTGCTGGGACGATCAGGCCGTCGCCACCGTCGCCGCGGCTCTGGCGGAACACCGAGGGATCACAACGGCCTTTTTGCAATCCGCCTGCAAGAAGCAAGACGCCCTGTTCGCCCCGGTGGAGATCGTCCTCAAGGGCAAGGAGGCGGCGCTGCCGGACGGCCTCAGCTTCGGCGATGAGGAGGGGAGCGTCCGCACCGACATCCGCACGCGATGGTACCTGGCCCCGGAAGGCCAGACGTACCGGACGTATGCCCTCCAGTCCGACGAAATCGGTTGTGACGCGGCGCTGGACAAGTCCGTCGTCGAAAGGGCCGCGCCCTACCCCGCAACCGCCAAGCCCGTGTTCGTGGGGCATTACTGGCTCGTGGGCGACCGGCCCGAAATCCTGGCCGCGAACGTGGCGTGCCTGGACTACAGCGTCGCCAAGGGCGGGTTCCTGTGCGCCTACCGCTGGCAGGGCGAGCCGAAGTTGACCAACGACCACTTTGTTTGGGTGAGCGCGAAGAACTAGCCGGTGGTCCTCCGGCCTCGGGCCGCTTTGCCAAGAGTCGAAGGCGTCGTCTCCCGGCAGCGCTCGCACGCCGTCAGAACCTCAAGCCCTCGTCCACGCGGGGCGCGCATTGGGCAGGTCGCCCAGCCCGAACACGAAAAGGCCGTTTACGCTGTCCTTTATGTCAAAACCCGGCTCCGCGTGAAACGCCAGCGCCAGGGCGTCGGCGTAGTCCGGCGACTTCACCCCGCGCGCCCGCATCCGGTCCTTCGACTCCAGCTTGATCTTGCCCGTCTCCGTCCGCTCCGCCAGCGGCAGCGACAGCTCCGCAATCAGCTCCGGACAGTCGGGCAGCGAAATCATCGTCTCCGGCGGGTGACGAATGCCCTTCTCGCGGAACTCGTAGGTGCGCTCGAAGCGCCGCGCAGCTTCCACCACATTTCCGCCCGCAAATTAAGGCACTTCTCCCGGCTGGTCTGGCCGTCGGGCCAGGCGTCGTCCGACGGCGAACTGCCGAACAGGACCGGCAACGCCTCGAAGGGCAGTGGCGTCTCCGCCGTGTCCCACGGCCCTTTCACGCCGGTGCCCACGCCGCCGGCGTCGTAGCACACGACGGACGCCCCCAGCCGCACCGCCGCGTCCCGCGCCCGCCAGGCGGTCTCCGTCGTGTTGCACCGGCCCCAGGCCACAGGCGGACGCACCACGGGGCCGGCGCGGGCGATCAGCACGGACTTCGCCGACCCTTCCCCGCCCACGTCCAACCCGGCGACGGTCTGCTGGCCGGCGGGCAGCGCCAGGCCCACGGCCGCGCGGACCCAGGCGGCCGGGATGCAGATGCCCTCGACGGACGCCGTGTAATCCAGGTCCAGTTCCTGCGCGATCGTTACCGGATCTTTCTTCGCCTTCTGCTCTTGATACCACTCTTCCGACTTCCGCGGGTCGTCACGCCAGTGGAAGGTGAAAACCGGGTGCTTGCCGGAGAACCGGCGGCGGGCGAATGGATTGCCGGGGCCGGCCGGCGTCGAAACGTCGATGCGCACGCGCGTCGTGTAGGACAGGGCCATGTCCACCCGGTCGGGGTGGGCCACGCGGGCCGCCTCGTCGAGGAAGAACACGGACTTGCGCCCGCCGCGGCCGATCTCGTCGCCGCCCTCGCCGGTGATCGACGCGCCGGTGTCCGGGTTGATGATGCGACAGTACAGGGCGTGGCGGTCGCGCCGGTAGCCGCGCGGCAGCAGCCACGGCGGCAGGCGGTCCAGAAGGAACCGGCACTTCTCCAGGATCGTGTCCATGTCGCCGATGGCGTCCACTTCCTCCTTCTTCAGCGACCCGAAGCCGGCCGACCAGCCGGAGCGGAACAGCCAGCCGTGGACCGCGTAGGCGCAGCAGATCCACGTCACGCCGACCTCGCGGGACTTCTCGACGATCCCTTCTTCCTGCAGGCGCTCGCGGTCGGAAAGCCAGCGCAGCAGCTCTTCCTGCTTGCGAAACAGGTCGAAAGGCAGCGTCCGGTCGGTCGCCTCGCGCGGGTCGTAGGTCCAGCACCAGTGGTTGACGAAGTGAACGGGGTCAGCCAGGCAGCGTAGCGTCTCCCGCCCCATTTCCTCCAGGCCCGCCGCCTCGATTTTCTGCCGGTACGCCTCCCGCCTGGAGACCGAGGCGGAGACGCTCGTCGAGCGTAAGGTTGGCGAACTGCTTGAGGGCAACGACATGGACCGACCCCCCGACGTTGAGGTTCACGTTTGGCCGATCATCGCCCTTGCCGGCCTCCCACTGGCCCAACTCCTGCGCGACCTGCTTCTCCAGGTCGCGGATCTCCTTCAGGAGCCCCGTATCGACCTCATACTCTTCGACCTCGCGGGCGTTCTCGCCCCCGCCGATGCACTTGACCTTGCGCACCAGGAGGCCCGTCTTGCCCCCCGGCACGTTCTCCATCTCCGGCGCCGCGGCCCGCTCGCGCAGGACCTGCTTCATCTTCCGCCAGCGGTCGTTCATCGCCTGCACACGCCGATGCCGGCGGGCGACGGCGAACCGCAAGGATCGCTCCCCCATCGCCGTCACGAGGTCTTGGACCTTGGCGGCGAAGTCCGGATGAGCCTTCCACCGGGCCAGTTGCCGACGATCCACGCCGACCTTGGCGGCGATCCGCTCGTCGCTCAGAAGGTCCTCGGCGACCAGGCGTGCGGCCAGCACCTTGCGGGCGTTCCAGTGGAACGGGCGCGGGGCTGGGGCGGAATGTCCCAAAATGTCACGACTCTGCGCCATGTTCCAAGCCTACACGATGACCGTAGCCGGTCCAATAGGTCCGATTTGGCGGCGGCCTTGGTTGCCGTGCCAAGGGTTGCCCGTAAATGTCCCTCCGGGAACCGCGGCGCAGGCGCAGGACCGCGTCGGCATCAGGACGGGCGGCGTGTCCCTTGGGGCACGACGGCCCCCTTTGCGTCACGCCAGGGGTGTTTGCGGGCAAGCTGTCGGCGTCAAGGCGGGTCGCCTCCCCACGTCCGAGCGACCTTGCTTCGACCTCCACCGGCGCGGGGTCGATCAGGGGTGTGCCATGCCGTCCACAATCGCCCGCTTGGGCCATGTTGCCGCGGCATGGCCTCACCACCGAAATCGGTCCATGTTCCAATTCTCGCGCCGGCCGCCTCGCATCATCTCCAGGACGGCCTTCCGGCGGGGGCCAGGATGCCTGCGGCTTCCGCCTTCCGGCATCAAATCCTTGGGCATTCTTTATCTTTCAGGGACCGTCTTACGCGTTCACGACCCGGACTCCTCTTCCGCCGCCAGATGGTAAAGGGCCACGTCCCACGGGTTATCCTTCATCGTCTTTTGCAGCTTGCGCCGGAGGGTAGGCGGAATGGGTGCCTGGCGGGCGTCCTCAATCGCCTGGTCGCGCACGTCCTCGATGGCCTTGTTGATCCGCGCAACGGCCAGGGCGCGGCGGTAGGCGTCTTCCAGCACGTCGTCGGACGGGATGAGGCGCTGGGGCAGGTGCTCGGTCAGCTTGGATACCAGCCATTCAACGAATTGGGGGGCGGTGAACTCGTTCAGCTCGATTCGCCGGCCGGATCGGAGGTAGGCTTTTTCCTCTTCCGTACAGATAGAGTCGGCGGCGAACCGTCCGTGAAACTTGCACGCTTCCCCCTTCAGCCCGTAACGCCGCGCGTCGGGTAGCCGCAACCCCAGGTCCGTGACGTTGACTTCGTTCTGGAACCGGTAGGTCACGCGGTCGCAGTCTTCGGCCCAGTCCGAGACGGTGGTAAGTCGCTGGGAAATCTCGAACCCGGCCTTGTCCATGTCATGCGCCACGTACAGGGGAACGCCCCCGTCCTTGCGGCAGACCTGATCGACGAACTTCCGGGCTGCGACGACGCTCTGGCCTTTGCAGGACAGGACCGCCAGGTCGAACCGCTCGGCGATCCGCGCTTCCTGAAGCAGAGGCTCAAAGCCCTCCTTCTCGATGTAGAGCACGGCCTGATAGCGCTGGCCGTGCGCAGAACGACGGCCACTGGACGTTCAGCCCGGCGGCGTCGAGGCCGCGGAAGGGTTCTCCCTTGCGGAACTCCTCTTGCAGGTGGTTGTCAATCGGAATCGTCCCGCACGGGACGCGCATCTCGTAAGCGCCGTTGGGGAGGACCAGCGTCCCACGCGGGTCCGCCGTCACCTTCCACGCCGCGGTTTCGGGATGGCGGTTCATGTACTGGACAAGCAACGTGTCGGCGAAGTAGTTCCAATTCAGGGGCCGGCCCGTCCTCAGCCTGAAGGCTTCCCGGACTGAGTAAAAGAACGTGCGCTTGGGGACGGTGAACTTGCCGCCGCCCGAGGCGTGATCGTAGCCCGCCGGCAAGATCGCGGCGGCAACCTCCGTGAAGTTGATGCGGCGCGAATAGACGTACCCGCGCGACGCGCGGGAACGGTTGCCGCGCTCCTCGGCCTTGCGTTGTTTGGTCCATTCCCTCGTGACCTTCTTGGTCACGTCCAGGATGTCGGCGGCCGTGATGCTCATGCGTTCGTCTCCAAATAAGGCTTGCCTTATCGACCCGTCGCGGAACCTGCGATTTTTACTTTTCCGCGAGTGCTGCTCATGCGTCGATCGCCAGGGCCGACTTGCCCCGGTCGAGGAACTCGACGCACGGCTGTGCCAGGTGCAGCGCGTACACGACGGGCTCCTGGCTCGTCGCCCGCAATTCGGAAAGGACGGTCTCCAGCCCTTCCCCGGTCCCGCCGAAGCTGCGAAACGGGTTCCCGAGGGCGGCGCTCCAGTTGACGCCCGCGTAGATGCGGCGGGAATCGGGGGCGTCGGGGCCCATATAGCCGAAAGCCGTCTCCAGCACCCACGGGATAAGGCTTGCTTTCTTGTCCGCTGCTGAATCCACAGTTTTTACTTTTTCCGCCTTGGCGATCTTGCGGGCGTAGCGGAACGACTCCGGCAGCACGCCCATCCCCAGCAACCGCTGCCGCAGGTGATCCTCGCCGATGACGCCCAGGCGCTCCGACTTGACCGGACGGCTGTGCGCCTGCATGGCGGCGAGCAGTCGCTTGATGCGCCCGCCGTCGAGCTGTTCGTCCAGGACCAATTCGGACAGCTTCACCCTTTTCAGGCCGGCTGCCTCCAGAACCTTGGTGCGTTTTCCCGACCCGCTCAACCCGTCGAACTCGGCCACGAAGTCCGAAACCAGCCGATTCGTCCCACGCTCGCGGTCGCGGGTGATGTAGGCCCCGATGAGCCTTTCCAGGTTCGGCGGCTCGTACCAGTGAGACGACGTGGGTTGGCACGGCTTCCACTTTTCCCAGCCGGGCAGCGTGGCCTTCCAGACGGTCTTCTTGCCGAACCAGTCGAGGCGGAAGGTCGCGTGCGGGTTGAAGACCGCGAAGCCCTCCACGAACCGATGGAAGCGTTCTTGAAGCGAGTCCAGCTCAGGCCAATACTCGTCGAACGGCCAGACGACGAAGTCGTCCTCGTCGCGCCGCGGTGCCCATTCGATTCGCATGGACGTGCCGCGCGATAAGGATAAGGCTTGCTTTTTCGTACCGGTGCGACCGCCCAGGTTTTTACTTTTTGCCAGGTCGGTCACGTCGTCCTGCACCAGGGCGCGCTGCGAAATCGGATCGGCCCGGATGGTCAGGACGTGTCGTTTGCCGTGCGCCTCGACGACGAACCTGCCCCCCTCCGGGGCGATGACGAACGGCATGGCCAACAAGGTTTTCAGGGCGTTCCCCTGTCTCCCACGATCCGGCGCCACGTAGGCTTCGCGGCTCGACGCCCGGACGGTGAAGTCCAGCGCCCCCTTGAGCGTGTCTTCCGGCAGTCCTGGCCCGTTGTCCGAGACGGCGATCCCGCCGGCGTCCGCCGTCACGTCAATGACCGGGGCGACGTTGGCCTCCTCGCAGGCGTCCAGCGCATTGTCCACCAGTTCCTTCACGACGACGAGCGGCCAGTCCTCTCGCTCGTGGCCGGTCTGGGTCACCAGTTCCTTCTCGGAGAAGAAGTCCATCTCCCGGCTGGTGGTAAATGGCGTCCGGACCAGCTTTGGGGCCTGGACGTTTTTCCGGGCGGCGTGGCCGGTGGTCGCGGCCCGGCCTTGCTTCGCTCGTGCCGTCATTTTCGCCTCCAACGGGCAAATTGGGGTCCGATTTTGAATGGTCAGTCCGCGATGTACCGATACTCGTTGGCCTTGTGCGTCCCCTTGCTGCCTTTCGCGCCGCCCGCCAAGATGCCGTCGGCGGGCAGAACCACGGTCAGCAGCCGCCAGGCGGTGGCGTGGTGAAAGCCGACCAGCCGGCCGGCGGTGCGGCAATCGAGAAAGAACGGGCCGTCGCCGGCGATGCGCTGCAGCTCGCGGCAGAGAGAGGCGAGCAGCAGAACGGGGGGTTCGGCGTACAGTGCCACGGCCTTCGGCGGGGGCTTGCTCGCCACGGCACGCTGGAAAGCAGCGTCAACGACCCCCTGGCCTGCTGGGAACTTCACCCGCGCCCAAGCGTCGATGAAATCCGCCCAGGTTTCCGTAAACGCCTTGGTGGTGATGAATGGCAGCGCCTGGCGATGCCATTCGACGACGACCGGACGCAGGGTCGGCAGGTCGGCGGATGCCAGGTCCGGAATCGCCTTGAGATACCGGCACAGCACGAAGATTCCCCGCCGACGCTGGCCGGGTGCTTTGGGGAGCGTGGATGTAATGGCGTGCAACACAGAGGGGCGCAGACGGGCGCAGGAGGGGCGCAGAGAACTCAAGCGGTGTTGGCTGGGGTGGGCTGTGTCCTCTGTGTCCTCTGTGTCCTCTGTGTTGCAGAGCGTCAGTTCCTTCACGTTGAAGCGGCGCACGGTCGGGGGCAGGTCCGCGGTCACCGGGACGGGATGACCGCCCTTGTGGTTCGTGGCGCCGGGAAGGCGCAGCACGCGCGCCAGGTCGTGGGTGCTATCGATGGTCCAGCCGCGCTTGGCGGCGACCTGCTGTAGGTGCTGCTGCCAGTCGCGCACCAGAGCAGCGGCGGCGGCGCGGTCGTCAACTCCGCCAAAGAGCCACGGCCGGCGCAGGAGCCACCACGGGTAGATGCCGTGGCCTGAATGGACGATCAAGGACGGCGGAAACGGCATCGCTCGGGCGAGCGATGCGGCGCTATCGAGGTCGGGCGGCAAGTCGTGCGCCCGGTGGGCCGGGCCGGCGATGTCGATGTCCGCCCACAGGCCGGGGATGCCGGCGGCCTCTTGGGCCTTGCAGCGCTGGGACGGGCCGTGATCGTGCGGCGACAGGGCACAGCCGAGATAGACGTCGGTGCTGCCGGCGTACTCGACGGCGGCTGTGGCAACCGCCTGGAGATCGGTCGCGCGAAACCACAGACTGCGCCGGCCATCCTTCAGCCAGAGCAACAGGTATCCGGCGGCGGAGTCTGGCCACAGGGCGCGCAGATAGGTCAGCGTGTGGCCGTTGCTCTCGGGCTTGAGTTTGCGTATCATCTCAGTAAATCCGTTCTGCTGTCCCCACAAAGACAGCGCCCCCGCCGCGGCTGACGACCGCGGCGGTCGGCGTTTGGTGGCTAATCCGGATAGAAATCGACCTGTGTAACCCGGCGTCGCCGTCGCGGCGGCTTGGGCGGTGGGCCGGCGGCGCGGCGGCGCTCGAACTCCGCCTGAGCGTCCGGGGGTATCACCCATCGCGGCTTGCCGCACAGTTTGCCGGCGGTGTTGATCGCCCTCAACTCCCCAGAGGCGATCCAGCGACGTATCTTGTCCTCAGAAACTCTGTAATAGGCGGCAAGGTCGCGCACCGTGCGGGCGCGGGCCGGCTCAGGCATGGGCCACCTCCTTTCGGGGGTCGGCCCTGCCGTAGTTCACGCGGACGCCCAAGCGCGCGAGTTGGCGCTGCGCCTCGGCGGCGGCCTGGTGGTCGCCGGCCTCGACCGCCTTCTCCAGTCGCGCAAACCAGTACAGGGGCCAGTCGGTGACTGGCGGGTCGGGAGGGGAAACAGTCGGCATCGGCAAGCGCCTCCAGAGTGCGGAGTACCTGCCTATCCCGAGTTTTCGCCGGAAGTGTCGCTTGGAATTCGCGGAAAACTGCGCGTGCCGGGCGCAAGTGCTTGGCGGGGAGGGAGATAATAAATCAGCCGGACGGTCGTCCTGTCGCCGCGTTGTCGGCGACAGCTAACATCTTAATCATCTTCATCATTCTCATTCTCAGGGGCGTAGGCTTCCACCCGCCCGTCTGTCTTGTGGCCCTGGTGCGGAGTACGGTCCTTGGGGCCGCGCGGCTTCAGTCTGCCGGCCAGCTCGGCGGCCCGCCGAAACTTCGGCCACTTGTATGGCGTTCGGCGTTCCACCTTCAGGTGGTTGGTGATTTGCAGTATCGACCAGTCGGGATGCTGGAATAGCAGGGCGAGGGCTTGGGCCTCCAAGTCGATTTCCGGCGTCGAATCTCCCGACTCGGGGGGCAATGCTTCAGCCGGTAAGGTGGCCGGCGTCGCCTCCGTGGAGGGCGTATCGGGCGGGGCGGCGGCGTCCTGGTCTGCTTGGGCGGCGACCGGCGTATGCCAGGCCCGCAAAGCCGCACTGGAAGCGGCCCACGGTTGAGTTATCAGCCGGCAACCGCCCGGCTTCTCAACGACGTAAGGGGCCGCTGCCGGGCAGACAAACAACAAGCATGCAATCCAGGTCTCCGCAGGGTTGCCCATGCGACTCACAGATCGCGCCCATGCGGCTGGGTGGGCGACCAGTGCAGCGCAGGCGTCAGCGGCGAAGGACAGAAAGCGTTGCCATTCTTCGGGCGGCTGGCTGCCCACCACCGTGAAAGTGACAAGCGCAAAGGCGCCACGGCCTTCCAGGTTTGCCCCGCCGAGATATTTCAAGCAGCCCAACGGGAGAGCTACACGGCCCTCAACGACGGTTCCGCAGGCGGAGTCGTGTTCGCTGCAACGACCGAGTTCCAGGTCGGCGGGGAAGGCGGCCAGCCAGAACCTCCCCCCTGTTGCAGCGTACTCTCGTGCAGCCCTATCACGGAGTATGACGATATGGGATGGTTCCCCATTGATCTCCCCGTCCGCCGTCTCTTGCGCTGGCGAGCCTGCATCAGCCGGTAAGGGGAGCGAGGGCGCGGGCTGAGGCTTTTGCGGCCCGGTCTCTGCCGCCGGCTTGACTTCGACGCCCCCCTGTCCAGGCGAGGCCAAGCCGCAAGCCACTCGCTCCAGGTCCGCCAACAGCTTCCGCGGCAGTGGTGGCACTTCCGGCCAGTGCCAGCGCTGCCTCCGAAGCAACCGCCCTGTTATCAGCAATTCCCATCCGTAAAAGTCGAATAGTTGTTTCAGGAGGCCGAGCAATTCACCGAGGGCCGGCGGGTCATCTGGCGTGGGGTCGGCCCGCCGCCTCCCTTCGGCGGGGCGCAGGGGATACCAGGGGTCCACCAACCGGGGCAGGACATCCATCATCGGGTGCTGCGCGACGTTGGGGTCTTCCCCGGCTGCCAGCCACGGCTCGCCTTCGACAGGAAAGCCGGATCGAAGGGCCTGGGTCAGTTTGAGAACGACCGCGGCCAGCGCCTGCGCCCGAGGGCTGTTTGCCTTGGACATGCGGGGGTGCTCCACTCGTGAGGCCAGCGCCGGCCGCTGCTGGAGTGGAGCCGCCAGCGGCGGCCGGACGCCTTTTGTGCCGCCGAGGGTGGCCACCGCCCGACGGATGCCCCTTCCCCCTTATTGTACCCCCCTCGTCTCCGCCGATGCCACGTCGGCCAGCGTCGCCTCGGGGCCGGCGAACAGCCACTTGCGGACATAATCCGCCACGGCCTTCAGTCGCTCGTCGGCGATGCCCTCGCGGTACACAGAGGACATATGGGCTACTTCATGCCCCATGATGTGGTCGGCGGCCGGCTGGTCCCTCGCCCCGTCGGCCACGGTGCGGAAGGTGTGGCGCAAAGTGTAGAAATTGAGTCCTTTTCTCCCGTTTATCCCCAGCGACTTGAGCAGCTTGGCCGTCGAGTTCGACAGAGGATTGTCCGTCGTGCCGGTGTGCCAGCTGTTCCCGCGCGGCGTCAGGAACACCAGCCCCGCGTCGGTGGGGTCCTTCGGCGCCGGCCGGCGTGCGAGGGCCGCCCGCACGGCCGCGACGGTTTCCGGCCACAGCGGGCAGCGCCGGCCGATTCCGGTCTTCGGCCGCGGGTAGGTGACCCATCCGCCGTCGAGGTCCAGGGCGGAAACGGGCAGCGTCCCCACGTCCGCGTTGCCGAGGCCGCAGTTGACGCCGAGCATGAGCATGGCCTGCAGCGGCAAGTCGGCGGTGTCGATCATCCGGCGGATTTCCTCCGCCGTGAACAGCTTCGCCCCCTGCCCGGCCTTGTGCAGGCGCAGCACCTTCAGTGTCGGCCGCTTGAACCCCGGCCCGAAGCGGACGGGCCGGTCAATCAGCCCGGCGTCGAAGGCGTGCTTGAACAGGGAGCGGACTGCCTGGATCAGCTTTTTGAGCCGGTGCGGCCCCCAGCGTTTCGCCGTCTTGTTGCGGAGGGCCGCGAAGTCGGCCGGGTCGAGGTCGGCCACGAGCCGGGCCTTGCCCACCTGAGCGACCAGCAGATCGCAGGCGGCCTTGTAATCGTCCCACGTCCGCCGTGACAGCTCGCCGGCGTCCACGAGGGCCTGTTTCGCGCCGAGGAAAGCGTTGGCCACGTCCTTGACCTTCAGCGCGTCGGGGTCGGGACGCGGCTTCCGCCCGGCGTGTAGGGCGTCCTTCTGTTCCAGGTACTTCGCCAGGGCGGCGTCGGGGTCCGCCCACGGGCCGAAGTAATGCAACTTCCCGCGAATCTTCTTGGCCCAGACGCCGGCGGCGTGGGGGAACAAGGGGAAGTCGGGGTAGGGCTTGTTCGGCTTCACGGCTTTGCCGTGGGCGGCGGGCGCGGTAGGATGGTCTTCGGACATGGTGACTACTCCTGAACCTTGTGTCACTCTGGCCACGGCCGGGGCGTTCGCGCGTCCCGGCCATTTCCGCCCCCGATTATAGCGGGTGTAGAATCGGGTGTAAAGGTCGGTAGGACTGACGAATGGGATCGACGCAAATACATAGTACGACAACGCCTTCCGGCTGGGAGCTGGCCGCCGAAACCATCGCCGTCAAGATCCGCTGGTTCGGCCTACTGGTCGGCTGCGTGTTCGTCAACGTCCAGAGCCGGCCCCTCGACCGCCCGGCCCTGCTCAACGCCCTCCTCGCCGTCGGCGCCGTCTACACCCTACTCGACACCTGGTACGGCCTCCGCGGCCGCGTCTTCCTCCATCAATACCCCCTTTGCATCTCCCTTATGGAGGCATTATTCATCGGCCTGCTCTGTCACTTCGACGCGGGGTTGGAAAGTCCATTCCGCTACTACTACTTCCTGTCGCTCGTCTGCTGCGCCATCCGCCACCCGCCGCGCGTCACCTACGCCACCTGCGTCCTCCATTGCCTCAGCTACGGCCTCCTCTACCTGGCCGCGCCGCCCGAACGCCCGGCCGCTGTTGCCGTTCGTCCTGACGTTGGTGGTGCTGGTCTGGGTGACGTGGGCCGGCGACGCCATGTCACGGCTGCTCAAGCGCGTCGGCGACCACCTCGGCCGCCTCAACGCCGCCCTCCAGGAAAACCAGGCCCAACTCGAAGCCCGCATCGCCGAGCGCACCGGCGAGTTGCAGGAGGCGCAGGCCCGCCTGCTCCATCAGGAAAAGATGGCCGCCTTCGGCCTGCTCGCCGCCGGCATCGCCCACGAAGTCGGCAACCCGCTCACCTCCATCAGCTCGCTGGTGCAGATGCTCCAGCGCCGCACCGAGGAGCCGTACACGCTCGACAAGCTCGGCCTGGTCAGCGGCCAGCTCCAGCGCATCCGCGCCACGCTGCGCGAGCTGATCGAGTTCAGCCGGCCGGCCAGCAGCGAAAAGACACGATTCACTCTCCACGAAGTCCTCGATGAGGCCTTGAACATCGCCAAGTATTACAAGCGGACGCGCGGCCGCATCGCCACGCCGCCGCTGCCGCCGGACCTGCCGCCGCTGTTCGGCGTCCGCGATCAACTCGTCCAGGTGTTCCTCAATCTGGTGCTCAACGCCATCGACGCCGCCGACCGCGGCGGCAGCGTCGAACTGGTCGTGACGCTGTTGGGGCGTCACCTGCCGCCCCTCGTCCCCCCGGGGAGAGGGGCAGGGGTGAGGGGGGCGTCGAGGTGGCGGTGCGCGACGGCGGCGGCGGCGTCGCACCGGAGCACGCGGCCCGGCTGTTTCAGCCGTATTTCACCACGAAGAAGCACGGCACCGGCCTGGGTCTGTTCGTGACCCGGCAGCTGGTGGCCGACCACGGCGGCACGGTCGATTTCGAGTCGCCGGCCGAGGGCGGCGCCGTCTTCCGCGTCCGCCTGCCGCTGGCGCCGATCGTTCGCCGCGAATCCTTGCCGATCCTGGCGCCCGCGACCGGGGAGGGCGCCTCATGGTAGACGCCCGCCCGCGCCGGCCCGCCCCGGCCGCGTCGATCCTGGTGGTGGACGACGAGCCGCTGATCCGCGACACCCTGGCCGAGTACCTCGGCCAGGAGGGGTTCGCGGTCGTCGCCTGCGGTTCCGCCGAGGAGGCGCTGGCGCGGACGCGGGAGCGGCGTTTCGACGTGGCCCTGTGCGACGTGCAGTTGCCGGGCATGGACGGTCTGCAATTGCTGGAACGGCTGCACCGGGTCAGCCCCGAGACGTTCGTGCTGCTCATCACGGCCTACGCCACGGTGGAGAACGCCGTCGAGGCGTTCCAGCGCGGCGCCCACGACTATTTGATGAAGCCGATCCTGCTGGACGAGGTGCTGGCCAAGGTGCGGCGGCTGCTGGCCCACCGCGCCCTGCACCTCGAAAACCAGTGGCTGCGGCGCGAGCTGAACCGCGACCACGATCCGGGGCAGATGGTCGGCCGCAGCCCGGCCATGCAGCAGGTCTTCGCCCTGGTGCGCAAGGTGGCGCCGACGCGCTCGACGGTGCTGATTACCGGCGAAAGCGGCACCGGCAAGGAGCTGATCGCGCGGGCGATTTACGAGTGGGGCGTGGAGGCGGCGCCGCGCGGGCCGTCGCGGTTCGTGGCGGTCAACTGCGCCGCCATCCCGCACGACCTGCTGGAGAACCAGCTGTTCGGCCACCGCAAGGGCGCCTTCACCGGGGCCGACCGCGACCAGGCGGGGGTGTTCGTCCACGCCGGCGCCGGCGTCGTCTTCCTGGACGAGATCGGCGAACTGCCGCAGGCGACGCAGGCCAAGCTATTGCGGGCCATCGAGCAGAAGGAAGTGCAGCCGGTCGGCGCCAACGAGCCGCTGCGCGTCGAGGCGCGGGTGCTGGCGGCCACCAACAAGGACCTCAAGCGCGAGGTCGAGGCCGGCCGGTTCCGCGAGGACCTGTTCTACCGGCTCAACGTGGTGTGCGTTCACGTGCCGCCGCTGCGCGAACGGCCGGAGGACATTCCCGATCTGGTGACGCATCTTTTGGCGAAGCACGCGGCGGCTCTGGGCAAACGGCTGCACGGCGTCACGCACGAGGCGATGCGGCTGTTGCTGGCGTGCCGCTGGAAGGGCAACGTGCGCGAGCTGGAAAACGCGCTCCAGCGGGCGGCGATTCTCGGCGAAGGCCCGCTGGTGACGCCGGCCGACCTGCCGCCCGACCTGGCGCCGGCGGACGGCGACGCGGGGCCGGTGGACGACCTCGGCGAGGCGGTGAAGCGCTTCGAGAAGCAGCACATCGAACGCATTTTGGGGCAGACGCCGGACAAGCGCGAGGCGGCCCGTCGGCTCGGCATGGGCCTCAGCTCGCTCTACCGGCGCATCGCGGAGCTGGGGATTCAGACGGCGACGAACGCTTGATTGGACCTTGAGAAGGCGAGCCGACGCCACACCAACCCAAAGCGCACGCGAGGGATGAGGTCAGGAACCTTCCCCCTCGCTTGCGCTTCGGGTTGGTGTGTTCTGACCTGTATCTCAAGTACGCCGGGGATAAACCCCGCCGCTCGCCGCGCGTTCTACTCCGCCACGCTCCGCGGCTTCATGCCGACCGCCTCGCGCACCAGTTCCATCGTCTTTCGCGCCTCCGCCCGCGCCCGCTCGGCGCCGCGCTTCAACGCCGCCTCCACCTCTTCGGGATGGGCCGCCAACCGTTTCCGCCTCTCGCGGGCTGGGCCGAAGAAGGAGTTGATCTTCTCCAGCAGCATCTTCTTCGCCTCGCCGTAGCCCATGCCGCCGGCGCGGTAACGGGCCGCCAGCGCCGCCTTCTCTTCCTCCGTGGCGAACAGGCCGTACAGCGCGAAAACGTTGCACTTGTCCGGGTCCTTCGGCGCCTCCACCGGCGTGCTGTCGGTGACGATCCCCATCACGGTCTTCTTCAGAGGATTGCCCTCGGCGAAGATGTCGATGGTGTTGCCGTAGGACTTGCTCATCTTCTGGCCGTCCGTGCCCGGCACCTTGGACGCCTTGTCCAGCCGGAAGGTCGGCAGCGGGAAGACCTCGCCGAAGCGGGCGTTGAACTTGCCGGCGATGTCGCGGGTCATCTCGATGTGCTGCACCTGGTCCTTGCCGACCGGCACCATATGCGAGCGGTAAATGAGGATGTCGGCCGCCATCAGCACCGGGTAAGTGAACAGGCCGACGCTGGCGTCGATGCCCTTTTCCACCTTCTCCTTGTACGACACCGCCCGTTCGAGCAGGCCCATGTTGGTGACGGAGCCGAGAATCCAGGTAAGCTCGTTGACCTCGGGAACGTCGGACTGGCGGAAGAAGACGGCCCTGTCCGGGTCGAGTCCGAGGGCCAGGTAATCCAGGGCGACGTCCAGGGTGTTTTCGCGGAGGGCGTCGGCGTAGTCGCGGGGGCGGAGTTTGTCGTTGAGGCGGTTCGCCGTCAGGCGCGCCGGCCGGCCGCCTCTTCGATGGTGGTCAGGGCGTGGTAGTCGGCGATGAAATAGAAGCACTCGGCCTCGTTCTGGAGGTCGATGTGCTGCTTGATGGCGCCGAAATAGTTGCCGATGTGCAGCTTGCCCGACGGCTGGACGCCGCTGAGGATGCGTTTCGGGTTCGTCGTCGTCGCCGTGGTCATGGCCGGTTCCAATCGAGTGGCGAGTGGCGAGTGGCGAGTGGCGAGTGGCGAGCGGGTTCTGACAGAACGACGATTCCGATAGTAGGCAAAGCCTTCGCTCCTTCGTTGGGTCTTCACTCGCCACTCGCCACTCGCCACTCCTTTTCGGGTTGATCTATACCTAGACCGTTTTACCTTGTAGGGTGTTCGCTGCAAGGGAGGCGTCCGCGATGGAGCGAACCACGCAAATCCTGGTCGAGGCGCTGCACCAGGCGCTGGCCCGCGGCGACGAACAGCGCCTGTACAAGAGCGGCAAGCTGGAGGGGTTGTTCCGCGGCCGCACCGGCGCCGCCGGCGACGCCGCCGCCACGGCCCTCCGCGAGGGCCTGCTCGAAACCTTGCGCACCGAGACGAAGGGCAAGACGACCATCGAATGGGTGGGGCTGACGCCGCGCGGCGTCGATTTCCTGCATGACCACCAATCCCCGGCCGCGGCCCTGCACCAACTGCGGACCTCGCTGCGGCTGAATCGGCAGGCCGTGCCGGTCTGGCTGGCGGAAATGCGGGACAGTTTGCACGCGCTGGAAGAACGGCTGGCGGCCGACGCCCAGAAATGGCAGCAACGCCTGGAAGGGCTGACCCGCCGCGTCGAGGACACGCTGCGTCGGCTGGAGGAATCGGCGCCGCTGCTGCCGGCCGACCTGGCGGACGCCTACCCCTGGGCCATCGACGCGCTGAACTACATCGACCGTCGCAAGAACGGCGGGGCGCCGGACGACTGCCCGCTGCCGGAATTGTTCGCGGCGTTGCGGCGGGCGCATCCGCACCTGTCGGTCATGGTCTTTCACGAGGGGCTGCGCCGGCTGCACGACCGGCGGGCGCTGCGGTTGCAACCGGCCGACGGCGTCGCGGATTTGCCGCAGCCGGAATATGCGCTGTTCGACGGGACCACGGTGCTATACTTCGCGACGCGCTGACTTAGGGCAGGTTAGAAACCTGCCCCACGAATCACGCCACCTCGGCCGTGTCTTCCAGGTGCGGCGCCTCCACGTCCTTGAAACCGTGTTCGCGCAGGCTCTTGGCCAGCGCCGCCGCCTGGTCCGGTTCGCCGTGGACCAGCCGCACCTGCCGCGTCTGGCCGACCGATGAACCCAAAAGCGCCAGAAAATCGTTGCGGTCGGCGTGGCCGGAAAAACCCTTCATCTCCACCACCTCGGCCCACTTGTTCCAGACGCGGCCGTGGAAGCGAACCGTCGGCCCCTTTTGCAGCAGCCGTTGGCCCAACGAATGCGGCGCCTGGTAGCTGACCAGCACGATCGTCGCCCGCGGGTCGTCGATGTACTGCCGCAGGTAGGTGGTGATCCGGCCGCCGTCGCACATGCCGCCCGACGCCACGACCATACACGGCTCCGGACTTTGGCTCAATTCCTTGCTTTCGTCCGCCGTCCGAACGTAGGTCACGGGCGGCATTCCGGGGCCGTCGTCCGCGAAGCAGTCCCCATAGCGATCGTAGACCTCCGAAATGTCCGCGGCCAGCGGACTGTCCACGTAGAGCGGCAATGAAGGCAGCACGCCGTCGCGCATCCAGCGGCGCAGGTAGTGGACGACGATCTGGGTGCGGCCGAGGCTGAACGCCGGGACCAGCACCTTGCCGCCGCGCGCCAGGGTGCGCCGCACCACATCGCTCATCCGGGCGGCCATCTGATCCATGTTCTCGTGGACGCGGCCGCCGTAGGTGCTTTCGCAAATGAGCAGGTCGGCCGACGGCACCGCCGACGGCTCCGCCAAAAACGGCAGGCCGCGCCGGCCGAGGTCGCCGGTGAAGAGGATGCGGCGGTAGCCCGACGGCCGGGCCACCGTCAATTCCGCCATTGCCGATCCGAGAATGTGGCCGGCGTCCACGAACCGCAGCCGCACGTCGGGCGCGAGGTCGCGCGGCGTTTCGTAGGGGACGACAACGCACTGCGACGCCACGCGATGGGCGTCGGAGCGGGTGTACAGCGGCGACGCGGCGTCGCCGGGTCCGTGGACGACGCCGGCCGTGACGGCCTCGCCTTCGTGGACGCGGGCCGAGTCGCCGAGCATGACGGCCGTGAGGTCGCGGGTGGCCGGCGTGCAGTAGATGGGGCCGTCAAAACCTTGGCGGACGAGATTGGGCAGGTTGCCGCAATGGTCCATGTGGGCGTGACTGAGCACCACGGCGTCGATTTCGGCGGGGGAGAAAGGAAAGCGGATGGACTGTCGTTGCGCCTCGTCGCGTCGGCCGCGGACGAGGCCGCAGTCGAGCAAGATGCGTCGTCCGGCCGCCTCCACCAGATGCATGGAACCCGTCACCGACCGGGCCGCGCCCCAAAAAGTCACGCGCGGGCCGTCGGGTTGTGTGGAATACCGTTTCATAACGTCATTATACCGGATTGCGACAAGGGCGCGAACGCGACCTGACGCCGGCCGCCGATTCGGGCAAATCCGCAAATTCCTTGACAGTCCTCCCGTGCCCTGAAATCATGAATCGACCGGGAGACGAATTCGTCGAGGGAGAGGGCTGCGAATGTTGCGTCGCATGTTGCGGCTGTTGGGGCGGCCGTTCGGGGTGATCTGGCGCCGGCCCGTCGCCTCCCTGGCGATTCTGCTGCTCGCCGCCGCCGTCGCGGTCCCGGTGGGCGCCCACTGCTGGGCGCTGTACCAGTTCCGGGAGGCCGGGCGGGTGATGGACGACGACCGTTTCGACGAGGCGCGCGAACACATCTCCTTTTGTTTATCGGTATGGCCCTGGAGCGCGCTGACGCATTTCCTGGCCGCCCGGATCGCCCGGACGAGCGGCGACTACCCCGAGGCGACGGCCCAGCTCGAAGCGTGCCGCCGCCTCCAGGGGGCCACGGGGGATACGCAGCTGGAGATGCTGCTGGTGCGCGCCGAGGAAGGCCAGGTGGACGAGGTGATCGACGGCCTCGTCTACGCGGCCGAACACGACCGGCCCACCGTCAAGAGATCCTTGAGGCGCTGCGCGCGGCCACATGACCCTGATGCGCTTCCCGCCGGCCCTGGCCCTCCTGGACCGCTGCCTGAAGAGCTACCCGGACGACGTGCGGGCGCTGGACTGGCGCGGCTGGCTGCTGGAACAGTTGCAACAGCAGGAACAGGCCGTCAAGGACGACGAGCACGCGCTGCGGCTTGCTCCGGGCGCGCGGACGTGCGCCTGCGGCTGGCGTTGCTCTACCTGGCCCACAACGACCCCGTGCAGGCCGAGCCGCACCTGCGGAAACTCGACAAGGACCAGCCGGGGCGTATGGACGTACTGCTCGGCTTGGCGGAGTGCCGATTCCTTCAGGGAAAGGAGGCGGAAGCCCGCGCCATGTTCGAGAAGGTGTTGGCCGAACACCCCGACGAGCCGATGTGCCTACTTTACCTTGGCAAACTCGACTTGCAGGCGGGCCGTCCGGGGGAGGCGGAGGCGTACTTCCGGCGGCTGGTGAAGCAGGACGACCATAATGCGGAGGCGTGGAACGGCCTGTACGACAGCCTTCGGGGTCAGCCCGGCCGGGAGACGGAGGCCGACGAAGCGCTGAAGAAGTACAACCAGCAGGTCGCCTTCTCCCGGCGGTTGCAGGAGTTATTGTCCGGCGAGGTGGAGGAGGCCTCGACCAACCCGGAGCCGGCCTACGAGCTGGGCAAGATGAACCTGGAACTGGGGCGAGACGACCTCGGCCTCTACTGGTTGAACACGGCCCTGAAGCGCGATGCGAGCCACAAGCCGACGCACGCCCTGCTGGCCGACTACTTCGCCAAGAAGGGCGACACGGAGGAGGCGGCCAAGCATCGCCGGCTGGCGCAGGAGACGAACGGCGGGAAGCAAGGGGACAAGGAAAAGAAGTGATTCCGGCCGTCTCCTCTGGTCCTCGCCTTGTCCCACTCTCCGTCCCTCAATCCGCCTTTTTGCCCGCGACGAGGTGGACCCGACACGTATAGGCCAGCCCCGGATCGCCGCGTTCGACGACCGACTGGCACAGGGTCAGCAGTCGCGGACGCAGCGTCACGACCTCCTCCTTGCCGTCCAGGACGACGTGCAACGGCTTGTCCATCGCCGCCAGCCGGCCGTCCAGGTCGAGGTCGAACTCCTTGACTCGGCGCGTCGTGACCCTTGCCGTGTTGTCGCGGACCGCGGCGTCGATGCTCTGGCCCTTCTCCGGTTTCGGCACGGTCAGCCAGAAAAAGTCGGTGATGAACGAGTCGGTCGGCACCCACGTCAGCCGCCGCGGCACAGGGTTGCGCGTGAACGGCAGCATCTCCTTCAGCTCGTCGCGGTCGGGCAGGTTGCCGTGGCTGATACCCCTTTTTCAACTCGAATTCCACCGGGAAATCGCCGGGGTTCGCGTCCTTGAGCTTGGCAATTTCCTTGGCGAATTTCTCGCATCGCTCCCTGCGGCCGTAGGCCGTATCGTTTTCGCCGACCATGAACGTGAACCGCGTGTTGCGCAGGCTGAGCGGCGAGATCGTGCCGTCGGTCGCGGCGGCGGCGCTGCTGTGGATGGCCGCGAAACGGTCGGGGATCTTCGGCCCGATGAAGAAGGCGCCGTAGCCGCCGTGCGAGTAACCGATCAGATACACCTTGTCCGGATCGACGCCGCCCAGCAAGCGTGGACTGGCGGATCAGGCGGACGATCAGCGGCGGAACGTAGTCGTCGTAGAAGCCGTTCCACGTATCGTTCGGCGCCCGCAGGGCCAGGTATTTGTACCCCGTGATCTCCGGATGGTCCTTGTAATAGTGCTGCATGATCTCCCACTGGCTGTCGTTGACCGCCTTCGGCGCCCCGCCGCCGCCGTGCAGGGCGATGACCAACGGCCAACCCTTCGCCGGCTTCTCGCCCACCTCGCGCACCACGTAGGGACTGACGTAATCTTTGTAGCGCACCCGCTTGTCCGCGAAGTCCTTTTTCACGTCGTCCGGCGGCGGCGCGGCCTTGTACGCCTTCCAGACGGCGGCGCGTATGGCGGTCTCATGGTCGGCCGTCAGCCGGTCGAGGGCCGCGTCGAATTTCCACTTCGCCCGCTCCGCGTCGCTCGCCCGGAAATACGCCCCGGCCTCCTTTTCGATCTGTTCCGATTGCTCTCTGGTAAGGTCGTCTTCCGCCTTCTTCGGTTTCGCGTAACGGGCCGTGACGTTTTCCGCGAAGACGTTCTTGCGCTCCGGCGCCCAGACCAGCGGGAAGGAGAGGTCGGTCTTGCGAAAACTGGCGGCGTAAATGGCGTGTTGCGGCGAATCCTTCTGGGCTTCGCTGGCGTTGCCGACGAACCAGCCGCGGTCCAACCCCTTGGGGTCCGGTTCGCAGGCGCCGGTGAAGTGCCAGCCGTCGTCCCAGATTTCGAGCCAGGTGTGGTTGCCGGTGTTGTTCGTCCAGAGCGGGGTGCCGGCCAGCCGCGTGGGGACGGCCACGCTCCGGCAGGCGTCGCTGAGCAGGATGGAGAGGCCGGTGCAGGACGCCATTCCCTGTTCAATCGACTCCCTGGGGCTTTGATTCGCCTGTTTGCGGCGCGTGGAATAGCGGACTTTGAGTTTCGGGAAGAGGGCCGTGTTCAATTTCATGGCCGCCTCGCTCGGCGTCTTGCAGTCCTTGACGAGCGGCATACAGAGATCGAATAGCTCTTTTCTCCACGGATCGCGCGTCTCATCGACATTGGCGTAGGGGAGGACGTTGTTGAGGAAAATCTTCTCGGGGATGCGGCTTCCCCACGGCGTTTGCTCGCGGGCCTTGTAGGCCAGGTCGAGGTTTTCGAGCAGGAAATCGGCGTGAAGCGTCTTCAGATCGCTTTCGGGCATGTTGGCGACGAGGAAGGCCATGCCCTTCCGACGGGCCTCCGGCGTCCTGGCGAGGGCGCTTTCCAGCTCGTCGCGGTTCTTGCCCGCCTTTTTCAGGGCCTGTTCCACCTGATCGGGCCACCAGGACGCCTTGTTGCCGTCCGCGACCGCCCGCGGGAGGGCCGGCAAGCACACCAGAAATAGGCTCAGCCCAAGACAGAATCGTTTACCGTCCATTCACACTCTCCGAAATTGCCGATCGAGGTCGTGTTTGCTGAACAGGAGCGAGGTCGGCCGGCCGTGGGGGCAGTGATGCACGTCGTCGGCCAGCGCCCGCTGTTCCACCAGGGCGGCGATCTGTTCCGGCGTCAGGCGGTCGCCGGCCCGCACCGCGGCGTGGCACGCCATCAGACTTAGAAGATCGTTGAACAATGCTTCGCGCGTCGGCGGCCGGTCCTTGGCGGTCAGGTGGTCCACCACCGCCCGCAACACCGCTTGCGGCGAACGCCGGGCCAGCAGCGTCGGCGCGCTCGTCAACAGCACCGTGCCGCCGCCGAAATCCTCCACGCCCAGTCCCAGTTCCGCCAGCGCCTCGCGGGCCTCCAGCGTCCGCGCCGCCTGTTCCGCCGTCAATTCCACCGGCTCCGGGATGAGCAGCCGTTGCGTTTCCAGCGAACCGGATTGCAACCGGCGCTTGAGCTGGTCGAACAGGATGCGTTCGTGCAGGGCGTGCTGGTCGATGACGAGCATCCCCTTTTCCGTCTCCATGACAAGATAGGCGTCGTACAGCTGAATGACCTTGTTCGGCCCCGGAGACGGCAGATTTGGGGGGAGGTCGGGATAGTGGGGCGCCGGCTCCGCGGGCGCCGTCGTGGGTGGAGGGGACGGCTGGGGGACTGGAGAAGCGGGGAAGACCGGAGCCGGCGGAACCGGCGCCCCACGTTCCGGAGGCGCCCACGGCAGTCTGTCGAACGGCGACGGTGTTTCCGCGACGCTCGGCCGCATGGTCGAGGGGACCTGGAGGCGGGCGGTCAGGTTCTCGGCCCGCAGCCGGTCGCGCACCGTGCCGAACACCAGATGATAGAGAGCTTGTGCATCGCGGAAGCGCACCTCGGCCTTGGTCGGATGCACGTTGACGTCCACCTGATCCGGCGGCAGGTCGAGGAAGAGGAAAACGATGGCGTAGCGGCCGGTCATGAGCAGACCGCGGTAGGCCTCCTGAACGGCGTGGGCGAGGGCGCGGTCGCGGACCCAGCGGCCGTTGACGAAGAGGTACTGCATCTTGGCCGTGCCGCGTTCGCAGGCCGGGTCGGCGACGTAGCCGGTCAGGCGGGCGTCGCCCTTGCGGCCCTCGACGGCGTACAGGGCGCCGGCCACTTCCAGGCCGAAGAAGGCGCCGACGCGGTCGAGCAGCGTCATCGACGGCGGCAGATCGTGGACCGGCTTGTTGTTGTGCCGCAGCGTCAGGTGCAGCGGCGACGGATCGGACGGACGGCCGTGCGACAAGGCCAGCCGCGTGAACGCTTCGCAGATATGGCCCATCTCTGTTGTCGTTGTACGGAGGAACTTGCGGCGGACGGGCGTGTTGAAGAACAGGTGTTTGACCTCGACGCGCGTGCCGGGCGAGCCGTTCCAGGGGCG
Source organism: uncultured Planctomycetaceae bacterium (assembly GCA_963813925.1). Taxonomy (GTDB): domain Bacteria; phylum Planctomycetota; class Planctomycetia; order Gemmatales; family Gemmataceae; genus UBA4732. The sequence continues at coordinate 366,910 of CAWFBG010000007.1, forward strand.
GACGGGGCCGAGGTCGCCGCCGTGGCAGACGACTTCGGCGCCGCGGCTTTCTTCGGGCGGCCGCGATTGCAGCGACACCTGGGCGACGCCGCCGATGGAGGCGAGGGCCTCGCCGCGGAAGCCGAGGGTTTGGACGCGGAAGAGGTCGTCGGCGTCGTGGAGCTTGCTGGTGGCGTGGGCGGCGAAGGCCAGCGGCAGGTCGTCGGCGTGGACGCCGCAGCCGTCGTCGGCGACGCGGATCAACTCGACGCCGCCCTGCTCCACGTCCACGTCGATGCGTCGGGCGCCGGCGTCGATGGCGTTTTCGAGGAGTTCCTTGAGGACGCTGGCCGGCCGTTCGATGACCTCGCCGGCGGCGATTTTGTTGACGACCAGCGGCGGCAGTTGGCGGATACGGGGCATCGGCTTCAATTTCCTTACGAGCAACGGGCGCTTCGGGCGGCGGCAATGCGACCGACGATAGCTGCGGCGTCTTCGGGGCGTCTGTCCAGAAAGGCAGACAACAGGCCGCTTGCTACCTCACGGATAGCCGCTTGGATTTCCGGATTGTTGATCCTTTGTTTTGTCGTCCCTTCATAGTGGGGTTCCGACGTCGTCACCGCGACCGCAGCGACGAGGCCATTCCAGCAATCTGAGGCCAGCTGACGATAGGTGAAGACTCTGCCAGGGAGGGCCTTGACAACTCGTTCCCGCAGGGCAGCGACGACCGCGTTGCGCAGTCCTTCGACGTGCGAACCGCCCTCTGTCTGGCTGCCGTTCACAAAGCTGTGAATGACCTCTCCCGGGCTATTAACCCACTGCATGGCGATTTCAAACCGGCAGCCGTTACCTTCCCCGCGAAAATGAATGACTTGCCCGGGGACCGGCGAGCGCCCCTCCATCAAGTGCCGGTGGTAACCATCTAGACCGGACGCGAAATGGAAGGACTCGGTTTGTGGATCCTCCCCGCGGCGGTCGGTCAGGCGGATGGTCACACCCGCGTTGAGGGCGGCCAGCTGGCGCAGGCGACCGCAAAGAAGATCGAATTGGAATCGCCGGTCCTCTCGGAAAATTGCTCGGTCGGGCCAGAAAGAGATGCGAGTTCCCGTCCGTCCGCTGGAAATCCGAACCGCATGAGGAGGGTGGTAAGCCGCCCCTCGTTGGAACCACTGCCGCCAGAAGCAGTAGTCGCGCCTCACTTCCGCGACGAGGTTGGTGGAAAGCGCGTTGACGACCAAAAGCCCGAATCCCCTGGTCTCACATATACTGTGATAAGCAACCGGGTCGGACTTGGGGCCGACGCACACGTGCGTTAGCAGGACTTCAAAGGCGCGCGTACCGCCCTTCATCGTTTCTGTGGGCAGACCGCGGCCTTCGTCGGTGACACGGCATCCGCCGCATGCCAGCAATTCCACGTCGATGAGCCGGCAGCGTCCGGCCACGACCTCGTTAAGCGAATTGTCCACCAATTCGTAGACCAGATGGTGCAAGCCCCGGACGCCGCAATCGCCGACAAACATCCCAGGCCGCCTGCGGATGTGCTCTCGACATGTATGGATCTGCACAGCATCTGCCGGATGCGCATCTGCGTTGGACGCTCCCTTGCTGTTAGGCGTATCAGAGGACATGATTCTCCTCAATACATCTCGTACACATGCTCTCCGCCGTGGGCGGGATTGCCGGTGAGTTTGCAGGCGGCGAGATCGACCACCAAATCCAAGTGCAGTAGAGGGATTCGCCCGATCCGCACCGGCGCGGCCTCCGGCGCGCCCAGCACATCCATCGTGCAATCGCGGCCCATGATCGTTAGCCGCACCGGGTCGTACATCACCGCCGGAGCGCCGCCTCTACGCACTTGCGCGCGCCCGTTGGCGCCAAGCCGAGTCGCCGGATCAAACGGGACGGCAGCGATAACAGCATTAAGTCGGCGTCCACCAGCGCGTCCGGAACGACGACGCGACGTATGTGATCCTTCGGAATCATGCTGTGCGGCGAGGCGTAGATGTCCTTCAAACTCTCGATCGTCGCCTCGGTAACGACGCGCCCATTGTTTCTGTCTCCATTGCGAACCCCCTCGCTCGCACTCAGGGCTGGTAAAGCCCTTATTCATCCTCCCCCTCCGCCAGCCCCAGCTTCTTCGCCTTCCGCTGCACTTCCTTCGCGTCCATACCCAGCTCCCGCGCCGCCGCCGCCGCGTCGCCGTGCGCCCCTCCAGCGCCTCACGGATCTTCTTCTGCTGCTCCCATTCCTTGATGTTCCGGTACAGCGTCCGCTCGCCGATGCCCAGCATCTTCGCCGCCTCCTCGCGGTTGCCGTCCGTCAGCGCCAACGCCTGCTCCGTGTAATAGCGCTCCACCTCGCTCAACGGCCGGCCCACCAACCCCGACGCCCCGACCGCCGGCGCCGATGTCGCCGACGCCTTCGACAACACCTGGCCGTCCTGCACGTCGTCCAGCCCCAAGACGCCGTCCACGTCCAGCACCACCATGCTTTCGATGAAGTTGCGCAGCTCGCGGACGTTGCCCGGCCAGTCATAGGCCATCATCGCCCGACGCACCGGCTCCGCCACCGTCCGCACGTCCTTGCCGTGCTGGGCGTTGAACTCCTTGATGAAATGGGCCGTCAACAGCATGACGTCTTCCCGACGCTCCCGCAACGGCGGCAGCGTCACCGTCATCACCTTGAGCCGGTGGTACAAATCCTGCCGGAACGCCCCCTCGGCCACGGCCGCCTCCAGGTCGCGGTGCGTCGCCGACACCACGCGCACGTTGACCTTGATCGCCTCGTTGCTGCCGATGCGAAAGACCTCTTTATTCTCCAACACGCGCAGCAGCTTGGCCTGCAACGCCAGCGGCATGTCGCCGACCTCGTCCAGGAACAGCGTGCCGCCGTTGGCGTACTCGAACCGGCCCTTGCGCGGCTTGTCGGCCCCCGTGAAGGCGCCCGCGTCGTGGCCGAACAACTCGTCGTCCAGCAGGTTCTCGTTCAGGGCCGTGCAGTTCATCTCCGCGAACGGCTTGTTCTTCCGCGGGCTGTTGTTGTGGATGGCCCGCGCCGCCAACTCCTTGCCGGTTCCGGTTTCTCCCAGAATCAGCACCGTGGCGTTGGTCGGGGCGATGGCCTGGAGCCGCTTGATGACGTCGTGCATCTTGGGGCTGTTGCCGACGACGCCCTGGAAGCCGAAACGCTCGTCGAGCTGGCGGCGCAGGTCGCGGTTGGCCCGCGCCAGCCGCAGCCGTTCCGCCGCCCGGTCCACGATGGCCCGCAACTCGGCCACGTCCACCGGCTTGGTGAGGTAGTTGGCGGCGCCCTGCTTGATGGCCTCCACGGCCGTTTTTACGTCGCCGTGGCCGGTAATCATCACCACCTCGGCGTCCGGCAGCCTCCTCTTTGGCCTTGCGCAGAATGGCCAGCCCGTCCAGGTCCGCCATCTTCAAATCGGTCAAGATGACGTCGAAATCTTCCTGGACGAGCAGACGGGCGCCGGCCGTGCCGCTGGTGGCCACGGTGCATTCGTAGCCGACCCGTTCGAGGCTCTCGGCCACGGTTTCGGCGTGGAAACGCTCGTCGTCGATGACCAGGACTTTCAGCCCCTCGCCGGGTTGGCGCGGCGGGGAGGATTCGGAGGCCGGGGTCATGGGGTCAGGCTCTCGACTCTTGGGGCGCGCATGAGGTCATTCTACCGGCCACGATACGGAAACGGGTAGCCCGGCAGCGCATTGCCGGCAAAGTCGTTAAAGTTGGCGCGTCCGAACCTCCGATGATTACCGATGGACCCCGGCGAGCGGGGGGCGTTAGCCCCCTGATTTAGGATGCGGTCGGCGACGGGATGCGGAATCAGGGGGCTGACGCCCCCCGCTCGCCGCAGGCATCCCAAGGAAAGGGGACGGCGATGACCGAAACCCAGGCGCTGCTGGGCAAGATAACGGCTTTGCGTCAACGGCTCGATCAGGCCCAGAAGCTGGCGTACGAAGCGACCTCGGCGGCCACGCAGCTTCTCGGTCGTCCGGCCGCGTCGCCGTTGGTTGTGCTGGAACGCCGGGTTGGAGCGGCCGCGGAGCACGACGCCGCGCTCGACGCCGTCGTTCGAACCGTGGCGCCGGACGTGGACGCCCCCGCCTTGCCGCGCCAGTTGACGATGCGAGCACGGCGCGTGCTGGAACGCGGCCGCGACCTGCTGAGCCGGCTGCGCGACCTGTCCGACTGCTTCGCGGCGCCGCTCGACGAACCCGACGCGGTTCGTCTGTTCGACCGGGCCGACCCGCTGACGTGGTTCTACCGCGAAACGGCGTCGATGACCGATACGTCGCTGCGTCTCGTGCCGATGTTCCCGCAAACGGCGTCGGCCCAGCTCCATCTCTGCGAAGGGTTGGAAGCGATCCTGACGGTGATCGCCGCCCGGCTCAAGACGCTGACCGCCGGCGTCGACGGCCGGCGGGCGGAGGACAGTCGCGTGGACCGACTGACGGCGCTGCTGTCCGGCCTGGCGGCGAGCCGGCCGGCGGACGCGGGTCCGTTTCTGGCCCTGGCCGAGGAAATCGCGGCCGACGCGCGCGACGGCGGGCCGCTGATTTTCCACGAGGGCGACCCGTCGCGGCCGGCCCACTTCGCGGCCTGTCACGGCCTGACGACGGCGCGGGTGATCGCCCGGGTGGCCCGCGACGACCCGGAATGGCACAACCGGCTGGTCGAGCCGGTAATGGCCGCTCTGGTCCACGACGCCGGCATGGCGCGCGTCCCGGCCGCCATTCTCTCCAAAGCCGAGCCGTTAGGTCAGGAAGAACGGCGGGTGGTCGAGGCCCACTGCCGGGCTGGCGCCGAGATGGCGATGCAGCTGCGGCCGGAGGCGTCGTGGCTGGCGCGGGCGGTGCTGGAGCACCACGAACGCCTCGACGGCACGGGCTACCCCGACGGCCTGTCGGCCGGCCAGACGACTTCGCTGTCGCGGCTGCTGGCCGTCTGCGACGTCTACGCGAGCTTTGGCACGGCCCGGCCGCACCGCCCTGCCAAGGAGCCGCGGACGGCGCTGACCGACGTGTTGTTGATGGCGGAAAACGGCCTGCTGGACCGCGACTGCGCCGAGCGCTTGCTGGAGTTGACCTTTTACCCGGTCGGCACGGCGGTGGAGATGGCCGACGGTTCGCTGGGTCTGGTGGCGGCGGCGCCGTCGGGCAAGCGCGACCTGAACGCGCCGGCCCGTCCGGTGGTGGCCGTTCTCACCGACGCCCAGGGCGAAGGCCTGGCCGGCCCGCGGCACATCGACCTGGCCCGCCGCGTGGACCAGAGCATCACGCGGGCGCTGTCGGCCGGCGAACGCCGGGAGTTGCTGGCGGTGCGGATGCCGGAATGGGCGTGAGGCAATGAGTGGCGAGTGGCGAGTGGCGAGTGGCGAGAAGAGACAAGAACCGAAACCGTCTTCTCTCGCCACTCGCCACTCGCCACTCGCCGCTTTTTGAGGATGTGGCATGAAGACAGCGGACGGCTCCGGCTACCTGGCGGCGACGCGCCACCCGTGGCCGTGTACGCTGTTCCTGCTGCCGCTGCTGGCGGCCTACGAGGGCGGCGTCTACTGGCTCGGCGGCGCCCACCCGGAGGCGATGCGCAACGGGGCCGACAACTGGGTGCGCTGCGGCCTCACGGCCGTCGGTTTGCCGTTCGTCTGGCTGCCGCCGCTGGTGCTGGTGCTGCTGCTGGCCGGATGGAATTGGTGGCGCCGCGCCGACCGGCCTGGCGACATGGTCGGCGTCCTCACCGGCATGTCGCTCGAGAGCGTCTGCTTCGCGCTGGGCCTGTGGGGAGTCAGCCGGGCGCTGGTCCCGCTCATGCAACATCTCGGCGTGCAATTGGACGTTTCCGGCGATCCCGACCCCGGATTGCGGCAGTTGGTGACGTACCTCGGCGCCGGCATCTACGAGGAAGCGCTGTTCCGGCTGGCGCTCTATTCGGTCATGGTCTGGCTGCTGCGCCGCATGGAGGCGCCGAAGCCGCTGGCCGTGTTCCTGGCGGCGACTGCCTCGGCCACGCTCTTCTCGGCCGCCCACCACCTCGGGCCGTATGGCCAGCCCTATGACAATTATCTGTTTTTGTTCCGTCTGGCGGCGGGAATCTACTTCGCCCTGTTGTACCAATATCGCGGCTTCGGCGTCGCGGTCGGCGCCCACGCCTGCTACAACCTCATGGTCAGCGTCGGCGTGGCGTGAGTGGGCCGGCCGTCAAGAGTCCAAGAAATCGTCCCAACCGTGCTTCCTATTCCGTCCCCCTTCTGTTTATTATCAGCCCCCTCAACCCCGTTCGGCCCGCCGTCGGCGGTCAGGGAAAATGCGCTGAGAAAGGAGACCACAACATGACACAGGTAAAACCGATCCCCGAAGGCTACCACACAATCATCCCGCACCTGGTGGTGCGCGGCGGGGCCGCGGCCATCGACTTCTACAAGAAGGCGTTCGGCGCCGTGGAACACGGACGCATGGCCATGCCCGACGGCAAGATCATGCACGCCCAACTCAAGATCGGCGACTCGTTCCTCTTTCTGTGCGACGAGTTTTCGGGCAACGGCTGGAACGCGGGCCAAACCCCCGGCTGCGCCCCGTGACCATCCACCTGAACGTCGAGGACGCCGACGCCGTGTTTCGGCAGGCGGCGGCCGCTGGGGCCACGGTGAAGATGCCGTTGGCCGACATGTTCTGGGGCGACCGCTACGGCAAGGTGGTGGATCCGTTCGGCCACGAATGGTCGCTTTCCACGCACAAGGAAGACGTGTCGCCGGAAGAGATGCGGAAGCGCGGGCAAGCGATGATGGCCCAGATGGGCGAAAAGTGATCGGTTAGCCGCGACGCGCAGCGGAGCGCGTTGGGAACAGCGCTCCGCTGCGCGTCGCGGCTAACCGACGGCGCATTCTCATTTCGCCCGCAACAACGGCGTCCGCCACACGCCCAGCCGATGCAGCCAGTAGCGGCCCAGCTCGCCCAGCGTGCCGAGGCCGTACACCAGGCTGCGGCGGAAGTTGATGCTGCTGGCCTCGTCGAAATAACGCACCGGCACCGGCACGTCGCCCAGCCGGAAGCCGAAATGCACCGCCTGCACCAGGAACTGCGTGTCGAACACGAAGTCGTCGGAGTTGCGCTCGAACGGGATGCGCTCCAGCACCTCCCGGCGGTAGACGCGGAAGCCGCTGTGGAAGTCGCCGAGGTTCTGCCCCAGGGCGCAGTTCTCCGCGAACGTCAAAAAGCGATTGCTCAGATATTTGTAGACGGGCATACCGCCTTGCAGCGCCTCGGCCCGCGAGCGGACGCGGCTGCCGAGCACCACGTCGCAGATGCCCAACTCGATGAAGCCGACCGCCAGCGGGATCACCCGGCTGTCGTACTGATAGTCGGGATGGATCATCACCACCACGTCGGCGCCGCGGGCCAGCGCCTCGCGGTAACAGGTCTTTTGGTTGCCGCCGTAGCCCCGGTTTCGCGGATGGACGATGACCGTCAGGCCCATGTCGCGCGCGACCTGCACCGTGCGGTCGGTGCTGCCGTCGTCCACGAGGATCACTTCGTCGATGGAGCCGGCGGGCACGTCGGCCAGCGTCGCCGCCAGCGTCCGCTCGGCGTTGTAGGCCGGCATCACGGCCACGACGCGGTGTTTTCGCTTCGGGGCGTCGCCCTCCGGCTTGAGGATGCGATCGACGTGAAAAAACTCGTGACACAATCGCAAATGGGGACGATTCAGGAGGGGCATGGTGCGGGACACTCCGGGAGGTTCATTCCGCCCTATTCTACGAATCGCCGGGGCGAGCGGCGCGGCGTCATTCCGCGTCGGGCGCACGGGCTGCCGTTGGGGCCTGGCTCCAGCACCGTCCCTTCCGGGACGGCGTCCGCGGCCGGCGCCACCCCCGACCCGTACTGCTCCATCATCTGCCGCAGCTCGGCCCCGTCCATCACTTCTTTCTCCATCAGCCGCCGCGCTACCGCCTCCAGCGCCCGCGCCGCGACCGCAACACCTCGCGCACCGCGTGGGTGGCGTCGTCGATGATCTTGCGCACTTCCATGTCGATCTCGCGGGCCGTCCGTTCGCTGTAGGAACGGTCGCCGTCGCCGCCGGCGTCCCCCAGGAACGCCGGGCCGGAGCGCTCGTGGAAGTTGACGCGGCCCAGCCGGCTCATGCCAAATTCCTTGACCATGCTCCGCGCGATCCGGCTCACCTGCTCCAGGTCGCTCGTGGCCCCGTTGGAGATCTCGCGGAACACCAACTCCTCCGCGAGCGTGCCGCCCAGCGCCACCTTGATCTTGCTCTCCAGTTCCTTCTGCGTGATGAGATAACGGTCCTCGTCCGGCCGGCTCAGGACGTAGCCGAGGGCGCCGACGCCGCGCGGGATGATCGAGATTTTGTGGACCGGGTGCGTGTTGGGAAGTGACGCCGCGACGAGGGCGTGGCCGGCCTCATGGTAGGCGACGCGCTGCTTTTCGTCGGCGTTCATGATGCGGCTCTTGCGCTCCAGGCCGACGGCGCCGCGTTCCACCGCCTCGTCGAACTCGGCCATCGTCACCGTCTTCTTGCCGGCGCGGGCGGCCATCAGGGCGGCCTCGTTGACGAGGTTGGCCAGGTCGGCGCCGACCGCCCCCGGCGTCAGGGCGGCGATGCGGCGCAGGTCCACGTCGGGGTCGAGGCGGACGTTGCGGACGTGGACCTTGAGGATGGCCTCGCGGCCGTTGATGTCGGGCCGGTCCACGACCACCTGGCGGTCGAAGCGTCCCGGCCGCAAGAGGGCGACGTCGAGCGTCTCCGGCCGGTTGGTGGCGGCCATGATGATGACGCCGCGGTTGACGTCGAAGCCGTCCATCTCGACGAGCAATTGGTTGAGCGTCTGTTCGCGTTCGTCGTGGCCGCCGACGGCGACGCCGGAGCGCGTCTTGCCCAGGGCGTCGAGTTCGTCGATGAAGATGATGCAGGGCGCCCGGCTCTCTGCCTGGCCGAACAGGTCACGCACGCGGGCGGCGCCGACGCCGACGAACATTTCGACAAATTCGGAGCCGCTAAGGCTGAAGAACGGGGCGTCGGCCTCGCCGGCCACGGCCTTCGCCAGCAGCGTCTTGCCGGTGCCGGGCGGGCCGACGAGCAGGACGCCCTTGGGAATGCGGCCGCCGAGGTCCTGGTACTTCTCGGGGGTCTTGAGGAAATCGACGACCTCGCGCAGCTCGGCGACGGCCTCGTCGATGCCGGCCACGTCCTGGAAGGTGACGTGCAGGTCTTTTTGGGCGTAAATCTTGGCCTTGCTGCGGCCGAAGGTCAGCGCCGAGCCGCCGGTCGTCCAGCGCACCAGCATCAGCAGCCCAACGGCGACGATCAGCACCAGGACCAGCGGCAGCGCCGTGTAACCGATATTTTCGAGCATCGACTGTTCTTCCTCGCCCTGCCACTGTCCGCCGGCCGTCTCGCGGAGGAGGCGGTAGAGTTCCTGGTCCTCCTCGACGCCGAGCCGCTGGGCGCGGAAGGGGATGGTGCGGACGCGGACGGCGTCGGCCGCGCCGTCGAGGACGGGGTCGCTGAGGACGACGTCGCCGCGAACGTCGGCGTGGCCGACCTTCACGTCGCGGACGCGGACGCCGGGGTCGTTGCGGCCGGCCTCGAGGACTTGAAGGAGTTCACCGTATTTGAGGGTGGTATAGGGAGTTTCCCGGTTGAGCAGCCAGAAAAGGGCGCCGCCGGCGGCCAGCAAGACGAGAACGATCAGGCCGGCCGCGAGCCAACGGCGGCCGCGAAGGTTGCCTCTTTTATGCACCGCAGAATGCTCCGGAAGGGCGACCGGCGGCCGGGGCGCCCCGCCCGCGGTCCTCACCCATTCACTGTAAGGCGTGCGGCGCGGGGGGTCAACGGAGGAGGTCCGTCCCTTGCCCAGGTCCGCCGAAATAGGCCCTATTGCCCGCGAATCCCCCGAAATGTGCCGCCGCCGCACCCGAATCCACACCGATTGCCTCCTCAACAAGTCGTTTTTCCAGCTGCGCAGCTGTGTTTTTCCAGCTGCACAGCTGCGCGGGCGCGCGCTAATGTCTAGTTTCCGTGCAGCCGGGCACATTTTGGCGGGATTCCCCGTGCGGACGCGCATAAATCCCCGTGCGGACGCGCATCTTTCGACCGGGGTTGCCGTGCGGTCGGGCGCCCCGTCTCCGTGCGGCCGGGCGCCTTTTTGGGAGAATTCCTTCGCCGAAATTCAATGAAGATCAAGTGTTGGAACCGCCGCGACGCGCCGGTAAACCCTTCCTGAACCTGTAAGAAATCACAACCTCACACCAACTTCGCCCTTCCCTTTCGGGGCCGAACGTGGTGTGAAGGGAGCTTCGATCCAACGGCAGGCGACCATGAACCCCGGCGACGCCAAAACGAAACACCACGACGGTCGCGACGAGATGAACCTCGCCGACTTCCCGATCTCCGCCCTGCAACGGCAACAGCCCAGCGACGCCGACGGCCGGAAACGCGACCGTCTGGAGTTCGAGGCCACGCGCTACGACCCCGTCAGCCGTCAGCGCGTGCTCCAGCGCGTCACCCTCACGTCGTCCGCCCGCGACGGCCTGCCGACGCCGGCCGACGAGCACGTCATCCTCGCCCTGCTCTACGTCGCCAAGCACAGCCACGACTTCGCCGACGCCACCGTCTACTTCGCACCCAGCCAGATGTTCGACGTGATGGGCTGGGCGCCAAACGGCCGCAGTTACACACGGCTGCGCGACGTGCTGCGTCGGTTGAAGTCGCTGACGATCCGCTACGAGAACGCCTGGTGGGACGCGGCGGGTCGCGGCTACGAGGAGGAGGTGGCGACCGGCGTCATCAGCGCCTACAAGATCGCCCGGCAGGTGAGCGGCCCGCGCACGGCCAACACGGCGCCGTTGAGCTGGGCGACGTGGACGCAGCAATTCCATCAGAGCCTTCTCAATGGCAACATCAAACGGCTCGACCTCGACCTGTTCTTCCGCCTCAAGACGCCGACCGCCCAGCGCATGTACCGCTTCCTCGACAAGCGTTTCTACAATACCGCGAGTCTGTCGATGGACCTGATCGAGTTCGCCTGCGGCCACGTCGGCCTGACGGAATCGGACAACGTCGCCATCCTCAAACGGCGACTGGCCCCGGGCCTCGCCGAGCTGGAGGAAGTCGGGTTTCTGGCGCCCCTCGCCCCGGCCGAGCGCTATCAGAAGGTGAAGGCGGGGGTCTGGCGGGTGCAGTTCCGTCGGGCCACACTCAAGGATGAAGGCGGAAGGTTGAAGGATGAACCCAAGCAATCGGTTGGCTCCGATTCATCCTTCATCCTTCCTCCTTCATCCTTGAGTGTGGCGACGGAATACTACCGGCTTTGGGACCCGACGATTGCCGCGTCGCCGGGGCCGCGCGACCTGGAACAGGCGGAGGCGTTGTTGCGCGACGACGGGCCGGAGACGGCGAAGGCGTTGATCGCGTGCCTGGTGCGGGTGACGAAGAAGCGTTGGCCGGACTGCCGATCGCTGAGCGGGGCCGTGCAGAAGTACCTACCGGAGGCGAAGCGGCTGCACGACCTGGAGCGACGGCGCGCGGCGTCGCGCGGCGCGGCCGAGGCGGAGCGCCGCAAGGACAGGGAAGCGTCGCGGGGACGGGAACGGGAGGAGCGGCGGTTGCAGGAGGCGTGGAACGCCTTACCGGAGGCGGAGCGCGAGGCGTTGCGGCGCGGCGTGGTGGAGAAGCTGGGCGGCGCGACGGCGCCGGAGGCGTTTATACAGCGGTTGTGTTTGGAGGAGTTGGCGGGTCGCCTTGGGGGATGAGGTTTCCGGCGCGGATTTCAATGGATAATTTTCATGGAACAAGTCTCTTACTGTCTCTTTGAAACGTCGCTCGGTTGCTGCGGGATTGCCTGGAGGGCGTGCGACGATACCCAGGCGCCGCCCGCGGTGACCCGGTTCCAATTTCCGGAGACGACGACGGCGAAGACCGAGATGAGGATCGCGCGGAAGTCCGGCGCCCCGCGCCGGCCGAGCCGCCGTGCGGAATGGTCGAGATCATCGAGAAGGTGTGCAGGCACCTCTGCGGCGACGTCCAGGATTTTCGGGACGTGGCCGTTGACCTGAACGGGGCGTCGCCGTTCGCGCGGCGGGTGTACGAGGCCGCCCGTCAAATCCCGGCGGGACAGACCCGGACCTACGGGGAGCTTGCCAGAGCGCTGGGGCGGCCCGGCGCGGCCCGGGCCGTCGGACAGGCGTTGGGGAGGAACCCGATCGGACTGATCATCCCTTGTCATCGGGTCGTGGCCGCCGGTGGCAAGGCCGGCGGGTTCTCCGCCCCCGGAGGATGGGCGACAAAGACAAGACTGCTGGCCATCGAAGGGGCGAGACGCTGAAGCGGCCGAAAGGACGGGCGGACAGGGCCGACGACTGGATTTGCACCAGTATGGTCCGACGTACGAGGTCGGCGCCTTTCTGAGATCGAGCCACGTCGGCGTCAGGGGGTTTGAGGGGAGTCGAACCCCCTCTTCCGGCTCCACAGGCCGGCGATGCTCAGCCGTTACACCACAAACCCCATCACAAAAAGCGGAAGGAGCGGGAGTCGAACCCGCAAGGCGTTGCCGCTCGCCCGGCGTCCGACCGGGGGCCGTTGCCCATCGGCTTATCCTTCCATTGTCGTCAGTAGTCCCGGGCGGACTCGAACCGCCGATATTTCCCACGTCGGGGGAACGTCCTGGCCGCTGGACGACGGGACTATTTCGCAGCACCCCGACCAGGAATCGAACCTGGAACGTCTCGTTCGAAGCGAGGAATGATGTCCTTTTCACCACCGGGGCGGGAGCGGAAGCGGCGGGAGTCGAACCCGCAGGACCGGCAAACCCGGCCCGACACTTTAGCGGAGTGTTCAGCCTGCCGTTAGCAAGCGCTTCCACGTCGCTCACCCTCTCAGACGCGATCCGATCCGCGAAGGTTCGCGGAAAATCAGGCCGGCCGAGGCGATTCCGCGACGGTCAATTGGACGTCGCGGTGGGGGACGGCCGTCGGCGTCCGGACGGGGGAGGGGCAGCGGCCGCGCAGCAGCGTCAGGCCCACGCCGTTAAGGACCAGCCACCAGGCCAGGGCGAAGATCAGATAGGCGTGCAACAGAAACGCCGACATCAGCAGGCCGGCCGGGAACATCACCAGCACCGCCGCGAAGAAGCGCCGGTGGACGGCGAAGGTCATCACCAGGAAGGCGAACGACGCCAGCGACGCCATGGCCGGGAACAGCTCGAACATGCGATGGCCGCCCAGCGTGTTCATGGAGCAGAGGTTGAACGCCAGCAGGAAATAGGAGACCCAGACGCGGACGACCAGGCGCGCCAGCGGCGGCGACGGTTCCACCTCACGCGGCCCCCCGCAGAGGCGGAAGATCAGCCCCATACCGCACAATTCGCCTATCCAAATGGCCAGATAACCGGGCGCCCCGTTGTAGCGGAGGCCGACCGTCAGGTAGTAGCAGAGGGAGAAGGCCAGCAGGTGCAGCCAGCCGACCAGCACCAGCGACAGGCCCCAGCGGCGCCGTCGCGCCAGCCGGGTCAGCTGGTCGCGCTGCGAGGGCGTGGACAGTTCCTCCCAAAAGCTCGTCGTGGCCGTGGACATGGTGAGTTGTGTGGCCTTGGGAAAGGGCGCGGGTTGGCAAACCGCTCCAGAATATCCCCGGAATGCGGGTCGCGCAACCTCAACCGCCGGAAAAACGGCCGTCGCACCGGCCCTCGCCCTCGTCCATCCGTCGCATCCGGAGCGACCGTTAACGCCGCCGCCTTCGCCGAGGCCGCCGCCTGTCGCCGCCGGTCGCTTTGCTTGCTCATGGGATTCTTCCTTGAAGGATCCGTTTAGGGTGAATGACGGACCTCCTACTGTTCGGGACCAACTGGCACAAAACTGTTCGGTATCGATGGGCGCTTACCCGTTAATCCGCGGTGCTGAACACGAACGCCGCCAACGCCGCCAGCAACACAGCGATCACGGCCAAAATCGCCACGTCCGCCGGCAGGCCCAGACGGATCAGCCCGCTCGTTCGGGCCGCCTCCGCCAGCGACGGGTCGCCGCCCGAACCCGCGACCCACACGCCCGACCACACCACGTTCCGCAGGGCGTCCACGCCGTAAGTCAGTGGGTCGGCCGTCGTCAGCACCTGCATCCACGTCGGAATGTCGTTGGTCGGGAACATCGCCCCGCTCAGGAAGTACATCGGCATCACCAGGAAATTCATAATCATCTGGAAGCCCTGCATCGATCGCATCCGCGCCGCGATCGTCACGCCCAGGCTGGTAATCGCGCAGCTAATCAGGAAGCAGAGCAGCAACAACTGCAGGACGATCGGCACGGAAAGCGACACGCCGACGAACGGCGCCAGGGCGATCAGGATGACCGACTGCATCATGGCCACCGTGGCCCCGCCGAAGATTTTTCCCACCGCCACCGCCCAGCGCGGCGCGGGGGAGACCAGCACCTCCTTCAGAAAGCCGAATTCGCGGTCCCAAATGATGGAGATAGCGGCGAACATCGACGTGAACAGCACGCTCATGCCGATGATGCCGGGGTAGATGAAATGCATGTAGCCCATGCCGGCCGGCGCCCCCTTGAGCGTCAGGCCGGCGGCGATCCCCTGGCCCACGATCAGCAGGTACAACAGCGGCTGGCCGATCATGCCCACCAGCCGCGTCGGCTCGCGGACGAACAGTTTGACCTCGCGCAGCCAGATCGCGTAGGTCACGCGCAACGCTTCCATCCGTCACCGCCTCCCCCGCCAGAGCTTGCCGATCTGCCGCATCCGGTCGATGCTCTTGCCCTCTTCCTCGCGGATGGCCCGTCCCGTCAGCTGCAAAAATACGTCGTCCAGACTCGGCTGCTTGACGCCAATCGCCCGGATGCGTCCGGCGAAGTCGGCCGCCAGCCGCGGCACGAACTCCGCCCCGTGATCGACCATGAAGTGCAATTCGCCGTCCACCGGCCGCACCTGCACGCCGTACTTCGCCGCCATGTCCCGCTGCAACGCCTCGTCGCCGGTGACGATGATCTTGTCGCCGCCGATGAGGCGTTTCAGCGCCGCCGGCGTGTCGAGCGCCTGAATCTTGCCGTGGTCGATGACGGCGATGCGGTCGCAGTTCTCGGCCTCGTCCATGTAGTGCGTGGTCATGAAGACGGTGATGCCGACCTCGTCGCGCAGCCGGCGGACGTGGCCCCAGATGGCGTTGCGCGTCTGCGGGTCGAGGCCGACGGTCGGCTCGTCGAGGAACAGCACCGTCGGATGATGCAGCAGGCCGCGGGCGATCTCCAGCCGCCGTTTCATGCCGCCGGAAAAGGTGCGGACCAGCGACTTCCGCCGCTCCGCCAGCCCGACGATGCCGAGCACCTGGTCCGTCCGCTCGCGGCGGAGGGCGGCGGGGACGTTGTAGATCATGGCGTGGAATTGCAGGTTTTCTTCCGCGGTGAGGCGGTCGTCGAGCGACGGGTCCTGAAAGACCATGCCGATGGCCTGGCGCACGGCGTTGGGCCGTCGGACGACATCGAAGCCGGCCAGTTCCGCCCGACCGCGGGTCGGTTTGAGAAGGGTGGCCAGCATGTTGATGGTGGTGGTCTTGCCGGCGCCATTGGGGCCGAGGAAGCCGTAGATTTCCTGGCGGCGCACGGTGAAATCGACGGATTCGACGGCCGTGAAGGCGCCGAAGTCCTTGCCCAGACCCTCCACCACGACCACGTCGTTCATCGCTCCGAACCCCTTTTCCACCCCGCCGGTGCAAGGCCGCAAGGCCGACAGGGCGCGCGACGGGGGTCTGTCGGCCTTACCCTCACCGGCACCTTGTGGCCCGCTTCGGCGTTCGGGCGCCGTGGCTCGCCGCCCGCGACCTTCCCACGCTTCTTCGCCGGCAGGGTCGTAAGGAACATGGGCCGAACTCCGGGGCGGTGCGGGCAAGCCCCAAGTGTACCATGCCCCACGGGGATGTGGGCAGAGAGGTATGAATGCCGGTGAGGAAGTGTCGTGCCTTCGGCCGTAGCATCTCTGTTCGGAAGTGAAACGGGCGGGGCGGAAAGGGGCGGAGAAGGGCGCAAAAAAAGCCGCCTCGGGTTAGCGAGGCGGCCAGACCGTCGATCCGTAGATCGTTGCCTGCGAACTTTTTTCTTGTTGCGACAAGACTCCACGGGCCGGGGTCGGTTACACTAGGGAAGATTCTGACATGGCGGCTTCCCTTCGTCAAGTATTTTTCGCGCGAGGCACAGACATGAACCCCTCCCTCACCCTGGGACTCGATCTTGGTCCCAACTCGGTCGGCTGGGCGCTGGTGGACGAGGACAACCCGCGTCTGGTGGCGGCCGGCATCCGCGTCTTTCCGGAGGGCGTGGACCGCGACCAACAGGGCGGCGAGAAGCCCAAAAACGAGCAGCGCCGGATCACCCGCGGCATGCGCCGGCAAATCTCCCGGCGCTCGCGGCGCAAGGAACTGCTGCGCGCCGCTCTGGTGCAAGTCGGCCTGCTGCCGGAGGGCGGGGCCGAGCAGAAGACCCTGGACGAACTCGATCCCTACGAACTGCGGCGGCGGGCGCTGGACGAGAAGCTGACGCCGTTCGAGATTGGTCGCGTGTTGATTCATCTGAACCAGCGGCGGGGGTTCCTGTCCAACCGCAAGGCCGACTGCGAGCGAAAGAAAGAAAATTCGGAGATGCTGGAGGAGATCAGCGATCTCGCGGAGCGTATGAAACGGGACGTAAGCCGCACACTCGGCGAACACCTGGCGGACCTGCAGGACGCGGACCTCCGGATGCGCGTCCGCGGTCGGCACACCCGCCGCGACATGTTCGAGCAGGAATTCGAGGCGGTGTGGGAAGCGCAGCGGGAACACCATCCGGCCCTGCTGACGGACCAGCTTAAGTACGGCACGGAGGGCAAACAGACCTACCCCTGCAAGCCGAAGGGGATCGGCAAGAGCGACCGGCTGACCAAGTACGGCATTCACGGCCTGATCTTTTTCCAGCGAGCGCTTCGGCCCGTGCCGGCGTCGGTCGTCGGCCGCTGCGAGTTGGAACCGAAGCGCAAGCGCTGCCCCCGCGCCGACCGCCTGGCGCAACGGTTCCGTCTGCTGCAGGAGGTCAACAACCTGCGGCTGCTCGACCCGACGACGGCGCAGGAGCGGCCGCTTACTCCTGAACAGCGACAACAAGTTCCTCGACTACCTCGCGCGGTTCAAGGAGAGGAAATTTACGGAAATCCGCAAGAAGTTAGGGCTGATCGACTCGCAGCGGTTCAACCTGGAGCGCGGCGAGCGCGACAAGCTGCTGGGAATGCCGACCGACCGCCTGCTGGCGAAGAAGGATCTCTTCGGCAAGGGCTGGTGGGACCGGCCGGAAGACGAGCGGACGGATATCGTGCGCGTCCTGCTCGACGACCACCTCCCCGACGCGGAGAAACTGCGGCTGGCGAAGACCGCATGGGGCCTGGCCCGCGAGGCCGCTGATAAGGTCATCGACGCCGACCTGGGGAAAGGCTACGCCCGCTACAGCCGCAAGGCGCTCGTCAAGCTGCTGCCGTACATGGAAGAAGGCCTGCCCTTGACGGCGCCCGAAGGGGAGCGGTGCGTGCTGCGGGAAGCCGGATACCTCCAGCCGCATGAGCGCGTGGCCGGCCAAAAGGATTTCCTGGACGATCCGCCGGACTTGGCCAACCCGCTGGTCCGGCAGGCGCTCCATGAGGTCCGCAAAGTCGGCAACGCCGTCATCCGCGAATACGGAAAGCCTGCCCGCATCCATATCGAGTTGGCGCGGGGGGTGAAGGGGCCGGCGGAACAGCGGCAGCGACTTCTTAAGGAGAATAAGGAGCGGGAAAGGGAGCGCGACCGGGCGGCGGAACGCATTCGAGGTTTGGGATTCAAGGTTTCGGCGGAAGCCATTACCCGCTACTTGCTCTGGGAGCAGCAGAACGAGACCTGCATCTATTCCGGCCGGCCCATCAACCCCGTCCAGCTGTTCGGCGGCGAGGTGGACGTGGACCACATCCTGCCCGCCGGCCGGAGCCTCGACAATTCACAGATGAACCGCGTCGTCTGCTTCCGATCCGAAAACGCCGCCAAGGGCGACCGCACGCCCTACGAATGGCTGGCGGCGTCCGAGCCGGAGAAGTTCTCGCACGTCCTCCAGCGCGCCGACAGACTCCCCTACCCCAAGGCCCGGCGCTTCGGCCAGAAGACCATCGAGCTGACGGACTTCTTTGCCCGGCAGTTCGTCGATACCGCCTACATCACCACGCAGGTGCGGGAGTACCTCGAACGCCTCGGCTACGACTCGCACAACCTGGTCTGCACCAAGGGCCAGCACACGGCGGAGCTACGCCGCCACTGGGGCTTGAACACCGTCTTACGCCGCGACGACCTCGATTTGAAGAACCGCAAGGACCATCGCCATCACGCCGTGGACGCCATCGTCATCGCCCTGACGAACCGCTCGCGCCTGCAACAGCTGGCCCGGCTGTACAAGCGGGGCGGCGTCGACCGGACGGGTGAAGTGCTGTCCGACCCCTGGCCGCATTTCCGCACGGAGGTCGAGCGAGTCATCAACGCCGTGAACGTTTCCCACCGCGTCGAGCGGAGGGTCCACGGCGCCTTGCATGAGGAGACGATCTACGGCCCCACGGCCAAGCCGGGGCGCGACGTACCGAAGGCGGAGCGGCCCTGGGCGAAGGAATGGGTCGAAGAGGAGGACGTTTACGCCTACCGCAAGCCGCTCGAAGCGCTGACGCTGGCCGAGGTCGAACGTATCCGGGATGAACGGGTGAAGGAAGTCGTACTCGCCCGCTTGGCCCAATACGGCGTGCAGGCCGGGCGCAAGCCGAAAGGGCGGCGCGGAGAAGAGTCCGGAGGGGCCGCGGGGCGCGCCATACCCAAGGAGGTCTGGAAGGAACCGCTGCTGCTGACGCCGAGAAAGGGGAGCGGCGGCCGGCCCGCCGTCATCAGAAAGGCGCGCCTCACCAAGCCGGAGAAATCGATTGTGGCGATCCGAAATGGCGCTGCTTACGTCAAGCCGGGCAGCCTGCACCACCTGTGCATCTTCGAGTACCGCGACGACAAGGGCAAGCCGAAGCGCGAAGCGGTCTTCGTCAGCATGTTGGAGGCGGCCGAGCGCACCCGGCGGAAACAACCGCTGGTCCAAAGGGCCCATCCCGAACGGCCCGACGCCAAGTTCGTGATGTCCCTGAGCCGCGGGGAGATGGTCCTGGGCACCTTCAAGGGCAAGGAGCGCCTGGTGCGTTTCAGCACCGCCGCCTCGACCTCGGGCCAAATCTGGTTCTTGGATCACACGGATGCGCGTCCTAGCGCCGAGACGGTTAAATACTCCGTGAGTGCCAACACCCTGAACGGCCGCAAGGTGACGGTCGATCCGCTCGGCCGTCTCCGCTGGGCCAATGATTAGGGAGGCCGCCCGGTGATCAAGCGCGTCATCGAGATCTCGCAAGAGCCGTTTCACCTGGCGGTGGAGCTGGATCAGCTGCGCCTGAAACGCCGATCGTTTGATTCGGAGGTCGTGGCGAGCGTCCCCTGCGAGGATGTCGGGCTGGTCATCGTCGATCACGCCGAAACGACCTATTCCCACGCCGCCCTGGCCCGCTTGCTGGAGTTCGGGGCGGCGGTGGTGATCTGCGACCGCCGGCACCTGCCGGCGGGGCTGCTGCTGCCGATGGGCAACCATACGGAGGGCGTTTCTCGCCTTCAGGAGCAGATCGCCGCCTCACGGCCGCTGCTCAAGCGGCTGTGGAAGCAGGTGGTGCAGGCGAAGGTGCGCAACCAGGCCGCCAACCTGGAGAGGGAGTCCCCGGCTCGCCGGCGGCTGCTGGCTTTGGCGGGCGAGGTAAAATCGGGCGACCCGACCAATATCGAGGCGCAGGCGGCGAAAATCTATTGGGCGGAATGGCTCGGTTCGGGGAGCGGTTTTCACCGCGATTTCGACGGCGGCGACGGCGTCAACGCCCAGCTGAACTACGGCTACGCCGTGATGCGGGCGGCCGTCGGCCGCGCCCTTGTCTCCGCGGGGCTGCACCCGGCGCTGGGCATCCATCATTGCAACCGAGCTAACGCCTTCTGTCTAGCGGACGATATGCTCGAACCGTTCCGGCCGTTCGTCGATCGCGCCGTCCGCGAATTGTCCGAGGCGGGACGGGACGCCCTGAATCCGGAAACGAAACGGAAGCTGCTCGGCCTGTTGACGGCGACCTTGCGCGTCGGCGGCCAGAGCGGGCCGCTCATGGTCGCGCTGCACCGGACAGCGGCGTCACTGGTGGGCTGCTATCAAGGCGTCGAGAAGCGACTCCTTTTACCCCAGGCAGGGGACGGGATGCGTGACGGATGCACCTGAGCGGGTACCGATTTATGTGGCTGGTCGTGATGTTCGACCTTCCGGTGGACACCAAGAAGGCAAAACGCAACTATGTCCGGTTCCGCAAGCAGCTTCTGCGGGACGGATTCACGAAGATGCAGTTCTCCATCTACACGCGCCACTGTACCAGCCAGGAGAACGCGGACGTCCATGTCCAGCGCGTCACCGGCTGGGTTCCCGACGACGGCGAGGTTCGCGTCCTCACCATCACGGACAAGCAGTACGAGCGCATGCGCATCTTTTGGGGAAAAAGACGCCAACCGCCGGAAAAACCTCCTGCTCAGCTAATGCTTTTTTGAAGGTCATCCTGACCGAATCGGTTGCCGGATCGCTCGTTGGGTCGAGAATAGTGTAACCGACCCCGGCCCGCGAGCAAGCCGCAACGCTCCAAGCAAGCGGGCCGCGTCCGCGCTGAGTGTAACCGACCCCGGCCCGCGAGCAAGCCGCAACGAAACCCTGAGTCGCAAGAAGAAGGGGAAGAGTGTAACCGACCCCGGCCCGCGAGCAAGCCGCAACGCAAGCCGATGTCCTTCACCCGCAAGCCGGAGTGTAACCGACCCCGGCCCGCGAGCAAGCCGCAACGGCCGCCTCTACGTCAACAGCATCTATCACAGTGTAACCGACCCCGGCCCGCGAGCAAGCCGCAACGCACCGAGGGGCTTGCCCTTGCGGCGGCCAGTGTAACCGACCCCGGCCCGCGAGCAAGCCGCAACAGTGAGATCGACCATGACGTTGGCGGCGTCAGTGTAACCGACCCCGGCCCGCGAGCAAGCCGCAACAACCTGGGCCGGTTGGAGAACTAGGCCGCGAGTGTAACCGACCCCGGCCCGCGAGCAAGCCGCAACTGTCGCCGAAACGGCAACTACCGGCTTGGGACGGCCGCATATTCTATTCATCCGTAATCCGGATCGTGAACGTATGAAACACCTCCTGCCCCGAGGCGTCGCGGACGGTGAGGAGCACCTCCGCGTCGCCGCCCTTGTAGTCGGCCGGCACATGCCATTTCACCAGACCCGTCGGCGATACTTCCAGCCCGTCCGGGCCGGTTGCGACCTGAAACTTCACGCCGCCCTTCCTCGACTTCACCGCCATCTGATACGTGTATTCCGCCCCGCGCTTCGCCGTCGCCGGCGGACGCGACGTGACCAGCAAATAGTCGAGGCCGGACTTCTCCAGCGCCTCTTCCACGTCGAAATGGTGTAATTCCAGACGGTCGTTGCTCTCGGGAAAGACCACCATCAACTTCGCCCGCGGGATGAAAAAGATCCGCTTCCACGGCCCGAACGTCCCGCGGTCGTAATGGACGCCAGGCTCGAAGCCGACGTCCTTCACCAGCGGCTGGTCGTTGCCCTGCATGTAGACGCCAATGCGGCCGCCCTTTCCGCCCTCTGCCGGCGTCAGCGCCAGGAAAAACGGGCCTTCGGCCGCGGGCAGACAGAGGCCGACCTTCGGCGCCCCGTCCAACGGCTTCAACTGATTCGAGCGCAGGCCGACGGCGGTGTAGACCACGCGGCCGTCCGGACCCGGCACGACGTAGCCGGTCCCGCCCTCGTCGTAACGCTTGAGTTCGTCGCCCTGCAGCACGAACGACGTGCTCTCGGTCGGCGACTGGTTGTTCTTCCAGCCGCCGAAGACCGTGCCGTCCGCCGAAACCGGACTCCAGGGCGGCGGCGCGCCGAACGGCGTCTTGATCGGCAGCGGCTTCAGCGAATAGAGATCGTAAAAGACGCCGTTGACGACCACCGGCCCGTGCGACGCCGACCCCATCAGCACCGAATTCACGTCCGCCGCGCTCGGAACGGTTCGCGTCAGCTCCTTTTCGCCGGTCGCCAGGTCCCAGCGCTCCAGCACGCCCCTGGCGGTCAGGCCCACGACCACCTTTTCCAGGCCGGCGGCGTAGACGATTTTGTCCTCCGTCAGCGGGAGGTAACGGACGATCGCCGCCGCGTTGACGTCGAAGACCGCCAGCTTTTTCAGCTTCGGCAGGTGGAAGATCAGGTAACGGCCGCCGCCGCCCACCTCGACGTCGGAGGCGATGTCGGGCAGCGTCTTGACCACGGTTCCCGCGCCGAGCGGCGCCGGCGCAATCCCCGTCCCGGCCAGGTCGGCGGGTTCCACCAGCACGGCGCCCTGGACGGGGAGCCGCGTCTGGTAGCGGCAGACCTCCGCGTCTCCCTGCCGCGCGATCAGCGTGCATTCCACCGCCGCGACCGGCCTCGGCGGCAAGACCTGCACGGACGCCGCCCGGCCCAGGTCGATCGGGACCGTCTGACCGCCGATGGTGAAATCGACCTTGCCCAGGCCCGTCACGACGCCTTCGAGGGGCGCGCCGGCGGCGAGAACGGCCGACGGCCGCGATTGCGGCTGGAGGCGCCGGAGCGCGCTCAGCTTGACCTTCCGGGCGCCGACCTGGACCTCGCGGTCCTCGACGAATCCGCTCACCGATCCCGTCTCGAACTGCGCGGACAGCTCCACCCGGCGGGCCTCGTCGGCGGAGACCGGCGGCGCCGACGCCCGATATACGCCGTCCTTTAACTCCATTTTCACCCGGCGCTGCGGCCCGTCGTTGTCCCGCAGCACCAGCTCGACGGCCCACGGTTTGGCGGGCGGGAACAGGGAGACGAGGCGGACCTGGAACTCGGCCGGGGCGTGCAGGTTGGCGCGGGTGAGCGCCGGCGCGACGAGCCGGAAGTCCGGGGCGGCCAGGAACGGCAGGAGTCGGTTGACCGGGACCGCCCGGCCGCCGTCTTTCGACGACGCCAGGATCAGTCCGGCGACCGCGGCGTTCTCGTCCAGGGCGGGGCCGCCGGGATGGACGGCGTTCGCGCCGCCCTTCATCAGGATCGAGGTCGGCTCGCCGTCCTTCCGGTTCACGGCCGTCACCGTGCATACGTCCACAAGGACGGAGGGGTACTCCGGCTTCGCCCTGTCCAACCGGGCGCCGTAGGGAAAACCGAGCGTGACCAGTTCCTCCAGCTCGGTCAGCTTGTCGGCGGAACTGAGCGGGAGCGTGGGCAAATCCCTGGCGCCGTCCGCCCGGAGCAGGGCCGCGCCGAGGTCTTTGTCGCGGCGGACCAAATGCGCATTGAGGATCTTTTGACTCTTGAGACCGGGTTCGAGGACGAGCGTCACTTCCCCGTCGGCGGGCGCGGCGGCCAGGACGGCGTCGGCGGTGAGGAAATAGCCGTCCGGGTGGACGCAGAAGGCCGTCCCGGCGATGCGATCCGACCGGAGTTGCACGAGGGCGACGGCGGCCTTGCCGCGACGGGCGATCTCCTCCCTGGTCGGCTTGTCGGCCCGCGCCGGCACGGCGACGGCCGTCAGCAGCGCGGCCGCGGCGGAAGCAAGAACGGCGAAACGGTTCATGGACGGCGCCCCCGAGGAAGGCGGCCGCGGGTCGAGGCCGGAGCGACCGGCTTCCCGACCGCGAACGCCCTCGCATTGTCCGCGTCGCGGCGGCCGCCGTCAAGCGCGCCGGGCCGTGCAAGTTCCGCGACCGATAACGTCCCGGCGGGGCGGTTGGCCCCGATGCGAATCCGGCGATAGCATGTAGGAGAGCGGCGCGACGGCCGGCCGCACACCGACGCGATGGGGCCGATCCAATGCAGCTTCCCATGAACAAATTGCTGCGCCTCCTCCAGGCGGACCACCCCGCGGAGGTCCGCCGGTCGGCGGCGCTGGTGCTGGGGGAAATTGGCGGCCGCGACGCCGAGGCGGCGGCGGCCCTGTGCGAAGGTCTGGAGGATTCGGAGCCTGCCGTGCGGTTGGAGGTCATCCGCTCGGTCGGGAAATTGCGCGTCGAGCAAGCCCTGCCGCGGCTTCTGGAGCGCATCCGCACGGGCGGCGAGGAGGCCGACGCCGCGGCCCACGCCGCCGCCCACCTCGGCGCCAAGGGGACGCGCGCCCTCCAGGAGCTGATGCCGAAGGTGGCGCCGGGCCTGCGGCGTTACATCGCGGCCGCCCTGGCCGGCGGCGGCACCGCCAGCGCCACGGCCGCGACGGCGGCGGTCTTGCTGGACAGGGACCCCGGCGTGGTCGAGGCGGCGGTGCGTTCTCTCGCGGAGCAGATCCCGACGCTGGCCGCGCCGCAGCGCCAGGCGTGGACCGACCAGCTGCTAGAGTTAGCCGACAACCGCGAGTCGCCGCCGCCGCCCGCGACGCAAACGGCGGTGGTTCGTTTGCTGGCGGCCCTGGACGACCCGCGGGCCGGGGCGGCGCTGTGGGAGAAGGCGGCGTCGCCGCACCGGCCGGAGGTGCGGGCCGCGGCGTTGCAGGCGCTGGGCAAATGGGCCGAATCGCCCACGAAAGACCAACTAAAGCGGTTATTCTCGTGCGCCGCCGAGCCGGACTTCCGCATCGCGGCGCCGGCCCTGGTGCTGCTGCAACGGCTGCCCGTCGCCGACCGCGCCCTGTCGGATTGGTTGACCTTGCTGCGGGCGCCCGACACGGCCGTGCGCCGGCTGGCCCTGGACAAGGTCGGCGACCGCGACGACGCCGACACGGCGGCGGCCCTGGTGGAACAGCTGCGCCACCGCGACGCCGGTTTGCGCGACGCCGCGCTTTCGCGGCTGACCCGGTCGGGGCACGGGCGAAAGGCGTTGGTCGCGGCGCTGCTGGAGGCGGAAACGCCGGACCAGGCGTGGCCGCTGGCGCAGGCGCAGGCGCCGTTCGCCCGGCAATACCCGGAGGGCTGGCGCGAGGAGGTGTTCGGCAAGGCGTGCGAATTCGTGGAGGCGGGCGACCGGCGGGCGGACCCGCTGCTGTTTTTGCTGCGGGAGACCGACGCGGCCGACCTGCGCGACCGCCTGGAACAGCAGGCGCTGCTCCGCCGCAAGAAGAAAGCGTATCAAACCGCCCTGTTGTATCTCCGATTGCTGGGGCGCGACCCGGCTTGCGGCTTCGCGATCCGCCTGGAGCTGGCGGCGTGCGGCCTAAAGACGTCCGGTAAGGACCTGGCCGCGGAGGCGCGGGCCGGCGACCCGTGCCTGCCCCAGTTCATGAGCCTTTGCCAGCAGGACCAGGCCGAACTGGTGCGGCAGGTCGAACCGATCAAGTGGTTGGATACGGAAGACCTGTATTATCTTGGATTTCACCTGGCGGAACAGGAGGGGCGGTCCAAGAAGGCGGGCGGCGAGATCCTCAAGCTGGTCGTGAAGCGCGCGGGGCGGACGAAACAGGGCCAGGCGGCCAAGAGCAAACTGAAGAGCGCGGGGTTGGGATGATGCGGGCGACGAATCCGCCCTTTGCGAGTGCCAACAGGGACATTCATCATGGTCAAGGCTATTGCCCATCGAGCCGGCGCAGCCACAGGGCGGCCTGGGCGTCGCTGGGCATCCGCCAGTCGCAACTTGCGGCTTTTGCCTTTTTTTCAGGCTTTTTCGCCTCTGCCCTGTGTTGGGGCACTTTTTGCGTCAACAACAGGCAGAACACCCACAGGGCTTCCTGTTCCGCCGCCCGTCCGGCGGCAAATGGACTACGCACAGCGTCACCGGGAAGTTTGGGCGGGTGTGCCGCAAGGCAGGCGTGAAGCTGACGGCCTACTTCCTGCGGCACACCTTCGCCACCGACGCCCTTGCGAACGGGGTGCCTGACGCCCAAGTTGCCAAACTGCTGGGGCATTCGGGCACGGCGATGCTCCACCGGCACTACGCCCACCTGACCGCCCGCTCGCAAGTCCTACGGGAAGCGTTGGGCAGGGTGCGGTGAGCGGCCGGCACAGGGCAGTGAATGAGACAGAGGCCGGGGACTTCCCGGCCTCTGTCATCGCGCTTGTGGTTTGGTTCTTTCGCAGCAGGTGGCTTTGCTTATATTAACGGCCCGCTGCGGTCGAAGTCCCGGCCCAACGCCGCCGCATCGAGGAGTTGGAGAGGGTCTGACGCCCCTACGGGTGCTCAGCACTTGTGATTGGTCGCAGCCCGTGTCGGTCGTTGAACAGCCGAAAGTTTTGTATCGTCCCTGTCGTGCCGCCCTGCTCTTTCAGTTCTCCGAGCGGGTCGGGGGAGCCGTTGAGCGTCTCGATCCGGCTGTTTGATCCTCCGAACCGGACGAACCGATACACACGGCCTCGAAACCACACTGGCTTTCTTTCTCCCGGTGGCGGCGGCGGCCACGGCGGAAGTGGATCTACGCCAGGTGGCGGTGGCGATGGCCCTGTCTTTTCCAGTGTCTGGACCCGCTCCTCCAGATCATTGACACGCCCTTGCACCGACTTTACCAGATCGGTTAGATCATCGATCTGTTTGTTCAGCTTCGCCAGAACCTCACCAACCGTTGCCATAACTTCTCCTTTCCCATCTTCCAGCACCTGCATCTGCGTTAGCCGTTCTTGCCGCTCTATGAACATCCGTTCAAGTTTCCGTTCTTCCTGTTCCCGTAGCACTTCTTGGAGTTCCTGCTCCCTGCCGAGGGCATCTGCAAGGTTCTCCTTTTCCTTGCTTACCTCTTGTCTCAGATTATTCGTTTCTTGTCTCAGATCATTCGCCTTCCTGCGCTCCTCCTCCGCCTTCCTGCGCTCCTTTACCCACGCCACCAAGAGCGGGCAGCCAGTTGTTGCTACTCCGGCGACAATCCCGCCGACTGCCGTGATGATGGCAATGCCGATTTGAGTCAAGGCATCGGCTTCAGCGAGTAGCACCATCTTGAAACCTGCCTGACTGGCTTTTCGGCAGTTCAGCCGCTTACTTCCTCACCTGCCAGCGTAAGCGTCCCTGCCGTGCTGGTCAAGCATTTTCACTTACGACCCAGGCGTCATACACAAGCCGGCTGATGCTGGTGCAGCTCGCCAATTCGCCAAAGCACGGGAAAGGCGCTCGTCGGCTGTCCCAGTTAGCGTTCTGGAGGGCGTGGGCGTGGCGTTGATAGTCGGCGCTTTGCTGGGTTGCAAGGCGGCTCCGGCCAGGGACAGGTGGCAAATCCTTGCAACCGAGCATGGCTTAGGAACCACGAAAGGATAACTTGAGCAATTATCCTCGGGGACAGATGACGTAGTTCCAGTTCCCATGAAACTTGGCTGGGGTCAGCCTCACGTGTGAGAGTTCTTCATCACTGACCTCGATGCCGGTTTCATATTCATTCGTATCCAAGGCCGCACGCACCGTCAGACCACTCTGGGTGGTCGTGGTCCCGATGAGGCTCACGATGACCTCGTAACTGGTCAGCGGACGGCCGCGCCAGTTCTTGGTGATGAAGCAGAACAGCCGATGCTCGATCTTGTTCCACTTGCTGGTTCCTGGTGGGAAGTGACACACGTGCAGCACCAAGCCCAAGTCGTCGGCGATGCCCTGCAGCGCCACCTTCCACAGGCGGTTCCGACTGCTATTGCTCCCACCCCCATCGGCCGTGATCATCAGCCTGGTCGCCTGCGGAAAGCGCACCGAGCCCATCTCCTGCCACCAGCGCCGGATGCTGGCCGTGGCGAACTGGGCCGTGTCGTGATCGATGCCTACGCTGACCCAGCCCTCATTGCTGGCGAGGTCATACACCCCGTAGGGGATCGCCTTGCCCAGCTTCTTGTCCGGGAAGTCATGCACCTTGACCTCCTCCGGCTGACCCTGGGGCTGCCATTCCTGGCCCGCGTTCTTGAATTCCCCGACCAATTCCTTCTTCTTCGTATCGACGGACACAACGGGTTGCCGCCGGCGCTGGAAGGCCAGCACCTGCTTGCTGATGTACTCAAACTGGGCGTTGCGATCCGGGTGCGACGAGCCTTCCCGGGTCTTGCGGTTGGCCTGCAAACTGTAGCCCGCCCCCTTCAACAGCGTGGCCACCGTGCGGTCGCTCACGGGATGGCTTTGCCGTCGAAGTTCCTCGGCCAACTTGCTGGTGCTCTTACACGTCCAGCGCAGAGGCGACTCCGGGTGGCCGCGTGTGACGGGATCAACCAGGGCCTCCAAGGCTTGTTGGAGACCAGGGTCCGTCTCGGTCAGCGGTTTTCCACCACCCCCCGGGCGACGAATCCGGCTGCTGACAGCTTCCTCGGGGTGCGCCTGGCGATACACCAACTCACGTCCTCCAACCGTAATGGTATTGCGGGCCAAACCGGTGGCTGTCGCCACGAGCGTCACGCCACCCCAGCCGAGGGCCGATGCTTCGGTGGCGGCCCACTGCCGGCGCATCCGCTCGTCCATCAGGGGTGCAAGTGCCAGGTACTTCTGCCGAATCGCTTCGATGATGGTTGTGTCTTCCATACGACAACCATCGTCGGTAATCAGGATAACCACAAGAGCAAGTCGCTCAAGTTATCCTTTCGCGGTTCCTTAGAATACGATAAGCGGGTGGTAGGCCGCCTCGAAAGGGCGAAGAAAAAGAAGGGAGGACACGATGGCTACACCCCCCTGTCCTAAGTGCGGTAAGGAGGGCAAAGTCACAGAAAGCAGGCTGCACCCGAGCAAAAAGAATACCGTAGTTGTAGAGTTTGAGTGCGGGTGCGGGCAAACGTATGAGGGGGAATTCCGAGAGAAGCCGCTACCGTGGATAGTGCGGCACAACGGTAGAACACGGCGGAGAAGGTATTTGAAGGCCTATGAACGGGGAGTGATTAGGAGTGGGATAAAATGGATACGCACGGGGGGCAATTGCTGGATGTGTAATAGGGAGCCGGGAACGGGAAAACTTTGGAAAGTGCCGTTACGGGATGGGCCGGCGATTGAGATAGGGCCAGATTGCAGAGGGGGTTTGCTGGGGCTAAACTGTTTAAACGTGCCGAGGCTAAGGGAGTTGGTGGGGCCGGATGAGGATACGGAAGACTTCGATGATTTGTTTTAAAGAAAAGAAGAACCCCACCGGATTTCCGGTGGGGTTCTTGTTTGGTGGGGTGCGGGGCGCTGGTTGTATCACAGAACCAGCAAGCCCGAACGCCCACCGTCGCCCCTTCCCGCCCAATTTTGGATTCGGCTTTTCACGATTTTTTCCAGCCTCCGCTCGTCCCACGCCCATGCCCACGCCGAGAGGCAGGGGGACGGTGCGTGTGGTGTCTGTGGAGGCTTGAGCCGGGCACTGAATAAAACTTTTCAGGTGGTACGCATTCGTCATTCGTAGGGCGCCAAGCGGGCACCAAACCCTCCCTACCAGCCTACCTTTTGCCATTGCCGGGGCGTAGCATAGCCATCAAGGCTCCCGCCTCTCTGATGCCGGGCGGAAGCGAGAAACGCTTGAAAACAAGGGCTTTCAGCATGGTCAAGGCGGCTGCTCCTCCAGCCGGCGCAGCCACAGCGCCGCCTGGGCGTCGCTGGGCATCCGCCAGTCGCCGCGCGGCGACAGGCTGATCGAACCGACCTTGGGGCCGTCGGGCAGACAGGAACGCTTGAACTGGTTGGCGAAGAAGCGGCGGAGGAAGACGCCCAGCCAGCGACGCAGTTCCGACGCCGAATAGTCGCGGCCGAAGCGGGCGTGATTTGCGAGAAACAGGATCTTTTCCGGCGGGGCGCCGTAACGGAGGAAGTGGAAAAGGAAGAAGTCGTGCAGCTCGTAGGGGCCGATGAATGATTCGGTGGACTGCGCGACGGCGCCGTCGGCGCCGAGGGGCAGCAGCTCCGGCGAGATGAGCGTGTCCACCACGTCGAGCAGCGTGTCCCGCGCCGCGCCCTCGAACTCGTGGCGGGCGGCCCACTCGACGAGGAACTTGACCAGCGTCTTGGGGATGCTGCTGTTGGGGTTGTACATGCTCATATGATCCGCGTTGTAGGTACACCACCCCAGCGCCGACTCGGACACGTCGCCGGTGCCGATGACGAAGCCGGCGTTCATCAACACGCCGGTTCGGACGCGGGCCTGGACGTTCTCGAAGACGAGGTCGCCGCCGTGGTCGGCCGGCAGGCGACGCAACCGATCCGCGAACTCCTCGACGCTCAGGCCGTCGGGCGCGACGCCGAACGGCTCGTGACGCAGCGCCTTCCATTCCTGCAAACACAACTCCCGAATGTCCGCCTCGCGGGCGGTGACGCCGAGGTGGCGCATCAGGGCGCGGGCGTTGTCGCGGGTGCGGTTGCTGGTGCCGAAGCCGGGCAGCGTGAAGGCCTGGATGCGCGTGCGCGGCGCGTCGAGGGCGTCCATCGTCTTGCAGGCCACCAGCAAGGCCAGGGTCGAATCGAGGCCGCCGGAGACGCCGATGCTCGTCGCCGGCTTACCGATGTGCTCCAGGCGCTTCGCCAGACCGGCCACCTGCGTCTGAAAAATCTCCTCGCAGCGCTCGCGCAGCTGATCGCCTTCCTTGGGCACGAAAGGATGGGCGTCGATCGGCCGGCGAAGCTCCCCCTCACCCCCACCCCTCTCCCCCAAGGGGCGAGGGGAGAGCGCGAACGCCACGCGCTCGAAGCCGCGGCCGGGCGCGCCGTAAAGCTGGGCGTCGCCGAAACTGTTGGTGCGGACGCGATCCGCCCGGAGGCGGTCGATATCGACGTCGGCGGTCAGCAGCACGTCGTCGCGCTGGAAGCGGCGCGACTCGGCCAGCATCACGCCGTTCTCGGCGATCATGCAATGGCCGCCGAACACCACGTCCGTCGTGGACTCGCCGACGCCGCAGGAAGCGTAGACGTAGGCGGCCATGCAGCGGCCGGACTGGTTCACCACCAGTTGCCGGCGGTAGGCGGCCTTGCCGACGACCTCGTTGCTGGCCGACAGGTTGACGAGCAGCGTGGCCCCGGCCAGCGCCTGACTCGAACTCGGCGGGATCGGGACCCACAAGTCTTCGCAGATTTCGACGCCCAGCGTCACGGCGTCGCCGTCGGCGGCAAAAAGGCGATCCGCGCCGAAAGGCACGGTCGCGCCGAGGAGGTGGACCTGGCGGCTGCGGGCGGCGGCCGCGGCGGCGAACCAACGGCGCTCGTAAAACTCCTTGTAATTGGGGATGAACGATTTGGGGACGAGACCGAGCAGCCGGCCGCGGTGCAGGACGGCGGCGCAGTTAAACACCTGGTCGTCCACGGCCAGCGGCAGGCCGACCAGGGCGACGCCGCCGAACGCCTCGCCGCCGGCCCGGAGCAGGTGTTCGAGGGCGTCCAGGGCGCCGCGCTGTAGGACGGACTGCTGGAACAGGTCGGCGCAGGTGTAGCCGGTCAGCGACAGTTCGGGGAAGACCAGAACGGCGACGCCCTCCGACTCCGCCCGGCGCATGAGGGAGAGGATGCGTTCGGCGTTAAAGGCGCAGTCGGCGACGCGGAGGACCGGCGAGGCGGCGGCGACGCGGAGAAACCCGTGGGGAAGCATGTTTGGCATCCGTCGTGTCGGCGAGGCCGGCGGGCCGGACGACCCGCCGGCGCTCTCTCCCGTCCGTTATACGCCCGGCCGACGCTCCCCGACCGGAACTTTTGCGGACGGCAACGGTTGAACCAAAGGAAGCGGCAGCCAAAGTTGTCAGCCGTCGCGGTACAGGATATGATGAAGCGTTGTCCTTTCCGATAACAGGTATCGGTCTCTGGCCTTTCGCGCGGACGTTTCGTGCGGAAAACGTCGCGCCGTCGCCCCTTATCGCAATTCACCGGAACAGACGCGGAGACATGTCATGCGGTTCAAGGGAACGACGTTCTGGTCTCTCTTTCAAAAGTCATCCCGTCAGCGGCCCGCGCGCCGGCCCCTGCGTAGACGCCTGGAACTTGAGAGGCTGGAAGATCGTACCGTGCCGACGGCCACCGCTTCCGGCGCCCTGACCGGACTCGCCTTCATCGACACCAACCACAACGGCGTTTTCGACCAGGGCGAGGTCGCCCTGACCGGACTCAAGGTGACCTTGACCGGCACGACGACGGCCCAGAACACGCCGGTGAGCACCACGGCCGTCACCGACGGCAACGGGGCGTTCACGTTCCAAAACGTGCTGCCCGGGACCTACGCGATCAGCGCCACGGACCCGGTGCTCCTGAATGGCGGCGTGAGCACCGTTTCCGGTCTTTTCGTCGCCGCGGGACAGACCGTGAACCAGGATCTCGCCTTCGAGGGACTGGACCCCCACTACGTCGGTCTGGGCTTGCTCTCGGCCTCCACCACGCCCGCCGATTACCCGTGCAACGCCCCGGCCGGCGGCGGCTCCGGCGCGGCCAACTATCGCCCGAACAACGCCCCTGTCGTGGCCAACGCCGTCGCCAACTTCTCCGTGGCGGAGAACAGTTCCCCCAGCCAGATCGACCTGGCCGGCGTCTTCAGCGACCCCGACATCACGAACAGCGAGGTGACGTTCAACACCTCCGCCGGCCCCATCAACGTTACGCTGTTCGACACGACGGCGCCGCAGACCGTGGCCAACTTCTTCGACTACATCAACGCCGGCGATTACAACAACACCTTCTTCAGCCGCCTCATCGCCGGCCAGTATTTGCAGGGCGGAGGCGCGGGCTTGCAGACGGACCCGACCACCGGGGCGGTCACGGGTTTGACCCAGACGCCCACCAACCCGTCCGTGCCCAACGAGTTCTCGGCGTCGAACGTCCAGGACACGCTCGCCATGGCGTTGCAGAGCGACGCGAACGGCAACGCCCTGCCGAACTCGGCCACGAACCAGTTCTTCTTCAACCTGGGGAACAACTCCGCCAACCTCGACCCGCAGGAATTCACCGTGTTCGGCCAGATCAACCCTGGCGACACGGCGTCCCAGGCCGTGCTTTCCGAATTGGCCAGCACGTCCGTCCAGAACGAGGGCGGCACGCCCGGCGCCGCGCAGGTCCCCAACGTGGACCTCACCACCCTCCCGCTCAACAACTATAGTCCGACCACTGGCACTTTCGCCACGAACGCCACGGCCAGCAACTTCCTCACGATCAACGGCGTCACCATAGACAGCCGGGACGAGTATCTGACCTATTCGGTCGTCGCCAACAGCAACCCGGGCCTGGTGACGCCCACCCTCACCGACGAGCACCTCGCCCTGAATTACGCCGCCGGGGCCACGGGATCCTCCACGATCACCGTGCAAGCCGCGGATCGATACGGCGCCACGGTGGACGACACCTTCACCGTCAACGTGCTGCCCTTGACGATCACTTCGGTGACCAACCCGATCAGCGCGGCGAACCAGACCAACACCAGCGCCATGGGCACGACCGGGGTCGGCGACACGGTTTCCGTGACCGCCTCCGACGGGACCAACCCTTCCGTGAAAATGGCGGCCACGGTGGACGGCTCCGGGAACTGGACGGCGACCGGCATCGACGTCAGCGGCCTGGCCAACGGCAAGATCACTTACACGGCCACGACCACCGACGCCAACGGCAACACCGCCTCGACCACCCTGGCGACGACCAAGGACGCCGCCACCCAACTGAGTTTCACCTCCACACCCATCACCGCGACCGCTGGGACCAATTCCAGCCTCATCACCGTGGAGGCGCTTGACTCCAACGGCAACCCGGTCGCCAATGCGCAGGTGAACCTGAGCAGCAACTCCATGACCGGCACGTTCTTCGACAGTAACGGGGCCAACAGAATCACCGACGTGGTCACTGGCGCCAACGGCACCGCCAGTTTCGAATACAACGACACGACCGCCGGCACGCCCACCCTGACGGCCACCGACAGCGTCAACCCAACCGCGACCCAGACCCAGCAGGAGACGGTCACCGCCGCCGCCGCTGCCCAAGTGGACTTCACCAGCGCCCCCCAGACCATCTCCGCCGGGACCAACTCCGGCCTCATCACCGTGCAGATCGAGGATCAGTATGGCAACGCCGTCGCCCAGTCTGACACCATCAATCTGACGACGAGCAACACCATGACCGGCACGTTCCTCGACAGCACCGGGACCACCCCAATCACCAGCGTGGTCGCCAACGGCAGCGGCGCCGCCACCTTCCTGTACACCGATACGGCGGCCAGCACCACGCCCACGCTGACGGCCGCCGACGCGACCAACCCGTTGCTGACGGCCGGAATGCAGACGGCGACGATCAACTAAGTAATCGCCCAGATCTTGCGAGAGTTGCGTCCTGGCGCGGCGCTCCACCCGCAACCAAGAAACGGCCCCGGCCCCACAAATGGCCGGGGCCGCTTCCTTTCCACCTTTCTTGGTTCATCCGACTAAAGCGTACTTGGTTTCGTGGATCGCATAAATCTTGAGTTTGAAGAACTCCTTGTCGCGGAAGCCGTAGGCCTGTCGCTGCATCGTCTTGATCTTGTTGTTCGTCCCTTCCAGAGGTCCCGTGGAGATCCGGCAGTCGTAGTAGGCCAGGATGCCCGTGCGGTGCATCGCCAGCGTCGCCGCGAATCTCTGCAACACCTTGATGCACGACGCCTCCGCTCGGCGGATCCAGTCCTCCAACACCCGCGCCGCCGTCGCCTTGTCCGGCTGCCCCCAGATCTGCCGCAGGTCCTCTTTCAGGTAGTACACCGTGGCCAAGGGCTGGTTCATGCGCAACGCCTCCTCCAGTCGCTCCCGCTCCTTTTTCTTGGGATCCAGGTTCTCCGGGTTCTTGAGCAAAAGCCAGCGCGTCCCCTTGAGCACTTCCTTGTGCATTTGGTCCGTGGCCTCCCGGTGCAGCTCCCGCCGGAAGTCGCTCAACTTCTCGTTGAACGGCTTGATGACGTGGAAGTGGTCGAACACGTGGACCGCGTCGCTCAGGTTGTCCCGTACGGCCTGGATGTAGGCCGGCGACATGTCCGTGGCCACCGCTTCGACCCGGGCCCGCGCCGCCTTCAGCCGCTTCCAGAACGGCTCCAGAGCGTCGGCCCCCTTACCCTCGCCCACGAAAACTACCGCCCCCGTCTCCAGGTTGAGGACCACCGTCAGGTAGCGGTGACCGTGGCCGACCGCTATTTCGTCGATGGCGATCTGCTTGAGCTTGTTCAGCTTGGGCTTCCGGTAACGTCGTTGCAGGTCGCGCTTCTGGATGTCCTTGATGACATCCCAACTGACCTGTAGATGCCGGGCCACGTCCTGGATGGTCATCATCCGGCTCAACTCCAGGGCATAACGCTCAAAGGCCCGGGTGTAGCTGCGTCGGGGGTCGGCGAAGTCCAGCGGCGCCTGGCGGATCACCTGGCAGGTCGGGCACTCCACCCGCGGAATGGCCAGCATCACATAGACCGGCTTGCCGCCAATGGGCACAGCCCGAAAGGTCCGCTCCTGGCATCCCCGGGCGCGACCCGCCGCGAACCGCAGAGGGGACAGCGGTAGGTGTGGGGCCGTCGATGGATGGTGAAGACCACACGTCCCTCTCGGTAATCGGTTTTGACGTAGTCGTAGCCTCGGATGCCGAAGGCGTGGTAGAGTAGGCTGGTGGACATGCTGACGGCTCCCTTCTGAAGATGGTTTCCCAAACCTCAGATGGGAACAGCATGTCCACGCCTTTTCAACCACGAAGTACGCTTCCCCCGGATGAACCCCTTTCTTCCGCGCGCTCCTCGCCGCCTGGCAACCCGGACTTTCCCCTTCAAAAAGCCGTGTCATCGTCAACAAAGGCAAAGTTGGTCTTTCCCACAGGCCGATAACAACTGCAAGAAGTCGCACAACCGTCATTACCCCGCCAACCCGGCCCCAGCCATTTGTCTCGGCCCCGCAAGCAGCCCACGTGTCCCCTTGCCGCGGAGGGAATTCCATGACAAGAAACGGCGTCCTCGCCCTTGGGATCGCCCTGGCTGTCTGCGCGACGGCCTGTGCGCAGCCGCCCGGCCCCGCGCCAGCCGCCCTTCCTAGTTCTCCGGCGCCCGTCGAGGAGCCGTCGGAGCCTCTTTTTGACGGCAATCCCCCGGCCGACGACGCGCCGCAGGTGTGGGGCAATGCGGCCTACATCCTCGGATGGGTGCGCGGCGATCTCCTGCCGCCGCTGGCGACCACCAGCCCCGCCGGCACTCCCATCACGTCTGCGGGGTTTCTCGGAACGCTAGGGACCAAGACCCTGATCGGCGAAGGCCGCATCGACACCGGAGCGCGTTCGGGCGCCCGGGCGGACTTCGGTTACTGCTTCGACCAGGCCGACGGCCTGAGCGTCGAGGCCGGCTTCTTCGTCCTGGGAAGCGGCAGCGCTTCCGCCTTTGCCTCGTCGGACGGCAGCGTCATTCTGGCCCGCCCCTTCACCGATGTGACGACCGGGTTGCCGAACTCCTCGGTGGTCGCCTATCCCGGAGTCTCATCCGGCTCGGTCCTCGTCACCGATTCCGGGCGCGACTTTTTCGGCTATAACGCGGACCTGAGCCAGAGTTGCCCACTCGGGACCTGGGGCCGCTTGGACGCGCTACTGGGCTACCAGTTCTTGCGCTACGACGAGGGGCTGAACATTGGGGAGTCCGTCAATACGATCTCCGGTCCCTTCGCGGCCGGCACCAACATCCTGTCGGAGGACGGTTTTTCAACAAGAAACATCTTCAACGGCGTTGACATGGGCCTGCGCGGCGAAATGTGGTACGGACCCTTGTCGGTGGAAGTGCTGGGCAAGGTCGCCGCAGGCTCCGTCAGCCGGACGGTAGGCATATCGGGGACGCAAACGGTCACCGTACCCGGCAGCGCGCCGGTGGTCAGCCCCGGAGGCCTGTTGGCCCTCTCCAGTAACATCGGGTCCTACCACAACCAGACTTTTACCGCGATCCCCCAGGTAGGCGTCAACCTGGGCTGGCAAGTCAACCCGAATATCCGTCTGTTTACGGGTTATTCGACCCTGTGGTGGCCGAACGTGGCGCGGCCCGGCGACCAGGTGGACCTCGGCATCAACCCCAATCTGATCCCGCCGTCCAGCGGGGCGGCAAGCCCGGCCCGCCCCACATTCACGGGGGAAACCTCCAGCGTCTGGGTCCAAACCCTCTCCTTCGGACTCGAAGTTCAATACTAACATCAGTCGGCGGCCAAAAAGATCTATGCCCCCGCCCACCTCGACTTTCCGCCGCCTCGTTAACCGCGGCCCGGCGGATCATGCACTATGCTCCCCTTGAGGAGACCCGTGCATGATGTTCGCATCGTTTTTCGGCCTGGCCGCGCTGTCGCCGACCCGGCAGCGCACCTTCCGCCGCGCCGTCGTCGTCCATCTGCTCTTGCTGACGGCGGCGGTGTGGCCGCTCGTCCACCAGGGGCCGCACGGCTCGCCCGCCCTCCTGGGCCATCTCCTGCTCATCGCCGGCGTCGTCGAAGGGGCCGCGCTCGTCGGCTGGCGGCTCGCCCAGATGCCGAAAAGCCTGGCTCTGGAGTTTCTCCTCGTCAGCCCGCTGCGGCCGCAATGGCTCCTCCTTCATGAGGCGTGCGTCGGCCTCGCCCAGCTGGCCCTGGTGACGCTGGCCGGGCTGCCGGTGCTGGCGCTGCTGGTCGCCGTCGGCCTGCTCGGCCCGCTCGACCCCATCCCCTTTGTGGTCATGCCGCTCACCTGGGGGGCGGTCGTCGGCCTCGGGTTGACGGTCTGGGCGTATGAATCGCAGGGGGTGCGCCGCTGGGGCGAGCGCGGCGTGCTGGCCCTGGTGGTGCTCTATTTGGCGGTCGGCGTGCTGGCCGGGGAGAACCTCAAGCACTGGCTGGACGCGCTGCCATTCGGCCTCGGCAAGACGGCCCTCCAGGCGTTCATCGCGTTCCACCTCTACAACCCCTTCGGCATGGTGCAGTGCTGGTCGGACTGGGGCGTCGAGGTCGTCTGGGAGAAGGCGGCGTGGCTGGAGGCCGGGGCGCTGGCCGTGATCGCGTTATTGCTGGTCCGCGGCGCACGACGGCTTGAAAGACACTTTCAGGAGCTGCATTATCGTCCGATCGCGCTGCGGCCCGGCGCGGCTCGTCCTCCGGTCGGCGACCGTCCGCTGTCGTGGTGGGCGGTGCGGCGGGTGACGCGCTATTCCGGACGCATCAACCTGTGGCTGGCCGGCGGCTTCGGGCTGCTCTACGCCCTGTACACGGCGGCGGGGCCGCACTGGCCGGCGTGGATGGGACAGCGCGTATTTCAGATCTTCGATCAAATGGGCGGCGTGGCCGGCCTGGCGACGGGGCTGGTGGTGCTGGCGGCGGTGCCGGCGGCCTATCAGTACGGCCTGTGGGATTCCAACGCCCACGACCGCTGCCGGCGGCTGGAACTGCTGCTGCTGTCGGGCCTGGACGCGCGCGACTACTGGAACGCGGCGGCCGCGGCGGCGTGGAAGCGCGGCCGCGGCTACTTCGCCGTGGCGCTGTTGCTGTGGGCGTCGGCCGTGATCGCCGGCCGGATGACCGTGGGGCAGGCCGCGACGGCCGCCGCGGCGGGAGTGTTGCTGTGGGGACTGTATTTCACGCTGGGGTTTCGCGCCTTCGCGCGCGGGACGCAGGCCAACGGCTTGGGCGTGCTCCTCACGGTGGGACTGTCGTTGACCGCCTACGCGCTGTTCCGCCTCGGCTGGCCGGCCCTGGCCGCGCTCACGCCGCCGGGCGCCGTCTATGGCGCCGCCGTCGGGCCTGCGGCGTCCAACGCATTATTCGGACCCGTAATGGTCGCAGTCCTCACGCTGGCCGTCGGCCGGCGGGCGCAGGCTCGGTGCGACCGCGACCTCCGCGCCTGGTACGACCGCAGTCACGGGGCGAAGGTCATGGCGTAAGCCCCGGCCGGTTCACTGATGGGGCGCCCAGCCGTTGGACGCCGGGGCGCACGGCTGCACCGGATAGTTGGAAACCGGCGCACAGCAAGGTTGCTGCGCCGGGGCGCAGCAATTGCCGCCGTAGGCCGGCGCCGGGTAGTTCCTTTCGCACCAGCGCTCACAGCCCGCCAGGCCGAGCAGCGCCGCCAACGCCAGAAAACCAAGGGTTCGTCCGCCCGTCATGTCTAAGCCTCCTCATGCGCTCTGCGCAAGGCCGTCCACGACGGAGCGACCTGGAGGGCTGGCGATAACGGCGGCGTTCCGTCCGGTCAAGGCCAGAATGGCAAACGCACCGACCCGCGGCGCGAGCGAGGCATTGACAGAACGCCTCGCTCGCGCCGCGGGTCGGTGCGGCAAAATGACAACCCGTTGTCAGCGTTGCCGGCTGACCAGCGTCATCGTCTGCGGCGCGTCGTCGCGGACGTCCACCTTCTGGTGGAAGATCGGCCGGCCGTCGGCGTCCTGAACGTAGACCAGCCAGGCGCCCGACGCCAACGACGCGCGGAAACGGCCGTCGCCGTCGGCCGTCACCGACTCCTGGGCGCCCTGCCGGTCGGCGCTCACGAACAGCACCATGGCCCCGGCCTGCGGCGAGCGGTCGGAATACTTCACCACCCGGCCCTCCAGGTTGGCGCCGGAGCGCGAGGCGATGCGGTCGATGCGGACGGCCCGCGGCGGCTCCGGCGTCTGGGCCGGGGCCGGCTGGTCGGGCCGCGGCGAGCCGAGTCGCGGCTGCCGCGAACTCTGATCGTAGGCCTTGGGCATCGCCGGGCCGGGGTTCGGGTTGGGGTCGAAGCGATGGCTCTCCGAGGTCGGCGTGTTGCCGCCGTCGCTGACGCTCGGCGGCGGCGTGTACGGCGGCAGGTTGGACGGCGGGGCGGCGGCCGGTTCCGACACCTGCGGCGGCGGTGCCGTCGGCGCGGCCGGCGTGACAGCGGCGCCGGGCGGCGGCGCCAACACCGGGGGGCCGACCGTGGTCTGGCAGCAGCTGGTGACCGGCTCGTAGTAGAACGCCTGCTGATAGCTGGTGACCGGCTGCATGGCGCAGCGCTGGAGGTAGCTCGTCACCGGGCAGCACTGCGACCGCAGCCGGTAACTCGTGACGGGCGTCGCCACCTGCTGCGACCGGCAGGTGCAGGGGTCGTAGTAGCAGCTGTAGCGATAGCTCGTCACCGGCTCGTAATAGTAGCTGGTGCGGTAGGTCGTGACCGGCTCGTAATAGGTGCGCTGGGTGTAGGTCGTGACCGGCTGGTAGTAGCTGCGCTGGATGTAGCGCGTCGTGCATTGCGGCTGGCAGGCGTTGCACGGGGCGGCCGGCGGGTAGTTGGCCGTGGCGCCGCTCTGGCAGCCCCAGCAGCAGGCCTCGAACACATTGTTCCACGCGGCCTGCGAGGAACCGGCCGTCGCCGCGGCGACCGCCAGCGCGCAGCACCATACGGAGGCCCGGAAGGGTCGCATGGCAACTCTCCTTACTCTGTCAAGTGGTTGGATCGCCTCGCGTTCGCCCCGACGACGGGCCGGGACGCGCCACGAACCCTCTCGCTCCGGCGCGCCTGGGCGCCCGCCGAAGGTCTACACTTCAACCTTAATCGGAGAAATTCGCGTTACAAGAGACGTGGCCCCATATCCGACAGGAATTTCCGGCCTTCCCTGGTAAAGTTGACAGGTCCGGCAAAATTCACACCCTGGTCGTCGCGGCCCGGTCGTTCCGCGCCGCCCGAACGCGCCGGAACTTGCCTTTCGGAGTTAACGCGAAACGACGCCCGCGGCCGCGGCCCGAACGCGCCCGACTGCGCGTTCTTTTCCTAGGCGACGGGAGGAAGCAATCGGGCCGAAGTCGCCGCGCCCGCGCCTTCTGCCGTCGCGCGGTTCGCCCCTTCGCCCCTTTTCCCTCAAGTTACGGCGGCGCCGGGGCCGGCCGCGTGGATACTTGCGATGCACGGAAGCGGCGGGCGCGCCGGACGGCCCCCATTTTCTCCTCATATCTTCGGAGCGGGGATATGCCCAACGACGCCAAACTCGGTCTGGTCGTCGGCGTGGGTCTGGTCATCGCCGTGGCCGTGCTGTTTTTCCGCAAGGACATGAGCGTCGGCTCGCCGACCGGCGAACCCGCGCCCGCGGGGATCGTCCGGCCGATGCTGCCGTCGTCGCGCCGGAGGACCCGCTGCGCACCGCCCTGGCCCACCCGACGGCCCGAACGGTGGAAACGCCGGTCCAGACGGCCGGCGTTCGCCGGCACACCGTCCGCGACGGCGACACGCTGTTCAGCCTGTCTAGGCAATATTACGGCGACGCCGAACAATTCGGTCTCATCTACCGGGCGAATCGCGGCGTGCTGCAATCGCCCGACCCGCTGCCGGTCGGCGCCGATCTGGTCATCCCGGGCGCGACGGGGACGGACGCGAAGAAGTAAGAAGCCTGTAACTCCTGATTGGGAACGACGGACGAACGAGGGAGGAAATCGGCCGCTCGCGCCGGCCGCCCGCCTCGGTTTTCCGGCCTCCGCGCAATTACTGGTTGACGCCGCCCCCGCCTTGCCCCCATAATACATCCTGTCATCACACACACTCCCACGGCCCGACGGCCGGGGGCGTTGAATCTAGACAAACGAGGTCCGCGGCTCCCCGGGCGGGACACGATGCGTGACGCCGGAAGCGCTGCGGGAACCACGACCGACCGTTGCAACGTTGCACCCCAAAACCTGACGAGTCCCGCATGACCCTGTTCTGCTTGCTGTGCGTGAGTCTGGTGCTTGGTGGATGGGCCGTACGCCGCGAGGCGCGGGCCGTGTTCGAGGACCTCTGGCTGCATTTCTTCGGAGTCCGTATCCGCGTTCATCGCCGACCAGAGACGCCTCGTCCCGACCGCGTCGCCGTCCGCGTTTCGCCCCCGTGCCCGCTGCCGCCGCCGCAGGTGACGACCCGGCCCGGGCCGTGACGGCGTGAAGCGGCCCGGCCGCCCGCGATCCCTTTCCCGCCACGACCGCGTTCGGCCGTGGCTTCGCGGTGGTCCGTACCGCCCCGGTTGAGGTTGCCCGACAGCGCGTTCCCCTCAGCGACCCGCCGGCGCCGACGGCGCCGTATCGGGCGTTTCTTCTTGCGCCACTGCGCCGTACTTTTTGGCCCGACCGTCCGCGGCCCCTCGTCAAGGAGTGGGCTGTATGGACCCGCTGTATTACCTGATCGGCTGTCTGGCCCTGCTGGCCGGCCTGGCCGTCGGGTGGCTCACGGCCCGGCTGCTGGACCGATCCCGGCTCGGGGGCGTACGCGCCAGCGCCGCCGAGATCACCGCGGCCGCGCGCATCGACGCCGAAAAAATCCTTAAAGAAGCCGAATTGAAGACGAAAGACGACCTCTACCGCAGGCGCGAGGAGTTCAACCGCGAGACGGAGCAGACCCGAATCGAGCTGCGCGACCAGGAGCGCCGCCTGGACAAGCGCGAGGACGGGCTGGAAGAGAAGAGCAAGGAGTTGCAGAAAAAAGAGCGCGCCCTCGAACACAGTCAGCGGAAGCACAGTGAACGCAAGGCGGAAATCGAGCGTCGGGCGCAGGAGGCGGAGGAGCTGGTCAAGCGGCAGACGCAGAAGTTGTACGAGTTGAGCGGACTCAACCGCGAACAGGCGGAGGCCCTTCTGCTGGGGCGGCTGGAGCGCGAGCTGTCCGAAACAATCGCCGGCCGGCTGCAACGGCACGAAGAGGCCCTCCGTCAGTCCGCCGAGGAGAAGGCCCGGCGCATCCTGGCGACGGCCATCCACCGTTACGCCGCCGAGCACACGGCCGACACCACGGTCAGCACGGTGGACATCCCCAGCGACGACATGAAGGGCCGCATCATCGGCCGCGAGGGTCGCAACATCCGCACCTTCGAGAAATGCACCGGCGTGGACGTGATCGTGGACGACACGCCCGGCGTGGTGATCGTCAGCGCCTTCGACAACGTCCGCCGCGAGACCGCCCGGCTGGCGCTGACCAAGCTCATCCAGGACGGTCGTATTCACCCTTCACGGATCGAAGAAGTGGTCGCGGAGACCACGGCCGAGATGGAGAAGCACATCCTGGAGGTCGGCCGGCAGGCGGTGCTGGAGGCGAACATCGGCGGCCTGCACGACAAGCTGGTGCAGCTGCTGGGCCGGCTGAAGTTCCGCACGAGCTACAGCCAGAACGTGCTGCAACACAGCCTGGAGGTGGCGCACCTCACCGGCATGATGGCCGACGAACTGGGCCTGGACGGCCGGCTGGCGCGGCGTTGCGGCCTGCTGCACGACGTCGGCAAGGCGGCCGACCACGAGATGGAAGGCGGTCATCCGAAGATCGGCGCCGAGCTGGCCAAGCGTTACGGCGAGACGAGCAAGGAGGTGTTGCACGCCATCGCCGGCCACCACGACGATGTGACGATCGACCACATCTATACGGTGCTGGTGGCGTCGGCGGACGCCATCAGCGCATCGCGTCCAGGCGCCCGCCGCGAGACCTTGGAGAAATACGTCAAGCGGCTGGAGGAGTTGGAGGCGGTGGCGTCGGGCTTTCCCGGCGTGGAACACGCCTACGCCATCCAGGCCGGCCGCGAGGTGCGCGTGATCGCCAACGCCTCGCAGACCTCCGACAGCGACGCGCTGAAGGTCTGCCACGACATCGCCCGGGCCATCGAGGAACAGCTGCACTACCCTGGCGAGATCAAGGTCACGGTGGTCCGCGAGACGCGGGCCGTGGAATACGCCAAGTGACCGGCGCTTCTTGCTGTTCAAGAAAGGACAGACAAGGAGACAAGGAGACAAGGAGACAAGGAGAACAGACCTCACCGACCCTACCCATTCTGTTCTCCTTGTCTCCTTGTCTCCTTGTCTCCTTGACTTTTTGAAATGCGCATCCTCTTCATCGGCGACATCGTCGGCCCCCCCGGAATCACCTTCCTCAAAAAGGCGCTGCCGCCCTTGGTGGCGCACGAGCAAATCGACTGCGTCATCGCCAACGCCGAGAACTCCGCCAACGGCTCCGGCCTGACCGCCGGCCTCTACCGCAAGGTCCGCGAGGCCGGCGTCGATTTGGTGACCTTGGGGGATCACATCTACAAAAAGGCGGAAATTATCCCGACCTTGCAGAAGGAGGAGCGGGTTTGCAAGCCGGCCAACTATCCGCTCGACGCCCCCGGCCGCGACTTCGCCCTGGCCCGCACGAAGGACGGGACGCCGGTGGCCGCCGTCTCCCTCATGGGGAGAACGTTCATG
This sequence comes from uncultured Planctomycetaceae bacterium, assembly GCA_963813925.1. Taxonomy (GTDB): domain Bacteria; phylum Planctomycetota; class Planctomycetia; order Gemmatales; family Gemmataceae; genus UBA4732. The sequence goes on from CAWFBG010000007.1 coordinate 410,968, forward strand.
CGTTCGGTGGACTGCCCGTTCCGCGCCGCCGACCGCGTCCTGGCGGCGCTGCCGGCCGACGTGCGCGTGGTGATCGTGGACATGCACGCCGAGGCCACGGCCGACAAGTACCTGATGGGCCATCACCTCAAGGGCCGCGTCAGCGCCGTGCTCGGCACGCACACCCACGTCCAGACCGCCGACGAGCAGATCTTGCCCGGCGGCACGGCGTTCATCAGCGACGTGGGCATGACGGGGCCGTATGACAGCATCCTGGGCCGGCGCATCGACCGCGTGCTGGGGACGACCGTGACGTTCGTCCCCAGCGCGTTCGACGTGGCGGAAGGCGACCCGCGACTGGCGGGGGCGGTGGTCGAGGTGGACGCCGCCACGGGCAAGGCGGCGTCGATCCGGCGGGTGATGCTGGACGAAAAGGGGCTGGCGGCGCTATTGACGCCTACAGGACAGAACCCATAAGGGGGCGAAAAAGGTTCAATCTACGTCAAGTCTCGTCTTCGGGGTCGCGCCGCGTCGGCAGGATAACGAGGACGATCAGGCCCAACAGCGACAGCAATCCGAGGAGGCCGAGCCACTGGGAGTAGTTCTTGTTCTTGGCGTAGGCGGCGCAGGCCCAGAGCAAGCTGCAGGCGCCGAAAAGGGCCGCCAGCATCAACAAGAAATAGGCCGGCGAGCCGTGGCGCACCATGCTCGTGCCCAAAAACACCATGATCTCCACGATGACGTAAATCGTCACGCCGATGTTGACCTGCGAGATGTAATCGATCGGGAGGGTATCGACCAGGCTGAATCCCTCCGGTTGTCGCCGGCGGTTCTTTCGGCGGCGGGGCTTATCGTCGTCCGCGTCCTTCTTGGGCCGCCGCTTGCGCGGCCGTTCTTCCTCCTGTTCCCTTTCGTCCTCATCCTCTTCGTCGTCCGCGGCGACCACTTCGTCCAACTCGTCCATGTCCTCTTCGGCCGGCGGCTGACGCTTCACGGCGCCGCACCCGGCCGTTTCGGCCTTGGGCTGAGACTTCGGGGCGGGCTGCACGGCCTTGTCCTTGGCGGCGCCCGGCACGCGATACGCCCCCTCGCAGGAGCTACACTGTTTCGTGTCGCCGCGCTCTTCTTCCTCAAAGGGTTGGATGGTGTTGCAATGCGGGCAACGGGTACGAGGCATAATCGTCTCCGGTGCGTACCGGTCACGTCGGGGGAATGACTCGGCGACGCGCCGCGGGAGGGGATTGGGCGTCCAAGCCCCCGCGGCGCGTCGCACTCGTCCTGGCATTAGTTTCCGTCTGGGGTCCGGCGGCCGTCTACTGCTTTTTCTTCGGCGCGCTTCGGGACATACATTCGTCGTAGAGCCGGTTGAACTCCGGGCTGGTCTCTTTCGCTTCTTTCTTGACGCCCTCGAGGAATTTCCTCTCGTCGGCGTCGATCTTGCCGTCGGCGAACAGCATCTCGCGCAGCCAGCCGGCTTCCGCGGCGTCGATCTTGCCGTCGGCGAGCACGTTCTCCTTGACGGCCTTGAAGAACAGGGCCGTGAACTTCGGGTTGACCTCTACTTTCTTGGCCTTGGCTTTCTTCTGGGCCGCGTTGCGCAGTTTGACGAGGAAATTGACCTCCTCCATGTCGATTTTGCCGTCCTCCCACAGTTCCTTGCGGAGCGCCCTGATTTCATCGTCGTCGATCTTGCCGTCGGCCAGCAGCGTGTTGATGGCCAGCTTCCGCCAATCTGCCATGAATGATCTCCTTTGGGCTAAATGAGGCCGGCGGCCGCGCCCGCGACGGCGGTTCGTCGAACCGGCCCTGGAAAACATACGAAGCATACCAGAGCGCGGCGGCGCCGCGCAGGGAAAAGAGGGAGAAAAAGCGCGTTTTTGGCATTTGGTCAGGAATAAAGGGTCGGACGGCCGTGCGGCGGCTGAAAGTGGTCGGCAGCGGACGGAGCGGACCTTTTTGGGGTGCCATGCTTTCGCGGCCCCCGTCGGAACGCGGAAACCGCCCGAACCACCGCGAAAGCATGTTTCGTCATCACCTGGACCGGGTGACGGTCAAACATGCTTTCGCGGTGGCATTGAAGGTGTTCGGATCCTGAAAGCAGCCGCGAAAGCATGGCACCCAAAGTATGGGCAACGCACGCCGTTCTACGATGCGGCGGTACGGAAGAAAGCCGGTCAGTCAGGCGGAACGCCGCCAGGCCGTATCCACGGCCTGGTCGCGCACCTCGCGGACGAAGCGTTCCCAGGCCGCGCCGTTGGCGGGCGCCTCGGCGCCGGCGCGGTCGAGGTCGCCGAGCAAACCGGCCGCGCTTTCGTAGGCCATTTCGCCCTCGGCGGTGAGGCGGTCCAGGATCGCTTGCAGCGCGTCGGGCAGCGCCTTCGGCTTGCCCTTGCGGGACGGGGACGCGGAGGGCGCGGCCCAGGCGGCGGCGATCCGCCCCAGCGCCCACAGGTCGCCGGCGGCGTCGGCCTCGAAGCCTTCCGGCAACGGCGGCGCGGCCAGCCAGCGCGGTTCGCCGAGGCCGCACAGCTTCACCACGCCCTCCGGCGTGCAGATGAACGACGAAGCCGTCAGCGCCCCGTGGCCCAGTCCGGCGTCGTGGGCCGCCCGCAGGGCGAGGCCGGCCTGCGTCGTTAGCCGCAGCCAGACGCCCGGCGCCGCCGTCAGGGCCGGCCAGTCCGAGCCGGGCAGGCCGGTCAGCCATTCCTGCAAGACCGCCGGCCGACCGGCGACTTCCAGCACCTCGTAAGTGGCCGTTATGTGGTCGGAGCGCAGGGCGGCCAGGGCGGCGAAGCGCTGGCGGAATTCGTCCGGATGAACCGCGTCGTGCAATTCCGCTTCAGCCAGCCAGCGGAGCAGGGCGTCGCCGTTGCGGCGCGGGTCGAAGACGCGGTACACCGCCTCGCGCGGCCCGGCCTGCAAACGGTCGATGACGCGCACCGGCCCGACCACCAGACCGTCCAGGTTGCCCGCCTCGATCAGCGCCATTTGATAGAGCGTTAGGTAATTGCCGGCCAGGAGCAGTTGCCGCAGCGAACGCCGTTGCCGCCGCGCCTCCGTCAGCAGGGCGGTCAGCGCGTCGGCGTCCACCAGTTCCAGCGAGCGCAACAGGTCGCCGAGCTGGCGGTCGCCCGGCTCGATTTCGCCGGTCAACGATAGAATTCCGGGCTCCGCCGTCCGCTCTGCCATCGCCGGTCGGTCGGCAACCGCCGGCATCGGCGCGACGGCGTCCATCTCGGCGACGGCGGCCTCGCGCGCGGCCGCGTCCACGCCGGACAATTCGCGCAATTTCCGTCGATACCATTCCCGCATATCGCCTAAATGTCGGTCCATTTCCGAGCGCCGCTCGGCCACCTGACGTTCCTTTTCCTGCAACTCCTCGGCTTGCCGCTCCAGCCGGGCCGACGTGGACGCGATCTGCTCGGCCTGTTCCCGGACCTCCGCCTGCCGCCGCTCCAGCTGGGTCGAACCGTGCAGCAGCGATTCCTTCATTTCGCCGACGCGGCCCTGCCACTCGATCAGCTGCTGGCGGAAGGCGGCCACGGCCAAACGATGTTCGTCGCGGGCCACGTGCAGGGCGAGTTCCTGCTGCCGCACGCGCTCGGCCTCGCCCTGAACGTGCTGGCGGGCGGCTTCGAGGTCGTCACGGCTCTGGCGGGCGTAGCCGTGGACCTCGGCCAGGTGCTCGCGCAGCTGCTCGCGCCCGCAGCAGCCGGTCCATGCCGACGGCCGCCCGAGTCTCCAGGTCCGGCAGCCCACGGATCAGTTCCAGCGCCTCGGCGCGGGCCGTCTCAAACTCGCGCCGCGTCCGCTCCGCGGCCTCGTTCGCCGCCTGTCGTTCCACCTCGAAGGCGATCCGTTCCGCCGCGAGCGCCTGCCGCTGGCCGCTCACGGAATAGCCGGACTCTTTCAGGTGCTCGGCCTCCGTCCGCTGGGTTTCCTGGTTCTGGGCCAGGTCGCGCGCCAGCCCGTCCAGCTCGGCGGCGCGGTCGGCCAGTTCCTTGCGCAGCGACTCCAACTCGGTTGCTTTCCGCTGGTTCTCCTGGGCGGCCGCGTTCACCTGTTCCTCCGACCGGGCCGCCTCCTGACGACACCTGGCCTCCTGTTCGGATACTTCCTTTTGACGCTCGTTTAACTCCTCGGAACGTCGCCGCAGCTGTTCTTGCAACGAGGTCAGCGTCTGTTCGGCCTTGGACAGGGCGGCCTCGCGGTCGCGCTGCGTCAGCCGGTCGGCCGAAAGCCGGTTGTGCAACTCTTCCAACTGGGCCGCGCGGGCCGTGAGCAAACCGGCCTGTTCCGCCTGTTCGGCGGCCGCGGCGTCCTGCTGCTCCTGCCGCTGATTGAGTTCCGTTTCGTGCGCCTCCAGCGCGTCCTGGGCCTGCCGCATCTGGGCGACGGCGGCGTCCAGAACATTCCGGCCCTCCTCGAAGCGCCGGCGTTCTTCCTGATGGAGTTGAAGGTCGTTGTCGAGACCCTCGCGCATCTTCTGAACCTGGGCCAGCCGGTCCTTGAGGTCGGCCTCCGACGCCTCCTGCATGACGCGCTGGTCGTTGAGCGCTTCCTCCTGGCCGCGCAGCTCCTCGCGCATCCGTTCCATCCGCGTGCGCAGCGTGGCCAGCATGGCCTGCTGGCCTTCCAGGGCCGTCGCCCGCTGCTCCACCTGCGATGCGGCGGTCTCGTGTTCCTGCTTCATCCGCGCCAGCGTTTCCGTCTCGCCGGAAAGCCGGTTGTGCCATTCGTCCATTTGCACGGCCTGTTCTTCCAGGTCGCGCAGGTCGCGCTGCAATTGCTCGTAGCGCTTATCCACCTCCAGCGCCCGCTCTTCCAGCTGCTTTTTCCGTTGCTCGTGCTGGGCCTGGATGCGGTCCAGGCGCACGAGGTCGGCCTGGTGCTGGCGCTGGCCCTTCTCCAGGGCGGCGCGGTCTTCCACGACCTTGCGCTCGCGCTCCTCGCATTCCTGGACCCGCGCGGCCAGCTGGTCCTGCAATTCCTGCTGGCGCGACGCGACGATTTGATGCTGCTCATCCAGGGCCGTGCGTTCACGTCGGAGCTGTTCGGCGCGGGCCTCGTTCTCGGCCTTGCCCAGTTCCAATTCCTGCCGCACCGCCTCCGCCTTCACGGCCTCCGCGTCGATTTGCTGCTTGTATTCCTGGAGCCGTTTGGCGCCGACGCGGAGGGCCTTCTGCTTCTCGTTGAGGCGGTCGCGGCGGTTGCGGTAGCGCTCGTACAGCTTCTCGCGGATCTCGCCCAGCTGGCGGCGCAGCGCCCGCGCTTCCTTGAATTGCTTCTCGGCGCCCTCGACGCGCGGCGCCCATTCCTGCCTTTGGCGATCCAGTTCCTCTTCGCCGTTCCGCCAGGCCTGTTCGCGGCGCTGGAGGTCGCTTTCCTGTTCCTGGAGTCGGCGACTCGTCGCCTCGGCGGTTTCCGTTTGGCGGCGGCATTCGGCTTCGATCTCGTCGCGGCGGCGATACCAGAGAATGCGTTCCTTCTCCAGTTCCTCGCCGCGCACCTGCAACTCCGCCTCGCGGGCCGCGATCTCCCGCAACCGCTCGTGGACGACCGGCGCGGCCTCTTCTCGTGGGGGCGCCTCGACGGGCGTGAAGGACACGGCGACTTCGACATTGCCCACGGTGACGCGGTCGCCGTTGTTGAGGTAAGTGGAGCTGACGTTGCGGCCGTTGACGGCGATGGGCTGGACGGGGGCGAGCTTGCGGAGGCTGGCGCCGCGGGCGTGGCGGGAGACGAGACAGACGACGGGGGCGACGTTGCCGCCGGGCAGGCGGAGGTCGCAGCCGGGGACGCCGCCGATGAGGAAGCCGCCGTCGCCGACCTCGTAGACGGTGGGCCGGCCGCCGGCCCGCACTTCGAGGCGGACGGCGGGCAAGGGGGACGGGGCCAGAGCTTGTGGCATACGGAGAATCCGCGCAAGGGCCATCCGTGACCGGGGCGACTGCGGCGGATTGGACCCGATTTCGCGGATTTTGGGAAGGCCAATCAAAACCTCAGCCACAGAGGTCACAGAGGACACGGAGGGTCTTGAGAGAAGAAACCAATCCCGCGAACGGGTTTTCTCCGTGTTCTCTGTGGCTAAGGTTTTACCAGGCGTTGTCCTAATCAGAGGACGTTCGGGCGCGGGAGACGTTCGTCCCGGCGCGTCAAACAGGGCGTCCACAGGCGAAAGATTCTCACGGCGGGAGATTGATCCGTTGGAGGCCCGAGTTGTGACGGGTTTATTTCGCCTCCGAAATAGTCCACTTCAACACGCCGCCGGAGAACCCATCCTTCAGTTTCGCCTCCAGTTTCAGTTCGCGCGCCGTGACCGGCTCGAACGACACCTTGTTGAACTGGTTCGGCGCCGTGCCGAATTTCGCGTCGCCGCTCGGCGTCACCGGCTTCCATTCGCCGCCGTCGCGCCAGAGCAGCCGCCACTCGGCCGGGACGCGGCACTGGCCGACGCCGGTGTCGTCGAACCAGTAGACCGCGCAACCGTCGATCTTCCGCGCCTTCGGGAACCGATACGACATCCACTCCTCGCTCCCCTTGTGGTCCCACCACGTATGCCGAGGGATGCTCTGGTCGTTGGAACTTTTCGGCGTCACGCCGTCGTTGACGGCGGTCAGCGTGTCGTTGGCGAAGACGTGGGAGGCGCGGACCTGGACGCCGTGGGACAGGACGCCCTGGCCGCCGGGCAGCTCCGCCAGCTCCGGCTTCTCCGCCAGCCAGACGACCATCGGCCCCGGCTTGCGGTTGTCCCAGGTCGAATACGGCACGGCCCGGAACGCGACCGGATGCACGACCGGCTTCCCCGCGTCGTCCAGTCCGCCGACCGCCTCGCCCTCGCCGTCGATGACCACCACGCCGCCGAGCAGGTCCTTGTCGAACGTCGCCGTGAACTTGGCGTCCTTCGGCAAAACGAAGTTGCGGCCCTGCCCGTCGTTGTCCACGCCCTCCAGGCAGTAAACGACCGGGCCGCGCTGCAAGGCGACGCGGCCCACGTCGGCCTTGACGTGAGGGTCGGCGTGGACCCGTTCGACCGGCATCGGCAGGTCGAGGCGGACCACGTCGCCGGCCTTCCATGTGCGCGCGATATGAAGATAGCCCTTATCCGGTTTCAGGCCTGTCAGATTCTCGCCGTTAACCGTGACGGCCGGCTCGCCCTCGCACCAGCCGGGGACGCGCAGATTGAGGTCGAAGGCGAACGGCTTTTCCGGCTCGACCGTGATCGACACGGCGCCCTCCCAGGGATATTTCGTCTCCTCCTTGAGCTTGACCTTGCCCGACTTCAGCGACACTTCCGCCGTGTTTCCCATGTACAGCACCGTCCACACGGCGTCGTCCTTTTGAGCGTAAACCCGCTCGCCCATGGCGGGAATGTAGCGAACGATGTTCGTCGGACAGCAGGAGGTGATGAACCACGGGACGCGGTGATGGCCGCCGGTGCTGCCGAGCGGGTTGACGTAGAAGAAGCGGTCGCCGGATCGCGACACGCCGGAAATCAGGCCGTTGTAGGCCTCGCGCTCCAGCACGTCGGCGTATTTGCCGTCGCCGCTCATCAGGAAGAGGCGGTGGTTCCACAGGGCCATGCCGACGGCGGCGCAGGTCTCGCAGTAGGCCGAATCGTTGGGGAGGTCGTAGGGGAAGGTAAAACCCTCGTTGCCGGCGGACGGCCCGATGCCGCCGGTGATGTACATCTTGCGCTCCGTCACGTCATGCCAGATCTTGTCCATGGCGTGGAGCAGTCCCTTGTCGCCGGTCAGCGCCGCGGCGTCGGCCATCGCACAGTAGAGATACATCGCCCGAACCGCGTGGCCGACCACTTCGGTCTGTTCGCGGATCGGCTTCATATCCTGGGCGTATTCGCCGAACAACCGGCGGCCGTCGTTTCGGCCGCGCTGGTCGAGGAAGAACATCGCCAATTTGAGGTAGCGTTTCTCTTTCGTGGCCCGGTAGAGCTTGATGAGGGCCAACTCGATCTCCTCGTGGCCGCTGGCCTCGTGCCGCTTGTCCGGCCCGAACACCGAGTCGATGTGGTCGGCGAGCTTGCGGGCCACGTCGAGGAGCTTGTGCTTGCCGGTGGCCTGCTGGTAGGCCACGGCCGCCTCGATCAGGTGGCCGGCGCAATACAGTTCGTGGCCGTACTGGACGTTCTTCCAGCGATTTTGCGGCTCGACAAGGGTGTAATAAGTGTCGAGGTAGCCGTCCGGCCGCTGGGCGGCGGCGATGAGGTCGATGATGGCGTCGGCGCGCTTCTCCAGTTCGGGGTCGCGCTTGTCGGCCAGGGTGTAGGCGACGCCTTCGAGGACCTTGTAGACGTCCGAATCGTTGTAGAGCGCCCCCTCGTGTTTGCCCTTCTCCAGCCCGGCGGCGACGGCGAAATTCTTGATGCGGCCGGTGATCTCGCACTGGCGCAGGTTGGCCTCGACGGTGGAGGTGCGGTTGATGCGCAGGCGCGGCCCCCAAAAGGCGTCGTCGATGTGGACGGCGGGGAAGGGGACCGGCGTCAGCGCCTGAGGAAGGGGGGCGGCGCGTCCCACCCCGGAAACGACGAGACAGGCCAAAGAAGCCCAAAACCATCGAGCGGACATGCCGACTCTCCAATGCGTGACGCCAAGAGGATTCACCACAAAGTCACAAAGGGCACAAAGGATTCATTTTTTCAGGCCGATGCCCGCGGTTCGGGCCGCGAGGGTGGGTTCGCGATCGCACACTTCAATCAGGTCGGCGACGCGCCCGAGTAGCGAGGGCGCCGCCGCTGATGCGCCAGGGCGGCTATCCAGATCCGGTCGTCCAGTTCCATATAGACCAGGGTGTACGGGAACCGGCGCAGCGGGCAGTAGCGGACTCCGGGATCGTGTTCGGCGGAGTAGGCCTGGGGATTCTCGCGCAGGCGTTGCAGCGCCGCCTCGAACTCCCGACGGAACTCCCCACCGAGACCGGCCCGCTGTCCCTCGTGGTAGTCCAGCGCCTCCCGCAGTTCGGTCTCGGCGTCCGCGTGAAGAGTGACTGGCTTCAAGGGTAGCTTTCCCGCAACTCGGCCAGAACTTCATCCGCGGGCCGGCCAACCGCGGACCCGCCGCGGATTTCGGCCGACCGGCGGGCGATAACGGCCCGCCAAGCCTCCGGCGCCCCTTCCTCCTCGGGTTCCAGTGAGGAAAGCAGGAAGTAGGCCAACTCCGCGCGCTCGGGCGCGGAGAGGAGGCCAGCCTGGGACTTCAGTTGTTCAACGGCTTCGGTCATTGCGGCTCTCCCACATTGCGACCCACCCATCGTACCACGACCGGCGACTTCCATAGAACCGTACTCTGCGGCGCTTTCTCGACGGCAGGTCGATCCGTTTTCTCCCCTCAAGGTACGCCTTACCAACGAAAAAGAAAACGGAACATGCGTCAGGCCGCCGGAAGCGTTCGGCCTGCCCGAAACTTTTTCCCCGAATCGGCGGTGCGGCATCTTCCCCGCACCGCCCCGATGGCGCATAATCATCCAAAACCTCCCGCGGCCCCTTTCGGGGGACGCACCGGGACCCCGCGAGCGCCCGCCTTCAGGAGTTCATATGTCCATCCCTAGAGTGCGTTGGGTCGCCGCCGGCGCGGCGGCGTTGCTGCTGGCGGCCTGCGCCGGCCGCGGCCGTGCGGCCGACGCGGCCCCCGAACCGGAAGACCTCCATCGCGGCCTGGTCACGGTCTTTCAGGACCAGGCCAAGCCGACGCCGGCGGAGGTCGTGCGGCTGGAGCCGACCGTCGCGCTGGCGCTGGGGGCGGGCGAGGCGGCGCATCCGAGTCTTCAGGCCGACGGCGGTACGGTCGTCTGGAAGGGCTATCTCAACGTCCTGCGCGGCGGCAACTACCAGTTCCAGGCGAACCTGCGCGGCAAGTTCCGGCTGACCGTCGGCGGCAAGGAAGTGCTGGCCGGCGATGTGCGGGACGAAAAGCCGGCGCGAAAGGAAGGCGCCGAGTTACGATTGGATTCCGGCGTCCTGCCGCTGATCGCCGAGTACACGCGGCCGGCCGGGGCGGCGCGGGTCGAGGTCTACTGGCAGGGGCCGGGCTTCCGCATGGAGCCGCTACCTTTTGACCACCTCGGCCATTTGCCTAAGGAAGCGCCGACCGCGCTCGCCACCCAGGCGAAGATCGAACAGGGCCGGTACCTCGCCGAGGAACACGGCTGCGCGAATTGCCACGTCGCCGCCGAAAACCGCATGGCCAAGACGCTGACGACGCGAAAAGGGCCGGACCTGTCCAAGATCGGCGGCCGCGTGCATCCGGGCTGGATCGAGGCGTGGCTGGAATCGCCGGAGAAAATGCGGCACGGCGCGGCCATGCCCGCCCTGTTCGCCGACGACGACAACGGCAAAACGGAACGCTACGCCGTCGCCCATTACCTGGAGTCGCTGGGCGGCCCCGTCGCCGTCAACCACAAGCCGCCGAGCAAAAAGGACATGGCAGACAGCGTGAATCGGGGACAGAAGCTGTTCATGACCATCGGATGCGTCGCCTGCCACGGCCCGGAAAAGATGGAAAAGGGAGGGGATAAGAAGGAAAGCGGCCCGGCGTTCGTCGCCGCGGCGCCGGCCCACTTCCCGCTGACCGGCCTGGGCGGCAAGACGACGCCGGAGAAACTCGCGGAGTACCTGCAAAACCCCACGGCCGCCGACCCGAGCGGCCGGATGCCGCACATGCTGTTGCAAGGTCCGGAGGCGATGGATCTGGCCCGCTATCTGTGTCGGCCGGATAAAGACGATGTGAAACCGGGCCTTTCCGAAGCGCCCGGCAAGGAGAAGTTTAGCGACGCCCAGGCAAATGAACTTGGCAAGCGCCTTGTCGTCGCCAAGGGCTGCGTCAACTGCCATACCATCGCCCCCGACAAGAAGCCGCTCGCCCCGTCGCTGTCGCTGACGGCCCTGGCAGACCTCGGCAAGAAGAAGGACGCCGGCTGTCTCGCCGCCCCCACCCTGCCCTCCCCCCGCGGCGGGGGAGGGTTGGGAGGGGGCGGCAAGGCGCCGGTGTTCGCCTTCAGCGACGCCGACCGCGAGGCGCTGCGCGCCTTCCTCGACGAAGGCCTGAAAGGCGCCGGTTCACCCGCGCCGGCCTACGCCGCCCGCGAAACCATTCGGCAAATGAACTGCATCGCCTGCCACAGCAAGGACGGTGAAGGCGGCCTTTCCACCGACGTCGTGGAACAGTTGCGCAAATTCGCCAACGCCGAGAACGCCGAGGCGGTCGCCCCGCCGACGCTGACCGGCGTCGGCCACAAGCTGCGGACGCCGTGGCTGAAACAGGTGTTGCTCTCGGCGGTGCGCGCCCGGCCGTGGATGAGCTTGCGGATGCCGCAGTTCGGCGAGGCGAATGTCGGCCGGCTGCCCGATGCGCTGGCCGCCCTCGAAGGGGCCGCGCCTGAAAACGACCTACACAAGACGCCGCTGACTGCCGCCAAGATCGAAGCCGGTCGCACCCTGATCGGCAAGAACGCTTTCGGCTGCATCTCCTGCCACGACCTCGCCGGCATCGCCAACACCGGCACGCGCGGCCCCGACCTCGCCGGTATGAATCAGCGCGTTCGCTACGAATGGTATCTCCGTTGGCTGGAACAGCCGCAGCGGATGCAGCCCGGCACGCGGATGCCGCAGGTCTTCACCAACGGCAAATCGCTGCTGCCGACCGTGCTCAACGGCGACGCCGCGGCCCAGGCCGACGCCATCTGGGGCTACCTGTCGCTCGGGCCGGGGCTGCCGTTGCCGGAAGGCGTCGGTGCGCCGAAAGGGCTGGTGCTGACGGTGAAGGATAAAGCGTATCTGCTTCGGACCTTCATGCCCGACGCCGGTTCGCGGGCCGTGGCGGTCGGCTTTCCCGTCGGCGTGTCGGCGGCGTTCGACGCCCACACCTGCCGGCTGGCCTACGCCTGGTCCGGCCCGTTTTTGGACGCCTCGCCGGTCTGGGACGGCCGCGGCGGCAATCCGGCCCACGTCCTCGGGCAGCACATCTGGAACGCCCCGGCCGGCTGTCCCGTCGGCTCCACGCCCTCGGACGAGCCGCCCGACTTCGCCGCGCGGGCCAAGGACCCGGCCTTCGGCGCCAGAATGCCGGAGGGCGTGCTGTTCAAGGGCGTGCGCCTGGTGCATTTCGACGGCTACATCGAAGGCAAGGACGGCGCCCCGACGTTCCGCTACCATTTACAAGCGGGCACGGAGGACCGGTTGGACGTGGCCGAGCGCGTCGAGGCGCTGCGGAACGGGGCGGCGGCCGGCGTGGCCCGGCGCTTCGCCCTGCAAGTTCCGGCGCATCAGACCGCCTGGCTGCTGGCGGGCGAGAGCGCCGGCGAACCGCGGCTTCTCAACGCCAAGGGGACCGTCCTGCCGTTGGACCTCAAGAGCGGCTCGGCGGAGGCGCCGACGGCCGGGACCGCCCTGGCGCTGCCGCAAGACGGCGATCGCGTGATCGTCCTGAAGTTGGCCGCCGCGCCGCACGGGGCGGTGTGGCGCGTGAAGAAAGGCGGCGCGGGCTGGCAAGCGCTCATCCGCGTCCCGGCGGCGGCCTCGGCGTCGAAGCCGACGATCGATCTTGACGTTTGGGCGCCGTACCGCAACGAGCCGGAGTTGATCAAGGAATTGTTGTCGGCGCGGTGATCATACCAACCCGAAGCGCAAGCGAGGGATGAGGTCGAGGTACCTTCCCCCTCGCTTGCGCTTCGGGTTGGTGGGACAGGACAGTTGTGTCCGATGGATGAAGCGGACCAGAAATGTGTCATTTGCGGCGAACCGGCGTCCGCGACGTGTGAGAAATGCGGCCTGGCCTACTGCGTCCACCACCGCGGCGGCGTGGCGTTGCCAGGCGAGCCGCCGGTGGAGGGCGAGGAGGGGCCGGTCGTCTGCTGGAACTGCCGCGCCAGCCGCGACGCCCGCGCCGTGCTGTTCTGGGTCGTGCTGGCCGCCGTGGGGTTTGTGGCGCTCGTCGCCTTCTTTTCGCTGTGGTATTGAGTCTCTCCGTGGAGGCCTGACGATGGCCCGACGCTTCGGAACCCTGGGAATCCTTGTCGCCGTGATGAGCCTCCCCGTCATGTCCGACGCCGCCGAGAAAAAGCCGTCGCCGTACCCGCCGACCCGCGTCGATCCGGTGGTCGAGAAGATCCACGGCGTCACCGTCGTCGATCCCTACCGCTGGCTGGAGGACGGAAGCAGCCCGGCCGTCAAGCAGTGGACGGCGAAGCAGAACGCCTACACGCGGTCGGTGCTGGACAAGCTGCCCGGCCGCGCCCAAATCCACGCCCGGCTCGGCGCGCTGCTCGACATCGGCAGCCTCGGCACGCCGGAGCCGGCCAGGGGCCGTTACTTCTACACCAAACGCGAAGGAAAACAGAATCAACCGATCCTCTACGTCCGCGAAGGCCTGCACGGCAAGGACCGCGTGCTCATCGACCCCAACGCGCTGGACAAGGAGGGGACCACCGCCCTGGACTGGTTTTATCCCACCGACGACGGCTCGCTGCTGGCCTACGGACTCTCGACCAACGGCAGCGAACAATCGACCTTGCGGATTCGAGACGTGATCAGCGGCAAGGACCTGCCGGACGTGATCGGGCGCACGCGCTACTGCTCGCTGGCCTGGACGCCGGATCGCAAGGGCTTTTACTACACGCGCTACCCAGCCGTCGGCAGCGTACCCAAGGGCGAGGAGAATTACCACCACCACGTCTTCTTCCACGCGCTCGGCACCGACCCGGCGAAGGACGCGAGGGTGTTCGGCGAGGGCCGGGCGGCCGAAGACATGCCGGACGTCGCCCTGTCGCCGGACGGCCGTTGGCTGGTGGTCTCGGAGGCGCAGGGCTGGGCCAAGACGGAAGTTTACTTCGCCGACCTCCACGCCCCCAAGGACCGCAAGGGGCCGGTGTTTGAACCGCTGGTCGAAAAGGTGGACGCGACCTTCGACGTCACTCCGCGCAACGACCGCTTCTACGTCCAGACCAACGAGAAGGCGTCGCGCAACCGCGTTTTCGTGGTCGATCCCAAAAACCCGGCCCGCGAATCGTGGAAGGAAATCCTTCCCGAAGGGCCGGACGTGCTCGAAAGCATCGCCGTCGTCGGGAACGTGCTCGTCGGCCAGTTCATGGTCAAGGCGTCGTCGCGTCTGCGGCTGTTCGACAAGGACGGCAAGCTGCTGCAAGAAGTGCCGCTGCCGACGCTGGGGACGCTGGCCGGCCTCGGCGGCGAGTGGGACGGAGACGAATTGCTCTTCGGCTTCCAGTCGTTCACGCAACCGCAGAGCATCTACCGGCTCGACCTGAAGCATCCGGCGGAGGCGAAGCCGGAGCTGTGGGGCCGGGTCGAGGCCGACATCGATTTTACGCAATACGAGGTCGAGCAAGTCACCTATCCGTCGAAGGACAAGACGCCAATCACCATGTTCCTGGCCCACAAGAAGGGCGTGGCGATGGACGGCAACAATCCGACGCTGCTGTACGGCTACGGTGGCTTCAACATCAGCCTGACGCCGTCGTTCGGGGCGAGCCGGTTTTTGTTCCTGGAGAAGGGCGGCGTGCTGGCGATCGCCAACCTGCGCGGCGGCGGCGAGTACGGCGAAGACTGGCACAAGGCCGGGATGCTCGGCAACAAGCAGAACGTCTTCGACGACTTCATCGCGGCGGCGGAGTGGCTGATTCAACACAAGGTCACGAACCGCGACCGGCTGGCCATCCAGGGCGGTTCCAACGGCGGCCTGCTGATGGGGGCGGTCCTGACGCAGCGGCCCGATCTGTTCCAGGCCGTGGTTTGCCAGGTGCCGCTGTTGGACATGCTGCGATACGACAAGTTCCTGATCGCCCGGCTCTGGATACCGGAATACGGCTCGGCGGAGAATCCCGAACAGTTCAAGTGGCTGTACGCCTATTCTCCGTATCAGCACGTCAAGGACGGCACGGCCTATCCGGCGGTGCTGCTCGAGGCGGCGGAGTCGGACAGCCGCGTCGATCCGCTGCACGCGCGGAAGATGGCGGCGCGGCTGCAGGCGGCCACGTCGTCGGATCGGCCGATCCTGCTGCGGCTGGAGACGAAGGCCGGTCACGGCCAGGGCAAGCCGCGGGCCAAGGTGGTCGAGGAACTGACCGATGAGTGGAGCTTTGTGTTTTGGCAACTGGGGATGAAGATATAGGCGAGCGGGGGGAGTCAGCCCCCTGATTCGTCACCCGATCCGACGCGCCATGCTAAATCAGGGGGCTGACGCCCCCCGCTCGCCATGACCCGACCCGCGAGACCATCCATGAACCGAACCCTCCTGCTATCCTCCGTCCTCTTCCTCGCGGCAACCGCCCCGGCCGCCGAACCCACCTACGTCAAAAAATCCACGCGCGTCGAGACCATCGCCGCCAGCCTCAAGGCCGCCGGCCTGCCGACCCTCGAAGGCGATTGGCGCTACATCGGCCCCTTCGACAACGCCGGCATCGACGCCACCGCGCCGCCGGAGAAGGAAATCGAGCTGTGGAAGTCCTACACCGGCAAGGACGGCCAGGACGTCGGCTGGGCCAAGTTCAAGGACTTCAAGATCGGGTCCATCGTCGATCTCAAGAAGTTTAAACAGTCCGACGACTGCGTCGTCTACCTCTATCATGCGCTTTACGTGGACAAGCCGCTGAACCTGCCCATCTCGCTCGGCAGCGACGACTACCTCAAGGTCTGGCTCAACGGCGAACAGGTCGTGTCCGACGACGCCGTGCGTTCGGCCGCGCCCGACCAGGACCAGGCGACGCTCAAGCTCAAGCCGGGCCAAAATCAGTTGCTTCTCAAGGTCGGCAACGTCGCCGGCAACTGGGAAGTGTACGTCGCCCCGGAACTGCCGCTCTCGTGGCCGGCCAAGGTCCGCGACCGGCTGGCCCGCGACTTCCCGTCGTCCGCCCCGGCCGGGCCGGGCGCCAACGGGGCCGAGGCCGCCCACTACCGCATCGTCACGCTGCCGGTCCCCAAGGACTGCGTCATGGAAGTTGGCGGCCTGGCCATGCGGGCCGACGGCAAGCTGCTGGCCTGCACGCGCCGCGGCGAGGTCTGGCTCATCGACAAGCCCAACGCCGACGACCCCGCCGACGTGAAATTCAAGCTCTACGCCAGCGGCCTGCACGAAGCCCTCGGCCTGAACGTGACCGGCAAGGACGTCTACGTCGTGCAGCGGCCGGAGCTGACCAAGCTCGTCGATACCAAGGGCGACGACGTGGTGGACGAATACGATACCATTTGCGACAAATGGGGCGTGTCCGGCGACTACCACGAGTTCGCCTTCGGGCCGGCCCGCGACAAGGACGGCAATTGTTTCGTGACGCTCAACGTCGGCTTCGGCGGCGGCCACCAGTCCAAGGCGCCGTGGCGCGGCTGGTGCGTCAAGATTTCGCCCAACGGCGACCTGAAGCCGTGGGCGGCCGGCCTGCGCTCGCCCAACGGCATCAACTTCAGCCCCGACGGCCATCTGTTCTACGTGGACAACCAGGGCGAGTGGGTGCCGACCTGCGGAATGCATGAGATCCGTGAAGGCGAATTTTACGGCCACCAGGCCAGCCTGCGTTGGGTGAAGCAGTCGCCGTTCGCCGCCACGCTCAAGGACGCCGTCCCCAGCGGCATGACCTACGACGGCCAGAAGGGCAAGAACGGCGTCGGCGGGATGCCGGACGTGACGCCGCCCTGCGTCTGGTTCCCCTACGGCCGGATGGGACAGTCGGCCAGCGAGCCGCGCTGGGACACCACCGGCGGCAAATTCGGGCCGTTCGCCGGCCAGTGCTTCGTCGGCGACCAAACGAAGTCCATCGTCATGCGCGTCTACCTGGAGAAGATCGGCGGCCGCTACCAGGGCGCCTGTTTCCCCTTCCGCAGCGGCTTCCAGTGCGGCGTCAACCGGCTGGTGTTCGGGCCGGACGGCAGCCTCTACGTCGGCGAGACCAACCGCGGCTGGGGGTCGCTCGGCGGCAAGCCCTACGGCCTGCAACGGCTGGTGTACACCGGCGTCCTGCCGTTTGAGATCCATGAGATGCACTTAACGAAAGAGGGTTTCGACCTGACCTTCACCAAGCCGCTCGACCCGGACGCGTCCAAGAAACTGGAGGCGTACAGCCTGTCGTCGTTCACGCTCTACTACTGGGGGACCTACGGCTCGCCGGAGGTGGACCGCAAGGCGGAAAAGGTGCAAGCGGTGACGGTGTCGGCCGACCGTATGAAGGCGTCGCTGAAGGTGGACGGCTTCCGGCCGGGGCGCATTTACGAGCTGCACCTGGACGGGATCAAGTCGGCCGACGGCGACACGCTGCTGCACCCGGAGGCGTATTACACGCTGAATCAGCTGCCGTGAGGAGACGCGCCCGAATTCCGTGATAGGTTAGCCGCGACGCGCGACGGAGCGCTCGGTACCAGCGCTCCGCCGCGCGTCGCGGCTAACCGAGGTCCAAACGATCAACGATCGCTGCTGACCTTGAGCGCCGCACGACCATCGCCCAATGTAGAGGGAGGACCAAAACAACGGGGGCGGCCGTGAACGACGACCTGACGCGCGAGGACCTGTTTCAGGCGGCGGATCGCCTGGTGGAGGAGGTGTTGTCGGCGGCAGGCGTGAAGCGGCCGCCGGTGGACGCCGTCGATCTGGCCCGGCGGCATTTCGGAATGACCGTGCGTGAGGAAGCCGCGCCCGTCCCGCGCGTCCGGCGCGGGGCGCCGGCGACGCGCTCCAGATGTCCGCCGACGCCAGCGAGGAGGGCCGACAATGGACGGCGGCGCTCGCGATCGGCGCCCGCCTGAAAGGCGACCTCCTGCGTCGGCTCGGTTTCGACCCCGGTTTCCGGATCGGCCTTTCCGGCGAATCCCTTCCCGGTCTCCTGGCGCGCCGCCTGTTGACGCCTATAGCGTGGTTCGCCGACGACGCGCGCGGCTGCGATTGGGACGTCCTGGAGTTGAAGCGCCTGTACACAACGGCCGGCCATGAGGTCGTGGCATGGCGGCTGCTCGACCTGCCGACGCCCTGCGTCATCACCGTCGTCGAGAACGATCACGTTCACCGCCGCCGCAGCAACGCCTGGCGCGTGAGCAAGACGTTACAGCCGGTCGAACGCGAGTGTCAGCGCTACGTCCACACTTACAGCCGGCCGCGCGTCGTGGCGGCTGACGGCTGGACGGTGCAGGGCTGGCCGCTTCACCGGCCGGACGGGAAACGCGAGATCCTGCGCAGCGTGGTGCAGACCGATTGAATGAGCGATTCCGTCTTTACAAGCGGCGCGGCGCCCGACAAGATAACGGGATGATGGGTCGCCAACCCAGGGCTGCTGTCCATGAATCGAATGGTTTTCATACAGGAAGCGAACGGCCATGGCTGAAGACCGCGTGCCGATGACGAGGGAAGGTTACGAGAAACTCCAGGCCGACCTGGATCGGATGCAGAACGTCGAGATGATCGAGGTGGCCAAGCGCATCGCCGCCGCCCGCGAACTCGGCGACCTCAGCGAGAACGCCGAGTACCACGCGGCGCGCGAGGACCAGGGCATGCTCCAGGCCCGCATCGACTCCAAAAAGGCCACCCTCGCCCGCGCCTTCATCGTCGATCGCAGCAGCCTCCCCGACGATACGGTGGTGTTCGGCGCCCGCGTGCGCATCAAGAACCTGGCCTCCGGCGATGAGGAGACCTACGAACTCGTCGGGCCAGGCCAGGAAGACTACGACAACAACAAGATCCTCACCACCAGCCCGCGCGGCCAAGGCCTGCTCGGCAAAAAGGTGGACGAAATCGCCGAGATCAAGATCCCGCGCGGCACCCTCCGCTACCAGATCCTGGAAATCAGCTTCCCTCAGTAAACTCTCGGACGCCTTCCGTGCCGGGGGGACGAAGCCTCGTTCTTTTTTCACCGGGATTTCACTTTTCTATTGACCCACCCCTGTGGGGGGATACGATTTTAGGGAGGGGATAGGGCGGCCGATTCTGAGAGGACGACCGGAATGGTGGACCCGCGCCTGAACAGCGTTCATCTGGAGGCCCCGCGCCGGGAGGATTTCCGCCGGGCGCGCGAGGCTCTTTTTCAGGCGCGCGGAGGTCATACGCTCTCCGCCGAACGGGATGTGGACGAACCGGCCGACTCCCCTTCCAACACGCTGATTCAAAAGGACGGCCAGCAGGATCCTTCCACCCGTCTGCAATTCTGGCTGGCCGACGATCAGTACGTTTACCCCCTTAAAATCGGTCTCAACACCGTCGGCCGCTCCTCCGACAACGACGTGGTCGTGGCGGACGGTTTCATCTCGCGCCGCCATTGTGCGATCCTCATGCACACCCGGCGCGGCTGTGAACTTCACGACACCGCCTCCAAGAACGGCACGTTTCTCAACGGCGTCAAGGTGCTCCGTCCCACGGCGCTGAAGTCCGGCGACACGATTCGGATCTGCGACCGCCAACTCGTTTTCATGGCCGGCGACCGGCCTTCCGTGCCGGCATTCCCCGACCTCACGCTGTAATCCGAACCGCCCCGCCTCTTCGCCTGTCGATCCTTTCACCTGCCCCGGCGGACGGGCATTCCCTAAAATAATTGAACCGCCGATATCGCCCGCGACCCGGCGCGAGGAATGCGGCCGGGGCGTCGATTCCGAGAACCGTCGCATGGGCATCAATCTGACGATTTTCCAGAAGGGTCTTCTGCTGGTCGCCCTTCCGGTCTTCTTCCAGCTGGTCTTTTTCGCCGCCCTGTTCAAGGTGGAATGGGACGGCGAAAACGCGGAGCGCATGGCCGTCCACACCAAGACCGTGATCGCCCAGACCGAAACCGCCTACCGATATCTTCTCGAAGCCACCAGCTATGTCCGCCGCCTCATTATCACGGGCGAAGACCCCACGCTGACGCCGCCGTTCCACGACGCCCTGCGGAAGGCGCACGAAGAATTTCAGAAACTGGTCGACCTCGTCCGGGACAATCCGCCGCAGCAGGCCCGGGTGACGGAAGCGGCGGCGAAGGCGGATCGACTGCGGGCGTATCTCCGTGAAGACAACGATCTGGTCGCGGCAGGCCGGTCCGATCAGGCGGCCGCGTACGTCAAGCGCGGGAAGGCCCAGGCCTATCTCGATTCCGTGCGGAAAGATCTCGACGCCTTCCTCAAGGAAGAGGAGCGCCTGGACAGGCTGCGCATGGATTCGCTGACCGCCTCGTGGCAGCGGGAGAACTGGCTGATCGGCGCCGGCGTGGTGCTGTCGGTCGTGCTGGCCCTGATCGTCGCCTTGCAGTTCAGTCGGGACGTGGCCGGCCGCCTCGCCCGGCTGACGGAGAACATGCGCCGCTGGGGCGAGAAAAAGGAACTGACCCAGCCCATGTCCGGCCGCGACGAGATCGCGCGCCTGGACGCCGTTTTCCGCGACATGGCCCGGGCGCTTCGGGAGCGTGAGCAGGAAAATGAGATGTTCATCTACAGCGTCTCGCACGACCTGCGTTCGCCGCTGGTCAATTTGCAGGGCTTCAGCGAGGAATTGAGCCTTTCCTGCCAGGAACTTCGGGCCGCCCTGGATGGGGCCGAGGCGGCGGCCGGCCCGGCCCGACGGGTGTTGGAAAAGGACATTCCCGATTCGATTCATTTCATCAAGACGGCGGTGTCGCGCCTGTCGGCCATCATCGACGCACTGTTGCGCCTGTCCCGCGTCGGCCGCGTGGAGTACCGGATTCAACCCGTGGACGTGGAGGCGGCGGCCCGCCGCGTGGTGGAATCGCTGGCCGGGGCCGTCAAGGGGCGGAAGGCCGAGGTGGTGGTCGGCGCCATGCCGCCGGCCCTCGGCGACCCCACGGCGGTCGAACAGATATTCGCCAACCTGATCGGCAACGCTGTCGCCTACCTCGACCCGGCGCGGCCCGGCCGCGTGGAGGTCGGTGCCCTGGGTTCCGCGGCCGGGGCGGTCCCCTCCGGCCAGCGGACGTATTATGTCAAGGACAACGGCCTGGGCATTCCGAAGGAATATCAGGACCGGGTTTTCCTGGCGTTCAAGCGACTCCACGTCAACGTGGCCCAGGGCGAGGGCGTCGGGCTGGCCCTCGTCTATCGCATGGTGGGGCGACTCGGTGGTAAGATTTGGGTGGAGTCCTCGGCCGGCGAAGGGAGCACATTTTTCGTGACCCTGCCGGCGGCCCCGGAAGGCCAGCCCGCCGCGCCCGCGCCGGAACCAAGGAGCGTCTGACCATGAGCGCCACGCCGCATCCGGTCACCATCATCCTCGCGGAGGACGACGACGGCCACGCCACGCTAATCCAGCGCAACCTGGAGCGGGCCGGCCTCGCCAACGGCTTCCTGCGTCTCAAGGACGGGCAGGAGGCGTTGGAATATTTCCGCGCCGAGGGCGCCTATGCCGGCAGGCCGCTCGACGACTCGGTCTTGCTGCTGCTCGACATCAACATGCCGCGGGTGGACGGCGTGGAAGTGCTCCGCGCCCTCAAGGCGGACCCGCGCACCGCCCTTATCCCCGTCATCATGCTGACCACCACCGACGACCCGCGCGAGGTGCAGCGCTGCTACCAGATGGGATGCAGCGTTTACGTCACCAAGCCGGTCGATTACCAGTCGTTCATCGACGCCGTCAAGCGGCTGGGGCTTTTCCTGCAGGTGGTTCAGGTGCCGAGGAACGAGGGGGCGATCGCCGGTTAGCCGCGACGCGCGGCGGAGCGCTTCCCCAAGCGCTCCCCATCGGGTCGCGGCTAAACGACATCGTGTTTGGTGCAATCGCAAGGGAACGGTCCATGACGCCGCAACAACGGGCGACCGTCCTGATCGTGGAAGACGACGTCGGCGTGGCCCGGCTGGTGCGGGCGCGGCTGGAGCGCGCCGGACACGCCGTCGAGTGCGTGACGACCTCCGAGGAGGGAATGGAGCGGGTCGGCCGCGGCGGGGTGGATCTGCTCGTTCTCGACCAGCAGCTCCCCGGCGGCGTCAGCGGCCTGCAACTCTACGAGCGCGTCAAGGCCGCCGGCTTCGACGTACCGGCCATCCTGGCGACCGGCTTCAGCGACGAGGCCACCATGCTCCAGGCCCTCCGCGCCGGCGTCCGCGATTTCGTCCCAAAGACCGCCGACTATTTGAATTATCTCGCGCCGGCGGTGGCGCGAGTCATCAAGGAGGTGCGCACCGAACGGGAGTTGACGGAATCGCGGCCCGCGCGCGGGAGGCGCTGGTCCGGCAGCGAGCGCTGGAGGCGGAGATCGCCGAGCGAAAACTGGCCGAAAAGGAGCGCCAAAGGGCGGAGGAGGCGCTGCGGGAGGCGGATCGGCGCAAGGACGAGTTCCTGGCGATGCTGGCCCACGAACTCCGCAACCCCCTCGCACCCATCCGCAACGCCCTGGAAATACTGAAACTGGCCGACGTGTCGCCGGAGGTCCTTCGCCAGACGCGCGAGATGATGGAGCGCCAGGTGCAGGTCATGGCCCGGCTGGTGGACGACCTGCTGGACGTGTCGCGCATCACGCGCGGCAAGATCGAGCTGCGCAAGGCGCCGGTCGAGCTGCGAACCGTCGTGGCGCGGGCCGTGGAGACGGCCCGGCCGCTGATCGAGGCGCGGGACCATGCGTTGACGGTGGAGCAGGCGCCGCAACCGTTGCTCGTCGAGGGCGACGTGGTCCGGCTGGCGCAGGTGGTCGCCAACCTGCTGAACAACGCCGCCAAGTACATGCAGCCGGGCGGCCGCGTCACCTTGACGACCGCGCGGGAAGGTGGAGAAGTCGTGGTGCGCGTGCGGGACGCGGGCATCGGCATCGCGCCGGACTTGCTGCCGCACGTCTTCGACCTGTTCACGCAGAGCCACGAAGCGGCCGCGCTGTCACAGGGCGGTCTGGGCATCGGCTTGACGCTGGTGTGGCGGCTGGTGGCGATGCACGGCGGCAAGGTGGAGGCGCACAGCGCCGGCCTCGGCCTGGGCAGCGAATTCGTGGTTCGCTTACCCGCCTTGGCCAGAAAGTCGTCGAGCGGGCCGGCGGCCGGCAAGGGCGGCGCGGACGGGGAGGCGTCGTCGCGGCGCGTCCTTCTGGTGGACGACAACGTCGATTCGGCGGACAGTCTGGCGGAATTGCTGCGCCTCTGGGGTCACGAGGTCCGGGCGACCCACGACGCCGCGCAGGCCCTCGCCGTGGCCCGGACGTTTCGGCCGGACGTGGCCGTGCTCGACATCGGAATGCCCAAGATGAACGGCTACGAAGTCGCCCGGCTGCTGCGGACGCAGGGCGGACTGAATGGGACGGCGTTCGTGGCGCTCACGGGCTACGGCCAGGACAGCGACCGCCGGCGCTCCGCGGAGGAAGGCTTTCGGGCGCATCTGGTGAAGCCGGTCGATCCCGGCGCGCTTCGGGAGTTGTTGACGAAACTGGACACAAAGGGGGGACCATGACGGTCAAGCGATTGTTGCTCGCGACGGCGGTGTTGGCGGGCTTGACCTGCGCCGCCTGGTGGAGTCGTCAGGCGGACTGGGCCGGCACGGCCAACGCGCTCGAAGACCCGGCCCAGGCGACCGGCCTGAAAATGGCGGCCGCCGGCGCCAAGTTCGTGGCCCTGCTGACCGACGAGCAGAAGGCCAAGGCCCTGTTCGCCTTCGACGACAAGGAGCGCACCGACTGGAATTTCGTGCCGCTGCAAAAAGACAAGAAATCGCTCCGTAAAGGGCTGAAATTGGCCGACATGACCGACGCGGAGAAGGCGGCGGCCAAGGACCTCCTCAAGACCGGCGCCAGCGACGACGGTTATACCAAGGCCGTCACGATCATGAGCCTGGAGAACATCCTGCGCGAACTGGAAAAGAACGGCGCCAACGTCCGCAACCCGGAATGGTACTTCGTCAGCGTCTTCGGCAAGCCGGCCAAGACCGGCAAGTGGGGCTGGCGGATCGAGGGCCATCACCTGTCGCTGAACTTCACGCTGGACGGTGGCAAGGTGATCGCCTCGACGCCGAATTTCTACGGGGCGAACCCGGCCCTGGTGATGAGCGGCGACCGCAAGGGTTTGCGCACGCTGCCGGAGGCCGAGGATTACGCCCTCGAACTGTTCGCGTCGCTGGGCGACGAGGACAGAATGGTGGCGTTCCAGCCGAAGCAATTCCCGGAGATCGAGCAGGCTCAGGTCGCGCCGCACGTCGGCGCCCCTGTCGGCCTGGCCGGCGCCAAGATGAGCGCGAAGCAGCGGGACCTGCTGCTCAAGCTGGTGGGGGCCTACGCCGAACGGATGCCGCCGGACGTGGCCGCCGAACAGATGGGCCGCGTGCGCAAGGCCGGCGTTGACGCCATCCATTTCGCCTTCTGCCGCCAAGACGAAAAGCCGGGCAAACCCTACAGCTATCGCGTGCAGGGGCCGACCTTCGTGATCGAGTTCCTCGACGTTCAGGCGGACAGCGCGAAGAACCCGGCGAATCACATCCACAGCTGCTGGCGCAACCTGCCAGGTGATTTCGGTCTGGAAGTAAAGTAGCCGAACACGACGGCGGTTAGCCGCGACGCGCCGGCGGAGCGCTTCACCCCAAGCGCTCCGCCGGCGCGTCGCGGCTAACCGCCGTCGGATTTTCCGGCGCCTCGTCGGATTTTCCGGCGCTTGTCCGACCAATGTCATTTCGAGCGTTTGGCGATTATATGCCACAAGTCCTTTAATATCTGAGATTTGCTTCAAATCAATTGCATTTTGCCTGATCTGGCACAAGCCGTGCTATTAAGTAGAGAAAAGAACAGTGGGTGAGGCGGGCCGCCGCCACCCTAACCGAGAAACCCATTTCATCGGATTATGGCGCCCGAGTCTCGCCTGGGGCGCCCCACACGTCATCCCCAGATGACGTGTCGCCCGGCTGTGAGGGGTCGAAAGCCGTTGAGGTCCGTCCCAGGCCTGGGATCTCAACCTTTCGACCCCTCCGTCGGAGTCCCCAGCCCCTCATCCGGCCTCCCTTTGGTTCATGCCTGATTCGAACATTCAGAAAGCTTTGATCGCTTTGGGGGAGCGCCGCCGAAAACTCAGAATGGCGTATGGCCGCCATTTCGCTGCCAAACGGGTTAGAAGGCGTTCATTTTGGGAGTGATGGGTCTACAAAAAGTAAAAACGCCGTCACCATCGGGCCAGAACTCGACGACCGGAGTATCATTCTCATTGGACCATGGAATCAGCGTAGAGCTTGTCGTGCGGGGAACCCACCCCATGCCGCCCTTTCTTACCATTGAACAGAAGGTGGAATGTCTGGCCGAGCAGATCGGCCAGCTTAAGGAGCAGTTGCAACAGTTCCTCCGGATCGGAGCCGTCTCGTTAGAGAGCGGCCTCATCGACGCCCGGAAGATTGTGGAATACTTCGTGGGCCGAATTCTCCTCGACGAAGGAATCAAGCCTGGGGGCGAACTACTCAATAATATTGAGATCTTGGGGTCAAAGGACGGCAAGGCCGCCGCCGCACGCCGAAAGGATCCGCAGTCGCCCATTCCGCCACCCGTCCTGCCGGCGCGGGTCTATTCTTCGCTGCACAACCTGCGCATCTACGGCAACCTGGTCGCCCACCCCTGGGATCCGCAGACCATGGATCTCAAGGAGGCCCACGTCACCTCCACCGACCTGCAGGTGGCCCTCGGCCAGATCATGCGCCTGGCCGAGTGGTATTTTCAGGAGTACGACCGCGGGCCGCGCATCGACCCGCTGTACATAGGGCTGCCCGAGCCGGTCGTCGGAGCGTACTGCGAGACGCCGCCGGACCCGGCCCGATTCATCGGCCGCTTCGCGGAACGGGCGCGGCTCCGCGGCCTGTTAGAGGACGGTTCGGCGAAAATCGTCACCGTGCTTGCCCCCGCGGGCATGGGAAAGACCTTCCTCGCCGCCCGCGCCGCCCTGGACACGGCGTCCGCCTGGCGGCTGGGAGAAGGGGTCTTGCTCTGGCTGGATCTCAAAGCCTTGCCGTCCTTCGGGGAAGCGTCGGCGTGTATCCTAGCCAGTCTCCAGAAGGATGTCCGGCCGACCGACCTGTCCATCGCGCAGATGTCGCCCGCGAGCCGCGTCGGTCAGGTGGTGCGCCTCCTGGCGGAAAGGCCGGTGCTGCTGGTACTCGACAACCTGGAGTCGTGGCTGGACCCGCAGACCCGTGAACCGCTCGACCCTCACGTGACGCAGCTGCTCCTTCAGTGCGCCACGCGATCGCACCGCGGCCGCGTCCTGTTGACTTCTCGGGCGGCCGTGGAACTTCCGGCGCGCCTGCGGACTGCCTGACGCAGTTCGCGCTGGGGCCGCTGCCGCTCGCGGACGCCCAGGCCCTCCTGCGGTCCCAAGGGATCCGAGGCGGCGAGACGGCCTTCGCGGAGGTCTGGCGCCGAACCGAGGGCAACCCTCGTTTGCTGTTGATGTTGGCCGAGGTCTTGCTAAAACGCCGCTGCCCCGACCTGGATCAAGGGCTGAGCCGACATCCGACGCTGCTGTCCCAGAAGGCCGATAGTCTGCTGCGGGAAGTCTGGGCGGAACTGTCGGAAGACGCCCGCCTGATCTTGCAGACGCTGGCCGTTCTGAAGCCCCCCGCCGCCGTCGACGCCATGGAGGGGGTCTTACGACGCCTGCAGTCCGGGTCCGCCGTCCCTGTCGAGGACGTACTGTGGGACGAACTGGTCCCGCGGGCGCTGATCGTGGCGACGGACGACGGGCAAGAATTCGCCGTCGAACACTTGCTGATCCGTGACTACTCCCTACGGCAATGGCAAGACCTCTGCGTCCCGCACCGGGCCGCCTTGGGGTACTATCAGGACGTCCTCGCCGCCCGGGCCGATGCCACGACCCTTCACCCCGCGCATCTGGCGGTGATCCGCCACGCCATGGCGTCGGGGGAACAGGAGCTGGCCGCCCGAGTCCTGACAGACGGTCCCGTCGCGGAGGAACTGCATCGGCAGGGGCGGGCCGTCGAAGTGTGGGAACTCTGTGGCCCTCTGCTGACGGTTCTGGACCGTCTCCCGACGAGCAGCCGGGTCCGGGTCCGCCGTCTTGGGGCGCTCTTGTCTCGATTTTTTCGGGGACTACCCCGCCGCCCTCCGCCTGCTCGACGCCTGTCGCAACGACCCGGGGGACTGGCAGGCGACGGGCGAGGATTGTCAGGTTTTGCGATTCCGCTGCGGCGTATTGCGGAAACTACAGCGGTACGAGGCCGCGCGACAGACCGGGCAGGAGGGTCTAGCGCTCGCCCGCCGGCTGGGTTTGCGCGAGGAAGAGGCGTGGACGCTGATCGAACTAGCCACCCTCCATTCCAGCCGCGGCTTGCCGCGTGAAGCCGCGCATCTGGCGAAGAAGGCCGTATCCGTCGCCGATCAGACCGGGGAACCCACCGTCCGAGCGACCGCCCGCATCCGCCTGGCCGGTACTTTGAGGGGCTCCAACCCGTCTCGCGCCGAGCAGTTGCTCGGAGAGGCGCTCACCTTGTGCCGGTGGGGCGGGGACGTCCGCACAGAGGCCCGCATCTTGGAAGCGCTAGGCGACGCCGCACGTCGCCAGCACCGCAGCACCGAGGCGATGGCGCGGGTTAACGAAGCCATTGCGATTTTCGAGCGCATCCGATTCCTCACGGGAGAGGGAATCGCCCGCCAGAACCGCGGACTCATACTGCACCAGATGGGCGCCCCGCACGCCGCGGAAGCGCTGACGGAATTGCAACGGGCGCTTCGCATCGCCTATGACCTTGGCCACCCTCGTGAAGTAGCCTCCTCGCTGGTCAGCCTGGCGAAGGTATTCGACAAGCCGGAAACGGCGGCCCTTGCCGCCGCCTGCTATCAGACCTCCCTGGATATGCACACTCGGATGGGCCTTGATTGGAAAAAAGGGCGGCTTTATCTTGATAAGCTGCGGGAGGCGGTCCAGGTCGCGGAAGCGGATTGGGCGCGGTTAGAGCAGGAGGTTGCGAACCAACGTATGCCGTTGCTGGAGCAAGCGTCGGGAATCGGCGCCGACTCCTGGCGGGAGTTCCTGGCCTCTTGCGTTTGGGCCGCCGAGACCGGCACGACGCCGGCGGTGAAATGATGTCGGGGTAGCTTAATAGCAGAGCGCGCACAAATGGAGGAAACACGGGAAAAAGAGTAGAGGCGCTCGGCCGCATTCGTATGCGAATCGAACGCCCCGAAAAGGCCCGTGGGTCCGCGTGCGAGGATGCGGGTTCGACTCCCGCCCCCGGCACCGTTTTTCAAAGCCCGTCTCTCAACGGAATGTGACGATGACCCCTCCCGAGCAGGCGGCCGTTTGCGACTGGTTCGCCGGGCAGGAGCCACTTTGGGCCAACCTCATTCCGGCCAGCCGTCGAGTTCTTGCCACGGCCGCACGACTGGCGCCTTTGCTGGGCGCGATGGACCAAGCGGATTGGTCGCCCGTACTCATCCTAATATTCAAATCTCTGGAAATGGAGTTGATGACTCGCGTATGGCATCCTTTCCGACATAGTTGGCGTAGCATGCTGCCCCCGAATCGAGCCACCCGTCTCCTGGAGACGATCCAGGCAACGCGGTGGACTTGGCCGTTAGGACTATTTCTGGGAGGCGGCAGACCTCCGTCCCTGGTCGCCACGGCCGCGTATCTCGGTTCCTTGGCGGACATCGCCGCGGACATGCCGGACAACCCTCTGGCGTCCCTCAAACATTGGCTGCAAGGCCACCGGCCCATGGCGCATCGATTATGGGGTCCGAGCCGAATCGCCCATAAACTGCAAGAGGCCGCGGACCGATTGCGAAACCGATACGTACACACCGAACCCGCCGACCGGATCGACGTCGAATCGGCCTTGACCCGGTTGTGGGGCCGCCCGTCGAACCGGGGCGTTCTGCCACAGGCGTTGCGGGCGATCATGTCCGAGCCGCCGGGCCAAGCGGATCGGTCTTGCCACACTTGTGAGAAGCTTCTGTGGCGTTATCCGGGATGCCTTCCTGAGTATCATTGTCCACATTGCACTCGATCCGTCGATGGGCCGCTGTCCCTACCTTTCTGAGTGGTCGGCGCATCATGAGCGTTCTGAACTCCTTTCGCCTGGACGGACGCCGCGCCCTCATTACCGGCGGCAGTCGGGGGCTTGGTCGAAGCATGGCCCAGGCGTTCGCCGAGGCCGGCGCCGATCTGATCCTGACGGGGCGCGACGCCGACAGCCTGCGGAGGGCGAAGGATGAGTTGGCCGCGACCGGACGCGACGTGCGGTCCATCCCGGCCGACCTCTCCATACCCGACGACGCCGAACGGATGTGCGAAACCGCGTTGCGGGAAGTCGGGACGGTCGATGTGCTGGTGAACAATGTTGGCGGCCGCCGCGAGAACCTGACCATCGAAGAGACGACGCTGGAGACGTGGCGGCGCTACCTCGACCTCAACCTCAACAGCGCCTTCCTCGGCGCCTACATGACGGGGGCGGTGCTGGTCATCGACGGCGGGTATACGTTGGGCGCACGACACGGTCTGTAGCTACCCCACGCGGCGGTAGCGGCGTTGGCCGGTCGCCGCCGCCTGGCGGCGTTCCCAGAAGGCTTCCAGCGGTTGGCCGTCGCTCAGGTAATCCGCGCGCAGTTGCAGCACTGCTTCGCTGCCGTGCTCCGACCAGAACTTCTCCGTCCCCTTGACCCGCTGATTGATCTGCTTCACCACCGACTCGACGTGGCTGCTTGTGATGGGCAGCCCCTGCCGCCGGTACTCGTCATAGCGCATCTTGTCTTGGTGGTTGCGCAGGTAGGTCAACGTCTTTTCCACCACGCGTCGCGGGCTCGTTTCCGGCTCATCCTCCCGTGGCAGGCCCAACTCGCCCTGACGCGCCTCCAAGGCGGCGATGACCTCGGCCACCTGGCCCTGCCACACCCAGCGGATCCACTGCCGATACACCGCCCAGCCCGCCGCGAAGCGTCGCCCGGCCATCGCCGCCGCGAACACGTAGGACAGTGCATGGATGAAGTCCAGGATCGGCACGAAGGACCCAAAGAAGCGACGCTGCAGCTTCCAGTTGTTCGCCGAGCCGTCGCCCACAAAGGCCTTCCGCGCGGCCCCCTGGAATCCCAACGCCCACGCCGCCTGCGCCAGCAACAGCGCGAACATCGGCCAGGTCTGGCGTGAGGCGACCACCTGCCGTTGCTGCACGACCGGGGGCTGGTACATCGCCTCCGCCTCCCATGCCTCCGCCGCCGCTTCCGGCTCCGCAGCGTCGGTTACGGCGTCCTCCCCTTGCCTGACGTGCTTGTGCAGTTCGCGCACCAACTTCGGGATGCGTACCACGTCGAGGAACGACGTGGGAATCTCGGGACAGGGATCGGCAGCCGCCACGTCGCTGTTCACGGGCAGCAGCAGCCCGACCTTGTCTTCCCGCCAGTGGCCGGTCTTGGCAACCGCGGCGGCTTCCTCCTCCCACGCCTCGGCCGCGCCGGCCGCCGCTCCGACCGCAGACCCCGGGGCGGGGGGCGGCTCGGCTGGGGCCATGCTGAGGACCGGCCCCTCGCGGATTTGGAGGCGGCCGCCGTCCGCCATCACCACGGCCAAGGGCGGCGGCGTCACGCCGGCAGGGACGGCAAATTTCTCGACCAACGGCAAGGCCGCGAACGCCGCCACCGCGGCGTCGCGCTCGGCGACGCGTTCCGCGCCGATGCGTCGGGTTACCCGCTCGACCTGTTTCTCCGGCACCGGCAGGTCGGCCAGCTTGTCCAGCAGCGTGCTTCCCTCGGCAAAGGAGCGGCTCGCCGTCCCGGCATAGGTGATCTTCGCCAAGAGCGCTGGACTGGTTTCGCCCTGATCAATCCCCAGGCTCTTGGACTGAGGGAAAAAAAGCCCGCCGACAGCGGTCGCAGTAGCCTTCCGGTTCGGGCCAGGCGGCTTCGCCGGCCCGCGTCTGGAGGAGGCGGGGGCTGGCGTCCGGACAAGCCAGGGGGGCGTGGCACCCCGGGCAGGTTTGGTACGACTGAGGCCGCTCGCTGGCGGCGGCCTGCCGGGCGAGGGTGAGGTCGAGCATCTTCTCGGTGAGCACCTCGCGGATTTCAAGCAGGACGTCTTCGATCTCCGTGAGTTTGGTCCCCCAGGCCGGGCCATGGGGGCCGTACAGCTTCTCCACGAGGTTTTTGGCGACGCCCTCGACGTAAGGCCGCACTTCTTCTACCTTCGGAGTGCGCTTCTTGGCTCGCGCCATCCCTGGCTCCTTTCGGAACTTGGGTCAAAAGACGGAACGGATTTGCCCCAGCCAATGTACGACCCGTCCCCGCCAGCTGCAAACCATGTCGTGCGCCCAACTTCCGAAAAATGACCGCCACGCTCTTGCAATGGCCCCCGAACCTTGTCAAACTCTGGCAATCGGGGGCGGTCGCGGCGCGCGCACGGAAGCCGACGGTGGCCGTCGGATTGCCTTCCGTGCTCGGATTTCTCCCCTTCCCTTCCGCCCCCGTTCTATAGTTGCTATGTTGATAGAACCGTCTCCTAGCGGCGTGGGTACTCATCGCGGCTCCTACAGGTAGGCCGATGCCGGCGCCAGCCACCAACGACGAATTCCTGGATCTGGTGCGCAAAAGCGGCGTGCTGGACGAAAAGCGCCTTGACGCCTATCTGGCCAAGGTCGCGGCGGCCAACGTCATTCCGCCGGAGCCGGGCAAGTTCGCCGGCCTCATGGTCCGCGACGGCGTGCTAACCCACTTCCAGGCCGAGCAGTTCTGCCAGGGCAAATGGCGGCGCTTCACCATCGGCAACTACAAGGTCCTCGAACGCCTCGGCGCCGGCGGCATGGGCAGCGTCTACCTCTGCGAACACAAGCTGATGCGGCGGCGCGTGGCCGTCAAGGTGCTGCCGACCGCCAAGGCCGACGACCCCGCCTCCCTGGAACGCTTCTACCGCGAGGCCCGCGCCGTCGCCGCCCTCGACCACCCCAACATCGTCCGCGCCTACGACATCGACCAGGACGACAAGCTCCACTTCCTCGTCATGGAGTACGTGGACGGCGCCAACTTTCAGGAGATCATCAAGCGCAGCGGGCCGATGGACGTGCCGCGGGCCGCCCATTACATCCGCCAGGCGGCGCTGGGCATGCAGCACGCCCACGAGGCGGCCGGGCTGGTCCACCGCGACATCAAGCCGGGCAACATCCTCGTGGACCGCAACGGCATCGTCAAAATCCTCGACATGGGCCTGGCCCGCTTCTTCCACGACGAGGACGACATTCTCACCAAGAAGTACGACGAAAACGTCCTGGGCACGGCCGACTACCTCGCCCCGGAACAGGCCCTCGACAGTCATGGCGTGGACATCCGGGCCGACATCTACAGCCTCGGGGCCACGTTCTATTTCATGCTTGACGGGCCGGCCGCCCTTCGCGGAAGGCACCGTGGCGCAGAAGCTGATCTGGCACCAGACGCGCCAGCCCAAGCCGGTTCGGTCGATCCGCCCCGACGTGCCGGCGGAGTTGGCGGCCGTGCTCGAAAAGGCGATGGCCAAGGACCCCGCCCAGCGCTACCAGACGCCGCTCGCCGTGGCCGAGGCGCTGGCGCCGTGGACCACGACGCCGATCCCGCCGCCGCCGGAATGCGAAATGCCGCAGTTGAGTCCCGCGGCGATGGGCGGCGGCCCCGGATGCGACGCGAGCATGGTCGGCGCCGTCCGGCCGCCGTCCGGCGACCCGCCCTCCGGCGCGCGCAAGCCCTGGCAGGTGGCCAACGGCAAAACGTCGGGAACGCCGCCCGCGCCGCCGAAGCCGGCCGAGCCGCCCCCGCCCCCCCCGGCCCCGCCGTTGAACCTGCGAAAGAGCGGGCGCGCTCCCGACCGTCCCCCCGGCGCCTTCCCGGCCGCCTCCGCTGCCGGCGGCGGCCGCCAAGGTCCCGGTGCGGCCGGTCCTCGCGCCAGTCCCCCTGCGACCGACGCCGGCGCCGGTGCGTCAGGCGGTGGCGCCGGCCCCGACGGGCGCCAGCCCGCCGGAGGAAGAGGAGCCGGCCTCCTGGGATAAACTGGTCGCCGACACCGACGACCCCTCCGCGCGGCTGGACACCGCCCCGAGGTCGGGCGGCAAGTCCGGGAAGAAGGTCGGGCATCCCCATCGGGGATCGAGCGGAAAGTTGTCGGAGGCGCCCGAATCGAGCCGGCGCTTTTGGATCGTGATGGGTGTGGTCTCCGTGGTGGTCGTCCTGCTGATCGCCGTCGGCGTGGTTCTCGCGATCGCCCTGTCCTCGGCGCCCAAGAACAACGCCACGGTGGGGCGT
Source organism: uncultured Planctomycetaceae bacterium (assembly GCA_963813925.1). Lineage (GTDB taxonomy): Bacteria > Planctomycetota > Planctomycetia > Gemmatales > Gemmataceae > UBA4732. The sequence goes on from CAWFBG010000007.1 coordinate 444,079, forward strand.
CAGCCGCTCCGCGTCGATCCCCGCGGCGACGGCAAGGCGGCCTTTGCGACGATTCGAGACGCCGTCCGCCAGGCCGGCCCCGGCGACCACATTGTCCTGATCGGGGACGTCACCGAGCCGCCCATTCAAATCGCGCAAGGAGAACCTGGTCATCGAGTCGGCGCCGGGACGGAAGGCGGTTTGGCGGTGTTCCGACAAGGCCGCGGAAAAGATGTTGCTGGTCGATAGTAGTCCCGGTTTCGAGCTGAAAGACGTCGTCCTCGACGGCGGCGGACAGGCCGACTCCCTGATCGTACTCTTCGGCAGCTGTCCCGGCCTGAAGTTGAGCGGCCTTGAATTGAAAGACTTCAAGCGCTACGGCGTCTACGCCGTCAGCTGTGACGGGACGGAAGGCCGGCCCATCCTGCTGTCGAACCTGCACTTCAAGGCCGCGGGCTCGTCCCTGGCCGGGTTGTATTTTTCGTTCACCAACTCGACGATTCAGAAGACCCAGTATTTCACCGTCCAGGAATGCGCGTTCGACGGGCCGAAGTATTCGATCGCGGCCCCGAACCCGGACGCGGTCAAGCTGACGGACGGACGCAAGGTGGAGCAGGCCGCCCCGAAGCCTTGAGCCTTGTCTTCGCGGCCTTTTTCCCAAACCGTACTGTTCCCACTTCGCACATCAGGTAAAATAGCGGCAGAGGCGCCTAACCCCAGTTAATTTGGACGGATATGGTCCATCTGCCGATATACCTAGACAACCACGCCACGACGAGGGTCGATCCGCGCGTGCTGGAGGTCATGCTGCCGTACTTCACCGAATCCTACGGCAACGCCGCCAGCCGGCAGCACGTTTTCGGCCAGACGGCGGAAGAGGCGGTGGACCTGGCCCGCGAACAGGTCGCCGACCTGATCGGCGCCGAGGCGCGGACCATCGTTTTCACCAGCGGCGCCACCGAGAGCAACAACCTCGCGCTCAAGGGCGCGGCCGCGGCCTACCGAAAGAAAGGCGACCACCTGATCTCGGTCGCCACGGAACATAACTCCGTCCTCGACCCGCTGCGGCGGCTGGAGCGCGAAGGCTTCCGCGTGACGATCCTGCCGGTGGACCGGTATGGCCGCGTGACGCCGGAACGGATCGAATCGGCGATCACCGAACGGACGCTGCTTGTTTCCGTGATGGCCGCGAATAATGAAATCGGCACGCTCCAGCCGATCCGCGACATCGGCCGGCTCTGCAAGCGTCGCGGCGTGCTGTTCCACACCGACGCGGTGCAGGCGGCGGGCAAGATTCCGCTCGACGTGGACGACATGGGGATCGACCTGCTCAGCCTGTCGGCCCACAAGTTGTACGGCCCCAAGGGCGTCGGCGCCCTGTACGTCCGTCGGCGCGAGCCGCACGTCCGGCTGGAGACGATGTTCGACGGCGGCGGCCACGAGCGCGGCCTACGCAGCGGCACATTGCCGGTCCCGAATATCGTCGGTTTCGGCAAGGCGTGCGCGCTGTGTGGGGCGGAAAGGGCCGAAGAGGCCGAACGGCTGACGGCGTTGCGCGAACGGTTGCGGGCCGGCATTCAGGACCAGCTCGAAGAAACCTACTTGCACGGCCACCCGACGGAACGGCTGCCGGGCAACCTGAACCTCGGCTTCGCCTTCATCGACGCCGGCGCCCTGATGACGATGATGCGCGACGTGGCGGTCAGTTCCGGGTCGGCGTGTACGTCGGCCAGCGTGGAGCCGAGCCACGTGTTGCGGGCCGTCGGCGTCCCGGACGACCTGGCCCACGGCAGCATCCGTTACGGGCTGGGCCGGTTCACGACGCCGGAGGAAATCGACTACGCCGTCGAGGAGACGGTGCGGGCGGTGCAGCACTTGCGGGCGATCAGCCCGGAGTACGAGCTGCACCGGAGTGCGACGATCGTTTGACCTCAATCACGAAAGAAAGGATCGCAAATGTCTACGGAAGTACAGGAAATGGTTTCCCTGCCGACGGCCGAGAAGACGGCGCCGACGATCTCGGTGACGGAGAAGGCGGCGGAGAAGGTGCGGCAGATCATCGCCGAGCAGCAGACCGGCACCGAGGCGCCGGAGAAGCTCTACCTGCGCGTGCGCGTGGTGGGCGGCGGCTGCAGCGGCTTCCAGAACAAGCTCGACCTCGACCCGCAGGTCAACGAGAAGCTGGACGAGGTGTTCGACTTCCACGGCGTGCAGGTGGTGGTGGACAAGCGGAGCCTAATGTACCTGGAGGGGGCGGTGGTGGACTACCACGACGAGTTGCACCGTCAGGGCTTCAGCATCAGCAACCCGCAGGCCAAGAGCACCTGCGGCTGCGGCAGTTCGTACACGATGTAAGGGACCGCCGCCGCACACCAGCCCGAAGCGCGAGCGAGGGGCGAGGTTCCAGACCTCGCTCGCGCTTCGGGTTGGTATGGCGTATTTCTCAGGGAGGAGCAGATGAACATTCGGTTCCACAAGAAGCGCGGGATGCTGGTCCTCGGGGCCTGGCTAATCCTGTACGGCGTGGTTACGCTGCTGCCGGAGGTCAAAAATCCGCCGGCGAGTTGGAACCTCCTGAATCTGCTGCTAGGGGCCGGGGCGGTGGTCGCGGGGGTGTTGATTCTGCTCGATTGGTAAAAACGGATATTTGAGGGCGCTTAGCTCAGTGGTAGAGCACCTCGCTTACACCGAGGGTGTCGGGGGTCCGAATCCCTCAGCGCCCATTTATATGTTGATGTCAACCAATTCTTCCGTCCGCACGGGGCCGGACAGTGGCCAAGTTTGTTATCCAAAAACTGCCCCCGCACTGGGTCATTGTCCCGTCAAAGCGGGCGATGCGGGAACTGCTGAGGCGACTCGGGGCCGATGTGCGTCTGGTCGAGTATGTCGGGACGGAATCTTGGCCCAAAGCGACCCACTTCTCTCTGGGATTTCTTGAGTCGCGGGTGGCTGACGGAGGATGGCGTTTCTATCTCCGTCTTTGGGGCGTCCGGGAAAGTATGGTCGGGGCATATCGGGAAGCAGCCGCTCAGGCCGTCCTCGCCGAAATCGAACGGTACATTCATTCCTGCATCCGGCAACGCCCGGCTGATGTAATTAAGCCGGCTCAACTTTATCTTTCATTCGAGATCAAAGACGGAGACGTTCAATCGCGTTGCCGTGTGAAAATCAAGGACAAGTATTCATTCTCGACAGGCGATTGGTGGCTTGACCCGGTCGAATCACCCGAACACCGCGCGTAGCCGTAGGTGCTGTTCCGGGTCCAGCGCCTCCGCCCGCGTCGTCCCGTCGATCCCCAACTCCGCCAGCTTCGCGTCCACCTCTTCCTTGCTAAACCGCTTGCCCGGCAGGCTCACCAGCGCCCCGCGCAGGTTCTTCCGCCGGTGGACGTACAGGTCGCGCAGGAAATGCCGGAATTGCGTCACGTCGCCGACGTGGGCGCGCTTGGCGGCGTTGGGCCGGATCAGCACGATGGCCGAGTCCACCTGCGGCCGAGGCCAGAAGACCGTCGGCGGCAGCCGACGCACCACCGTCACGTCGGCCACGCTCTGCGTCAACACCGCCAGGGCGGCGTAGGGCTTCGTCCCCGGCGTGGCCGTTAAGCGCTCCGCGATCTCCCATTGCACCGTCACCACCAGCCGCTCCGGGTTCAGCTCGGACAGCAACACGTTGGAGATCACCGGCACGGCCACGGCATACGGCAGGTTGGCGACCACCTTGAAATAAGGGCAGCCGGTGCGCTCCTTCATCCGGGCGACGGCCGTGAACAGGTCGGGGTTCAGTTCATTCTTATTTTTCAGGGCGTCGCCGTGGATCAGGGCGACGCGGTCGCGGTGTTTGTAGACGGCCTCGTCGGTCATAATGGCGAAGGCCGGATCGACCTCGACGCTGACCACGGCCCCGGCGCGCTCCAGCAGGCGCACCGTCAGGCTGCCGGTGCCGCTGCCGACCTCCAGCACCACGTCGTCGGGCGTCAGCTCGGCGCTGCGCACCAGCAGGTCGATCAGGTTAAGGTCGATGAGGAAGTTCTGTCCCAGCTTGTTCTTGGGATGGAGGCCGCGCTCCTCGAAGAGGTTGCGGAGGTACGAAAGCGTTTGTCGCGCGTTGGGGTCCATCAGGTTCTCTGCGCCAAAAGGCATTTCTGGACGTACTTGGCCAGCAGGTCCGTTTCCAGGTTCACCGGGTCGCCCGGCTTCTTGAATCCGAGGGTGGTATGGGCCAGCGTGTGCGGGATCAGGGCGACGCTGAACCGACCGGCCTCCACGTCCACCAGCGTCAGGCTCACGCCGTCCACCGCCGCCGACCCCTTCGACGCCATCTGAGCCGACAGCTCCGGCGGACAGGCGAACCACATCGTTGTCCAGTCGCCGTCCGACAGCACGCGCTCGACGCGGCCGACGCCGTCGATGTGGCCCTGGACGATGTGGCCGCCCAGCCGGTCGCCGACGCGCAGCGACCGCTCCAGGTTGACGCGGTCGCCGGGACGCAGGTCGCCGAGGTTCGTCCGGCGCAGCGTCTCCGGCCCGGCCTGGAAACGGCACGTCGTCGCGTCGTGGGCCACGACGGTCAGGCAGCAGCCGTTGACGGCCACGCTCTCGCCGAGCGCCAGTTCCGCAGCCAGCGCCGGCGCCTCGATCACCAGATCGCGCCCGGCGCCGGCCGGGACCACTTCCCGCACCGCGCCCAGCGCTTCGACCAGTCCGGTAAACATAGAGGAGATCTTACGGAATGGTGTGGGTTTGCCCGGCGGCGGCGTCGGTGAAATGGATCCGGCCCGGTGCGGCTGGCGTCCGGCCGCGAGCTTGCGGCGGATCATAGATTCTATTGCTTTCCCAGCAGCAGGTCCACGACCCAGCAGCCGCGGACATGCTCGCCGCCGCCCCGGCAGTGACCGAGGATGGCGGCGTCGGTGCAGCCGGCGTCTTCGAGGGCGTCGGCCAGCAGCGGCAGGCGGTCGAAGGCGCGGTCGTCGTAAATGACTTGAGCCATCTTGCGGATCGCACCGTCATTCCAGGCCAGCCATGATGAGACAGAATCACGTTCAGTCGGCATGAGTCTGAAGATGTCGCGTAGAAGCCCGGCTTGAATTGTTCGCTCCTGCGCCGGCAAGATTACTCCGGCGGTTCGGCCGTCATCCCCTACACGCACATAAAAAGAGGTGCGATAAGTCGCTGTCTCTTGGACGAATCGTATGTGATCGCTAACCTGTGATCCCAAGTCCGCCAAGAACGTCACTCCAGCTATTCCGCCTGGATGTCGTCTATGTGACGCCTGGGCGCACAAGTCCCTTAGCTTCGCTGCTGTAGCTTTTCCTTCGGCGTAGCGCTCCGCCGCACGGATCGTTTCGCGCACTTTTCTTGGAAAGACACGCCAAACTCGCTGGCAGCAGGCCACGGCGAATAGCCGCAGCTTCCGTTCGCTGGCCCTGCCGCGCAGGAACTCCAGCATCGGCATTGGATCTACACAAGCCAGCCATTCCGATTCCGTCATGTCAAAGCACCTCATCCGTCGTCGTGCATCCTGCTACGATATTCTGAACAGCGCAATCGACACCCCGACAGGCACCCCCCGAATGACCGACACCCCTCCGACGCTAACCCTCCGCGGCGACCACATCACCCTGGCCCACGCCCTCAAGGCGGTCGGCGCCGCGGGAACCGGCGGCCACGCCAAGGTCATGGTCCGAAACGGCGAGGCCACCGTCAACGGCGAGCCGGCGACGCAGCCCGGTCGTAAACTACGCGCCGGCGACCGCTTCGGCGTCGTGGGGGGAGGCGAATGGACGATCCTCGCGTGAACGACGCCCCCGCCGTCGGCGTCGGTCCCGCGCAGGAGCCGGACGAACCGCCGCCCATCCTGGCACCCGCTTCCCGTTTGCTCGACCCGCGACGGCCGACGTGGCTGCTCGTCCTCATGCTGGCGTGGCCGGTGCTGTTGCAACAGCTGCTCGTCTTCGCCGTCAACCTCTTCGACGGCCTCATGGCCGGACGCTTCCAGAACCTCGGACAGGCCGAACAGATCGCCACCCAGGCCGCCCAGACCACCGCCAACTACCTTGCCTGGTTCCTCAGTAGCTGCACCATTCTCGTCAGCGTCGGCGCCACCGCCCTCGTCGCCCGCTTCCTCGGGGCCGGCGACCGCCGCAATGCCGTCCACGCCGCCAACCAATCCGTCCTCATCGCCGTCGTCATGGGCCTCGTCGGTGGGGCGGCCGGGTTCTTCGGCCTGCCGTACCTCCTCGAAGCGTTGCAACTCCACGGCGACGAGGCGGTCTACGCGGCCGCGTTCCTGCGGCCGATGTTCGTGTTGCTGACGCTTCAGGTGGTGGAATCGGCCGGCGTCGCCTGCCTGGTCGGGGCCGGCGACACCGTCACCGGCATGGTCGTCCTCGGCGGCGTGGCGCTGATCAACATGCCGCTGACGCTGCTGTTCTTCTACGGACTGGGACCGATCCCCGCCCTCGGCTTCGCCGGCATCGGCCTCGGCACCGCCGTCGCCCATTCGGTCGGCGGCGCGGCCGTTTTGGCCGTGCTGATGCGCGGGCGGGCGGGCCTGCGACTGCGGGCGGAATTGCTCTGGCCGAATGGCGATCTGATTAAGCGGTTGTTGTGGGTCAGCGTGCCGGCCGGGTTCGACAGTTTGTCGGTGACGCTGGGGCATTTGTGGTTTTTGGCCATCGTCAATAACGCCTTGGGCGCCGTGGACCAGGCGGCCCACGGCATCGCCATCCGCTGGGAGTCGTTGAGCTTTCTGTCGGGGGCGGCGTTCGGCACCGCGGCGATGGCGCTGGTGGGCCAGAACCTCGGCGCCGGCCGGCCGGATCGGGCGGTGCGCAGCGGCTGGACGGCGTTCGCATTGGGCGGACTGTGGATGGCCTGCATGGGCGCCGTGTTCTACGTCCTGGCGCCGGAGATGTTTTCTCTCTTTTGTCCGTATCAAGAACAGGCGGACATCGTGAGGGTGGGCGTGCCGGTGCTGCGGCTGGTGGCCCTGGCGCAGCCCGCCCTGGCCGCCGCCAACATCTTCACCGCGTCGCTGCGCGGGGCCGGCGACACGCGCGTCCCGGTGCTCATCACCTGGTTCGGTTTCTTCGGCGTGCGCATTCCGCTGGCCTACCTGCTGACGCGGCCGGAAATGCGCCTCGGACTGTGGGGGGCGTGGCTGGCCATGTTCGTCGATCTGTACGTCCGCGGCCTGTTCTTCCTGGGCCGCTTCGCCGGCGGACGGTGGCAGAAACTTCGGGTGTAATTCACGGTTCGGGTGGGTTAGCCGCGACGCGCAGCGGAGCGCTCTCGTCTCAAGCGCTCCGCTGGTGCGTCGCGGCTAACCGGCGGCGTCGTCACGTCCCCACGATGATGGCGATGGTCGTGTACATCATCAGGCCAATCGAGAAGATGCCGGCCATCAGGCAGATGATGGCGCCGCCGGCGTGGATGTCGTCGTCCTGAAATTCCTTCAATTCCTGTTCGGTGAAGTGCGGCCCCGCGTCGGCGACGACCTGTTCGTGGCCGTGCTCGTCCGGTGTGGTCTGAACGTCGTGGCCGGTCGCATGGCTCGGCGTCGCCTGAACGCCGTGGCTTTCGGGGGAAGAGGACATGACAGGGTCTCCAGTACCAGTCGGGCCGCCGTAGACGATTCTATCAGAAGTGTGGTCGTCGGGATAGCAGGAGTCTCTAACGTACCTGGCGTTTGTACTGAACTGATGTATACTAAATAAAGCGAGCGGCCGGCGTGAGCCGGCTGGTATGGCACAGCGCCCGGAACAGATGACGCACCAGCCGGCTCACGCCGGCCGCTCGCCCATCCCATTGCTCATGGAGATTCGTTATGGACCGGACAGAGCATGAGAAATCCGAGGGCGCGCCCGACGGCGACGCCCTGACGTTGGCCCTCGCCGAGCCGTTCGACCCCACGGAAGTCAAGTTCAAGCCGACCGTGGTCAGCGGCAACCGGGCGATGGCCATCGCCTATGTGGACGCCCGCGTCATTCAGGACCGGCTCGACGAGGTGTGCGGCGTGGCGGGCTGGCAGGACGAATACGAATGTCTGCCGGACGGCAACGTGGTCTGCCGTCTGCGCCTGCACCTCGGCGACCAGTGGATCACGAAAATGGACGTGGGCGGGCCGAGCGAACAGCCCGACGAGGGCGACCGTCGCAAGGCGGCGTTTTCCGACGCCCTGAAGCGGGCCGCCGTCAAGTTCGGCATCGGCCGCTATCTCTACCGTCTGCCGTCGCAATGGGTCGATTACGATCCGCAAAAGCGACAATTCGTCCGGACGCCGAAGCTGCCGCCGGCCGCCCTGCCGCGTCGGCATCCGCCCGTCCCGGTCGAGCCGAGGGCGGCCGCCCCGAAGCCGCCGGCCGACGGCGCGGAACTGCTCGAACGTCTGCAAAAGTACGAGGACCAGCTGGTCAAGCAGCAGCGATGTCAGCCCGGCGAGCTCGTCCACTTTATCGTGCAGGCGGGCGTGCAGGCGGGCTACGACGCCGACCTGAGTGCGTGGCAAGGGCCGGCCATTCAGTTGGCCGTGGAGCAGACCAAGGCGTTTAAGGATCGGATGCGGCGTCAGGCGGGGGCGCGGAAGGGGGCGGCCTGAAGTCGGAGGAGGAAAGGGGCTTGGGAATGATCGCGGACGAGGATTATTCCTTGACTCGGGGTTGATGCGGAAATCAGAATAAGCGCCTGGTCGTGCGGCCGGAGCTCCGGCTTGTGAGGGCCTTCGGGAGCAGGAAGGTTTGCCGGAATCGACCACGGCGGCGACGCAACGAAGCCCATTCCGGCGGCGGGATTTCGCTGGCGACCCCCTGGTCCGAGGACGAGTATCCGACAGGACGCGGAGGTTCAAGGGTCTGGACGCAATAACGATCCGAGAACTGAGGAACGATCTGAGTGAGGCCTGAAGGGTTCCGGTCTCCATCGTCCCGGACGGCCTGGCCGTGCTGCGCGGCGAGTTCGCCGCGAACCCCGGGGCCTTCGCGGGCAGCTCGGGAATGCTCACTTTCGGCAACTCCCATCGGGTTCGGCCGGGCGCGCGACGGCGACGCCGACCCGAAAACGGAGTCCATGACTCCTTTTATGGCGTATACGGCGCAAGGCGTCGCCTCGGTGCTGAACGTCCTGCCAACGGACCAACTGTTTCTCGGGGGCGGCTGGGCCAGGCGCCATCTCCATCCCGACGGAATTCGCGACGACGCGATGCGAGATGCGGGAGCATCAGGCGGACTTGCCGCGGGCGCCGCAACGGCCGGAGGCGCCGTTGCGCAACAACGGCGCCGTGTCGGACATCCGGGATTAGGTGAACAAGCGGAAGATCAGCGGCGGCGCCCGGAGCGACGACGGGCGGCGCTGCCGAGACACGTTTGCCAGATTGAAACGGGCGTGCCGCAAGTTGGGCGTCCGCTTCTGGGACGATCCGCGCGATTGGATTGGCGGGCTGGGTAGGCTCCCACGCTTGGCGGACTTGATCCGCGAGCGCGCCGCGGAGGCCGGTGTCCGGCGGCTTGCCGTCGTGCTCGATGAAGGTGACGATGTCGGCGCCCTCTGACAACACCAGAAGCCGCTGCTTCAGCCGCATCAGAAGGTAATGGACCTGCCGGGCCTTGGTCTCGGCTTCGCCCTTCTCGACTTTGCCAATGGTAAAGGTGTGCAGTTTGCCGAGGCGGCAGAACAGAATTCGGGAGCTGCCGTTTCGCTCTTACAGTGACGCCAGGATTCGGCCCTCATCAGCATCACTCCAACATCAGGCAAACCCCTTTACCAAAACTATACCACAGGGCTGGTAATTCTACTGTGTCCGTCAGGTTCGCTGTTCAAACCGCCGAGGCGGTAGGCGTTTGCGCTTTCGCCAGTGGTAGAGCCGGGCCTCCTCGTTTCGCCGCAATCGGCGGTTCATCGTGCGACGGGCGCGCCCGGGGCGATGGCAGTTCAGCAGCTGGTTCAGTAACCGGGCCAGCAACTCCTGGACCTGGAACACCGTCGGCGCCGGGGTCCGGATTTTTTCCCCGCCCGGTCTCCCGCGTCAGGAACCAGGTCGCCAGCAACGCCAGGGTCTGATGATGATGCCAACCCTCCCACGTCCGCACCTGGTAGTCAGCCAGGCCCGCCGCACTCTTGGCCCGCTTCAAACAGTCCTCGATCCGGTGCTCGGCCTTGAACACCCGGGCGTAGTCGGCCAAAGGCGTCGCCAGCGGCGCGTTGGAGAGCAGGTAGTCGTGCTTCCAGGCCCCGTCCCCTTGCCGCTCGCGGAACACTACCAGGACCTCGGCCACGTCCGACGGCCGACCCTCGGTTCGCGCCTGCACCAGGCCCCAGCCGCCTGAACCACCAACGGCCCCTTCTCGCCGTCACGCACCTCCACCGTCCGCCACGCCGCCTCCGGCAGGGCCGCGCACCAGCGGTCCACGCGCACGAAGGGCCGCCGCGGCCGGCGGCCCTGGCCCGAGTAGGGCGGCTCGGGCGCGGCCAGGTCCCGCACCGAGGTGTTCGACGGCACGGCCAGCAGGTAACACTCGCCCCGCGAACGCAATTCCCCGCGGAACCATGAGCAGCGGCCCATCTCGTCGTCGCCGGCGACCCAGGCGTGCGGCAGCGACGGACCCCGCTCGTCGAGCATCTCCAGGGCCAACTCGTGCCGCGTGCGGAAGCGCACCTCCCGGGGCACGCCGGCCTTCTGCCGCCGCGTGCGGTCGCCGGCCCACTCCTTGGGCAGGTAGAGCCGGACGTCGACCAGGGCGTGTTCGCGGCGCGAGACGTAGCCGAGGTAGACGCCGACCTGGCAGTTGTCGAGCTTGCCCAGCCGGCCGCACCACTGCCGCTGCACCCCGACCGACTCCGTCCCCTTCTTGGCGAAGGCCGAGGGGTCGAAGACCAACACCCCGTCGGCCTCGCCCAACCCCTCCCCCACCTGCCGCGCCAACTCCGTAAGCAGCGGTCGGTGTTGCCACCCCGCCTGGCCGATGAACTTCTGCAGGCCCTGGCGCTCGCGGTCGTGCAGGTAGGCGATCGACTCGACGTCCTTGCCGCCGAGGTCGGACAGCAGCCCCTGGACGTAGTGCCGGGCGTTGGTCCGCTGTTCCGGCGAGTGCAGCGCCTCGACGAACGGCGCCAGGAAGGCTTCGAGCCGAGGGAACAGTCCCCGCATCAGGCCGGCCGGAACCTCGGCGTCGTCCAGCAGTTCCTCCAGACGGACGCGAAACCGTCGCTCCATGACTTCCTCCTCTCAGCGGGATCGCCCTGCCAAGAGAAGTTGTATGCCAACGACTTACGCCCGATCAGGCCAGGGACACAGTAGAAGTAAATACCTCCCCAGCAACGGGACAATGAGGAACAACGATGAAAGACCAATGGTTCTCAGTCGATAAGGCCGGGTTGGGCCGGCAGGCCGAGGAACACAGCAAGGGTCGGCTAATCGGTGAAATCGTCCAGAACGGCCTGGACGAAGATGGTGTCACCAAGATCGACATCACCCTGGCGCTTGTGGCTGGTCGCCCTATCGCCGATCTGACGGTCGAGGATGACAGCCCGGAAGGGTTCCGTGACCTCACGCACGCCTATACCCTCTTCGCCCAGAGCTACAAGCGCGACAACCCGGAGAAGCGTGGTCAGTTCAATCTTGGGGAAAAAATGGTCCTGGCCGTCTGTGAAGCGGCCAGCATCAGCACCACGAAGGGCAGCGTGGTCTTCGACCCCCAGGAGGGTCGGATCGAGAAGCCCCGCCAGAAGCGTGAGCGTGGCTCCGTCTTCCAGGGCCGGCTCAAGATATGGTGGACCCCATTGTCTAGACCAAAAAATTGCATCCCTTCGGTACAGTATCGGGTATGGATCCAGTTCCACATACCCACGCCCAGCGGTCCTCCCTGCCCCAGGCGTTCTTGTTCGCACCGCAGACCCTTCACCGGGGCTGAGGGTTTGCGGTGCGAACAAGAACGCCTTTTCCGGATCGCCCATGCGGCGTCAGCCCCGGTACACTTCCCAGGGCGTCCGCCCCTCCAACGACTGGTGCGGGCGTTCCTCGTTGTAGAACGTGAAGTACCGAGCCAGGCCCCGCTGCAACTCCGGCACGACCTCGTAGCCGCGCAGGTACACGTCCTCGTACTTCACCGACCGCCACAGACGTTCCACAAACACGTTGTCCAGACACCGACCCCGACCGTCCATGCTCACCGCCGCACCCGCCGACTCCACCCGGCCCGTCCACGCCTGGCACGTGAACTGAACCCCCTGGTCCGTGTTGAACACCTCGGGCGCCCCCGACCCAACGCCTCCTCCAGCATCTCCAGGCAGAACGAACCGTCCAGCGTGTTGGACAGCCGCCAGCAGAGCACGTAGCGGCTGAACCAGTCGAGGATCGCCGCCAGGTACATGAAGCCCGACGCCAGCGGCACGTAGGTGATGTCCGTGCTCCACACCTGATCAGGCCGCTCCACCGCCACACCCCGCAGCAAATACGGGTAGATCCGATGCCCGCGACCGGCCACGCTCAGCCGCGGCTTGGGGTAAATGGCCTCCAGACCCATGACGCGCATCAATCGTTGCACCCGCTTGCGGTTGACCCGCTCCCCCCGCCGGATCAGCCACGAGGTCAACTGCCGGCTGCCGTAAAACGGGTGGGCCGTGTACTCCCGGTCGATCAGCCGCATCAGCCGCAGGTTCCCGGCCGTCTCACCCGCCGACTCGTAGTACAGGCTCGACCGATTCAATCCGAGCAGCTCGCACTGCCGACGGACGCTCAGCTTGGCGTGGCCGGCCTCGATCAAAGGACGCAGCCGTTCAGCCGAGTGCGGCAGCTTTTTTTTTGAGCCATTCCAGGTCCATTTTGAGCCGGCCGATCTGCTCGTACAGCTCGGCCTGGCGGGCCTCGGCGTCGGCAGCGCCCACCCTGGCGCCGTTGGCGAACACCGTCTCGGCGCCGGCCAGCAGCTGCTTCTTCCAGCCGTGGATCAGGGTCGGATGGACCCCGAAATGGCTGGCCAACTCGTTGACCGTCCGGTCGCCCTTGACCGCCGCCAGGGCGACCTGGGCCTTGAACGCCGCCGTGTGTTGCTTCCGTTTCACCGTCATCGTCACCCCTTTCCTGGGCCACCAGAGTAGCTTAGCTGGTGGTCCAGTTTTCGGGGTCCACTATAGCCGTCAGACCTTGTGAGGCTGTCATTGCTCTTGAACGACTTGAATTTGTGGCCGAGGGAGGAAGCCTGGCTGACGGAAATCGGCTGCACATTCTTCGTGCAGACTTCGTTTATCGCAACTGTGGATGTCCCCGCCGAACAAGTCCAGGCTGTTGCCAAGCTGCCGTCCGTCAGAGAAATCCGCTGAGAAAGGAACGAACATGAACGTCATCGAGATCACTGGAGCCGAGTTCGAGCAAAAAGTCCTGCGGTCGCCGCTCCCCGTCATGGTCGATTTCTTCGCCGAGTGGTGCGGGCCGTGTCGCCTTCTTGCTCCAGTCCTTGAGGACGTTGCCGAAGAGTTGAACGGCTCGGTGGCGGTCGTCAAGGTTGATGCGATGGAGAACATCGAATTGACGAAACGACTTGGCATCTCCGCTTTACCGACCATCAGCGTCTTCAAGGAGGGCCAGGAGATCGCCCGCCTGGTCGGCCTCCAGAGCCGTGGTCGGTTGCTTGAGGCCGCTCGAGAAACCTGAAGCATGGCAATCGCCTTCCTCGTTGCCAGCAGTAAGCAGCAGCGAGGAAGGTTGGCTGTTCCAGACGTTTCTGAACCGGAGGGGTAGGTGGCAGTCTACTGGATAGCGTTTTCCGCCATAACGCATATCCGAGTACATCATGGCCGACAATCGCTTCACCGTGTCGTACATGCTCACTCACCCGCAAGCTGACCCCGACCCCATCAGGGAAGTGCTGGAGAAACTGCGTCAGAAAGCCATCGAACTCGGATTCCTCCGGGTGAGCGACCTTTTCTGTCTCCAGACCGGAGCCGACATTCTCGGCTCCGAGTACGGCAAACGATTCTTCCGTGTTGATCGGGAATGGCCGGTCCTTCCAAGAGCGGTCATCTACTTCACCGGGGCGCTGTTCGACAGCCAGCCCGCCGAGATCGGGTTGCGCAGCTTGCCGCTTCAGATCGAGGTTGGTGGCGTGTCGATCCCCTAGGGCGTCCCGGACTGGACGTGGGGTGCAACTGTTCGCACTCGTGACCTGAAGACCCTCTCGCAGTTGTTTTCCTTCGCCGCCGAACGATATGGGATCTATCCCGCATGCTCCGCCTGCGTGGACGTACTCCAACCCGCGGCAGGCCGGCGGAGCATGCGGGATAGATCCCCGTTGAACTGAACCGCGCCCCCGCGGCTATGGGCTTTCGATTCGGCCCCACCCCTTGTCCGCGCCATTGTGGAGCGGCGTCGGCCCGGACGCAAGCCTTTTTTCCGGCGCGTCCCCCTTCCCCGGTGCGCGACCGCCGCTCCCCGGCCGGCGGCCCGGCGTGGTTTTCCTCCCCAACCGCCCCCCGGCGCGCACCTCCGGCGGCGCGACGCCGCGGCCGGCGCCGCCGAACCGGATCGGCGAACGCTCCCAACGCCTCCCGTTACGAGGTGTCGCCCGCCGCCGCGGCGGCGGCCGACGGGGCCGGGACGGCCGTTTCCAACGCCCGGCGCACGATCCGCTCCCCGCCGCACCACGGACAACAGGGACGCGGCGCCGGCGCCACGCCCCCGCCCTCGCCGACGGCCGCCGGCGGCGCCACCGTCGCCGAAAGCAGCAAACGACGACACCGATGCAGCCGTTCCTCGCGGCAACGGTTGGCCAACAGCCCGTAGTGCCGCACCTTCACGAAGCCCTTCGGCAACACGTGCCGTACGAAGCGACGCAGGAACTCCTCCGCCGCCAGCGTCATCGTCTTGTGCTTGCGGCCGTCGGCGTAGTCCTGGTAGCGGAACGTCACCCGGCCCCCTTCCAGGGAGACCAGCCGGGAGTTGCTCAGGGCCACGCGGTGCGTGTACCGCGCCAGGTACTTCAACACCTGGGCGGGACCGCCGAAGGGCGGCTTGGAGTACACCACCCAGTCCTTGCCGCCCAGGGACGACAGCCACGACGCGAAGGCGCTCGGCGTATGCAACGCCGCCAGACGGCCGGGAAAGACCAGCTTGCCCCGGGCGAACGCCGTGCCCAGCCCGTCCAGGAACTGGCCCCGGAACACCCGGCTCAGCACGCGCACCGGCAGCAGGAAGCCGGGGCGGCAGGACACCCAGCGCGGGGCCGCGTCGAGGGCGCCGTCGGCGTCGCACGACAGGCCGCCGCCCGTGACCACGCCGTGTACGTGCGGATGATGTTGCAGCGTCTGGCCCCAGGTGTGCAGCACCAAAAGCACGCCCGGCATCGCGCCCAGCCGCTTGGGGTTGGCCGCCACGACGCGCAGCGTGGCGGCCGCCGCCTGGAACAGCAGGTCGTACAGCACCCTCCGGTTGGCCAGGGCCAGGTCGGACAGCTCGGCGGGCAGGGTGAAGACGACGTGGTGATATTCGACCGGCAACAGGTTGTCGGCCTCCCGCGCCAGCCAGCGGGCGCGGGCCAGGGCCTGGCACTTGGGGCAGTGACGATTGCGACAGGAGTTGTAGGCGATGCGGTCGCGGCCGCAGTCCAGGCAATGGGCGACGTGGCCGCCCAGGGCCGCGGTGCGGCAGGCCCCCAGGTCGCGCAAGGCCTGGCGCTGGGCGGCGGACAGCAGGCCGCCGTACTTGGCCCGGAAGGCGGCGCCGTGGGCCCGGATCACGTCGCCCACTTCCACAGTCGGCCGGTCGGCGACGGGGACGGTCATGGCCGGCCCTCCGTCGCGGCCGCGGCCGCGGGCACGACCAGCAGATCGAGCAGGCTGGGCGTCTGATGCAGACGCCGGGTGCTGACGTGCAGGTAATGGGCGGTGGTGTGCAAGTCGCGGTGGCCGAGGATGGCCTGCAGCGTGACCACGTCGACGCCGGCCTCCAGCAGGTGGGTGGCGTAGCTGTGCCGCAGCGTGTGCGGCGTGCAGGGCTTGGTCAGCCCGGCGCGTCGCACCAGCCGTTGGCATAGACGCTGCACGTTGCTGGCGGCCAACGGCCGTTGCGGGTCGGCGCCCGGGAACAGCCAGCCGTCCGGGCGGTAGCGGCGCCAGTAGGCGCGGAGTTCGGCGAGCAGCCGTGGCGACAGGGGCACGAGGCGGTCCTTTTGCCCTTTGCCCTGGCGCACGACGACGACCATGCGGCCGCTGTCGATGTCCGTCACGCGCAGACGGACCAACTCGCTGATGCGCAGGCCGCAGGCGTAGGCGACCTGGAGCAGCAGGCGGTCGCGTCCGGGTCGGGCGGCGTCGATCAGGCGCAGGACTTCCTCGGGGCTGAGCACGCCGGGCAGGGTGCGCGGCCGCTTGCCGTAGGGGATGAGGGGGAGCCGTTCCGGCCGTCCCAGCGTGACGCCGTAGAGGAAGCGCAGGGCGCAGACGGTCTGGTTGAACTGGCTCCAGGAGGCGCGGCGACGCAGCAGTTCGAGCTGGAAGGCGCGGACGTCGTCGGGTCCGAGTTGGTCGGGGGAGCGTCCGAAGTGGCGGGCGAATCGGGCGACGCCGGCGACGTAGGCCTGGACGGTTCTTGGGGAGTAGTTGCGCAGGCGCAGGTCGTCGATGTAGCGTTGGCGCAGCGGGGTCATGGCGGATCTCCAGGGGGGAAATGAAAAACGCCGAGGGCGAACCCTCAGCGTACCTGGAGATCCGACGCGAATGCCCCGTCAGCAACGAGAAAACGGAAATCCCTCCACCGCGGAGCGGTTTAGTTCAACTCGGCATTTGGACCTCGATGAGTTTCGCTGGCACAACGATTTCGTGTTTTCGTGACGCCAATGGGGCGGTGAAGTACGAACAGGAGTGGGTTGAGATACCCGAAGATTATTGACCTTGGCATCGGGCTTTCAAAATGGCTTGTCGCAAGGATACTTTCTCGGAAACCTCAAAGCGTTGACCGAGGCAGTTAGCTAAAAGGAGTGACCACGATGCTGTTCTTCTGGAAGCTGCACAAAGCCGACATCAGCGAGGTTCGCCGTCTCGTAGGGCTACTACGGCAGAAGGCAATCGACTTGAACTGGCTGCCGGTCGGCGACGTGGTTCATCTGACCGACCAGGAGTGCAGCGACGGCGAGCGGTTGCCTGGGCATTTTCTCTTGATCGCTGCCGGCGACACGGTTCTTGCGCCCCACAAAGTCGTCTTTTTCGAGGCCACCCCTCCTGGCGACGAGTCACGCCCGTTCGGCCTGGCAGCTTACGCCGGCTACATGGAAAGCAGCAGTGAGGTAGTTCCAACGCACCTGCCCGGCTGGCAGTGGATCGGCGTGATCCGGTCGGGCGAGCTACAAGCCGTCCAGGAATTCATCCACACGGCTGCCGGCCTGGGCCTGGAAGTCACGGCCTCGTTCGCCGGAAAGGTGATGACGGCGAGTCAGGACGAGACAGGGAAGATCAAGTACGAGGAGAGGCCGGCGTTTCCGATTTGAACAAGGTCGAAAGCAGATCGAAAACAATCATGTTGCAAAAAGTTTGGCTGACACCCCTACACCCCCCACCCCTACCCCCAATGACTGCCTTCCTTCATTTCTTGTTGCAAAGATTATCCGGCCAATAGGCAACAATCCTCGCCCTGGGGGCTGAAATCCCGACTTTAAGCCGATTGTAAAAACACGCCCGCCCCCGGTTTTATCCAGGCGGCTATTTCTACTGTGTCCCTGGCCTGATCGGGCGTAAGTCGTTGGCATACAACTTCTCTTGGCAGGGCGATCCCGCTGAGAGGAGGAAGTCATGGAGCGACGGTTTCGCGTCCGTCTGGAGGAACTGCTGGACGACGCCGAGGTTCCGGCCGGCCTGATGCGGGGACTGTTCCCTCGGCTCGAAGCCTTCCTGGCGCCGTTCGTCGAGGCGCTGCACTCGCCGGAACAGCGGACCAACGCCCGGCACTACGTCCAGGGGCTGCTGTCCGACCTCGGCGGCAAGGACGTCGAGTCGATCGCCTACCTGCACGACCGCGAGCGCCAGGGCCTGCAGAAGTTCATCGGCCAGGCGGGGTGGCAACACCGACCGCTGCTTACGGAGTTGGCGCGGCAGGTGGGGGAGGGGTTGGGCGAGGCCGACGGGGTGTTGGTCTTCGACCCCTCGGCCTTCGCCAAGAAGGGGACGGAGTCGGTCGGGGTGCAGCGGCAGTGGTGCGGCCGGCTGGGCAAGCTCGACAACTGCCAGGTCGGCGTCTACCTCGGCTACGTCTCGCGCCGCGAACACGCCCTGGTCGACGTCCGGCTCTACCTGCCCAAGGAGTGGGCCGGCGACCGCACGCGGCGGCAGAAGGCCGGCGTGCCCCGGGAGGTGCGCTTCCGCACGCGGCACGAGTTGGCCCTGGAGATGCTCGACGAGCGGGGTCCGTCGCTGCCGCACGCCTGGGTCGCCGGCGACGACGAGATGGGCCGCTGCTCATGGTTCCGCGGGGAATTGCGTTCGCGGGGCGAGTGTTACCTGCTGGCCGTGCCGTCGAACACCTCGGTGCGGGACCTGGCCGCGCCCGAGCCGCCCTACTCGGGCCAGGGCCGCCGGCCGCGGCGGCCCTTCGTGCGCGTGGACCGCTGGTGCGCGGCCCTGCCGGAGGCGGCGTGGCGGACGGTGGAGGTGCGTGACGGCGAGAAGGGGCCGTTGGTGGTTCAGGCGGCTGGGGCCTGGTGCAGGCGCGAACCGAGGGTCGGCCGTCGGACGTGGCCGAGGTCCTGGTAGTGTTCCGCGAGCGGCAAGGGGACGGGGCCTGGAAGCACGACTACCTGCTCTCCAACGCGCCGCTGGCGACGCCTTTGGCCGACTACGCCCGGGTGTTCAAGGCCGAGCACCGGATCGAGGACTGTTTGAAGCGGGCCAAGAGTGCGGCGGGCCTGGCTGACTACCAGGTGCGGACGTGGGAGGGTTGGCATCATCATCAGACCCTGGCGTTGCTGGCGACCTGGTTCCTGACGCGGGAGACCGGGCGGGGAAAAAATCCGGACCCCGGCGCCGACGGTGTTCCAGGTCCAGGAGTTGCTGGCCCGGTTACTGAACCAGCTGCTGAACTGCCATCGCCCCGGGCGCGCCCGTCGCACGATGAACCGCCGATTGCGGCGAAACGAGGAGGCCCGGCTCTACCACTGGCGAAAGCGCAAACGCCTACCGCCTCGGCGGTTTGAACAGCGAACCTGACGGACACAGTAGAACTATTGGCGCTGGTCGCATTTAGTCTTATCCACGATCACGGGTTGATCGGCCTCGGTGTCTGCTTGCAGGGGTTGGTGGGATTCGGCTTCGACCTGCGGCTCATCTTCCAGGCTGAAGCCGAAGTACAGACGTTCCGCCTCATCTGCGTCCTTGTTGATCTGCTCGATTTCTTCAGGTGTGGCCCGGCGATAGGTCTTCGGGGTGGTCATGTCCGCCTCTTTGTTCACCGCCAGAATTTCCACCAGGGCCGCTTCGGGGCTGGCGAGGGCGCAGAAGGCGGCTGCTCGGACGGCGTGCTGGCGGGCGTTTCGGAAGCAACCTTCTCTGGCTCGCTTTCAATCTTCCTCTTCGCCTCAAATTCCATTACCTGGAATCGCAGCAGGGTCGAAACATCGCTCTGGCGGGGCAAGAAGAAGCGATAGTCATCAGCGCCGGGATTCTCGCTGCTGAGGCCCGTCCGAGCGAGTGCTTTCCGCATCGAAATGGACCAAATCTGTCGGGTACGCCGGGACCGGGCCTCCCAACCCGGATTATTCATCTGATATGACAATAAAGGCCTCCGTGATCGTCTAAAAGGTTACTGAACCAGTCCTTTACGACGACACGCGAGGCCAGCATGAGTATACAGCCTGCTTCTCTGTTCGCCCTCGATTTTTTCCAGCCCTTACCCATCCACGTCGAGACGTCCGACGCCCCCCTCACTTCGGACGCCGGGCCGCTGCCCCTGCGTCAGTTCGACCAACGCATCGGACTCACCCAGCAGTTCGCCCAGGCCCTCGACGATCCCCGCGATCCCGACCTCATCGAGCACGCCTTCGCCGACATGGTCCGCATGCGCGTCTTCGGCATCCTCGCCGGCTACGAAGACCGGAACGACCACGACACGCTCCGAACCGACCCGGTCTTCAAGCTCGTCGCCGACCGCTCGCCGCGCGACCCGGACCTGGCCCGTCAACCGACCCTGTCCCGCTTCGAGAACCAGATCAACATCCGCTCGCCGTTGCGGCTGGGCGCCCTGTTCGTGGACCAGTTCATCGCCTCTTTCGCCCAACCGCCCCGGACGTTGACGTTCGACCTCGACGCCGTGGACGATCCGACGCACGGCTCGCAGCAACTGTCCTTGTTCCACGGCTTCTACGAGCAGTACCAGTATCTGCCCTTGGTGCTGACGTCGGCGGACACGGATCGGGTGGTGATGCTCAGCTTGCGTCACGGCACGGCCACGGCCTGGCTGGGCGCCGACGACGATCTGGAATATCTGGTGAATCGCCTGCGCGCCGCCTGGCCGACGGTGCGGATCCTGGTGCGTGGCGACGCGGGCTTCGGCAAGCCGGTGATGTTGGATGCGTGCGAGCGTTTGGGCGTCGAGTACACCTTCGGTTTGTCGGCCAACGCCGTGTTGCAGCGGCTAAGCGAGCAGTTGCTGGCGGAAGCGATGCGCGGCTTTGAGGAAACGCACGAGCCGCAGCGGCGTTTCACGGGGTTTGCCTATCAGGCCGGCTCGTGGCCGGCGGCGCGTCGGGTGATCGTCAAGGCGGAGGCCAACGCCCAGGGAACGAACCGCCGCTTCGTGGTCACGAATCGGCCGGGGGCGTCGCTGTGCCTGGAGGCGACGTATGACGAGTACGCGATGCGTGGCGAGAGCGAGAACCGCAACAAGGAACTCAAGTGTGGCCTGGCCATTGATCGGCTGAGCGACCATCGCTTCGTGGCGAACCTGTTCCGGATGTACCTGCACGGGGCGGCGTCGAACCTGCTGGTGCGTTTGCGTCGGGAGATCGCGGACCCGCCACCTTTGCCGCCGGGGGAGCCGCTGGCCGGGGCCGAGCGGAAGCGTTATCAGAAGGCGCGTCGGCGCCGCGACCCGCTGGGGGAAGGCCATCCGGCCACCTGGCGCATGCTGCTGATCAAGGTAGCGGCGTCGGTGGTGGTGACGTGCCGCCGCATCGTGGTGGGGCTGAGCGGCAGTTGGCCGAACCAGAACTACTTCGAGCAGGTCCGTCGGCACGTGTGCCGGCGTCCCGCCGTGGCGCACTTCTGGATGGGATAGCGCACATTACAAGGTGCGAAAGCCTCTGGGGGAAAGGGGGCGGTGTGCCCCGAACGGGCTACACCGGCTCCCAACGCCTCGTTCCCAGCGCCTACAGCCGTCGGCCCGCTGGGATGAATAATCCGGGTTAAGGAGAAATGAGGATGGCGCACGAACTGTTCCTCGACCTGAACGCCGTGGAAGCGAACGTGGTCCGGGCGGAAACCGAAGACCTGCTCGACCGGGCGACGGTTTATCGCAACGGCATGGAGCCGGAAGCGCTGAACCTGATCGACGCCGAGCTGCGGGCGCGGGGGATCGGCGAAGCCGAGCTGGCGGCGCACCTCGAACGGCGGGCGCGGACGGTCTACGGGTCGGACGGCCTGGCGGTGAAGTGCGGAAAATGCGCCCGTCCGGCCGCGGCGCGGAAATGGGGCTGGCACCGACTCTGGGGCGTGCTGCCGGTATTCCCGCGACCGCTGGCCTTCTGCGAAATCCACATTCCGGCGCGTTGGCGGCGGGAGGAGCGGCCTACGTCTTCGGATTGAGGATGCCGTCCACGTCGGCCTGGACGATGCGGGTGGCCGGCTTGTCGAGCTGGGCGCTGAGCCAACTCATGACGACGGGCGTATAGGGCAGCTTTCCCTTTTTGAGGATCTCCGTCATGCGGAGATGCCGCCGTTCGCGCTCTTTCGTTTTGAGCATGCCGTTGGTGCGGCGCGACAGGTCCATGTCCACGCGCCGCTGTTCCCGGCGAATCCGTCTTGCTCCCATCGGTCGTTCCTCTGCGATGTCCGTGGTCGGTGTGGGGGAAAGAGAATAACTTAGCAGGCAGGGGGCGGGGCGGGAAGGGGCCCCCGGTTGGCCGCGACGCGCCGGCGGAGCGCTTGGGATGAAGCGCCCTTGCTTCGCGCTTCGGGCTGCCGAAGAAAAATTCCGTCCGCCCGAAGGAATGTGTTGCTTTCTTGAACGCCGTCGGTGACAATGCGGTTTGCCTGCCGGAAGTCCTGCCTGATCGCTTCTCGCCACTTTGGGGGGTAACAACTCATGAAACGCCTTGCCTGGACCGGCCTCCTGGCCGTCGCGGCCTTCTCCTGGCCCACCGGGCTGCTCCACGCCGGAGATCTCTACGGCGACAAGGACGGCCCCAAACTGGAACCGCTCGTGCTGCCCAAGCCGGCGGAGGTGCAAACCTTCGCCGTCTACCCGGAAAAGATCGCCCTGCAAAACGCCGACGACGCTCAACAACTCATCGTTACGGCCGGCCTCGCCAACGGCCGACTCCAGGACCTCACCGGCGACGTGAAATACGTCGTCGCCGACGAGAAGGTCGCCAAGGTCTCGCCGACCGGCCGCGTCCTGCCGGTGGCCAACGGCTCGACCGAGATCAAGGCCGTCTACGGCGACAAGGCGCTGACCATCCCGGTCACGGCCGTCAACTGCGACGTGAACCTGCCGATCAACTTTACCAACCAGATCGTGCCGATCTTCACCAAGCTCGGCTGCAACTCCGGCGGCTGCCACGGCAAGGCCAGCGGACAAAACGGATTCAAGATCTCTCTGCTCGGTTTTGAACCCGAGGTGGATTACAACGCCCTGGTCAAGGAGGCGCGCGGCCGGCGCGTCTTCCCCGCCTCGCCCGACAACAGCCTGGTGTTGCTCAAGGCGTCCGGCGCCATCGCCCACGGCGGCGGCAAGCGCATGGAGGTCGGCTCCGACGAGTACCGCCTGATCCGCCGCTGGATCGCGGCCGGCACGCCCTTCGGCAAGCCGACCGACCCGGTGGTCACGCACGTCACGGTCTACCCCGACCACCGCATCATGACGCGCCAGAACAAGCAGCAGTTCGCCGTCTACGCCCACTACAGCGACGGCGCCGTCGAGGACGTGACGCGCCGCGCCCAGTACGAGACCAATGACCAGGAGATTGCCGCCGTGGACTCGGCCGGCCTGGTGCGCACGCTGGCCATGAGCGGAGAGGCCGCGATCATGGTCCGCTATCAGTCGCACGTCGCCGTGTTCCGCGCCACCGTGCCGCTCGGCGTGCCGATCCCGGCCTACGCCTTCGAGCCGAAGACCGTCGTGGACAAGTACACGGCGGCCAAGTGGAAGGAACTCGGCCTTGTGCCCTCCGAGTTGTGTACGGACGCCGAGTTCATCCGCCGGCTGTCGCTGGACCTGACCGGCACATTGCCGACGCCGGCCCAGGTGACGGCCTTCGTCGCCGACCCGGACGTGCAGAAGCGCGACAAGCTGGTCGATACGCTGATCGAGTCGCCGGATTACAGCTTCTTTTTCGCCAACAAATGGGCGGACATCCTCCGCGTCAAGCGGCGGGGAATGGCCAACCGCGCCGAGGGCACGTTCGCGTTCCACGACTGGATCCGCGAGGCGATGGCCACGGACAAGCCCTACGACCAGTTCGCCCGCCAGATCCTGGACGCCAACGGCGACGAGGTCAACGACCCGCCGACGGTCTGGTACAAGGAGTTGCAGGAGCCGCAACAGTTCGTGGACGACACCGCGCAGGTGTTCCTCGGCCTGCGGCTGGCCTGCGCCCAGTGCCACCACCACCCGTATGAGAAGTGGAGCCAGGACGACTACTGGGGCATCGCCGCCTTCTTCGGCCGCGTCGGCCGGCGGAAGATCCCGGTGCCCGGCGAATTCGTCCAGCAGCCGGTGGTGCGCGAGGCCATCTTCAACCGCTCTTCCGGCAGCGTCGTCAACAAGCGCACGGGCAAGACGGCGGTGATGAAGCCGCTGGACGGCCAGCCGATGGAGGTCGGCCCCGACGACGACCCGCGGGAAAAGCTGGTGGACTGGATGGTCGATCCGTCCAACCCGTTCTTCGCGCGGGCGGTGGCGAATCGCTACTGGGCCACTTTCTTCGGCCGCGGCATCGTGGACCCGTTGGATGACATGCGCGTGACCAACCCGCCGTCCAACCCCGAGCTGCTCGACGCGCTGGCAAAGGATTTAGTGGACAGCCATTACAGCTTGAAGCACCTCGTCAAGACGATCGTGAAGAGCCGGACCTACCAGCTCAGCTCGACGCCGAACGAGTTCAACAAGCAGGACAAGCAGAACTACGCCCGCTACTACCCGCGGCGGATGAGCGCGGAGGTGCTGTACGACGCGGTGAACCAAGTGGCGGAGGCGCCGGCGTCGTTCAACGGCCTGCCGACCGACCGCTACGCCCCCAAGCGGGCGATCATGCTGCCCGATGAGGCGTTCCCGTCGTACTTCCTGGACGTGTTCGGCCGGCCGCAACGCATCAGCGCGTGCGAATGCGAGCGGGTCAGCGAGGCCAACCTGGCGCAGGCGCTGCACCTGCTGAACTCCGACGAGATCCAGAACAAGTTGTCGCGGCAGGGCGGCCGGGCCGACGTGATGGCCAAGGACCCGCGTCCCGACGCCGCGAAGGTGGACGAGTTGTTCCTGTGGGCGCTGGGCCGCAAGGCGACGCCGGAGCAGCGCGAGCTGGCGCTGGCCCACATCGCCAAGAACGCCACGAACAAGAAGGCGGCCTATGAGAACATCCTCTGGGCGCTTCTGAATACGAAGGAGTTCGTGTTCAACAAGTGAGGTTCGTTGGATGAACGAGCCGCGACGGTGAGAAGGCGTTGGCCTCAACGCCCCCTCACGGTCGCGGCTCGTTTCGTTTGACGGCGGAGGCGGCTATGTGGTGGAAAGCACTCCTTATCATCCTCATTCTGATTCCCGTGTGCGGCGCGGTCGTTCTGGCGGTGCTGAGCGCGACCGCCCGCCGGCCGGACAACCTCGGCGTCAAGGACGGCCTGCTGGCCCCCTGCCCGGACGCGCCCAACTGCGTCTCGTCGCAGGCGGCGGACGAGGCGCACCGGATGGACCCGATCCCTTTTGACGGCGACGCCGACGCCGCGCTGGTCCGGCTGAAGGCGGTGCTGGCGGCGCGACCGCGAACCGCGATCGTGGACGCGCTCGGCGATTACCTGCACGCCGAATGCGCCAGCTTGCTCTTTCGCTTCGTGGACGACCTGGAATTTGTGGTGGACCGCGACGAGAAGGTGATCCGCTTCCGCTCGGCGTCGCGCGTCGGCCGGTCGGACTTGGGCGTCAACCGACAGCGAATGGAGGAAATTCGAAAAGCATTCTTAAATAGAATGTCACCACAGAGACACAGAGAAGACAACAAACAATTAACAGTTCTTTTGGCTTTTGTCTTCCGATTCTCGTTTCCGTCGTCTCTGTGCCACTGAGGTGAAAGTCTTCTTTATGCCCCCATCGACCGGCACGCTTCCATCTTCTTGTCAATGTGCTCCGACAACTCGCGGATGACGCGCTTGTGCTCGTCGGTGTTCACCAGCGGGGCGCATTTCCGCGTGATGCGCTGGAGCTTCTGAAACTCCCGCATCAGGTCGCGCATCACCTCGCGCACGGCCGACCAGTTGATCTGGTAGTTCGGCAGGTGACGCACCTGATCGATCACTTTGCTCATCTGGTTCGTCAGCTGATCGCACAGGTTGCCCATCAGCGGCAGCACGTTGCCCACCATGCGCACCGCCCGCTCCTCGACGCGGGCGTCGCCGGGATAACGCCGGCGAATCTGCTCGATGTCGGTCAACAGCCGTTCGATGTCGTTCAGCCCCTTGACCTCGATCAGGTCCAGCTCGTACAGGTCGAGCTGCGGGTCGTTGGGCCGGACGTTCCGCAGCTGCTCCAGGACCTTCCGGGCGTCCTGCGGCCGCTTGGCGTTATTGTATAGCTGGAAGATGCGTTCCATCAGGTCGGCGTCCCGCGGCCGCATCCGCTGGGCGCGCTGCATGTAGGCGACGGCGCTGGACCACTTCTCCTTCTCGGCGTAGCTGTTCGCCAGGCGCACCATGCTCTCGCAGCCGACCGCCTCCAGATAGCTGGGGATGTCGGACGGGGCAGGTAAACGTTTGTCGAGCAGGTCGAAATAGCGGTTCCAGTGCGGGTCGGCCTGCGACAGTTCGCCCCTGAGTTCGTAGGTCAGGGCGAGATTTTGGTGGATGCGCGGGTCGTTGGCGGCGTACTTTAGGGCGGCCGTGAAATGGCGGATCGCCCCGTCGAAGTCCTGCGTCAGGCAGGCGCAGACGCCGAGCAGGTTATAGAGGGCGACCTGCGTGGCCCGGCCGACGCCGGTGATGGCGGCCATCGGCCGCAGCAGGATTTCCGCCTCGGTCCAGTTGCAGCGATCCATCAACGTCTTGGCCTTGACCACGACGCTTTCGACGTAGGCGTCGCGCACGGCGGGGCTGCGCGGCCGGGCGTCCGACAGCGCCTTGAGCAGCGTATGCACCGTGTCGAGCTGGCCGAGGCTGCGCACCACCTTGAGCAGCCGTTGCTCGTCGGCCGGCGTCAATTCGGACAGGACCAGATCGGAACGCTGGCCGCCCTCCTTCTGGCAGACCCGCAGCAGCGATTGCAATATTGTCAGGAAACGGCGTTCGTCCTGTCCGCCCGCGGCGCCGGACGACAACTCAATGGCCTGCGGCAGCAGCGTCAGGCATTCGTCCACCTTGCCGAGCGTTAGCTGCGTGAGCAAGAGGTTATAACAGGTCTCGTAAGAGGACTTATCGGCGTCCCAGGCGCGTTGCAGTTCGCCCTCGGCCTGCGGCAGGTTCTGTTCCTGCAGGGAGAGGAGGCCCATTTGCAGGAGGACGTTGGCGTCGGGCTTCTGGATCTTGCGGAGGGCGTTGCGGGCCTCGGCCGTCTTACCCTGGCGCTTGTGGGCCATCGCCAGGAGGTAGAGGACGTTGGGGTCCTGGCAGCCGGCCTGGATGGCGCGGTCGAGCACCTGGGCCGCGACTTCGTAGCGCGACAGCACCGATTCCGCGACGGGGACTTCGACCACGACGGACGAGGACATCGACTGCTCCCACTCTCAACAAGCCTCTTAGACGCCCGAAGCGACTGGGCCAACGATTTGCTAGGACTCTCGTTCTCTTAAAAGCTCCTCGCGGGTCTGGTATTTGCCGTACTCGTTGACACCCAGGATCCTGAATCCGAACGCCTCGGCCAATGCGATGAAAGGTCCGACCCCGCCATAAGGATAGCTGTGAGGGTCGATCTGCATTTCGCCGACCCCCGCATCAACCATCACGCACTGGAGCAGGGCGTATTCGCTTTCCTCAATGGCCTCAAAGACTCTGTAGAAATCCCATTGGGCTCCCAGCTGGTCCGACGGCTCGGAGACCAGGACCGGTGTTGAATTACGCACGGACAACCAGCGATTCCGCTCTTCCGCGGTGGGCCATGAAAAGCGAGCCTTGACATCATCAGGTACTAGCGCTACCCACTCGGTTGGATCCCGAAACTCCTCGGCATCCTTATCGTGTTTCACCTCAGTGAAGATGGAACGAAGCCCTCGAACCGCTCAGGATTCTCTGCGGCGAACCGAACGCCGAAGGCTTTCATTCTGGTCTCCTATTCCGCGTCGAGCGACAACCACTGCCCCGCAGTAACCAACGCCGGCGCCGGCGAGTGGCCGCGGCGTTCGATCAGGCCCGCGACCGCCACCCAGACGGATCGCGCGACGTATGATAGACCGCCAGCACGCGGATGCGATTCACGAGTACGCGGTAGTAGACGGCATATGGGAACCGCCTCAACAGGCCTTCCCGAACGTCGCCGTCCGCGAACCCGCACCGCGCCGGGTTGGCGACGATGGCCGCCAGGGTGCGTTGCACTTCGTCCAGAAAATCGCCGCCCAGCCCGCCTTGCCGCCGCTCGTACCAGTCGTGGGCGTCGCTAATCTCGCCTCGCGCGGCGGGATGGAACTCCAGCGGCAGGCTCACGGTTTCGTCTCCACACTCGCGCGCACCTGCTCCCAGGTCATGGCGATCTCCGGATGGGCGTCCAACTCGGCGTCGCGCCGGGCCAACTCGGATCGCTGCTCCGGCGTGAGGCCGCCGGACGGCCGGGCGTCTCCCAAGCTCTCCCAGATCTCCAAAGCAAGGGCGACGCGCTGCTCAGGACTCAGCCGGTCGATCCCCAGGTCTTTCATCGTCGGAGCCATCGCAACTTCCCCTCCGATAAGGAAACGATACCAGACCAGGAACCGCTACGCCGGGCGCATACCGTCGTCAGCCACTCCTCTGCGGCTTCAGACTTTCCTTCTCGGTGAGACCGTCCAGCTTCCACGAGTGCGGCCGAACCTTGCGTGGGATGAGAAACCACAGTTCCCCGTTGCTCAGTTCCTCTTGGAACGGGATGCCGCGGCGGCTCATGTAGTCTCGGTAGCGTCCCGTCCAGTCCCTCGGACACGTCAGGACTTGCCAGGACGGAATAATCCGATCTCGGATCGTGCAAATCAGGTCATTCTCGACCGCCTCGTCATCGTCCGCCGAGTAGCGGATCGTACCATCCGTGTCGATGGAGTGGCCGATCTTGGCCTTTTCAAGAAGACCAACCAACTCTTGATTGAGGTCCTTGTCCAGAAACTTGAAGGTCTTTTCCATTGCAGCGCCTCGGTTTTCAACCCGTCGGGAAGCACCCGGTATGGCCGCACTGGCAATTGTGCGGATTGCCGCCCGGCGTGTGGCAACCGGCGGCTCGGCAAGCGCCTTCCGAGGCGTCTTTGGCGTCCTGCCTGGTGGCGCCAAAGCCGGTGAAGGCTTTTTGGCACTGGGCAGGACACGTGCCGCGAGCCTTGGTGGTGCATTTCCACCGCCGCGCCTTCTTTGAGGCCGTCGGAAGCATCCGCGACCCCCCGGATTCTAGCGGCAAAGTCAAGCGCACTATCTCACTCCCTTAATATTCACATCGAACAGCAGCCGCTGCCCCGCCTTGACCAGCGCCAGCGTCAACAGCGACCCCAGCCGGCGGTCGCGCAGCCCCAGCCGCCCCGCCTCGCGGATGCGCTCCGCCGCCAGCTCGTACTTGCCCTTCTCGAACGCCGTCAGCCCCGCCAGCAGCACCGTCTGCCGCAACGGCTCGTCCAGCTTCCATTCCGCCCGCCGCCGCGGCTCGACCTGGTTCCACCAGCGCACCGCCTCGTCGTAGGCGGAGCGGTCGAAAGCCTCCCGGCCCAGCAGCGCCTTCGCATACGCCGCCGATGGACTCTTGTCCGCGGCCGCCGCCTTCAGCAGCGATTGCCGGGCCGCGTCGTCGTTCTGTAAATGCAGGTGCGCCCACGCCATGACGTAATGACACTCGGCCGTCAGCGACGCATCCGCCTCCGCGGCCCGCCGGCCCAGCTCCAGCGTTTTGGCGTAGTCGCGGGCCGCCAGGTTGCAAACGGCGCCGAGATAGTGGAACCGCGCGTCCGTTACCGCCGGCCGGTCCATCGCCGGCGCCTGGGCCGCCAACCCGTCCCGGTCGCCGGACGCCGACCGCACCGCCGCCAGACACCACAGGGCGTCGATGTGGTCGGGGTCGTGGCTCAGACATTCCTGGAACAGCCCGGCCGCGTGGGCCAGCGCTTCGGGGTCCGGCGCCGCCGCGTCGGCGTTCTTCTCGTGGACCTCCTTGGGCGGATTCTCGCGGCCGAACGCGGCCCGCAGCGACAGCCGGCCGCCGAGGAAGGCGACGGCCGCCTTCCGCCGGCCTTGCGTCAGCCCCAGCGCCCGGTCGATGGCCTCGGCGCGGGCCGCGGCGTTGCCGCGCTGCTGCTCGATAATGCCTTGACGGATCAACGGCCAGGGATCGACCGGGTTGAGGCGGTGCCAGCCTGCCAGGAGCGCGGCCGCCCGGTCCATGTCGCCGCGGCGGTAGTGCAGACAGGCCAGCCGGTCGTGCCCCGCCAGGCTCGGCGGGGCCAGCCGCAACAGCACCTCCACACACTCCAGCGCGGCGTCCTTGCGCCCGGCCGTCTCCTCCGTTTGCGACCGGGCCAGCAGAAACGCTTCGCCCTTGGGGGTGTAACCGGGACCGAGCGCTTCGGGAAACGCGCCGGCCATGATGGCGGCGCCGCGCTTCAGATAAGTGTATTGGGCGTCGTCGAAATTCCACTGGCGTTGAGCGAAATACTCCCGCGCCGGTTCCGGGTCGCGGAACGTCCGCGCGAACAGGTCGAGGTCGCGCTCGCCGCCAGTTGTGGCATGGTCTGAGACCATGCCACAACTGGCGGCGCGGGTGTAGAGCCAGGCGTAAACCGGCTTCACCGCGTCGGGGAAGGCGACGGCGAGATGGTTATAGGCCTGGGCCGACTGGGCATCGACGGCGGACACCGACGCCAGCACGTCGCAGAGCTGCGTCTGGTCTTCGACCGACAGCGGCACTTGAAGCGCCCGCGCCTCGGCGTGGACCGTGGACAGGACGCCGGCGTACTCGACGTTGCCCGGTTGGGCGTGGCGGGCCAGCAGGCGGACGGCCCAGGCCACGTTCCGCGGCTTGTCTTCCGGCTGCGTCGGCCGGCCCATCGCGCCGCAAAGGGCGAGATACGCGGCCGTGAAGGGGTCTTTCGGCTGCTCCTGCTCCAGGGCGGTGCGCAGGTGCTTGTACGCCTGATCGTATTTTGCCAGCCGGGCCAGCGACAAGCCGAGGCCGCGCAACAGGGCCGTGGTCGGCGCCGTGTTTTGCAGCAGCTTGTTGAACAGGTCGGCCGCTTCCTGAAACGATCCCTGCCGGTAGTGCGCCTGGGCGAGCGCGAACTGCCCTTCCAACACGATGGCGTTCAGGTCGCCGCCGAGCACCGGACAGGTATAGGGGTGCTTCGTGGCCAGCCGCCGAACGTAGGACAGGCCTTCCGGGAACGCCTCGACCCAGGCCCGCTGCGGCGCGTGACTCCACAGCGGCAGGCCGCGCGGCCCGAGCGCCCGTTGCAGCGCCCGGACGGCCATGCCGCCGTCGCCACCGGTCGCCACCAGCGACAGGCCCATCTGCCACGTCACGAACGGGCAGCCGGCGTCGATGCGGTTGGCCTCGCCGAGATAGCGCAACGCCTCCTGCGGCCGGCCGGCGCGGTGCAGCACGGCTCCGAGGTAGAAGGCGGGGTCGATGGCCTGCTTGCCGGCCTGCTCCTGGGCCGAGGTCAGCGCGGCCAACGCCGTATCGACCTCGCCGCGGCGGTAGAAACACAACGCCTGCCAGAACCGCGCTTCCGGGCAGGGAGATTGCAGCGCCAGGACGCGGCCGACGA
Organism: uncultured Planctomycetaceae bacterium; assembly: GCA_963813925.1. Classification (GTDB taxonomy): domain Bacteria; phylum Planctomycetota; class Planctomycetia; order Gemmatales; family Gemmataceae; genus UBA4732. The sequence goes on from CAWFBG010000007.1 coordinate 475,367, forward strand.
GTTGGAGCACGGCGTCGTTGGCGTCGGGACCGGCCGCGAACAGGCGGCGCGTCTCGGTCAGCATGGCGTCGATGACCTTGGCGCGGGCGTCGGCCTCCGGCGCGGCCAGCAGGGCCGCGGCCTTCAGACTATGTTGAAGAGCGTCTTCGTATTCTTTCCCTTTGAGGGAGGCGTCGGTCGCGGCCTGACGGGATTCGCCGGCGAGGACGCGCAGCCGGTCCTTCCAGGCGGGGGCGAGGTGATCGCTTTGCAGCGATTCCACGGTCGTCAGGGCGTCTTGCCAGTCACCCTGTTCGAGGGCGCGGCGGGCGCGGTTGTAGGCGCAGGCGCGCACGGGACCGGGGCCGACGAGAAGATACAGCCCCGCCAGGAGGGCGAGAGTGCAGAAGACGGCGAAACAGGCGATGGCGACGTAAAACCACATGCGGCTCGGGTCCGTAAGCGGAGTTTCCGGCGAGCGGGGGGCGTAAGCCCCCTGATTTAGAATACGGTCGGCGACGGAATGCTAAATCAGGGGGCTTACGCCCCCCGCTCGCCCGTGCGCTTCTCCAGGCCGGGAAACCCGGCCCCAAACCACGTTACCCTACTTACGCCGTTCCTTCAAGCAGCCCCGCGTCGTCGCCGGCCGTCTGCCGTCGGCCTTCCGTGAGCGACTCCTCCACCTTATGCACCTCGGCCCCCAGCCGCCGAGCGTCGCGGACCACGGCCAAGGGCTCCGTTTTCATCCGCTGGCTCAGCCCCTTGGCCTGTCCCGCGATCTCCGCCAGCCGCGTCTCCAGGTCCGCGCGTTGTTTCGACCGTACCTGTTTCCAGACCGCCGCCAGGTAGTTGCGGAAACGCTCCACGGAATCCTTGGCCTCCTCTTCCGGCGGCAGTTGCGGCGCCGCCCTGGACGGCCGCGGCAGGGCGTCGCGCAACAACTGGTCGAGGTAGCCGACGTACTTTTCGAGATTCAGCCGACATTCCCGATAAAGCGCCTGGTTGTTGTCCTCGAAAGCCTGTTCGGCGTAGCGCTCCTGGGCCTGGACGTGCTCCAGCAACTCGTCGCGTTCGCGGCCGGTGGCCGTGGCCGCCTCGGCCGCCAGGTCGAGGCAGCGGCGCACCAGCTGGGCGAAGCGCGGCCACGGCGGGTCGAGCGCCCGCCCCTTGCCGGCCTCGAGGTTTTGCAGCAACTCCCGCAATTCCGCCATGCGCTGGACGGCCTTCGGCTCGTCGTCGTAGCGCAACGCTTCGAGCAAATCTTGATGCAGCTGCGTCGCCCGACCGCGAGCGCGGGTCCGGAAGCCGCCGCTGAACCGCGGCAACAGCTCGTCGATCTGTCGCTGAACGTCGTCGATGTCGGCTCGCGTCGGCCGGCGCGGCGGCGGCGCGGCCTCGATGACCGCCGTCTCGGTGCGCTCGCGTCCGCCCGCCTGACGGACGCGCACGCGCACCTCGATGGTATGCTTCACGTCCACGGCCAACTCGACCTCGACCGGAGAGCCGACCGGCATCAGGGGGTCCAACTCGGAGACGATCATCTGTTTGACGACGCGGTTTTCCTCGAAGATCGGCACGACGACGCGGCCGGCCTGGTCGTGCGTCCGGCAGGTGAGTTGAAACGTACCGGGCAACACGGCCCCGACCGGCGCGACCACCTGCTTGACGCGCCGGCCGTCGCGGCCGAGCACCTCGATCTGCAGCGGCTTGGTGATGATCTGCGTCGGCAGCACCGCCCGGCCGAGCGCCCTGCCGGCGTTCTGACAGCGGACGGCAATCACCGTCCGCGCCGCCTCACGGCCTTCGCCGTCGCAGACGGCCAGTTCCAGGGCGTTGTCGGTTTCCGGCCGCAATTCCAGCTCTTGCACGAAGGAACCGCGCTCGTCCAAAAACGCCTCGTCCATCAATCCGGTGGCCAGCGAGCGGACGCGCACGGAGCCGCCGTCGAGGAAGGGATCTGGGGTCAGGGGTGAGGGGTCAGGGGAAGACCTTCGGACTGCGCACGATCCCTGTAAGTGGATAATTCGGATCGTCCGTATTGGCAGGACTGGTAACGTGAAGGTCGATTTCCTCTTCCGCTTCTCCTGACCCCTGACCCCTGACTCCTGACCCCATGGCAAAGAGGTAATGGGACCCGTGGCTGGCGGCGCGGAGGGCGGCGCCGTAGGCCACGCACAGGTCCGGTTCGTGCAGCAGCGGTTCCGGCGAGCGGACGTGGTCCGGCAGGTCCGGGTTGCAGAAGGCCGCCCGCACCGTGTCGCGCACCAGCGGCACACGGCTCGACCCGCCGACCAGCACGACGTAATCCACGTCCGACAGGCCGACGCCGGCCCGGTCGCGCGCCCGGGCCAGGGCGTCGCGGCAAGAGTCAATAGTACGGTCCACTTTGTCCTTGATGAGCCGGTTGAAGTCGGTTCGCGCGACCGACGCTTCCAGCGCCACGGCCCCGCCGTCGTCGGTGTAGGTCAGGCCGGGGACGTAGCGCTCGACGCGCTCCGAATCGGTCAGGGCGATCTTGATCCCCTCCGCGACGTGGACCAGCCGCCCGAAATGGACGGCCCCCGCTGGCGTGGAAGGGTCGAAAAGTTCCGCGGTTAGCCGCGACCCGACAGGGGAGCGCTCGGCCGTATCAACGGCCCACATCCCCTGTTCGATCAGGTGCGTCGCCAGCAGACGGTCGAAATCGTCGCCTCCGAGGAACGGATCGCCGCTGACGCCCAGCACCTCGTAATCGCCGAGCCGCCGGCGGATCACCGACACGTCGAACGTGCCGCCGCCCAGGTCGTAGACGAGGTAGACCGCGTCGCCGTGGTTCTCGACCCAGGAGTAATACATCGCGGCCGCCGTCGGCTCGTGCAGCAGTTCCACGACCTCGTAGCCGGCCTGTTCGCCGGCCTGGCGCGTGGCCTCGATCTGGTTGTGGTTGAAGTAGGCCGGCATGGTGACGACGGCCGAATCGAGCAGATATTTCGGGTCGTTGAGGGTGCGAGCCATCATCTCGCGCAAATGACGCAGGATGACGGCCGACGCCTGTGGCGGCGTCAACGTCTCGGGGCCGAGCGTCCACGTCTTGTCGAGGCCCATGAAGCGCTTGACCGACGACAGCGGCAGCGTGACGGCGTTTTCGCGCGGCCCCGGCGCCTTGAGGTCGCGCGCCGGCCGCCCGGCCACGAGTCGCCCTTGTTCGGCGTGCCAGCCGAGGACGGAGGGAAAGGTCTGGCGTCCCTGCTCGTCGGCGCCGGTGAGGAGAGCGCAATCGGCGGCGTCGAGCAGGGCGACGACGCTGTTGGTGGTGCCGAGGTCGATGCCGACGGTCCTGCGGACCTTGGGGGCGGACACGGCGGACAGGAAAGGCGTCGGCATGAGCAACGGTGGTTGGCGCGGGAATGGACGATTGTTGATTCTGGCCGCGCGGGCGCGCCGGTGTCAATGAGCAGTTGAGGATTCCCGGCGAAATGGCGGCGTCCGAAGTAGTTGCATCCTCCGTCCGAATCGCCCTGCCCGGTCATCCGCCCCGACTATCCGCACCGGCGGTGTGAGAAGACCAACCCGCCATGCGCCTTTCACAGCCCCGAAGGCCGCGCGATGGGACCTAAACCTTCTCCGGCAGGACGAACCCTTTCCGATACCTCCGCGCCAGCAGGCCGTTGGCCTCGGCGTCGCCCTCGATCGTCTCCGTCGCGCCGTCGAACTTGAGCGCGCGGCCGACGCGGTAAGCGATGTTGCCGAGGTGACAGAGACGTGTACTCTTATGCCCCTCCTCGATGTCCGCATTCGGTCGCTTGCCGTCCTTTATGCGGTCGAGGAAGTCGCGCTTGTGCGGCCCTTCCATGTCCGACGCCTTGTCCGAGGCCGCGTCGCCGTCCTGGACGCGCCAGCCGTCCTTGTCGAAAACCAGCGTCCCCTTCTCGCCGTAGACGCGCATCCCGAAGGCGTCGCCCTCCATGCCGGTCTTCGACCAGATGCGGTGCTCCCATACCACCGTCGTGCCGGGAAAGTCGAACGTGACGACCTGGGTGTCCGGCGTCTGCTGGTCGTCGTCGTAGAAGAGTTTGCCGCCGCCCGACGCGACGCGCGCCGGGGCGTCGAGACCGACCACCCAGCGGATCACGTCGAGGCCGTGGACGCCGTTATTGCCCACCTCGCCGGTCCCGTAATCCCAGTTCCAGCGCCAGTTGTAGTGGAAGCGGTTGGGGTTGAACCGCCGCTCCGGCGCGGGGCCGAGCCACAGGTCGTAGTCCACGCCGGCCGGCGGGTCGCCGTCCGGCCGATGGCCGATGCTCTTGCGGTTGCCGGCGATCCACGCCTGGGCGAACGGGACCTTGCCGAGTTTGCCGGAGCGCACGAATTCCGCGGCGCTCCGGAAATGGGCGCCGCTCCGCCGCTGCAAACCGACCTGCACCACGCGGTCGTATTTGCGGGCGGCCTCGATCATCCGCCGCCCCTCGACGAGGTTGTGGGAGACGGGTTTCTCGACGTAGACGTGCTTGCCGGCCTGGCAGGCCCAGACCGTCGCCAGGGCGTGCCAGTGGTCCGGCGTCGCCGCCACCAGCGCGTCCACGTTGTCGTCTTCGAGGACTTTACGGATGTCTTTTACGACGTTCGGCGTCCGCTTTTGCTTCCCCTGTACCACCTTGAGCGCCTCGGCGGCGGCGGCGGGGTCGGGATCGCAAATGGCGGCGATTTCCACGTCGTCGAAGGCGAGGAAGCCGCGCAAGAGGTCGCGGCCGCGGCCGTGGACGCCGACGAAAGCCAACCGGATTTTGTCGTTGGGCCGGTCGGCGGCCCCGGCGGCGGTGAGGGCGGTCAACGTGGCCGCGGAAGCGGCGGTTCGCAGAAAATCACGGCGGTCGGGAGGGTGCATGGGAGTCCGTTGGGTCGTGAGGGAGGGATCGCCCGGACGGCTGGAGCATAACCGAAGGCCGGCGCGTGTCAAGCATCGGCCTCAAAAGACGGAGATTGGGAGATAAGGGATCGCGGTGGCGCCGCCGGGCACTTGGTCTTGACGGAGCGCTGGCAGGACCGCCTCGCGATCCCGCCTGTACCAGATGCGTTTGAGAGGTGGATTCCTCCGTTCTGTTCTCCACCCCCATTGTACCGCCCTCTTCCCTTATCTCCGATTGTCTGGAAATTCGCCGGGAGGATGGACGGCGTCGGGAGGGGCGTTATAATGCGGAGGGAAGGTAGGAATTACCGTCCCCGTAGCTCAATTGGATAGAGCGTCGGCCTCCGAAGCCGAAGGTTACAGGTTCGAACCCTGTCGGGGATACTAGAAAAGGCTTGCGAGAATTCGCAAGCCTTTTCTGTTTCATGAGTTGCGACATTTCAATCAGCATCCGGCATTCCAACAAACACCCACTGTATCGAAAAATGTATCCAATTATGGGCTTGACGTATCTAATTCTGAGCCTAAAATGAGGTTGGTGGATACATGGGGATAACCTGAAAATAGCTGCGTGGACGCATCATGAAGAAGCTGGGGAACGATGCCAGGGGCAACTACAAACTGTTCAAGGCCGGCAAGACGTTCTACCTTGGGACCAACGAACCCGAAGCCCAAATCCGGGCGATTCGCCTGGGGCAGCTTTGGGAGGCAATCAAGGATCGGCCCGACCCCTGGGAAGGAATGGCCTTTGAAGTGGGCAAGGCAATCGCCAGGGGCGAAACCGAAATTCCCGTTGCCCCGTCCAGCCTCAGCACGTTCACCACGATGGAACGGATTGCGAAGCTGCAAGCCGACTTCCCCATGATCCGCTTCGTGTCGGCGGCGCACCAGGACATGGTGAAAGAAGAACAGAAAACCGAAGCAGAAAGGCTCCGCAAGGAAGCCAACATCCGGGAACATGGCAGCGCCGAAGGACTCCCTTTCCACACGGCGCTGGACGCCTTCCTGCTACAGTCCGTCAATCTGGACAGGGAGCCGGGAACCGATCAGCTTTCCGAATCCGCCCTGCGGGTCGGACGGAACGTCAAGATTCTCAAACTTCACCATGCAAACTCCCCCCTGTCCGCTTTGGACTTGCTTGGCATCGACAAGATTCTGTCCTATTGGGCCAACCGCCCGAAGGTTGCCAGGACCGGCAAACCGGCTTCCGTTCATACCTGTCGTGAGCAAATCAAAATCTTCCGGCGATTTCTGCGCTGGGCAAGCCGGGCGGGGTTGTGGGTGCAACCGAACGGTTACGCCGTGACTCCGGTTCGCATTCGGACCCTGCCCGCCGAACATGAAGCCAAAGCGACCGAGGAGCAGGTTCAACGCTACAAGCGGGAGCAGCTTCAAACGATCTGGCAATACGCTCGTCCCCTGGAACGGGTCTACATCCTTCTTGCCCTCAACTGTGGGTTCGGGCAACGGGAAATTGTCACGCTCCGACAAAAAGACATCGTGGGTGACAAGATCAAGCGGGTTCGCCACAAGTCCGGGGTCTACGGAGAATGGACCCTGTGGCCCGAAACCGTGGTGGCACTGGAATGGTATTTCAAACATTACCGACCCCAATCATCTGCCCCTGAAGTCTTCATGACCAAAGCCGGGGTTCCCCTTGCCTCAAGATCGGCGAAGGGCAACCATTCCAGGGAAATCGCCAATACCTGGCAACGTGTCCTTCATCGGATTTGCAAGGATTACCCGGACTTTCGCAGTTTGTCCTTCAACAAACTGCGCAAGACGGCTGGCAACCTGATTCGCCGGATTGCTGGAGGCGAAATCGCCAAGACGTTCCTTTGCCACGGGAAGCCCGTCAAGGACGATCCCCTGTCGGAAGTCTACAGCAACCGGGATTTCCGCCGAGTCTTCAAGGCGCTGCGACGGGCCTACAAACATCTTGCCCCGGTCTTCGCAGCCGTCGCCGAGCCGTTCCCCGCTCACAAGGTTCCGCAACCGTCCCTCTCGTTGGGCAAGATCAATCGGATTCGTTCGCTTCGGGCGCAGGGCTTCGCCGTGGCGAAAACTGCCGAAGAAACCGGGGTCAGCAAAGACACGGTTCGGCGATACGAAAAGGGCTGAAGCAAAGGCCCATCATTCTGAGGCGACAGGGGGTCGTGACCGACCTGCCCAGGTGGAGTCAAACGGCATCATCCGTTGACCGCCTCAACATGGCGTATACGGCGTCCCACAAATGCCGGCGCGCCTCCAGGGCCGTCACCGCCGCCTCTTCTGCTTGCTGCCAGCGGGCCTCGTTGCTGCCGCACAGGGACACCACGAGCCTGACGGCCATCGGCCCATGCTCCCCGCCGTCGAGGCCGATGTGCCGGCGCAGGTAGTAACGAAAAACCTCCAGCCCGCCGCCTGCCTCCACGTCCAACTCGTCCACGATCCGCTGGAACAAGGCCGGCAGGAGGTCTTCTCTGCCGAACGCGAACGCCGAGGCCAGAGACCAGAGGCTACCTCGCTCGATCAAGTCGAACGTCTGCCCCACGAATCGCTGAACGCAGGCGGGAACCCCGACCGATGCCAGGGCGACGAGGACAGGACTGCCCTTGCGGAGTTCTTCCAGGAGGCTGTCGATGGCCGTTATGTCCGCCCCGCAGCGGCCCATTGCCCGCTGGTAGAGTCCGAAGTGGCTGAGGTAGCCGCCCTGGCCGTCCTCGTCGCTCTCTTCGGCCAGCACGATCTCGTTGATGAACCGGGCGGCCTGCGGATCGGAGGCGGGCAACCACGGCACGCCGACGCAGCACAGGCGGGCCTGCAACGCCTTCAGCAGCGACATGAAGTCCCACACGGCGAAGACGTGGTGTTCCATGAACAGCCGCAGCGCCGCCAGGCTGTTGATCTCCCGGTAGAGGGCGTGGTCCAGGAGGGCGTTCTTCAAGGGCGTGAGTCGTCGCCGCAGTTGCTCCAGCCGGGCTGTTTCATTCGTGTCAGCTTCGATCAGTTCGTTCGCCATGCAGTAATCATAGTTTGGCGGCACTGTCATGCCCAACGGGGATGCGGGGAGGGCGAAGGGCCGGCAAGAGCGAGCGCCTCCGGCCAGATACGAGAGAAACACCTGGGAAAGCCGGCTCCTGGACGCTGCTCAGGTCGTGCGCTCTGGCGAAGGAGCATCAGGGTCATCGACACGATCCATCATCATCGGGGCCGACGTGCCAGATCGGCTCAACGCCGGGCAACAGTCGATACGCCTTTCCGAAGAATGCCTCGCCTGAATCAAAAAGCACCCGCTCGACGGCCTCCAGCTTGTCCGTCAGGAGGCAGACGATGCCAAGCTGCTCGATCCACGGCTTCAAGCCGTTCCCAACAGCATCGTCTCGAACCTGCAATTCAGTCGGTCGGTGAGGGGCTGATCGGTAGGGGTTTACCATCGTCCTCACCAGCGTTGACCGGAGGAAGTCTTCGGATGGCAGGCCGATATGGAACGGGAAATCGGCCAGGACCGTTTGGGTGGTGACGCTGTAGACCATCATCAGCCAGGGATGCCACGCCCGGCCCGCCAGGAAGACCTCATCCGACCACTGGTTCACGCCGAAATGCCACACGTCGCCTTCTTGCTGTAGCTGAAGCAGCCGGTCGATGTCTTCCTGTCTCTGGCTCATTTCAGACGCCTCCAGGACAGCGATTCGGGCCAGGGCGCACGATCCCCTGGAATGTAGACCACTATCCCTGAAGCAAGTTCGGAATCAGCCGGCGAAGAGTTCAGGAACTTTCCGAACCGCCGCTCAGGTCGGCGGTCTACTTACTTGGGGTAATCCGTACCTGCTCGCCGATGGAGGCAACGACGAACCATGAAGCTGATCTGTCCCCGGTGTGGTGCTGGCAACCGGATCGGGTCGCAGACCCGCTACCAGACGTTTGACTGCTCGTCCTGCGGCCTGCTGTTCTTTGGGCTGGAAGCGCACACGAGTTGGGGAAGTTTTCTGTTGGACGACCCCAGCAAGACCCCCTGCCCGCACTGCTGGCGATACATTCGTCTGATGCCCGATTTCGAGCGGGGAGGGTGGTACGGCCCGCCACGGTGCAGTTCGTGCCGAAAAAAGCTGCCCCAAAGACCGCAGTATTCATGGCAGGAGCGAGAAGCCCAGGCTGAACAAGTGGAGCGAGAGCTACGGGCAGAGCAAGGACGACCTGCGGGAGACAGGACATGAACGCCAAGCCGGATGAACCTGAACGTCCCGAAGCTGACCTGGCTGCCGCCCAGGGTCGTATCCGGCAACTCGAAGACCAACTCTGCGAGGCCGAGCAGGAACTCAAGGCCGCATCGGAGATCATCGACGAACAAGACTTCAACATCGAGTGCCTGCGGCTCCAACTGGAAGCGGCAGACCTGGCGATTGACGAAGCGGCAGAAGCACGTCGGCGGTTGGAGAGACGAATCGCCGACCTGGAGGACGCCGAGGCGGACGAACTCGATGATCCCTGCCCTGTGATCGTACCCGTGCCGAAGGAACAGGCTCCTCCGCAGCAACCTGGCTACCCGTCCGGCTACAGACCCAATCCACTCGTCGAGGCGATGATTGCTCAGTACCGGCCCAGGGAGAAGAAGTGAGGTCGCCGATGGCCGTAGTCGAGAAGCGCCCCTTCTGGTTCGACCAGTTCAAGCGGCTCGTGGAGAAGTGCTGGGATCACCACGGTCCATGCGGAAGTCTGCATCTTTCGAGCGCTCTCGAAGTGGAGGACGGCCTCTGGCTCTTTCGTGCGGCCCCGGTGTTCCAGGAGGTCTTCGGCGGCAAAGACGACGGCAAGACGGTGTGGACAGGGTTCGAGTTTCACACGTTCAAGCTGATGCGGGCGATGACCGTGACCGGGGTTTCCGCCAAGAGTTGCTGCGCTGACTGCAACCCAACGCCGACCATCACGATTCGTGGCAGCTACCGGGGCCACATGCTCAAGCTGACGGTTCTCTTGGAGCCGGTCCCTGGATCACCAGTCGTAGAGATCATCGACACGCTCAAGTGCGAGATCAGGAGGGCATGATGGAACTCGACTGCAACGGTCGGCCTGCTTTCCGTGACGACGACATCAGCCACTTGACGCCGATTGTCTACGGCGAATTGCACGAAGTCTTCAAGGCCAATCCGACGCGCGTGGTAGTGGGGGATGGCTGGGTCTACTGCACTGCCGAGTTTCAGCGATGCTGGGAAGAGGCGATCCAGCGGGCGCTCGTTCGTGTCGCCAGTGGCGAAGGCGAGAATGGACCGACAGCGTTTGTGCTGAAGGCGTTGTCGAACCGCAAAATGGAGCGAGAACCGGACTTCTACACGCTCGCAGGGATTCTGTGTGATGAACTGGTAAAGCGCTACGAAGCCTGGACAGGCTTGCCAGGAGTGGATCGCCCTTGGCCCGGATTATTCATCCCAGCGGGCCGACGGCTGTAGGCGCTGGGAACGAGGCGTTGGGAGCCGGTGTAGCCCGTTCGGGGCACACCGCCCCCTTTCCCCCAGAGGCTTTCGCACCTTGTAATGTGCGCTATCCCATCCAGAAGTGCGCCACGGCGGGACGCCGGCACACGTGCCGACGGACCTGCTCGAAGTAGTTCTGGTTCGGCCAACTGCCGCTCAGCCCCACCACGATGCGGCGGCACGTCACCACCACCGACGCCGCTACCTTGATCAGCAGCATGCGCCAGGTGGCCGGATGGCCTTCCCCCAGCGGGTCGCGGGCGCCGACGCGCCTTCTGATAACGCTTCCGCTCGGCCCCGGCCAGCGGCTCCCCCGGCGGCAAAGGTGGCGGGTCCGCGATCTCCCGACGCAAACGCACCAGCAGGTTCGACGCCGCCCCGTGCAGGTACATCCGGAACAGGTTCGCCACGAAGCGATGGTCGCTCAGCCGATCAATGGCCAGGCCACACTTGAGTTCCTTGTTGCGGTTCTCGCTCTCGCCACGCATCGCGTACTCGTCATACGTCGCCTCCAGGCACAGCGACGCCCCCGGCCGATTCGTGACCACGAAGCGGCGGTTCGTTCCCTGGGCGTTGGCCTCCGCCTTGACGATCACCCGACGCGCCGCCGGCCACGAGCCGGCCTGATAGGCAAACCCCGTGAAACGCCGCTGCGGCTCGTGCGTTTCCTCAAAGCCGCGCATCGCTTCCGCCAGCAACTGCTCGCTTAGCCGCTGCAACACGGCGTTGGCCGACAAACCGAAGGTGTACTCGACGCCCAAACGCTCGCACGCATCCAACATCACCGGCTTGCCGAAGCCCGCGTCGCCACGCACCAGGATCCGCACCGTCGGCCAGGCGGCGCGCAGGCGATTCACCAGATATTCCAGATCGTCGTCGGCGCCCAGCCAGGCCGTGGCCGTGCCGTGACGCAAGCTGAGCATCACCACCCGATCCGTGTCCGCCGACGTCAGCACCAAGGGCAGATACTGGTACTGCTCGTAGAAGCCGTGGAACAAGGACAGTTGCTGCGAGCCGTGCGTCGGATCGTCCACGGCGTCGAGGTCGAACGTCAACGTCCGGGGCGGTTGGGCGAAAGAGGCGATGAACTGGTCCACGAACAGGGCGCCCAGCCGCAACGGCGAGCGGATGTTGATCTGGTTCTCGAAGCGGGACAGGGTCGGTTGACGGGCCAGGTCCGGGTCGCGCGGCGAGCGGTCGGCGACGAGCTTGAAGACCGGGTCGGTTCGGAGCGTGTCGTGGTCGTTCCGGTCTTCGTAGCCGGCGAGGATGCCGAAGACGCGCATGCGGACCATGTCGGCGAAGGCGTGCTCGATGAGGTCGGGATCGCGGGGATCGTCGAGGGCCTGGGCGAACTGCTGGGCGAGTCCGATGCGTTGGTCGAACTGACGCAGGGGCAGCGGCCCGGCGTCCGAAGTGAGGGGGCGTCGGACGTCTCGACGTGGATGGGTAAGGGCTGGAAAAAATCGAGGGCGAACAGAGAAGCAGGCTGTATACTCATGCTGGCCTCGCGTGTCGTCGTAAAGGACTGGTTCAGTAACCTTTTAGACGATCACGGAGGCCTTTATTGTCATATCAGATGAATAATCCGGGTTAAGCGAAGTGCCGCTCCCATCATTTTGGCGGGAAGCCGCGAGTTTGGGAACCAAAATTCGCCGGCCGTCGTCTCAACAGCGGGGCCGTCGCGCACCGCCGCCGATCCGCGGCGTATTTTTCACCCGAGCGTTGACGCACCTTCCGGGTCGTGTCACAATTGAATCCGGCAATCGCATTAACGACGCGACGCTTTCGCCGGTTCGGCCCGGCCGCCTTCCATGCACCGTTGACCAATGAACACCTGTCGGTTTGTTAAAGGGGTCCAATGATGGTCCAGAGCTTTCTACGAGGTTGGCGGCCGGGGCGAGCGGCGACCCTCGCGGCCGGCGTCTTGCTGACCGGCGGCCTGCTGCTGACGGCGTCGCCGCCCGGCGCCGCCGCGCCGCCCGCCAAGGCGGCCAAGGTCGAAGCGCCGCCGCCGCCCTGGCCCAAGCCGCTCGACCTGGTCATCGTCGGCAAGGACCAGCAGCACACCGCCCAGGTCGCCGATACGGTGAAGTTCATCGACGAAAAACTCAATAAGAACTGGAAGACCGAGAAAGTCGTCCCCTCCCGCTTCGCCAACGACTACGAGTTCATCCGCCGCGCCACCCTCGACATCATCGGCCGAATCGCCACGCCCGAGGAAATCGAACAATACCTGAGAGACCCCGAAGCCAAGCGGCGGTCGATGTTGATCGAGCGGCTGCTGTCCGACAAGGACGGCGAATACTCGAAGCGCTGGGCGCACGTGTGGAGCAACTGGCTGTTGACGCGCTCCGGCGTCTTCGGCCGCGGCGAGTATCACGACGAGATGGCGCTGTGGCTGGAAGACCAGTTCGGCGCCAACACGCCCTACGACGAGATGGTCCGCAAGCTGCTGACCGCCAAGGGAAAGAACACCGAAAACGGGGCCGTCAACTTCATGCTGGCCCACGTCGGCGAGAAAGTGCCGGCGGACAGCGTCGCGAAGGAAGGCCACTTCCAGATGGCGCCCCTCACCTCGCGCATCACCCGGCTGTTCCTGGGTACGCAGGTGCAGTGCGCCCAGTGCCACGACCACCCGTTCTACAACAACATCAAGCAGAAAGACTTCTGGGGCGTCAACGCCTTCCTGCGGCAAGTCGAGCGCGTCGGCACGCCTCCCGACCCGACCGCCGGCCGCCGGATGGCCAAGCCCGGCCCGCTGGAGTTGAAGGACGACGATAACGTCAACGTGGACGCCAAGGTCTACTACGAGAAGCGCAACGGCGTCGTGGAGATCGCCAAGGCCGAGTTCCTGGCCGGCGGCGACGAAACGCACGGCCCCCGTCTGCCGATGGGTTCGGACGACAAGCCCGTCCAGGGCGAGGCGCGCGCGCGGAGTTGGCCAAGTTCGTGACCGGCCACGAGATGTTCGCCAAGGCCTATGTCAATCGCATGTGGGGCGTGTTCATGGGCCGCGGGTTCGTCAACCCGGTGGACGACTTCAACGATCAGAACCAGCCGTCCATGCCCGACCTGCTGAACGAACTGGCCGTGCGCTTCAAGAACTACGGGTACGACCAGAAGGAACTGATCCGTTGGATCTGCAACAGCGAGGCCTACAACCTCAGCTGCGTGGCCAACTCGACGAACGATTCGCAGGACAAGGAAGTGCTGTTCAGCCGGATGGTGCTAAAGTCGATGAGTCCCGAGCAGTTGTTCGATTCGCTGGTGACGGCGACGAAGGCCGAGGTCGGCGAGAACAAGGAAGCCAAGAAGAAGGCCAAGGAGACCTGGCTGGAGACGCTGATCGGCAACTTCGGCGACGACGAGGGCAACGAGGTCAACTTCAACGGCACCGTGGTGCAGGCGCTTTTGATGATGAACGGCGGCGACATCAACGAGGCCATCGACCGGCCCGACAAGGGCACGGTGGCCCTGGCGATGAAGAAGCACGGCAACAGGCCGGCGGCCGTCATCAAGGAACTGTTCCTGGCGACGCTGAACCGCGATCCGACCCCGAAGGAGGTCGCGACCGTCATCGCCCAGTTCCGCTTCTCCCCCAGCCGTTACAAGTTGCAGGTGGGAGACATGGCCAAGCCGGAGCGCAAGTATCAGGATCTGCTCTGGGCGCTGGTCAACAGCAACGAGTTCTTGCTGAACCACTGATTCATGGTCCGGTTAGCCGCGACGCGCAGCGGAGCGCTTCTCCCAAAGCGCTCCGCTGCGCGTCGCGGCTAACCGACGGAGCGTTCAGCGCGTACGGATAGTCCGCCCAACCCGCTACAAAAAAAAGCGTCCCCACTCGCCGAGAGACGGGTGGGGACGCCATGATCGTTCTGATGTTTAGTAGCGGTCGCGGCCGCCGCCGCCGTAGCCGCCCCCACCGCCGCCGCCGCCGTAGCCGCCGCGGCCTCCCCCACCGCCGCCGTAGCCGCCGCGTCCGCCGCCGCCCCCACGACCGCCCTCGGTCTTGGGACGCGCTTCGTTGACGGTCAAGGCGCGGCCGTCCACTTCCTTACCGCTCAGCGCCTGGATGGCGGCCTGCGCTTCCGCGTCGCTGCCCATCTCCACGAAGCCGAAGCCCTTGGAGCGGCCCGTGTCCCGGTCCATGATCACCTGCGCCGACTGGACGGTGCCGTGCGCCTCGAAGAGGCGCTGCAGGTCCGCGTCGGTGACGCCGTAGGCCAGGTTGCCTACGTACAACTTCTTACCCATCGAAACTCCCGAAAAGAAAGAGAAGCGGCGCCGCCCAGGGGCCTGACAAGGCCTCCTGGAGAACGCTCGCTGATTCTGGGACTACGGGAAATGCGTCTGGGGATGAAGTGGCAACAGCATCACAACCACGGCGCGGTCCGCGAGACCCAATTGGAAGAAGTGTACCCCGCCGAACGGTCGCGTGACAAGAGGAAATATCTCTTTTTTCAAAAATAAACCGGGTCGGGCCGAATGATCCGAGATGATTCTCGGACGCCGATCTGATTGCGGCCGTTCCATTCCGCCGTTATGATGGGACGGATTCCATGAGCCGCCGCCGGGAAGTGCTACGCCATGAGCGAGCCGAACGATCCCCATCCGAGGACCCTTCCGCAAACGCCGAACTCGGCGATTCCGTCCCCCGCCGCCTTGCCGCCGCCGCGACGGATCGGCCGCTACCGGGTCGAGCGACTCCTGGGCGAGGGCGGCTTCGGCCGCGTCTTTCTGGCCCACGACGACGTTCTCGACCGGTTCGTCGCCGTAAAGGCGCCGCACCGCGAGCGCCTTTCCCACCCGCGGGAAGTCGAGTCCTATCTGACCGAGGCCCGCACGCTCGCCTGCCTCGAGCACCCCCACATCGTGCCGGTCTACGACGCCGGCCGCACCGACGACGGCCAGTGTTTCGTGGCGTCCCGGTACATCGAGGGCGTCGATCTCGCCAGGAATCTCAAGGAGTCCCGCCTTTCGTACACGCAGGCGGCGGAACTGGCGGCGGCGGTCGCCGACGCCCTCCACCACGCCCACCGCAAGGGTCTGGTCCATCGGGACGTCAAGCCCGCCAACATTCTCCTCGACGCCGTCGGCAACGCCTACCTCGCCGACTTCGGATTGGCCCTCAAGGAAGAGGATTTCGGCAGGGGGGCGGGGTTCGCCGGGACTCCGGCCTACATGAGCCCGGAGCAGGCCCGCGGCGAGGGCCACCGGGTGGACGGCCGCTCAGATATCTTCAGCTTGGGCGTGGTCCTGTACGAGATGCTGACCCGGCGGCGCCCCTTCCGGGGCGATACGCAGGCCGAACTGCTCGACCAGATCAGCGTCGTCGAGGCGCGGCCGCCTCGCATGGTTGATGATGCGATCCCGAGGGAACTGGAGCGCATCTGCCTCAAGGCCCTGGCGAAGCGGGCGTCGGAGCGGTACACGACGGCCAAGGACATGGCCGACGACCTCCGGCATTTCCTCAGCCAGACGGCGGCCGGCGGGCCGGCCGGCGGTCACTCCGCCGCACCGCCGACGACGTGTATGGACACCTGGTCCCCGCCAAACCGGTCGGCCGGCCCGACTCCCATTACGCCAACCTCCGAGCAGCGCTTTATCAAGATCGTTCCCAAGGGCTTGCGCTCCTTTGACGCCCACGACGCCGACTTTTTCATGGAACTCTTGCCCGGCCCACGCGACCGGGAAGGATTGCCGGACGTCATCCGTTTCTGGAAGACGCGCGTCGAGGAGACCGACCCCGACGACACGACCGCGGTGGGTTTGATCTATGGTCCATCCGGCTGCGGCAAGAGCTCGTTGGTGAAAGCGGGCCTGCTGCCGCGGCTGGCCGATCACGTGACGACCGTTTACATCGAGGCGACCGCCGGCGATACGGAAACGCGCCTGCTGAACGGCCTGCGGAAGCGGTTTCCGGCGCCGGCCGCCCCTTCGGGATTGACAGAAACGCTGGGCGCCCTGCGCCGCGGGCAGGGCGTCCCGGAGGGCAAGAAGGTCCTAATCGTCCTCGACCAGTTCGAGCAGTGGCTTCACACCCGACGAGGAGAGGAAAACACCGAATTGGTGCGAGCAATGCGGCAGAGCGACGGCGGCCGGGTGCAGTGCATTGTCATGGTGCGGGACGATTTCTGGATGGCGGCGACGCGCTTCATGCGGGAGCTGGACATTCGCCTCCTCGAAGGCCAGAACTCCGCGGCCGTCGATCTCTTCCCGATTCGCCACGCCGAGAAAGTGCTGGCGGCTTTCGGCCGGGCCTTCGGCGCCCTCCCCGACGGTCCCGCCGACGCCGGCAAGGAACAGAAACAGTTTATTGAACAAGCCGTATCCGGCTTGGCGCGGGAAGGCAAGGTCGTCTGCGTCCGGTTGGCCCTGTTCGCGGAGATGGTGAAGGGCAAGCCGTGGACGCCCGCGACCCTGAAGGAAGTGGGCGGCGCCGAGGGCGTGGGAGCCGCGTTCCTTGAGGAGACGTTCAGTTCGGCCGCGGCCCCGCCGGAAAACCGCTATCACCAGAACGCGGCCAGGGCCGTTCTGAAAGCCCTGCTGCCCGAGTCCGGCGCCGACATCAAGGGGCACATGCGGTCCCGCGCCGAATTGCTGGAGGCGTCGGGATACGCGAAGCGGCCGCAAGATTTTGACGACCTGATCCGCGTTCTGGACCGAGAAGTCCGCCTCATCACGCCGACCGACCCGGAAGGGGAAGAAGCCGCTGAAGTAGCCGCGATCGCCAGAACGCGGGAAAAACCAGACGTCGCTGCAAACCCGCATTCTGCTGAAGTAGCCGCGTTCGCCAGAACGCGGGAAAAACCAGACGTCGCCGCAAACCCGCATTCTGGCGAATGCGGCTACACCCGTTTCTACCAGCTGTCGCACGATTATTTGGTCCACTCCTTGCGCGACTGGCTGACCCGCAAGCAGAAAGAGACGCGGCGGGGCCGGGCGGAGCTTCTCCTGGCCGAGCGGGCGGCGACCTGGACGGCCAGGCCGGAGAACCGTTCCCTGCCCGCCTGGTGGGAGTGGCTGAACATTCGGCTGGCCACGCGCCGGCGGGACTGGACGCGGGAGCAGCGCAAGATGATGGGAAAGGCGGCCCGGCGTCATGGCGTGCGCGGCCTCGTCCTCGCCGTGCTCTTGACGGCGGGCGTTCTTGCCGGATTGGCCGTCTGGGGCCAGGTCGTTGAGCGGCACAACGCCGACCGCGCCGCCGGGTTGGTTCAGCAACTCCTCGACGCCGACATGGATAAGGTCCCAGACATAATCGCGGCAATCGGGCCTTACCGCCGCTGGACCGACCCGCTGCTCCGGGACGCCTACGCCGAGGCGAAGAGCAAACGGGACGCTGGTCGGCAACTGCGCGCCAGCCTGGGTCTGTTGCCGGTGGACGCCGGCCAAGTGGACTACCTATACGGGCGCCTGCTCGACGCGGAGCCGCAGGATGTGGGCGTCATCGTCGGGGTACTGTCCGGCCGCAAGGGAGAGTTGATCGACCGCCTTTGGTCCGTCGTGAAGCAACCCGAGAAGGGACACGAAGGCCGCCGGCTGCGGGCGGCCGCCGCCCTCGCGGCCTACGACCCGGAAAGCCAACGCTGGGACGGTGCCGCCGGCCCGGTGGTGGGGCAGCTGGTTTCGGTCAACCCGGCGTCCCTGGGCGACTGGATGACGGCCTTCCGGCCCGTTCGGGACAAGCTCCAAAGCCCTCTCGCCGCCGTCTTCCGCGACCGCGGGGAGGATCGGGCCAACGAGCGGAGCCTGGCCACGAACATCCTGGCCGACTACGCCGCCGACCAGCCGGGGGTCCTGGCCGATCTGCTCATGGACGCCGACGACAAGCAGTTCGCCATGCTGTTCCCCAAGGTGGAGGCTTACTCGGGACCGGCCGGCGCGTTGCTGAACGAGACCGTGGGGAGGAAGTTGGACGCGGAGAAAACCGATGCGGATAAGGAGAAATTGGCCAAGCGGCAGGCGAACGCGGCCGTGGCTCTGCTGCGGCTGGGCCAAACCGACGCGGTTTGGCCGCTTCTCAGGCACGGTCCCGATCCCCGAGTCCGCAGTTACCTCATCCACTACCTCAGTCCGCGAGGGGCGGACGCCGTCGCCATCGTCCGGCGGCTGGACGAGGAGAAGGAAGCGTCGATCCTCCGGGCCTTGCTTCTCTGCCTCGGAGAGTTCGGCCCGGAGCAGCTGGCGCCCCCCGACCGCGAATTGCTGATGCCCAAGGTGCTGCAAATGTACCGCGAGGATCCGGACGCGGGGATGCACGGGGCGGCGGATTGGCTGCTGCGGCAATGGGGGCAGGCCGACGAACTCAAGAAAATCGACCGGGCGTGGGCGGAGGACCGGCGGCGTCGGGAGGAGAAGATGGAACAAATCCGGAAGGGCTTGGCGGAGGAGAAGGGCCGGGGCGACGGCTACTGGTACGTCAACGGCCAGGGCCAGACGATGGTGGTCGTGCCGGGGCCGGTGGAGTTTCAGATGGGTTCCCCTGCTGGCGAGATCGGTCGGGAAGGCGGAGAGGCGGAATTGCTTCATCGCCAGAAGATCAATAACACGTTTGCAATCGCGACCAAGGAGGTGAACGTGGGGCAGTTCCAACGGTTCCGCCAAGATCACGAGTACGATAAGCAATACGCTCCGACCCCAAATTGCCCGGTGAACCGGGTGAGTTGGTACGACGCGGCGGCGTACTGCAATTGGCTGAGCCGGCAGGAGGGAATCCCCCAGGATCAGTGGTGCTACCTTCCCAATGAGGCCCAGGCGTATGCCGACGGAATGAAGGTGAAGCGGAACTTTCTTCAGTTGACCGGCTATCGCCTGCCCAGCGAAGCGGAGTGGGAATACGCCTCCCGAGCTGGGGCGACCACCAGCCGCTACTACGGCGAGTCGGAAGAGTTGCTAGGGCAGTACGCCTGGTACACCAAAGGTTCGCAAGGCCGGTGCATGATTCCGGGGGGCGTCCTACAGCCCAACGACCTCGGTATGTTCGATTTGTTAGGCAACAGCGTTGAGTGGTGCCAGGATGTGTTCGCACCGTATTCACCGGGGGGGCGCACGGTGGATGAGAACGAAGTTCTCGAAACATATGCTCGTGTTTTGCGAGGAGGTTCCTTCTTCCAGACCGCCGTGTATGAGCGTTGCGCGAACCGAAGCAGGTACATGCCGACGGATCGCCGCGACGACGTCGGTTTCCGCCCGGCGAGGACGTTCCGCTGAGCGGCATTGCGGCTTTACCCGTTTACCCGCCGGGCCGCGACCGGCGGTGCGGCCGAGGGGGCGGGGTGATCGAGCGCGAACTCGCGTCAAAAACCGCGAATTGGTCTTGACACGCTTTTTGGTACTTTCTACACTTTCCCTTCACCAAGGACGATGCGGCACGGAAGCCCGGCGGCAATGACTGCCGACCGGAAACGGTTTCCGGCGCTGGCCCGCGCCATCCCACCTTTTCACCTTCCCATCCGCATTTTTGGGCAACGACCTGCGCCTGACGCCGGGCGCGTTTTTCCCCTTTTTCAACGGTGAAAATCGCTCAAAGACGAGCATCCGAATCATGGATTCGCCATGTGATTGGCGCCAGGAAAGGATCCCCCGATGCTCGTTCTTTCACGCAAGCTCCATGAGAAAATCCTCCTCCCCGGAATCGACGCCGCCATCGAAGTGGTCGGCGTCAAGGGGAACACCGTCCGCCTCGGCATCCAGGCGCCTCCCGACGTGGTGGTGCTGAGGGAAGAACTTCGCGGCGCCGCCCCCGCCCTCCCGGAAGCGGCCCGAACCAGCCAGGCCGGCGCCGACGCCCGTCTGCGCGAACTCCATCACTTCCTCAACAACCGGCTCAACGGCATTGCCCTCGGCCTGGCGCTGCTGCGCAAACAGCAGGAACTGGGCCTGACCGAGCTGGCCGGCGCCACCATCGACAAGATCGAGCGGGAAATCACCATGCTGCGCACGGCCGTCGAGGGTGGTCCCAAGACCGCACAGCGGCCTCGGTTGGCCGAACGGCCGCACAAGGCTTGCAAGGCGCTGCTGGTCGAAGACGACCAGAACGAGCGCGAATTGCTGGCCTCGTTCCTGCGCATGGCGGGCCTTGAAGTGGACACGGCCGGCGACGGCGTGGACGCCCTCGACTACCTGCACACGCACAACAAGCCCGACGTGGTGCTGATGGACATGGCGTTGCCGCGCTGCGACGGCCCGACGGCGATCCGCGCCATCCGAGAAGACCCCGCCTATGCCGACCTGAAAATCTACGCCGTCACCGGCCAGGCGCCGACCCGCTTCGGCCTGGAGGGCGGCAGCCACGGCGTGAACCGCTGGTTCAGGAAGCCGCTCAACGCCGAGGACCTGCTCCGCGACCTGCGCAGCGAGGTGGCCGGGAACGGGTGACGCCCACGGCCTTGCCGAACGCCCGCCTATTTTTTCAACGGTTGCGCGGTCTGAATCGTGAGCGTCACCACGGTCTGACCGGGATTGGTCCGGCAATCGACCTCCAGCCGGTCCACGAACTCAAGGGCGCCGATCAGGTCGTCCAGCCGCTTCCGCGTCTCCTCCACGGTCAGGCCGTTTTTCTCAGCCAGAAGCGTCGCCAGCGGTTGGCGGCGGCCCTTGAGGTAAGCGCGCCAGCCCTTGAGTGACACGCGCAGCAGCGGGAAGCCGCCGTCCTCCGGCGCCGGCTTTGGAGACGCCTCCGCGAAACGACGAATCACGTCCGGCGAACTGCCGAACGCCATCCAGCCGTTGGTCAGTCCGTAGGCCGGTTGCACCCCCGGCGGCAGAACGTCGCCGCCGGTGACGTAATGGATCTCTTGTGTACCGAACTCCGCGGACTTGAGCCGCAGTGGCGCCGCCGGGCGGCCGTGGTTGTAGCCGAGGACGCCCAGCAGGGCGGCGGTGTGGACGGCCGACAGCAGCGCCTGATCGACCGGGGCGGTTTCGTCGCCGGGCGCGGCCCGCACGGCCAGGAACACTTGCGGCAGGAGGGGCGGGGTTGCCCCGCCCGTACCGTCGGCCGGCGGCGCCGTCACGCACAGGCCCCAGTCCGGCCCGACCCGCGAAAGCACGTCCTTGACGAAGTCCTTGCCGAAGGCCGAGTTGGCCGCGGCGCCGGCGTCGTTGCCCGGCTGAAGGTCTTGCAGCGCCTCGACGAGGGCGGCGGCGTCGAGGCGGCCGCCGCAGGCCAGCAGGGCGTCGTCGGGGAAATAGCGCCACAGGTCGCTCGGCCGCGACGCCGCCGTCAGCAGTCGCCGAACCGACGCCGGGAGCTTTTCGATGCGGACCTGCCCCGCCACGGACAGATGAAATTCCGTGTCCAACGTCACCCACGCGGCCAGGCCGTCGGCGGCCTTCCACCAGTCCAGCACCTTCTTTTGCAGGACCGCGTTCGCCCCCTCGGCCCTGGCCGCCTTGTCCTCCAGGCCGGCGTCGAACGCTCGCGGGTTCAGCCACAGCGCCAGCGCCGCCCGACCCGCCCCGACCTCGCGCAGCCGCCGGGCCAGCGGCGGCTCGGAGTCGGCCGCCGCCTGACGGTCCACGTCGAGCGCCCGGCGCAGCACGTCCTCCTGGCCGGTGAACAGCAATACCGCATCCCGAATATAGTAATAATTGGTCCGGCCCGGTTCCACGCGGCGAAAGTAGGTCGCCCCCTTGTAGGAACGCTCTTCCAGCTCGGTCAGGGCGCCGTCCTTCTTCTGGGCCTTGTTGAGGTTCTCGACCAGACGGGCCAGCGCCTCGGCGGTGCGGGCGCGCACCAATATTAGCCCCTGTTCCTGGTCCGGCTTGCCGGGCGGTCCCGGCCGATAGGCGAAGACGATGGCGTCGCCGAAAACGTCGTCGCGCAGCCGGTCCCAGCCGACGCCGAGTTGCTGGCGCAACGTCTTATCCACCCGATCCAACTGCTTCAACTCCTGGGATCCGCGCAGGGCGACGCCGATCGGCGACTGGCGTATCTGCTCGACGAACGGCGAATCGGCCAGGTCGGCGGCGTGGGCGCGAAGGTCCTGCATCACGAAACAGAAGCCCACGTCCTCCGGCACGAAACGCAGCAGTTCGTCGCGCGGCGACGCGGCCGACGCGGGGCCGGCCAGCACGACGGCGGCGGCGGCGGCCCACAGCGAACGCGGCGACCATTTCATGCGGTTGGCCCTTTCATGCGACGTGGCGGCGTAGGGTCGGACTCTTGGTCTTTGAGACGGGGTAAAACGGCGTTAGAAGCCCGTCTTGGGACGGGCTTCCATCGGCGGCAGTTCGCGCAGGAACAGGCCGACCGCCCGACGCGCGGAGTCGGCCACCGGCGCCAGCCCGGCCGTGACGCCTTCGCCGGTCTCGCTCAGGGAGCGGGCCGGCCGGTCTGTAGGAGTTTCCGGATCGATTTTGTTCGGAATTGGGTCGGTCACGACCGGCAGCAGGCCCTTCGTTTTCGCCACGGTTTCGTCGGCCGTGCGTGTGGTCAGCGCGGCCACCGCCGACCCGGCCTCCGCCACCGAATCGCGCAAGGTGGGCCGCGGCGGTTCGGGCGGCGGTTCGGGCGCCTGGGCCATCGTCGGCGGTTCGGGCGCCGGAGTCGGACTCGGATTCTCCCGATGCAGACGCAGCCATACGCCGAGCAACAAAGTCGCGGCCGCGGCGGCGATCCCGGTCGCCATGAAGAGACGCGTCCGCCGCCGCCGGCGCTCCGCGGCGACCTGGGCGACGATGCGGCCCGTGAGAAAGGCGGGCGGCGCGGGCGGCGCCAACAGGCGCAGGCCGCGGTCCAGACGGCGGGCGGCGGCGCCCCACTCCGAACAGGCGGGACAGAGGGCGGGCGGCTCGCCCGGCGTGGTCGCGGCTTCGCGCGTCCGGGCGTCCAACCACTGCTGCAAACGGTCGCGGCAGTCGGGGCAATTCATGTGCGTTTCACTCCGCCGGTCGGCGCGACCGGAGTCGGCTGTTGGGCGCTTTCTTCGGGGACCATGCCTCTCTTGCGCAGCCGGTCGAGGATTTCCAGCCTCGCCCGATGCAGCCACGTCTTGATGGTGCCAACGGGCCGCCCCAGGGCCAGGGCGATCTCCTCGTAGGGCTGTCCCTGCTCATGGAAAAGCACGAAAACCGTTCGGTACTCCCAGCGCAACTCCGCCAGGGCGGTTTGAATCTCGCGGACCAGTTCGGCGCAGTCGTCCGGGGCGGGGCCGGCCGCCGTATCTTGCAGGTAATCCGCCAGTTCCGGCCGGCGTGCGCGCTGCGTCAGCCACGTCCGGCAGCGGTTGACGGTGATGCCCATGATCCACGGCCGCAGCGGCCGGGCGGCGTCCCAGCGGCGCAGGCTGCGGAAGACGCGGAGCAGCACTTCCTGCGTCACGTCCTCGGCGTCCTGGCGGTGATGCAGCAGCCGGCAGCAGAGGCCGTACACCTCGGCCTGGAAACGGTCCACCAGCGTCCGCACCGCCCGCGCGTCGCCGTGCAGACAGCCGCGGACCAGTTTGGCGTCTTCCGTGGACACGAAGGTTCTCGCGTCTAGGCGAATGTACCCAAGGCGCGTCCGAAGGGTTTCATCCGACACGACTTTCGACCGACGCCCTTCGGGGCCGCGACCGCAGTTGCGATACGAACCCGAAGCGCATGCGAGGGCGAAGGTTCCTGACCTGATCCCTCGCTCGCGCTTCGGGTTGGTGTGGCCCGTTCGCGATGGTCCGGTTCGCCGCGACGCGCCAGCGGAGCGCTCGGATCAAGCGCTCCGCTGGCGCGTCGCGGCGAACCCACGCCGATTCCGGCGCCCGCAATCGGAGCATGAATGACGTTGTCCCACCAGCCTATTCGCATTTCCGGCTCATCGCTTGCACATCGCCGACGAAACACCGCTCCCGCGTTCAACGATACTGACGTGTCGCGCATCGGGTCAATCACAAAGCCATCCGTTTTGAGACCCGGCTGCGTAGAATGAATGTAGGAACTGTACGCGCGCCATCTTGTCTGTCGCGGGCAGGCGCCAAAAATGAGGGAACGCGCCCCTGGGTTTGAGCAACTATACTAATAGTTATAGGTTGTGCCGTTCCTTTTGCCCCTGGCGCGGCGTTTGCCCCTTACAATCATGCGACGGGCGGCCCATTGCCCGTTAGCCGCGCACTCCGTGCCGCCGCAGGCCCTTCCCCGAAGGCCGCGGCGGCCCTAATCTTTTACTCCCTTGCCGTCCCGGACGGAAACGGGCGACAGCGATTCGATAGGACGATGGCCATGAAACGCAACACCAAAAGGATGGGCAAGACCTTGACCACCGACGCGGCGCCGGACGCGCATGACCTGTTCCCGCTCGAGATCGAGACCCTGGCCGGTCATCACCCGCGCGACCACGCCGAGGACTCCGACTATTTCGCCGCGCACCGTGAGCATGAGGACGAGGTGGAAGAGGTGCCCGCCGAAGAGGGGGCGCCGGCCGCCGAGGGCGAGTCGGAAGACAGCCACGCCCCGGACGACGCCCTCGGCCTCTATCTGCGTCAGATGGGCGCCATCCCGCTGCTGAATCGCGACCAGGAATTGGCCCTGGCCGAGCGCCTGGAGCTGCGCCGTCGGCGCTACCGTCACGCGGCCCTGGTCAGCTGGCGGACGCTGGAAGAAGTGGTCCAGGTGTTCGAGCGGGTGCTGGCCGACGAATGCGCCCTCGACCCGACCATCGACGTGGTCAAGACGATGGGCCTGAGCCGGGACGAGATCCTCAGGCGGATGCCGCACAACGTCAAGACGCTGCGGCGGCTGATCCAAACGGCCGACGGCGATTTCCGCGCCCTGGAACGCGCCAGCACCGTGTCGGCGCGCGAGCGCATGCGCCGCGACCTCTACCGTCGGCTGCGCAAGGCGATCCGGCTGGCCGAGGAAATGTCGCCGCGCATCGACCTGCTCGACCACTGGGTCGATGAGCTGGGCGTCAAGGCGCGGCAGATGGCGGAATTGCAGCACAAGATCGACGGTTGCGGCCGCTCCGCCGCCGACCGCGAACGATGCACGCGCTACGTCAAGCAGCTGCGCGATCTCAAACAGGAGACGCGGTCCAACCCGGAAGACCTTGTGGGGCTGATCCGCGTCCTGGAACACCGTCGCAAGCTCTATCAGAAGTCCCGCCGCGAATTGGCCGAGGGCAACCTGCGCCTGGTGGTGTCCATCGCCAAGCGCTACCGCAGTCGCGGTCTGCCGTTCTCGGACCTGATCCAGGAAGGCAACCGCGGCCTGATGCGGGCCGTGGACAAGTACGAACACCGGCTGGGCTACAAGTTCGGCACCTACGCGACGTGGTGGATTCGCCAGGGCATCACCCGCGCCCTGGCCGACCACGCCCGCACCATCCGCGTGCCGTGCCATCAGGTCGGCACGCTGGCCGCGGTGGAGCGGGTCCGCGGCGAGCTGTCGGTGGCCAGCGGCCGGGAGCCGACGGTGGAGGAGATCGCCTCGGTGCTGGGCGTGACGGCCGAAGAGACCGCAGTCTCTCCGGGCCGTGTCTCGGCACCCGATCAGCCTGCACGAGCCGCTCGGCGGCGACGGCGAACGCGCCCTGGAGGATTTCCTCGACGACCCCGACGCGACCAACCCCGGCCACGCGGTCGATCAGCACCTTTTGAGGGAGCGTATTGGCGAGGTGCTGCGGTCGCTGACGCCGCGCGAGCGCGAGGTGATCGAGCTGCGTTTCGGCCTGCGGGACGGGCAGCCGCGGACGCTGGAGGAAGTGGCCCGGGCTTACGGCATCACCCGCGAGCGCATCCGCCAGATCGAGGCCCGCGGCTTGTTGAAGTTGCGGCAGCCGCTCCGGAGTCAGCGCCTGGCGGAGTTCGCCGAGGTGGAAGCGGCGCAGTGAGGGGGCGTAGCGCCTTTTGCACCCACCGGTTAGCCGCGACCCGAAGGGGAGCGCTTGGGAGAAGCGCTCCCCTTCGGGTCGCGGCTGGCCTTGCTCTCCTTAGCCGCCGGACGCTCCAGCAATAACACCGTGGTAAAGGCGAATTCGCGCCGATCGACCGCAACCCATCCGGCAGGACCCATGCCGTAAGCCCCCTTCAGCCGCCCATCCGACGCACGTTCCCCCGTCGAGTAAACCACCCAGCAGCGTCCGGGGGCGTCCGCAACCGCCTCGTCGTGGTAGGCCGACCCTAGACGGCGGAAGTAATAGAGGTCCGACCAGTCATTGCCCGCGACCACGTCGTTGGGCAGACGATGCGCTTCGACGTAGGCGGAAGCCCCGGCAAAGTCCGCGGTCGGCCAGGGACAAACGACGGCCTTGGCGGCGGCGTAGACGGGCGGCGCGAACAGCAGCACCAGCGCCGCCGGGGCCAGCCGATGACGTCGGCCCAGCCATTCCCAGGCGGCCGCCGTGCCCGCCCCGATGAGCAGCACGAAGGCCGGGGCGGCGTAGACCATGATGCGGTCGCCGCCGTAGGGGTAGCGGTGCAGGAACGCCCCCGCCAGGGCCAGCAGAATGGGCGTTGACAGCAACACGGCCAAGTCTCTCGCCCCGCTCCGCCATAGCACGACGGCCCCAAAAACGGCCAGCGGGACGAGCGCCTGGCCAAGAGGCTTGCAACAGTAGCGGCCGACTTCGAGGGTGGACAGCAGCGTCCAGATGGGAATGTTCCACGGCCGATCCCAAGGGGCGAAATCGTTCACCCAGCACGACGCGATCACCGAATCATGTTGGGCATGGACGGGGCCGAGGAGGAGTATCAGGAACGCGCCGCCGGCCGTCGCGGCCAGCAGGACGAACGCGGCCCACCCCGACGGGCGCCTTTCGCGCCAGACGGCCGGGGCCGACGCCGCGAGTACGCCGCCGTAAAGGAAGACGGCCGGGTACGAAAGGAAAATCAGGACCGGCGCGGAGGCCGTGAACAGGAGCAGTCGCCGCCATAGCGGTTGATCGCGGGCGGCGACGTGGAAGGCGAGAAGAAGGGTCGCGGCCAGCACGTCGAAGGCATAGGGCTTGGCTTCGCAGGAGTGCCAGGATAGTTGTTCGGAGACCGCAAAGAGCAGGACGGCCCACGGTGCGGCCCGCGGCGCGAGAAGCCGGGCGGCAATCCACGCGAGGAGGATCATGGCGGCGCAGCTGGCCAGGTAGGCCGGGAGGCGGAGCGCGTAGGCGCCGTCGCCGAGGGTTAGACTGACGGCCTTCTCCAGCCACAGGAAAAGCGGCGGGGCGGCCTCGTGAAACGTCAATGGCCCCAGCAGTCCGACGAAGCCGTGGGTCAAGACGTTGACCACAGCCGCCGCCTCGTCCTGCCATACCGACGCCCCGCGAAGGTAGTGATAGCTGCGGAGGCCAAGCCCCAACGCCGCCAGGGCGATCAGGAGGTTCCGATTCCGCGCCGCCATGACCGTCCGCCTCCTTGCGGGTTCGGGGAAACGACCGGAGAGGGGGTATAGCGGAAGTCGGGGCGCGGGGCAACGTCAGGAGCCAAGGCCCGTGTTCTCTGAAGGCTGTGGGCGATCATTTTCCGGGGACAGGCCGGCCCAACCGCGTCAGCAGCGCCTTCATGTCTTCCCACACCTCCCTCTTTTTCGTCGGGTCGCGCAAGAGATAGGAGGGGTGAAATGTACACAGTACGGGGACGCCGTGGTAGTCGAGCCATTTGCCGCGCAGCCGGGTGATGCCCTGGGTGGCCCCCGTCAGATGCTTGACTGCCGACGCCCCCAACGCGCAAATGGTCCTGGGCCGCACCATTTCCAGCGTCTTTTGCAACCATTCGCGGCAGTTGGCCGCTTCGTCCGGCGTCGGCGGCCGGTTGTCCGGCGGCCGGCAGCGTAGGATATTACATATGTAAACATCATCACGCTTTAGCCCCATCGCCGTGATGATGCGCGTGAGCAGCTGACCCGCGGCGCCGACGAACGGCTCGCCGACGGCGTCCTCGTCGCGGCCGGGCGCCTCGCCGATAAAACAGACCTCGGGATCGAGGCGCCCCACGCCGAAGACCGTTTGCGTCCGCGTGGCGGCCAGTTCCTTGCAGCGCGTGCAGCCGGCGACCTGTTCCGCCAGCAATTGCAGGTCCAGCCGCCGCTGATCGACCGTCAAGGCCGTCGGGGCCGCGACGATTTCCTCCTCGAAAAGGTCCTTCGCAGCGACGGGCGGCGCCTCCGCGATCCGCTCCGGCAACGGCGCCGTCGCCGGCAGCCAGTCCACGCCGGCCGCCCGCAAGCTCTCCAAGTGTCGCCGCACCTGGGCCGTCAGGTCCGCCGGCCCTTCTTCCCTCGGTTCCGCCATGACGCGATTCTCCGCCAGATTTCCTGCCCGAACGCGCGTCCGCCCTTACAATTCTTTCGGGGCGCCGTTCGCTCCGCCGACGGTCCAACCCTTATTTGAGATGCCCAAAGATGTCTTCTTCCGACGACGTTTTCACCCTCGGTCTGATCCAGATGCGCTGCGAGCCGTCGCCCGCCGTCAACCTGGACAAGGCGGCGTCGGCGATCCACAAGGCCGCCGCCGCCGGGGCGCAGATCGTCTGCCTGCCCGAACTGTTTCGTTCGCCCTACTTCTGCCAGCGCCAGGACCCGGCCCTGTTCGACCTCGCCGAACCGATCCCCGGCCCCTCGACGGATCGGCTGGCGAAGGTCGCCAAGGAGGCCGGGGTCGTGGTCGTCGGTTCGCTGTTCGAGCGCCGCGCCCCTGGAGTGTACCACAACACCGCCGTGGTCTTCGACGCCGACGGCGCCCTGCTCGGGCTGTATCGCAAGATGCACATCCCCGACGACCCGTTGTTCTTCGAGAAGTATTACTTCACGCCGGGCGACACCGGCTTCCGCGCCTTCGACACCCGTTTCGGCAGGATCGGCGTGCTGGTCTGCTGGGACCAATGGTTCCCGGAGGGCGCCCGACTGACGGCGCTGCACGGGGCCGAGGTGCTGCTCTACCCGACGGCCATCGGCTGGCACCCGCGCGAGAAGGCGGAAGTCGGCGCCTCGCAGCGGGAGGCGTGGGAGCTGATCCAGCGGTCGCATGCCGTCGCCAACGGCGTCTTCGTGGCGGCCGTCAACCGCGTCGGCCACGAAGACGCCGTCGGCGACGGCATCGACTTTTGGGGATCGTCGTTCGTCAGCGACCCGTTCGGCGTGGTGCTCGGCCGCGCCGCCGAGGACGAACCGGAACTGGTCATCGCCCCGTGCGACCGCCGCCGGCTGGAGGACGTCCGCCGCAATTGGCCGTTCCTGCGCGACCGGCGCATCGACGCGTATGGCGATCTGACAAAGCGGATGATGGGGTGAGATTCCGTCCGAGCCGGAAGCTTAAGCGACGGTCTTTGTATCCGTCGCTTACGCTTCCGGCTCGGACGGACGGTTCACCACAACGTATACGGGCGCACGACATGGTTTGCAGCTGGCGGGGACGGGTCGTACATTGGCTGGGGCAAATCCGTTCCGTCTTTTGACCCAAGTTCCGAAAGGAGCCAGGGATGGCGCGAGCCAAGAAGCGCACTCCGAAGGTAGAAGAAGTGCGGCCTTACGTCGAGGGCGTCGCCAAAAACCTCGTGGAGAAGCTGTACGGCCCCCATGGCCCGGCCTGGGGGACCAAACTCACGGAGATCGAAGACGTCCTGCTTGAAATCCGCGAGGTGCTCACCGAGAAGATGCTCGACCTCACCCTCGCCCGGCAGGCCGCCGCCAGCGAGCGGCCTCAGTCGTACCAAACCTGCCCGGGGTGCCACGCCCCCCTGGCTTGTCCGGACGCCAGCCCCCGCCTCCTCCAGACGCGGGCCGGCGAAGCCGCCTGGCCCGAACCGGAAGGCTACTGCGACCGCTGTCGGCGGGCTTTTTTTCCCTCAGTCCAAGAGCCTGGGGATTGATCAGGGCGAAACCAGTCCAGCGCTCTTGGCGAAGATCACCTATGCCGGGACGGCGAGCCGCTCCTTTGCCGAGGGAAGCACGCTGCTGGACAAGCTGGCCGACCTGCCGGTGCCGGAGAAACAGGTCGAGCGGGTAACCCGACGCATCGGCGCGGAACGCGTCGCCGAGCGCGACGCCGCGGTGGCGGCGTTCGCGGCCTTGCCGTTGGTCGAGAAATTTGCCGTCCCTGCCGGCGTGACGCCGCCGCCCTTGGCCGTGGTGATGGCGGACGGCGGCCGCCTCCAAATCCGCGAGGGGCCGGTCCTCAGCATGGCCCCAGCCGAGCCGCCCCCCGCCCCGGGGTCTGCGGTCGGAGCGGCGGCCGGCGCGGCCGAGGCGTGGGAGGAGGAAGCCGCCGCGGTTGCCAAGACCGGCCACTGGCGGGAAGACAAGGTCGGGCTGCTGCTGCCCGTGAACAGCGACGTGGCGGCTGCCGATCCCTGTCCCGAGATTCCCACGTCGTTCCTCGACGTGGTACGCATCCCGAAGTTGGTGCGCGAACTGCACAAGCACGTCAGGCAAGGGGAGGACGCCGTAACCGACGCTGCGGAGCCGGAAGCGGCGGCGGAGGCATGGGAGGCGGAGGCGATGTACCAGCCCCCGGTCGTGCAGCAACGGCAGGTGGTCGCCTCACGCCAGACCTGGCCGATGTTCGCGCTGTTGCTGGCGCAGGCGGCGTGGGCGTTGGGATTCCAGGGGGCCGCGCGGAAGGCCTTTGTGGGCGACGGCTCGGCGAACAACTGGAAGCTGCAGCGTCGCTTCTTTGGGTCCTTCGTGCCGATCCTGGACTTCATCCATGCACTGTCCTACGTGTTCGCGGCGGCGATGGCCGGGCGACGCTTCGCGGCGGGCTGGGCGGTGTATCGGCAGTGGATCCGCTGGGTGTGGCAGGGCCAGGTGGCCGAGGTCATCGCCGCCTTGGAGGCGCGTCAGGGCGAGTTGGGCCTGCCACGGGAGGATGAGCCGGAAACGAGCCCGCGACGCGTGGTGGAAAAGACGTTGACCTACCTGCGCAACCACCAAGACAAGATGCGCTATGACGAGTACCGGCGGCAGGGGCTGCCCATCACAAGCAGCCACGTCGAGTCGGTGGTGAAGCAGATCAATCAGCGGGTCAAGGGGACGGAGAAGTTCTGGTCGGAGCACGGCAGCGAAGCAGTGCTGCAACTGCGCGCGGATTACCTGAGCGACGGCCAACCGCTGGAAGCCTTCTGGGAACGCCGCCAGGCGGCGGCGACCGGCCAACGCCGCTACCGCCGCGTGGGGTAGCTACAGACCGTGTCGTGCGCCCTCGGAAGTTTCACCGCGGCCAGGCGGACAACGCCGAAGTCATACACCTTGTTCCGTTGCACAGCCGCAACCTTCCCTGTTCGCGGTGTTAGCCTCCGGCAACGCGCCTCCCCCGGAAGCCGTCTGGTCGCCCCGGCGTATCTCGATGACATCTCCTTTTGTGGATGCAATTTGCGTCATCCGTAGGGATCAGCTTCCTGTCCGGGGAGGTTTTCCGGCCCGACATTTGCGATTGCCGGCGTCCGTCCGCCGCTCGCCCGATCCGGCCCAGGGAGGGCTTCGTCATGCCATTCCGCTGGATCGCCGTCCTTACCCTGTGGACGTGCCTCTCCGGCCCCATCTTCAGCGGACCAAGCGCGTCGCCTTCAAAGGACGCCGCCCCCGCCAAAGCGCCGCACGCCTGGCATTCCTCCGCCGAAGCGCGGCGCTGAGACGTTCCTTCTGGACCTGTCACAGTTGCACTTCCGGCAAATCGCGCGGCTGCTCCGCCTGGTGCAATTGTCGATCCACATTCTCCGCCAACGCCAGGTACGCCTTGGCCGCGGGCGAATCGGGATGCCGGCGCACCACCGGGTCGCCCTGGTCGCCGCACTCCGCCACGCGCGGGTCGATCGGGATTTCGCCCAGAAAGGGCGCGCCCGACTCCTCCGCCAGCCGCCGGCCGCCGCCGCTGCGGAAGATGTCGTAACGTCTGCCGTCGTCGCCCATGAAATAACTCATGTTCTCCACGACGCCGAGGATCGGCACTTGCGTCTGCTGGAACATCTGCACGCCGCGCCGGGCCACGTTCAGGCTCACGTCCTGCGGCGTCGTCACGATGACCGTGCCCGCCACCGGGGCCGTCTGCGCCAGCGCCAGCTGGGCGTCGCCGGTGCCGGGCGGCATGTCCACCAACAAGTAGTCGAGTTGTCCCCAATCGATCTGCATCAGGAAGCTCTGCAAATAGCGTTGCACCATCGGGCCGCGCAGCACGGCCGCCTTTTCCTGACCGAGCAAAAAGCCCATCGACATCACCAGCAGGCCGTACCGTTCCATCGGGAACGGCGTCGTTTGCGGGTCCACGTCGCCGATGCCGAGCATGGTGGGGATGCTGGGTCCATAGATGTCGGCGTCCATGAGGCCGACGCGCTTGCCTCGCGCGAGCAGGGCCAGGGCGAGGTTGGCGGCCACCGTCGATTTGCCGACTCCGCCCTTGCCGCTGGCCACGGCCACGAGATACTGGATGTTCGGGAGCGCGAATTTCTCAGGGGCGCCGTGGGGTTGCATGGTCGGGGGTTCTCCGTCCGGGCGCCGACCCCGGTTAGCCGCGACGCGCAGCGGAGCGCTTCTCCAGGCGCTCCGCTGCGCGTCGCGGCTAACCGGGGTCGGCGCCCTTCGATGGTTGGCATTCCGGGCACTGGCACAACAAACGCAGATACTCGACGGTGTAGATTCCCGTTTCGTGGCCGTCGTTCCAGGCGATCTTGTAGGCGTAGCGGCCGACGCGCGGCATACTCACCGGGGTCGGCGGCGCCAGCTCGGCCGGTTTGAGCACGCGCAGCGGGTCGGGCGGCTTTTGCCGCTCCTCGCGGCAGCCGGCGCAGGGACAGTTCGCGCGTAAATGGCGCCAGGTGTAGACGCTGTGATGGCCGTCGTTCCACTCGACCGCCAGACGGTCGGGGCCGTCCCTGCGAAGGGCGATCGGGGCCAGCGGCTCGGACGGCGCCATGACGACAAGCTCCTTGGGGGGCGGCTCTGCTATTATAGGAACCGGGGGTCAGCGGCGTCGGGCCGCCGCACGATTGAAAGAACGAGAAGCGAATCCATGCCGATCATCGACGTCCGCGGCCTGACCAAGACCTACCGCGTGATGCAGAAACAACCCGGTCTGCTCGGCTCCGTCGGCGGCCTCTTCTTCCGCAAATACAAGGAAGTTCGCGCCGTCGCCGACGTCCACTTCTCCATCGAGCCGGGCGAAATGGTCGCCTTCCTCGGGCCGAACGGGGCCGGCAAGACCACCACCCTCAAGATGCTGTCCGGGCTGATCTACCCGACGAGCGGCACGGCCACGGTGCTCGGCTTCACGCCCTGGGAGCGCGTGGACGCCTTCCGCCGCCGCTTCTCGCTCATTATGGGCCAAAAAAGCCAACTCTGGTGGGACCTGCCGGCGGGCGACAGTTTCCATCTTCACCGCGAAATCTATTCGCTGCCCCAGGACGCCTTCGAGCGCACGCTCGGAGCCCTGACCGAACTATTCGCCGTCGAGAAGCTGACGCGCCAGCCGGTGCGCGAGCTGTCGCTCGGCGAGCGGATGAAGATGGAGCTGATCGCCGCCCTGCTGCACGAGCCGCAACTGCTGCTGCTCGACGAGCCGACCATCGGCCTGGACGTGGTGGCCCAGGTGGCCATTCAGCGCTGCCTCAAGGAGTACAACGCCACGCGCGGCGTCACCATGCTGCTGACCAGCCACTACATGCGCGACGTGGAGGCGTTGTGTCAGCGCGTCCTGGTCATCGCCCACGGCCGGGTCGTCTACGACGGGCCGCTGGCCGGCATCACGGAGCGTTTCGGCAAGACGAAGCTGTTGAAACTGCATTTCGCTGGCGACGAGGCGCCGGCCGGCCTGGAACGTTACGGCGATGTGAGCGTCGAGGGGCCGGTCGCGGACCTGAAGGTGGACCGCGCCCGCGTCGGCGAGGTGCTGGGCGCCATTCTGGATCGCTATACGCTGGTGGACATGAGCGTACAGGACCCGCCGCTGGATCAGGTCATCGCCTGGGTCTTTCAGGAGGCTCGCGCCGACCATGAGCGGAAGCTGCCGGACTCGGACGACGGGCGCGAGCGCTGGTCGGATCGGGGAGCGCCCACGCCGGAAACGGCCGTCGGCCTGCCGGACCCGACGGGGGACGGCGTCGGCCTGGGCAGCCATTCTCCGGCCGCGGACGACCCCGACACGGCGGAATGAGCGTCATTTGACCGCCTCATACTCCTTTGAAAGCGACGCCGGATCGACGCCCCGCCCCTTTCTTTTCGTTCTTTCGCTCAGTTAAACTGAGGAGGATGGAGGAATCCAATGAACACAACTGAGACCGTCGCCGGCGTCCCTCCCGATCTTGCCGCTGAGTTCCAGGAAGCCCTGGACGATCTGGCCAGGGGCGTCCGCCGTCCGGAGAAAATACAAGCGGCCTGCGAACGCATGGACCGCCTCCGCGAGGAAAACCGGCGGCTCTTCGGCGAGCAGAACATCTCCGTTGAACTGATCCGCCAAACCCGCGACGAGACATGAAGTACGTCTTCGATTCCAGCGTAGCCCTCAAGTGGGTATTGGCCGGGGCCGACTCGGCGAAGGCGATTCGCCTGCGCGACGAATACAAGAATGCGGTTCAGGAACTCCTTGCGCCAGATATTTATCTTCCAGAAATCGCCAACGGTCTCACCTCGGCCAAGCGCCAGGGCCCTACCTCCAGTTCGAGTACCACGCCAACAGCGCCCCGGCCCACATCAGCAGGTCCAGCGCGTTCAGCATCACGCCGGCCAGCCCCAGGGCGATCGGCCGCCGCGCCCGCTGCGCGGCGTTCATGCCGAGGACCCCAAAGGCGACCCCGGCCGCCGAAAGGAGAAGGATCAGCAGGCCGAACAAGTAACCAGCCCCCTCCACGACCGCCTCGTCGCGCCCACCGACGTGGACGGAGCCGGCCAGTAACAACCCCGGCGCGATCATCAGGGCGAACACCGCGCCCAGCACGACCGACGCCGCGCCCCACTCCGCGCCGCCGGGCGGCGCCACCGCGTCCGGCCGCCCGCGCGCCGACAGGTATTCCTCGCGGCGCAATTCGGGGACTGGTCGAATCTCATCCACGGCTTGACCCCCTTTCCTCTATTTGAACGCCTCATACTCCTTGCCCAGCACCGCCGCCGCGATCTTGAGCTTGAGGATCTCGTCGGTGCCCTCGTAGATGCGGCAGACGCGCACGTCCATCAGATGGCGTCCCGGCCGGTAGAGCGTGGACCAGCCGCGGCCGCCGAACACCTGCACCGCCCGGTCGGCGGCGTCCCAGGCGGCGTTGGCGGCGAACAGCTTGGCCTGCGCCGCCAGCAGGTCGGCCTGCCGCGCCAGGCCGGCGTCGGTCGGCGCCGTCGCCGCGGCGTCCTTGGCCCGCGCCGCCCGCATCACCAAAGCGTCCGACGCAACGCGGTGCATCTCGATGGCCGCGATGTGTTCCTGCACCAGTTGATGTCGCGCGATCTCCTTGCCGTGCTGCCGCCGTTCCCTGGCGTAGGTTATCGTTTCGGCCAGACAGTCCTCGATGACGCCGAGGCTGCCGGCGGCCACGCTGAGCCGGCCGCTGACCAGCGTGCCCATCGCGATGCGGAAGCCGTCGCCCTCGTTGCCCAGCAGGTTTTCGGCGGGGACTTCGCAGTTTTCCAGGGCGAACATGGCCGTGTTGGCCGACGGCATCCCCAGCTTGGCCGTCAGGTCTTCGCTCACGAAGCCGGGGCCGCGGTCCACGATGAAGGCGCTGACGCGACGTTGAGCCGGACTTTCTGCCGTTTTGGGATAGCCAAAGCAGACAACGGCGTCGGCGATGCCGCCGTTGGAGATCAGGTATTTGACGCCGTTGAGCACGAAGCGGTCGCCGCGGCGCTCGTAGGTGGTCTGCATTTCCAGCGGGTTGCTGCCGGCCTCCGGCTCCGTCAGGCCGAACGCCAGCACCTTGTCGCCGCGCGCCGCCGCCGGCAGGTAGCGTTTTTTTTGGTCTTCATTGCCCCATGTCAGGATCGGGTATTCGCCGATGGAGGTGTGGCCGGAGAAGAAGGTGCGGACGCCGGTGCCCTCGCGGCCGATGCGGACCAGGGCGCGGGCGTAGGTTACGGCGTCGGCGCCGCGACCGCCGTAGGCCGGCGGCACGGGCATGGCAAGGATGTTGTGCTTGCGCGCCGACGGCAGCACCTGATCGTTGAAGCGGTGTTCGACGTAGCAGAGTTCCTCAAACGGCCGGATTTCCTGGCAAAACGCCTCCACGTCGGCGAGCAGCCGTTCCTGGTCGGACGGACTCATGGCCGGGGCCTCCTCGTGGCTGCGGGCGGCAACGACGTCAGTGTAGCCTCCTTGGGGAAGGCGACACAAGGCGAGGGGCGCACGACACGGTCTGTAGCTACCCGACGCGGCGGTAGCGACGTTGTCCGGTCGCCGCCGCTTGGCGGCGTTCCCAGAAGGCCTCCAGCGGCTGGCCGTCACCCAGGTAGTCCGCCCGCAGTTGCAGCACGGCTTCGCTGCCCTCCTCCGACCAAAACTTCTCCGTCCCCTTCACCCGATGGTTGATCTGCTTCACCACCGACTCGACGTGGCTGCTCGTGATGGGAAGACCCTGCCGCCGATACTCGTCATAACGCATCTTGTCCTGATGGTTGCCCAGGTACTTCAACGTCTTGTCCACTACGCGTCGCGGGCTCGTTTCCGGCTCATCCTTCTGGGGCAAGCCCAACTCGGCCTGGCGCGCCTCCAAGGCGGCGATGACCGCGACCACCCGGCCTTGCCACACCCAGCGGATCCACCGCCGATACACCGCCCAGCCCGCCGCGAAGCGTCGCCCGGCCGTCGCCGCCGCGAACACGTAGGACAACGCGTGAATGAAGTCCAGGATGGGCACGAACGACCCGAAGAAGCGACGTTGCAGCTCCCAGTTGTTCGCCGAGCCGTCGCCCACGAAGGCCTTCCGCGCCGCCCCCTGGAACCCCGACGCCCACGCCGCCTGCGCCAAAAGCGACGCGAAGGCCGGCCAAGTCTGACGCGAGGCGACGACCTGCCGATGCCGCACGACCGGGGGTCGGTACGTCGCCTCCGCCTCCAACGCCTCCGCCGCCGCCTCCGGTTCCACGGCGTCGCTCACGGCGTCCCGCCCTTCCCGGACGTGCTTGTGCAGCTCCCGCACCAGCTTCGGGATGCGTACCACGTCGAGGAACGACGCCGGGATCTCGGGACAGGGATCGGCGGCCGCCGCCTCGCTCGTCATGGTCAGCAACAGACCGACCTTGTCTTCCCGCCAGTGGCCCACCCGCGAGGCCGCGGTGTTTTCCTCCTGCCAGTCTTCCGCCTCGGCGACCGTCTCCCCGACCGCGGTTGCCGCGGTCGGGGCGGGCTCGGGCGGGGCCGAGCCGCTCCTCGGCGCGTCGCGGATTTGCAGGCGGCCGCCGTCCGCCATCACCACGGCTAACGGCGGCGGCGTCACGCCGGAGGGGACGGCGAACTTCTCGACCAGCGGCAAGGCCGCGAACGCCGCCACGTCCGCCTCACGCTCGGCGACGCGTTCGGCGCCGATGCGTCGGGTGATCCGCTCGACCTGTTTGGCCGGCGTCGGCAGGTCGGCCAGCTTGTCCAACAGGACGCTGCCCTCGGCAAACGAGCGGCTGGCCGTCCCGGCATAGGTGATCTTCGCCAGCAGCGCGGGACTGGTTTCGCCCTGGTCAATGCCCAGGCCCCTGGACTGAGGGAAAAAAAGACCGCCGGCAGCGGTCGCAGTAGCCTTCCGGCTCGGGCCACTCGGCCTCGCCGGCCCGCGTCGTCAGGATGCGGGGATTGGCGTCGGCGCAGGGCAGCGGGGCGTGGCACCCCGGGCAGGTGCGGTACGGCGCGGGCCGTTCGCCGGCCGCGGCCTGCCGGGCCAGGGTCTCATCGAGCATTTTCTCGGTGAGCATCTCGCGGATTTCGAGGAAGACGTCCTCGATCTGGGTGAGTTTGGTCCCCCAGGCCGGCCCCTGGGGGCCATAGAGCTTCTCGACGAGGTTTTTGGCGACGCCCTCGACGTAGGATCGCAGTTCTTCCACCGGTGGGGTGCGCTTTTTGCCTCGCGCCATCCCTGGTCCCTTTCGGAACTTGGGTCAAAAGAGGGAACGGATTTGCCTCAGCCAATGTACGACCCGTCCACGCCAGCTGCAAACCGTGTCGTGCGCCCTGCGCCCGTTTCGGCGGGCCGCGCCTCTTGCGTTCGGCGCAGCCGAAGAATAAAATCCATTTTCAACCTTCCGTATTCCGACATCAAACGCTGCCCGTTCGGGAGAGGGAACGATGCCACCGGCCGCCGTCTGTCCGGCCCCCGCGTCGCTGCAAGCGTTGCTGCAGGGCCAGGCCCCCGAGGCCGACGCCGCACGTCTGGAACAGCACCTCGCCGTTTGTCCCGCTTGCCTGAGCCGCTTGACCGCCCTGGCCGGCGAGAAGGAGCCTGCGCCGCCGGCGCCCGGACAGGTCGCCGCCGCGCGTCACCCCGTCCTCGCCCGCCTCCTGGCGAAGATGGGCCGGCCCGCGCCCACGGCCTTGCCGGCCGACCTCCTGAATACGGTCCCGCAACCCAGACATGCCGTCCCCAACGCGCTGCAAAACACCGGGCCGGTGTCGATGACCTACAGCGAGCCGTCGCTGGAGTCCGGCGACGAGGTGTCGCACTTCCTGGCGCCGCCGCAAGGCCCCGGCGAGATGGGTCGGCTGGGCGGCTACCGCGTCCTGCGCCTGCTCGGCGTC
Source organism: uncultured Planctomycetaceae bacterium (assembly GCA_963813925.1). Classification (GTDB taxonomy): domain Bacteria; phylum Planctomycetota; class Planctomycetia; order Gemmatales; family Gemmataceae; genus UBA4732. Next base: position 514,284 of record CAWFBG010000007.1, read on the forward strand.
GGCGGCATGGGGGCCGTCTACCAGGCCGAGGACGTCGCCCTGCGGCGCCACGTCGCGCTGAAGACCATGAAGCCGTCGGCCGCCAGCCAGCCCGGCATTCGCGACCGATTCCTGCGCGAGGCCCGCGCCGCCGCCGCGCTCAGCCACGACCACATCGTCCCCATCTTCCAGGTCGGCGAGGATCGCGGCGTCCCTTTCCTGGCCATGCCGTTGTTGCACGGTGAGATGCTGGAAGACCGCCTCAAGCGCGTCGGCCGGCTGCCGGTGTCCGACGCGTTGCGGATCGCCCGCGAGGCGGCCGAGGGGCTGGCCGTTGCCCACGACCACGGCATCATCCACCGCGACATCAAGCCGGCCAATATTTGGCTGGAAACGCCCAACGACCGCGTGAAAATCGTGGACTTCGGCCTGGCGTCGGGCCAGGACGGCGATGTGCAGTTGACGACGCCCGGAGCGATCATGGGCACGCCGGCCTACATGGCGCCGGAACAAGCCGGCGGACAGGTGGACCACCGGGCCGACCTGTTCAGCCTGGGCTGCGTGCTCTACCGGATGCTCACGGGTCGGCCGGCGTTCGCGGGTTCGTCGGCGATGGAGATTTTGCGGAACATCGCCGTGCAGCAGCCGCGTTCGCCGCGCGAGTTGAACCCGGAGGTTCCGGCAGCGCTGGATGGCTTTTTGCTGCGGCTGCTGGCCAAGGAACGCGAGCAGCGGCCGGTGTCGGCGGCGGTGACGGCCAAGGTGCTGCGGACGCTGGAGGGGCAGTTGGCCGGCACGGTGCTGTTGCCGCCGACGAGGCCGCCGCTGGCGGCGCCGGTGGCGGCCGGGGCCAGGCCGCCGGTGGCGCAACTCATTCAGAAAGGGCCGAACGCCTCGCCGGCGCGGCACGAGGTCCAGAATGTACCTCCCGCGGCGCTGGCGTCGCCGCAAATCCAGAAGGCGCCGGCCCCCGTCGCCAACGGTTTCGGGAATGCGCTGGCCCTCAAAGCGGCCGCCGTTCGGTCGTGGGCGCTGGCGCTCAGTCCGCGACAAAAACTCATGGCGGCGGTCTTCGGCGCCGCCGCCGTCCTGGCGGTCGTCCTGCTGTTCCTGATCGTTGCCCTGATGGGGCGGGGTGGGTCGCGGTCGCCGGTCGGAAACCAGCCGGTCGTGAAGGACGGGCCGACCCCGAAGGATGTCGGCCAGGTTGTGGTCAGAGACCCCGTGAAGGTGATCCCGAGTCCGGGATTGATCCCGCCGCCGCCGATCGCGCCCGGCGAACCGCTCAATCCCAACTCCATCGTCACGCGCCCGGCCGTGATCGAGGGGCTGCGCGGTTGGGACATTATTAGCGACCACATTTCCGTACTCAACGCTCCGATAACGCTCACGTTCACTCACGACGGGACGCTGGACATGGCAAGCGCCGGTCCCCACACCATCTGGGACTTCGAGAAAGGTTCCTTGATCCCCGCGCCGTTCGGCGGCGTCTATGACGCCATCTCGCCGGATCGCGCGACCGCCGCCCGGACTTTGGCGCAGTCCGTGCAGTTGTTCAACAAGGACAAGGAGACCGAACTGGCTCGCAGTCTGCTCACGGACGGCGTCTATGCCGTCGCCTGGTCCCACGGCGGCGACTACGTCGCCACCTTCGGCGCCGAGGGACTGGTGATTTGGGACCCGAACCTGGGGAGGCGAGTGAAGGCCTCGGGGGAGGTTGTCGCCAACCCCGCCACCGCGGGTAACATCGTCTGGGCGCCGGACGACGCATCGATCATCGCCTGGCAGCCGGTGGGGGGGACGGATGTCTATCAGATCGAAGTCGCCACCGGGAAACTCCTGACCAAAACCAGCGTGCAGGGCGGGACTCGGATCGTCTGGCTGCGGCCGACGGGCGACGAAATCGCGGTGTGGTGCTACGCCGACGCCAAGATGCGGGTCTACGACCTGAAGTCGTCGAAGCTGCTATTCACATTCCCGGACGCGACCGGCGCCGCCGCCGCCTGGTCCCCCGACGCCCGGCTGCTGGCCCTGGAAGTCGGCAAGACGGTCCAGGTTTGGAACTGTGAATCCTGGAAGGAGCCCAAATTGACGTACACGCTGGACCATCCCATGCAGGAGTCGCACGGCCTGGCCTTCGCCCCTCACGGCGACACCCTGTTTTCCTACGACGCCGACGGCAAGTTGCGGCTGTGGGAAGTGGCGACCGGCAAGCACCGCGGGACCATCGTGCTGTTCGGCAACGGCGGCTGGCTGGCGGCCACCGCCGAGGGCGACTTCCGGGCGTCGGAAAACGCCGCCGAGAGCGGCATGTTCCGGTTCCAGGCCGTCGAGAACAAGGTGGCCGCCGAACCTTCCGCGAAGTTGTTCCTCGCGAAATACGGCCGGGTCAACAACCCGGAAAAGCCGCTGAAACAACTCCGATAGTGGCGCCATACCAGCCCGGAGCGCGAGCGACGGGTTTGGGCGCCGGGTAGGAGCGTGCCATGACCACGAACGTCCGACCGCCGACGGACGCCGGCTCGCCGAGTGCGTCGCCGCGGCGCCTCGGCTGGCTGCTGGCGTTGCTGCTCTTGCTGCTCGGCGGCGGCGCCGGCGGGGCGTGGTGGTGGCTGCACCGCGAGGGCGCCGCCGGGCCGGGCCGCGAAACGACGGCGGCGAACGGGCCGAGGGCGGATCCGGTGAAGCCGCCCGCCTGCTCCGACGACGCCGATCCGAAATATCTCGAACACCTCGAGTTCGGGCCGCCGGTCGAAACGCGCTTCGACCGCAAATACCTCGACGCCCTACCCCAGCGGCCGATCCCCGAGATCGAAAAGTACCCGTGGCAGCCGGCGGAACTGGTCGCCGTCCTCGGCGAACACCGGATGCGCGGCCAACTCGTCGCCTCGAGTCCGGACGGCAAGCTGTTGGCCGTCGCCTCGCCGGGCGACGCCTGGGTGCGCATCGGCGCAACGGACACTGTCCACGAGAAGGTGCTTTTTCCCGTCCCGAGCGGCGCCCAGGCGGTCGCGTGGTCGGCGGACGGGGCGCGGCTCGCCGCGAGCTACGGCGACGGCGTGGTGCGCCTCTACGACGTGCGGAACCTCGACAAAATCCCCGATCCGCAAGCGCTGGAAAAGCCGACGGGGCTGGTCACGTCGCTGTCGTTCTCCGCCGACGACAAGTACCTTCTCGGAGGCGACAACACGCCGAAGTTGGGCGCGGCCTGGGTTTGGGACGCGGCGAGTCTCAAGGTCGTCCGGAAGCTCCAGCACACCGGGCCGGTGACGGACGCGGCCTTCAGCCCAGTTCGCGGCGACTACCGGGCGCTCACGGCCGGCGGCGTCGAGGACGCCTCCCTCCGCCTCTGGGAGAACGCCGTCGAGAGCGATAAGCGGATCAAGATCGACTTCAGACCGCCGGCCGCGGGCGGCAAGACCGATACCACCACCTATGTTGGCGCAATCGCGTTTTCACCCGACGGCAAACGGGCGGTCTCCTCCCACTCCGACAGGACCGTGCGCCTATGGGACCTGGACCGTTTCGATAAGGACAAGGAGCTGCACGTCCTACCGGTTCACGGCGGCCCCGCCCCGGTCGTCGCCTACTCGCCGGACGGCCGCTACGTCGCCACGTCCCGGTTCAACGGCGACGGCGTCTGGCTGTGGGACGCCGACAAGGGGACGCAGGTTCGTCTGCTGGCGGCGTCGGCCGGCGTCAACGCCATCCGATTCTTGCCCGGTGAGGACCACCTGCTCGCCTTCACGGGCACGGTCAGCAACGACTGGAACGTCCACATTCACGAGGTAGAAACGGGCAAGGAACGCCGGCCCCCGGTCGGCCATCTGAATAGCACGTCATGCGTGGCTCTGGCGCCGGATGGGCAAAACGTCGCGTCCGGCGGCGCGGACTATCAGGTGCGCCTTTGGGACCTGGACGACCTGCAACAGCGGCGCGCCGTCGGCGGCGGCGTGTGGGGCGTCGGCTTCCACCCGGACGCCAGGCGCGTCTTCTATTTCGGCGGCAGCTGGGCGACGCTACCATTCATCGACGTGGAGAGTGGGCAGGCGAAAACGCCGGCCTACGATAAGCAGCACAACGGGCCGATCTTGTCCGCGGCGATCACGCGCGACGGCCGGTTCGCGCTGACCGGCGGCCAGGACGGCACGGTGCGGATGTGGCGGCTTGCCGACGGCCGGCAGGTCCGCTATTTCGACCCCGGCAAGGACGGCGGCGCGGCCACGGTGACGCTTTCGCCGGACATGCACCGGGCGATCCGTCTCGGCGGCGGCAAGGAACGCTTGCTGCAACTCCGCTGTCAGTCGGTCTTGCATGATTGGAACGTCCCCGCGGCCTGGGCGCCGTTCCTGCCCGACGGCCGGGTCGCCTTCTTCGGCGCCGCGACCGCCCCGGTGTGGCAGGTGACGGGCGACGAGCCGAAGGAAACGGGGAGCATCGGCCTGAACCTCGGCGGCCTGACGACCGCCGCCCTGAGCGGCGACGGCAAGCGCGTGGCCGCGGTCCTGGGCGGCAAAACGGCCGTGTTCGACGTGAATAAGCCAGAGCCGATCTGGGAATGGACTCCGCCGCCGTCGTTCGGCGGCGTCCGCGGCGCGGCCCTGTCGCCCGACGGCCGCGACCTGCTGACCGCCAACGGGGACGGGACGGTGTACGTGATCCGGCTTCCATGAGCGCCGCCCTACCAGCCGCGAGCGCGAGCGAGCGGGTTCCATCTCACGCGCTCGCTCGCGCTCGCGGCTGGTAGTCGGCAATCCTTTTCCGTCGTCTGATTCCGTCCCGGAGCCATCGTATGCGTCGGCGTTGCAGCCAATGCTCTCGCGCCAACCCCCCGGAAGCCGCGTTCTGCTACTACGACGGGGCCGCGCTCAACGGCGCCGGCGGCGGGCCGGGCGAGTCCATCAACTACGCCGTCTGGGCCTTTCCGACCCCGTTCGTCTTCGCCACGGGGGAGACCTGCCGCAACTTCCTCCAGCTCGCCCTCGCCTGCCAGCGCGACCCGAGTGCCGCCGCGGACATGCTCCGGCAGGGCTACCTCGAAAGGTTCTTCGGCACACTCGGCCGCGTCGATCTGGCGACGGCGGCGGCCGCGGCGGCCAAGGCGCCCGATCCGGAGCGCGGCCTCGACGATCTCCTCGGCAAAATCCCCGGCACGCCGTTGCAGCCGCCGCGGCTCCAGGTCGAGCCGACCCAGAAAGACCTCGGCGTCGTCCCGGTCGGCGAGGACCGGCGCTTCGAGCTGACCCTGACGAACGCCAAGGACCGGCTGGTCTACGGCAAGGCGGCGGTCGAAAACAACTGCCCGTGGATCGTGCTGGGCGACTCCGGCGCGCCGGAAAAGCTGTTCCAGTTCTTCGACAAAGCGACGATAGCCATCCGCATCGTGGGCAAGCGGCTCCGGGCCTACGAGAAGCCGCAGCGGGCGGAGATCGTGCTGGAGTCCAACGCCGGCAACGTCACCGTCGTCGTGGACGCGACCGTGCCGGTGAAGCCGTTCCCCGAGGGGGAGCTGTCGGGCGCCCTGTCGCCGCGACAACTGGCGGCCAAGGCGAAGCAGCACGTCAAGGAGGCGGCCGTCCTGATCGAGAACGGGGCCGTGGCCCGCTGGTACGAGAGCAACGGCTGGACCTACCCGGTGAAGGGTCCGACCGCCTCGGGCCAAGCCGCCGTGCAACAACTGTTCGAGACGCTCGGCCTGGTCAAGCCGCCCAGGGTGGAGCTGAGCGAGCCGGCCGTCTCGCTGCGCGGCAAACCGGGGCAGCGATTGGAATATGTGGTATCCGTGGTGACGCAGGAAAAGCGGGCGGCGGTGGCCTACGGCGCCAGCGACCAGCTGTGGCTGACGGTCGGCCGGCCGACCTACCGCGGCCAGACGGCCACGATCCCGCTGATCGTGGAGGAGGTGCCTGGCCAACCCGGCGCCACGCTGACGGCCTGCCTCAAGGTGACGGCCAACGGCAACCAGCGTTTCGAGGTGCCGGTGACGCTGGACGTCGGCGACGGGCCGGCGGTGCGCGGCAGCAAGCCGACGCCCGCACCGGCGCTCGCCGCGCCGACCCCGGAGCCGTCGCCGTTCGCCTTCGAGGCGCCGGCGGTCGCGGCGTCGGCCCCGGCGCCAGGGCCGTCGCCGTTCGCCTTTGACGCGCCGGCCCCTCCGCCGCCGGCCCCTCCGCCGCTGGCGCCGGCGACACCGGCCCCGGCCCCATCCGCGGTCCTGGCGTCATCGGCCGCCGCGACCGACGCCGCCCCGTCCCCCGTCGCGGCCCGGCCTTTGGCCGGACTTTTCAAGCGGCGGGCGGTGTGGGTGCGCCTATTGCCGATCGGGATCGTAGCCGTCGGCCTGATGACGGCGGTGGGCCGCGATCTGCTGTTCCGCGAGGGCCGCGACCCGGAGATCCCGGCCGTCGATTACGAACACCCGGTCCTCGACCTGAAGTTTCACGACGCCCCGCAGCCCAACGACTTCGTGCCGTCGGCGAGCATGACCTTCGGCCTGGGCTTGCCCGACCCGTCCGACCCGAAGAAGTTCAAGACCAAGCTGACCTACGACGAGTTTGGCCGCACCAACAACGTCTGCGTTCGCATCGGCCAGAAGCCGGATTATGAATATCTGTGGGGGGTGGAACAGGGCCAGTGGAAGCCGCCGATACGGCAGGACCTCGGCCGCGACCAGGAGGGCCGCCGGCTGATCGGGGCCAAGGCCGTGTGGGGCCGCATCGCCGACCCGCCGATCACCATCGCCCAGTACGTGGAGATCGTACCCGGCGGCCTGTCGCCCGACGGCAAGAAGCGGCTGCTGGACACCTGCCTTGTCCGCTACGACGTCACCAACGACGACAATAAGGTCAACGCCGTCGGCCTGCGCTTCCTGCTCGACACCTACATCGGCAGCAACGACGCCGTGCCGTTCACCATCGCCGGCGCCAAGGAACTGTGCGACACGATGAAGGAGTTCAACCGGCCGGAAGACGTGCCCGACTTCATCTCGGCGCTGGAGCATCAGGACTTGCGGAATCCCGGAATCGTGGCCCACCTCAGCCTGAAATACGGCGGCGGCCTGGAGCCGCCGACCCGCGTGACGCTAGGCTCGTGGCCCGTCAGCACCCTGCGCGAGAAGCCGGGCGGCGCGAAGGCGGACGGGCCGAACACCCACTGGGACGTGCCGGTTTTACCGATGGCGGACGCGAAAAGTCCGGAGAACCCCGACGGCGATTCGGCGGTGACGCTTTACTGGGACGTGAAGGACATCCCGCCGAAGCAGACGCGGACGGTCGGCTTCGCCTACGGCCTGGGCAGTGTGACCGGCGACGGCGGCGAGGGGCAGCTCGGCATGACGGCCGGCGGCGAGGTGGCGGCCGGCAAGGAGTTCACGCTGACCGCCTACGTCAAGAACCCGGCCCCCGGCGCCACGCTGACGCTGGCGCTGCCGCGCGGCATGGAGCGGACGGAGGGCGGCGAGAAGGAGTCGGTGGCGCCGGTCCCGGCCGGGTCGTCCAGCCCGTACAGCCCCGTGACGTGGAAGGTCAAGGCGACCAAGGGCGGCGTCTACACGATCGGCTTGACCCTCAATTCGGGGGCGACATTGCGACACAAGCTGGTGGTGCCGGAGACGCTGGAGGTGTTGCATTGACGAGCGTAGCTGATGGTTCCTCGCCGGGTTAGCCGCGACGCGCAGCGGAGCGCTTCCCCAAGCGCTCCGCTGCGCGTCGCGGCTAACCATGCGAGGAAATCCGTGGCGCAATAAGGAGCGACAATGTCCTTTCGCCTGTTCATCTACTACTGCGCCGCCTGGGGCGCGGCGGCGGCGTACTTCGGCTGGGTCGTGGGCCGCCTCATCGATGGCGATTCGCCGCTCGGCGGTGCGGCGTTGCGCGGCCTGTCGCTGGGCCTGTTCGTCGCGCTCGGCCTCGGCCTGGTGGACGCCCTGGCCGTCGGTTCGCAACGCAACCCGACGACGCTCCTGATGCGGCTGGCGATCGCGCTCGGCATCGGGGCGGTCGGCGGCCTGATCGGCGGTTTCATCGGCCAGGCGCTTGTCAACTTCACGGACGGCAAATCGACGTGGCTGGTGGTGTTCGGCTGGACGCTGTCGGGTGTGCTGATCGGGGCGGCGCCGGCGGGATACGACATTCTCGGATCGGTCATGCGCAACGAAGACAAGCGCGGCGCCGTGCTCAAGCTGCGAAACGGCCTGATCGGCGGCACGGTCGGCGGCCTGATCGGCGGCGTCCTGTCCGTTTACCTGCACGGCGTCTGGTCCGGCCTGTTCCAGGACGCCGACGCCAAGGATTTGTGGTCGCCGAGCGCCACCGGCTTCGTGGCCCTGGGGGCGTGCATCGGCCTGGCGGCGCCGCTGGCGCAGGTCATTCTGCGCGAGGCGTGGCTGCGCGTCGAATCGGGCTTCCGCCCCGGCCGGCAACTGCTGCTTACGCGGCCGGAAACGACCGTCGGCCGCGCCGAGTCGTGCGACCTCGGCCTGTTCGGCGACGCCGCCGTGGAAAAGCTGCACGCGAAGATCACCCGCGCGGGCAACCGCTGGCTGCTGACCGACGCCGGCACGGTCGGCGGCACGCTGCTCAACGGCCAGCGAATCGTCGGCCCCGCGCCGCTCAAGTCCGGCGACAGGATTCAGGTCGGCGGCAGCGTGCTGTCGTTCGGCGGCCGGACGAAAGAGGCCGCCGCCCCGCAACCCGCCGCCGTCGCCGCGACGCCGTGACGCGAGGTAACTGCGGTTCGTCATTCCGTCGAATTGAGGGCGGGGCGGCCCTCGTCCTAAAACGGCGACTCCGGCCAGGCAATCCCTTCAAATAACCGGAGGAGCCGCCGCCCGCGCCGGGTGGAGCGCGGCGACGTGGACGGCAGCCGTCGCGCCGCCGTCCGTTCGTTCAACCGTCACGGCGCCCGCTCGTCCCTGGCCGGCTGCCGCTGCAATTCCCACGAAAACGCGCCGAGCAGGTCGCCGCGCTTCACCTCATGGCAGTCCAAACACTGGTTCCCGGCCCGCAAGGAGCCGAGCATGTGGATGCGGTCGCCCGACGTTTCCGTGACCAAATCGTCGCCTTCTCGGAGATCCATCAGAGCTTTTTTCTCGAACGGGGCCAGCGGCCGCGTCTTCGCCCGGTCGGCGTCCTCCATGCTCGGCAGGGCGCCAGTGACGTAGGCGACCGGCGCCTTGTGCTTGAGTAGACTCACCAGTTCCAGGCGAACGACGGCCCAGCGCTCCCTCGCGTCCGCCTTATCCGGCTTCGGCGGCCCGGCTAATTCCGGCGTCCGGCGGAACTGATGCGGCTCGAAGCCGGCGACGTGCTCGCGGTCCTTGATGTAACCGAAGCCGGCCGGGTCGAGGAAGTCGAACAGGCCCTGTTCGTGAAGCCCCGCAAGCGCGTTCGCGCCCGGCGGGCGCGACGCTTCGGCGGTCGCCTGGCCCGGCTCGGGGTCGCGCACCTCCGCGAAGGGGATGGGCGTCGTTTTCGGATACTCCAGGCGCTCTGGAGTGATCGGCGCCGGCTGAATGACCGGCTGGTTCAACGGCATGCCACCGAGGCGACCGAATCCCATGCCGGGGGTGTTGACGAACCGGCGGACTTGGCCGACGTGCAGTTCGATTAACGCCCGCGTCCGTGCATTATTCGCCTTTTCGACCATTCTTTTCTCGAATTCGCCCAACCGCGTCCGGGTCCGTTCGGTCATCCGAGGCGCCGGTTCCCCCTTCACCCAGGCTTCTCGACCCGCCATTTCGTAGTCCAGCCGGTCGGCTAGCGACTCCAGCGGGAAGCGCAGACGCATCTCGTCGTCGGCCGGCGAAAGGACCGCGCGCCGAACTGTTGCCCGGACTGGCCGGCCAGTGGGGCGGCCGGCGCCGCGAGCGGCTTGTCAGGGCCTGCGGGGCGCGGCGGCGTATGGGGAGACGGCCCAGCGGCTACCCAGCCGGCCAGCCAGACGGCCACGCCGCAGCCGACCGCCAACCCCGCCATCCCGGCCGACTGGCCGTACCTGTTCGTCGAGGACATGGCTTTCTCCTTTGGTTCGGCGCCGGCGTTTCCCCGGCGTCGTCGTCTCCAATCCTACCCGGAATCGGCCCTCGACGGCGCAACGGTTCTGTAACGTCCCGCGCCGCGGCGGCCGCTTGCCGCGACGGGGCGACCGCCGTAGCAAGAAGGTAGGCTCCGCGCGGCCCGAACCCGGCCCGACTTTATGAATGCTTCCGCGACTTCCCCGATCGAAAAAACCGTCGTTCTCGTCGGCGCCGGCAACGCCCACCTCGTATTCATCCGCCGCTGGAGGATGCGGCCCCTACCGGGCGTCGCCGTGGTCCTGGTCAACGAGGCGGCGACCGTCCCCTACTCGGCGATGGTCCCCGCCCACATCGGCGGCGAGTATTCGCTCGACCAAATCACCATCGACCTTGTGCGCCTTTGCCAATCGGCGAAGGTCCGTTTCGTGCAGCAACGCGCGGCCGGCGTCGATCCGGCGGCCCGCCGCGTCCTTTTCGCCGACCGGCCGCCGCTCGTTTACGACGTTCTCTCCCTCGGCCTCGGCTCGCTGCCGGCCCGGCCCGACGACGCGGCGGCGGACGATTCGTCGCTGGTCCTGCGGCCGCTCGGCAATCTCCTCCGCCAGATCGATGTCTTGGAAGAGCGGTTAAGTCGGCATCTAGGGCCGTTTCGTCTGGTGATCGTCGGCGGCGGGGCGAGCGGTTGCGAGTTGGCCCTGGCCCTGCACAAACACTTGGGCCGACATCCCGGCTTCCGCCTGACGCTGCTCCAGGGCAACCCGCGCCTGCTGCCGGAATTTCCCATCGCGGCCGCGCGGGTGTTCGAGCGGGCGTTCCGGGAACGCGGCATTGATTTTCGCCTCGACGCCCGCGTCGTCGGCGGCGGCGACGGGTTCGTCGTGCTGGACGGCGGCGCTCGCGTCGAGTGCGACGCGGTACTCTGGGCCACGCAAGCCGCCTCGCACCGGCTCCTCCGCGACGCCGGCCTGCCGGTGGACGCCGCCGGGTTCCTGCGCGTCCGCGACACGCTCCAGTCGGTCGCCGACCCGGCCGTCTTCGGCACCGGCGACTGCGTGACCTTCGAGTCGCGTCCCAGGCTGCCCAAGAATGGCGTTTACGCGGTCCGCGAAGGGGCCGTCCTGTTCGACAACTTGGCCGCGTTCCTGCATGAGAAGCCGCCGCGGCCGTTCCGCCCGTCGCCGTTCGTCCTGACCCTCCTCAACACGGCCGACGGCCGGGCCGTGCTGCGCTACGGGCCGCTCGTCCTGACCGGCCGGTGGGCGCGGCGGCTCAAGGACCGCATCGACCGGGCCTGGATGGACAAGATGACGCGCTTCGCCCCCATGACCGAAGCCGGCGCGGGGGAGGCGAAGGCCCCGCTGATGCGTTGCGGCGGTTGCGGGTCGAAAATATCCGCGAACGTGCTGTCGGCCGTCCTCAAGCGGATCGACCTGCCCGACGACCCGCGCGTCCTGCTCGGCGTCAAGGCCGGCGAGGACGCTTCGGTTCACCGCATGAGGCCGGAACTGTTCGGCCCCGAGCCGGAACGGCTCGTCGAGGTGCAGACCGTCGATTACTTCAAGGCGTTCCTCGACGACCCGTACCTGTTCGGCCGCATCGCCGCGCTGAACGCCGTCAGCGACCTGTACGCCATGAACGCCCGGCCGTTCTCCGCCCTGGCCGTCGCCACGCTGCCCTACGCCCGCGGGCCGGTGCAGGAGGCCCAGCTGTTCGAGCTTTTGTCCGGGGCCGTGGAGTCGCTGCGGCGCCACGGCGTCGTCCTGACGGGCGGCCACACCACGGAGGGCACCGAGTTGGCCCTCGGATTCGCTGTCACGGGCTACGCGGAGGAGGGCCGGCTGTTTCAGAAAAGCCGGCTGCGACCGGGCGACCGGCTGATCCTGACCAAGCCGCTCGGGACCGGGGCGCTGCTGGCGGCGTGGATGCGCGGCGAATGCCGGGGGGAATGGTTCACGCCGCTCGTGGCGTCGATGCTGCGGTCGAACGGGCCGGCGTCGGCGGTCTTCCGCGAGGCCGGCGTCGTCGCCTGCACCGACGTGACCGGCTTCGGCCTGGCCGGCCACCTGCTGGAAATGCTCGACGCCAGCGGGGTTTCCGCGCGATTGGACGCTAAGGAGGCCCGGCTATATCCGGGATTCGAGGAGGTGGTTTCACACGGCGTCGTCAGCTCGCTCCACGGCGACAACGCCCACACCGCCTGCCGGGTGCGGGGGACGGCGCCGGCGTGGCTGTTCGACCCGCAAACGTCCGGCGGCCTGCTGGCGGCGGTTTCGCCGGAGGCCGTGGCGGCGACGCTGGAGCGACTGCGGGAGGCCGGCTGCCCCGACGCGACGGTGATTGGCGAAGTCGTGGCGACGGCGGGCGGAGAGGCTCCGGTGATACTGCTAGGGTGACGGAACCGCCTCTCGTATGTATCCCCCTGAGCAGCTTCCCGCCGACCGACGCCCCCGCCGCCTTGGAGTAATCACGATGTCGTGGTTCGACGCCGTACAGTATTGCCAGTGGCTCGACGAACAGGAGGGAGCGCCGGAGGCGGAATGGCGCCCCCCAAGGGGGCCGATGTCAGGGAGGGGATGCGGATGCCGGCGGACTACCGCACGCGCGTCGGTTTTCGGGTGGTGCGGAGGCGCCGTTTATTGTTTTCCTTGCCCTTGTGGCGCCCGCGGGGTAGCGTAAGGAGGGCGATTCGCGGGAAGCGCCGGAAGGTCGGCGCAAGTTTTCTCCTCCCACGGCGTTCCCTGAACGAGTCGGTATTCCGAGTTGGGACCGTGGAGAGCGAGGTCGTTCCGATGACGTGGCGCCTGCGCAATTTGGGCAAGATCGGCGCGGGCCTGTTGGCCGTCGTGATGGTCGCCCTCCTTCCCGGCGGCGCCCGGGCCGAAGCGCTGCAGTTCCGCAACAACACCAACGGGGCCATTATCGTTCAGGCCGCGTGCGTTTTCCGCGGCGCGCTGCGACGCGACCGGCCGTACCTTCTCAAGCCAGGCGATGCGACGCCCGGCATCGTCCTGCCCGGCAACAAACTCATTACGGTCTACGACGGCGCCAACCCAAACAAGATCATCTTTCGAGGGACCGTTTCCGGCGGCGCGGCCGACCAGGCGTTCGGCGTCGCCCTGGACCCCGCCAGCGGCGCCATCAAGCTGGAACCGCGAACGACGCCGGGGCCGTGAAGCGCCTTACAGGCCATACCAACCCGAAGCGCAAGCGAGGGATTCGGTTCCAAGCCTCGCTTGCGCTTCGGGTTGGTATGCCATGGCGGCACGGCCAGGAACCATCAATGGATTGGCTCGCACCCCACGACCCGGTCAGCGCCTGGACGCACGGCCTCTGGATGTTGGCGGCACTCCCGGCCGGGGCCCTGCTGATTTGCAAGAACCGCGGCAATACGGCGCGGATGCTCGCCATGTCCGTTTTCGCCGTCAGCCTCATCGCCTGTTTCGGCAGCAGCGCCTTCTTCCACGCGGCCCCGGAAGGGCCGTTGCGAACCCGTCTCAACCTGTTCGACCACCTCGGCATCTACCTGCTGATCGCCGGCAGCGCCACGCCCATCTCCGTCATCGCCCTGCGCGGCTGGTGGCGGCGCTGGCTGCTCCTGCAAATCTGGACGCTGGCCGCCGGCGGCGCCGTGCTGCGCTGCACCGTCGTCCTGCCGCCCTCGGCGACCACGGCCCTGTACCTGGCGATGGGCTGGGTCGGCGTCGTCACCTATTTCGAGCTGGCGCGTCGTTTATCGCACGCCGCCCTTCGGCCTCTCTGGGCGGGCGGTTTGTGCTACACCGTCGGCGCCGTTTGCGAAAGCCTGCGCTGGCCCGATCCCTGGCCGGGCGTGTTCGGCCACCATGAGCTGTTCCATCTCTGGGTGATGGCCGGCGCCGCCTTCCATTACTACTTCATGCTGGCGGTGTTGACGCCGTATCGTCCGGAGGCCGTAACGGCTGGCACAGCGGACGGTACATCTCCGGCCGTCGGTGGGCCACGCGATCCAGTTCGTATTCCCCAGGAATCTTGACCAGTCGCTTTTGGCGGGCGACGGCCGGGTCGACGTCCGCCGTGACGATCTCCGGGCCGTCCGCGCCGGCGGCCGTCAGCAATTCGCCGTCACAGTCGAGGATGCGGCTCTGGCCGATGAAGCGGAAGCCGCGCTCCTCGCCGACGCGGTTGCACGCGGCGTAAAAGACGTGGTTCTCCAGGGCGCGGCAGGCGGTCAGATGGCGGATCGTCGGCTCGGCCCCCGTCGGCCAGTTGGTCGGCAGCACCACGAGATCGGCCCCGAGCAACGTCAGCACGCGGGCCGATTCGGGGAAGCTGCCGTCGTAACAGATGTGCATTCCGACGCGAAGGCCGCCGAGGTCGTGGACGGCGAACGGCCGATCGCCCGGAGTGGTGAAACGGTCCACTCCCAGATACGGTAAGTGGATTTTGCGGTACGCGGCGAGGAAGCCGTCGGGGCCGACGAGGGCGCAGGCGTTGAACAGGTCGTCGCCGGCGAGTTCGAGCATCCCGACGACGGCCCACACACCGAGTTGGCGGCAGTCGGCGGCGATCGCTTCCAGCGACGGGCCGGGCGCCGGCTCCGCGAACGGCCAGGCCTCGTCGCGGCCCTTGAAACAGTAGCCGGTCAAGGCGCACTCGGGGAAGACGGCCAGCCGGGCGCCCTGTCCGGCCGCGGCGCGCAGCCCTTCCCGTACGGCCTTGAGGTTATGCGCCACGTCGCCAAGGCGGCTGTCGATCTGCACGGCCGCGATTTTCCATGTTCCCATTCGTTCTCCTCTTGATCGCATGTGCGGGCCTGACCCGCTTCGGCGCCTTCTCTATGATACTGCGGCGCCGCCCTGATGCGTTTTGACGACCGAGATCGGTAAGCCGTAGCCGCGTTCGCCAGAACGCGGGTCGGAGTTCACCCGCGTTCTGGCGAACGCGGCTACCGAACTTGCCCGTCACTATTCCATAAGGAGGCCGATCCTCGCCGCCGGGGCGTCGTCCCCCGCCGGAAGCGCCGCGACACGGGATATAGAGATTGTCCAGAGAAAATACATCTGTAGGGGGGAAAAATGGCTTCGGAGAAGGTGTAGGTTGTACGGACGGCATAGGCGGACTTTTTGCTCCATTTTGCCCAGAATGCTATTGACCGTGTTCTTACGCATTTTTACTATGTTGACAGGAACACCCACCTTCTCACGCATCCACGTGTGAGGTGATGTCCGCGCGTTCCGGACAGGACTGCCGTCGCTCGTGCGACGCCAGCGATAAGAAGCTCGACCTGTTCGGAGAGCGCGGGCGTCCCTTTTGCGGGACGGGGAAGTGAGCGAGCCGTGCGACGCCCAGGACCTGTCTGCCACACCGGGTTTTGGCCCAACGGGGTTTTCAGGGGGAGGTGGGTGGGAGTTCCGTAACGTGGAGGGGATTGGCATGTACAGTGTCGTGTTGTTGATGGCCATGGCGAGCGGCGGCGGCGACCTGCCGGCGTTCGGCCACCATGGTGGGTGCTGCGGTGGCTACACCAGCTGCTGCGGCGGCTACAGTTGCTGCGGCGGCTACACCTGCTGCGGCGGCTACAGTTGCTGCGGCGGCGGCTACGTCGTCTACAGCAGCTGCTGCGGCGGCTCTAGCTGCTGTGGCGGCGGGCATCACCTTTTCCATCGCCACAGCAATAACTGCTGCGGCTGCTGCGGCGGCTACACCTGCTGCGGCGGCTACTCCTGCTGTGGCGGCTACTCCTGCTGCGGCGGCTACTCCTGCTGCGGCGGGGTCATCTACGGGGACGGCGTGGTCGTCCCGGAAGGCGGCAAGGTCGTAACTCCCAAGACCGAAAAGAAGCCGGAAGAAGTCAAGCCGCCGAAGGAGGAGAAGAAGCCGGAAGCCAACGTCCCGGCCCCGGCCACGATCATCGTGAGCCTGCCGGCCGACGCCAAGCTGACCATCGACGACGCCGCCACGACCTCCACGTCGTCGCTGCGGGTGTTCACGTCGCCGGTACTGCCTGTCGGCAAGGAATTCCACTACAATCTCGAGGCGAAAATGGTCCGCGACGGCAAGCCGGTGGTGCTCGACAAGAGCATCACCGTCCGCGCCGGCCAGGAGACGCGAGTCAACATGGACTCCGGCCTGGCCAGCGTCGCCAGCCGCTAACGACGCGCGGCTTTGAGTAGTCCGAGCCGGAAGCGTAAGCGACGGATTGTTCTCCGTCGCTTACGCTTCCGGCTCGGACTGCTTTCATTCCCCCTTGCCCGACGCGACCGCCCCGAAATATTCCCGATTCATTTTGGCGATGAACTCGACGCTGATCTCCTTGGGGCAGGCGGCCTCGCACTCGTAATAATTGGTGCAGTCGCCGAAGCCCTCCTTGTCCATCTGCGCCACCATCCGCCGCACGCGCCGGCCGCGCTCCGGGTCGCCTTGCGGCAGGAGCGCCAGGTGCGACACCTTGGCCGCCGTGAACAGCATCGCCGAGGCGTTCTTGCAGGCCGCCACGCAGGCGCCGCAGCCGATGCACGCCGCCGCGTCCATCGCCTTTTCCTGGTCCGGCTTCGGCACCGGCAGGTTGTTGCCGTCCCGCGCACCGCCGGTGTTCACCGACACGAAGCCGCCCGCCTGGATGATCCGGTCGAAGGCGCCCCGGTCCACCACCAGATCCCTGACGACCGGGAACGCCCTGGCTCGCCACGGCTCGACGTAAATCGTGTCGCCGTCCTTGAACTGGCGCATGAACGTCTGGCAGGTCGCCACGCCGCGTTCCGGGCCGTGCGCCCGGCCGTTAATCATCAGGCAGCAGCTGCCGCAAATGCCCTCACGGCAATCGCTGTCGAAGGCGATCGGCTCCTCGCCCTTCTCGGCCAGACCTTGGTTGACCACGTCCAGCATTTCCAGAAACGACATGTCGGGCTGCACGTCGCGGGCCTCGTAGCGGACCATGCGGCCGGCGTCGCGCGGGCCGTTCTGGCGCCAGACGTGGAGGGTTAGGTTCATAGAGAATAAACTCCTCGGTTAGCCGCGACGCGCGGCGGAGCGCTCTGGATAAAGCGTTCCGCCGCGCGTCGCGGCTAACCGGCGTCGATTACTTGTAACTCCGCACGCTCGGCTTGACGTACTCGAACGTCAGCGGCTCCTTGTGCAGTTCCGGCGGCTTGCCGACGCCCTTATACTCCCACGCCGCGACGTAACAATAATGCTCGTCGTCGCGCACCGCCTCGCCGTCGGGGGTCTGGTGTTCCTCGCGGAAGTGGGCGCCGCACGACTCGTTGCGACTCAGGGCGTCGTGGCAAAGCAGCTCCGCGAACTCCAGAAAGTCGGAAACGCGGTTGGCCTGCTCCAGCGACTGGTTCAGCCCGTCGCCGCCGCCCGGCACGCTCACGTTCCGCCAGAACTCCTCGCGGATTTGCGGGACCTTTTCAAGGGCTTTCTTCAGGCTGGCCTCCGTCCGGGCCATGCCCACGTCGTCCCACATCACCTTGCCCAGCTCGCGGTGGAACGACAGCACGCTCCGCTTGCCCTTGACCGCCAGCAGCCGCTTTAGCCGCTCGCCCACCTCGGCCTCCGCCTCCTTGCACTCGGGGCGGTCGGTCGAGACCTTCGTCGCCGTTAGCGCGGTCGTGTTCGACGCCAGGTAGTTGCCCATCGTGTAGGGGACGACGAAATAGCCGTCGGCCAGGCCTTGCATCAGGGCGCTGGCGCCGAGGCGGTTGGCGCCGTGGTCGGAGAAGTTGGCCTCGCCCAAGCACGAACAGACCCGGCAGGTTGCTCATCAGCTCGTAGTCCACCCACAGGCCGCCCATGCAGTAATGCATGGCCGGGTAGATGCGCATCGGCGCCTTGTACGGGTTCTCGGCGGTGATGTGGGCGTACATGTCGAAGAGGTTGCCGTACTTCTCGCGGACATAGCCTTCGCCGCGGTCGCGGATGGCGTCGGCGAAGTCGAGGTAGACGCCGCGGCCGCCCTCGCCGACGCCGCGGCCCTCGTCGCACACCTGCTTGGCCGCGCGCGAAGAGATGTCGCGCGGCGCCAGGTTGCCGAAACTCGGGTATTTGCGCTCCAAATAATAGTCGCGGTCGCCTTCGGGGACCTCGGCCGGCGGCCGCCGGTCGCCGGTCGCCTTGGGCACCCAAACGCGGCCGTCGTTGCGCAGCGACTCCGACATGAGCGTCAGCTTCGATTGGTGTTCGCCGGTCACGGGGATGCAGGTCGGGTGGATCTGCGTGTAGCAGGGGTTGGCGAAACAGGCGCCGCGCTTGTAGGCGCGATAGGTCGCCGTGACGTTGCAATTCAGCGCGTTGGTGGACAGGTAAAAGACTGGGCCGTAGCCGCCGGTGGCCAGCACCACGGCGTCGCCGACGTGCGACTCGATTTTGCCGGTGATGAGGTCCCGCGTCACGATGCCGCGCGCCCGGCCGTCGATGACGATGACGTCGAGCATTTCCGTCCGCGGGTGCATGCGGATGTTGCCCACGCCGATCTGACGGCTCAGCGCCTGGTAGGCGCCGAGCAGCAGCTGCTGGCCGGTCTGTCCGCGGCAGTAGAAGGTGCGCGACACCTGGGCGCCGCCGAAGGAGCGGTTGTCGAGCAGGCCGCCGTACTCGCGCGAAGGGCACGCCCTGGGCGACGCACTGGTCGATGATGTTGACGCTGACCTGGGCCAGCCGATAGACGTTGGCCTCGCGCGAACGGAAGTCGCCGCCCTTGACCGTATCGTAGAAAAGGCGATAAATACTATCGCCGTCGTTCTGATAATTCTTGGCGGCGTTGATGCCGCCCTGGGCGGCGATGGAGTGGCGCGGCGCGGCGAGTCGTGGAAGCAAAAGCTGTCGACGCGGTAGCCGAGTTCGGCCAGCGACGCGGCGGCGGAGGCGCCGGCCAGGCCCGTGCCGACGACGAGGACGCGGTATTTGCGCTTGTTGGCCGGGTTGACCAGCTTCATGTCGAAGCGGCGCTTGTCCCACTTTTCGGCCAGGGGGCCGGGCGGGATTTTGGAATCGAGATTCATGGAGAGCGCCTCTCTCTGGGGCGACGGACGGGGCGATCACGGCGTCAGGCCCAGGGCCTTGGTCCAGCCCAGGAACTGGCCGAAGTAGATGAACAGCGGGATCGAACAATTGCCCACCACGATCAGCACGGCCGCGGCCGCGCCGAGTCCATGGATCAGCCGCTGCCAGCGTTTGCTGTTCCACCCCAGCGACTGCAACCAACTCCCCGCCCCGTGCCACAGGTGCAGGCCGAGAAACAGCATCGCCACGACGTAGCTCAGGCTGATCGGCCACTGGGCGAAGCCGCCGACCACCATCGCCGCCGTGTCGTATTCCGGCTCGGCCGCGGGATCGGCGGCCTTGTACATGGGCACGTCGGCCGTGTTGCGCTTGAAGTGTCCCGGATCGACGACGCCGAACGTGAAATGGAGCAGGTGGTAGATCACGAACGCCAGAATCACCAGCCCCGTCAGCAGCATGTGCCGCGACGCCCAACTGGCCTGCTCGGTGTCATGAACGTAGTAGCCGACGGGCCGGGCGGTACGGTTGTGTTGCCACAGCCGCAGGCCGAACAGAATGTGGATGATGAAGATCGCCAAGAGAACGACGCGGGCGGTCCACAGCAGCGTCGGGAGTTCTTCCAGGTGGTGGGCGTAGTCGTTGAGCGCTTGCTTGCCCAGGAAGATTTGCAGGTTGCCGAGCATGTGGACGATCACGAAGCCGATGAGGGCCAGGCCGGTCACGGCCATCACGTACTTGGAGCCGAGCGACGACCGAACCGGGCGCAACAGCAGATTCATCAACAACACCTTTCGGAACGGGGAGAGGCCGTTGCGACGGCGGTGGGACCAAGCCCGGCCCACAAGTTGCAAAGGATAGTACTAGCGCGTGCGCAGGCGCGCCTCCGCGGGTATTTATAGCCAATTCCATGACAAGTTCGAGGGGTGGCGCCGGCCAGCCGCGCAATCCGGCGCCCGGCCGTCGGCACGGTCTCGCTCAGTCCGTCTCTTCAGGATCGACCATCCCGGTCTCGTCGGCGGAAATGGGGTTGGTGCTCTCGTATCGGATTTGCCGTCTTAGCACGATTTTCCGAAGATCCGGCTTGGCGGCCGGAAAGAGGCGCGCCGGTTGCAACAGAAGGGATGCTCTCCGAAGAATGGGGGGCTTTGCATACCAGGCAATCTCTCCCACGGGACGGCGTCCCGATGAGGGCGGCATGGGGCCGCCCCCCGGGCGCCGGCGTGTGTGGAGTTGCACTCAAGGGGAAAGACATGTTGCATCGCGTGCTTTCGCTGGCCGCCGCCCTGGCGCTGGTCGGGTTCGTGGGCGTGGCCGTGGCCGCCGACAAGGCGGCGCCGGTCGAGAAGGACAATAACACCCACAACGTCACCATCGTCAAGGTCGAAGGCAACAACCTGACCGTGACCGGCAAGGATGGCAAGGAACACACGCACGCCGTGGCCAAGGACGCCACGATCACCTGCGACGGCAAAGAATGCAAACTGGATGATCTCAAAAAGGACGATAAGGCCGTCGTCACCCTCGCCAAGGAAAAGGGCGCCGACACGCTCGAGATCACGAAGATCGAAGCCACGCGCGAAAAGAAGTAAGCCGTCGCCGGGCACGGGATTCGGGCCGGGCGCCGTCGAGACGGCGCCCGGCCCATTTCATTTCACGGCGCCCCCACGGCCTCCGCCGCCAGCGTACCGATTCGGTTCCACAGCCGGCGGACGTCGCCCTTGCCGTCGGGGTGGACGCGGTTGGTCAACAGAATCACGGCCGTCTCGCTCTTCGGGTCGATCCAGAGCGACGTGCCGGTGAAGCCGGTGTGGCCGAAGCCCGTACCCGGAGCGAACCGTTCGCCGCGGTTGCCGGAATAGGGCGTTCGCACGTCCCAGCCGTAGGTCCGCCGACCGACGCGACCGCCGGACAGCGGAACGTCGTGCGGCGTCGTCAGCCGTTTCACCAGCGCCGAGCTCAGGACGCGCTTGCCGTTGGAAACGCCGCCGTCCAGAAGCATCTGGGCGTAGACGGCCAGGTCGTCGGCCGTGGCGAACAGACCGGCGTGGCCGGCCGCGCCGCCGAGCAGGGCGGCGCGCGGGTCGTGGACCTCGCCGACCAGCCAACGGCCGTCGCGCTTCTCCGTCGGCGCGATGCGGCCCCTGAGCGCTTCGGCCGGCTTGAAACCCATCGTGGACAGGCCGAGCGGCGCGAACAGGTTTTCCCGGGCAAACTCGCCCAGCGGCTTCCCACTCAAGCGCTCCACCAACTCTCCGAGGATGATGTAGTTCAAATCGCTGTAGGCGAAGCGCGCCCCCGGCTCGGAGGCCTGTTTCAGATCGCAGATGTGTTGAATCGCCTTGTCGCGGCCGTCGCGGTAGTCGGCCACGGGGTTGTCGGGGATGAGGCCGCTGGTGTGCAGCAGCAGTTGCTCGACGGTGATTTTGTCCTTTCCCTTGGCCGCGAAAGCCGGCAAGTACCGCGCGACCGGGTCGGACAGGCGCAACTTGCCCCGTTCCTCCAGCAGCAAGACGCAGGGGGCCGTCGCCAGCGGCTTGGTCAGCGACGCCAGGTCGAACAGCGTGTCCACCGTCATCGGCGCCTCGGCCGGCTCCTTGGCCCGAAGGCCGTAGGCCCGGCGGAAAATGACCCGGCCTCGGTGCGCGATTAATACAACCGCCCCCGGCGCGTCGCCACGGTCGAGGGCCTGTTTCACCGCGCCGTCGATGCGGTCGAGACGTTGGCCCGACGCGCCGACGTCCTCCGGCTTGGCTGCCGGCAATTTCGGTTCCGGCGGCTCGGCGGCGAGGAGGAGGGGGGCGACGCCAACAAGGAGAACGAAGACGCGGCGATGAATGTTCATAAAAGCGCCCGTTGGAGCGAATCGAGCCGTCACCCCAGCATGTCCAACAACCCCTGCAACTCGCCCGCGGCGTGGCCGTCGCCCTGTTTCTGGGCCGCCGCGATGCCCGCCCGGCACGCCGCCCGAGCCTCCTCCTCGCGCCCGAGCCGTCCCAACACCTGGCCCGCCTGCATGTAGGCCGGGACGTAATCCGGCGACCCCTTCATCAATTCCGCGAAGCACTCGGCCGCCGCCTCGTCCTCGCCGGCGCCGGCGTAGTCCATGGCCAGGCCGTAGCGCAGGAACGGGTCGTTGGGGTCTTCCGCCAGCATCTCCGCCAAACGCTCCCTGCGCGATTTCCCCGACATGGCCCGTCCTCCGCGACTTGAGTCTTCGCACCCCCGTTCCCCGCACTTTTCTACGCCGTCGTCCTACGCCGGGCAACTCCGGCGCAACCGGCGCCGTCGGCGGGAACGACATTTCCGTCGTCCCGCGCCCCGTCGTCGTTTTCGGCGCTCGCCGGGCCGATGTGCGCCCGCACCGGAGGAGTCGCCGTTCAGCGAGCGAGGCGCGACGGCCGAATCAAGGAACCGACCTCCCTTCGGGATCGACGCCTTTTTTCACATTGGTAAGCCAAGAGGCGACATGAGAACGCACCCCTCCCTGCTAACAATCCTCTTCCTGACCGCCCCCCTGGCCGCCGCGGAACCCGTCCTCACCGGCCCCGCCCCGCTGCCGCCCCCCGCCGTCTCCCGCGCCTGGAACCCCCGCAACACGCCCGTCGTGGAGGTCATCAAGCGCGTCCGCAACGCCGTGGTCAACATCCACAGCGAACGAACCGCGATGGGCAACAACACCGATGAGCTGCTCGCCCTGGCGCCGTCGCAGAACCGCATCAACGGCATGGGCACCGGCATCATCATCGACCCGCGCGGCTACATCCTCACCAACCAGCACGTCGTCGAGGACGTCAACACCCTGCGCGTCCACCTGGCCGACGGCACGACGCTGCCCGCCCGCGTGGTGGCCCACGACCACGAGGCCGACCTGGCGCTGCTCAAGGTTGACGCCGGCCGGACGTTGGCCGTCGTGCCGGTCGGCACCTCCAGCGACCTGATGGTCGGCGAAACCGTCATCGCCATCGGCAACGCCTACGGCTACGAGAACACCGTTTCCGTCGGCGTCGTCAGCGCGATCGGCCGCGACGTGGCGCTGAACAAGGAGATTTCCTACAAGGCGCTGATCCAGACCGACGCCAGCATCAACCCCGGCAACTCCGGCGGTCCGCTGCTGAACATCAACGGCGAGCTGATCGGCGTCAACGTCGCCATCCGGGCCGGCGCCCAGGGGATCGGCTTCGCCATCCCGGTGGACGCCGCCATCAAGTCGGCGGCCGCCATGATGGATTCCCGCCTGGACGGCGCCGGCCTCGGCCTGGCGGTCAAGGACGACGTGCGGGCCGGCCAGGACGACGGCACGTGGCGGCGGAACGTGGTGATCGAGCGCGTGGAGGCGGGCGGCGCCGCCAACAAGGCCGGCCTGCGACGCGGCGACGTGGTGACGCGGGCCGGCGACGTGGCCGTCAACAGCAGCCTCGACCTGCAACGCGGCTTCCTCGAACACATCACCGGCGACCGGGTGCCGCTGGTCGTCAAGCGCAACGGCCTCGAGCAGAAAACGGAGCTAGTGCTGGAGGCGGTGCGCCCGGCCGCGGCCGCGACGACCGACGACCCGGTCTGGCAGCGGCTGGGCCTACGGCTGCGGAGCGTCTCGGCGGACAGCCTCGGCGGCAACAACCCGCAATTGCACGGCGGATTGTCGGTGATCGACGTGCGACCGGACGGCCCGGCCGGCAAGGCCGGCATCCTGCGCGGCGACATCCTGGTCGGCCTGCACCAGTGGGAAATGCTCACCGAAGACAACGTGCTCTACGTTTTGAACAATCCCGACCTGGCCACATTCAACCCGATGCAGTTCTACATTGTCCGCAACGGCAAGGTCCATCACGGCACGATCACGGCGGAATGACCCGGCCGACGCAGTCTCCTCTCCTCCCCGGCTCACGGCGCTTGCCGTGGGCCGGCGGCGTTTCGGCTCGGGCGGGAATGGGAGCGCCCACTCAGCCGATCCGCGAAAGCAAGGAACGCGGCGTCCCTTCCCGTAGGTCCACTCGGGTATACTGGAGTGGATTGAAGTTTGGTTCGCCCATGTGGGAGGCCGTCATGGACCAGCAAGCCGTTTGGGACGCCGTGCAGGCGTGGCCGGTCGAGGACCGGATCGAATTCGCCTCGCGCCTATGGGACTAGATCGTCGATTACGGCTGGCTGCCCGAGTTGACCGACGAGCTCAAGGCCGAACTGGACCGACGCTGGGCTTCCTATGAGGCCGATCCTACGAACTTCGTCACATGGGAACATATTGTCGAACACTTCAGCCAATCGCAAGACAAGGTATAAAATCCTATCCCACAACAGCCGCCCGCCGCTTCGTCATCTGCTCCCGAAACTTCAGGTCGGCGATCAAACACGGGTGCTTATACTGCTCCAGCGTGCCGCCCGTCCGCTTCAATCGTTCGCGGTCCCACTCGCGCCACGCCCCCGGCTCCAGCAACTCCAGCCGCACCGCCCCCAGCCGTAAGCTGTCGCGCTTGGCCGCGTACTCGATGTTGCCCTCCTTTAACAGCGCGTCGAGCCGTTCCGCCAGCCGCCGGCCCTCCGCCGCGTCCGCCCCGTCGCCGCGCTCCACGAACAGGCCGTAATACGGCTGCTCGTCGTCCCAGCAGGGCGCCAGGCTGTACGAGGTCAGCGTCAGGTTCAGATCGCGCCAGCACCTGCGCCATCGCCCGCGTGACGTGGTACTCCGACAGCTTCTCGCCGGTGACGTTGGCGAAGTGGGCGCCCTTGCTCAAAAACTCGACCAGCGGCGTCCGATTGTGGAAGCCCGTCACGCGCACCACGTCGTGGATGTCGTAACGGTACAGGCCGTAGGCCGTCGTCGGCAGGATGTAGTAGTTGCGGCCTTCGAGCAGTTCGTGGGCGGCCAGCACCGTCGGTTGCGGGCTGTCCTTCTCCTCTTCGGGGATGAACTCGAAGTAGTGCGAGGTCACGTCGAGGACGCCGGACGGCGTGCCGTCGGCCAGCGGGATGGTCATGCGGCCCTCGCTGGCGATCAGGCCCACGTCGCGCACCGGGGAGTCGCCGAAATAGCGCGGGTAGTGCCGCAGGTAGGCGCCCATGCTGCCGCCGGTCCAGTTGCCCAGCAGACAATGCGGCGCCCAGTAGTCCGCGGGTAGAGCGTCCCGCGTCCGCTCGACGATCGCCTCCAGCTCGCGCGCCCGGTCGGGGTGTTTGCGCAGCCTCCGCCGCAGCGCCACGCGCACGTCTGCCGGAACGTCGAAACGCGGCGTCGAGCGTGCCGTCGCGCAGGTCGCGGAGCAGCGATTCCTTCTCCTGGTCGCCGGTGCGGGCCATGTTGATGAGCGTGCTCGGGTTGGCCGCGATCACCATGCCGACCTGCGACGGCAGGCTCAGGCGCAGGGCGGTGTAGTACTTCGCGTGCGGCGTCCTTGATGCGGCCGACCGCCGCCGGCACGCAGTAGAGGCAGCGGACGATGCGCTTCTGCATCTGGGCCGTCAGGCCGGTCACGGCGCCGCAGGGCATGCCCGATTCGGTGCGCGTATTCGTTCCAGTCGCCGGACATCTGCACGATCGGCCGCATCGACACTTCCGGGTGGTCGCGGAAGGCGTTCAGGCCCCAGAGGTTCCAGCCGCGCTTGTAGTCGGCCAGATACTGGTCGGTGACGGGGATGTACTTGCGGGCGGCCGTCGTGCCGCTGGTCAGGGCGAACATGTGGACTCGGCGGTCGGCCAGCAGGGCGCCCAGTTCGCCGCGGCGGACGCGGGCCATGTACGGTTCGACATATTCGTAGCCGGCGACGGGAACCTGCCGGCGGTAGTCCGCGAGCGTGGCGATCGCGTCGAAGTGGTGGTCGCGGCCGAAGGCGGTGTCCTTGTGGCGGGCGAGGATGCCGTGGAGCAAGGCCTCCTGGACCTCGCGCGGCCGATGCGTGGCCGCCTCGAACAGGGCCAGCCGCCGCCGGATGGGCGCGGCCACGACCCGCCCCGCCACTTTGCGGACGAAGAATTGCAACAGCGCAGTCGGCGCCGCGCCGGAAGAGGTTGGGCATGACGGCCTCAAGAATTGCGTTTCGCCACAAAGACACAAAGGGCACAAAGAAGAGAATTAACGTCGAAATGCAGGCGCGGGCCGGGCGGCTTCCGTTCTCTCTTCATTCTCTTCTTTGTTCCCTTTGTGGCTTTGTGGTGAATCCGCTTTTTGCGCCAGGTGGTTGTCGAAGAACTCCAGGACGCGGCGGCGGTACTCGTCGCCGGCCGTGTGCAGGGCCTGGTTGTGCTTGGCGCCCTCGACGAGCCACAGTTCCTTGGGCCGACCGGCGTAGCCGAACAGGGCGCGGGCCATCTCCGGCTTGATGTAGGTGTCGGCCCCGCCGTGGATCATCAGCAGCGGCCGCGGCGCCAGCCGCCGCAGCGCCCGCTCCAGGTGCGGGAAGCGGCAGCGGCGCATCCGTGCCGATCCGCCGCAGGCCGGACAGTCCGAGCAGCCCGTAGTACCACGACGGGATCAAACCCTGCAATAGATACTGATTGTTGTAGATGCGGAACCAGTGCCGCATGTACGGCACCACCGTGGTGTACGATGCCGAAGACGCCGTCGGTGACGCAGCAGCGGACGTAGGGGTCGCGGCCGGCCGCCAGCAGACCGGCGCCGGCGCCCTTGCTGATGCCGAAGAAGCCGACGCCGCGCGGGTCGGCGTCGGGCCGGCCTTTCAGGTAGGCCAGCGCCGCCGCGGCGTCGCGCACCTCGAAGTCGGTCACCCACTGCAGCGGCTCGTAGCCCGGCTGGCGGTCGCTGTCGCCCTGGCTGCGCGACTCGAAGGCGAACACGTCGTAGCCGGCCGCCGACCAGGTATTCGCAATACGGCACGACACGACCAGCGGTTGGAGCCGAACTCCAGCCCGAACAGGATGACGCCGCGCCGCGGCGCCGCCCCTTTGAGGTAGCAGCCGGCCAGCGTCAGGCCGTCCGTCGGTGGGAAAGCGCACGTCCTCGGCCTCCGGGACCGGCTGGCCGCGCGGCACGACGAACAGCGGCTTCTCCTGGAAGATGCGCACCATCAAGTGCAGGTACTTCCATCGCAGGTAGAAATAGTGGAGTGTCAAGACCAGCGCGAGGCTCACCGGCGCGCTGCATAGGACGGCGACCCCCAGCCAGAAGAGGACCACGGAAGCGACTCCCGGAGGAACAAGGGTAATCATTGCCCGCGGCGGCCGGCCGGCGTCACCGGCCCAACCCCACAGGTACTGATTACTCCGCGAAGCGGCTGACGACGAGCGAGATATTCTGTCCGCCGAAGCCGAAGCTGTTGCTCAGGGCGTGCCGCACCCGCTTCTCGCGGGCCGTGTTGGGGACGTAATCGAGGTCGCATTCGGGGTCGGGCGTCTCGTAATTGATGGTCGGCGGCAGCACGCCGCGGCGCATGCGCCTCGACGCAGGTGATCAACTCGACGGCGCCGGCCGCGGCGATCAGGTGGCCGAGCATGCTCTTGCTGCTGCTGACCGGCGTCTGGTAGGCGGCCTCGCCGAACACCTGCTTGATGGCCAGCGTCTCGACGCGGTCGTTGACCTTGGTGCTGGTGCCGTGGGCGTTGATGTAGCCGATGTCGGACGGGATTAAGGCCGGCGTCCTTCAGCGCGGCCGCGATGCAGGCGATGGCGCCGCGGCCGTCCGGGTGGCTGTCGGTGACGCGGAAGGCGTCGGCGGTCGAGCCGTAGCCGGTCAGTTCGGCGTGGATCACGGCGCCGCGCCTCCTGGCGTGCTCCAGCTCTTCCAGCACCAGCATGCCGGAGCCTTCGCCGAGGACGAAGCCGTCGCGGTTGAGGTCGAAGGGCCGCGACGCCTTTTGCGGGGGGTCGTTGCGCGTGGACAGGGCGGTCAGCGGTTGAAGCCGGTGACGCCGAGGGGATGAATCATGCTGTGCGAGCCGCCGGCCAGCATGAGGTCGGCGTCGCCGTGGCGGATCATCTCCGTCGCCTCGCCGACGGCCTGGCTGCTGGCGGCGCAGGCGGTCAGGCAGTTGTAAGTTCGGCCCGTCCAGCCCGAAGTGGGCGGCGAGGTGGCCGGGCGTGGTGTGCAGCTCCTGCTCCGCCTCGTGCCGCGCGTGAAACTCGCGCAGGCCGTCGCGGGCGAAGGTCGCCGTGTCCACGCGCCGCTCCTCGACGACGTAGGCCCGGGCGATCAGCGACATGAGGTTGTGGAAGTCCTGAATGCCTTCGCCGGAGCCGAGGTAGACGCCGAAGCGGTTGCGGTCCACGCGGGCGGCGTCGAGTCGAGCAGGCCGGCGTGTGCCAGCGCCTGCTGGCCGGCGGCGGCGGCGAACCGAGCTGTTGACGCCGGAGTGTTGCCCAGCGGGCGGGGTCGGCGATGAAGCGGCCCAGGTCGAAGTCCTTGACCTCGGCGGCGAATTTGCGTCGGGAAGCGGCGGGCGTCGAAGTGGCTGATCGGCGCCACGCCGCTGCGGCCCTCCAGCTGGGCGTCGAACATGGTCGTCCACGCTCTGGCCCAGCGGCGTGATCGCGCCCATGCCGGTGATGACAACGCGTCGTCTCATAGCAGAGAGTGGCGAGTGGCGAGTGGCGAGTGGCGAGTAAAGACATTTGGTCTTTTCTCGCCACTCGCCACTCGCCACTCGCCACTAACCCTCCCATTTACGAAGGACCACCGCCCCGCACTGGCCCATCTGGGTGAAGCTGACCTTGACCACATAGGGCGCGTCACCGGCCTCGGGGCGCCGGCCGTGACCGCCACCGGACACGCCGGATCGGGTTCGTCGTAATTGAGCGTCGCCGGCGTGAGGCCGTGGTGCAGCCCCAGCACGCTGGCCGCCAGCTCCGTCGGGCCGCCGGCCGCCCCCAGGTTGCCGAAGGAACTCTTCACCGCGACCACCGGCGTGTTCGAGGCGCCGAACACCGATTGCAGATTCTGCGCCTCCCACTCGTCCGACGCCTTCGTCGCCAGGCCGTGGGCGTTGACGTGATCGACTTCCTCGGGGCCGATCCCGGCCTCGTTCAGGGCGGCCCGCACGGCCCGCGCCAGGCCGTCGCCCCGCAGCTCCGGGCTCGAACGCCGACCCGAAACCGACGACCTCCGCGTAGATCCGGCGCCGCGCCTGCGGGCGTGGTCCAGGTCTTCCATCACGAACACGCCGGCGCCTTCGCCGATCACCAGGCCGTCGCGGTCGCGCTCGAACGGCCGACACGCCTTTTCCGGGGCGTCGTTGCGCCGCGACAACTGCTCGAACAGGCACTGGCGCACCAGGCTCAGCGGGTTGATCTTGCTTTCGGCGCCGCCGACCAGGAAGAAGTCGGCCTGGTCGCGCGCCAAGAATGCGGTAGGCCTCGCCCAGCGCCAGCAGGCCGGCCGCGTCGCTCTCGGTGAGGCTGTTGTTGGGGCCGCGGGCGTCGTGCAGGATCGACACGTGGCAGGCCAGCATGTTGGGCAGGTACTTGAGCATCCAGAGCGGCTGAATGACCTCAAGCCCTAGCGAACCCCATTTCTCCAGATCGACGCGGCCCGGCTGGCAGTTGGTGCTGACGCGGGCGGCGTCGGCCAGTTCCGGCAACTCGCTGGCGATCAGGCCGGCCCCGAACTCGACGCCGAACCGCTCGGGGACGAGCTTGCTCTTATCGACGGCGCCGTCGTTCATGGCGCAGCTGCGCCGCGGCCACGGCCAGCTGGATGGTGCGGGCCATCATGCGCAGGCTTTTCCGCTGACTTTTATCGACGTAATTCTTGGCGTCTGAACTCCGAGATCTCGCCGGCGAAGCGAACCGGCAGGGCGGACGCGTCAAACGCCCGGATGGGACGGACGCCGCTCCGGCCTTCCAGGAGGGAACGCCAGAACGCGGCCGCGTCCAGGCCGATGGGGCTAAGGACGCCGACGCCGGTGATCACCGTTCGGCGGGAAGAAGCAGCCATAGAAACACCCGTTGCGGACGCGCGATTCCCGAACCGGGGCGAGCGGCCGGCGTAAGCCGGCTGGTGCGTCACCCCGCCTCCGACTGGTTGCCGCACCAGCCGGCTTACGCCGGCCGCTCGCCGGCCGTCGTCGGCTTCATCATCCGGTCGAGCAGGTACTTCATCTCGCCGCTAAAGACGAAGTTGCGGTCGCCGAACAGCTGCCGCGACCGCGCCTGGTCGAGGTGGGCGAAGAAGATCTCCGCCTCCGCGACGAGACCGCCGTCGGACCGGACCCGGCCGCCCACCGAGGCGCCCTCGGGCCGCAGGATCAGCATCTCGACTTCGTAAATCAGCTGCTCGCCGGCCATCGCCTCGCGGTGGAACACCGCCTTGGGGATCTTGGCCAGCACCACCTTCTCGCGAAAGGCGTTGGCCTCGCCGACGAGGATGCCGCCCGTCTGGGCCAGCCCTTCCAGGATCAGCGACCCCGGCATGACAGGCTAGCCGGGGAAGTGGTCGGCGAAGTGGTCCTCGGCGAGGCTGAGGTTCTTTACCGCCCTGGCCGACTTGCCGCTCTGAAACTCGATGAATCGGTCGATCCAGATCCAACGCATTCGGATGCTCTCCGTCGTCCGGATCGCCTCCCGGTTAGCCGCGACGCGCGGCGGAGCGCTCGATGCAAGCGCTCCGCCGCGCGTCGCGGCTAACCGTCCGCGAACGCCGCTCAGTTCCGCGACTGCAACTTGCCTTCGATGTAGCGCGCGATGAGATCGACCGTGAACAGGTCGCTCAGGTGGCTGACATCCGGGTTCTCCTCGAAGCCGTTGAGGTCGGCGAACGGCATCCGCTCGCGCAGCTCGCGGAGACCCTTGTCGGTGACGCGGCCGTTCTGGACGAAGTCCGGGTCGCCCTGGAAGATCGACTCCGGGAACAGTTCGCCGCGCGGGATCTTGATCCCGAACTCGCGCTCCAGACGGAAGACGATGTCCAGGAAGTCGATGGACTCGGCGCCCAGGTCGCCCTGCAGCGTGGAGGTGCGGCTTGATGTCTTCCTCGTCCACGTTCAGCGCTTCGACCAGGGTGTCCGACACCTTCGTGTAGATTTCTTCCTGAGTAGGCATCGCAGCGGTCCTCTTACATAGAGAATGAGGGGGATTCTCAATCGGTTTTGGGCGCGGGGTCCGCCACGTCGGCCGGACTCGCGCCGGGATCACGAGGCCCCCACGGCCCCAAGACTCAGGCCGCCGTCCACGGTCAGCACCTGTCCGGTGATGTAACCGCTGTCCGGCCCGGCCAGGAACACCGCCACCTTGGCGATGTCTTCCGGAGTCCCGATGCGCTTCATCGGGATGATTTTCTTGATCAGGTCGCCGGCCTTGTTGCGGACGGCGGCGCTCATGTCGGTCTCGATGAAGCCGGGGGCGATGGCGTTGACCGTGACGCCGCGGCCGGCCAACTCGACGGCCAAGGCCCGCGTGAAGCTGTTGACGGCCCCCTTGCTGGCGGCGTAGTTCGACTGGCCGGGGTTCACGTGCGTCGCCGCCACGCTGGAGATATTAATGATCCGCCCCGCCCTTTTTTGCATCATCGGGAAGGCCAACTCACGGCAGAAGTTAAATACGCCGCCCAGGTTGGTCTCCACCACCTTGTCCCACTCTTCCGGCTCCATCCGCACGAACAGGCCGTCCGCGATCACGCCGGCGTTGTTCACCAGGATGTGGACCGGCCCCAGCTCCTTCTGCACCTGCTCCACGCAGGCCTTCACCGCCGCCCGGTCGGCCACGTCGCACTGAAACGCCCTGGCCGCGCCGCCGGCCTGCGCCACTTCCTGCTACGAGTTTATCGGCCGCTTCCTGGCTGCCGCGATAGACGACCGCGACCTTGGCCCCCTCGGCCGCCAGCGCCTGCACGATGGCCCGCCCGATGCCCCGGCTGCCGCCGGTAACAAGGGCGATCTGGTCCTTCAGACGCATCGAAGTCATCCTTTGTTCTCATGCACAGCGGGCGATCCTGCCGGGGCCGTCCGCAGCAACGCATACTGTTCCCGCAGATGCCGCACGAGCCGTTCATCCATTTCCTGCAAGGCCGGGTCGCGGTCGCGCAGGTTGTATCGCGCCAGGACCAGCCGCGCCGAAACCGTCGTCTGGCCGTCGGCCTCGCCCTTGCCCTTCAACGTCGCCCTGTCGGCGCCGTTTTCCACCAACTCGACCGTCACCTTCATCTGTCGGCCCGGCTCCATGAAGGAGCCGTACTTGACGCCCTTGGCCTCGCGGAGCACCACGATGCTGTGGCGAAAATCATCGGTCGCCCGCAGCAGCCAGGCGCCGGCCTCGACCAGCGCCTGCAACATCAACACTCCCGGCATCACCGGGAAGGTCGGAAAATGGTCGGCGAGATACTCCTCCCCGAGCGTCAGGTTCTTGACCGCCGTAAGGCTGCGGCCGGGCTGAACTTCAACGATCCGGTCCACCAAATGAAATCGCATTTTTTGTACGGCCCGGCGTCAACCCTTTTGGCCACAACCACTTCAGCCGGCCACCGGCTAAAATGTGGAAGTATAACCCCCCGGACGGTCGGCGACAATCCCGAATGGCCCGGCCGAACGAGCGGCGCGCCTCGTTTCCCTCCCCTGTCCTATCATGCGCCGAACCGTATTCTTTTGGCAATCTAAATCGATTACAAAATTTGGGCAATTCACAAAAGGGGCGTATTCCAGGGCGCAAGCACGGACTTTATGAATTAGCCGGCATGATCCGCCGGATCGAACCTCGGTTCGTGATTGCGGGCGAAGGACGATACGGCGCGCCACTGGCGCAGGCGGGTGGAACCATCCTATGGAAGAGCCGTCCGGGTGTCCATCCGGCCGCTGGGATTTGGCCGTCCGAACTCATCTTGACGCCGCTCTCTTCCCGAAGTATATAAATGACTGACGAGTCAGTCAACTAAATCTTGCGGATGATTCCTGGGATGGCCACGACTTCCAAACCGCCGCGCGGTCGGCCGAAAGACGAGTCCCTGCCCGAGCGCCGGCGCGAACAGATCCTGGACGCGGCGACGGCCGTTTTCGCCCAAGACGGCTACCCCAACACCGACATTCAGGTCGTGGCCGACCGGCTCGGCCTGAGCAAGGGCACCGTCTACCGTTACTTCCCGAGCAAGCGGGAGTTGTTTTTCGCGGCCGTCGATCGCGGCCTGCGGCGTCTGCATGAGGCGGTGACGGCCGCCGCCGATCCCGTGGCCGACGTGCTCGACCGTTTGGCCGTCGCCGTCCGCACCTATCTCGCCTTTTTCAAAGGCTGTCCCGAACTGGTCGAGCTGCTCATCCAGGAGCGGGCGGAGTTTCGGGACCGCGAAAAGTCGGTCTATTTCGAGCACCGCGACGCCCGCATCGGCCCGTGGCGCGGCCAGCTGCAAGACCTGATCGCGGCCGGCCGGCTCCGCGACGCGCCGGTGGAACGGATCGTGGACGTGGTGGGCGATCTCCTCTACGGGACCATGTTTACAAACCATTTCGCCGGCCGCCACAAGCCGCACGAGGCCCAGGCCGCGGACATTTTGGACATCGTATTCCGCGGCATCCTGAGCGATTCGGAACGCCGCGCCGCCGACGCCCCGCGCCCCGAGGAGACCGACTGATGGCCGCCGAACCGGACAAAATCACCACGCCCCCGCCCGCCGTCGCGGCCGCACCGCCCCCGGCCGTCGCGCCGCGCCCGAACCGGCTGCGCCGGTACATTTTACTCGGCGTCGCAGTTGTGGCGCTGACGGCCGCGGGCGTTTTCGGCGTGCCCTGGGTGCGCCACTACCTCAGCCACGTCTCGACGGACGACGCCTACGTCAACGGCCACGTCACCTACGTCGCCCCCCGCGTCACCGGGGTCGTGGAAGAGGTGTTGGCCGACGACAACCAGTACGTCGAAAAGGGCGCCCTGCTGGTGCGGCTGGACGACCAGCCGTTCCGAGTGGTGGTGGACGAGCGCCGGGCCGCGCTGGCCCAGGCCCGGTTGACGGTCGATCAGCAGTCGGCGGCGCTGGAACAGGCCCGGGCCGAGTTGGATGAAGCCCGCGCCCAGGCCCGCGCCCAGCTGGCCGGCCTCCAGGGGTCGTGGTATCTGCTGTCCACCGTCCAAGACCTTGTGCGATATCAA
This sequence comes from uncultured Planctomycetaceae bacterium, assembly GCA_963813925.1. Taxonomy (GTDB): domain Bacteria; phylum Planctomycetota; class Planctomycetia; order Gemmatales; family Gemmataceae; genus UBA4732. The sequence continues at coordinate 548,268 of CAWFBG010000007.1, forward strand.
ATGGCTGCTCTCCACGCCAGCGCGGCCACCCTGAAACTTCAAGAGGCCAATTTGACGCTGGCGCGGAAAGAGCACGACCGTCAGGCGGTGCTGACCACGCGGCAGGCGGGCAGCCAGGACGACCTCGATCAGCGGGTGGCGGCCTTGCAGGTGGCCCGCGAACAGGTCAACGCGGCGGAGCAGGCCGTGCGTCAGTCGCGCGTCATGCTTGGCCAGTCGCCGACCGCCGCCGACCCCGAAAAAGTGCCGGAGGACCTGCCCGAGACGTTTCCCGGCGTTCTGTACGCGGTTTCGAGCGGCGTACAGGTTCTGTCGCAGCTGGGCGTGCCGTTCGACCTGTCCCGGATGAACCCGGCGATGCTAGGCGAGCGCGTCGGTTCGCTGAAGGCCGACGCCGTGATCGAGCAGTCGCCGGGCGTGCAGGCGGCGCAGGCCCGCGTCCGCCAGGCGTTGGCGGCGCTCGGCGGCCGCGACTACTCGCCCGGCCAGCCGAACGACCATCCCGCCGTGGTGAAAGCGCAAAAGGAGCTGGAAGAGGCCGAGCTGCGGCTGAAGTACACGGAAATCCGGGCGCCCATCGCCGGCTTCGTCAGCCGTCGGGTCGTGAACCCCGGCACGCACGTCCAGCCGGGGCAAACTCTGTTGGCCGTCCGCCCGCTCCAGGACGTGTGGATCGACGCCAATTTCAAGGAGACGCAGCTGGGCGACCTGTACATTGGCCAGCCAGTCGATCTGCACGTGGACGCCTACCCCGGCAAGGTGTTTCACGGCCGCGTCGCCGGCTTCAGCCCCGGCACCGGGGCGGCGATGTCGCTGTTGCCGCCGGAGAACGCCACCGGCAACTTCGTCAAGGTGTTGCAACGGCTGACCGTGCGCATCGAACTGACCGAGCCGAACCCGCGCGACACGCCGTTGTTCGTCGGCCTGTCGGTGACGCCGGACGTGGACATCACGGCGAATCCGGCGGACGGCAGACGCGAACGGCTCCTCCAGGCGGCGCCGAAATAAGGGCGAACCATACTAACCCGAAGCGCAAGCAAGGTCTTCGACAGGATCCCTCGCTTGCGCTTCGGGTTAGTGGATAAAAGGGCACTCTTATGAGCACGGCCGTCCAGACGTTGCCGAGGCCGACCGTCCTGTCGGGGACGGCACCCGTCATCAACCCGTGGGTCATCGCCCTGACGGTGACGTTGGCGACGTTCATGGAAGTGCTGGACACCAGCGTCGCCAACGTGTCGCTGCGCGAGATCGGCGGCAACCTGTCGGCCACGCCGCAGGAGGCGACGTGGGTGCTCACTAGCTACCTCGTCGCCAACGCGATGGTGTTGCCGCTGTCGGGCTGGCTGTCCGGCTACCTCGGCCGCAAGCGCTTCTACATGAGCTGCGTCTGCCTGTTCACCGCCAGCTCGGCCCTGTGCGGCATGGCGGGCAGCCTGAGTCAGTTGATCTTTTTTCGCGTCCTGCAAGGCATCGGCGGCGGCGGCCTGCAACCGTCGGAGCAGGCCATCCTCGTGGACACTTTTCCGCCGCAAAAGCGTGGCATGGCGATGGCCGTGTTCACCATGGCCATCCTGGTGGCGCCGATCCTCGGCCCAACGCTCGGCGGCTATATTACCGACAATTACGGTTGGCGTTGGATCTTTTACATCAACCTGCCGGTCGGCTGCCTGTCGCTGTTTTTGTCGAACATCGTCGTCCACGACCCGCCGCACCTCAAGGAGCGGACGGCGCAGATGCGTTCCAAGGGCTTCCGCATCGACTTCATCGGCATCGGCCTGGTGGCGCTGGGCCTGGCGGCGCTGGAGGTGGTGCTGGACAAGGGGCAGGAAGACGACTGGTTCGCCTCGTGGTTCATCGTCGGCATGGCGGCCGTCGCCGTCGTCGCGCTGGTCACGGCGGTCGTGTGGGAGCTTCGCCATCCGCAGCCGATCGTCAACCTGCGGCTGCTGAAGGAACGCAACTTCCTGATGTGCTGCGTCGTCGTCTTTTGCACCTACGGCGTCCTCTATGGGAGCACGGTGCTGTTGCCGCAGATGATGCAGTCGCTGATGGGCTATTCAGCGACGCTGGCCGGCCTGGTGCTGTCGCCGGCCGGGCTGGTGACGCTGATCGAATTGCCGTTCGTCGGCATGATGCTGGCGCGGCGGGTGGACGCGCGGTGGATGATCGCGGCGGGGCTGGTCGTGATCGCGCTGGCGTCATGGTGGATGTCGGGCCTGAGCTTGCAGGTGACGCCGATGGACGTGGTGCTGCCGCGCTGCGTGCAGGTATTGGGCGCCGGCCTGATGTTCGTGCCGGTCAACGCCTCGGCTTACATGAACGTGCCGAAGGAGCAGAGCAACAACGCCTCGGCCCTGTTCAGCCTGATCCGCAACGAGTCGGCGGGCATGGGCGTGGCGGTGGTCACAACCTTGCTGGAGCGACAAACGCAGTTTCATCAGATGCGGCTGATCGAGCGCGTCAACCCGCTCAACCCGATGGCGACGGACATGATCCGCCAATTCGATCAGCTGCTGGGGCCGCAGACGGGGTTGGCGGCCGTTTACCGGCTGGTGCAGCAGCAGGCGGCGGCGCTGGCGTACATGGACATGTTCTGGCTGTACGGCTGGGCGGCGGTGGCGGTGGTCCCGCTGGTGTTGCTGATGCGACGGCCGGCGCCGCCGAAGGCGGGGGAGATGGCGGCGCATTGAGGGTTCGAGCTCTCATGCGTACATCAGCCGTCCGCGCGGCCGCGGGATCGGACGACCTAACTCCCTTGCCGTCTCGACCCACTCACGAATCACCACTTCGGCGTTCGCCACCGCCTCCTGATAGGTGGCCCCGTCGGCCGCGAACCCCGCCAGTTCCGGGACCTCGGCGATGAAGGCCTGGTCGTCATTGCTCCAGTACAGGATGATTTCGTACTTGATGTCAACTGCCATCGTTTTTCTCCCCTTAGGACGCCTCCCTTAGCCGAGGCCGCTGCTCCTCAGACCGGAAGCGGACATAAGAGTTCCTCACGAGGATCGATGATCGCAACCATCGTATCATAAGACGACATCGGTTATAACCCATTCGGCCAACGGGCCGAGGCGTCATCGCCGCGACGGTTCCCAGTCGGAGGAGGGCCGGATGATCCGCTTGATCCTTGGGGCGCTGCTGTCTGCCGTGGTGCTGTTCGCCTGGGGCTTCGTTTTCTGGGCGGCCTCGGGGGTCATGTACCAATTCATCCACCGCCTGCCCAACGAGGACGAGGTGTCGCAGGCGTTGCAAAAGACCGACCCGGATTCGGGAACGTACCTGATTCCCTTCCCCGACCCCTCGGCCGTGAGCGGCGCGGACAAGGACAAGGAAGCGGCCCTGAAGAGCCAGAACCTCAAGGGGCCGCTGGTGGAAATCATCTACCGCAAGGAGGGGTTGGACCCGACCCGGCCGCAGGAGTACGCCGTCGGCTTCTGCCATTTCCTGGCCGCGTCGCTGCTTGCCGGCGTGCTGCTGATCCTGTCGCAGCCCGGCCTGCCGCGCTACTGGATGCGCGTGATATTCGTGACGCTGGCCGGGGTCTTCGCCACCGTGGCCGTTTCCTTCGCCGGGCCGATCTGGTTTCATCACCCCTGGACGGCGGTGCTGTACACCTCGGCCTATCAGGTGATCGGCTGGCTGCTGGCGGGGCTGGTGCTGGGGTTGGTGATCCGGCCGACAGGTCCTACCGCAACGCCGCCGAGTCCTTGACGCCGAGGTTCTCATAGATTCGCCGGGTGGCGTCGGAACGGTTGAGCGTATAAAAGTGGATGCCGCGGACCTCGTTATCGAGCAAATCGCGGCACTGCTCGGTGGCCCAGTGGACGCCGACGCGGGCCACGGCCGCGTCGTCGGCGCAGCGGGCGACCGCCCGCAGCAGCGCGGCCGGGAACCGCGCCCCCAGCGCCATCCCCGCCATCGTCGCCATGCCCTTGCGCGACGCCACCGGCATGATCCCCGCCAGGATCGGAACGCGGATTCCCGCCAGTTCGCAGCGCTCGCGGAAGTCGTAGAAGTCGCGGTTGTCGAAGAACAGCTGCGTGCAAATGTAATCCGCTCCCGCGTCCACTTTTTGCTTGAGGTAGTCCATTTCTTTGAGGCGGTTGGGCGTGGACGGGTGCCCCTCGGGGAAGCCGGCAACGCCGACGCCGAAGCCGCCAGGGTGCGCCTTGACGAAACGGACCAGCCCCTCGGCGAAGGCGAAGGCGTCCCTGGAGCGGTCGTAGTTGGGCAGATTGCGCGGCGGGTCGCCGCCGAGGGCGAGGATATTTTCGATCCCGGAAGCCGCATAACGGTCGAGGATGGCGGCCAGCTCGTCGCGGGTGTGGCAGACGCAGGTCAGGTGCGACACGGCCGTCAGGTCGGTCTCGCGCTGGATGCGGACGACGAGGTCGTGGGTCCGTTCGCGCGTCGAGCCGCCGGCGCCGTAGGTCACAGAGACGAACGACGGCTGCAACTCCTGGAGCCGGGCGATGTTCTCGAAGAGTTCTTCCGACGCCTCGTCGGTCTTGGGCGGGAAGAACTCGAAGCTGAACGTGGCGCCGTCGCGGCGGAAGATGTCCTGAATGTGCATGGCCCGCGGTATCCCTCCGAGCAGGTTGGGGCGGGGCGACGATACCAACCCGAAGCGCAAGCGAGGGATGAGGTCCAAAGCCTCGCTCGCGCCTCGGGTTGGTAGGGATTGTGACGTATTGGGGGGAAATTGCCAAGACGGAAGTAAAGTTCCCCGCCGGCGATTACCCAGCGCCGGCGGGGAGGGTGTGCTGAGATCGGCACGCCGGCGGTATCCGTTTAATTACGGCCCTGAGTCGTTACTCTCCCCTGCTTTTCCGTTAGGCTACCCCTGCGAGGGTTCGGGCGCGAGAGCAGGGGACCGGAATCGAACCGGCATCAGGGAGATAGGGGAGCCGCAACCTCGATCCGGCGATCAGCACGAATGCTCAAACTGGAGTGATAGCCTGAGTCTGTGGGCCTGCCTCTGCTAATTGGGCTACCCCGCCCGCGTTGGGGAGTGGCGGGGGTGGGATTCGCACCCACACTGTCGGCCGGGTTCAATCTGAGGCTGAGTCTGAGCTTGCACTCCACACGGATTTTACTTGCCCTCGAAGATCCAGCCAAGGAGGCCGGCCCCGGTTTTCTGTACTTTCACCTCAAGGCCGTTGGCCTCCTCCCGCGCCGCCTTCACGGCGTCCTGCACCTTGCGCACGCGCTCGGCCATGGCGTTGCGCGTCGCGGCCGGGATGGCGGCGGAGAACTTCGTCGTCGTCCAGGCGCCTACCCAGACGTCTTCCATGTACATCTCGACCTGGGCCGGATGCTCCTTCGTGGCCTCGGCCTTGACGTGGTTCTTCGGCACTTTCTTGGTGCGGTTGGAGCGCGACGGCCGCGCGACGTAGCTGTCGAACTCCGGCTTGTACTCCCAGTCCTCGGCCGGGTCGAGCGTCGGCAGGCCGTCGATGAAGGTGCGCAGGTCCACCAGCTGCTTTTCGAGGAACAGCAGGTGCGTCACCGGCACGTCCTTCAGCAGCGTCCGGCCGTCCACCACGACATCGGCCTTGGCCTGGCAGTTGGCTAGGTCCTGCGTGGCGACGACGTCAAACATCTCGGCGAGGTCGCCGGACACTTTGCGGATGAGGTCGTTGACCTTGACCTGAATCTGCTTGCGCTCGTCGGGCTGCGGCTCGCCGTTCTCGTCGCGCGGCTGGTAGGTGCGGACGAGGCCGCTGAGCAGTTCGGGCTTTTTCAGGACGTGGTGGGCCTCGGTGATGGTCTCCTTGGCCTGGCTCTTTTTGCCCGCCTGAATGGCGATGATCTGGTTGAGTTTCGGCATGGGCTTCCTCGATCGGAGTCCGTCGGTTCGTTGGGAATACACACAGGACACCGGGCGGTCCCGGCGGGTTCAGACGTGGGCCGTCGCGGCGCAGCGAAAAGCCCCGGAGCGCCAAAGCGCTCCGGGGCGTGCATCCGCGTTTCCGGAGGGCGTTACTCCATCACGGCGAGGATGTCGTCCTCGGTCATGATGAGCAGCTCCTCGTTATCGACGGTCACCTCGTTGCCGGCGTAGGACGAGAACAGCACCCGGTCGCCTTCGCGGACCTGAAATGGGGCGTGCTTGCCGTTCTCCAGCCGCTTGCCGTCGCCGAGGCTCACGACCTTACCCTGACGCGGCTTTTCCTTGGCGCTGTCCGGCAGGACGATGCCGCCGGCCGTCTTGTCCTCGGCTTCCAAACGCTTGACCACGATCTTGTCATTCAGCGGTACGACCTTCATGCCGCGATGCTCCTTCAAGTTGAAACCTCGTTATCCGTCGTCTTCGGTCGCTGCGATCCATACCGATGGTGCAGCGCCCGGACCACGGTGTACAGCACGACGTTCTTGGCGATCGGCTTGGGGATGACGCTGTAGACGTGCGCCTGAATGGCCTGGCGCATCAGGCTCTGGCTGGAGTCCGCCGTCATCAGGATGGCCGGCAAGAGCGCGTTGACCTGCCGGGCCAGTTGCAGGGTCTCCAGTCCGGTCAGCGTCGGCATGTGCATGTCGAGCAGGACCAGATGCACGACGCCGTCGCGGACGATGTCCAACGCCTCTTCGCCCGACGACGCCAGCAGCGTGCGAAAGCCCTGCGGTTCCATGATCTCGCGCAAGGCTTCGCGGCAGCGGTCGTCGTCGTCGGTAATCAGGATGGAAAAATCCTGACCGCCCTTCGGTTCCTTTGTTGCGTTCATGCCGCTTACCTCGTCTGGCCGTTCCTCATTCGCGGGGGGAAGTGGCCGGCGGCACGGCCACGGCGAACGTACCAAGACCCGCCTGTTGACACGCAAAGGCCGTACCGACCGCACATTCGGTATGACAGTGCGACCTAAGCTCTTGTTTCAGTAGAACATGGGCATGGGAGAAAATCAAGGGGGCGGGTCCGCGACGGCCGAAAAACCTTCGCCAAGCTGCCAGAGCGGGCCGAAGTTGCCGCCATTGTGGCAGACGGCCAACGCCCCCGAATCATACCGAATCGCGATGACGTCTTACCGAAGGGCATGCCGTGCATGCCGACTGCACCGGCATGCACGGCATGCCCTACGGCAACAGATCCGTGCAACTGGGTATCACTGGGACTTGGCGGCCGACTTCGGATAGCTCCAGAGCCGATCCGGGTCGAAGTCGGCGGCGTCGAGGTGGCCCGGCGCCAGCAGGCGGTCGTAGTGGTAGTATTCGACTTCCTGGTTCTTGTCGTCGTGGGTGACGACCAACAGCGGCAAATGGTATTCGGGGTCGAAGAAATACTGGCGACGGCCGCCGTTGGGCAACCCCGGCTCCAGGCCGGCGGGGATGGCCAGCTCGGCGCAGCGCACCGGCTGGTCGAACTCCGGCCGCTTCTGAAGGCCGAGGTCGGTCAGGACGCCGCGGCTCTTGTCGCCGTGCTCCTGGGCGTCGAGAAGGGCGCCGAGGTGATTGATGCAGGAACCGATGCCCGCTTCGGTGATGGAATGGCGGCTGGCCGAACGCACCAGAAGGCTGTCCACGGCCAAGGCCATTTTCGTGCCAGCCGGCATCAGCGGCGCGTCGCCGCCCGCCAGGCGTGTGTGGATCTTGTTCTCGTAAAGACCCTTGACGTAGACGACCTCGCGGCCCTTGCCCGCGTCGCCGAGCCATTTGAAATAGACGCTCCAAGGCTCCTTGCGGAAGCGGAACAGCAGGATTTCCTCCGGCTTGGCCGTGCCGTTGACGACCTCGCGCCGCGTCAGGCGGGCGGTGTAGGAATCGACGCCGGCGTACCAGGCGGCGGCCTGCCGTTGCAGCTGTCGCAGGGAAGCGGCGCCGGGATCCTCGCCGGCGGACGGAGCGGGCGCCGGCGCCGACGCGGAGGCGGAAACCGGAGTGACGACGGCCGGCGCTGGCGGCGGCGGGAGCGGAGGCGCGGTCGAGATCCGCGGCGAGGCGTCGCTTCCGATCGGCACGGGCGGGACCGGCACCAGCGGAATGTCATTGGTCGAGGCGACGGCTTCGGCCGGGATGCGCAGGTCGGGGGCGGCTGGGACGTCGGGCTTTGGGCGCGGTGCGGCCGACGAAGCCCTGGCCACCGCCTGATCGAAGGAGTTCAACGCGCCGCAGCCGGTCAGGAGCGAACAAGAAACGAGAATTGCCGCGCACCGAGCCGCGTTCATGCCGCTCATCCTTTCAGCATCCCTACCGAAGCGGAACCTCTCCGGCCCGTCCGGTGGGCGGCGCGGAGAGAGGCGGCAACTTACAGGAAACGCCCGGCGGCGGATAGAGGAATTACACGGTTGCGACACTGCCTTGGGAACGTAGGATGATCGGGAAAGACGCCCCAGGGAGGAAGACGATGGCGACGGCGGACGGCCTGATCGTGAGTGTTTCGGGGATTCGCGGCGTGGTGGGACGGTCGCTGACGCCGGCCGTGGCGCTGGCCTTCGCGTCGGCGCTGGGAACGCACGTCAAGGGCGGACGCGTCGTCGTCAGCCGCGACGGCCGGCCCAGCGGCGCCATGCTGGGGCATGCGATCCTGGCCGGGCTGACCGCCGCCGGCTGCGAGGTCCACGACCTGGGCGTGACGCCGACGCCGACGGTCGGACTCACCGTGCGGACGTTGCAGGCGGCCGGCGGCGTGCAGATCACCGCCAGCCACAACCCCGCCGAGTGGAACGGCCTCAAACTGTTCGGCCCGGACGGCCGCGTACTCAGCGCCGCCGAGGGCCGAAAGATCACCGCGCTGTTCGAGTCCGGCGCCGTCGCCTCTGTGCCGTGGGACCGGCTCGGCACGGTGCAAGACTATCGCAAGGCGGAGGACGATCACCGCGAGCGCGTCCTGGAACTGGTGGACGCGCCGGTCATCCAGGCCGCCGAACTGAGCGCGGTCCTCGACGCCAACAACGGCGCCGGCGGACCCTTGGGCCGGTCGCTGCTGAAGGTCCTCCTGGCCGAGACGATTTGCCACGGCCCCAATGCCGACGGAGGCTTCTTGCACGAGCCGGAGCCGACGGAGGCCAACCTCCGCGAGGTCGGGCCGTGGGTGCAGTGGTACGGCGCCCAGGTCGGCTTCGCCCTCGACCCCGACGCCGACCGGCTGGCGTTGATCGACGAGAACGGGCGCTATATCGGAGAGGAATTGACGCTGGCCCTGGCGGCGTGCTTCCGCCTCGGCCAGGAACGGGGGCCGGTGGTAGTGAACATGTCCACGTCGCGGGTGGTGGAGGACGTGGCGGCGCGGTTCGGCTGTCCGTTTTACCGCTCGGCGGTGGGCGAGGCCAACGTCGCCGACCGGATGCTGGAGGTCGGGGCGGTGTTCGGCGGCGAGGGCAACGGCGGCGTCATCGACCCGCGCGTCGGCCTGGTGCGCGACCCGTTCATCGGCATGGGCCTGATCCTGAACCTCATGGCCGAGACGGGCAAGAAGCTGAGCGAGCTGGTCGCGGAATTGCCGACGTATCACATCGTCAAAGAAAAGTATACGGTGACGCGCGATCGGCTGCCGGAGCTGTTCGCGGCGCTGACGAAGCGTTGGCCGGAGGCGAAGGCGGATCGCACGGACGGAGTGCGGCTGGACTGGTCCGACCGCTGGCTGCACGTGCGGCCGAGCAACACCGAGCCGATCGTGCGCGTCATCGCGGAGGCGCCGCGGGCGGAGGACGCGAAGGAGCTGTGCCGGGCGGCGGGGGCGCTGCTGGCGGCGTGAAGGGACGTCATAATAAAGAGAGTGCCCAAGCCGGCGGCTACGGCGACCCCGTCTATCTGTCTCGCCCCTCACAAGATATGATAATCATGTGTTTCGGGCGGCCTTCCTCGCCGATCCTCCCAGGGACAAGCCGAGCATGAATCCGATCACCCAAACCGGCCCGACGTCCCCACCGCACGACGACGCCGGCCCGGACCTCACCGGCCGCACGCTCGCCGACTTCAACGTCCTTCGTCGCCTCGGAAGCGGCGGCATGGGACAGGTCTACCTGGCCGAACAGCTTTCGCTCAAGCGCAAGGTCGCCCTCAAAATCCTTCGCGCCGACCTCGCCGCCGATCCCACGTCGCTCCAGCGCTTCAAGGCCGAGGCCGAGGCCGTCGCCAAGGTCAACCACACCAACATCGTGCAGGTCTACGCCTTCGGCGCCATCGATGGCCTGCCCTACATGGCCCTCGAATACGTCGAGGGCCGCAACCTCCGCGAGTTCGTCGAAAAAAAAGGGCCGCCGGAATTGCTCGTCGCCCTTAGCATCATGCGGCAAACGGCCGCCGCCCTGCAACGCGCCTCCGAAGCCGGCATCGTCCACCGCGACGTCAAGCCGGAAAACATATTGCTGAACCGCAAAGCCGAGGTCAAAGTGACCGACTTCGGTCTGTCCCGCTGCCTCGGCGACCCGCAACCCCTCCACCTCACCCAGAGCGGCGTTACCATGGGCACGCCGCAGTACATGAGTCCCGAACAGGCCGAGGGCAAGCCGCTCGACTCCCGCACCGACATCTACTCCTTCGGCGTCACGTCCTACTTCATGCTGGCCGGCCAACCGCCGTTCGACGGCGCCACCGCCTTCGAGGTGGCCATGAAGCACGCCCGCGACGAGCCGCCGCCGCTTGCTTCCATCCGGCCGGACCTCCCGGCCGCACTTTGCGCCCTCGTCCACAAGATGATGGCCAAAGACCCCGCCAACCGCCATCAGACCGGCAAGGAACTCCTCCGTGATCTGGCCCGCATCCGGGAAACACTCAGCGGTCAGACGGCGGCGGTCGTCGGGGCAAGCCCTTCGTCCTCACTGGTCGCCGCCCCGTCGTTCTGCGCCGCGCTTCCGGCGGCGGGCGCCCCGACCCAACCCGGCCCGCGTCGCCGCCGGACGTGGACCTACGCCGTTGTCGGACTGAGTTTGGTCGTCGCCCTGGGACTGGGGGCCGGCCTCGGTTGGCTGCGGCGAACCGCCGACGACGCGGCCCCGGTCGTCCCCAACGTCCCTGCCGGCGACGCCGCTGACGCGGACGACGACCTGTTGCCAGTCAACGACGAAGAGGCGCTGCGCAAGCTGGTGGACAAATACCTCCAGCCGTCCGGCGCCGGACGCAACGTGTCGGTCGGTATGGGACTCTGCCTCGATTTGTCCATCCTCTATTTGGAACAGCACCGCCTGAACGACGCCGACAAGCTGTTCGAGCGGCTGGCCAAGGCGCCCCAGGCCCGGCAATACCAGACGCTCGGCCGGTTGGGCGGCGGCATCGTCCTGGCCCTCCGCGATGAGGCGCGGGAATCCAATCGGCGCTTCAAGGACGTTCTGGCGACGGACCCGCTGCTTCAGGAGATCGCCAAGCGCTCGAAGGAAGGAAAGCCGGCGGACCCGGAAATCCGCAAGATGTGGTCGAACCCCCAATTCCGCTTCTGGCTGGCGCGGGCCGTAGACTACAATGTGCGGAACGGCGTCCCCGACAAGGACGTGCCGCCCGCGGTGCTCCGCTGGCGCGAGCCGCATCCACCAAAGGGCTAACGCGTCGTCGGGGGTGTGCGATCTCGCGGGGGCTGGCGGAATGGGCCCGCTTCACCAAACACGGCATACTGGGCCACGAAAATCGGCGTCGGAGAACGTCGCCGCCCCCGACGAGGGAGTCTTCAAAACGATGTTCTCAACCAACCTGAAGATCGCGTCGGCGTTCTTGCTGGCGACCGCCGGCGTCGCCCTCGCCGGCGCGACGGCGCCCTGCCAGACCTCGCCGCCGAACAAACAGGGACAGACGCCGATGCCGAACGCCAAGGCCGACGCGATCCAGAAGGAAGATCCGGCGCTCAGCCGCCTGATCCGCAGTCTGGGCGCGGGGCCGATTCGGGTGCGATCCGCCGAGCTTGGTAAAGGGGCGGTCTCCGAAGAGGGGGCCGTCAAGGCGGCGAAACAGGCCGTCGGGGCGGCCGGGCCGCCGGAAAAGGCCTGGCGCGTGGCCGTGACCGACCGCGAGTTCATGAGCGGCCTGGTGGACGACAAGCCTTGTTGGCTGCTCTACTATCCCGGCGCGGTCAGTCTACCCTTGTCCTTCGAGGGCAACGAAACGCGCACGCTGTCGCTTTACGTCGTGGTGGACGCCGCCAGCGGCCGGCCCTGGGAGGCGTTCACTGAGCCGGAGGCGCCGTGGTGGGAGCGGGTCAAGAAGAAGAATGGAGACGTCGTGCGGGCTTACGCAGATCGGAGCGACGAGGCGACCGCCGACCCGCACCCGCCCGGCGTGCCGCTGCTGCGCCTGTTGAACGCCCGTGCGCAGGCGTTTCCCGATCTGCCGGCCGGCAACGAGTACGGGGCGCAGCGAAAGGCCCAACAAGTGATCGCAAGGCACTTCCTCTACACGACCGCCATCGACACGGAGGAGCGTACGGAAAAGGGCGTCCGGCGCTTCCGGTCGCACGACCGCGAGCCGGTCTGGACCATTGAATTCGATGGCGTGAAGCTGCCGCCCCCGGTCGGGCCGCCTCGGACGGACGCCGATTTAACTCCAGAGGGGTTGAAGACGCGGGCCGCCGTCAGGCCCAACGTCGAGCGGATCGACGCCATGTGGGACGCGACAAGCGGCAGGAGCCTCGCGACAGGGATGACGCCCTGATTCATCGTGCGGAGGATTCTGTTCGGTTAGCCGCGACCCGACAGGGGAGCGCGGGGAAAGCGCTCCCCTGTCGGGTCGCGGCTAACCGCGCTCGCCGGGATACCGTTTCCTCCGGGACGCGATCAAGACAGCAGCCATTGCGCCAAACTTAGATACAGCACGATGGTAATCACGTCGGCCCCCGCCAGGGCGATCGGCCCGGCCGCCACGCGCGGGTCCAGCCGCAAAATGCCGCAGCAGGATCGGCAGCGTCATCCCCAAAAGCGCCGACCCCGTCACGCCGCCCGCCACACCGCCGAGCAACGCCCACGCCACGCCGGGCCGGCCCAGCCACACCAGCGCCGCCAACGCCACCACCGCCCCGGCCGCCAGGCCCAGCATTGCCCCCGTCGCCGCCTCGCGGTAGAGCCGCGACGGCATCGACCGCCACGTCGGCGGCCGGCCGTGCAGCAGTTGCAGCGACAGGCCCACCGACTGACTGCTCACGCTCTCGGCCAGGTTCAAAACCAGTGGGATGAAAAACGCCAGGGCCACCACGTTCCGCAACACGCCCTCGAAGACGCCGGAGAGGAACGCGGCCAATAGGCCGGCGGCCAGGTTGCATCCCAGCCACGGGAAGCGGCGGCGGAACGCCCGCCACGGCGAACGCGGATCGGCGTCGGCCGCGTGAATGCCGATGCTCTGAAACAAATCGTCACGGATCGTGGCGTCGTCAAGTCGATGGATCTCTTTTGTGAATAATTCCATGTCCACGACGCCGACGAGGACGCCCGCCTCGTCCACCACCGGGAAGGCCAGCAGCCGACGCCGCAGGAAGCGCTCGCAGGCCTCCTGCACCGTGGCCGTGATCGGCAGCGTCTCCACGTCGCGGGTCGCGATCTCCGCCAACGGCCGGTCGAGCGGACTTAAAAGCAGCGCCCTCGTGGACGCCACGCCCAACAGGCGGTCGTCCGCGTCCACGACGTAAAAATAGACGATTTTCCCTTCCGGCGGCTGCTCCCTCAGCCGTGCCAGCGCTTCGCCCACGGTCCACCCCACACGCAGCCGCGTGAAATCGCGGCGCAGGTGGTCGCGGATCGGTTCGTTCAACGTCTTCACGGACAGGGAGGGCATATCACGGTCCTCCGTCGCCTTCGGCGCCGGCAGAAAAAGGGAGCCCCGCGGCAGCCCGCGGCGCTCCCTTGGTTGGATCGTGGGGCAGGTTTGGAACCTGCCTCTTCCGACGGCAGGTTAAAAACCTGCCCCACGTTGTCATTACGCCCGGGCGGTCGCCGCATCCGCGGCGGCGGCGTGGGCCGCCGCCGCGATCCGGTCGCGCTCGGTCTTCGGGGCGCCTTCGCCGAAGATGATGAGCAGCGGGCTGGCGATGTAGATCGAACTGTAGGTGCCGACCACCACGCCGACCACCATCACAAACGAGAACAGGTGGACGCCCTCGCCGCCGAAGACGTACAGCACGAACACCACCAGGAACACCGTCACCGATGACAGGATGGTTCGGCTCAGCGTCTGGTTGACGCTGTCGTTAATCATTGTGTACGTCAACAGCGGGTTCTTGCCGCGCACCTCGCGGATGCGGTCGAAGACCACGATGGTGTCGCTCACCGAGTAGCCGACCAGCGTCAACAACGCCGCGATGGCCGGCAGGTCGATCTTGAAGTCCTCCAGTTTCAGGACGTAGGCCACGGACGGCAGGTAGCGGTAGACGTAGTGGCACAGGGCGATGGCGCCCAGCGTGAAGAACAGGTCGTGGATCAGGCAGAGCACCGTCGCCGCCCCGAAAGTCCAGCTGCCGAAGCGAACCCACAAATAGAGGAGAATGGCGATCCAGCTTGCCAGGATGGCGTACAAGGCCTTCTGCTGGGTGTCCGAGGCCAGTTGGCGGTCGAAGTTCTCCAGCCGTTCGGGCTGCGGCGTGTTCAGGAAGGCCGTGCGCACGTTGTCCAGCACGTTCTTCAAGTCGGACGTCGGGATGGCGTCGTCCAGCTTGAGGACGATCTGCGAGAAACGGCCTTCTTCCTCCTTACCCTCTCCCTTGACGGCAAAATGCCGCACGTCGAGCGGCGCGAACTGGGCGTTCAGCAGCCGCGTCACCTGGGCGACGGAGGCGTAGTCCGGCTGGTCGTAATCCGGGCTGTTCTTGTCCGTCGATTGCACAAACGACAGCGTCGCCTCCGCCGCCTTGCCGTTCACGTCCTTGATGACCGGCTCCTTCATCGGGATGCGCTTGAGCAGGTCGCCGAGTTTGTAGTTGACAATCAGTTGCACCTCGGGGGCGTTTTTGTCGGAGGTGCGCACCGTGAACAGGGTGCTCCGGTCGCCGACGCTGTACTTGGGATCGCTGACGAACACCTGTTCGATCGACTCGTCCGGCAAGTCGCCGTTGATCTTGAAGCCGAGCGGTTCGGCCTCGGCGTTCAACTTCTTGAGGTCTTCCGGCGAAAGCGGCGCCTCCAACTTGGCCCGCAGGGTTTGCAGGTTCTCCGGCTTCGTGAGCAGGCCGGCGTAGGCGGTGCCGCCGACGAAGTCGATGTTCAGGCCGCCGTTGCCGAGGTGGTAGATGAACAGGGCGGCGCCGAGGATCGTGAAGCCGACGGTCAGGGCGAACATCTGGTGGCGGATCCGCATGAAGTTGATGTTCGGCCGCTTGAACAGGTGCATGAAGTAGAGGCTGTGCAGCCAGTTCTTGGAAAGGCAGAAGTCGAAGATCGTCCGCGTCATCACCAGCGACGTGAACAGGCTGATGATAAGGCCCACGGTGAGGCTGATGCCGAAGCCCTTCAACTGATCGTTGCCGACGACGTAGAGCACGATCGCGGTAAAGATACTCGTCAAGTGCGTGTCGATGATCGTCGGGAAGGCCCGGTCGTAGCCGTTGCGGACGGCCAACGCCAGGCTGGCGCCGCGCTCGCGTTCCTCGCGCAGGCGCTCATAAATCAGCACGTTGGCGTCCACCGCCATGCCGAGCATGAGCACCAACCCGGCCAAACCGGGCAGCGTGAAGGTGGCGCTGACGAGCACCATGAAGGCCACCGTCAGCAGCAGGTTGGCCAACAGGGCGATGCAGGCCACGATGCCGGCGAAGCGGTAGTAGATGAGCATGAAGATCAGCACCGCCGCGAAGGCCAGGCCGACCGACCAGGTGCCTTTATTGATGGTGTCCTCGCCGAGGGTGGGGCCCATCGTGTTTTCGCTGACCGGGTTCGGTTTGAGCGTGGCCGGCAGGGCGCCGGCGCGCAGGATGCGCACCAGGTCTTCGATGGCCGACTGCGTGAAATCGCCGCTGATCTGGCCGTTGCTGGAGATGGCCGATTGCAGCACGGGGGCCGAGCGCACCTGGTTGTCGAGGACCACCGCCAACTCGCGCAGGAACTGCCCCGACGGCTTGTTGCGGTTGGTGAGTTCGTAGAAGAGGTTGGCGCCGTCCGCGTTGAAGCTGAAATGGACCGCCCGTTTGCCGTGTTCGTCCGTGCCGGGGCCAACGCTCGTCAGGTAGTCGCCGGTGACCTCCTTGCCGCGCTGCGGCTCGCGCGTCAGCACGAAGAACTCGACCTTCTTGCCCATCTCGCGGTCGCGCGGCGGGATCCGGCCGAGGTCGGTGATGGTCCGCCAGTAATAGAGGGTCTGCGACTGGCCGGGGCCGGTGAACGCTTCCTTGTCCTTGGCCGGCTTCGCCTTCGCCCAGATCGCTTCGCGGGCCGCTTCCTTGCCGGGGTCGCTGTCGGGGGTGTTTTCGGCGGCGCTGTTGAGCTGCAGACTATACAGCTCTTCCTTGCCGACTTCGACCCAGCTGTATTCCTGGCGGGTGCTTTCGCCGCCCAGGTTGACCGCGAAGTAACGGTCGCCGTTCTGCGTCGGCGGCGGCGGCGGTTCGCCCTTGGCCTCCGCCGTTTTCATGATCTCGGCGTTTTTGGGGTCCTTGACGAAGGCGGCGGCGGCGTCCACGGCGTCCTTGTCATCGACGCGGTTGGCCAGGATGCGGAACTCCAGCCGGCCCTGCTGCTGGATCAGGTTCTTGATGTTCTCGATTTGCTCGCCGGTGAACGAGCGGCGTTCGGAGCCTTGCGGGGCCAAGTTGTGGATAAAGTTGGCGATGGTCGCCGCGGCGACTTCCTTGCCGTCTTCCTTGGGCTTGGACTCGACCACGCGGGTAATCAGATCGTTGAGGTCGCCGGGCGGCACGGTGTCGAAGGCGGCGGGAACGGCGGCTTCCGCGCCGTATTTGTCCTTCACCTGTTCGATCACCTTGTCCCACGCCGCCCGCACGGCGCGCGCCTGCTGGGGGCCGCCGGTCGGCAGGATGATCTCGACGCGCGGCGGGTCGCCGGGGACGGGGCGGATGGTGACGTTATAAAGGTCGGCGGGGTCGATGCGGCGCTTGAGCGCCGCGGCCAGGTCCTCCGGCTTGAAGGACTGCCGGGCCTGGTCGGTCATCTTGGACGCGTCCACCTCGTAGACGAGGATGGTGCCGCCGGACAGGTCCACGCCGAGTCGGAAGCCGCCTTCGCCCTTGGCGTACTTGGTGTAGGCCCAGCCGACGATCAGCAGGGAGACGACGACCGGCGTCACACACAGAAGAATTCTGCCGATAAACCTTTTCATGGTCGGACTTCATGCCTTTGGAATGTACGATCCTCGCCAACCGCCTTCTCCCCTCTCCCCTCGGGGGAGAGGGGTTGGGGGTGAGAGGTGGAGTCTCCCCAAACTATTCCCCTCACCCCCGGCCCCTCTCCCCCGAGGGGAGAGGGGAGGAATACTACGCCCCGCCGTCCTTGGTGGTCACGGCCGTCGAGCTGGACGACTTGCCGCCCTTCTTGGTCGCGTCCTTAGCCTCCTTGGCCGCGTCCTCATTGGTCAGATTGCGCAGGATGCTGCTCTTGACCATTTTCAGGCGCACGTTGTCGTCCACGCGCACGGTGATCTCGTCTTCCGTGTCGCTGACGGCGACGATGGTGCCGTAGATGCCCGCGTGGGTGATGATCTTGTCGTTCTTCTTGACATCTTTCAGGAGGGCGGCCTTTTCCTGTTCCTGTTTGCGCATAGGACGCAGGAAGAGGAAGTAAAAGAGGACGATGCCGACCGGCAGCAGGAACATGATCGGGCTGTCGAACAGGCTGCCGCCGCCGGCCGGGGCGGAGCCGCCCGGCGCCGGGGCCGCGCCCTGCGCCTCGGCCAGCAAAATCATCATGGTGTTGAACATCGACAATCCTCGCCCGGTAGTCTTTCGACTGAAACGATCATCTTAAAACTCTCCGCCCCAACGGGCAAGGCGGATCGCCGCGAACTCCGCCAACCGCCGCCCCGCGATCGCGTCGCGCACCTGCCGCATTAGCCGGCAGTAAAAGGCGACGTTGTGCAGCGACAGCAGCGTCGGCCCCAGCATCTCCTTCGCCTGGAACAGATGATGCAGGTACGCCCGGCTGAAGTTGCGGCAGGTGTAGCAAGGACAATCGGACTCCAGCGGCGCCGGATCTCGCTTGTGACAGGCGTTGCGCAACCGCAACGGCCCGGCGTCGGTGAAGGCGGAGGCGTTGCGGCCGTTGCGCGTCGGCAGCACGCAGTCGAACATATCGACGCCGCGTAGGACGGCGGCGAGGATGTCTTGCGGCCGGCCGACGCCCATGAGGTAGCGCGGCTTGTCGGCCGGCAGCAGCGCGGCGGCCGGGCCGAGGACGGACACCATCCGTTCCGGCGTCTCGCCGACGCTGAAGCCGCCGAGGGCGTAGCCGGGAAAGTCCATCGCCGCCAAAGCGGAGGCGCAATGGGCGCGCAGGTCGAGGTCCGTCCCGCCCTGGACGATGGCGAACAGCGCCTGATCGGGCCGGCGGTGGGCGGCCCGGCAGCGTTCGGCCCAGTGCAGGGTGCGGCGCACGGCCTCGCGCAACACGGCTGGCAACGCCCCGAACGGCGGACATTCGTCGAGACACATGGCCACGTCGGCGCCGAGGTTTTCCTGGATGGCGACGGCCCGTTCGGGCGTCAGTTCGAGGAGGGCGCCGTCGATGTGGGAGCGGAAGACGGCGGCGTGGTCGGTGATCTTGCGCGTCGGGGCGAGGCTGTAGACCTGGAAGCCGCCGCTGTCGGTGAGGATCGGCCCGTCCCAGCGCATGAAGCGGTGGAGGCCGCCCATCTCGGCGATGAGGTCGTCGCCGGGACGGAGGGCGAGGTGATAGGTGTTGCCGAGGACCATGCGGGCGCCGGCCGCTTCGAGCTGGTCCGGCGTCAGCCCCTTGACGGAGGCCTGGGTGCCGACGGGCATGAAAACGGGCGTATCGACGGCGCCGTGCGGCGTG
This sequence comes from uncultured Planctomycetaceae bacterium, assembly GCA_963813925.1. Lineage (GTDB taxonomy): Bacteria > Planctomycetota > Planctomycetia > Gemmatales > Gemmataceae > UBA4732. The sequence continues at coordinate 567,131 of CAWFBG010000007.1, forward strand.
TGCAGCAGGCCGAGGCGGGCGGGGCCGTCGGTGGACAGGACCTCGAAGCGAATGCTCATGGAAAGAAGAATCTCACCGCAGAGAACGCAGAGAGCGCGGAGAAAGACAGAAGAATAGTTCCGGGGCGGACATTCGCCTGAACCTTGTGGTTGTTTTTCTCCGCGCTCTCTGCGTTCTCTGCGGTGAATTCTTTTAATCGCCTCGCAGCGACAGCCCCAAGGTCTGCAGCTTCTCGCGCACCTCGCTCAGCGAAGTCATCCCGAAGTTCTTCGACTCCAGCAACTCGTCGGCCGTGCGATTTACCAGCTCGCTCAAGGTGTTGATGCCGAGCCGGTTCATGCACTTGCCGGCGCGCACCGACAGGTTCAACTCGCTCACCGACTTGCCCAGCACCGCCTGCTCCTGTTCGCTCAGCGCCTGCTGCGGACGGAATCGCATCTCGTTCTGGGCGCCCTCCTCCAGCGATTGGCCGATGTGCAGACCCTTGGAACTCAGCATCTCCTTGATCTCGGTCAGCGACGTTTCGCCGAAGTTCTTGCTGCTCAGGAGCTGCTGCTCGCTGACGCGCGTCAAATCGCCCAGCGTCCGAATGTTCATCTTCTTCAGGCAGTTGCGGCTCCGAACCGACAGCTCGAAGTCGGTCACGGGGATTTCCAGCACCTGGCTGAATCGGCTGAAGGACTGTTCGTCCTCGGGGCTGTAGTACATCGTCTGCGACGCCTGGGCGTCCTTGTAGAACAGTCGGGCCTGCTCGTCGTTCGGGTCGGCCGCCAGCACCCGGCGGTAGCACTCCACCGCCTTGTCGTACTTCTCGTGGTCCTCGTAGAGGACGCCGAGGTTTTTCAGGGTGCCGACGTGGACCGGCGGGTGCTTGAGACAGCGTTCGTAGAACTGGATGGCCTCGTCGTCGTTGCCGGCCAGGTCGTTGGCGTGGGCCAACTGGAACAGGGCGCTGGTGTGGCCGGGGTCCAGTTCGACCGCCTTTTCCAGGTGCGCGACGGCCTCTTGCCGTTCGCCCTCGTCGAGAAAGCAGCTCGCCAGCTGGAAATGATACTCGGCGTTGTGGCTGCTCTGCTGTTCGAGCTTGGAAAGCAGGGCGCGGGACTGGTGGAGGTCGCCCTTCTGGCGGTAGATGCCGGCCCGCTGCAATTGCACCTGACTGGCCGTGTAGCCGAGCTTTTCCGCCTTCTCGAAGGCCTTGAGCGCCTCGTCGTATTCGTGGCGCGAGGCCAGGGCGCGGCCGAGGTAGAAGCTGGCCAGCGTGCCCTCGGCCTGCTTGAGGTGCTCGACCGCCTGGGCCGTGTAGCCGAGGAAGTACGAGGCGATGCCGAGCTTCAGGTGCCAGCGCTTGGCGACGGCGCCGGTCGCCGTCTCCAGCTTCTTCTTGATGAGGTCGGTCACGTCGCGGAGCGTTCGGTACTGGTTGCCTCCCTGGGCCAGGGCGTTGCGCAACTGCTGGACGGTGCCGGCGTCGCAGTCCTCGCGCTCGATGAGGAGGGCTTTCAGGTCGATCATCATCGTCTCAGCCATGCAACAGTCTCCGGAAACAGGGGCGTCCTCGTCGGGACGCGGCGGCCGGGGCCGTACAAGCGGGTGCGCACCCGTGCATTGTTCGGGGTTGGAATTTGTTAGTATAACGAGGTCAGGCGTTCGTGCAAGTCCGCCCCCGCCAGGAGCGCGCCGCTTCATGTCCCGGCCCCGCAGCGAGGCCCCGTTGCCGCCGTGCTACGCCCTGGTCCATCAGGGCCTGGAGCCGGTGGCGGCCGACGAGATCGAACACGACCTGGGCGGCGAGGTCAAACGCACCGGCCGCGGCCTGGTGGTCTTCCGCGTGGACGCCATCGACGATTCCCTGCTGGAACTGCGCACCACCGAAGACGTTTTTCTGTTCGCCTGGGGCACGGACCAACTCACGCACCGGGCGGAGGACCTGGACAAGATCCAGCGCTGGACGGCCCGCGAGCCGGACTGGGACCGCCTTTTGCGCCTGCATCACGCCGTCCGGCCCAAGCCGAAAGGCCGGCCGACCTACCGCCTCATTACCCAGATGGAAGGGCAACACGGCTACCTGCGCCGCGACGCCCGCCAGGCGCTGGCCCGCGGCATGGCCGGCAAACTGCCGGCGAGTTGGAAACCGGCGGAGGAAAACGCGGCCGTCGAAATCTGGCTGACCATCGACGGCGCCACGGCGGTGTGCGGCCTGCGTCTGTCCGACCGGACCATGCGCCATCGGACCTACAAGCTGGAACACCGGCCGGCGTCGCTGCGGCCGACGCTGGCGGCGGCGATGGTGCGGCTGGCGGAGGTCAAGCCGCCGAACGTCGTCCTCGACCCGATGTGCGGGGCCGGCACGCTACTGGCCGAACACCTGGCCGTTATGCGGACCATGCGCGTCCCCTTTCCGCCCGCGCTGGCCGGAGACATCGACGCGGCGGCGGTTCGCGCGGCCGCGACCAACCTGCGCCGCTTGGGACAGGTCCACCTGGCGCGATGGGACGCCGGCCGGCTGCCTCTGGCGACGTATTCGGTGGACCGCATCGTCTCCAACCCGCCGTTCGGCAAGCAACTCGGCGAACCCGAGACGATTGGGCCGCTCTACCGCCGGGTGCTGTGCGAGTACGACCGCGTCTTGCGGCCGGGCGGCCGGGCCGTCCTTTTGGCCGGCGACTTCGGCAAAGTGCGGTCGGCGGCGCAGGCGGTCGGCTGGGCGTCGCCGCGTTCCGTGACGGTTCGCATCCTGGGCCAGGCGGCGACGATCGGGGTCTGGCGGAAGGAGAAGGCGTGAGATAGGATGACGGGGAGGTCGATCCTTTCCGGCGTCCGGCGATGGGTCCAGTTCTCGGGACGAACGCGCATGGCGGTTTCCAAATTGATCTGTCCGGAATGTAACACGGTGCTGCGGCCGACCAAGCCGTTGCCGGCCGGCAAGCCGGTGAAGTGCCCCGAGTGCGGCGCCCGTTTCACGGCCCCGGAGGAGGACGCGCCCAAGGCGCCGTTGAAGAAGCCGAAGAAGGCGGCCGACGACGGGCCGGAAGCCGCCGAACGCAAGCCGAAAAAGCCGGCCGACGCCGTTCAGGCCGCCCCGAAGAAAAAGGCCGCGCCGCCGGCGGCGAAGAAGCCGGCCGCCAAGAAGGACGACGACGACGACGAGGAAGGCGGCATTTACGGCTACGTCAAGGAGGAGGAGACGGAAAAGGAAGACAAGCCGGACATCGAATACGCCCCGGACATGTCCACCAAGGACCTGCGCGGGCCGGCGGCGGCGGCCCTGGTGCAGCCCAGCAACGCCCTCATCATCGTCGGCGGCCTCGGGTTCTTCGGATGGCTGGCGCTGATCGCCCTGCATTTGATCCCGATCCTGTTCCCGATCGACGTCGATTCAGGCGACAAGAACCAGCCGCCCAAGCCGGTGGTGGCGATCGAGGCCGCCCTGGCGCCCGCGGCCTTGAATCTGTCGGTCCCCGCGACGGCCCCCGGCAATAACGCGTCCGGGCCGCCGCCCCTGCCGCCGGAGCTAGCGCCCAGCGCCAAGGCCTCCGAGCCGTACCTGCCTTTTCTTCTGATGGACCCTTCCGGGGCCGTCCGTTTCACGTGGGTGGGAAAGACGTTGATCTTTCTGATCATGATCCTCGGGATGGTCTATTCCGGGTTCGTGGCCTATGGGGCGGTGCGGATCCAGAACCTCGACGGTTACGGCTGGGGCATCGCGGCGTGCATCATGGTGCTAGTCCCGTTTTGGCCCACGTGGGGCTTCGCCGCGTGCGTGGCGCAGCTGGCGCGCTTCCTGTTCGGCATGGTGATCGACGACCCGTTCGCGCTGGCGCGGTCGTGGAACCTCGCGATTTCTCTGCCGATCCTGGCGTCCAAAGCCGTCGCCGTCTGGACCCTAATAACGCTGCGGTCGGAAACGGTGGTCAAGGGTTTTGAATACAAGGCGGAATGAGGGGGGTGCGAGCGTGTTCCGAGCGAACCGGCGAGTCCGAGGGCTTGTCTTGGCCGTCGCGGCGTCGTTGGCGGCGGGGTGCGGCATCCCGCCCACGCGGGCCGAGTTCCAGGGGAACATCGCCAAGGACAACCGCGACATTGCCCGAAACATGGTCGCGTTCCGGGACAAGCTGTCGCCGCTGACCGACGGCAAGCTGCCTGACGCCGGCCAGGTCCGCAAGGCCTATCAAGACGTGGCCAAGGCCCTGGACGACGCCCAGGCCGACGCCAAGGGCATGTTGCTGCCGCCCGCCTCCAATTCCGCCCAGGGACTCCTCGACGCCTATAAAACCTATCTCGACGCCGAGAAGGAGGTTGTCAACGGCCCGTTGCAGCAGATCGTCGCCGAGGTCGAGAAGCCGGCCGATGAAGCGTCGGTCGATGCGCCGGGATTTCATCAACGCCAGGCTGCAAGAAATCGGGGCCAAAGAGAAGGATAATTTCGCCCCGCTGACGGCCGCCCAAAAGGCCTACGACCAGGAGCACAACTTCCAGGGGGAGCCTTTCTCGCAGTACATCGCCGACCAGAAGAAGAAATAAGGGAGGGCGCGCCGGCCCTCACGCGCCGCGCCCAGCGCGGCCAGCAGTCGCCGCCAGCCGCGCCCGCGCCGGACGAACGTCGATCCATGTCCGCTCTCCAACAAGGCTCGCACCAGTTCGCCCTGTTTCGCGGCGTTCCCGCCCGGCGCCAACTCGTAGTGCGGCCGGAACGTCCCGCGGCGAACGCTGACCACCTGCGGCGTCGTCAGTTCCAGGAGGCCTTCGGGGCCTTGCGTCGCGCCCCATCCGCTTTCGCCGACGCCGCCGAACGGCGTGGCCGGGTGGGCCATCGGCACGATCACGTCGTTGACCGTTACCACGCCCGCCCGCAGCAGCGCCGCCAGGGCCGACGCCTTCCGCACGTCGCGCGTAAAGACCGACGCCCCGAGGCCGTAGGGGCAGCGGCCGTTCGCGTCCAGCGCCTCCTCCAAGGCGTCGAAGGGCAGCACCGCCATGACCGGGGCGAACGACGCCTCATGACACAATTTCGAGTCGGGCCGGGCGTCCGCGACCGCCGCCGGGGCGAAGGCGGTCGGGTCGCCGTTGGGCGCGGCCGGCGGCGTCAGCAACCGTCCGCCGTCGGCCACAGCCTCGGACACCAGTTGTTCCGCCTGCCGGGCCTGCGACGCCAGGGCCAGCTTCATCGGCGCCGCCGCGGACGCCAACGATTTTAGCAGATCGCAAAACACCGGATAAGCCGACCGATGGACGAAGACCCGGCGCACGGAAAGGCAGGTCTGGCCGCGGTTGAGCGTGAAGCCGAACCACGCCGCTCGCGCCGCCATCGGCAGGTCGGCGTCGGCCAGCACGAACATCGGGTCGCAGCCGGACAGCTCCAGGGTGCTGCTGATGAGCCGCTCGCCGAGCCGGGCCGCGAGGCGCCGGCCGACGGCCGCCGAGCCGGTGAAGACGACGTGATCGACGGCCGCCTCCGTGAGCGCCTGGCCGCCCTCGCGCGTCGCCTCTATCGTCTGCAGGAGGCCGTCGGGGAAGCCGGCCCGCGCGAACAGGGAATGCAGGGCGGCGGCCGAGGCGGGCGCGACCTCCGACGGCTTCCAGAGGACGCCGTTGCCGGCCGTCAGCGCCTGCACGATCTGGACGCCGTTGAGCATCAGCGGATAATTCCACGTGCCGATGACGCCGATAACGCCGCGCGGCCGGCGATGCACCGTGTCGCTTTGTCCCCACAGCCACAACGGCCGTTGCGCCGCCGGCACGCGCCGCGGCCGCAACACGTGGGCGGCCTCGCGCTCCAGGAACAGGCAGGCGTCGGCCAGCGGCAGCACTTCTGCGGCGAGGGTTTCGTCGGGCGCCTTGCCCAACTCGCTCCGAACCGCCTCACAGAGGTCGGCGTGATGGTCGGCCAGCAGACGGCGCAACCCGCGCACCGGCCGCAGCCGCTCGCGCACCGACAGGCGCTCCCAGGCGGGCTGCGCCGAACGAATGCGTTCGATCCGGTCGCCGACGGCCGCGGGAGAGGGATGGGTGAGTTCCATGCCGGTAATCCTTTTGAATCGGGTCGCGTCCGCTTCTCGCCGTTACAACGCCTCCGCCCCGTGCGTCCTGAGCAAAAGCTGCAATCGCGGATCCATATCGTCCGGTTCCGGGAACAGCTGTCGGAAGGCGTCGACGTGTTCGGAGAGATCGACGCCGGCCGCCGTGCAGCGCGGCAGCACCCAGGCGAACAGCACCGAGTCCAGCGCCTCCGGGGCGCCGGCCTCCGCGGGCCAGCCCGCCAGGCGGCGGTCGGCCGCCAGCACGTTCCGCCGCCACAGCTCATTCGGCGTCGGCTGCAATTCGTCGAGCAGATAGGCGAGCGCCGACTCGTCGGGGCCGTCCGGATGCGGCCACGGCGCGGCGGCCACCTGTCCGGGGCGCACCGGCCTGGCCTTCCAGCCGCGCTTCCAGGCGAGGTAGTCCGTGTGCAGGATCGGCCCCAGGGCGGTGAGCACCGGGTCGGGCGGCGCGGCGCTGAACCCCTCCGACAGCACGCCGAGGGCCATCAGGCCGGGGGCCGAATCGATTCCGGCGGCGCGTTCGGCGAGGACGCGCACCAGGTCGGAGCCGTAGGCGTCGATGCAGGAGCGGTTGGCGCCGTTGAGCAGCAGCACGGCCGGCCCTTCCGCCGCGGCCGATTCCACCACGGGTTTCAACGCCGCGTTGTCCTTCATGTCCGCGGGCACGTCCAGTTCGGCCCACCGCGCCCCGGACAGGGCGACGGCGGCCGCCCGCGCAACCACCGGGGCCAGCGACCCCTGAACGAACACGGCCTGCCCCAGCGACAGGGCCGTCAGCATCTCGCGGGCGGAGGCGGAGGCGGAGCGCGGCTGCAGGCCGACGTTCTCAAACTGACTTTTCAGATGGGCATAGGAGGCGTCCAGGTCGGCCAGAGTCACGGCCTGGTCGCGGTGCGTCTCGTAGGCCGCGCGACGCTCCGCCGGCGCGGCGGCCGGGGCGCCGTCGCTCATAAACGGCCGCAACACCGCCACCTCGGCCAGCAGCCCGTGGACTTCCTGCCGCGCCTGCCGGGCGCGGGCGACGACGGCCTCGGCCACCGACTCCGCCGTCTTCTGTTTCTGCGCCTCCTCCTCGGCCAGCCGCTGGCGCGCCTCCTCGATCTCCGCCTCGACGCCCCGTTTCTTCGCCTTCAACTCCTCCACCTCGTCGCCCAACTCCGTCTTCCGCTTTTCCAACTCTTTGTGGTATTCCTCTCCGATTTGATGCTTGTATTGTTCGACGGCTTCCTGCATCCTGGGGTCGGCGCAGCAGCGGCACGCATTCTTCCAGCCGCTTGCCGGTCTGGAGCGCCTCGTCGAGCAGCGTTTGCAGGCGTTTGCGGTGCAGCGGCGGCACGCGCGAGGCGTGGTCGATGTGGCCGAGTTTGCCGACGATTTCATCGTACTGCTCCTGGCTGACGGCGATGCGCTGGAGGTTGTCGAGGACCTGGCGCGTGGAGGCGAGGTCGATGAAGGAGTCGGGGCGCGGCAGCGGCCAGACGAACCAGCGGATGGTCTGGCCCATGTTGACGAGGACGGGTTGAAGGGCGTGCCGGTTGGGCCAGGCGCCGATCGGCTGGCTGAGGCGCTCGGGGTCGCAACGGAAGCGGCCGTCGGCGTCGGCCGGCTCCAGGCGCACGGGGCCGGCCGTCACGCCGTCGGCGAACTCCAGCAGCAGGTCGCGGCCGTCGATGCGGTAGAAGGATTCGAGGCCGCGTTCGAGGAGGTGATGCCGGACCTCTTCGGCGCGGTGGGAGGGGCAGTCGATGCGGAGGATTTCGGCCGGCGTGTCGGTGCGGAGGCGGAAGGCGCGGTACTTGGCGCCGCGGTTCCGCTCGTTGAAGTTGGGGTCTTCCTCCACGTCCCAGAAGCCGAGGTCGCGGAAGCGCACCGGCAGGTGGGGAAACAGCGAGCGCGGCACGTAGATGGAGCCTTGCGGCGGGAACATGCCGAAGTTGGCCTTGAGCAGTTGGCCTTCGTGGGCGGCGGCGAGGACGTAGGCGAAGGTGTAATCCGCGGTGGCGATTTCCGCGCAGAAGGCCAATACGATACGGGGGACCATAACCACCTCAACAAAGCGGCCGTCGGGCGGGAAGCGACCTAAACGTCTAGAAGTCGGCGAACAAAGCGCCTTATCGTATCAAAGGAGACGGGCGCCGCAAACAGGCCGCGGCCTTTTCCGCCAGCCCGCGGCGCCAAGCAAGGGCGGAAACGCCCTTGCTTGGCGCCGCGGGCTGGCGGGTTTGATGTTATAGGAGAGAAAAAGTGGCTTTCGATCCGCTGGCCCCGCCCCCGCTGCTGACCGCCGACCTGCCCGGCGTCGGCGGCCGCATCAAGGTCCGGCCCGAAGACTTCGAGGTCGAGGAGGTCCCCGCCTACCCGCCGTCCGGCCAGGGGGATTTCCTCTATCTCTGGGTGGAAAAGCGCGGCATGGGGGCGGAATACTTCACCCGTCAGCTGGCGCGGCGGCTCGACGTTCCGGTCGGCGAGGTCGGCACGGCCGGGCTGAAGGACCGCCATGCCGTGACGCGGCAGATGGTTTCGGTCCCGGTGCGCGCGGAGGGCCGGCTGTCGCAGCTGGACGGCGACGGCATCCGGCTCTTGAGCGTCAGCCGTCACGGCAACAAGCTCAAGCCGGGCCACCTGCACGGCAATCGCTTCCGTATCCTGGTCCGCGACGTGGATGCGGCGGCCGATGAGACCGCCGTTCTCGACCGCCTGCGCCGGCTGGGGATGCCGAATTTCTACGGGCCGCAGCGTTTCGGACGCGACGGCGAAACGCTGCTGATGGGCATGGCCCTCCTGCACGGCGACCGTTCCCGGCGCGTGTCGCCGTTCCTCCGCAAGCTGGCGTTGTCGGCGGCGCAGGCGGCGCTGTTCAACCACGTCCTGGCGCGGCGCATGGCCGACGGCCTGCTGCACCGCGTCCTTGTCGGCGACGTGATGGCCAAGCAGCCGTTCGGCGGCATGTTCGTCGCCGAGGACGCAGCGCGGGAACAGGAACGGTTCGACGCGCGGGAAACAGTGACGGCAGGGCCGATGTACGGCCGCAAGATGTTCCCCGCCGCCGGCGAGGCGGCGGTGCGCGAGGCGGCGGTCCTACGGGACGCCGATCTAACACCGGAGGCGTTCCGCGGCTTCGGCAAGCTGCTGGCCGGAACCCGTAGACATAATATCATCTACCTGAACGACCTTACATCGGTTCGAGAGGCCGAGGGTGTGCGGCTGAGCTTTACGCTCCCGGCCGGCTGTTACGCCACGGTGTTGCTGCGCGAGGTGATGAAGGGAGAAGCGGCCGACGCCGCGGGAGACGAGTGAATCGCGGACGCCGGTTGTAGGGAAAGAAGCGTCCTCCACTTGTGGGAATTTCGCGAGTCCGACGATTATTGTTGGGCGCGACGGCCGCCGCACGCAAGAATCGAGCATATCCCAGCGCACTTCCCCGGTTACGTCGAGTGGATGGACCAACTTGTGACCACGAGTATTGCGGAAACCACGGTGCCGGAGAAGATCCTCCTGGCCGCTGTCGAGTTGGAGGAGGCCGGCCAATCGCCGTTCAGCGCCGAGGCGCTGATCGTGGCCGTCTGGCAGGCGAACCCGCGCACCTTCGGCCTCAAGGGCTACGCCGAGCAGTATCCCGACTCCAACAAGGTGCTGAGCAGCCTGATGGGCGAAAAGGGGCTGGCCCGCCGCGGCTGGCTCCACAAAATGGGCCAGAAACTCTACTCCCTGACCCGCGAAGGCCGCCAGGTCGTGCGGCGGCTGCGTCCCGAGGAGGCGCCCCCGGCCGCCACGGAATCGGTCGCGCTGTCGCGCGAACACGACAAGCTGTTGCAAGCGCTGTTCGCCGGCACCGCCGTCCGCAAATGCCTCGACGGCCGCAAGCAAGAGTTGACCTTCGCCGACGCCTGCCGCTTCTGGAGCATCACCGAGAACCTCGCCGGCCCGGCCCTCGACGCCCGGTTGGAGGCGTTGCGCACCGCCCTGGCGACGATCGAACGCACCGTCGGCAAGGGCGGCCAGACCACCCTCGGCGACGGCCGCCACTTCACCTTCGACGACGCCAACATGTTGTCCGATCTGCACCTCTACCTGGAGGACCGCTTTTCGCGGCACCTCACGCTGCTGCGGAACCGAACGGGGCGGAACTCGAGCGCCGCCTCCTCGAAACGCAGCCGCGAGCCGGCGATGTAGTCGGCGTTCAGTTCGATGGCCAGCCAGCGACGGCCCAGCTTCTCGGCCTCGAAGCCGGTGACGTTGCTGCCGGCGAACGGATCGACGACCAGCTGGCCGGGTTCGGTCAGGAAGCGGATGAAGAACTCCGGCACCGGGTTCGGGAAGCGGGCGGGATGGATCGGCAGCCCCGCGGCCCGGCAGCGGCGGAAATACTCGTCGCTGGAGCGCGTATTGGGGACCTGTAATATATTCGGCGGGATGGCGCCGCCGTTGTCGCGGCGGAAGTGGGGGCCGATGTCGTGCTGCGACGGCCGGCGGGCCGTGTCGTAGCCGTCGCGGAGCAGCCGCCGCATCGACGGACTGTACGGTTTGAGCACGCGGCGGTTGTCGGCGTTGGGCGATTCGGTCTTGGACAGCCACCAAAGCGTCGTCACCGAGTCCTTGACGCGGGTGCGGCGGATCGTGACCCACTCGGCCGGCGTCGGCAGCTTGCTCGGGTTGTACCAGTAGAACTCCTGGGCGAGATGAAATATCTTTGTAAGGCGTAGGATCAATTCATACGGATACATCGAGCGCGTGCCGCTGCCGCGGTTCCAGGCGCCGCCGAGGTCGAGAACGAAACTGCCGTCGGGCCGCAACACGCGATGGATTTCGGCGGCGAACGGCCAGAACCATTCGACGTATTCGGCCGGGGTCACGTTTCCGTAGGCTTTTTGGCGCCGCAGGGCGAACGGCGGCGAGGTCACGACGAGGGCCACGGAATCGTCGGGCACTTCCTTGAGCACATCCAGCGAATCGCCGTGGCAGCATCGGCCGGCGGCGGTGGTGTAGGCCGGCTCGAACGAGAGGTCGAACACGCGGTCCCTCCTTGCGCGATCCTTCCGTGACGTCCCTTCACGCCGGCGAGTATATCCCAAGTCTTCTCGCGCGTCCCTACCAGTCCGCCCCTTCGCCCAAAGCCGTAAGATAAACCCAACTCGCCCGCATCGTGGGAGGAACACGGCATGTCCCAGGCGGAGACGGCGGTGGAACGGCTGGACGTGGTCGCGGTGGGGCCGCACCCCGACGACCTGGAAATCACCTGCGGCGGCACGCTGGCCTTGCTGGTCCAGCAGGGCCATCGCGTCGGCATCCTCGACTTGACCAGCGGCGAACCGACGCCGCGCGGCAGCCTGGAAACCCGAGCCCGTGAGGCCGAGGCCGCCCGTCAGGTGCTCGGCGTACCGTTCCGCCGCAACGTCAACCTGCCCAACCGCGTGCTGATGGATTCGCCGGAGAATCGCTTCCTCCTGGCGACGTGGTTCCGTCGGCTGACGCCGACGATCGTGATCTGCACCGCCGGCCGCACGCCCGCCGCCTCGCCCGACCATCACCAGGGCCAGCTTCTCGTCGAGGCGGCGCGCTTCTATTCCCAGCTCACGAAATGGGACGACCGCTTCGACGGCACGCCGCCGTACCGCGTGCCGCAGCTGGTCTACGCCCCGTTCCCATTCGACGCCGAGGTCCGCCACTGGCACGGCAGCTTCGTGGTGGACGTGACGCCGACGTTCGAGAAGAAGATGGAGGCAATCCGCTGTTACGTCTCGCAGTTCGACGCGGACCGGTTCGCCAAGGTGCGTCACTTCGTCGCCGGCCACAACATTTCGGTCGGCGGCCGTTGCGGCTTCGCCTACGGCGAATACTTCACGCTGCCGACGGTGATCGGGACGAGCGACCTGCCGGGGCTGGTGCTGGGCGGCAAGGCGACGGCGGCGCCGGTATCTCTGCCGGGCCAACCGGCGCCGCCGTTGGAGTGAGGGCGGCTGACGATCCGTGGGGGAGCAGGAGTGGCGCTTCTTGCTGTAGGAGTCGGCACATGCATCAATCCGGGGATCGCCATTCCTGCCCGAACTTTACCAACTCCCAGCCGCGAGGGGCGACGACATAGGCCGTTAACCCTTCCGCTTCACCCATGAATAAAATATCGCCTAACTTACATGGATACCGGTCACATGCTTGGGCCACGTCCTCGGCGTCAAGCACAAGAAGTTCATGGTAGTCCTTCGGGAAAAAGGCCCCACGCATATCCACAAGAGAGCGAGGGCGCCAACTCCCGTGTCCCTGAAGCTGATTGAGGCGATAAACTACGGTTTTCATACCTTCTCCTTGCTTGTGGATTACGGTCTGAAAACAGACAGCTGGGTTTATTACTCCTTCTCACATTCCGCCGCCCGCCCCGCCAGCATCCCGCACGCCCCTTCCACGTCCTTGCCGCCGCTGTAGCGGCGCACGACCGGCATCCCGAGTTCCACCGTCAGCGCGTCGCGGAACGTCTGCCGCTCCGCGTCCGACGGCGGCGTGAACTGCCCCGTGGCGTCGTTCACGTCGATCAGGTCCAGCGCGCACCGGCATCCCGGCCGTCAGTTCCGCCAGCCGGCGGGCGTCTTCCGGCCGCGTGTTGACGCCGGCCAGCAGCGTCCACGCCAGCGTCACCCGCTCGCCCGTCGCCTCCTGGTATTCGCGGAGCGCCGCCATCAACTCCGGCAGCGGATGGACCGTCTCCACCGGCAGCAGCTCGCGCCGGCGTTCCGGGTCGGCCGAGGTCAGCGACACCACCAGCCGATGAGGCCGACGCTCGGCCGTGAAACGGCGGATCATCGGGACAATGCCGACCGTGGATATCGTGATTGCCCGCGCGTTGACGGCCACGCCGCACGATTCCGAAAGGACGTCGGCCGCCCGCATCACGCGATCATAGTTCAGAAAGGGTTCCCCCATGCCCATGAACACCACGCCGCGCACCGGGTGCGGCGAGTCGTCGCGCACCTGCATCACCTGATCGACGATCTCCCATGTCGCCAGATTGCGCCGGAAGCCCATGCGGCCGGTGGCGCAGAAGACGCAGCCCATCGCGCAGCCGACCTGCGAACTGACGCAGACGACGTACTTTTCGTCGCCGGGCCGGTGAAGCAGCGGGATGCGCACTGCCTCGAACGGGTCGGGGCCGTCGCCCTGAAACAGGTATTTGGTGAAGCCGTCGGTGGGCGACGTGCGCTTTTCCAGCAGCGTCAGCCGCGGCACGCGCGTCGCCCGACGGACGCGCTCCAGCAGACGCGGCGAAGTTTCCGGCATCGCGGCCGGCGCCTCGGTTGCCCCGCGTTGCAGCACGGCCGCCTGAAGTCGGCGGGCGAGGCGTTCACCGACCCCGATTCCGGCAAGGGCGGCGTGCAGTCCGGCGGACGTATCGTCCTTGAAGAGGATCGGCTCGGCCGTGGCATCGGTTCGCATGGCAACGCCCAAGGTGGGTTTTTCAGGGCCGTCGGATCCATTCGCGGCCGTCGCCTCATCTACGGCGACTCCCCTTGTGTCTCAAGGGTCATTAGCGGCGCGGCTGCTGCTGCGTCAAACAGTGCAGCGTCCCCAGTCCCCACACCAGATCGACGGCGTGAATCCCCACCACGGCCCGGCCGGGGAACAACTCGGCCAGCGTATTCAACGCCCGCCGGTCGTTGGCGTCGTTGAACGTCGGCGCGAGTACACAGTCATTGGCGATGTAAAAATTCGCGTAACTCGCCGGCAGCCGTTGGCCGCGGAACGTCAACGGCGCCGGCATCGGCAGCGGCACGACTTCCAGCGGCCGGCCGTCGAGGTCCGTCGTCTTCCGCAAGCGGTGCAGGTTTTCTTGCAGCGGCTCATAGTTCACGTCGCCCTTATCTTCTTCCACCACGATCACGACGGTGCGCGTCCCGACGAACCGGGCCAGGTCGTCCACGTGCCCGTGCGTGTCGTCGCCGGCGATGCCGCGGCCCAACCACACCACCTTGCGGACGCCGAGTTGCTCCGCGAAAACCTGCTCGTAGTCCGCCCGCGTCAGGCCGAGGTTGCGCTGCTGCACGTCGCTGAGCAGGCATTCCTCCGTCGTCAGCAGCAGCCCTTCGCCGTTGACGTCGATGGCCCCGCCTTCCAACACCACGCGGCGGCCGGCGTGACGCGGCTGCCACGTCGGCGTACCCAGGCGCGCGGCAATCGTCCCCGGAATGCGGTCGTCCAGGGCGTAGTTGTCGTACTTGGCCCAGCCGTTAAATCCCCAATCGACCAGGGCGAGGCCGCCTTCCGCGTTTTTCACGAAGATCCCGGCGGCGTCGCGCATCCAGCCGCGGTCGGTGGGACAGGGCGTGAAATCGACGCGGCCCAGATCGACGCCGGCCCGCGTCAGCGTCCGCCGCGCCTGCCGCTCGACGGCGGCGTCGTGGACGAGGAGGCCCACCCGCTCCGAACGGTGCAGCCGCCGCACGATCTCCGCGAAAACCCACGGGATCGGGGCGAACTTGCCCGGCCAGTCGTCGCGCTGATGCGGCCAGGCCAGCCAGGCGGCCTCATGGGGCGCCCATTCCGCCGGCATCCGCCAACCGCCGGCCGCCAAATTTAGGTTGTTCGGCATGAACGGTGCAAGGTAGAATAACAACAGAGCGGAGGGAACAGGTTGACGCGCGGCCGTACCTCCCTTGGTCCGGAACGCCTTATTCTGTTGTATGGGCGTGCCGACTCATTCGCCATGACGCGGCGGAGTCCCTGTGTCTTGGCGTACCCCGACTCGCCCGGAAAACCTAGAGACGCGCCATGACGCCCGCAACATTTTCTCCCGCGACGAGGCCCGACGCCTGGGAACCTGTCGTCTCAAGCCCCAAAGGCGGGAACGGGGCGCGATTGGAATTTCGCCCGTTCCCGCTGCTGAGCCATCCGCACGTTCAAACGCTTCTCGGCCACCTCCTCCCCGGACCCGTCGTCTCGCTGCCGACTCGCGAAGTCGTCATTCGCCTGCCCGACGGCGACGGCCTGATGCTGCACGACAACACGCCGCCCGGATGGCTGCCGGGCGACCGGATGGCCCTGGTGCTCCACGGGCTGACCGGCTCCCACGACTCGCCCGGCGTGGAACGGATCGCGGCCCGCCTGCTGGCCCAGAGCCAACGTACCGTGCGCCTCGACCTGCGCGGGGCCGGCAAGGGGCTGCCGCTGGCCCGGCGGTTCTACCACGCCGGCCGTTCCGAGGACGTGCGCGCCGCCCTGGATGAAATGCACCAGTGGAGTCCGGCGTCGCTAATCGCGCTCATCGGCGTGTCGCTCGGCGGCAACCTGGCGCTCAAGGCGGCCGGCGAGATGGTCGAGCACCCGGTCCCCTATCTCGAGCGGGTGGCCGCGATGAATCCGCCCATCGATGTTCACCGCTGCGCCGCCCTGATGGCCCATCCGCGCAACAGGGTGTACGATCGGTATTTCGTGAATCTTCTGGTGAAGGATGCGTGGCAGCGGCAGCGGTATTTTCCCGACTTGCCGCCGCTGGGCTTCCCCCGCCGCATGACGACGCGGTTGTTCGACGACCTCTATACGGCCCCGCGCAACGGCTTCGCCGACGCCCTCGATTACTACCGGCGCTCCTCGTCGCTGCCGCTCATCGGTCGCATCACCGTGCCGACGCTTATCCTGACGGCGCGCGACGACCCGTTTATCGCCGTGGAGCCTTTCGACGGCTTGAGGGCGCCAAAAAGCGTCACGGTAAACATCTTGCCGCATGGCGGGCACATTGGGTTCGTCGGCTGGGACGGCTCCGGCGGCGTTCGCTGGGCCGAATCGCGCGTGGTGGATTGGGTGGTGAAAGAGGGACAAAGTTAACTTCTGCCACCAACCAGAAGCGCAAGCGAGGGACACCAACCAGAAGCGCAAGCGAGGAATGAGGTCAGGAACCTTCCCCCTCGCTTGTGCTTCGGGTTGGTGGGCGGATTTCGATTCGGGGCCAAGGGGCGGTCGCTTTTTTCAGCGCGGCCGCTTCCGGGTGCTTTTTCCACTTTTTTTTGAAAAACCGTTGACACTTCGGAACCGCCCCCCTACTATTCACAATGTCGCGTTCACCAAACGCACTCGAAACCTTATCCGAAAGGCGAAAGCCATCTTCGGAATGGTTTCGTTTCCCTCGGTCTTTGACAATTCGGCGAGCACCTAGCCAAAGCGGGGGTGCGGGGGCCTTGTATGGCCGACGCATTCCTCGCCGGCGGCGGCGCGAGCCGTCGCCGCGAGTTCTTTGAGTCGGCCCTATGAGGCGACAATCAAACGCTTCGTTTGTGCTTTGTCACCGGCGTCCTGGGGCCTTGCGCCTCCGGCCGACGGACTGATCCGGGAAGGCTTGCCTTCCCAGCGCATACATTTTGAAGGGTTTGATCCTGGCTCAGAACGAACGTTGGCGGCGTGGATTAGGCATGCAAGTCGAACGAATCCCAGTTGGGTAACTGACTGGGGGAAGTGGCGAAAGGGGCAGTAAGGCGTGGGCAACCTACCCCGGGGACGGGCATAGCCGTCCTAACGGACGGGTAATTCCCGGCGATTCGGCGGAGGGGCATCTCTCTGCCGGGAAACGAGTTTCGCCTCGGGAGGGGCTCACGTAGTATTAGCTTGTTGGCGGGGTAACGGCCCACCAAGGCGAAGATGCTTAGCGGGTGTGAGAGCACGACCCGCGCCACTGGCACTGAGACACTGGCCAGACTCCTACGGGAGGCTGCAGTCGAGGATCTTCGGCAATGGGCGCAAGCCTGACCGAGCGACGCCGCGTGTGCGAAGAAGGCCTTCGGGTTGTAAAGCACTGTCGAGGGGGAGAAAGCCGCAAGGTCGATCGACCCCTGGAGGAAGCACGGGCTAAGTTCGTGCCAGCAGCCGCGGTAAGACGAACCGTGCGAACGTTGTTCGGATTCACTGGGCTTAAAGGGCGCGTAGGCGGGTCGCCCAGTCGGTGGTGAAATCTTTCGGCTCAACCGGAAAACGGCCTCCGATACTGGCGACCTCGAGGAGGGTAGGGGCATGCGGAACTTCGGGTGGAGCGGTGAAATGCGTAGATATCCGAAGGAACGCCGGTGGCGAAAGCGGCGTGCTGGACCCTTTCTGACGCTGAGGCGCGAAAGCCAGGGGAGCAAACGGGATTAGATACCCCGGTAGTCCTGGCCCTAAACGATGGGTACTGGGTTGTGGACTGGACATGGGTTCACAGCCGCAGCTAAAGTGTTAAGTACCCCGCCTGGGGAGTATGGTCGCAAGGCTGAAACTCAAAGGAATTGACGGGGGCTCACACAAGCGGTGGAGCATGTGGCTTAATTCGAGGCTACGCGAAGAACCTTATCCCGGGCTTGACATGTCCGAAAGGGGAGGGAAGTAGTCTGCGGAAACGTATGACGAACGGTATCCAGTCCGGAACCTTCTACAGGTGCTGCATGGCTGTCGTCAGCTCGTGTCGTGAGATGTTGGGTTAAGTCCCGTAACGAGCGAAACCCTTGTTTCCAGTTGCCAGCGCGTTATGGCGGGGACTCTGGAAAGACTGCCGGTGTTAAACCGGAGGAAGGCGGGGATGACGTCAAGTCCTCATGGCCTTTATGCCCGGGGCTGCACACGTGCTACAATGGCGTGAACAAAGGGAAGCCAACCCGCGAGGGGGAGCCAATCCCAAAAAGCACGCCCCAGTTCAGATCGCAGGCTGCAACTCGCCTGCGTGAAGTTGGAATCGCTAGTAATCGCGGGTCAGCAACACCGCGGTGAATGTGTTCCTGAGCCTTGTACACACCGCCCGTCAAGCCACGAAAGATCGGGGCATCCGAAGTCGCCGTCAAACGCGCCGAAGATGAAACGGTCGATTGGGACTAAGTCGTAACAAGGTAACCGTAGGGGAACCTGCGGTTGGATCACCTCCTTTCTAAGGATGATTCCGTCCCCTTCGCACGAAGGGGACCAACAAACATGTCCCTCACCCACGCTTAAAGCGAGTGCTCGCCGGACCAAAGAGGCCCCCCGCCGGAGACATCCGGCGGGGGGCCGTTTGTTGCGCCGCGACGCGGCTGCGAGAACATTCGCCGCCATCTTTCCCAGATTACCCCTCCGTGTTCCCTTCGCCGGTCGCAAATACTAGCCTCATCCTCGCCGATTGTCGATGATATGTTCAAGCCGGCCGGCGCGCGGTTGTATTTCCGCGCCTTTCGGCTATAGTCGCAGACGAATCGGCAGGACGCCGGTCCCGCACCCCACGACGCGCATGGAGGCGACGATGTCCCTTCAAGTCCTTCTGCCCGAGCCGGCCGCGACGGCGGACGGGCTGCTCGACTACGCCCGCCGGGTTCTCCGCGCCGAGGCTGCCGGCCTCGAACTTGTCGCCCGCCGACTCGACAATGCCTTCCTTCAGGCCGTCGATATCCTTTTGCGCGTCACCGGCGAGGGCGCCGGCCGCATCGCCGTCACAGGCACCGGCAAGTCCGCCGACGTGGGCCTGAAAATCGTCGGCACCCTCAATTCCACCGGCGCCCGCGCCTATTTCCTCGACGCCACCAAGGCCGTCCACGGCGACCTCGGCATGGTCCACCCCGACGACGCGGTGCTCGTGTTGTCCCACAGCGGCGAGAGCGAAGAAATCCTGCGGCTGCTGGGGCCGTTGCGGACGCTGGCCAAGACGCTGATCGCGCTCACGGGCGGCGCCGGCAGCACCCTCGCCCGCAAGGCCGACGTGGCCGTGGTCTACGGCCCGCTCGACGAGGTCTGTCCGCTCGGCCTGGCGCCCAGCGCCAGCACCACGGCCATGATCGCCCTGGGCGACGCCCTGGCGTTCGTCCTCAGCCGCGAGCGCCAATTCACGCGCGAAGACTTCGCCCGCTTCCACCCGGCCGGCAGCCTCGGCCGCAAGCTCCTCAAGGTCGAGGCGGCCATGCGCCAGGGTGGGGAGCTGCGCGTCGCCCCGGCCACGGACACGGTGCGAACCGTGTTCGCCCAGGCGCGGCGCCGCGGCCGCCGCTCCGGCGCCGTCATCCTGATCGACGACGACGGCCGGCTGTCCGGCCTGTTCACCGACAGCGACCTCGCCCGCCTGATCGAGGCCCGGCGCGAAGAGGCGCTCGACCGGCCCATCGCGGAAGTCATGACGCACGACCCGCTGACCGCCGTGGTCGGCTCGCGCGTCCTCGACGCCGTGGAGGTGCTGCGCCGCCATAAGATCAGCGAGCTGCCGGTCGTGGACGCCGACGGCCGGCCCGTCGGTTTACTGGATGTAACCGATCTGATTGGGAGTCTTCCGGCGGAAGAGGCGGCGGCGCGGGTGGCCTGAAATCACGGCGGCGGGAGGGCGAACGCATGGAGAAAGTCCCCACCCTCGCCGAGCGCTGCCGCGGCGTCCGGCTGCTCGTGCTGGACGTGGACGGCGTGCTGACCGAAGGCGGCGTCGTTTACGGCACCGGCGGCCTGGAGGTCAAGCGCTTCCACGTCCGCGACGGGTCGGGCCTGAAGGCCTGGCGGCGGGCGGGCCGGCGCTCGGCGTTCCTCACCGGGCGGTCGTCGCCGGTGGTGGACTTGCGGGCCGTGGAACTGGGCGTCGATTTCGTCTTTCAGGGGGCGTCGGACAAGTTGCCGGCCTACCGGCGGCTGCTGGAGGAAGCGGCTTTGCCTCCTTCGGCGGTATGTTACGTCGGCGACGACTTGCCCGACTTGCCTCCGATGCGCGAGTGCGGCTTGGCGGCGGCCGTGGCCGACGGCTGCCGCGAGGCGCGCGCCGCCGCCCACTACGTCACGCGCGAGCCGGGCGGCGGCGGGGCCGTGCGCGAGGTGATCGAACTGATCCTGCGCTGTCAGGGGCTGTGGGCGGTTTAGGAGTCGTTTTCCGAACGAGGCGAGCGGGGGGCGTCAGCCCCCTGATTCGTCGCCTGTTCCGAGGCGCTACCCATAATCAGGGGGCTGACGCCCCCCGCTCGCCTCGTTCGGGCCTGCGGCGGAAACGGGAAGGGACCAGGCCATGTGGACCCCCAAGCGGATCGTGCTGCTGGCGTTCGGCGTCGTGCTGTTCTTTGCCGGCTACATGGTCTACTCCAGCTGCCTCGGCGGCATCGACGGCCTGCCGCCGCTGCCCGACGCCGATTGGCCCAACCCGAATCCCTTAGCCCTTCCGACGCTTCCCCCTTCGCACAGCCTTAAACTCGACGAAAAGCTAGTTCTCGCCTTCGGCCCCGACTGCCGAGAATTGAAGTGGCCGCTCAAGCTGGAGATGAACCAGAAGAGCATGGTCGTGGCCGCCAACGAATTTCACATCGAGGACGACGGCCGTCTCAAGCTCGACAACATGAGCGTGGCCCTGTTCGGCAAAGACCCCGGCGACGGCCGCGGCGTCGAGATCAACACCGTCCGCGCGGACACGGCCTACCTGACCTTCGACAAACCGCTCAAGGACAGCGAAAAGGAACTCGGCGGCAACCGCCGGGTCGTGGCCGCCGAACTGACGAATCACATCGAGATCGTCAACAACCACCGCACGCCGCAGCGCGACGACGACCTTCACCTCATCATCGACAAGGGGCCGCTCTTTTTTGACGAAGCCAAACGGCTGATCTGGACCGACGACGACGTCCACGTCGAGGACGACCAGAGCAAGCCCCGTCCCAACGAGGTGCGCGGGCAGGGCATGGAGGTCCACCTAGCCGCCGCCGAGCCGGACGCGAAGCCGATGGAAAAGCCCGCACACCGCGGCAAGGCGAGGACGGAGGCGTTCAGCGGCGTCGAGCGCATCGTCCTGCTTTCCGGCGTGGACATGAACCTGTACGTGGCCGGCGACTTCCTCTCCGGGCCGGCCGCAGGCAAGGAGAAGGCGGCCGCGGCCGACGCCCCGAAGCCGCGGGCCAAGCCCGACGCCCCCCCGGACAAGGCCCACGTCAACATCTACACGCCCGGCCGTTTCGAGTACCTGTTCCACAAGGACGGCGACGTGGCGCTGTTCGACGCGCCGGAGGCCGATCCCGCGCACGCCCCCCAGGACGACCAGGACGTCCACGTCGATCGCATCACCACGTCGGCCGACGGCAAGGGGCAGTTGCACGACCAGCTGTTCTGCCAGCACCTGGAACTGCGGCTGGGCCACAAGGAAAGCGGCCCCGGCGCCCACGACGACCATTCCGTCGATCGCGGCATGGAAGTGCAGAGCGCCCACGCCTTCGGCAACAAGGAAGTCGTCCTGGCCTCCGACAAGCAAAACCTCACGGCCCGCGGCTACGATTTTATGTACGACGCCCGCAGCCAGCTCACCATCCTCAAGGGCGATCCGAATAGGGTGGATTCCGAGATGTGGGCCGACCAGGACAACAACCTCATCCGCGCCCGCGAATTGCGGATCCAGGACGTGAAGGGGCCGGGCGGCAAGGCCTGGCGGCATGTCACGGCCCGTGGGCCGGGCAAGCTCGACCTGTACGACAAGAAGACCGAGAAGCGGCCCACCCACGCCGCGTGGCGGGACAAGTTGGTTTCCACCAAGGACGGCGACCAGGACCTGATGATCCTGACCGGCAAGGCGTCGTTCGTGGACGACGACCACGCCCAGACGCTCCAGGCCGACACGCTGAAGGTGTGGCTGGCGTCATCGGAGGCCGCGCCGGCCAACGCCACGCCGGCCGCTTCCCAGGACGCGGCGCGGCGGCCCAACCACGTCGAGGCCGTCGGCGACGTTTTCGCCAAGTCGCCGCAAATGACCATCCCCCACGCCGGCCAACTCGTCGTCTGGTTCCACGACGTTCACGACGACGAATTGCCGCCGGTCGGCCCGGACGCCAAGGTCGCCGCGAAGGCGAAGGGCGACGCCCCTCCGGCCGGCAAGACGCCGGCGACCGGCCCAGGCGCGGCCCAGGCGGCCGCTCCGGACCCCTCCGCGCCGCCGCCGCCGCCGGCCGGCGCGTCCGTCGGGACCGCGCCGAACCCGGCCAGGGCGGACGCCGAACCGCCGCGGCCGATCGACCTGACCGCCCGCTCCGTCTACGCCTGGGTGGACCGCGGCAAGGAGAAGAGCACTCTGAAAAGGCTCCAGGCCGAGGGCGACGTCCACGTGACGCAGGCCCCCGCCAAGCCCGACGAGAAGGGCGTGGACGTCAAGGGCGCCGCCCTGGACATGACCTACCATCCGGAGGGCAATTTCCTGGTCGTGGAAGGCGACCTCGCCCAGCTGCTGATGGACAAGATCTACATCATCGGCCCGGTCATCAACATCGACCAGGCCAACAACAAGGCGTGGGTGGAAGGACCGGGCGCCATGCAGATGGAAAGCCGCACGAACTTCCAGGGCGAAAGCCTGGCCAAGGCGGTGCCGATGACGATCCATTGGAACAACGAAATGTTCTTCACCGGGAAGCACGCCGAGTTCCGCAAGGGCGTCCAGGCCGAGCAGGACAACTCCCACCTGGCCTGCAAGGAAATGAGCGTCCTGTTCGACCACGCGATCTCTCTGAAACAGGGCAACCACGACGGCCCGCCGCCGCGCGTGAAAAAGCTGGTCTGTTACGACGACGTCCGCGTTGACGACCACACCCTGGAGGGCGACCGCGTCGTCAGTTACCACCGGCTGGTTGTGCCTTCCCTGCTCATGGACGCGCTGGAGCCGGAGGACGCCGGCCCGAAGCCGGCGACGGGCAGCGACGGCAACGAGATCCACGCGCCGGGGCCGGGCGACTTCCGCATGTTCCAGCGCGGCGGCGCCGACGACGACCCGTTCGGCGCACCGCGTCCCGCCGGGGCCAAGGCGGCGGCGGCGAAGCCCGGCGCCGGCGCGAAGCCGGCCGCCGCGCCAAAGGCCGGCGGCGCGGCGAAGGCCGACCAGCCGATGAAGCTGACGTACATCAACTTTCACGGCAGCATGTACGCCAACAGCAAGACGAACCGCGCGGTGTTCCTGGAGAACGTCCGCGTGCTCGACATGCCGTGCGAGAACCCCTACATCGAAATCGATCTCGACGCCATGCTCGACCATCTGCCGCAGGGGGCGATGTACCTGCGCGGCGACCGTCTCGACGTGTACGACCGCGGCGACAAGACGAAGTCGCAGAAGGAAATGATCGCCAAGGGCAACGTGACGGCCCAATCGCGGGAGTTCACGGCGCTGTGCGAGGTGATGACCTACAACGAGGCCAAGGACCAGATCATTTTCGAGGGCGCCCCCGGCGGCGTGGCCGTGCTCAACAAGATCAAGCAGCGCGGGGGGCGCCGGAAAGGGTGGAGGGGAAAAAGATCATCTATATCCGCAGTACGGGGCGCTTCTCCATCGACGGCGGCGACTTCATCAGCGGGCAGAATTGAATGGGGATGCGAAGGACGGCGTTTCGGTTAGCCGCGACGCGCAGCGGAGCGCTCTGCAGACAGCGCTCCGCTGCGCGTCGCGGCTAACCGACGCGCGGCGGCGGTTCACGGCAAAAGGAACAGTCCCGCCAGCGTCAGCAGCACCACGGCGCCGGCCGTAAGGCGCAACAGCACCGTGTAATAGCCGCGCGTCAGGTCCTCCAGCCGCAGGTAGCCCAGCACGACCAGGCACAACGCGACCAGCGCCGCCAGGGCGCGAGCGGCGAGGCCTTCCCGCTGAAAGCGGACCTGTTCCAGGGCTTGCCTCCGCGCCCGGTCCAGTTCCGGCTGGAGGCGGCGCAAGGCGGCGTCGCTCAGATCGACGTGGGCCGTCACTTCATAGCCATGCAGAGGCTTAATATCCATTGGCTGCGGTTGGTCCAGGCGCACCACGTTCTCGGCGATCAGCTCCGCGGCCGTCGGCTTCCAGCCGATGTCGCCGTATTTGAAATCCAGATAATCCTCGAACCAGGTACACGCCTTTTTGCGGGCCTCGTCCCGCGCGGCCTCCTCGGTCTCGCCGCGGCCGGGGTCGGTGTCCACGCGGGTCATGTGGGCCGACACGGCCTCGGCCGGCGTCGGCGGGTCGGCGGCCCGCCCGGCGCAGGGCGACACGGCGACGGCAAAAACGGCGACAGGAATCCATTTTATCCAGAAAGACGGACGCATGGCGCTCATTCCCCTTCCTCCGGCCGTCAGGCGTAACGCAGTCGCATTTTCTTGGGCGTCGGTGGGGGCGGCGGCTCCCACGGGCTGACCAGCTGCACCACGGCGGCGGCCAGCGTCAACACGCCGACGCCGTACCAGAGTTGCAGCCCGGCCAGCAGCAATAGCACCATGCCCCAGAAGGCGGCGCCCAGCACCGGCGCGAAGCTGAAGCGCTGCGGCCGACGGCGGTCGGTCATCCGCCACCAGCGCAGGGCGAAAAAGGCCACGGAAAAATAGGCGATGTAACTGGCCTCGTAGAGCACGCCCGTCGGCGCCAGCGACGCCAGGGCCGAGGTCGGCGAGTTCGAGGCGAGGCTGACCGGCGGCGGCACTCCCGGCGACCAGCCGTCCAGCCACAGCGCCCCGCAGCCGAGCAGTCCGCCGATCACCAGCATCACTAGACGCCGCGTCCACGAGTCGCCGCGGCGGTCGGTCCAGAACTTCGACGGGATCAACACGGCCCAGCTCACGCCGACGATCAGGAAGAAGACCGCCCCGAGAAAGCTGAAATCACGGGTGTGGCCCAGGGCCGCCCACAGCACCACGGCCACGGCCGCGAACAGCACCGTCAGCGACAGCGACCGGCAGAGTTCGCCGATCTGGTCGCGCAGCGTGAACGCGGGCAGAGCGGTCAGGATCGGCCGGGGCGGCGGCGGCGCGGGACGCCACGGCACCGTCGGCGACGGGACGGCGGTCGGGATCGGCGGCGCCGGCCGGGCGGGAGGCGGCGCCGGGACCGCCTCGGCCGCGTGGAGGGACTCGACGGCGCGCGCCATTTCCGCCATGCTGCCGTAGCGCTGGGCCGGGTTCTTGGCCAGCGCCTTGGCCACGATCGGCGCGTATTCGGCCGGCACCTTGCTCAGGTCGGGCGGCGTCGTCAGATGCTTCATCAGGATTTCGCCGGCGCTCTCGCCGTCGAACGGCACGCGGCCAGTCAGCATCTCGTAGAAGAGAACGCCGGCCGCGTAGACGTCCACCTGTTTGTTGTAATTGCCGGTGGAGATTTCGGGGGCCATGTAGTGGACGGTGCCGATGCTCTGCGTGTTGGCCGTGCGCTGGCTGCCGCTGAGCGACTTGCTCAGGCCGTAGTCGCCGACCTTCACCTGGCCGTTTTCGATGAAGACGTTCGCCGGCTTGAGGTCGCGGTGGACGATGCCGTGGTCGTGGAGATAGCCGACGGCGCGGGCCAGGCCCAAAAACCATTCGCGGGCCAGCTCGCGCGGCAGCCCGCGCGTGTGACGCAACAGCACCACGTTCAGCGGTTCCCCGGCCACGTATTCCATGACGACCCAATGGTCGCTCTGGTGGTCGATGCGCAGGTCGTAGAGGCCGACGAGGTTGGGGTGCTTGAGGTTCAGGCACTGGGCCACGCCGCGCAGCTCGATCTGGCTCTCGCCGCGCAGCAGCTTGAGGCCCACTTCCTTGCCGCCGTCGCTGACCGCGAAGTAAACCTCGCCGAAGCCGCCGCGGCCGACGCCGCGCTTGATTGTGAAGCCGTCCAGGGGCCGTTGTCCGCTGCTGTAGGTGAATTTCATATGCCCCCTCCCCTCATTTGACCGGCTCGACGGCGAACGCGAAGTCATCCCCCGACACCAGGGCGCTCGTCCCGAGGATGGTCCGCTCCGGCGCCTTCTGACCGTTGACGGTCAATCCGCCGCTGTGCCGCAGACCCAGGCCGTCCTTGTGGCGGAAGAAGACCACCGGCGCCTTCAGGTCCGACGCCGTCAGGTGGACCTGCGGCCCACCGCCCATCACCAGCGTGTCCGCCATGACGAGCACGCCGTCCACGCCCAGCGGCAAACGGTGGCCGCTCACCAGGTCCAGGCGCGCCGTGGCGCTGGCGGGCACCGGCTGCCGGAACTGGAACTGGCAGGATGGGCCGAGCGTCACCCGGTCGCCGGGCCGCAACAGCGCCCGCGTCGCCGGCCGGCCGTTTATTTGGATGGAACGGACGGCCTCCAGGACGTAGCCCTCGCCGTCCCGCGTCAGCGTGGCGTGCATCCGCGAAAGGTCGGCCACCAGCGGCACGTCCACGGGCGAACCGGGGATCGCCTGGCCGAAGGTGATGCGCGATCCGAGACAGACCAAATAACCGCCCACGCCGTCGATCCACAACAGGAAGCGATCCGGCGACGCTTGCGGACCCGCCGTCGCGCCGCCGGCGGTTTCCGTTGCGGGGCCGGCAACGGCCACTGTAATCGGCTCGACCGCTTTCCAGGCCTGTCCGCGCACCTTGCGCGCTTCCGCGTGCTGGGGGGCGACGGATAGAACCTGTTCGGCCGCCCCCAGGGCGTCGGCCCACCGCCCCGCATGGGCCGCCTCATGTAGGCGCGCCAGCGAGGCGCCGCAGCACTCCCGCCGCTTGGTCAGGTCTCTCCGGTAATCTTCAAGGACCCCCACGTCCTTGACCAGTCGGCGGGCGCGGTCCACCGCCTCCAGCGCTTGTCCGAATTCGCCGCGCCCCGCCAGGTCTCGGGCGGCCAGCCAGCCGCGGGCGCCCTCGTCCAGCACTTGCAGTTCCGACGAGCGAACCAGCTTTCCGCGAAGACGGGCGATCTCCTCCTCGGCCCGGCCCGGTTCGCCGGCTTGCAGCAGCGCCCGCACCTCGGCCACGCCCAGGCGCGTCAGGGCCTCGCGCAACCGCTCCGCGCCTTTATCCGGCGTTTGCAGGTGTTCCGCCTGGAGCAGATCGCGCCAGGCCGCTTCCGCGTCGTCCTTCCGCAAAGAACGCTCGGCGCGCTCCACGAACGCCCGCGCCAGCCGGTTCACCAGGGCCGCCGAGCCGCGGCGTTCCTGGGCGTGCGGTTGGCTCAGCAGTCGCAAGGCTTCTTCCAGGCGGGCGTGTTTCAACGCCTCCTGGGCCTGCCGCAGCGCCAACCACGCGAACCCGGCCATGCTCGTTCCATTCCAAAAAGTTTCACCGCACAGAACGCAGAGATCGCGGAGAAAGACAATGGATGTACCAAAGGGGTCACACCATTTCCGTGCTTTACTCTTTCTTCTCTCCGCGCTCTCCGCGCTCTCCGCGGTGAATCTCTTCCGACCGTCCCGTTACTTTTGCTCCGCAACATTCTTGGCGTCGGCCTTGTGGCCGGCGTTCTGTTCATCGATCTTCTTGAGCAGGTCCTTCTCGTCCGCCTGGGCCGGGGCGGCCGTGGCGTCGATCGTGCCGTTGGCGAACTGGCCCTCGTACTCGAGCGCCTTCTCCTTCGCGGCCACGCGATCCCGCAGCTTGGCGATGTCGGCCCGGACGCGGGCGTATTCGCCGTCGTCCACCTTCAGGCTGGTCTGCGCTTCCTTCAGACGAACCAGCTTGAGGTCGGCTTCCAGCTTGGCCAACTCCACTTCCATGTCGTTGCGCGCGGTCTTGAGGGCGCCGAGTTGGTCCTCGGAAGCGGCCAGCGATTTGTCGGCAGCCGACAGCAGTTCCTTCTTGGCCTTCAACTCCTTCTCACAGTTCTGGTAGGAGCTGAAGTCGCGGGCCAGCTGCTCGGTCACTTCCTCCCGCGTATAGGTGCGCTTGCCGAATTGGAACGACGTCTTCACGTCGTCGCCTAGGCCGTTCCGCATCGCCTCGATGTTCGCCCACTGGTGGTCCATCGCGGCCGTCGTGTCGTCCACGTCGCGGCGCAGCTTGTCCACTTCCACCGCCTGCTTGGCGACCTGATCGTAGTAGCGGTTCTGATCGCCCTCCAGGCGCTTGACCTCCGCCTGCAGACGACCGATTTCGGTCTCCAGCGGCACCGAATTCTCGACGCTCTCCACGGCCTGACCCGCCTGGTAGCGGATCGTGCTGATGAGTTTGGGGCTGACCCAGGCGAGGACGGCCACGCCGACCACCACCGCCAACCCCGCAATCAGTGCTTTCTTGAGCATGGTGCTGTACCCCTTTCCAGGAACAGGATCCGTGAAACCACGGCCGAGAGGTTCGACGAGTGCTTGGTCGCCTCCCTCCCTCCAAGCTATTCGCCGCCGCGTTCGCCGGATTTAGCCGGCTTGGGAAAAAACTTGCATTCCTTCCCGACGGGCGGCGGCCGCCGATCATTCTACTCCGGTCTTAACGCCCCGTGTTAGGAATTTTACGGCCCGCGCATCCGGATCGTCGGTGCAAGTCCGCCGATCTTTGCTAAAATCAACGGCGACGAGTGGTTGACGCGATGCACCGGCGCGATCCCAGCTCATCCTATCCCGCGCCGCCCGCCGGAATTGGTCCCCGAGGAGGCGTCCGTGGAACGCGAAACCGAACGCACCGCCTTTTCCAAGGCCTGCGCTTACCTAAATTACAGCCGCACGGCCCTGTGGACCTCCCACGTCGCCGCCGTCGGGTCCTGCCTGGTCTATGTGGCTCTGCTCGCGCTGTTGTGGCTGTTCACCGACCTGATGGTGTCGCGAGGCCGACTGCCCACTTTCCAAGACGAGTCGTGGGCGGCGCAAAATCGCTTCCTCAGCGAATGGTCCAAACTACCCGGCGAGGATGAGGCCCGGGCGGCGATGGCCCAGGTGACGGCCCTCGGGGCGGCGACGGTCGGCGCGTTGGGCGAACCGTCCGGGCAAGGCCCGCTGACGGCCGCCGCCCTCGACAGCGGAACGCCGGCCGATTTGTCGAACAACGAACGAGTCTTCCGGCTGAAGCTCGCCGGCTACGACAACGCCCGCGCCATGGCCCTGGCCGCCCTGCCGGTGTCGCCGCAGACCGACCCCAACACCCTCGCGCCCGCCGACCTCGACGCCCTCTGGCGCGCCCACCTGGCGACCCTTCTCTACGACCGCCAACGGGTCCCCGAGGCGAAGCTGCACGCGTTGTTCCAGCAGAACGATTACCACGAAATCGACCACGGCATCCTGAGCACCGTGGTCCGCGCCTACCTGCACGGCAATTACGTTCAGGGACGGGCCGTTTCCTGGTTCGCCGCCTGGAACCCGTGGCTGTGGAACGCCGATCCCGACGCCCGGACGATCTTCCCGCTCCATTTGACCTGCCTGCTGCTGCTGGCGCTCTTCCTGGCCGTCGTGGGGACGTCTCTCCTCATCCTCATGCACGAAATGGCGGCGCGGGCCGCGGTCAACGCCTCGCACCGTTTCCGCCGGGCCGTCTACCATCACACCTTCCGCCTGGGCACGTTGGCCTTCCGCGCCCTCGGACCCACCGAGGCGGTCAGCGTCTTCACGCGGCACGTCGAGGCCGTCCACGACGCCCTCTACGCCCGCATGACCGTTTACTTCCGCGAGCCGATCAAGTTCTGTTTGCTGCTGGTGTTCGCCCTGGTGGTGCAGCCCTGGCTGGCGCTGGCTTTCCTCCTGTTCGCCGTGCTGGTGTGGCTGATCGGCGGCCGGATCACCGCCCGGTTCCGGCGGGAGCGCGACGCCGCCACGCACCACGCGGCCGAGCGGCTGACGGTGATCCGCGAGAGCCTGATGATGATGCGGCTGGTGAAATGCTACCTGATGGAGCAGTTCAACCAGTCGCGCGTGGAGCGGCAACTGGCGCGCTACTCGCAGGCCCAGATGATCCGCCACCGCGGCGAGTCGATGGCCCGGCCGCTGTTGATCCTGTTGACGGTGCTCTGCACGCTGTTGCTGTTGTACGTCGCCGGCGTGATCGTGCTGTCGGGCCGCCTCGGCGTGGCCGGCATGGTGGCCCTGACGACGGCGCTGGTGAGCCTCTACCGGCCGGCGGAAAAATGGCTGTCCACGCGGCGCACCCTGCGGCGCGGCCGGGAGTCGGCGCTTCAGCTGTTCAAGTTTCTGGAGCGCCGCGGCGACGTGGGCCAGTTGGTCGGGGCGGAGTTTTTGCCGCCGTTGGCCCAGCGGATCGAGTTCGACAACGTGACGCTGAAGGAGCCGGGCGGCTCGCGGATGCTGCTGGAGGAGGTGACGCTGACGATCCCGGCCGGCAAGCGCGTCGGCCTGATCGGGGCCGACGAAATGGAGAAACACGCCCTGGTTTATCTGATTCCCCGGCTGCTCGACCCGACCTCGGGCGAGATCCGCATCGACAAGCACAACCTGCGCTGGGTGACGCTGGACTCGCTGCGCATCCAGACCGCCTGCGTGTTGCAGCACAACCTCGTCTTTCACGACACGGTGGCCAACAACATCGGCTGCGGCGACGCGGCGTACACGCTGCCGAGGATCATCGAGGCGGCCAAGATCGCCCACGCCCACCACTTCATCCAGAAGCTGCCGCAGGGCTACGAGACGCCGATCGGCGAGCTGGGCCACGCGCTGGGCGTGAGCGAGCAGTTTCGCATCGCCCTGGCCCGGGCGGTGCTGCGCGACCCGGCCCTGCTCATCATCGAGGAGCCGGAAAAGGCGCTGGATGAGGACACGAAATCTCTTCTGGACGACACGCTGGCGCGGGTGCTGCCCGGCCGGACGGTGATTTTCCTGCCGCACCGGATTTCGACGATCAGGTCGTGCGACGTGCTGTACCTGTTGAACAAGGGCCGCATCGTCGCTTCCGGCGTCCACAAGGAGCTGATTAGCGGCAACCCGCTCTACCGACACTTGCACTACCTGGAGTTTAATGAGATGGACGAGCAGGTGTGACGTCGGGGCCGCGAGCGCGAGGCGGGGAAGGTCGAAGAGATCAGACGCGCGTCCCTACGGGAGCGATGCCATGGCAGCCTCTGCTCCCGACCCCGCCCGATGCAACACGGCGATCAAACTGCTGGAGCAGTTCGAGCGGCTGGCCAAGAAACTGGGGATATCGATGCCCCCTAAGAGGCTCGAGCATTTGAGGGACCTCAAGAACAGGGAAACGATCACGTCGAACGACCTTCCGCCGAAGTTGCGGAGCATGTTTCCGGGGGAATTCGCCGGGAAGAGCCTAAAGACGATCCGCGTGGAGTGTCAGAAAAAGCGGAAGAGAGGTTAGTCATGGCCATGTTCCCCGAGATCCGTAAGTACGACACGGAAGCCTTGGAGGACTTCTTCCGCGGCGCGCGTAAGCCGGAAGTGTCTGAGGACGAGCGGCAGATTTGGCTGGAAGAGGCGGCCGAACGGATCGCCAGAAGCGGCGCGAAAGGGGTCGATTTCCTCCTGGCGCTCGCGCCCGAGGCCGATGAAGCGCAGGCGCGGGCCGCCCTTCTAGCCCTATCGTTGGTCGCCAAGCGCTTGTCGCCCCGTAAACGCACCAAAGTCTGCGAACTGGCCCGATCTTTTCTCGAGGACCGCCGGGCGCTGGTCGTCGCGGAAGCCGTCGATACCTTGCGCCATTTGGGATGCCCGTCGGCGGAACTCATCGCCCCCCTTCTCCGGCACGCTTCGCCGTATGTGGTCGGCAGCGCCCTACGCTTCTTCGCCCGCCGCGATCCGGAGAAAGCCGTGCCTCTTCTGGAAAGCGCACTGGAGTCCGAGGATCCGATCGTGCGGCAGAACGCCGTCGATGAACTGGATGACATGAATTACACGCGAGCGCTGCCGAGCATCCGGCGGCTCCTCCGGGATCCGGACGACGGCGTGCGCGAGTCGGCCCGCTGGGCCGTGGCGCACTTGCAGGATGACTCGCAGTGAAAACGTGGCCTGGCAACAAAGTCGGGTCGGTAGTAGAGATCATTACTGCTCTTGGTGAGCGACCATGCCCGAAATTCCGGTGAGCGAACTTTACGAACTCTATCTCGACACCGTGAGAAGATGCACAAGCAACATACGCAACCGAACGGATGAGGAGATCGCATACGACCTGTTTGAAGAGTTCGATGTGGGAGTCTGGTCTTTCCTGCACGATGACGGCCTGGAAAAACTTCGCTATGCCGGATACATCGACGACGAAATGGTGGCGGCGAGTAAACGACTGCGGGAACGATGGCTTGCCCTACAGAATCGGTCCTGGACGATTGAGGAAATCAGAACAAGAAAGGAATGGCAGGAGTTGTTCGACTTATGCGACCGACTGAAGTGGAACTCGCAGCCACCCGCATAACGCAGCAAATGAAAACGCCACGGCCGTGAGGCAGCGCCCTTGCTCCACACGGCCGCGGCTCTAGTGTCACCCCGGTTATCCCTGCACCGGCATACACACCTGCTCCAGCAATTTCTCGCACTTCTCCTGGAGCAAATCCGCCAAATTCGGCAGCGGCTGGCCGTCCGGCAGCGCCTCCTGGAGCGCCGCGATCAGCCGTGGGAAGGCGTACAGCGTGGCGAAGGCGTCCAGCGACGCCGGCTCCAACCGGGCGTGCCGGCCGCGCTTCTCCGCCTCCTGCCACAGCGTCTTGCTCTTGCCCGTCACCGCCAGGTCGTCCTCCGGACGCAGCAAAATCAAATGGTCCACCACCGTCGGCTCGACTTCCAGCACCGACAGCTTCGTGCCCAGGTCCTTCGGCTTGGCCGGGCCGCGGCCGAGGAACAGGCCGACGCCCACCTTCCACGGCTGGCCGTCCTTGCAGACCCAGTGCGCGATCGTCAGCACTCCGTAGGTCGGGTGGTCGCCGAACGTCCATTCCGGTACGACGTGGCACAGTCGCCACGGACCCACCTTGACGCCGTGCTCGTGGCAGATTTGCAGGAACGACCCCAGGCCCGATTGCAGCTCGCGCGTCGCCCCGGTCAACGCCCCTTCCGGCTCCAGTTTCCGCCGGGCCGAACGCACTTCCTGGTCCCACTGGTCGCCGACCGACGGCGCAGCCGTTTTCTCCGCGGCCGGCGTCGAATGGACAACCACGACCGACTTGACCTCCGGCGGCATTTCGACCGCCCTGGCGACGGGGGGTGCGAACACCTCGGCCACCGGCAGCCGGTTCACGGGCGAGGCCGTTTCCTCCGCCGTCTCCGCGGCCGGCCGGCGCTCCTCGCCCGTGCCGTAGACGACGCGATCGAACTGGTGGCGGAACTGCTGGAGCATGTCGCGCAGCGTCGGCTCGGTGCGGGCCACGCGCTCGATCTGTTCCGGGGTGAACGGGAAGATCGACGGCAGTTCGCCGCACTCCGGCGCCTGTTCCAGGGCCGGCCGCAGCCGGGCCTCCACGATGCGGCGCACCAACTCCGGGGCCGGCGCCTCCAGGCGCAGCGTCTTGAGGGTGCCGTGGTCCGGCAAGTGTATCGGGTTGTTCAAGCGATCCTGAATGTAGCCGTCCAGCGAGGGCACGAAGCGGTTCCACAGCCCGCGCTCGGCGAAGATCAGGAAGCTGATGCCGTCGAGGTGGTGCATGGCCTGCACCACGCCGGCGAAGAACGCCTCGGCGATGCGATGCACGTCGTCGGTGCGCCGAGCCAATAAGAGATCTTCCAACTGGTCGAAGGCGACGACCACCGGGATGCGCAGGCCGTGCAGCACTTCCATCAACGTTTTGAACAGGGACAGCACCAGGTCTTGCCGGCCGGGCCGCACCTGAAATTCCAGCTCGGCGAAGCCGTAGGTGAGGAAGCTGGCCAGGTCGGCCTCGTCGCCGAGCAGCACGGCGCGGGCGAAGCCGGTCAGGATGTGCCGGCGCATCAGGCCGGCCGTGTTGTGCGTCTCGGTGTGGTCGATGTGGGCCACGGCCAGTTCACACGCCTTGGCCGGGTCGATGCCGGCCTCCTCACACGCCCGGCGCACGCCGCCGGCCTGGAACGGCAACGCCACCGGACGAGCCAGCCTTTCGGTGAGCCATTGCGTCCGCTCCTGGGCCTGCGAGCCGCCGAGGCCGAAGCGGCGCGCCCAGCGCGCCAGCCCCGGCGCCGGGAACAGCTCCAGCCGCTCCTGCGCCGGCAGCCCCGTGATCGCCTTGGCCAGCATCCCGCGCACCAGCTGTTCGCCGACGAACTCCAGCGGCCGGGCGTCCTTCTGACGGCCGCCGCCGAGCAGCGTGTCGATGAATTGGAACAGCAGGTACTCCAGGAAGTCCACTTCCTTCTGGTACGTCCCCGGCGTGACCAGCAGTTGCCACGTCCCCTCGGGGCCGTGCTTGATGGAGTGGAGCAAATGCGTCTTACCGGACCCCTTATTGCCTAGAACCGGCACGACTTCCGAGTGCGTGGCCGGGGCGAAGCGGTAGAGGTCCACGACGCCGAGCAGTTGTTCGCGTTCCTTGGCGAACAGTTCGGGGACGTGGTAGCGCGCACAGACCTCGTCGTCGGGGTTGCGCGCGAAGTAGTCGCGGAACGGGTTGCCGGCGCGGCGCAGCGTTTCCAGGGCGCGCTCCGGCAGGGATCGGACGGCGGCGGCGGCTGGCATCAGGGGGACCTCCATGAATCCGTGGCGAGCGACGGTTAGCCGCGACGCGCAGCGGAGCGCTTGGGCCTGAGCGCTCCGCTGCGCGTCGCGGCTAACCGCCACTCGTTACTGACGGCGACTGGCGTAGTACGCGATCTCATGGCCGACGAGCAGGGCGAACGGCGGTTCCGGCAGCGCGTGCAGCGGCCCGGTCCACGGGTGCAGGTAGACCTGGCCGGCGTCGTGGAGGCGGCGCAGGCCGTCGTGGAAGGCGCCGACCGTCAGGGCCGGGGCGGCGGTTCGGGCGCGACGGAACAACTCCGGCAGCGGGCAGTCCTCCCAGCCGCCGGTCGTCTGCCAGTCCGTCAGACGGGCCAGCAGCACGGCATGTACGTCGTCGGCCGGCTCCGGCTTGCGAACGCAGTCGGCCGGCTCGTTGCGGAAGCGGAGGAAGCGCTGCAACAGGTTTTCGCCGTTCTGAACCGACTCGGGACGCACCAGCTGGCCCAGCACGGTCTCGGCGCCGGCCTTGAGGGCGTCGAAGCCGGACTGCATCCGCCGCAGGGCCGTCAGCATTTCGGCGGCCTGCGCCTGCCGCGCCTCCAGGCGCGCACGAAGTCTTCCAGCACCTGCCGCGGGCTGTTTTGGGACAACAGCCACGCCAGACCCTTGTCGGTCAGCACGCACATTTCCGGGGCGGTTTTGGTTTTCCTGGCAACCAGTACGGCGGTGTCGCCGGCCGACGCGGGGGGAGGGGCGGGAGCGTCGGTTTCGGTGGACAGGGAGCGCAGCCAGCCCTCGTCCTTGCAGCGCTGGGCCGCCTGCTTGCCGGCGGCGGTGGACGGGAATAGGCCGGGGCCGCTCTTGGCGGCGAACAAAGGCGCCCCGTCGGGCGACGCGGCCGCCCGGCCCAGCGCGGCGAGGATCGATTGGGTGGATTTGTCGGCCACTGGCCCCTCCTTGGGTTGACGTTCGCCCGTGTCGTCCTGACGGCGCCGTTATTATCCCCAACGGCCGAAACCACGCAAGTCCAGGAAAATTCGTTTTCCGGCGGGCCGTCGCTTCGCTATGATTGCCCCCGTCGCCGGATTTGGCCCGAAAACGCCGCCGCCCGCACGGGAGCGTCGCCGGCGCGGCCACCAAGGAGAACTTCTATGTCATTGGTTCATCGTTGGGGCCTGCCGGCCCTGGTGCTCAGCCTACCTGCCCTGGCGCTTTCGTTCGGCGCCGCGAGGGCGGCGGACGATCATCCCGCGTCCGTGGACGGCAAAGCCGTGGACGCCCTCGTCCACAAGATGCTGCGCGAAGTCATCAACGAAGGCGCGGACATGTATAACGCGACCGGCCGATACACGAACATGGAGCGCGATTACGCCGGCTGTTATCACCTCTATCAAGGAGCGCTGATGGCCACGCGCCCGTTCCTGGGCGCCCACCCGGACCTCCAGAAGGCCATCGACGCCGGCCTCGTCACCGCCCGCGACACGCCGCAGGTGGAACGCCGGGCCTTCGTGCTTCGCGGCGTCATCGACAAGGTCCGCGACGCGGTCAACCCGAACCCCGTCGCCGTCGGCCCGCCGCCCCCGCCGCCCGCCAAGGTGACGAAGGCAGCCGGCAAGGTCGTTAGCGCCGCCAAGGGCAAGCTGACCGTGAGCGTCGGCGGCGAGGGCATGACGTTCAACGTCCCCGAAACGGCCAAGGTGATGATCGACGGCAAGGAGGGCAGCCTCGAAAGCGTCAAGAAGGACAGCAGCGTAACCGTCACCAGCAAGGGCGACGTCGTTATCAACGTGGAGGCCAAGAGTCCCTCCGAGCCGCCGCCCCCGCCGCCCCCGCCGCCCGCCAAGGAGACCAAGACGACCGGCAAAGTGACGAAGGCCGAGAAGGACCAGCTGACCCTCAAGGACGACGAAGGCAAGGACAAATCCTTCACCATCAACAAGGCGACCAAGGTCACCATCGACGGTAAGGCCGGCGTCCTGGACGACGTGAAGAAGGGCAGCGCCGTCACCGTCACCAGCGAGGGGGACGCGGTTACCAAGGTCGAGGTCAAGGCCCCGGCCGCGCCGCCGCCCCCGCCGCCGCCGCCGGAGGCCAAGACGCTTTGGGACCGGCTGGGCGGCGAGGCCAGCGTCGCCAAGGTCGTGGACGATTTCGTGAACACGGCCGGCAAGGACCCCAAGGTCAACTTCTGGCGCGACCCGACGAAGGTTCCGAGCAAGGAAGAAGTCGCGGCGCTGAAAGAGCACCTCGTCGAGTTTTTCAGCAGCGTCACGGGCGGGCCGCTGAAGTACGAAGGCAAGTCGATGAAGGAAGCCCATAAGGGCATGAAGATCACCAACGCCGAGTTCGACGCGGCGGCCAAGGACCTTCAGGAAGCGCTGGAGAAGAACGGCGCCAAGCCGGCCGACGAGAAGGCGGTAATGGCGGTTGTCGAGGGCACGCGCAAGGACATCGTTGCAGAGGCAAAACCGCCGGAAAAGGACAAGGTCACGATCCCGGAAAAGGACAAGGTCACGCCGCCGGAAAAGGACAAGCCGGCGGCCAAGGACAAGGTCACGATTCCGGAAAAGGACAAGCCGGCGCCGCCGCCGATCAAGGACAAGTAACCGCGCGGATGGTCATGTTCTCTTACTGTCACAAGCCCGGCGAGCGGGGGGCGTCAGCCCCCTGATTCTTCCTATTGTCGCCGACCGCATGAAGAATCAGGGGGCTAACGCCCCCCGCTCGCCCCATCAGGATCGCAGCAAATCCTTCTTCCCCACGTCCACGACGAAGCTGCCGGCCAGCGCCTCGCGGCCGAGGATCATCGGAAAACGCATGCCGTCGCGCCGGGTGACGGTCACGCGGATGCGCTTTCGCACCGGACCCAGGCGGACCAGCGCCTCGATCATCGGCCGCAACTCGCGGCCGCCGCCGGTGTTGGTGACGTGGACCATGCGCAGCACCGGCGCCTCGACGACCGCGACCCGTTCGGGCCGACGGCGGTTCAGGGCCAGCCGCAGACGGGCCGTCATCAGGCCGTCCACTTCCACCAATTCGCAGTCGGCCGCCCCGAGGGCCGAGGAACACGCCCCGGTGTCGATCTTGACCCGGACGTGTTTCAGGCCCCATTCGGGGAAGTCAAGGCGCTCCTTCCACCCGATCGGGAGCGGAGGGGTCGTCGGCTCGGAAGGCTCCGGCGTCATGAGCGACTGGCTCCGTGCGTGGGGACGGGCGGCTCTCGGGACGGCGGCGCTTCCGCCATTCCATCCATTGCAGGACGGCCAAGGTCGCCAGGATGAAGCCGCCGGCGAAGCCGACGAAGATCGGCTTCCAGTCCGGCCACCCGCCGCGCCGCGGGCCTGGCGGCGCGGCGCCCTGTCCCGCGCCCTGCTGTTGCTGCCGTTCCTGGAGCGCGTAGGCCTCCGCCACCGCGGCCGGCGCCACGGCCGTGCTGGCGTCGCCGAGTCCGGGCGCCGTGAGCAGGCCGCGCGGCGCGATCTCCAACATGAGATAATAGCAATCCTTTTGGTATTTTCCCGTGTCGTTGCCGTAGGCGCTCACCAAGGCGTTGGCCACGTCCACCGACTCCTTGAGGGTGCGGCGGTGTTCCATGAACACGCGGACGCCGCTCAGGTTGCGGGAGTTGGCCAGCTCGTCGAAGACCTTGACCGCCTCCGGGACAAGGCCCATCGTGTTGAGGATTTCGCCGAGCTGCCAGTAAAGGCGGTCGTCGTTGGGCGACCAGACGAGCAGTTGCGACACAACGGCGTAGGCGTCCGGCGGCAACTCGCCCCACAGCTTCCACGACCGTTCCTGCGCCTCGTAATCGCCCGCGGGGGAACGCGGCTTGCCGAAAAGCACGTCCATCGTCGCCGCCGGCCTGTTGGCCGGGTTGGCCTGGCTCTCGCGCTGGCGCGACTCCAACAATTTCAGATAATAGCCCTCCGCCCGGCGATACCACGTCAATTCGGTGCTGTTCCAGCCGGGTTGGATCGACGGCCACGCGGCCAACGCCTGCTCCTCGAAGGCGATGGCCCGGTCGAGTTCGTTGAGGGACTGGTAGGCGGCGGCGAGGTTGGCCAGCACCAGGAAGTTGGTCTGATCGGCCTGGAGCAGCACGCGCACGGCGTCGTTGGGCCGGTTCAGACGGATGTAGCACGCCCCCAGGTCCACGCGGTCGAAGGTGGTCCGGTCGCCGGGCGCCTTGGCCTCCAGCGCCGCCGCCTGCTTCTCGTAGGGGCTTACCCGCATGTTGGGCTGACGGGGAATGCCGGCGGCGCGTAACGGCCCGATGATTAATAGGATCTGACCGTGGTCGCTGGGCAGGGGCGGCAAGTGCTGCGGCAGCGGGTCGTCGAGGTCGTAAACGCCGGCCCGCGGCCCCACCGAGGAGTCCGAGGGCCAGCGCCGCCAAGACGATTCGGATACGAACCATCGCCCCCACCTCGCTCGCCGAAACCCGGGCGCGGCTGCCTCATCGATCGGAACGTCTATACCGCATTATACGGACGGCGCGGCGAAACGCCTGCCGGGTCTGCGGAAGGCTTGTCCCGGCCGCGCCCGCCGCTGTACCATGCGGACGGGAGTTTGGGTCCGACGACGCGGGAGACCCGGCATGAGCGACACCATCGTCTGTCACGGCTGCGGCGCCGCGGTGCCTGTGCCGGACGACTACGCCCGCAACAAGATGCAATGTCCCGAATGCGGCGTCATGTGCCCCGTGCCGCCCCGCCGCCCGGCCAAGAAGAAGGTCGCGGAACGCGCCCCGGTCGAAGATTCGGCCCTGTTTGAAGACGACGGCCCGCCTTCCGCGACGACCTATTCGGACGCCCCGATCCCGGCCGGCAAGGGCTTGGCGACTTGTCCCGCCTGCGGCGAGCTGGTCCGCGTCCCCTCGCGCAAGCGCGGCCGCGGCGAGTGTCCCGTCTGTCACGCCGACTGGCCGGCGCCGGCCGCCCGGCGGAAAAAAACGCCTCCGCCGCTGCCGGTCCCGCCGCCTCCGGACGAGTTCGCCGGCGCGTCGCCCGACGAAGACCCCGAAAGCTCCAACCCCTACCGCACCGCCGACGGCGGCGCCCGCCGCTGTCCCGGATGCGGCGACCTGCTGGGGCCGGAGGTGGTGGTCTGCGTCCGCTGCGGCTTCGACCTGCGCGTCGGCCGCAAGGCCGTCAAGGAGTACCAGCGGCTGGAGCGGTCGTGGGATTCGGGAACGTCTTTACGGATGCGCATTATCCTCTTTCTGCTCTGCCAGGCGGCGGCGCTGACGGCCATCGGCGTCGGCTTCCTGACCCTCGAAGACGCTCCCGTCGAAATAGCTACTTTTACGATCTCCTGGATCGTTTACACCGCCATGACCGGCTTCCTGCTGGGCACTTACGATCACATCGATCTGAAACGATTCAAATCCGGAAAGGTCGATTTGGTCCGGGCGTGGCGGATCGCCTTCGTCCCGCTGCGGCCGGAGAAAATGGACGTGCGCGACTACTTCGGCGTCGTCGCCGGCCGCGGCGAGTACGCCGGGTTCTTTGAATGGGTCGTCTTCGTCATTCTGCTCGTCTCCGGCGTCGTCCCGGCCCTGATCTATTACTATTGCGCGATTCACCACATCGAGTATTACGTCGCCCTGACCAGCGAACACGGCAACCCCGAAATGAAGGTGTACCGCGGCTGGAGCGAGGAGCGGATGCGCGAAGTCCAGGATGCGCTGCGAACCGCGATGACGATGTAATACGGGCGTCGCATTCAGGAGAACCGATATCCTGGACGTCCGGCCGCCGGCAGGGGCGGCGGTTTGCCGACGCGGCGTTGTCAGCCCTTCCCGCGATGATTAAAATGGGACCGGCGAGGACGGCCCGAATCCGGCGGCCGTCTCCTGAACGTACACGGAGGAACCGACATGCCGCGCCTGCTGCTCTACCTCCCGTTGTGTTTCCTCCTCGCCCCGGACGGCCCGCGCGCCGCGGCCCCGGCGGCCGACGCGCCGATCGTCCGCGTGGCCGACAACGGCGGCGCCTTGCCGACCGAGGCGGAGATGACGCGCCTGGCCAAGACCGACCCGGTCGCGTTCATGGAGGCCTGCATCCGGCGTTACGACCGCGAGGTCAAGGGCTACCGCTGCGTGATGCACAAGCAGGAACGGCTCGACGGCAAGTTGCAGCCGTCGGAGGAGATCGCCTGCCAGTTCCGCGAGAAGCCGTTCAGCGTTCTGATGGACTGGCGCGAGGGGGCGCGGCTGGCGCAGAAGACGCTTTGGGTCAAGGGCGAGAACGACAACAAGCTGCTGGTAAAGCCGACCGGTCTGCTCGCCCTGGCCGGCGTCGTCGAGCGCGACCCCAAGGGCGACGACGCCCGCAAATCGAGCCGGGTGCCGATCACCGACTTCGGCATCAAGATTGGCATGGAGCACACGCTGGCCAGCTGGCAGGCCGCGCGGAAGCAGAACGCCCTGCACGTCGAATACCTGGGCGAACTCAAGGTGAAGGAGGTAGGAGACCGCGTTTGTTGGAAATTGCGGCGCGCCGACTTCAAGCGGCCGGAAGACATCGACGGCGTCACCGAGCTGACGATCTACGTGGACAAGGGAACGTGGATGCAGGTCGGCTCCACGCTCAAGGGCGCCGACGGCCAACTGCTCGGCGAATACTTCTTCCGCGACGTCAAACTCAACCCGGACTTCAAGCCGAACACGTTCACCCGCGAAGCGTTGCAGAAATGATGAATGATGAATGATGAACGATGAATCAAATACGAATCTGATTCATCGTTCATCATTCATCGTTCATCATTTCTGCAACAACGGTAACCGCACGCGCCCGTTGCCGTCGCCGACCGACTTCTCCGCCGTCAACGTGCCGTTGGCCCGCTCCTCGACTTCCCATTTGTCGATCTCTTCGATCAGCGCGTCCACCATCTCGCTTTCCAGAACGTGGCGAATGATCTCGCCGCGCTTGAAGATGACGCCCTTGCCCTTGCCGGCCGCGATGCCGAGGTCGGCCTCGCGCGCCTCGCCGGGGCCGTTGACGACGCAGCCCAGCACGCTGACCTTGACCGGCGTCGTCCGGCCCGCCAGGCGCTTCTCCAGCTGGGCGATGATGCCTTCCAGGTCGATCGTCCAGCCGGCCGCAGGTCGGGCAGGCGATCAGCTCCGGCTTGCGCACCCGCCGCTGCGTCGCCTGCAGGATGTCGAACGCCGCCGCGATCTCCGGCACCGGGTCGCCGAGCAGGCTGATGCGGATGGTGTCGCCGATGCCGTCGAGCAGGATCGGCGCCAGGCCGCACGCCGACTTGGTGACGGCGTAGGGCGGCCTTGCCGGCCTCGGTGATGCCGATGTGCGTCGGATAGTTCGCCTGCTTGGCGTAGAGCCGGTACGCCTCGACGGCCGTGATGACGTCGCTCGATTTGAGCGACACGATAATGTCGTGATAGCCTTCGGACTCGGCGATCTCGATGTAGCGCAGGGCGCTGTCCACCATGGCCGGCGGGCACGGGAAGCCGTACTTCATGGCCATCTCGCGCTCCAGGCTGCCGGCGTTGACGCCGATCCGCATGGGCATGCCCTTGTCCTTGGCCTTGCGGATGACCTGGCGGTAGCGGTCGTAGCCGCCGATGTTGCCGGGGTTGATGCGGATCTTGTCGATGGGATGGTCGAGGGCGGCCAGGGCCATCTTGTAGTCGAAATGGATGTCGCAGATGAGCGGGATGTGGATGCGCCGCTTGATCTCGCCCAGCACGGCCGCGTCTTCCGGCTTGGGCACGGTGACGCGGACGATCTCGCAGCCGGCCTCTTCGAGGCGATGAATCTGCGGCGATCGTCTCCTCGACGTAGGTTGGTGTCGGGCGTCGTCATCGACTGCACCCAGATCGGGTTGTCGCCGCCGACCACCTTGTCGCCGACGCGCACCTCACGGGTCTTGTGGCGCTGGAACATGTGCTGGTACGTACTCATCCTGCCCATCCTGTGTTAGGACCGCCGCGGTCGCCGTTCTCTCCTATTCACCCCTCATCGTAGTTTTTCCGGGCGGACGGCGTCAAGGCGAGGAAGCCGCCGCGCGTTTTTGCTGGCCAATCGCACCACGATGCGGTACGCTGGGGCAATCTCCAATGACGGCGAACCAGGGAGTGCTCGCATGTCCGCTTCACCCGGCGACCCAGCTTTTTCGGCTGCCGCATATCCGCCGGCGACCGACGACCCCGATGCGACCGGCCCGGACATCGCCCCCCGCGGCAGCGAGCCGGCCGGCGCCGGGACGCCGACGGTGCGCTCGTCCGTTCCCGGCTACGAGATCCTGGCGGAGCTGGACCGCGGCGGCATGGGCGTCGTTTACAAGGCCCGGCAGGTCGGCTTCAACCGCATCGTCGCGCTAAAGATGATCCTGAGCGGCGCCCACGCCGGCGCCGCGGAGCGCGAGCGCTTCCGCATCGAGGCGGAGGCGATCGCCCGGCTGCAGCATCCCAATATCGTGCAGGTGTACGAGGTCGGCGAGCACGAGGGCAAGCCGTACTTCAGCATGGAGTTCTGCCGCGGCGGCAGCCTCGCCCGGAAGCTCAACCGCACTCCCCTTCCGGCGAAGGAAGCGGCGCGCGCTGGTGGAGACGCTGGCGCGGGCGCTGCAGGCGGCGCACGAGAAGGGCGTGGTCCACCGCGACCTCAAGCCGGGCAACGTGCTGCGACGGAGGACGGCACGCCCAAGGTGGTGGACTTCGGCCTGGCCAAGCGCATGGACGCGGAGGGACAGACGCAGTCGGGCGCCGTGATGGGGACGCCGTCGTACATGGCGCCGGAGCAGGCGGCCGGCAAGGTGAAGGAGGTTGGGCCGGCGACGGACGTGTACGCGCTGGGCGCGATCCTCTACGAGTGCCTGACGGGCCGGCCGCCGTTCAAGGGGCCGACGACGCTGGACACCCTCACGCAGGTGATCTCGGACGATCCGGTGCGTCCGCGGCAGCTGCAGCCGACGACGCCGCGCGAGCTGGAGGCGATCTGCCTGAAATGCCTAGAGAAGCAGCCGGGCCGGCGCTACGGCTCGGCGGCGAAACTGGCGGCGGACCTGGGGCGCTGGCAGCGAGGCGATCCGGTGCAGGCGCGGCCGGTGGGCCGCTGGGAGAGGGCGCGGAAATGGGTGCGGCGCCATCCGATGCAGGCGGCGGTGTACGGGCTGCTGGCGCTGCTGCTGGGGGTGGGGGTGGGTGGCGGCGGCGCCACTTGGCTGTGGCTGCGGGCGGAGGCGAACGCCGCCGAGGCCGTCAAAGCGAAAGGCGAGGCGCAGGCGAGCGCCGCGGCAGCGGTCCAGGCGAAGGGCGAGGCGGAGAGCGCGCGAGGGACGGCGGAGGCGGCGCAAAAGAAGGCGGAGACGGCGCTGGTGCGAGCAGAGACGGCCGAGGGCAATGAGAAAGCGCTGCGACGCCAGCTGACACGATACACTTATGTTGACCGGATGTTTCTGGCCCAAAGCGAGTGGGACGGCGGCCAAGTGATGCATGCGCGGGACCTGCTCAAGGAGGCCGCCGCCTTACAGGAGGAGTTGACGCCGGGGCAAAGGCCGTGGGAGTTGGACAACCTTAATCGCACGCTCCACCCGGAGCTGGCCGTGCTGGAACACAAAGGCGACGTTTTTTCCGTGGCCTTCAGCCCCGACGGCCGGCGGGTCGCCACCGCCTGTCTCGACAACACGGCGCGGGTGTGGGACGCCGAGTCCGGCAAGCCGCTCGCCGTCCTGAGGGGCCACACCGGCGGGGTCTTTTCGATGGTCTTCAGCCCCGACGGCCGGCGCCTCGCCACCACGAGCGGTGATCGGACAGGACGGGTGTGGGACGCCGAGTCCGGACAGGCGCTGGCCGTCCTGCGGGAGCAGGGCGGCCAGGTCTGGTTCGCGGCTTTCAGCCCTGACGGTCGACGGTTTGCCGCCGCGAGCGCCGACAACTCGGTGCGGGTGTGGGACGCCGAATCCGCCCAGCGGATCGCCGTTCTGCAAGGGTGCGCCGACGAGATGGTGGAGGTGGTCTTTAGCCCCGACGGGCGGCGACTCGTCAGCGCCGGCCACGATAAAACGGCGCGGGTGTGGGACGCCGAATCCGGAAAGCAAGTCGCCGTTCTCGAGGGCCACACCGAGCGGGTAATGTTATTGGCCTTCAGCCCCGACGGCCGGCGGATTGCCACCACGAGTTTTGACAAAACGGCGCGGGTGTGGGACGCCGAATCCGGAAAGCAAGTCGCCGTCCTCGAAGGCCAAAGGGTCGCGCCGACTCCGTGGCCTTCAGCCCTGACGGCCGATGCCTCGCCACCGCCGGCGGGGACAATGCGGTGCGAGTGTGGGACGCCCAAACAGGCAAGCTTCGCAACGTCCTGCCAGGCTATAGCAGCCCGGTATATCGCGTGGCCTTCAGCCCCGACGGACGACGACTCGCCACCGCGGGCGGCGACGGCATGGTGCGGCTCTGGGACGCCGTATGGGGCAAGCCGCTCGCCGTCCTCCAGGGGCACACCGACGTGGTCAATTCGGTGGTCTTCAGCCCCGACGGCCTCCGCCTCGCAACCGCGAGCCGCGACCACACGGCGCGGCTGTGGGATGCCGTATCGGGCCAGCCGCTCGTCTTCCCCGGAGGCAGCAGCGGTTCTTGTCCCCTGGCGCTAAGTCCCGACGGCCGACGACTCGCCGTC
The DNA here is from genome assembly GCA_963813925.1 of uncultured Planctomycetaceae bacterium. Lineage (GTDB taxonomy): Bacteria > Planctomycetota > Planctomycetia > Gemmatales > Gemmataceae > UBA4732. Next base: position 611,950 of record CAWFBG010000007.1, read on the forward strand.
GGGACCGGGGACGGTTCGGCCCGGCTGTGGGACGAGTCCGGCAAGCTGCTCGCCGTCCTCAAGGGCAACACCGGGAGAGCCACTCAGATACATATCCTGGCCTTCAGCCCCGACGGGCGGCGGCTCGCCAGCGGGGCCGTAGACGGGTCGGCGCGGCTGTGGGATGGTGAATCGGGCAAGCCGGTCGCCGTCCTCCAGGAACACACCCACATAGTCAATTCGGTGGTCTTCAGCCCCGACGGCCGGCGACTCGCCACCGCGAGTTTTGACAACACGGCGTGGCTGTGGGACGCCGAATCGGGCAAGCCGCTCACCGTCCTGGAGAGCCCCATGTTCCCGGTGCGTGTCGTGGCCTTTAGCCCGGACGGCCGACAACTTGCTACAGACGGCCTGGAGGGGTCGGTGCGGCTGTGGGACGCCGAATCGGGCAACCTGCTCGCCGTCTTGCGGGGCCATGAGGATAGCGGCGCCATGGTCATGGTGGCCTTCAGCCCGGACGGCCGGCACATCGCCACCGCTAACACGAATAACACAGCGGCGCTGTGGGACGTCGAATCGGGGCAGTTCATCGCCGTCTTGCGGGGCCACGCCGGCCCGGTATATTGGGTGGCCTTCAGCCCGGATGGGCGACGCCTCGCCACCGCCAGCTGGGACCGAACCGCGCGCTTGTGGGACGGCGTATCAGGCCGGCCGCTCGCCGTCCTCGCGGGCCACACCAGCCAGGTTTATGCCGTGGCCTTCAGCCCCGACGGCCTGCGCCTCGCCAGCGTGGGCGGCGACAGCACGGTGCGGCTGTGGGATGTCGAGTCAGGGCGGCAAGTCGCCGCCCTGAAGGGCCAAACCCGCCGAGTGCAACACGTCACATTCAGCGCCGACGGTCGGTGCCTTGCAGTCGCGAGCGACGAAGACCAGACGGCGCGACTCTGGATCGGGCGGGAAAGCCCCGAGGAGCAAGAGAAGCGCCTGAGGGCAGCGCATCAGGAATGGCACGTCCAGCAGGCGGCCGACGACGAGAAGGCCGGCGCCTGGTTCGCCGCGGCGTTCCATCTCCGCCAGCTGCTCCTGCTGCGACCTGACGACGCCGACCTGAAGGAGCGCCTGCAAATGGCAACCGCCAAGTTGGGCAAGTGACAGGAAGCGGAAGAAAGTAGTCACCCAGGTCCGCTCCAGCAGGCCAGCCGCGAGCCGCCGCTACTTCAACGCCTTCAGCGGCCCCCCTCCCATCTTGCCCAGCCGACACCAACTCATCGCGGCACCGTAACGGCCCCCCCGAATGGCCGGGCATATTCCAGTTTTCGTCTCAATCCGGCCGATGCAAGGTAATGGAGTTGTCGGCGGCCGATAACGCCGACCCGACCTTAGCGGACGGGCCAACCATCGCCTCCCCCGCGCTATACACCCTAGAGGATGGCCCCATGCGAGTTCCGCGTTCGGTATGGCGGCGATCTGCCCGCGTCCTGAGCGGCTTGGCCGCCCCGGTGCTGCTCTCCCTCACCCCCCACGCGCCGGCCGGGGAACCCGCCCCCCTGCCGCTGGCCGGGCCGGCCGCGGTCGTGGTTGTCCCCGCCCCCGCCGCGCCGCAAGTCTTCGACCTGGCCACGGCCCGCGAGTCCGCCGCCGCCAACCAGCCCGCCGTCGTCGCCGCGCGCGACAGCCTCAACGCCGCCGAATTGAAAGCGGCGGCCCTGAACAAGAAGGGGCTTGGCGGCCTGTTCGCCCGCGACCTGCCGATACGACGCCAGCAAGCCTCCCTCGGCCTGACCATCGCCTCGGCGGCCGTCGATCAGGCCTGTTGCGACGCCCGCCAGGCCGCCACCTCCACCTACCTTACCGCCCTCTACGCCCTGGAACAGCAACGCAACGCCGACGCCATCCACAACCGCCTTACCGATCTCAAGACCCTGGCCCAGACCGCCCTGGACAAGGGACGCCGGGACGTTTCCAAGGAGCAGGTGGACGTCATCGACTCGTATCTGGAAACGGTCGATGGACGCAAGCAGGAAGCGATCGAAGGCTACCAGCGGGCGCTGGCGGCGCTGCGCGAGGCGCTCGGCCTTGGGCCGAACTGCACCATCGAGATCGTCGGCAAGGAGCTGCCGAACGTTCACACCAAGGCCGACCGCGATACCATCGTCCAGCTGGCCCTGACGCGGCGCGGCGAGGTGATCGAGGCGAACACGGCGGTGGGCGTGTTCTGCCTGGAAGTGGACGCCCAGGGTCGCATCTGCTTCCCGCCGGCGCGGACGTTCGCGTCGGGCGCCGACATCCATGCCATGCCGCTGGCCGCGACGCTCCACGACCCGGAGTACCGTCCGGGTCCGATCGGGCCGGAAATGCCGGTGTCGCTGCCCGGCAACAAGGCCGAGCGCCGCGAGATCGCCGAGGCCTACCACGCCCGCGCGGGCGCCGTCGCCGACAAGACGCGGAACCTGATGGGACTGGAGGCCGAGGATGCCTTCCTCCGCTGGAAGCAGTACGACGACGAACAGCCCAAGCTGGAAGCCGCCGCCGCCAAGCTGGAGGCGCACGCCAGCGACCTGTCGCAAAAGTTTAATCCCGAAAAGGTCGGCTATCCCACGCTCGACGACATCCTCAACAACGGCCTCAAGGCCACACAGTTCCGCATCGACGCCACCCTAATCAAGTTCCGTCGTCTGGCCGCCCTCGCCGACCTTGAGCGCGTGACCTGCGGCGGGTTCGACGCCGGTCTGACCGCTCCCGCCGTCCCCGCGGCGGCGCCGAAGCCTTGAGCGAATGCGGGCGAGCGGCCGGCGTGAGCCGGCCGGTATAGCGTAGCGCATCGGAACACAAGACGCACCGGCCGGCTCACGCCGGCCGCTCGCCTCGGAACGAAGCTTTACCCCGGTACTGCCAGGAAGTGGAGAGGCCTATGAGTCGGCGGACGTGGGTGTTTTGCGGCGCGGCGTTCCTCGTGACGGCCCTGTTCGCGGGACCGGCGGCGGCCGGGGACGACGACGCCCCTTCGGCGGTGCGGATTGGACTGGTCAAAACCCTGTTCCGCGGCGTGCCCGACGCGCTCATTCCGATCGGCCTTCGTCCGCTGAAAGAGCTGATGCTCGGCCAGACCGGCGTCAACGGCGACCTTATTCCGTCCGGCGACGCCGACAGCCTGGCCCGCCAGCTCAAGGCCAACGAAGTGCAGTTCGCCGTCTTCCACGGCGTCGAGTTCGCCTGGGTGCATCAGAACTATCCCACGCTCAAGCCGCTCCTCATCGCGGTCAACGGTCATCCCTTCCTGCGCGCCCATTTGGTTGTCCGGGCCGACAGCAAGATCGTCGATGACGCCGACCTCAAGGGCAAGGTCGTGAACCTGGCGCGGAATCAGGACCACTGCCGGCTCTTCCTGGAACGCCGCTGCTGCCCGGCCGGCGAAAACGCCGCCGTGTACTTCTCGGCGGAGCCGGTTCAGTGGTGCGCCGAGGACGCCCTGGACAACGTGCTGGACGACGCCAACCAGGCCGCCGTCGTGGACGAGACGACGCTGGAGGCCTATCGGAATAGCAAGCCCGGGTGCGCGGCCAAGCTCAAGACGATCCGGCAGTCCGAGGCCTTCCCCTGCGGCGTCATCGCCTACCAACCGGGCGCCCTCAGCGACGAGACGCTGACGGCGTTCCGCGACGGCCTGATCGCCGCCAAGAACAGCCCCAAGGCCCAGAAACTGCTCAAGTCGAACCACCTGACCGGCTTCGAGGCGGTTCCGTCCGACTACGATCAGATGCTCCTCGACATCGCCAAGGCGTACCCGGCCTCGGGGAAGTGATTGCGCAAGGCGCACCAACCCGAAGCGCGAGCGAGGGATACTAACCCGAAGCGCGAGCGAGGGATACTAACCCGAAGCGCGAGCGAGGGATGAGGTCGAGGAACCTTCCCCCTCGCTCGCGCTTCGGGTTCGTGTGGGGGTCCATTCCGCCTTGTCGTCTTTACATGTTCTTCTGTACACTACATTCGGCCTCCCAATTCGGATTATTGGCCGCAAGTCTTTCAATTCAAACGGCTTACGATATTGCCCTCGGCCGGGAACTGACCTGGGAGCGCGGGCCGTGGGCTGCTACAATTCCAAAACACAAAGACTCCAGTGCGTGTGCGGAGACGGTCCCTCATGGCCGAGACGATCCAAAACGTATCCCTTCAGGAAGAGACGGAGCGTCGGTATCTAACCTACGCCATGTCCGTCATTACGGCGCGCGCCCTGCCGGACGTGCGCGACGGCCTCAAGCCGGTGCAGCGGCGCATTCTGTACACGATGTATCACGACTTGCACCTCACGTTCGACGGTCGGCCTACGAAGTGCGCGAAGATTACCGGCATCACAACGGCCAGCTATCACCCGCACGGCACCGTACCGGCCTACGAGGCGCTCGTTCGTCTCGCTCAGCCCTGGTCGATGCGCGTGCCGCTGATCCACGGCCAAGGCAACTTCGGCTCCGTGGACGGCGACGCCCCCGCCGCGGAACGCTACACCGAAGCCAAACTAGCGGCGGTGGCCGACCGGCTGATGTCGGAATTGCGTCAGCGTACCGTGCCGACGCGGCCCAACTACAACAACAGGAAGGAAGAGCCGGTCGTCCTGCCGGCGCAGTTCCCGAATCTGCTGGTCAACGGCTCGTCGGGCATCGCCGTGGGCCTGGCGACGAACATTCCGCCGCACAACCTGGGGGAGATGGTGAGGGCGGCGGTGCTGCTCATCGACAACCCGGAGGCCACGACCGCGCAAATCATGGAAAAAGTGAAAGGCCCCGACTTCCCCCTCGGCGGCCGCATCATCACCGACCGGGCCACGCTGCGCAAGATTTACGAGGAAGGGACCGGCGGCGTCAAAGTGCAGGGCGAATGGAAGCTGGAGAACAACGACAAGAAGCAGCAGATCGTCGTCACGTCGATCCCTTACGGCGTGGACAAGGGCAAGTTGGAGTCGGACATCGGCATCCTCATCAACGAGCGCAAACTGCCGCAGCTGCTGAACGTCACCAACGAAATGAACGAGAAAGAAGGCATCCGCACGGTCCTGGAGATCAAGCCGGGGACCGACCCGAATCTGATCATGGCCTACCTGTACAAGCACACCGCCTTGCAGGAGAGTTTTCCCGTCAATCTGACCTGTCTGGTCCCGGTCCACGACGCAGACGGCAAGGAGCGGACGCCGCAGGCCCGACGGCTCGGCCTCAAGGAGATGCTGCGTTACTTCCTCGACTTCCGGCTGGCGACTGTGCGTCGGCGCTTCGAGTACGAACTGGAACAGCTGCTGCGGCGCATTCACATCCTGGAAGGCTTCCGCATCATCTTCAACGCCCTCGATAAAGCGATCAAGTTGATCCGGGAAAGCTCCGGCAAGGCGGACGCCTCGGACAAGCTCATCGCGGCGTTCGGCCTGGACGCGGACCAGGCGGGGGCGGTGCTAGACGCCCAGCTGTACAAGATCGCCCAGATGGAGATCAAGAAGATCCTCGACGAGTTGAAGGAGAAGAAGGCCGAGGCGGAGCGGATCGAGGCGATCCTGGCGTCGGAAAAGAAATTGTGGGGCGTGGTTAAGACGGAGTTGGCGGAGGTCGCGGAGAAGCACGGCGACCGGCGGCGGACGCGGCTGGGATCGTCGGAGGACGCCATCGACTTCGACCCGGAGGCGTACATCGTCCGCGAGAACACCAACGTGGTGCTGACGCGCGACGGCTGGATCAAGCGGGTGGGCCGGCTGGCATCGGTGGAGGGGACGCGGGTTCGGGAGGGCGACGAGGTGATCGCCGTGGTCCCGGCCACGACGCTGGACCACGTGATTTTCTTCGCGGACGACGGCACGGCCTACACGATGCGCGTCAACGAGGCGCCGGCCAGTTCCGGCTACGGCGAACCGATCGCCAAGTATTTCCGGCTGGCGGATCAGGTAAAAGTCATCGCTGCGGCAACGACGGACGAGCGGTTCACGCCTCTTACCCCTCTCCCCACGGGGGAGAGGGGCAGGGGTGAGGGGGCCGACGGCGAACCAGCGGGGCCGTACCTGCTGGCGGTGACGGCGCAGGGCTACGCGCTGCGGACGCCGCTGGCCCCGTTCCGCACCGCGTCCACGAAGGTGGGCCGGCGTTATGTGCGCCTTTCCGACGGCGACAAGGTGGTGATGGCGACGGTGCTGCGCGACGAGGAGAGCCTGTTCCTCACGTCGCAGTCCGGCCACGTCATCCACTTCCCGTTGTCGGAGATTAGCATCCTATCCGGGGCGGGCAAGGGCGTGATGGGCGTGAAGCTGGCGGAGGGCGACGTCTGTTTGGGCGGCGCGCTGATCGGCAACCGTCACGACGCCCTGACGGTGGAGACGGCGGGCGGCAAGACGATGGAGTTCCGTCGCGGCGCCCACCCGACGACCGGCCGCGGCGGCAAGGGATTTGAGGCGGTGAAACGGACGAGCTTCGTGCGCGTCCTGCCGCCGGCGATCGAACTGGTGGACTGGGACGTGGTGGAGGGGCGCGAGAAACCGAAGGAAAAGGCGGCGGAACGCAATGGGGACGGCAAGGACGGGGAGCAGAAGGGGTTGTTCGAGTAAATGATCTGGAAGGGGTTCAGGGATGAAACCAACTCACCCGCCGACCGCCGCCGAATGGATGAACGATCCCGTCGTCCTCGCGGCGATGGAGCAGGCCTGGGCGGATTCGCTGCCGGGCGACGCCGGCCGGCGGCATGAGGAAGGCGGATGGATTTACATGGACATCGCCAGTGGGGCGCTTTCCGTCCGACGGGCCGCGAGCGGCGCGGCGGCAGAACTGGACCTGACTTCCCCGCCTACCGTCGCGGGAGCCATTGTTGTGGGCAAGTTCCATACACACCCGAACCCGCGGATCGAAGGCTGGTATACTGGCCCAAGTCCCGGCGACCGGCGGGTCGATGCGTTGCACGGAATTCAGACCTGATCCGTGCGGAAGACGGGGTACACTTCTCCGGGCCTTTGGTGCGGCGCGGAGGTTTGACCGGCGGCCCAGGTTATCCGCCGTGACGCGACCGCGGGAACCACGAAGTAAAGGACGAGGGCGAGCCATGACGACCATCAGCCTCACAACTCCGCCGAAGAAGCCCGTCATCACTTCGGACGAGGCATTGCGGATCGCGCGCCTGGAGGCGGAGAAAGCGTACCGGGACCTGTCCAATTACCGGGTCGCCGTGGTACTTGAGGAGGACGGCTGGCATGTTGATTACGAGTTGAAGAATCCCAACTCGAACGGCGGCGGCCCGCACTTCGTCATCGACGGGGCGACGGGACGGATTGTTGCCAAGCGCTACGAGCAGTAGGCGCCTACCGGGGTGGACCTACGGAGGTGGGGCGGAGTACCGAGCTTCCTGATTTCCTCGTTCCGACGCCCCGCGTGAGAACGAGACCAAGGCCGACAGACCCCTGGCGCGCGGAGTGGCGGCCTTACGGCCTTGCGGCGGCAACGGAAGCAAAAGCAAGGACAGGCGCCGGACGAAAAGGTGGCGGGTCCGCAAGCTTTGGGAGACTAACCATGACCCAGGAACGATGGGACATTCGCCGCGAAGGGCGCCGCTGGACGAAAGAGGAATTCGACCGCCGGCTGTATCAGGCCCCGGAGAAAATTGAGTTCGTCGGCGGCGTCTTCGCTGGCGAAAGGGAACGACTGACGGTCCTGGCGATGCTTCTCGAAAACCTCGGCATCGACAAGGTGGTGAAGTTCGGCAACCTGGAAGACTGGAAGGCGGCCGTCGCCGACCTGGAACGGGAACGCGCCGCAGGCCGAACCTAAAGGGCCCTGATTCGGTTTGGGAGAGTATGAAGGCATGAGCACCCTATCCGCCGCCAAGCAATACACCGCCAAGGACTCCATCCAGGTCCTCGAAGGCCTGGAGGCCGTCCGCAAACGGCCGTCCATGTACATCGGCGGCGTCGATGCCAAGGGGCTGCACCACCTCGTCTGGGAAATCGTCGATAACTCCGTGGACGAATACCTCAACGGCCACGCCGATTCCGTGACCGTCACCCTCCACAAGTCCGGCGACGCCGTCACCGTCGCCGACAACGGCCGCGGCATTCCGGTTGATATCCATCCGAAATATGGCAAACCGGGCCTGGAATTGATACTGACCACGCTCCATTCCGGCGCCAAGTTCGGCGACAGCGAAAGCTACCTTCACTCCGGCGGCCTCCACGGCGTCGGCTCCTCCGTCGTCAACGCCCTGTCGCGCAAGCTCATCGCCGTCATCCGCCGCGACGGTTTCGAGTGGCAGCAGACCTACAAGCGCGGCAAGCCCACGACCGAACTGGAACAGGTCGGCCCCTTCCGCGGCCACGGCACCACCATCACGTTCGAGCCGGACCCCGACATCTTCAAGACCACGCAGTTCGACCCGCACCTGATCCGCACGCACCTCGAAGACATGTCGTACATCCACAGCGGCTTGAAGATTGCCTTCAAGAACGACGTGGCCAAGGAGGCGCATGACCTGACTCACGCCGGCGGCATTCCGGAGTTTTTGGAGCGTCTGATTACGGAAGGCCAGAAGGCCAAGGTCACGGAGGCGCCGTTCAAGCTGGTGCGCACCGACGGCGACAAGATGGAGGTCGCGCTTCCAGTGGACCGAGTCCACCGACGAGACGATCCGCTCCTACGTCAACGGCATTCGCACTTCCTCCGGCGGCACGCACGAAAGCGGTTTCAAGGCCGGCGTCGTCAAGGCGATCCGCAATTTCATGGCGACGCACGAGGTCAAGACCAAGGGGCTGACCATCACGGCCGAGGACATCCGTGAGGGGCTGGTCGGCATCCTGTCGGTGTTCGTGCGCGACCCGCTGTTCCAGGGGCAGACGAAGGAACGGCTGAACAACGAGGAAATGACGGCGGTGGTGGACGCCTGGGTCCGGCCGGCGCTGGAGTCGTGGCTAAACGCCAACATGACGGCGGCCGACCAGATCGTCGGCCGGATCGTGCTGGCGGCCAAAGCCCGTCAGGCGTCGCGCGAGGCGGCCACGGAGGTCAAGCGCAAATCGGCGACGCAGCGGCGGCTCAACCTTCCGGGCAAGCTGGCCGACTGCAAGGCGACGAGCCTGGACGAAACGGAGTTGTTCATCGTCGAGGGCGACTCGGCCGGCGGTTCGGCCAAGCAGGGCCGCAACAACCGCACGCAGGCGGTGCTGCCGCTGCGCGGCAAGATCCTCAACGCCGAGGGGCTGCCTCTGAGCCGGGTGCTGTCCAATACCGAGTTGAACGATCTCGTATCGGCGATCGGCACGGGCGTCGGCGAGAAGTTCGATTTCGGCGGTCTGCGTTATGGCAAAATCATCCTTCTGATGGACGCCGACGCCGACGGCTACCACATCTCGACGCTGATGCTGGCGTTCTTCTTCCGCCACCTGCCGGAGCTAATCAAAAAGGGCCGCGTCTACCTCGCGCAGCCGCCGCTCTACCGCATCGACGTGGGCAAGGAGACCTACTGGGCGCGCGACGACGCCCACAAGGAGGAGATCCTGGCCGGCCTGCGCGGCAACGCCAAGCCGGAGATCGGCCGGTTCAAGGGCCTCGGCGAAATGGACGCGAAGGTGCTGGCCGACACCACGCTCGACCCGCGCCACCGCACGCTGTTGCGGGTGGAGATCGAATCGCTGTTGGAGACGGACAAGCGCTTTGTGGAACTGCTGGGCAAAGACCCTGGTTTCCGGGCCAAGTTCATCCTGGAGTCGTCGGGGCGGGCGGTCGCGGAAGAATTGGATGTGTAACGCTCTTCCGTCCGTCCGGCTTTCCGGACTGACCTATAGGATCCAGAGTCAGTCCGGAAAGCCGGACGGACGGAAGGGCCAATGATCCACAAGTGGAGTCCGCCACGGATTTCACCGGGCGCACACATGCTATGAACTCACGCCGCTTGCCGCCGGTACGGGCGCCGTCCGGACGGAGGTCTGGGCCTGGCGGTACAGCGGCCCGAGGTACGGGCCGTTGCTGACGCCGCCCCAGTAGGCGCGGCCCTCCAGCAGCTTCCGGGCGGGTCCGAGCAGGGCGGAGGCCGTCGGGCGCCTCATGCCGCGGGCCATGAGACGTTCCTGGACCTCGCCGAGCAGGTTCTTCCAGAGGATGGGATCGCGCTCCGACCCGACCCGGTGCGTGGGCAAGTGCAGGGAAATGTACGGCGGCTTCGCCGTAAGAAATGTTTGGAGGTCGCTTTTGGTGATTAAGTCGGCCGCGCCCGCCTGCCGCAACCCGGCGGCCCTGACGCTTCCGGCGGAATTGCGAACTGGCCCAGGTGTTGAGACCATTTGAAAATCCTCTTTCGCGCGTTCCATTATTCGCAAAGGCGGCGCCGCGAGGGCCGGGGCCGGAACGGGCCGGCAAATGGACGATCTCGTGGGCCTTTTTCAAGGGTGAAACCGGCGTCAAGCATCCGCCGAAAGTTCGATCCGGGACGGGCCGCTCCCTCCCCTGACGCCGTGCGATCACGCACAGCCGGCTTGCCGCTTCCGCACCCTTGCACGGCCGAACGGCCTGTCGAAAAAGACGTGCGCGACGCCAGAATTCGGAGTTTTCACCGCGGAGAACGCGGAGAAAAGACAAAGGCTTCTTGTGTTTTCTCCGCGCTCTCCGCGTTCTCCGCGGTGAAATGATTTGTCCTTAGTCCCGCCGGGCCAGAGGGAGAACCTTGCGGACGTCCGGCCCGATGTAGCGCGAACGCGGCCGGATGAGCCGGTTGTTTTCGTGCTGCTCGATGAAGTGCGCCGACCAGCCGGTCACTCGCGCCATCACGAAGATCGGCGTGTACAGCGGGATCTCCAGTCCCAAGGCGTAGTACAGTCGGGCCGAGGGCCAGTCGAGGTTGGGATAGAGGTGCTTCTCCTCGCCGAGGATGCGCTCGATGATCTCGGCAGTCTCCTCCCAATGCAGCACGCCGGCCGCCTCCGACGCCTTGCGGGCGAACGGTTTGAGGATGCCGGCGCGAACGTCCCCCGCCTTGTAGACGCGGTGGCCGAAGCCCATGATCCGCTCCTTGCGGGCCAGCGCCTGGCGCAGCCACGCCTCGGCCCGCTCGGGGCCGCCCGCCGCCTCCAGGATCTCCATCACCTTTTCGTTGGCCCCGCCATGCAGCGGGCCTTTGAGCGTGCCAATCGCCGCCACGATCGCCGAATGCAGGTCGGACAGCGTGGAGCAGGCGACGCGGGCGGCGAAGGTCGAGGCGTTGAACTCGTGCTCGGCGTACAGCATCAGCGACGCGTCCAAGGCCCGCACGTCGCCCGGCCGCGGCTCCTGGCCGCGCAACATCCAGAGGAAGTTGGCTGCGTTGCCCAGGTCGGCCCGCGCGGGCACGGTTTCCATCCCACGGCTCAGACGGTACTGGGCCGCCACGGCCGCCGGGATCTGGGCCGTCAGCCGTTCGGCCTTGCGCAGGTTGGCCTCGTGGGTGCTTTCCTCGGTCTCCGGGTCGTAGTGGGCCAGGACGCTGACGGAGGTGCGCACCACGTCCATGGGGTGGACGGCGGGCGGCAGGACGCGCAGCAGGTCCAGCAGCGGGTGCGGTAGGCCGCGGGCCGCCGCCACGCGCCGCTGGAAGCTGGCCAGCTGGAAACGGTTGGGCAGCTCGCCGTGCAACAGCAGGAACGCCACCTCGTCGAAGCCCGCGTTTTCCACCAACTCGCCGACCGGGTAGCCGCGGTAGCGCAGGCCGCCCTCGATGGTGGAAACGGCCGTTTCACCCGCGACGACCCCCTCCAGGCCGGGGGAATAAATCGGCTCAGTCATGTCGTCCTCTCTCTCATGCGGCCCGCACGTTTTGGGGTTTCATTCTCGTCATCCGAAGTAGGCGCGGTCGCGCGCCTCGTAGCCCGAGTAGCCGAGCAATTCGTACAACTCCGCCCGCGTCAGCATCCGCGGCACGCGGTCGCGCTGGTGCCCTTTCTCTCGCAGGTCCACGAGGGTGTCGTGGGCGGCGCGCAGGGCCGAGCGGAACGCCGTCAGCGGGTAGAGTACCATGCGGTAGCCCAGGCCGGCCAGCACGTCGAAGTCCAGAAGCGGGCTTTTGCCGAACTCCGTCATGTTGGCGAGCAGGGGCGCCGGGACCTCCTTTGCGAAGCGGGCGAACTCGTCGGCGCTCTCCAGGGCCTCCGGAAAAAGGACGTCGGCCCCCGCCTCCCGGTAGAGCCGGGCGCGGTACACGGCGTCGTCGAAGCCGTTGACCCCGCGGGCGTCGGTGCGGGCGATGATTACGAAGTCCGGATCGCGTCGCGCCGCCGCCGCCGCGCGCACCTTGGCGGCCATCGCCTCCGGCTGGACCAGGCTCTTGCCCGACAGATGGCCGCAGCGCTTGGGCGTCTGCTGGTCTTCCAGGTGAATGCCAGCGACGCCCGCCGCCTCGAACAGCCGCACCGTCCGCTCGACGTTCAGGGCCTCGCCGAAGCCGGTGTCGGCGTCCGAGACCAGGGGCAGCGCGGTCGCCAGGGCGATGGTGCGCGCCTGGTCCACGAAGTCGTTGAGGGTCAGCAGTCCGATGTCCGGGACGCCGGCCGCCGCCGACAGGGCGCCGCCGGAGAGGTAGACGGCGCGGAAGCCGAGGCGCTCCGCCATCCGCGCCACCAGGGCGTTGAAGACGCCGGGCACGCGGATCGGCTCGGCGGCCCACGCCTCGCGCAGCCGCCGGCCGGGGGAGGGGCTGGGTCCCTGGTCCTTGCTCATGGCTCCAATCTCCTGCATGGGGCGAGCGCCGCCGGTCAGACCACGAAGAGCGCGACGAAATCTTCCACCGGCGTCCGCTCCAGCTTCTCCTGATCGGAGCAGGCGTCCAGCACGCGGCCGACCGCCGCCGCCGGCAGCCGCGTGCGGACGTTCGCCTCGAACTTGGCCAGCAGCAGCGGGATCCCCTCGGCGCGGCGGCGGCGGTGGCCGATCGGGTAATCGACCGTGACTTTCTCCGTGGACTCGCCGCCCCGAAACACCACCTGGACCGCGTTGCCGATCGAGCGCTTTGTCGGGTCCAGATAGTCCGCGCTCATCCGCGGGTCCTCCTTCACGACCATGCGGGCGCGGAGCCGGTCGATGCGCGGGTCGGCCGCGGCGGCGTCTTCGTAGTCCTCGGCCGTCAGCCGGCCCTTGAGGAGGCCGACGGCGACCATGTATTGCAGGCAGTGGTCCCGGTCGGCCGGGTTGTGCAGCGGCCCGGTCTTGTCGATGATCCGAACGGCCGACTCCTGCGTGTCGATGCGGATCGTTTCGATGGCGTCGAGCCGGTCCTTGACCTTGGGGTGGAGCGCGAAGGCCGCCTCCACCGCGGTCTGCGCGTGAAACTCGGCCGGGAAGGAGATCTTGAACAGGATATTTTCCATCACGTAGGAGCCGAGGGGCTGCGCCAGGACGAGCGGCTTTCCGCGGAAGAGCACGTCCTGGAAACCCCAGGTCGGCGCGGTCAGGGCCGTCGGATAGCCCATCTCGCCCTGACGGGCCATCAAGGCCAGCCGCACGGCGCGGCTCGTCGCGTCGCCGGCCGCCCAGGACTTTCGCGATCCCGTATTGGGTGCGTGGCGGTAGGTGCGCAGCGCCCCGCCGTCGAGGAAGGCGTTGGAAAGGGCGTTGATTACCTCGTCGCGGGAGCCGCCCAGCATCGCGGCGACCACCGCCGTGGAAGCGACGCGCACGAGCAGGACGTGATCCAGGCCGACGCGGTTGAATCCGTGGTTGAGCGCCAGGACGCCCTGGATTTCGTAGGCCTTGATGAGCGCTTCCAGCACGGAGCGCATGGTCGGCCCGGTTCCGCCCTCCCGCGCGGCGCCGGCCCAGGTAGTCGGCGACGGCGAGAATGCCGCCCAGGTTGTCGGAGGGATGTCCCCACTCGGCGGCCAGCCAGGTGTCGTTGAAATCGAGCCAGCGGACCATGGCGCCGACGCAGAAGGCGGCCTGGACCGGGTCCAGCTCGTAGCGCGTGCCGGGCACGCGGGCGCCGCCGGGCAGCACGGCCCCGGGGACGACGGGGCCGATCCGTTTGCTACAGGCCGGGTAGCCGAGGGCCAGCAGCCCACAGCCCAGCGCGTCGAGGAGGCAATGGCGGGCCGTCTGCCACGCCTCCGCGCCGTCGATCCGGGCGGAGAGGGCGTAGTCGGCGATTTCCTGGAGCAACCGGTCGGCCTCGGCGCCCCGGCCTCGTTCGGGTCCAGTTTGGGGCATGTCTTTTCCTCCCTCGAATCTCGTCTTTGCCGTCGCCCGGCCGGGCGGCGGACGGATTCGGCCCCCTCCGTGCGGGGATTATACGGAACCGGGTCGCTCGCGCCGCCGCGGGCGCCGCCGGGGATTCGCCACTGCGCAATCGCAATTGCCATGCCCTCCCCGGATTCGGCCGGCCCAAAGCGGGGCGGGTCCGCCGAGAAGCCGCGGGAACGAGCGTCCGATGACGACTCGACGCTTTTCCGGCGGTTCGGTCGTGTGCCGGTCCCGCACAGGGCAAGCCGAAACCGCACACTCGCACACCGGGCCGAAAGCCGCGCCTTCGCGGCCGCCCGGCCCAATCGCGGCCGCCGGGGCGGGAAAAGCAGCCCGCGCGACCTTTCGCCGGAGGAATGCGACCCTGTTGGTATGGAGGTTGCAATCGCCTCACCGCCGGAGCGAGGCGCTCCGGAGAACCATTCAGGAGAAATGAGATGAGCAGCACCCGTGAAGTCGTGGTTGTGAGCGGCGTGCGGACGGCGATCGGCGGCTACGGCGGCAGTTTGAAGGACGTTCCCCCCTGCGATCTGGCGGCGATCTGCGTGCGGGAGGCCGTCAGCCGCTCCGGCGTCGAGCCGCGCGAGGTGGGCCACGTCGTCTTCGGCAACATCATCCACACCGACGCCCACGACCACTACCTGGCGCGGGTGGCGGGCGTCAAGGGCGGCCTGCCGGTCGAGGTCCCGGCGCTGACGCTGAACCGACTGTGCGGCAGCGGCCTTCAGGCGATCATCACCGCGGCCCAGGCGATCATGCTGGGCGACGCCGACGCGGCCGTGGCCGGCGGCGCCGAAAACATGAGCCGCAGCCCTTACTTATCGCCGGCCATGCGCTTCGGGGCGCGCATGAACGATACGACCATGATCGACGCGATGGTCGGCGCCTTGAGCGACCCGTTCGACGACTGCCACATGGGCGTCACCGCCGAGAACGTCGCCAAGAAATACAACGTCTCCCGCGAGGCCCAGGACAAGCTCGCCGCCGAGAGCCACCGCCGCGCGGGCAACGCGATCGACAAGGGATACTTCAAGGGGCAGATCGTGCCGGTCGAGATCAAGGTCAAGGGCGGCACGGCGCCGTTCGATCTGGACGAGACGGTGCGCCGGGACAGCACGGTGGAGAAGCTGGCCCGGCTGAAGCCGGTGTTCGACCCCAAAGGCACCGTGACCGCCGGAAACGCCTCCAGCATCAACGACGCGGCGTCGGCCGTGGTGCTGGTGGAACGCGGCCTGGCCGCCCAGCGCGGCCTCAAGCCGATGGGCCGGCTTGTGGGCTACAGCTACGCCGGCGTCGATCCGAAGTACATGGGCGTCGGCCCGGTGCCGGCGGTTCGCGCGGTCCTCAAGAAGACGGGCCTGAGCCTGAAGGACATCGACGTGTTCGAGGTCAACGAGGCGTTCGCGGCCCAGGCGGTGGCGGTGTGTCGCGAGCTGGACCTGCCGCCGGATCGCACGAACCCCAACGGCAGCGGCATCTCGCTGGGCCACCCGCTCGGCGCGACCGGCTGCATCCTGACGGTCAAGGCGCTTTACGAGCTGACGCGCACCGGCGGCAAGCGGGCGTTGGTGACGATGTGCATCGGCGGCGGCCAGGGCATCGCCGCGATCTTCGAGCGGATGTAAAGCCCAACGACCCCCTACCCCTCTCCCCCAAGGGGAGAGGGGAAAAACAGACGCCCCTCTCCCCTTGGGGGAGAGAGGTAGGGGTGAGGGGAGGGCGCGAGGCGTACTTCATCCGACTTTTTCTATCCACAACGAGGAGTTTCCGCAAATGGGCCGACTTGAGAACAAGACCGCCCTCGTCACCGGCGCCTCCCGCGGCATCGGCCGTGCGATCGCGGTGGAGTTGGCGCGCGAAGGGGCGAAGGTGGCGGTCAATTACCAGAGCAACGACGCCAAGGCTCAGGAAGTCGCGGACGAAATCAAAAAGCTGGGCGGCGTGTGTCTGCTCGTGAAGGCCAACCTCGCCGATCCGAAGGAGGCGCGCGGCATGGTCAAGCGCGTCGCCGAGGAGTTCACCCACCTCGACATCCTGGTCAACAACGCGGGCATCACCCGCGACAAGCTGCTGCCAAGGATGACCGACGAGGACTGGCTGGAGGTGATCCAGACGAACCTCAACGCCACGTTTTTCTGCACCTCGGCCGCCATCCCGTACATGACCGCCCAGAGCTACGGGCGCATCGTCAACATCAGCTCCCTGAACGGCCAGGTGGGGGCCGTCGGCCAGGCCAACTACAGCGCCAGCAAGGGCGGGGTCATCGCCTTCACGCGAACCGCCGCCCTCGAACTGGCGAAGTCGGGCATCACGGTCAACAGCGTTTCGCCCGGCTTCACCGAGACCGACATGTTCGCCAAGGTGCCCGCCGCCTTGCAGACGCAGATCAAGGCCCGGATTCCGCTGGGCCGTTTCGCCCAGCCGGAGGAAATCGCCCGGGCGGTGATCTACCTGGTCACCGACGGCGATTACCTCACCGGCCAGATCATCGGTGTCAATGGCGGCGCTTTGATGTGAGAGTCTGCTCCGGAGGACGTGCGCGTGCGCGGCCTGTGGGAGGGCTTTCCTATGATCGTTTCACGCAGGCGAATCTCGTGGCGCGTCTGGCCCCTATGGGTTGCGGGCGGCGCCTTCGGCGGCGCCTTGGGCGCTGCATTTTGGGACAGCAGCCGACGCCCGGTACGATACCCACCATCGGCTTCCTTCTGCGCGAAGCGACCTTGGTGCTGTGCATGCTGGTCATGGGCGCATTGCCCGGCTTGCTGCAATGGCTCATCCTCCGGCGCAGGTTCCCGCAAGCGAGATGGTGGCTGTTGGCCGCCGGCGTGCAGAGTCCTTTGAGGCTGGACTACATCAGCAGCGCCCCGCCAGCGAGATGGTGGATGCTGACCAGCAGCTTGGGTTCGCTGGTGGGCTTCCTTTTCGTGCCATGGGCGGTAGCCGTGGCTGACACGGAGTCAGGGGGGCCTGCCTTCGCCGCCGCGGCGTTTGCCGCGCTGATCCTCCTCGGCGGGGCGGCGGCGGGGGCGCTGCAATGGCTTGCGGCGCTGCCCTGGTTCGCTCTTGGCCGGTGGGCCGCGGGTGCGGGCTGGTGGCTGTTGGCCAGCAGCGTCAGCTGGCTGGGTGCCACGTGGCTGTTCCTGTGCGTGAGCAGGGCCGGCGATGCGCAATCCGCTTGGCTCTATTTCATCCTGGGCGGGGCCGCAAGCGGCACCATTGCCGGCGCCATAACGGGGCTGGCTCTCGTGTGGCTGCTGCACAAGGGCCAAGAGAACGAGCCATCGACACGGGCGCGAGCCGCCTGATGTCCCACCAAGCGCCACGCGAGCGGGGCTATGGCACGCGGGGCGCGGGAACGAGAGGAAAGATAAGCCATGAGCCAAAACACCGAAAGCTTCAACCCCTTCGACCCGACGGGCGTGTTCAAGAGCCTGCGCGACGCCAACACGGACGCCTGGGCGAAGGCCATGGTTCAGCTCGTCAACACCGAGGGCTACGCCAAGGCCACCGCCGTGATGCTCGACGCCTGGCTGGCGTCATCCGGGCCGTTCCGCAAGGCGATCGAGACGAGCGTCACCCAGGTGCTGACGAACCTCAACATGCCGACCCGCGACGACGTCACGAAGCTGGCCGAGCGCCTGACCAACATCGAACTCCGGCTGGACAACCTGGAAGTCAAGCTGGATGAGGTCCGGGCCGCCTCGCGCCCGTCCTCCGCCCATCCGAAGACCAAGCGAGGACCTGTGGAGAACGAATCATGACGGCGCCAGAAATCGGTGTACCAACAACGGACCCAGGACCCCGCCCGCCGACGCCCGTTGACGTCTACGCCGAGCTAGTGAGAATCGCGGAGAATGCGCAAACATACAATCGGCTGCTGACGACCGACGCGAAGATCGCCCAGACGCCGAAAGAGGTGATCTGGACGCTCAACAAGGCCAAGCTGTATCGCTACATCCCGACCTTGCCGAAGGAGCAGCGCCGCAAGCTGCCGCTGTTCCTCGTCTTCGCGATCATGAATCGGCCCCACGTCCTCGACCTGCGGCCGGGCCACAGCTTCGTCGAATACATGCTCCGGCACGGTCACGACGTTTACCTGCTCGACTGGG
This sequence comes from uncultured Planctomycetaceae bacterium, assembly GCA_963813925.1. GTDB lineage: Bacteria > Planctomycetota > Planctomycetia > Gemmatales > Gemmataceae > UBA4732. The sequence goes on from CAWFBG010000007.1 coordinate 630,242, forward strand.
GCGCCCCGGCCCCGAAGACCGGAACCTGAAGTTCGACGACTACACGCTGGAGTACCTGCCGCGGGCCGTCCGCAAGGTCAAGGAGGCCGCCGGCGCCGACCAGTTCAACATGCTGGGCTGGTGCCTGGGAGCGCTAATCTCCACGATGTACGCGGCGTTGCGGCCCGACGACGGCCTCAAGAACCTGGTCCTGCTGACCGCCCCGCTCGACTTCTCGGACAAGACGGCCGGCGGCTTCACGCGCTGGAGCAGCGACCAGGCGTTCAACGCCGACCGGATCGTCGAGACGTTCGGCAACGTGCCGGGCGAGATGATCGACTACGGGGCCAAGGCGCTCAAGCCGGTCGAGAACTTCGTCGGCACGTACCTGAACCTGTGGGACAACATCAACAACCCGAAGGTGGTCGAATCCTGGCACGCGATGAACACCTGGGTGCGCGACATCATCGACATGGCCGGCGGCGCCTACCGTCAGTTAATCAACGAATTCTACAAGGAGAACCGGCTGATGGAGGGCACGCTGCGGCTGCGCGGCGAGCGCGTGGACCTGAGCAAGCTGACGGCCAACGTGCTGAACGTGATCGCCGAGACCGACCACATCACGCCGCCGTGCCAGTCGGAGAAGGTGATGAACAAGATCGGCAGCCAGGACAAGGAAGTGTTCCGCGTGCGCGGCGGCCACATCGGCATCATGGCCGGCAGCGGCGCCGAGCGCACGACCTGGCCGCACATCGAGGGCTGGCTGGCGGCCCGCGCGGATTAAAGGGATCTCACGCAAAGACGCCAAGGCGCAAAGGCCACAAGGAAGAGTAAAAATGGGTGTGTTTGCGGTCTTTGCGCCTTGGCGTCTTTCCCCGCGTTCCCAAGCTCTGCTTGGGAACGCGAGGGTGCGAAGCTCTGCTTCGCGTCCCGTCGAGGAACCGGACGCGAAGCAGAGTTTCGCGGACATGCGTTCCCAAGCAGAGCTTGGGAACGAGGACGAGGGAAGGAGGACGATGGGACGAGGGCAGAGTTTCAAGTGATCGATTGCGCAGGTCTTATGAGGCCCCGAGCAGGTCAAGACTCTGATCCAGCCAGAAGCACGTCGCGGCCCAGGGGAAGCTCAGCATCCACTGGGCCAGGTCGCCGTTTGAGAGGCGGGTGGCGAACGCACGGGAATCCGGCCACGTCAGCCAGCGCCGCGGCCATTCGACCGCGAAGTGGTGGAGGAAGCTGTGCAGCAGCAAGACATCCACCCGGCTCTCCTCCGCCCCGATGTCGGCGACCACGCCTTCGAGCGTGTGAAGGGATTTGCGGAACAGGAGAAGGTCGGCCGCGACGCGCAGCCGGGCGGTCTGGACGGCCTCGTCGAGCAGGCCCATCAGCCACGTGAACCCCGGGAATTGCCCGCGCCGGAGCCGACGCAGCCAGGCGTGAACCACCAGGGCGAGCGCCGGCCGATCCACGGGTCGCGGGCCGGCAAGTCCCTCCAAAAGGGAGACGATTCGTTCGGCGTCGAGCGTGATCGCGGCGAGCATGAGGTGCATGAGGGCGACGCGCTCTGGCTCGCCCAGCGAACCGACCAGGCTCCAGTCCAGGAGGGCCAGGCGATGGTCGGCGGTCAGGAACAGGTTGCCGGCGTGGGGGTCCGCGTGAAACAGGGCGGCGCTGTCCTTCGAGAAGATCGGCCGGGCGATCAGCGCTTCGACGACGAGGTCGGCCAGGCGGCGCTTCTCGTTCGGGGAACGCAGGCCGTGCTCGGTGACCTTTCCCCCCGTCACCCGTTCCATGGCCGTGACGCGGGGAGTGCAATAATCGAACAGCGCGGGGACCAGGACGCGCGGCTCGCCCTCGTAGAAGGCCCGCGCCTGCGCCAGGTGGCGCTGTTCCAGGTCGAGCCGTATTTCCTCGCGCGAGCTTCTCCCGGACCTGCTCAAAGACTTCCCGATAATCGAGATTCGGGATGCCGAATTCCTCGCATTCCCGATCCAGGTACGACCCCACCCGTTCGAGCAGCTGCAACTCCTGTTCGAGCCGCTCCTCGATCCCGGGCTTGAGGACCTTGAACACCCCGTCGCGGGCGGCATGATCGCAGCGGAAGGGGACGACGACGGCGACGCTCGCTTCCGCCAAGGCGGCGGGCGCGAGCGTCACCCCGAGCCGGTCGAGCGGGCCGAGTTCCCGCGTCAGAATATCCTGAATGGCCGCAAGGGGCACGGTGGGAGGCAGCGACTCCAACCCCTGCAGGCGCTGGCGCAGTTCAGGAGAGAGGCGGCGGTCCCTCGCCAGGACCTGTCCCAGCTTGTGCAGCGCCGGGCAGCTCCGCGCAAGCACGAACATGTGTTCCGAGGCGGTCGCGGTCGGGGGGAGCGCGGCCTGTTCGGCCAGTGCGGCCGCCTGATGCGCCGCGGGAAGCCCGTCCAGGAATACGGTCAGGGCGCCTCGAATCGGCCGGCGGAAATGGGCGTACTCGTCGGGAAGCACCGACGCGAAGGCGTCTTCGTCGATGAGGAAATTCCAGTCCACCATCGTCCACCTGATCTTTCCCCGACGCCCCTTTTGCAGGGCGTCGGCAGGGGCGTTTATCATCTAGTTTACGCTCAAAGCCGACTGCGCGACAGGTCGGCCCTTCGGAAAAGCATCGCCGTGGGGATGGCGGGGCCGTCGCCGGCCGCTAGAATCAGCGCGCGGCGGCGCCCCATGGAAGCGCTACGGAATAAGGAGGTATGGCGCGATGTCACGCACCGTTGAGGTTACCGAGTTGGCCTTGCGCGACGGCCACCAAAGCCTGCTGGCCACGCGGATGGCCCTTGAAGACATGGTCGCGGCCTGCGAGGACATCGACCAGGCCGGCTACTGGAGCGTCGAATGCTGGGGCGGGGCCACCTACGACTCCTGCATCCGCTTCCTCAACGAAGACCCCTGGGAGCGCCTGCGCACCTTCCGCAAGCTCATGCCCAACACCCGCTTGCAGATGCTCCTCCGCGGGCAGAACCTTCTCGGCTACCGCCACTACGAGGACGGCGTCGTTGACCGGTTCGTGGACAAGTCCGCCGCCAACGGCATGGACGTCTTCCGCGTCTTCGACGCGCTTAACGACATCCGCAATCTCCGCCGCGCTCTCCAGGCCGTTCGCCGCACCGGCAAGCACGCCGAGGGGACCATCTGCTACACGATCTCTCCCCTGCACACCATCAAGAAGTTCGTCGAGCTGGCCGAACAGCTCCGCGACCTGGGCTGCGACTCCATCTGCATCAAGGACATGGCGGCCCTGCTGAAGCCTCAGCCCGCCTACGATCTGGTGCGCGGCATCAAGGAGGCGTGCGGCAAGGACACGCTCGTCCACGTCCACGTCCACGCCACCACCGGCGTCACGATGGTCAGCCTGATGAAGGCCATCGAGGCCGGCGCCGACATCGTGGATACGTCCATTTCGTCGCTGAGCCTCGGGCCTGGCCACAACCCCACCGAGGCGCTGGTGGAGATGCTCGAAGGCACCGGCTACACGACCCGGCTGAACAAGGACCGTCTGCTCAAGATCAAGGAGCATTTCGCAAAGGTCCGTCCCCGTTACGCCGCGTTCGAGTCGAAATTCATCGGCGTCGAGACGGAAATCTTCGACAGCCAAATCCCCGGCGGCATGATCTCCAACATGGAGAGCCAGCTCAAGCAGCAGGGGGCCGGCCAGCGCGTCAAGGAGGTCCTCGCAGAGGTCCCGCACGTCCGCAAGGACGCCGGCTATCCGCCGCTGGTCACGCCGTCAGCAGCCAGATCGTCGGCACGCAGGCCGTCTTCAACGTCCTGATGGGCCGCTACAAGGTCCTCACCGGCGAGTTCGCCGATCTCATGCTCGGTTATTACGGCGCCACCCTCGGCCCGCGCGACCCAGCAGTCTTGGAGGCCGCCGCCAAGCACGCCAAGAAGGAGCCGATCACCGGCCGGCCCGCCGACCTGCTCAAGCCCGAATGGGACGAGCTGCGCACCCAGGCCCTCGCCCTCAAGGGCTGCAACGGCTCCGACGAGGACGTGCTCACCTACGCCATGTTCCCCCAGGTGGCGGCCAAGTTCTTCGGCCAGCGGGCCGAGGGGCCGAAGAACCTCACCAAGGCGCCGCCGGAGCCGGTCAAGGCCGCCGCGCCCGCCGCGCCCGCAGGGGACGGCAAAGGCCCGGTTCACGAGCCAGTGAGCTTATCAGGTCAAGATTGGCGACAAATCGCACAAGGTGACGGTCGAACCGGCGTGAGCGGAGAAAGGAAGGCGAGCGATGGCCGAGAAGCGGAAAACGATGGAGGAGCTGATCGAGGACCTCCGCAAGAACCGGGAGCGCCTCAAGCAGGGCGGCGGCGCCGAGCGCCTGGCCAAGCAGAAGGAGCAGGGCAAGCTCACCGCCCGCGAGCGCATCGACGCCCTCGTCGATCCGGGCAGCTTCGAGGAGATCGGCCTGTTCGCCCAGCACCGCCAGGTCCACTTCGGCCTGGCCGGCAAGGAGATCCCCGCCGACGGCGTCGTCACCGGCGCCGCCTCCGTCGACGGCCGGCTCGTCCACCTCGCCAGCCAGGACTTCACCGTCCTCGGCGGCTCCGCCGGCGAGGTCCACTCCCTCAAGGTCGCCGACGTGATGGAGCTGTCCCTCAAGAGCGGCAGCCCGTTCGTCTTCATCAACGACTCCGGCGGCGCCCGCGTTCAGGAGGGCATCGACTCGCTGTCCGGCTACGGCCGCGTCTTCTACACCAACGTCATGCTCTCCGGCGCCGTGCCGCAGATCTCGCTCATCTGCGGCCCCTGCGCCGGCGGCGCCGCCTACTCGCCCGCCCTCACCGACTTCATCATCCAGACGCGCCAGGCCCAGATGTTCATCACCGGGCCGCAGGTCATCAAGCAGGTGACCGGCGAGCAGATCACCGCCGACGCCCTCGGCGGCGCCGACGCCCACATGGCGCACTCCGGCGTCATCCACTTCGTCGCCGAGAACGACCAGGAAGCCCTCTACCTCTGCCGCCGACTGCTCAGCTTCCTTCCCGTCCAACAACCTCGAAGACCCGCCGCGCGTGGCCTCCGAGAACAACGTCGATCCCAACCCCGAACTCAACCGGGTCTTCCCGGACGATCCCAAGCAGGGCTACGACGTTCGCAAAGTGATCACCGGCGTCGTCGATCGCGGCGACTTCCTGGAAGTCCAGGCCGGCTACGCCATGAACATCGTCGTCGGCTTCGGCCGCATCCTGGGCCGCTCGGTCGGCTTCATCGCCAACCAGTCCTCGGTGCTCTCCGGCGTCCTCGACATCAACGCCGCCGACAAGGCCAGCCGCTTCATCCGCTTCTGCAACGCCTTCAACATCCCGCTGGTCACGTTCGTCGATGTGCCGGGCTTCCTCCCGGGCGTCCAGCAGGAGCACGGCGGCATCATCCGCCACGGCGCCAAGATGCTGTTCGCCTACTCGGCGGCCACGGTCCCGAAGATCCAGGTGATCCTCCGCAAGTCCTACGGCGGCGCGCACCTGGCCATGTGCTCGCGAGGACCTCGGCGCCGATCGCGTCTTCGCCTGGCCGACGGCCGAGGTCGCGGTCATGGGGGCCGAGGGGGCCGTCGAGATCGTCTTCCGCAAGGAGATGCAGGAGGCCGCCGGACAAGGCCGCCCGCCGGGCCGAGCTGATCGAACAGTATCGCTCCACCTTTTCCACGCCCTACGTTGCGGCCGGCCGCCGCCTCGTCGATGACATCATCGAACCGGCCGACACGCGCAAGCACCTGGCCCAGGCTCTGGAATACCTCCAGACCAAGCGCGAGCTGCGGCCGCCGAAGAAGCACGGCCTGATCCCGCTGTAACACGGAGCAAACCATGAAACCGGAACCGGGGGACCTGGGCCGCGTCGCTGAACGCTCTGGAGGCGCTTCGCCAGGAAGTCGCCCGCCTGGGCGAGCGGGTCGCGGCGCTGGAAGCCGCGCGGGATCGGGCGCGCCGGTCGCCACCGGCCGCGGAACGCCTCAGCGAGGAACTGGTGATGGTCATCAGCGCGGCCGTCGCGGCCTTTCTCGGCAAGAGGCCGCACATCCGCCAGATCCGCCTGCTCGGCGCCGCCGCCTGGGCGCACCAGGGCCGCCTGACCATCCAGGCGTCGCACGCCCTCCGCGGTTAGCACGACGAGGAGACGTTCTTGAAACTCAAAGTCACCGTCAACGGCAAGGTGTACGAGGTCGATGTCGAGGTCTTCGAGCCGGAACCGGCGGGGCCGGTATACGTCCCGCCGGCCGGGCACGCCCGCGTACCCGCGGCCGCGCCCGCCGCCCCGCCGCCGACGCCGGCCGGCCCGGCTGCGGCCGCCGACGAAGCCAAGGTCTGCCGCAGCCCGATCGCGGGCACAGTCGCCAAGGTCCCCGCGCAGGTCGGGCAGGCCATCAAGGTCAACGACGTGCTGATCGTGCTGGAGGCGATGAAGATGGAAACCGTGATCACGGCCCCCATCGCCGGCAAGGTCGCCAAGATCAACGCCAAGGTCGGCGATTTCGTCCAGGGGGGACAGGTGTTGGTCGAGTTCGAGTGACGGCCCGGCTTCGGACAGCGAACCCATCGGCCGGTAGGAGGGACTACGATGCATATCGCGAACTTCGTGGCCGCACTGGACACCGTGGCGCAGGATCACCAGCTCCTGCTCGACCGGATGGAGGCCCTTAAAGAAATGGTCGCCTGTCTGGCGGAGCCGGAAAACTTCGACCCGCCGAAGGTATTTGGCCGCCTCCGGGATCTCGACAAGTACTTCATCACCCAGTTCACGACCCACATGGACGAGGAAGAGACGATGCTCTTCCCGCTCCTCGAACAGTTTCCGCCCGAGGGGGGCGCCCTGGCCGAGTGCCTGCGCCAGGAACATGAGGTGCTTCGCCGCGCCCTGGCTGACTTTGACAGCGGCGTGGGAGTCGCTCTGGATCTGCAGGACCGTCCCCCCGCCGTGCTGTTGAGGGACCTGCTGATGCAGGCGTCGGAACTGTGGGAGCTTCTGGACAAGCACGCCCACGCCGAAACCCAGGGCGTCCACGACTGTCTCAAGCGACAATTGCTCCGTAGTCGGTAGCCAAACAGGCGCAGGGGTTGGAGGCGGCGCCGCCCCCCTTCCTTCGCGCCCAGTCCCTGCGAAGACGCGCCGAATGGCGCATCCGTTGGCGCATTATCGGTCCCTGTCGCGTCTGCCTTATGCGGCCCTTGCGCCAGGCGGACTGGTGCGCCCGGCACTGGGGGCCGTTGAACGACGATGAAGGCAATACAAGGACGAGAGGCGGGCCATGGAGGTCGCCTTGCCCGGCGGCCCCTGCCGCTCGATCGCGCCGGCCTCGGGGGACGGCCGGTTCGACATGACACGTGTACCTCGGCGTACCGGAGACGCGGCCAACACCGAGTCTATCATGCGGATGGGGGTCTGGGCAGGTGAAGGGGAGGGGAAATAGCTGCTCGATGAACGCCGATGGGCGCCCCGATCCAACGCATGGTCGAACAGGCCGTCGGCGATGGGACGCAAGGGCGCGGCATGAACGTAGGGGAGATGTGGCGCCCCCGTCGGTCAGGGCAAACGATGATCGGACGCCGCTTTTCCTGCATCGTGCTAGTTTCGACATCGCTATTGTAAAGAATGCGGTCAGCGGCCGGCCCTTATCACCTCGATCGGGATGGCAGGAAACGTCCCCAGCGGGAACCGCGACGGCTTGCCCGCCTGTCCGGACTCCGGGTAGACCTCCGCGATCATGTTGGTCCTCAGCCCGGGCGTCACTTTCGCGGAGTCGGCGCTCAGTTCGAGGACGGCGCCGCCTTCGGTGAACGTGCCGCGCTTCAGCGAAATCCCCGCCGGCGGGTCGTTCAGGATCACCTGGAGCTTGGACGTGGCGGCGCCGCGGGGGATGGCGAACTCCACCTTCGCGGTCCCCCCCGGCCGAATCTTGATAGGCCCGGTGTGCAGCAGCCGCGCCGGGAAAAGCGCGCGGGCGTCGTGGCTCACGGTGACCAGCAGGTGCTCGGCGGGGACAAGGTGGTGGTAGACGAACGCCTGCGTCATGTCCTCCGCCGCGATCGCCGGACGCACGACGGGCCGGCCGGAGATCACCGCCCGGCCCTCCACGTCCAGCTGCACGGCCGTCGGCCGCGGCGTGGACGGGACCTGCACTGTCATCCTCACCTCGTTGTCTTTCGCCGGGATCACCGCCCCGTCCAGGGCGAAGTCCAATGGCTTGTACGTCAAGGAGAGTTTGATTTCCCCGGTGAATCCGTCCTTGCGCAGGGCGTGGACGGTGACGGACGCCCTCGAGCCCGGCCGGGCGTTGATGCTGCACGGCGTGATCCGCAACTCGAAGTCCGGCTTCGGTTGGCTGACGCGCAGGCGGTAGGCGTGGTCCGGCCCGCCGTGGCGCTGGGCGTCGCCGATGGTCAGGTAGTAGGTCCCGTCCGCGGGCAAGGTCGCCTGGATCAAGGAGTCGGCGTGGCGCGTCGTAAGTCCCTCACCGAGGTCTTCCGCGTCGTCGTTGAACGCCAGCACCTTGCCCGCGGCGTCCGTCAACCTCAGGAACGAGTCGAGCGGCGAGCCAAGCCGCCACGCCCACACCTCCGCAACGATGGCCTCCCCCGCCCGCCCCTGGAAGGTGAACACGTCGAGGTCGCCCGGTTCGCCGATCCGCCCGTCGATCATGACCGGCAGAGAGATGCTCTGCGCCGTCTCCGGCGAGTTGTTCGGCTCCTTCTCTGCGGCGTCCGGCAAATCGCTCACCAGGAACGGGACCGCATTGGACTGCAGCTCGCCCTTCCGAACCGACAGCGGGATCTTGCCCGGCTTCATCTCCTTCGCCCCGATGGTCAGGCTCTGTTGCGGCAGGTTCCAGCCTTCCAGCGCGACCGTGGTCTGCACGCCGGCCCGCCCCCCAGAGGGAAGACGCCGGTGATGAAGGGCAGCTCGCCCGCCTCGATGCGATAGACAAAGTCCTCCCGGCCGCGATACAGCACGTCGTGGATCTCCAATACGTACTCGCCGTCGGCGGGGACCTTGTAGGCAATCACCGGGTCGGGTGTGTTGCCGTAGCCGTCGTTGCAGGCCAGCTCGTTGCCGTTCGCGTCGTAGAGGGTCAGCACGGGGTGAACCCACCCGGGGACCGCGTCGGCCAGGTAGGGGACCAGCGCCCTGGCCCGCGTGCGGAAGACGAGCTGCTGATCCTTCGTCGCGTGGAAGCGGTAGCGGTCCACCTCGCCGGGCAGAAGCTGGCTGTTGAGGACGGCCGGCAGGGCGACCTTGACCTCCGGCTCCCGCGCGGCGGCGGGAGGCTTCTCGGGGTCGAAACTCTCCTTTGTCTGCCGGATCTCAGGCAACTGCCCGACGTCAAAGACGACGGGATTGGACAGCCCTGTCTTGGCCCGCAACCGCAGCTCGCGCGGGCCGGGCGGAGCGGCTTTCTCGATCGTCACCTCCGCGAACACGTTCTCGGCGAGCACCGGGCTGACCGGGATCTCCGCCTTGGCGAGCTGATCGCGGATGGACTGGATCTCCTTTTCATCGTCGGGGGTCTTCCTGGTCTTCTCGTTCAGTTTCTTGAGCTTCGCACGCAGGTTGTCGAGCTCCTGGAGCTTGAGCGGCCGGGTCTGCCGGAGGACCTTCGCCGTCACGCCGGCGCCCGAGACCTGTACGGTGGTCGCCTCGGCCAAATCCTGGCCGCCCAGCTTCACCTCGAAGGTCGCGCCCTGCCGTCCTCCCGCCGGGTAGACGTACCCGACGTGCGGGGGGGAGACCTGTGCGGACAGCGCCGGCGTCAGCAGCAACAGCGCCGTCAGCGAGAGCGGCCTGAAGGACCGGTTCATGACACCCTCCGTTCCCCTCTCCAATGCGGATCGCCGATTTCACAGGATCTCCTTCAGCCGCCCTCCCGACTTCTCCTCGTCGTGGGCGTCCGGGGTCAAGCGGATGCGCAGCCCCTGCGGGTGCGGCAGCGTGCCCGCGGAATCGATCCCGAGCAACTCGTACATGCCTCCGATCAGGTCGCCGGGGTAGACCGGCCGGTCCTTGACCGCCTCCCCCTTGGCGTCGGAGGCTCCGACGACCTGGCCGCCCTTGAAGCCGCCCCCGGCGACCAGGACCGAGAAACAGTTGCCGAAGTGGTGCCGGCCGCCGTTCCACGGCTCCTCCCACGCGACCTTCGGCGTGCGGCCGAACTCGCCGCAGCACCAGACGATCGTGCTGTCCAGCAGCCCGCGATCCGCCAGGTCCCCGAGGAGGGTCGCCAGCCCCTTGTCCAGCTCGGGCACGAGGCGGCTCATGGCGGGGAAATTGTCCTTGTGCGTGTCCCAGCCGCCGAAGTTGATGGTGACGTAGGGGACGCCCTGCTGGACCAGACGGCGGGCCATTAGGCACGACTGCCCGAAGGTGTTGCGGCCGTACCGGGTCCGCAGGTCGCCCTTCTCCGTATTCAGATCGAACAGCTTGCCGGAGTCGCCGAGGATCAGCTCGTAGGCGTCGCCCTCCGATTTGGCCAGCGCTTGCAACGCCGGCTGCCCGTTGAGGGCGGGGCCAAGGGTGTCCAGGCGATTCAGCAGGTCGTGCCGCTGTCGCAGCTGCTCCTCGGTGGCCTGGCCGACCAGCCCCTCGACGACGAACCGGGCCGCGTTCGGGTCGCCGCCGGTGAAGAACGGCATGTAACGGCTGCCGAGGAAGCCGGCCTCGGAGAAGCGGCCCTGGGGCTGGGTGAGGACGATGTACGGCGGGATGAGTGGGCCGGCCTTGCTCTCTTTGCCCTTGAACAGGTTGACCACGGCGCCGACGGCGGGGTAGACGACGCGCTCGTCGGGGACTCGCCCCGTCTGCACCAGGTAGGCCGCCGTCTCGTGGCCGTTGTTGCCGTGCGTCATGCCGCGGAGGAGGGAAAACTTGTCGGCCTGCTTGGCCAGCAGCGGCAGCAGCTCGCCGATCCGCATCCCCTTGACCTTGGTCTCGATCGGCTTGTTCAGCGGGCCGGTGTAGTCGTTGCCGGCTTCCGGCTTGGGATCGAACGTGTCGAGGTGGGACGGGCCGCCCCAGAGCCAGACCTGGATGACCGCCTTCGCCCTGGCGGGCGGAACACCGGCCCCCGCCGCCCGGGCCGCGAGCCGGCCGGCCAGCGCCAGGGCCATCGCCCCGGCAAGGCCGTGCTGCAACATCGCCCGACGCGTGATTCCCGCACCGCCGCAGAGGGTGCATGAATTGGTGTGCATGGCTGCCTCCCTTTCGATGGCGGCCCGCGGCGTCGGCCCGGGCCGCACTGGCTCAATGTCGGCAAAGAAACTCCGCCGTGTTCATCAGCGCCCAGGCGACGTCCGGGCCGGGCCGCCCGCCGGGGCCGTAATGGGCAATCGTGTCGCGCTCGTCCTCGGTGGGGTAGCGCGAGAGGAAAGTCAGGTAAAGCCGGTCGGTGACTTCCTTCGGCCCGCCCCCGGAGCGGAGCAGCTGCTGCAACGCCGGGCCGTTATCGATCTTCTTGCGGATGTGGGCCGAGTTGAGCAGGTACAACCGCTGGGCGGTCGTGAAGTTGTTGTTCCGCTCGGATTCCAGGCCGGTGTCGCGCGCGGACCGGCCGAACATCTCCAAGAAGGGGCTGGTGATGCTGGCGTCGGCCAGGGCGACCGAGCGCTGGCTCTCGGGGATGTAGGTGAACGGCTCGGGGATGGGGCTGGAGTAGCGCTCCGTCGTCCCGGTCACCTGGTCGATGGCGTCGATGAGCACCTCGGCGTCGAGGCGGCGCACCGGGTAATAGGCGAACAGGGCGGCCGCCTCGGGGTCGTCGCTCGCGGGGAGCGAAGAGGCCTGGTACGTGGTGGAGTTCAGGATCACCCGGAACAGATGCCGCAGGTCGTACTTCGACCGGATCAGCTCCTGCTCCAGGAAGGCCAGCAGCTCGGGGTTGCTCGGCGGGTTGTCCGGACGGACGTCGTCCGGCTCCTGGATGATTCCGCGACCGAGGAGCCACGACCAGGCCCGGTTGGCGATGTTACGCGTAAACCACTCGTTCTTGGGCGAGATCAGCCAGTCGGCGAAGACCTCGCGCGGGTCTTGATTGGCAGGGACCGCCGCGACCGCGCCGTCGGGGAAGACCGCGGCGCCGGGCTTCAGCGGCTTTGTGAAGTCGAAGAAGACCACCTCTTCCTTCCACTCGCCGGTCTTCTTGTACCCCACCTGCAGAAAAGAACGGCTCCATACCCGCCCAGCGCTCCTTCGGCCAACCCTCGGGGCGAACGCCCATGAAGGTCAGGGCGACCGCCCGGGCGATGTTGGCGGGGTCCTTCTTCTGGACCGCGCGGTAGAAGTTGGACGGCGGGTCGCGGAAGTTGCTGCCGCTGGCGGTCAGCAGCGCGCGGGCGAAGCGGTCGTAGGGGACGTTCTCCCGCACGGCGTCGCGGATCCATCGGTGGTAGGCCTGCACCGCGTTGGGCCAGAGGTTGATCGGGAACTCGGACTTGACCCGGAGCAGATCGCACCATTTCATCGTCCAGTAGTCCGCGAAGTCGGGGTGCGCGAGCAGCCGGTCGATCAGCACCGCGCGCCGGTCGGGGTTCCTGTCTTCCAGGAACTGCCTGGCCTCCTCGGCGGTGGGGATTCGCCCGATCACATCCAGGTAGGCCCGGCGGACGAACACGGCGTCGGAGCAAAGGGCGGCCGGTTGAATTCCTTTCTTCTGCAAGCGGGCGAGGACCAGTTCGTCGATCCGACGCGACCCATCCATCATGTTCGCGGAGGCGGGAGCGGGCGGGCCGTGCTGTTCCAGCACCGCCCGGCGGTTCTCGTCCTGCACCTCTTGTAAGGTGACGAAATGGATGGAAGACGGTTTCGTCGGCCGCTTTGGGTTCTTCGGCGCAGGTACCGGCTCCTTGGCCGCGTCTGGCTCCGGGCGGCCGGCGACCGGAGGCGACTTCGCGATCGCCTTTGGCGACGGCTCCCGCTCCCTGGAAGTGACGGGGGCGGGTTGACCGGGCGCCCGCGCATCCCCGCCGTTCTGCTGTAGGCCGATCAGGTAGTAAAAGCCCAGCCCCACTGCGCTCCCGATGAGCGCTATCCATAATAGCAAGAGGAGGGCTGGCACGACCGGTCTGACGCGGGGGCGGCGCTGGCGGAAGTCAATGATCGGCGCGGCGGTCTGTTCGGCCTGCGCCGCCGGACTCGAGCGGGAAGGACGGGAAGGAAGGGCCGGGGGATGCGATGGCTTACGCGTCCGGTGGGCGGCGGGCTGGCGGCTGGAACGGCGGGCGGCGCTCGCCTCGCTGTGGTTGACCAGCCGGATCTGCCGCTTGCAGACCGGACACCAGACGCGGGTGTGAGCGGCGTTCGTCACCAGCCGAACAAGGCAACGGGGGCAGATTCGTGCGGCGCCCATGTGGCCCTCCCCGATGACGGTCGTGTTGTCCTGGCGCTCAGCGCGAAACCGCGTGCGGGCAGCAGGCGAGTTCCGGGCACGCGTCCGGGCACGGGAAACGACATTCGTCCGACGCCTGGCATTCCCCACGGCGGGCGGCGCACCGTTGCACCCTCACGGGCGCTCGGCCCAGGCCGTGGGAAAAGGCGACGCCCTCGAATTCCACCAGCAGATCGGGCCGGCAGACGTCGGCAACCACGAAGTTCAACGGCGCGCCCGGCAGACGCTGCTCGCAGACCCGGCGGACGGCGGGGTAGTCCTCCGGGCGCTTGATATACGCCCGCGCCACGGCGACGCTCTGGAGCGTGGCGCCCTGGCCCGGCAGGCCGTGGCGGGTCAGATTCTCCTCGGAGATCAGCGCGGCGATGTTCTCCAGGGCCTCGTACGCCTGGGCTGTCACGTCGCCGGGATGTTGGGTCTCGGCGTTGGTGATGCTGGCCGTGCCCGAGATGAAGAGGGTGGCGTCCTCCCCCTCAATGACGGCCATGCCGCGCGAGAACTTCGGGCTGCGTGGGCTGTAGCGCGTGGAGTAGGCGAACGCCGAGGTCTGGCGCGGGTTCTCCAGCGGAACCGCGACGACGTCGTCCTCGTCGCTGAGCAGGGCCACGGCGCTGAGGTTGAGGCCGCGCCCGCGGCGCCGATGCCCGTGCTGGCCGGGAAGACGGGGCCGGGGCAGTCGTCCGGCAACTGCTCCGCCAGAAAGGGGACGTCGGCGTAGACGTCGGCGCGGGCGCGGTTGAGTTCCTTGTAGCGCTGGACCGGCCCGTCGTCATCGACGATGCCGCCCAGGTAGAGCCAGGTGCGCAGCACCTGGTCCAGCCGCGCCCCGCCGCGGGGGAGCAGCCGGCGAAGGTGCTGGTAGCTGCACACCGTCTTTTCGTAGACGCCGGGGGCCGAGGTGATGGGAACCGCCTGGTCCGCATAGACCCAGGTGCGGCCGTCCTGCTGCGCTAAAAGGACCTGATCGCTGACCCGGCTGATCCGGACTTTTTCTCTCCCTTTCCCGAGGGCCAGCGCTTCGACCGCGACCAGGGAGCCGTCGCAGGGCGGCTGGGCGACGTAGGACGTGGCTGGGACTTCGTCGCCCAGGAGCCTGCGGACGGTTTGCCGGCAGGCCGCAACCTGGCCGGGGTCGGCGAGGTAGACGGTCATGTGCAGGAGCGACCCGGCGGCGCCGAGTCCCCGAAGCGCGCCGTTGACGGCCTCCATCACGGAGCGGGTTTGTTCCAGGAGAGAGCCGCGACTCGGCGGCACGGCGGTCGCAAACAGGTGCTCGACGCCGTTCAGCTTGACGACCGAGCAGGCGACGCCGCCCTGCGCGGCTTTGCGCAGCGGGAGGAGGCACATGGGTTGACTCCCTGGTGCGGTGGCGGAACCGATCTCCCCCAAGCAACCGTCGTGCCGCGCCAGGAAATCCGCACCGGGGCACCGGCGGCGATCCATAAAGAACTGCAAAAAGAAGATTTACGGCACATGCGCCGCCGTGGAACATCGGCACAGGCGGCGAGCGGCGGAGCGAGAGGAGGCGCCCCGAACGCACGCGGGATGTGCGGAGCCGGCACAGCCCGCTCCTGAGCGAGCGTATCGCCAATTGATGGGGAGAACGTGCCAGCTGCTTCCCGGCCGGCCGGCGGACGTTCAGGCCCAAGAGGGCGTCGGCTGATGGCGAAGCTCGAAGACGAGACGGCTACGCCCGCCTGCAAATAGGCCTCGGCCAGCGCTTCGCTCTTGTCGCCCAGCTTCAAGGTGGGCGGGGCGAGCGTGTCGATCTCGCGCACCATTCGCACCGCCGCCGACGCGGGCGCCAGCGCGATCTCTTCAAGAACGACCGTGGGGAAGGCCTGCGGCGCCGAACCGATCTTCCACCGATTTTCCGCTAGAGAAAACGACTGCGACTGGTAGCATGATGGAAACGCTCTTGGCCCACGGGCGCCGCCATGCGACTGTTCCGGAGCATGATCGAGGCGGCGGACGGATTGCCGGCGGTCGGGCCAAGCGCCCGGATGCTGGGCGTCCGTCCGGGCAACGCACCGACTCCCGACGTGCCGGCCGTTCATCCGCAAGACGTACTGACGCCCGGACAGGGAGGCATGTCGGTCGCTCCCGACGACCCCATGCGGCTCACCCGCCACCGACGGCCGGCCAGCCTCGGCGGCTTGGGACAGGACCCGGTGTGGGTCCTGGAGGCGGACGACCTTGGCCCCCAACTCCAGTTCCGGCAGGACAGCCCGACGCACGGAGTCATCGAGCCAAAGTCGGCGACGGCGTTTCAGGACTACTTGAAAGCGCTAAAGGCCTTGCGGACGCGCTGGCGACTTCATTGCCGATGAAAACGACCTGCTGGAGACGCCGCCATGACCGACGAAGAACGCTGCGAACTGGCGCTTCAGACGAAAGAACCCGAACGGGCGCTGCGGGCGCTGGTCCTCGATCTTGCGAAGGAAGGGCAGAAGAAGGCGGAGATTTACACCGCCCTGGAAAGCGTTCTCGTCAGCCTGCGGGCGCGTGGCGGCCGGGACGAACAGGAAGAGGGCGTCCTGAATGTATTGGACGCCTTGACGGATTGGTGCCACCCCGGAGGCCGCCTACTGGCGGATGATCCCTCGCTTTCCTAGCGCGATAATAAGGAACTCCTGTTTGGGCACGGGGGTCGGCGAAACTCCGTTTCGCGTCCCGCGCGGGGGCCGGACGCGAAACGGGAGTTTCGCGGAGTGCGTTCCCAAACAGGAGTTTGGGAACGAGGGATGGCAAAGTCTCCCTTGAGAGAGGAACAAACCGCCACTTAAGGGGCTTGAGAGGTTCGCAGTAATTTGAGGTAACGGAGATAAAGAAATGGACATTAATGTCGTCCCCGGTAATTGGGGAGACACGGTTCCGCAGAACGTTGTTGCCGTTGTGCGAAATGTTATGGAGCATCTGGATCCGCATTTCACTACACTCCCTACCGGGTGCGTCCATGTCGTATCCAGACCCAACTCGTATCCTCAAATGATGATCCGACAAAGTCGCAATGAGCCCTACATAATGTTCGTGAATGCCGCTGACCGACTGTGGGCAAGGCTGGCATATCAGGCGGCGCACGAATATTGTCACATCTTGTCCGACTACGAAAGGTTGAGGACTCCCGGAAATCAATGGTTTCATGAATCCATCTGCGAGATGGCATCATTCTTCTGTATGCTTCAAATGGCGGAGTCTTGGAAGATGAAGGCACCGTATCCGAATTGGATAGATTACGCTCCCCACCTCAAGGCTTACGCAGAAGGTGAGATTCAGAAGGCGAGTTGCGGCCTTCCTGTAGGAAGGACTCTGAAGATTTGGATGGAAGAGAACCGGAAAGTGATTCGGGACAATCCGTATCTGCGTGATCTGAACCGCGTCCTTGCAGTACAGCTCTTGCCACTGTTCCAAAAAACCCCGCCGATGTGGGAATGTGTGGCCCATATGCCGGATACGGATAAGAGCTTTGAGGAGTTCCTGACCATGTGGGAAGAAAAGGTCCCCGCGAACCATCGCGGGCACGTGCAGTCGATCGCCAAGCTGTTCACTTGAGTGGGTGGCCAGAAGAGGGCCCCAAACGGGGACGCGGACGTTGGGTGTCATGCTTTCGCTGCTGCCTTCCGAACCTTATACCCAAAAAAGCTACCGCGAAAGCATGTTATTTCCGTGGTGAGCAATGCTTTTGACATGATTTGCATCGCATTCGGTCGTCGATATTCGCGGCGAAGGCATAGCACCCAGCGCCCATAAGGGAGGGGTTTTTACTCCACTCCCTTACGGTCGCGCCTCGTCGCGCGCACTACTCCGACAAGTACGCATGAATCGACCGCGCCGCCGTGCGGCCGGCGGCCATCGCCAGGATCACGGTCGCGGCGCCGGTGACGATGTCGCCCGCCGCGAAGACGCCGCGCTTCGACGTCGCCAGCGTCTTCGGGTCGGCCGCGATGTAACCCTTCTTGTTGGTCTGCAGGTCGGGCGTCGTGGACTGGACCAGCGGGTTGGCCCCGGTGCCCAGCGCGATGACGGCCATCTCGATCGGCAGCTCGAACTCCGAGCCGGGGATCGGCACGGGCGAGCGCCGGCCGGACGCGTCGGGCGCGCCCAGCTCCATCCGGATGCAGCGCACGCCGCGCAGCCGGCCCTTGTCGTCCCCCAGGAACGCGACCGGGTTGGTCAGGCAGCGGAACTCGATCCCCTCGTCCTTCGCGTGCCGGGCTTCCTCGGCCCGCGCCGGCATCTCCTTCTCGGATCGGCGATAAATGAGATAGCTGGTGCCTGCGCCGAGCCGGCAGGCGGTGCGAACGGCGTCCATCGCCGTGTTGCCGCCGCCGACCACGGCCACGTCCTTGCCGCGACAGTCGTAGACCGGCTCGTCGTAGGCGGGGTCGTAGCCGCGCATCAGGTTGACGCGCGTCAGGAACTCGTTGGCCGAATAGACGCCGACGAGGTGCTCGCCCGGCACGTCCAGGAACTTCGGCAGCCCCGCCCCCGTGGCGATCAGGATGGCGTCGTAACCCTCCTCGGTCATCAATTCGTCGATCGTGACCGTCTTGCCGATCACGACGTTGGTCTGGAAGTCGATGCCCATCTGCCGCAGGACGTTGACCTCCTGACGGACGATCTCCTTGGGCAGCCGGAATTCGGGGATGCCGTAAAGCAGCACGCCGCCGATCTCGTGCAGGGCCTCGAAGACCGTGACCGCGTGGCCCTGGCGCACCAGGTCGCCGGCGGCGCTGAGGCCGGCCGGGCCGCTGCCCACGATGCCGACCTTCTTGCCGGTGGGCGGCGCCTTGGGCGGCAAGCCCACCTGGCCGTGTTCGCGCTCGTAATCGGCCACGAACCGTTCCAGGTAGCCGACGCCCACCGACTCGAATTTGCCGCCCAGGATGCAGCAGCCCTCGCACTGGGTCTCCTGGGGGCAGACGCGGCCGGTGATGGCCGGCAGGACGTTGTCCTCGCGGATCTTGGCCGCCGCCGCCAGGTAGTCCCCCTGGCTGACCAGCCGGATGAAGGCGCGGATATCGACGTGGACCGGACAGCCCTCCGCGCAATGGGGTTTGGCGCACTCCAGGCAGCGCATGGCCTCGGTCGTCGCGCCCAGGACGGTCAGCCCGCGGTTGACCTCGTGGAAGTTGCTCCGCCGTTCCTCGGCCGGCTGCTCCGGCATGTGCTGCCGGGGGATCTTCATGCGCTCCTTGGGAGGCAACGGGTTCTCTCGCTCCATGCACTGCTCCTTTTCCGATCAAGAATGGCAACGAACCTCCGGGTGCGCCGCCTCAAGCCGGCACGCCTCCCGCACCTCCCGCACGATGTCGTCGGCCGTGGCCTGGAAGCCGCGCAACTCCTCCGCCTCGCGGTCGGCGTAGGTCCGGTTCCGCTGGATGAGGATGTCGTAGTCCACGGTGTGGGCGTCGAATTCGGGGCCGTCCACGCAGGCGAATTTCGCACCCGCCGAGGTGATGATGCGGCAGCCGCCGCACATGCCGGTGCCGTCCACCATCAGCGAATTGAGGCTGACGACGGTGGGGATCGCGTGCGGACGGGTGACCTCGGCCACGGCCTGCATCATCCGCGGCGGGCCGATCGCCAGGACCAGGTCGAGCGGCCGGCCGGCCGCGATCAGCTCCTTCAGCGGGTCGATCACCAGGCCCTTGCGGCCGTAACTGCCGTCGTCGGTGGTGACGAAGACCTCGTCGCTGATGGCCCGGATTTCGGACTCCAGAATGACCAGGTCCCGCGTCCGTCCTCCCAGGACGGAGATGACGTGGTTGCCGGCCTCGTGCATGGCCTTGGCGGTCGGGTACGCGATGGCCGCGCCGACGCCGCCGCCGATGACCACGACCGTGCCGTAGCGCTTGATTTCGGAAGGCTTGCCCAGCGGCCCGACCAGGTCGAGAAGCGCGTCGCCGGCGCCGAGCAGGTTCATCAGCTTGGTCGTCTTGCCGACGCCCTGGACGATGAGCGTGATCGTCCCGCGTTCCGGGTCGCCGTCGGCGATGGTCAGGGGGATGCGCTCGCCGCGCGCGTAGACCCGAACGATGACGAACTGGCCGGCCAGGCGCTTGCGGGCGATCCGCGGCGCCTCGATCACGAAGCGCTTGATCTCCGGCGCCAGGAACTCCGCCGCGACGATCCGAAACATCCCATCGCCTCCCTATTCGTGGACAGCGGGTCGCCCCTCCTCTGGCATTTCCTATGCCGGAATTCGTCGAGAAATCTCACGCAAAGGCGCAAAGAGGCAAAGAAGACGGAAGAAGGGTTCAGGACTGACTGGCTCGGGAACCTGCCTTTATTTCTCGTGCCCAAACTCCTGTTTGGGCACGGGCGTCGGCGAAACTCTGTTTCGCGTCCCGCGCGAGGGCCGGACGCGAAGCAGAGCTTCGCCGACTTGCGTTCCCAAGCAGAGCTTGGGAACGAGGGATACTGACTCCTGACCCCTGATTCCTGACCCCTGACCCCTGACCCCTGGTTCCTGACCCCTGACCCTGACCGTGCGGTTTCGGCCGCGCGCTGTGCGGTTTCGTATCGCTGGAGGGCCTTCCTTCCCGCTTTCGCCTCGGCGGCCGAATCTCAACGGATGAAGAAAGATCAACTTATGACGATTGTCAGGGGCGTGGGCCGCTCCGGCACTCCGATTGCTTCCTGCCAAACCAGCCAAGCGGGTCCCGGGCCGCAGAGATCGTCCGGGCGCTTGCCATCAGGTGATACCATGACCCCCGTTCAGGCCGTTAACCACATCGGAATTGCGGTTCGCTCCATCGACGCGCAGCGGCCGTTCTACGAAGGCGCTCTCGGCGCCGTATTCGAGAGCGTCGAGGTGGTCCCCGACCAGAAGGTCCGCGTCGGCTTCTTCCGCATCGGCGAGGTCCGGCTGGAGCTGCTGGAACCGACGGACCCGTCCAGCACAGTCGCGGCGTTTCTGGAGAAGCGGGGCGAAGGGCTGCACCACATCGCCCTCACCGTTGCGGGCATCGAGGACCGGATCGCCGATCTAAAACAATCCGGCTTGCGGATGATCGACGAGGTTCCGCGGCCGGGGGCCCACCATATGCGGATCGCCTTCCTCCATCCCAAGAGCACGTTCGGCGTCCTCACCGAGCTGTGCGAGCCAGCCGTGCGCACCCCAAGTAACACCGAATCGGAACCATGAGAACAGGAGCAAGTGGGAGGTAAAATGGACGGCAATAGCACGTTTCCCACACGAACGATGGCACACGGTGCGGATCGCGCAAGGCCCATTAGGCTCGTAGAGGAGTATGGATCATGGTCGCCACACAACGAAACTGGATTTGCCTGCTGGCGCGGTGGACGGCGCGAATCGTTTCCGTGCTGCTGGTGCTGATGGTTGTGGCCATTCTCGTGGGAGAGGGTGTGCCCGGCGTCAGGGGCCGCCTCACCTGGACGCAAATCTGCCAATTCGTCGCGTTCGCCGTCGTCCTGGTGGGCCTCCTGGCCGCCTGGCGATGGGAGTGGCCGGGGGCGTTGGCAGCCCTCCTCGGGCTGGGAGTGTTCGAGGGAATTGAATTCGCGGTCCGCGGCGGCTTCGCCGTCGGGGCATTCCCGTGGTTCGCCGTCCCGGCTGTGCTCTACCTGCTGGCGAGTTGGTCGGACCTGGCCCCCGTTGCATCTCGCCCTCGCAGCTCTTAAGGAATCCGCGTCATGCTTGCCCCCGAATTCACCCTCTGCAACGACTTCCCGCCGGCCGACTACGCCGCGTGGCGCGCCCTGGCCGAGGCCGACCTCGATGGGGCGTCGTTCGAGCAGCGGCTCGTCACGCACACCTACGAGGGCATCGACCTCCAGCCGGTCTACGGCCGGCGCGACTGGCCCGGCGAGGGCGACCCGGTCGGCTTTCCGGGGCTGCCGCCGTTCGTCCGCGGCGCCCGGCCGCTCGGCGCCGTGCAGACCGGCTGGGACCTCCGCCAAGAGCACGCCCACCCCGACCTGGACGCCACCAACCGAGCGATCCTGGACGACCTCCAGGGCGGCGCGACCTCGTTGCTGCTGCGGCTCGACGTCGCCGGCCGCAACGGTCTCGACCCCGACGACCCGGGGGTGGGCGAATGGGCCGGCCGCGATGGGATGATGGTGTATCACACCGACGACCTCGACCGCGCCCTGGCCGGCGTCCATCTGAACATGATCGGCGTGACGCTGGAAGCCGGCGCCGCGTTCCTGCCGGCCGCGGCGCTGCTGGTCGCCCTGTGGCGGCGGCGCGGCGTGACGCCGGACCAGGCCCAGGGCGCGTTCAACGCCGATCCGCTGGCCGTGCTGGCCCGCGACGGCCAGTTGCCGGTGCCGGCCGACGCCGCCCTGGCCCTCATGGCCGACCTGGCGGCCTGGACGGCGAAGAACTATCCGAACGTCACGGCCGTGCGCGTCGGCACGGCGCCGTATCACCATGCCGGGGCCACCGCCGCCCAGGACATCGCCTTCGGCATGGCCACTGCGGTGGAGTACCTGCGGGCTATGACGACGGCCGGGCTGGTCGTGGACGCCGCAGCCCGGCAGATCCTGTTCAGCATCAGCGTCGGCACGCATCACTTTCTTGCGATCGCGAAACTCCGTGCGGCCCGCCGGTTGTGGGGCAGGGTCGTCGAGGCGTGCGGCGGATCCCCGGCGTCCGCGGCGATGCGGCTGCACAGCCGGATCAGCAAGCGCGTCCTGACGCAGCGCGACCCCTACGTCAACCTGCTGCGCAACACGGTCGGCTGTTTCGCCGCGGCGGTCGGCGGGGCCGAGGCGATCACGTCCGTGCCGTTCGATTCCGTGGCCGGCCCGCCGGACGCCCTGAGTCGGCGGATCGCCCGTAACACGGTCCTTATTCTCCAGGAAGAGGCCCACCTGAACCGCGTGATCGATCCGCCGGGCGGGAGCTGGTATCTCGACTGGCTGACCGACCAGGTCGCCGAGAAGGCGTGGGCCATTTTCCAGGAGATCGAGCGCGACGGCGGGATGCTCCGGGCGATCCAGAGCGGATGGGTAGCGAAGCAGATCGATTCGGCGTTCACCCCCCGTGCAAAGAGCCTCGCCCGCCGCAAGGAGGGCATTACCGGCGTCAGCGAGTTCCCGAACGTCGGCGAAGCCCCCGTCGTGCGGCCGCCGCCGGACCGGGACGCCTTGCGCGAGGCGGCGACGGCGCGGGTGGAACGCTCCCGCCGCGGCGGCCCGGCGCTGACCGAACTGGCCTACTCCAGCGTCCGGGCGCGCCGGCGCCCCCATCGCCACTGTGGTTGAGGCCGCCGAGCAGGGCGCGTCGATCGGTCATCTGGCGCTGGCCCTCGGCTTCCACGCCGAGCCGGAGTTTCTGCCGCCGCTGACGCCGCACCCCTTCGCCGAGCCGTTCGAGGAGCTGCGCGCCGCCAGCGATTCCTGGCAGGCGATCCACGGCCGACGGCCGCGCGTCTTCCTGGCCAACATGGGGCCGGTCGCACACCACACCGCGCGGGCGACCTACGCCAAGAACTTCTTCGAGGCCGGCGGCTTCGAGGTCGTCGGCAACGATGGCTTCCGCGACGCCGACGCCGCGGCGAAAGCATTCGCCCAGAGCGGCGCCACGATCGCCGTCCTCTGCTCGTCGGACAAGCTCTACCCGACCGTGGTCCCGGAGACAGCCCCGAAGCTGAAGGCGGCCGGGGCGCGCTCCGTCGTGCTGGCCGGCAACCCGGCCGCGAACGAGGCCGCCTGGCGGGCCGCCGGCGTGGACCGATTCATTTTCATCAAGTGCGACGTGCTGGCCACGCTGCGCGACATGCTCCGCGAGGAGGGGGTGTTGATCTCATGACTGCGATCCCCAATTTCGCTGATATTCCGCTCAATGTCAGCAAGAGCGCAGTCGCTCGACGACTGGCGGAAGGTCGTCGGCCAGCCGCTGGAACCGCTCACCTGGCAGACGCCCGAGCAGATCCCCGTCAAGCCGCTGTACACCGCCGCCGACCTGGACGGCGTCGATCATCTCGACACGCTGCCCGGCGTGCCGCCGTTCCTGCGCGGGCCGTACCCCACCATGTATGTCCTGCGGCCGTGGACCGTGCGGCAGTACGCGGGCTTTTCGACGGCGAAGGACTCCAACGCCTTCTACCGCCGCAACCTCGCCGCCGGCCAGATGGGCCTGAGCATCGCCTTCGACCTGGCGACCCACCGCGGCTACGATTCCGACCACCCGCGCGTGGCCGGCGACGTCGGCATGGCCGGCGTTGCCATCGACAGCATCCTCGACATGCGGACGCTGTTCGACGGCATCCCGCTCGACAAGATGAGCGTGTCGATGACCATGAACGGGGCCGTGCTGCCGGTCCTGGCCCTGTACATCGTCGCCGCGGAAGAGCAGGGCGTGAAGCCGGAACAGCTCTCGGGGACCATCCAGAACGACATCCTCAAGGAGTTCATGGTCCGCAACACCTACATTTACCCTCCGGAACCGAGCATCCGCATCATCGCCGACATCTTCGCCTACACCAGTCGGCGGATGCCGAAGTTCAACAGCATCTAGATCAGCGGCTACCACATGCAGGAGGCCGGCGCCACGGCCGACCTGGAGCTGGCCTACACCCTGGCCGACGGCCTGGAGTACGTCCGCACCGGCAAGAAGGCCGGCCTGGACGTGGACGCCTTCTGCCCGCGGCTGTCGTTCTTCTGGGCGATCGGCATGAACTACTTCATGGAGGTCGCCAAGCTGCGGGCCGCCCGCATGATCTGGGCCAAGCTGATCAAGTCGTTCGGCCCGAAGAACACCAAGAGCCTGTCGCTGCGAACGCACAGCCAGACGAGCGGCTGGAGCCTGACCGCCCAGGACGTTTACAACAACGTCGTCCGCACCTGCCTGGAGGCGATGGCCGCCGTCCACGGGCACACCCAGTCGCTGCACACCAACGCCCTGGACGAGGCCCTGGCGTTGCCGAGCGATTTTTCCGCCCGCATCGCCCGCAACACCCAGCTCTTCCTCCAGCAGGAAACCGACACCTGCAACGTGGCCGACCCGTGGGGCGGCAGCTACTACGTCGAGCGGCTGACGCACGACCTGGCCGTGCGGGCCTGGCGGCATCTCCGCGAGGTCGAGGAACTGGGGGGGATGACCAAGGCGATCCAGGCCGGCATTCCCAAGCTGCGCATCGAGGAGGCGGCCGCACGCACCCAGGCTCGCATCGACTCCGGCCGGCAAACGGTGGTCGGCTTGAACAAGTATCGTCCCACGGAGGCCGAGCAGATCGACGTGCTGAAGGTGGACAACACGGCCGTGCGCGAGTCCCAGATCGCCAACCTGAAAAAGCTGCGCGCGGAGCGGGATGCGGCGAAGGTGGAGGCGGCGCTGAAGGCGCTGACCGAGGCGGCCCGGTCCGCTACGGGCAACCTGCTGGAGCTGGCGATCGACGCCGCGCGGGCACGGGCCACGGTGGGCGAGATCAGCGAGGCGCTGGAGCGCGTCTACGGCCGGTACGAGGCGCCGGTGCGGGTCGTGCGGGGCGTCTACGCTGCCGAGGTGGGAGGAGGGCAGGCCATGACGGAGGAAGTGCGCCGGCTGGTGGAGCGGTTCGCGGAGGGCGAGGGCCGGCGGCCGCGCATCCTGCTCGCCAAGATGGGGCAGGACGGCCACGACCGGGGCCAGAAGGTGATCGCCACCGCCTTCGCCGACCTGGGTTTCGACGTGGACGTCGGCCCGCTGTTCCAGTCGCCGGCGGAAACGGCCCGGCAGGCGGTGGAGAACGACGTTCACATCGTCGGCGTCAGCACGCTGGCGGCCGGGCACCTGACGCTGGTGCCCCAGCTGCGGGAGGAATTGACCCGGCTGGGCCGCGAGGACATCCTGATCGTGGCCGGCGGCGTGATTCCGCCGCAGGACTACCCGGCGCTGTACGAGGCCGGGGCGGCGGCGGTGTTCGGGCCGGGGACCGTCATCGGCGAGGCCGCGACGCAGGTCGTGCGGGTGCTCGCGGACCATCTGGGGATCGCGGTGTGAAGAAACCAGGAGGCAGGCGCGAGCTGACGGTGGAGGAGTATTGCGCCGGGGTGCGGGCCGGCGACGTGGCCGTGCTGGCGCGGGCGCTGACGCTGATCGAGTCGAGCAGCCCGCGCCATCAGCCGCTGGCCGAGGAACTCCTCACCCGACTGCTGCCGCACACCGGCCGGTCGATCCGGGTCGGCATCACCGGCGTGCCGGGCGTCGGCAAGAGCACGTTCATCGAGGCCCTCGGCATGGGCCTGATCGACCGGGGGCTGCGGGTCGCGGTGCTGGCCGTGGACCCGTCCAGCGGGGTCAGCGGCGGCAGCATTCTCGGCGACAAGACCCGCATGCCGCGCCTGTCGGCGACGCCGGCCGCCTACATTCGCCCGTCGCCCTCGGCCGGCACGCTCGGCGGCGTGTCCCGCAAGACGCGGGAAGACATGCTGGTCTGCGAGGCGGCCGGTTATTCGGTCGTCCTGATCGAGACGGTCGGCGTCGGCCAATCCGAAACGGTCGTCGCGGACATGACGGATTGCTTTCTGGCTCTGATGCTGCCCGGGGCCGGCGACGAGTTGCAAGGGATCAAGCGCGGCCTGCTCGAACTGGTGGACGTGATCGCGGTCAACAAGGCCGACGGCTCGACCCGATCGGCCGCCGAGCTGGCCGCCCAGCAATATGCCTCGGCGCTGCAATTCCTGGCCAGCCCGCCGGCGGTGCTGACCTGCAGCGCCCTTGAGGGAGTCGGAGTGGACGCGGTTTGGGACGCCGTCGAGCGGCGGCACGCCCGGCTGGCGGCGAGCGGAGCGTTGGCAGAACGCCGACGGCGGCAGAACCTCCGCTGGCTGTGGGCGCTGGTCGAGGACCAGATCCGTCAGGCCGTTCACACGCATCCGCAGGTGCGTGGAATCCGCGACGACCTCGAACGGGAAGTGCTGGCCGGCGCGACCCCGGCCGCCGCCGCCGCCCGGCAGGATTCTGGAGGCGTTCGGCGTCAACGGCGGCCGCTCGCCTGGGGATTCGCGCCCGTAAGGAGAAAAGCCATGAGAAGCCCCAAAGGAAACGCATTGAGCAGTTCCGCTCTGCCGGCCTTGTGTACCTCCCTGGACGTGGAGCGGGTGCTGGAATTCGAGTTCGTTCGCGCCACCGAGAACGCCGCCCTGAACGCCATCCACTGGCTGGGGCGCGGCGAAAAGGAGAAGGGCGACGCGGCGGCGTGCGACGCCATCTACGGCGTCTTCGACATGCTGGACATTCGCGGCGAGGTGGTCATCGGCGAAGGCATCAAGGACAACGCCCCCGGCATTTTCGTGGGCGAGAAGCTGGGCACTTGGCGGGACGGCTCGCCGCACTTCAACATCGCCCTGGACCCCATCGACGGCACGACGAACCTCGCCAAGGGCATGCCCAACAGCATCACCGTCCTCGCCGCCGCCCAGGTCCCCGAGAACGCGCCCAACGTCATGCGACACCTGCCGAGCTATTACAGTTACAAGATCGCCTATGGGCCGCTTGTGGCGGACGCGATCCAGCGCGACGGGCGCAGCCTGATCGACACGCCGCTGCCCGAGGTGCTGCGCTTCGCGGCCAAGTCGCTGGGCAAGCGCGTCCGCGACCTGGTGGTGATGACGCTGGATCGGCCGCGGCACGCGGACGTGGTCCGGGCCGTCCGGGAGACCGGTGCCGGCCTGCGGATGATCGGAGACGGGGACATCACGGCCGCCGTGGCCCCGTCGCTGCCGGATTCCGGCATCGACCTCTACGTCGGGGCCGGCGGCTCGCCGGAGGCGGTCCTGGCCGCGGCGGCGCTGCGGTGCCTGGGCGGCGACATGCAGGTACGCATGTGGTTCCACGAGGAGGCCCACCGCGCCCAGGTGGCGAAGGAGGTCCCGCCCGAGGACCTGCAGCGCGTCTACGGCGCCGCCGACCTGGTCACGGGGGAGAGCGCCCTGTTCTGCGCGACGGGGATCAGCGACAGCGCCTTGCTGCCGGGGATCAAGGTCATCGGCCACCGGGCCGAGACGCATTCCGTCCTCATGCGCGCCCGCAGCCGCACGGTGCGGCACATTCGGGCCGTCCACAGCCTGGACCACAAGATCATCCCGCTCCGCTCCCGAACGTCGTAGGGGCGGGTAAGCCCGCCCCTACTGGAGTCCCTCACCTGAGGAGTGCGTCATGGATCTCTCATCCGCCATCCTGACCGCCCAGGAAACAGAAGCGCAACACTTCGAGGCGCTGGTCAGCGAGTTAACCTACGCCAAATGGATCAAGGCCGGCAAGCGGCCCAACGACTTCGACCGCTTCTGGGAAGAGGCGGAACGTGAGGTCGCCCAGCAGTTGTCGCGGGCGCAGGCTCCCCGGCCGCGGCCCCGCCCAAGAAAGGATGAATGACGAGACGCAAGGCCGAAGGTTTTCAGGATCAAACGTGGAAGCGCCGCCCGTAGCCGACGAACATGGCCTGGGCGGCTTTCTCGAAGGCCGCCCGCCACTGGGCTTCCAATTCCGCATCCCATTCCAGGCCGTGAAACAGCCGGATGATCAGGAGCAGCACGTCCACGAATTGCGGATACATTTCCAGCGGCACTCCCCTGGCATGGTGCCTGCTGCCCAGCACATGCAGGTACTGTTCGGCGGCCGGAGACCCCGACCTGTAATAACTTTCGATCAGGGGCAAGGCGATGGTCAGGTTCATGGACTGCTGGTCCATGTCCGCGGCCTGGAAGAAGGAGCGCGCCTCGGGGCAGCGGTCCAGAAAGACGGCGTAGAAGGCGTCGGTGACCTTTCCTTCCTGCGCCAGAATGCGCTTGAGACTTTCTTTGATGTCCATGGCACGCCCTCCCGGCCGCCTTCGCCCCTTTCCCCCTCACCCTGCCCTCCCCCCCCCCACGATGGGGGGAGGGCAGGGTGAGAGGATCGAATCGTCCGCGTCAAGCCGACGGGTGCCAGCCGGCGTCCGCCCACAGTTCCCCGCTCACGGCGGAGTTCTCGACCAGGAAGCAGATCGCGTGGGCGATCTCCCCCGGCCGGATCAGCCGCCGCAGCTGCGTGTACGGCAGGATGTTCTTGGCGATGAACTCCTCGCCGAGCGCCCGCACCATCGGCGTGTCGGTGTAGCCGGGGTGGATGACGCAGCAGCGGACGCCGTGATAGATGGCCTCCTTCATGAGCGTGGAGGCGGCGCCCTCCAGGCCGGCCTTGCTCGTGGCGTAGGAGATCTGGCCCTTGTTGCCCTGGGACGAGACGGAGCCGATGAACACCACCGTCCCCCCCAGCTTCTCCTCGGTCGGCTCCCACCGGCCCAGGCCGCGCCGCTTGCGGTCCTCGGCGATGCGGGCGACCATCTCCAGCGCCCAGTATACGGGGGCAATCAGGTTGACCTCCATCACCTCCCGGAAAGTCTTGACGGGATAGATCGCCGGCTTGCCCGTCTCCTTGTCGATTTTGACCGCGAGGGAGTCGCGGGCGATGCCCGCCGCGGGGACGCAGATGTTGACGACCCCATGCCGGGCGACCACCTGGTCGTACACCTTCGACCGGAACTCCGGATCGGTCGCGTCGCCGACGATGGCTTGCGCCGCGTCGCGGCCGACGGCGTCATTGATCGACCGGGCGACCTGCGGCGTGTTCGCGCTTCGGTCCACGAGGACGACGACCTTGACTTCCCGCCGGGCCAGTTCCAGGGCCGTGGACTCGCCGATGCCGCTGGCGGCGCCCGTCACCACCGCGACCTTGCCTTCGATCTTCATGATTCTTACCCCTTGAGCGAGGGCGAAGATCCATTAAATCGCCCACCCCTCTCCACCCTCCCCCGGCGTCGGGGGAGGGGCGGTAGGAGGTTCAGGCGCCTCCCTTCGCCGCCGATTCGGTCCACTTCGCCACGGCCGCCTGGAAGTCGCGCAGCTGGGCCTCGCACACCTGTCGCTGGAAGTCGAACGCCTTGCGCCACAGCTCGACGGTCCGGGCCCGCAGCTCCTCGGGGTTCTTGGCCTCGC
This sequence comes from uncultured Planctomycetaceae bacterium, assembly GCA_963813925.1. Taxonomy (GTDB): domain Bacteria; phylum Planctomycetota; class Planctomycetia; order Gemmatales; family Gemmataceae; genus UBA4732. The sequence goes on from CAWFBG010000007.1 coordinate 659,556, forward strand.
CGATGCGGAAGGCCTCTTCGATGTTCTTCAGGCCGGCGCTGAACTGGGACTCCAGCGATTCCCGCTGCTTCTTGATCTGGTCCCCGACGAACTCCGTCCAGCGCTTCTGGAACGCCAGCGGCTCGCCGAAGGCCGCCGGGGCCGCCGGGGTCGCCGGCAGGGCCGGCCACAGGCCGACCCACTTCGTGAACAGTTCCTGCTGCATCCGGATGGTCGCATCGGCGGCGCTCCGCAGGTTCTCGATCGCCAGGTCGAACATGGTCTTTTCCTCCTTAGAAACAGATTTTTTGGCGAGCGGGGGGCGTGAGCCTCCCTGATTCCGGCGAAGCATCAAGGAGGCTCACGCCCCCCGCTCGCCAAAACCGATATGCTGCACTTGCAGCAATCGCGCCAAACGGTCATTATCTCACGTTTTTTCAGGGGTTCGCGGCGACGAAGCCACTTAATTGCTGCATTCGCACAGGCTTGCTTGCGGGGGGCTGGCGGCGGGCGTAGAATGCCGAGAGGCGGGCGCCCCACCTCTGGTGTGACGAAGACGCACACGGGCGGTCGGAAGTGCCCAGTCGCCGCACACCAGGAGCGCGTCGTGTCCACACCCGAAGAACCTTCGCAAGAAGGGCCGGCCGAAGCCGCGGGGGCGACGATCATCCGCTACCCCAACCGCCGGCTGTACGACCGGAGCCGGGGCCGGTACGTGACCTTGCAGGACGTCGAGGAAACGGTTCGCCGCGGTGGGACCGTCACCGTGCGGGACAGCAAGACGGGCGAGGACCTGACGCGGCCCATCCTGGTGCAGATTCTCCTCGAGCGCCATCCCAAGCGGATGGAGCTTTTCCCCGTGCCCTTCCTGCACCTCGCCCTTCGGGCCAACGAAGTGATGCTGGGGGTTCTCCGCGAGTATGTGCGGCGGTCGCTGCCCTACGCCGAGTTGATGCAGCGCGCCGCCTCCTTCAACCCGCTTCTGACCCCCGCGGAATGGATGCGGACGTTGATGCCGGGCCTGCCGCCGCTGGACAACCCGGGCGCCTCCTCCTCCGCACAGGCGAGCGGCGACCTCGACCTGTTGAAGAGCCGGATCGCCGAGCTGGAGCGCCGCATCGAAGAGGTTCAGGCCGCGCCCACCCCTCCTGGTCCGGGCGCCGCCGGGAAGGGGCGGCCGGGCCAGTAAGCGCCAGTCGTCTCCCGCGTCTTCAACCCCTCGATAGGTTCCCTTACCCGTTCTCCAGCATCCACTTCGTGGCGTAGTGGGCCAGCTCCGTGCCGTCGCTCAGGTCCAATTTCTCCCGGATACGGTCGCGGTAGGTCTCGATGGTCTTGACGCTCAGGTGCAGTCGTTCGGCGATCTCCGCGGTCTTTACGCCCTGGCCGATGAGACGGAAGACCTCCAGCTCGCGATTGGCCAGCGCGTCGAGCGGCGAACGCGTGACTTTCTCTTGCCCCCCGCCGACGGTGCGGCTCAACATCGTCTGGACCATCGCGTCGCTCAGATAGACCTTGCCTTCCAGCACCCGCCGGATGCCCTCGACGATCCTATCGGTGGCTTGATCCTTATTGATGTAGCCCAGCGCCCGGCGCGGAGCGCACGCTCGGCGTAGAGCGATTCACTGTGCGTTGACCAGACCAGCACGCGAACCGTGCCGTTGCGATCCTTGATCCGCTTGATCAGGTCGATGCCGTCGCCGGTCTTGAGGGAGATATCGACGACGGCCACGTCGGGCTGGGTGGCGGCGACCAGGCGCAAGGCCTCGCTCATTTCGGCGGCCTCGCCACAGACCTCCAGGTCGGATTGCCGACCGATCCGCATGGCCAGCGCCTCGCGCACGGCCGGGTGGTCATCGACGATCAGGACTTTAGCTCGCTTTTTGGTGTTGTTACGGCTCATGGTTCCTCCCTGCCAAGGCGCACGTCACCAGCGTGCCGGTGGGTTTCGCTGGCTCGATGGTCAAGGTCGCACCGATGATCGCGGCACGGTTGCGCATGATGCGCAGGCCCATTCCGCGGTAGTTCCTGGTCGGCTGGTCTGGGATGCCGATGCCGTCGTCTTGCACGCGCAGGACCAGGAGGTGATCCGACTCCACGGAAATGCGGACGTTCCGGCACCGGGCGTGCTTGACGGCGTTGTGGACCGCTTCCTGGGCGATGAGATAGAGGTGGGTCGCAATGAGGTTGTCCTCGACGAGGACCGGCTTGGGGCAGTCAAAGACGCATGTCGCCTTGCCCTCCTGCTGGGTACGGTCGGCCAGGTCGGACAATGCCGCCATGAGCCCCTCGGCATCGACCGAAACGGGAAGCAGCCCACGCATGACGGCCCGAAGCTCTTGCTGGCTGCGCTGCAATCCCAGGACCAGCCGCTCGACCAGCTGCAACCCCTTCGAGGGATCCGACCGTAGCGTCTCGGCCAGGTCGCCGGCCAGAATGTTGAGGGCGGTCAGCTCCTGGCTCACGCTGTCGTGCAGGTCCTGACCGATGCGTCGCTGCTGCAGAGAGGCGATCTCCACGACCTCGCGCTCCAGCTCCTTTCTCCGGCTGATGTCGCGGTGAATGCCAGTGAACAGTTTCAAGTCTCCCATCTCACTGACGGTCAGATCCACAGGGAATATCGATCCGTCCTTGCGCCGACCTTGCACTTCACGACCAATGCCGATGATGTGCTTTTCCCCGGTTTGCATGTACCTCGCCAGGTAGCGATCGTGTTCGTCCCGGTCTGGCGCGGGCATGAGCATCTTCACGTTCTGGCCGATCATCTCGGCGGCGGTGTAGCCGAACATCCGTTCGGCGGCGGCGTTGACTGATTGGATGACGCCGTGAGCGTCGATGGTGATGATGGCGTCGGCCGCGGTGTTCAGGATGGCCGCGAGACGGGCCTCGCCGTCGCGCGCCTGGTCGGCCATCTGCCGGAACCGCTCCTCACTCCTCCGCAGCTCCTCCTCGGCCCGCTTCCGCTCGGTGATGTCGCGCCCGGTCACCGCGGCGCTCACTACCTTGCCCTCGGCGTCCCGGATCGGCGAAATCGTCAGCGACACCACGACACGCTGTCCGTCCTTGCGGATACGCTCCGTCTCCATCTGCTCGACAGGCTCGCCGCGCGCCAGCATGGCCATTACCCGGGTCCATTCGTCGGCGCGGTCTTCCGGGACGAGCATCCTGACCGATCGGCCCAGGGCCTCGTCGCGGCTGTACCCGTACAGCCGCTCGGCGCCTCCGTTCCAGGTTCGGATGGTCCCGTCGAGATCCTTGCTGAAGATCGCGTCCACGGAACTTTCGACCACGAGGGCGAGGCGGCGGACGACCGCGTCCGCCGCCTGCTTGCGCTCGGTGACGTCCACGAAGGTGACCACGACGCCGTCGATGCGGTTGTCCAGGGTGCGGTAGGGCATGATCCGCCGAATGTACCAGCGGCCGTCCTCGGTGCGCACTTCCTTTTCACGCGGCGTCAGGTCGCGCAGAAGCTGTTGGGCCTCGCGCAGCAAGTCGTCGTCGGTGAACCGCTTGACGATGTCGCCGATCGGCCGGCCGCAATCCGTGGCGATCAGCTTGAACATGCGGGTGGCGGCGGGCGTGAACAACTTGATCCGCAGGCCGGCGTCCAGGAAGACGGTGGCGATGTCGGTCGAGTTGAGGAGATTGGCCATGTCGTTCGTGGCCGCCTCCACTTCCTCGACTTTCTCGTGAAGCTGGTTGTTGACGGTGCTCAGCTCTTCGTTGAGAGATTGCAACTCCTCCTTGGAGGTCTCCAGCTCCTCATTGGTGGACTGGAGTTCCTCGTTCATCGACATGACCTCTTCGTTCGATCCCTTGAGTTCTTCGTTGGCGCTCTCCAGCTCCTCGATGGTGCTTTGCAGGTCGTCGCGCGTGGCCTCCAGGTCGTGCTCAAGCTGGCGCAGCAGATCCGACTCCGCCGTCTCGGTGCGCGTTTTTGCTTCGGCCGGCGTTTCACTCGAAGGATTCGGCTGTTCCTGGAACGAGATCAGCAGCAGACCCTCGGTCTGTTTGGACAGGTTGAGAGGCTCGACCTCGATGTTCACCCGGCGGACGTTGCCCCCATGGCGCATCCTCACGTCTTTGCTGCTTTGGGGGGCGTTTTCGCGGATGGCCCGGCGGATGACGACGCGCAGTTTGTGTTCGAGACCCTGGTTCGCCAGGGAAAGCAGGTTCTGGGTGGGTGGGCCGCCTGGCTGGACGAGGTAGTTCTCGGTCGGCCCGGCAAAGTGCAGGATCTCATAATTGCGGTTGATCACAACGCAGGCCAGACCAAACCGGCGCAGCAAGGAATTATGCGCCAGCTCCGCCAACCGGGGAGGCGCCTGGGGCCGGCTGGCAGGTTGCGGACTGGCTGGTCGTGGCTCCGTCTGCATGACCGGGAACTGCAAGTCGGCCGCCCGACTTGGGCCGATGCGACGATACATGCGCCATTTCGGGGAAACCGGCTCAAACAGGTCGCTTTGCCGGCCAACCGTTTCCGACGGGCCCAGGAACAGGCAGCCTCCCTCCTTGAGAGCGAAGTGCAGGAGGGTGATGACCTTCTTCTGCACCTCCGGTTCGAGGTAGATCAGGAGGTTGCGGCAACTGACCATGTCCATTCTGGAAAAGGGGGCGTCGGCGATCAGGTTTTGAGCCGCGAACGTCACGGTTTCGCGCAGCTGTTTGCTGACCTGCCAGGCGGATTCGTCCACCCGCGTGAAGAAGCGGGTCAGCCGTTCCGGGGAGACGTCGGTGGAGATGCCCTCGGGATAGACGCCCTGGCGGGCGACCTCCAGCGCCTGTTCATCAACGTCCGTGGCGAAGATTTGCAGGCGGCAGGGGTTCTGCGCCGCCGCCTGATGTTCGAGCAGCAGCATGGCGACGGAGTAAGGCTCCTCGCCAGTTGCGCAGCCGGGGACCCAGACGCGCAAGGAGGCGTCGCCGCCCTTCGCCTGCATGAGCGGGGCGACCACTTCCGTCTCCAGGGTGCGGAAGGCGTCCGGGTCGCGGAAGAACCGGGTCACGCTGATCAAAAGATCGCGAGCGAGTTGCTTGACCTCCTCGGGATGTTCGCGCAGGTGGGTGAGGTAATCCGCGACGTTCTCGAAGGGACTCAGTCGCATGCGCCGCTCCAGCCGCCGCGCTAGCATTTTCTTGCGGTAGCCGCGAAAATCGAATTTCGTGCGGGCAAGCAGGAGAGCTAGCAATTGGTTCAGATGGGCCGGGGTCTCATCGACCGCGGCGACGACCCTGCTCCCGTTGACGTGGAAGTGCTGCACGTACTTGACGAGCGCTTCCGGCATCTGCTCGATGGGCAAGACATGGTCGGCCAGGCCCGTGGCGATGGCGCTCTCGGGCATGCCGGGGGAAGCGGCCGTTTTGGGATCCTGAACCATGGCCATGCCGCCGGCGGCCTTGACCGCTTTGAGCCCCAGCGTCCCGTGCGACCCCGTCCCGCTGAGGATGATGCAGATCGCTTTTTCCAGCTGATCGTCGGCCAGCGAGCGCAGAAACAGATCGATCGACGTCTGCCAGCCGCCGCGCTCCACCGGCCCGGTCAGGCGGAGCACGCCGCCGGCGATGGTCATGTTCTTGTTGGGCGGGATGATGTAAACGCGGTTGGCCTCCACGGCCATGCCCTCCGCGGCCTCGACGACCGGCATGGACGTGTGCCGGGCGAGCAGCTCGACCATGAGGCTTTCGTGGTGGGGGTCAAGGTGGGGGATGAGGACGAAGGCGATGCCGCTGTCAGCGGACATTGCGGCGAAAAACGTCTTGAAGGCGTCAAGACCGCCGGCCGAAGCGACCAGGCCGGCCACGGGCACCTCCGGTCGGCCTCGTTCCCTCGCCGCGGCGTCCTCATCGGCCGGCGTCGGCGGCACTGCGTCGCCTGGTTCAGGAGCCTGGATGGGATGTTCCGGTTGTGAGGTCGGCTTGGCCCTTTCGGACGCCGTCGCATGCTTCTTCCCGCCTTTTTTCGCGGCCATCGCCGGTCCTCTTCAGCTTTCGATTCCTGCCGCAGCTTTCGATTCCTGCTGCCGCTCATTGTAGCCGGCGCCGCACGGATGTTGAGCCGGACGACGCCCGGCTCCGGTCGTCGGGGTTTCCCCCACAATTTCTGTTTCCCGCCCCTGACTGTCGCATCATGGGCGATTCACTTACCGTATCCCATAACGGTTCCGTGTTCCGCAAAGAGGAGAGTCGGGGCCGACGGAGAAGGGCCGGGCCTGTATCAAGGGGGCGTGCAGGAACACGTTCCCGCCCGTGGGACCGGCGTCCTGCTGGTCCCACGGGGGTCCTTCGTGCATTCCCTCGTAGGGAGAATTGGCAATGCCTAAAATCTTGGTTGGCGACGGAGACCAGACGTTTCGCGACATTTTCCATCGCCTCCTCGCCAGACACGGCTACGACGTCGAGGTCGCCAGTGGGGGCGTGGACTGCGTGGCGAAGCTGCGCCGGTCCTTCCCGGATCTTCTCATTCTCGACCTCAACCTGCCCTGGGGCGGCGGCGATGGTGTGCTGGCCTGGATTCGCGAGGAGAGTCCCACGCACGGCGTCCCCGTCGTGCTCACGGGTGCGGCTGATTATCCGGAGGAGGTCGCCGAAATCATCGACCCGCCCGTGGTGGATTACGTGACCAAGCCCTTCAGGCCGAGCGTTCTGCTGGAGAAAGTGGCCTCCGCCGTCGCAAAAAAGGGAAACGGGGAGCCGTCGAACCTGAATCGTGTTCCGCCCTGCCCGAAGCTTTTCATCGGATGACGGGGAGGTATTATCCATGATCCAGTCCGCCCCGCCTCCCAGGGGCGAGCACCCCGGCGGGGAGAAGCGCCCTGCGCAGACGGCCGTCCCGCTCCTGACGCAGAGCCTGGAAGACCGCCGACTGACCGAACGGGTCGAGCACGCCCTGTGCGCGACCGGCTACGGGGCGCTGCGCGTCATCGAGGTCTCCGTCAACGCTCGGATCGTCCACCTCGTGGGTCGAGTCCCCAGCTACTACCTGAAACAGATCGCGCAGGCGACCGTCCTGGCTGTGCCGGGAGCGCACCAAATCCACAACGGCCTGGACGTGGTCCGGCCGATGTGACGCCAGCGGGAGACTTGCCACATGCGACAGCAACACGCCAAGCTAATGGATCGGCCGGACCCAAAAAGCCAGGCGGCCGCAGCCGAGGCGACGGTTCGGCACTTGCGCAACAAGCTCGGCGTTCTCGTGGTCGATGACGAACACATGGTGCGGATCATGGTGCAATTGGGCCTGGAGCGGAGCGGCTTTGACGTCTGGATAGCCCGCAACGGCCAGGAAGCGATCGACCTGTATCGCCAGCACGCGGAAGAGATTGCCGTGGTGCTGCTCGACGTCCGCATGCCGGGCCTGGACGGACCTCAGACCCTGGACGCCTTGCGCGAGATGGATCCCGCCGTCATGGCTTGTTTCATGAGCGGCAATCCGGGGGCATACGAGCCGGAAGAATTGCTGAAGCGCGGCGCCGCGTATGTCGTCGCCAAACCGTTCCGTCTGGACGACCTGGCCAACACGCTCTGGCTGCTGGCGCACGGCGTGCCCGCTGGTCTTCTCCCGTCCGGGAGGATAACCGCACCCCCTGAGCATGATCGGGAGATGTGCTCCACCAGCGAGGCAATCGAAGGAGTTGCAAGGCGGGAGTGATATCCGGGCCAACCCACGCAACAGGCGACTGCACCGCTGGAAAGAACCGGAAACGTGATGGCCCAACGAACCTACAAGGAAGGAACGAGTCATGTTAGTCCTCACCCGACGAATCGGCGAAGAAATCGTGATCGCTGGCAACATTCGCGTGACGGTCGTGGCGGTCAACGGCCAGAGAGTCCGCCTCGGTATCACGGCGCCTTCCTCCGTCCCCGTGGCACGACGGGAACTGCTCGGTGAGTTCACCGCAGGGGCAACGAGACCGGGACAAGCTGGGAGAACCAGCAGGGAATGAGCGCATCTTCTGCTGAGGCGGCGGCGAGGGTTTCCGGCACGGCCCCGGTCTCGCCGCGCCAAAACCGCACACCTCCGCCCCGAACCCGCCCGACAAGGCGCATCTTCTCGGCCGCCGCCATGGGACCAACGGCTCGAAATCGTTGCGGCGTCCATTGTTCCCGATTCCATTGGCGGGAAAGACCTTTCCTGGCTGCGTTGGTATTGCTATTGCTAGAGGAAGGGCCGGTGTTCTAAACAACCGCTCTTGAGTTGACGACCGGCGCAGGCCGCCGCACAGGCTGTGCGGCTGGTTCCTGTTCCCGCGTTGTAAACTCTCCCAACGCGAGGGCTGCTGTCATGATTCTGCTGGAGGAGATCGAAAAAGTCGAGTTGCCGCTGCGTCTCACCGCCGCGCATCTGAAGAAGATCGCCCAGGCCGCGACCCTCAAGGAATGTCCGGCCGACGAGGTGATCTTCCGCGAAGGGGAACACAACCCGTTCATCTACTTCGTCCTGTCGGGGGAAGTGGACCTGGAGATGCGGGTGCCCTGCTGCGGGAGAGTCCACGTGCTCTCGGTCGGCCCCGGAGAGTTGCTCGGCTGGTCGTCGCTTCTCGGCGCCCCGATGACGGCGACGGCCCGCGTCGTGAGCTGCTGCCGGCTGGCGGTCCTCGACGCCGCACAGATCCAGGCGCTGGCCGAGGAGGATCCGAAGTTCGGCATGGAGTTCTTCCGCGGCACGTCCGCCGCCCTGGCCCAGCGCCTGTACGCAGCCCGCGTGGAGATTCCTCGAGCAGCCCACGGCATGAGCCGTATCCGGGGTGAACCCTCCGAGTAAAGGATGAACGATGAAGGATGAAGCAGATAGCGTTTCTACTTCACCCTTCATCCTTCATTCTTTGCGTGCCGTACCGGGACAGATGGCCGAAAACGCGAACCGCGGCGTTGGGACACGGAAATGTGGGGACGCCCGCCTGCCGAAGGATCGACAGGCTGGCCGGGTTCGCCGCCCCCCATAGCCAGCTGGCCAGGATGGGCATTCGGCTCGCCTCGGCTGCCTGGGCCAGCGCCCGGGCCGTCTCGACCGGGTCCATCGAAGCCTGCGGCGTCAGGATGACGAGCAGGCCGTCGCTGTTGGGGTCGCGCGCAGCGATCTCGGCCGCCCGCGCAAATTGCTCCGGCGTGGCGTCGTCGCCCAAGTCGATCGGGTTGCGGCGGCCCGGCCGGTTGGGCGCCAGCCGGTCCAGTTCCGCCACGGTATCCGGCGTCAGCTCCGCCAGGTCGCCCCCGTCCGCCGCCAGGGCGTCCGTGGCGACGACGGCGGGACCGCCCGCGTTGGTGAGCATGGTCAGCCGTCCGCCGCGGGGCGTCGGCTGCGTACCCAGGATCTCGACCATGCGGAACAGCTCGTCAATCGAATCGACCCGAATCACGCCGGCGCGTCGCAGCGTCTCCTCCACGAGTTCATCCTTCTCGGGCCGCGATCCGCTGTGCGAGGCGGCGGCCCTGGCCCCCGCCGCGGTTCGCCCGCCATGCACGGCGATGACCGGCTTCTCGGACGTCACCTTGCGAACCGCGGCGACGAAGGATTCGGGATCGCCTATGGATTCGACGTAGATTCCGATGCGCTCCGTCCGGGCGTCCTTGCCGAGGTACTCGATGCAGTCGGCCCAGCCGACGTCGATCATGGAGCCGAGGGACACGAAGGCGCTGCAGCCGACGTTGCTGGCGAGGCCGCCGCTGGTCAGCCCCGTCAGGATCGATCCACTCTGGCTGACGAATCCGACGGCCCCCGGCGGAATCATCGCCGACGCGAAGGTCGCGTTGAAGCCGGTGCGCGCCGAGGCCACGCCCATGCTGTTCGGCCCCAGCACGCGCATCGGCCCCTGTCGCGCCCGCTCCCGGACCCACCGCGCGAGTTCCGCCCGCGCCGGATCCCCTTCCCGAAAGGCGTCCGACAAGATGATCGCTCCCCGGACTCTCCCGGCGGCGCACTCCTCCAGGACGGCCGGCACCAGGGGGGCGGGGACGGCCAGGATCGCCAACTCCACGGGCGCGGGAGCCTCCGCGAGGCTAGGATAGGCTTTGACGCCGTGGGCGGTCGCCCACTTGGGGCTGATGGGATAGATGGTCCCTCCGAACGGGCTTCGGAGCAGGTTGGCCATCACCGCCCGTCCGACACTGGTTGGATTCTGCGACGCGCCGAACACGGCCACCGTCTCCGGTTCAAAAAACACGTCGAGAGGCCCGCGGGTCTGCGCCGGGCGTCGGGCGGCGGTCGGCGTTCCGGTAGGCGTGCGCGTCATGGATTATTCCTCACGAAGAGGCGAGAGAAAGCGGGCGCGACCGTTCGGGCGGCCGGCCCAAGTGTTCTTGGTTCGTGCGATAGAAGCAGATTGCATACCAGAAAAGTTAAAGTGGTTTACGGACCTTCTTTGGGGATGAGATTGGCCGCAGTATGCGGTACGCGGACATGCATATAATTCATCCCACAGTCCGCATTCTGACTTTGGCATTCCCGATCCGCCGGCCGTTCCGCACCAAATCGCACGGCGAAGTGGGCGAAAACGCACGCCCAGGGTCCGGTTAGCCGCGACCCGAAGGGGAGCGCTCCGCCCCCCGCGCGCTCCCCTTCGGGTCGCGGCTAACCGGACCCTAAATATCCGGATCGGGTTTGACCTTGGCACGAGCGTTGCTCCCGGGCTGCCGTCGCGTCCCCATCGCAGTACATGAAGGAGGACAAGGCCATGAGTACGCCACGAGATCGAGGGCCCTGGTTCCGGGGCGACGCCACGTGCGCGCCTCCGGCGCTTCCCGACCGCCCCTACCGGATCGTCCTCCTGGGGCCGCCGGGCGTGGGCAAGGGGACGCAGGCGGAACTCCTCTGCCAGGCCCTCGGATGCTGTCACCTGTCCACGGGCGACGTCTTCCGGGCGGCCCAGTGCCAGGCCGAGTTGACCCCCGCCCTGAGGGCCGCCCTGGAAGCCATGCGCCGAGGCGAGCTGGTCGACGACGCCCTGGTCGTGTCCATCGTGCGGGAACGCACCGGCTGCCTGCGCTGCCGCGGCGGATTCGTCCTCGACGGTTTTCCCCGCACGGAATTCCAGGCGCGGGCCTTGGACGCCCTGATGACCGAGCAGGGCGTGGCCCTGGACGCCGTCCTGAGCTACGAACTGCCGCTTTCAGAGATCGTGGCCCGATTGAGCGGCCGGCGCACCTGTTCCGGCTGCAACGCGGTCTACCACGTCGCTGACCGCCCGCCGCACACGGAAGATATTTGCGACCAGTGTAGGGGAAGACTGTTCCGGCGCGCCGACGACCGGCCGGAGGCGATCCGCGTCCGCATCACCGCTTTCAAACAGAGCAATCGGGCGCTGGCCGGCTACTACAGCCGAACCGGAAAGCTAGTGACGATCCGGGCGTCGGGCGCTCCGGAGGAAATCCTGGCGCGTTCGGTCCAGGCCCTGAACGGGTACGCCACCCCATCCCCTCGCCGCGCTCACGCTGTCGTAGCTGGTGCGGATTACTCAAAGCCGCGCTGAGATGGGGCGGTTCACGGCGCCTTGCGTTGGGTTTCCCCAGGAAGGCGCCGCGGCCCGTGCGACGGCGCCCGATCCGAGGACGCGGCGACTCTCCCGACCCCTCCTGTTCGGGTCGGGAAACGGCGCGGCGGGACCGGGTTCTGAAAGGCAAGATCAATGAACCGGCTCGGGCTGCCGCGCGGCCGCCGGCGCCGGGTGGTCGGGCAGGGCCGCGAACACCGCCCGCAGCATCGGTTGCCAGGTCGTCGGAGTCCCGCGCCACAGCGTCCGACCGGTCAGATGCTCGCACACGCGCACGGCTTGGGCGTGGGCGAGGGCGTCGCGCCAGGCGCCGGTCGCCGCGGACTGCACCGCCTGAAACGCCTCCGCGTCGGCCCGCCTAGCCCACTGCTCCACCCGCGCCAGCCATTGTGCGGCGTCCCGCCAGTCAACCTCCATGGCCGTACCTTTGTGCCGCCCGGCGAACGCCTCCGCCTCCGCCGCGGTCCAGCCGTCGAGGTCCAGGCCGGCCTTGCCGTACCGCGTCGGCCAGTCACAGCCGGTCCACGTCCCGGCCGCCTCCTCGTAGGCGCGGGCGATCGCCTGGACGTCGGCCTTCTCCCGGCCGGGCAGCGCCTTCGCCCGGCGCAGGCCCTCCACGCGCTGCGTCCTCCGCGCGTCCACGGCCTCCACCGCCTGCACCACCAAAACCAGCAGCTGTTCCATCGGGCACGGGCAGGAACTGCTGTCCCGGGCTGGGCAGTGATCGCAGACGTGCCTCTCCGTGCTGTCGCAGTACGGTTCCATCGAGAACCCGTGGGCGTCCTGGACCGCGTCAACCAGTTCAGACAAGTTCTGCTCCACGCCGCACCACTTGCCCAGCGGCCCGCAGGGCGGCCCGCCCGGCGGCCGCTCCACGCAGCGTGTACAAACATCTTTTCGGATCTCCGATAGATACTCTGCCAACTCGGTTTCGCTTCGCATGGCTCGGCTCCTCATTTGTTCGGCCGCCCCGCCGGCCTTTCTACGAAGGTCAGGAAGGCATAGGGGACGCCGCGTGCGACGGAGCCGTCCTCGAACAAGAGGTCGGCCGCCTCCACCGGCCCGCACTCGGCCTCGATGACGCGGGGACGCAGTTCTGCCCGCAGACGGCTGCCGCGGACCAGCAACACCCGCTCGACCGGCCGGCCAGGCTCGCGCTCCAGGTCGGCCCACCAGTCCTTGACGAACTCAATGACGTGGTACATGACGCTGTTCCACAATCCTCCCCTACCGCCCTCCGCGCCGTTCGGCGACTGCAGGTCCGAAACCGGCTGAGTGGTTGGGGAGAAACCCTCGCTTCCCTTCCGCGGTCGCGGTGCCTCTCTTTAGCAACGGCTGTGCCGGGGTCGGTTTCCCGCCGCCGATCCGGGTGCGGCGCGATGGCGCAAACTATGGGGCGATTGGGCGTTGCATAGCGCGGCATGAGCCGGAATCCGCTTCTCCCGTCGGGTTCGTCGGCGGAGTCGTCGTTCGCGGCCGGGAACTGTGTGTTGGTACCGCACATCACCTGGGCGGTACCGCACTCCGGCCCCGCTGACAGGTCGTCGCGGCCCGATCCCGTGCGGCTGCCGATCATGTAAGATCCGGTCTGTATTCTCAGCAAATAACTTGCGAAGAGGGGGTTGCGGCGCCTGTTACTACCTGAGTTGGGAGCGCAACCGCTACCGCTTCGGCTTGACGCCCAACCTGAACCAGATCCACGCCACTCGCCGCGAGGCCGTGCAGCCCAAGGCCATCGAGGAGCGGATTCGGCAGCAGACCGAAAAGCTGTTCGACAAGCACACGGTGGAAGCATCCAGGCAGGTGGATCGAAAGTATTCCCCGACGCGCAGCAACGACATGCCCAACCGGCCCGTGCTGACACTGGTGGTGCTCGGCTTCGACGCGCCGTCCGGCGAGAAGAAGACGATAGAGCTGATGGAATCCATCCTGCGGGACTGCGGGGCGAGCGGCCGGACCTTCAAGTCGGCGCTGATCTTCGCGGCGCCGGACGCCGCGGAGAACGTGCGGGACGCGGCCCGGAACCTACTGGCCAGGCGATCCTACAAGAAGAGCAGGCACTGGATGCCCTCTTCGGTCGTTAGCCGTCCCGAGTTCCCGAAAGCGACCTTGGGGTTGCCCATCAACTTCCATTTCGCCGACGTTCCCGGCAAGAACTCGACGGGCGGTGGCATCCCGAGGTACTCATCTTTGACGCCCCGTGGCTCGAAGACTTGGAGGCAAGGCTGGTCGGCGCGCGTTCGATGTCGGGGGAGGAGCGGTTTCGCGGGACATCACGCACAGCCAAATCATGCCCCCGCGCTTGGGTCTCTCCGGCACCCTGACGCTGCGGGTTTTCGTGCGCGGCGTGGCCGCACTTGGGCGGCTTTCTGGGCCGCAAACACGACGGCGATCCCGGCGTCCAAACCCTCTGGCGTGGCTACCAACTCCGCGGGTCGCCCCGCGGAAAAGATGTTGGTAGTAGATAGCGCGGAGCGTGGGAACCAGGAGGCGAGGAGGAAGGGGCTTACACCCCGGCCGGCTCCCGCGCCGCCGCTGGCGCGAACGTCAGCCCCTTGCCGTCGTAATCCACCTGCACCGTCTGGCCGTCGCGGATTTTGCCTTGCAGCAGCATCCGGCCCAGCACGGTCTCCACTTCCTTCTGAATCGTTCGCTTCAGCGGCCGCGCCCCGTAAGCCGGGTCGTAGCCGACGCGGGCCAGGTGTTGCCGGGCCGCGTCCGTCAATTCCAGCTTGATCCGCCGCTCCGCCAGCCGCTGCCGCAGCCGTCCCAGCTGGATCTCCACGATCCGCTGGAGGTGTTCCATGCTCAGCGAGTGGAAGACGATCACCTCGTCCACGCGGTTGAGGAACTCCGGCCGGAAGTGCCGCCGCAGTTCCTCCAGCACCGCCGTCTTCATTCGGTCGTACACCTCGCCGATATACGATCCCTGATATTGCAAAATCCGCTGGCTGCCGATGTTCGATGTCATAATGACCAGCGTGTTGCGGAAGTCCACCGTCCGGCCCTGGCCGTCGGTCAGCCGGCCGTCGTCCAGCACCTGGAGCAGGGCGTTGAAGACGTCCGGGTGGGCCTTCTCGATTTCGTCGAAAAGGATCACGCAGTACGGCCGGCGGCGCACCGCCTCCGTCAGCTGGCCGCCCTCCTCGTAGCCGACGTAGCCCGGCGGGGCGCCGACCAGGCGGGCGACCGTGTGCTTCTCCTGATATTCCGACATGTCGATGCGTATCATTGCCCGCTCGTCGTCGAACAGGAACTCCGCCAGCGCCCGCGCCAGTTCCGTCTTGCCCACGCCCGTCGGCCCCAGGAACAGGAACGAACCGATCGGCCGGGTGGGGTCCTTCAACCCCGACCGCGCCCGCACCACGGCGTCGGCCACGGCGTCTACGGCTTCGTCCTGGCCGATGACGCGCTTGTGCAGCTCGTCCGTGAGGTGCAGCAGCTTCTGAGTCTCGCCCTCCAGCAGCCGCGACACCGGGATGTGCGTCCACCGGCTCACCACGGCCGCGATGTCTTCCTCATCGACCTCGTTCTTGATGAGCGAGGGCTTGCCCTTGTGCGCCGCCAGCCGCTCTTCCTCCGCCTTGGCCTCTTGCTCCAGCGCCGGCAGGACGCCGTACTTGATCTCGGCGGCGCGGGCGTAGTTGGCCTGGGAGGTGGCGTGGTCCAGCTCCAGCTTGGCGTCCTCGATCTTCTTGCGCAGCTCGCCGAGCCGGCCGACGCCGGCCTTCTCCGTGCGCCACTGTTCCTCCAGCGTCGCCATCTTCTTTTTCGCCTCGTTCAACTCCTTTTCCAGACGCGCCAGACGGTCCTTCGAGGCCGCGTCCTTCTCCTTCTTCAACGACGCCTGCTCGATCTCCAGCTGCATGATCTGCCGGTGGATCGTGTCCAGCTCCGTCGGCATGGAGTCGATCTCGGTGCGCAGCTTGGCCGCCGCCTCGTCCACCAGGTCGATGGCCTTGTCCGGCAAAAACCGATCCGCGATGTAGCGATTCGACAGCACCGCCGCCGCCACCAGGGCCGCGTCCTTGATCGTGACCTTGTGATGGTTCTGATAGCGCTCGCGCAGGCCGCGGAGGATCGAGATCGTGTCCTCCACCGACGGCTGATCGACCATCACCGGCTGGAAACGGCGTTCGAGCGCCGCGTCCTTCTCGATGTGCTGGCGGTACTCGTCCAGCGTCGTGGCGCCGATGCAGTGCAGCTCGCCGCGGGCCAGCATCGGCTTGAGCAGGTTGCCGGCGTCCATCGCCCCCTCGGCCTTGCCCGCGCCGACGACCGTGTGTAATTCGTCGATGAACAGGATGATCTCGCCGCGCGACTCGGTCACGTCCTTGAGCACGGCCTTGAGGCGTTCCTCGAACTCGCCGCGGTACTTGGCGCCGGCGATCAGCGCTCCCATGTCCAGGGCGACGACGCGCTTGCCCTTCAAGCCCTCCGGTACGTCTTCCTTGACGATTCGCTGAGCCAAGCCCTCCACGATGGCGGTTTTGCCGACGCCCGGTTCGCCGATCAGCACCGGGTTGTTCTTGGTGCGCCGCGACAGCACCTGCATGACGCGGCGGATTTCGTCGTCGCGGCCGATGACCGGGTCGAGCTTGTTGTCGCGCGCCGCCTGCGTCAGGTCGCGGCCGTACTTCTCCAGCGCCTGGAACGTCCCTTCCGGGTTCTGCGACGTGACGCGCTGGCTGCCGCGAACCGCCTTGACCGCCTCCAACAGCTTATCGCGGCTCAGTCCGAACTCGCGCAGGATGGCGTGCGTGGCGCCTTCGTCGCCGGTCAGGGCCAGCAGCAGGGCGTCGGCCGAAACGAACTCGTCCTGGAGCCGCTTGGCCTCTTCCTCGGCCCGCCGCATCAGGCGATCGAAGCGCGGCGTGACGTACATCTTGTCGGCGGAAACGTCGCTGACGCGCGGCAGCTTTTCGAGCTGCCGGCGCACGCGCTCCTGGAGACGGTCGAGAGGGGCGCCGGCCTTGACCAGCACCTTGGAAGCCAGGCCGTCCTGTTGTTGCAAGAGGGCCAGAAAGACGTGCTCCACGTCGATCTGCTGCTGGCCGAAGAGAACTATAGCAATACCTTAGTTACGCATTCATGACACAACAGCCATAGCCATATCCGGTTAGGGTTGCGCTCATGTTGTCTGTTGGGGGACCTTCTCAAGCCGCAATCCCTGGCGCGGACAGTTGTTGACGGAGTTGCTCCGGCGATAGCCGGAGCAACTCCCACCAATCCGTCGTAGGCACCTCGACACCCAAGAGACCATACGGCGTCTGCTGGCGACGCCTCCCGGTGCGAAAGGTACGACAGTTCCAGTACAGCAAGTTGTCCCCCATGCGGAGTCCGCCATCAGACAGGAACGTGAGCCCGGCCTATCCTATGCCTTGGCGGTGTGAGTCTTGGCTCGATAGCGCATTGGTGTTGCGATTCCTTGCGAATCTACCCGCAGTACAGCATGAGCCGGGGAGTGGGTCGGCCTCATCATTGGTGACCCAGGCCCACGCACCTGTTTCTAGCGCCCCCAGGACACGGAGGTGAGAGGACCAGGCACCGGAACCCGCCCGCCCTCCTGCCACTCCCCCTGGCGCCGCGCACGCCCTCGCCGGCAAACCCCGTCTGGTGTCCTCGGACATGAGGGTCCCCACTGCCACGGGCAGTGAAGCGCTTCCTTACCAGGGAAGCCAGCGGCGGAGGCGGGCCAGCAGGCCCGCGCGTTTGGCGGCGCGGGCCGGACCGGGCTGTCTGGATTGACGAGCCTTTTCGGCTATGGCGTGCGGCCCCGCAACAAGGAGGCCCGTGCGGTCACCCCCGGCGATGAGACCGAGGTAGGGGTAGTTGTCCCTGCACCCGGTTAAATCGGCGTCAAGGTTCCCCGTCACGAAGTGGTACATCTGCGCAGGGGTTGGGCACGCCGAGCGGGGCGACCACCATGGCCGTCAGCCACGCGGCGCGGCCGCCAACTGTCCCAAGTAGGGCGTAGGCGAGGCGGAACTCGTAGAAAGTGCAGTCGGGATAATTTCCCGCTTTTTTCGGCGACTTGGCTGGCCGCCTCTGTTAGGATTGAGCCGAACCTACCAAAGCCCAGTTCGCGAGCGTGGGTGCGCGGGCGATGCGATTCATTCATGCTGCCGATGTCCACCTCGATAGTCCCCTCCGAGGTCTTGACGCATACGAAGGCGCTCCGGTCGAAGCCATCCGGGGTGCCACTCGCAGCGCGTGTCAGAACCTCGTACGCCTAGCGATCACAGAGCGCGTAGACTTCGTCGTCCTGGCAGGCGATCTCTACGACGGGGACTGGCCGGATTACAACACCGGCCTGTTCTTCATGAATCGGATGAGGGAACTGGAAAAGGCCGGCATCCCGGTGGTGCTACTCAGCGGCAATCACGATGCCGCAAGCAAGATCACCGCCCGGCTCACCCATCCTCGGAACGTCCGCGTACTGCCGACCGACCGGCCGGGTACAGAAACACTCGACTTCCTTCGTGTAGCACTACACGGGCAAGGCTATGCACTCCCTGCCGAGACGCGCAACTTGGCGGCCGAGTACCCTCCGCCCGTAGCCGGATTCTTCAACATCGGCATCTTGCACACGGCCCTCGACGGCCGAGACGGTCACGAACCATACGCCCCCTGTGCCCTCGCAGAGTTGCTGGCTCGCGGGTACGACTACTGGGCGCTCGGGCATATTCATCACCGGGAATCGGTCAATGGGCCCAAGCGTGTTCGCGTGGAATACCCGGGCAACGTCCAGGGGCGGCACGTCCGCGAGAGTGGGGCGAAGGGCTGTCTGCTGGTGACTGTCAGCTCCGACGGTTTGGCAGAACCGGAGTTCCACCCGGTGGACGTATTTCGTTGGGAATCCGTGTCGGCTGTAGCCACCGAGGCGCAGTCCTCCATGGAGGCGCTGGAAGCCGCGGCGCTGGCCGTGGCCGAAGCCAAGTTCCACGCGGACGGGCGGCCGCTTGCAGCCCGGGTGATGCTCTCATGTCGGGAGCCAATGTACCGCCAGCTTGCCGCCGGACTCAAGCAGTTTCGCCTTGACCTGGCGAGCCAGGCTGGTTGCGACGTCTGGATCGAGAAGGTAAAGCTCGTGATCGGTGGCCAGGAGGCGCCTGCGGAAGCCGTCGTAACGGAAGACGCGGCAGCCGAGCTGCGCAGCGTGCTCGGCGAGTTAAGGTCCGATCTCGACGCCGCGCACGCCGCTTTCGCTGCGGGTGACTGTGGCAAACTCCTGAAGTTGTTGCCTCCCGAAGTGCGCGGCATCATCGACGCCAGCCGGGACGATATCCTCGACAGGTCCACGGCGCTTCTTGACGCCATCGCGTCGGAGTAAGCCCATGAAATTCCAACGCATCTCATTCCGCTGCTTCGGTCCGTTCAGGGAACAGACGCTGGATTTGTCCACGGCGGATGGCTTACACGTGGTATACGGACCAAATGAGGCAGGCAAGAGCGCTGCCCTGCGCGGGCTGCGCGCGTTCCTTTTCGGATTCCCCGCCCAGTCCGGGGATGACTTCCTCTTCAAGTACAACCAGTTTCGAGTACATGCAGCCCTCGTGGATGCGGTGGGGCGGACGTTGGAATGCATCCGGCGCAAGGGAAACAAAGACACACTACTTTTACTGTGCGAGATTATTCTGGGGCCGCCCGCGGTGGCGGGCCGGGGTGCAACCGCGGCGGCGGGAACTTTCCCGTCTGGCGGTGCCAGTGGTAGATCCGTGACTCCTCGTTACGCCGCAGCACCGCGCTCACCCGCGCGGCGATCTCCGCTGCACTCGGCCGTGGCCGCCGTAACAACTCCGTGAAGATCTGCCGTACCTGCGACCCCGTCACCGGCGGATTTTTTTTCCCCCAACCACAGCCGTTCGACCTGCAAGAACCACAGGGCCAACAGGGTCAGCGTCATGTGATGCTGCCAGCCCGTCCAACTGCGCACCTCGTAGTGGTTCAGTCCCACCTCCTGGTTCCCTTCCTCGAATAACTGCTCCACGGCGGGCCGCTCCCCGTGCGCCCGCACCACCTCGGCCAGCGGCACTTCTTTGCCGGCGTTGCTCAGCGTGTACCACGTTTGCGGCTTCTTCTCGCAACTGCGGATCACCACCAGCCGCTCGCGCGGCCCACGCAGCCGTCCTCGTCCTTGGTCTGTAGCCGCTGCTGCAACGCCCGCACCACCCGCGGCCCCTTCTCCCCGGCACCCAGGCGAAACGTGCGCCACCGCCCCTTCGGCTGACGCGCCGCCCAGACCTCGGCCCGCTCGAACTGCGGCAGCCGTTCCCGCCCGTCCGCCCGCGCCGGCGGTCGCCGACTGCTGAGGTCGCGTACTAACGTGTTGCTGGGCACGTCCAGCACGTAGCGTTCCCCATCCAAGCGTAACTGGGCACGCAACGCGCTGGCCCGACCGAACTCGTCGTCGCCGGTCACCCAGCCGTGGGGCAACTCCCGGCCACTGGTACGCAGCAACTCCAGGCCAATCCGCCAGCCCTCTTGGAAGACCACATCCTTGGGGACATAGGTCTTGCGGCGGTGGCCGCCGTCGTCGGCTCGCTCCCGGGGCAGGTACAGGCGGGCATCGAGCAACGTCCGGCCGCGCGCCGCCGCGTAGGCCAGGAAATAGCCAACCTGACAGTTCTCGACCTTGCCCAAGCGGCCACACCACTGACGATAGACGCCGCAGGAGTCCTGCCCCTGCTTGGGCACGCCGTGGTTATCCAGGACCAGGACGGCATCGGGGTCGCCCAGTTCCTCACGGACGTGGCGGCGCAGTTCCATGCGGACGGTGGGGTCGTCCCACTGGCCGGCGCCGACGAAATGCTGCAGGGGTCGGCGTTTCTGCCCGGCCTGACTGGCGATCGGCTCGGTGGTCTTGCGCTGCAAGCCGGTGAGTTTGCCGCGGAGGATGGTGTCGGCATGGCCACGCTGCTCCTCGCGGTAGAAGAAGGGGAGGTAGCGTTGAATGAAGGCGGTCAAGTGTCGGGCGCAGGCACGAACGTCGTCGGGGGCGACGTCGGTCTGATCGAGAAGGGCCTGGGCCTGCGGGTGTTCCAGAAGGGTGGACATGAAGATACTCCTTCGGCGCCCCTGGAGGGATACGTTAACCCAAGTCGCAGCTGCTGGCCAGGCTAAACTCGCACAGTAAAACTACGCTCGCCGAACGACAAGGAGCCGATCCCCGAGCGGCAGCTAGCGGAATTCCTCGGCGGCCTGGACGAGACGCAGTTCGAGCAGCTATTTGGCCTGGACGCCAGCCGACTCGTCGAGGGAGGCCAGGCGATTGCCGACGGTAAGGGTGAACTCGGTGAAGCGCTTTTTGCGGCGGGCGCTGGGATGAAGGGGCTTCGCGCCGTATCCCAAGAGCTGGAAAGCCGACAGCTGGCGCTCTACAAGGCCGGTGGCAGGAACCAGCCAATCGCCGAGGCGCTCCGCAAGCACCAGGAGCTTCTCGATGAGATCCGCAGCCATGTGCTGCCGGCAGAAAAATACGCCGCTGCGGAGTCGGACGCTCGGGCTGCGCGCGCACAGGTGGAGAAGCTAAACACCGAGCGGACGAAGACGCGCACTCGGCTGGATGAACTGAAGCGCTACCAGGCGGCGTTGCCCACGATTGACCTTTTGCACTCCGCCCGGCAGCGCTTGCAGCCAGTTGCTGACGCGCCGCTGCTGTCTTCGGACTTCGACGCGAAACTAGAAGACACGCGGAAGGAGCTGACCATTGCGCGAAGCCAACTCACCGACCAAGAAAAACAGCAAAAAGGCCTTGCTCGGCAAATTCAGGACGAACACCCTTCTGCCGCGATTCTCGCCAAGGAGGATGAGATAGACGAACTCAACAAGCTTGTCGGAGCCGACAAGAAGCTGAGCGAGGAGGCTGTCAAGGCTGCGACTTTCAGTCTCGACGAAAAAGGCAAAGCGCGCGACATCTACCGGGAGTTGACTGGCACAACCGATTGGGAGCAGATGGATCGTCTAAAGCCCCGTCTCGACCAACGTCAGCGGATCAACGAGTTGGCAAACGAGCATGCGGCCGTGGTGGAGAACTCGCAAAACCAGGACAAAGCAGTCCATGAGGCCAAGGTACTACTCGCGGAAGCCAGAAGAAAGTTGGACGACAGGCCTGCGCCGGTGGACTCGTCGCCCCGGCAAACCGCAGTCGAGCAAATAATTGCTCTCGGCCCACTGGAGGACGACCTACGCAAGCGGACGATTGGGAACCTGAGGGAGGAGCGCAGCCTCGAATCGGAAGTCGCTTCGTTCAATCCGCCGGTTCCGAGCCGCTGGCAGGAGTCGCCCGCTCTTCCTGTCCCTCTTGTGGAGACGGTGGAGCATTTCCGGCGGGACTTCGATGAGGCGCGTCGCGTTGCCGCGGACGTCTCAAAAGCAATCCAACAGAACCAAAGGGACGTGGTGGAGTTAGAGAGTCTTCTCATCGACAGAGCCGGTGCGGAGCCGATCCCCACGGTGGACGCCTTGGCTGCGTCGCGGCGCGACCGGGACGGCGGCTTGCATTGCATCCGCCGCCGGCTCGACGGCCAGCCGGATGAGTCGGCCGAGCGGGATTTCATTGGCCGCCACGCGCCCGATCGAATGCTCATGGATGCCGCCGAAAACGCGGTTCGGCAATGCGATATGCTAGCCGATCGGCTGCGGCACGAGGCCGACCGCGTGGCCGCCTCCGTGACACTCAATGAGAAACTGCGCCGACTGCAAGAACAGCGCCAGGAGCTTGACCGCCAGGTACAGGCGGCCGCAGAGCGGCAGAGGGCGCTTGCCGAGCGATGGCAGTTCGACTGGCAAGCATCGGGCGTCTCCCCGGCTGATCCCGAGATCATGCAAGCTTGGCTAATCAAATGGTCCAAGTTCTGTGGGCGCGTCACTGGGTGGCGGAACGAATGCCAAACGTGCCAGGTAGACCAAGAACGGATCGACACTTTGCGCGAACAATTGGCGGATGCGTGCCCGGCGGTACAACTGGCGAACACGCTCACCGAGGGATTGGCGCTGGCTAAAGCGGCCATCGCACAGGCAACAATCGCTCGAGCGATTGCTGACAAATGCAGCGAAGAAGTGACGCGCCTGCAAGGGGCGCTCACGACGGCCGAGCGGGCCGCGGAACAGGCCGAAAAACGACGCGACGATTGGGCCACAGAATGGTCCAAAGCCGTGGCCGTCCTGCGCCTGAACAAAGCCGCCCCGTCTGTCAAAACGGCGCAGGACTACCTCTCACGCATCGACCGGATGCAGCAGCACCTGAGGGACATGAGAATAAAGGACGCGCGCGTCCGGGAGATCGAACACGACCGCGATCGGCTTGTCGACCGGGTCAACCGTTTGCGGCAACGGCTCGACCCGGCCAGCCGACCGACGACTGCCGAGACGTTGGATGCCGACTTTCGCAGCGTTGACGCCGCGCTCCGGGACGCGCATGCTCGGCGGACACGGCACGAGCAGCTATCGGGACGCCTGCGCAAGGGGGAAGAGGAATTGGGCCAAACGGCCCAACGGCTCCGAGAAGCCGAAGCGGCCCTCACAGTCCTGGCGGCCGAGGCTAGTCCTTAACCAAGCGAAGTCGCCTGCCTTCGGCGGATGAAAATTCGGAAGAACTCGAAATCCCCGGGCGTTTCCGGTGTTGAATGAAGTATCTGCTTTCTCCAACACCTGTCGCCCGGAGGGATTTCGAGTGAAACCGAGCATACGGCGAAAACTGGCCAACCGCAAGCGTCGCATCCAACGCCGACTGGACAAGAAGGACCTGCGTGGTTGCTCCCAGCCCATGATGACCGCTGCCAACATTCACTATGACATCGCCGAGCGTAGCCGCGGCGTCGCCAGCGGCGGCATCGGCCTCATTCATGCCCTCGCCCGTCGGCTCGGCCTCATCGACGCCCTGGACCAACGACTGGAACTGCTGAAGATCCACCACCCTTATCATGAATCCGACCACGTGCTCGGCCTGGCCTATCTGCCCTTGTGCGGCGGCACGTGCTTGCAAGATCCGGAACTCCTTCGCCACGATGAAGTCTTGTTGGACGCCCTGGGCGCCCGACGCCTCCCCGACCCCACCACGGCGGGAGACTTCTGTCGCCGCTTTTCCCCGGACGGCATTCAGACCCTCCTCGACGTCATCAACGACACGCGTCTGAAAGTCTGGGCGGACCAGCCCCCGGCCTTCTTCGAGCAAGCCCGTCTGGACATGGACGGCTTTCTGGTCGAGACCACCGGCCAGTGCAAGCGGGGCATGGACATCGGCTACGACGGCACGTGGGGGTATCACGCCTGTGTGCTGACCCTGGCCAACACCGGCGAAGTCCTGAGCATCGTCAACCGGCCCGGCAATCGGCCGTCGCACGAGGGGGCGGCGACGCTGGTCGATCAGGCCACGGCCGTGTGCTTCCGCGGCGGCTTTCGCCGCGTCCTGCTGCGGGGGGACACCAAGTTCTCGCAGTCGGAGCACCTGGATCGTTGGGACGACGATCCGCGCGTTCGCTTTATCTTCGGCTTCGAGGCGCTGGCCAACCTGAAGGCCATCGCCGAGGCCTTGCCGGACCGCGCCTGGCGTCCGTTGCAACGGCCCGCCCGCTACGAGGTCAAGACCGCTCCTCGTCAGCGGCCGGACAACGTCAAGGAAGCCGTGGTCGTGGCCCGTCAATTCGAGAACCAGCGTCTGCGCTCGGAGGAGGTCGCCGAATTCAACTATCGGCCGACCGCCTGCCGGAAGACGCACCGCATGGTGGTGGTGAAGAAGAATATCTCGGTGGAGAAAGGCGAGAAACTGCTGTTCGATCGGGTGGTGTACTTCTTCTACATCACCAACGAGTGGGTGGACGAAGCGGAGGAGATCGTCTTCTCGGCGAACGATCGCTGCGATCAGGAAAACGTGCTGGCGCAACTGGGCGGCGGGGTCCGCGCCTTGCGTGCGCCGGTGGACAATCTGGAGAGCAATTGGGCTTTCATGGTGATGACGGCGCTGGCCTGGAACCTGAAGGCCTGGTGGGCGCTGATGCTGCCGGAGCAGCCGGGACGTTATCAGGAAAAGCACCGGGCGGAGAAACGCTGGGTGCTGCGGTTGGAATTTAAGACGTTCGTGAACGCTTTTGTGCGTCTGCCCTGCCAGATCGTCCGTGGCGGGCGGCAGTTGATCTATCGCTTGTTGGGCTGGAATCCGCAGCAGCCGATCTTCTTCCGTTTGGTGGACGTGTTGCGATGTTGAGGCCGGCATGGATGAAGTCGGAGTCCGGACGCTCCGATCCCCCACGGCGCCTTGCGCCTCCGAGCAGGAACGACGGTGAACGATAAACACCGAATGTTGGTTCGAGGCCGCGCCGCTCCTCGCGGAGCGGAACGGAGACGGTGCGCGAACGCTGACCCCGCCTCCCAAGGCGGCCAGCCTCGGAATCTTCGCTTGTTTAAGGGCTAGGGTTGAGGTGGAGGGTATCCCGCAAGCAGTGCAAAGGGCACGCGAGCGTGCGGAGGTCGCGCCGCACGTTCGCCAGTACGAGGATGCTGTCACCAGGAATGCCAGCGGTGTTCCCTTGAGCGATTTCATCGAGGCCGCCCAACAGCATCGGGACGGCCTCGACCAACGAATCGAGGTTCTGGCGCTCCGGGTAGAGGAGTTGGACACCGAGATCGCCGAGGGCGTGACCGCGTCCAACGAGGCCGATCGCGTTCTCGCGGGATACAGCCAAGCGTCCGGTGCAGCCGCCGAGGCGCGCCAGCAGGCGGCTTTGCTCACCCATCGGCTTGAGGACTATGTCGTTGAATACGCGGCTCTCCATTTGGCCCGCACGGCCTTGGAGAAGGCGAAGGAGCGCTATCGCGCACGGCACCAGGACACCCTGCTCGACAAGGCCGGAAACTATTTTCGTATGCTTACCGACGGCGCATTCGCGGGCATAGAGATCGACAAAGACGAGGGCGTTGATGTCCTCAAGGCCCTGCGTGCCGACTCAACCCGGGACGATGCCCGCGTGTCCGTCTCTGGGCTCTCCGACGGTACGCGCGATCAGCTTTTCCTCGCCTTGCGACTGGCAGGCATCGAACGGCACCTCAAGGACCGCGAACCGGTCCCTCTCATCGTCGATGACGTGCTGGTCAATTTTGACGACAACCGGACTTGCGCCACCCTGCGATGCTTGGCAGAGCTAGCGAAAAAGACACAAGTGCTTCTGTTCACCCACCACCGCCACGTCGTCAAGTCCGCGCAGACCGTCGCCCCATCCACGCCTTTGCATGAGTTGGGGTCGTGCCCTTGATGCTGGAAGGCACGGAAAAAAAGGGGGCGGCGGACGCGACTCGAATCACTTGGCGTATGCTGTTGGACAGTAAGTCGGCCGCACCGAATATACGAGGAGGCCTTGACGACCGGACGGTCGCCGGAGGAACCGCATCATGCGCGAGCGCAACACCACCCTGGCCCTCAGCTTGCTGGCCGCGGTCCTGTCGGCCGTCGCCCTTCTCGCCGATCCTCCGGGCGAGAATGCCGGCGCGGCGCCGACGGACAATGAGGCGGCCCCGCCTGCGGGCGGCGACTGGCTGGTGACGCCGGCGGCCCACAAGGCGGAAGTGAAGCGCGACGACGGCGCCAAGAAGATTGTCATGGCCAACGGCCTCGTCAGCCGGACTTGGCGGATCGACCCGAACGCCGCGACCGTGGCGTTGGACAATCTCATGACGGGCGAGTCGCTGTTGCGTGGCGTCAAACCGGAAGCCCGAATCGAACTGGACGGCGTCGGCCACGACATCGGCGGACTCGTCGGCCAGCCCGATTACGCCTACCTCAGCCCCGAATGGATGGACAAGCTTAAGGCCGACCCCAAGGCCTTCCGGTTCGCCGCCGCCGAGGTCAGCAAGACCAAGGAGCGCTTCGCCTGGAGGCGCACGCGGCGAGCGGCGGACCTGCCCTGGCCCCCGCCCGGCGCCTCCTTGACGCTGCACTTCAAGCCGCCGGCCGACGGTCCCGACGTGGCCGTCGAAGTCCATTACGAGATGTACGACGGCCTGCCGTTGTTGGCGAAATGGTTGACCGTCCGCAACAACGGCAAGGGGCCGGTGCGGGTGAATCGCTTCACCAGCGAGGTCCTGGCGGTGGTGGAGGCGGAGTCGGCCGTGGACGCGCGCGACCGCAAGGGCCGCACGGACGGGCCGCTGCACGAGCCCGAGGTCGGCTGGCTGACGCCGGGTCTGCATGTCGAAAGCGATTACCACTACAACGGCATGGACCCGACCACGGCCGACCGCACCACGCACTGGGTCCCCGACCCGCAATACGCCACGCAGGTGAATTT
Source organism: uncultured Planctomycetaceae bacterium (assembly GCA_963813925.1). GTDB lineage: Bacteria > Planctomycetota > Planctomycetia > Gemmatales > Gemmataceae > UBA4732. The sequence goes on from CAWFBG010000007.1 coordinate 686,302, forward strand.
CCTCCAGAAGACGCCGGCGCAGCTGGAGAGCCGACCGCCCATCGGCCCGGACGCGGCCGTCGCCCCCAGCGAGGGGTTTGAAACCTTCCGCACGTTTGAGCTGGTGTACGACGCCACCGACCGCGAGCGCCGCGGCCTCGCCCTCCGGCGGATGTACCGCACGCTGGCACCGTGGGTGACGGAGAACCCGATCCAGATGCACGTCCGCAGCGCCGATCCGGCGGCGGTGCGCGAGGCCGTCGACCAGTGCGCCGAGGTCGGCTTCGAGATGGTCATCCTGTCGTTCGGCAGCGGCTTCGACATGGAGAACGACGACCCGGCCTACCTGGCGAAGATCAAGGAGTTGGTCGATTACGCCAGGGGCAAGGGGGTGGAACTCGGCGGCTACAGTTTGCTGGCGAGCCGGTCGGTCGGCGCGGCGGTGGACGTGGTCAACCCGCCCGGCGGCCCCGCCGCCGTGTTCGGGGCGTCGCCGTGCCTGGCGACCGAGTGGGGCGCCAATTACTTCCGCAAGCTCCGCGCCTTCCACGACAAGACCGGCCTAAGCCTGATCGAACACGACGGCTCGTACCCGGGCGACGTGTGCGCCTCGACCAAGCATGCCGGCCACCGCGGCCTCGACGACTCGCAGTGGACGCAATGGAAGACGATCACGGATTTCTACGCGTGGTGCCGCGGCGAGGGGGTCTACCTCAACGTCCCGGACTTCTACTTCCTCAACGGCTCCAACAAGTGCGGCATGGGCTACAACGAGAGCGTCTGGTCGCTGCCGCGCGCCCGGCAGGTGATTCACGGCTGCCAGAACATCTACGACGGGACGTGGGAGAAGACCCCGAGCATGGGGTGGATGTTCGTGCCGCTGACGGAGTACCACGGCGGCGGGGCGGCGGCCACGATCGAGCCGCTGGCCGACCACCTCGACGCGTACGACGCCATCCTGGGCCAGAACTTCGGCTGCGGCGTCCAGGCCGCGTACCGCGGCCCGCGCCTGTACGACTGCGACGAGACCAAGGCGGTCGTCAAGAAGTGGGTGACGTGGTACAAGCTGCACCGCGACATCCTGGAATCGGACGTGATCCACGTTCGCCGGGCGGACGGCCGCGACGTGGACTGCCTGCTGCACGTCAACCCGCGGCTCAAGGAGAAGGGGTTGGCGATGGTTTTTAACCCGCTCGACCGCGAGGTGGAGAAGACGCTGAAGCTGCCGCTCTACTACACGGGGCTGACTGACGAGGCCACGGTGCGCGAGCGGGACGGCGACGCGAAGAAATACAAACTGGATCGGCGGTACGACATCGAGCTGAGGGTCAAGATGGAACCGCGCAGCCTCACGTGGTTCGTGGTCGAGTGACCAGCCGCCGTCCGTGCCGAAAATGCCGTTGTAGCGGGCGTGCTCAACCTCGCGAGAACCTGTTGTAGGTGAGCCGTCGGCACCGAACGTTCGGCGATCCTTCCGAACAAGCCCCCGACGACAGCGTGGCATTATCGGCAGGGACAGGGGAGGAAGTAATCTGATCCTCACCGTCTTACCATGCTTACCAGGCCAGCACCTCAGCCGAACCCTCCCGTTCACCACGACCCACACGCCCCACGCGCCGGCCGAGGGAATAACCCCGGCAATCCGGCGAGGGCACCCGATTCGGGCGCCGCAGCTGCGTTTCCAAAGGTCCGAGGCGGCCTGCTTGGCGGGCGGCCAGACTGGACCTTCTGGAGACCTCCAGTGCGTACTTCTACTGTGTCCGTTCAGAGGTCGTTTTCGACGTAACAGCTTGACAAATAGCTACTTGCGTCGATTCACCGGGCGCGTATAAGTTCTAGACGCTTAAGTGCTGCCTCGAAAAGGAGTTACACCAATTCGACCCCTCCCAACGGACACAGTAGAAGTACCCTGATGGACGACAACTATATATCCCTGTCCCTGGCGAAAATGCCATCTTGGCAAGCTTGCTCAACCTCGTGAGAACTCTTCGTTGGCGAAGTGTCGGCGCCGAACGTTCGGCGCTCCTTCCAAATGTGCTCCGGACGCTATCGGGGCATTGTCGGTAGGGACAGCCGGCCAGATGCTGGCTGAACAACTGCGGGAACCCGACTGGGCCTGCGCGCTGCGGTCGTCGGCAGCGGTCCAGCAAGAGATGAGCCGAACAGTATTGGGCCGCGGGCCGTTTCCCCGACGGGGTCCGGCGCCTGGCCCGGGACTGGTCCGACACGAGCCAACCTGGCGGAGCCCGGCGCTAAATTAGCACGAAAAATGGGGCATAATAAGGTGATTAAGACGAGAGATAGTGAAGTCGAAATGACCGCCACATACGACATCAGGCGGCCCATTGGTGTACGGGGGGCCGGTTGGGCGCCTTTTTAAGTCTTGGGGGGTCGCCGCCGATTGTCGAAAGAGTCTTCCGCTTTCGCGCTTGTTGGTCGCGGCCTCGCCCTTGGGCGCGTGCCGGGCGACCGCATGCCCGTGGTCCGGCTAAATAAACAACAAAAAGGAGTCGTAATAACATTATTTCCGGCTTGCCAATCGCTATTCGTGGGCCGCCGGTCGGCGACCCCCGCCGTGGACCGGCGGCCCTTTCGGCCTCGGCCGGCGACCCGACGGGCGAGGCTCGGCCTAAATTAAAGCCCTATTTGAGTCATAATTATATGTTGAACTAAACCGCTCCGCGGTGGAGGGATTTCCGTTTTCTCGTTGCTGACGGGGCATTCGCGTCGGATCTCCAGGTACGCTGAGGGTTCGCCCTCGGCGTTTTTCATTTCCCCCCTGGAGATCCGCCATGACCCCGCTGCGCCAACGCTACATCGACGACCTGCGCCTGCGCAACTACTCCCCAAGAACCGTCCAGGCCTACGTCGCCGGCGTCGCCCGATTCGCCCGCCACTTCGGACGCTCCCCCGACCAACTCGGACCCGACGACGTCCGCGCCTTCCAGCTCGAACTGCTGCGTCGCCGCGCCTCCTGGAGCCAGTTCAACCAGACCGTCTGCGCCCTGCGCTTCCTCTACGGCGTCACGCTGGGACGGCCGGAACGGCTCCCCCTCATCCCCTACGGCAAGCGGCCGCGCACCCTGCCCGGCGTGCTCAGCCCCGAGGAAGTCCTGCGCCTGATCGACGCCGCCCGACCCGGACGCGACCGCCTGCTGCTCCAGGTCGCCTACGCCTGCGGCCTGCGCATCAGCGAGTTGGTCCGTCTGCGCGTGACGGACATCGACAGCGGCCGCATGGTCGTCGTCGTGCGCCAGGGCAAAGGGCAAAAGGACCGCCTCGTGCCCCTGTCGCCACGGCTGCTCGCCGAACTCCGCGCCTACTGGCGCCGCTACCGCCCGGACGGCTGGCTGTTCCCGGGCGCCGACCCGCAACGGCCGTTGGCCGCCAGCAACGTGCAGCGTCTATGCCAACGGCTGGTGCGACGCGCCGGCCTGACCAAGCCCTGCACGCCGCACACGCTGCGGCACAGCTACGCCACCCACCTACTGGAGGCCGGCGTCGACGTGGTCACGCTGCAGGCCATCCTCGGCCACCGCGACCTGCACACCACCGCCCACTACCTGCACGTCAGCACCCGGCGCCTGCACCAGACGCCCAGCCTGCTCGACCTTTTGGCCGTGCCCGCGGCCGCGGCCGCGACGGAGGGCCGGCCATGACCGTCCCCGTCGCCGACCGGCCGACTGTGGAAGTGGGCGACGTGATCCGGGCCCACGGCGCCGCCTTCCGGGCCAAGTACGGCGGGCTGCTGTCCGCCGCCCAGCGCCAGGCCTTGCGCGACCTGGCGCGTTGCCGCACCGCGGCCCTGGGCGGCCACGTCGCCCATTGCCTGGACTGCGGCCGCGACCGCATCGCCTACAACTCCTGTCGCAATCGTCACTGCCCCAAGTGCCAGGCCCTGGCCCGCGCCCGCTGGCTGGCGCGGGAGGCCGACAACCTGTTGCCGGTCGAATACCACCACGTCGTCTTCACCCTGCCCGCCGAGCTTTCCGACCTGGCGTTGGCCAACCGGAGGGTGCTGTACGACCTGCTGTTCCAGGCGGCGGCCGCCACGCTGCGCGTCGTGGCGGCCAATCCCAAGCGGCTGGGCGCGATGCTGGGCGTGCTTTTGGTGCTGCACACCTGGGGCCAGACGCTGCGGCATCATCCGCACGTACACGGCGTGGTCACGGGCGGCGGCCTGTCATGCGCCGCCGACGGCGCCCTCGACGCGGCGCCACGCTGGGTGTCCTGCCGCCCCGGCTTCCTGCTGCCGGTGCGCGTGCTGAGCCGGGTGTTCCGGGGCCAGTTCCTGGACGGGCTGCGGACGGCGTTCGCCCGGGGGATGCTGGTCTTTCCCGGCCGTCTGGCGGCGTTGCATACGCCGAGCGCCTTCGCGTCGTGGCTGTCGTCCCTGGGCGGCAAGGACTGGGTGGTGTACTCCAAGCCGCCCTTCGGCGGTCCCGCCCAGGTGTTGAAGTACCTGGCGCGGTACACGCACCGCGTGGCCCTGAGCAACTCCCGGCTGGTCGCCCTGGAAGGGGGCCGGGTGACGTTCCGTTACCAGGACTACGCCGACGGCCGCAAGCACAAGACGATGACGCTGGCGGCGGAGGAGTTCCTGCGTCGCTTCGTACAGCACGTGTTGCCCAAGGGGTTCGTGAAGGTGCGACACTACGGCCTGCTGGCCAACCGCTGCCGGGAGGAACGGCTGCATCGATGCCGTCGTTTGCTGCTTTCGGCGACGGTGGCGACGCCGGGGTCCGTCGGCGAGGCCGGGGTCGTGGCGCCGGCGCCGCGTCCGTGTTGTCCGTGGTGCGGCGGGGAGCGGATCGTGCGCCGGGCGTTGGAAACGGCCGTCCCGGCCCCGTCGCCCGCCGCCGCGGCGGCGGGCGACACCTCGTAACGGGAGGCGTTGGGAGCGTTCGCCGATCCGGTTCGGCGGCGCCGGCCGCGGCGTCGCGCCGCCGAAGGTGCGCGCCGGGCGGCGCTTGGGGAGGAAAACCACGCCGGGCCGCCGGCCGGGGAGCGGCGGTCGCGCTCCGGGGAAGGGGGACGCGCTGGAAAAAAGGCTTGCGTCCGGGCCGACGCCGCTCCACAATGGCGCGGACAAGGGGTGGGGCCGAATCGAAAGCCCATAGCCGCGGGGGACGCGGTTCAGTTCAACGGGGATCTATCCCGCATGCTCCGCCGGCAGGCCGCGGCGGTTGGAGTACGTCCACGCAGGCGGAGCATGCGGGATAGATCCCTTATCGTTAGAGGAATTACCCTTGCCTCCGCGCCTCCAGCCCTTTCAAGGTGACCGTCTTTTCTTATCCCGAGTCGCTAACAGCCGGGCGGTGGACACATGTGGCTTGTCCTTGTGATGAATGCGCTCGGGTCGCGGTTTTTTCGGCCCGCGCGGATGACGTTGGTAAGCCAACAAGCGAGCATTGCTCGCCAGTTCCTTCAATTGCACGGCCAACTGGGCGACGGTCAGGTCGCGGAATTGCTCCCACTCGGCGCCAGGGATCGCGATCATCATTCCCCGATACACGCCCTTGACCTCGTCCATCAGGTAATAGGTCGATACCGTCTCCTCAACGACCTCGCGACCATGCACCGCACGCAACGCCGTGCGCACCACCGCCAACACGTTATACGCCACCAACGACACGCAAAAAGCGAACAACGCCGCTTTCGGGTATCCCAGCCTGGTCTGCTCGCTCTCCAGCGTCGATTCCAACACCTGGAACAGCGATTCAATCTTCCAACGCTTCCGATACAAATCCGCCACCAGACTGGCGCCGGCCACCCGCGCCGGCAGATTGGTCAAGACATGGATCACCCGGTCGCCATCGCGCGTCGGCGTGGGCAGACGCAACTCCAGCCGCCGCACGATCAGGGTTTCGCCGGTCTCCGGGTTGTTCAGCCGAACCTTTTGCTCCCAGACCTCCACGTCCTCGCTTTCGCCCGCGTACTCCAGTTCGGTGACCGCTTCCCAGGGCAAGTTCTGGTGCTGCCGGACCACGAAGCAGGCGTCCCGCGCGGCGACGCCGAACAAAAAGCCCAGCGTGCAAAAATTGCGATCTTCAATCCACACGTCGTTGGCCTCGACCGTGGCCAAAACCTGGTCGAGCAAGGCACGCTCTTGCGTATGCCCGTCCTCGCACGGGAACACGTCGATGGCCAGCATCAACGCCGGGTCCAGCACCACCAGCGATTTGCCGGGCAACGGACCCGCCGCGATCGTCCGCAGTTCCTGCACGCGGTGTTCGGTTTTCGCCAGGCAATTGCCGTCGAGGATCTTGACACGGTAACCGGGCAGTAGGTCCGGCAACGCGCCCCCGAGCTCACGGATCACTGCCGTCAGGCTCGCGGCCGTCTGGCGGGTCAAGGCCGCGGACGCCTGGGGTTCGACGCCGTTGAGTTTGTCGTAAACGGCCGTGCGCGACACGGTAAAGCGTTCACGCTGCTTCTGGTACGCGGCATTGGCGGAGGGATAGATTCCACACACGACCTGACCCATCAGCTCAACGGTCTGCGAAAACAACAGGCGCGAGTATATTGGCTATCGGCGTGTTCCTCGAACAGTGCGTCCACCGACTCCGGGGTCAGCACGTGTTCGAGCAGGCCCCGGACCATGACGGCCGCCGGACTCTCTTGAACGAAGCGATTGAAAACCGAGTTGAGCAGCATGGCGGCTTCCCTGCCAGGTTTTGGTGTATCCTTACGCTGGAAGCCAGCTTACTGAAACCACAGGCACCTTGACAGGGCTGCTCCGCGCCTCCTGTGCCGCCGACGCCGACGCAATGGTCGCGCGACGAATGGGTGAGGCCACGAATGTGCGATTCGGCGCCAGGGATCTTGTCCGCCGACGCCCTGTACCACCGCGACCTCCGTCGGCTGGACACGTCCCGTGGGAAGCCCTGACGGCCTGCCGCCCCACGGTCGCAGGCGTCGGTCCCGTCGGTCGGCAGGGCGCCCCGGGAACGGCGGGCGCCAGCGCCGCCGAGGCGCCGTTCGCCTGCAACCAACGCGGCCTCCGCAGGAAAGGCTATCTTGGATGCGACGCCTCTCAAAGCCGCTCGCTTCACCGACTGCCGCCAGAGCGACGAAGCGCTCCAAACGCCGATGAGTATGCGGTCGTCTTCCGTGGACGAGGCTCAGCCCGCCACTCTCTTTGACGTCGGTCGGGCCGGCGGCCCCACACGCACGGCCCGTCCCATGATTCATACCGCTGTAGGCGCGGCTGGACCGCCGGTCGGGCAGACGACCGACGCCTTCGGAGCCCACCCGCCCACTCCGGCTCCCTGCCGAAGCCGTTGTCCGTGATCCTGATTGCGGGCAATCAGGATCGTGTATAGCCCGGCCCCTCCGACGCGTACCTCGGCAACCAAGTGGCGTCGCGCCGCGTGATCGTTTCCTGCTTGCCCGGCGGGGACGGCCTACTTACTCCGGCAGTCAAGAAGCCCACCGGCCGGTTCGGCCGGGGTCTCGGCCCCACGGCCGGAACCCATGACGTTGGCATCGCCACTTGCGACGCACGTCAGCTTTGCCGCGCCCGGAAGGCGACCTGCCGTATGCGTCGTTGACCAGAGACTCCCGCGCTCGCCTTTGGGAGGATCGCGGGCTTTCCTTGTGGGCCGGGAACGCCTCTGCCCGCAAAGACTGTATGGCAAGTACGCCACATTCAGGTTCGCCCTCGCAGGGTGCGGGGGCGGTTGTGTCTAGCACACGACCGTCCCCCGCCGGGGGATGGTCTCTTTGGAGACGTCTCCCATGATCGCACCGACCATTCCCCTCCGAACGCAAGCCGACGCGGACCCGCTCCAGGCCGGCTTCCTGGTCCTGCTGCCGCGCATCCGGCGGCACGGGCGGGTCTACTTCCGGGGCGTTCGCTGCCCCCACAAGAAGGAGGAACTCCTGGCCGAAATGGTCGCCCTGGCCTGGAAGTGGTACCTCCGGCTCGCGCTGCGCGGCAAGGACGTCAGCCGGTTCCCTTCGGCGTTGGCCTCCTACGCCGCGCGGGCGGTCGCGTCCGGCCGTCGCCTGTGCGGCCAGGAGAAGGCCCGGGACGCGCTGTCCCCCCGGGCGCAGCGGCGGCACGGCTTCACCACGAGCCCGATCCCCGGCGGCAGCGGCCTGAAGGGCAACGTCTTCGACGAGGCGCTGCGGGACAACACGCGGTCGCCCGTGGCCGAGCAGGCCGCGTTCCGGCTGGACTTTCCGGCCTGGCTGCGGACTTACGCCGAACGCAAGCGCCGCCTGATCGAGGACCTGATGGTCGGTGAGCGGACAAAGGAGGTGGCAAAAAGGCACCGCCTCTCGCAGGGCCGGGTCAGCCAGATGCGGGGCGAATTCGAGAGGGACTGGCGACGCTTTTGTGCGGCGCCCGGCGAGAGTCAAGGCCTGTCAGGGCCAGCCTGACCACGGCGGAACGCCGCGCCGAATGGGTTCGGGTCCACGAAGCGCTGGCTCGTCGAAGCCGCTATGCCCGCCCGGGACGGCCGCCGGTGCCGTCCCGGCGGTGCGACGGGAAAAAAGCGGATGCGCCCCGGGTGCGCGAGGAAAAATCTCGATCGCCATCTTCCGAACGTTGCCTTGTTGCTCGTCGGCGCGGCTGGCGCAGCCGCGGCGCGTCTTCGGCCCGGTCCCGGCGGCGCCGGCGGCCCTGAGCCTTTCCTCAGGACATGTAGGTCATCCCCGCGCAAACGGCGATTCCGAACTTGGCGCCCCATAGCCCGGCGCCCCGGCCGCATTCAGGATACGACGAGGGCATATCGGATTACGGCCGATTTGACTTGCGGGAACCGCTCGGGTAGAATCGAAGCGGCATTGAGGAGCACTCTTGTCGATTGATTAATCTTTTCGTCGGAGGTAGCCAGGGACGGCCGCCATGGAACAACTCCCTACCGTCGCCGATTGCCCCGCCGAGATGGTGGCCGCCGTGGCGGCGGACGCCTCCCACGACGCCGATCTCGTCGGCCTTTTCCTGCACTACCTCGGACTACGGCGCACGCCGGAGAAGCCGCTGGCGGTGCCGTTCGGATTTCTCCTCCACTTGCGAGCGGTGCTGCGCCTCGTGCTCTGGGAGGCGGAAGGGCTTTTCTACCACCGAACGACGGGTCTACCGGACGCGGCCGGGGCGATCCGCGATGCGTTTATGTCGCTGGTTAACCCGAACGCCGACCCGACCCCCCTTTGGCAAACCGTCTTGCGTATCTCCGTCGAGCGCTTCGCCTGGCACGGGCGGCGCGACCTGGACGCCGACGTGGCGCTGGGGGACCTGATCGACGACGCCGCGCTGGACGCGCTGGCCGAACACCTCTGGGCGTTTCGTCACGCCGGAACCGCGACGGGCAGCCCCAAACCGTGAGTCCCCCATGACCAAACGACCCACCGCCGGCCGGGGCCTGTTTTACACCCGCGACTCCGGCGGCGAACACGAGACTACCCCGAGCGAATATGTGCGCTGGGGCCGTCGGGCGGCTGCGCAGCTGGGCGTCGCCTTCACCGGTGCGCCGGAGCGCATCGAGGCGATGATACGGGAGGGCCTTTCCCAAGAGGGTGACCTCTTCCTCGACTACGGCGTCAAAGGAAATCAACTCCAGCGCCCCGGCCTGGACGCCCTCTTCCAGCTCGCCCAGGCCGATCCCGCCGTGAGCCACGTTTTCATCCCGCGGCGCGACCGCCTGGCCCGCCCCGACGACCCACTCGACGGCATGAATATGGAGGCCGAGCTGCGCGGGGCCGGCTTGACGCTGGTGTTCATGGACAAGACCCTGCCGCCCTTGTGCGCGGCCGGCGCGACCTCGGCGAGTCGATCGCCGCCATGATCGACTACGACCGCGCCGGCCAGGATCGCCGCGACCTGGCCCAGAAAATGATCTATTCCCAGCTCGGCCTGGCCAAGGCGGGCTTCTCGACCGGCGGCCGCCCGCCGTTCGGCTTTCGGCGATGGCTGGTGCGGGCGGACGGAACCCGCGTGCGCCAGCTGGCCGAAGGCGAGCGCATCCAGATGGCCGGCCACCACGTCGTCTGGCTCCCCGGCCCCGAGGAGGAACTCGTCCTCATCCGCCGTATTCTGGACATGCTCGAGACGATGCCGGCCACGCGCGTGGCGGCCGCGCTGACGGCCGAGGGGGTGGCGACGCCCGACGCCGGTCGTCTGCGAACGGATCGGGGCGTGAAGCACCCAACCAGTGGGGTTTGGCGCCAGCAGGCCGTCGTCGGCATCGCCCGCAACCCACTGCTGTGCGCCGTGGTGGAGTACGGCCGCCGGTCGATGGGCGACCGGCTGCGCTTCTCACCGGAGGGGCCGCGCGAACTGGAAGAAGCCGATTTGCGAACGGACGGCAAGCCGAAGGTCATCGCCAACCCGGAGGCGGTGCGCGTCAAGGCTGCGGCGCAATTCGAACCTCTTGTCGATGGGCAACGACACCAACGGCTGCTGGAAAAGTTGGACGAACGGGCCGGCACGCAGCGGGGCAAGCCCCGCTCCCAGGATCCGACCAGGAATCCCCTGGGCGGCCTGGTCTTCGACGTCGCTTGCGGCTGGCCGATGTACCGGCAGCCTTACATGGAGTCGTTCCGCTACTTATGCGGTCTCTATCAGCAGAGCCACGGAGCGAAATGCTATCATAACCATGTGGATGGTTTGGTCGCGACGCGTTTCTTGCTCGGGTGCGTGCGCCAGCGGCTGTTCGCGCCTGCGCTGCGGTCGAAGCTGGAAGAAAAATTGCGGGCCTTGGCCGAACGCGAACGCACTCAATCACGCCCGGGCGCACGACACGGTTTGCAGCTGGCGTGGACGGGTCGTACATTGGCTGAGGCAAATCCGTTCCCTCTTTTGACCCAAGTTCCGAAAGGGGCCAGGGATGGCGCGAGGCAAAAAGCGCACTGCACCGGTGGAAGAACTGCGATCCTACGTCGAGGGCGTCGCCAAAAACCTCGTCGAGAAGCTCTATGGCCCCCAGGGGCCGGCCTGGGGGACCAAACTCACCCAGATCGAGGACGTCTTCCTCGAAATCCGCGAGATGCTCACCGAGAAAATGCTCGATGAGACCCTGGCCCGGCAGGCCACGGCCGGCGAGCGGCCCGCGCCGTTCCGCACCTGTCCGGCGTGCCACGCCCCGCTGCCCTGTGCCGACGCCAATCCCCGCATCCTGACGACGCGGGCCGGCGAGGCCGAGTGGCCCGAGCCGGAAGGCTACTGTGACCGCTGCCGGCGGGCTTTTTTTCCCTCAGTCCAAGAGTCTGGGCATTGACCAGGGCGAAACCAGTCCCGCGCTGCTGGCGAAGATCACCTATGCCGGGACGGCCAGCCGCTCGTTTGCCGAGGGCAGTGTCCTGTTGGATAAGCTGGCCGACCTGCCCGTGCCGGAGAAACGGGTCGAGCGGATCACCCGACGCATCGGCGCCGAACGCGTCGCCGAGCGTGAGGCGGACGTGGCGGCGTTCGCGGCCTTGCCGCTGGTCGAGAAGTTCGCCGTCCCCTCCGGCGTGACGCCGCCGCCGTTAGCCGTGGTGATGGCGGACGGCGGCCGCTTGCAAATCCGCGATGCGCCGGGGAGCGGCTCGGCTCCCCCCGAGCCCGCCCCGACCGCGGCAACCGCGGTCGCGGGGACGGCCGCCGAGGCGGAAGACTGGCAAGAGGAAAACACCGCGGCCTCGCGGGTGGGCCACTGGCGGGAAGACAAGGTCGGGCTGTTGCTGACCATGACGAGCGAGGCGGCGGCCGCCGATCCCTGTCCCGAGATCCCGGCGTCGTTCCTCGACGTGGTACGCATCCCGAAGCTGGTGCGGGAGCTGCACAAGCACGTCCGGGAAGGGCAGGACGCCGTGAGCGACGCCGTGGAACCGGAGGCGGCGGCGGAGGCGTTGGAGGCGGAGGCGACGTACCGACCCCCGGTCGTGCGGCATCGGCAGGTCGTCGCCTCGCGTCAGACTTGGCCGGCCTTCGCGTCGCTTTTGGCGCAGGCGGCGTGGGCGTCGGGGTTCCAGGGGGCGGCGCGGAAGGCCTTCGTGGGCGACGGCTCGGCGAACAACTGGGAGCTGCAACGTCGCTTCTTCGGGTCGTTCGTGCCCATCCTGGACTTCATTCACGCGTTGTCCTACGTGTTCGCGGCGGCGACGGCCGGGCGACGCTTCGCGGCGGGCTGGGCGGTGTATCGGCGGTGGATCCGCTGGGTGTGGCAAGGCCGGGTGGTCGCGGTCATCGCCGCCCTGGAGGCGCGCCAGGCCGAGATGGGCTTGCCCCAGAAGGATGAGCCGGAAACGAGCCCGCGACGCGTAGTGGACAAGACGTTGAAGTACCTGGGCAACCATCAGGACAAGATGCGTTATGACGAGTATCGGCGGCAGGGTCTTCCCATCACGAGCAGCCACGTCGAGTCGGTGGTGAAGCAGATCAACCATCGGGTGAAGGGGACGGAGAAGTTTTGGTCGGAGGAGGGCAGCGAAGCCGTGCTGCAACTGCGGGCGGACTACCTGGGTGACGGCCAGCCGCTGGAGGCCTTCTGGGAACGCCGCCAAGCGGCGGCGACCGGACATCGTCGCTACCGCCGCGTCGGGTAGCTACAGACCGTGTCGTGCGCCCATCACGCCCGGGCACGGGCTTGGCGGCCGCGAAAGCCGCTCTGGCCTCCGTACGTAGCAAGCGCGAACGGGCCGGCCAGAACCTGGCGCTGGCGGACGGGCCGGACGAATACCAGACGGTCGCGACGGTCTTCAACCAGTTGAAGCAGCAGGAAAGGGCCGCTGAAGCCGAGGTGCGACGGCTTGACCACGACGCGGAAAAGGTCCGTAGTGTCGACGCCGAAGTCGAAGCCGCGCTGGCCGGCCTGGACCGCATGGCGGCCCTGGCCGACGTCCCGGAGGATCTGGCCGGCGTCGGGCGACTATTTCAGCAATTGAACGCGCGTATCTTCCTGCGCTTCAAGGAGGCGCGCCAGAAGACGCGAACCGTAACCAAACTGGTCAGCGGCGTCGTGACCTTCGGCGCGACGCCGCCGCCCGTGGCCCTGTACGAAGGGCCGACGGGCCGGCGACATGTAAAAGGCCCGGCGGTCCCTGAGGGGACCTCCGGGCCTGGTTCCCAAGATTCACCCGGCGTTCCGGGTGGTGTTCCCGGTCGGGAGGGTGAGTCGTTAGGAAATGTAAGTCGGGGCGAGCCGCGTTGCACCTTTGTGAACGAAATCATCGGGCTGCCGCTGGCAAGAGGCGTTTTCCCGGAAGTCCTTGATTTCCCGGGGGATGCGGTGCTGGAATTGGTGGAACCAGGTCATTACCAAAAAGGACTTCGGGTCCGCCGCGGCGCCGAATCGACGCCTCCTGACCAGTAATAGCTGCCCTCTCGTTGGCGGTTTGGGCCGCCCCGAGAGGAGTGCCATGAAGAAGGTGGTGATCTACACGCGCGTACTCGTCCGACATGCAGCGTACGGACAGTTGCGATGACCAGGAGCGAAACGTACGCCGCGATTTAACGCGGTTCGGCGTCGCGGCGGAGGGTGCCCTCGTCATTCGCGACGAGGCCGAGTCCGGCACCAAGAGCAGCCGCGACGGCTATCAGTCGCTCCTTAACATGATCGGTCGCGCGGAGGTGGCGGTCCTGGCCGTCGACGACCAATCGCGCCTGACCAGGGCGGACAACGCCAGCGCCTTCATCCAGGATCTCGTTTTTGCGGGGGGCCGGTTCATCTCCACCAGCGAGGGGATTGATACACTCCAAACGGGATGGGAATTAAGCGTCAAGGCGGTGGAGATGAAGAACAGCGCCACCATCCGCAATCTCAGCCACCTGGTGCGCAGAGGCCAGGAAGGGCGCGTGCTGGACGACGGCAGCGCCGGCGATTTCCCCTACGGATACGAGTCGTACTACCTCGACCCGGACTGGGCGCGGCAACTGGAGCGGCGCGGCCCAAGCCCAAGAAGGGGCTGCGCGTGTGCGAGGAGGAGGCCGGTCAAGTTCGCCAGATCTTCGCGTGGTTCCTGGAAGGCCGGTCGATTGCATGGATCGCCAAGGAATTGACGCGGCGGGGCGTATCCAAGGGGCGCAGAGCAACCACGCCCGGGTGGCACCACCAGCAGGTCCGCCGCCTGCTGGCCAACGAGAAATACGCCGGCCGCTGGCCCTGGGGGGCGACCACCACCGTGCGCAACTCCGAGGGTCGCAAGAAGCAGGTTCCGACGCCTCCCGACGAGCGCGTCGTCCGCGACCGCCCCGAGTTGCGGATCATCGACGCGGAGACGTGGGAGAAAGCGCGGCGTCGGCTCGACGAACTGCAGGAGCAATTCGGACTCAAGGAGGGCCAAAAGAGGCGTGGGCCGAAGCAGAACCCCGCCGGCTTGTATCCGCGCAGCCTGCTCGGCGGCGTGCTGGTGTGCGGCCGGTGCGGCGCCAACCTTTGGCTTCGCCAGAGCGGGCAACGACGATATTACTCGTGCCCGGGTCACGACAAGGGCCTGAGCGCCCTGGCGGTTCAGGTCCCGGCCGACCGCGCCGAGCATGAGCTGACCCATTTCCTGGCCGACGGCTTGCGCGGCTGGCCGGACTGGCTCGGCGCGGTCTACCAGCGCGCCCGCGAGTTGGTGCAACAGGCCGCGGCGCGAGTTCCGGACCAGTACAGGGCGGAAAGCGAACGACTGGCCGACATCAAGCGGCGGATCGGCAATCTGGTGGCCGCGTTGGCTGACGGCGCCCTCATCAGCGCGGCGGTACGCGACACGCTGGCTGAACTGGAGGGGGACTCCGAGCGTCTCCAGAAACGGCTCGAGGGCTACGACTCGCTGCGACGCGGCGAGGCGGCGTTGCCGGACGACGCGTGGCTGGCCGAGCAGCTGCAGAGCTGGGCCGCCGCGCTGAATGAGGACGCGCCGCGGGCGGCGGCGGTTTTGCGCCAGGCCGTCGGCTCGGTGACGGTGCACGCCGTCTTGGCGCCCGGCAAGCGGCGGGGCTATGCGCAATTGCGGTTCCGCATCCGGGCCTGGGAGACTCTGTGCGCCGTCATGGGCGAACGGATGTCCGAATGCTGGCAGGCGGCTGCCAACGCATCCGCGGGCGAATTGGACCCTTCCCCCGAGTTCGTCTTGGACCTGGGCGAGCCGACGGACATGGATCGGTGGGCGCCGCAGATCGCGGCCTGGCGGGCGCAAGGGGTACGGTGGAAGGAGATCGTAGGCCGCACCGGCCTCGACCTGAATCGGGCCCATATCGCCTGGAAGCGCTTCACGACCTCACAGTCCGGAGGGGCCGGCGCGTCGTGACGCGCGATGGAACGACCCGGACGAGCAAGGGGCCTGGCCTTTGTGCCGGGCCCCTTTTGTTTTCAACGGGGCGCGGGTGGGGGCAACCCACCGGCAACCGTCCTTGGCCAGGCATTTTTAGAGACAAAGGAGACCAGCAATGCGAGAGTGGTGGCATGAGTTGGCGGAGTTGATCGCGAGGCGGCTGGCCTGGCGGTGGCAAGCCGTCCGCGAGGGGCGCACGTCTTCCGCGCCCGAGCAAGCGAAAGGGGAGGCGACGATTTCCCGGACGAAGGGGTCGGACGTAAAGGGCGAAAAGGATCCGCCGACGCGTTGACCAGAGCTTGCCCCGGTCGCCCGGGAGCGTCGCGGCCGAGGAAGCGCGTCGCGGAAGAAGCGCGCCCGCCGGCTTGCACCGACTCCCCTCTCTATAAAAGCCTAAATTAGTAGCATAATCGCGGCATTATTAACTGACGCACCGGTAATAATCCGGCCCCCGCGTCCCGCCTTCGGCGCGTCGCCGGGGCGGCCCTTGCTTTCCGGCAACGGGCCGCCCCGCCGGGACGGCCCGCAAGGAGGTCGTCGTCATGAGTACGCTCCCGTTCCCCGCCGACTCGCCCAACCCGCTCCACCTCGTCTTCCTGGCCGTCGTGCCGCGTATCGAACGCCACGGCCGCGTCTACTTCCGCGGCCTGAACGACGCCGACAAGTTGGAGGACGTGATTGCCGAGATGGTCGCCCTGTCGTGGAAGTGGTTCCTGCGCCTGGCCGAGCGCGGCAAGGATCCCGCGCAGTTCCCGAGTGCCATCGCCTCCTACGCCGCCCGGGCCGTGCAAAGCGGCCGCGGTATTTGCGGCCAGAAAAAAGGCAAGGACGTGCTGTCGCCGTTGGCCCAGCGGCGTCACCATTTCACAGTGGGCAAGTTGCCCGACCACGAGACGCTGTCCGCAAACCTGCTGTGCGACGCCCTGGCGGACAACACGGTCACGCCGGTGGACGAGCAGGTCGCCTTCCGCCTGGACTTCCCCCAGTGGCTGTCTACCTATTCCGACCGGGACCGCCGCATCGCCCTGGACTTGATGGCCGGCGAGCGGACGCAGGACGTGTCCGACAAGTACGCCCTCAGCGCGGGCCGGATCTCGCAGATGAGGCGGCATTTCCACGACGGCTGGCGGAAGTTCCACGGCGAGCCGGCCTCCGCCGCCGTCTGATCCGCCGCGCACCGTCCGTCTCGGCGCCACTCTTCGCCGGTCCCATTCCGGCCACAAACACCCATCCGCCCTTGACCCATCAACCCCCATCCGAGGAGGTCCGCATGACCGCGAAGATCGTCGGCAACAAGCTCGTCATCGAGATCCCGCTCAACGCCCCTCCCGTTCCCAGCAGTTCGGGAAAAACCTTGGTCATCGCCTCGACGCACGGCAACAAGGTCACGCAGGCGCAGGTCAACGGCCGCAACGTCGCGGTGGGCCTCAACGCCTACATCCCCAGGTGCTGACGACCCCGCGTCGTCGCCCGCGACCGACCCTTTCCATCACCCGAACCACAGGAGAACGATATCGCATGTCGCACATTGTGACT
>CAWFBG010000008.1:0-190012 GCA_963813925.1 uncultured Planctomycetaceae bacterium
GCCTGATGCTTCGCTGACATTGCGGTGACGTTTAAGTCTCGTTTCTCTAATCGGTTGCGTCTTTTCACCCCTCACACCCCTATTGTACTCGCGTAGGGGTCGCATAGCCACGGGTTTCAGCAAATCTTCAGCATGTTTCAGCGAGGACTACTGTACAAGGATTATATCCGGGGGCCGGGGAACCGGCTGCTGAAAAATGCTGAAGTCTACTGGCCGCGCTCCCGTCGGGACCATTCAGCGGGTCTTCTATGGGAGGATCTCGACGAACTGCCTCCAGGACAATTGTCGTGACAGCGCCGCGACAAGCTGCCGGTCGGGGAACACCTCGGCAAACTGGACCATCCTCCAGAGGGCTTTGTCAGTAAAGCCGCTGCCGAACTCGGCGGACAATTCTCGCGACACCGTCGCGAGAATCTCTTCGCCGTAGGCGGCGCGTTTCTGCTTGAGGATTTCGGTACGGAGGCGGCTGCCGACCTGCCAGTAGAGCAAGACCAGGGCCGTGTTGAGGGCCTGGGCGACCCTCTCGCGCGTCTGCCGATCAGCGTGCGGAGCTCTTCCAGCAGGCGGAGTGGAGCGGCCGATCCGACCGGGTATTCGGCGGCGGGTCCGGGTCTCTTGCTTGGTTTCTTGCTCTCGGCCACGACGCCTGCGTGCGAATTGGGCGGTTCGCACCTTATTACCCGAATGGGACAGGATCAACGCCTTAGCATTGCTAATCGGCGGCATGGGGGCGGCCTTTGATGCGCCGACCGGCCTCCTTGCCGAACGGACGCGGCGAAATCTGGCAGGGATGCGCGCGAACAGACCTTGCCGGTTGTAAGGAATCTGTACACGTTTTTCTTACAGGCAATAGGCGATGGCGAGGGTGTGCCGGAGGTCTACATTGCTTCCGCAACCAGCGGCACAGCCCGACGCGGATTTGGCGCAGCTCACTGTCATATCATGAGTGCAATACGTTCCCTGGGAGGGAACGAACTGAGAATGAGCTGCGAGGAAGGCTTGACACGATTATCTTTTTAGTGCAATAAGTTCCTCTGGAGGGAACGAAATGACGACAAAACAGGAAAACCCGAGCAAGACGTTGGGTACCACGTCCGCGCGGCTGGTAACTGGCCTGCATGAGCGGCAACGCCCGATCTTCACCCTTGCCGATGCTCAGGACATCACCGGCCTCAAGGGGACTTCTGCGCGGACGCTGGTGCATAAGCTGGTTGGCCGCGGGGTAGCGACGCGGCTGCGGCCAGGCGTTTTCCAGCTGGTCCCCCCTGAGCTGGGCCGTGAAAGCGAGTACCTCGGCAACCCGTACCTCGTCGCCCGGGCACTGATGGCGGGCAAGCCGTACTTCCTTTCGCATGCGTCGGCCATGGACATCCACAACATGGTGACCCAGCCGCAGCTCGTTGTGTGCGTGACCTCGCCTAAGCCGATGCGGGGGCGCATCGTCCTGGGAACGGAATTCCGCTTCATCCGGTGCAAGCCCGAACACTTCTTCGGGACTACGGACTATTGGGTGAACAAGCAGGAAAAAGTCAGCGTCAGCGACCTGGAGCGCACGGTGCTGGACGGATTGCGCCAGCCGGAATATTCCGGCGGCGTAACAGAGGTGGCGAAGGGCTTGTGGATCCGTCGGGCTGACCTGGATGTGGATCGGCTGGTCGAATACGCCTTGCGGCTCAATGTCGGGGCCGTGATGCGGCGCCTCGGCTTCCTGCTGGAAGTCTATGACATCGGAACAGCGGCGGATCGGGAACGGCTGCGTCAGCATGTGACCGGAGCCTATTCGCCCCTCGATCCGATGTTGCCGCCGCAAGGAAAGTACGCCGGACGTTGGCGCTTGCGGCTCAACGTGGACCCGGACGAATTCCGCGCCGTGATTGGGACGTGACGCATGATTCCGCAACGCAACCTGGCCCTGCTCTCGATGCCCCAGCTTGACCGCCGAGATGAGCTACGACCTTTGCATATCTGCGAGCCGGTCCACCAGCTTCTTGAGGGTGGCGAGGCCACCGCATTGCTGGGCCAGGTCGAGCGCCTTGTCGATCAGGTCCACCGGGTTGGCTGAAGGTGCCGCGGTGGCAGCTGCCCGGGGTGGCGCTGCTGGGGCGGGACTCGCCTGAGCGCCGGCAGCCTGACGGCCGCCCTTCTTGCCGCCAACCTTCCGGGTGGCTGCTGGCGCGGTGCCTGCTTTCTTCATCGCCTGCTTCTGCTGGGCGATGTCCTGCGGCGTCACCTTGATCTTGTCGTCCATGCGGTCATGCGAGTCGTTGATTAGCTCCGCGATTTCCTTGTTGCCCTTCTTCGGATGGGCCTTGATCGCATCGCGGATGAGCAGCGATTTCGGGCCGAGCGGCTTGGCCATCGTCTGGTCCCTCCCTTTACCCAGAAGCTTACCCGCGCCTTTGCCCGGTGGGAAAGTACGGGTAATGGAGAAAGCGTGCTGGTGGGCAGGCCGTGTACCGATCTTGCGGGGAAAGCGGATGGGACAGCCTTGCTCAAGTGCTTCGGCAAATCGGCTTTTCAACGCTCGTCGCGTGGCTCGCACGGACGCGGGCGACTGCCGTGCAGGACGCACACGCCGGCCGGCCGCCGCCTGCCCCTCGCCCCGGATTTCCGGCGCGGGTCCCAAGGTGCGGTCACGGACGCAGCGGCTTGGGCAGCCGGAAATTCGAGAAGGCGGCCACCGCGTAAAGCAAGCACGATGCTTGTGGCGTTCAACGCAGGATAGGGCTCGCATTGCATTTGTCGCCTCCCCGCACAGGCACGCGGCAATTCATGCCGACAGCCGAACTGGGCCGTCTATGCGGGGCGGGATCGACACTCGGCCAGGAGAGGCGAAAAAAGGGCTTTGGGCATCTTGTCAAGTTTTTCAGCAAAAAAACTTGACTTAATACCGCCTCTGGGCGATAATCTTTACCATGAGGACCAACAAGAAGAAAATCGAATCGGGGGCAGGAAACACGGCCCAAACCGTCCGCAGGCGTATCGAAGCCAGCGGTGAGCGGGTTTGGCGCCTGGTGGACTTTGCTGGCATGCCGTTTATGGCTGTGGCGCAGGCATTGTCTCGCCTGGCCCGCAAGGGCGTGATCCAGCGGCTGGGCAAGGGTCTGTACTACCGATCTAAGCCGACGGCGTTCGGGGCAAGCCGTCCCAACTCGGCTCAGGTCCGGTCCCTGCCGGTTCGCCGTCGGGGAATCTTTCCCGCCGGCATCGCGGCAGCTAACGTGCTCGGCTTCACCACGCAGAACCCGGCGCGGGTGGAAGTGGCGACGAACGGTCTCAGCCTGCCGCGGCTGATCGTCGGTAAAGAGACCGTCATCCACACCCGGCGGCCGGAGTCGTGGCGGGAGCTTTCCGAGGCGGATGCCGCCCTCCTCGACTTCCTTCGCAACCGGGGGGCGTCGAGTGAGTTGACTGCCGAGGAAACCGTGGAGAAACTGCTCGGGTACTTCCGCGAGCCGGGACGCTTTGAGCGGCTGCTCAAGGCTGCCCCATCGGAACCCCCGCGCATCCGCGCCATGCTCGGTGCCGTCGGGCAGCAGCTCGGTCAGCCGGAAAGCCGCCTTGCGGCGTTGCGAAAGAGCTTGAACCCCCTCTCCCGGTTCGATTTCGGGAGGCTCGCCGCGCTGGAGCACGCACGAGAATGGCAAGCGAAGGAGACCGCATAGCCGGGGGGTCGGTAATGACAATGAATGCAAGTGATTGACAGACAAAGCTTTGCGACCAGAACCGGGTCGTTGCCTTCCCCCTGATCGTATCGAAAACCAGTTGATTCCTGTAGAATTTCGGATATAATCGGGGAATGAGCAGCCTTCAGGAATACATCGATTCGCAGCTTGTCCTTGGCCGGGCGTATTTTTCCAAGGCGGCGGCCTTGGCAGAAGTCAGCCAGTCACCGCAAGCGATGCAGGCGGCGTTGGCTCGGCTTTCAAAGAACGGCAGGCTGGCGTCCCCGCGGAGGGGATTCTACTTGATTCTCCGGCCAGAGGACCGGCTTCTCGGCGCGCCCGACCCCTCTCGCTGGATCGACCCCTTGATGAAGCATCTGGGTCTGGACTACCGAATCTCCCTGTTACGGGCAGCCGCCTTCCACGGGTCGGCTCACCAAGCGGCAATGGTCTTTCAGGTGATTGTGCCGCGGCAGCTTCCGAAAATCGGCATCGGCCGCCAGCGAGTCGAGTTTCTGTACCAGGCACCTGCCGCGTTTGCCGCATCGAACCGTCCAGAGTGGCTCGCACAACTGAAAACGGAGGCCGGCTTCGCGAAAGTCGCGGGCGTGGAATTGACGCTGCTCGACACATGCCGTTACTTCCATCGGGCGGGGGGGATCAACGGGGCTACGCAGGTTGTCCATGAGCTGGGGAAGAAGGCCAATCCCAAGATCCTCGCACGCGCAGCCGGTGCCTACGAGAACTCCGCAGTAAGACGCCTGGGCTATCTGCTGGAGCGGTTTGGACATATCCGCCAGGCCGGATTGTTACGGTCCTTTGGCAAAAAGGCAAAGTCATTCAAGGATCTGGACCCGGCGGCCAAGCCGATCGTCGCCGCCCTGGGTGAAGTGGAGGAGAAAAGCCCGGACTGGAAACTGGCGATAAACGTACCCGTGGAGATTGACCTGTGATCCCCCTTGCATACCTCCAAGAATGGAGCGCGCACGCGCCCTGGCCCGATCTCCGGCAGGTGGAGCAGGACCTGATTATCTGCCGTGCGCTATGCGACCTGTTCAGCAGTGAGCAGCTGCAAGGAAAGATCGCCTTTCGGGGCGGGACAGCCATTCATAAGCTGTTGTTCGCAAAACCGCTGCGGTATTCTGAGGATATCGATCTCGTCCAGACCCGGGCGGAACCGATCGGGACAACGATCGACGGAATACGGCAAGCCCTCTCCTGGCTCGGAAAGCCAAAAAGGGAGCAGGCCGCCGACGTACTGCATCTCGTATTCAGGTTTACGCCGGAGGTGGAAAGCGGCAGCCAACTTAAGCTCAAGGTGGAGATCAACACGCGCGAGCAGGCGAATCTCCATGGGCTGAAAACGTACCCTATGCAGATCAGCAGTGGCTGGCATCAGGCCCAAGCGGATATTGTCACGTTTGAACCGGAGGAAATCTTCGGAACCAAGCTAAGAGCGCTGCTTCAGCGGCACAAGAACCGCGACCTGTTCGACCTTAACGAGGGGTTGCTGCAGCTCGGCCTTGACTGCGATCGGGTGATCGCGTGCTTCCATCATTATCTCAACCTGGGGGGACATTCTATCAGTCGGGCCCAGGCAGAGGAGCGAATGCTCAAGAAGCTGAACCAAAGCCTGACCGAGGATATCGCCCCGCTGCTTCCTGCGGGCGTGAATTTCACCGACGATGCCGCCATTGAGGCTTTCGGGAGGGTGTGGGGAGAATTAATCAGGCGCATTCCAGGCGAGCCCTGGAAGGCCTCCAAGGCGGCAATCGAAGCGATTCGCAAGGAGAAGATCCCATCGCTGCTTGACGGGGTTCATGATTGACATGCCAGGGACCGCGTCGCAGCAGCTGGTGGCCAGGAAACCAGAATGAACCTTTTTCTGCTGGGCCAAGTCGAGGGCCTTGTCGATCAGGTCCACCGGGTTGGCCGATGGTGAGGCGGCAGCAGCTGTCCGGGGTGGTGCTGCTGGCGTCGTAGTCGCCTGAGCGCCAGCAGCCCGACGGCCGTCTCTCTTGCCACCTCCGTTCCCGGCAGCTGACGGTGCGGGCGATTCACCAGCCTTCTTCATCGCCTGCTTCTGCTGGGCGATGTCCTGCGGCGTCACCTTAATCTTGTCGTCCATGCGGTCATGCGAGTCGTTGATTAGCTCCGCGATTTCCTTGTTGCCCTTGTTCGGATGACCGAGCGGCGGACGGCGGTGGACTTCGCGGAGGTGCTGCGCTGGCTGGCGGAGGACGTCCATCCCGACGCCGAGAAGATCGTGCCGGTGATGGACAACCTGAACACGCACAAGGCGGCGTCGTTGTACGAGGCGTTCCCGCCGGAGCAAGCCCGGCGGATCGCGGAGAGGCTGGAGATCCACCACACGCCCAAGCACGGCAGTTGGCTCAACGTGGCGGAGATCGAACTGAGCGTGCTGTCGCGGCAGTGCCTGGATCAGCGGATCGAGACGGCAGAGGCGTTGCGGCGGGAGGTGGCGGCGTGGGAGGAGCCGAAGAATGAACGGGCCGCCGAGGGGCGGTGACGCTTCACGACGGCCGATGCTCGAATCAAACTCCGACACCTGTACCCGTCCCTTCGATAGTGGCGGTCTACTAGGCCTTAAATAAGCGAAGGTTCCGAGGCTGGCCGGCCTTGGGAGGCGGGGTCAGCGTTCGCGCACCGTCTCCGTTCCGCTCCGCGAGGGGCGGCGCGGCCTCGACCCAACATTCGGTGTTTATCGTTCACCGTCTTTCCTGCTCGGAGGCGCGAGGCGCCGTGGGGGATCGGAGCATCCGGACTCCGACTTCATGGATGCCAGCTTCAGCACCGCAATACGTCCACCAAACGGAAGAAGATCGGCTGCTGCGGATTCCAGCCCAACAAGCGATAGATCAACTTTCGGCCGCCGCGGACGATCTGGCACGGCAAGCGCACAAACGCGTTCACGAATGTCTTAAATTCCAGCCGCAGCACCCAGCGTTTCTCCGCCCGGTGCTTTTCCTGATAACGTCCGGGCAGCTCCGGCAGCATCAGCGCCCACCAGGCCTTCAGGTTCCAGGCCAGGGCCGTCATCACCATGAAGGCCCAATTGCTCTCCAGATTGTCCACCGGTGCACGCAAGGCGCGGACCCCGCCGCCCAGTTGCGCCAGCACGTTTTCCTGATCGCAGCGATCATTGGCCGAGAAGACGATCTCCTCCGCTTCGTCCACCCACTCGTTGGTGATGTAGAAGAAGTACACCACCCGATCGAACAGCAGTTTCTCGCCTTTCTCCACCGAGATATTCTTCTTCACCACCACCATGCGGTGCGTCTTCCGGCAGGCGGTCGGCCGATAGTTGAATTCGGCGACCTCTTCCGAGCGCAGACGCCGGTTCTCGAATTGACGGGCAACGACCACGGCTTCCTTGACGTTGTCCGGCCGCCGGCGAGGGGCGGTCTTGACCTCGTAGCGGGGGAGCCGTTGCAACGGACGCCAGGCGCGGTCCGGCAAGGCCTCGGCGATGGCCTTCAGGTTGGCCAGCGCCTCGAAGCCGAAGATAAAGCGAACGCGCGGATCGTCGTCCCAACGATCCAGGTGCTCCGACTGCGAGAACTTGGTGTCCCCCCGCGGCAGGACGCGGCGAAAGCCGCCGCGGAAGCACACGGCCGTGGCCTGATCGACCAGCGTCGCCGCCCCCTCGTGCGACGGCCGATTGCCGGGCCGGTTGACGATGCTCAGGACTTCGCCGGTGTTGGCCAGGGTCAGCACACAGGCGTGATACCCCCAGGTGCCGTCGTAGCCGATGTCCATGCCCCGCTTGCACTGGCCCGTGGTCTCGACCAGAAAGCCGTCCATGTCCAGGCGGGCTTGCTCGAAGAAGGTCGGGGGCTGGTCCGCCCAGACTTTCAGACGCGTGTCGTTGATGACGTCGAGGAGGGTCTGAATGCCGTCCGGGGAAAAGCGGCGACAGAAGTCTCCCGCCGTGGTGGGGTCGGGGAGGCGTCGGGCGCCCAGGGCGTCCAACAAGACTTCATCGTGGCGAAGGAGTTCCAGGTCTTGCAGGCACGTGCCGCCGCACAAGGGCAGATAGGCCAGGGCGAGCACATGGTCGGATTCATGATAAGGGAGGTGGATCTTCAGCAGCTCCAGACGTTGGTCCAGGGCGTCGATGAGGCCGAGACGGCGGGCGAGGGCATGCATGAGGCCGATGCCGCCGCTGGCGATGCCGCGGGTTCGGTCGGCGATCTCATAGTGAAGGTTGCTGGCAGTCATCATGGGCTCGGAGCAACCGCGCAGGTCCGTCCTGTCCAGCCGGCGTTGGATCCGGCGCTTGCGGTTGGCCAGTTTTCGCCGTATGCTCGGTTTCACTCGAAATCCCTCCGGGCGACTGGTGTTGGAGAAAGCAGATACTTCATTCAACACCGGAAACGCCCGGGGATTTCGGGTTTCTCCGAATTATCGTCCGCCGAAGGCGGGCGACTTCGCTTGGTTAAGGGCTAGGCCGTGTCCGGCAATCGTAAATGCATACAATATCAGTGGTTCGGTCGCTCGTTCTCTTGCCATGGAGATGAGCCATGAGACGCTACGAACTATCCGATCCACAATGGGCGATTCTGGAACCCTTTTTCCCGCCCACCCATTCGGGCCATGCCGGACATCCGTGGAGTGAGCATCGTCCCATCGTCAACGGCATCCTCTGGATCCTCCACACGGGCGCGGCCTGGCGTGATTTGCCCGAACGCTACGGCCCCTTTCAGACGGTCCATGACCGCCTGACCCGCTGGCGCGCCGATGGCGCCTGGAACCGCATCGTCGAAGCCTTGATCCGCCAACTGGAGGCGGAAGAAAAACTCGGTTCATCCGGGGGAAGCGTACTTCGTGGTTGAAAAGGCGTGGACATGCTGTTCCCATCTGAGGTTTGGGAAACCATCTTCAGAAGGGAGCCGTCAGCATGTCCACCAGCCTACTCTACCACGCCTTCGGCATCCGAGGCTACGACTACGTCAAAACCGATTACCGAGAGGGACGTGTGGTCTTCACCATCCATCGACGGCCCCACACCTACCGCTGTCCCCTCTGCGGTTCGCGGCGGGTCGCGCCCCGGGGATGCCAGGAGCGGACCTTTCGGGCTGTGCCCATTGGCGGCAAGCCGGTCTATGTGATGCTGGCCATTCCGCGGGTGGAGTGCCCGACCTGCCAGGTGATCCGCCAGGCGCCGCTGGACTTCGCCGACCCCCGACGCAGCTACACCCGGGCCTTTGAGCGTTATGCCCTGGAGTTGAGCCGGATGATGACCATCCAGGACGTGGCCCGGCATCTACAGGTCAGTTGGGATGTCATCAAGGACATCCAGAAGCGCGACCTGCAACGACGTTACCGGAAGCCCAAGCTGAACAAGCTCAAGCAGATCGCCATCGACGAAATAGCGGTCGGCCACGGTCACCGCTACCTGACGGTGGTCCTCAACCTGGAGACGGGGGCGGTAGTTTTCGTGGGCGAGGGTAAGGGGGCCGACGCTCTGGAGCCGTTCTGGAAGCGGCTGAAGGCGGCGCGGGCCCGGGTCGAAGCGGTGGCCACGGACATGTCGCCGGCCTACATCCAGGCCGTACGGGACAACCTGAGCGACGCGGTCCACGTGTTCGACCACTTCCACGTCATCAAGCCGTTCAACGAGAAGTTGAGCGACTTCCGGCGGGAGCTGCACCGGGAGGCCACGGACCAAATGCACAAGGAAGTGCTCAAGGGGACGCGCTGGCTTTTGCTCAAGAACCCGGAGAACCTGGATCCCAAGAAAAAGGAGCGGGAGCGACTGGAGGAGGCGTTGCGCATGAACCAGCCCTTGGCCACGGTGTACTACCTGAAAGAGGACCTGCGGCAGATCTGGGGGCAGCCGGACAAGGCGACGGCGGCGCGGGTGTTGGAGGACTGGATCCGCCGAGCGGAGGCGTCGTGCATCAAGGTGTTGCAGAGATTCGCGGCGACGCTGGCGATGCACCGCACGGGCATCCTGGCCTACTACGACTGCCGGATCTCCACGGGACCTCTGGAAGGGACGAACAACAAGATCAAGACGATGCAGCGACAGGCCTACGGCTTCCGCGACAAGGAGTTCTTCAAACTCAAGATTTATGCGATCCACGAAACCAAGTACGCTTTAGTCGGATGAACCAGAAACTCGATCCCGATACGTGGTTCCTCGACGCCACCATCCTGCGCGCCACGCGCGACGCGGCGGGGGCGCTCAAGCGGACCCAGGCCCGACTGGTCGGCAGCGAGCGGACGCATCTCGTTGAGCCGCCGGATCATGCGTTGGGCCGCTCGCGCGGCGGTTTCGGCACGAAGATCGACCTGATCATCGAAAGTCACGGCATCCCGCTGGCCATCGGCATCCAACCGGGCCAGGAACATGAGAGCCGCGCGTTTGAAACCATGATGCATCGCAGCACACAACGGCAGCGGTTGGGCCATCGCAAGTGGCCCCGCGAATTCATCGCCGACAAAGGCTACAGTAGCAAGCGGATTCGCCAGTGGCTCAAGGGTCATCACATCCACGCGGTCATTCCCAAGAAGAAGAACGAAACCCCCGACCCCGCCTTTGACAAGGAAGCCTACCGGAAACGCAACCTCATGGAGAGGATGATCGGGTGGTTCAAATTGCATCGCCGGCTGGCCACCCGTTATGAGAAACTCGCCGTCAACTTTCTTACCTTTTGGACGGTCGCCTGGATTACACTACTGCTGAAATATCTATTGTCGGACACGGCCTAGCGACTTTAGGATGCGGATACAGAACGACTTGCGGCGATCTGGCTGGCAAGGAGCCGCTGGTTGGCCGGCCCGCAGTATTCGCGTCGCTGCTCGCCCGGCAGTTCTTGTTCGCCATGCGGTGCGGAGCAGGCCTCCTGCACACTTGCTTTCACGCCGTCGCCGGTCGGTCGCCGTTTATTGGGGTAAGGCGTTTGGAGATCCACATCAGCTGGATGCGTTGATTCTCCGTGCGTCCCGGACGGGAGTGTGCCTGTGGCCGTGCAGGACGCACACGACGACCGGCCGCCGCCTGCCCCTCGCCCCGAATTTTCGGCGCGGGTCCCAAGGTGCGGTCATTGACGCCGCAGCTTGGGCAGCCGGAAATTCGAGAAGGCGGCCGCCGCATAAAGCAAGCACGATGCTTGCGGTCTTCGAGGGCATCCATGACCATTCCAGGCGTCTGGACAGGCACGGGAAACTGGTTGCGTCCATGCCGAACCGGCATCTATCCAGACGGGTAGCGTCAGGAAAACGTGGTCGATTTTCTGACAAGGGTTCGCTGCAAGCGATGTAAGCATAGTATCTTGCTGCAAATCCACCTCATCCAGAACCCTGCATTCTGGCCTTGCCTTCTGTCAGGAAAAGAGGTACGCTTTTCTGACAGGAGACGACCTATGAATGCAAGTATTCAGGACAGAATCGTTGATCGCCTGCGGCGTCAGGGGCGGGGTAAGGTGTTCACGCCGAAGGATTTTCTGGACATCGGGAGCCGCGAGGCAGTCGATCAGGCCCTGTCGCGGCTTGCCAGGGCGGAGGCGGTGCAGCGGCTCGGTCGCGGCCTCTACTACTACCCGAAGATCAACAAGCGGCTGGGGATAGCCATTCCACCGGATGTTGATGAGATCGCGGACGCGCTTGCCCGCCAGACCGGAAGCCGGATCGCTCCCTCGGGGGCAACCGCCGCGAACCGCCTCGGGCTTTCGACGCAGGTTCCCGCCAAACCGGTGTACCTGACCGATGGCCGAAGCCGCCGGGTGCGGGTCGGCAATCTCGTCGTCGTCGTCAAGCATGTAGCGCCCAAGGAGCTGCCGGTCGGCAACCGAAGCAGCGCGACGGTGTTGCAGGCCCTGCGGCATCTCGGCCAGGATGCGGTCGATTCAAGCGTCGTCAGCCGAATCCGCAAGTCCCTGTCACCCCGGAATCGGTCCCGGTTGTTGCAAGATGCCCGTTATACGACCGACTGGATCGCGGATGCGGTGCGGAAGATCTCCGGGGAGCAAGTGGAGGCGGTGAGTCATGGATGACGTTGCCCGACTACCGGCCAGCGACCGAACCGACCTGTTCGCGGCGACTGCTGCTCGGCGCAGGTTGAACACTGAAATCATCGAGAAGGACTTCTGGGTCTGCTGGACGCTCAAGCGGCTCTTTACCCTGCCTGACCCGCCCGCAGGATTGCTCTTTAAGGGCGGCACGTCGCTGTCCAAGGTGTTCGGGGTTATCGAGCGTTTTTCGGAAGACGTGGACCTGTCGTTTGACCGGGCCGGGTTGGGCTTCGGCGGTGAGAGCGACCCACTCAACGCTGCCACGGGAAAACAACGCAAGCACGGACTCGAAGCGCTGACCGAAACATGCCGGCGGGTCATCCGCGAACGCCTTCTGCCGCAACTCACGGGCGTGTTCGGTGACGCCTTGGGCGAACCGCCCTCGACGGCGTGGGGTATGGAACTGGCTGGAGACGACCCGGACGGTCAGACGCTGCTGTTCCGTTATTCGACAGGGAATCGGCACCGCCCCGCCGATGAGCCGGCCTATATCCAGCCGGTCGTGCGACTGGAGATTGGGGCGCGGTCGGACCACTGGCCCGCGGTCGAGGCGACGGTCACGCCTTACGCGGCGGCGGACTTCCCCGATGTGTTCAAGGAACCGGGGTGCCAAGTTCATGCCCTGGCCGCTGAGCGGACGTTCTGGGAGAAGGCAACGGTGCTGCACATGTGGCACCACGCCCCGGCGGACAAGAAGTTCCGGGATCGGCAGTCACGGCACTACTACGATGTGGTGCGGCTGTACGAGCACGAGCTGGGAAAGGCTGCGGTCAAAGACACCGACCTGTTGCTGAAGGTGGCCCGGCACAAGGAAGTATTCTTCCCGGCAGCCTGGGCGCGGTACGCCGACGCCAAGCCGGGCACGCTTCGAATCGTTCCCCCAGACGCCCGCTTGCCAGAGCTGGAGCAGGACTACCGCAAGATGCAGGAGATGATCTTCGGCGAACCGCCAACGTTCGAGCGCCTGCTCGAAGTGCTGCGGGAAATCGAGCAAGCAATCAATTTCCCCGATGGCGGTTGACAAGGGCTTTTGCTTTGGCGGAGGAGCGAACCTCAACACCGGCGCAGGCGTCTGAACAGAGCAACCTCAGCGTGAGCGTAGCGCGTCCGGCGCACGATGATGGGCTGGCCGGCCAAAAAGTCGCGGTTACGACCATCCGAAGGAGGACATCTCATGTCTTTTTCGGCGGCAGAATTGACCCGCGCGGGCAGAGAATTCTGCCAGCGATACAACCTCGTCTCAGGCTCCCCACTTCAACCCGACCTTCCAGTGATCGCCCTGATGGCTCAGGGAATGGAGTCGTTCGAGGACGGCCTCGGACGTGCTTGCTGTGACAACGTGATAACGGTGGAAGAGCCGACTTGGGGGATGGTCAGGGCCATGATCCTGCGTGGCTTCGCTCATGCGGACGCCGGCTTCGTTTGCCTTGCGGCAGGGTCGGCCGCAACCTCTGAAGTGGTATCGCGGGTCGTCCTTGAGTCCGCCCTCCATGTTCTGTACATCCTTGAGCAGGATGGCGTCGGCCGGCTGTACGACTACCTCGCTTCATACGTCGCGCAGGAGCGATCGGAACTGGCGAAGTGGGAAGCGGTGCTGCGCGGGATGCCCGATGAGGAAGCGGCCGTGCATCGGCAGGAGATCGAACGGAAACGGGAGGCCATCGATCAGCAGGATGTCATCGTGCGAACCTTCGCCGCTGATGCAGGGATCGCTCGTCCTTCCCAACCGTGGCCGAAAGTCGCCGACCGCTTCCGGGCCCTGGGGGACGAGGTAGATCACCGCGTCTTGTATGCCGCCATGTGTTCCCAGGCACACAATGACGCGGAGGACCTGTTCAACACACTCGTCCTGGGCGTCCTGGCGCATCTCCACCCCGGCCAGGTCTCGCAGGAGTTCAAGACACGGCAGAAAGCGGAAAACGAGTTCTTCGCCCGCTTCCTGATGTACCGGTCTGTCGAATACCTCTTCCGGTGCATCGGACGCTACGGCGAGTCCTACGGGGTCCGTGCGATAGCGGACATCGGTTCCGGCTGCTACCGTAGGATGCGTGAACTGACGGCCGAACTTTACCGAATCGAGCAGCTCGAACAGGACCAGTTCCGCAAGCGGCTTGGTCCGTCGCCACTCAAGACGTAGCAGTCGGGCGCCGCTTTAGGTCCAGGCGAGCGGAGTCATCTGCCCCGCGACGATAAGGGAGTCGAAGAATTCGACCAGCCTTGCCACGGAGGGTGAATCGACCCTTACGCCGATCTCAATGTTCTCGTGAAGCCCGTGATGCGAGAAATTCGCGCTGGTTATCAGAGCGGTCGAGCCGTCACAGACAAGCACCTTGGCGTGCAGCGCCGACATCTCGTCGCGTGGGTTGCCCTGGCAGCTGAATACACGTGGTGGCGGGCAATCGGGCGGCCATACCGACCGCAGTGCGGGCAGATGGTCCTCCATACGGTTGCCGATGACTGTTACCCTGACCCGCCGGTCGCGGCTGGCCTTCGCTACTCGTTCGAGGAGTGATTTCGCTCCCTCCGTGAAGACGTATCCCACGACGAGGATTTCGTTTTGCGCCTCTTCCACCATCTCCAGTGCCGTGGCGTATGTCGTCCGCAGTGGCACGCCAAGCCTGGTCGGCGCTGTGCAGGCAATCTCCACCGTGTCGGTCTGTGCAATACCCGAGCTGCGCGTGCAGGAAAGCGTCATGAGGGCCGTCTGAACATCTTGGGCAGACGCTCCGGGTGAGCCGATGACCTGGTCGAGTCCACGGGCGAGCTGGGCGGCCGAAGCGGTCGAAAGCGACAGTGCGCGTTGCAGCTGGCTGGAGGATGGCGATGTGGCCCATGCCGGATTGAGAAGCGCCGCGAGGTCCAGCAAATGCCTGGCCTTCAGCCCGGAAACCACGCCGGCCAGCACGTTGATCCAGTCGGGCGGGTTCTGTGAAAGTTCACTCATCGAAGTCGAGGTAGCCAGTGGCCCCGGAATTCGGAAGGCTCGCCACCATCCCCCGGTCGAGAAGGCGGTTGCCGAACTCGCACGACGTTTCCGACACCATCGCGCAGGCATGACAGGCCGCAGCGTTCAGACGCTCCGTCCTTCTGGGGTCGTGTTCGCGGCACAAAGGATCGCCGGAGCAGGTCCGCGCAAGGTCTTTCACGTCATCCAGTAGCCTACCGAAGCAGTCTCTCTGCGATCCATCGTCATTGCGGATCAGACGGGTTTGCCTCACCAGCCCGCCCAGGCTGCCATCGCTGTCAGGGGTCGAAGTGTAGATCAGCAGGCCGGCCATCTTATCGTCGGAGTAGATGCGTTCGCGGAGAGATGCGGAAGAGTAACCGCAGTCGAGGGACATCTGCCGCATGAGCAAGTGCGCCAGCGTGTGAAGCAGCAGAAGCCGGGGCCGCTGATCCTTCACTTCGGGCAGACCGCGCTTTTGCCGCCACACCGAATACGCCTTGATGAGAGTCTCCGCACGCCGGCGAACGGCATCCAGTTTTTCCCACTCCTCAAGCCGCTCCGCATTCAGTTGCAGGAAGATGCCTTCGCCAAGGTTCTCCACCGCAGGGAGCCAATCGAGCTGCTTGGCCGAGATGGGTGCGGTAGTCACTGTGATCCGTTGTTCCTCGTTGAAAGCCTCCATCGTCGGATCAAGTTCCGGAGCCTCGATGCGGGTGAATCCCAGGAGAGCACGCACTTCGCGGAGCCGGGGGATGGCAACGAGCCGGGAGAGGTAGCGGGCGGTGGTGGATGACATCTCCTGCCGCCGCGCCTCGAAGTAGGGTGTGCTGTGGTCCTGCTCGGCCTCGAAGACATCGTACTCCTCTCGTCGGATGGACGGTCGCTCCGTGGCAAGTCCCATCAGTCGGTCAATGCACTCCCGGACGCGGGCCTGGTCAACGCTGGGAAAGCGGGCGCTGATGACGGCCGGCCAGGCTTCGACGGGCAGCGGCGTCTTGAATTGTCCCCACCAGGACGCGACTTCCGCCTGGAGCGGGTCCGACCACGGCGGGATGGAAAGGGCGCTTCGGACGACGGAGAAGTAGACGTTCGAGGCACCGCGCTGGAGGACGTAGAGAAGCGTTCTCCCGTCGTTGCAGTCGTTCGGATCGTCATCGTCGTTCAGCCAGGGCCTGCGGCGGCGGCACCGCACGCCGCATTCCCCCATTGCGTTCTTGTCCATCGCTCCCGAGAGCGGTCGGGAGAGACCGCAGGTGCATTCGACGCGCAGGTCGCCGAGGGCCGCCGATTTGCCTTCGCCCCGCAGGTAGAGGTTTCCGCCTCCGCAGTTATTCCCCCGATGGACCCAGCGATACCACGGGAAATCGTCAATGTGGCCGGCCGGGCACGCGACGATGAGGCGGGCCGGGTGCGTTTCCCGGTTACAGGTTTCGCAGCGGGGGACGGGCGGCAGGCTCGGGTCGCCCTTCGGCCAGCGAAACTGATCGGAGAGCCGTGAGCATTTCGGGCAGACCCGATACCGGGGGAACCGCACGAAAGGCACGTCGTTGTCGTTGTAGGAGCCAACGGGCGGCGTGCGGAACTCGTTCACCTTCAGAGCCGCTTGGAGGCGCGGCTCGCTGATCTTGGTGTGGGGCTTGTGTCCCTCGAACCAGTGTTCGATGCCTGCGATCATGACAGAATCGTCCGGGAGGTCCACGATGGCTCCCGGACCGAAAGTGGTGATGATCTGGCTCGGGCGGATTCTCTGCTTGCTCATGGAGTAGCCCTCGCACCACCGGGCCGCCTGAAGTTCTTGAAGTAGAGGCCCGACGCTTTCTCCACGTCCCGAAGCGAATTCAACGTTCCCATCGGGAAGTCGCCAGTCTGTCCTTCCTCCGCAAACTGCATCAGCCAGGTGACCGGGGTGTTGATTCCTACCCCGCCTGGGGAGCGAAACTTGAGGTCCGAAGCGTGACGGGCCTGCATTGTCACCCACCCGTCGATCAGTGCTTGCAGCTGTTCGCGGGCGTCATTGTATTCGTCCGGGTCGTTTTGTTTCACTCGCTCAAGCAGGTAGTCGGAAACCTCCTGCACAAGCGGGTCCTTCGGGTTAAAGTTCTGCGCTCCGCCATTCCCCGAGAGGCGCGGGTCCAGGAGCCGGAGCAGGGAGATGAAGATGCCGTGCAGGGCCTTGTCCCGTGCGCGGGGAGAGTAGGGCGTGACGCTGCTCGCCTCGACATGGCGGTACATCATGGAGTGGTAGGTGGTAAACCGCTCGTAGTGCGACAGATCACGCGGACGGGACCAGTTGTAGAGAGTGAAGATAAGGCCCGGCGGCTGCCGTCCGACCCGGCTCGTTGCCTGGATGTACTCCGCGCTCGTCTTGGGTTGGCCGGTAACGAGCATGAGCCCGAACCGCTGGATGTCCACGCCGACGGAGATCATGTTCGTGGAGAGCAGCACGTCCAACGCCTGACCGCTTGCGAGCGTCTGCTCCATCTGCCTCAGCCGGTTCGGTATTTCCCTGGCAGGAATCCGGCTCGTGAGTTCCGGCCTGGAGTCCGGCTTCCGCGGGGCGATGCTATCGCCCTTTGCCAGGTAAATGAGCCGCTGGCGAACGTCGTCGTCGATGAGGCGAAGGGCGCCGCCCAACTCCCGGAGGCTGTTGAAGTAGTACACGACGGTCCAGTAAGGATCGACCACCTCGGGCGTCCGTGCAAGGCGCTCTCGCTCCGCACTGTGCATCATCGAAGCGAGCAACCTCACGGCTGCAGTCTTCATGCTTTTGCCGGGCGAACAGATTCCAACGTACATCCGCCCTGGCCTCGCCTTGTTCTCTGCCGCGAAGAATGAGTCGCCGGCGATGAGCCCCGGCGGCGGGAACTGGCGGGCCGTGCGGTCGAACAACCCGTGGATCTGGTCCTGGTAGCGTCGGATGGTGGCCGTCGAGGCAATCACCTTCGGCCGGTGTCCCGACCGTGAGCACAGAAAATCAACTGCCCCCTCGTAAAGGCCCATCAGGGAGCCGAGCGGGCCGGTGATAAGGTGAAGTTCGTCCTGGATGATGAGTTCAGGCGGGAGGAAAAGCGGCACAGGGTCGGGTACGCCTGTCGCCGGGAAACCTGGTTTCGCATTGTGCCAGTTCGCGCATTCACTGTAATTCACGCCCTCGGCGAGGAAATCATGCCGCCGGCACCGGCGGTCCACTCGGCCGAACAGTGATTTGGTGCGTTCATCCCAGGGAAGCCGTGCGATCTTGTCCACCGTGCCGATGAGCATGGTGGGACAGCGGAAGTAGATGTCCTCGTCCACGACGAAAGCGGGGATGCCGGTCATGAGATCGGTGGCTGAGCCGTGGAAGTCGCACTTCTCGTTCGGGCAGCGAATCTGAAGGTGCAGCAACTCTTTGCTCGCCAGGTAGCTGGTGTGGGAAATCGCTTCGCCGCACCACGGGCAGGAACGAATCTGGACAGGATTCCCCTCCGCCGGCTCGTTCTGCGGATCGAAGTTCTCAAGGGCCTGTAATGCTCCCGGCTCGCGCCCATGCTGCGGGTCCGGCTTCTGGTTGATGTGGTTCGGCGTGGCGCCGCCTCCAACCCAGAGGCCGATGCTGAAAGGCTGTCGGCCGAGGCGGTCTGGGCCTTCTCGTCTGAGAACCTCACAGGCGCAAAGAAGCGTCGCTGCCCGCTGGAACTGTTGGATGGTCAGCAGACGGAGTGTGTAACGCATGAGCACGGTAACGCCACCATCCCCACTCGCGTTCGGCCGCTTGCCGGTCACGTCGCGGAGCCTGCGAAGCCCCATTGTGAACGCGGCAAGCCCGAGATACGCCTCCGTTTTCCCGCCGCCAGTCGGGAACCAGAGCAGGTCCACGATCTCGCGGTTCGCCGAATCGGGCGTAGCGATCCCCCGCAGGTTGAGCAGGATGAAGGCGAGCTGGAACGGACGCCAGGCCGGCTTGTCATCGTCGAAAACGCGGCCCATTCCCTTCTGGTAGTTGAGGGCTTCGACCGACTTCTCACGCTGCATCAGCATGGCGCGGTTTGCAAACCGGAACGCCTCGAACACGAACGCGTCGCCCGCGATAAGGGAGAGTCCGTCACGCATACGCCGGAGCGCCTCATCGCAATCGTCAAGGTGCTCTGCTGCTTTTGCCTGAAGATCGGCTGGAAGGGACGGCACGTCCTTGCGCCGGTCGGCAATCCACTGACCGTACTGCTCGAAGAGCGGCTCGACGAGTGAAACCACGGCCGCGCCATTCGGTGCATCGGCCAAGGCCTCCATGACAAGCCCGGCAAGCCCGACACCGCCGCGGGCCTCGGTCGTCGAGAGCGCGTAGGCCGGCAACAATTCGGTGCGGACCATCTTCGCCCGGTTTGGCGGGCAGTCGCCGTAGTCCCACTCGGTCGCGCAACCGTGGCCAACTGCGAATTCCGGCTTGTCCCGGTAAAGGAGGCGGTAGGATTCCAGGTCCGGGTCATAGACATTCTTGCTGGCCCTGTGGGCGCGATTCACGATGGGCGCTTCGCCTTCACCACCGCGGACGACGATCTCCGGCTGGTAGAGGCACTGCTCAGGCTCATCGGGGCCATCACCGCCCCGATTGGTATTCCGCAGGAACACAGTGACGACTCTGAGGGCCCCGTCATCGCGGCAGAGCCACTCACCCCTGCCGCCACTCGGCAGGTCCTTGTACTTGGTGGACGGTTCGGGAAGGTCAATCGCCAGTTCCTCGGCGACTTGCTTCCGCGTCCAGAGGATGGTGGGTTTCTTTTTCTTCCCTCCCGGTTTCTGTTCCCCCGCAGCCTCCTTGGGCTCGGAGGATCGTTCGCTCGGACTGTACAGTCCGTAGCAGAACTCGACCCTGATGGCCTTCGTGTCATCCGAAACGGCAAAGGAGAGACCGATGGAGGAAGGCTTCGGGATTCCGGCGATCAGGATGGTCGTCTCCGGCGCATCGTCCTCCTCGCCCTCTGCTCCGTCGTTGGCGAAGTCGTCCTCCTCGGGCGGAACGACAGAGTCGGTGGGATAGAGGATGCCCAGCAGATAGCGGGAGAGTGGGGAATCCCCCTCGCGGGCTTCCCGGTCCTGACGAAGCACCTCGTCAGGACTTGACGGGCCTAGCAGGTCGAGCCGCAAGCGGTTGACCAGCTGCTCTCGCACCTCCATCTGCTCGGTTGCCGACATCTGTTGGTCCTTTCTTTCAGGTCAGGCCGGAATCACCCGGCCGATGCGATCAACCGGCACCATGCCCGCGTCTGCCGAAATCTGCTCAACGGTGAGGACGGTCACGGCATCCTGGAGTCGTCCCATCGTGATTCCGAGTAGCGCGAGGAAGTCCTTGTCCTTTTCAGAGACTTCATGCTCTCCGAGCGCGGTCTTCTGGATGACCTGCGTGATACGACGGCCGAGTACCCGGTGCCCATTTCGGACAGCGAATAACGCGGCACCCACGGACCGCCAGTTCTCCTTGAGCCATTCTGAACCCACGACCTCGCCGACCCGCCGGATGTCCTGCGGGTCGAGCGGGCCGAGTACCTCGCCGGCAGCCCACTGCCGGATGACGCCGGAGGTCGCGCGGCGCGATCCGAGTTCACGTATCCGGCGCAGCACCTCGGCATGGCTGAGTCCGAGACGGTCGATTCCCGTTGCTAATTCCTGGTGCCACTGCCGGATCGTGCGATCAGCTTGGGTGTCCCGTTCCTCATCACGCCGCGCTGAAAGCACGCGCGATGCGATGAATTCCCTCGCCTCGGGTGCGACCACGATCAGGCGGTCGCCTGGCTCCAGTGCGTCGCCTCGCTTGCAACCAATCGTGTCGTCTCCGCAGATACATGTCACCCGTCCTGCACCCTCAAGGAAGACGGCGCTGTCGCCCTCCAGGCGAACCAGGGAGGCGAGAACTTCCGTTCGCAGTTCGCCATTCCCCTCGTTATCGCCGTCCGTAAGCACGGTCCCATAGTCCGCGGCGGAGAGTTCCCCCTCGAACATGCGCATCAGCATTCGGAATTCGGGGTCAGTCGCAAGCGTAGCCGTGCGTGACCTCCGTGTGACGGCCGTCGCCGGGCTCAATCGCTCCACCTGGTGGTAGATGGCCGAGAGGATGGTGTTATGGGCCAGGTGGTCTGGGATAAGACCTCGGAGCCGCAGGAATCGCTCACCGACAAACCGAAGCTCGTTCCGCAGAAGCACAAAGGTGATCCGGCGCGGTTCCGTGCGGGCGAGGGCCGACAGCACCTCGTGAGGGTCAAAAGCATGATGGACGATGCAGTCGTGTTCAACGCCGAGTCGGTCCACATCGTCCGGGGTGACGGCCGTGCATTGTTCCGGAGTGAGGCCAAGACCGTAGGGCTGGGGGAATCGGGCCGCCCACTTGAGCCCTTCGGCGAACGCCTGACCCTTGATGACGAGAGCCGCCCGCCTCCCCCGCGCGAGGCTCTCCTGGATGGCGGCAAGGACCGCCTCCCGCTTCGGCGAATATGCCCGTAGAATCTCTTCGAGCTTGCGGAAACCTCCGACCAGTTCGGTAAGAATCAGCTCCTCCCAATCACCGAGTGCAGCGACCTCGGGCAGCCGGTTCTCAAGGGAGTTCAGCGGCTCGGTAACAGACCAGGGATACCAAAGCCCTTCGGGCAGACCAGACGCAACGAGCGCCTGCTCGTAGGTTTCGATGCCGACCGGCAAGCTGAACAGGACGTTTCGCAGCCGGGACGCGGCGCGATGCACCTCGGCCAGGACACGGTGTCTGCGTTCATCGATTCGCTCAGTCAGGGCCTGGAGTGCGCCGTCTACCTCGCTGCATGCTGTGGCGAGTTCCGCGGGTTCCTGTGGCTCGACCAGACGCAAGGTAGCTTCGCTACAGAAACGCTCGAAGCGGGCATCGGGAAGGCAGCACAGTACAAGACCGTTCGCCGCGCTCGCGAGTTCCGGGGAGAAGATGGAACTGTGGTAGACGACTGCGGGCGTCTCCGTTTCCCCATCCGGTACGGCCAAGCCGTGGGCGTCCAGGATGACGAGGAAGGGGCGAAATTGATCCCGGAGTTCGGCCAGGTTGGTGCGTTTCGTCGCACGGACGATGAGCAGCGCTGGTCCCGCGTCATCATCGCGGCCGATGTGTTCGCGGCTTGCAATCAGGTGCGTGGGGCCGTTCTGCTGTAGAACAAAATGGGCCGGGAAGAAGTTATGCAGCCTGGTGCGTTTCTCGCTGTCGTCGATGTACAGCCACCAGAATTCACATTTGTGCTTATTCTTGTCTCGGTATTCGTTCTGCTGCTTAAGAGCAGTAATCCGGCGCTTCGACAGCTCCCTGATTTTCGCAGCCGGGATGTGGAGGCGGAGGTACGCTTCGGCGAAGCGGCCCGGCGCCTCGGTGACGACAAGCAGGGGCCGTCGGCAGGTCGGTGGCAGCTCAAGCTCGTCGATGCCATAGAGCCAGGATTGAAGCACAAGGAGCGCGGCGAGGCAGGCGAGGTTGTCAGGGTCGGAGTGGACGATGTGAACAGGAACGCCGGACTTCCCCTCGATGGTGACGGGCAATTCAAGCGCACCGTCCGTCCCGGGCCTGAACAGCTGGAAACAGGCGTCCTCCTTGAGAAACCGATCAGGGAACAGGCGAATGTTCATGGGCACAATCCATCCCCTCACTCCCGGAAGAATCGTTCCAGAGTTTCCAGCACCGCGGACCGGATTCTTGCGCCGAGGAGTGGCGGCACTGCGTTCCCTACCTGGCGGAACTGCTCGGTCCTCGGTCCTGTAATGATGAAATCGTCGGGGAACGACTGGAGCCGCGCAGCCTCCCTGACGGTGATGGATCGGACCTGTCGTGGGTGAATGAACATGTGGCCGTCCTTCGCAAGATGAGCCACAACGGTCGTGCTGGGCGCATCCCAGAGCTGGCGGCGGTATTTGTCCAGGAACACGTCATTGCGGTAGATCATCAGATCCTGGCGGTGGTATTTCTCGTGTGCGTCCCAGGCAATTTCTCCGGGTTTGAGCAGGGCGTACAGTTCGAGGTCTCGCTCGTTGTTCGGGCGGGCGACGTGGTTGTAGATCAGATCAGAGCCGTTCCTGAGCGTTTCCTGGTAGGCTGACAGCTGCACCGTCCCCGGTGCATGGTGCTTGCCGAACTCCTGGCCCGCGGAGGGATCGACGGCCGGGAGATCGGATACTGCCTCTCCGAATGTCGGCGACCACGCTGGCCGTTTGAGGGGGGTCATCAAGCGGCCGACCAGGAAGTCGAGGGCTGTCTTGGCAAGTTCCTCACTCCTGCTCTTCAGTACCCCGACGATCAGCACCCGGTGCCGGCGCTGCGGGACACCGTGGTCATGCGCCTCAACGTGTACCTCCTTGCTCGCATAGAGGTCGGAGAAGTCCTCAAGGATGTCTTGCCGGGCGAAGCCATCAGCAGCTGCGAACAATCCGGGCACATTCTCCATGACGAAAAACCGGGTCCGAAGGGACTTCACGATGTCGCGGAAAGCGACGTAGGTGGCAGGGGCAAAGCGCTTCCTCTTCGCCGTCGCTGCCTCCCGTCCGGTCGTGCCGATGAGCGAC
Organism: uncultured Planctomycetaceae bacterium; assembly: GCA_963813925.1. GTDB lineage: Bacteria > Planctomycetota > Planctomycetia > Gemmatales > Gemmataceae > UBA4732. Next base: position 23,187 of record CAWFBG010000008.1, read on the forward strand.
ACGTTCTGACAGGGTGGGCCGCCGAAAACGAGAACGAGGTTGGGTTCATTCGCCACGGCTTTCCGGACACTCCGCACCGCGTCTTCCGCCGTCAAATCCTTCAGCAGCACTCGCTCGACGGGAACTTCGGGGTGGTTGGTGGCGTAGGTCTTGTGCGCCCAGGGGTCGAGTTCGGCCGCGAGGGCAATCCGCATGGTCGGGGTCGTCCCGGCACGAGGATCATGGCCCCATTCAACCGGCCGCGAGATGCCGATGCTGGTGCCGCCCGCTCCGGAGAACAAATCGACGCAGGAGGGTTTCTGGCGATCTGCCTCCCACTGCTCGGAGGCTCGCCGGCGATAGTCGGCACAGAAACCACGAAGTGGACAGCGATGACACTTCGGCTTGTCCGACGTGCAGATTTTCTGACCGTGGCGAATCAGGGTGACGTGGAGGCTGAAGGCCATCTCTCTGGGAATCCGCCCGTCCATAAGGAGACGCTGGGCCTTCTTGTGCTTGTCCTGGCGCTCGTATTCCGCAGGCAGCACGCCGAGGCGGGCGAGGACGCGGTTGCAGTGAACGTCGGACGGGAAGATGCGACGGCCCAGCGTGTAGAGCATGACGCAGGCTGCGGTTTTCAGGCTCACTCCTGCGAGAGAGCAGAGAAACTCGATGCACCGCGTATTGCTCCAGCGCCGGAGAGTGTCAAGGGATAGTTGACCAAAGCGCTCCTGGATCAAGGTCAAGGCGGCGTGCATTTCCCGGGCCCGGGTTCGTCCCATGCCGAGCGGCGCGAAGCAGCGGGCCATCGCCTCGACGCCTTGGTTGAGGAAGGAGGACCAGTCCGGTTTCTTGTGCCGGCGGCTGACGAGGCTTCGACGCAAGGACTCGAAGAGCTGCTGGGCCTGCCGGATTTGCCCCCGGCGAGTCAGCATCAGGTAAATCAGGTCGTCGAGAGGGTCTTCTGGATTGCCGAGGCGGGGGAGGTTGCCGTTAGGCTCACGCCAGAGGGCGTCCAGGATGCTCTTAATGTAGAACAGGTCTGGTTCCCCGGGCGGGGTGTATGAAGGAACCCACTTTTTGATCCTGGCGTTCTGCATCGAACGACCACAAGTGCCAGTGACAGCAGGGCTTGTGAGCTTGAAGGACCATCTGAGCACGCAAACGTCGGGCTGGCTTACCGGTGCCGAGCGTGCCAGCCATTCTACTCGCTCCACGGTGGGGCTGCCAGGCAGGGTGCGGGTTTTTCACGCCATCGGCTGGCGACGGCCAGACCGATGGCGTGAAAAACCCGAATAGAGGCCCAAAGAGATAGATCATAGCTGTTCGGCTAGATAGGGCTACCCCTACCATCTTTCGCTTCTCCTGGGTCGGTTTCTGTGCGAATACGGGGCATCCCACTCGTCCCTTCCCTGAATGCCACTTCCCTGTCGCTCAAGCATCTCCGTCGCCGCCAGTTTGTCCACAGGATCGTAGCCATAAACTACAGGTAAGTAAGATATAGGTATTCTTATATAGGTTTGTGCGACCAAGTTACCGTGGCGGGACCCGCGGTTTTCCGTGGGAGGCGCGACCAAGTTACCGTGGACCCTGCGACCAAGTTACCGTGGATAACTCGTCTGGTCCCGCCACTTATCCACAGGCGGCCGGGTCGCGCGGGGGCGCGACCAAGTTACCGTGGCTCGGCGACGGCCCTTCAAATGCGTATCCCGGACAGGGCAGGCCCCCTCCCCGCTCCGTCAGCGTGGGTTTCCGCGGCGTTCGGTGCTGCTCTGTGCGCGACCAACTTACCGTGGCTCCTTTGTGCAAAATCAGCGTGTTAGCATGAAGGCCTGGATGCAAGGCACCCCGCCTCAAGACAACCTCGGGGCGGCAGACCTGGGCGCCACGGGCGGCGGGCTGTGTGACAGCGTCAGGCCCCCGTCGTCGGCCGACAGCCGGGCGGCCGGGTAGGCCGATTCGACGTGATGCAGGGTCTGGAGGAACTTGCGGCGGAAATCGCGGATGCGGGCGAATCCCTGTCCGAACTGCTCATGCAGCGAGTCCCAGGCGATGAACTGCGGCTTCCCGGTCGGCACCCGGTGCAGCCGCTGGGCCAACCAGACGTACACGTCCAGCGCCATCGACGAGGATGCCAGGGCGGCGACTGCCCGGTGGTCGAGCGGCACGGCGTGCTGTCCCAGGGTCTGGAAATACTCCTCGCTGAGCCGGACCGTGGACGGCCAGAGGACGCGCTGGTCGGCCTGCTTAGGGAACCAGAGGTCAAAGGCGCTGACGAACTGCGTCTGCACCTGGACGGCCCTCCCCTCCTCCACCACGCCCATGCGAACGGTGGCTGCGGCCAGCCGGGCCAGCTGGTCCTTGAGCGACCGCAGCTGCTGGCCGTTGGTCTCCAGCCCAAGCGAGCGGGCAAAGGCGGTCATCGACTCCTCGACATCGACGACGGGCGATCCGGTGCGGACGGCTTCGGTGGCCAGGTGGATCAGCACCAGCCGGGGCTTCTCGCCGTAGGGCAGGCCCAGCCGCTTGAAGTTGCCGGTGGACGGGTCGATGGCGGAGCCGGCCTCGATGCGGAGCGAGGCGCGACCCTGGCGGCGGTCCCATTCGAGGACGCCGTCGCCGGGGTTGCGGTACGGGATACCGCATTGGCACTGCACGGCGTGCAGGAAATTGATGCGGTCGGGCGGAGTGGTGCGGATGGCTGTCGAGGCGTCGAGCAGCCGTTGCTTGTGGTGGGTAAGCGTCAGCCTTGCGAAATTCTCGGCCATGCGCGCTCAGCCCCGGTCGCGGACGGCGTCGCGGACTTCTCGAAGGTGAATAGGGCGCATCACTGGTCCGTTGCGTGAGTTGATTTCAGGCGACCCTAGCACGCTTGTCCCTGCACTGTCAAAGGGTTTGCGGCCCCTGTCCCGCCGCGGCCGTCTCCTTCTCCAGCTCGCGGCGGATCAGCTCCTGCACCTTGTCCTGGATGGTCACTCCTTCCACGACGCAGCGGCCCTTGAATGCGGTGTGCATCGCCACAGGTAAATTCAGCGTCAGGCGCTTCTGCGGCCCCGGCTGCTCCTTTGGCGGCCGCGCCTCCGCCCCCTGCCCTTCCCGCACCCAGGCGTCGGGGTCCGGAGGCAACGCCTCCTTGGCACCGCGAGGCCGCACGCTGAAATCCACGATCTTCTTCTTGTTCTTGCTCGTCATACCGCCAGCTTCAGCACCTCCTTGGCCAGGCATTGAATCTCCTTGCTTGCGGCGCTGTCGGGGTCGAGTTCCAGCACCGTCCGCCCCCGGGCGCTCTCGGCGAAGGCTACGCGCTGGCACACGGCCGTTTGCAGCACGGGCAGCGGGTACTTCTTGAGGGCCTTGGCTACGTCGCGGCCGATGGCGGTGTTGGCGATCTTGCGGTTGATGACGAACGCCGCCTTGAGGTGCTTCTTGTAGACGGCGCACTCCTCCAGCAGCTTGACCGTCTCCTCAGCGGCCCAGACGTCGAATTGCGAGGGCAGCACGGGGATGAGCACGGCGTCGCTGGCCATGATGGCGCTTTTGGCCACCTCGTAGACGCGCGGCGGCCCGTCGATGAGCACGGCGCCGAAATCCTTGGCCATCTTGGGCAGCTCCAGGTGGAGAATGGGCTTGCACATGCCGACGGCGGCGAACGGCGCGTCCTGCCCGCGGACGGCGACCCAGTCCAGGGCCGAGGCTTGGGGGTCAGCGTCCACCACCAGCACGCGCATCTTGCGGCTGGCCAGGGCCGCCGCCAGGCTGATGGAGAGGGTTGTCTTACCGACGCCGCCCTTCTGGTTAATCACCGAGATAATCAACGCAATGTCCCCTTCTCTGTCCTGTGCGGCGGTTGGCCGCTTTTCCGGCAAGGCGGCAAACCGCTTTTCCGCCGAAGCGACTTCCTGCATAAACGCTTTGGCGGGGATGTCAAGTAGATCATGACATCGGCCGGCGGCGAGGCGTGAAGGCGGCAACATGCTGAACCGCCGAAGCGGGTAAACGCCTCAGCGTGAAGGCGGTGCTGCGGCGATCTGCCGCGGCGGGTAAGCGCGTTGGCGCGTTACCGCTGATACGCCGATGAAGGAAAGCGCGATAGCGGCTTGATGCGAAAGCGGAAACCTGCCGAGGCGTCTCCGCGCCGATGGGGGAAGGCGGCGACGCGGCTTAGCGGATAAGCGTGGTTGCGGCAAGGCGGTTCCACAACAAACCGCCTTGCCGCTTTGCCGCCCAGGCGCGTCACCGCCGATGCAGTTAAGCGGCAGGGTGATCCGGGCGGCCATTCCCGGCGAATGGACCCGGCCGTGGGGCGGCTTTCCCGGGGAAATTCCGCCTATGCAGAGCATAGGGAAGATGCCTGCCCACTGAAGTGCCATTTCATGCTTGCGATTCTCTGCGATTACCCCTGGCTGCTTTGGTTGCCCTGGGGGCTGATTTTGAATGCCGGTTTGATGTCGGGGAGGGGCCTTGCAACATTGCTGGCGGACGGCATGGGCCCAAGCCGCGGGGGCCGCGAAACGTTCGGGCGTGTCGTAACGGCCTGGGGAAGGTGGCGATGGTTACTGGCCGTCGCGGAACAGGGCCCCGATATCGCGGGTGTCGTGCAAAACGCGGACGACCTCGATGCCGTCATCGGCAGCGCGGTAAACGATGAGGTAGCCAGAAAGGGGAATGTCAATGGCGTGGCCCAGCCCGGGCCGGCGACGGCCGAGGCCAGGCGAGGCGGCCAGGAAGTGCATTCTGCGGTCAAGCGCGTCGAGGAATCCGTCGGCGTGGCTTGGGTTGTCGGAGGACATTCGTAACCAGATGCCGATCAGGTCTTCCTCGACGAGGGGATGCCTGAGAACGGAGGTCATGTGGCAGTCGGGTGTCAAGCGTCGCCGGGCCTGACGTTTGACCTCTCCCATGTTGAGGGGACGAGACGGCCCGCTGTCGAGACCCTTCTGGACCTCCTGCCGCAACGCCTTCAGCTTGGCAGCCGCGTCCGTGCCGCCACGCGGTTTTTTCGGCTTCGTGCTCATGCGGCGAGTAAGGGGCTTCGTGATCGAGAAGTCAAGGGGTAAGTGGATCGTTAACCGCTAACCGGCGCGTCCGGTGGCCCGTTCTTCCTGGCCAGCTCCTCCTCGTAGTACCGGAAAGCCCGCCGGCGGGTCGCCTCGCTGTTGGGCCGGTCACGCTCGGCGTGGGCCTGGTCGCGGTAGGCGGCCCAGGCACAGCCGTGGAAGAGGTCGTCGAAGAAGTCGTCATCGGTCATGGTGGCTATGCCTTGTCGTCTGTATCGGCGATGAATACCTCCATGTCGCCGTAGAAGCAACCGCCCCACTGGATCATGTCGTCGTGCTTTTCCAGCCAGACTTCGGAGGTACACCGCTCCCCGTGGATGCGGAAGGTGCAGCAGTAGGTGTGGACGTAGCAGGAGAGGGGACCGAAGGTCGGGCCGGCGAAGCCCCAATCGTCCATTTCCTTACCGGGGTCGGTTCGGCCGTGATACAGGCGGAGGTACATCTTGCCGGGCACGAGAGGCGTGCCCTTAGGGACAATGAACGGGGTTGGTGCGGTGTGGGGGGCTGGTTCTTTTGGCAGGGTGCCCTGCGGCTCTGCGTTCTTGCCGGCGGACTGCTCGCCGGCGTCGAAGGCGGCTTTGAGTGCCGCTTCAAGCTGCCAAACAGCAACATTATGAAAGTCGAGGCTGTCCGCCCGCCGGGTTTTGAGCGTCGGTATGCCCAGATGCTCGCGGCAGATTTCAGACAGCCGCCGAAAATCGGGGCAGCCTGAACCGGCGGGCTGCTCCGGGAGCGGTGAGAGAGCGCCAGCCTTGGCGATGGCGGCGCGGGCTTTGAGTGATGGGCAATCATCGCTGGGACAGTTGCCGCGAATGATGTCGTCGTACTCGCGCCCGCAATGGAGGCAAACGCCTTCTTGCACTGATGGAAGATCACCCAGCAAACCCAACAGCCCTTCGAGCAACTCCCGGATAACGCCTTGGTCCAGGGCTTCGGTGAGGATGCCCTGGCAGGCGTTGACGGCTGCGACGATGCGGCGGGCGTTGGCATGTGCGCAGGCCAGGTCGCCTCAATGAAGGCGACCGTGTCCCATCCAGCCTCGGTAACGTTCCCGCGGATCTCGATCATGGTCATTGCGGCGCTTTCGTCCGCCGTTGCATACATGGTCGTGCGGGCATCGCAGTCCCACGGCCCGGGCGTGTGTGCCGGGGCCTGCTTGGTGTCATCGTTCTTGGTCATGTATGCTACTCCTTTCAGTTGATGGTTAAGATTGTTTCTCGAAAATGCTGCACACATCGTGCAGGCCGGGGATGAAGCTGCTGCGGTAGACCTTCTTGCTGCTGCTCGCTCCGTGTGAAAAGCGGATGATGTCGGTACAGCACTGGCGCAGGCCGCACTCGAAGACAAGGCGCTTCGTCCAGTAGGTAAGAGGCACGAAACCGACCTCTCGATCCGAGTAATCTCCCATTAGGATGGCGAGCTTTCCGCCCGGTTTCAGTACGCCGGCGCAGTTGCGGATGAACTGCCGGTAACGCCGCAGGAAGGCATCCAGCGTTGGCGCGCGGGACAGGTCGCGGGCATCGTCGGCGTAGAGCTTCATCCGCCAGTAGGGTGGATGCGCCCAGATGAAGTCGAAGGCCTCGCTGTCGGCGAAGCCCTGCGGGTCGCAGGCGTCAATACCGCGGTGGATGTCCCACGCCATGCACGGGATGCCGAGTTCCTCGCATACGTCGGGGCAGGTCCCAGATCCCGCCATCGGGTCAAGAATCAAGCCGGGTTTGAAGTAGAGGAGCAAATCGCGGATGAGGTTGCCGCCGCAATTGCCGGGATAGGAGCGGTCGCCATATTCGCCGGCGCGATGGAAGTGGTACAGGCTGGTCAGATGCGGCACCGGGCTGGCGGTGACCGGCGCCAGGGGCAGCCTGGCGTAAACGGGCTTCGCCGGCTCGGCCTGGACCGGCGAGGCGGCCATGCTAAGGCATGCGGCGTAGAAGGGGTCGATGGCGGCGAGTGAGTGGGTCATGGGAGTCTCCGTTCTTCGGTTTGCTCGTTGTTGAGTTCGGCGAGGTAGTGCTTTCCGGCCATGCAGAGGGCGTAGTGGAAGTCCTCGCCGGTCTCGTCGCAGAAGTGCATGGCGTCGGCCAGGAAGTCGATGAGGCCGGTGAAGAGCCCGTCATCGGCATACCCGCCGATAAGGGCGTCGCGGCAACGTCCCGCTCGGTCGCGGATTGTGGGATCGTGTGTCATGGGTTTACTCTCCTTGGTTGGTTGCTGGTTGAAAGAAATCGGTGAGGTCGGCTTCCTCGCCGGGTAACATCTGCTCCGGGATAATCGCGTCGTGGGACGGCCTCACCTCGGTGGCGTCCCAATCCTCGACCAGGACATGCAGCGGGTGATTGGCACGTACTTCCTCGACGAGCCCGCCGCGGATGGACACGACGGCGATGGCTGGCTTGGGAGCCTGTGGCTCGGGCGTCGGGGCGGCCTTCGGTTGGTCAGCGAGGGCGTGTTTCTCGACGGCTATCCGCACGTGCGGCTCGTAGTTGTCACCCCGGTAGGAGTTTGAACCGAAGGCGATGTCGCCGGCGGCGAGCTTGGCCACGTCGAGCACGGCGCAGTGGTACGGCTCGTCGAAGAGGATGGCGACCTTGCGGCTGCCCTCCGGGCCTTTGTCCTCGAACAGGACTACGTGGAATGGTGCGCCGCAGATGCCGTTGCGATGGGAGGCGATGTCGATGATGTTGAGCTTCATGGCCGTTCCTCCGCTTCATCGGTTTCGGGTGCGTCTCCGAAGAGTTGCTCGGCAAGGATTTCGAGGGTGTCCCAGCTAATGCCGAAAGCGGAGTCTTTGCGGCGATCCACTTCCTGGAGCACTTCCCAGGCTTGCTCGTCGGTAAGATCGGGCGCACCTCCTGAACGTCTCCGACGCCCCAGATGTGGCCAATCTCGCGTCGTTTCTTGAGCAGTTCGTGGATGTCGAGGTCGAGGTCGATGAGTTGAGATTGCTCAAAGGATTCGTCGCCGACGACATCGACTAGGGCGGCAAGGGTCTGACCGTCGCAGTCCTCCGTGAGTGCGGCTTCGTCAGTCGGCTTATCGGCTGCTATCCGCGCTGCTTCGGAAGGCGTCCGGGCTTCGATACCGGGGAAATACAGGCGCATTTCGCGGTAGATATGGACGTTGTAACGCTTCAACGCAGCCTCCGGCTCGGTGCTTGCGGGCGCGGGTTCGGCCGGCTTGGTTGTGTCGGTCATAATCAGGTTCCTTTCAGTTGTAGGTTGCGGCAAATTGCTGGCGTCTTCGAGCGTGCCATCGAAGAGCGGGCGGGCTGAGTCGGAGCATCGGTAAATGCCGATGTGCAGTCGCCCGCCCTGGCAGCGGATCTCGTAGACGTAGGAGAGGTCGCCGTGGGCATCAGGGCCTGTGGTGAGGCGAATGTCGCCGGCCTGCGACTTGTTGGCGGCCACGAAGGCGGCGGCGAACTCGTCGGCCTCAAAACGCGGCAGAGGCCAGGCTAGCGCCTGGGCGTTGGCGATAAAACGGCAGGCTGCGGCGGGGTCTCCGTCCCAGTGCTTGTAGACCCAATAGTCCTGGCGGGAGTCAATGAATCTGTAAGCGGCTCGTGTTCCCATGATCGGGTTCCTTTCCTGTTAGTTGCGGTTGAGAGTCATGCGGAGTTCGGCGAGCTGGTATTCCAGCTGCTCCAGGCCGCCGTCGAAATCGGGATCGATGCCGTCGGGGAACTGGTCGTAGATCGCACGGATGCGGTCGGCGGTGTCGTGAAAGCGTGATTCGGTAATGGTCATAGGCTGATTCCTTTCGAGAGGTGGGCGGGCCGAAGCCCGCCCGGGTGATGGTGAGGGATGGCTCAAGCGGCCTTGGAAGCGGCTTGCTTGCGAGCCTTGGCGTCGGCCTGCTGCTGGTGCATGATCCAGGTGTCCGCCAGGTCGAGGAGCTTGGCCATCGGGAGCAGGTCGTCGGAGTTGAGGCTGTCGGTCTCTTTCCAGGCATCGTCGCCTTGCTTGTAGCCCCGGCTCGGTATGACGCTGTACCAGGTGCCTTTCTCGCCGGAATTGCGCCAGATCGTGACTTGCAAAGTGCCGCGACGTATTTTGTGTGCTGGTTGTGACATGGTGTTGGTCTCCTTCGTTTTGGTTTCCGGCCCCGCTCATCGGGGCCTTACGGGAGCGACCACACAGACGCTGAGCCGGGCTTCAGTCCACGGGCCGCATCGTGCGACCCGTGTGCGTTGCAACTTGAGAAACGGAAGGTTCACGCTTTGGAAAAAACATGTTTTGTGAAAGCCGTTTGTCTGGTTGCAACGGACGGCTGCGGCTGTAGGTTCGCGCGAGTAAGGCCACGTGCGGGGATGGAATGAAAGCCAGGAGACGGCATCGTTGGGAACCAGCACGCGGAGACCCTGGCGCCGGAATGCGTCAAGTCCTCGATGCAATCAGGCACCGCCCAGAGAGGCGGCAAGGAGTCAGCGGCAAGCGGCCGGCCGGGCTGGCACGACCGGCGCTGCTACGTGGGGAGAAGCCATCAACACTGGGCCGGCTGGGCTGGGCACCATGAAAGAGCCGGCACGAAAGTGGGCGGAAACGCGGTTGGGCGCTCGCGGCCAGGGTAGCGCACACCACGAAGCCAGCGGACGGACGAAAATCGAGAAAGTCCCGGCCGAGGGCGGCATCACCGATCGGAAGCGGAAGGCCAAGCTGGTCAGGTTCCAACGCGACGAGTTCCATGCCACAATCACGAAAGCAGATTGACGTTCCTGGCGGCTGCATGGCCGCGGCGGAAGTCGGCGATGAGGGACGGAAGGGAGAAAGATGCGTGCTCACGAAACGGAATGGCAACGCCTTCGGGGAAGCCGCGCCGTCGCCGCGGCGGGAACGGGGAAAGGGTCGAATCGGCCAAAGGTTGCCTGCACAAGACGTGCAGGGCTGCATCCGCTCCCGGGGCCAGGCGGCGGAAATGCTGCTGTGCGGGAAGCTACAGGCCAGGGCGGGCAAGAGGGGCGTCCGGCCGCAAGGAATAGAGGGCATGGACATGAACCGAGTGTCCACCTGGCAGGTGAACTGTGGCCGATCGCCGTGACCGCTGTGCGGAGGCGGGGAGGAGGGGTGAGACCGGCCAAGCGGAGAGGCCGTTGCGGCGGCATCGCGGTGACACTGGCATGACGCTGGAACCCTGCGGCCGGCACAAGCCCATGCGAAAAACGCCGGCATCAGCCGACATTCCGCGGCGGCAATAAGCGTATATGCCACCTGCGAAGTGTGATATAATCGGTCATGTTGCGCATCACCCAGCAAGACAGTGCCAAGGCGGCACGCAGCTATTACGCCAGCGCCGACTATTACAGCGAGGAGATTGTCGGCCTGTGGGGCGGCGAGGGGGCGCGTCGCCTCGGGCTGGAAGGGCGGGTGGACAAGGCGTCCTTCGACCAGCTGTGCGGCAACATCAATCCGAAGCTCGGAGGCCCGCTCACGGCCCGCACCCGCGGGGACCGGACGGTGGGCTACGACTTCACCTGGAGCGTGCCCAAGAGCGTGTCGCTGCTCTACGCCATGACCGGGGACCAGGGGATTCTTGACGCATTCCGCAGCGCCGTCGATGAAACCATGCGCGACATCGAGTCGGAGATGAAAACCCGCGTGCGCAAGGCCGGCAAGGACAGCGACCGCGTCACCGGCAACATGATCTGGGCGGAGTTCATTCACACGACCTCGCGGCCGGTGGACGGCGTGCCCGATCCACAGCTGCACGCCCACAGCTTCGTCTTCAACGCGACCTGGGACGAGGAGGAGCGCCGCTGGAAGGCGGGCCAGTTCCGCGGCCTGAAAGCCGATGCTCCCTACTTCCAGGCCGGCTTCCGCGTGCGGCTGGCCGGCAAGCTGCAGGACCTCGGCTTCGGCGTCGAACGCAAGCGGGACGATTTCGAGATTGCGGGCATCCCGGCGGCGGCGATCCGGCGCTTTTCGCGGCGGACGCAGGAGATCGAGAAGGTGGCCGCCGAGCGCGGCATCATCGACCCGAAGCGCAAGGCCGAGCTGGGGGCGGAGACGCGAGAGAAGAAGAGCCACGAGCTGGCTTTGGATGAGCTGCGGCAGCAGTGGGACGGCCGGTTGACCGACAAGGACCGTGAGGCCCTGGCGGCGGCCTATCGCCGTGAAACGCGTTACGCCCGGCCGGTGCAGGGGGAGGGGGCTGCGGTCGATTTCGGCCTGGAGCACTGCTTCACCCGCAAGGCGGTCGTTGCCGAGCGGGAGCTGCTGACCGAGGCGATGAAACGCGGGCTGGGCTCAGTCACCGTCGAGGGCGTCCGCGGCGAGCTGGCCGGCCGCTCCCTGATACGCGGCCAGGCGGACGGAAGGGCCGTCGCCACGACGGAGGCCATCCTCGACGAGGAGCGCGGCATCGTGGAGTTCGCCCGCGAGGGCCGCGGGCGTTTCCGCCCGCTGGGCGATCCCGAGCGCCCGTTCACGCGGGACTGGCTCAACGCGGGGCAGAAAGCGGCCGTGCGGCATGTCCTGGGCTCGCGCGACCGGGTGACGGTCATCCGCGGCGCCGCCGGCACCGGCAAGACCCGGCTCATGCAGGAAGCCGTCGAGGGGATCGAGGCGGCGGGTAAGAAAGTCGTGGTGCTGGCGCCCTCGGTCAAGGCGAGTTTCGACGTGCTGCGCGGGGAGGGGTTCGCCGAGGCCGACACCGTCGCCCGCTTCCTCAAGGATCAAGACATGCAGGAGAAGGCGAGGGGCCAGGTCGTCTGGGTGGACGAGGCCGGGCTGCTGGGAAGTCAGGACGTGACGCGGCTGTTTGACCTGGCCGGCCAACTGGATTCCCGCATCGTGCTGTCCGGGGACCGGAGGCAGCACCGCTCTGTCGCCCGTGGCGAGCCTTTGAAGCTGCTCGAAGAGAAGGCCGGCCTGCCGGTGGCCGATGTCACCCAGATCATGCGGCAGTCAGGCGACTACCGCACGGCCGTGGGTCGCCTGAGCGAGGGGAAGGTTGGCGAGGGGTTCGAGGAGCTGGACAAGCTCGGCTGGATCAAGGAAGTCCCCGACGCTGAGCGTTACCAGCAGCTGGCCGCCGCCTATCTGGCGGCCGTCGATGAAAAGGCGCCGAGCGGCGAACCGGCTACCGCGCTGGTGGTCAGCCCGACGCACGCCGAGGCGGGCCGCATCACCGGCGCCATCCGCGTGGCGCTCAAGGCCGAAGGGCACCTGGGCCAGGAGCGAACCCTCGCGGCCTGGACGCCGGCTAACCTGACCGTTGCCCAAAAGGCCGACCCGACCAACTACGAGCCGGGCGACCTGCTCCAGTTCCACCAGAACGCCCCCGGCCAGAAGAAAGGCTCACGCATCGTGGTCGCCGAGGGCCAAAAGCTGCCGCTGGACCATGCCGACCGCTTCGAGGTCTACCGGCCGTCGCCGCTGCCCCTCGCCGTCGGGGACCGCATCCGCGTGACCGCCGGGGGCAAGACCAAGGACGGCAAGCACCGGCTTGCCAACGGGGCGCTCTTCAGCGTGCAGGGCTTCACCCGCCAGGGCGACCCCGTCGTCGATCATGGCTGGGTGATCGGGAAGGAGTGGGGCCATCTGGCCCTGGGATATGTCGTAACATCACATGCCAGCCAGGGCAGCACCGTGGACAAGGTGTTCATCGGCCAGTCGAGCCAGTCCTTCCCGGCCAGCAACATGCGGCAATTCTACGTGTCGGTGTCGCGGGGCAAGAAGCAGGCGGTGGTCTTCACCGACGAGAAGAAAGAGCTGCTCAAGGCCGTGAAGCGGGCCGACGAGCCGCTGTCGGCCCTGGAGCTGGCGGCGTCCCGACCGGGCAAACCGCCGCTGCGGCAGCGCCTGCAGAAACATCTTGCCTTTATCCGCCGGCTGGGTAATTTCGCTCGCAGCAACGTGTGGCGTCAAGCTGATGTCCACAGACCACCACCATTGCAGCGGGAGGCGAGCCATGAACGATGACACAAGGAAATACCTGCGCGGCGGCAGCGCCCCCGTGGAGCGCCTGGCCAACCACAAGAATCCTGAACAGGAGTCCGACGAGGAGTCCTGCGCCGCCTTCGGGTTCCTTCGCGGCATCCGGGACCAGGCCCTGGCGGTGGAGTTCCGCTTCCAGGACGGCAACCACGAATGGTTCCCCTATAGCTGGCTTGGCCCGTGGAAATATGACCCCTCGGTCGGGCTGCTGCTCAAGTTCACCGGCGACGTGGTGACGCTGGTGCTGATCCGCGGCAGCAACCTGGACGCGCTGGTGAGCCAGCAGTCGGTGAACCTCACCGATCGGGGTTTCCAGCGCCACCGCATCACGTTCGTGCGCGAGATGGGTGCGAGAGAGATAAAGAAGGCTTCCGAAGGCGAGCCGACCATCGACCGCATCGAGGTCGCGGAGTTCGAGTCGCAAGAGGAACTGCGCGAGTGGCTGAAAAAGACCGCACCGGCGTTTCTTCGCCAAACGCGGTAGGATGATGTGCCGGTACAGGGGACGGGCTGGCTGCCCCACCTTGGGTGAGGCAGCCTGTCTTCCTGGAGGTCAGGGCGTCTTGCCCTGGGCTTCGTCCATTTTCTGCGCCACTTCCCGCAGCTTGAAGTCAATCTTGTCGGCCAGGGTGCGGCCTTCCACGTCGTTGGGGATCGTCCATATCTTCCCATGTTTGCGGGTGTCCTGGAACTGCAAGCCGGTATGGGCGCCGTCGGCGTCCTGCTTGTGCTCCCGCATGACGGCCAGGGCGTCTTCGGGCACTTTCTCGCCGGCGGCCACGTCGAACTTGAAGGCGATGATGCGCATGGTGTCGTCGGTGAATTTGCGGTATTTCACCGGGCCGGCGAGTTGCTGTGTCCAGCCGCGAACGGGCTCATACTTGCGTTGCGGCTGCCCCGCCCCTTCCTGGCCCGCCCCCGATTCCGGAGCCGTGGCGGTTGCAGTTGCGGTTTCGTGCGATGGTTCTGGTGCTTTACGACTTGACATAGTCTCCTCCATGATGGTTAAATGTTTACACAAAAGAGTAAAGAAGTCTTAATAATATAGCGCAAAACGGCGTTGTTGTAAAGTCCCTTGAAATTGACTTGCAATTCAATGCGTTGTAGCGGCCGGACCAGCCAGGGCGTGTCAGGTCTTGCTCGACGCGGTGGCGCGTGTGGTGCGGCAGGGCGGCGCCGCCGGGGAAGGACCGAAAGCAGTTCCTTGCGTTTCGCCGCGTTCTGCCGTAACCTGCGCCCTATGTCGCGTGAAGAACCACCCTCTCGCCGCTCGGCGCTGCTCAGCTTCAGATTCCTCGGCACCGCCGTGGTCGGCTCCGTCGTCATGGGCCTGGTCGCGGCTTTCGGGCCGCCGGTGGCGCAACTGGCGGTGCTGGGGGCCTTCATCAGTATCCTGGGCGGGCTGTTCCTGAGCTACCTGGGGCAGGAGGAGCAGCGGGAGCGAAAACGGGCCGAGGCGATCGAAAGCCTGGCCGTGCCGCTGTCGCTGGCCTCCGACCGCGACCTGTTTCGGCTGTATCAGGAGATTTCACAGAGCCTGATTGCCCTGGCCAAGAGGCCGGACCCCGTGCTGCGGCGCATCGCCCTGGCCAAGATCGCCTCCGTTGCCGAGCAGATCGACGGGCTTGCGAACGGCAAGATCGTATTTGCGCTGACGGAGGCGTGGCGAACCGTCTACGAGGAACTGCTGAGCAGTCCCGACATCTGGAAGTACCGCTCCGTGGCTTGGGTGCGGACGCCGCGCTACTGGCAGGACGAGCCGGGCAAGCGCAGCATGCGGGCCAATTACGCGGCGGTGGAGCGCGGCGTCCTGATCGAGCGGATCATTCTGCTGCGTGACGAGCTGTGGCCGCGCGAGCAGCCCCTGCCGACGCCTGAAATCCTCCTATGGATCGAGGAGCAGCACCGGCACGGCGTCTGGGTTTTGCTCGGCCGCGAGTCCGACCTCGGCCGCGAGGCGGATCTGCTTGTCGATATGGGCATTTACGGGAACCGGGCGGTTGGGTTGCAGGAACTCGACGAGGAGGGGCGGACCTTGCGCTTCACGCTGGACCTCGACGCCGAGGCTGTTAGCGCGGCCGACGCCCGCTGGCAGCGGCTGCTGCTTTTTGTCAGGTCTTACCAAAGCATACTGGACCAGCTGCCTCCCGACGCCTAGAATGCCATAGGCTCCTTTAAGTATCTCAAAGGAGGCGGCGAACCGTGAGCCACACGCAGCTTTACCTCGACACCGCCCGGCTGGGACGCATGTCCGGCCGCGCCCAGAAAGCGCAGCTCGATTTCACGCGGATGGCGGGAGAGCAGGGGGCGTCGCTGTTCTTCGAGCGGTTCCTCCAGCATGGCAGCGATGGCTGGCCTTCCGCCGTCCGAGCCCGCTTCCCCGGCCTTACCTGCTGGCAGGGTGTCGCCCCCCTCAAGCAGAGCCTGCGGACGCTAGCGGGGAGCAACCCCGAGCTGCCGGTGCTGATGGTGGGCCGCTCGGCCCAACTCATGAAATTCGCCGCCCGGATGCTGTTTCGCCGGTGTGTCAACGTGCTGGTCACCGACCTCGGCTGGCCGCCGTATCACAAGATCCTGGAAAGCCAGGCGGCGCGGGCCAGCCGCACCGTCACGACGCTGGCGGTGCGGGAATTGATGTGTGACGGCCAGGCGACGGAAGAGCAGGTGGTGGAGGCCGTGCGGAACCGATTTGTGCAATCGGACTGCGACGGCCTGTTCCTCACGGCGGTTAGCAATCTCGGGTTCCGGCTGCCGGTGGAACGGTTGGTGCGGGCGCTGGAGGCCGTGCGGGAACTCCGGTTCGTCGTCATCGACGGGGCCCAGGATTTCTGCCACGTCTCGGCGGACCTCAGCCGCGAATATTGCGACCTGTACCTTGCCTCGTGCCATAAATGGCTGCAGGGCTTCCACCCGATGGGGCTGGGGTTCTACGGCCGCCGCCGGTCGCGGTCGGTGATCGAAACGGCGCTTGGCCAAATGCTCGCCAGCGGCGACCTCGACGACCCGCTGCTGCGGTTCACCGCCCAGCTGGAAAACTCGGCGCTCGACGGGGATACGGAAACGGTCAACCTGATCCCTCTGCTCACTTCCCAAGGAGCCGCGGCGGATGCCCTGGAACGGCCGTCGCCACTGCCGACGCTTCTCGGCGTGCGGCAGAAAAACCTGGCCCAGGCAACCTTGGTGGCCGAATCGTGCGGTTGGCGCTCCCTGATGCCCGCGGAACCGTTCCGCACAGGCATCCTGCTGCTGCAAGCCGAGCGAGAGGCAACGCGAAGTCTGCCTGCCGAGGCGGTACGCGGGGCATTCGCTGAAAAGGGGATCGCGTTGACCGCCTACGACGCCGGCACCATCCGGCTCTCGATGCCCGCGGCGGAGTGGCAGCCGGAGGAAATCGACCAGGTCGGTAGGGCGTTGCGGTCGGTGGCGTGAGAATCGAGCCGGTCAGCGCGGAAGAAGGACGTACGATTTAGCAACTTATGCTGTAAACAATCGGGGCAGGTGACAACATTGTTATCACACCGGGTTAGGCCGTGTCCGGCAATCGTAAATGCATACAATATCAGTGGTTCGGTCGCTCGTTCTCTTGCCATGGAGATGAGCCATGAGACGCTACGAACTATCCGATCCACAATGGGCGATTCTGGAACCCTTTTTCCCGCCCACCCATTCGGGCCATGCCGGACATCCGTGGAGTGAGCATCGTCCCATCGTCAACGGCATCCTCTGGATCCTCCACACGGGCGCGGCCTGGCGTGATTTGCCCGAACGCTACGGCCCCTTTCAGACGGTCCATGACCGCCTGACCCGCTGGCGCGCCGATGGCGCCTGGAACCGCATCGTCGAAGCCTTGATCCGCCAACTGGAGGCGGAAGAAAAACTCGATCCCGATACGTGGTTCCTCGACGCCACCATCCTGCGCGCCACGCGCGACGCGGCGGGGGCGCTCGAAGCGGACCCAGGCCCGACTGGTCGGCAGCGAGCGGACGCATCTCGTTGAGCCGCCGGATCATGCGTTGGGCCGCTCGCGCGGCGGTTTCGGCACGAAGATCGACCTGATCATCGAAAGTCACGGCATCCCGCTGGCCATCGGCATCCAACCGGGCCAGGAACATGAGAGCCGCGCGTTTGAAACCATGATGCATCGCAGCACACAACGGCAGCGGTTGGGCCATCGCAAGTGGCCCCGCGAATTCATCGCCGACAAAGGCTACAGTAGCAAGCGGATTCGCCAGTGGCTCAAGGGTCATCACATCCACGCGGTCATTCCCAAGAAGAAGAACGAAACCCCCGACCCCGCCTTTGACAAGGAAGCCTACCGGAAACGCAACCTCATGGAGAGGATGATCGGGTGGTTCAAATTGCATCGCCGGCTGGCCACCCGTTATGAGAAACTCGCCGTCAACTTTCTTACCTTTTGGACGGTCGCCTGGATTACACTACTGCTGAAATATCTATTGTCGGACACGGCCTAGGCCGTGTCCGGCAATCGTAAATGCATACAATATCAGTGGTTCGGTCGCTCGTTCTCTTGCCATGGAGATGAACCATGAGACGCTACGAACTATCTGATCCACAATGGGCGATTCTGGAACCCTTTTTCCCGCCCACCCATTCGGGCCATGCCGGACATCCGTGGAGTGAGCATCGTCCCATCGTCAACGGCATCCTCTGGATCCTCCACACGGGCGCGGCCTGGCGTGATTTGCCCGAACGCTACGGCCCCTTTCAGACGGTCCATGACCGCCTGACCCGCTGGCGCGCCGATGGCGCCTGGAACCGCATCGTCGAAGCCTTGATCCGCCAACTGGAGGCGGAAGAAAAACTCGATCCCGATACGTGGTTCCTCGACGCCACCATCCTGCGCGCACGCGCGACGCGGCGGGGGCGCTCAAGCGGACCCAGGCCCGACTGGTCGGCAGCGAGCGGACGCATCTCGTTGAGCCGCCGGATCATGCGTTGGGCCGCTCGCGCGGCGGTTTCGGCACGAAGATCGACCTGATCATCGAAAGTCACGGCATCCCGCTGGCCATCGGCATCCAACCGGGCCAGGAACATGAGAGCCGCGCGTTTGAAACCATGATGCATCGCAGCACACAACGGCAGCGGTTGGGCCATCGCAAGTGGCCCCGCGAATTCATCGCCGACAAAGGCTACAGTAGCAAGCGGATTCGCCAGTGGCTCAAGGGTCATCACATCCACGCGGTCATTCCCAAGAAGAAGAACGAAACCCCCGACCCCGCCTTTGACAAGGAAGCCTACCGGAAACGCAACCTCATGGAGAGGATGATCGGGTGGTTCAAATTGCATCGCCGGCTGGCCACCCGTTATGAGAAACTCGCCGTCAACTTTCTTACCTTTTGGACGGTCGCCTGGATTACACTACTGCTGAAATATCTATTGTCGGACACGGCCTAGTATTATCCTGGGCTGATTCTTCCAGTCTGCGTGTGCGAGTGCGGCTTCTGCGTCGTGCGGCGAGTTTGTTGTCGGTGTTGCTGTTGGTGCCTTTGACCTCGTCGTTTTTGAACTCGCACCATGTTGCGGAAGATTTGGATCCGTCGCTTCCGCCATAGCACAAATTGGAATCATCGAGGATGTCTCCGTCGTGCGATGAGATGGGGTGCGGCATGATATCCGTCATAGCGGGGATCCGGGTATCGGGAGTGCCGGTGACGGGAACGATGGCGATGGTGATGACGCCGGAGTTATCCGTGCTGATGGTATAGCCCATGCTTGCAACCACCGGCCGATCCTGCATCATATCGTAAGTGCCGACATTCTCGCTTACCGTGTGGACAGGCGCCGCGGCGGGATCGGTATCGCTGCCGTCGGATAGCTGGTCGGGATCGGTATCGCTGCCGTCGCCGGCAAGGTTGGTGGGATCGATATAGATATCGATCGGTTCCGGGTCGAGGATGGTAGCAAGCCCTGGGTTTTGCGCCGCTATGCGCGCCGCCAGGGGGACATCGGCGTTTGAGAAGGCGCTTTCAATGGTGAAGATGCCTGGGTTAAAGGCGCCGATGGTGTAATTGCTGTTCACAGCCAGCGTGCCCTGGGTGATGGCGTAAGTGCCGACGTTCTCGCCCGGGCGCGGGCAAGGGCGCCGCTGAATACGCTGCCGGCGTTGTCGCCGCCGGCGAGGCCGGTGAAGCTATAGGTCAGGGCCGGGTCCGGGCTGCCGGCGATGATGGCCTGGTTAGCGGCGGTGACGGTGAGGGCCTTGGCGGTGATGATGCCGTTGGCGCTGGTGTCGAAAGTATAGGTGTAGTTAGCGCCGCCGTTGCCGTCACTCACCAGGCCGGACGGGGTGAGGGTGAGGCCGGTGCCGGCGTTTTTGCCGCCGTAGGTCTCGCTGAAGCCGGCGCTGTCGCCGGTCATGACGGCGCCGGCGGTGATGGTGGGCGTGGCGGCGGCGGAAGCGTTGCCGTCATAGGTTTTGCTATTAGCCTGGGCGGTGATGGTGAGCGCCTCGGCGGTGATGGCAGCGGTGGCGGTGGGGGCGGTGAGGATATAGTCGCCGGCCTGGTTTCCCGCCAGGGACAGGTTGCCGGTGGCGGTTTCGCTGCCGGCGTTCCTGCTGCCGAAGCTAGCGCTGCCGCCGCCGGCGATGGAGACGTCGTCGCCGGTGAGGTATTCGCCGTCGCTGCTGATGGCGCCGCCGCCGGTCAGGCTGCCGTTGCCGATGATGGCGGCGTCGGTCAGGCCGTCATAGGTCCTGCCGGCGACGGCGAAGCCGGTATCGGTCAGTGTCTTGGCGGCAAGGGTCAGGGTGTTGCCGGTATAGACAATGTTGTAATTGCCGCCGCCGTTGCCATCGGAGACGGTGAGCGATCCCTGGGCGATAGTGAAGGGGCTGCCGGAGACATTGACGCCGTTGGCGTTGTCGAGGACGGTGCCGGCATTGCCGACGCCGGTGACGGTCAGCGCGCCGGTGAGGCTGTCGCCGGCGACGAGGCCGGAGTTGGTATAGGTCAGCGCCGCGAGCGTATCGCCGTAGGTGGCGGCCAGCGCGCCCGCGGCGACGGTGAGGGTCTTCGGGCTGACGGTGAAGGCGCCGGCGGTGAAGTTGATGGTGTAACCGTTATTGTCGGCGAGGCTGCCCTGCAAGATGGACCAGGTGCCGGCGTTGTAAGCGCCGAGGTGCCGCTGGTGGTGGCGTTGGTGGTAAGCGAGCCGAGCATGACGTCGCTTTGTAGGCAGCCGTCGGAGCAGGAGAAGCTATAGGTGAAAGCCGGCACGGAGCCGCCATAGGTCATGCCCTTGTCGCTCGCGACGATGGTGATGGTGCCGCTGGTGACGTCATACACCCAGGTGTTTTCCGTACCGTCATAGGTGGCGGGCACGATGCTTCCCGGCGGCAGTGAATTGTACGTAAAGCCGGTGATCTGCTGCGTGGCGTCGGTGACGGAGTCGGTGTCGTCGTCTTTCTTGTAGGAATAGCCGATGAAGCGCCCGCCGCCGGTGAGCGTGAACGGCGTGCTCGACCCCGAGTCGTTGATGAAGTCCCCTCCCATCGCCACGACGATGGCATTCCCCGCGGCGCCGCTCGTCACCCCGGCGCCATTGGCCAGCGTCAGGTTGCCCGAGGCGGTGTTGGCGTAGAACGTGTTATCGGCCATGGTCTGCGCCGCTCAAGGTGATGTTGCCGCTGCCGTTCAGCAAGGTGAGCGGCGCCGTCCAGATCGTTGCGCCGACGCTCATGTCGCCTGTATCGGAGGCATTGCCGATGGTGATGCCGCTGAAGGCAGCGTTGGTAATGTAGCCGGTCTCGGCGCCGGTTAAATACAATCCGCTGCTCGTTCCGTCGTTGATGTGCAGGTCAGTGCCGGCGCTGTAGGGCTGGATGGTGAGCGTTCCGGTGCCGGTCATATTGCCGCCCAGCGTCAGGCTGTCGGCGGTGAGCGTCAGGTTATAGCTGCCGGCGGCTATGGTCGAGGCAAAGTCGGTCACCGCCGTGCCGGAATTGACGGTGGCGTTGCCGCCGAGCGTCGTGGCGCTGTTGAAGGTGATATTCTGGTTGGCGGCGGTGACGTCGGCATCGAGCGTTGTCGGGCCGGTGAAGGCGAGCGATCCGCTGCCGGTCTGGTTGCCGCTGACGATGATGGAACCGGAGTTGCCGGTGATGAAGCTCATCGGGTTGGCCCAACTGGTGGCGCCGATGGTCACGTTGCCGGTATCGGACGAGTTGCCGATGGTGACGCCGCTGAAGCCGGCGTTATTGATATACCCGGTCTCGGCGCTGGTGAGGAAGAGTCCGCTGCCGGTGCCGTCGTTGATGTTGAGCGCGGTGCCGGCGCTGTAAGGCTCAATGGTGAGCGTTCCGGTGCCGGTCATATTGCCGCCCAGCGTCAGGCTGTCGCCGGTCAAGGTCAGGTTATAGCTGCCGCCGGCGACGGTCGAGGCAAAGTCGGTCGCCGCCGTGCCGGAATTAACCGTGGCGTTGCCACCCAGCGCCACAGCGTCGCTGAAGGTGATGTTCTTATTGCTCGACGCTACGCTGCTGTCGAGCGTGATATTCCCGCCGTTGGTGAGAAACGTCACCGGCATGGCGAAGGTGCGGCTGCTGTCGTTAAAATCTATCGCGCTCGTATTCGTCGAATCGCCGATGGTGAGCAACCCGACGTTGGTATTGATGGTGCCCAGTATCGCATCCGTCACCTGCAGCGTTCCGTTGCCGCTGCCGACGCCGACTGTATTGGTGCTATAGGGCTTGAAGGTGACCGAGCCGGATGCGCCGGTGGTGATGGTGTCATATCCATCGAAGGTGAGGCTATTGGCGATGAACGAAATATTGCCTTCATCCGTCGAGCCGCCGATGACGTGCTTGTAGCTGCTGCCGCTACCGGAAGCCATAAAGATGCCGGTGCCGTAGAGGTTGTTGCTATCCTTGGTGGCTATACCGGTGAGGGTGATGTTTCCTGTGCCGGTGGTGTAAATGGATTCATGGCTGCTTCCGGTGTCGTATATTCTTATTCCGTCATCGGCGGTATTACCGCCGGTGCCGGTGATCGAAATATTGCCGTTTTGCGCGCTGACCATGCTGCCTTGATACATAAACACGCCGTTATCGCCCTCATCTCCAGTATTGGTACCACCGCCGCCAGTGCCGTTGATGCTGATAGTGCCGTTGCCGGTGGTTTCAACCGTGGCAACGTCCATCCAAACGCCCCTAACTTGAGAACCGGAATCAACTCCGATGCCGATTAATGATATTGCCCCACCGCCAGCATTGAGCGTGGAAGCATTGTATATGCCACTCGCACTCCCCGCATCCCCGATCGCCGCCATGGTCGTCGGGTCAGTTCCGCCGCCGAGGGTGATGTTGCCACCGCTGGTTGAGCATGTATCGCCATTGAGGGAGATAACGCCGGATTTGGTGGCGTTACCGTCGGTGTCGTCCGAATCCATGGTGAGGTTGGCCTTGGCGCCGCCGGTGCTAAGGCCGGAGCTGCCGTTCGACACGATGTCGGCGGCGGCGCTTAAGTTGACGGCGACGGTATTGCTGCTGGAGCTGTTGGTGATGTCGATCGGCGCGTCGAGCAACAGCTGGCGTCCCGAACTGAGCGACACCGCCGTGCTGCTTCTGGCCGATGCGGTTTGCGTGCCGGATACGGTGAGGTCGGCGCTGCTGCCGCTGGTGGAGGCGGTGATGGTGGCCGCGGTGATGGCGGGCAGCGTCAGCGAGTTGGTGGAGGTGAGCATTACATCGTTAAGCGGGTTGCTGCCACCGATAGCGCCGCCGAGGCTGAACGTAGCCGCCGTGGCGTTCATGTTGAATGTAAGGAATGGAACAAAGGCGTCGACCGTGCTGCCGGTGGTGAAGGTGCCGGAGCCGACATTGATTGTCGAATCGCATCCCAACATCACCGGCCCGTGCAATGTGGCGCTGGCGTTGCTGGTGGTGATGTTGCCGTCGAGGTCGATGGTGCCGGTGCCGGAATCGTTGATGGTACTAAGGAACCACGAAAGGATAACTTGAGCAATTATCCTCGGGGACAGATGACGTAGTTCCAGTTCCCATGAAACTTGGCTGGGGTCAGCCTCACGTGTGAGAGTTCTTCATCACTGACCTCGATGCCGGTTTCATATTCATTCGTATCCAAGGCCGCACGCACCGTCAGACCACTCTGGGTGGTCGTGGTCCCGATGAGGCTCACGATGACCTCGTAACTGGTCAGCGGACGGCCGCGCCAGTTCTTGGTGATGAAGCAGAACAGCCGATGCTCGATCTTGTTCCACTTGCTGGTTCCTGGTGGGAAGTGACACACGTGCAGCACCAAGCCCAAGTCGTCGGCGATGCCCTGCAGCGCCACCTTCCACAGGCGGTTCCGACTGCTATTGCTCCCACCCCCATCGGCCGTGATCATCAGCCTGGTCGCCTGCGGAAAGCGCACCGAGCCCATCTCCTGCCACCAGCGCCGGATGCTGGCCGTGGCGAACTGGGCCGTGTCGTGATCGATGCCTACGCTGACCCAGCCCTCATTGCTGGCGAGGTCATACACCCCGTAGGGGATCGCCTTGCCCAGCTTCTTGTCCGGGAAGTCATGCACCTTGACCTCCTCCGGCTGACCCTGGGGCTGCCATTCCTGGCCCGCGTTCTTGAATTCCCCGACCAATTCCTTCTTCTTCGTATCGACGGACACAACGGGTTGCCGCCGGCGCTGGAAGGCCAGCACCTGCTTGCTGATGTACTCAAACTGGGCGTTGCGATCCGGGTGCGACGAGCCTTCCCGGGTCTTGCGGTTGGCCTGCAAACTGTAGCCCGCCCCCTTCAACAGCGTGGCCACCGTGCGGTCGCTCACGGGATGGCTTTGCCGTCGAAGTTCCTCGGCCAACTTGCTG
The DNA here is from genome assembly GCA_963813925.1 of uncultured Planctomycetaceae bacterium. Classification (GTDB taxonomy): domain Bacteria; phylum Planctomycetota; class Planctomycetia; order Gemmatales; family Gemmataceae; genus UBA4732. Next base: position 46,999 of record CAWFBG010000008.1, read on the forward strand.
GTGCTCTTACACGTCCAGCGCAGAGGCGACTCCGGGTGGCCGCGTGTGACGGGATCGACCAGGGCCTCCAAGGCTTGTTGGAGACCAGGGTCCGTCTCGGTCAGCGGTTTTCCACCACCCCCCGGGCGACGAATCCGGCTGCTGACAGCTTCCTCGGGGTGCGCCTGGCGATACACCAACTCACGTCCTCCAACCGTAATGGTATTGCGGGCCAAACCGGTGGCTGTCGCCACGAGCGTCACGCCACCCCAGCCGAGGGCCGATGCTTCGGTGGCGGCCCACTGCCGGCGCATCCGCTCGTCCATCAGGGGTGCAAGTGCCAGGTACTTCTGCCGAATCGCTTCGATGATGGTTGTGTCTTCCATACGACAACCATCGTCGGTAATCAGGATAACCACAAGAGCAAGTCGCTCAAGTTATCCTTTCGCGGTTCCTAAGCGCCGTGCCGCCACCCACTGCGCCGCCGAAGGTGGTGAGCGCATTGCCCTGGGCGATGGTCAGCGTGTATGTGCCGTCGATGGTGCTGGTGAAATCGACCGCGCTGTTGGTGGTAGTCAGCGTATCGTTGCCGCCGAGGACGACGGGGCCGGTGTAGGTCTGATTGCCGACGGTGGTGACGTTGTTATCGACGTTAATGGCGGTGGAACTGCTGGCCGAGAGGCTCGCCAGCGGCGTGCCGCCGACGATGCCCTCGAAGGTGACGTTGCCGCTGCCGGCGGTTGCGGTGAGGGCATAATCGCCGCCTACCGTGCTGGTGAAGGTGATGTTGCCGTTGCCGCTGCTGGCGGTGCTACTCAGTGTATCATTGCCGCCCAGCGTTACCGCGCCGGTATAGGTCTGGTTGCCCGATGTAGTCACATTACCGCCCAGCACGATGCTGCCGCCGGTGGCGGCGAAGTTGGTGAGCGCCGAAGAACCGCCGACGATGCCGGCAAACGTATCGGTGCCCGTCCCGGCATTGACGGTCAGCGCATGGCCGCCGTTGATCGCGCCGCTGAAGAGGATATTGCCGTTGCCGGTGGAGACGGTGTAATTGCCGTTCACCAGCAGCGGATCGCTGAAGGCGAGCGCCGTGCCCGACGTTACGCTCGACGCCACGCTGCTATCTAAGGTAATGTTCCCGCCGTTGGTAATGAAACTGGTCGGCGTCGGGATGGACGTGCTGTAATTGATGTCCATGGCACCGGTGTTGACGGCATCGCCGAAGGTCAACGAACTGGCGCTGGCCAGGTTTATGTCGGTCAGGATGTTGCTGTTCAAATCCAGTCCGCCGGTGTTGCTGCCGATATTCATCGCCTGGCCGGAGCTGTAGGGCTTGATTAAGAGCGCACCAGTGGTCTTGACTTTGAAATCCGAGGTATTGGAGATGTCCCAGGTATCGGCGATGATGGTGATGTTGCCGGTGGTGGAGTTGCCGCCGATGGTGTTGGTGGCGTTGGTGTCGGTATAGAGGCCATAATCGCTGCCGCTGGAGCCCTTGACGCCGGTTATCGAGGTGGCGCCGCTGGTGGCGCTGACCGTGGCGCCGCCTCCGATATCGACGCCATCGTTACCAACCGTGATACCAGGATCTTGGTTCAAGGAAACACGGCTACTGCCGGTGCCATTGCCAGTGCCGGTGATAGTAATCGGCGCCGCGCCGGTAGAACTTACGCTGGTCGTGGTGTTATTATGCCCATCATTTATAACCACGCCAGCGTCACCGCCGCCGCTGGTATTGGCGCCGGTGCCGGTAATGCTGATGGCGCCGCCGGCTGACGATACGGTTGTGCTATAACCATTCCATCCGAGCAGGTATACGCCAAAGTTGGCGAGGCCGCCGCCGGAGCCGCCGCCGACGCCATTCAGGGTTATGGTCGCATTGCCGGTGGAAGTGATGGACACGGGGGCGCCGTTATCGTCCTCGAGCTTAATGCCATAATCATTGCCGCCCGTATCATTGGTAACGGCATGGCCGTTGCCGGTATTGCCGTCAATGATAATATTGCCGTCAACGCTGCTGACCGCGCCGTTGATAAAGAGACCCATGTTATAGCCGTCACTGCCGCCGTTGCCGCCGGCATAGCCGATCAAGGTGATGCCGCCGCCGCCGGTGGCCGTGCTCTGGACGGTGCCATACATCCCAATGCCGTAATTGCCGGTGCTGCCGCTGTCGCCGCCATACCCGGTCAGGGTAATGCCGCCGGTGGCCGTGCTCTGGATGGTGCCAGATACATCGATCCCATTATCATAGTTAGCGTTGCTGCCGCCGGTACCGGTTAAGGCGATGGCGCCGCTGGCGGTCGTATTGGTGCCACCATTATATATTCCAACAGAGCCACAACAGCCCCCGCCTCCGGTGCCGCCACCACCGATGCCGTTGATGGTGATATTGCCGCTGGTGGTTTGCAGCTTGGCGGTAGCCAGGTTGTTACCGATATCGACGCCGTCAGACCAGGAATTAGTGCTGACCGCCTGCCCCTGGCCGTTGATGATGATGTTGCCGGCGCCGGTGCTGACGGTGACGCCGTCGTTGATCATCACGCCACCCAGTAAGGAACCGCGAAAGGATAACTTGAGCGACTTGCTCTTGTGGTTATCCTGATTACCGACGATGGTTGTCGTATGGAAGACACAACCATCATCGAAGCGATTCGGCAGAAGTACCTGGCACTTGCACCCCTGATGGACGAGCGGATGCGCCGGCAGTGGGCCGCCACCGAAGCATCGGCCCTCGGCTGGGGTGGCGTGACGCTCGTGGCGACAGCCACCGGTTTGGCCCGCAATACCATTACGGTTGGAGGACGTGAGTTGGTGTATCGCCAGGCGCACCCCGAGGAAGCTGTCAGCAGCCGGATTCGTCGCCCGGGGGGTGGTGGAAAACCGCTGACCGAGACGGACCCTGGTCTCCAACAAGCCTTGGAGGCCCTGGTTGATCCCGTCACACGCGGCCACCCGGAGTCGCCTCTGCGCTGGACGTGTAAGAGCACCAGCAAGTTGGCCGAGGAACTTCGACGGCAAAGCCATCCCGTGAGCGACCGCACGGTGGCCACGCTGTTGAAGGGGGCGGGCTACAGTTTGCAGGCCAACCGCAAGACCCGGGAAGGCTCGTCGCACCCGGATCGCAACGCCCAGTTTGAGTACATCAGCAAGCAGGTGCTGGCCTTCCAGCGCCGGCGGCAACCCGTTGTGTCCGTCGATACGAAGAAGAAGGAATTGGTCGGGGAATTCAAGAACGCGGGCCAGGAATGGCAGCCCCAGGGTCAGCCGGAGGAGGTCAAGGTGCATGACTTCCCGGACAAGAAGCTGGGCAAGGCGATCCCCTACGGGGTGTATGACCTCGCCAGCAATGAGGGCTGGGTCAGCGTAGGCATCGATCACGACACGGCCCAGTTCGCCACGGCCAGCATCCGGCGCTGGTGGCAGGAGATGGGCTCGGTGCGCTTTCCGCAGGCGACCAGGCTGATGATCACGGCCGATGGGGGTGGGAGCAATAGCAGTCGGAACCGCCTGTGGAAGGTGGCGCTGCAGGGCATCGCCGACGACTTGGGCTTGGTGCTGCACGTGTGTCACTTCCCACCAGGAACCAGCAAGTGGAACAAGATCGAGCATCGGCTGTTCTGCTTCATCACCAAGAACTGGCGCGGCCGTCCGCTGACCAGTTACGAGGTCATCGTGAGCCTCATCGGGACCACGACCACCCAGAGTGGTCTGACGGTGCGTGCGGCCTTGGATACGAATGAATATGAAACCGGCATCGAGGTCAGTGATGAAGAACTCTCACACGTGAGGCTGACCCCAGCCAAGTTTCATGGGAACTGGAACTACGTCATCTGTCCCCGAGGATAATTGCTCAAGTTATCCTTTCGTGGTTCCTAAGCTGCTGCCGTCTCCGTTATCATACGCATAGCCGGTTCCGGCGCTGATGGCGCCCGACCCGCCGCCGATGGTCACGTTACCGCCGTTGGTGGTGACGTTGGCATTGACCTGGACGTAGCCGCTGTTGAGATTGGCGTAGTTGGAGTCGAACAGCACATTGCTGCCCTGGGTGGTGATGGCGCCGTTATCGATAATGTCGCGTTCGGCGGTTAAGGTTTCGCCTGAGCCGCTGGTGGCGGATAGCGTCTGCGCACCACTCACTGTCAAATCCGCATTACTGCCGCTGGTGGAGGCGGTGACGCTGCTGGCGGTGATGGCGGGCAGGGTCAGGCTGTTGGTCGAGGTCAGGGTGACGTTGTTCAAGGCCGTACCGCCGCCGATGGCGCCGCCGAGGCTGAAGGTGGCGGCGGTGGCATTGAGGTTGTAGGTGCCGTTGACGGTGCTGCCGGTGGTGAAGGTGCCGCTGCCGAGCGAGATGGTCGAGTTGGCGCCGAGCACCACGGGGCCGTTCAGGGTGGCGCTGGCGTTGCTGGTGGTGACGTTGCCGTTCAAGTCAATGGTGCCGCTGCCGGAATCGTTGATGGTGCTGAGTGCCGTGCCGCCGCCGACGATGCCGCCGAAGGTGACGTTGCCGCTGCCGCTAGTGATGGCCAGCGTATGCGCGCCGTTGATGGTGCCGGTGAAGTCCACCGGGCTGTTGGTGGTGGTGAGCGTGTCGTTGCCGCCGAGGACGACCGGGCCGGAGTAGGTTTGGCTGCCGCCGGTAGTAACCGAACCGTCGAGGTCGATGCCGGTGGTGCTGGTGGCGGCCAGGCTCGCCAGTTCAGTGGTTCCTACCGTGGAGCCGAAGGTGATGAGGCCAGAGCCTGCGGACACGGTCAGGCTGTGCGTGTTGGAGGTCGCGTCATTCACGGTCGAGACGAAGGTGACGTTCCCGCCGCCAGTGGTGACGCTGGCGGTGCTACCGAGGGTAAGGGCATCATTGAAGATGATATTGCCGTTGCTGGGGCCGTTATTGGCCACCGTCAGCGGCCCGGAGGTGATGCCGTAAAGCGTGATGTCGCCGCTGCCGGTATAGGTGTTGCCCGCGCCGGTGCCGATGGTGATGGAAAGCGCCCCCGTACCGGTGTTGAGCGTAGTGCCGGACGCCATGGTGATGACGGCGTTGCCGGAAAGCCGGTCGGCATCCACCACGCCGTCGGCGGCGGTGTCGTTGGCCAGCAGCGTCAGGTTGCCGTTGTCGGTGGTGATGTTGGCATTGAGCAATAGGCTGCGCCCGGCTTCGAGGAACAGGTTGCCGCCGGCACCGCCAGCGGAGGTAGTGATGTTATTATTGACGGTGATGTCATTAATGGCTTGGAGCGTTACCGCCGTACCGGTGTCGGTGATGGCGGTGATGGAGGCAGTGTTGATGGTGACGTTGGTACCCGGCAGGTTGGCGTAGAGCTGATTGGGCGTCGAGCCGTCAAGGAATAAATCCACCTGGCCGGCGTTACTGTTATAATTGGCGCTGCCAATCACGAAGCCGCCGTCGCTTGTCGTGACGATGGTGGTCTTGCCCATCCTGTCGCCGACATACGTGCCAACCAGGGAATTGCTGACGGAAACGACGCCGACCGTGGTGCCAAGCAGGCCGTCGCCCCAGGTTATCGCGCCGAGGCCGTTGGTGGTGCCGCCGCTCCAGGCGGCGCTTCTGACGACGTAATTGCCGTTGGAAAGCGCGGTAACGCCGGTTGTGCCGACCAGGTCACCGGTGCTGGTGGTGCCGGACGTGGAACCGACCAGCGAGTTAGCGGAGGAAATGGTGTTGGAAGAGTTATAGGTATCGCCGTTGCTGCCGTTGACCCAGGTCACCGCGCCCTCGTTACCGTTCCAGTTCGGGCTTCTGACCACATAATTGCCGTTGGTAAGGGCGGTAACCCCAGTGCCCACGCGGTCGCCGGTACTGGCGCCGATCAGAGAATTGGCGGAGGAGATGACGCCAACGACACCCGCAGTGCCACTGCCCCAGGTCACCTCGCCCAGTCCGTTGGTATTGCCGCCATCCCATGCCTTACTGTACGTTACGTAATTGCCGTTGGCGAGGGCGAGAACGGTATTGCCCACGTTATAGTCATTACTAGGCCGTGTCCGACAATAGATATTTCAGCAGTAGTGTAATCCAGGCGACCGTCCAAAAGGTAAGAAAGTTGACGGCGAGTTTCTCATAACGGGTGGCCAGCCGGCGATGCAATTTGAACCACCCGATCATCCTCTCCATGAGGTTGCGTTTCCGGTAGGCTTCCTTGTCAAAGGCGGGGTCGGGGGTTTCGTTCTTCTTCTTGGGAATGACCGCGTGGATGTGATGACCCTTGAGCCACTGGCGAATCCGCTTGCTACTGTAGCCCTTGTCGGCGATGAATTCGCGGGGCCACTTGCGATGGCCCAACCGCTGCCGTTGTGTGCTGCGATGCATCATGGTTTCAAACGCGCGGCTCTCATGTTCCTGGCCCGGTTGGATGCCGATGGCCAGCGGGATGCCGTGACTTTCGATGATCAGGTCGATCTTCGTGCCGAAACCGCCGCGCGAGCGGCCCAACGCATGATCCGGCGGCTCAACGAGATGCGTCCGCTCGCTGCCGACCAGTCGGGCCTGGGTCCGCTTGAGCGCCCCCGCCGCGTCGCGCGTGGCGCGCAGGATGGTGGCGTCGAGGAACCACGTATCGGGATCGAGTTTTTCTTCCGCCTCCAGTTGGCGGATCAAGGCTTCGACGATGCGGTTCCAGGCGCCATCGGCGCGCCAGCGGGTCAGGCGGTCATGGACCGTCTGAAAGGGGCCGTAGCGTTCGGGCAAATCACGCCAGGCCGCGCCCGTGTGGAGGATCCAGAGGATGCCGTTGACGATGGGACGATGCTCACTCCACGGATGTCCGGCATGGCCCGAATGGGTGGGCGGGAAAAAGGGTTCCAGAATCGCCCATTGTGGATCAGATAGTTCGTAGCGTCTCATGGTTCATCTCCATGGCAAGAGAACGAGCGACCGAACCACTGATATTGTATGCATTTACGATTGCCGGACACGGCCTAGCAACACTCATCACGATGACGACGATCAGGTAAGCTACGGCGGCGGTTTTCATGTCTTGTCCACTTCTTATTCGACCTCAATTCCCTGTTCCTTGAACCACTTCGCCAGCCCCTTCTCCAGAGCGGCCATCGCCTCGGCGAGCGTTTTGCTCCCGTTGTTCTCGAATACCGCCCCGCCATCGTCCACGGCACGGGCCACGAAACCGGCTTCTTTTCGCCGCCCGACCTCGATCCAACCGCTCTCCTGCACCCATGCGCCTATGGCGGGGAACTGCTGGTCAACACGGTTAGGGCGGTGCGACAGCATGATGATCGGGCCGGAACCCGCAGTGCGCATCTGCCGGCAGAAGTCCAGATGCACTTCTTCCGCTTCTGGAAGCTCGTCGTGAATCGAGACTTCAATGCCGAGTTCTTTCAGGTGCGGGAACAACTCCTCCCAGCGAGGGTTGGCCCGGAAGTGTATGCGTGCAGGGCGGCGGGCTGATCCGGTCAGAGGGCGGCGCATGGCATCGGCAAGCACGTCGGCCAGGTCGTTGACGGTGGGGGTGTATTCCGCCACGAGGTAGACCAGGGGATCGCCTTGGGGCAGGGCGACCGCCAGGCCCAGGTAATGCGTTTCGGCCTGGCCCGCCGGCCTCGGCAGCGCCCGGAAGTCGGCCTCCCAGGTTTCGTTCTCCCGTGGCAACCGCTTCAGGTGGGTCTTGACGAAGGACGCCCTCTTGCCGAGCTTCAGCCTTGGGTGTTCTTTGGCCATGTACCGCTCACTTCCGCTTGGTCGGCTTCTTCCCCGCCGCCCTTTTCGCCACGAATTCGGAGTCGTCGCCGCCGCTGTGGAAGAAGATCATGCCGTGTAGCTCGCCGTTCTTCACCACGGCCCAGCCCCGGCCCTGCGCCGGGTCCATCTCGTCGTTGCCGTCCCAGGTCCATTCCACCGCCGGCTCGCCGTCCCGTGTGGTCAGGCGGCTGTCCATGTGCCCGTGGACGTAGCCGAAGTGGAACTCGCCGCCGCCCTTCTCGTCGAACTCGAAGAAGCCTTCTTCTTCCTCGTCAATATAGTCCTCGTCCCAGGCGCTCATCGAGACGATGCGCCAGCGTCCGGTGAAGGGCGATTCCGATTTCGGCTTTGGTTTCATGCGTTTTCTCTCTGGTAGAACTCGCAGTCAGCAGCGAGCGGACACTTCCTGCATTCCGGCTTGGACCGCTTGCACAACTCCTGACCGTGGCGGCGAAGGAGCAAGTGGGCCTCGATCAGCCAGGGGTAGTCCTTGTCGTGTCCTCCCCCGGCAGCCTTCTGTACGAGGCGGTAGGTCGTGGAGTAGCTCTTCTTCTCCTCCCCAAATCCCAGGCGCAGCAGGACACGCAGCCCGTTCGACTCCAGAGCCAGCAGGGGGTACGTCCTGCTGAAGAGGAGAATCTTCTCTGCTCCTGGCTCACCGATCCCCGGAAACGTATGGAGGGCTTTTCGCGCCTTCGGTAAGGGCAGCTTGAGTATGGGCCGCAGGTCGCCGTCGAACTCCTCAAGCACTAAAGACGCACGCTTGCGGAGTTTTTCGGCGAACTGTTCCGCCATGATGCCGTGCCGGGTCGCTTCAAGGAGCGCCTCGTCGGACGCCGAAAGAACCTGCGCCGGTTCGGTGCCGACCCGCTTCTTGAGGGCCTGGAACGCTTCTTGTCGTCGGTCGTCGTCGGCAAGGTAGGCCACGTTCTCCCACAAGATCATCTCCCACGGCCCATCCAACTTCGGAGGCTTCTGCTTGCCGAAGTGGGCCTCAAGGCGCTCAACGACCTGCGGCAGCGAAATTCGAGTCATGGGCCTGCCCGTACTCCTGGCCTCGCCGATCCGCAGGAATGTAGGGGATTGGCCCCTTCCAGAAGGTGGTTTCCTGCACTTCCCTGGGAGCATGGCGACTGTCCATCATCAACCTGTTGATCGGAAGCATCCACTCCATCGGGCTTCCTTCGCCGACTCATGCCTGTCCCCCAAGGTATCGAAACCGAGGTACTGCCTGACCATCGACTTCGACCGTTTCCAGGAACATCTTCTTCGGACGCACCAATAGGCCGTGGTCGCCGTACTCCTGCCGGTAGACGACGAGTTCCTCCTGGGTTTCGCTGTGCAGGGCCACGCCGAGGACGGTGTATTCGTTGCCCTTGAAGTGCCGGTAGCGTCCCGGCTGAACGGTGGTCATGGATTGACTCCTTGAAATCTCTTCCATTCCTGCATGACCCACTCCTCGTGTTCCGGCTCGGCCACGGCGTCGTCGGCGTCCTGGCCGGTCGGGTGGGCGTCATGGAAGGGCGTCCGCAGGGCTGAGTGCCGGTAGATCAGTTCGCTGCCGGTGATCTTGCAGAAACCCAGGTCGGTCAGTTCCGTCTCCGACAGACCGCTGGTATCCTTCCACATGACGGCAACCGATTCTTCCCCGAACAGGTTCAGCGCCGCATCGAGGATGCCCTGGCGGTACGGATGGATGGACGGGTGGAAGACGGCCCCGTACACGAACATGACGTGGCTCGTGACCTCCTTGATTTTCAAGTCGGGCCTAAATTCCTGCTTGCCTTTCGTCAATATCGTGTGGACTTCGTGCAAACCCTGGGAGTCGCCGTCGCAGATTTCAAACAGGGAAACGCCGTCTACGAGGGCGTTGGCCCACAAAACCTGATCGACGGCCAGTTTGCCGACGATGTACTCGTTGAGAGCGTCCTCGTCATGACAACTGACGCTGATCTCCAAATGCCGGATGTAATCGTCCAGGTCCGTCCGGGCGACCGAGGTACTGAATTCGCAGTGCAATCGCATGAAAGTCTCCGGGGGCCTCTATCCCATAGGGCACCCTCCCTTGCGGCGTCAGTCCTTCGCCTTCTTCTGTGGCAACGCCTCCTCATCCGGCGATCCTGGCCTCCCGCTACTTTCCAAAGGACTCGCCGGTTACTGCACCATCTCGATCTGGCTGGGGTCATTTACCTCGATGTAGGGCCGGTTCTCCTTGCGGATCACCACCACGCCTCGAACTTGGATGGTCTTGCCGGTAAAGTGGGCGGCCGGGTCGTCAATGCCCGCTTCGCTGAATTTCGCCCGTCCGTTCTCGGTGACGACCACACCCAGGTTCTTCGGGTCACGATGGTTCGCCTCGGAATCGAGAAAGACTAGCCGGGAACCGGAGCAGCACTTCGTCCTCTGGACGAGCATTTCCACCGTGACCGACTCGTTGACCCGGTTGATTGCTTCCACGGGGGACAGGTTCATTCCACACTCCTCAGTAGACGATTTGGCGCTGCAAAAAAGCGCCCTTGCTGAAGTCATCGGGTCCCGCTCCGGGACGGGTATGTCGAGATGATGCTGCCGCAGGCGTTCTTCGAGGGCAAGGGGGATGTCGCCTTCGCTTTCGCTTTGCCCATCGTAAATCCTCCCCAAATTGTATCAGATCATGGTACTGGCACGCCCGAACCGGCGGCGGCTGCGCCCGGAACCTGGAAGGGTGTCATCACACGGCTGTCCGTGTCAAAAACGGCGCACCAACCCTCGCACACGGCGGCGACCACCACCAAGTAGCGCTCGTCCGGCCGCAGGCGGATCGGCTCGGCCCCGTCCCAGGGGAGCGGCCCCCGTGGCGAAGCGACCAGCCAGCGGTGAAAATGGCCGACGAACAGGACGGGGTGAGCGGAAGCCGCAAAGCTGCGTGCCTGCCCCTCGGCCGTTTCGGGCCGCTCGCCCAGGTAATAGGCGATGGGGTCCGTTGGGTCGTTGTAGGGCAGGCCGTGGGTGAACAGGCACCCTCCCAATTCCAGCCGGGGATGCAACGTCTGCATGAAGTCGAACACGGGGCCGGCGTACCGCTTGTGGAACCGCTCGTCGGGTTCATGGCACAGGCCGAGGTCGTGATTGCCCCAAACGCCGACCGCCCCGGCCCCTGCCAGCAAGGCAATCGTCTCGTGCAGGTGCCGTCCCATCTCGAACACCACGTCGCCCAACACGGCGACCTGCTGCACCCCTTCCTGCCGAAATCGCTGCAAGGCCAGGGCCAGCTTCGGTGCGTCCTCGTGGATGTCGGCCAGAATGCCGAGCCTCATGAGCCGGCCCCCATCGACGTTCGCCTCGGTTCCCGGTACGGCGTGCGCCCTACCCCTGTTCACACCACCGACGCCGATGGCGAGCCGCCGTCACAATTCCACGTCCGGGACGATGTTCAGGTCTGACATCGGCGGGCGCACATAACTCTCGTCCGGGGGCCTGCGGGGCGGCAGGTTCAGCGGCGGCGGCGTGGCGTCCTCGTAGGGGACCATGCTCAGGATGTGGGCGATGCAGTTCAGCCGGGCACGCCGCTTGTCGTCGGCCCTCACGTCGTACCACGGCGCTTGCTTGATGTCCGTGTGCCGCAACATCTCGTCCTTGGTCTTGGAAAACTCCACCCACCTCTCCCGTGCCTGAAGGTCCATGTCGCTCAGTTTCCAGCGGCGGGCGGGGTTGCCGGCCCGCTCGTGGAAGCGCCGTTCCTGCTCCTCGTCGCTGACGGAGAGCCAGTATTTCAGCTGGATGACGGCGGAGCGGACGAGCATACACTCGAACTCCGGGCACGAGCGCAGGAACTCCGTGTACTCCTCCTGCGTGCAGAAGCCCATGACGTGTTCCACCCCCGCCCGGTTGTACCAACTGCGGTCGAACAGGACGATCTCCCCCGCTGCCGGCAGGTGGGCGACGTAGCGCTGGAAGTACCACTGCGTCCTCTCGGTGTCCGAGGGCTTGCCGAGGGCGACATGCCGGCAGCCACGGGGGTTCAGCGGCTCGGCGATGCACTTGATGACCCCGCCCTTGCCGGCGGCGTCCCGGCCCTCGAACAGCAGGACCAGCTTCTTGCCCGCCGCCTTGATCCAATACTGCATTTTCACGAGTTCCATGTGTAGTTCGTCCAGCTTCGCCTCGTACTCCTTGCGTTTCGGCCTGCCCTCCTGCGGCGACGGGTCGGGAGCCTCCTCCCGTGCCGCTCTTTTTTTCTTCTTGCCCATGACTTTTCTCCTGCCCCTGGTCAAGATTTCCCAACCGCCCCGGCGGGGGAAGAAGTCCGAAGCAACGCCTCCAGGGCGTCACAGGCGGCCCCCACCCCATCCTCCCGCCGGATTTGCTCGCCGACCTCCGACGCCCGCTTCGAGTACGCCGGGTCGGCGAGCAGTTGCCGCAACTTCTCCGCAGCACGGGCCGCACTATACCGACGCCGGGAAATCGTGCGGGCGATGCCGAGCCGGGTCGCACGCTCGGCGTTGTCCGGCTGGTCGTGGGCATAGGGCATGACCAGCATGGGACGGCCGGAGCGCATCGCCTGTGCCGTGGTGCCGATGCCCCCTTGGTGGACGACGGCGGCGGCCCGTGGGAATAGCTCGGAGAACGGAGCGTACTCGCACGCCACGACGCCATCGGGCAGGCAGGCAGGTCGGTTGCAGGTTTCTTTGCCGACCAGGAGAACGGCTCGACGCCCCAACAGCTTGGCGGCGGCGGCGCTGTGTTCGTAGAACGGGCCGGCGTCCCTGACCGCCGACGAGCCGAGCGTAAACACAAGGGGTGGCGGCCCGGCGTCCAGAAAGCGAGCCAGGTCCGGCGTCAACCCGGCCTGGCCGTCCTGGTCATAGAACGGAAATCCTGTGAGAACAGTCTGCCAAGGCCAATCCGCTTGCTGGCCGGCGAACAACTTCGAGAACAGGGCCAGCACCAGCGTGGGGGCGTGTTGGCCCTCGAACAGCGGGTTTTCCGACGTGGCCGGCAGGCCCAATTCAGCACGCAAGCGGTGCCACGGCTCGACCCAGGACCGGACTCGCCGCTTGCCGAGGCCAAACAGCAGGCGGTAGAAGGTCGGGCCAAGGAACCGGAGTTTCGTCAGGAACGGGTCCATTGGCAAAACGGGCGGATCGAAAATCGACAAAAAGCCGAGCGGTTGGAGCAGCGTGGACGACCAGGGGATGCCCTTCCTCTCGGCCACCAGCCGAGTGGAAAACGTGAGAAGGTGGGAAACCAGGAGGTCGGCCCCCTCCGCAGCGGCCAGCGTGTCCTCGTAGGACTCCCGCAGGACCGGCATGATGAGTTCATGGACGACGCATTTCATGCCTTTGCGGAGGTCCATGATGCGCCGCAGCAAGTCGGGGTTGGCGTCAAAGTCGGGAATGTCGGGTCGCACCGCCCGGAAGCCGACGCCCAGCGCCTCTATCTTCTGGCGGTAGTAGCCGCTGGTCGCAAGGACGGCCTCGTGTCCTCGTGCCTGCAATCCCAGGGCAAGGGCGATGTAGGGGTGCAGGTCGCCCAACGAGCCGACCGTGGTGAGGACGATCCGCCGCCTATGGCGACTTGTTCCCGGTTCGGTTGTCTGAGTGGCTGGAACCACAGCATCCCCCCTGACGGGCGGACAAGGGGCACACGTCCGTGACCCTGCCGGTCGAGTTCCGTTGCAGGTAGAATACCAGAAGAAGGGCCGGCGAGAGATCACCGCTCAACCGCAAGGAAGGACGCATGAAAATCCCGCTAATCCCCCTGGCCGTTCTCCTCGCCCTTGGCGGCACCGCCTTGGCCGACGACGGCAATGCGCCCAAGGACCAGCCCGCCAAGTTCAAGATCACGACGAAGAGGGCGGACGACGCCGTGGAGGTCCAGGGGGACAAGGACCAGACGGTGTTCGACGTAAAAAGCCCGTTCGGCATCGGCCATGCGGTGATCGAGCGGGTGGGCGACGAATGGCCGAAGGCCGTGGTGCTGCGATTACACCTGAACGGTCTGGAGAGCTTCCGGGCCTCGACCGGGAAGGTGACGCTCGATGCTGCGGTGTCCAGTCAGAACGATGGTCAGCGGGTGCGAGTGTGGAAGGACGGCAAGGAGGACGCTCCCCTGGACGAGAAAAGCCCCTTCTGGATGGGAATTCGCATGGTCGGCGACGACGGCAAACCGGCAAAGGAGATTCCGCTGAAGGACGGATACTTCGAGGTTGCACTGCCGCAGGCGTTCTTCGAGGGCAACCCGAAGTCGATTACCTTGAACTGGATTGACTTCTACCGGGAGTAACCAGTTCGAGGCCCAGGCATCTGCAACTTACCTGGCCGTCTCGCAACAGGACGCTATTGCCGGACCAACCGAGCGTTCTGCCCACCACCAAATGGCAAAAACGCTTCGCTCCGTGTCCAGACCGTCTCTCTTCCGGTCGATTAACCCCACTGGCCATTACGGTCCATCCAGCGGACGGCTAACCACGTCCAGAGGATCAAAATGACTTCGCTGGCCGTTGCTGCCAACGCCACAACCAACGCAATCGTGCCAAACAACGCTTCGCTGGCGGTTAGCAAACCAATAATGCAAAAAAGCAATAGCAGCAGATTACATCCCATGATTGTGAAATTGGTAAACAACGCAGTCTTGCGTGTTGACGCTCGCCCCACGGCAAACCGCACCCACCAGGGACGTGGTTGAGTTGGTGTCTTACTCATCGCTGTATCCTCATGTCGGCTAACCGATTCCTAACCCCATTCTCGCTGATGATAGCACGGGCGGGCGGGGAGGGGAAGTCGGCAGATGGAAAGATGGAGTGTTCGGAAAAAGGATTTAACCACAATAGCACGCCGTCGCCGGGCCATGCCGATCTCGCCCGGCGACGGCGTGCTTCCGCCCCCGACCATGCTGGCGTCGCTGGTCGGCGTCCACCAGGATGGCCGCTGCGGATATGCAGACCCGCCCTTCGTGCATCGCCTGGATGAGCGTGGGAGTGCCGCTCTCCACCACTTTGGCGGCTTAACAGTACGTCTTGTGGCTGCCGAAGCCGGCCTTTCCAGCGGCAAGTCGTCATGCCAGCATCCTCCTCGGATCCTTAATGTTGCTAACGGCCTTCATCATCACTTCTTCAACACCCCATCCAAGAACTCGAACAACTCCTTGGTCGGCTTGTCGTCAGGCAGGCCCAGGTCGGCGTTGATCGTCTCATGCGTCTTCCCCTCGGCGGGATAGACCGTCGCCGTTGACGCCCGCCTTTTGCAACGCCTTAGCGAGCCGTTGCGACTGCGCTTTGGTTTCCGGGTGGTCCGCAACGTGAAGAATCAGGACGGGTGGGATGTTCTTGTCCTTGGCGACGTGCGTGACCGGGGACAAGTCCTTCTGACTGTCCGCATCGCCGAACTTCCGCCTGTAGCCGTCCGCCCGCTCTTGCTCCACGGTCTGAATCTGCAACGGCACGTCGTAGGTGTCCCCGTCCACCGGCACGCAGCCCTTGATGTTGGACAACGACAGCTTTTCCGCTTTCAAGTAGCCGTCATCCGTGCAGACCAGGGCGGCCAGTTGCGCCCCTGCGGAATGGCCCATGACGAACATCGTGTCGGGATCGCGGCCGTAGTCCTTGGCGTGGTCGTAGGTCCAGCGGATCGCCTTCGCCACGTCGCCGGCCATTTGCTTGATCGTCACCTTGTCGGGAAGAAGGCGGTAGTTGATCGACACGAAGACGAAGCCCTTGTCCACGAACGCCTGCGGCTTGTGATCCACTTCTTTTTTGTCGCCGACTTGCCAGCCGCCGCCGTGAATCCAGACCACGACCGGATGATTCACGCCCTCGGCCGGGGCGTAGACATCGAGCGTCTGTCGTTCGTTGTTCGGCTCGCCGTAGGCAAGATCACGGTGGATTTTCGGCTCCGCAGCCGGGAGCGGGGAGGCGAGGAAAGCGACGAAGAGGGCGGCGACGAAGCGCATGGCTTTCTCCCAAATGGCGGCGTTGTTCCATTCAACGTGATATTTCGGACACGTCGGCCTGACAAGAAGGGCTGCTTTTTAGCGCCTTCCTGAGCGGGCACCCTTCCGGGACCGACTCTCCACGGCGAAACCGGCCCAGCAACTCCAGCCCTTTCAAGGTGCCCGTCTTTTCTTATCCCGAGTCGCTAACAGCCGGGCGGTGGACACATGTGGCTTGTCCTTGTGATGAATGCGCTCGGGTCGCGGTTTTTTCGGCCCGCGCGGATGACGTTGGTAAGCCAACAAGCGAGCATTGCTCGCCAGTTCCTTCAATTGCACGGCCAACTGGGCGACGGTCAGGTCGCGGAATTGCTCCCACTCGGCGCCAGGGATCGCGATCATCATTCCCCGATACACGCCCTTGACCTCGTCCGTCAGGTAATAGGTCGATACCGTCTCCTCAACGACCTCGCGACCATGCACCGCACGCAACGCCGCGCGCACCACCGCCAACACGTTATACGCCACCAACGACACGCAAAAAGCGAACAACGCCGCTTTCGGGTATCCCAGCCTGGTCTGCTCGCTCTCCAGCGTCGATTCCAACACCTGGAACAGCGATTCAATCTTCCAACGCTTCCGATACAAATCCGCCACCAGACTGGCGCCGGCCACCCGCGCCGGCAGATTGGTCAAGACATGGATCACCCGGTCGCCATCGCGCGTCGGCGTGGGCAGACGCAACTCCAGCCGCCGCACGATCAGGGTTTCGCCGGTCTCCGGGTTGTTCAGCCGAACCTTTTGCTCCCAGACCTCCACGTCCTCGCTTTCGCCCGCGTACTCCAGTTCGGTGACCGCTTCCCAGGGCAAGTTCTGGTGCTGCCGGACCACGAAGCAGGCGTCCCGCGCGGCGACGCCGAACAAAAAGCCCAGCGTGCAAAAATTGCGATCTTCAATCCACACGTCGTTGGCCTCGACCGTGGCCAAAACCTGGTCGAGCAAGGCACGCTCTTGCGTATGCCCGTCCTCGCACGGGAACACGTCGATGGCCAGCATCAACGCCGGGTCCAGCACCACCAGCGATTTGCCGGGCAACGGACCCGCCGCGATCGTCCGCAGTTCCTGCACGCGGTGTTCGGTTTTCGCCAGGCAATTGCCGTCGAGGATCTTGACACGGTAACCGGGCAGTAGGTCCGGCAACGCGCCCCCGAGCTCACGGATCACTGCCGTCAGGCTCGCGGCCGTCTGGCGGGTCAAGGCCGCGGACGCCTGGGGTTCGACGCCGTTGAGTTTGTCGTAAACGGCCGTGCGCGACACGGTAAAGCGTTCACGCTGCTTCTGGTACGCGGCATTGGCGGAGGGATAGATTCCACACACGACCTGACCCATCAGCTCAACGGTCTGCGAAAACAACAGCGCGCGAGTATATTGGCTATCGGCGTGTTCCTCGAACAGTGCGTCCACCGACTCCGGGGTCAGCACGTGTTCGAGCAGGCCCCGGACCATGACGGCCGCCGGACTCTCTTGAACGAAGCGATTGAAAACCGAGTTGAGCAGCATGGCGGCTTCCCTGCCAGGTTTTGGTGTATCCTTACGCTGGAAGCCAGCTTACTGAAACCACAGGCACCTTGACAGGGCTGGCCCAGCAACTCTTGCGAGCGCCGGGCCGACATGCGCCGGACCTCCGGCCGCCTCACCACCCGCTTGACAAACCCCACACCCCAGGCGTCACCAGTTCCACCGAATTCCCAGCTGGGTCACGAAAGTAGAGGGACTTGCCCCCTCTCGGCCATTCGACCTCTTTCTCGATGGTGACGCCGTGGCCGTGCAGATGCTTCCGCCAGGCGTCGAATGCCCCGGCCTCTATGCCCAGGGCGAAATGGCCCGGCCCGCTGGCTCCGTGAGGCGGCAACTGGTCGCCCTTCAGGGTGGCTTCGGCCAGGAAAACGAGCAGGACGCCGGCCTCGCCAACCTGAAAGAAAACGTGACGGCCAGGCTCTTTGCCGATGACCGAGAGGCCCAGGACCGTCCGGTAGAAGGTTTCCGTCGCAAGGAGGTCATCGACGTAGACGGCGGTTTCGACAACGGCCTGGATTCTCAAGGCAGCCTCCATCCGGGTCTGTCATTTCGGCCCTTGCCGGTCCATTTTGCGCAACCGCCTCGACCACAGCGTCAACCAGAGGACCGCCAGGACCATGAGCCAGATGCAGAACTTGAACGCCGCCATTGCCCAAAACCACACGTTTTGGACGAAAGGCCAATCGACGCCCGGCCCCCAAATGGAAAGCAGCCACGCCGGGTGAGCGGACATCACGGCGAGGTAGACGAGCCAGAGAAGGGTGAGGAAGCCAATGGCGATCAGGATAACCCACCATCCTGCGACGGAGGCGGCCCCGACCTTTTTCTCGAATGCGTCATTCATGTCTTGCCCCTTCGGCCGTGGGAACGGCAGGACAGGATGGCGACGTGCCGCAGTGCGTCGAGGCGATCCGGCGACTCACTTCGGCAGCAGGCCGAGAATCTTCTCCATTTCGGCGGCGGCGTAGGCACGGGCGGTCTGCGTCCGAATGTTGCCCATCGACCCAAGGTGCAGCAGGGCGGCGGTGGCCGTCTCCTCGTCCGGGGCCTCGCAGACGATCACGCCGTCGAAGGCACCCAGGGTCCAGTACATGCCCGTCACCTTGACACCCAGCTTCTTGGCCGTGGCCTTGAACGCCGCCGCCCGCTCGCAGGTGTCCCGGACGGACTTGATTCCCTGCTCCGTGAAGTGCATGGTCGTAATGAAGGTCGCCATCGTCGTTCCCTCCGGGTGAAAAGGTCGTCGCCGTGGGCATTGTATTCCGATCTGCGGCTACGGTGTCCTGCGGCGACGGGCTGGGATCGGCGTGGCCCTGAAAACGACCGCCGCCTTCCAGGCCGGGCGGCATCCACTCAAGGGACTGCGCCGCCCGGCTTCGGTTCGGTATACAAAGGCCCTGGGCGTTTTGCCTGGCAACCATCCCCTGGCTGGAGTCCCGCCATGAAAAGAGATGCAGCGGTGCCCCTCGTCGTCGCCCTGCTCTTCGCAGCGGCCGTCCCACTCGCCGCCGCCGGGGACGCCAAGGAGGAGGCGATCAAGAAGGATCGGATGAAGTACGAGGGCGCCTGGCAGGTCGTATCCCTGGAGATCGACGGGAACAAGACGGACGAGCAGGACGCCAAGAAGATCACGGTCGTCAACGAGGCGGACGGCAAGTGGAGCCTGGAGGTCGATGGCAAGGTCATCGCACGGGGCACGAGCGAGATCGACCCGACCAGGAAGCCCAAGGGGATTGACCTGACGGAGACGGAGGGCGACGACAAGGGGAGGACGGCCCTCGGCATCTACGAGGTCGGGGACGACGAGCGGAAGGTCTGTTATGCGAAGGCGGGCATGGAGCGGCCCGACGACTTCTCCGCCCCGGCGGGGAGCGGGCGCATCCTCGCCGTGCTGAAACGGCTGAAGAAGTGAGCAATTCCCACGGCGCAAGAGCCGGGTCGGGCTTTCCACGCATTCGTGGGGTTCGGGATCGGTGTACCGGCATGACGAGCGGCGAGAGCCTCTGCGAAAGCTGCCGGCACTTGCGGGAGGTCGTCTCCGGCCGGGGTTCCCGCTTCCTGCTGTGCCTGTTGTCGCAGTCGGACAAGCGTTTCCCGAAATACCCGCCCCAGCCGGTCCTGAAATGCGACGGGTATGAGCTTCGTTCGGCCGGCCACGATCCCGGCGAACGACCGGCCGCTGCCCGTTAAGTCAACAGACTACGGCAGCGGTCGAACTTCTGAAGGCCCTCAAGAAGCCCTGGCCTTCGACAAGCCGGAATCGGAGGATCGCATGAAGTGCTTGCTCGTTCCCCTCGTCGTTCTCCTCGTCATCAGCGGCAACGCCTTGGCCGACGACGGTGATGCACCCAAGGACCAGCCCGCCAAATTCAAGATCACGACCAGGAGAAAAGACGACGCCGTGGAGGTCCAGTCCGACAAGGGCGGGACGGTGTTCGACGTGAAAAGCCCCTTCGGCATCAGCCAGGCGGTCATCGAGCGGGAAGGCGACGAGTGGCCGAAGGCCGTCGTGCTGCGACTGCACCTGACCGGCTTGTCGAGCTTTCGGGCCGAAAATGGCAAGGTCAGGCTGGATGCGGCGGTGTCGATGGACGAGGGCAAGGCGAACGTGCGAATGTGGAAGGACGGCAAGGAGGACGCTCCCCTGGACGAGAAAAGTCCCTTCTGGATGGCAATTCGCATCGTGGGCGGCGACGGCAAACCGGCGACGGAACTACCGCTCAAGGACGGCTACTTTGAGGTTGCGCTGCCGAAGGCGTTCTTTGAGGGCAACCCGCAGTCGATCACCCTGAACTGGATCGACTTCTACAGGAATTGAGGATCGCTCAACCTGCTGCGGACGGGGATCATGTGGTTGGTGCGGCATTTATCACGGCAACGAGGATCAGGTTGGCGTCTATGCCCCGTGCCAGTGCCGGATTGTTGATGTATCGCATTCACGATGGCAAGTTGCAGATGCTTCTTGCCCATCCCGGCGGCCCGTTTTTCAATAACAAGGACGACGGCGCTTGGTCGATTCCCAAGGGCGAGATCGAACCGGGCGAGGACTTGCTCGAAGCCGCCAAGCGGGAGTTCGAGGAAGAAACCGGCGTCACGCCGACAGGTCCATTCATCGCTCTGACGCCGGTGAAGCAAAAGGGAGGCAAGATCGTCCACGCATGGGCGTTCAAGGGCGACTGCGACCCAACTGCGACCGTCAGCAACACGTTAAAGATGGAATGGCCCCCGAAGTCGGGGCGACAGGTGGAGTTCCCTGAGATCGACCGGGCGGACTTCTTCGACGTGGCTGTGGCGAGACGGAAGATCAAAGCCGGGCAAGAGGCGTTGATTGAGGAACTTCAACGCATTGTAGATGCAACCTGAACCGAAACAGCCGCTTCAGGTTGGCGACGGCGACAATACCGGCCTACCATCTTCCCAGGTGTACTTGACGCGCATGGTTCACTGCTCCATCATGCGTCTTCCCACCACCGGCGCAACAAGTCCCGGCTCAGGAGCAGGTACTCCCGGTGGAGTGCGAAGACCTCAAGCGTGACCGTGCCGTCGTAGCCGGTCGCCTTCAGCTTCTTGATGTGCTGCGGCCAGTCGGTCGTACTCCGGGGGGCCGCCCCCAGCGGCAAGTGCTGGTCCGCCGTGCCGTCGTTCTCCGACAGGTGGACGTGCCGCAACTTGGGGCCGAGGCGGTCCAGGTACTCCTCCCAGCGGTCATAACCCCGCTCCAGCTTGGCATGGCCGCTGTCCAGGTGGAAACGGAGGAGCGGCACCCGCTCCATGACGGCGACGATGTTCTCCAGTTGCTCCCCGCCCCCATGCGGAATGTGTTCCATCACAATGGTAACGCCGACGCCCGCCGCATCCTGGCAAAGCAGGGACAGAACCTCGGCGTGCCAGTCGATCACCATTGCTCCTTCGTGAAGAAGCCCGGTGACTTGCCGTAGTGGACGTTCATGACTGTGGCCCCGATACGGTGTGCGGCCCGGAGCGCCCGCCGGAACTCCCCCAGGGCGGCATCCCGGACGCTGCCGAAAGGGGAGCCGAGCGGAATGAACCAGGCCGTGTGCGCCACGACGCCGAGGCCGTGGCGGTCGAGCGCTGCTCGCACGGCGTCGGGGTCGATCCGGTCGGGGTCGGCGGCGGGCGGCTCCAGGGTGAAGTCCACGAAGTCAAAGCCCTGCCGACCGAACCAGTCGATCTCTTCGAGCGGGTTGCGGGCCGGGTGGTTCATTGCGTCGATTTTCATGGAAAGCCTTCCGGGGAACTCGGTCGGCCCATGCCGCCGTATGCCGCCTTCATCCCGCCTCCGCCACTCGCTTGATCGCCTCGTTCATCATCTCAAAGCCACGCCGGGTCTTGTCGGCCATCTTGCCCCAAACCAGCGGGAGCAGCAGCCCACGGAACTGCTCGGACTGCCGAAACCGTACCTTGCCTTCCCCGGCAGGCTCGATGACAAAGGCGTGTTCGCCGTCGAAAAGCCACGGCAGCACGATCCGGCCCAGCCACCGCAGTTCCCGTTCGGGTTCGGCCTTGAGGACCAGGGGGCGGAACGTCATGGGTTTCCAGTCGGGCGGCTGGATCGTCACCTTCAGCCGTGCCCCGACGTGCGGCCGACCTTCGATGGGCAGGATGAAGGGGTTCCAGTCGGCAAATCGTGCGAATTCGGTGAGGATGGCCCAAACTCGACTGGCCGGAGCGTTTATCTCGATCTCCGTGGCGATTTGTTTCATGCCGGTCATTCCTCCGCCCGACCAGCCCGTCCCGTCGCCGCCGCCTGTTACTTCTTCAACACCCCATCCAGGAACTCGAACAACTCCTTCGTCGGCTTGTCGTCCGGCAGCCCCAGGTCGGCGTTGATCGTATCGTGCGTCTTCCCCTCGGCGGGATAGACCGTCGCCGGGACGCCCGCCTCCTTCAACGCCTTGGCGAGTCGTTGTGACTGCGCCTTGGTTTCCGGGTGGTTCGCAACGTGGAGAATCAGGACGGGCGGGATATTCTTGTCCTTGGCGACGTGCGTGACCGGGGACAAGTCCTTCTGACTGTCCGCATCGCCGAACTTCCGCCTGTAGCCGTCCGCTCGCTTTTGTTCCACGGTCTGAATCTGCAAGGGCACGTCGTAGGTGTCCCCGTCCACCGGCACGCAGCCCTTGATGTTGGACAACGACAGCTTTTCCGCTTTCAAGTAGCCGTCATCCGTGCAGACCAGGGCGGCCAGTTGCGCCCCTGCGGAATGGCCCGTGACGAACAGCATGTCGGGGTCGCCGCCGTAGTCCTTGGCATGATCGTAGGTCCAGCGGATCGCTTTCGCCACGTCGCCGGCCATTTGCTTGATCGTCACGTTATCGGGGAGGAGGCGGTAGTTGATCGACACAAAGACGAAGCCCTTATCCACGAACGCCTGCGGCTTGTGATCCACTTCTTTCTTGTCGCCGGCTTGCCAGCCGCCGCCGTGAATCCAGACGACGACCGGATGATTCACGCCCTCGGTCGGGGCGTAGACATCGAGGGTCTGTCGTTCGTTGTTCGGCTCACCGTAGGCAAGATCACGGTGGACTTTCGGCTCGTCGGCCGGAAGGGGGGAGGCGAGGAAAATGACGAAAAGGGCGGCGATGGTGCGCATGGCTTCCTCCAAAATGGGGGCGTCGTTCCATTCAACGTGATATTTCGGAAACGTCGCCCTGACAAGAAGGGCCGCTGTCGAGCGCCTTCCTGAGCGGGCACGCCACCGCTGCCGGCTCCCCACGGCGAAACCGGGCCAGCAATTCCTGCGAGCGCCGGGCCAACATGCGCCGGACCTCCCGCCGTTTCCCCTTGATCCTGGGGATCGCCATGCCGTCGTAGCCGGTCGTCTGGTGGCGCATCCAGGCGATCACGGCGGCCTCAGCCCGCTGCTCGACCGGGATGCCCTTCGTCCTGGCCACTGTCCCACTGCCGACCGGCGTGGCGTGGTCGGTCACGGCCCGTGAAAGGCGCTCGGCGAGGTCGGCGTAATGCGGATGAAACGCCAGGAACGCCAGCACCGCCCCGAAGAAATCCTCGACGTACCCGGCCTGGGCCTTGTCACGGCGGCGGGCGTCGGCCTCCTTGCGCTTGACATAGCTTTCCGTAGACCGCTTGACTTCGAGTTCTGCACGAATGCGGTCGATGGTCGCCGCCGGTGCCCACATGCCTCGTGAGAAGACCTTCCGGCCCTTCTTTTCCTGCACCACCCAATGGTCGCCGGCTTCCTTCACCCGGCGAGTCAGGGCGGCGTCACCAGGCGGAAGCACCGCCCAGCCGTCCGGTGCGGTCAGGATGCGGCCATCGGCGGATCGGACGGTGTTGGGCGTCGGGCCGGGTGTGAACGTCTGATCGCTCATTATTCTTGTGCTTCCTTGCGAGGTCGCTTCTTCGTCGTTTCGGTCGTGCCTGATGGTGATGACATACGATGACTCGTCTTGTCGGTCATCACTCCGTCCCGCCCGCCTCCGGGTTCGCCATCGGGCTGATGTCAGGGAACTGCACTTGGTCGTACCAAGCGTGAATCTCCACCGTGTCGCCGTCCCGGTTGACGGGGACGACGAAACGAACCCGCAGGTGCGGTCGTTTCCGCATCCAGTCCGTCAGGCTGTGAGAAAGGAACTTGGCGAGTTCCCCGGTAGGTTCCCCTCGGCCAAGGAACACTCGCACCCAGCCGCCTATGTTTTCTTGGACGATCTCGAACCTCGGTTGACTCATGGCTGCCTCCCTGGTCGAGCGGCGAGGGTGGGCGTCCTCGCCGCAAGTCGAAGTCTCATTCTTGCGGTCGTGGGCCGGTGTCATAGGTCATGTTGGTGCGCATGGAAGTCGGCTCTACCACCTTGCTTCGACTTTCCATCCAGCCTTGGGCCGCCAGGAAGCGGGTGGATAGCTCCATCAGAAGCGCCTCAGCCTTGGCGTTTAGCTGTCCTCAGACGTATCCGTGCGAAACCAAGATGCCGAAAGCTGCTCTCACCCGATTTCTCCCTTGCATTGAATGCAGTCGGCGAACCTTTTGTCGATCTGCTCTTGCAAAAGGAGCGCAAAGGTAACTGGTGGCTGGCAGATGACGGACAGTGGCACGAGTGTTCAATAAAGAGCCTGGGACAGCGTGAGCCACGCAACTTTTTGCCAGGGCCATCTACGGAGTGGGGATGGTTTCCAGCGACCAATACGGTACGTCACATCGCTGACCGCATGACAGGACCGGATCATGTCGTCACTGCAACGATCAAGTCGCTGAAGCTCTCTGCGAATGTTGTGCTTGAGCAGAAGTTGCGTTTTGGGACCAATCAGGACGCAATTGCGACCGCTTCAACCTACGTCAAGCACCTTCGTGACGGAGTGAAGGGTGAAGACAAAAAGAGATTTCGGATACCGAAGGCGCTTTCGGAGGTCGATCAGGAATTCGTTGACCGTCTCCTAAAGGCGACGAAGGCAGTGTTACTCAAGGAGAAGAGCAGCGGAGTCCTCTCACACTCCGGCTCCGTCCCACACGTTTGCTTCGTTTCGGTCCAGACCCGTCCCCATAAAGTCTTCGTCTGCAACAAGGAGTACAAGGACACCGTGGTATGCGACTCCGTGGGTTTTCTCGCTCCGACTGTGAATCATGTCGCATTTGCAGACGACTCGGTGGCACGCAGAATCGTCCAGCAAGCGAAGGTGCGGCTGTGGCTCGGCCTGGATTCGCTGCTCGACCAATGTGGAACCGAAGAAGTCGAAAGAGCGTGGTCTTCTGCAATGGAAGGTTTGAACGCCAGCGTTCGGAATCCCAAGTGGATGGCCTGATGTCTGCCTCGACGGTTGAGGGGAGGTCAACATGCCTATCCTGTTTCTCCACGGCTGGCAGTCGGTCCCAGGTGGCGTCAAACCGACGTTCCTGGCGCAGCACGGCCACGAGGTCATCAACCCGAAGCTGCCCGACGAGGATTTCGAGGAGGCCGTCAGGATCGCCCAGGTGGCAATGAACATCAAGAGCGGAAACGCCCGGCTCGTCCTGCTCTGTCCGGCCTGGAAGAAGTGGGGGACGGCAAAGACGGTGAAGCCCAGCACGTTGATCCTGCACAGTAAGGCCGACGACGTGGTGCCGTTTGCCGACTCGGAGCAACTGGTCAGGAACAGCGGGCTGCCCGTCACCGCATTGATCGAGGTCGGCACGGATCACCTGCTGGCCGACCCGGAACCGTTGGAGGCGATGTTGAAGGTGTGTGTGGGATGGGGGAACAAGTCATGAGGGATCGTCGCCGAGGAGCCTTGATCGGCCTGGCCGTGGGCGACGCCCTGGGGGCCGCCGTCGAGTTCAGCAGCCCAGGCAGCTTCGCACCCGTTACGGGCTACCGCAGCGGCGGGCCGCACGGTTTGAAGGCCGGGGAGTGGACCGACGACACCAGCATGGCGCTGGCTCTGGCCGACAGCATGGCCTCGGTCGGTTGGGACTTGAACGACCAGGCCAGCCGCTACGTCCAGTGGTGGAAGACCGGCAAGTATTCCGTCAACGGGCGCTGCTTCGACATCGGCATAACCACCCGAAGCGCCCTGAGCAAGTTCGTCGCTCACAAGAATGCGCTCTCCTCCGGCGACGCCTCCGAGCGGGCCAGCGGCAACGGGTCCATCATGCGCCTGGCCCCGGTGCCGATTGGACACGCCGATCTCTACCCGGATAAGCTCGATGAGCTTTCACGGCTGGCCGACGAATCGAGCCTGCCCACCCACGCCAGCGAACAATGCCGGTCGGCCTGCCGGTATTTGGCGACCGTGCTTGCCGCCCTGATGCGTGGCGAAGACCGGGCTGCGATACTGTCGCCGGACTGGAAGCCCCTGCGACTCCTCAACGACATCAAGCCGCTGCACCCGCTGATTCGGGAGGTCGCTGAGGGAAGTTTTCGCCACAGGCAGCCGCCCGCCATTGAGGGATCGGGCTGGGTGGTCAAGAGCCTGGAGGCGTCTTTGTGGGCCTTCCACGCCGCCGGCACCTTCGAGGAGGCCGTCTTGCGGGCCGTCAACCTGGGCGACGACGCCGACACGACGGGGGCGATCTGCGGACAGTTGGCCGGGGCGTTTTGGGGCGAGTCGAAAATCCCAGGGCCGTTGCGCTCAGGTCTGGCTCGAATTGATATGCTGGAAAGCGCCCTTGCGGGCGTCCTCGGCGCATGATCGGACTTGTGCAGAAAGTTGCACAAGTTGCGTCACGCAGGTGTTCACCGAGGTCGTATCCGGCCCGCAACATCGGTGATCGTCTCCTCCTCGATTTGCAGGCGACCCGGCCGGGCCACTGCTTCGGCTCTTGCCGTCGTCCAGCCTGCGGGCCACCGGCCTCCCGGCAAATTATGGTGGACCCCATTGTCTAGACCAAAAAATTGCATCCCTTCGGTACAGTATCGGGTATGGATCCAGTTCCACATACCCACGCCCAGCGGTCCTCCCTGCCCCAGGCGTTCTTGTTCGCACCGCAGACCCTTCACCGGGGCTGAGGGTTTGCGGTGCGAACAAGAACGCCTTTTCCGGATCGCCCATGCGGCGTCAGCCCCGGTACACTTCCCAGGGCGTCCGCCCCTCCAACGACTGGTGCGGGCGTTCCTCGTTGTAGAACGTGAAGTACCGAGCCAGGCCCCGCTGCAACTCCGGCACGACCTCGTAGCCGCGCAGGTACACGTCCTCGTACTTCACCGACCGCCACAGACGTTCCACAAACACGTTGTCCAGACACCGACCCCGACCGTCCATGCTCACCGCCGCACCCGCCGACTCCACCCGGCCCGTCCACGCCTGGCACGTGAACTGAACCCCCTGGTCCGTGTTGAACACCTCGGGGCGCCCCCGACCCAACGCCTCCTCCAGCATCTCCAGGCAGAACGAACCGTCCAGCGTGTTGGACAGCCGCCAGCAGAGCACGTAGCGGCTGAACCAGTCGAGGATCGCCGCCAGGTACATGAAGCCCGACGCCAGCGGCACGTAGGTGATGTCCGTGCTCCACACCTGATCAGGCCGCTCCACCGCCACACCCCGCAGCAAATACGGGTAGATCCGATGCCCGCGACCGGCCACGCTCAGCCGCGGCTTGGGGTAAATGGCCTCCAGACCCATGACGCGCATCAATCGTTGCACCCGCTTGCGGTTGACCCGCTCCCCCCGCCGGATCAGCCACGAGGTCAACTGCCGGCTGCCGTAAAACGGGTGGGCCGTGTACTCCCGGTCGATCAGCCGCATCAGCCGCAGGTTCCCGGCCGTCTCACCCGCCGACTCGTAGTACAGGCTCGACCGATTCAATCCGAGCAGCTCGCACTGCCGACGGACGCTCAGCTTGGCGTGGCCGGCCTCGATCAAAGGACGCAGCCGCTCAGCCGAGTGCGGCAGCTTTTTTTTTGAGCCATTCCAGGTCCATTTTGAGCCGGCCGATCTGCTCGTACAGCTCGGCCTGGCGGGCCTCGGCGTCGGCAGCGCCCACCCTGGCGCCGTTGGCGAACACCGTCTCGGCGCCGGCCAGCAGCTGCTTCTTCCAGCCGTGGATCAGGGTCGGATGGACCCCGAAATGGCTGGCCAACTCGTTGACCGTCCGGTCGCCCTTGACCGCCGCCAGGGCGACCTGGGCCTTGAACGCCGCCGTGTGTTGCTTCCGTTTCACCGTCATCGTCACCCCTTTCCTGGGCCACCAGAGTAGCTTAGCTGGTGGTCCAGTTTTCGGGGTCCACTATAAATCGCAAGGCCGACGAGCTTCCTGTCCAGGGCAGCGCCCACTGCGAACTGGCGGCCGACCGACACGGGAAGAACCGCCACAAGTCCCTGCCCATGCTTTTTGACGCCCAGGGCTTTACAAGCCCCCAGGGCGAGCGTAGACTTAACCAACGGCACCAAACGCCGGTTTCTCTTTGGAGAGGATGACCCCATGAAATTCACCTAGAACCATGAGATGCCGTATGTCTACATCTTCGTGCGAACCGACCTCCCTTCTCCTTACCAGATCGTTCAGGCGTGCCATGCGGCCGTCGAAGCGGCCCGCTCTCTCCTTCCACAGCACCTACCCCATCCCCACTTAGTCGTCTGCGGCCTTCCCAGCCAGCGCCGGCTTTTCCAGTGCATGGATCAGTTAGGGCGGCGGGGAGTCTCCACCCGGCCGTTCTACGAACCCGACCTGGGCGATGAGCTTACGGCCGTCGCCACCGAGCCGATTTTCGGCGCTCGCCGCAGGCTCTTCCGCCGCTATCGCTGCCTGGGCCAGCCAGGCTTCCCGTAGCTGAACAAGACCGACCAAGACCAATCGGAAGCAATCCCCAGCACTCATCTTCACCGGGAGGATGAGCCGGGAGAAGGTGCGCATCGAGGCTTCGTTCCCTGAAAGGAGCAAACAGTGTCTACCGTCCCGTCCGTCGTCCGATCTCGCTGGGGATTCCACCCTTGCGAATTCTCGACCTACCGGAAGTTGAAACTCCTCAACGTGGTGTACCAACGGGCCGTCCGCATGGCCCACGCCTGGCAGCGCTGGAAGAGAAAAGACCCGCATAACCGTGTGAGCCGCCGTCGCATTCGCAGCGAGGACGGCCGCACCATCGGGTACGACCCGCCGACGCCCCGTGCGGAGCCGCCCCTCTGCACCGTCTTTTCCCGGAAGGCCCAGGAGAAGCGCTTTGTGGACAAGAAAGGCGCTTGCTTCAAGGACGGCTTTCTGGACGACACGGTGGCGACGGACGAGCCTTGGATTGCCGAGGACTACGCAGCGGCCAGAACGCCGGTGGCCCAGCCGGGGGACGTTCGCCCGCTTCACCACACGGTCGGAGAAATCGACGCCCTGTACGAGAAAGCACGAGCCTGGGTGGAGGAGCAAGACATAGGCTAAGGTGGGCCGGCTCCCGTAGTTCAGTGGCAGAACAGGTTTCTCTAAAAAACCGTGTCGGGGGTTCGATTCCCTCCGGGAGCAGTCTCGCACTTCTCAGGTGCCGCACGGAAGCGGGATGGGCCGTTTCTTGTTGGGCCGGTGCCGACGATGCCGCTGCGCCAGTCCCATGCTTCCTTGTTGACCACGAGGGGCAAGGAGTGTACGGTTTGCGGTGTACGGAAGGCGGCCAGGGAAACGACGACGACCTTCGGCGGACACGGTGCAGGCGAGGCTTTTGGGCCGGTCACATCGCCGCCCGTGCGCCGCCCGCAGGGATTACCAGGCTTGTAACGAGCGAGGTCAACGATGGCTCTCCGAAGAATGACATGGGCCTTCGCCGCCTCTATGCTGGCGGCGTCCACCGTTTCGGCCCAGCACCAGATCGTTTGCTCCGGCGAGGCCGCAGGAGGATACGCCGCCTTCCCCGACGTTTGCCGGCTCGGCAACGGCGACCTTTACTGCGTCTTCTACTCCGGCTACGGCCACGTCTCCACGCCCAACGACAAGTGGCCCAAGGGCGGGCGCATCATGGCGGTGCGCTCCTCGGACAACGGCAAGACCTGGAGCGAGCCGGTCGTAGCCATCGACACGGACCAGGACGACCGTGATCCCTCGGTCGCCTGCCTCAAGGACGGCACGCTCCTGCTCAACTGGTTCACGCTCCAGAAGAATCAAGTCGCCGTCTTGCTCGCCCGCTCGACGGACCAGGGGAAGACCTGGAGCGAGCCGGTCAAACTCGACCTCGATTCCCCCTACTCGTTCGCCTGCTCCGCACCCGTGCGGCAACTGCCCGATGACTCGCTGATCCTGGGCCTGTACTGCGAAGACGCCGATAAAAAGGTGGCCTTTGGCGCTACGGTCAAGTCCAGCGACGGCGGCAAGACCTGGAAAGACCTGGCGCTCATCGGCGAGAAATCCGGCGTCTGGCTCGACGCCGAAACCGACGTGGTGCCGTTGAAAGACGGCAAGCTGCTGGCGGCCCTGCGCTCGTCCAAGGTGGACATGCACTACGCCGTCTCGGAGGATTCCGGCAAGACCTGGGGTCCGGTGCAATCCTTCGGCTTCAAGGGTCATTGCCCTTACTTCCTGCGGCACAGCAGCGGCGTGATTCTCCTGGCGCATCGGGTGCCCGCCACATCCCTCCACTGGACGGCCGACGAGGGCAAGACGTGGAACGGGCCGGTGCAGATTGACGCCGTGGGCGGTGCGTATCCGAGCCTGGTGGAGTTGCCGGACGGCCTGGTTTACTGCGTTTACTACGAGGAAGGCAAGGGTTCGAGCATTCGAGGCGTGCGGTTGCGGGTGGACAAGGAGGGCGTGACGGTCGAGGGGAAGAAGGATTGAACGGGCTTGAAGAGGCGGCGGGGAAACGCCCGAAAGGACGAAGTATGCCAAAGCCACGCAAATCCTGGTCGTTCCGCCCTGGCAAGAAGCCCAAGTTGGCTTTGCCCGGCACGCTCAAGGAGGAAGTGGACGCCAAGGCCAGGGAACTGATCGAAACGGTCCTCAAACCCAAGCACGTTCAGTCGCCGCCGAAGGACGAGCGCTTCAACTACGTCACGGACATCACGACCAAGTGGCTCGGCTCGAAGTGCTACTTCGTGTCGATCTACGCCTGCCCCGGCCCGAACGCCATCTCGCCGACCTTCGACGCCAAGTTCGCCAGGATGGAGTACGTCGGCGACGGCAAGTTCGCCCTGGCGTTTATGAGGCACACCGGGCAGTGGGTCGAACTTTACGAGGCCCTGTCCGTGGACGAGTGCATAAAGGCCATCAGAGATGATCCCTGGTTTCAGCCGTAGACCAGCACGTTTCCTAGCACCAAACGGTTTTTCGGGCCGTAACGCTTAACTTCCAGTCCTTACGGACTACAATTCTCCCTGCCTGGGTTGCAGGGAGGATTCCTCATGCTCACCATGGACGGCACTTGCGCCTCTTGGCTCGCCCAAGCGCAGATCGCCGAACAGCGACTCACGGCCGGGCAACGCGGCTTGCTCCAGGCGGCCTTTGCCTTCCGGCGACGCTGCGGCGACGATTACTACTCCAGCCGGTTGCTCAGCCATTTCCTCCTGCACTGCGATTCCGGACTCAAAGTCGCTCAGATCGCTCGATTGGTCGGCGTCAGCCGGCCCACGGCCTCGCACCAACAAGGGGTGTCTTCCAAGGAGGCGATCCAGGCCGCCCACCACCGCCTGGCCGGCCGGCCGCATGGCAAACTGCTGCCGCGTTACGCCGGCCCCATCGCCGAGTTCATGCTGACTCACGCCGACGCCACGCGCTACGACGTGTTGGCCTTCATCCAACGCACCTGGGGCGTCCACGTGTCCACGGTGGCCTTGCACCACTTCTGCAAGAAGTTCGGCCTCGATCGGGCGACGCGGGCCGCGGCCGCGGCCCCCGAGCCGGCCGTGCAGCCTGCGGTCGCGCCGGCCGCGCCCGGCGGCGTGCCACCGCGCCAACCCGTGCCCCTGCCGCCGCCCCCTTTTTCGTCACCAAGACCCAGCACGCCGGCGCGTTCCTGTTGATGCCCGAAGCCCTGGACTGGTTGGCCACGGCCCAGGACTGCTTCACCGACGATTACGGTTCCTTGCGTCCGGGCCTGTTGACCAGCGTCTTCTCCTTGGTGACCGGCCTGGAGCGAGTTTTTCACCTGGACGAGATGGCCGACGCCGGCTTCGCCCGGTTGTGCGGCGGCCGCCGCTGCCCGTCGCGCCACACCGTCGGCGGTTGGCGGCGTCACCTGGCCTGGTATGAGGTCGATGCCTTCTGCCGCCGGACCTGCCCGTGGCACTTGCTCCGCAACGCCGACGCCATGGTCAGCTTCGACGAGCACACCATCCCACGCTGGACCAAGAAGTTTCGCATCGGCAAGGGCTACGTCACCACCCGCAACAAGTACATGCGCTGCGAGAAGCTGTTCACCGGCTTCGACCTGACGAGCGGCCGCTTCCTGGCGGTGCGCGGCACGCCGGGCGATGTGGGTTTGCAAGAGCTGGCGGCGCCGCTGGTCCGACAGGTCTTGAAGCACGGCCGGCCGCGCACGCTCCACGCGCTGTTCGACGCCGGGGCGGCCAAGTCGGACGCGGGCGTGCGGACCTTGTGGGATCTGGTCGAGAGCCAGCGGCGCCTGGACGTCACGCTGCGCGCCTGCCGCTACCCGCACCGAATGCGGGCCTGGAAGCAATTGCCCGGCGGCTTGTTCGTATCCGTCGAGGAACCGGGCGTGTGCGTCGGCGCCCCGCCCAAGGAAGTCCGCCTGGCCGAGACGCAAACGGTACTCAAGGGCGAGACCGCGGAGCAGGCGGTGCGCACCATCATCTGCCGGGAGGTCCGACCCGGTCCCAAAAAGGACCGCTGGCATCCGCTGTACACGACCTGCGCCGGCGACCCGGAAGACGTGCTGACCATCTTCCGGGCTCGACAAGGGCACGAGCAGGCCCATCGGGTCGAGGTTCACGACCTGTTGGTGGATGCCGTACCGTGCGGCTACGACAAGGAGAGTCCCGACCGGCGGCGGCCGCGCTTTCACCGGGGGCCGTTGCAGATGTTCGGCTGGCTGGTGGCGTTGGTGTACAACGCGGTCGCCGACCTGGGCCGACAGTTGGGCGAGGGCTACGCGGGGGAGCACGTCCGGACCCTGCGGCGACAGTTCTTCAACCGGCCCGGCCAGTTGTACGAGACGCCGGAAGCATTGATCGTGTACCTGGACCCGTTCGCGGGCCAGGAGGCGTTGGCCCCCGCGATGGATAGGATCAATGCGCGGCAACATCGCTTGCCCTGGTTAGACAACCGTCGCTTGGTCCTTTCTCTGACGCCAACCGGCCCATCCCGCGACGGGCCGTAGTGTGTCATTGTTAAGCGTTACGGCCACAAAAACCGTTCGGTGCTAGAGCGAGGCATCCCTGTTTCGGGTCGTCAGCCAGCTTGACGATGGTGACATGACTTGTGCAACAATTTGCACAAGTTGGCGTCAAACCGGCGTGGCCGTTCGCCCTGGTCGCTCCACTCGGCAATGTCGGTGGTCGCATCATCACCGATGTGAGGGATGTGAAATGGTAGGGGCGGTGAAGAAGGGAATGCAAGCGGTGGCGCAGAACCAGACTCCCGAAGCGCAAAGAAAACGCCCCCGGACTTCATCCGAGGGCGCTTGCATGAATGGCACGGCTGGCCGGGGGCGAGGCAAATCGGGAAGAGATGAGTCTTGCACCTTGCGGGCTGCCTCTTGAACCAATGAACTGTGCGCCTTGACGCTCAGGATCGGCAAGAAGTGTCACCTTAACAGGGTGGATTTGGGGTTCCTCCGTCTTCGCCCTACCCACAAGCCAGCCGTGTTCTCAAGAGGCCAGTTCCAGGGTGCGACCGTCAACCTCGATCTTGTGAACGTGGTTGAACTGGTCGAGCCGGTCCTGCAACTGGTCGATCTCCTTCTCCAGCCCGGCCGTCAGGGCGTCCACGTCGGCCTTCTTCAAGGCGGCGACGTAGCTGACCTCGGTGGTGTTCGGGTAAACGGCGGGCTGGGGGCCGTGCCGGGTGTTGACGCCGGCGAGGAGCTGCGCCGTGGCCTTCTTCTCGGCCAGGTCGTAGATGTCCCGCTGCGCCTCCCGGTTGGCCTCGTTGATCGCCGTCTTGAGGCCGACCAGCGCCCCGACCAGTTCTTCACGGGTCTTCAGGAGCGCCGGGACGTTGACCTGATCGGCCTGGCCCGCCGGGACGCTGTTGTACGCCTGGATGTCGGCCTGGACCTTGGCCAGCCGACCCGCCAGCCGGTTCTTGACCTTCAGCGCCTTGCCGAGCGTGATTTCTGCCATCGTCGCCTCCTCTCCGCTCTATTCGATACCTTCATAGACCGGGGAGGGCTGGAAAGGTTCGCTGCGCTGGTGAGCGAGGGCCGAGGCGACCCGACCCGACGCTACGAGCGCCACGGCGGCGGCCTGGAGGCGCTTCCCGGCGTCGGAACCTTTCGGAAATCACGGCGAACGGTATGCTGTTCAGCAGGCGTCGTCCTCCCGACCGACGGCTGCTTGCAAGGAACTCGCCGCCATGCTCTCCGTCTTCTGCTCTCCGAGTCGCTACACCCAGGGCAAGAACGCCACGACCTCGCTGGGAAGCGAAATGGTCGGCCTGGGCCTGCGGGGGCCTGCGGTCGTCGTCGCCGGGCGCTCGGCCGGTCGGTTGCTGTCCTCGACGTGGCAAACGACCTTCGGCGAGGCCGGGATCGAATACGCCGTCCACCCCTTCGGCGGCGAGTGTTCCCTGGCCGAGATCGAGCAGGTGAAGTCGGCCGCCCGCCAGAACAAGGCCCAGGTGATCGTCGGGGCCGGCGGCGGTAAGGTGCTGGACGCTGCACGGGCGGCGGCGGCCGACCTCGACTTGCCCGTGGTGAATTGCCCGACCGTGGCGTCCAGCGACGCCCCGTGCAGCGCATTGTCGGTCATCTACACCGAGGAGGGCGTCTTTCACGAGTACCGCTTCTACCGCAAGAACCCCGATCTGGTGCTGGTCGATACGCAGGTCATCGCCCAGGGGCCGCCCCGCCTGCTCGTGGCTGGGATGGGGGATGCGCTGGCGACGTGGTTTGAGGCCAAGACGTGCGTGGCGGGGCACGTCAAGAACATGCGGGGCGGGGCCTCGACCCAAAGCGCCCTCGCCTTGGCGAAGCTCTGCTACGAAACGCTGCTGGAGGACGGGGCCGAGGCGCTGCGGGCCGTGCGGACGCAAGTGGTCACGCCCGCCCTGGAGCGGTTGGTGGAGGCGAACACCCTGCTGTCGGGCCTGGGGTTTGAGTCGTCGGGCCTGGCCGCCGCCCACGCCGTTCACAACGGGCTGACCGCCGCACCGGCCACGCACGGCTATTTCCACGGGGAGAAGGTGGCTTACGGCTTGCTGGTGCAACTGGTCCTCGAAGGTCAGCCCCGTTCGGTGCTGGAGCAGGTGTTGCACTTCGCCGCCGAGGTCGGCCTGCCGGTGACGCTGGCCGAGATCGGCCTGACGGACCTGCCGGCGGAACTGCTCCAGCAGATAGCGAACCGGGCGACGGCGAAGGGCGAAACCATCCACAACGAGCCGTTCGAGGTCCGGCCCGACATGGTGGCGGACGCCATTCGGGCCGCAGACGCCCTCGGAAGAGCCTGGAAGAAGCACGAAGGTCTGACGGCTTGACGATTCCGCTCCCAAGGGAACCCCAAATGCGAAAGGCGCTGGAGCAGCTTGCCCGAAGGTTCGTCGCCAAGCACGGCCGGGTGCCGGGGCCGGACGAACACCGCTTTCCCGATATGACGCACCCCGAACACCTGGAAGGAGGGCGAGGACTGCCCGCACGGCGAGGACTGCCCCTTCTGCCCTTTCTGGAAGGGGAAGCAGGGGAGTAATCGGCGTTGTTGAGTGGCATAAAGGAGCAGATTCCCCATGAAGGAAGCGACCCTGAGCGAAGCGCAAGAATCGCTCTTCCAGCGTTTCAAGGAAATCGGTGGTTCTGTCGATTACGTCGTCTTGGACTGCGATTCAGGGCAAGATGTCTCTGCCCAAGAACTACATAAACGGGCCGCAATCGCCGGTTTGGAGATCATCGCCAAAAGATGGGCCGCCTACGCCGCCAAGACATCGGCGGAGCAGAACATCCCCATTGGCCAGTTCTTTTCGATCAGAATTGACTACGAGAGAGCCGGTGCCCTGGTGGCCAAACGGATTTCAGACCGTGCGTTCCTTGGCGCTGGCCATGATTACGACCGAAAGGAACTTGTCGAGCGGCAAAGCCATTCCGAGCCGGCAGGGTATGCTTACGCCTTTTCGGACCCACCATACCCGCTTTATGACCGCTCCGAGAAGAAGCGGGTGTCGTTGAAGGCGGCGACGGAGCTTTTCCGGGCGATCAACAAGGAAGTCCTGGGTGGAATCTCTTCCGAGTCCATCATCTTCGAGTGGCCGGTTGATTGGAGCAACCATTTCGACGCAGGCCAGGAGTGGTGGGGTTCGTTTCTGTGGACCTTTGCGAATCCCGGCACGCACCGAATCTTCGTGTTGGCAGCTTCAACTACCGATTGACCTGATACTCGGACCATCCGGGAAGACCCGACCTCCAGACGTGAGTTGTTGGCCTCCCTCGCCTGGGTTTACGAGCGATGGCTCCGTCGAGGCGGCACCTTCGGAGGACGCCGCACCTGGGGCCGCTCCATCTGCGGAGTCCTCACCCGTTGCCGCTCGCTCTTGGCGGCTTGCCTCAGCAGGTCCACCTTGACCTGTCGCACCAGCCCTTCGTTCACGCCGATCCCGAATTCCGCAAGGGCAGCGACGACCTGCTTCGGGCTGGCCTGCATTCCGAGGCGGGCGAGCATGGTCAGGATCGCCCTCGTCCTGCTGATGCTCTTCTTTGCCATCGCACACCGGCCTTCCGGTTTCAACCGCCTTCGACCAGTTTCCGCATTTCGCTCGTGGAAAGGTATGTCCGGGGGTTACGCAGCAGCTTCTCCATCAACTCGTGTCCCTTCGGCGTGGTGAGCCGCTTCCAGACGACCCGGCGTGTGGCGATGTCGTAAGAGGCACTAACACAATGATGCTATTGGTATGCCGTATGCATCTCTGTGCGAGTGGGCAACCCTGCATGCCTCGGGAGGTGCTATCATGGCCAAGCCTCTGGTCTCCGATGAACTCTGGGAGGTCCTGTAACCCCTGCTGCCGCCCCCCAAGCCGCGCCGCTTCCGCTATCCGGGCCGCAAACCCGTGGGGGATCGCCAAGCCCTGACCGGCATCCTCTTTGTCCTCAAGACCGGCATCCCCTGGGAGGACCTCCCCCGCGAGATGGG
Organism: uncultured Planctomycetaceae bacterium; assembly: GCA_963813925.1. Classification (GTDB taxonomy): domain Bacteria; phylum Planctomycetota; class Planctomycetia; order Gemmatales; family Gemmataceae; genus UBA4732. The sequence goes on from CAWFBG010000008.1 coordinate 83,843, forward strand.
CTGCGGCTGCGGCATGACCTGCTGGCGCCGACTCCAAGCCTGGCAGGAGGCCGGCGTCTGGTTTCGACTCGTGCAGGTCTTGCTCGCACGCCTGGACGAGGCCGGCAAGATCGATTGGTCCCGCGCCGCGGCGGACAGCAGCTTCGCCCGCGCCTTCGGCGGCGTCGAGGGCAGCGGCAAAAACCCTACGGATCGCGGCCGCCCCGGCGTCAAGCAGCACGTCCTGGTGGACGGCCACGGCATCCCCCTGGCCGCGGACGTGACGCCCGCGAACACGCCGGAGATCAAGGAACTGCTCCCCTTGGTGGACAGCGCCGATCCGCTGAACAAGGCGACCGGGGACCCGGAGCACCGGCCGGCCAAGGTGTATGCGGATCGCGCGTACGACTCGGAGCCCCACCGCGAGGAGTTGCGGAGTCGAGGCATCGACCCGAAGCTGGCCAAGCGGTACACCGAACACGGCAGCGGCTTGGGGAAGTATCGCTGGGTGGTGGAGCGCTTCTTCTCGTGGGCGCACGGCTTTCGCAAGCTGCGCTTCGTGACCGAAAAGACCCAGGAGATGCAGTTCGCCTTCCTCAATTTGGCTCTGTCCCTTATATGTCTCCGCTTCCTCTAAAATGGCATAAAGTTAGTGCCTCTTACGGGTGCCCTGACCGCCAGGAACCAGAAGCAGATCGGGCTGAGGGCAGTCGGCGATCCTGTGATGCGGGTTGACGCTGAGGCCGCCACGGGTCACGACCGGCCCGGTTTTCTCGGCCACGGTCAGGACGCTGAGGGCGGGTGGATCGGTGAAGCGGCTTGCGACGGAGAAGACCTCGAACGGCCCGCAGAAGTCCAGAACGTCCACGTCGTCAAAGATCAGGATGGCGAGGTTGCGAGTGAGCATGGATTCTCAGGGGACAAGTACCGTGCCGTCATCGGCCAGCGGAAAATGCGGGTTCCAGCAGACCTCCCACAAGTGGCCGTCCGGGTCGGCGAAATAACCGCTGTGCCCGCCCCAAAAGACTTCCTGGGCGGACTTGACGATCTTCCCGCCCGATGCGGCCGCCAGCGCCAGAACCTCGTTGACCTCCTTCCGCTCCCTCACATTATGAGCCAGGGTCACGCCCCGGAACCCGTGCCCTTCGCCCGGCACTTGGGCGTCTTCCGCCAGCTTGTCCCAGGGATACAAGGCCAGCACCGTTCCACCCGTTTTGAAAAAGGCGATGCTCTCGTTGCTGGCCGAGGAGGGCAAAAACCTCAGCCCATCCCGGTAGAATTTCACCGAACGTGGCAAATCTCGGACGCCAAGGGCGATCATGCTGATGCGGGATACCAAGGGTCGCCTCCGTTTCTGGAAACACGCCACCAGACGCCTTCCCTCACAGCCTCGTCAAGAAATCCGCAGGAACGAGCAACTTTCCCCACGAATGGAAAGCCCGCAGCAGCATGTCGCCGCCACGGGCTGTTGTCGTCAAACCAGGCCGGGCGTCAATCGAGGAAGGCCACGTTCTTCATCGCCTTCGACTGCCCCTCGGTGTTCGCCAACGACACACTTTACTTGTCCTTGTCGTCGTTTTTCTGAAGCGTCAGGATGCGATGCCGCTCGGAGTCCGTGTTGAACTTGATCGTCACGGAGTCGCCCGGTTTCAGCCCCTTCAGCTTCGCCATGAAGTCTTTGTCGTTGTAGTTGGTGGCCCCAGGAGCGTAGGCGTCGGAGAGGCCGTCCTTGGGCTTCACTTCGACCCAAAAATCGTTGTAGACGTTCACGACCACGCCCGTCACCGTCCCGGAGTCTTTGAGAACCTGCTTCTTGAGGCTGACCAGTCGCCGGGAGTCGCCGTCTTTCTTGTAGGTCAGTTCCACCCGGCTGGCGTTGAAGGTGGTTTTCAGAGCCTCGACCAGTTCCTTGTCAGCGTCTTTGCCGACGATGTACTTGACGGGCGCATCTTCGCCATCGGCTTTCACGGTGATCCAGTCGTCCTTTTTCTCGAACAGAATGCCGGCGACCTTGCCTTCGTCCGTCTTGGCGTCGTCCACCGCTGCCGGTGCGACGGGAGACGACGGAAGGACGGCGAACAGCAGGGCGGCGCAGAACAGCGTCAAGAACATTTGGCGTCTCAACATGGTCATTTCTCCGTTGCCTGGGATGGTGCGGAAAGCATACCCGGCCGCCGGAACGCCGTCAACGAGCCGCAGGGGCCGGGGCAAGGTGAAGCCGGCGCTTTCGTGGGTGGTGGATGTGGACGGAGGCGCAAATGTCCGACAGGGAATATCTCTTGGAGGCATCATCTTCGTGAAAGACGATGACCGGAGGAAAATGATCTCCTTTTCGCTTGATGAAGAGTGAAGGACGTGGAGGTTGTCACCCGTGCGGCAGGCTCCCCTTCACGTCCGGCAGTCCCGCCAGGAAGATGGCGTCGGCCTGATGATGATGGTACGCCTGGAAGATAAACTCGTTCCAGGCGTTCGGCCCCTTGCCATGCTTCAAGAGTTCGTGCAGCGCCTTCTTCGGATCGTCGGCGTCCACGCCCGGCAGGAATTTCCGCAGATAGGCGGTCCAGTCCGCCTTGCTGAAGCCGGTCAGGATGTAAGGGGTCGTGAAGGCGACGTGGTAATCGGCCAGATCGTGCAGCGGCGGGCAGAGCCGAACGTACCAGAGTTCGCCGGATTTCCCCCGGTAGCCGGCGGCGACGTGGCAGGTGAACTCGTCGCCCGTGACCAGTTCCTTGAGACGACAACGACCGCCCCCGGCCCCGCAATGTTCGTAGACGCCCATGCGGGATTCCTGAAAGCGGCGGATCGTCTCGACTGTGAACGGGTCAATCTCCAGCAGGTCGGCCACGTCGAGCAGGCAGCCGCCGATGGTTTCCCCGCCCGGCCCGAAGCGCACATCGAAGAACGCCCAGGTCGTGAAGTAACTCATGGTCAGCGGACTCATCGGGGGTCCGCTGGGCAGGTACTCCTCCTGGGCCGGGCCGACGATTTGGCAGTACGGGTCGAACTCCGGGAACTGCGACACCGCCTCGGCGAAGGAGGACGTGAAGTTCTGCGCCGCAACGTAGGCCGCATGGAGCGGGTCGTGGCCGGAACGGGTCAACACCTGCACGCTCTTCACGTCCCTGGGCACCTGGGCGAAGTCCAGGGCCGCCTGTCGTCGCAGGTCGCCCAGCCGCCTCTTGTCCCTGCGGAAGCGGGACGCCAGTTTCTTGCTGATTTCTCCCATCTGCATGGTCCGTCGAAAGCCAATGCCTCATGGGTTACGGGTCCACCGCCGCAACCGCCCCCGTTACTGTAAGGATCGGCACGTTGCGGAACAGGATGCGGCCAGCGACCCAGCGATCCATTTCAGCAGCCAGTTCAACGTGCCTGCGACCATTGCGGCGGTTTCCGCTCATCGGCCTGACCGCTTCACGGAGCGAACCGCAAGATCGTTCCGTTTCGGGAATTGCGGCCCGACTCCTGGTGGGTTACGATGCCGCTCAAAGGACGACGGATTTCAGCCTTTCCGGGCGGGGGTGGTTTGTGACCAAAAAGGAACTGGCGAAGGCGATTTCCGAGGAACTCGGCATAACGTCCCTCGTGGCCCTGCAAGCCGTGCAGAGAGTCTTCGACGGCATCACGGAGACGCTGGTGGAGCAGGGGCGCATCGAACTCCGCAATTTCGGAGTGTTTGAGGTCAAGAAACGCAAGCCCCGGAAGGCGCGCAACCCCCGCACCGGCGAAAACGTGAAGGTGCCGGCGAAACTGGTCGTCGTCTTCACGCCGGGACGGGAAATGAAGGAGCGAGTCGGCCGGTTGAAGGACGTGCCCAGCGCCGATCAATGACCCTGCGCCTTCAGGCGAATCAGCGGCCACGTTTGCTACCGACCAACTCGCCGTTCCTGATGACGACGATTCGCCGGTCAGCGCCTCGCCGGATGGGGAGTTCTCCACGGGTGGCTTTCTTGTCGGCGAGTGCTGCTCGACCGATGACGACGAACCGGCTGCCGATCTTGCTATGGGTCATGGCGGTCCCGGTGCGGGCGAAGGCCGACGAAGGCGTTGGTAGTATACAGATAGCCACTTGGCCGTCAAGGAGCCGGTCTGCATGGGAGGCGTGTCCCGCCGCCGATGGCGAACACCCTGCGGAGCGGGTATAATCCGGCGAACCGACGACAAATCTGGCACGCACGCTCCTGAGATGCGCCAGCTATGGACGACCCCAACCGCACCGGCCCGCACCAGCCGGAAACCTCCGATGAAGTCGCCGCCGAGCAGCCCCAGCGAATCGGTCGCTACCGGGTCGAGAGAATCCTGGGCGAAGGCGGCTTTGGGCGGGTTTATCTCGCCCACGACGAGCAGTTGCAACGGCCCGTCGCCGTCAAGGTGCCGCACCGCAGGCTCGTCTCCCGGCTCGAAGACGCCGAAGCCTACCGGACGGAAGCCCGCACCGTCGCCAGCCTGGACCACCCGAACATCGTTCCCGTCTACGACGTGGGAAGCACCGAGGACTACCCCTGCTTCGTCGTCTCGAAGTACATCGACGGCAGCACGCTGGCCCGGCGCATCCAGGCGAGCCGGCCCTCCGTAGCGGAAACGGCGGAACTCACAGCAACGGTGGCTGAGACGCTGCACTACGCTCATCGCAAAGGCGTGGTGCATCGGGACATCAAGCCCGGCAACATCCTGCTCGACGGCAGCGGCAAACCCTTTGTGGCGGACTTCGGCCTGGCGCTCAAGGAGGAGAACGTCGGCCACGGCCCACGCTACGTCGGAACTCCCGCCTACATGAGTCCAGAGCAGGCTCGTGGCGAGGGCCACCGGGTCGATGGCCGCACCGACATTTTCAGCCTGGGCGTGGTGCTGTACGAACTGCTGACCGGGCGACGACCGTTTCATGCGGACGCACGAGAGGAACTGCTGGAGCAGATCACCACGCACGAGGCACGACCACCCAGGCAATGGGACGACACGATCTCAAAGGAACTGGAGCGCATCTACCTCAAGGCGTTGTCGAAACGAGCCTCGGAGCGGTACACGACGGCCAAGGATATGGCCGACGACTTACGGCACTTCCTGAGAGCGTGTGAATCAAACCTGGGCATGCGTATAATTAAGGGAGAATGCAACATCCCCGTTCAGAACAGAGCATGAGCGAGCGACCTTCTTTGTCTACGGAATCCACGACCCGACCACCGCCTCGGCTTCGCACCGCCGATCGCCAGCAACTCATCCCGGCCATGCCCATGGAAAACCTCCTGGAGCGGGATCACCAGGCGCGGCTCGTCTGGGACTTCTGCCTGGGCCTGGACCTGTCCGCTCTTTACGAGCCCATCCGTTCCCGTGAAGGCGGACCGGGTCGCGCCGCCATCGACCCGCGCCTGTGCGTCGCCCTGTGGTTGTACGCCACTCTCGAAGGCGTCGGCTCCGCCCGCGCCCTGGCCTGGCTGTGCGATAACCACAACGCCTTTCGCTGGCTGGTCGGTGGCGTCTCCGTCAACCACCACACCCTGTCCGACTTCCGCGTCGCGCACGTCGATTGGCTCGATCAGGTGCTGACCCACTCGGTGGCCGTCCTGCGCGAGCAGGAACTGGTCGATCTCAACCGCGTCGCCCACGACGGAATGCGCGTCCGGGCCAGCGCCGGGGCCGCCTCCTTCCGGCGCAAGCCCACCCTTGAGGAACATCTCCAGGAGGCCGAGGCACAGGTCCGCCGACTCAAAGAAGAACTCGACGACGATCCCGGTGCTCCCAGCCGCCGCCAGGCCAAGGCCCGCGAACGAGCCGCCCGTGAGCGTAGCCGGCGTCTGCGCCAGGGCGCTGGCGCGGATACCGGAGATGGAAGCGAAGAAGAGGCCCGACGAGAAGCACGAGGCGCGGGTCAGCGGCACCGATGCGGACGCCACCGTGATGAAGATGCCCGATGGCGGCTTCCGGCCCGCGTTCAACATCCAGTACACCGCCGACTGCCCCAGCCAGGTAATCGTGGCCGTGGAGGCGACCACCTCGGGCAGTGACATGGGACAACTCAAGCCGCGGATCCAGGAAGTCCACAAACGCTTCGGCGTTTACCCCAAGGAAGCGCTGGCCGATGGCGGCTTCGCCAAGCACGAGGACATCGAGCAGATCGAAAGGGAGTGCGGCGGCTGCAAGGTCTACGCGCCGGCGCCGGCGCCCAAAGACCCGAAGGCGGATCGTTATGCGCCTCATCCGAAGGACAGTGAGGAGGTGATCCGCTGGCGAGCGCGGATGGGCAGCGAAGAGGGCAAGGCGATCTACAAGGAACGCGCCAGCACGGCGGAGTGCGTCAACGCCCAGGCGCGGAACCGGGGCCTGGTGCGGTTGTGGGTGCGCGGGCGGCGGAAGGTGAAAGCGGTCGCCTTGTGGTTCGCGATCGCGCACAACATCGTTCGCGGGTTGCGGCTGCGCGTCGAGGCGGCCGTGCGGGGTGTCGCGGCGGCGAAGCGCGCGGAGGTGGCGCTGACGGGCTGACGGAGGGGAAGCGAGGCAGCGGTTGGAGCATTCGCAGAGGCGAAGGAGACCAAGACCCTTCGGCTCCGTCCGCCCCTGCCTGACCTGGCCCCAAGCCTTCCTCGTCCACTCCCTCATCGCTTCAACCCGCCAAAGTCTCTTGGATGGTTTGATTCACAGACTCTGACTTCTCCGCAACTAGCACCGAACGGTTTTTGTGGCCGTAACGCTTAACAATGACACACTACGGCCCGTCGCGGGATGGGCCGGTTGGCGTCAGAGAAAGGACCAAGCGACGGTTGTCTAACCAGGGCAAGCGATGTTGCCGCGCATTGATCCTATCCATCGCGGGGGCCAACGCCTCCTGGCCCGCGAACGGGTCCAGGTACACGATCAATGCTTCCGGCGTCTCGTACAACTGGCCGGGCCGGTTGAAGAACTGTCGCCGCAGGGTCCGGACGTGCTCCCCCGCGTAGCCCTCGCCCAACTGTCGGCCCAGGTCGGCGACCGCGTTGTACACCAACGCCACCAGCCAGCCGAACATCTGCAACGGCCCCCGGTGAAAGCGCGGCCGCCGCCGGTCGGGACTCTCCTTGTCGTAGCCGCACGGTACGGCATCCACCAACAGGTCGTGAACCTCGACCCGATGGGCCTGCTCGTGCCCTTGTCGAGCCCGGAAGATGGTCAGCACGTCTTCCGGGTCGCCGGCGCAGGTCGTGTACAGCGGATGCCAGCGGTCCTTTTTGGGACCGGGTCGGACCTCCCGGCAGATGATGGTGCGCACCGCCTGCTCCGCGGTCTCGCCCTTGAGTACCGTTTGCGTCTCGGCCAGGCGGACTTCCTTGGGCGGGGCGCCGACGCACACGCCCGGTTCCTCGACGGATACGAACAAGCCGCCGGGCAATTGCTTCCAGGCCCGCATTCGGTGCGGGTAGCGGCAGGCGCGCAGCGTGACGTCCAGGCGCCGCTGGCTCTCGACCAGATCCCACAAGGTCCGCACGCCCGCGTCCGACTTGGCCGCCCCGGCGTCGAACAGCGCGTGGAGCGTGCGCGGCCGGCCGTGCTTCAAGACCTGTCGGACCAGCGGCGCCGCCAGCTCTTGCAAACCCACATCGCCCGGCGTGCCGCGCACCGCCAGGAAGCGGCCGCTCGTCAGGTCGAAGCCGGTGAACAGCTTCTCGCAGCGCATGTACTTGTTGCGGGTGGTGACGTAGCCCTTGCCGATGCGAAACTTCTTGGTCCAGCGTGGGATGGTGTGCTCGTCGAAGCTGACCATGGCGTCGGCGTTGCGGAGCAAGTGCCACGGGCAGGTCCGGCGGCAGAAGGCATCGACCTCATACCAGGCCAGGTGACGCCGCCAACCGCCGACGGTGTGGCGCGACGGGCAGCGGCGGCCGCCGCACAACCGGGCGAAGCCGGCGTCGGCCATCTCGTCCAGGTGAAAAACTCGCTCCAGGCCGGTCACCAAGGAGAAGACGCTGGTCAACAGGCCCGGACGCAAGGAACCGTAATCGTCGGTGAAGCAGTCCTGGGCCGTGGCCAACCAGTCCAGGGCTTCGGGCATCAACAGGAACGCGCCGGCGTGCTGGGTCTTGGTGACGAAAAAGGGGGCGGCGGCAGGGGCACGGGTTGGCGCGGTGGCACGCCGCCGGGCGCGGCCGGCGCGACCGCAGGCTGCACGGCCGGCTCGGGGGCCGCGGCCGCGGCCCGCGTCGCCCGATCGAGGCCGAACTTCTTGCAGAAGTGGTGCAAGGCCACCGTGGACACGTGGACGCCCCAGGTGCGTTGGATGAAGGCCAACACGTCGTAGCGCGTGGCGTCGGCGTGAGTCAGCATGAACTCGGCGATGGGGCCGGCGTAACGCGGCAGCAGTTTGCCATGCGGCCGGCCGGCCAGGCGGTGGTGGGCGGCCTGGATCGCCTCCTTGGAAGACACCCCTTGTTGGTGCGAGGCCGTGGGCCGGCTGACGCCGACCAATCGAGCGATCTGAGCGACTTTGAGTCCGGAATCGCAGTGCAGGAGGAAATGGCTGAGCAACCGGCTGGAGTAGTAATCGTCGCCGCAGCGTCGCCGGAAGGCAAAGGCCGCCTGGAGCAAGCCGCGTTGCCCGGCCGTGAGTCGCTGTTCGGCGATCTGCGCTTGGGCGAGCCAAGAGGCGCAAGTGCCGTCCATGGTGAGCATGAGGAATCCTCCCTGCAACCCAGGCAGGGAGAATTGTAGTCCGTAAGGACTGGAAGTTAAGCGTTACGGCCCGAAAAACCGTTTGGTGCTAGTCCTTAAATAAGCGAAGATTCCGAGGCTGGCCGGCCTTGGGAGGCGGGGTCAGCGTTCGCGCACCGTCTCCGTTCCGCTCCGCGAGGGGCGGCGCGGCCTCGACCCAACATTCGGTGTTTATCGTTCACCGTCTTTCCTGCTCGGAGGCGCGAGGCGCCGTGGGGGATCGGAGCATCCGGACTCCGACTTCATGGATGCCAGCTTCAGCACCGCAATACGTCCACCAAACGGAAGAAGATCGGCTGCTGCGGATTCCAGCCCAACAAGCGATAGATCAACTTTCGGCCGCCGCGGACGATCTGGCACGGCAAGCGCACAAACGCGTTCACGAATGTCTTGAATTCCAGCCGCAGCACCCAGCGTTTCTCCGCCCGGTGCTTTTCCTGATAACGTCCGGGCAGCTCCGGCAGCATCAGCGCCCACCAGGCCTTCAGGTTCCAGGCCAGGGCCGTCATCACCATGAAGGCCCAATTGCTCTCCAGATTGTCCACCGGTGCACGCAAGGCGCGGACCCCGCCGCCCAGTTGCGCCAGCACGTTTTCCTGATCGCAGCGATCATTGGCCGAGAAGACGATCTCCTCCGCTTCGTCCACCCACTCGTTGGTGATGTAGAAGAAGTACACCACCCGATCGAACAGCAGTTTCTCGCCTTTCTCCACCGAGATATTCTTCTTCACCACCACCATGCGGTGCGTCTTCCGGCAGGCGGTCGGCCGATAGTTGAATTCGGCGACCTCTTCCGAGCGCAGACGCCGGTTCTCGAATTGACGGGCAACGACCACGGCTTCCTTGACGTTGTCCGGCCGCCGGCGAGGGGCGGTCTTGACCTCGTAGCGGGGGAGCCGTTGCAACGGACGCCAGGCGCGGTCCGGCAAGGCCTCGGCGATGGCCTTCAGGTTGGCCAGCGCCTCGAAGCCGAAGATAAAGCGAACGCGCGGATCGTCGTCCCAACGATCCAGGTGCTCCGACTGCGAGAACTTGGTGTCCCCCCGCGGCAGGACGCGGCGAAAGCCGCCGCGGAAGCACACGGCCGTGGCCTGATCGACCAGCGTCGCCGCCCCCTCGTGCGACGGCCGATTGCCGGGCCGGTTGACGATGCTCAGGACTTCGCCGGTGTTGGCCAGGGTCAGCACACAGGCGTGATACCCCCACGTGCCGTCGTAGCCGATGTCCATGCCCCGCTTGCACTGGCCCGTGGTCTCGACCAGAAAGCCGTCCATGTCCAGACGGGCTTGCTCGAAGAAGGTCGGGGGCTGGTCCGCCCAGACTTTCAGACGCGTGTCGTTGATGACGTCGAGGAGGGTCTGAATGCCGTCCGGGGAAAAACGGCGACAGAAGTCTCCCGCCGTGGTGGGGTCGGGGAGGCGTCGGGCGCCCAGGGCGTCCAACAAGACTTCATCGTGGCGAAGGAGTTCCAGGTCTTGCAGGCACGTGCCGCCGCACAAGGGCAGATAGGCCAGGGCGAGCACATGGTCGGATTCATGATAAGGGAGGTGGATCTTCAGCAGCTCCAGACGTCGGTCCAGGGCGTCGATGAGGCCGAGACGGCGGGCGAGGGCATGCATGAGGCCGATGCCGCCGCTGGCGATGCCGCGGGTTCGGTCGGCGATCTCATAGTGAAGGTTGCAGGCGGTCATGATGGGCTCGGAGCAACCACGCAGGTCCGTCCTGTCCAGACGCCGCTGGATCCGGCGCTTGCCGTTGTCCAGTTTTCGCCGTATGCTTGGTTTCACTCGAAATCCCTCCGGGCGACTGGTGTTGGAGAATGCAGATACTTCATTCAACACCGGAAACGCCCGGGGATTTCGGGTTTCTCCGAATTATCATCCGCCGAAGGCGGGCGACTTCGCTTGGTTAAGGTCTAGCGGGGTCATTGGGCAAAGCCCTCTTTGTTGGAGCTTCGCACTCTCAGTTCATCCCTACCCTTGTTGAGATTGGCCGGCTGGGTTCTTGTGCAACCGCTCCGGTTTGTGTGCAAGGGATAGTTTTTGTGGACTTAGAGTGCAAAGCCGGGCGACGTCGGAGAAGATCTTTTCGGGCAGGCCTGGTCTTATGTGTACATCGGCAGGACGCCGTCGATGTGGCGAAGTCCGTTACTTGGCGCCAGGTAAGAATCGGCTTTCGGACGCGGCCCCTGCTTCGTGGCGAGCGCTTTTGCGAGCGGGCTTTTGGTGCGTGCGGGTCACATGGCGGGCCGCCCAGCGAGGGCGCGCCTGCTTGCTTCGCCCCAATTTGCTTCGGCGTTTCGGACCGAAGCACGCAGATCCCACACGACAATCGTCGCCGCATGGCTGTTCCGCCCGCTATCCCAACAGCAACCAGGGAAGCCGACGGGGACCAATCCACCTTTGAGTTACAAGCCCGTCCGCCAATAACAACACGTCCTCCCATCTTCGCGCCAAGAGCTCCCTCCGTTGCGCCGCGGTCATTTCATTGCCTCCAGTGGCTCTTCTGGCAGTTCATCTGCCCGTGGAGGCGACTTTGCAATCACGCTCGAAAAAACTCCCCGCACCCTGTCACACTTGCCGGCCGGCCCGAACAGGAGCAGGGCGGGGCAAGAACCGTCGGCCGGTTCCGCCCGCTGCAAACCCTGGCCGGTTCATGGACCCGGCCGGCTTGTGCCCAGTGCTTGACGATCCCGCAGGCGCACGTCCTACGCCGGCCTGCACCCGATTGTACCCGCCAGCGGGTTTTCGGGGGCGGGTGGGGTAGTGGAAAACAGGTAAACCTTTCAAAACGACTTGTTTTAGGGCGCCGCATCGACGTACAGGCGCAAAGTTCGATTTAAGTTGAAAAATCAGCGACGACGATACAATCACTGCCTTCGGGAGCATGTTGGTAAGCCCCAAACCGACCTGCCCTCGACTCTTCTTCCGGTCCCCGCCCTCTCACGTAGCGAGAGGGGCGCACTGAACAAGCAACGCGGTTCGGTCCCCGTGAGGCGCCGAAAAACCTCGCCTGACAGGCGCCTCTGGCCGGTCTGGCAAGGAAGAACCTCATCATGGCATGCGGCGCGTCTTTCCGAGGACCGCTTTCCTTTACTCAGTGGCGATCGCCTGAAAGAGCGGAAAATCATGTCCTTCGCCCGGCGCCTTCTGGTGCTTTGCGTCCTTTCCCTCCTGGCCGTAGCCCAATTCAGCGCCCACCGCCCGGCGCAAGGATTCGTACTTGCCGGCGCAGGGCCGGTGAACCGGTCGATGGGCGGAGCCTCCACCGCGGCGCCGCTTGACGCCACCGGGTCGCTCTACTGGAACCCGGCAACGATCAGCGGTTTGCCGTCCTCGGAACTTGATTTCTCCCTGGAATTGCTTTACCCGCGCTCCACCGTGTCCTCGGCCGTCCCGGGCGACGCACTCGGCCCCGGCCTCCCCAGCGGCCCGGTGGCAGGCGCCACCCACGACGATGCCGGCGCCTTCCCCATCCCCACAGGGGGCTTCGTCTACAGGCCCGATGGCTCTCCCTGGACGTTTGGCCTGGGGGTCTTCCCCGCGGGCGGTTTCGGGACGAACTACCCCGGCAGCCTCACCAACCCGGTCTTCTCCCCTTTCCCACCAAACGGGCTTGGAGTCGGGCCGGTCGCCTCCGACTTCCTCCTCGTGCAACTCGCACCCGCGGCGTCCTATCAGGTCACCGAAGCGCTCTCCGTCGCCGTCTCCCCGGAGATCGGGGTGGCGCGGCTCAGCGCCAACCCGGGCATCTTCCTCGCGCCCGGAGCCCCGCTGGGCGGCGTGGCCGCCCCCTCTCCCGCCGCCACGGACACCCGCTACTCCTGGGGGGCCGGGTTTCAACTCGGCATGTACTACGTAGTAAACGAGTCCTGGAGGCTCGGGGCCTCGTTCAAGAGCCCCGAGTGGTTCGAGGATTTCCGCTACCAGACGCGGGATGCACTCGGCCGCCCGAGTACGCTCAAACTGCCATTCGAGTCCCCGCAGATCGTTTCGGTAGGGACCGCGTACACGGGGCTGGATCGCTTCACGATCGCGGCCGACGTACGTTACCTGGACTTCAAGGACATCCCTTTCATCGGAAGCGGGACGGGCTTCGACAAGGCGGGGGCGGTCACAGGGTTGGGGTGGGATAGCGTGTTCGCGCTCGCCCTGGGCGTTCAGTTTCAGGCCACGGACTGCCTGGCCTTTCGAGCGGGGTACACCTTCAACACCAACCCCATCTCCGACGCGAGTTCGGTCTTCAACATCGCCTCGCCACTCGTCTACCAGCACCAGCTGGGGCTGGGTGCGTCGTACCGGCTGACGCCGGCATGCACTCTTTCCGTGGCCTACTACCACATTTTTGAAAACGCCGTGACGGGGTCTCTTTTCACTCCCGCGGGCCCAATCCCCGGCAGTTCAGTGACCACCGGTCTGACGGCTGACTCGCTCTCGATGGGGGTTAGCGTGCGGTTCTGACGGCGGCAAACGACCGCCGTCCGGCGGCGCGGCGTGGCTGGCGGGGGACAACTCAAAAATCGTGGCCTCGAATTCGATTTTTGCTGGCGGGGTCCGCACCTATCAATTAGACTAAGTCGCATCGCAAACCGGGCGCGAAGGAGGCAAGCGGGCGGAACGCCAGCCACTCCCACACGGCTACGCCAGTTCCGCCTCTTGTCGTAAGCTCAGAACCTATTCAGCCGCCGTTCTTCCGGGGTCAGATCGTTGCCGCGCGGGCGTGGTCCGCACGTGCAGGAGTTTCCGATGAGCGCTTTCCTGCCCCACCACGACCCTGACCCGGACGCGCGGTCCCTCCAGCTGGAGAAGGCCCAGGCCGAATATCAGTACAACCACACCTACGTCTCGCCGCTGGCGATGGTGGACCAGGTTCCCTTCCAGGACGAGTTTTCGTGGAAATGGCTGGTGCAGTGCGGCGAGCACGCGCTAAGAATGCTCGCCAACCACATCGAAGTGGACGGCGACCCGGTGCGCAAGGCGGCGACCCGGGAACGGCACGGCCGGTTCAGCGATTTGGTCCACGCCTGCACCTGCGACTTCAAGGGCATTGTGGCCGTTATCGAAGAAGCCTTCGGGGCCGCGCCGGTCGGCGGCCCGCTTCAGGACCTCAAGGCCTTCGACGACCTGTTTCGCGCCATCGGCCTGCCGGCCATCAACAAGGATTACAAGGACGACCGCGTCTTCGCCGAGATGCGCCTGGCCGGCCCTAACCCGCTCATGCTGCGGCGCGTCGCCGGCCTCGACGATCGCTTCCCGGTGACCGACGCCGACCTGCAAGCCAGTCTGCCTGGCGACTCCCTCGCCGCGGCCGGGGCGGAAGGCCGGCTCTACCTCGTCGATTTCGCGCCGCTCAAGGACGTGAAGAACGGCGGCTCGGCGGCGGCCCCCAAGTATCTCTACGCCCCCCTCGCCCTGTTCGCCCTCGACCGGGTTTCGCGCCGCCTGGTCCCGGTCGCCATCCAGTGCGGACAGGAGCCGGGGCCGGACGCGCCGATCTTCACGCCGCGCGACGGCCCCGGCTGGCTCATCGCCAAGACCATCGTGGAAGTGGCCGACGGCAACTACCACGAGGCCGTCAGCCACCTGGGCCGCACCCACCTGTTCCTCGAGCCGTTCGTCATCGCCACCTGCCGCCGGCTCGCCTCGAACCATCCGCTGTCGCTGCTGCTGCGGCCCCATTTCGAGGGGACGTTGAAGATCAACGATTACGCCAGCCGCCACCTCATCGACGACGGCGGCCCGGTGGACCGGATGTGCGGGGGCGAGATCCGCTCCATGCGCGCCCTCGCCGTTCGGGGCGTGTTGACTTACCCGTTCAACGATTCGCTGCTGACCGCCTCCCTCGCGGCCCGCGGCGTGGACGACCCGACCCTGCTGCCGAACTACCCTTACCGCGACGACGCGCTCCTCTACTGGAAGGCCATTCGCCAGTGGGTTGCCGACTATCTGGCCATCTACTACGCCCACGACGCCGACCTGCAAATCGACGAGGAACTGCTCGCCTGGTTCCGGGAACTGACCGCCGACCAGGGCGGCCGGGTCATCGGCCTCGGCGGCGGCCTCACGCGCGACTACCTCATCGATGTGATCGCCCACATCATCTTCACCAGCAGCGTGCAGCACGCCGCCGTCAACTTCCCGCAATACGACCTGATGAGCTACGTGCCGTACATGCCGCTGGCCTGCTACCGGCCCGCGCCGAAGCGCAAGGAAGGCCTGACGCTGGCCGACTACATTGCGATGCTGCCGCCCTCCGAAACCGCGTTGCTCCAGGTCAACCTCGGCTATCTCCTCGGCAGCATCCACTACACGACTTTGGGGCAGTATCCGATGTGGCATTTCGACGACCGTCGCGTATGGGCGCCGTTGCAGACGTTCGAGCAGGAGCTGTTCCGGATCGGCCGCACGATCAAGGAACGCAACCTGCACCGCCGGCCGTACTCTTTCCTGCAGCCGGCGGGCATTCCGCAGAGTATTAACATCTGAAACCCTGGGACAGGTTTCCAAACCTGTCCTCTTCAACGGGACAGGTTTGGAAACCTGTCCCACGGGCCGAGTAAGGATCCTCGACCCCGAACCGTTTCTGTTTCCTGACCCGTGACCCTGTTCCGGAGGGGGAGTCGCCATGCCGCCGTTGCTCGCGGAGTTGTTCCGCCTCTTCCACGGGCGGAAAATGCGGGCGCTTGCCGGGATACCTGGGCCGACGCCCCTGTTCCCGCTCGGCACCCTGCACGAGTTCTGGGGCAAGGTCCCCTGGGACGTCTGCGCCGCCTACGAGAAGACCTACGGCGGCCTCACGCTGATCTGGGCCGGCGGCCAGCCGATGCTGGTGCTGAACGACCCCGAACTGATCCGCGAGGTGCTCGTCACGCGGCGCGACGAATTCTACAAGGACAACCCCGTCAAGGCGTTCCGCCCCGTACTGAAAGAAACCGAGTTCGACGAAAACGGCCCGGAGTGGCAGCGCCTGCGGCAGCTCGAGCCGCTGAGCATGAAGGGGTTCGACGCCTGGCTGCCGACGCAGGTCGCGGTGGTCCGAAACACAGTGGAAGGCCATCTACAGCGCCTTTACACGGCCGCTCCGGAACCCATCGACCTCCTGCCCGTCGCGGAGCGCCTCTGCTACGACGTGTTCAACGCCTGCGCCGTGGGCCGCCAGCTCGGGGACGAAGAGTACCGCGCCTTCTACACCACGTCGAACATGGCCACCGAGCGCATGCAACTGCCGAACTGGCTGCTGCTGCCGCCCCTCAGGCCAAGCTTCTACGCCGCCCGCCGCCGGCACTTCGGCGCCTTCGAGGCGATCGTTCGGGAGGCGCGGCGCAACCCCGGAACGGCTGCCAATGACATGCTTCACGTCTACCTGCGGCAGGGGCCGGACGTGACCGACGATCAATTGGCCACGTTCCTCGGCAACATCCACGCAGGCGGGGTCTTCTCCACCGGCTCCGCGCTGGTGAATACGCTGTACCTGCTGAACCTCCACCCGGAGGTCGTGAACGAGCTGACCGCCCAGCTCCGCGCCCTGGTCCGGGACCGACCGGACTACGACGCGGCCGCCCTGGAGGGCTGCCCCCTGCTCGACGGCGTGCTGCTGGAGTCGCTGCGGTATTACGCCCCGGTGCCGCTGTTCTTCCGCAACGTCCGAAAGGACCGGCCCGCCCGGCTGGGGGGCCGCGACCTGCCGCCAGACACCGTCGTGGCAGTGGTCGTTCGGGGGGTGCATCGGTCGGCCCGGTACTGGAAAGACCCGGACCGCTTCGACCCCGGCCGGTGGGCGGGAGGGGCCGCGGCGGCCGGCCTGGAGAGCGACGCCTTCTTCCCCTTCGGCCGGGGCCCGCGCGCCTGCGTCGGCGCCGGGTTCGCCATGTTCTGCCTGCGGGTCATGCTGACGGAGTTGCTCTCCCGGGGCCGGGTCGTCATCGACCCGAACACGCCTTACCGCCAGTTCTTCCATTGCGGGGTCGGCGAACCCAAGCATATAATGGGGCGATTTGTTCCCCATTCGCGAGTCGGCTCGGCGGGTGCGGTCGTGGGGCCGGCCGGGCCCGGTGATAAGACGTCGTAGGCAGATCTGCTTCTGAACACTAAGGAGGGCGGCCGATGGGCAGGGATGAGACGATCCCGCCGGACAATACGACGCGGCCCGTCCACCAGTCCCTGAGCCAGGAGGTCAGCCCCTCCGTCAGGCTGAACAAGGCGTTGGCGACCACGGAATTCGCCCACAGTCCGGGGCCACCCGCCCCGGCCGCAGGGTCGGACGCGCCGCCGCCCGCGGCCTTCGGGCGCTGACGAGGTGCGCGAGTTCCTCGGCCGGGGGAGCTTCGGCGAAGTCTACCTCGGCCACGACCCGCGGCTCGACCGTCCGGTGGCCATCAAGGTGCTCCGCCCCCGCGCGGCCGAGGCCGTCGAGATGTTCCTGCGGGAGGCCCGCCAACTTGCCCAGCTCAGCCACCCAGGCATCGTTACCATCCACGACGCCGGCGTGCAAGATGGACGGCCCTTTATCGTCTCCGATTACCTAAAGGGCGTCAGTTTGCAGGAATGGCTGGCGCACCACCGGCCCACCTGGCAGGAGGCGGCCCGTATCGTCGCCGCCGTAGCCGACGCCCTGGCCTACGCGCACGCTCGCCGTACCGTCCACCGCGATGTCAAGCCGGACAACATCATCCTGAAAGACGGCACTACCCCCGTGCTGGTCGACTTCGGGCTGGCGATCAGCGACGCCACCCCGCCGGAAGCCGAGTTCGGTCACATCGTCGGCACGCCGCTCTACATGGCCCCCGAGCAGGCCGCCGGCAAGGGCCACCGGATCGATGGCCGGACCGACATTTACGCCCTGGGCGTGATCCTGTACCGCATGCTCTGCGGCCGGCTGCCGTTCCAGGCCGCAGTCCTCGGAGAGCATCTGCGGCAGGCGGAGCAGGACGAGCCGCAGCCGCCGCGGCAACTGAACCAGGCCGTCCCCCCTAACGTCGAGCGCATCTGCCTGAAGGCGATGGCCAAGCGGCTCGACGACCGTTACACGACGGCTGGCGACCTGGCCGCCGACCTGCTCGCGGCCCCCGACGCACCGGCGCCGCCCGCGCCCCCCGCAGGGAAGCAGCCGCCGGCCAGCCGCCGCGCCCGCCAGGCCGAGCGCCGCCAAGTGACTGTTCTGTATTGCCAGTGTGATCTTCTCGACGCGCCCGAGTTCCTGGACGGCTTGGGCCTCGAAGAGCAGCACGAGGTCCTGCGCGGCTATTTGGCCGCGGTCGGGGGCGCCGCCGCTCGGTTCGGCGGGACGGTCGTGCAAGCGACCGGCCGCGAGCTGCTGGTCTGCCTGGGTTACCCCGTCGCGTATGAGGACGCGGCTCGGCGGGCGGTGCTGACAGGTCTGGCGATCCGTGACGCGGTCGCCGAACTGGCCGCACGCCTCCAGCCCTTGCCCGGAGCCGGCCTGGCCGTGCGGGTCGGGGCCCACACCGGCACGGTGGTTGCGGAACATATGGCCGCCGGCGGCGCCGGGGAGTCGCTGGCGCTGGCGGGCGAGGCGCGAAACGTGGCCACCCGTCTGGCCGAGGCGGCGGGCCCGAACACGATCGTCATCAGCCAGGCGACGCACAGGATCACCCGGGGCTTCTTCGTGTGCGAGGGCCTCGGGCCGCGGGCGGTCGCGGGCGCGGCACGGCCGGTCGAGCTGTTCCGCGTGCTGCATGCGAGCGACGTCCGCAGCCCGCTCGAAGTCGCCGAATCGGCCGGTCTGACGCCGCTGATCGGGCGCGACCTGGAACTGGGCATCCTGCAAGAGCGATGGGAAAAGGCGCGCGACGGGATGGGGCAAGTAGTGTTGCTCACCGGCGAAGCGGGCCTCGGCAAGTCACGCCTGGTCCGGGAACTGCGCAAGCGCGCCGGAAACACGAGCCAGGGGTCAGGCGTCAAGGGTCAGCAAAGCTCATCGGGCTCCTGGCTCCTGACTCCCGACCCCTGGAGCGGCTTGGTCGTGGAGTGGCGGTGCTCGCCCTACTACCAGGGCACGGGCTTCTACCCCGCGGTCAATTACTTCGAGCGCCTGCTGGGTTTCGGCCTGGACGATCCGCCCGGCCAGCGGCTCGACCGGCTGGTGCAGCACCTGGAGTCGTGCGGCCTGCGCCGACCCGCAGACGGCGCCCCTGTTCGCCGCCCTGCTGTCGGTGCCGCTGGACGGGCGCTACGAACGGCCCGCCGTCGGGCCGCAGCGCCAAAAGGAGTTGCTGCTGGAGGCGCTGCTCGACTGGCTGCGGGCGTGCGCCGCCGCCGGGCCTCTGCTGCTCGTCGTCGAGGATCTGCACTGGATCGACCCTTCGACCCTGGAACTGCTTGGGCTGCTCGTCGGTCAGGTGGAGCGGGAGTCTATCCTCACGGTGCTGACTGCCCGGCCGGAGTTCGAGGCCTCGTGGCGGGGCGAGGCGAGCCTGACGAAACTGGCCCTGAACCGCCTGACCCGGAGGCAGGTCGGCGAGTTGATGGAAAAGAAGGCCGGCCGCGGCGGCCTGCCCGCCGGCCTCGTGGGCCGGGTCGTGGAGCGGTCCGACGGCGTGCCCCTGTTCGTCGAGGAGTTCACCCAGGTCTTGCTGGAGTCCGGCGCGCTATCCGCGGCGGGCGACCCCGCCGGGCCGGCCGTCGAGGAGTTGTGCCGCGCCATCCCGGCCTCCCTCCACGACCTTCTGGCGGCGCGGCTGAACCGGCTGGAGATCGATCCGGAGGTCGTCCAGGTGGCGGCGGCCCTGGGGCGAGAGTTCGGCTTCGACCTGATCCGCGCGGCGTCCGGCCTCATCGAACCGGCTCTGCTGGAGGAACTGGCCAAGCTGGTGAAGGCCGAGATCCTGTTCCAGCGGGGTCGGCCGCCGCGCTGCATCTACACCTTCAAGCACGCGCTGCTCCAGGACGCCGCTTACCAGACGCTGCTCCGCAATCGGCGGCAGCAGATCCACCAGACCATCGCCGAGGTTCTGGAGCGTCAGTTCCCGGAGCGGGCTGGGGCGGAGCCGGAACTGCTGGCCCACCACTTCACGGAGGCCGGCCTGGACGGCAAGGCGGTGGACTACTGGCGCGGGGCCGGCCTGCGCTCGCAGGACCGCGCGGCCAACCAGGAGGCGATTGGCCACCTGAACCGGGGGCTGGAGGTGCTGAAGCGATTGCCCCCGTCGTCCGACCGCGACCGGCAGGAATTGGCCCTGCAGGCCCCACTGGGGGTGGTGCTGACGGCGGTCCGCGGCTGGGGGGCGCAGGAGGTGGCCCCGGCCATCGAACGGGCGCGCGAGCTGGCCTGGAACGTCGGCACCGACACGGACCGGTTCTTCGTGCTGTGGGGCCTGTGGGGATTCCGGCTGCTGCGCCTGGAGCTGGACAAGTGCTGGGAGATCGCCGCGGAGGTGATGCGCCTCGCCGAGGGCTCCCCGGAGGGGCGAGTACTGCTGGCGGAGGCCCACTGGGTGCCCGGCTGCACGGCGTTCTACCAGGGCGACTTCACGACCGCGCTCGAGCACTTCCACCGGGGCCTGGACCTGTACGACCCCGAGCCGGCCCGCGCCAACGCCTTGCGAACCGGCCAGAACGTCGGCGTGCTGTACCACAGCCACATCGCCGTGACGCTCTGGGAACTGGGGTTTCCGGACCAGGCGCTGGCGCGGGCGGAGGAGACGATCCGCTTCGCCCGGGAACTGGGGCACCCTTTCAGCCTCGCCATGGCGCTGTACTACCGTCGGCGAGTCTACCAGTGTTGCCGACTGGAGGACCGGGTGCCGTGCAGTATCGACGAGGAATACGAACACTGCCAGCGGCACGGATTCGGGTTCTGGGGGGCGCACGCGCTCCTGGCCCGCGGCGGCCTGCTGGCGCGGCAGGGCGAACTGGACGAGGCGCGGGCGCTGATCGAGCCCGCCGTCCGGACGCTCGACGCTTCGGGGTGCAAATGCACGCTGACCCACCCGTACGGTTTTCTCGCCGAGTGCTACCTGCGGGCGGGCCGCGTGGACGACGCGCTGGCGTGGCTCGGGCGCGGCTTCGACCTCGCCGAGAACAACAACGAGCGATGCCAGGAAAGCGAGTTGCTGCGGCTGAAGGGGGAGGCGCTGCTGGCGTCCGCGGGCGGCGACCTGGCCGAGGCGGAGGCGTGCCTGGCGCGGGCCGCCGAGGTTGCGCGACGGCAGCGGGCACGGTCCCGGCAACTCCGGGCCGCAGTCAGCCTGTCTCGCCTGTGGCGGCGGCAGGGTCGGTCGGGCGAGGCCCGGCAGGTTTTGGCGGAGACGCTGGCGGGGTTCACCGAAGGCCTCGGGACAGCGGACATCGTCGAGGCCAAGGCGCTGCTTGATGAGTTCGGCGCCTGACCCAGGGAGAGACTACGTTGTCCGCTCCAGGCGAGGTCGGGCGGTTGGGCTGTCACGCCGTCGTCATCGGGGGCAGCATCGGCGGCCTTCTGGCGGCGCGCGTACTCAGCGGTTACTTCGACCGGGTCACCGTCGTCGAACGCGACCCGATCCCGAAGGGGGTCGAGACGCGCCAAAGTGTGCCGCAAGGTCACCACGTCCACGCCCTCTTCGGCGGCGGCGTGGCGGTGATCGAACGCCTCTACCCCGGCATATTTGAAGAACTCGTCGCGGAGGGGGCCGTCGCCTGCGATTTCGCCAAAGACCTGCGCTGGTACCACCAGGGCGTGTGGAAACTCCGCACCGAGTCGGGCCTGCGCTCCTTCTGGCAGAGCCGGCCGTTCCTTGAGGCCCACGTCCGCCGCCGAACCGCCGGCGCCCCGGGAGTCCACTGCCTTGAGCGGTGTGAGGCGGTGCGGCTGCTCAGCGACGCCGCGGGAACGCGCATCACCGGCGTCGAGGTCCGGTATCGCGGCGCGGCCGAACACACCGAGCGGCTGGCGGCGGACCTGGTCGTGGACGCCGGCGGTGGGGGGAGCCGCCTCCCGCAGTGGCTCGCGTCGCTAGGCTACGCCGCTCCGGAAGAGACGACGGTCGGGGTGGACATCAGCTACGCCAGCCGGTTCTACGAGCGCCGCGGGGACGCCGGACATGACTGGCGCGTGCTGGCCGTGTTCGCCACGCCGCCCGGCCGCACCCGGGCGGGCTACCTGTTCCCCGTCGAGGGCGGGCGCTGGCTGGCCACCGCCGTCGGCCGCCTGACCGACCACCCGCCCGGCGACGAGCGAGGTTACCTGGAGTTCCTGCGCTCTCTGGAAGTCCCGGACTTCTACGAGACGGTCAAAGACGCCCGGCCGTTGTCGCCCGTTTCGACCTTCCACTTCCCGGCCCAGCGCTGGCGGCGCTACGAGCGGCTCGCCCGCGTCCCGGACGGGCTGATCGTCCTTGGGGACGCGATGTGCAGTTTCAATCCCGTCTACGGGCAGGGGATGAGCGTGTGCGCCTTGCAGGCCGACCTGCTGGACCGGATGCTGCGGGACTGCGGCGGCGCGGCGACGCCGGCGGGGTTCTCAAAGCGGTTCCTCCGGCGGGCGGCCGGGCTTGTAGCGACGCCGTGGTTGATCGCAACCGGTTCGGACTTCATGTACCCGCAGACGCAGGGCCGGCGCCCGTTCGGCACGGGGCTGTTGAACTGGTACTTCGCCCGCGTGTTCCGGCTCTGCGCCAGGGACAGGAATGTCTTGTTGCGGTTCTACCGAGTCCTGCACTTGTTGGGGCAACCGATCACCCTCTTCCACCCATCGATCCTCTTCCGCGTCCTCTGCGACGGCATCATTCCTCGCAGGCGCGCCTGAGGCGCACCCGATGCGATGCCCAGGCGTTCTGAGCGGCCCGGAGCAGAACGTCTCCCTCCGGGGGAACTGTGGAGTGCGGCCGGCGGTTAAGGCCCCGCCAGTGTGGACTTCGAGGGGCTAGCCAACGCCGTGTGCAAGTTTCACGCGGCCCAGGCGTCGAACTGCAACGGCTGATGGCCGGCGCGGGTGGTCAGGACGACGGCCGCCGTGTGGCTGAGGATCTTGCGGATGATCCGATCACACAAGTGCCACAGGTCCTTCGCCCACGTCCGCTTGATGTTGTACCGTTCCGCCAGCCGGCCGTTGGTGGTGAGGGGCGCGGAAGCGCCGAACCATCCGCTGCAGATGTAACGATGAAGGCAAGCCCCGTCCCCGTGATGACGGGTGGTAGGGTGGTAGGAACGGTTGGCCGGTATTTTTTCGGTGCGCACCCCGGCCGCGGGGCGTGTTTGCGAGTTCGTCGCTCTCAACCATGTCTTAACCGTTCCGCTACTTGTATGTTCAAGTCGGCATCGATACCGCACGCCGCGGCCACCGCGTCTCGTTCTTGCGCCCTGACCGACAACCGGCCGCCAAGCCCCTGACCGTCTTGGAGAATCAGCAAGGCTATCAGGATCTCCATCAGCGCTTGGAGCAGCTGCACCGGCAACATCCCCAGGCGCACTTCTACATCCGCATCGATGCCGCCGGCCAGTATGTCGCCAAAGCTCAGGGGAGACGACGGGGATGAACCGCATTGATCAAGGAGGCCGGCCTCCTGATCGGCGGGGCCGCGTCGTCTCCCAGGTCTTCTCCGTACGGCAGACCCGATCCTGTGCCATCCGGCCCTCCGATCGCGCCTCGAACCGACCGGCCTTGCGACAGGCAAGCTGTCGTGCCTGGGGCAAGGAGAACGGCCCATGCTTATCCCGGAGGTTGCCGGAAAAGGCCGCCTGCACTACCGAAAAGCAAAATGAGTTTTACTAAACTCATAGCCGATTGCGACGCCGCAGGCCTGCGGCGCCGGCCCCGGCTTTTGGAGGACGGCTGGTGATCGCCGCCCAGGTCCACGCCGATCCCCGGCGTCCAGATGACGGCGGCGAATGAGTTGGCGCGGCCGGTTCATGACAGGACGCCGGTCACTGAGGATTCGCGGCGCTACGGGTGATGGATGAAGCGGGCGGAGCAAGAGCCGGCGGAGTTGGCCCCGCCGCTTCGGACGTTCGCCGTCGACCCTATTCGGGCCGATCTGGTCAACTCGTGGGTGAACGACGCCAGGCGCGACGGGCCGCGGCGTCAGCGGCCGGGGGCGTGAACGCCCTCTGCTTTCCTGCCCCGCCGGCCGCTTGCGTTGACGCTCGGCCGCCTGTATTCTCGTTGCATCGGCGTTGATCCCGTCTCTGTTTCGCCCAGGGGCCGCGGCCGTGTCGCAGGAGTTCCGGCGCGAATACCTGTTGCGTCTGCCGCTGCCCTTGGCGCAGCTCTACAGCCGCGCCTACAACGCCAAGGACGCCCGCGGCCGTCACGACAACGCCTTCTACCTCTGCGAAGCGCTGGTCAAGCTCGCCGCCGCACCCCTCATCGCCTGCTACCTCGACGAGGCCGAACAGGGCGCCCCGCGCTCCGAAGCGCTCGACCGGCTGCTCGCCCAGCTGGCGCTGCCGTCGCTCGGCCAGTGGCTGGCCATGCTCCGCGAACTGGCCCGTCACTTCGGCGGCCGGCCCGACGCGGCGGCGCACCCCCTCGGCCAGGTCTGGGGCCGGATCAACGGATCGCGCACCGACCTGCCGGGCTTGCTGGCCCTCTACCGCCGCATCAAGAACGGCGTGGACGGCGCCGCGGCCGGCGACCAGAGCTGTTCGCCGCTGCAGGCGTTCGACGCCCTGGTGCAGTACCGCAACGGCGTCTTCGGCCACGGCGGCCCGCGCTTCCCCTCCTTCTACGAGAAGGAGATGGGGCCGCTGCTCTTTCCCGCCGTCAACGACCTGCTGGCCGAGGGCACGCTCGACGTATTGGGACCGCGCGGCGGCCGGCTGGTCCAGCTGACCGAGCTGCGCACGCTGGAGGACGGCCGCGTCGAGGTCGGGCTGCGCGAGTTGACGGGCCTGCAAGGGGAGCGTCTGCCGCCGCTGACGCTGACGGCGGAGCAGGCGGCGGCCCTGGCGCCGGGCCGGACGGCGGTGCTTTGGCCTGGGCGCCCATTGCCACTGCGCCTCGACCCTCTGCTCACTTACCGCGAGGGCGAGCTGAGCGAGGAGGTCTTGTTCTTCAACCGGGATCGAAATAGTAAACAGGTCGAGTATCTCAGCTATACGACCGGCCGCACCGAGCGCGACAAGGCGATGGCCCCCGCCCTGGCGGCGCTGCTGAGCCGCGTGGTCGGCCGCGCCGTCGGCGAGGAGCAGCTGCGGGCGCTGGCGGAGCAGAGCGCGGCGGAAACGCCGTCGGTCGAGGCGCTGTTCGCCGCGACGACGCCGGCCGCCCAGACGGTCGGCGATTACGAGATCCTCGGCGAGCTGGGCCGCGGCGGCATGGGCGTGGTCTACCTGGCGCGGCAGACGTCGCTGGGCCGGCCGGTGGCGCTGAAGATGCTGCCGGCGGACCTGGCCGGCGACGAGGTGGCGCTGGCCCGGTTCCGGCGCGAGGTGCGGGCGCTGGCGCGGTGCGACCACCCGCACATCGTCAAGGTGCTTGCCAGCGGGGCGCTGCCGGACGGCCGACTCTACTACGCCATGGAATACGTCCCCGGCTGCGATCTCGAACAGGTCTGGCGCGAGCTGTCGGGGCCGGCGGCGAAGGGCGGCGCGTCCGATCTGGGGGGCGCGACGCTGGCGCGGGCGGTGCGGTCGGCCAGCCAGAAGGCGCGCGACCAGGCCGTGAGCCGGGCCGGGCGGCCGTCCGCGCCGGGGGTCGATCCGATCGCGGCGGCGCCGCTGCCGCCGTTGCCGGAGGCGCCGCCGCTGCCGGACGACCCCGGCGGCTACGCCCGGCGGGTGGCGGCGCTGGTGCGGGACGCGGCCCTGGCGTTGCAGGCGGTTCATGACCAGGGGCTGGTGCATCGGGACGTGAAGCCGTCCAACCTGATGCTGACGGCGGACGGCTCGCGGCTGGTGCTGATGGATTTCGGACTGGCCAAGGGGCAGAGCCTGACGCTGTCGGCCAGCCGGTCGGGCGGCCTTCTGGGCACGCTGCGTTACGCGGCGCCGGAGCAGTTGGCGGCGGCGAACATGAAGGTGGGTCCGGCGGCGGACGTGCGCGGCCTGGGCGTGACGTTGTGGGAAATGCTGACGCGGCGTCGGCTGTTCGCGGAGGCGGAGGACGAGGGGGCGTTGACGGCGTTGGTGCTGGCGGGGGACGTGCCGCGGCTGCGGCGCGTGGACCCGACCCTGGACCGCGATCTGGACGCCATCGTGGCGCGGGCGACGGAGCGCGCCGCGGCGGATCGCATCCCGACGGCGGGGCGGCTGGCGGAGTACCTGCAACTGTACCTGGAGGGCAAGCCGTTGCCGATCCGTCCACCGGGGACCGTGGAGCGGGCGGGGCGGTGGGTGCGGCGGCAGCCGGCGCAGGCGGCAGCGTACGGGCTGCTGCTGGCGGTGCTGGTGCTGGGCGTCGGCGGGGGTGGGGCGACGTGGCTGTGGCTGCGGGCGGAGAAGGCCCGCGGCGAGGCGGTCGAGGAGCGGGGGCGCGCGGACAAGGCCCGCGACGACTTGAAGGGGGCCTTGCAGCGCGAGCAGGACGCGAAACGCAAGCTTAATCAATACTCCTATGCAGATCGTGTTTATCTTGCCCAACGCGAGTGGAACGCCGGGCATTGAAGCGAGCTAGGGATTTGCTGGACGAAGCCGGCGGCCTCCAGGAGGAACTGACGCCGGGGCGTCGACCCTGGGAGTGGGATTACCTTAGCCGCGTTTTTCACCCGGAACTGGCCGTGCTGGAGGGGAACACAGGCAGGGTTCATTCCGTGGCGTTCAGCCCCGACGGCGCCCGGCTGGCCTCCGCCGGCGAGGACCATACGGTGCGGCTATGGGACGCCGCCTCCGGCAAGCCGCTGGCAGTCCTGGAGGGGCACACGGACGAAGTTATGTCCGTGGCGTTCAGCCCCGACGGCAGCCAGCTGGCCTCCGCCGGATCTGACAACACGGTTCGACTGTGGGACGCCGCCTCCGGCAGACCGCTCGCGGTTCTGGAGGGCCACTCGCCCTTGGCGTTCAGCCCCGACGGCGCCCGGCTGGCCTCCGCCGGCCATACCCAAACGGTGCGGCTGTGGGACGCCGCCTCTGGCAAGCTACTCGCCGTCCTGGTGGGACACAGGGACACCGTTTGGTCCGTGTCCTTCAGCCCCGACGGCC
This sequence comes from uncultured Planctomycetaceae bacterium, assembly GCA_963813925.1. Classification (GTDB taxonomy): domain Bacteria; phylum Planctomycetota; class Planctomycetia; order Gemmatales; family Gemmataceae; genus UBA4732. Next base: position 110,566 of record CAWFBG010000008.1, read on the forward strand.
GGCGGCTGGCCTCCGCGGGCGACGACAAGACGGTGCGGCTGTGGGACGCCGCCTCCGGCAAACTGCTGGCAGTACTGGTGGGCCACACAGGCAGGGTTAATTCCGTGGCGTTCAGCCCCGACGGCGCCCGGCTGGCCTCCGCCGGCGAGGACCATACGGTGCGGCTATGGGACGCCGCCTCCGGCAAGCCGCTGGCAGTCCTGGAGGGGCACACGGACGAAGTTAGGTCCGTGGCGTTCAGCCCCGACGGCGGCCGGCTGGCCTCCGCCGGCGGCCTTTTTGACAAGACGGTGCGGCTGTGGGACGCCGCCTCCGGCGTGCTGCTGGCCATCCTGGCGGGGCACACGTCGTTCGTTAATTTCGTTGCGTTCAGCCCCGACGGCGCCCGGCTGGCCTCCGCCGGCGAGGACCATACGGTGCGGCTGTGGGACGCCACATCCGGAAAGCCGCTGGCCGTCCTGGAAGGGCACACGGACGCCGTTTGGTTCGTGGCGTTCAGCCCCGACAGCGTCCGGCTGGCCTCCGCCGGCGATGACCATACGGTGCGGCTGTGGGACGCCACCTCCAGCAAGCAACTCGCTATCCTAGACGGGCATACGGACCCCGTTATTTCCGTGGCGTTCAGCCCCGACGGCGCCCGGCTGGCCTCCGCCGGCGAGGACCATACGGTGCGGCTGTGGGACGCCACATCCGGAAAACCGCTGGCCGTCCTTGAGGGTCACACGGACGCCGTTTTATCCGTGGCCTTCGGCCCCGACGGCAGCCGGCTGGCCTCCGCCGGCGGGGACAGGACGGTTCGGCTATGGGACACCTCCTCCGGCAAGCCGCTGGCCGTCCTGCAGGGGCACACGAGCGCCGTTATGTCCGTGGCCTTCAGCCCCGACGGCAGCCGGCTGGCCACCGCGGGCTACGACAAGACGGTTCGGCTGTGGGACGCCGCCTCCGGTAAGTCCTTGGCAGTCCTACAGGGACACACGGGCACCGTTTGGTCCGTGGCGTTCAGCCCCGACGGCGCCCGACTGGCCTCCGCCGGGGAGGACAAGATGGTGCGGATGTGGGATGCCGCCTCCGGCAAACAACTCGCCGTCCTTCAGGGGCATACGAGCGGCGTCCGTTCCGTGGCCTTCAGCCCCGACGGCGCCCGGCTGGCCTCCGCTGGCGGCGAGGACCATACGGTGCGGCTATGGGACGCCGCATCCGGCAAGCCGCTGGCCGTCCTGGAGGGGCACACGGGGACCGTCTTTTCCGTGGCGTTCAGCCCCGACGGCGCCCGCCTGGCCTCCTCCTGCGGGGATAACACGGTGCGTTTGTGGGACGCCTTCTCCGGCAAGCCGCTGGCAGTCCTGGAGGGACACGAGGGACTGGGCGTTTCTTCCGTGGCGTTCAGCCCCGACGGTGCCCGGCTGGCCTCCGCCGGCGAGGATGGGACGATTCACCTGTGGATTGCACGGGAAAGCCCGTCGGATTTGGAGAAACGCCGGCTCTTCTGGTGGGAGAAACAGGCTGAAGCCGCCGAGCACGACGGCCGGTGGTTCGCCGCCGCGTTCGACCTGAGCCGCCTCATCGAAGCGGATCCGACCAAGGTTTCGTTGTACGCGCGCCGCTGTGAAGCCTACTCTTTCCAGGGGGAATGGGGCAAAGCCGTCGTCGACCTGCTCCTGGGCCTGGAGCTCAGAGTCTGTGAATCAAACCATCCAAGAGACTTTGGCGGGTTGAAGCGATGAGGGAGTGGACGAGGAAGGCTTGGGGCCAGGTCAGGCAGGGGCGGACGGAGCCGAAGGGTCTTGGTCTCCTTCGCCTCTGCGAATGCTCCAACCGCTGCCTCGCTTCCCCTCCGTCAGCCCGTCAGCGCCACCTCCGCGCGCTTCGCCGCCGCGACACCCCGCACGGCCGCCTCGACGCGCAGCCGCAACCCGCGAACGATGTTGTGCGCGATCGCGAACCACAAGGCGACCGCTTTCACCTTCCGCCGCCCGCGCACCCACAACCGCACCAGGCCCCGGTTCCGCGCCTGGGCGTTGACGCACTCCGCCGTGCTGGCGCGTTCCTTGTAGATCGCCTTGCCCTCTTCGCTGCCCATCCGCGCTCGCCAGCGGATCACCTCCTCACTGTCCTTCGGATGAGGCGCATAACGATCCGCCTTCGGGTCTTTGGGCGCCGGCGCCGGCGCGTAGACCTTGCAGCCGCCGCACTCCCTTTCGATCTGCTCGATGTCCTCGTGCTTGGCGAAGCCGCCATCGGCCAGCGCTTCCTTGGGGTAAACGCCGAAGCGTTTGTGGACTTCCTGGATCCGCGGCTTGAGTTGTCCCATGTCACTGCCCGAGGTGGTCGCCTCCACGGCCACGATTACCTGGCTGGGGCAGTCGGCGGTGTACTGGATGTTGAACGCGGGCCGGAAGCCGCCATCGGGCATCTTCATCACGGTGGCGTCCGCATCGGTGCCGCTGACCCGCGCCTCGTGCTTCTCGTCGGGCCTCTTCTTCGCTTCCATCTCCGGTATCCGCGCCAGCGCCTGGCGCAGACGCCGGCTACGCTCACGGGCGGCTCGTTCGCGGGCCTTGGCCTGGCGGCGGCTGGGAGCACCGGGATCGTCGTCGAGTTCTTCTTTGAGTCGGCGGACCTGTGCCTCGGCCTCCTGGAGATGTTCCTCAAGGGTGGGCTTGCGCCGGAAGGAGGCGGCCCCGGCGCTGGCCCGGACGCGCATTCCGTCGTGGGCGACGCGGTTGAGATCGACCAGTTCCTGCTCGCGCAGGACGGCCACCGAGTGGGTCAGCACCTGATCGAGCCAATCGACGTGCGCGACGCGGAAGTCGGACAGGGTGTGGTGGTTGACGGAGACGCCACCGACCAGCCAGCGAAAGGCGTTGTGGTTATCGCACAGCCAGGCCAGGGCGCGGGCGGAGCCGACGCCTTCGAGAGTGGCGTACAACCACAGGGCGACGCACAGGCGCGGGTCGATGGCGGCGCGACCCGGTCCGCCTTCACGGGAACGGATGGGCTCGTAAAGAGCGGACAGGTCCAGGCCCAGGCAGAAGTCCCAGACGAGCCGCGCCTGGTGATCCCGCTCCAGGAGGTTTTCCATGGGCATGGCCGGGATGAGTTGCTGGCGATCGGCGGTGCGAAGCCGAGGCGGTGGTCGGGTCGTGGATTCCGTAGACAAAGAAGGTCGCTCGCTCATGCTCTGTTCTGAACGGGGATGTTGCATTCTCCCTTAATTATACGCATGCCCAGGTTTGATTCACACGCTCTCAGTCCACACCGGAGTTCGCCGCCAGTCCGCCAGGATAGCCCATGATCGAAAAACCCATCCCGTTCAGCACCATTGGAGAACTGATGAAGCACACTCTCACGACATTTCTGGCGATGTTCCTCGCAGCGGCGTCGGCCGTGCGCAGACTGCGGCGGACCTGCAAGGCGCCAACCCGCCGCCCAACGGCATGTGGATCGATTCGCTCGACCTGTCCCACGTGGAACAGGACTGGGGCGAACCGCACGCCGGCCGCTCGGTGGATCACCGGCCGATCACGCTCCACGGCGACGTCTTCCGGCACGGCGTCGGCACGCACGCCAACAGCGAAATGCTTATCGACCTCAAAGGCGCCGCCGTGCGCTTCGCCGCGGTCGTCGGCGTCGATGACGAGAAAAAGGGTCTCGGCTCCGTCCGCTTCCACGTCTTCGTGGACGGCAAGCCGGCCGCGGAAACCGGCGTGTTGCACGGCGGAGACGCGCCGAAACTGCTCTCCGTCGATCTCACCGGGGCCAAGACGCTGCGGCTCCAGGTGGACGACGCCGACGACGGCATCGACAGCGACCACGCCGACTGGGCCGGCGCCCTGCTCGTCCTCAACCCCGACGCCAAGGAGAAGCCGGTGTCCGCCGAGCCGCCCAAGGCGCCGACGCCCGACGTCGGCCCCGTCGCCGGGCCGAAGCCGGCCATTCACTATCCCCGCATCGTCGGCGCCACGCCGGGCCGGCCGTTCCTCTTCCTCATCCCGGCCACCGGCGAAAAGCCGCTCGCCTTCTCGGCCGAAAACCTGCCCGCCGGCCTGACGCTCGACGAAAAGACCGGCGTCCTTTCCGGATCGCTCAAGGAGGCAGGAAAAACGGCCGTGAAAATCACTGTCAAAGGGCCGGCCGGCGCCGACTCGGCCGTGCTCACCATCGTCGGCGGCGATCACAAGCTCGCCCTGACGCCGCCGATGGGCTGGAACTCGTGGAACGCCTGGGGCGGCCAGGTGGACGCCGGCAAGATTCGCGCGGCGGCCGACGCCATGGTCAAGAGCGGCCTCGCCGCGCACGGCTTTCAGTACGTCAACATCGACGACACCTGGGAAGGCAAACGCGACGCCGACGGCGTCCTCCACGTCAACGCCAAGTTCAAGGACATGAAGGCGCTGGCGGACTACGTTCACGCCAAAGGTCTCAAGCTCGGCGTCTACTCGTCGCCCGGCCCCAAGACCTGCGCCGGCTACGAGGGCAGCGGGGGCCACGAGGAACAGGACGCCAAGACCTACGGCGAATGGGGCGTCGATTACCTGAAATACGACTGGTGCTCCTGCCGGAGCAAGGACCTGAAGGCGCCCTACGCGCTGATGCGCGGCGCCCTCGACAAATCCGGCCGCGACATCGTCTACAGCCTTTGCCAGTACGGCATGGGCGACGTCTGGAAGTGGGGCGCCGAGGTCGGCGGCAACTGCTGGCGCACCACCGGCGACATCAGCGATAGTTGGGGGAGCATGTCGGGCATCGGCTTCAGCCAGGACGGCCACGAGAAGTACGCCGGCCCCGGCCACTGGAACGACCCCGACATGCTGGTGGTCGGCAAGGTCGGCTGGGGCAACCCGCACCCGACGCACCTGACGCCCGACGAGCAGGTGACGCACATCACGCTCTGGTCGCTTTTATCGGCGCCGCTGCTGATCGGCTGCGACATGTCGCAGCTCGACCCGTTCACGACGGCGCTCCTGAGCAACGACGAGGTGCTGGCGGTGGACCAGGATTCGCTGGGCAAGCCGGCCGGCCGCAAGGCCAAGGAGGGGTCGTTGGAGGTGTGGGCGCGGCCGCTGTCCGACGGTACGATGGCCGTGGGCCTGTTCAACCGCGGCGGCGCCCCGGCCGAGGCGACGGCGCGCTGGGCCGACGTCGGCGTCCAGGGCGAACAGCCGGTGCGCGACCTGTGGCGGCAGAAGGACCTGGGAAGCTATAAGGACTCCTTCAAGGTCATGGTGCCGCGACATGGGGCGGTGCTGGTGAAGATCGGCAAGCCGACGGAGGGGCCGTAAATGAATCGCTTTGTTGGCGAGCGGGGGGCGTCAGCCCCCTGATTTAGCATTTTGTCGGCGACCGTGTGAAGAATCAGGGGGCTGACGCCCCCCGCTCGCCGTTGTGTTCATAGCACTAATCGTGAGACCCATCGCATGGAACCCCAGCGTCCAGCCGACGCCCCGCAGCGTCGTGAATTTCTCCAACTCCTGGGCCTCGGCACACTCACGCTCGTCGCCGAGACCGGCTTCGTGGCCGGCCCGTTCGCGGCGGAGGAGGCGGGCCGACTCGTCCCCCTCGACAAAAAATTGGCGCCCGACTGGGTGCGAGCGCTGACCGCCCGCGGCCAGCCGGAGGTCTACCGCGGAGCCGAAACCGCCCTGATCGGGATGCCGGTCGGCGGCCTCTGCGCCGGCCAGCTCTACCTCGGCGGCGACGGCAAACTCTGGCACTGGGACATCTTCAACCAGGTCATCGGCACCGGCGACGGCCACTATTCCCATCCGCCGAAGCCGGAATCGCCGCTCGACCAGGGCTTCGCGATCCGCGTCGAAACCGACGGCAAGGTCCACGACCGCACCCTCGACCGGGCCGGCTTTCCCGGCGCGTCCTTTCGCGGCGAGTACCCCATCGGCACGGTGGAGTATCGGGCCGATGAGTTCCCGGCGAGCGTCAAGCTGGAAGCTTTTTCTCCTTTCATCCCCCTGAATGTCGCCGACTCCACCCTTCCCGCCACGGTGATGCACTTCACGATCAAGAACACCGGCACGGCGACGGCCGACGTGCAACTGGCCGGCTGGCTGCAAAACGCCGTGGGAGGCCGCGGCGACGTCGGCGGCGGCCGGCGCCGCAACCGCGTCCGCGAGGCCAGGACGCACCTGTTCCTCGAATGCGCGGCCGAGGGGCCGGCGGCGGAAAAGGGCGGCCGGCCGCCGGTGGTCTTCGCCGACTTCGAGGGCAAGGATTACGGCGCCTGGAAGGCGACCGGCGAGGCCTTCGGCGCGGGACCGGTGCGCGGCACGCTGCCGGGCCAGCAGCACGTCTCCGGCTACCAGGGCGAGAGATACGTCAACAGCTGGGTCCACGGCGACGACGCCGTCGGCGCGCTCGCGTCGCCGGAGTTCAAGCTCGAGCGGCGTTACGTCAGCTTCCTGCTCGGCGGCGGCAATCACCCCGGCAAGACCTGCATCAACCTCGTGCTGGACGGCAAGGTCGTCCGCACCGCCACCGGCAAGGATAATGAGATGCTGGAATGGCGCAACTGGGACGTGCGCGATTTGGAGGGCAAGACGGCCCACGTCGAGATCGTGGACAAGGCGACCGGCCCGTGGGGCCACGTCAACGTCGATCAGATCGAGTTCCGCGACGAGCCGCGCGGCGGCCTCCTGGTGGATCGGCCCGACTTCGGCACGATGGGCCTGGCCCTGCTCGGCCGGCAGGATGGCGACTCCGCCGCGGCCGCCCTGCCCGACGCCCACCACCCGTCGGGGTTGTTCGAGGAACACGCGGCCCACGGCGGCGAGGCGACGGCCGCGCTCGACGGCCGGCTGCTCGGCGGACTCCGACGGCGCTGGAAGCTGGAACCGGGCCAGGAGGCGACCGCGACCTTCGTCGTGACCTGGCACTTCCCCAACCTGAGCCTGCCGGGCTTCGGCAAGCCGGTCGGCCGCTGGTACGCCACGCGCTTCGCCGACGCGGCCGCCGTCGCCGCCCACGTCGCGGACAATTTCGACCGTCTATCGAAGCAAACGCGGCTGTGGCGCCAGACGTGGTACGATTCGACGCTGCCCTACTGGCTGCTCGACCGGCTGTTCCTGAACGCATCGATCCTGGCGACCTCGACCGCCCACCGCTTCGCCAACGGCCGGTTCTACGGCTGGGAGGGCGTCGGCTGCTGCGTCGGCACCTGCACCCACGTCTGGCACTACGCCCACGCCCCGGCCCGGCTCTTCCCCGAGCTGGAGCGCTCCGCCCGCGAGATGCAGGACTTCTCCACGGGCTGGGAAAACTCCGGCCTCGTCCGCTTCCGCGGCGAAACCTCCGGCGACACGTACGCCACCGACGGCCAGGCCGGCGTCGTCCTCCGCTGTTACCGCGAACACCGGACGTCGGCCGACGACGCCTTTTTGAAGCGCAATTGGCCCAAGATCAAGAAGGCGATGGCCTATCTCCTCGGCCACGACACGGACCACGACGGCGTCCTCAAGGACGGTCAGCCGAACACGCTGGACACGGCCTATTTCGGCCCCAATTCGGCCATGACGTCTCTCTATCTGGCGGCGCTGCGGGCGGCGGAGGAAATGGCCCGCGAAATCGGCGACGAGGCGTTCGCGAAGAAGGTGCGGCCCCTCTTCGACAGCGGCAGCGCCTGGGTAACGGCCGACCTGTGGGACGGGGAATATTTCTACCACAAACCGGACCCGAAACACCCGGAGGCGCTGAAGGTCGGCGACGGCTGTTTCGTCGATCAGGTGTTCGGCCAGAGTTGGGCGTTCCAGGTGGACCTCGGCCGCATCCTCCCCGAAGACAAGACGCGGCAGGCGCTGCGGTCGCTCTGGAAGTACAACTGGACGCCGGACGTGGGGCCGTACCGCAAGGTCTACCCCAGCGGCCGGTGGTACGCGATGCCCGGCGAGGGCGGCCTCATCATGTGTACCTGGCCCAAGGGCGGCCGCGCGGGCACGGCGGGCAACGTCAACCCCGGTTTCGCCGCCTATTTCAACGAGTGCATGAACGGCTTCGAGTACCAGGCGGCCGGCCACATGATCTGGGAGGGGCTGCTGACGGAGGGTTTGGCCGTGTGCCGGTCGCTGCACGAACGCCATCACCCGACGCGACGCAACCCGTGGAACGAAGTGGAGTGCGGCGACCACTACGCCCGGTCGATGGCCAGCTACGGCGTCTACCTGGCGGCGTGCGGCTTCGAGCACCACGGGCCGAAGGGCCATCTCGGCTTCGCCCCGCGGCTAGGCCCGGACGACTTCCGCGGCGCCTTCACGGCGGCCGAGGGCTGGGGGACGATCTCGCAGAAGCGCGAGAACGGGACGCAGCGGCAGACGGTGGAGGTGCGCTGGGGCCAACTGCGTCTGTCGTCTCTGGCGTTCACCGTAAGCGAGGGCGTAAAGCCGACGAAAGTGAGCGTGAAAGTCGGCGATAAGGCGGTGGCGGCGGAGCACGCGACGCACGGCGGGCGGGTTCGGATCGTCCTGGCCGGGCCGGTGACGCTGGGGGAGGGGGAGCGACTGGAGGTAGTAATCGAGTGAGGGGTGCGGAGGCGCATCCTGGGGGGGTCTCTTCATAGCCCTGGCCTTCAGGGGGTAAGACGGTTCACACCCAACATTGCAGCAATTGTGCCAGCGTCGAGACCCAGGAGTCGAAAGCATCTTCGCTTCGCGGATCGGCTTTTTGGGAGTCGGCCCCGAGCAGCGCCGGCCGCGGCCCGTCGATCCGCAGCCGCCGGACCTCCACATCCCGCGCCTCCAGCTCCGGCGGATCGACGCCGACCGCGAGACAGCAACACTGGCTGCGCCGCCCCAGCTCCGCACACCGCCGGGCCGCGTCGCCTATTGCGATCCGCCCCAGCCGTGCCGCGCCGTTGGCGATCGGCTCCCGCAAGAGAGTCTGTAGCAGGGCGCGTTCCGCCGCCAGCGGCTCGTCGTCGCCCCGGCTGACGAACAGCACCTCGAACGCCAGGGCGTCCGCGCTCAGCCATTCCGTCAGCTTGCGCACCGCCGTCGTCAGCAGGGCCAGCAGCAGCACGCCCCGCTGGTACGGCAAATCCGCGTCCTTGAAGCGCGTGGCCGTCAGGTCGGGGTGGAGCGCGAACACGAAGGTGCGCCGCCGGCGCAGGAATTGGTTCTCGTCGCGCGAATAGAACAGCAATTCGTCGCGCAGGAACTTCACGTCGAACAGGTCGGGCCGCTCGTCCGGCTCCATGTACGCCAGTTGCGAGTGTAAAAGGCTTTCAATACTGCCGCGCGTGGAAATCGACGAGAAGCCGCCGACGGGGTAGGCGTCGTCGTCAAGAACGCGCGTGGGCGTCTCGCGCGGGCCGCCGGTCGGGCGCGGCCGGTGACGCGGCAGCGCCGCCTCCAGCGCGGCCGCCGCCCGACGCACCTGTCGCCTGGCCAGCTGCTCGCCGTCGTCGGCCAGCGCGTCGCCCGCCTCCACGGCCGCCACGTCGTCCGGCCCCAGCACCTCCCCCGTGCGCCGCGCCGCCGCGACCAGCGCCTGGTACAGTCGTTCGTTCAGCCAGTGCACGCCGTCCTGACGCAGCGACTCCCAGCCCTGGCGCAGCGCTTCTTCCGGCGTCAGTTCCATCAGCCCCTTGAGCACGCCGGGGCTGAAATGCACGCCCGCGAAGCCGGAACGCTCCCGAAAGCGGTCGAAGACGAAGGCCAGGCCGCGCGCCCGGTCGCGGCCCTCGTAGCGGCGCAGCGCGTCGGCCGCCCGGCCGAACGACCAGTCGGCGTAGAGTTTGCCCAGGACGTGGTCTTCGTAGGTGCGCACCAGGTTGATCGGCAGCGCCGGCGCGGCGACGGCCGGCGCCGGACGGGCCGCGCCGTCCAGCCCGAAGGCCGCGTGGCCGAGGTCGGCGAGGAAGCCGAGCGGCGGCAGCGGTTGGCCGCCCGACGCCGCCTGCAACGCCCAATCCAGGGCCGGCCGCACCGTCGCCGGCGCCGGCGCGCTCGCGCGCTGCCACCACAGCCCTTGCAGCAGAAATCGACGGGTCTCGTCCAGGTCGCGCAGCTCGAAGGCAGACATCATCAGGGCCGTTCGGAAGAAATTACAAAGTTACTCCCCTCGCCCCTCGGGGGAGTGGGGCCGGGGGTGAGGGGCACTGGTTTAGGGATACTCACCCCTCACCCCAGCCCCTCTCCCCCGAGGGGAGAGGGGAGGAAGAGCGTTGCCGTCCTTGGCCATTTTACGCGGTCGCATCCGGTCGGCCCGCCCATCCCGCCGGTACAACCCCTACCACCCATAATTCGGTAAATTCCGGCAGGCCTTTCGTCCGAAGAATAACCCGGACACCTTGGCGCGGCCCGGTGCGCCTCGGGGAACGGACGCGGATCAGGGAAAGGCGAGGGCGGCATGAACATGAAGCGCGTCGGCATGGGCGGTCTGGTCGTGACCCTCCTGTGTCTGGGCGTGGTGCGCGGACAGGAATTGCCCGCGTCGACCGAGGTCAAAAACGGCCCGCTATTCGCCGCGCCGCCGGGCGAATCGGCGCCGCCGCCGTCGGGCGCCGTGGACGCGGCGGGTCCGGCCCCCCTGGGCGTGGCCGCGTCGTCCACCTGGATCGACTACCAGCGCTGCCTGGGCTGCTGCGGGCCGGTGGGCGGCAACGGCCCCATCGGCTACGAAGCCTACCTCCGCAACGGCTTGGACTTCCCCGTCGGCGGCAACCCGTTCGGATCGCGGCTGGACGTCGGCTGGGACGTGACGGTCGGCGGCCGGACCCTGTTCTTCGACGTTCCGGCGGAAAAGGCCTGGACCATCGACCTGAGCATCACCAATATTTTCAACGACAACAGCGACCGCACATCGACCTACCCGCTGTTCAACCTCTCCGGCGGGCCGGGCAATCCCCCCATTCCGGTGACCAAAGCCATCATCAAGAACCTCAACCGCACCTACGTCAACGCGGCCGTGGGCCGCGAATGGTATCTGTGGGGCAGCGCTTCCGTGGCCAAGCCGGATACGAACCTGAGGGTGGGGATGGACGTGGGCGGCCGCTTCGGCACCGAGAAGGCGGAGTTCACCACCATGCAGCACCTCACCGACGTCAACGCCGGCGTCTTCCTGTCGCTGCACGGCGATTTGGAGATCCCCTGCGGTTGCTGCATCTTCCAGGCCGGCCTGCGCTGGGAATACGGCTACACCTGGAGCGACATCCTCCAGCACCAGAACGACGGCGACATCCAGGATATGGCCCTGATGTTCACGACCGGAGTGCGGTTCTAACTGAGAGGGAAGGGAGCAGGGCGACGTGGCGGAGTTTGACCTTGGATCAAACCGACGACCACCCTGTCGTCAATGTGACGCGAAACGACGCGAAGGCGTTCTGCGCGTGGTTGAGCAAGAAGTAGGGCAAGACCTACGAGCTGCCGACGGAAGACGAGTGGGAGTATGCCTGCCGGGCCGGCACAACTACAACGTACTTCTTCGGCGACGACCCAAAAGGGCTCGATGATTACGCCTGGTTCAACAAGAATTCCGGGCGTCACGCCCACCCTGTGGGGGGGAAGAAGGCCAATGAGTGGGGCCTGTACGACATGGTTGGTAACGTCTGGCAGTGGTGCGGCGGAGCCGTGGACCCCAATTCTGACGGAAAAAACTTTCCCAAGCGCGGCGGTTCGTACCAATGGGATTCCATCTTCTGCCATTCAGCTTTCCGTGGCGCAATAGCCGCCGGTGGCAGCAGAGACGACCTCGGCTTTCGCGTCGTGTTGCGTCCGGGCTATCCCCCGCCGAGGGTGGGGACGCCTACGGACGCCTCGAAGCCCGATCCCGGCGTCAGGAAGCCTGACGCGAACTCTGATCCCAAGCCGACCGACCTTTCAGACGCCGCCGTCGTGGACGCCAGATCCCATATTCCGGGGGATTTCAAGGACGACTACACCGCCTTGCAAAGCCCCAAGGTCAGGCAAGCGTTCGCTGGCAAGTTGCTCGGCCTGGCGCAAAGCGCCGAAGCTCATTCCCTCCGTCGCTAGGCGCTTTTCCTCGAAGCCCGCGACATGACGGCCCGAGGAGAAAACCTGCCTCAAAGCTTCCAAATCGCGGAGGAAGCGGCGAAGGAGTTTTCGCAAAACGTACAGCACGCCAAAGTGGAGGCGCTGTTGGCGGCCGGTAATTCGATTAACAGCCGGCCCGCCGCCAAGGCGTACCTCGATGCGGCGAAACTGCTCATGGAGCAGGCGCGGGCCGATGACGATTATGAGTCCATCATCCCCGTACTCCCGGCGGTGCGTCGGGCCTACGCGGAGGCGCAGGAACCGCAACTGACGAAGGCCTTTTCGGGGCTTGCGGATCAACTAGAGCGCCAACAGACGGAGTTCCAGGCCATCCAGCCGGCGGTACAAACTTTGAAAGAGAAGCCGGAAGACCCCAATGCCAACACCGCCGTGGGCAAGTTCTACTGCTTCCTGAAACAGGATTGGAACAGGGGCCTGCCGATGCTGGTGAAGGGCGCCGACACGGCCCTCGCAGAGGCGGCCAAGAAAGAACTCGCACCCCCTGCGAAGCCCGGGGACCAGGCGGCGCTCGGCGAAGCCTGGGTGAGCCTGGCAAAGGCTTCGGCAGGAGCCTCACGAACGCCGATGGAGCGGAAAGCCTTCAGTTGGTACACACGGGCGTTGCCGGGCCTTACCGGCAAGGACCAGGAACGTGTCGAGAAGCAGGTGGTTGAGCTAACCGGCCTGTTTCCAGAAAGCCAAGCCGTATGGAGTCCTCTGAATCTTGCGGCGGCCAAGGTAGTCACAATCTGGCCCGACGGAGTCGCCGTGGCCCACGCGGTCCTCGAGGAAGCGGCCCTGGCCTTCCCCAGAACGCCGACGGCGACGCCGGATACCTTTGTGCCCGCGCCGCAGCCCGTCCCGGACTGGCTGCCCGAACTGGCCGAAGCCCTGGCGGCCGTCAAGGACCTGGCGGCGCTGCCGCCCCCCGTCTCCCAAAGCCTTGATTCCCGACGTGCGCCGCGCCGAGGAAGCTGCCCGTCCGGCGTCGGAATAGCGCCGCTCACTTCCGCACCGGAAACCGATCCTGCAACGCGCTGACCGTCAGCTCCCGCTGGTGCAGCGCCCGGCACGCCTCCACCGCCGCCTGCGCCGCCGCCAACGTCGTGATGCACGTCACCCCGTGCGCCACCGCCGCCGCCCGAATCCTGCCCTCGTCCGACCGCGCCCCCTTGCCGCTCGGCGTGTTGATCACCAGCGCCACCTTGCCGTTCTTCATGTAGTCGATCAGGTTCGGCCGCCCCTCCTGGATCTTCGGCACCTCCCGCACCGGAACCCCGGCCGACCGCAACGCCGTCGCCGTGCCGCGCGTCGAAAGCACCTCGTAGCCCATCCCCGTCAGCGCCCGCGCCACCTCCGTCGCCTCCGGCTTGTCGCGGTCGGCCACCGACAGGAAGATCGTCCCCGACATCGGCAACGCGCTGCTCGCCGCCATCTGGCTCTTGGCGAACGCCATCGGAAAACTGTCGTCGATCCCCATCACCTCGCCCGTCGAACGCATCTCCGGCCCCAGCAGAATGTCCACGCCGGGAAACTTGTTAAAGGGAAAGACGCTCTCTTTTACCGAAAAATGGGTCGGCGCCGGGTCGTCGAACAGGCCCAGCTCGTCCAGCGTCTTGCCCACCATTACCAGCGACGCCAGCCGGGCCAGCGGCACGCCCGTCGCCTTGGACACGAACGGGGCCGTCCGGCTGGCGCGGGGGTTGACCTCCAGAACGTAGATGATCGGCGAGCGGGGGGCGTTAGCCCCCTGATTTAGCGTTTTGTCAGCGACTGCATAAGAATCAGGGGGCTTACGCCCCCCGCTCGCCAGGTTCGTGACGGCGAACTGCACGTTCATCAGCCCCTTGACCTTCAGCTCGCGGGCCAGCTCGCGCGTCTGCCGGCGGATCTCCGCGACCACGGCCGGCGGCAAACTGTGCGGCGGGATCACGCAGGCCGAGTCGCCGGAGTGGATGCCGGCCTCCTCGATGTGCTGCATGACGCCGCCGATCACCGTCCGCGTCCCGTCGCTGATGCAATCGACGTCCACCTCGACGGCCGACTCCAGGAACTTGTCGATCAGCAGCGGTTTGCCGGCCGTCACTTCGATGGCCTTTTCGACGTAGCGGCTCAGACCGGCCTCGTCGTAAACGATCTCCATGCCGCGGCCGCCCAGCACGAAGCTCGGCCGCACCAGCACCGGGTAGCCGATGCGGCGGGCGACGTGGACGGCCTGTTGCAGCTCGCGCACCGTGCCGTTGTCCGGCTGTTTCAGCCCCAGGCGATTGACTAACTCCTGAAAGAGCTGACGGTCCTCCGCCTCCTCGATGCTGTCCACGCCGGTGCCGACGATCGGCGCCCCGGCGTCGGCCAGCGCCGCGCCAGGTTGAGCGGCGTCTGGCCGCCGAACTGCACGATCAGGCCGGCCGGCTTCATGCGGTCGCAGATGTTGAGCACGTCCTCGGCGGTCAGCGGCTCGAAGAACAGGTGGTCGCTGGTGTCGTAGTCGGTCGAGACCGTCTCCGGGTTCGAGTTGACCATGATGGTCTCGTAGCCGGCCTCGCGGAGCGCGAACGCGGCCTGACAGCAGCAGTAATCGAACTCGATGCCCTGGCCGATGCGGTTGGGGCCGCCGCCGAGGATCATGATCCGGTCCTTGCCGGAGGGGGGGACGGTCTCATCGTCAGGAGACAAGGAGACAAGGAGACAAGGAGACAAGGAGCCGGAAAGATCCTCCTTGTCTCCTTGTCTCCTTGTCTCCTTGTCTATCCCCACGGAGACGGCCGGCGCCTCATAGGTGGAGTAATAATAGGGCGTATAGGCTTCAAACTCGGCGGCGCAGGTGTCCACGCGCTTGTACGACGGGACCACGCCCAGCTCCTTGCGGACGCGGCGGATTTCCTTCTCCGTCGTGTGCCACAGGTTGCACAGCTGGCGGTCGGAGAAGCCGTTCTGCTTCGCCTCCAGCAAGAGCGCCCGCGTCGCTTCCCGGTTGGCCGGCGCCTCCCAGCCGGCGTTGCCGGCCTCCGCCAGCCGGTCCTCGATCTCGACCAATTCGCGGATGTTGTTCAAAAACCAGCGGTCGATCTTCGTCCGCTGAAAAACGTCGTCCACCGACAGGCCCGCCTTCAGGGCGTAGCGGATAAACCAGATCCGCTCCGTGGTTGGCGTCGCCAGCCGAGCCGCGATCTCGTCCATGGTCGGCTGCCGGCGCGTTCCCCAGCGGTCGGCCCGGTCGCAGCCGATGCCGAACCGGCCCGTCTCCAGGCCGCGCAGCGCCTTTTGCAGCGATTCCTTGAACGTCCGGCCGATGGCCATCGTCTCGCCGACCGACTTCATCTGCGTCGTCAGCGTCGGGTCGGCGTCGGGGAACTTTTCAAACGCCCAGCGCGGCACCTTGGTGACGACGTAGTCGATGGTCGGCTCGAAACAGGCCGGCGTCTCGCGGGTGATGTCGTTGCGCAGCTCGTCGAGGCGGTAGCCGACGGCCAGCTTGGCGGCGATCTTGGCGATGGGGAAGCCGGTCGCCTTGGACGCCAGGGCGCTGGAGCGCGACACGCGCGGGTTCATCTCGATGGCCGTCATCTGGCCGTTGTCGGGGTTGACGGCGAACTGGATGTTGCTGCCGCCGGTCTCGACGCCGATCTCGCGGATGATGCGCAGTGCCGCGTCGCGCATCCGCTGGTATTCCTTGTCGGTCAACGTCTGGGCCGGGGCCACGGTGATGCTGTCGCCGGTGTGGACGCCCATCGGGTCGAGGTTCTCGATGGAGCAGACGATGACGACGTTGTCGGCCTTGTCGCGCATCACCTCCAATTCGTATTCCTTCCATCCGATAACCGACTCCTCGATCAGCACCTGGCCGACGGGGCTGAGGTCGAGGCCGTGGGCGATTAGTTCATTAAACTCCTCGCGGTTGTAGGCGATGCCGCCGCCGCTGCCGCCCATGGTGAAGCTGGGCCGCAACACGCACGGCAGCCCGACGCGCTCGCGGATGTCCTGCGCTTCCGCCAGCGTCGTGGCCGTGCCGCTTTTCGGCACGTCGATGCCGATGCGGAGCATGGCCTGCTTGAACTTCTCGCGGTCCTCGGCCATGTCGATGGCGTGCGGCGTGGCGCCGATCATCTCGACCTTGTACTTTTCGAGGACGCCGTTCTTGTACAGCGCCATGGCGGTGTTGAGGGCGGTCTGTCCGCCGAGGGTGGGCAGGAGGGCGTCGGGCCGTTCGCGTTCGATGATCTTGGCGACGACTTCCCAGGTGATCGGCTCGATGTAGGTGCGGTCGGCCGTCTCCGGGTCGGTCATGATGGTGGCGGGATTGGAGTTGACCAGGACGACGGTGTAGCCCTCTTCGCGCAGGGCCTTGCAGGCTTGCGTGCCGCTGTAGTCGAACTCGCACGCCTGGCCGATGACGATGGGGCCGGAGCCGATGAGCAGGATCTTTTTCAGGTCGGTGCGACGCGGCATGTTAATTCGGCCCCTCGACGGCGGTTGCCTCTTGTATCCGGTGGGTCTTGACCTCATATTATGGGCGGCCGGTGTCGCTCCAAGGGGCTGGACCCTGGCCGTCGAACGGGGGACGTTGCATGGGAGGCCTTTTAGTTCTCTGTGTCATCCTTATAGGACTTTTTTGGTCCGTGGGGATGGTGGCGTGCCTATCCCAGTTGCGCCGCTCCCCCTTCATGTGGCTCGTCGTCATGGGATGGGCTGGGGTCTTCGTCGGTTTAGCGCTTTACTGCTTGGCGCCGGACACACGATTGGCCGGCGCCGCTAGGATATTACAGGGGTCTTTTTTCGCTTTTGTAGTCGGCATTACGGCCGCCACGATCCATATTCGCTTGAGCGGGAGGAAGACGCGGAAGGCCAGGAGTGGGCCGTCGTTGCCGGACGCCGACGCGCTGACGCCTTGGAGCGAGCGAAAGCCATCAACGGACGCCGGAATTCAGTCGCAAGCGGCGTTTCCGCCTAGAAATGAGCAAACCGCGACCGCCCCCGAAGTCAAGGCCGCGCCGCCGACAGGCGCTTTTCCAGCCCACTGACGATCTGCTTTAATTCTTGTAGCGTCGCATCGCGTTTGATCTGGTTCGCCCGCCACGAAATCACCCAAACATTGTCCGGTACATACCCTTTTGTAGGGTCGATCCTGTCTAGAGAAGGAGAGTTCGGCCCCGCGCGTCCCTTCACCTGAAACAAGGGAATGCCTAGCAACGGACAGTAGGCCGGAATGACGATGTCGGACCTCTTCAGGAGAAACGGTTGGCCGGCTGCTCTCGCCCTCTATTTTGCCGCATGTAATTGCTCCGCGCATAGCGGACCCCGCTTGCGGTCGCCGTAGCGTCGTTTGGGGCGCCCCAGTTCCTTCGCCCTTTTCCTTGCCCGCCGTGAGCGGCAAGCGGTGCAAGTTAGGCGGCGATGCCCTTTCTCTTTTTCGTCCGGCCGGTCAAACTTCTGCGCGGGCTTGGCTACGCCGCAGGATAAGCAAACGCGGGTAACGGCCGTAGCATAGGCTTCGTCCATGACGGCCCCCTCCGGGTCGTTGTGCTTTGACGCGAAACATTCCACTTGAACCCCACCCCGCCACGGAATTATAGCCATCGGATTCGTCTGTGTCAGGTGGGGAGTTAACGCAAAAACCCTTCCCCGGCCCATGTCCCAGCCGCCGAGGAAGGGCGTTGACGACACCGAGTCGCCGACACTATCTATACCCTCCGAAATGATACTGGTCAAGCGTCCATATGGACAAACGATCAGACGGCGTTCATAGACGCTGATAAACTTCCGTCTCTCCCAACCTCGAAGCGCTTTCCAGCGGGTCCGCGTAGCGGAGAAGTGGGGAAATTTCAGGCCTGAAGGCCTGGGCAAATGAGAAGATCCTGGGAAAAATCCCCCGCACCTCGGTCAATGGTCGGCCGGTAGGGATGAACCCGCCAGAAACTCTTCCGCCCCGAACGGCGCCCCGAGCGCCCGCAAAATGTCGCAGAGTTGATCGTGGCGCCCGGCGATATTGTCGTGATACTCGGGATGCTTGGCGAAGGCTTCGGCGTACACCGCCCGCGCCGCCGCGTATTCGCCCAGCAACAGATGGGCCTCGGCCAGGGTGACGTGGTCCCAGTAGTTCAACGTCAGGTCGGGGTCGGATGTGTGCTTGGCCAGCGCGGCGGCGCGGCGCAGTAGGAGTTGCGCACCACCGCCGCGATCTCCCGCGCGTCCTCCGGGCGCCCCAGCCACAACGCCGTCGCCGCGGCGTTGACGCCCAAATAGGCGTTGCTTTGTCGGGAAACGTCCCAGCCGTGCCGGTAGGCGCGGTGCGATTGCTCCAGCCGTTTGCCATCCGTTTTGTCGGACCTCCAAAGCCGCTTGTAGACGCCGGCCGTGACGCCCGCCATTTCGCCGTCGTCCATGTAGCGGGCGTACAGCGGTTCCAGGCGCTTCAGCGCCTCCTGGAGATTGCCGCTGCGGCTAAAGTACAGGCCCATCGATAAGGGATCTATCCCGCATGCTCCGCCTGCGTGGACGTACTCCAACCGCCGCGGCCTGCCGGCGGAGCATGCGGGATAGATCCCCGTTGAACTGAACCGCGTCCCCCGCGGCTATGGGCTTTCGATTCGGCCCCACCCCTTGTCCGCGCCATTGTGGAGCGGCGTCGGCCCGGACGCAAGCCTTTTTTCCAGCGCGTCCCCCTTCCCCGGAGCGCGACCGCCGCTCCCCGGCCGGCGGCCCGGCGTGGTTTTCCTCCCCAAGCGCCGCCCGGCGCGCACCTTCGGCGGCGCGACGCCGCGGCCGGCGCCGCCGAACCGGATCGGCGAACGCTCCCAACGCCTCCCGTTACGAGGTGTCGCCCGCCGCCGCGGCGGCGGGCGACGGGGCCGGGACGGCCGTTTCCAACGCCCGGCGCACGATCCGCTCCCCGCCGCACCACGGACAACACGGACGCGGCGCCGGCGCCACGACCCCGGCCTCGCCGACGGACCCCGGCGTCGCCACCGTCGCCGAAAGCAGCAAACGACGGCATCGATGCAGCCGTTCCTCCCGGCAGCGGTTGGCCAGCAGGCCGTAGTGTCGCACCTTCACGAACCCCTTGGGCAACACGTGCTGTACGAAGCGACGCAGGAACTCCTCCGCCGCCAGCGTCATCGTCTTGTGCTTGCGGCCGTCGGCGTAGTCCTGGTAACGGAACGTCACCCGGCCCCCTTCCAGGGCGACCAGCCGGGAGTTGCTCAGGGCCACGCGGTGCGTGTACCGCGCCAGGTACTTCAACACCTGGGCGGGACCGCCGAAGGGCGGCTTGGAGTACACCACCCAGTCCTTGCCGCCCAGGGACGACAGCCACGACGCGAAGGCGCTCGGCGTATGCAACGCCGCCAGACGGCCGGGAAAGACCAGCATCCCCCGGGCGAACGCCGTCCGCAGCCCGTCCAGGAACTGGCCCCGGAACACCCGGCTCAGCACGCGCACCGGCAGCAGGAAGCCGGGGCGGCAGGACACCCAGCGTGGCGCCGCGTCGAGGGCGCCGTCGGCGGCGCATGACAGGCCGCCGCCCGTGACCACGCCGTGTACGTGCGGATGATGCCGCAGCGTCTGGCCCCAGGTGTGCAGCACCAAAAGCACGCCCAGCATCGCGCCCAGCCGCTTGGGATTGGCCGCCACGACGCGCAGCGTGGCGGCCGCCGCCTGGAACAGCAGGTCGTACAGCACCCTCCGGTTGGCCAACGCCAGGTCGGAAAGCTCGGCGGGCAGGGTGAAGACGACGTGGTGGTATTCGACCGGCAACAGGTTGTCGGCCTCCCGCGCCAGCCAGCGGGCGCGGGCCAGGGCCTGGCACTTGGGGCAGTGACGATTGCGACAGGAGTTGTAGGCGATGCGGTCGCGGCCGCAGTCCAGGCAATGGGCGACGTGGCCGCCCAGGGCCGCGGTGCGGCAACGCGCCAGGTCGCGCAAGGCCTGGCGCTGGGCGGCGGACAGCAGCCCGCCGTACTTGGCCCGGAAGGCGGCGCCGTGGGCCCGGATCACGTCGCCCACTTCCACAGTCGGCCGGTCGGCGACGGGGACGGTCATGGCCGGCCCTCCGTCGCGGCCGCGGCCGCGGGCACGGCCAAAAGGTCGAGCAGGCTGGGCGTCTGGTGCAGGCGCCGGGTGCTGACGTGCAGGTAGTGGGCGGTGGTGTGCAGGTCGCGGTGGCCGAGGATGGCCTGCAGCGTGACCACGTCGACGCCGGCCTCCAGTAGGTGGGTGGCGTAGCTGTGCCGCAGCGTGTGCGGCGTGCAGGGCTTGGTCAGGCCGGCGCGTCGCACCAGCCGTTGGCATAGACGCTGCACGTTGCTGGCGGCCAACGGCCGTTGCGGGTCGGCGCCCGGGAACAGCCAGCCGTCCGGGCGGTAGCGGCGCCAGTAGGCGCGGAGTTCGGCGAGCAGCCGTGGCGACAGGGGCACGAGGCGGTCCTTTTGCCCTTTGCCCTGGCGCACGACGACGACCATGCGGCCGCTGTCGATGTCCGTCACGCGCAGACGGACCAACTCGCTGATGCGCAGGCCGCAGGCGTAGGCGACCTGGAGCAGCAGGCGGTCGCGTCCGGGTCGGGCGGCGTCGATCAGGCGCAGGACTTCCTCGGGGCTGAGCACGCCGGGCAGGGTGCGCGGCCGCTTGCCGTAGGGGATGAGGGGGAGCCGTTCCGGCCGTCCCAGCGTGACGCCGTAGAGGAAGCGCAGGGCGCAGACGGTCTGGTTGAACTGGCTCCAGGAGGCGCGGCGACGCAGCAGTTCGAGCTGGAAGGCGCGGACGTCGTCGGGTCCGAGTTGGTCGGGGGAGCGTCCGAAGTGGCGGGCGAATCGGGCGACGCCGGCGACGTAGGCCTGGACGGTTCTTGGGGAGTAGTTGCGCAGGCGCAGGTCGTCGATGTAGCGTTGGCGCAGCGGGGTCATGGCGGATCTCCAGGGGGGAAATGAAAAACGCCGAGGGCGAACCCTCAGCGTACCTGGAGATCCGACGCGAATGCCCCGTCAGCAACGAGAAAACGGAAATCCCTCCACCGCGGAGCGGTTTAGTTCAACATCTGGTTCAGCCGCAGGTCGTCCGGCGATTCGCCGAGGGCCGCCTCCAGCAGCCGACGCGCCTCGTCGTGTTCTTTGCGGTCCAGCAGCATTTCGGCGGCCGTCGCCGGCAGGGCCGGGGCGCGCAGGAACGCGCCGCCCCACTTGTTCCGCCTCAACTCGCCGGCGTCGAGCGCGACCATCAGTGGACGGAGTTCCGTCCCGGCCGTCAGGGCCAGCGGCCCGTCGTCCACGGTGATCCGGCGCAGGCCGGCGTGCGGCCGGTAGCGGAAACGGCAGAAGAACCATTCCAAACAGCGCTCGACGAACAGGGCCGACACCTCCGCGTCCTCGGGGCGGACGCGCCGCTGGATGTGTCGGACGAGGTTGCCCATGCGCCGCAGGGCGTGCGCCCACGACAGCGTCGGCGTCTGCATCAGGTTGAATTGCTGAAGCGTATCCAGGTTGGCGAAGACGTTCGGACTCGCCTCCAGATTCACCCGCCGGAGGGCGTCGGCCGTCAGCGCCTCCAGGATGCGGGCGCAGTAAAAGACCGCCGCCTCCGAGGCGCCGGCCTGCTGGACGTGATGCAGCCGTTCCAGGTCGTCCAGCAACAGGAACGGGCCGGCGGCGAAACCTCTCACTTCGGGCGCCAGCCGGGCCGTCGGGTCGTGCGCGGGATGGGCGGCCATGAGCGGCTCCGTCGGGTCAGGAGGGGACGACGCGGTAACCGAGGGCGATGATGGCCTTTAGCGTTTGCATGGCGACGTGGCGGTCGTAGACCTTTTCGGACTCGGGCAGGCGGTCGTACGGCACCAGGCAGGGGTGCTTCTTGGCCCGGTCGTCGCGGAAGGGGCCGTAGGTCCAGCCGTCGGCGACGCGCTGCCTGGCCCAGATGTCGTGGACGTTCTCGGCCAGCCGCTCGGTCAGGGCCAGAACGGCGGGGTCCAGGACGACGTCGTCCGTCGGGATCGGGGTCGGTTGATAATGCATGGGGCAAAGCCAAATAAGTTCGGGGCGACGGTCAAAGGGATTCCACGTCTTATTCTACCACCGACCGGCCCATAAAAACGTCGCCTGCCGCCGGTATTGGCGTCGCCTTGTATAATCCACATCACGCATCCCGTCTTTCCATCCCGGAGACTGTCGCGCCCACGCCCCGTGCCGCGCGAAATGGAGGATCGGTGTGAACGCGCTTCCCCTGGTGATCGGCGTCGCCGCCCCGTCGGACCCGGGTGAATCCGGGCCGGTACACGAGGCGGTAATGGCGTTCTTCGCGGAATTCTCCCGCCTGTCTCCCCATACGCCCCTCCGCCTCCTCTCCTGCCTGGGCGACAAGGGGGACCGGCGGGTCGCCGAGATCGCCGAAAGCGTCGGCCACGGCGCCAAGGTCGAGTTCGTCGATCGGCCGCCCGCATCGGCCGTGGAGGCCGCCCGGCATTGTCACTTGCTGCTGGCCGTCTGGGACGGGAACGACCACGGCCAGGCCGACGGCGTCGCCGCGCTGATTCGGTACAAACTCGAGGGCGTGCCGAACGAGGACAAGGCGGAATGGACCGCCCTCGATTCTCCCGACGCCGGTCCCGTCTATGACGTTCGACCGCCCCGGCCCGGTTCCGCGGCCGCCCTTTGCGAGAAGCGCTATCCGCCGCCGCCCGACGCCGACTTCGAGGCCGGCCGGTCGGACCCCGCCCTCCTGAAGGAATCGGAAAACGCCTACAAAGCCATCCTCGGTTGCGTCGATAACTTCAACCGGGACGTCGCCGATGTCCTACCTTCCCTCGAAAACGTGCGGCTCGTAGGCAGGGATTCGCTCCTCCTGGACGATGAAGATCGCAAAAAGCCTGCCGACGAACAACGTCGGCTCGCCGAGGAGAGGGAAAAGGGCCTGCCGCCGGCCGCCCGCGCCGCGCTGGGCCAGTTCACCGCGGCCGACGCGCTGGCGCTCCACTTCCAGAAAAGGGCGCACTGGGCCTTTCGGGCCTTGTTCGCGTCGGCGCTGCTGGCCATGGTCGTCTACGAGGTGTACGCGCACTCGATCCACGATTTCGAGTCCAAGTACCACGCGTGGGGGCCTGGGGTTTACCTCGCGCTCTGGGCCTTGGCCCTCGGCCTGTGGTGGTTCTTCGTCCGCCGCACGGACTACCAGAACCGGCGCCAGGACTACCGGGCGCTGGCCGAGGGGCTGCGCGTGCAGTTCTTCTGGCGGGTCGCCGGCCTGCCCGACGCGGCGGAAGATCACTACCTGCGCAAGCAGCGGAGCGAGCTGGAATGGATTCGCTACGCGCTGCGCACCTGGAACGCCTTCGGGTCCGAGGGCGCCGACGCGGCCGAACCGGCCGGCGCCGTGGAGCGAATCGGGCACGTCGCCCGCTGCTGGGCGCGGAGTGAGCATCAATGGTTCCGCAAGAGCGCCCGACGGGAGCGCGGCCGGCATCTCGGCTGGCGCGGGGCCGGCGACGCCCTGTTCGTCCTCAACCTGGCGGGCGCGGCGATCCTGTTCGTCGTGCTACTGGTTTTTATCGGGCGCTTCAGCGCCCACTCGCTGTCTGAGAAGAAACCTTCGCCGGCGGCGAAGGTTCCGGCGGAGGCGCTTTCGGAACCGGCGAAGCCTGCGCAAGAGGAGGGGCCGTTGCTGAAAGTGGAGCATTGGTGGGTGATCGGTCTCGGGCTGACCGTCGTCGTGGCGGCCCTCTGCATCGGCTACACGGAGCGCTTGGCCCACGCGCAACACGGCAAACAATATCAGACAATGACCGTCCTTTTTGGCCGCGCGTCCGCCGCCCTGGAGAAGGTCTTGCGCACGACCGCCGGACCAGGCCCGGGCCGCGCGGATTTGCGCGAGTTGGGCAGGGAGGCGTTGGCCGAAAACGCCGACTGGCTCCTCATGCACCGCGAACGGCCGTTGGAAGTGCCGCGGCCGTGAGGCATGGCGAGGAGGGTCTGAATCATGATCCGGCTGCTATGGTCCGGTTAGCCGCGACGCGCCAGCGGAGCGCTTGATCCGAGCGCTCCGCTGGCGCGTCGCGGCTAACCCGCGCCGATTCCGGACGCCCGCCGACCCCCCCGCCGTTCTATTGAAAAACCTCATTCCGCGGCCCGCCGTCACCCCACCGTCCCCGTGTACAGCGCCTCGATCGGCTCCCCGCGGTTGAGCCGCACCGGCCGGCCGAACGGGTCGGCCACGTCCGCGTCGTGGTTCACTCCCAGCGCATGGTAGACCGTCGCGCCGACGTCGTCCGGCGTGTAGGGCGGCGTCGTGGGGTAGGCGCCGATCCGGTCGGTCTTGCCGATCGCCTGTCCGCCGCGGACGCCGGCCCCGGCGAAAACGCCCGTGAACGCCTTGGGCCAGTGGTCGCGGCCCGCCCCCTTGTCGCCGGGCCTGCCGCTCAGCTTCGGCGTCCGGCCGAACTCGCCCAGCACCATCACCAACGTCTCGTCCAGCATCCCCAACGCCTCCAGGTCGTCCAGCAGCGCGGCCACGCCCCGGTCCAACGGAGGCAACAGATCGTTTTTGAGGCGAGGGAAGATGTTGCCGTGCGAGTCCCAGTTCTGCACGCGGCCCATGTTGGCCTGCACCACCGGCACGCCCGCCTGGATCAGCCGCCGCGCCAGCAGCAACGATTGGCCGAACAGGTGACGGCCGTAGCGCTCCCGCGTCCGATCCGGTTCGCGGCCGACCTCGAACGCCTCCGCCACCTTGCCCGACGTGAGCATCGTGAAGGCCCGGTCCTGCATTTCCGCGAACGGGCCGCCCTCGGCCGAGCGCGACGCCTGTCCGGCCGCGGCGTCGAGCCGTTCCAGCAGCGCCCGTCGCTGCCCCAGCCGTTCGACGCCCAGCCCGGCCGCCAGGCCGAAGCCGTCCACGTGAAACTCGGGCAGGTTGGGGTCTTGACGGACCTGCCAGGGGTCGTGACGCGGGCCGAGGAAGCCGGCGTGCTGGCCCGGCCACGTCAGCGGCCCCTCGACGAGGAACGTCGGCAGGTTGACGCCGCTGGGCACGCCGTCGTCGCGCGGCCGGAGGTAGTCGAGGCCGCCCGCGTAGTCGGGCCAGTCGTTGCGCGAGGCGACCTGATCGAATTTGCCGCCGGGGATGGCCGTGCCGGTCAGGACGTGGTGCGTGGCCAGCAGATGATTCGTTTGCGGGTGCGACAGCGAGCGGACGACGGCCAGCCTGTCCATGCGGGCGGCCAGGCGCGGCAGGTGTTCGCCGAACTGAACGCCGGGCGTGCGGGTGGCGATGGGATGGAACTCGCCCCGGATCTCGGCCGGCGCGTCCGGCTTGGGATCGAAGGTGTCGATGTGGCTGGGGCCTCCCGTCAGGAACACCAGCACCACCGATTTGGCGCGGCCGCCGCCGCTCGGCGATGCGGCCGCCCCGGCCTTGCGCGCGAGCAGGCCGGCCAGGCCGACGCCGAGCAGGCCGGAATAGCCGACTTGTAAGACCTCGCGGCGCGTCAATCCGATGGTGTGTCGATGCGGGAAGAAGGCGGGGGGCATGGCGCGCTCCTTTTGCCGTCTGGCGGCGCGGGCGGTCGGGGAGGGGGGCGAGGGGTAGGCCGTGAGTAAGTGTACCCCGGCGCGTCGGTTAAAGCCAGTGGCTTTTTTCCGCGGCGAGGTCGTTGCGATGTTCACGATAGCCCTGTTCTGCCGACCCAATTCAGGGTGGAAAAAGGCCCTTCCCCCACGGTCCTCGCAAAATACCCTCTGATTGCCGCTACTTCGCCCTTTTATTGCGATTTTTCGACCACTCCTGGAACAAGACGGGGATTTATTGCGTAGCAATAGCGCCGCCCCCTTCCTCCCTACCCACCCCGCAGGAGACCCCCATGAAAATCGCCGTCGCCAAACCGCTGTTCGCCTGGGACGCCCTCGAAGATTCCCCCTCCCTGCAAACCGTTCGCACCTTCCTCGAAGCCATTCCCGACGCCCCCTTGATCGACTCCCTGCAACGCGCTCGCGGCAAGGGCCGCGACGACTACCCCATCGTCGTCCTCTGGGGAACCCTGCTGCTGGCTATCGTGCTCCGCCATCACTCCCTCGACGCCTGCCTGCAAGAGTTGCAACGCAATCCCGCCTTGCGTTTGCTCATCGGCGTCGAGTCCGAGGCCCAGGTCCCCAAGCCCTGCAACCTGTCGCGCTTCCTCGTCACCCTGGGCGAAGAGCCCCACCTCAGCCGCTTGCGCGACGTTTTCGACGTGCTCGTCGGGAGGCTCGGCCGGGTGGTCGGCGACCTGGGCAAGGACACGGCCGGCGATTCGACCGGATTGTCGGGTCGAGCCGCCGACAGCGTCGCGCTGCGCGAGGCGGAACAACGGCAAGGGCTGCCGCAACCCACCGGCGGACGCAAGGAATACAAGGACGACGACGGCACGGTCGCCAAGGTCGTCGAGTGGTTCGGCTACAAATTGCATCTGTTGGTGGACGTCAAGCACGAGGTGGTGCTGTCCTACCGCATCACCGACACCAAGGCAGGCGACAACGAAATGATCGGCGACCTGCTGCGGCAGGCGAAAAAGAACCTGCCCGAGGATCGCATCGAGACCATGGCGTACGACAAAGCGGCCGACGACGGCGCCGTCCACGAACTGCCGCACGACGAACAGGTGCGGCCGCCGATTCAAAACCGGAGTTTTAAGCTCGAAGAACCCGAGAAGGTCCTGGGCGGCCGCACGCCGCTCAACGTGGTCTACGATCAGGCCGGTACGTTGTTCTGCTACGACCGGGTCAGCCCGACGCCGGTGCGTCACGCCATGGCCTACATCGGCCACGAAGCGGAGCGTGGTACGCTGAAATATCGCTGTCCGGCCCGGCACGGCGACTGGGAATGCCCCAGCGACGCCGTCTGCAACGGCGAGCGCAAGTACGGCCTGACCGTGCGCGTCAAGCAGGAGATCGACCTGCGTCGCTTCCCGTCGATCCCGCGCACCACCAAGAAGTTTGAACGGTACTACAAGGGCCGCACGTCGGTGGAACGAGTCAACGGCCGGCTGAAGATTTTTTGGGGGATCGACGACGGCCAGGTGTACGGGTCGCGGCGTTTTCACTCCCAAGTGGGAGCGGTCTTGGTGGTGCATCTGGGCTTGGCGACGGTGCTGGCTCAGACGGAGCGTTTTGAAGGCAGCTACGGAACGATGCGGCTGTCGCCGATCGCGAAGGCCCTGCGCGAGCTGATGAAAGAACCGCCGGCGCCGGCTGCGGCGCCGGCGGCCGCCAACGGATAATCAAATAACGATGGGACAATTTGAAACCGCCGACGCCCTCGCGGGAGACGGTGCGCGCCCATGCGCAGCCCCCGGCCCGCGGTTGTGAAGCAAATCTACAACGCAACAGCCTCGCGAAGTGTGGCGACTCGGTGACTCGGCCGCATGGCGGGGATGCTCCCGCGTGGCGGATTGTCTAACATAAGCGCTTGCGCGACGCCCTCGCGTCATGAGGAAAGGACGACGGGAATGAAGCAGCGCCTGATGACGCCCGGCCCGACGCCGGTCCCCGAGGAGACGCTTCTGGAGCTGGCCAGGCCGGTTTTCTACCATCGCAGTCCGCAACAGCGGCGGCTGATGATCGAGGTGCAAGAAGACCTTCAATACGTCTTTTGTACGAAAAACCCGGTCGTCACTCTGACCTGTTCCGGCACGGGCGGCATGGAGGCGGCGATTGCCAACGCCGTGTCGCCGGGCGGCAAGATCGTCTGCCTGAGCGCCGGCCGTTGGGGCGAGCGCTGGAACGGCATCGCCAGGGCGTTCGGCGCCGAGGTAATCGCCGTGACCGCGCCCTACGGCCAGCCGGTTCGGCCGGAGCAGTTGGCCGAGGCGCTGATAATTCACCCCGACGCGGCGGCCGTCACCGCCACACTGAGCGAGACCGCCACCGGCGTGCGCCACGACGTTGCGGCGTTCGGCCGGCTGGTCGCGCCGACGCCGGCCCTGTTCATCGTGGACTCCGTCAGCGGCCTGGGCGTGACCGAGTGCCGCACCGACGATTGGAACATCGATCTATGCGTCACCGGCTCGCAAAAGGCGCTGATGCTTCCGCCGGGATTGGCGTTTGTATCGGTGAGCGCCAAGGCGCGGCGGCGGATCGAGCAGGACCCGTTGCCGCGCGTCTTCTACTTCGATTTGAAGAAGTACCTCGCCAACCTCCCGACGGGAGACACGCCGTTCACGCCGGCCCACACGCTGATCCGGGCGCTGCGGCTGAGCCTGCAACGACTGCGGGCGGAGGGGATCGAGAACGTCTGGGCGCGGCACGCCCGGACGGCGGCGGCGGCGCGGGCGGGCGTGGCGGCGCTGGGACTGGAGCTGTTCGCGGCCCAGCCGGTGGACGGGCTGACGGTGTTCAAGGTCCCGGAAGGCGTGGACGGCGAAGCGCTGCTGAAGAAACTGGAGAAGCAGTACGGATTCAAGCTGGCCGGCGGTCAGGACGTGCTCAAGGGCAAGATCGTCCGGCTGGGCCACATGGGCTACATCGACTATTTCGAGGTGTTGGGGGCGATTGGGGCGCTGGAACTGGTGTTGCGGGAGATGGGCTGTCCGGTCGAAATCGGGGCCGGCGTGGCGGCGGCGCAGCGGGCGATGGCCGATGGCGTGGCCATCCCCTGCCCCACGGTGGTATAGTGGAGGCGAAATCGCCCTGTGTAGAGGGAAAGCGATGATTACCATCACCGCCGACGCGGCGCTGCTGGCGACGCTGCGGCAGGCCGACGGGCCAGCCCAAGTCCGGGACACGAATGGCAACGTGGTAGGCTTCTTCGCCCCAGTCGCCCCCGAACACGCCGAGGCGGCCGCGAGGACCGACTGGGAAGAGCTAGACCGGCGGGCGCGATCCACCGGGGGACGCACCCTGAAAGAAATCTTCCAGCGCCTCCAGACACTGACGACCGACGAGGCGGTGCGAGGCCGCCTGCAAAAGAAGATCGACCAGATGACGGAGGACGAGGGATGCGATACACCGTAGTGTACGTCCCCGCCGCCGAAAACCATTTGGCCGACATTTGGATGCAAGCCCCGGACCCCGACGCGGTCGAAAACGCATCAAACGAAATCGACCGCCTGCTGAAACGGTCGCCCGACCGCGTCGGACAATCATTCGGCTCCTACCGGCGCCTGACGGTCTACCCGCTCGCCGTGGATTACACCGTCTCCCCGCAAGACCGGATGGTCCGCGTCGTCCGGGTCGAACTACTGCCGTAACCGCCGACCACGTAACGCACACAGGAAAGGCTTCGTAATGCCACGCGTCCTCATCAGCGACAAACTGGAATCCTCCGGCCTCGACCTGCTGCGCCAGGCCGGCTTTGAACTCGACGAGCGCGAAGGCCTCAAGGGCGCCGAGCTGAAAGCCGCCCTCCAGGCCGCCGACGGCGTCATCATCCGCAGCGGCACCACCCTCACCGCCGACCTGCTCGAAAACCCCGGCAAGCTCCGGGCCATCGCCCGCGCCGGCGTCGGCGTGGACAACATCGACGTCGCCGCCGCCACCCGCAAGGGCGTCGTCGTCATGAACACACCCGGCGGCAACACCGTCAGCACCGCCGAACAGACCATCACCCTCCTCATGGCCGTCGCCCGCCTCATTCCGGCCGCCGACGCCCATGTGCGTTCCTGCCCCGCCAAATGGCAGCGCGCCAAGTTCGTCGGCACGCAGCTGGCCGGCAAGACGCTCGGCGTCGTCGGCCTCGGCCGCATCGGCCGCGAGGTCGCCCGCCGCGCCGCCGGCCTCGACATGAAGGTGCTAGGCTTCGACCCCTTCCTCGCCCCCGCCGCGGCCGGACAGATCGGCATCGAAACCACCTCCGATCTTGATTCTCTGCTTCCCAGGGTCGATTTCCTCACCGTCCACACGCCGCTCACCGACGAGACGCGCGACCTGATCGGCGCCCGCGAGATGGCCCTGATGCGCAAGGGCGCCCGCGTCATCAACTGCGCCCGCGGCGGCATCGTCAACGAGGAGGCGTTGGCCGACGCCCTCAAGTCCGGCCACCTCGCCGGGGCCGCCCTCGACGTCTTCGTGACGGAGCCGCCGCCGCCGGACTATCCGCTTTTGAAGATGTCCAATGTCGTATTGACTCCGCACCTCGGCGCCTCGACGGTGGAGGCGCAGACCTCCGTGGCCATCGAGGCGGCCCAGCTGCTCATCGACTACCTGTCGCGCGGCGTCATCGGCTTCGCGGTCAACATGGCGGCCGTGGACCCCGCGGAATTGGGCGAAATGCGGCTGTACGTGGACATGGCCCGACGCCTCGGCCTCCTGCACAGCCAGATGTGCCACGGCGCCATGCAGCGGGTCGAACTGCACTTCCGCGGCGACGCCGCCACGAGGCCGACGCGGCTCATCACCGCCGCCTTCGCGGCCGGCCTGCTGGAGAGCCGACTCGATCAGAACGTCAACATCGTCAACGCCCGCCTGCTGGCCGCCGAGCGCGGCATCGAGATCGTCGAACAAAGCAGCTCGCAGACGGGCGATTTCGCCACGCTGATCCGCGCTGACGTTCAGACCGACAAGAAGACGTACACGGCGGCCGGCACGTTCTTCGGCAATCAGTTCCTGCGGCTGGTGCAGCTGGGCCAGTTCCACCTCGACGCCTACATGGACGGCGTGATGCTGATCTTCACGCACCAGGACGTGCCGGGCCTGATCGGCTTCATCGGCACCATCTTCGGCAAGCACAAGGTCAACATCGCCCAGATGACGGTGGGCCGCAAGGCGCCGGGCGGCGAGGCCATCGCCGTGCTCAACCTCGACGAGACGCCGCCGGAGGACGCGCTGAAGGAAGTGCGCGCACCACCCGTCGATCAGCAGCGTCGGCGTGGTCAAACTGCCGCCGGCCGGCCAGACGCCGCCGTGGTTCGGGTGAAAAAGATCTCACGCAAAGGCGGGGCATACTAACCCGAAGCGCAAGCGAGGGGGAAGGTTCCTCGACCGAATCCCTCGCTTGCGCTTCGGGTTAGTATTCCCCGCCTTTTGATCGGTCATCTATTGAGGCGTCCCATGCGGTTCGCCGGCTCGCGCACTCTGCCATTTCTGTTTCTGCTGGTCGGGATCGTATGGGCTGGATCGTCCCTGCCTTCCACCGACCGCCACCCGATGTCAGGCGCGGAGGTCTACCGCCTTACGCTCCGCGGCGTCGCCTGGGTCCATTCGCCCGACACCGGCAAAGGGACCGGCTGGATCCTCGACCGGCCCCGCCGGCTGCTCGTCACCTGCGCTCACGTCGTCGGCGATAATACTACGGTGGATGTCGTCTTTCCGGTGTGCGAGGGCGGCGCCGTCGTCGCCGACCGCGGTTACTACTTCGAGCACATGCCGGACCTGCGAAAGAGCGGTACGGCCGTGCGCGGCCGCGTGCTGAAGCGCGCCCCCGGCGTGGACCTCGCCCTCGTCGAGTTGGAATCGCTGCCGGAGGGCGTGCAAGCGCTTCCCCTGGCCGAGGACGCCGCCCGGCCCGGCGACCGGGTTCACGTCGTCGGCTGCCGTTACGACATCGATTCGCTGTGGGCGCATTCCGGGGGCGTCGTGCGCCAGGTCGAGACGCTGAAAGACGGCTATTTCAGCGGCGGTAAGGAGCTTGGAAAGGGCGCCCGCGTCGTGGCCGCGCAGGCGCCGATCAACGAGGGCGACAGCGGCGGCCCACTGGTCAACGACCGCGGCGATGTGGTCGGCGTCGCGGCGGCGGTGGCCTGGGAGGAGCACGGCGCCGGCCTGTTCATCGACGTTTCCGAGGTGCGCAAGCTGGCGAACCTGCCGCCGCCCGCCCCACCGCCGCTGATGACCCCGGATCGGTTCCTGCCGCGCGACATCTACCGGCGGCGACTGCGTTCGCTGACGCTCATCCGGACGGAAGGCGGCCAACGCGCGTCGGGATGTCTGCTGGACCGGGCGCATCGACTCGTACTGACCACGGCGGACGCCGTCGGGAAGCGCGAGACGGTGGACGTGGTCTTTCCCGCGTACCGCAACGGGGAGGTGGTGTCCGAGGCCGCCGCCTACCGCGACGAGTCGCGCCTATTGAAGGAAAAAGGCGTGCTGACGCGGGGAACGGTGTTGGCGACGGACGCCCGGCGCAACCTCGCCCTGCTGGAAGTGGGGTCCGTACCCGCGGACGCCGAAGATGCCCGGTTCGCCGAGGGACCGGCGGCGCCCGGCGATTCGCTGCACATCCTGGGCAGCCCCAACCGGATGGACGTGCTTTGGGTCTACACGGCCGGCAGCGTGCGCCAGCTGGGCCGGGCCAACCTCGGCCAGACGACGGAAGGCCCCGACCCGGCGGTGCTGGTGGTGCAGGCGCCACTGACGGAGGGCGAAGGCGGCGGCCCCGTGCTGGACGACCGGGGAAATCTGGTGGGCGTCGTCTCCGGCAAGACGGGGCCGCAACAGGAAGTGGCGTTCTGCCTGACGGCCGGCGAAGTGCGATCCTTTATGGATGAAAATCGCCTGCGCTGGGAACCGGCGAGCGCGCCGGCGCTGGTGCGACGCGGCAAGGTGTTCACGAAGGCGCGGCAATACGTCCGCGCCGCGGCCGACTTCGACGCGGCCCTGGGGCTGGACCCCAATTACGCCCCCGCCTGGGCCGAAAGGGGCCGCGCCCTCTACCTCCGCGGCGACGACGACGGGGCGATCCGCGACTGCGGTCGCGCGATTCGGTTGGACCCGAAAGCGTGTACGGCCTACTGCTGGCGGGCGGCGTCCCTGAGCCGCGAGGGCGACCAACGCAAGGCCGTCGCCGACTGCGACGCCGCGCTGGCGGCGGATTCACAAAGCGCCCTTGCTCATGCCGTCCGCGGCAACGCCTACCGCCTTCTGGGCGACCTGGACAAGGCCAGGGCCGACTGCGACGACGCGGTGTGGCTGGACCGCCAATCGCCGTGGGCCTACCTCTATCGCGGAGAGGTTTACGCCCAAAGCGGCGACCCGGAAAAGGCGATCGCGGACTACTCGCGGGCGTTGCAGTTCGACGAAAACCTGTCCGCGGCCTTCCGCGGTCGGGGCGACGCCGAATGGGTCAAGAGCGACGTGGCGGCGGCGCTGGCCGATTACGACCGGGCGTTGGCGCTCGACCCCAAGGACGCGGCCTCGTTCCAGGGTCGCGGCCGCGCCCTGGCGGCCCGCGGGGAACACGAAGCGGCGCTGGCGGCCTTCGGCGCCGCCTTGAAGATCGACCCGCGTCGCGCGGCCGTGTACGTGGACCGCGGCGGCGAGCGCCTGCGCGGCGGCGACCGTGACGGCGGGCTGGCCGACCTCATGGAGGCCGTGCGACTGGAGCCGGCGCGGGCGTCGGACGTGCTAACGGCGGTGGAGCGTCGGGCCGACCATGAGACGCCGGCGGAGTGGTGCGAGCTGTGCCGGCGGGCGCTGACGGAGTTGCGACCGCTGCTCAAGGATAAACCGGAGGAACAAAAGACAATCGACGCGGGCCTGGCGGCGGCGGAAGGCGAGAAGGATGCGGATCGGCGGGCGGCGAAGCTGTGGGAGAAGGTCGCCGAGCTTCGTGGTAAACTTCAGACGCCGGGCGAACCGGGCAAGTGACGTCCCCCGTCCTCGGTTGTGGAGGAACGACGCATGAACATCCTGGCGACGAAACAACGCTATACCCCTGAAGACCTGCTGGCGATGCCGGACGGCAAGGACTATGAGTTGGTCAACGGCGAACTCGTGGAGCGCAAAATGGGATGGCATTCCAGTCGGGTCGGCGGCCGCCTGGTTCAATTCCTCGGAAGCCATTGCGACGCGCACGGGTTGGGCTGGGTGGCGCAGGCGGACGCCGGTTACCAGTGCTTTCCCGACGCCCCCGGCAAGGTCCGCAAACCGGACGTCTCGTTCATCCGCCTGGAGCGACTGTCCCCCGCTGACCAGCCCGAAGGCCACTGCCGCATCTTCCCCGATCTCGTCGCGGAAGTGGTCTCGCCCAACGACCTGTACTACGAAGTCGAGGAGAAGCTGATGGAATACCTCGCCGTGGGCGTCCGACTCGTATGGGTCGTCAACCCGCCCACGCGCACGATCCGCGTCCACCGCGCCGACGGCACGGCCGCGTTTCTGCGCGAGGCGGACGAACTGAACGGCGAGGACGTCGTGCCGGGCTTCCGATGTCGTGTGGGCGCGTTGTTCGCGGCCCCGCCGCGGGCGGCGCGGGGGCGTGACGGGCGGAAAGGAATCGCCGACGGCGGCGCTTTTGTGCGATCGTTTTAGGCGGCTTCGCGGGCCTCCGAAGTGAACAGCGGCCCGAGCGGCGCCGGCAGGCGCCCCGGCCCGGCCGCGCCGTCGGCCGCGCCGTCCCAGCGGTGGGCGGCCATCGAATCGAGGACGCGGACGGCCAACGCCACCGCGTCCCGGCCGGCCCGGCCGTCCACGCGCGGCCGGCCCCCGGCGCGCACGCAATGAACGAAGTCCTGCAACTCCCGCGTCAGCTGGTCGCCGGCGTTGCAGTCCAGTTCGCGCACCTGGAGGTGCCGGCCGAAAAGCTCCGCCTTGAGCGATGCCATCATGCCGGCGTCGAGCCTCCGCGAATCGATTCGGCCCTGGCGCAATTGCTCCGCCGGCTGCGTCAGCGCCACTTTCCGCCTGGCGAAATCGACGCCGACGAAGCCTTCCGGCGCCCACACCTGCATCCTTCGCACCGGCGTCGGATGGACGCGGCTGGCGCTGAAGTCGGCGACGCAGCCGTTGGCGAACGTCAGCCGCGCCCGCGCGAGGTCCTCGCAGCCGCCCAGCACGGCGGCACCGAACGCCTCCACCGTGCGCACCGGCGAACCCACCAGCGTCAAAACGAGATCCAGATCGTGGATCATCAGGTCGAACACGACGCCCACGTCAGTGGAGCGGCCCGTGAAGCCGCCGCAGCGCTCGCAGCCGACGTATTTCGGCTGTAGCGGCAGCCTTTGCACCTCTTCAAAGACGGGATTAAACCTTTCGATGTGGCCGACCTGCAACAAGGCCCCGCCCCGCTCGGCGGCGGCGACCAGGGCGTCGGCCTGGGCGAGATCGGCGGTCAGCGGCTTCTCGACCAGCACGGAGACGCCGCGCGCGAGGAAGTCGGAGGCGACGGCGTGATGGGCGAAGGTGGGGGCGGCGATCACGACGGCGTCCACCAGCGGCGCCAGGGCGGCGTGGCTGGAGAATGCGCGCGTGCCGCAGCGGAGGGCCACGGCCTCGGCCTGGGCGGCCTGCGCGTCGGCGACGCCGACCAGTTCCACTTCCGCCATGCCCGAAAGGATGCGGGCGTGTTCCTTGCCCAGATGACCGACGCCGACCACTCCCAGCCGCGGACGCTTCATGTCGTGAGTCCTTCGATCCATCCGTCGTCCGGGCCGGACGGCGTTAGTCCTACGCCGCCAAGGGCTGGCCGCAGTCGCGGGACGAATACAAACGCTCGTACAGCAGACGCGCCAGGGTTACGTTCAGCGGGTGCCCCGAACGGTAGGCGGTGACGTGGCCGCACAGGTCCACGTTCAACAGCGACAGGTCGCCGATCACGTCGAGGACCTTGTGCCGGGCCGGCTCGTTGGCGTAGCGCAGGCGGTTGTCGATCGGCCCGTGCGGCCCGAACACCAACAGGTCGCCCATCGTCGTCCGCGAGCCGAGTCCCTGCCGCCGCAGCTCCTCGGCCTCCGAATCCAGAATAAAGGTCCGGCACATCGACAATTCGTTGGCGAACGACGCGGGAGTGACGATTTCCGTGTGGACCTGCCGGCCGATCGGCGATTGCAGGCCGTAATCGAGGAAATAGCTCACGGTCAGGCCGCCGCCGTCGGCGGGGTGCAGGGCCAGCGTGGCGCCGGCGGCGCTGACCACGACCGTTTCCTCGACGGCGCAGACGGCCCGCCGGGCGGCCTGCGGCCGCGTCCCGACCGCCCGCAGCGCGTCCACGTAGGCCCGCGCCGAGCCGTCCAAACCCGGCGGCTCGGGGGCGTTGAGTTCCACCAGGCAGTTGTCGATGCGCAGCCCGGCGAGGGCCGCGAGGACGTGTTCGACCAGGCCGATCTGGGCCGGCTGTCGGCCGAGCGTGGTCCGCCGGCTCGTGCCCGTCACCAGGGCGATGTGGGCCGGGACGTAAGCCCGCGGTCGGAGGTCGGTGCGGACGAACACGACGCCCGATCCCGGCGCGGCCGGCAGGAAGCGCAGGCGGACGTTCGCCCCCGTCAGGAAGCCGACGCCGCGCACCTCGGCCGAACCGGCGACGGTTCGCTGGTAGCGGTAACTTAGCCTTCTCACGATATCCGTTTTCCTCGTTCCGAAGGGATAGACTTCCTTTCCGAGCCGAAAGCGTTGGCGACGGTTTTTCCTCCCTCGCTTACGCTTCCGGCTCGGACAACACGCATGAGGATGCCGTCTTAATTCCCCATCGGCGCCGTCGCGCGGCCCGGGGCCGCGGCCGCCGGCCGGTACGAGGCGTTGAGCATGGTCAATATGTCGGGGCTGATCTCCATGCCCTTGGAGTAGTGCAGCGGAATGAGGGCGCCGGCGTTCATCTTCCGGCCGATGTTCTGCGCGCTGTAGTACTGGTTGGAATCCAGCGGCTCGTTGTACTGGAGCACGAGGTCGAAGTCGTGGCTGACGGCGTACTTCTGGGCCGCCTCCTGCACTTCCCGATAGACGATGACCATGAAGCCGTCCATCTCCTTGGCGAGGGCCTCCTGGCCTTCGGCCTTGATGTCCTCGGCGTCGCGCTGGATCTGCTTCATCTTCCGGCCGATTTCCTCGGCCTGGGCGGCGGCGGTCTTCGGATCTTTCATTTCCTTGCTCAGCGCCTCTGCTTCGGCCTGCTTGCCCTTGAGGCGGTCTTCGTAGACCTTGGCCTTCGTCTTCATTTCTTCCTTGTAGGACTTGTACTTTTCGTAGTACGAGATGACGTAGGTGAGGTTGAGCAGGGCGATTTTGGTGCGTGGGGCCACGGCCGCCGACGGGCGCGCCGGGACCGACGACGCGGGGTGTTGCGCCGGCAGGGCGCCGACGTAGACCAGCGCCCCCACCAACGCCGCGACCGCCGCCGTAACGACAAATGTCCTCTTCACTGTCCGGTTCTCCTCGTTCGAGATGACCGACAGCCGCGGTCCCGCCGCCGCGCAGGGTGGATCGCTGTCGGATTGGACCTGCCCCGTCCCGGTGCTCGCCACGTGCGAGCGATCGCTTCTACCGCGGACCCGGTGGGAGGTCAAGGCGAAGAGGCGAAGAGTCGAGTGAGAAGTGAGGAGTGAGGGGGAGATAGACAAGTTGACCGGATCGGGTTGGCGCCCCGCCGCCCCTCTTCGGGAGCGCTTTGAGCCGCGACCCTTGGCCTGGCCGCCTGATACAGCTACCTTTAACCCGCTCCAAATGTTGGGAACAGATCGTGCGAAGCGTAAGAAGCAGGAAATGTCCATGTGGGATCGCATAATTGATTCAGCGACGTTGCCGTTTTTCGTGCTCGCCGCCGGCGCGGCGTTCGTCGCCGGCCTGTGGTCGGGGACGGCCCGGCGGCGAGGCCGGGCCGAAGCCCTCGGTCGGGCCGGAGAAGCGGCGGCGCTGGCGGCGCTGGGCGGCTTCCTCGCCCGGACGTTCGTGAGCCTGCTGTTGTCCCTCGGCCGCGACTCGCCTGCCGCCGCCCTGATCGTGGGCTGGTGCTTCTTCCTCTGGCCGGGCGCGACCGACACTCTTCTGAAACTGCTGGGCGCACCGCCCCTTTTCACGCCGACGGTGCTGCGGTGGACTGCGGCCGCCGTCGGTTCCCTGATCGGCGCGACGGACGGCCTTGGCCGCATCCACCGCTGGCGCGGCCCGGCGCGCTGACGTTCGCTCTGGACGTCACCTGGGGCCTGGTGGGCGGTACGAACGGCTGCCTTGTCCACCTGTTCAACTTCGCACGGGCGCTTCGTGAGGACGACCCGCGTTCCGGCGCCCACCGCTATTTCAACGGCTTCCGCATCAAGGCCGGCTACGCCGTGACGCTGGGCGCCGTCATGAGCAACCTGCCGGCGCACACCGGCGACCTGATCCGTCACGAGCGAGTCCACGTCCTGCAAAACCGCCTTTTCGGGCCGTTTTACACTCTCACTTACGTCGGATGGATGGCGGCTTTGCTGCTCCCCGCCCTGCTGGTCGGGTTGGCGAAGGGCGCGCCAGGGCGCACCGTCGAGGACTGGTGTTACGTCAACAACCCGTGGGAGGCGTGGGCGTTTACCCGCGGCGGCTGGCGCGACTCGGCGCGCGTGTGGGCCAGCGCGTCTTCCTGGCCGTTGCGGCGGCGTTCCTCACGGCGGCAGTGTGCGGTTTCGGCTGGGTCGTGTGGCAAGGATGGCTGCGGTAAGGCGGCGTCCGATCCGGGGAATCGCCGCGGAATAGGGCATGGGGATGCCGAGCGCGTTGGCGACCGCCTCACCGCGGCGGAGGTCGGCGTCGGTGAAGTTGCTGGCGGGCGACTGGATCGCCTCGTTGTAATCCTGCGACAGGGGCCACGACATGGGGGTCACTCCTGGCGTTTTTTCTCGAATTCCGACCACGATTTCAGAAAAGCACCGCAAAGCCCGCGGCCCGAAAATGCTGGTCGTTTGTGAAGGCTTCCGTGGCGCCGAGGCGGCGCATCACCACAAAAGACACCTGATCGACGATCCCGGCCTCCGCCGCGTCGCGCCGATCATAAGCGGCCCACGCCTCTTCGATTTCCCGGAGCGTCGGCTCCACCAGAAGTCCTTCCTGGATGAGATATTGCCGCAGCACGTTGACGCGCAGCCGGTACGGCCGGCGGGCGGCCGCATTGCCGCATTCCAGCAGCACGAACGGCGTCGTGACCAACGGCCGCGCCTGCTGGAGCAATTTCTGGTAGGCGGCGTCGGCCGCCGCGTGCCATTGATCGGACACGTCCCAAACGGCCAAAAGACCGACGGTATCCAGAAAGACGGCGGTCATGGTTGATGCTCGTTGTGACGGGCGGCCACATCGTGTTCGCCGGAGTGGAACCGCTCGCCCAGGACGGCATACACCTTCGCCAGGCCTTCGGGCATCGGCGGCGCGGCCGCCGGGACCACCGTCACCTGGACCTCGACTTCCTGACCATCCGGCACGCCGAGGTCTTCGTCCAGCTCAATGGTCTTTCCGTAAGCTCTGCCGTGCAGCGTTTTCGTCATGGTTGCTCCTTGGCTTCCCCGGCGGACATTCATCATCTTAGACACGATCTGGTTGAGGGCGTCCGTTCGCGGCGAAACGGACCCGATCATGCGGATCGTGAATGAGACAGCGGCCACGACATGGGGGTCACTCCTTGGGCGCGGCGCCTGATTCAATGCTCAACAAGGTCACGTCGTCATTGCGCATCTCATCACGATCGCGTAACTCCTCGATCCAGCCGGCGAACGCTTCGTCCGGCTCCCTGGCGGACAGCACCGCCGCCACGACCTCCCACGGCCGGCCGCCCTGCTCGTGCGCGTGCAGGAACCACTGCGCCAGAGCGTCGGTCAGCAGAAACAGCCGATCGCCGGATCGCAGCGGACCCGATGCGTGGTCCGGTTTCAGCGCCGGGCCGCTGCGCGAGCCGATCAGGCGCGGCTGGTTGCCGAAGTCGGCGGATTTACGTATCGGAAAGGACCGTATTGCCCCGTCCGGCCGCACGCGGATCAAGCAGCTGTCGCCTACCGCAACCGCCCGCCACTTGCCCGGCCGGGCCGCCGACGGCCGGCGCACCGCCACGCCCAGCAGCGTGGCGAAGGCGCCCTGCTCGCGCTTCATCTCGGCGTACCACGGTAGTTCCAGTCCCATCACCTCCGCCGACCAACGCCGTCTCGGCTCCACCAGCCACGCGGGCAAGTCCCGCAGGCGCGGCGCGGACAGGAACGCCTCGGTCAGCAGCTGCGCCCACCGGCCGGCGAAGGAGCTTTCCGAGGCGCCGTCGGCAACGGCGAAGCGGCCCGCGGCCGGATCGACGGCCCAGGCGTCCTCGTACTCGTCCTCGCTGTTGCCGCGTTTCGGCGCGCACAGCACGCGCCAACGCGGCGGGTCGGCGGCTGGCATCGGTCAGCGCACGCTCTGGGCCACGCGGGTGCCGATGTCCAGGAAGCGGATGACCGCCACCAGGTCGGCGTTAAAGACGAAGCCGCGCGACTGTGGTCCCACCGGAAAGCGATCCGCCTTGGCGGCGTCCAACAGCTTCGGCGGCAGCTCGCTCGACATGCGGAACAGCAGCTTGGCGAAGTCGTCCGGCAGGCCCGATTCGTCGGTCGGAAATTCGATGGGCCGATTCTGCTTGTCGGAGAGGTGGGCGTTGAACAGCAGTACGTTGCCGTCCTTGGAGGCAAGCGCCCGCACCGCCTTGGCCGCCTCGCGCGGATCGCCGTCGGTCGGCTGGCCGTCGGTGATGTTGATGACGATGGGCGGGTAGCAGTTGGGCTGCACGCCGAGAAAGACCGTGAGAAACTCCTTGGCCTTGGCCAACGCCTCGCACATCGGCGTCCGGCCGGTGGGCCGGGCCTCGAACCAGACGGGGAACTTGAAGTTCTGGTCGATCAGACCGCCGGCGCCGTCGTCCACCTTGCGCGTCCGCACCTCGACGCGCAGCGGGTTGTTGGCGATTTTGCTGACCGGAACGAGGGTGTTCCCGGCCAGGGGGCCGCCGAAGGCCGACTCGACGCGGCCGCCGTAGCGGATCATGCCGACGTGGAAGAAATCGCGGATGCCGTCGGCCTTGGCGCACTTGAGGACAAGGTTTTGTAGCAGACGGTTGAGGGCGTCGGCCACGCCGTCGGCCTTGCGCTTCTCCGGCTGGCCGCCGAACGGCTCCAGCATGGAACTCGACTGGTCGAGGAGGAAGACGAGGGCGGTCGGATTGGTCCGGCTGATTTCGGCGGAGTAGGGCAAGGGGCTGCTCCTTTCCCGACGCGAGAGGTTCGGGCGGCGGCTCGAGGGTCGGGGCGCGGGTCGGGGGGTGGCGCCGGCGAGAATGAAGTTTACTCTATTCGTTGCATTTCGTTGATACAAGCAAAAACGCCCCCGTGTCGGCCTTGCCTTTCCTCCGCGCCGCCGGTATCGTCTCGCCTCCCGTTGCCGGCCGCGGCCGCGCGGCCGCCCTGTCGGAGACCGGAGCGAAGGAGAAGGCCCGTCATGTCGCAAAACCGCAGCCGACCCGATCTGGAGCAGTTCATGCCGCCGCGTCCCACCGTGTCCGCGGCCATGGCCGTCGAAGTCCTGCGCAACGCCGCCGCGCCGCCCGTCGCCTACCCGGCGCCGGTCCCGCCCAAGGGGGAGGAGCGCATCTCCCTCTTCTGGCGCGTCTTCGGCGGCACCATCCTGAGCATCGTCGCCCTCGTCGGCATCACGGTTTACCAGTCGTTCGCCGGAAATCTCAGCGACCTCCGCACC
Source organism: uncultured Planctomycetaceae bacterium (assembly GCA_963813925.1). Classification (GTDB taxonomy): domain Bacteria; phylum Planctomycetota; class Planctomycetia; order Gemmatales; family Gemmataceae; genus UBA4732. The sequence goes on from CAWFBG010000008.1 coordinate 151,892, forward strand.
AGCATCAACCACGTCAACGATTTGCAGGCCAACCTGGCCACCAAGGACGATCTGAACACCAAGTCCACGGCCCTGTGGGCGGCGTCGAAGGACGTCGCCACCCAGACGGCCGACCTCAAGACGCGCACGGCCCTGCTGGAAACCCAACTCCGATCCGCCGAGGGAGAATGCAAGGACCTGAACAAGGAACTGCTGTCGTTGCGCGAGCGGCTGCGCACCCTGGAACTGCGTCAGGGCGAGGCGGCCCCGAAGACCAACGCCGACCCGATGCGCCGGGCGGACGGGGAGTGAACGGGAAAGTCGTCGGGGCCGCGACCGTCTGCTACAATGACGGGCATGGAACGCCTCAATAAATTTCTGGCCCACGCCGGCGTCGGCTCGCGGCGGCACTGCGACGACCTCATCCTCCACGGCCGCGTTTCCGTGGACGGCGCCGTCGTCCGCGAACTCGGCGTCAAGGTCGATCCCAATAATCAGGAAATCTGCGTTGATCGCCAGCCGCTCCGGGGCGAACGCCTCGCCTACTGGCTGGTCCACAAGCCGCGCGGCTACCTCTGCACCAACCACGACCCGGCCGGCCGGCCGCTGGTCATCGACCTCGTGCCGCACGTCCACCAGCGCGTCTACACCGTCGGCCGGCTCGACGAGGACAGCGAAGGGCTGCTGCTGCTCACCAACGACGGCGACCTGGCCCACAAGCTCATGCACCCGCGCTACGGCGTCGAGAAGACCTATCTGGTGCAGGTGGCGGGGCGGCCCACGTCCGAGGACATCGACCAGCTGCTCAAGGGCGTCTACCTCAGCGACGGCCACGTCCGCGCCCGCCGCGTCCGGAGGCTGAAGTCGCAGGGCGAGAGCACCTGGTTGCAGATCGTGCTCAGCGAGGGCAAGAACCGCGAAATCCGCCGGATGCTGGCCCGCCTCAAACACAAGGTCATGCGCCTGCGGCGCACGGCCATCGGGCCGGTGATCCTCGGTCGGCTGGCGAGCGGCAAATCGCGGCCGCTGCGAGCCGACGAATTGGCCCGCCTCAGGCAGTCCGCCGAGCGCCCGGCGCGGCGGGAGATCCACGCCCCATGACGGCCTTCGTCCAGTCCGCGGCGGCCGTGGTCGAAAACGTCCGCATCGCCCACAATACCTATCGTATTCGTCTGCATTACCCCGAACTGGCCCGTCTCATCCGCCCCGGCCAGTTCGTGATGCTCCGCCTCCCCGGTCGCACCGACCCGCTTCTCGGCCGTCCCTTCGCGCTCTACGACACGACCCTCGACGACGCCGGCCAACCCGTCGGCGTGGACGTGGTATATCTTGTGGTCGGCAAGATGACGGCCCTGCTGTCCGAAGTCGCGACGGGCGAACGGGTGGAAGTGTGGGGGCCGCTGGGCAACGGCTTTCCGGACCTGGACGGGCGTAAACACGTCGGCCTCGTCGCAGGCGGCATCGGCCAGACGCCGTTCCTGGCCCACGTCCGCGACCTGCTCGGCGGACGCGGCTACGGCGACCGACCGGCGCGGCGCATAGCGGAGCGTGTATATCTCTTTTACGGCGTCCGCACCGCCGACCTGGCGGCAGGCGTCGAAGACTTTCGCGCGGCCGGGGCCGACGTACACCTCGCCAGCGACGACGGCAGCCTCGGCTTCCACGGCTACGTCACGCAACTCCTGGAACGGCACACCGCGCCGCCGGATTGTCTGGTCGGATGTGGGCCGGAGGCGATGCTGCACGCGCTGACGGGGCTGGCGGCGCGACGGGGGACGCCGTGTTATGTCTCGCTGGAGACGCCGATGGCGTGCGGCGTCGGCGTCTGTTTCAGCTGCGTAACGCGGGTGAAGACGGCCGACGGCTGGGATTATCGGCGCGTGTGCGTGGACGGGCCGGTGTTTGACGCGGCGGGGCTGGCGTGGGAGGCGAAGTGAACTGGTGGGAACGGTGGGCTGCATTTTGCTTGCAGGGCGCTCGGAAATGGGTAGGATTGTATCGCGCGGCATGGTGGAATCAGGGGTGCGGCGGCAAACGATGGACACTTTCACGTGTATTACCGATATTCGTGATTCGTTCCATCTAACCCAGCACGCCGCCGCGAATCCGACTGCCGCGCTGCGAGACCATATCGCGGCCCTACCATATGATGACGGAGCTGGGCCGTTCGATGAGGAACTTGAGTGGCTTCAGCGGATCGGCGACGGCACACAAGAGATCAAGTTGATTCCAGTCGGCCATTGCAAGAACACATGGCTCTGGCTTGATGGCGCGAGGTATCAGCCGCAGTACCTCACATACATTGTCAAAACCGACGTGGGAGGGTGAGCCGCCGAACCAAGCTCGCCTGACCGGGGCAGCACTATTGGGTTCGCGCGGCATCAAGGTGTTGCAGGCGGTCCCGGTCAGGTGAGCTTGGTGTGTTCGGCCCTGCTTGGGACAGTAGAGCCAGCTATTTTGTCGGTAGTAGCGGAACAGGGTAGGCTCGAACCGCGTCGTCCACCGTGACCAGGGTCAGGCCGTGCTGGAGCGCCTGCGCGATCAAGATGCGGTCGAAGGGGTCGCGGTGCAACGGCGGGAGGCTGGCGAGGTGCGCGAAGGCCGCCTCCTCGATAGGCAAGGTCGCGATTCGGTGGGCCTCGCGCTGCCGCGGGAAGTATCCCGCCGGAGCCTCCGGGAGCGGAAGCTTGCCCAGCGCGTGCTTGACGACCGCTTCCCACACAGAGGCAACGCTCAGGTAAACCTCGTTGGAGGGGTCGCGGATCGCGCCCAGGAATGGGACCGGCAACTGTGGGTCGGCGTTGATGTACCAGAGGAAGACGTGGGTGTCGAGCAGAAGCTTCATGTCCCCTCAAACTCCTTGACGATGTCGTCCGGAAGGGGCCGGTCGAAGTCGGCGGGGACGGCGAACTGGCCGGCGCACAGGCCGAACGGGCGCGGCCGGGTGGCGGGCGCGGTCACCGGCCGGACTTCCGCCAGCGGGTGTTCGCCGCTGACGACCAGGAACGATTCGCCGGCCTCGACGCGTCGCAGGAACGTGAAAGGGTCGCGCTGAATGTCCAACACGCTGATGGTACTCATGCGATCATTTTAGCGGCGGTCTGCGGCCGAACAAGCCGCGTCAGGAAGCCTGCCACGCGATACCCGCAAGTTCGCGCTTGGGCTGCGCGTCCAGTTTCCAGGCGGCCCGCCCTGTCCCGGCGGGATTAACCCGCCGGCTCGAGTCATGAACGGGCGCCGAGCAGGTCGCGCACCTCGCGGAGCAATTCCTCGCGGCTGAGGCCGCCCTTCTGGAGCACGCGGCGGGAGCAGCCGCCGAGCATCATGGAGCCGTTAAGGAACAGACGGTCCTCCGCCGACAGGTCGCGGGCCGTCACCACCACCACCGGGATCGACCGGCCCTGTTCGTGCTCGCGCAGGGCCGCCAAAAACTCGAAGCCGTCCATCTCCGGCATCATCAGGTCCAGCACGATCAGGCCGGGCCGGCACAGCTCGACGCAGGCCAGCGCCTCGCGGCCGTTGGACGCCTCCTTGACCGACCAGCCGTCGCTCTCCAACATGCGGCGCAACACCTCGCGCGTGGCCGGGTCGTCCTCCACCATCAGCGCCAAACCGGGCGCCGCCGAGGTGTGGCGGCGCATCGTCTCGACCAGGCGTTTGGGGTCCAACGGCTTGACAAGGTAGTCGGCGGCGCCCAGGGCGCGGCCGAGTTTGCTGTCCTCGACGATCGTCAGCATGATGACCGGGATGGCGGCGAGGTCGCTCTCGTTCTTGAGCGCCGCCAACACGGCCCAGCCGTCCACGTCGGGCATCATCACGTCGAGCGTGACGGCGGCCGGGTGGACCTCGCGGCAGACGCGAACCACGTCGGCGCCGCGGGCGACCGGGACGACGTGGAAGCCTTCGCCGGTCAGATAGCGGGTCAAAATGTCCAGCACGGCCGGGTCGTCGTCCACCGCCACCACGGTGCGGCCGTCGCCCTGTTTGCGCCGGGGCGTTGACGGCGGCGCCTCGCCATCCGCCGCCCGCGGGGGGGGGAAGGGAACAGAAGCGGTTCCGGCGCCGCGACGCGGAAGGCCGGCGGCTGGCACGGCAGGTCGAAAATGAAGCGGGTGCCCTTGCCCGGCTCGCTCTCCACCTGAATGTCGCCGCCCATCATCTGCGCCAGTTTGCGGCTGATGGTCAGCCCCAATCCCGTGCCGCCGTACTTGCGCGTGGTCGAATCGTCCGCCTGCACGAACGGCTGGAAGATCCGGCCCAGCTGCTCCGGCGTCATGCCGATGCCGGTGTCGCTGACCCGGAAGACGAGCCGGTCGCCGCCCTCGGCGGATCGGCGTTCCACCTCCAGCGTCACCTGGCCCTTGCTGGTGAATTTTCCGGCGTTGCTCAGCAGGTTGAACAGGCACTGGCGGACGCGCGTGGGGTCGGCGGAGAAGGTTACGGCCTCTTCCGGGCAGCGGACGACGAAGGCGTTGCCGTTCTTCTCCACCAGCGGCCGGATGGTCGTGGCCACGCCGTTGACCAGCGTGGCGAGGTCGAGGGCTTCCGGCGACAGAGTGACCTTGCCGGCCTCGATCCGCGACAGGTCCAGCACGTCGTTGATGAGGGTCAGCAGATGGCGGCCGGCGGTCTGGATCTTGCCAAGGTCGGGCAGCAGGTCGTTGTAGCCCTCGTCCTTGGCCACGTCCTGGAGCAGTTCGGTGTAACCGATGACGGCGTTAAGCGGGGTTCGCAGTTCGTGGCTCATGTTGGCCAGGAACTGGCTCTTGGCCCGGTTGGAGGCGTCGGCGGCGTCGCGGGCGTGGGCCAGATCGTCGTTGGCCCGCTGTAGCTCCGCCGTGCGCTCCTCGACGCGCCGTTCGAGTTGCTGGTTGAGCCGGCGGATCTCGGATTCCGCCCTTTTGCGCTCGGTCACGTCGCGAACGATGGCGGAGTAAACGGTGCTGTCTTCGAGGGGCACTTTGCTGACCGAGATTTCCAGCGGGAAGGAGGCGCCGTCGCCGCGACGGCCGGAGTGTTCCTGGGTGCGACCCAGCGTCCCCGTCAGCGTCGCCAGGGTGTCGGCGTCGGATGAAGCCAACAGGGCCGTGACGGGCTTGCCGCGCAGGTCGGCGGCCCCGAAGATGCGCTCGGCGGCCTGGTTCATCTGGAGGATGACGCCCTGGCCGTCGAAGCCGAGGATGCCTTCCGCCGCGGTGTCGAGGACGGTGCGAAGGCGCGCCTCGCTCCGTTCCAGGTCGCGGCCGCGTTGCCGCACCTGCTCGATCATCGTCCGGAAGGCGCGGGCCAGGTCGCCGATCTCGCTGCGGTCGTGGACCGGAAGGGGCGCGTCCAGTTCGCCGCGGCCGAACCCCTTGGCGGCGCGGATGATCCGCTTGAGCGGCCGCGTCAGCAGCAGCGAACTCAGCCCCGCCAGCACCGCCGCCGCGAAGCCGAGGAGCGCCACCAGCGCGACGATCCGCCAGACCACCGGGACGATGGCGCCGTTCAGCTTTTCGTCCGAAGCAAAATGGGCCAGGCCCAGGAATCGGTTGTCGTCGTTTAGGCCGTAGGGTACCCTGACGAAATGTAACGCAAAAGTCTTATTTTTGAACGCGCTCGGTTTCAATCGGACGGAAGAGTAGAGGTAGCCCCGGCCCCAGGTGTAGATGAGCGGCGTTTCGTTCCATTCGTCCCACGGCAGCGGTTGGTCGGCGTGTTCCTTCCGCCCAGGCGTATCGACGACGGCGTCCCAGTTCCGGTCCCCCGCCGAATCCATGACGGACGGCGGCCCGTCCAATAGCTTGCCATGTTCGTCGGTGAGCAAGGCGACGGCGTCGCCGGTCGCGGGTTTTTCCGACGCCCCCGATTCCGCCGCGGGTTTTTCCGACGCCCCCGATTCCGCGGACAGGTCCATGCTGACGACGACGATGCCCAGCGCGTCGGCGAGCGATTGATCGTTGGGCTTGCAGACGAAGGCGGCCGAAAGCAGGGCCGGGACCTTCACGCCGTCCGCCCGCTCCATGACGTCTTCCCGAACCAACAGCAACTGACTCGGCATGGGGTGCAGCGTAAACCCCAAATAGTCCTCCTCGCCGGACCTGTTTGGATGCCCGGCTTGCCCTGCCGGAACTTCAATCGGGGTCCAAAGCCCTGCCGCGTTTTTCTCCAGGCGCAGGAACTCCCGGCTCTCCTTCGCGTCGCGGCTGAGGAACCGTACACACAGATACTCGGAACGATCCGCGAACGCCTTGTTGATGACCACGGTCAGTCCCTTGACGGCGGCTTCCCGCGCGGCGCTGTTTGGGGCGGACTCGAAGAGGTCGCGGGAATAGAAGGTTTTGCCGGAAGCGCGATCCGGCTGCCCTAGCCAATAGGTGTCGGTGCGCTGCTGCCGGATCGCCCCCAGGAGCTGATAGCCGATTTCGCGCGACTCGTGCTTCAGACTTTGCATCCCCTCGTCGGCGAGTGTTTTCCGGGCGCCCTCATAAAAACAGTAGGCGGTGACAATCAGCACCGTCATGACCAAGGCCCAGGCCATGAAAGCCATCTTGACGGTGATGCCGAAACGCATAGGGGATCTCCGAAGGGGGGCGCCGTGGGTTAGCCGCGACGCGCCAGCGGAGCGCTCCGACCAAGCGCTCCGCAGGCGCGTCGCGGCTAACCGGTCCCCGGGTCCGGGCACTCCAGGACGCGGAATATTTCCATCGGCGGCTTGCCCTTGACCTCCACGACGCCAAGCGATTCGCCGCGACAACGGTCGGCGACGTGCTTCCACGCGGCGGCGCTCAGTGTCACCGAGCCGCGGACGCCGTGGTGTTCCATGCGCGACGCCGTGTTCACCGTGTCGCCCCACAGGTCGAACAAATACTGCCGCCGACCGATGACGCCGGCGATCAGCGGGCCCCAGTGGACGCCAACGCGCAGGTCCCAGCCGATGCCCAGCGCCCGCGTGGCCGCGATCATGGCTTGGCCGCAGCGGACGACGTGCAACACCGGGTCGTCGTCGGTGCGCCGCAACAGGCCGGCCGCCCCCATGAAGGCGTCGCCGATCGTCTTGATCTTCTCGGTTTGGTGCGCCAGGGCGATCTCCTCCCAGGTCTCGGTCAGCGCGTGCAGGTGGCGGACCACGCATTCCGGCGTATTGCGGTCGCAGAACGGGGTAAAATTGGCGACGTCGCAGAAGAAGACGGCCGCGCCCTTGAAGCCGCGCGGCTTGACGGCCCCCGTGGTCTTGAGTTCGTCGATGATGACCCGTGCGGGCAGGATCGATTGCAGGATTTCGTCGGCGCGGCGGCGTTCCCGCTCGATGCGGTCGCGCAGCCGCTTCTTCTCCAGCGAGGCGCCGACGCGGGCCTTGAGCAGCACCGGGTTGCACGGCTTGGGCAGGTAATCCTCGGCGCCCAGCTCGATGCAGCGCACGGCGCTGTCGATCTCGTCGAAGGCGGAGACCATGACCACCGGGATGTTGTTGAGGAGGGGGTCGGCCTTGAGCCGGCCCAGCGCCTCGATGCCGTTGACGCGCGGCATGATGATGTCGAGCAGGATCAGGTCGTAGGGCGTGGCTGCGGCCCGCTCCAGCGCCTCCTGGCCGTCGGCGGCTTGCTCGACGGTGTGGCCGTCGCGCTCCAGCCAGCGGCGAAACACGTCGCGGTTGTGTTCGTTGTCATCGACGACCAGGATGCGGCCTTTCTCGGCGCTCTTGCGGCCGGCGACGGCCACAGAGCTTTCGACGACATCCTTAATCATCTCCGGCAGAACGGCGACCCGGAGATCGACCCCGGCGTCGCCGGCCGCCTGAACGCTCTTGATCAACTCGTCCAGCCGGCCCAGCAGACCTTGCGACAGCCGGTGCATCTGCCGCAGGTCGGCGACGAAACCCTCCAGCAGTTCGGCCTCGGCGTCCTCGATCCACAACTCGCAATAGCCCAGAATGTGGTTCAGCGGCGTGCGCAGGTCGTGCCGCAGCTCGCGGTCGATTGGTTTGGACGCATCGCCGGCCAGTTCGAGCAGCTTCCGAAGGAGTCCCAGGAGCTTGTCGGCGGCGGCGTAGATTTTTCGCAGGTCGGCGGCGAATTGTTCGGGGCCGCGCTCGGCGGCGTCCTGTAGGACCATGGCCGCCACTTCGCGGATGGCGGCGGCCGGGGCCAGCAATTCCTGCCGAACGTGCGTCCGCCAGGCGCGTCGGGTGTTGTCCAGTTCGGGGCGATCCTCGGTCATACGTCGCCTCGGGGGGTCAGAAGGGCGTGGATCTTTTCGAGCAGCCGCGGCAGTTCGATGGGCTTGGTGTCGTAGTCGTCGCAGCCGGCCGTCAGTGCTTTTTCGCGGTCGCCGGTCATGGCGTCGGCGGTCAGGGCGACGACGGGGATGGCGTGGGTGTCCTCGGCGGCCTTGAGGCGGCGCACGGCCTCCCAGCCGTCCAGGACCGGTAGGTGCATGTCCATGAGGATGAGGTCGGGCCGCTCGGCGTGGGCCATTACGAGGGCTTGGCCGCCGTCGGTGGCGCAGATCACCTGAAAGCCCTTGCGTTCCAGGCGGCGCACCAGCATGTCGCGGTTGAACTCGTTGTCCTCGACCAGCAGCAGCTTCGCCATCGTAGCCTTTCCGGACGGCCGCATCGGCGCGACCCCGCGCGGGGGGAGCGGGAATCGACGGGTATTATTTTACCGCGGCGATCGGCGCTTGTACACCAACAACCGATCAATCGGCCGGACGCCGTGAGGGTCGACCCCACGTCGCCTCACAACATACTATACGTCCACGACACCGGCCTGCCGTCGCGGTAGGGCATGACGCCGTGGAACTGCCGGCCGTCGCGGTCGAACACCAGCGGCAGGAAATGGCGGTCGCCCTCCCAGAGCGGCAGTTCCAGCACGCGCCCGACATCCACCCATACCAGGTCGCCCTCGGCGTTTTCGGTGCGCGGCGTCCCTCGCCAGCGGTCCACGCGGAAGACGAAGCCGAACCAGTCCTCGCCGCCCTTGCCGAAACCAGGCCAGCTGATCGTGCCGGACAGCCGCAACGTCTCGCATTCCAGTCCGCTCTCCTCGCGCACCTCCCGGCGCAGGCAGGCTACCACGTCCTCGCCCGGCTCCACTTTACCGCCGAGGCCGTTGTACTTGCCGAACTGGGCGTCGTCGGGCCGGCGGTTGCGGTGGACCATAAGCACCTGCCGGCCGTCCGGCGACAAGAGATAACCCAGCGTGGCCAGGATCGGGGTATAGGGCATGGCGTTGGGGAACCACGGGTCAGCGGCTGAAGTGCCGCGTGTTGAAGTATAGTTCCTGTTGGCCGCCGGGCGGCGGGTGCAAAACCGGCGCGAGGTCGGCCGCCGCCGTCCGCGCTTCCTCGTGGTCGGCGAAGCGTTGGGCCTCGTAGGGCCGGCCGGGGGCGCGCGGGCAGAGCAACAGCGAGAACGGCCCGGCATGGACGCGCAGCCAGATCCCCTGGCCCCGCGGCGCGTCCACGGTTTCGACCCGGCCGGGGCCGCCGGCCGCCCACTCCTCCAGGGCGCGGGCGAGTTGGCCGGCCGCCGCCGTCGCCTCCTCGCGGTCCATCTCATGAAACAGCGAGCCGTGCTCCGGCCGCAACAGCAGCAGGTCCCACGGCAGCGCCCGCGGCCGGAGGATGAGAAAGGTACGGCGGCCGGGCGGCGCCAGGACGCCGAGCGCGGCGGGTCCGGCGTCGCGGCCCTCCACGTGGCGAAACGGGGACATGGCGGTCCACTTCTCCTTACAACATCGCGCCGGCGACATACGCATATCGTAGCGAAGAAGAAGGCGGAATGGGGAGGGAAGATTAACCCGCCAGGCGCAGTGGATCGGGCGCATCGCTCAATCGCGCCTGGGCGAAGCGCCGCCCGGTGGAATCGTAGAACAGGATGCGACCCTCCTCGCCGGCCCAGACGGCGTAGGCCCGGACGAGGCGCGGCCCCCGCACCTGAAAGAACAACCCGCACGACCGGCCCGAACGGGTGACCACCGCTTCATGCAACGGCGTCTGGTTCGGGTCGAGCCGGTCGTGTTCGCAAAGAATTTTAAGGACGTGGCGCGCAGCCCGTCCAGCGTGGGAAGGCAAACAACGTTGTCCATCGTGGTGCGGTCAACTCCGGCGAGCGGGAAACCGGGGCCGTCGGGGAAAGGAAACGCGGCCCCCATCCTAGTATCGGCCGTCCGCCCCGCAGCCTTCACTTCCGCACAAACTCGACGCCCATCGGCGCCGACACCTTCATCGCGTTCACGGCGCCGCCGGCGCCCGTCCGGAACTCGACTTGCGGCGAACCGATGTCTTCCAGCGGCGCGGTGAACGTGTCGTATTCGTAATGCACCAACGGCGTGTGGAAGTGGTTCCACGTCCACACCAGTGCGCCCCGCTCCAGCGTCACCTTGACCACGCCGTAGGCGGGATGTTCGTAAACGCCGGTGTAGGCCGCCAACTCGCGCGAAGGCGTGGTATCGTGGTTGCGAAGGCGCTCTCGTTCGCGCACCTTCTCGGCCGCGGCCGCTTCGTCCTTGCGCACCGCTGTGGCGATCAGGGCGTTCCAGTCCCGCCGCGGCAGGCCGAGCAGCAGGTCCAGCAGCGAATTGCTCAGGGCCAGGTTCATGCGCGTGAAGTGCAGATTGGCGAGAATAACGATGCCGATTTTCTCTTTCGGGACCAGGGTGATCTGGACGCGGAAGCCGTCGATGGCGCCGGCGTGCGAGCAGAGGCCGAAGCCGCGGTAGTCCTCCAGCACCCAGCCGAGGCCGTAGCTCATCTGCACCGCTTCGGGGTGCAAATCGCGCTCGACGCCTTCGAGGCGGATGACCATCTGCGGCGTGTGGGTCTCCGCCAGGTTGGCGGCCGAGACAAGGCGACGGTCGCCGACCGTGCCGTCGCCGAGTTGAAAGATCGCCCATTGAGCCAGATCGCGGGCAGTCGAGTGGATGGAGCCGGCCGGGTCGGGATGCTCCATCGGGTAGAAATCGACGACCTCGGGCCGGCCGAGGCGGTTGAGGCGGTGCCCGACGGCGCGATCGGCCGCCCTGGCGGCCTCCGTGGAGGTAAAGCACGACGACTTCATGCCCAGCGGATCGAACAGCCGTTTTTGCACGAAGTCCTGCCAGGGTTGATGCGCCGTCGCCGCCAGGGCCAACCCCGCCGCCGTGAACATGGTGGATTGGTACTGGAAACGCGTGCGGAACGGCTGATCGAGCGGCAACAGGCCGGCGCGGCGGACGATCTCCTCCGGCGGCCAGGGCGACCGATACCAGAGGAGGTCGTGGTGGGCCAACCCGGTTCGATGACATAGCAGATCGCGTAGGGTGACTTGCTTGTCGGCCAGCGGATCGCCGAGATGGAAGTAGGAGAGATGTTTGCGAACGGGGTCGTCCCAGGCCATTTTGCCTTCGTCCACCAGCATGGCGACGGCCGTGGTGGTGAACGCCTTGGTGCAGGAGCCGATGGGGAACACGGTGTCGGGCGTGACGGGGCCGTCGGCGTCGAGGCTGCGGACGCCGCGTCCCTTGAGGTAAATCACGTTACCGTCGCGGACGACGGCGACGGCGACGCCGGGGACGCGCCAGGCGTCCAAGGCTTTTTGGACCGCGGCGTCGATGGCGGCGTCGGTGGGTTCGGCGCGGGCCGTCGCGGCGGTCAAGAGTCCAAGGGCGGCCGCCAAGGCAATTGCGGTTGTTTGCGTGGATCGACTCCGGTAGGCGTTGGGGCGTGTATTCGTAAGTTGCGGATGATTGTCTAGGCGGGTTCATGAACAGGCTGGTCGAGCGCGACGGCGGTGCCGTAGGCAAGCACCTCGGTCACCCCTTCGGCAAACTCGGTGGCGTCGTACCGCATGCCGATGACGGCATCCGCGCCCTTTTCCTTGGCGTGCTCGCGCATTCGCTGGTAGGCCTCCCGCCGCGCCTCCTCGCAGACTTCCACGAACGCCTCGATGTTGCCCCCCATCAATCGTTGCAGGCCACCCGTGAAACCTTGGCCGAAGCTGGGCGAGCGGACGACTACCCCGCGCACGATTCCCAGGTAGCGGGTGATGCGTTGGCCAGCGATCTCGTTCCCAGTAGTGACGATCATACAGGCTCCGCGTGCATCGCCGAACGATCAGGAATCTATCCCGCGTGGTTCACCGAGGTGGACGCACTCCGTCTTCCGCGGCCAGCAGGCGGAACATGCTGAACCGCGCCACGGCGGCTATGGGTTTTCGATCCGGCCCAGCCGCTCGTCCTCGCCTTGCAATTCGATGGCCTCGGGGTGCGCAATCCGCAGGCGATCCCCGCTGAATAGTTCGATGAGGAAAGGCCGGAACGGGCGCCGCCGAACGAAGCCGCGCAACACTCTCTCGAACTGTTTTGGTGCCATTTTGCGGTCTCTGGAGTCGCAAAACGGATCGCCCGCACCTCATCGAAGGAGAACCCAACCAGCCCGTCTTCGTCGCTCAGGAGCCCGGCCACCCCGCCCCCGAAGGCCACGTGAGAATCCTCGATAAGAATGCGTCGCCCGTCCGTCAGTTCCACCACAAAGGGGAAGAACGGCCGGCGTTTCAGATACGAGCGCAGCGTTTCGTCAAATTGTTCTGGCGTCATGTTGGTATTCTACCTCCTCGCAACGGTCGGCGAAATCCTTTTTCCCTCACACCGTCGCCGTCGGATTCAGCAGCCGATCCAGCCGTTCCCGCACCTCGTGGAACGCCTCGTCGGACAGCACCGGCGTCGCCCCGTCCGTCGGCAGTTCACGCTCCAGCTCGACCCAACTCCGACACCCGGCGTAATACGCGGTCTCCGGCAACTCGGTCGCGCTCGCGGCACGGTAGACGCGCACCGGCAATACATACAGCCCTGGTCGCTTGTACTCGAAGCGCGACTTGACCGTCGCCGCCGACAGGCAGTGCATTCCGCCGAGCAGCAGCGCCGCCGGCAGGTTGTGCAGGTGGTAAACGCCGGACGCCTCCGCGAAGTGCGTCAGCCGCACCACGCCTGGCGGCGGCCGTTCCGCCTCCGCCCGCTCCAACAGCGGCAGCGCGTCGGCCGTCACTCCCTCGCGCTGCTGGTGAACGTAAGTCGGGTAGAGCCAGAAGCGCGTATGTTCGATCTGAAATTCGCCTGTCTTCTCGGATATGCCGCCCTTGCGCAGCACGACGGCCTGGCGTCCCTCCGCCAACGCCGCGCAGGTCACGGCCCATTCCTTGAAGGCATGACGCAGTCCGTTCATGGCAACCCCTCCTCCCCCTTGGGAGATCGCAACATCAGGTCGCTCACCGCCGCCCGCGGGTCTTTGCCCTCGTACAACACGCGGTAGACCTCGGTTGTGATCGGCAGGTCCACGCCCATCCGCGCCGCCCGTTCGTGGACCGCCTTGGCCGTGTAGACGCCTTCGGCCACCATCGCCATGCCGCCGACCACGGCGTCGGGCCGCTCGCCCCGGCCGATGCGTTCGCCGACGCGCCGATTGCGGCCGTGCCGGCTCACGCAGGTGGTGATGAGGTCGCCCAGCCCCGCCAGGCCCGCGAAGGTCGCCGCCTCCGCGCCCAGGGCGGCGCCGAAGCGCGTCATCTCCACCAGGCCGCGCGCCATCAGCGCCGACTTGGTGTTGTCGCCGAAACCCAGGCCGTCGCTGATGCCGGCCGCCACGCCGATCACGTTCTTCAACGCCCCCGCCAATTCCACGCCAAGTAGATCGGAATTGGTGTAGACTCGAAAGCGGCCGGTGTTGAAACGCCCCTGGACCCATCGCGCCAGTTCCGCGTCCCGACTGGCGACGACGACCGACGTGGGCAGGCCGCGGCTGACCTCCTCCGCGTGGCTCGGGCCGCTCAGCGCCGCCACCCGATCGACGCCCAGCACCTCCGTCAGGATCTCCGTGGGGCGCAGGAACGTCTCGCGCTCGATTCCCTTGGCCAGGCTGAGGACCGGCGGACCCGGCCGTACTAGCGGCCGTATTTTCTGGAGCGTTTCTCGCAAATAGACCGTCGGGATCGCGGCCACCCACAGGTCGGCGTCGGCCGTGGCGTGGGCCGCGTCAGTCGTCAGTTCCACGCATTCGGGGATCGGCGCGCCCGGCAACAGGCGGACGTTCTCGCGGTGCTCGCGGAGGAGACGGCCGTTCTCCTCGCGGGCGCTCCAGAGGACGACGCGGTGACGCGGGTTCTGGGCCAGCAGCAGGGCGACGGCGGTGCCCCAGGCGCCGTCGCCCAGGACGACGAACGAGCTTCGCATGGCGGGCCGGGGGAATAGGGTCTATGGTCTTCGGGCCGTCGGGCGCGGTCCCTCTCGGTTCATGATACGGCGGGCGGCGCGGCCGCACCAGTCCGCGCGGGCCGTCCCGGAATTGCCGTTGGCGCGGAGAATGGCCGAAGTTCCTGGCCGGCCCCGGCCGATGAAAAGGGAGAACCGTCCGGCCGTAACGCCGCGACCGGCCAACGAAACTCACCCATCGGACGTTTGTCGCAGGGAGGTAATGCGAATGGCTGCCCATCTCCGCGTCTATCCGCTGGAGTTCGACGAGGACGCCGAGCCGCAGGAACCGAACGTGCGGATCAGCCTGGCGGACCTGCTGCCGCTGTTGACTCTGGCCCAACGAAACAATTACCTGTGGCTGCAAGACTTCCTGGACGACGAGGTCGCCGTCACGCCGGACCTGTACGAAGTGCTCCGCGCCTTCCGCGGCCGCCGGCCGTCGGCGTGAAGAATACTCACCGCAGAGAACGCGGAAAGCGCGGAGAAAAGACAAAAGCAAATTCTCTCTTGTCTTTTCTCCGCGCTCTCCGCGTTCTCTGCGGTGAAATTTCTTATTCCTCCCGTTTGACGAATTCGCTCAGGTCGATTTTGCCGCGCATTTCGCTGTCCAGCAGTTTCAGCCGCTTCTCCAACTCGCGCAGCTTCGCCTCCAACACCATCACCTTGTTGCCCACGTCGTCGCGCGGCTTGGGTCGCGGCGCCTCCGGGTAGTCGAGGTGCCGTTGCAGGGCCGCGAACAGGTACAACGGATCGCGGCCGCGATTGGCGCGGGCGATCTTCCCCTCCTTCTCGCCGAACAGGGGCGGCGCCGGCGGTTCGTAGTCCGGCTCCTGACGACGCCTCTCTTTCACATATAATTCGGAACGCAAAAAGAGGATATCGGCGAAATCCACCAGGCCGATCTGCCGCCGCAGGTCGTCAATGAACGCCGACCAGTCGTTGTCGTAAAACGGGTCGGCCGCCATCGCCTTGAGGCCGTCGTCGTAACCCAGGCGGTTGCGTGACAACACCTCGAACTGGTAGACGAACAGGCCGGGTCGGCCGGGCCGGCCGGCGTGGTAGTCCGCCTCGCGCTGCAGGGCCAGCAGGGCCGCGTCCAGCGGGAAGCGCCGCGCCTCCTCCTCGGCGCCGCGGATCACGAAGGCCTGATACGGCGTGAAGTAGTGCGGCAGGCGGGCCAGGCCCGACGACAGTTGGCCGGTGTGCTTCAACTCGACCGCCAGGAATTGGATGGCGTAGGGCAGGCGCGTGGTGGACAAAACTTCCTGGTCGATGCGCGCCAGCACGTCCTGCGTGGCCATTCCCTCGGCCAGGCGGTCGCGCAGGATGCGGAAGAAATAGGCCTGTTCGATGTACTCTTCGCGTTCCAGGACGGCGCCGGTAGCCATGCCGTCATGTTACCCGCGGCCGTCCGTTGCCGCCAGGGTCGGCGCCGTCACGAAGCCCGACGGCGGCTCTGCTGCGACTCGTCCTCCGCGGGCGGCAGGGCGCTGAAGATGCTGCGCAGGACGCCGTCCTCTGGGCCGGCGACGGTCACCGGCCTGGACAGGTCAACCATGAAGGTGAAGCCGCCGATGCGCAACGTGTCGCCGTGGTTCAGTTCGGCCCGTGCGACTTCCCTGTCGTTGACCCAGATGCCGTTGAGGCTTTTGAGGTCGATCACCTCCCAGAGGCCGTCGGCGTGGACCAGGCGGCAATGGCGCCTGCTCACGTCCGGCAGGGGCAGGTGGATGTCGGCGAGGCTGTGGCGGCCCACGACCACATCCGGCCGCGTCACCGCGACGACGGCCCCGGTCGGCTGCAACACCAACCGCAAAGGCGCGAATTCTTCGACGGTTTCGGGGCGGCGGTGCGGCCCCTGAAGCGGAAGGGCGTTTTTTTCGTCCGTCGGCGGCGACTCGTCCATATCGGCGTCCTCCTCTGTTCCGAGGGGCGGCTTATACCAGATGGGTCCGACCCGGAAAAGACGACTCCCGCCTCCCTTTTCGACAAATACGTCCCCGCCGGCAAAGTCCTACCGAACCGTCAATATTTCCCCCAAACGCCCGCCTTTCCTGTCAAGTTCCTTTTGCCTATCCGCGTTCATCAGGCACATTTCACGTGGTTCCCCGGACGATACGACGGGCGGGGGCCGATTCGCCCGGACACCAGAATGCGAGGAGTTCCCCGATGAGGCTGAAAGTCGCGTTTCCGCTGGCCGCGGCCGTGCTCGGCCTGGCGGCGCTGGCCCGTCCGGCGTCGGCCGCCCACTGCGGGGCGTGCGATTATCCGGTGGAGTGCTGCGCCCCCGAACAATGCTGTCTGCCGACCGTGCGCTACCGCGTCTGCTATCGCACCGTCGAGGAGGAGCAGCCCTGCGTCTGCTACCGGCAGGTCTACCAGACCGTCATGCGCGAATGCCGGACTGTCTGCTACAAACCGGTCTACGAACAGCACTGCTGCGAACAGCACTACACGGTCTGCAAGCCGGTCTACGAGGACTTCGACGTGGTCCGCAAGTACACCGTCTGCCACACGGAGACCGAACAGCACGTCGCCCAGCGCTGCTACACCGTCTGCAAGCCGGTCTACCAGGAATACCAAGTCCCGGTGCATTACTGCACCTGCCGGCCGGTCTACGAGCAGCACGTCGCCCAGCGCTGCTACACCGTCTGCAAGCCGGTTTACCAGGAATACCAAGTGCCGGTCAGCTACTGCACCTACAAGCCGGTCTACGAACAGCACACGATGCAGCGCTGCTACACCGTGTGCAAACCGGTCTACACGGAATACCAGGTCCCGGTCCACTACTGCACCTACAAGCCGGTTTACGAACAGCACGTCGCCCAGCGTTGCTACACCGTCTGCAAGCCGGTCTACACGGAGTGCGAAGTGCCGGTCCACTACTGCACCTGCCGGCCGGTCTACGAGCAACACACTTGTGAGGTCCCCGAAACCTGCTGCCGCACCGTGCAGGAGCAGCGCACCTACTGCTACAAGACCTGCTGCTGCGAGCCGGTCTACGAGGACAAGTGCGTCAAGGTCTGCACGGGCTGCTGCCAGACGGTGCAGACCTACTGCCCCGGCCCGGTGGCCCACAAGTGCTGCCAACTGCCGGGAACCTGCACGTTCGACCCCTGCACCTGCACGTCGCACTACTGCCCCGGCCCGACGGTGAACTACGAAGTCCAGTGCCCCGGCCATTACGAGTGCCACAGCGTTTGGGTCCCGCACGAGGAAGTCCGCGTCATCCACTGCTGCCACTACGTCACGCATGAGCAGGTCCACACGGGATGCTACACGGTCTGCCGCCAGGTGCCTTACACCGTCATGCGTCAGCAGTGCTACACCACCTGCCGCATGGTCCAGGAAGAGCATTGCCGGATGGTCAAGCAGGTGCATTGCTCGACGGTCCAGGAGCAGAAGGTCGAGTGCATCCCGTACACGACCTGCCACATGGTCCCGGAACAGCACTGCTACATGGTGAACTGCCGCCGCTGCACGATGGTCCCGGAGCAGAAAACGGAGTGCATCCCGTACACGACCTGCCGCATGGTCAGCGAGCAACATTGCTACATGGTCAAGAAGTGCCGCTGCATCATGACGCAGGAACAGAAGACGGAGTGCATCCCCTATACGACCTGTCACATGGTCCAGGAAGACCATTGCATGATGGTCAAGAAGTGCCGCTGCATCATGACGCAGGAACAGAAGACGGAGTGCATCCCGTATACCACCTGCAAATTGGTGCCGGAGGAGCGTTGCGAGGTGGTCAAGTGCCGCCGGTGCAAGATGGTGACGGAAGAGCGTTGCTGCCAGGTTCCGTATACCACTTGCCGGATGGTGGCCGAGGAACGGGTGAATCTGGTCCCGGAAACGACCTGCACCGTCGTGCCGTACTGCTACACTCGCAAGGTGACGCGGTGCGTGCCGGTGTGTGAGCCGGTGTGCGAGCCGGCCTGCCCGGCGTGCGGGCCGACGAGCCTGAACGTGGGCGGCGCGGAGTGGTTCGCCCGCATGGTGGACCGGGCGCGCCAGCCGCAGGCGGACCCGGCCGACCTAAACTGATTCATGGTCCGGCTGCTCTTGTCCGGTTAGCCGCGACGCGCCAGCGGAGCGCTTGCAAGAGCGCTCCGCTGGCGCGTCGCGGCTAACCCACGCCGATTCCGGACACCCCCCAACCGGACCAGGAATAAACTCGATTTCCCCTCCTCGATCCGCGAAGGCGGCCCAGTCCTCGAGACGAGGCCGCCTTCGCGTTTGCCCCTTTCTTCCCTCCGCCGGAGGGGTGCGGCCGGCGCCGTCGGCAAGGTCCCCCCCGTTTGCCAACGGCGATCCGGGAAAACACGGCGTGTCAGAAGGGTTGTGGCGCCCCTCGCCCCGCGATTTCGTGCTTGCGAACAGCGATCCCGTCGGCCAACATGGAGAAAGGACGGCATATTCCATGCGGGGAACGCCGCCCCCGGCCCTAGAGCGGCGCGCCCATGTCTCCTTGTTTTCAGGAGCGTGATCCACCCATGAACTCCCCAAACCTTCCCGCCCCGCATCCGGCCCGTCGGCCCCGACGATCGTGGCCGACCGCCCTGGGGCTGCTCGTCACCGCTTTCGTCGCGGCCGGCGCCATCCATGCCCAGCCGGTCCCGCCGTCGATACCGGCCCCCACCGAGTCGCCGCCCCCCCCGGCCGGCGGCCCCGTCGAGGCGCTTCAGAATATTCTCAAAGGGGAAAGCGGCCCCGACCTGGCCGCCCGCAAGGACAAGATCACCCAACTGATCAACGGTATGGACCTGACGCAACTGAGCCGGGTCCTGTTGTTGCAAGAGTGGCGCAACCTCGAAACCGGCGTGCCGAGGACCGAGGCCGAACGCACGCGCATGGACGACGACTCCCAGGCGCGCACCCTGGCCGCCGAGCGCTTCCGCCAGAAGGCCAAGGAGGCGATCCAGGCCGTCCGTGCGGCGCCCAAGGGGACCAGCCCCGAACGGCGGACGGAGGTCATGCTGGCGCGGGCCGCGACCGCCGACCTCATCGGCGAGACCGCCGCCGCCGGCCGTAAACTGGACTACCTCACGCAAATCTCGGGCGCCGCGCCGCCCGGCCGGCCCGGCCAGGTCCAGCCGCGCGTCGGCTACCTGGCCCAGCAGCTGTCGGGCCTGACCCCCGACCTGATCGAATTGACCAAATTGAACGACCCGACCGTCCCCCGGGCCAGCGCCCTGGCGCGACGGGCCGCCGCGAGGGCCCTAGGGCAAATCCAACCGCTCGACCCCGCCGAGGTGGTGGGGGCGTTGGAAAATCTGCTCGCCAACCGCAACAACTCGGCGGAACTGCGCGTGGCCGCGGCCGAGGCCATTGACAGTCTGGCGCAGGCGGCGTCCGACGAGATGCAGCGCTCCCTCGGCCTGGACGACAACATCCAGAATCGCTTCCTGGATTTCGCCCAGGCGGTGTGGACGGCCGTGCTACGACAAGGTTTGGCCCCCGACCAGCCGATCGGGGTCCGGCGGGCGAGCTTGCTCGCCTTCGGCCGCATCGCCTCCGAAATGCTGGACATCTCGGTGATTCCGGAGACCAACGGTGCGCCGCCGCCGGACCTCGACCCGGCCATCGCCAAGCAGATCGAAGACCGGATGACCAAGTATTTCCAGCGCCTGAGCGAAGTCTTCTCCGTCTATGGGAAGGACCCCGGCCCCCTGGCGGCGGCGGCGCGGGACCCGGACCCCGAACTACGCCGGACGGCCCTTCTCATTCTCGGCGACTTGGCCAACGTCCGGCAGCGGCTATTGAACCTGACGACCGGGGCGACTCCACCCCCGGCCCCGAGCAGCGGCCCGCCCGGCCCACCGGCGTCGAATGGCAAGACCATCAAACCGCCGGGGACCTCGCGCCGACGGGCCGCGGCCGTGATCCGCGTCGCGGCGGAGGAACCGTCGGCCCGCGACAAGTCGCAGCAGAACTCCTTGGGCGCCGTGTCCGGGGGGTTGGAGGAATCGCTGGCCGCCTTGAGGGCGGGCCTGAAGGCGCCGGACTCGGAGACGCGCCGGGCGGCGTTGGACGTGCTGGAGATTCTCGGGCCGGCGGCCTACCCCGACGTGGACGCCTTGACGCAAGCCTTGCACGACCCGGACGTCTTCGTCCGCTGGGCGGCGGCGCGGACGCTGGGAAACCTGGCCTCTCAGGAGGCGAACGGGCACAAGCTCACGGCGGCCCAAACGGAGGCGGCCGTGGTCGGGACGGCGAACTTGCTGCGCGACCAGGACGTGGGGGTTCGCGTGGCCGCCGCCACCGCCCTGCGGAATTATGGGCCGCGCGCCGACTCGGCGGCGGGGATTCTGACCCGTGCCCTCAACCGCTCGCAAACGGATTCGTCTCTCGAGCTGGTCCCCGGCCCCGACACCGAACCGGACCTGATCAAGGGCGACCCGACCGTGCGCATCGCCGCGTTCCGCGCCCTGGAGGCGATCGACGGCGAGGACACGATCCGGGCGCTTCCGGAGGCGGTGGTCGCGCTGCGAGACGGCAATTCCCAGGTGCGTCAGGCCGCCGCCGAGATGATCGGTCTGGTGGGGCCGAAGGCCTCGCCGGAACAGCGTGCGGAACTGATTCGGGAGCTGGGCAAGGGCCTGGCCGACCCGGACGGCGACACGCGCCGGGCGGTGAGCGGCGCCCTGCTGCGGCTGATGCCGCCGAACAACCCGAAGTAATGAATAGCGGAGTAATGGGAGCCGCGACCGAAGGGGAGAGGGGGGTCAACGACCTTACCCGCTCCCCGACGGTCGCGGCGCCGTTTCCTCCTTCATTTCTGACTTACGGCGGCGCATCGGTTCAGTCGCGCCGTCGTTTTTTCCGGGGCGGTCCCTCCGGCGCCCGTTCCTGGCGCGGCCGGCCGGCGATGCGAAAATCCAACTGCCGCCGTTGCAAATCGACGCGCACCACCACCACGCCCACCTTGTCCCCCAGCCGGTAGCGCTGGCCGGTGCGCCGCCCCGTCAGGCTGTGCGTCGCTTCCTCGTAGTAGTAATAATCGCCGGCCAGCGTGCTGACGTGGACCATGCCCTCCACCGGCAGCGTCTCCGCCTGGGCGAAAAAGCCGTAGTCGGCCACGCCGGTGATGACCGCCTCCATCTCCGTCCCCACGCGCTCGCTCAGGTACGTCAATAGCTTCAGCTTCACCAGTTCGCGCTCGGCCATCTCCGCCCGGCGTTCCATCTTGCTGCAATGCTCGCCCAGCCCCGTCAGTTCCGTCAGGCTGCCGCCCGGCTTGCCGCTGCGCAGATACCTCCCCAGTTGCCGATGGACCGTCAGATCGGGATAACGCCGGATGGGAGAGGTGAAGTGGCAATAGTCGTCGCTGGCCAGGGCGTAGTGGCCCTCGTCGGCGGGGCTGTACACGGCCTGTTTCAGGCTGCGCAACAGGGCGTAGTGGACGGCGTAGGCCTCCGGCTTGCCGGCCGAGTGTTCCAGGATGCGCTGAAGGGCGAATCGGTCCAAATGGCGGTCCATTTTGTAGCCGAGGCTGCGGGCGAAGCCGGCGAACGCCTCCAGCTTGACTGGGTCGGGGTCGGGGTGGACGCGGCGCAGGAACGGCGCGTCCAGTCCGGCCAGCAATTCCGCCACCGACTCGTTGGCCGCCAGCATGAACTCCTCGATCAGCTGATGGCTGACGTCGTCCTTGCGGAAATGGGCGCCGCTGACCCGGCCCTGCTCGTCGTACTCCAGTTCCGCCTCCGGCATGTTCAGTTCCAGGGCGCCGCGTTTCGTCCGCCGCCGCCGCAGGATCATCGCCAGGTCGCGCATCCGCGGCAGCAGGACGTACACCTCCGGCGCGAGCACGTCGGCGGCCGGCGGCGCCTCGGCCTCCAGGTGCGCCAACACTTGTTCATAGGTGAAACGCTTGCGGACGCGGATGGCGCCGTTGGCGAAGCGGACGCCGGTCTTCTGGCCTTCCGGCGTGAAATCGACGACCACGCTCTTGACGTAGCGCAGCCGGCCTTCCTGCAAGCTGGCCAGGTGGTTCGAGACGACTTCCGGGAACATCGGCAGCACGCGCTGCGGCAAATAGACGCTGGTGCCGCGCTTGCGGGCCTCGCGGTCCAGGGCGCCGCCGGGCGGCGCGAAGTGGCCCACGTCGGCGATGTGGACGGCCAGTTGCCAGTGGCCGGTCTTGTCGTCGCGCGTCACGGACACGGCGTCGTCGAAATCGCGGGCGTCGGCCGGGTCGATGGTGACGACCAGATCGCCGGTGAAATCCTCGCGGCCGTCGAGGTCGTCTTCACGGAAGGCGGCGGCCGCCTCGCGCGCCTCGTTCTTGGCGTCCTCGGGAAATTCGTCGGGCAGGTTGTAGGCGCGGATGACCGACAGCGTGTCCACGCCCGGTTCGCCGCGCGGCCCCAGCACCTCGACGATCACGCCCTCGCCGTGGTCCTCCGGCGACGGGAAGCGGACCATCTCGAAAACGACCTTGTCGTCGGGCCGGGCGCCCTTGGCGCCGGGGTCGCCGACGTAGACGCTGTGCGCGAAGACCGTGCCGTCCACGCGGACGAAACTTTCGCCGTCGCGCTCGAAATAGGTCCCGACGAAATTCCGCGAAGCCCGCTCCAGGACGGAGACGATCTTGCCGGCGCGAGGAACGTCGGGCCGGTTGGGTTTGCGCGTGAGGCGGACGAGCACGATGTCGCCGGTGGCGGCGTCGAGGGCGTCGTCCTCGGCGATGCGGACGTCGGTCGCCGGCTGGCCTTCGATGAAGTGCGGCCGGACGTAGCCGGTCCCCGTGCCGGTGCGGCGGTAGGTCCCCGTTACCGTGCCGTGGGGCGGGGCGGGGCGGACGGTGTGGTTCTTGCCGACTTCGATACGGCCCTGTTGGATCAGGGTGCGGAGCGCCCTTCGGAAGTCGGGGTATTGCGGCGCCGGGACGCCGAGCTTTCGGGCCAGCGCCTTGGGCTTGAGCGGCGTGTAGCTCTTGCGGGCGACGGCGGACAGGATCTGTTCTTCGTGACTAGGCATAAGGCACCAGGCGAACGGCCGGCGTAAGCCGGCTGGTGTAGCATAGCGCTGCAAAAACCTAGCGCCACGGAAAGGGTGACGAACCAGCCGGCTTACGCCGGCCGTTCGCCTTCATTCTCCGTCCGTCGTCGGCGTGTAGGCCGCCGGCTCGCCGGCGCCGCCCTTGAACAGCCGCCGTTGTAGCGAGGCGTTGAACGGCGTCCACGCCGAGGCGGCGTTGCGGTCCTCGCGGATGTCGCGCGTGAAACTGTGCACCTTGGCGTCGAAGTTGTCCAGGTGGTGCAGGGCGATGGCCTCCGGCGTCATCGGCAACTTCGGACTGCCGAACTCATACGTGCCGTGGTGGCTCAGGATCAGATGCTTCAGCCGCAACAAAAGTTCGGCCGGGAACGGTTCGCCGGTCAGGTCCGGCACGCGCCGCACCTGCTCGTTGAGCATCTCCACGCCGATGACGAGGTGGCCGATCAGCTGGCCCTCGTCGGTGTAGGCGAAGGCCCGGTCGAACGTCAGTTC
The DNA here is from genome assembly GCA_963813925.1 of uncultured Planctomycetaceae bacterium. Classification (GTDB taxonomy): domain Bacteria; phylum Planctomycetota; class Planctomycetia; order Gemmatales; family Gemmataceae; genus UBA4732. The sequence goes on from CAWFBG010000008.1 coordinate 175,573, forward strand.
ACGCACTTTTCCGATGTCATGTAGGAAAACGCCGGCCAGCAGCAGATCGCGGTCCAACTCGGGGTAGAGCGGCGCCAGGCGGTCGGCGGCGTCGAGCAGCGTGACGACGTGCTCCAGAAGGCCGCCGAGATAGGCGTGATGGTTGCGGACGCCGGCCGGCGCCCGGCAGAAGGCGCGGACGAAATCCTGGTCCATCAGGAAGCATTCCGCCAGGCCGCGCAGGTGCGGGTTGCTCAGTTTAAGCAGGAAGCCGCGCAGCCGTTCGTAGAGCTTGCTCACGTCCTGCTCGGTGTGCGGCAGGAAGTCGGCCAGCTCGACCTTCTCGGTCTCGACGCGGTCGAGATGGCTGAGGATCATCTGCAAGGCGCCCTGGAACAGCTGCACCTTGCCCTTGACCAGCAGGAAATCACCGGCCTCGAACGATCGGAACAGGTGTTCGCCGGCGTTCCAGAGGCGGGCGCTCGATGGCGCCGGTGCGGTCGCGCAGCTCCATTTGCAGGTAGAGGTTGCCGTTGCGGTTGGCCCGGAGTTGCTTGTCCACGACCAGGTAGACTTCCTCGACGGCGTCGCCGTCCGCCATCTGTTGCACGTAGCGCCGAGTCATGTCCGCCCCCAAATGAAGATGCGATGAAGTCCGCGATCCCTGATTTTATGGAGGCGGCGGGCGTTTGTCGGCGTCAGCGCCGCGGCAGCGTGCAGACGCCTCCGTGACAGGGTACGAGGCGGAAGCGGTTGCGTGCGATCCAGAGGTATAGCCGTTGGCCGATCCGCGGCACGCCGGGGATATACAGAAGCGGCGCGAGCGGCCATAGCAGCGGCAGCCGCCAGGCGATCCAGCGCAGGGCGGCGAAGCCGTGATAGAGACGACGGCCGTCCGGCGTCAGGACGTGCATTTCCTGCACCAGACGTTCCGGGTCGAGTGGGGCGTCTCCGGACGGCAGGTGTTCGCGGTCGCGGGCGTCCACGTAGGTGAGCAGGCCGAGCCAGTCGAGGCGCTTGAGAATGCCGACCGATTTTCGGCACAGTGGACATTGGCCGTCGTAGAGCACTTGGCCTCGGCGGACGATCGGGCGTGTGGGCGGTGCGGATGGGGGCATGGCGGTGGTCCTCCAGGGCTATTCTACCAGTGCTTGGCCTGTCCCGCCCGTCGCCGTATAATCGGGGGAGATGTTACCCGCCAGGAAAGGTCCCCCCATGCCGATCGACTGGACGCCGTTCGTCGAGATCGTTCGCCCGCGCAAGCGTTTCCTGCTGACGACGCACGTCCGACCCGACGGCGACGGCCTCGGCTCGATGCTTGCCCTGGCCGACGTGCTGCAAGCCCGGGGCAAGACCGCCCGCCTCGTCGTCGCCAGCGCGCTGCCGCCGCGCTACGACTTCCTCGACCCCGAACGCCGCGTCCGCCGTTTCGAGCTTCCCGGCGACGACTGCCGCGACGCGGAGGCGGTCATCGTGCTCGACACCGGCGCCTGGGGCCAGCTCGGCGATTTCGGGACTTTTTTGCGGTCGCTGACGGTCCCCAAAGTGGTGATCGACCATCACCTGACGCAGGACGACCTCGGCGCCGTGCGCCTGGTGGACGTGACGGCGGAGGCCACTGGACGGTTGGTGTTCGAGGCGGCGGCGGCCCTCGGCGACCCGCTGCCGGCGAGCGCCGCCCACGCCCTGTTCGTGGCCCTGGCGATGGACACCGGCTGGTTCCGCCACAGCAACACCACGCCGGCCACGTTCATCCTGGCGGCCCACCTGCAGGAAGTCGGCGCCCGGCCGACCGAGGCGTATGTGGAGTTGTTCGAGCGCAACACCATCGGCCGCCTCAAGCTGACCGGACTGGTGCTGCAACGGCTGCGCCAGGCCCACGACGGCCGCACCGCGTTCACCGAGATCCGCCGCGGCGACTACGAGGCGACCGGGGCCGTGCCGCAGGACAGCGAGGACCTGGTGAACTACACGCGCGGCCTGGAGGGGGTGGAGGTCGGCCTGTTTTTCATGGAGCAGCCGCGCGGCGGCGTAAAGGTCAGCTTCCGCTCGCGCTCGCGGATTGACGTGGCCCGCATCGCCGAGACGTTCGGCGGCGGCGGCCACCGCCTGGCGTCCGGCGCCACCCTGCCCGACCCGCTCGAAGAGGCCCGCACCCGCGTCCTGGGCGCCGTCGCCGCGGCCCTGGACGCCCTCGCCTGATTCCCGCCCGCTGGAGTCTCCAATCATGGCAACCGACCCAAACGGCGACCGCGCCTCGTTCAAGGTCACGCTGCGCGAACTTCCGTTGCCCGTCCGGCTGGTCCTTTCGCTGTTCCTGCTGTCGGTCGGCCTCGGCTACTTTTCGGCCCTGGTGCAGTTGCACTTCCAGAACGCGAGTCACGGCGAGGCGTTGCCGACCCCCAACGACGTGGTGGAGATATTTTCCGGCGTCGAGAACTGGCCCGTCCAAATGCCCGCGCCTCCCAAGCCGGTGAGCAAGATGGAAAAGCTCATCATGGCGCCGGAAGGTTTGCCCCATAACGGCTCCGGGACGATGGCGTTCGCCTTCTTCGGGACCGCCAGGAAACCAGTCCCGCCGGCCAAGCGGCCGGAGAGGGAAGGCGAGCAACTGGCGATCCGGGCCTGGATCGACGCGCCCGACGCGGAACGGAAAGCGGCCTACGACGGCGACGCGTTTCCTCTGCCGGCGGCGCTGACCGACCACCCGATCACGAAGGAGTACAAAGACGGCGATAACATCAAGATACAGTCCCTGATCCAGGACCGCTGCGGGAAATGTCATGGGAGCGAAGGCCTGACGGGAAAGATCAAGCTCGCCGACTACTCCGACTTCGCCGACGTGCTGACGCTCCCGACGGTCGGCCACACCAGCCGGCAGATGAGCCTGGAACACCTGACGCAAACGACGCACCTGCACCTGCTCACCTTCTGTGTGCTGTGGACGGTGACGGGGCTGGTCTTCGCGTTCAGCAGTTACCCGCGATGGTTCCGCTGCGTGCTGGGGCCGATTGTCTTGGTGGCCCAGGTGGCGGACGTGGGCTGCTGGTGGCTGGCCCGGCTGGAGGGCGTCGGTCCCTACTTCGCCCTGGCCATCATCGGCACCGGGACCGTGGTGGGCGTCGGCCTGGCGCTGCAAATTGTGCTGAGCCTGTTCAACATGTACCGGGCGCCGGGCAAGATCGTGTTGCTGCTGCTGTTCGGGGCGGCCGCCGCGGGCGGGGCGTTGCTGGAACCGCACGTCGCGGCGTACCTGAACCAGGAGAAGGCGCAAACGGTGACGGCGCCGGCGGAGAAATAATGGTGCGGCCGGTTAGCCGCGACGCGCAGCGGAGCGCTGGTCCCAACGCGCTCCGCTGGCGCGTCGCGGTTAACCGGCGGTGCGATCACGGCGGGTCATACCCCCCCGGCGTCCAGGGGTTGCAGCGGCAGATGCGCCAGACGCCCTTGCACGCCCCGCGCAACGGGCCGTGCTTGTGGACCGCCGCGATCATGTACTCGCTGCAACTCGGCTCGAACCGGCAGACGGTCGGTAGAATCGGCCTTAAACAGATCTGGTAACAACGCACGCCGCCGATCAGGATCGTCTTCAGCGCGTAGCGGAACGGCGCCACGATTTTTTCCATCACGGCCGTCGCGCCTCCGAACCCAGCTTGCGGGCCGCCTGCCGCACCAGCCGCGGCAGCGCCCTTTTCAGCTCTTCCAACACCGGCTCGTCCGGCCGTCGCGGCACCAGCACGAGGTCGAGTCCCGTCGGCATCTCATGGCGCGTCAGGCGGAACGCTTCCCGGTAGAGACGGCGAATGCGGTTGCGGTGGACGGCGGGGCCGTTCTTGCGCGACACCGACAGGCCGAGCCGCGAGTGCGGCAGGCCGTTTTCGCAGACGTAGACGATCAGCTTGCCGTCGGCGGCCGACCGGCGGCGGTCGAAGACGCGCTTGAAGTCGGCCGGCCGGCGCAGGTGTTCGTGCGGCCGAAAGGCGTAGGAAGTCCCGTCCGGGGCGGTCATGGGTCAACTCCAGGGCAGGCCGGCGCGCGGGTCCATCGGGTGGAGACGGGAAAACTCCTCGATCAACTCGCGCCCGCGGCCGGCGGTCGCCGCCGGGGCCACGATCTTCAGTTCGATGAGCTGGTCGCCGCCGGCCGCGCCGCGTCCGCGCAACCGCAGCCGCGCCCCGCTCGACGCCCCCGCCGGCACCTTGACCGTCAGCCGCGAGCCGTCCAGGGTCGGCACGTCGATCTTCGCGCCCAGCATCGCTTCCGGGGCGGAAATAGGCGCCTCTAGAATGATGTCCTTCCCCTCGCGGCGGAAATAGGGGTGCGGTTCGACGTGCAGCCGAACGTAGAGATCGCCGCCTCCCGGCGCCTGCCCCGCCAGGCGCAGCCGCTGCCCCTCCTCGACGCCGGCCGGCACCTTCACTTGCAATTCATGGTCGTCGATGCCCAGGCCGATGGAGCCGCCGTTGGCCGCCGTCTCGAAGGGGATCGTCGTCTCGGCCTCGACCTCGCGCGGCTGGGCGGGGCGACGTGTTCGACTGCCGCGGGGCCGCCGGCCGCCGAACAGTTCTTCCGGATCGAGCTGAACGCCGCCGCCCATGCCGCCCATGCCGCCGAATTGGCGGAACAGGTCGCTCAGGTCTTCCGGGTTGATGTTGCCGAACGGGCTGCCGCCTCCCCCACCCGCGTCGCCGCCCCCGAATGGGCTGCCGCCGGGAAAGCCGCCCGGCCCGCCGGTCGTGCCGAAGCGGTCGTACTGTTCGCGCTTGGTCTTGTCGCTGAGCACGTCGTAGGCGCTTTGAATCTCCTTGAACCGCGCCTCGGCCTGCTTGTCGCCGGGGTTGCGGTCGGGGTGGTACTGCCGGGCCAGCTTGCGGTAGGCCTTTTTGATGTCGGCTTCGGAGGCGCCGCGGGGGACGCCGAGGGTTGCGTAGAAGTCGCTGGCCATGCTTCGCTCCACCCGGAAACGGAACCTACGCTATCATAGCGCGCGCGGGGAGGACGGCCAAGCGACGAGCGGAGTAGCATTTCTGGCGCGACTTCCGTGCGGACATGGTTCGGTCTCATCAACGGCCCTCACGGCGCGGGCCGCAAGCGGACTCGGCCCGGTTCGACGATTGAGAGGCATCCGGGCAGTTGGCTCAACACGCCTGCACAATTCCTGATTCTGGGAAGACTTTGGCGAAGCGATCCATAATCGACAGGTTCGTCGGCCCGAAGTCACGGCCCTACTCGACCGTCAATGGTTCAGACAGTGTCTGAAAAACGCGCTTGCCGGCCATGCGTCCCCCGCCCCTTTTGCCTTATCGGTTCCGTAATATCTCCAACGTCACCTTATCCGCGATGAAGGTCCGTTCGCCGGCCGACGCGAAGCGGATCTTCACCTTGCGCAGCGCCCCCTGGCCGCTCACCTCCACGACCCGCCCCTGGCCGTAGGTCCCGTGGCGCACCAGCATCCCCTCGGCGTACTTGCCGCCGGCGCCGTCCCCCGTCGGGAGGCGCGTCGGGATCGGCGCGGGACGCGGACGCACGCCGGCGTCCGTCCACCCCTGCGCCGCCGCCGCGCCGCGGCCGCGTGGGACCTCGACGCGGCCGTCGCGGAAGACGTCCGGGTTGGTGAGGTCCACGGCCAGCTCGTTGTTGTCTTCCTTGACGGTGGAGCTGAGGAAGAGCGGCCGGTCGGGGCCGAGGCTGAGCAGCAGGCAGGAGAGGAAGCGGGTGCCGTGGAAGTAGAGGCCTTCCTCGCCGAGGCCGACGGGCTTGACGTCGCCGTAATGGTCGAAAACGGCGAAGGCGTCGCCCTGTTTGAGAACGCGGTCCTGTTCGTCGGCGGTCGGCGACGGGGCGACGATGTAAAAGGGGGCTTCCTCCGGAACGGCTTCGTCGCCCTGGTTGCGCGCTCGCGTTGTCGGCGGTCATCGGGACACCTCCTTAGCTATGGTGACGGATAGGGAAACATTGAGCAATCGTCGTGCCGCGAGGTCTTGGGCGGCGGGGGCCAAGGTCGTTTCAAGCCCGTCAGCCCGCGGCGCCAAGCAAGGGATGAAACGCCCTTGCTTGGCGCCGCGGGCTGACGGCCCTTCGAAAAAAGTTAGTAGGCACTAGGTTTTCGTTCCGGCCCTGTTACAATGTTCCCGGCGACGGGGCGTCTCATCGGCGGGCTCCGTCCGGTCGCCGTCCCATCCGAGTCCGCCATTCCGCCCCGATCGGGGTGTTCCGCGGAAAAGGTGAACCATGGCGATGGAAGAGTCGGCGACGGCAGGCGCCGGGGGCGACCTGTCGCGGGCGTTGGCGTTCGTGCTGGACGCCTTCGGCGCGTGGCGCGACCGGGGCCTCATCGGCGGCCCGGAGCATGGCCGCATCCAATCGTATTACCAGGAGTTGCAAAGGGGCGAGTCGCCCCGAGGAGGACCGCCCGGCGCGCTCACGCTTCCGGCGGTCGGCGACTGCTGGAACTGCAAGCGGCGCGTGGGCGCGAACGACTACTGCCCGGAGTGTGGCGCGCCCACCTCCGGGGAGGAGGTGGACCGCCTCCGATACCTCGTCTGTCTCTGCCACGAGATCAAGTCGCACGAACGGGCCGGACGCCTGGAGCTATCAGCGGCGCACGGCTGCCTGGCCGACGCCAACGGCCGTATCGCCGCCCTGCGGCGCAAGCTGAACGGCCGGCGCCTCCTGTCCGTCCTCCCGACCGACGACGCCCCGGCCTCGGCGCCGCCGTCCGAAGCCGGTGCCGTCGCGCCTTCGGCGCCGAACCAGCCGTCGCCCCCGGCCGCGCCCCGCCGCAATCTGCTGGAAATCCTGCTCGACCCGCGCAGTATCCAATGGCTGCTGGCGTCCGGCGCCGCGGTGCTGGTGATCGGCCTGATCATCTGGCTGGCCGCGTCCGGGCTGTTCGAGAACAAGGTCTTCGTGGCCGTGCTCCTGGGCGCCGGCAACGCCCTGCTCCTGGCCGGCGGCTGGGCGGTGATCCGCTTCACGCGCTATCAGCTGGCCGGCCGCGCCCTCACCCTCCTCGCCTGCCTGCTGATGCCGCTGAACCTGTGGTTCTACAACTATCAAGACCTGATAACGGTCAAGGACGGCCACCTCTGGCTCGCGGCCGTGGTCTGCTGCGCGCTCTACGCGGTCTCGGCGCGGCTGCTGCGCGACCGGGCCTTCGTCTACGTCCTCGTCGGCGGCGTGGCCCTGACCGGCCTGCTCATGCTGGCCGACGTCCGCCTGCTCCACGACGACCTCTTCTGGCAAATCTCGGCCCCGGCCACGTTCCTCGTCTGCCTCGGCCTCGCTTGCATTCACGCCGAACGCGCCTTCCCGGAAGGCGAGGGTCCGTTTTCGCGCCGCCGCTTCGGCCTGGCGTTCTTCTGGTCCGGCCACGTCGCCCTGGGCGTCGGCCTGCTGCTGATCCTGGGGGCGCAGGTGACCGGCGACCTGTTCCGCGACCTGTTCCATTCACTGTTCGCCTATCCGCTGCCCGGCGGTCTGAAACTCGAACAGCCGAGCGGCGTCCTGGAGGCGAGCGGGCGTCTGCTGGCCCTCGGACTGATCGCCGCCGCCACTTACGCCTACGCCTACTCCGATCTGGTGGTGCGCCGCGTCGGCGTCTACATCCACCTGGCCGTCGCCTGTTTCCTGTGGGCCGAATTGTCGCTCCTCCGCTGGATGGACGGGCCGCCCGAAGCGTTCCTGATCGCGCTGGCGCTCACCGGACTGCTGGCCAACTTCGCCCTGACCGCCCTGCTGCCGCCCACCTCGACCCTACGTCGCACGGGACCGGCGCTGGCGCTGGGCCTGTGCGGCCTGCCGCTCCTCATCGGGTTGATGATGCACTTCGAGGCGGTCGCCCCCTTCGCGGCGCATTACACGCCGAACTGGTGGTACGTCGCCGCCCTGGCGCTCACGGCCGTCGCCTGCCGCGTCGGGGCTTTCTTGCACCGGGCCGACCGGCCCTGGCTGGCGAACACGTATCTGTTCGGCACGGCCGGGGCGTTGCTGCTCGGGGCGGCCGGCCTGCTTATGACCCTCAATCCGGGTATGGAATGGAGGCAACAGGCGCCGATCCTGATGCTGATTCCGCTGGCCTACCTGGTCGCGGCCCGCCTCTACCGCGGCGGCGCCCTTGAAACGCCGGTCGTCTGGGCGGCCCACGCGGGGACGGCGGTCCTGATCGTTTCCTGCCTGGGGGCGGCCTTCCAGGGGTTCGTCCTGCAACGCGACCCGTCGCTGAACCTTCTTCTGGCGGCCTTCTTCGCCGAGGCGGCGCTGTTTTATCTGCTGGCGGCGGTGTGGCGCGACCGCGAGTTCGCCGTCTACGCCTGTGCGGTCGCGGCGGCCGCCTCGGTGTGGCAGTTGCTGGTGTTCGCTGACGTGCGAGCCGACGAATACTACGTCGGCGCCTTCGCGGTCCTGGGTTTGCTGCTGCTCGTCGCCTATCGGTTCGCCGCCCTGGAGAAGACGCCGACGGCCGGGCTTGGGCGGGCGGCCTTCCAGGCGGGCAACGCCCTGCTGTCGCTGGCCGCCGTCGCCGGGGCGCTGCTGGCCGTGAGCGACCTGGCGGGGCGGGAGCAATTTAGCTTCGGCCTCCTGGTCGCGTTGCAGGCCGTGTTGGCGGGGGCGTGCCTGGCGGCCCTGCTCCTGGTCCGTCAACCCGGCTGGCGCCGCTGGTATCTGCTGGCGGCCGTCGCGGAAGGCGGCCTGACGGCCCTGGTGTCGTTCCAGCGCATGCGGCTATCGGGGTGGCAGAAATTGGAGCTGGTTTGTCTGGTAATCGGCCTGGGGCTGCTGGTCGCCGGTCACATCGGCTGGCGCCGGGAGCGGGAGCAGGAGAGCGACCTGGTCAGCTTCGGCCTGTTTCTCGGCAGCCTGTTCGTGGCCGTGCCCTTGAGCTACGCGGTGGTCTACTACCGGTTCACCAGCGACGCCTTCGACGCCTTCCGCACGTTCAACGAAGTGGGCATGTTGGTGGCAGGGCTGCTGCTGCTGGGCGGCGGAATCGTCCTGCACATCAAGTCCACGACGATCAACGGCGCCGTGGTCATGGCGTTGTACGTGCTGAGCTTGGTGGCGTTCGTGCGTCTGCCCGACGTGCTGAAGACGACGGCGGTGTACCTGATGATCGGCGGCGGAGCGTTCTTCGGCGTCGGCCTGCTGCTCAGCATCTACCGCGACCGCCTGCTGGCCCTACCGCAAAGGATCCAGCGGCGCGACGGGGTGTTCCGCGTCTTGAATTGGCGTTAAGGCGGAGTCCGGAAGCGTAAGCGAGGGACATAAAACCGTCGCTTACGCTTCCGGCTCGGAATGCGCCACTTTCGTCTTATCCTTTCCGCAATATCTCCAGCGTCACCTTGTCCGCGATGAACGTCCGCTCCCCCGCCGACGCGAAGCGGATCTTGACCTTGCGCAGCGCCCCCTGGCCGCTCACCTCCACGACCCGCCCCTGCCCGTAGGTCCCGTGGCGCACCAGCATCCCCTCGGCGTACTTGCCGCCGCCGTCCCCCGTCGGCAGGCGCGTCGGGATCGGCGCCGGACGCGGACGCACGCCGGCGTCCGTCCAGCCCTGCGCCGCCGCCTCGCCGCCGCCTCGCCATTGCTCGATGGCCGTCGGCGCCCCGCCGCCGCTCGCCGACAGGTCGATCGTCTGCACGCCTTCCTTCGGCAGCTCGTCCAGGAACATGCTCGGCACCGCGTACAAGGTGCTGCCGCGGAACTCGCGCATCCGGGAGTGGCACAGGTACAACTCCTCCTTGGCCCGCGTCATGGCCACGAACGCCAGCCGGCGCTCCTCCTCCACCTCGTCCTCGCGGCCCAGGCTGCGCTCGTGCGGCAACAACCCCTGTTCCATCGCCGTCACGTACACCACCGGGAACTCCAGCCCCTTGGCCGAGTGCATCGTCATCACCGACACGCAGTCCTGCTTCTCGTTCCAACTGTCCACGTCGCTTGCCAGAGCGACATTCTCCAAAAAGTCGCCGATGGTCCGCGCCGAATCCTCGGCGGCGAACTGCTTGGCGGCCGTGATCAGTTCCTCGATGTTGGCCAAGCGCTCCTGGTCCTCCGGGTCGCTGCTGTCCAGCAGCATCCGCCGGTAGTTGCTCCTGTCCAGCACCTCGCGGATCACTTCGTCCGGCGGGGCGTCCGCCTTCTTCGCCAGCTCCGCCATCAAAAGGGCGAAGTCGCGCAGCCCGGCGGCCGCCTTGCCCTTGATCTCGCGGACCTTGGACGCTTCTCCCGCCGCCGCCAGCAGGCTCAGTTCGCGCGGCTCGGCGTAACGCCGCAGGTGCTCCAGCGACACCTTGCCGACGCCGCGGGCCGGCTCGTTTACCGCCCGCAGAAACGACAACTCGTCGCGCGGGTTGAGCAACAGCCGCAAGTAGGCCAGCACGTCCTTGTTCTCCTTGCGGTCGAAGAACGCCAGCCCTTTGACGATCTGAAATGGCACCCGCTGTTTGACGAACGCCGTCTCCAGCCCGCGCGACAGGGCGTTGATGCGCAGGAACACGGTGAAATCGCGGTAGGAACGCTTGCCGGACGCCACGGCGGCGCGGATGCGCTTGGCGATGCCCTCGGCCTCGTCCTGGCCGTTCTCGAAGGTCAGGACCGTGACCGGATGGCCGTCGGGGTTTTCGGTGAGGAGGTCCTTGGGCTTGCGCTGCTTGTTGTGGGCGATGACCGAGGCGGCGGCGCGGAGGATGGCCTTGGTGCTGCGGTAGTTCAGCGACAGCGTCAGCACGCGGGCGTCGGGGAAGTCGCGCTCGAAATCGAGGATATTGCGAATATCCGACCCTCTAAACTTGTAAATCGATTGGTCCGGGTCGCCCACGACGCAGAGGTTGGGGTTGTCGATGGACAGGCCGCGGGCGATGGCGTACTGGGCGTGGTTGGTGTCCTGGTACTCGTCGATGAGGACGAAGCGGAAACGGGCGTCGAGTTCGGCGCGCAGCTCGGCGTCGTGGCGCAGGCCCAGGGCGGGCCAATAGAGCAGGTCGTCGAAGTCCAGCGCGTTGGCGTCGCGCAGCCGCTTCTCGTAGATCGGGTAGACGCGGGCGACGGTCTGGCCGTAAAAGTCGTTGGCGCGCTCGGCGTAGCGTTCCGGGCCGAGCAGCTGGTTCTTGGCTTTACTGATGGCGGCGCCGATCGAGTCGGGCGAGAAGCGGTTGTTGTCCAGGCCGGCGTCTTCCAGGGCCATCTTGAGGAGCTTACTACGGTCGCTCATATCGTAAATGGTGAAATTGCGGTCGAGCTGGAAGTGGTCGGCGTACTGGCGCAGCAGGCGGGCGCCGAGACTGTGGAAGGTGCTGACCCAGACGCGGTTGCCCGGCGCGAGGTCCTCGACGCGCTGGCGCATCTCGCCGGCGGCCTTGTTGGTGAAGGTGATGGCGAGGACGTTGCCGGGGCGGACGCCCTGTTGCAGCAGGTGGGCGACGCGGCGGGTGATGACGCGCGTCTTGCCGCTGCCGGCGGCGGCCAGGATGAGCAGCGGTCCTTCCATGTGCGTCACGGCCTCGCGCTGGGCGTCGGTCAGGTCGGCGAGCAGGTCGCGCGGGGCCATCGGCGGTTTCTCCGGGTGGTGGTAGGACGTAGAAGATGGGATTGTATCGTACAGGCGGCGGTTTGCTAAGATCAGCAGGAAGGGCTTCTGAAGGGGGGCCGGCGCAAGCCAGCGGGTGCGTCATGGAAATCGTGGGAATCGGCACGGACATCGTGGAATGCCTGCGCATCGGCCGGATGATCGAGCAGCACGGCGAGCTGTTCCTGAGCCGCATCTACACCGACCGCGAGATCCGCTATTGCCAGGAGCGCAAGCGGACGGTGGAACATTTCGCCGGCCGGTGGGCGGCCAAGGAGGCAGTGTTCAAGGCGTTGGGCGTGGGCTGGCGGCGCGGCCTGGCGTATACCGACGTGGAGGTGCGCAACGAGGCGGGCGGCCGGCCGCAGGTGCATTTGTGCGGCGCGGCCAAGGACGTGGCCCAGACGCGCCGCGTCGGCGACCTGTTGCTGTCGATGTCGCATTGCCGGGCGTACGCCACGGCCTACGCGCTGGCCCTTCGCGGCGTGTGACCGTGCGAGCCGCTCATCCCGGCGGATTCAACACCGGGCCGCCGCCGTCGCCGCCTGGGGGCGGCGGCAAGGGCGGCCCTTGCGGCAGCGGCTGCGCCTCATGGACGGGCGGGGCGACCGGTACGGGGGCGGCGGGTAAGAGGGCGGGCGTCGCATTCGGCGTCGGCGGCAGCGCGGGCGCCAGCGGCGGCTCGCCGCTCTGGACGCTCGGCGGCCCCTTCGGCCGGGCGGTCGGGATCTCGTCCCTCTTCGGGGCCGGCTCCTTCCAGCCGCTCCAGCGGTATTGAAGCAGGACGCTGCGGGCCTGCAACCGCACGCGCATGGAGGAGTCCTTGGCCAGAGTTTGCTCCAGGGCGATCCCCACCTGATCCGAAATGGGACGGATCTTGCCGAGACTCAGGGCCGCCTCGGCCCGCACGCCGGGTTTCTTGTCCGTCATGAGTACGTCGATCAATGCGGGCACCACCTCGGGGAACTGGGCCGGGTCGTATTCGCGCAGTTCCTCGGCGGCGGCGGTGCGCCGGTCCTCGTCGCCGTCCGTCTGCACGACCTTGACGAGTTCGGGAACGCGCTCGGCCGGGTTGGGCTTTTCCGGCTTCTTATTATTGAAAAAGATGCCCGCGAAGGCCGTCGCCGTGAGGACCGGCGTCAGCAGCAACACGAGGGCAACACGAGGTTTCATGAGACAAATACCCCCGACCGTCCCGCGAGAATGCCTCGCAACCGGGCAAGGCCGTCTGAGTCGTCAGACACAGGATCGACCCGGAGGCCAGGGAGATGTGTAGGAAACCGGGCCGGCGCCGGGGCCTACCGTCCCTTCCACGCCGCAAGGGCCGTACAGATTGACGCGCGGCAGGAGGGGCGGGTTCCCAGCTTGCCCATTCTTACCGGGGGGATGCGATTGCTTTACGCGGCGTTGGGATTGCTGCTATTGACCGGATTCTATCCGCTCCGGCGGGCCTGGCGGGCGAACCGCGCGACCACCTTGCGACAGACGGTAGGATGGGCGTGCTGCGCGTGGCTGGCATGGGTCGCGGCGGCCTGGGTCGGCGCGGCCTGGCCGGGCGTGGACGTGCGTCTGTCGCGTTACGCCGCCCTCTGCCTTGCCGGATGCACCGGGGCGGCCGTGCTGGGGGCGCGACGGCCGGTCGCCGGGGCGTGGACCTTTGTCGTCGCCAGTCTCCTGGTGGTGCTGCTGTGGCCGGTAGCCGAGGGCTGGGGCGATCCGCGACTCAACGTGTTCAACGCGACGTTCCTGGCGGCGGCGCTGGCGGTGGGGATGCTCAATTATCTGCCGACCCGCATGGCCGCGGCCGTGCTGCCGGCCGGCGCGGTCTGCGCGGTCGAGTTCTGTATCGTTCTTCGAGGGTTGGGAGCGGCCCGATGGGACCCCTGTTGCCTGGCGTTGCTGGCCGCGGCCCCGTGGCTGGGCCTGGCGGCGGCGGCGCGCCGACGGACGCCGGCCACGGCGTTCGACCGCGAATGGCTGGGCTTCCGGGACCGCTTCGGCGTGGTGTGGGCTTTGCCGGCGCGTGACCAGTTCAACCGCGCGGCCGCCAACGCCGGTTGGGGCGTCGTCCTGGACTGGCGGGGGTTGCGAACCGCCGCCGGCGCGCCGGCCGCGCCTCACGCGGAGGCGCTGACCGGGCTGCGCGGCGTACTCAAGCGGTTCGGGCCGGAGGGGAGTCCGCCCTGAAGGCCGCGCCGGTCAATGGAGGCCGCCGCCGGGGCCGCCGCCGGGGCCGCCTTTCCCCGGACCCGCATCGTCGTCGTCGGGGCGGTTGATGGTGTCCTGGTTGAGCATTTTATTCGGGTAGTTGGGCGGGTTGAGGAACCGCGGGTCGTCGGCCGGAGGCGTCTTGAGTTCGTCCTTCGGCTTGGGCGGCTGAAGGAGGTTCTCCTTGGGGCAGCCGGTCAGGCCGAGCAGCGCGGCCGCCAGTAAAAGACCTTTGTACATCCTGGACATAGCTCTCCCCCGCCGTGAACCGGGACCAACGGATCGTCTCCCCCGAACCGCGCGGCGAACTATAGCGGCCGCGGCGGTGGGGTCAAGGGCAACGAACCGGCGCCTAAATCGGGAGGCGCACCCATTCGGGCGTCCCCCGCGCGCAAACCCCGTTCCGTTCCGCCGTTCGGTCGCGTAAAATGAACGTCTCGGAAACTCCCGTCTCGTCCGGGGTGACACCTGTGCACATCACCGCCGTTTGTCCGGCCTGCGAGAACAGCTACAAGGTGCAGCCGTCGTTGCGCGGTGAGCCCATGCGCTGCCCCAATCCCGACTGCCGCACGGTTTTCACCGTACCCGCGGAGGAACCGGCCGCGCCGCCGAAGCCGGTCCCGCCGCCCAACGGCCGTCGCACCGGCTCGGTCGGCGACCTGGTTCCGCTCGTCGAGGCGGAGGCCGTCG
>CAWFBG010000009.1:0-928999 GCA_963813925.1 uncultured Planctomycetaceae bacterium
ACAAGTTCGAGGGCGGCAAGGAGGCGTCGGCGCTGGGCGGATTGGCCGTGCACAACGGCCTGCTGGCGTGCAGCCTTCCGAAGCAGAATCGGCTCCTGTTCGTGGACGCACAGGCCGGGAAGGCGTACGGGCACGGAGCAGCTCGACGACCCGCGCAGGCCTGGCGTTCAACGCGCGGGGGCGATTGCTGGCCCTGTCCGGCAAGCGTCTTCTCCGCTATACGCTGCCCGAAATGGGGCCGAAAACCACCTTGCCCACGCCGGAAGCGGTCGTGTCGGAAGGGCTGGAAGACCCGCAACAGCTCGCCCTGGACGCCCAGGGGAATGTTTATATCAGCGACCGCGGCGACAGCCATCAGGTGAAAGTGTTCAATGCGGAGGGCAAATACCTGCACGCGATCGGCCGCCCGGCGCCCCGAAGGCCGGCCCGTACAACCCCGACCACATGAACAACCCCAACGGCCTGACCATCGACTCCAACGACCATCTCTGGGTGGCCGAGACCGACTTCCAGCCCAAGCGCGTCAGCGTCTGGACGCTGGACGGCAAGTTGGTGAACGCCTTCTACGGGCCGGCCGAATACGGCGGCGGCGGCGCCCTCGACCCCCGCGACCGGACGCGCTTCTACTACCACGGCATGGAACTCAAGCTCGACTGGCAGAAGGGGACAAGTGAGGTCGTCCGCGTCCTGTTTCGGCCGGGGCCGAAGGATTTGCGGCTCCCCGGCGGTCACGACGCCGGCCAGCCCGAGGCGCCGCTTTACGTCCACGGCAAACGCTACTTCACCAACTGCTACAACAGCAACCCGACCAACGGCGCCGGCGTCGCTTTCCTCTGGCGGGACCGCGGCGACGTCGCGGTCCCCGTCGCCGCGCTCGGCCGGGCCAACGACTGGGACCTGCTCAAGACCGACGCCTTCAAACCGCTGTGGCCGAAGGGCGTGGACCTCAAAGGGAACTACTGGCAGAACCAGGCGATGTTCGTCTGGACGGACCTCAACGGCGACGGTCAGGCGCAGCCGGACGAGGTGACGCTGGTCAAGAAGTCGGCCCGCGGCGTCACGGTCATGCCCGATCTGTCATGCCTCGTTTCCTACGTGGACGGCGAGGCCATGCGCTACGCGCCGAAGCGGTTCACCGACGCCGGGGCGCCCGTGTACGACCTCGCCGCGGGAGAAACGCTCGTGCGGGGGGCGCAGACCGCGACCTCCTCGGGCGGCGAGCAGGCGCTGCTGGCCGACGACGGCTGGACGGTGCTGACCGTGGCGCCGAAGCCGTTTGCGCCGCAGTCGGTCGGCGGCGCGTTCCGGGGCGAGGCGAAGTGGTCCTATCCCAGCCTGTGGCCGGGCTTGCACGCCTCGCACGAATCGCCGCCGCCGGACGCCCCCGGCGAATTGATCGGCACGACGCGACTGCTGGGCGGCTTCGTCACGCCGAAGGCCGGCGACGCCGGCCCGCTCTGGGCCGTCAACGGCAACATGGGCGACATGTACCTGTTCACGGCGGACGGCCTGTTCGTAGCCACGCTTTTCAAGGACGTGCGTCAGGGCAAATCGTGGGCGATGCCGGCGGCGGAGCGGGGCATGGTCCTCAACGACCTCACGCTGCACGACGAAAACTTCTGGCCGTCGATGACGCAAACGGAGGACGGTCGGGTCTACCTGGTGGACGGCGTCAACACCAGCCTGGTGCGCGTGGAAGGGCTGGAGAGCATCCGGCGACTGCCCGAACGGCCGCTGGTTGTCGCCGCCGCCGACCTGCGGAAGGCGCAGGATTACCTCTTGCGGCGGGAGGAATTGCGACAGAAGGACCGGGGAAAGGGCGTATTGACGGTCGCGTTACGAGAAAAAGCGCCGGTCGTGGACGGCAAGCTCGACGACTGGGCCGGGGCCGACTGGGTGGACGTCGATAAGAGCGGGGTGGCGGCCAACTTCGACAGCCACTCGAAACCGTTCAACGTGACGGCCGCCGTGTCCGTGTCGGGCGACCGCCTCTACGCCGCTTTCCGCACGGGCGACGCCGACCTGCTGCGCAACTCGGGCGAGACGGCGACGGCCCCGTTCCTCACGGGCGGCGCCCTCGACCTGATGATCGGGACCGACCCGGACGCGGATCCGGCGCGAGAAACCGGCGGCCGGCGACGTGCGGCTGGTGGTCACGCGCGTCAAGGGCAGGACCTGGGCCGTGCTATATCGGGCGGTCGCACCCGGGACGAAGGAGCCGGTCCCGTTCAGCTCGCCGTGGCGCACCATAACCATCGACAAAGTGGAAGACGTGAGCGACCGGGTGCGGCTGGCCGGTTCGGGCGGCGACTACGAACTGTCGGTCCCGCTGGAGACGCTGGGCCTGAAGCCGGCGGCCGGCCGGCCGATTCGCGGCGACGTGGGCGTCCTGCGCGGCGACGGCTTCCGGACGCTGCGGCGCTCCTACTGGAGCAACAAGGCCACCGGGCTGACCAGCGACGTGCCGTCCGAGGCGATGCTGACGCCGCATTTGTGGGGGAGGTGGGAGTTCAAGTAGGGATTCGGACTCCCCCGGCGCGAGTATCCCTCCAGCCGCCCCAGCACATATTAGTATTTCGCCGTGGTTTCGGGCTTGCCGCGCAGCCCCAGCTTTTGCACCACGTCGGCCGCCCCGTCGAGCATCATCTTCAGCTCGCTGACCACGGCCACGAATTGCCATCCTTCTTCGATCCGATGACGCGCTTCCTCCGCGTTCATGCAGTGCAGCCCCGGCGCGACGCCGTGCTTGCGGCAGGTCGCCAGGACGTGTTTCATCGCCTCGGCCGTGGCCTCGGCGCTCGGCGGCTTGTTGTCCTTGCTCCGCATGGAGGCGGCCAGGTCGTTGGGGCCGACGAAAATGGCGTCGATGCCGGGCACGGAGAAGATGGCGTCGGCGTCCTCGACGGCCTTGATGTGTTCGCACTGGAGCACGACCAGCACCTCGTCGTTGGCGTGGGCGAAGTAGTCGGCGGCGCTCGTGCGGAAGTTCAGCGCGTGGACGCTGCCGCCGACGCTGCGGTTGCCGGTCGGCGGATACTTGGCGGCGGCGACGGACGCCTCGGCCTCCTCCCGGCTGTTGACCATCGGCACGACGATGCCGTGGGCGCCGTTGTCCAGCACGCGCTTGATGTGGTCGTGTCGGCTCGACGGCACGCGGGCCAGGGCGGTGCAGCCGGCGTCGGCGATGGAGGCGAACATGTGCGTGGCCGTCTCCCAACCGACGAGGCTGTGTTCCACGTCCACGGTCAGCCAGGCGAAGCCGGCGCGGGCCAGGAAACGCGACGCCGTGAGGCTGCCCAGCGACAGCCAGGTGCCGACGGACGGGCGGCCGGCCTTCAACGCCTGCTTGACCGGATTGGGTTGCATGAGGGTTCCTCGGTTGGAAAACGGGGCAGCGAAATTATACGTCCGGCCGTCCGCCCGACAGCGCCCGCACCAGCGCCTCGGCCGCGGCCCGCGGGTCGGCCGCCTGACATACGGCTTGGCTCACCGCCGCCCGCCGCGCCCCCGCCGCCGCGGCCGCCGTCACGGTGTCGAGGTTGACGCCGCCGATGACGAAGGCCGGCAGCGTCGTCTCGGCGGCCGCGGCGCGGACGAAATCCAGACCGGGAAACTCCGTGAACTTCTTGGTCCGCGACGGGAAGGTCGGCCCGACGCCGAGATAACCGGCCCCGTCGCGCACCGCCTGCCGCACCTGTTCGATGGTGTGCGTGCTCACGCCGATCAGCGCGTCCGGGCCGAGAATGCGGCGGGCCTCCTTCACCGGCAAATCGTCCTGGCCCAGGTGAACGCCGTCCGCCTCGGCGAGCCGTGCGATATCCGGCCGGTCGTTGACGATAAACAGTACGCCGGCCTCGCGCGTCCAACGACGAACCTCCCGCGCCCGTTCCAGCAATTCGCGGTCGGACAAGTCCTTTTCGCGCAGCTGGACCATGCCGGCGCCGCCGGCCGCCGCCTCCTTGACCGTCCATTCCACTGGCCCGACGCACTGCAACCCCGTCAGCAGCACGCAGAGCCGCACGCCTTCCAGCCGTTCCCGCGCCGCCGCGCCGAGGGCCGCCGCGCGTTCCAGCGTGTAGCTGCGATACCGCAGTCCCTCCAGCGCCCGGCCGAGATCGGGGCTGACCGTCTTGCCGAACTCTTCCAGGCTGCGCAACGCCTCCTGCAGCCGCTTCCAGTTCGCCAGGGCCACGGCGGCGAGTGACTCGCGTTCCCGCTCCGCCGGCGTGGACAGGCCGGCGCCGACATCGTGTTGCGTCTCGCGCGCTTCCAGCAGACGTTGCGTCGGCAGCGCGGCGAGGGCGGCCGTCAGGTCGTGGCGCAGCCGCTTCAATTCGCCGCACAGGAAAGCGTCGTCGAGGACAAAGCGACAATAATCCTCCACGACGCGCAATCCCTCACGGGCTCGGTTGGCGCAGGCGTCGAGGATGCGGCCGGCGTCGAAACGCCCAGTGGGGTCGGGCGCCGTTTCCTCTTCCACCGGGATCGGCGGCCCCGGTTCCGGCAAAACGGCGGACTCCAGCCGGTCCATGCGCAGGCCCATCGCCTCCAGGCGATCGCGCAGCGCGTCGTCGGCGCGGAGCAGGGCGATCAGCAGCAGGTCGCCGGACACCGTCGCTTCGCCGGACAGCTGCATCCGCGCCCAGGCGGTCGCCTCCGACAGGGCGATTCGCGCGGCCCGTGTAAACGGAATCGAGGCGTCGGCGGCGTCGGCGGAGGGCGGCGCGGGGCGGTCGCGGGTGAATGCGTCCCAGTCGAGGCCGGCCTGCACGGCGAGCAAGGCGGGGCGGCCTTCTTCCTCGGCGAGGAGGCCGTGCAGCCAGTGGGAGGGCTGCACTTCGCCGGCGGCGCGGCCGAGGCGGCGGGCGTAATCCAGGGCGCGCTCGGCGGCGGGGGTCAGGTCGGGTTTCATCGAAACAGGCTTCCCCGTCAGGCAGGAATGTAGGAGAATCTTCTGAAACACCTATAATACATCCGGCGGTTGTCCCCGTCGTGTCTCCTTCCCACACAAGTAGGCCAGGAACCGGCTGAATCCGATCTTCACACCTTTCCCGTTGCCCTCCCCTCCCCCTCTCGATAAATCAACCCTCGCACTCATTCCCGATTCGTCGGGCCGCTGACCCTTTTCTCTTTCGGCGGAGTGGTCCCATGACGATCTACGAACGCGCCCTGGACCTCATACCCGACGGCGCCGCCCTCGGCCTGGGGTCCGGCCGCGCCTCCGCCGCGTTCATCCAACTCCTCGGCGAGCGGGTGAAGGCCGGGCTGCGAGTCCGCGGCGTGCCGACCTCGCGGGCGTCGGCCGACCTGGCGACGCGGCACGGCGTTCCTCTCGTCTCTCTCGAAGAAGCCCTGCCGCTGGCCGTCACCGTGGACGGTGCCGATGAAGTCGATCCGAATTTGAACCTCATTAAAGGCTGGGGCCGCGCCCTGGTGCGCGAAAAAGTCGTGGCCGCGGCGTCGCAGATGCTGGTCATTCTCGTCGGCCCCGGCAAGGACGTCCCGGTGCTGGGCACGCGCGGCAGCTTGCCGGTGGAGGTCGTGCCGTTCGCCGTTCCCCTCTGCGTCGCCCGTCTGCGCGACCTCGACCTCCGTCCGGCCCCGTATCAGGTGGACGGCAAGCCCTTTCTCTCGGACAACGGCAATACCATCCTCGATTGCGGCGTCGGCCCGATCGCGGACCCGGCCGACCTGGAGATCCGCATCCGGGCGATCCCCGGCGTCGTCGGCACGGGGCTGTTTCTCGGCATGGCGGACGTGGTGCTGGTCGGCGACGACCAGTTCGTGTTGAAAGACGAAAGGCGGCGCGGCCGCGTTTGAACACCCTGGCAAAGGAGCAATGTCGTGCAACTGGGCATGATCGGTCTGGGCCGCATGGGCGGCAACATGGTGGTGCGGCTGTCCCGCGCCGGACATGAATGCGTCGTGCGCGACCGCGAGGACGCCGTCATGCAACAAATCGTCAAGGAGAGCGGCGGCAAGGCCGTCGCCTCGTCGTCCGCCAAGGACCTGATCGCCAAGCTGAGGCCGCCGCGCGCCCTCTGGCTGATGGTGCCCGCCGGCGTCACCGACCGCGTCATCGACGAGTACGCGCCGCTGCTGTCCAAGGACGACGTGCTGATCGACGGCGGCAATTCCTATTACATCGACGACATCCGGCGCAGCAAGGATTTGGCGGCAAAAGGGATCCACTATCTCGACGTGGGCACGTCCGGCGGCGTCTGGGGCCTGGAGCGCGGCTACTGCCAGATGATCGGCGGCGACGCCGGCGCCGTGAAGCGCCTCGACCCGATCTTCAAGGCGCTGGCGCCGGGCCAGGGCCAGACCCCGCCCACCAAGGTCAAGGCGCTCAACGACAAGGGCGAGCCGACCGGCGAAACCCGCACCGCGACGGGCACGGCCGTGGACGGCTATCTGCGTTGCGGCCCGTCGGGCGCCGGCCACTTCGTCAAGATGGTCCACAACGGCATCGAGTACGGCCTGATGGCCGCCTACGCCGAGGGACTCAACATCCTCAAACACGCCAACGTCGGCAAGCAGGGCCGCGAGCACGCCAGCGCCGAAGTCGCGCCGATGCGCGAGCCGCAACACTACCAGTACGATTTCAACATGCAAGAGATCGCCGAAGTCTGGAGGCGCGGCAGCGTCGTGGCGTCGTGGCTGCTCGACCTGACGGCGGAGGCGTTCCTCGAAAACGGCGAGTTGCCCAAGGAGGAGAAGACCGTGACCGAGCACGGCGTCCCCGACTCCGGCGAGGGCCGCTGGACGCTGTTGGCCGCCATCGACGAGAGCGTGCCCGTGACGGTGCTCAGCGCCGCCCTCTACTCGCGCTTCACCTCGCGCCACGAGGAGACGTTCGCCTGGAAAGTGGCGCAGGCGATGCGGCGAAAGTTCGGCGGGCATTGATGCGGCCGCGCGGCGCGCTGGCGCCGGTTAGCCGCGACCCGCGGCCGAGCGCTTGGGATGCAGCGCTCCGCCGCGCGTCGCGGCTAACCGGAAAACACTCGCCACAGGGGGAACATCGCGATGGCGATCGAACTCGACACCGGCGCCACGGCGCGCGAGTTGACCGCGGCTGCGACGAAGGCCATGCTGCCGCAACCGTGTCAGCTGGTGATTTTCGGCGCGCCCGGCGATCTGTCCTGGCGCAAGCTGCTGCCGGCCGTCTACAACCTCAATGTGGACGGCGTGCTGCCGTCGCACTTCGCCGTCGTCGGCTTCGGCCTCCCCGCCGAGGGGACGGTCAAGGGCGACCCCGACGAGTGGCTCCGCAACCGCGCCCGCGACGGCGTCACTCGTTTCTCCCGCCAGGACCTCGACGAGGCCCACTGGTCCGACTACGCCCGCAACCTGTTTTTCGTGCCGGGCAGCTTCAACGACGCCCACGCCTATGTGGCCCTCAAG
This sequence comes from uncultured Planctomycetaceae bacterium, assembly GCA_963813925.1. Lineage (GTDB taxonomy): Bacteria > Planctomycetota > Planctomycetia > Gemmatales > Gemmataceae > UBA4732. Next base: position 7,405 of record CAWFBG010000009.1, read on the forward strand.
ACGCGTCTGGAGGCCATCGACCAGCAATTCGGCATCCCCGGCAGCCGCATCTATTACCTCGCCGTGCCCCCCGGTCTGGTCGATATGTGCGTCACCCGCCTCAAGGCGGCCGGTCTCGTCAACGACCCCAACGAACCGACCGCCTTCACCCGCGTCATCGTCGAGAAGCCCATCGGCCGCGACCTCGCCAGCGCCCGCGAAGTCATCTCCACCGTCTCCAAGGCCTTCGCGGAGAATCAGACTTACCGGATCGATCATTATCTCGGCAAGGAGACGGTGCAAAACTTGTTGGTGTTGCGCTTCGCCAACAGCATCTTTGAACCGCTCTGGAACGGCAAATTCATCGACCACGTGCAGATCACCGTGGCCGAGGAAGAGGGGCTGGCGCAATACGACCCCGCGACCGGCGAGATGCTGGCCACGCGAGCCGGCTACTACGAGGGCGTCGGGGCCCTGCGCGACATGGTGCAAAACCACATGCTCCAGGTGCTCTGCATCGTGGCCATGGAGCCGCCCTGGTCGCTGGGGCCGGACGTGGTGCGCGACGCCAAGGTCGGCGTCCTCAACTGCCTGCGCCACATGACGCCGAAGGACGTGGAAAAGAACGTCGTCCGCGGCCAGTACATCGAGGGCGACTGCGACGGCAAGCGCGTGCCGGGCTACCGCAAGGAAGTCCGCGACGCCTTCGCCATGATGCACAAGCCGTTGCCGCCGTCGTCGGTCAACTCGACCACGGAAACGTTCGTGGCCATGAAAATGTTCATCGACAACTGGCGCTGGGCCGACGTTCCGTTCTACCTGCGCACCGGCAAGCGGCTGCCCAAGCGGGCCAGCGAAGTCGCCATCCAGTTCAAGGACGTGCCGCACGTGCTGTTCAACGACCACCCCGACGTGCCGCTGGAGCCGACCGTGCTGTCGCTGCGCGTGCAGCCGGAGGAGGGGTTGTCGATGCGCATCGCCTCGAAGCTGCCGGGGCCGAAGGTGCGCGTCTATCCGGTGAAAATGGAGTTCAATTATTCGTCGAGCTTCGGCGGCCAGACGCCGGAGGCCTACGAACGGCTGCTGCTGGACGTGATGGCCGGCGACGCCACCCTGTTCATGCGCCGCGACGCCGTGGAGTCGGCGTGGCGCTTCGTGATGCCGATCCTCGACGCCTGGGAGGCTCAGCGCGCCCGCGACATTCCGGAGTACCAGTGCGGCTCCTGGGGCCCGATCGAGGCCGATCGCATCATCGAGCCGGACGGCCGGCAGTGGAGGACGTTATGACCGCGGACGTTCTTGACGCGGACACGGAAAGTCTGGTTCCGCTGCGCGACGTGGAACGGACGCTGGCCGGGAAGATGAAGGCGCTCCAGGGGCCGGGCGCCGCCCCGGTGCAGCGGGCGCGCATGGCCAACCTGGTGATCTTCTGCAACAGCCGGGAGCAGTGCGCCCAGATCAACGAACACATCCCGGAAATCGAGGCGGTCCACCCGGCGCGGGCGCTGCTGCTGGTGGGCGAGCCAGGCCCGGAGGAACGCGAGGTGACGGCCCGCGTTACGGTGCGGCCGCTGAACGTCGCCGGCGGGCGGGCGCACGCCCTGGCCGAGCAGGTGACGCTGCACGCGGCCGGGGCGGCGGTGGAGCGCCTGCCGTTCGCGGTGCGGGCGCTGGTGATCGGCGATTTGCCTACGAACCTGTGGTGGGCGGCCCCGGTTCCGCCGCCGCTGGCCGGGCCGTTGCTCCACGACCTCTCCGAAAACGCCCAGCAAATCATGTACGACAGTATCGGCTGGCGCGAGCCGGTGCGCGGGGTGTCGGCCACCGCGTCCTGGCTGGAGCGGGTCGAGCGGGGCGGGACGGGCGGCCGCTGGCGGGTGGCGTCGGACCTCAACTGGCGGCGCCTCAAATACTGGCGGCGGCTGCTGATGCAGGCGCTCGACCCGGCGTCGGCGCCCGGCGCCGCCGAGTCCGTTGCGGAAGTGGTGGTGGAGCACGGGCCGCACGCGGTCGTTCAGGCCTGGGAGCTGGCCGCATGGCTGTCGCGCCGCCTCGGCTGGCGGCTGCAAGCCGGCAAGGTCCACGAGAGCGTCGAGATGGTCTGGACGTTTTCGACGGCAAAAGGCTCCCGGTTCGTGCGCGTCCATCGGCTGGACCAGGGGCCGCCGGAGGTGCGGCGCATTCGCATCGCCTGTACGCTGGAAGGGAAGCCGGCCGCCTTGAACCTCGTCGTGGAACAGGAGGGCCGGCGGCTGGCGATCCAGGTGGAAGGCGTCGAACGGGCGCCGCTGAGCATGGCGGTGCCGGCGCTGTCGTTCGCCGAGTTGATTGGCCGGCAGCTGTCCGACCGCGACCGCGACCTGACCTTCCGGGAGAGCATGGCCGTGGCCCAGGGCATGGCGCAGAGCTTGTTGTAAACATTAACCTTCCCTCTCCCCTCGGGGGAGAGGGGCCGGGGGTGAGGGGTGATGCCTACCGAATCCACTTCCCCTCACCCCCAACCCCTCTCCCCCGAGGGGAGAGGGGAGGAAGACAGCGTTGTGGAGCAGTACCCATGAGTCCTCCCATCATCCGCGTCTTTCCCGACGCCGAGGCCGTCAGCCGGGCGGCCGCCGAGGAGTTCGTCCGCCGCGCCTCCGACGCCGTCGCCGCCCGCGGCCGCTTCACCGTCGCGCTGTCCGGCGGTTCGACGCCAAAACGACTCTACGAACTCCTCGCCGAGCCGGCCCTGCGTTCGCAGGCGGACTGGAACCGCGTGGATTTCTTCTGGGGCGACGAGCGTTGCCTGCCGCCGGACCACGCCGAATCCAATTATCACGCGGCGCGGGAGGCGATGCTTTCGCGGCTGCCGATACCGGCCGGCCGCGTCCACCGCATGGAAGCCGAGCGCCCCGACCGCGACGCCGCCGCCCGCGACTACCAGGCCGTCATCGCCAAGACCTTCGGCCGTGACGACGCCGGCCCGCCGCCGGCATTCGACCTGATCCTCCTCGGAATGGGGCCGGACGGTCACACCGCGTCGCTGTTCCCCCACAACCCGACGCTCGGCGAAACGGCCCGCTGGGTCGTCGCCGTCCACGACGCGCCCAAGCCGCCGCCCGACCGGATGACGCTGACGTACCCGATCCTCAATGCCGCTTATGAAGTGTTGTTCCTCGTCGCCGGGGCCGACAAGGCGGCGGTGCTGGCCGAGGTGTTGGAAGGGCCGGCCGCCCCGGAGCGGCTGCCGTCGCAGAACGTGCGGCCCGACAACGGCCGGCTGGTCTGGTTCGTGGACCGTCCGGCGGCCGCCCGCCTCAACCTGGCCCCCGCGGCCCAACCGGGAGAATGAACCCATGAGCATCTCCGCCGTCAAGCTGGCCCCGTCGATCCTTGCCGCCGACTTCGCCCGCCTGGGTGAGCAGGTCCGCGAGGCGGAACAGGCCGGCGCCGACCGCATCCACGTCGACGTCATGGACGGCCATTTCGTGCCCAACCTGACGATGGGGCCGTGCGTGGTGAAGTCGCTGCGGCCGGTGACGCGGTTGCCGCTGGAAGTCCACCTGATGGTCGATGAGCCGGATCGCTTTTTGGAGGCGTTCGTCGAGGCCGGCGCCGATTCGATGATCGTCCACGTCGAAAACGCCGTGAACCTGCACCGCACGGTCCATCACGTCAAGAAGCTCGGTAAGAAGGTCGGCGTGACCCTCAACCCGGCCACGTCGCCGGTGACGCTGGCGGAGATTTTGCCGGATGTGGATCTGATATTGGTGATGACGGTGAACCCCGGCTTCGGCGGCCAGCACTTCATCGCCAGCACGCTCGGCAAAATCCGGCGGGTGCGCCAGATGATCGACGCCTCGAAGAAGGAGATCGAGCTGGAGGTGGACGGCGGCGTCGATGCGGAAACGGCGCCGCAGGTGGTGACGGCGGGGGCGCGGGTGCTGGTGGCGGGGTCCGCGGTGTTCGGTCATGGCGGGGGCGTGGCGGCGGCGATGGAGATGCTGCGGGCGGCTGCGAACCGGGGCTAATCAACGAACGCGCCGTGAGAAAGGGCGGACGCGACGCGAATCGGCCGAACCTCTTGGCGGCGAGGGTTTCGGCGAATCTCTGGGACGCTCCTTGCATGGCGCCCCCGTTTCCGTGTAACCTTCGTGGGGTTCCCGCTCCGACTCCCCGGAGGCGCCCTCATGCCCCTCGACGACGCCCGCGACCTGCTCGCCGTCCTCGTCGAAGACGACCTTCTGCCGAAGGCCCGCCTGGAGGAAGCGCCGCGCTGGCAGGGGCGTTCCCCAAGGCGGCGAACCTGGCCCGCGAACTGGTGCGCCGCGGGGTGTTAACGCCTTTTCAGGTCAACGAAATCTTTAACGGTCGCGCGGCCGGGCTGGTCCTCGGGCAATACTTGTTGCTGGACCGCATCGGCGCCGGCGGCATGGGGGCGGTCTACAAGGCCAGGCACCGCGTCCTTGACCGCCTCGTCGCCCTCAAGGTCATCCGCGACGAATACGTCAGCCGGCCCGAGGCCGTCGAGCGCTTCCGGCGCGAGTGTCGCGCCGCCGCCCGCCTCGCGCACCCCAACATCATCCTTGTCCACGACGCCCACCAGGCCGGGGCGGTGCATTTCCTGGCGATGGAGTACGTCGAGGGCAAGGACCTCGGCCGCGTCCTCAAGGAACGGGGGCCGCTGCCGGCCGCCGAGGCGTGCGAGTACGCCCGGCAGGCGGCGCTGGGATTGCAACATGCGCACGAGCGCGGGCTGGTGCATCGGGACGTGAAGCCGGCCAACCTGATCCTCACGGCCGACGGCGCGACGGTCAAGGTGCTCGACCTGGGGTTGGCCCGTCTGCGGGCGGCGCCGGGGGCGGCCGAGGCCGACCCCGGCCTGACGCGCGACGGCGCCATCATGGGCACGCCGGATTACCTGCCGCCGGAGCAGGCCGGCGGCGATTCCGGCCTGGCCGACGCCCGCGCCGACGTCTACAGCCTCGGTTGCACCCTCTACCACCTGATCGCCGGGCGGCCGCCGTTCACCGGCCAGACGCAGGGCCAGAAGATCGCGGCCCACCTCACGCAGGAGGCGCCGTCGCTGGATCGGGTGCGTCCCGGCCTGCCGGTCGGCCTGCCGGCCGTGGTGCGGCGGATGATGGCCAAGGAACCGGCCGCCCGCTTCCCGACGGCCGCGGCGACGGCCGCCGCCCTGGCGCCGTTCTGCGGGAGGGCCGCGGCCGCCGCGACGATGGCGCCCGCCCCGCCGATGGCGACGCCGCTCGCCCCGGCCGCGCCGCGGACGGCGGTCCCGGCCGGCCGGCTCCCGGATGCGATACCTATCGGATCGACGTTGCCTCAAACGCCCTCCGTCGGCCGGCCGCCGGCCGCCGCGTCGGCCTCGACCGTGGCGTGGCGCCGGCCCATCGGGCGGAAACGATTCGCCGCCGCCGCCGTCGTCCTGTTCGCCGTCGGTCTGGCGGCCCTCCTCCTCTGGCGCCTGTCGCCCACCGGCGGCCGCGGCTCCGCCACGCCCGACAGGCCCGTCGCCTCGAAAGACGCCGACCCCGCGCCGGACCACCGCGACGGCCCGGCGAAGGTCGTCAACCCGGTCGGGCCGGCCGTCCCGATTGTCCCTGTCGTGGTGAACCTGCCGCCGCCGCCGAAGCACGTGCCCACCCGCGACGGGGTGGCGTGGCCGTCGCCGGATTGTGTGGCGCTCCTCGGCGACGACAGCGGCCGGCACTGGGGCGAGGTGGATGCGGTCGCCTTCCGCCCGGACGGCAAGATCGTCGCCGCCGCCGACCAGGCCGCCGGAAAGGCGTTTATCCACTTTTGGGACGCGGAAACTCTTCGCGAGCGGGCCGCCTGGGCGCCGGCCGGGATGATCGTCATGGACATGGCCTTTTCTCCGGACGGCCGGCGGTTCGCGGCGGCGTGCGGCGACGGCGTGCGCCTGTGGGACGCCGGCCCCGACGGTCTGAGCGGGGAGCGGCTGTTCGGGGCGCCCGGTCCCAGCTCGACGAACATTTTTCACCTGCTGTTCACCGCCGACGGCCAATTTCTGCTGACCTGGGACGCGGCCGGCGCCGTTCGCCGTTGGCGGCTCACCAAGGGCGCCCCCGACGAGGACGGCGACCCGGCTCCCGGCCCGAAAAACCCCACCCCCCTGGCGATCTCCGCGGACGGCCGCGTCGAGGCCTACTGTCGGTACGAGGCCGCCACGCGAAAGACCCTGGTGTGCGTGCGCGGCCTGTTTGAGAAGGACGGGAACGAGCGAACCGTGGAGTTGAGCACGGGGGCCGGCCGTCTGGCGCTGTCGGCGGACGGCAAGCGGCTGGCGGCGATGGTCGGCAGTTTCGGCGCCGGCGAGTTGCGCGTCTGGGACCTCGACGGCGGCGACCCCCGGCCGCGCGAGACTGTGGACCTGGCCAAGTTCGGTATCAACTATTTACCATCGCAATTCTCCTTAACGACGGACGGCGGCCGCGTTGTGTTCGGCGTCTCCCCGCGTGGGGGGCGGGCCGGCGTATGGCTCATCGACGCGACCTCCGGGGACGCGACGAAGTTGGAGGGACTCGACGTCTCGCCCAAGTGCGTCGCCTGCGCGGCCGACGGCAAGGCCGTGGCCGTGGTCGGCCGCGACAACCGGCTGCGCCTCTGGGAGGACCGGGGCAAGGGTTTCGCGGCGCGGCCGTCGGGTCCGGCCGCGGCGGGCGTGGTGCGCCGGCTGGCCTTCCGCCCCGGCGGCGCCGACCTGGCCGTCGTCTCGCGTCTCAATGACAAAACGGATGGAAATACGGACTTGTCCAACCTCGTCGTCTGGGACTGGGCGAAGGGCGAGGCCCGGCAAATGTTCACCTGCGGCGGCTGGTTCGGCGACGGCGCCTATTCGCCGGACGGCGCCTGGCTATTCGTCGGCGGGAACGCGCAGGGCAACGGCGGCCCCGGCGTGCCGTTTCGCACGGGTTTTTTGCGCGTCTGGCGGGCCGACACCTTGAAGGAAGAAGCGCCGGCGAAGTTGCCGAAGGAATTGGGGGACGGGCCGATCGACGCGGTGACGTTCGACCGGGCGGGCAAGACGCTGGCGCTGCTCGGCGGCAACGACTTCGCCCGGCAGGCGTGCGTTTGCGACCCCTGGCCGTTCCGGGCGCGCGGCAAGCCTTTCGCGGTGGGTTCGCGGGTGGAGTCGCTGGCGCTGACGCCGGACGGCGCGACGGCCGCCGTCCTCGGCGCGCGTGGACAGGGCTTCATGGCCGTGCCGGTCGTGAAATGGTGGGACGTGAAAAACCTGGATTCGGGGCCTGCCAAGGAGGTTGCTCCGGCCAACCCGCTCGAGGGCGCGTCGCGCGAGACCGGCCGCCGGCTGACCTTCTCGCCCGACGGCGGGACGCTCGCCGCCCTCGTCGCGACGGGGCCGTTCCCGGGCGACGCCCACACGTTCCTGCTTTGGGACGTGAAGACGGGAAGGACGCGGGCGCCCGCCGTCCCGATGGGCAAACAGGCGCCGCAGGTCGATGCGCTGGCCTTTTCGCCGGACGGCCACACCCTGGCCACTGCCGAGGCGGACGGCCGCGTCTCACTGTGGCGCTCCGACGCGCTGACCCCGGCGCGGACGTGGGAGTTCCCCGGCCCCGTCACGGCCGTGGCCTTCAGCCCTGATGGCGGCTGCCTCGCGGTCGGCGACGGCGACGGCACGGTGGCCGTCCTCAAGCTGCCGGCGAAATAGGGGGGCGGTTTGTTGCTTGCCGGCGCGGCCGATATATTAGCGGGATGATGAACGACACGGCTCGACCGGTTCGCACACGCTTCGCCCCCAGCCCGACCGGCTACCTGCACATCGGCGGCGTCCGCACGGCCCTGTTCAACTGGCTGTTCGCCCGCAAACACGGCGGCCGATTCATCCTCCGCATCGACGACACCGACCAGCAGCGCAACGTCGCCGAGGCGTTGCAGCCGATTTTGCACGGCTTCCGCTGGCTCGGCCTCGACTGGGACGAGGGTTACGAGGTCGGCGGCCCGAACGGCCCCTATCGGCAGTCGGAAAAGCGCGATCGCTATCAGTCCGCGGTGCGCGAGCTGGTCGAGAAGGGGCACGCTTACTGGGACTATGCCACGACGGAGGAGTCGGCCGCCGAGCGCGCCGCGGCGGAGGCGGAAAAGCGGCCGTACCTCTACAGCCGCCGCTGGATGGCGGAGACGCCGGCCGACCGGGCGAGGTACGAGGCCGAGGACCGCAAGGGCGTCGTGCGCCTGAAAATGCCGCGCGAGGGCGCCTGCCGCTACCGCGACCACATCCGCGGCGACATGGAGGTGCAGTGGGCCGGCGAGCAGGACAGCGTCATCCAGCGGGCCGACGGCACGGTGCTGTACAACCTCGCCAACGTCGTGGACGACTTCGACATGAAGATCAGCCACGTCATCCGGGCCGAGGAGCACCTGTCGAACACGCCAAGACAGATCTTCATTGCCCAGAGTCTCGGCTACCCGCTGCCGGAGTACGCCCACGTCCCGTTCGTGGCCGAGCCGGGCAGCAAGAACAAGCTGAGCAAACGCAAGATCGGCCAGTACCTCAAGAACCCCGATTTCAAGCGGGTCTACGAACACGGCAAAGCCATCGCCGACCGCCTAGGGAGGACGACCGCGGCCGAGACGTTCAACCCGGTGATCGTCGATTTCTACGAGCAGGTCGGCTATCTGCCGGACGCGGTACTCAACTACCTGGTCCTCCTCGGCTGGGCATTCGACGACAAGACGGAGTTCTTTACACGGCAAGAGATGATTGACCTGTTCTCGCTGGAGCGCGTCAACAAGGGGGCGGCCAGCTTCGACGCCAAGAAGCTGTTCGCGTTCCAGGAGCGCTACATGCAAGCGCTGCCGGTCGCCGAAAAGGTGGAGCGGGCGCTGCCGTATCTGGTGCAGGCCGGACTGATCCCCGGCCCGACGCCGGGCGATGCGAGGGCGGTGGTGACGCGCATAGTCACGGAGGCCGGCCCGCGCCTGATCGTGGCCGGCGACATTTTGGATTACGCCGACTTCTTCTTGCCGGACGACCGGCTGCCCTACGACGACAAGGCGTTCGACAAGCACGTTCGCAAGGTGCCGGAGTTGTTGCGAAAGGCGCGAGGCGTGGTCGCCGCGACCGAACCTTTCGACGCCGCGACGCTCCAACGCCGGGTGGAGGTGTTTGCCGCGGCCGAGGGAATGAAGGCGGGTCCGGTCAGTCAGGTGCTACGCGTGGCCGTGACGGGCAAGGAGGTCGGTTTCAGCGCCTACGGTTCGCTGGCAACCCTCGGCAAGGAACGCTGTTTGGCGCGGATCGACCGGGCGCTGGGGCGCCTTTGAATCCTCGAAGGCCTAAGCCTAAGACGCACTCTTCTGTGCCGATCGCATATAATTGCAATGGCAATCGTTTCCCTTCGCCCGCGTCCCCGCAGGGGGTTGTAACTTGGACGAACTTGCCCGGCAACTGCACGACCGAGCGACGCGCGGCGATTCGCTTTCCGCCGAAGAGCGAGTGCTATTGGATCAGTGGTATGCACGGCAGGATCAAGAGGAAGGAGCCGCGCTCGCCGCAGCCGTTCCGCCCGCAAGCGCGGCCGCGTTGCAGACTCAGGTAGACGCCGCCTTGGCGCAGCTCGTAACGGCCACGCGACGCATCCAGACGCTGGCGGCCGAGAATGAAGCCGTGCGCAAGGAGATCGCCGACCTGCAACGTCAGCTGGCCCGCAATCCCGCGGTGCAATCCGCATGACCCGGGCGGCGGAACTCTGGGAACAGGCACGCCGCCGGGCGAATTTCGCTTGCGAGTACTGCGGCGTCACGGAAACGGACGTGGGAGGTCTGCTTACCGTCGATCACTTTCAGCCCCAGGCCCGTGGCGGCGCGGACGCCCTCGGGAACTTGCTATACTGCTGCCACCGCTGCAACCTCTACAAGGCGGACTACTGGCCGACGCAGCCGACTGACCCCGTTTTGTGGAACCCCCGTGAGGAATCGGTCGGGACTCATTTGCTGTTTCTGGCGGGCGTGCGCCGGTGGGCGGTGTGTAGCCGTGCGTACGGCGCGGCGGCGTGGGCGGAGATCAAGGCGCCGGTCCTGGCTTTGCTGCGCCCAGGCCGCGCGGCCGGCCCCGGAAGGACCGCGAGAAAGTGATGGGACCCCTGTTTTTCGGCGGTATTGACGCCGGGGTCTCCCGGTTACTGGCCACCGGCCTTGTCGGCTTCGACATCAAAATCGATTGTTTGTACCTCCTCATTGTCCCTGATGACGCACTCCTTTATCATCGACTTCTCCGCCCACGTCACCACCACCTTTACCTTTCCGATGGGGACATTGATGACTTCATACTTCCCGGATCCCGCCGGTGCCGATGCTCCTCCGAACGGGACGAATTCGTAGCCGTTGGGCAATCTGATGGAAACCGAAACGTTCCTCCAACTCTGCGACCATGCCCCGTAATCGGCGTCTTTACTCCTCACGAAATATACCTCGGCGTCCACGTTCAGAGGTTTTCCTGCCTGTGTGATTTGTCCCCTGACGATCACGCTGATTAACTTGTCGCCAAGACGCTCGGCGGCGATAGAATTTGGGTACGGTGCCGATACCCACGGGGCAGGCCCTATTACCTCCGTCGGTGGGCCCAAGCCGCCATGGGCGATGTAGGCGACCTTACCTTCCTGGATCAAGAACTCGTCCTGCGTGACTACCTTGGCCCCGACATTGTTCTTGGCACGATACTGCACCTTCATGATGACGCCCGGCTTGTAGCTGCGGGTGTGCTGCTGGGCGTGATCCTTTTCATGGCCGCTGTCGGCTTCTGGTACGATAAGCACTAGCCGAGGTTCGGCACACTCCACGATCTCCAAGCCGGACGGGTCATTCAGATACTTGGCGAGGTAGTCCTTGACGAGCTGCTGCTCGTTGCCCTGAAGGCTTGGCAAGGGGTGTTCGGTCTGGCCCCCCCTAAAATGCCGGCCCCGCCTTTCGGCAACACGGAGCTGGTCCCACCTCGCAGCAATAGCCACATACCGACGCCGGTACAGGCCAGGACTAAAAGGGCCGCCGCGAGCGCGTACCGCATCCATCGCCGGCGCGGTCGGGGCCGGGCCTCGCTGAAATCGAAGACGTTCTGCTCCGCTGGGGCGGGGCCGGCGGCCGGCGGCCGCGGCGGCGGCGCGGCCGCGGGCGCGGAAGGGGCCACCAGCTTTGGAACGGGCACCGGCTGCTTGGCGGGCTGCGGCTTCGCCAGAACGGTATGTTCCTTGGGCGGCGGCGGGATTTGGAGTCGCTGGCCGCACTTGGGGCAGTTCACCTTACGCCCCGCCTTCTGGGCAGGGGCGGTCATGACGGCCTTGCACGCTGGGCAGGCGAAGCGGATCGACATGGGGTTTCCTCGCTTGGTCGGCTTGTCCCCTTCCCGGACTCGAATGTGGTAGAGTAAATTGTCGCATTCCGGTGGGCCGCCGTCCAGCACTTTGCCCCGCCGGGTGCCATGCTTTCGCGGGTGCGGTCGAAGGCAGGATATCGAGAAGAACCACCGCGAAAGCATGACTCCCTCGGTAGAGTTCATGCTTTCGCGGCAACGCCCGATGTTGCTCATATGCCGAAGCGATCCGCGAAAGCATGGCACCCGGCGGCAATCCTGTGGTGGATACTGGAGATGAACGAAAAGAGCTGACGGGGCAGCTGACGGTCCAATTCCGTCGCACAGACTGGTTCAGTCCAGAGAGTCAATCGCCGAAGGTCGTTCTATGCCTCATGCCGTGCTGATCGTGGGATTGTGCGGTTCTGGGAAGTCGCACCTCGCCGGGCAGCTTGAACAGCAGGGCTTCGTCAGCCTTGACGAATCGTTCCGGGACTCTCGATTCTCTGCTGACCCCGGGAAGCTACTCTCGACCGAAAAGTCCGAAGAACTGGAGAGGCAGCTCGCCCAGGGGGCGGACTGCGGCTTCACTGAGGCCATGCTGATGTTCGAGCAGGGCCGTCAGGAGTTCGATCCTTGCCTGAAGAGGCTCCAGGCTATGAAGGGCGTCACGGTCGAGTGGGTGTTCCTTGCGAACGATCCCGATTCGGCCAACCACAACTGCCGCAACGACCCGAACCGCACGGACGGCGAAGGCAGAGCTGCCCTTAACGACAGATGGAGCCGTTGCTACACCATCCCCGCCGGCCATACGCCGCGGCCGATCATCAGGATTCCCGAAAGGAAGACCGATTGAGCTGTCATCCTTACGCTGCACGCCAAGCGGGCGAAGCCTTCTTCGCGCAGGAGGACGGCGAGGGCGTTAATGCTGATCGCGTGTCCGGCCTGGGCCAGTTCGTGCTGGATATCGTAGACGGAGAGGTTCCGTTTGCGCATCGCCACGACGAGTTCCCGTACCGGATCGCGGGCTGGGGCGTAGCGAGGCCCGGGCTGGACCGACTGGAAAAAGCGGCGTTGCTTATCGGGGTCGTGCCGGAACTCGTGGCAGAGGACGCGGAAGGAGCCGGGGGTATAGCCGAAGCGGCGCGCGACTTCCAGGGAGGGGACGCCTTCGACGAAGTAGGCACGGAAGGCTTCGTATTGCCGGTGGAGGGGATTGTCGGGGGTGAGGAAGAAGTCGGCGACCGGCGTTAAGCCAATTCGAGTAGTGGTACTCATACTGGGCAGATGCTAGGAGCTGCGGTCGCAGCTGACAAGCAGCTGCCGCTGAAAACGGGATTGCCTGGAAACGGTGGGACAAACCACCGGATGTCCGAACGCTCCTCCCAGAGCGTTCGCATGAGTTGGCCAACGCAGGAAGGAAAGTTCAGTCATCGAATGGGATAACGGAGATGACCGAAAACAGCCCGTTCTTGCGGAACTGGAGTGCGTTCAGAGGGGAAAAACCCCTCCGTGGAAATCGAGGCTAGGCCTGGAGGCATGCTTCATGGAGCGGCAGCATCCGCCGGAGCAACTCATCAGGAATTGAGCAATATCCGCTCCGATATGTTAGTGCTGGATGGGAAGTCGGCGGGACTGCTCGCGGAACTGTCCGAGTCCTCGCGGGAAAGCGACGCCCCAATCAGTGCCCCGTCCCCCGGCCGGACGGCAGGGCCCGCATTATCATCGCCTTCGCCGCCGGTCCTGGGTTTTCGCGGCCCCTGGTGAGCCACCCCAGGAGAGCGCTAGCGGCCGCCCGCAGCTGTCAGTAATGGCTGTCCAATAAGGTGGTGATCGATCTCCACATCCAATAACGGCGCGAGGGCAGGCGAGTCTGGCCGAAGCCAGCGATGGTGGACGACGACGGCCCGCGTCGTCTGTCGAGTCCATGCGCCGGCGCCCTGCGGAGGCGCCGCCGGTTCGCCGACATTCGCCTAGAAGGCGACCGGGGGCGGCTCGTCTCCCACGATGTTGTGACGCAGTTGGCCATTTTCACGGAACCCTTACGAGCCGGGCGTGTCCTCTAAGGGCCGTTCAATGCGTCGGTCCGAAACGCCGAAACAGATTGGGGCGAAGCAAACAGGCGCGCCCTCGCTGGGCGGCCCGCCATCTGGCACCCACGCACCAAATCCCGCGCAAAGCGCTCGCCACAAAGCCGGAGCCGCGTCCGATGGCCGATTCTTACCTGGCGCCCAGTAACGGACTTCGCCACATCGCCGGCGTCCTGCCGATGTACCCACAAGACCGGGCCTGGCCGAAAAGTTCTTCTCCGACGTCGCCCGCCGGACGGGTCGCGAACCGGAAGCCGACGTGGACCCGCGGCGACTGTGGAACGGTCGACGCGTCCACGCCTACGACGGGTCCCCGGCCTCGACGGCGACCTGGCCGCGGCGGCCGAAGCGTCGAAATACCGCGTAGGCGATGTCCGCGTAGGGGCCGTCGCCCGGTTCGCTCGCCCAGCGAACCGCGGCCACGAGCCGACTCAGGGCGAGCCGGACGGCGTCGTCGCCGGTCCGCAAACCGGCGTCCAGCGCCAGCCAGCTCAGGTCCCTCTGCCGCTCCGGCGAATGCCCCGGCAACATGGCCGTGAGCGCCTCCGCCGCCGCCTGCTTCGCCCGCGAACTCCGGCCGCTCACCAGGGCGCGCGTCAACGCCGCCGCCGCGGGCGACCCGATCTCCGCCAGCGATTGGGCGGCCCGCCTCCGGACGGCGTCCCGGCGGCCGGCGAGCAGGGCGACCAGGCGACCGACGACGGCGGCGATCACGAACAGAAGCGCGGGCGCCAGCAGACGCCGCACGTTGTCCTGGCGGGCGACCTCATCGGGGTGGACCATCGCCTCCACCAGCGGCGTCGGCATCTCCTGAACCTCCTGTTCCGCCAGGCTCGAAGCCGCAGCTTCCTTCATGAACGGTCTCATGGGTCCTCCTTGTCACCTCCGCGCCGCGGGCCTGTCTTCGCGGCCCGCGGCGCTCCACTGCCCGGCGCACGGCGGCCGGGACACGCCCTTCCTTAGACGAACCGGCCGACGGCCGCGTCAGTTGGCCACGGCAACGCCGGCGGCGGGCGAAGCCGCCGACCGACCCCGACAGGAGGCGTGCGTCGGGGCCACGTCGCCGCCCGGCCGGCCGAGCAGGTCCAGCGGGGACGGGGCCGGCCGCACCAGCTTCGTCACCGTCGCCAGCGCCTTGACCGCGCTCAGGAAACGGGCGTGGGCACGGTCCAGCCGCCTGGTCGAGGCCGCGGCCGCCTGGACGGCCTGCGAGGACCGCAGAAGTTGGTGGGCCTGCTCGACGTCGCCGTAGTAGACCTCTATCCAGCTGATGCAGACGCGGTCGATCAGCAGCCGCTCCAGCTCCGAGGTCGCGGCCGCGGCCAGCCGCTCCCGCAGCTCGCCGGCCTGCCGGCCGATCGCCGCCTTCATGGTGACGCTGTCGCCGGCCGCGAGCGTCAGCACGGCCTCCTCCGCATGCTTGACCATGTCGCCGAGCGCCGCGGCCAACTCGGGGTTTTCGTCAAAGGCCTTCTTGATCGCCGGCAGGGCGGTCGAGTCGCCCCGGTTGCCGCGCTCCAGCAACTCCCTCAGCTCCGTCGAGTAGATCTTGTCCTTCGCCTGTGTCGTCGCCGGCATCGCGTTTGCGCCTCCATACGCCTCGGTCGTGTCGGTGGAAGCCTAGCCCGGTGAGCGTGGCCGCCGTCAGCAGGTCGATCGCCGCCGACAGCTCCTCCAGGGGCCGGGTGAGGCCGGCGGCCCTCGCCTCCTCCGCACGGGCCGCCTCCCGGCCCTCCCGCCGTTCGGCCCGCCGGAGTTCGTCCCCGGTGGCGGCCGCCTCCGAGGCCGGGCCGACGCCGACGTAATGTCGCTCGACGCGGCCGCCTCTTCGCGTCGAGCGGGTGTAATATCGGCCCCGGCCTCGTCGCGACTCCCAGCCCATGCTGTGTTACACCTTCGCTCGTGCGCCGCTCCCGCGGCGATTCAGCCGCGGGGAGGCACCGGTTTTGCAAAACTCACGATGGGCACGATCGCTTTCCCCGCCGTCGCCCTTTTCGTCGCCGGCTTGAAGTTCCCGCCCGGCGGCCTTGGGCCGCCGAAGACGTCACCCCAGTATGACCGGCCCGGCCCGGTTGAGCAAACGCGTACGGGGCCGGGTCGCGGCGCAATTGGTGGTTTCCGCCCTGGCATTCCCGGGCTTTCCGGGGCAAATTGTACCACTACCCGTGGCCGAGCCGCCCGCGACGCGGTAGGCGAAGAACGGGAACGCATCGCATGGCCACTTCGTCGCCTGCAACCGCCTGCGGCTGCGGGCGTCCGTCCCGTCCGAGTGCGACGTCTCTTCCGCTCGCTTGATGTTGCTTTGCCCTGGTGATGAGCAAGGGATTTGCCTGCGCCTTCGCCCCGCGGAAGGTGAATTGCGGGTGAATCTCGTCACCCCACCGCAGATAATCCACCTTTTCGTGCGCCGTCTTTCGGGCGAGTTGCGAGTAGCATTTGCCGTTTCGGCCGGCCGGCCGTCCGGCCGAAAAATCTTGTGGTCATTTCCGACTCAAAGGGCCCTTGGCAGGGAGCGGAGAACGGCCCGCGTTCGACCTCCTCCGGGTATCGTTCCGGCCGGCGTCGAAAGGCCTCCGATCGAGATGGACAAGAGGCCGCCCCGGCGACCCAAAAAGGCGGGCCGGCGGCGGCCGACGTAAGCCGGTCGTTTCCCCAGAAACCCGTGGCGGCGAAGCGGCGTCCGTGGAGGGACGCCGTTGCCCAGGAGGGCGGCTCCGACACAGGTCCACACGGGCCCCCGTGGGCCGTCGGTTGGCTCATCCTCGGGCCGGGAATTCAAACCGCTTGACAGGGAGAGGTTCGACTGCTTCGAGGCCCGGTTACCGACGCACCGTAGATCCATCACGGCCTCGCCGACGAGGCGGATGATCGTCGCCTCCTCCTCGCCCATGTCCATCGCGTGACTCCTTTCCGGCGTACGCGCCCGGCGAATCACGTAATCGCCCCAGCGAGGCCATGAGACGGTCACGGGTCAGCGATCTAACACAGATCGTAGACTGACCTCATGGCGGAACTCGTCCCGCTACCGCAATCCAATCCCCGCACGGCAGGAAGACGGTATCCCATGAGCCCTTCTCCGTCCATGACCGACGACATCATCGGCTCGTTCCTGAAGTGCCAGTACAAGGCCTACCTGAAGCTCCACCGAGCCGCGGAGGAACCGTCGGAGTACCAGCAGTTGGGGCTTATGCAGTTGGGTCGTTTACACCTCGATCTCCTTACGGCAGACCAACGACGCTGTGACCGAAGCCCTTCATGAACTCTTCGGGATCCACCTGATCCGCGACCTCAACGACGACCTTCTGAAGAACCCGTTCGACGAGGACCTGAAGCAACTGACCACGCGATTCACGGCTGTCCTCCAGCCGGTGATCGCCGCCATTGACCGCTTCGGCCTGAAAAAGTATCACCTCGGCAAGCACAAGCCCTCGGTGGAGCGGTTCTTCGCGGCCGAGTCGAGTGCGCAGTATCGTTCGGAGACGGCCAGACACTACCGGAGCCGCTTCCTGAAGTACCGGGACAAGCTGTTCACCTTCCTCGACTACGACGGCGTCCCGTGGAACAACAACAGCGCCGAGAACGCGGTCAAGCTGTTCGCGGCGAGGCGGAAGACCATGGGCGCCCAGTTCACCGAACGCGGAATTAAGGATTACCTGCTCCTGTTGAGCCTGTATCAGACGCTCCGCTACCGGGGGCTTGGCTTCTGGAAGTTCCTGCAGTCCGGCGAGACCGACCTCGCCGCGTACACCGCCAAGCGCCGCTGACCGAGTCGTCTCCCTCGCCAGACCTCGCGTGATTTTTGGGGAAGGACGATACAGGCCTTGACGGGGTGAGGGACGGCCAACCGGCTCAACGCGGAGCCAATTGCCCCCTACCGATCCATGCCGTCCGCGACGGTGTCGGCAGGCGCCATGTCCGCCTGTTGTCCCCGCCCGACCCGGCCTTCCTTCTCGTCGGCGCACCGCCGCCACGGCTCACGCGGCCTGCACGACGTCAAGCCCGCGTCGTCCGCCTCGACGAACTCACCAGGGCGCTGCGAAAAAAAGAACGTCACGATCATCGACGCCAGCCCAAATCGACCTCTACCGGTCGCCGCCGAAAGCACCGCTCGGCAGGGTTTGCCGCTCGGTAACATTTCCGGTGAGGCAACGCGGACAGGCGAGAAAGGCAACGGCCGCCATGACGGGTGGGAAGACGACATGAGCGAATGGAATGTTGCCGACGGCGGCAACCTCTGGACCGACCGGATGGAGCAGCGCAGCGGCCGCCGCGGAGCCTCGCTCCTTTCATGAACCCGCCGGGGAACCCTTCGTACCGTCGCCCCGCGCCGTCAGGGCCGCGGAAAGACGTGGCCCCAGGAAAGCAGCTGGGGGTCCTTGAGCGAAGCGGCCGGCTTCAGGTAACCGGCCATCACCAGGACGCCCACCTGGAAATAGGTGGCGTCGGCGTCGGACGGGCTGCCGGGGTAGTGGCCAAAGCCGCCGTCGGCGTTGCGGCACGACAGCGCCCAGCGGGCGGCCCTTGCCATCGCCTTCTTCACTTCCGGCCGGTCGCCACCGAGCTGGGCCAGGCAGAAGACGGCGTCAAAAGTGGCGTGCCGGTCGCGCGCCAGCGGGTTGAGCATCCAGCTCCCGTCCGCCTTCTGGTCGCGCAGGACGCGCGTCACGACGGCCTCCGCCTTCGGCGGCGCGGCGCCCATCAGCCGGTAGTAGTGGACGAGGTGGAAGGTGGACGCGACGTGGTCGTCGAGGTAACCGTCGTCGGCCTGTACCATGAGCGCTCGAATCTTGCGATCCTGCTCCGGGGGGAGCGGCTTGCCGCAGCACTGGTAGGCCAGCGGGAAGAAGCTCGTGGCGTACAGCGGCAGCTTCTTGTAGTCGCCGTCGAGCACCCGCTCGAACACCGGAAGCGGATCGTATTTGGGCTTGACTCCGAGGGCGTGCAGGGCCACCAGTCCCTGCGTGGTGTCGTAGACGCGCGTGAGCGGGGACTCGGGGTCGCCGGTCCCGCGGACGTGGCGGAAGGAACCGTCCTCGCGCTGGCGGGCGAGCAGGTTCGCCGTCGTCTTCCGCTCGTCCGGCAGGTCCAGGCCCAACGTCTTGTGCAGGACGACGGCGTAGGCGAGCGGCGCCATGTCGCTGAGGGCGCTGTCGGCCATGCCCTTGTAGTCGGGATCGACGCCGGGCCGGAAGGAGCCGTCGGGAAGGGCCGTCCTGGCCCAGAACGCTCGCAGCCCGTCGCGCACCTCGCGAGGAGAGATTGCGGCCGGGGCGTCGTCCGGATCGGCACGCGCGGCGTCAAGACAGGATCCCGCGACGAGGACGAGGGCCGCGCTCACGGTTCGGAGGAGGCAAGCGAAGGTGTTTGACATGAGCTTTCGGCGCGGCCAGGGGGCGAAAGCCGCATTGTCCGTCGGCGGGCGGGGCCTGTCAACGCCCCGGTTCCCATTTCAACAGGGCGTTGACAGTCCCCGCCCGCCCTTTCACAATACGGCAACCGATTCCCTCCCGAGGCGCCGACTCATGGGTACAACCTCCGTTTCGTTCCGCCGGCCGGCCGGCCTTCTGGTGCTGCTCCTTGCCGTCCCGTTGACTTCGGCCGCCGAACCGAGGCCGGTGACGCTCAAGGGCCACGACGCCTGGGTCGGCGCCGTCGCGTTCTCGCCCGACGGCAAGACCCTGGCGACGGCGAGCGCCGACAGGACCATCAAGCTCTGGGACGTGGACGCCGCCAGGGTCGAGGCGACGCTCACGGGCCACACGGACATCGTCGCCGCGGTCGCCTTCTCTCCCGACGGCGTCACGCTGGCCTCCGGCGGCTTCGACGGCGTGGTGCGGCTCTGGGACGTGAAGAAGCGGGCGCCGAGGCGCACCCTGTACCGCGGCCGCGGCGTCGTCCAGGCGGTCGCGTTCGACCCCGGCGGGGCCACGCTCGCCTCCGGCGGCGTCGACGGGGTCATCCGGCTTTGGGACGTCGCCAAGGGGGACAGGAATAGGACGCTTACCGGTCACAAGAGTTGGGTCAACGGCCTGGCCTGGTCCGGGGACGGCAAGCTCCTCGCGTCGGCCGGCTCGGACGGCACGGTGCGACTCTGGGACCCGGCCGCGGCCGCCGAAACGGCCGCGTTCGACGTCACGAAACTCGGCGAAGTGCGCTCGGTCGCCGTTTCGCCCGACGGCAAGACCGTGGCGGCCGGCCTGCGGTATGGGACGATCAAGGTCTGGGACGTGCCCACGGGCAAGGAGAGGACGCTAACGGGCCACGCTGGCGACGTCTGGGGCGTGGCCTTCACGCCGGACGGCAAGACGCTCGTCAGCGGCGGCGGCGAGTGGAACCGGCCCGGTGAAGTAAAGCTCTGGGACCTACACGCGGAAAAGGAGATTGCGAGCCTCAAACACACGAGCGAGGTCTTGTCTGTGGCCGTCTCCCGCGACGGCAAGCGGCTGGCGGCGGGCGGCTGGGACGGGACGATCCGGCTATGGGATCTGGAGAAGCTGCTGGGGCGAAAATGACGGCGCTCGTCGCCGTCGCGCCGGGCGCAGTTCCCTTGCCGCGCGATCGGCCTTTGGAAGCACAAGAATACTACGCCTACGCGTCCCTGCCGAAAATGCCACGACGGCGTCAGTGCCCGTTTGGAAGGAGCGCCGAACTTTCGGCCCCGACAGTTCGCCAACCAAGAGTTCTCACGAGGTTGAGCAAGTCTGCCACGACGGCGTTTTCGGTAGGGACAGGACTTGCCGCGGCCCAGCAGCCACTCCGCGACGCGACGGTCGTACTCGGCCTTGCTGGCGGCGGTTCCGTGTTTGCCGAGGTAGTGGTCCTTGCCGTCGAGGGTGACGACGGCCTGGCCGGTGGGCTTGTGAAGTCGATACTTGGGGATGCGCAGAGGCATGGGACGGCCCTCCTGAGAAGAAATCCGGTAGTCTACCGGATTCTCAGGACTTCCAGGCCGCCCTGCCCGACGCGGACAGGTACGCTAAGTCAAGCGTTCGGCGTGATTTACGAAAATGGGCGGCACAGGATTCGAACCTGTGACTTCCACCGTGTGAGGATGGCACTCTAGCCGCTGAGTTAGCCGCCCATCGACCCGCCGCGTTCGCAACCTCCCTATCAGACGCGCCAACCGCCCAAAGGGTTCAGGCCAGGCGTCCGACCAAGTGGGACCGCGAGTGGAACCCAACCCCGGCCCGCGAGCAAGTCGCAACTCATACCTTCGGCGGCGTCGTGATGTTGTTCGGCGCGTCCTCGAACTTCGGGGCCGTCGTCATCACGCGCTGCGGCGGACGCGGCTGCTCCAGCGCCGGCGGCTCGGGACGCACCGACGTCGAGGAGTCGATCTCGTCCTCCAGGCCTTTCATGCCCTTCTTGAACTCGACGATGCCCTTGCCGAGGTATCGGCCTACCTCCGGCAACTTCCGGCCGAACAGCAACACCCCCAGACCCAGGATCACCACGATCTCCATCGGGCTGAGCGTGAACAGGCCAAAAACAGATGTCATGGCGTCAACCTCTCCGTATAGGAGCACAGAGGATGGTGGGCGGCCGGGTCCGCAGGGCGGCGGAAGACCGGATGGCCGCACCGATTGGTAGTATAACAGCCGTTCGCCGTCGTCCACAAGGAAAAAACGCGGGGCGGCAGGTTGGCGAGCCTACGCGGGGCTTTCGCAAAGGACGTTTTGGGGGAACGGATTGGAGGGGTCGGAGCAACGACGCCCTGCGGGGTATCCAGCCGTCTGGACATAGTGAAGTATAGCAACCGCGCTTTCGGCTTGACAAGGAGAAAAGCCGAAAAAATCCGGCCGCCCTCACCAGCAGCGGACGCTCAACACCGTGCAATTGTCGCCGCCGCCCTTCTGGTCGGCCTCCTCCACCAGCCGCCGCGCCCGTTCCGCGGCCGACGCCGCAGGCTTCGCCAACTCCGCCCGCAACGCCCCGTCGTCGAGGTGGGCGTGCAACCCGTCGCTGGCCGCGATCAGCCAATCGCCCGCCGTCAGCGCCGTCTCGTAGCGGGCCGGGGTCAGGTTGGGAACCTTGCCGACCGCCTGGGCCACCTCGTTGCGGGCCGGGTGCGAAAGCGCCTCGCGCGGCGTGAGTGTGCCCAGCTCGACCATCCGCGCCACCAGCGTCTGGTCCTTCGTCAGCTGCGTCACCCGGTCGCCGCGCTGGTGGTAGACCCGGCAGTCGCCGACGTGGCCGATCAGCGCCCGCCCGGCCCAGATCAATACGACCTCGGCCGTCGCCCCCATCCCCTTGCAGGCCGGGTCGCTCTGGCCCTTGCTAAGAACGGCGCGGTTGGCTTCCAGCAGGGCGTAGTCGATGTTCTCCGCCAGCACGGTCGGCGACGCGGCTTTGAACTGGCCCGTCCAGACCCCGGCCAGCAGCGGCGCCAGCGTCGCGCCAACCGTCTCGATCACCAGACGACTGGCCTGGTGGCCGGCCTCGTAGCCGCCCATGCCGTCCGCCAGCGCCAGCAACACGACTTCCTGAAACCCGTCCACGTCGGACCAGGCGACCTGTTGCACGAGGAAGCTGTCTTCGTTTCGATGACGCACGCGGCCGACGGAGGTGGCGCTGCCGACCTCCAGCCGCGGCGATCGGGCCGGCGTCTCGGCCGGGTCGGGGCGGGCGACGAACGGTTGACGGCAGTGGGAACACTGCACGGTCGCCCCGACGTGCTGGTCGGCGACCAGGCAGGGGCCGTTGCAACGCGGACAGGACATGCGGACGGGCATGGGGGTCGAGCCTCTCTCCCGGCAATATAGTCCGCGAGCCGGGTCGGCGTCAGCGCGGCGCCGTCGCGGACGCGGGCTTGACCGCCGTGCCGCCGGGGCCGCCCTCGAGCAGCTGGCGCGTCGATTGCGTCAGGTCCTCCTCCTGCCGGTTGGGGTTGGTCAGCAGGTTCTTCACCTTCGCGTCCTTCTGAATCTCTAAAAACGCTTTGCGGATCTCCAGCGCCGTCTTCTTCTCGAACACTTCCTTAAACAAATCCGGCCGTGCCCGCTCCAGGCTGATGTTGGTGTCCGGCGGAATGCGCTTAATGCACTTGATGACCACGATGCCGTCCGGCGTGGAGATGAGCGGGCTGACCTCGCCCGGTTGCAGCTTGAACGCCTCGCGCTCGACCTCGTCGCTGCCGGTGGTGCGGTGGCCGATCGGCTGTTCCAGGTGGCCGCCGTGCGCCGCCAGGACGCTGTTGGCCTGCATCTTCGCCTTGTCGTCGAACTCCTTGTCGCTGTCGCGGATGGAGGCGTACTGCATGTTGGCAATGTTCTCTTCCGCCTTGGGCCAGTAGATGATCTTACAGTCGATCTTTTCGCCGTGGTAGGCGTCGAAGCCGGCCTGGATGTCCTCCTCCGTGACTTTCACGCGGTCGCGCACCAGCTTGGCCATCAGCAGCTTCGGCCGGATCACGTCCTCTTTCCACTCATAGAGACTCTTTTTATACTGTTTCAGCACTTTCTCGGTGAAGTCGGCCTGGCTGATGTTGCCCATGTTGGCGAGGTCCTCGGCGAACGACGCCTCGACCTCGGCGGCCGTCACCTCGATGCCCTTGGCCTTGCAG
Source organism: uncultured Planctomycetaceae bacterium (assembly GCA_963813925.1). Taxonomy (GTDB): domain Bacteria; phylum Planctomycetota; class Planctomycetia; order Gemmatales; family Gemmataceae; genus UBA4732. The sequence continues at coordinate 30,365 of CAWFBG010000009.1, forward strand.
GCCTCTTCGATGAGGATCTTGTTGATGAGCAGCGGCAGCCTCTCGGCGCCGAAGCGGGCGATGAGGTATTCGCCGAGCTGTTCGCGCGTGACCACCTCGTTGTCGTGGATGAAGGCGACCGGCCGTTTGGCGTAATCGCTGAGGTCCGCCGGCGCCGGCACGGGCGTGGAGGGCGTGGCCGGGAGCGGGGCCGGGGCGGCCGTCGCCGTCGGGGCCGCGTCCGCCTGCGCCTGGGCGTGCGGCAGGAACCGGCTGCCGGCGTAGCCCAGCGCCGCCAAGCCGGCCAGGCACGCCGTCCCCAACGCGAGCCGGCGCCAGCCCCATGCGGCGCCCTTCTTGCTACGGCCACCCATGTTTCCGCCTCCTCTGCCGTACACGGCCTTTCGGCCTGGATCGGTCCTCCGGGACAGGGGGTATAGCGGCGGCGCGGGCGGGCCGCAAGGCCGATCTACGGGCCCGCCCCCTCCTTGCGGCCGATGCCGGCGGCCCGCTCGTACAGCGGTTGCAGCCACGGTGGGAAGACGTCCGTCAGGCTCGACTTGCGCGACTGGCCGACGTAGACCTGATCGAACGGCTCCAGGCGAATGTTCGTTCGCGGATCGTTTTTGAGGAGAATGGCTTGGAGATCGACGTGGAACAGCTCCGGCGAGCGGCCGTCGGCGACGTGGCTGCGGAGGACCTGCACGTCGCCGGGCGCGGCGCCGGGCGCCACGCCGCCGGCCCGCCGCAGCAGGTCCACCACGGTTTCCGGCCCCCGGTAGGTCACCGCCCGCTGGACGCCCGCCACCTGGCCGAAGAGATAGATTTGCTGACTGTTATATCCCGAAACATCGACGTGGACCTGCTCGGGAGGCAGTCCCAGGCGCCGGGCCGCCGACCCGGCGATCTCGCCGGCCGTCAGGCCGTCGGCGCACAGCCGGTCGCCGTCGGCCAGCGCGATGCGGCCGTCGGCGCCGACGGGACAGTCCATCGGTTCTCCCGTCGTCCGCACCTCCACCACGTCGGGGCAATGCACGATATAGTGCTCGTCCCGGTCGGCGACGTGGGCCGCGGAGTCGCGGCCGGAAAGCAAGGCGCGCTCCAGGCGGCCGTCGCCGGCGCAGCCGGCCGTCAGGACCAGCGCCAGCGCCGGCAGGACCGCCAAGGCCCGCCAGGCCGGCCGTCGTCGCCCGGGCCGCATGAGTCTCCCAATCGAAAAGGGCGTCAGGATCGCTCCTCTTGGTTTAATCGACCGGCAAGGGGCGGCGGCTTGAGTCGGGTCGCGGCGATGTGGTACTGGCGAACCGTGGCGCGCCGCTGGAGAATAGAATCCCTTCAGGATAGGGGGCCGCTGCCTATGACCGCTGCACCACGCCTATTCGGCGGCTGAGAGCGATTCGATCACGGCCCGGACCTCCGCGTCGGTCTTGCCCATGGCTTCGAGCAGCGCGGCGTAGTTGGCGAGAGACGCCTGAAGATGCGGGTGTTTATGCCCGGTACGTCGGGTGAAATCGATCAAGATGACGACATGCCGGCGCATGAGCCGCTCGGCCTCGGGTAAGCGGTTGGTGGCCTTGAGCAGCTGCGCCAAGTTGTTGAGATCACGGGCGACGTTGGGGTGGTCGGCCCCGAACGCCTTCTCGTCGATGGCCAGGGCGCGGCGCATGAGCGGCTCTGCCTCGGGTAAGCGGTTGGTGTCCTGGAGCAGCTGCGCCAGGTTGTTGAGGCGGATGGCGACTTTGGGGTGGTCGGCCCCGAAGGCCTTGTCGTCGATGGCCAGGGCGCGGCGCATGAGCGACTCGGCCTCGGCCAGCCGGTTGGTGGCCTGGAGCAACGACGCCAGGTTGTTGAGACGGATGGCGACTTTGGGGTGGTCGGCCCCGAAGGCCTTGTCGTCGATGGCCAGGGCGCGGCGCATGAGCGGCTCGGCCTCGCCCAGCCGGTTAGTGTCCTGAAGCAACTGCGCCAGGTTGTTGAGGCGGCTGGCTACATCTGGATGCTCGGTCCCGAAGGCCTTCTCGTCGATGGCCAGGGCGCGGCGCATGAGCGGCTCGGCCTCGGCGTGGAGGGCTTTTGTGTTCAGCAGCACGGCAATCTGGTTCATCAGTCGGGCGGTCGGCTCGGCCATGCCGGCCGCATCGGCGTGGCGGACAACGGCGCGGGCGTGTGGGGCCAGCGGGTCGAGCGTCGGCCAGCTGCGTATGTCTTGTGGATCGCCCGCAAAAGCGGCGTCCACCCAGCGCAGGGCATCCTCCAGATTGTGACGCTTGTCCTCATCAGACAGATTGCGGCGGGTCACGTCTTGCACCAGGCGGTGGACGGAGAAGGCGGCGGCGTTCGGCGCACGGGTCGCCAGCGAGTATGTCTCCAGGTCCCCGAGTGCGTCGCGGGGGTCGGCGTCTTTCACTTCCGTGCCCGCAAGGGGTACGTCCAGCAGCGACTCGGGAATCGGCTCGGGGGCAAGCCAGGCCAGCCGGCGCAGCAGACGCCGGGCCGGCTCGCCGAGTTGGTCGAACGAGGTCTGCCACGTCACCGCCACGCTGCACGGATACTGCATCAGCCGTTCGTCGAACCAGGTAAGCACCTGGTCGCGCCGGCTGTACCATTCCTGCAAGTAGCCGGCGATACTGAGGCGACGCCGGGCGATGTAGGCCCCGGCCTGCTCCAGGGCCAGCGCCAGCTGCCCCAACTCCTCCGCCAGCGTGCGAACCTGGGCGGCGTCGTCCGGCGTCTTGCGCCGCCGGGCGTCGGTGCGGCTGCTCAGGAAATCGGCGGCGTCGTCCAGCGCGAGCACGTCCAGCTCCAACGGCTCGACCTGCCCGCTCCAGAGCGCGAGACGGCTCGTGAACAGCACCTGGCCGCCGTGCAGTCGGGCCAGCAGCCGCTCCGCCTCGGCCGCGGCCTTCGGCGTGTCGAGGTTGTCCAAAATAAGGAACCAACCGGGGTTCCGTTGCAACCAGTGCAGCGCCGCCGCCAGCCGCGCCTCCTCCTCGGCGACGTGCTGTTCCGGCAAGTCGAGCACGAGCGGGCCGCATAACCCGGCCAGGTTCCGCCGCAGCGCCTCCGGGCTGTCCGCCGGCACGAACAGCAGGGCGGTGTAGTCGTCCTGATGCCGCCAGGCGTACTCGACCGCCAACCGCGTCTTGCCCACACCGCCCAGCCCGTGGACCGCCTTGCCCACGACGGCCGCGGCGCGGCCGTCCACGGCCCGTTCCAGGCTGTCACGCAGCCGGTTCAGGAACCCGTCCCGCCCCTTGAACAGCGCGCCGAGGCTGGGGTATGGCAGGGCGATCGGTTTGGGACGGCCCAGGTCCGGAAACGGCAAGACGAGCAGGTCCTCGATGAGTTTCGCCGGGGTGGTAAGCGCATCGTAATGCTCGCCCGTGTGCTGGATCCACTGGCGGTAGGCCGTCTGGCAGGCGCGGAGCGCGGCGTCTTCGGGGTTGGGTTCGGGCGGCGTGAAGCCGGGGGCGGTGAGGAAGACGTAGGTCTTCCGGCCGTGGTGCTTGGCCAGGAAGAACTCCCATTGGGTGTAGGAGGCGTTGGCCTGGCCGGCGGCGGCCGCGTATTTCTGAAACAGGGGAACGGCGCCCAGCGCCGCGGCGTGCTCGTCGGTGGGAAAGGCGCCGCAGCGCTCGCCGACCAGCAGGACCACGGCGTCGCACTGAGAGATGTAGTCGCGCAGCTGTTGGAGGAGCGTGGCCGGCCCCTGGCGGAAATGCTCCTGGTCGCGCACTTCCAGCCCCTTGCGCCGCAGGACGCGGGCGACCTCGGTGCGATAGAAGGCCAACTCTTTGCTCACGGCGGAGAGGAAAACGCGGAAAGATCGCGGCTCGTTCATGGCGATGATTCTAGCCGATTTCGCCGCGCCGGGCGTGCTTCCGTGACGATTTCTAAACGCACCCTGTCGTCTGGCGCGGCCGCTTCCTCACGGGGCGTCCGCGGAAGCCGACCGCGCGTTGCGCACGACCTGGAAGTCGGCGCGGGCGAGGATGCGCGGGATTCGCCGCACGAAGTTGACGTCGATTTCCTGGGTTTCCTTGGAGAGCTGCTCCCAGGGCACGAGATACGGGTGGAGGCGGGCCTTAGCGAAGCGGTGAAGCTTGTACGTCACTGGGGTGCGGTGTTTCATGGGCGACGCCTTGGGGGAACGTCATGCGGACTTTGAATTGAAAAATGTGGTCGCGCTGGCGCTTCCCTGAGAATATCCCTGCGGGCGGGAGGCCGCAAGCAACGATGGGGCGCGCCTGCGCGATCCCCCTTGCGTCCCCGCGTCCCGACGGTATAACCGTCGCCCTTCGGAAAGGTCGTCGCCGGCGCCGCGGGATCGCACGGCCGGCCGGCGCTTTTGCTTCACCCGTCCGCCGCCGTCCGCCGAAGGACGATCCGGGGAGCGCGCCGACGACCCGCCCGCGCCTCCGGAGGGGTTGCCATGCGTTCCGCGCCGCTGCTCACTGGTCTGACTCTGACGGCCCTTCTCGGGCTGAAGGCGGCCGCGCCGGCGGACCCTTACGTCGCCACGGTCCAAGTGGAGACGGACGCCCGCGCCGGCCACGGCGACAGCCCGACCTTTTATCCGACGAACCACCTCAAGGTGAACGACCGCGTGACCGTGGAGCAGGAACTCGACGACGGCTGGCTGGCCATTCTGCCGCCGCCGGGGTCGTTCAGCTGGGTCAACAAGCAAAATCTCGTGATCGACCGCAGCAAGAACCCGCCCATCCTGATGGTGGACGCGCCGGAGGCGCCGGTGCGGGTCGGCAGCGGCGTCTGGACGGGGCCGCCGACCATCGCGGGCGTCACGAAGAAACGCGGCCAGATCCTCACGCCCATCGCCAACCCGCGCGAGATCACCGACGCCGAAGGGACGTGGACGCCGATCGAACCGCCGCCCGGCGAAGTGCGCTATATCAAGGCCGTGACGGTGCGCAAGCCGGCGGCGGCCGACAAGCCGGGGCTGATCGCCGGGGCGCCGGCCTCCGGCAACCCGGCGGCTTCCCCGGCGGCCGGGCAGGACGCCGACGCCCTGTATCGGCAGGCGATCGAGGCGGAGAAGTGGAACCCGCAGCAGGCCATCGCCCTGTATAACCAGGGTGCGACGGTGGACGCCAACGCGGATCGCCGTATTCAGGCGCTCAACCGGGCCAACTGGCTCCGCGACAACCTGCGCAACCCGTCGCAGAACCTGGTGGCCGGCCCCACGCCCGGCGCCCAGGTCCAGACGGCGAATACGCCGAGCGCCAGCAGGGTCTACCCGCTCACGCCCGACGCCACGGCCGGCGTCCCGCCGACCGTGCGGCTGTCGCCGCCGCAAGGCGGAACGGTCGCGTCTTCCAACGGCTTCTCGCCGACGCCGGCGGTTTCATGGGGCGGACCCACGCCGACGCCGGCCCCCGCGTCGGCCGCGCCCGCCAACGGCAACACCTATTCCACGGGACCAGGGACGCTGATGGCGTCGCACCGGCGGCCGCTGGAAGGCGGCAAAATGTACGTGCTGCTCTCCGACAGCGGCGTCCCGTTCTATCACGTCACGCCCGAACCGGGCGTGAACCTCGACCAGTACCTCAACTACCGCATCGAGTGCTACGGCCAGGCGATCTACAGCGGCGAGCTGCGCTCCAACTACATGCGCGTGTCGCGGGTGGACCTGCGGCCGAGGCAGTGAGCCGGGCGTTCAGGCCAGCACTTCTCGGATCGGCGTCCCCCACGGCGCCAGCACGAATGGACGCGACAACCGATCCTGCAACTCCAGATCGGGCGGCACGCCGAGACGTTCGTACACGGTGGCGATGACGTCGGCCGGCGTCACCGGTTGACGGCTGGGGAGGCCGCCGATGCGGTCGCTGGCGCCGTGGACGTAGCCGCCGCGGACGCCGCCGCCGGCCAAGAGCAGGCCGTAACAGTGGTTCCAGTGGTCGCGGCCGGCCGCGGGATTGACCTTGGGCGACCGCCCGAACTCGCCCATCGCCACGACCAGCGTCCGTTCCAGCATCCCCCGATCCGACAAGTCGCTCAACAGGCTCGACAGGGCCGCGTCGAACTGCGGCAGCAGCGTCCCCTTGAGCTTGGCGAAGTTTTGGGCGTGCGTGTCCCAGGTGGCGTTGGCGTCCGGCGCCCAGGAGACGCAGGCCACGCGCGTGCCGGCCTCGATCAGCCGCCGCGCCAGCAGCACGCTCTGGCCGTAGATGTTGCGGCCGTAACTTTCGCGGACCCGATCCGGCTCGTGTTCCAGTTGGAACGCCTTCTGGGCCGTCGGCGAATCGAGCAGATCGAACGCCCGCGCCTGGAAACCGGCCATCTCCCGCGCGGCGGCGTCGCCGAGTTCGCCGTCGGCGATGTCGTCGAGGAGACGCTTGCGGGCGTCGAGACGGCCGGCGTTGACGTCGGCCGGGAGGCCCAGCTCGGGCAGCGCGAAGGCGGGGTCGTTGGGGTCGCGGAGCACCAGTAACGGATCGTAAATGCGTCCGATGAGGCCGCCGTAGAAGCCGGGCTGCGGCGGCCCGCCGGCCCCCTCCTTGGTGACGTAGGGCATGGAAACGTAGGGCGGCAGCGGCGTGGACGGCGGCCGGCGCATGCCGACGACGGAGCCGACGGCCGGGTGGTCGTCGGGCCGGGCGCCGCCGCCGATCTCGCCGCGGTCGTGGCCCGTCAGGGCGCAGTAGACGGCGGCGGCGTGGGCGTTGTTGACGCTGTGGTGGGCGGAGCGGATGAGCGTGCAGCGGTGCATGTGCCCCGCCAGGCGCGGCAGAAGTTCGCACAGCCGGACGCCGGGGAGGGTGGTGTCGATGGTTTTGAAGGGGCCGCGGATCTCGACGGGCGCGTCCGGCTTCATGTCCCACGTGTCGAGATGGCTGGGTCCGCCGTCGAGGAAGATCAGGATGCAATGGTCGGCGCGGGACGGGGCCGGTCGCCGGCGCCCGCGCCTGGAGCAGGCGCGGCAGCGTCAGGCCGAGCATCCCGGCCGCGCCGGCTTGCAACACCTCGCGACGCGACAGCCGCCGCGGCCCGGCGCAGGGCGTACGATCGAAACGGTTCGTCATGTCCTGGCCCCCGGCGGATGGGTACGCGATTCCTCGACGATTGATACTGTACCGACAGGGAACGGGCTATGCAATCACGGGCTAAGTGGATCCCGTCGGCCGTTTCGCCGGCTGCGGAGGGATAGTGCGTGAGTCGGGCCGATGCTGCACCGGGTCCTCCCCGGCCAACCATTGGCCTGGCTCAGGGCTTCTTGTCTTGCTTCTTTGCGTCTACGTCCTTCCAGAAGTCCGCCGCCGGTTTGCCGTTGATTGTCTCCAGTGTTTTGATGGAACGCACGATGGCAGCGTCACGCTCGGCCTTGAAGTCGCAACGAAGTTCTGTCAGGGGCATTCCTTTCAGCGGCGTCAGGTCGGACACCCGCGTGTTTTCGCAGTCCAGGCGCGTCAGCGGTATGTCTTTCAGCGGCGATAGGTCCGACACCGGGGCGCCGGTGCAGTCCAGGTGCGTCAGCGGCATCCCGCGCAGCGGCGTCAGGTCGGAGACCTTGGTATAGGAGCAATTCAGGTCCGTCAGCTTCATGTGCCGGAGCGGTGACAGGTCGAAGACGGCCGTGGTGCCGCAGTTCAGATCCGTCAGTTCCATGTTCTTGACCGGGGTCAGGTCCGACACGGAGGTGACTCCGCAATTGAGAGTCGTCAGCTTCATGTTCTTGACCGGCGACAGGTCGGACACCCGCGTGTCCCAGCAGTTCAGATATGTCAGCTTCATGTCCGCGAGGGGCGTCAGGTTCCACACCTGCGTGCGGGCGACGTTCAGGATCTTCAGCTTCATGTCCTTCAGCGGCGACAGGTCGCACACCCGCGTGTCGTCGACGTTCAGGTCCGTCAGCGGCATGCCGTTCAGCAGCGACAAATCGGCCACTGGGGAGCCGCTACAGTCCAGGTGCGTCAGCTTCATGTCCGCGAGCGGCGTCAGGTCGGAGACCTTGGTATTCGCGAAATTCAGGTCCGTGATCTTCATGTGCTTGAGCGGCGATAGGTCACACACAGCCGTGGAACCGCAGTTCAGCTCTGTTAGGTTCATGTCCTTGAGCGGCGTCAGGTCCGACACGGCAGAGGTGCCGAAGTGCAGGACCGTCAGCTTCATGCCCTTGAGCGGCGTCAGGTCCGACACGCTGGTAACATCGGCGAGCAGGACGTTAAGCTTCATGTCCTTAAGGGGCGTCAGGTCGGACACCGGCGTGTCATAACAGCACAGATACGTCAACTTCATGCCGCTGAGCGGTGACAAGTCCGTCACGTGCGTGTGGGCGAGGTTCAGGCCCCTCAGCTTCATGTCCTTCAGCGGCGACAGGTCGGACACCTGCGTGTTTCCGAGGTCCAGGTCCGTCAGCTTCACCCCCTTCAGCGGCGACAGGTCGGCAAGCCATCCCCCATTGGGACCGCTGGCGAAGTCAAGCCCTCGCAACCCCGGCAACGCACGCACCGGCGAGATGTCCGTCACCTTGTAGGTGTTAAATTGGAGCCCGACGACCAGGCCGCTTTCGATGGTGGGCGTGACGTTGCCGTCAAAGCCGGGGTTGCGTGCTTTGAGTTCGGCGGCCACGGCATCCACCTGCTGCGCGGCCGGCAGGGCGGGGACCTTCTGGAGCCACGCCTCATCCTGGGGCGGTTGCGGAGCGGCGGCCGGACGCAACACCACCCGGAAGCCGTCGTTGTAGCTGCGCATGCCGGGTTCGCCGATGCCGCGCTCGGCCGAGCGGAAGTCCCGCGGCGGGCTGTTAAACGCCCCGCCTCGAAGGACGCGGGAGTCGCCGTTATCCGGGCCTTTGGGATCTTTAACCAATCCTTCCTGGTAGCTGCCGTAGCGGTCGGCGCACCACTCCCAGACGTTGCCGTTCATGTCATACAGCCCCCACTTGTTGGGGTTGTATTTCCCAACCGGCGACGTGAACGGATAGCCGTCGTCCCAAGGTACGAAGGGCGTATTCCTGGCGACTTCCCCACTCAGCTTCGCCGTCAGCGCCGCGTCCCCGACGTTGGCGTTGCCTTTCAGACTGGAATCGTTGTCGCCGCACCAAAAGCGCGTCGTCGTCCCGGCGCGGCAGGCGTATTCCCACTCCGCCTCCGTCGGCAACTCGTAGGTCTTCCCCTCTTTCCGGCTCAACCACGCGCAGAACCGCACTGCGTCGTTCCAGCTCACGTTCACCACCGGGTGCGCGTCCGTCTGCACCCAGCCCGGGTTCCGCCAGGTGTACCTCGGGTCGCGCCCCTCGAAAGTCCGAGTCGCCGCGTTGTAGCCGTAACCGCCGCTGCCGTCCGTCTCCGCATCCGTCTGGTAATGCGCGTCCTGGACAAAGGCTGCGAACTGGCCTTTCGTCACCGGGTAGGCGCCCATGTAGAACGCCTTGGTGATCTCCACCTCGTGTTGCGACCCCTCTCTACTGCCATCGCGGCCTTCCTCGTCGTTGGGCGAGCCCATCCTGAACTTGCCCCCGTCGGGCTTGGACCTGGGATCAATGAGGACGAAAACCATCGTCACGCCGTCGCCCAGCTCGACCGTCAGCGTGGGGGCAGGCTCGGGCGCCGGCGACCCATTAGCCCCTTTCATCCGTGGCGGCTTGGCGGCCTCCAGGCGCACCGACAGCACCTCCCGCCCGCCTCGCGTAAGCGAGAAATGCCTCGTCGCCACCCGCACGCCGTCCGGGACTTCCGTGACCTCCGCGTCGTACTCCCCGGCCGCGATACTGAACGTCCGGCCGGTGCGCGTGTCCAGCACGCGAACCTGTTTACCGCCCTGTTTCAAGGTGACCTGCACCTCGTCATCCGCCTCGATTACGAGATCTCCCTTGTCCGTCACGACGCGGACCACGACGAAACCGGCCAGGGCCGCGCCGAGCAGTAAGGCCGCCGCCAGGGCCGCCCACAAAGCCCGCCTCCGTGGGGGCTTTGCCGGACCCCCGGCGTCTGCTTTCACGGCCGCCTCCTCCGCGGCGCGCAGGTCGCACTCCAGAACTGCGAGCGCCGCCGCCACTTCCCGCGCCGTCCCCGGCCGGTCGCCCGATTTCTTGGCCAGCAGGCGCATGACCAGGTCGGCCAGCGGACGGGGCAACGTCGGATTGATCTTGCCCACCGGCGCCGGCCGCTCGCTCACCACCGCCAGCAGCACCGAAGCCGCGTCGCGCCTCTGGAAGGGGGGCCGGCCCGCAAGCAACACGTAGAGCACGGCCCCCAGGCTGTACAGGTCGGTGCGCGGGCCGATTTCGCCCCACTCCGCCGACGCCTGTTCCGGTGCCATATAGGCCGGCGTGCCCACCACGACGCCTTCCGCCGTCAGATGTTCCGCGTCGTCCTTGGGACGGGCCAGGCCGAAATCGGCGAGGACCGCCTGCCCGTCGGCGTCGATAAGAATGTTCGCCGGCTTGAGGTCGCGGTGGACGACGCCGGCCGCGTGGACGGCCGCAAGCCCTTCGGCGACCTGGCGGGCCATCGTCACCGCCTCACGGCAGCTGTAGAGGACGCCGGCGGCCAGCCGTTCGGCCAGCGACTTGCCCTCCACATACGCCATCACCACGTAGGGAACGCCGTGGCACTCGCCGACGTCGTAAATCGGGCAAACATAGGGATGACGAACCGCGGCGGCGGATCGGGCCTCGCGGAGGAACCGCTGCTGGGCCTGCGACTGATCCGGCGCCGACCCGGAGAAATGCGGGACCTTCAGGGCGATCACCCGACGCAGCTGTGCATCGCGGGCCTTGTACACCGTTCCCATGCCGCCGCGGCCAATGCGTTCGAGGATCTGGTAACGATCCATCTGAGGCGGCGCCCCGGCGGCCGAAACGGGAGGACTAACCTGTGGCCGCGTGTGGGATCCGGCAGACGACGGCCGAGACGCCGTCCCCGGGTCCGCAGGCGTAGGCGCTTGCAGGTTGTTGGCCGGCGCGACGGACGGGGCGTCCGATTCCTCCGCCTTGCAGTCCCGGACGGCGGACTCCAGGGCGCGCATGGTTTCCAGCAGAGACGCCAGCTCCGGGGTCGAAGGGTTAAGGACGCCCCCTTCGTCGGAGACCGGGCGGCCGCCCGACCGCAATTCGGAGAGCGCCTGATCCAGCACCTCGGCGAGGCGGGCGTCCGGTGCGGCATTGTTGTCGCTCATCGGGTCGGCTCCCTTCCAAGGAAGGCAACAGGGCGGAAGGTCCAATCGCCTTGGGCACAATCAACCGCCTTGACATTCGTCCCGGAGCCGGCGCAGCGCCCGCGTGTAGAGCACGCGCACGGCGCCATCCGTGCGGCCCATTTGCGCCGCCAGGTCCGCGTAAGACAGGTCGTCCATGTGCCGGCCGAGCAGCACCTGTTGCATGTCCTCCGGCAGCCGCGCCAGGCAGCGGGCCAGCTGCGCCGTCTGCTCATGGCGGACGGCCACGGCGCTTGGGGTGCTCCCCGCGTCCGCCGCCAGGACGGCGATGTCCTCAACGCCCTGCTCGCGGCCCACGTCGCGCCTACTGGCCCCGAGGTGGCCGCGCAGCGTCCGGCCGACCGTGCGCGTCACCACCACCTTCAACCACGCGGCCAGCTCGGCCGTCGTGCCGCCGGTGAAGCGGTCGAAGTGCTTATGCACCTCCAGCAGTGCGTCCTGGACGAGGTCCGAATCTCCCAGTCGCGCTCGCAGTTTCGGCTCGTGCCGGGCGCGAACTAGCACCAAACGGTTTTTCGGGCCGTAACGCTTAACTTCCAGTCCTTACGGACTACAATTCTCCCTGCCTGGGTTGCAGGGAGGATTCCTCATGCTCACCATGGACGGCACTTGCACCTCTTGGCTCGCCCAAGCGCAGATCGCCGAACAGCGACTCACGGCCGGGCAACGCGGCTTGCTCCAGGCGGCCTTTGCCTTCCGGCGACGCTGCGGCGACGATTACTACTCCAGCCGGTTGCTCAGCCATTTCCTCCTGCACTGCGATTCCGGACTCAAAGTCGCTCAGATCGCTCGATTGGTCGGCGTCAGCCGGCCCACGGCCTCGCACCAACAAGGGGTGTCTTCCAAGGAGGCGATCCAGGCCGCCCACCACCGCCTGGCCGGCCGGCCGCATGGCAAACTGCTGCCGCGTTACGCCGGCCCCATCGCCGAGTTCATGCTGACTCACGCCGACGCCACGCGCTACGACGTGTTGGCCTTCATCCAACGCACCTGGGGCGTCCACGTGTCCACGGTGGCCTTGCACCACTTCTGCAAGAAGTTCGGCCTCGATCGGGCGACGCGGGCCGCGGCCGCGGCCCCCGAGCCGGCCGTGCAGCCTGCGGTCGCGCCGGCCGCGCCCGGCGGCGTGCCACCGCGCCAACCCGTGCCCCTGCCGCCGCCCCCTTTTTCGTCACCAAGACCCAGCACGCCGGCGCGTTCCTGTTGATGCCCGAAGCCCTGGACTGGTTGGCCACGGCCCAGGACTGCTTCACCGACGATTACGGTTCCTTGCGTCCGGGCCTGTTGACCAGCGTCTTCTCCTTGGTGACCGGCCTGGAGCGAGTTTTTCACCTGGACGAGATGGCCGACGCCGGCTTCGCCCGGTTGTGCGGCGGCCGCCGCTGCCCGTCGCGCCACACCGTCGGCGGTTGGCGGCGTCACCTGGCCTGGTATGAGGTCGATGCCTTCTGCCGCCGGACCTGCCCGTGGCACTTGCTCCGCAACGCCGACGCCATGGTCAGCTTCGACGAGCACACCATCCCACGCTGGACCAAGAAGTTTCGCATCGGCAAGGGCTACGTCACCACCCGCAACAAGTACATGCGCTGCGAGAAGCTGTTCACCGGCTTCGACCTGACGAGCGGCCGCTTCCTGGCGGTGCGCGGCACGCCGGGCGATGTGGGTTTGCAAGAGCTGGCGGCGCCGCTGGTCCGACAGGTCTTGAAGCACGGCCGGCCGCGCACGCTCCACGCGCTGTTCGACGCCGGGGCGGCCAAGTCGGACGCGGGCGTGCGGACCTTGTGGGATCTGGTCGAGAGCCAGCGGCGCCTGGACGTCACGCTGCGCGCCTGCCGCTACCCGCACCGAATGCGGGCCTGGAAGCAATTGCCCGGCGGCTTGTTCGTATCCGTCGAGGAACCGGGCGTGTGCGTCGGCGCCCCGCCCAAGGAAGTCCGCCTGGCCGAGACGCAAACGGTACTCAAGGGCGAGACCGCGGAGCAGGCGGTGCGCACCATCATCTGCCGGGAGGTCCGACCCGGTCCCAAAAAGGACCGCTGGCATCCGCTGTACACGACCTGCGCCGGCGACCCGGAAGACGTGCTGACCATCTTCCGGGCTCGACAAGGGCACGAGCAGGCCCATCGGGTCGAGGTTCACGACCTGTTGGTGGATGCCGTACCGTGCGGCTACGACAAGGAGAGTCCCGACCGGCGGCGGCCGCGCTTTCACCGGGGGCCGTTGCAGATGTTCGGCTGGCTGGTGGCGTTGGTGTACAACGCGGTCGCCGACCTGGGCCGACAGTTGGGCGAGGGCTACGCGGGGGAGCACGTCCGGACCCTGCGGCGACAGTTCTTCAACCGGCCCGGCCAGTTGTACGAGACGCCGGAAGCATTGATCGTGTACCTGGACCCGTTCGCGGGCCAGGAGGCGTTGGCCCCCGCGATGGATAGGATCAATGCGCGGCAACATCGCTTGCCCTGGTTAGACAACCGTCGCTTGGTCCTTTCTCTGACGCCAACCGGCCCATCCCGCGACGGGCCGTAGTGTGTCATTGTTAAGCGTTACGGCCACAAAAACCGTTTGGTGCTAGCAACTGGACGTAGGGCCGAAAGCTTTCCAGCAGTTCGCCCCGGGCCTTGGCGTCGCCCTGCCGGGTGCGATCGAAAGCGGCTTGCTGCTCGCACGCGGTCACTTGGCGCCCTGCCTCATGAATGCCGAAAACCCGTCGCTTGTTACAGGAATATGATGATGGAAATGCTACGCCGCTCCCGGCAGGGATGCAAGTGGGGACCAGGAGCCCCTCAATACGTGAATCGCACGCCGCCGTAGACGCCGTATTCGCCGTCCTTGTTGTGCAGGTCGATCGTGTCGTCGCTGCCGAGGCGAAATTCGAGACGGGGGAAGGCGTCGAACGGCCGCGCCGCGATGCCGGCGTCCGTCTTGAAGAGTTCCGGCGTAAACGACCGATCGGCGATGACCTGGAGGTCGCCGTAGAGATAGCAGCGTTCGCCGATCAGGTCCCAGGTGAGGTAGGCCCGCGCGAACGGGCCGGGCTTGAACACGCCGCCGCGGCTGTCCACCATGTCCTTGGTCGGGTAGTAGCCCAGGCTCACGAAGGTCGCGCGGTCCAAGTCGAACGCCTCCGTGCCCAGCGCGTCGTACACGTTATTCAGGTAGTAACGGTTTTCCAGGCCGACGCCGTCGTTGTAGCCGGTTGGTTGCCAGGTCGAGTCGCCGCGGTTGAGGTTGTTGTAGGAATAGGCGAAGACTCGGGCCTCGAAACGGTCGTAGTAGTTCCAGGCCGCGCCGCCGGTAAGGTCAAATTCGCGCTTGCTGAAGTCGAACGCGCCCTGGCTCGGATTGGTGACGCCGGGCGTCGCCCGCTGCGCCCAGAACTGCAAATCGGTGAACGCATAGACCCGATGCGAGCGCGACAGCCAGAAGTTGAAGTCCAGTTCCAGACTGAACAGCGCCTTGAACTCCAGGCCGTTGGGCGCGGTGTGGTCGCCGAGGCCGTAGCCGCGAAACCCCGCCACGCCCCAGACCGGGACCAGGTGCGGCGGCTCCAGGGGGAAGGGGCCGTCGGCGACCGTCGGTTCGGGCGCCAGGGCGGGCGCCGCGATTTGGGCGGCGTCCACCGCCGGGGGGGAACGGAGCCCGGAGCCTGTCCGCGACCGGCCGAAACCAGGAGACCGAGGAAGATCAGGGCGGCAAAGACCGCACCTCCGCTGCTGTGCTTCCTCATGCGGTCGCGCTCCTTCCTGCGGCGCCTGGGCCGGCGATGGGGGAGTCCCGTTCATCCACCTGTGGCGGCAGGGCGGATGGTGATACCGTTGCGGCCGTTTTTTGGAAAGTGGAAGTTGGGAGTTGGGAGCGGGCGCCCCTCTGGATTGAGGCGAACGCGGCGAGCGGCCGGCGTAAGCCCCCCGCTCGCCGCCGACGTGATTCACTCGGCGTTCCGCGCCCGCGTCCGCGCCGCCTTCTTGGCCGAAGCGGATCGTGCGGCCGCCGGCCGCGCCGCCGAGGCCTCGCCGCCCTTCTTGCCGCCCTTCTTCGCCGGCCCCTTGTTCTCGGCCTTGCCGACGCCCGAACCGCCCTTCTTGCCGGCTCCGCTCGTCTTGTTGACCGTTGCCCACGCCCGACGCTCGGCTTCCCCCTCGGACACGCCGCGCGACTCGTAGCTCTCTTCGATGTGTTCCGCCTCTCGTTTCTGCTTGTCGGTATACTTCGATTTGTCGCCCCGAGGCGTAATTTGCCCTCCTAAATAGACTTTATGGCTTCAGCGCGAGACGACGCATGCTGCATCGGGTAGGAAAACGAGCAAATATCATACCGTGAACCTTCAGCCGGCCGGACGCAGCCGCGCCCGCAACACCCGCGGATGCCGCGAGCCGTCCAGGATCGTCGGGGCGAGTTCGTAAACGGCGGCCGACTCGATGCGCCGTCGCGCCTCCGCCTCCTGCGGCGATCCGATCTCCACGATCAGGTAGCCGCCGGGTTTCAGCCGGTCGGGCGCCCCGGCGATCAGCCGGTCGAAGACCGCGAAGCCGTCCGGGCCGCCGTCGAGGGCCGCGAGCGGTTCGTAGTCGCGGACGCCGGGCGCCAGGCCGGCGAGGTCGGCGTGGGGGATGTAAGGCGGATTGCTGAGGATGAAATCGAAGCGTTCGCCGGAGGGGAGCGGCGCGAACAAGTCGCCTTCCAGAAAGCGGACGCGCTCGGCGACGCCGTGTTTGGCCGCGTTGCGGGAGGCCGCCGCCAGCGCCGCCGCGCTCACGTCCACCGCCGTGACCTGGGCCGTTTTGCCGTATTTGGCGATCGTCACCGCCAGGCATCCAGACCCCGTACCGATGTCTAATATCCGCGGTTCGGCGACTTCGCGCGCCAGCCGCAGACACTCATCGACGACGCATTCGGTGTCCGGCCGCGGGATGAGCACGTCGCGGTTGACCTCGAATTCCAGCGAGTAAAACTCCTTGCGGCCGATCAAATAGGCGACGGGACATCCCTTCACCCGCTGCTGGACCAACTCCTTGAACTTCGCACGCTCCGCCTCCGACGGTTCCTCTTCGTGGCGCGTGTAGAGTTCGATGCGCTTCCAGCCGAGGGCGTGGGCCAGCAGCAATTCCGCGTCCAGCTGCGGGAACTCGGCGCCCATCCGCGCGAGGTAGGGTTTCGTCCAGTCGAGCAGGCGCTTGACGGTCCAGGGCTGCTCCGTGGTCACGGGTGGGTTCCTTTCAGGAAAGGCGAGCGGGGGGCGTCAGCCCCTGATTTAGCATCCCGTCGCGGACCACATGAAGAATCAGGGGGCTGACGCCCCCCGCTCGCCGATGTCAATCGCTCGCGTTCCGCCCCAGTTTCTGTTTCTTGTCGAAGTCGCGCAGCGACTGGATCAATTCGCCCATCGCCCCGAGGATGATTGCGTCGAGCTTGTACAACGTCAGGTTGATGCGGTGGTCGGTGAGGCGGTTCTGCGGGAAATTGTAGGTGCGGATGCGTTCCCCGCGGTCGCCGGAGCCGATCAGCGTCCGCCGCTGCTCCGCCCGCTGGTCGTGCAATTTCTGCTGCTGCCGTTCGTACAGCCGGCCGCGCAGGATGCGCATGGCCCGGTCGTAGTTCTTGTGCTGGCTGCGCTCGTCCTGGCACTTGACTTCCAGCTCTTCCGACGTGCCCTTCTTGTACCAGATGCGAACGGCGCTCTCGGTCTTGTTGACGTGCTGGCCGCCGGCGCCGCCGGCCCGCATCTTCTCCCATTCGATGTCCTGGTCGCGGATCTCCACCTGCACCTCGTCCGGCTCCGGCAAGACCGCCACCGTCGCCGCCGACGTATGAATGCGACCCTGCTGCTCCGTTTTCGGCACGCGCTGCACCCGATGGCCGCCGCTCTCGTAGCGAAGGTGCGTAAAGGCGTCGTCGCCGGTCACGCCGAAGACGATTTCCTTGAAGCCGCCGGCCTCGCCGGGGCTGAACGAGATGTCCTCGATCTTCCAACCCTGGTCGCGCGCGTAATGGGTGTACATGTTGTAAAGGTCGCCGGCGAACAGGGCGGCCTCGTCGCCGCCGGTGCCGGCCCGGATTTCCAGGATGATGCTGTCGAACGTATCGCCCTCCGCCAGGAGGAAATCCTCCAGGCGCGACTGCAACGCCGACCGCCGGCCTCGCAACTCCGCCAGCTCCTGCTCGGCGTACGACTTCATTTCCGGGTCGGTCTCGGCGGCCGCCATCGCCTCGGCCTGGGCCAGGTCTTCCGACACCTTTTTGTATTCGAGATAGGGTTTGATCTGTCTGGAAAGGGCGCCGTGTTCCTTGGCGGTGCGCGCGTAGCGGACGCGGTTGTTGACGACTTCCGGATCGGCCAGCTGCGTTTCCAGCTCGCGGTGACGGGTCAACGCTTGTTCAAAGAAGGGCCACATGCGCGGCGCGCTCCGGGGGGTCGATCCGGTGGGAAGGGAAGGACGATCGACCCCAGGCGTCGGCCTTCGGCGGTCAGAAAAGGGGCATCGCAGTACTCCCGACAAAGAAAGGGGGCGCGACCCGTTACCCGAAAACGAGCCGCGCCCTGAATCTACTTGGGCGCCTCAGCTTCGGCGGCGGGCTGCTCGGCGACGGCGGCCTTCTTGCGGTTGGCCCAGTTGTACTTGCGCTGGAACTTCTCGACGCGGCCCGTCGTGTCCACGAACTTCATCTTGCCGGTGAAGAACGGGTGACAGGCGGAGCAGATTTCGACCGTAATGTTCTTTTTCGTGCTGCGGGTGGTGAACTTGTTGCCGCAACCGCAGACCACGGTGGCTTCTTCATACTTGGGGTGAATGCCGGCCTTCATGACGATTCTCCGTTGGCGATTCAAATGACTGCCTTATTCTATGGGGGGGTTTGGACGGACGGCAAGGGCATCCGCGGCGGCGGCGAAGGAGACCATGAATATCGTTGAATGGCTGGATTCGGGCGCGGGAAGAGTGGTCGCCTCGCTGCACCGGACCTGGCTGGACTCCCTTATGATCGCGGCCACGAATCTTGGTCGCGGGGCAGTCACCGTGAGCGTCGCCGCCCTGTTCGTGGTGATGCTGCTGTTGCTCCGCCGCTGGAAGCCGGCTTTGTGCATCGCCGCGGCGGTCGCGGCGGCCTTCCTCCTGGCCGACGGCGTCAAGGACCTGATCCGCCGGCCGCGGCCGGACCTGCCGTGGCGGCTTGTGCCCCTGCCGGCGTCGTACAGTTTTCCCAGCAGCCATGCTACGAACTCGATGGCCGCCTACGCCTCCCTCGGGCTGATCGTCGGCCGACGCCTGCGACGACGATGGCTGCGCATCCTGGCCCTGGTCCTCGGGCTGGCCCTACCGGTGTTGGTCGGCTTCACGCGCGTCTACCTGGGCGTCCACTTTTTCACCGACGTGCTCGCCGGCTGGGCCGGCGGACTGACCCTGGCGCTGCTGGCCGCGTGGACCGATTGGCGGTGGGAAGGCGGATCAGACGCGAAGAACCGTCTTCCGCCCACAGAACCGGCGGGATAAACTAACCCCATCGGCAGGCGGAAACGGCGCCCGCGGACGGCGCCAACCCCATTCATCCTCGGGTGATCGGAACGCGCCATGAGCACCCCCATCACGAAGCCCTCCCCGGCGGAGATCGAATATCCCGACAGCGACGGAAAGCCCATGTCGGACAATACGCTGCAATACCGCTGGATCGTGACCCTCCAGGGCAACTTCGACGCCCTGTATCGGGACCGGGAGGACGTCTTCGTCGCCGGCGATTTGTTGTGGTATCCCGTCGAGGGGAACAACGTCCTTCGCACGGCCCCCGACGCGATGGTGGCGTTCGGCCGGCCCAAGGGCGACCGCGGCTCCTACATGCAGTGGAGAGAAGGTGGGGTCGCCCCGCAGGTGGTCTGGGAGGTTCTGTCGCCGGGCAACCGGCGCGGCGAGCTTCGGGAGAAATTCAACTTCTACCAGCGGTACGGCGTCGAGGAATACTATCAGTACGACCCGGATCGGGGCCGCCTGCGCGGCTGGCTGCGGCACGGCGACGAGCTGCGGGAGATCGAGAACGTCGCGCGGAGATGGCGCAGCCCGCGCACCAGAGTAAACATGCGGCTGGACGGGGGCGAATTGGTCGTGACCTACCCCGACGGCAATCCCTTCCTGAGCTTCGTGGAGTTGGCCCGTCAGAACGACGAATCACGGGCGAAGGCCGAGAATGCCGCCGCCCGCGCCGAAAAGGCCGTCGCCCGCGCCGAAAAGGCCGCCGCCCGCGCCGAAAAGGAGCGGCGCCGGCGGGAGGCGGCGGAGGCGCTCGCCGAGCAGCTGGCGGCCCGCTTGCGGGAGCTGGGCGGCGACCCCGACGCCTGACCCCCTTCACTCCCAATCGGGATCCAGCAACGCCGGTTTCAGCGTCCACGCCTGCCGCTTGGCCAGTCGCATCATGGCCGGCGCGTGGAAGCCCGGCGGAAAGATGATCCACCCCCACAGCTTCGGATCGTCGGCCGAGACGTACTTGGCGGCGGCCAGCGGCGTCGGCTTGAGTTCAATGGTCTCCGGCGGTTTCTTGCCGTCGGCCAGGTCGCGCGCGACCGCCGCCAGCGCCCGCAGGTACGCCTCCGGCGATACCGGCGTCGAGCCGAGCCAGACCGTGCCGGGGACGCGGTGCTGCTTGCGCACGAAGTCGGCCACGTCGGCGGCGGTGCGGCCGAACTGGCTCCAATCGGTCGTGACGCCGTCGTCCGGGATTACCGGCGAAGCGCCGGTGGGGCCGAACGGCGTGTCCGTCACCGCCAGGCCGTCCGGCTCCCGGCCGGCGGCGCGCGCGGCTACATAATCGTCGAGCAGGGCGAAAACCTCCGATGCGGACAGCGTATAGTCCTTGTTCCGCTGGAAGTCGATTTCGTCGCCGACGGCCGCGGCGACCGCCTTGATCTCGGCCGGGCCGAAACGACGGCCCCGCGCCCGGTCGCGGTACAGCTTGGCCGCCTGCGACGCCGTGATGAATTGCACCTCCGGGAAGCGGTGAATGAAGCGAATCCAGGTCTCGAAACACTCGTAAGCCGTCTTCGTCTCTTCCGGCGTCTTTTGCGGCGGCGCCTTCCACAGTTCGCGCGGCGGGTTGGCGCCCCTCTTGAAGTTGACGGCGTCCCAGAACTCCTTGTGGACGAACTCGCACGGATGGTAGTAGATGCTGACGATGCCGCCGCCCTCGGCCAGCAGCGCCTTGCGGGCCTCGGTGAATTTGTCCTCGGCCGCCTGTTCTTTTTCGAGACTCGTCAGGTCGGTGCGCAAAATGTGGTCGAGGTTATACAGGTTGAGGACGCCGTCGTAGTAGCAGGGCTTGCCGTCGAGGCCGATGTGCCTGCCGGCGTCGAGGTAGACGCCCATGCCCCACTTCTTCATGGCGCCGTAGCTCTGCGGCCCCCACGAACTGCCCGGCTGGCCGTAGCAGGTGGGGGCCTGGCCGAAGATGCGTTGCACGTCGTCGCGGCCGGGGCCTTCCCGGCGGTCGAACTCGGCTGTGCCCTCGTCCCAGCCGAGCGTCGACAGGTACATCGCCGGGCTGGGCTGAACGCTGTGCCAGTTGGAGTGAAACCCGATCTCATGTCTCTTCAAGGCGGCGATTACGTCGTCGCGGTGGCGCCGCTCCAGGGTGCGGGCCTTCTCGCCGACCACCTTGAACGTGGCCTTGATGTGTTCACGGGTGAGGAAGTTCGCCAGGTGGAGGGCCGCGTCGTCGTCGGCCGGCAGGAGGTAGTCCTCGGTGTCGAACCAGAGGATGACGTAGACCTTGGCCGGGGCCGCCCACGACGCGACGGGCAGAACCAGGAGCAGGAATCAGCGCCAGCAGCCGGCGCGACAGGCGGACGGACATGAGTTGTGGTCTCCTCGGAAAGAAGCAAGCGGCTTCCAAACCAGCCCGGAGCGCAAGCGACGGGTTGAAGCGAAACCCGTCGCTTGCGCTCCGGGCTGGTTTGGAAATGACTCCTGAGCGCATCACGATCCTGCCACGAACGAAGCCCGGCAGGGCCTTCGAGCCTTGCGGCCTACCAGACCTGCCGGGCCTGCACTTCATTTGGCCGGGCCACTGGCCCGACGCGGGACGACAACCTGGACTTTGCACCGCGGCGCGCTCCGCAGGTGTCATCCTGTGGATTCTGGCAAGGCAAGGTACTCGCCGGACGAAATCCGTTGTTGTTGTTCCGGTTCGTCGGCACGTTGTTGTTACGGTTGGCAGAACGCACGTTCGACGCTTGATTGTTGAACGAGCCGCCGCGCAACACACGGCTACTTGGTCGTCGCCCTCTGGAAGCTGATTGTATCGAAAAGGTCGCGACGCAGTCGGTGGCTGTTCGCTTGCCGGGCGTGGCCGCTCCAACTCATGTAGCCGCGTTCGCCAGAAGGCGGGCGGGCCGCGCCGAGGAGACGACCAACTCATGTAGCCGCGTTCGCCAGAAGGCGGGCGGGCCGCGCCGAGGAGACGACCTATATGTTGTCGGCGACCCCCGCGTTCTGGCGAACGCGGCTACCGGACCCCCCATCGTTCTGGCGAACGCGGCTACGATCCTTCGCGAGACGACTCGTCCACTGGGACGACCACGCGACCCTTGGCAAGGTAGGCATAGGTCCGCCAGAACCTTTCCCAGTAATCCGATTGCCACAAATGCAATTCCGGATAGCCCGGAATCAGACAGTCGCTGTAGCGGTAATCGCGATAGCCGTCCCGCTTCACCAAACCCGCGCGCTCGGGATTCCTGGCAATGTACTCGACGACCTCCTCGAACGCGGAGCGCTCGCGTTGCTGTTCCGTCAAGACGTGGTCGTATCCTTCGGTTTGCAGACGGCATCCCAGATTCGCCAGGACGAGGTTCATCTGCTTGCGAAAGAAGCGCGCGGCCAGAAGTTGATCGCTCGCCGCGTCCATTGCGACCCACAGCAAATGAAGATGATCCGGCATGCAGCAGTAGATTGGAGAACAAATGCCATAGCGAAACGCGGTGTGAGTGAGGACCTCACGGAACTTGTAGTACAAGATTGGCATGAGCCATCCAGTCCGGCGGTTTTCCATGGTCATGGACCAATGGACATAGGCTTGTCCCTGGTAGTGCTGCTTGGGAAGTCGCTTCAGGTGATCCGTTCGCCCCGCGTATGCGTCCTTGTTGTTCATGGCGGCGCCCCCCTTATCACCCCTCGTCGCGTCGAGCGTAGCCGTGTTCGCCAGAACACGGGCCGGCCCAATCGTGTGCGGCCCCCCCGCGTTCTAGCGAACGCGGCTACACGGTCGCGTTGGCCGTCGGCGTGTCGTGTAGCCGTGTTCGCCAGAACACGGGATGGCCTATTCGTGATAACGTATCCCAAATCGTCGGTGGCCCCCGCGTTCTGGCGAACGCGGCTACGCTTTCGATCCGCTCGCCCAGCACGAAACGGTGGTTGCGAGGAAATTTGCCCGTGTGGCGACACGACCACAAGATCAGGTCATACGTTTTCGTGATGACAACCAATTCCTCGTGCCTTTTTAGATCGTCCATGTCTTTCTACTGCATGGAGTACAAATGTACAAATCCAGTTTTCATTTTCGTCTCCTCAGGGGAGGGGGTAAAGAGGTAAAGCCGTCAAGGGGCAAAAGTCCTCGCCGGACGGAAGCCGACATTGTCGTTCCGGAACGCCGGCACGAAGAGGGTACGGAAGGCAGAACGCACGCTCGACGCATGATCGCGGAACGAGCCGCCACGCAACATACGGCCTTTTGAGGTATCAATACTTAACACATCCTCGCTATCTTCGTATACCCCGTCGTCCTTCGAGGCGGGATATGCTCTGTAGCTCTCCTGACACCACGTCCACACGTTCCCCTGCACGTCGAATAACCCCAAGTCGTTCGGCTTCAAACTCCCCACCGGCCACGTCTGCTCCTGAGAGTTCTTCACGTACCACGCATACTTCGGCAGCAAGTCTTCCGTTTCGCCGAAATACCGGCTCGTCAACGCCCCCGCACGAGTGGCATACCTCCATCTCCGCTTCTGTGGGCAGCCGATACCCCGTCAGACTCAAGTAGTTCGCCTTCAGTTTCGTCACCTGGCCGTCCTCGATTTCGTAGCACCACTGGTCTTCGGCAATCCCCTCTTCCTTGCTCAACCAGTTGCAGTACCCCGCCGCCTGATGCCACGTCGTTTCCACGACTGGCAGATCCGCCGTGCGAGTATAGACCGCCGGAACTTGGTAGCCGTCGTCGAATTTCCGGTACTGCTCCACCGTCACCGATTTGGCTGCGAGGGCGAACGTCCGGCCGATCCGCTCCTTGTGCTGAGTCTCGTAATCCATCCTGCCCGCTTCCGTCGTCGGCGAACCCATCAGGAACTCCACCGGGCCGGGGACCACTACCATCGTCTGACCCTGGCCGTTGACGTACCACTGCGGCGGCGTCTTCTCCTTGTCCTTCGTGAGTAACTGCCTGATGTCGTCGAGCCGTTTCTCTCGCCGCTCCCGGTCCTTGGCCCACTCGTCGTTGACCTGTTTCAGCCACGCCTCCTGTTTCCACGTCCGCAGCAGCCATTCGGAAGCCGCATGAAGGCCCGGATCGGAGTCGTTGCGATAGATTTCCTGCAACTTCGGCAACACGGCCTGGCGAGCCTCCGGCGAAAGCCCCTTCTCGTCATACTCCCCCAAACTGAGGAGCAAGGCCCGGCGTATGCTCAGGTCCGGCTCCTCGTCCAAACGCTTGAGGATGGCCCCGGATTCTGCACCAAGCGGAAACAGGCGATGGATCAGGTAGCTTCGCACCCTCGGATCATCGGGAGGCGTGTGCTTCAGCAGCGGCCAGACTTTCTCCGGATGGTTCATCTTCAACAGGGCGACCGCCACATTCGCCTGCCGCTTCGCCAGCTTTTCCCGATTCTCGTCCGAGGAGGGCAGATCGGTCGGGAGTTTCTTGTCGATCTCGCCGGTCAGCAGGGGCAAGCCTTGCTCGCCTTGCTCCTTGAACTTCGGGTAGATCACGGCGAACTGCTTCTCGTCGGCGTCCATGAGCAATTGGGCCAGTATGTCGGGCCGGTCGGCGGCGTACTTGGCCAGGATGTTCGTCGCCCAGGAGCGGTCGGCTTCCGCCCGTTCGCCTCTGCGGAAGACCTCGGAAAGCGGGCCGTTCAGCCTGTCCCGGACGGGATCGAGCGTCTTGAGCAGCGGGTCGTAGTTGCTGGGGTTCTGCTGCACGGCGACCAGAAGCCGCTCGACCACGAAGGGCGACACGCCCTCCCAGCGCTTGCGGATGGCGTCGTCCTCCATCACGTCGAATCCCGCCAGGCCGCACGCCGCCCGAAAACGCCGGTCCGCATCGTCCTTCCCATCCTCCAGAACGCCCCACAGGCGCTCGCAGAGGGCCTTGCGTTGGGGGAACAGGGCGTCCCGGATCACGGGCAACTCGGTCGGGGCGGCTTCGAGCAGCCGGCCGTAAAGGTAGTCCACCTGGGAGGCGTCCACCGGCAACAGGGCGAGGCTGGCGTGCAGTTGTTTGGCACGGTCGTTGTCCTTCTCCGCCTGGGCCTGGGCGTCGTGCAAAAGAGGATCGACCCATGTTCGATACCCGGACATCTCACCGATAATGGCTGGCGCCTGAGCCGTCTCCGCATTCAGAACCGCTTGCACTAACCCGGCGGCGCGAGTCGCCTTCTGCTGCTCGACGACCTGTTGACGAATCGCCAGGCCGGTGAAGGTCGTTACGGCCAACAGTACGCCGAGGGTCGCCACCCGCACCGCATGGTAACGGGTCGCCTTCCTCATCATCTTTCGCTGCGGCGGCGTCCAGGTCTTCTTCCGCGTCAGCCATCGGATGCGGAACCATTGCGTAAGCGACGGCAGTTGCCGATTCTCCGGCCGGCCGTTCCAGACCACCGCCCGATCCGCCAGCAGCAGTTCGGCCCGGCCCCGGCGCGTCTCTTTTTGTTTGCGGGTGAGCCAGTCCCGCAGCGACGGCACGAGGTAGTCGTGGGTCAGTTGGTAGAACCGGGTGTAGCCGCATTCGCCAGAATGCGGGTTAGGAGCGACTTCGGAGGTCGCCCGCGTTCTGGCGAACGCGGCTACTTCAGCGGCTTCCACCCCCTCCGGGTCGGTTGGCGTGATTAGCCGAATTTCGCCGTCGAGAATGCGAATCAGATCGTCGAAGTCCTTGAGTCGGTTGGCGTAACCCGACGCCTCCAGCAATTCGCCATGCGACCGCATGTGGCCTTTGATGTCCGCGCCGGATTCGGGCAGCAGGGATTTCAACACCGCCCTGGCCGCCTTCTGGTGGTAGCGGTGTTCGGCCGGGGCGGCGGCGGCGCTGAACGTCTCCTCCAGAAAGGCGACGCCGACCCCTTCCGTCCCGCCGACCCCTTTCAGGGCAGCGGCCGTCCACGGCTTGCCCTTGACCATCTCGGCAAACAGGGCCAGCCGGACGCAGATCACCCGGCCGTCCTGAGACAAACCCTGGACCGCTTGATCGAGGAACGATTCCTGCTCCTTCGTCGGCTCCTGTTCCAGGCGTCCGAACGCCCGTCCGAACGCCGCCAGCACGTTCCGCGCGTGGATCGGGTCGAACAGGTCCACCAGGGCGCAGTTCTGGCCCTGGAGAAGCTCGATGTGCAGGTCGCCCATGAAGCGGCTCACGGCCAGCCAGAAGTCGTCCCGCACCAGGACCACCGCCTGGACCCGCTCCCCGTCGCACTGCCGAAGCGCCTGGGCGAGTTCGGCGTCCTCCCCCCTCTTGCCGGCGTGCAGCCACTGCTCGAACTGGTCCAGGACGACGAACACCTTCTGGCCCTTGCTCAATCCCTGCCCCTGGCGCAGGGCGGCCATTGTGCCGGTCAAATCCAGCTCGCCCGGCGCCCCCGGACAGCGTTTCCGCAGCCCCTTGAGCAGCCGGGCCTCGGTGTCCGTCGCCGGTGGCTTCAACGTAGACCGGGAGCACCTGGTCCGCCAGGCGGGGCAGCAACCCGGCCTTCACCAGCGACGACTTGCCGCATCCGCTGGGTCCGTAGATCACCCCCACCGTGAAGGTAAGGGCGTCGGCGGCCTCGACCCGATGTTTCCAGAAGCGGATGCTTTCGGGCAGGCCGTTCTTGTCGCGTGGGCCGGGCAGCAGGTCGAGGAAGAAGTCCGCATCCTGGGCGTCGAAGGACCGCAGGCCCTTGGGGACGACGGCAATGGCCGCGGCAACATCAGGCGAAGCAACCGACCGAACCGGGGCGGCGGTCGGCCGATCTTGTTCGGGCGTCCGGCCCAGCGCCTCCGGCCGCTCGACCTCGAAGTACCATTCGAGAATGGGCATGAGCTGGGTGAGCGACAGGTACACGTCCTGGGCCGTGATCTTTTCGCCGAAGGTGTGCGTGCCGACGTTGCCGAGCTTGCGCACGGTCGTGGCGTAGGCGTCGAGGCGGTCGGGGAAATGGCCGTCCTTGACCAGCCGCTGGATGAGGTTCTCCAGGGGCCGGGTGCCGGCCGGCTCGTGGCAGCGCCGCTCGTAAACTTCCCGGACGACCAGTTCCAGCACCTTGCGGGCGCGGGTCAGGGCCATTTCCGGGTCGCGGGCGGCGATGTCGGCCGCCTTGTGGACCCCTTCCTTCAGTTCCCGGAACTGATCGGACAGGTGATCCAGTCGCTTGAGCAGGTCTTGGAAGGACGAGTCCATTGGGCATCCCCGTGCTTGTGTGGCGCTTTCGATCATAAAGGGCGCCAACGGCCGTCGCAACCGGTAGGGGCGGGGCAACCCCGTCCGCGGCCCCGTAGTCGGTCCCATCGGGCGGTGCTACTTTAATTGGGTACTCGCCGGGACCGCGTTATGAAACTCATCGAACAGCTCGTCCACTACCTGCGCTCGCGCGGCGCCTCTCGCCGGAACAGCTGTCCCGGTTGGCAGGCAAGGGCTTCATCGAACCGCCCGCCGAAGACGACGCCCCGCCGACCCGCATCGAACGCGAAGACGACCGCGACTGGGACGCCCTGTATCCTGAGCAAATCCCGAAGCGTCCGACCCGCAAAGGCCGGGGGGGCGGGGCCCGGCCCGTCGGCAAACAAACGACGCCGGAAGAGCTGGCCGCCCGTCTGGCCGAACGCTTCCCGGCCTGGGAGAAAGAATTGCAGGGGCTTACCGTCCTGGCCCGGCGCTTCGGCCCCTGTCCCGGCTGGCTGGAGGCGGCCGATATCCTTTGTAAGCGGTCTTCCAAGGGGCTCACGGGCGTGCTGAGGGCCGCCCTGCGCGAAGGGCCGCTCACCGCCGACCTGCTCTGGGACGCCCTCCACTTCGAGGCCTACCGCGACGGCGTGGACGGTCTGACCGGCCGCGTCGGCAACGCCTACCGCGCCCTCCTTTCCGGCGGCGACGTGTCCGAGTTCGCCAAGCACAACTGGCTGCTCAAGTACGACGAAGCCGCCGCCGTTTATCGGCTGATCCGGGCGCAACGGACGGTCGCCCGCGCCCTGCCGGCGGTCTACCGCGAGGCGCCGGAACTGATCCGGCGGGGGTTGCGGCACGGCGAATACGCCCGCCCGCTGGCGCTGCTGGAGGCCGCCCGCTGGGCCGCGACGGAGCCGCGGAGTTTTCATGCAAAACCGCTCCGCTATTTCGTCCTTCGGCCGGGCGACGCGGCCTGGTGGCCGGCCTGGTCGCTGGCGCTGCAGATCGACCCGGCCGGCGCGGCGGCGCTGCTGGCGCACTGCCAGGTCGATCCTTTCACGGCGACGCCGGCGGACCTCGTGCCGGGGGAACTGCACCGCTTCACCCTCACGGCGGAAGAAGTCGCGCTCACCGCCGAATCCGACCCTGTCGTCCAATCGGCGTTGGAGCAGCTGTTCGGCGACGCCTGCCGCACCCGGCCCGAAGTGATGCGCGCCGCCGTCCGGCATTCCATGCCCTTCGTCCGGCGGAAGGCGTCGGACCACGTGTGGCAGGTGGAACCGGCCGAGTACGAACCGCTGCTGTTCGACCCGGAGCCGGGCGTTCGTGAATACGCCGCCCACGCGCTCGTGGCCGCCGCCGGCCCGGACTGGAAGGAACGGCCGCGGGCGGGCGCCGTGCTGGCCAAGGCCCTCGCCTGGCCCGACGCGGCGGTTCGGCGGGACGCCCTCCAGTTGCTAATTCAGATCTTTGATAGAGGTTATGACGTCCGGCCGTGGCGGAAGTCGCGGTCCGCGTTGACGGCGGCCCTGACCGCCACGCTCGCCGGTCCGCACGACGCGGACGCCGCAGCGGCGGCGTCGGTGCTGTGGCAGGTCGCCAAATCGGACGCGATCCCCGCCCTCCGCGAACTGTTGAAAAGCGAAGCCTTGCCCCGTCGCATCGCCGCCGCCCTGGCCCTCTGGCGACTAAAGGAACGGCCCGACGCCGCCGTACCCGTCCTCGCGCGGGCGGTCGCCGAGGGCGCGACCGACGATGTGCGTTGCGAGGCCGTCGCCGCCCTCGGCGACTTCGGCGCGGCGGCCGCACCGGCCCTGCCGGCGATGATTGCCGCTCTCGGCGACCTGACCTGCCGCGCCGCGGCCGCCCGCTCCCTCGTCCGGCTCGGCCCCCACGGCGAAGCCGCCGTCCCCGCCCTGGTCCGCGGTTTCACGACCGACGCGGCCTACTTTTACCGGGCGGAGGTGGGTCGCGCATTGCGATCTGTGCGGCCGGCCGTCCTGTTCCCGCACCTGCCGGAATTGATCCAATTCGGGTCGAAATATTCAAGCATCGAAGAGGGGCGGCAGGCTGCCGAGCTGCTCCGGCCGTTCACCGAACGGACGGCGGAGGCGGCGCGGGCGGAACTGCGCGACCTGCCCGGAACGGCCGCCCGGCTGCGCGGCGACGTACACTATCTGGAGGAAGGGCTGCCGCGGCTGGTCGGCCTGGCCATCGACGCGGCCGGTTCCACGCCCGGCCGGCAGGCGTTGGAAATCCTCAACGCCCTCGGCGCCAACGCCTGCCCCGCCGTCGCGGCCCTGACGCACGCCCTCGACGCCGCCGACCCCGGCCTCCGCGACGACGCGGCCGGCCTTCTCGAAGAACTCGGCCGGCTGGCGGCGGGGCTGATGCCGCGTGTGCTCGCCAGTCTCCGCGACGCCCGTGAGGAGACGCGCTACGCCGCCGCGGCCGTCCTGCAATGGGTCGGCCCCGTGGCGGCAGCGTCCCGCTGGACCGAGGAAGCGAAATGAGCAACGAAGGGACCGCCCTGACGGAAACGGTCACGCTCAGCCAGGCCCGCGCCCTCATCAAGGCGATGGCCCACGAAAAAAGTCTGCTGTTGCTGTCGCCGCCCGGCGTCGGCAAGTCGGACACGGTCGCCCGCGCCGCCGCCGAGGCCGGCCTGCCCTGCAAGTCGCTGCTGGGCACGCAGATCGCCCCGGAAGACGTCAGCGGCGTGCCGCGCATCGTCGGCGAACGCTCCGTCTTCTGCCCGCCGCGCATCCTCTTGCCGGAGGAACCGTCGCCGTTTTGTCTCTTTCTCGACGAACTGCCCGCCTGCGCCCCGACATCCAGAAGGCGTTCTACTCCCTGTTGCTGGAACGCCGCCTCGGCGAACATCGGCTGCCGCCGGGAACGTGGGTCGTGGCCGCCGGCAACCGGGCCGAGGACCGCGCCCTGGTGCGATCGCTGAGCAGCGCCCTCATCAACCGCGTGATTATCGTGCATGTCCGCGTGGACAACGCCGAGTGGCACGTCTGGGCCAGGGGGAGCGGCGTGCGGCCGGAGGTGCGCTCGTTCATCGCCTGTATGCCGGACAGCCTGATGCGGCCGGTCCCGCGCGACCCGGCCCCGTTCTCGACGCCGCGGGCCTGGGCCACGCTGTCGCGGGCGCTGGACATGGCGGCCGAGGCCGGCCTGGTCGCCCCGGCCATCCGCCGGACGCTGGCGTTCGGCTGCGTGTCGGCCCCGGACGCGGCCGTCTTTTGCGCGATGGCCGAGGAGTCGATCCCCGACCTCCTGCCCATCGAGGAGTACGTCAAGGACGGGACGAAGCTGCGCGATTTGGACGACACCGCCCGCTGGTTCGTGCTCAACCGCGTCCGCGAGGCGGCGGCGGCCGGCCGCCTCGACCGGCTGTCCGGCGAGCGAATCCGGGCGTTTCTCGGCGCCCTGCCGGAGGAGCACCGCTGCGCACTGCTGATCGATCTGGTCGAGGTCTGGGCGGGGCTGGGCGCGGGCGACGTGCTTCTGAAGACGCTGGCGGAGGTGACAGGCCTATGACACTGCCGGGGCGCCAGGACGATCGGGCCGTCGGCGAGCGGGCACTGCGCCTGGCGGTTTTGACGTTGCCGCACCTGTCCGGCCTCGCGCGGCACGGTGCGCCTGGTCCCGGACAGGCGCTGCGGCACGGCCGGCGTGTTCGCCTCCGGCCGCATTCTGTTCAATCCGGAGTTCTTTCGGGGCATGGCGCCGGCGGAGGGCGCGTTCGTGATGGCCCACGAACTGATGCACCTGGCCTTGCACACCCACCGTCGCGGCCGCGGCGCCGACCAACACGCCGTCAACGTGGCCCACGATTACATCATCAACGACATGCTCGTCCGGGCGTTCGGCCGGCCCGTCCCCGGCAACGGCCTCTACCTGGAGGGCGCCAGCCGCATGGCGCTGGAACACCTCCTCCCCATGCTCCAGCGCGGCGAGATCCCGTCGCCGGGCGGAAGCCCCTCCCGGCGGCGCGGCCCCCTGGCCGGGGGGCTGGGACGCGACCCCCTGCCGGAGTCGGAGGCGCCGCCGTCGCCGAACCCGCCCGGCGGCGACGTTTTGACCGACGAAACGGAGCGCGAATGGTTCCCGGACACCGACCCGGAGGAGCAGGCCCGCCGTGGCGAGGAAATGGAGCGGGCCGGGTCGAAGGCCGTGGGCCTCGGCGTGCTGGGCGACGCCCTGGCGCGGGCCGCCAGCTCGGCCGACGAGGCGGGGGCGAGCGGCCTCCTTGTCGGGGCGCTGCGCGGCGACTACCCGACGCCGTGGGAGGCGGCCTTGCAGAAGTGGATGGAGTTCGTGACCCCCGCCGACCGGACCTTCGCCCGGCCGTCGCGCCGCGGCGACCGCACCGACGTGGTGTTGCCGGGCCGCAACCGCGTCGGCTGGACGCTCAACATCGTCCTCGACACCAGCGGCTCGATGACGAGCGAGCTGCCGCACGCCCTGGGCGCGATCGCGTCGTTCTGCGAGTCGGTGGGCGTCTGGCGGGTGCGGCTGTTGCAGTGCGACACGGGCGTCACCGTGGACGAGTTCGTGGAGCCGGAACGTCTGGAGGAGTACGAAATCCGCGGCCTGGGCGGCAGCGACATGTCGCCGGCGTTGCGGCTCCTGGCGGAAGATCCCGAGGTCGAGGCGGTGGTCGTGCTGACCGACGGCTACATTAGCTATCCGGAAGAGACGATGCCGTATCACCTCCTATGGGGCGTCCTCATCCAGGGAGGCGGTACGAGCAACTTCCAGCCGCCCTACGGGCAGGTGATCGTCGTTCCCTTCCGGTAATCAGCCGCACACCAACCCGAACCGTCTGCGAGGGAGAAGGTCAGGAACCTTCTCCCTCGCTGGCGCGTCGGGTTGGTGTGGTCAGGTCTTCGACCCCATGCGGCCACACGTCGCTCGGCTCATAGCCGATCAGGTCCTTCGCCGGCCGAAGGTCGTATACCTCCTGACGGAGCGGCCGGCTACAGGCATAAACGACGGCAAAACCGGCGACGGGCGCTTCGACCGCGAGGGCGAAGAAACGGCCGGCGTCGGCGGGGCTGAGGTAAACGTCCGGCCCCCAGTCCGTCGCGGCCAACTCCTCCGCGTGCTCGCGGGTGCGCGGACACCACCCCAGGCGGGCGGCGACGACGCTCATGCCGTAGGCGTCGGCGAAGGCCCGGCCGGCCGCCTCCTGGAAAACCTTCGTGGCCGCGTACCAGCCGCGCGGCGTCGGCTGCACGTCGGCCCGGATCGGCAGCGGCCCGGTAAAGCGCTGATGCCACACGACCTGGCCGGTGCTGGCCAGCGCCAGCCGACGCACACCGGCCGACCGCGCCGCCTCGAAGACGTGGTACGCGCCCAGCACGTTATTCGGCATCAGCCTGGTCAAGAAGTCGTCGTCGTCCGGCGTGGCGGCCAGGTGAACCAGGGCCGCGACCCCTTCGACCGCCCGCCGCACGGTCGGGGCGTCGGTGAGATCGCCCACCACGGATTCATCCGCCCCCGGCGTCGATGCGAGGTCCAGCCCGCGGACGAAATGGCCGCGGGCCTTGAGTTCGCGGACGACCGCCCGACCGATGCGGCCGGCCGAGCCGGTCACGAGAACGCGCATGGATATTTCCCCTTGCCGCGGCTTGCCCAACGCCACCGTGCGTCAGAGTAGCGAGTCGGGCGGGAAAAGGCCGCATACAATGACCGCCGCGAGGACCGTCCCCTTCCGGCGAACCGGCGGCGGGGCGTCCCCATCCCTGAAAGGTGAGACCATGAAGCGCGTGTTGTTTTGCGTCGGCGCGGCGATGCTGCTGTGGTCCGCGCGGCCCGCGGCGGCCGCCGAGAAACCGCTCGTCCTCGACCTGTGGCCCGACAAGGCCCCCGGCGACAAGGGCGACATCGGCGCCGAAAAGGTGACGATGAACAAGGGGGATAATCCGGGGATCGATCAGATCACCAACGTCTCCAAACCGACGCTCACTGTCTACCGCCCGGCCAAGGAGATGAACACCGGCGCGGCCGTGATTATCGCCCCCGGCGGCGGCTATCGAGTTTTGGTGTGGTCGAAGGAGGGCGTGGAGGCGGCCGAGTGGCTGAACTCGATCGGCGTGACCGGGATCGTCCTCAAGTACCGGGTGCCGCGCCGGGCCGACACGCCGAGCGGGCCGCCGCCCCAGGCGCTCATGGACGCCCAGCGGGCGATCAGCCTGGTGCGGAGCAAGGCCAAAGAATGGGATATTGATCCGAACCGGATCGGCTTCATGGGCTTTTCGGCCGGCGGCCACCTGACGGCCTGGGCGTCCACCAACTTCGACAAGCGTTCCTACGAGCCGACCGACGCCGCCGACAAGGTGAGCTGCCGTCCCGACTTCGCCGTGCCGATTTATCCCGGCGGCCTCGTGGCGAAGGACAGCCGGGAACTCAGTCCGGAGATCCGGGTCACGAAGGCGACGCCGCCGACGTTCATCGCCGTCGCCGCGGACGACAAGGGGAGTTCCGAAGGCAGCGTGCGGTATTTCTTGGCGTTGAAAAAAGCGGGCGTGCCGGCGGAGTTGCACGTTTACGCTTCGGGCGGCCACGGCTTCGGCCTGCGGCCCAGCGACAAGCCGTGCTCGACGTGGCCGGCGCTGCGCCGACTGGATGAAGGCGCAGGGGCTGCTCAAGAAGACCGCGACGTGAGCGCGGCGGCGAATCGGACTTCACGGTTATTGACGGTCACATAAGAAATATACGTCGGGGGTGCCATGCTTTCGCGAGTCGGTTCGGGACGGGGACACCGCCCCGACCACGCGAAAGCATGTTTGACCGTCATCCATGCCGGATGACGGTCAAACATGCTTTCGCGGTGGTCCCGACGGAGTTCGGGTCGAGAAAGGGGCCGCGAAAGCATGGCACCCCCGGCGTACATTTCTTATGTGACCGTCAATAACCAACCAAGATCGGGGAGGAGCCTTCTCATGTCCACCGACGCCCCGCCCACCGAAGTCGCCACGCTCGCCGGCGGCTGTTTCTGGTGTCTGGAAGCCGTTTTCGAGCAACTCCGCGGAGTGGAAAAGGTCGAATCCGGCTACGCCGGCGGCGCCGCGACGGCCCCCACCTACCAGCTGGTCTGCGGCGGACGCACCGGACACGCCGAGGTCGTGCGGGTGACCTTCGACCCGGAGGTCGTCCTCTATCAAGATATTTTGGATGTCTTTTTCGCCACCCACGACCCGACCACGCGCAACCGCCAGGGCGCGGACGTGGGTACGCAGTACCGCTCCGCGATTTTCTACCACACGCCCCAACAAAAAGAGATCGCCGAACGGAGGATTGCCGAGCTGAACGCGGCAGGCGTCTGGGACGCGCCCATCGTGACCGAGGTCGCGCCGTTTCAGGCGTTTTACAAGGCCGAGGACTACCACCAGGGCTACTTCCGGGCGAACCCCGATCAGCCGTACTGCCAGGCCGTCGTGTCGCCCAAGGTGGCCAAGTTCCGCAAGCGGTTCGCGGACAGGCTCAAGGGCTGATCCGGTGGACGCGCCGCGCGACGAAGCCACCGCATTCCACGAGGCGGGCCACGCCGTGATGGCGCTGGCCCTGGGCCGGCCGGTGGCGTGGGTTTCCGTCCTGCCGGGCCGCGAGTTTCTGGGCGCCTGCGCCTTCGGCAAGGCGGTGTTCCGGCCGTCCGAAGACTGGCTGGAGCGCGAGATCCTGATCGCCCTGGCAGGCACCGCGGCCGAGGCGCGCCGCACCGGCGAATACGCCTGGGACGCGGCCGCGCGGGACCAGGACTACGCCGAGGGTCTGGCGTTGCGGCGGGCCGGCGCCGCACGGCAGGCCCGACGGCTGCTCCGGCGGATGCTGTCCAAGGCGGAACACCTGCTCGGCCGAGAGGGCGCCTGGCGGGCGGTCGAGCGCCTCGCCGCCGAGCTGATGCGGCTCGGCGAGATCAGCGGCCGGACGGCGCCATTTGTACGAGGAAAGTCAACGGGGTTGCCGTTGAATTGGAACGTGGAGGATATCTCATGGGCGTCACCGTCTGTCTACCGCTGTTCGGCAACCCCGGTCACGAGCTGGAAGAGGGGGCGCGGGCCAACAGCCAGGAACTTCGCACCCTTGCCGACGCCCTGCGCGACCGGCTGGTCCAGTCCGCCGACGCCCTCGACAAGCTGACCGCGGACGGTTGGACCGCCCGGGTGGCGATGTTCGACCTGATCCTCGCCCACCCGCAAGTCGCCACGAAGGAACAGGCCGTGCAACGGCTCCGCTCGCTCGCCATCGACCCGGAACCGTATCTCATCATCGAAGACGTAGAAGAGGAAGAGGAAATATCATAAATAGACCTGGGGTGCGGATGCGGAAGAGTGGCGGGACGGCGCCGGGACGCCGCCGATTTCCCTTTGCCAACTGAATGGACGGTCGCTATTATCGTAAGTCGCAAGCGACCAAAGGTTCCGTGAAGGTGCGGCGACGGCGCCAGGGCTTCGACCTCTCGGCGGCCGTGCCCAAGCCTCGCGGTCGGTCCCTGGAGGTTCGCCATGAACGATTTCCAAGAGATGATTATCGCCTTCGCCTGGCCGTTGTGGGCCGTGGTCGGTTTGGTGAGCCTCTGGTTCGCCCGTCGCGCCGGCTGGGGTTGGTTCGCGGCCGGCTTCTTCCTGCTGGCGTTCGCGTGGGCGCCCTTGGATCTGGGTTGGGGCGCCGGACTGGCGGAGACGGCCGCAGCGCTCTGCTTTCTCATGGGCGTGGTCGCGATGAAGTTGGCCGGCGGGGCCGCGGCCGTCGGGACCGAAGTTCGCAGCAACCCCTACTTCAGCACCGACGAACTCATCGCCCGGGCCGCCGCCCAGCGAACCGTCAATGAGGACGTGGAATTCATCAAGAAGCGCTGGCTCCAGGCGCTGGGAACCTTCGCCGCGCGAAACCCCGAACAAACACTCCTTCGCGGCGGCGAGAACTTCGGCCGGACCCTGTGGCTGGAGCGCTACACCGACATGGACAAGTTCGAGGGAATGGAATGCGGTCAGATGCGCACGGTGAAGATCGACTTCTCCGGGCCTGGCGACGCGCTGCCCTGGCTGAGCGTGACGGCCGAATACACCGTAGATCAGGTCCCGGTCGGCCGCTTCACGGTGGCCAACGTCAAGGTGCTCCGGGAGGGCGAAGACCCTTCGCGGCTGGTGGAGTTCCGGCGCATGGAACGCTTCCTGCGGACGGGCGAGGTTAAGGTCCGGTTCGAGGAGATCCTGGACGGCCTGATAGAGACGCTGAATGGCGTCGCCAAGGTGGCCGTGGCCGTGCCGGTGTTCATGGCGGCGGCGGCGTACCGGCCGGTGAGGTCGCTCCTCCAGGGCAAGAAACCCGTCAGCCGCTTCGTGCCCACGCGCTGCCCCGATTCTTTGCCGCCCGAACAGACCGGCCTGCCGGCCGGCTACTGGTTCACGCTGCTGACCGATCAGGCCGGTCTTTATGAGGAAGTGCTGGAGGAGGTGCGCGGGGCGCTGAAGGGCCGTTCGGAGTTCGGCTTCAAGGCGTTCGAGCGGGAGGTCGTCCAGTGGGGCGGCTTCTCCCTGAAAGAGGTCCGGCAACAGATGGTCCTGGAGTTTCGGCGGGCCAAGGTCAAAATCACCATTCACCGCTACGGAAAGGACCTGTACGTCCGCTGGGACAGCCACGTCAACCGCCAGTGCTGGATGCTCTTCAAGTTCCCGTATCAGGTGGGCCTCGGCTATCGGTTTGAAAACAGCTTCCTTTCCTGGGTGAAACCGCTGTTCGTCGAGGCGCCGGCCATGTTCGAGTTCGCCCCGGCGGGTTCCTGGATCACCGATTTTGACTGGGCCGACGTGGACGCCCTTCAGGACCTGGCCCACGAAATCTTGACGGGCGTCGTGCGCCGGCTGAAGGAGAGGTACAATATCAAACAGGAAATCGACTACCAGATGCGGGAAGGGGATCGCTCGGAGCCGGATTCGGAAGACAAGGCGCCGGGGCGCGGGAAGGGTAAACAGAAGAAATGGCGCCGGGCGGGACAGCCGGCCTGAGTCACGGGAGGAAGAACCGCGCCTTCCCCCCTCTCCCCTTGGGGGAGAGGGGTCGGGGGGTGAGGGGGCGAGTCTTTGCAACGATTTCACCCCTCACCCCCGACCCCTCTCCCCCAAGGGGAGAGGGGAGGAAGAAAGCGAAGAGGACGGGGCCGTGAGCGAAGTCTACATCGCCGCCAACGAATGCGATGGTGCCTGGACGCAGGTCGCGGGGCTGTCGTTGCCGGCGTTGTCCGGGGCCGACGCCTCCGCCGGCCCGTCCGGCCAGTCCGAGGCGCGGGTCTTTTCGGAGGCCGCCCTCGGCCTGGTCCGCCGCGCCTGCCGCGACGCCGGCCTGTCCTTCCTGTTCCGGGGCGTCGCCGGCGAGGGCGGCTATCGGTCGTCGCTGCTGTTCGCGCGGCAGACCCGGCGGCCTGGGCGTGACGACGCCGTGGCCGAGGTCGTGGCCGCCGGCGTCGATCTGCTAAAGCGCTGGCAGGCCGCACCGCTGGACCGCGCGGCGCTGCAACAGACGCTGGCCCTCGCGCCCTCCTGGGAGGCGGTGCGTCTGACGAAACCGGACGAGCCGCTGCGCACGCCGCACCAGGCGGTCCCGGCGCTGCTGGAAATAAACACCAATACGGGGGCGTGGTATCCGCTGATCTCCCAGGACCGCTTCGTGTTCGACGTGGCGCTATTTCCGTCCGCCGCGGCGGACGCGCCGCGGGAGGTCCACAAGACGGCGGCGGCCAGCGAGGTGGTGGCGCGACACGTCGCGGACGTGGTTTTGAAAAAAGCCCTGGAAGACAACACGGCGTCGGCCCGGACGGCCGTCGGCCAGGGAATTTTCGCCGGTTCGGCCATGACGCTGGCTTGCGCCAGGGCGGAGGCGTTGGCGTCGGAAGTGCGGGCGTTTCGCCACCCGGCGCGGGGCGAAATTGCCGGCTGGGTCAACCGCCCCGAGGACATTCCCGCCGACCGACTGGCCTGGGAACTGCTGGATTACGGCGAGACCGGCGAAGACCTCACGGCCGTCGAACCGGACGTGCGTCGGGTGCTGGAGTGGGCGGTGTCGCTCGGCTTTCATTGGGGCGATTGGCGGCGCGCCCGCCGGCTGATGGACCCGGTCGATTACCTGCTCGGCCGGCTGGAGATGTTCGAGCAGCGGCTGGCGCAACAGCTCCAGGAGATCCGCGAAGCGCTGAAGCTGGCCAAGGTGTTGCCGCACAGCGCCGTGGTGGAGGCCCGCCGCGTCACCGAGGCGATCGTCCAACGGCATTACCTCAAACACTATCCGAACAAGGCGAAAAATCCGCCGCCCCTGAACAACATGATCGAACAGTTGCAGGGCAAAGTCCCCGGCCCGATCATTAGCCTGATGCACACGCTGCGCACGTTCGGCAACGTCGGGGCGCACGCCGTGGACTACCCAATCACGGAACAGAACCTGGGCGTGGTCGTCGAATCCTTGTGTTTGCTGATGGAGTGGAACCTGAACTCGGAACCCCAAGGCGGCCCGCCGGCCTGAACCGTCCGGCCCGCCCTTCTCCGGGAGAACCAACCCATGCCGGATTTCCAGAGCGGAATGTCCAACGGCTTCGGCTTCGTCCTGTGGGCGCTGGTCGGCCTGTTGTGCTTGCAGGTCGCGCGCCTGCCCGGCAAGGGCTGGCTGACGGCCGGCTTCCTGCTGCTGTCCGTCCGTTCGCTGTTATTCGTCTTCTCGTCCGGACACCCCACCCACGACGACCCGGCCGTGATGTTCGGCCCGTTGATGGTGGTGGCCGCCATCGGCTGTTGCCTGATCGGCGTGATCGTGGGCGGCGCGGGCCAGGCCGCCGCTTCGGCGTCGCTTCCGGGGGTCGGCGGCTGGTGGTCGGGGCTGCCCTGGTATGGCAAGGCGGCCATCGGACTGGTGATCGCGGGGCCGGTGCTGGGGGTGCTACTCCTGGTGGTCGCGTCCATGCTTTACAATCAGTCCGAAAACAAGTACCGCTCCCACTACGACGACGAGGACTATCCTTCGTCAATCCATAAAAGCGAAGCGGACGACCGTTTTCAGTCGGTCCCGCCGGACCTGAACGGCCCGGACAAGGGCCCGCCGACGCCCGAGGCGGACGCGGAGGCGCGGCACAACGAGGCGAATCGGCTGGAGATGATGGCTATCGACCAGCGCCTGCAGGGGAATAAGTCCGGGGCGATGGACTTGTTCTTGCAGGCGGCCCAAATGCAAAGTAAGCTGACGACCGACTTCCCCGACAATCCCAATTATCGGTTCGAGGCGGCCGTCGATTTCCGACAGGCGGGCGACCAGGAGAGCGACATCGGGACCATCGACGCCGCGATCAGCGACTATACCGAGGCCCAAATCCGCCTGGAAACGCTCCTCCACGACTATCCGGATCGGGATGGTTATAAGAAGGCGCTGGTCGCCGTCTACGACGGCCAGACGAAAGTTTACGCCAACGCCGGCCGCAAAGATGATTCCGACGCCGCCGCCCTCAAGGCCGCGGAGTTGCGTAAGAGCTTGCCGACGGACGCCGACGCCAAGGACAAGTGATAAGCCCTGACGGGCGGATTCTGGAGCGAGACGGGGCCGCCTTTCCCACGCGGCCCGCGGTGCATCTTGGCGGAAAACGCCGGACGCGACAACGGCAACTTCGTTGGCCGCGTTTGCCCCCGCGTCGGGAGAATGCTATGCCTTGAGTGCCGGCGCGGCCGACCCGGATTCGGCGGGAGGTTCGGGACATGGATTCCTATCTGGATATGTTGTTCGACGGCCTGAAAGGCCTGGAGGGCCGACTCATCCCCAGAGGGTGGTCGGCCACCGTCGTGGCGGCTTCCGCCATCGGCCTCGGCGTCGTGCTGACGGTCCTGGTCTTTCTGCTGACAAGCGATTGACGGAGACTTACGGGAGGGCGTCCGTCCTCCCCTCAACCGCTCCACAACCCCCGGCGCTCCGCATTTTCACTTCCGGCGTCGGCCCCTGGCGCACCGTCTCCGCGAGCAGCGTTCCTACGCTCTGGCGACCTCGCCACGGAAGGCGTCCGCGAGGGCGTCCGCCTCACCTTCGAGGACAAGGCTCCGGGCATCGCGGAAGTCGAACTGGCCCTGCGCGACGGCTACACCACCGACGGCGCCCTGAGTCTGGGGTTGAGCGGCTCGAAGCGGCTGATGAACGACTTCGAGATCGTTTCCAGGGTCGGGGAAGGCACGCGCGTCACCCTCACCAATTGGAATGAGAGTCTGTTCCGGAAGGGGGCGGCAGGCGCCGCCTGCCCTACGGAAAGCCGGCGATTCGTGTAGGGCAGGCTATGCCTGCCGCACTTCAGGAACTGACTCTTACTCCGTGGCCGGCCCGAACCGGCGCGACGGGCGGTAGGCGACGACCGGCGGGAACAGCTGGCTGCCGAACCAACCGCCGACCGTGCATAAACAGAAACAGCCGAACAGGGTCAGGACGGCCGTTTCCGGCGCCATGCGGCTGAAACCGAGCAGCATCGTCGCCAGCAAACCCGAAGCGACCAGGCCGACGAACATGCCCTGCTTGAGGCCGTTGGACGTGTTGTAGCCGGCCAGGGCGCCGCCGACGAGCACGGCCAGCGCCTGGATCTCCCAGGTCACGATGCGGTCCTGCCAGAAGCCGTCGGAAGCGAGCTTGCCGTCGCTGAAGTCGATGATGAAGTTGAAGACCATGGCCGCCGTTAGGTAGCCGGCCGCCACGAAGGCGGCGCCGAGGGCCACGCGGAACCAGGCGACGCGGCCGGCGAACAGCGGCGCCCGCGGCCGCGCCACGCCCGGCTTGCGGCCGGCGCCGGCCGGCCCGGCGACCGTCGTCGGTTGCACGGGCTTCCAGATCCTGTAGCCGATCCATCCGCCGAGCGTGCCGAAGACGACATGGATCAGCGGAACGCCGACCAGCGCCAACGCGCTCAGGGCCGGCACGAATTCCGGGTGCAGGATGGGGTCCAAAAGGACGGACAAGACGCCATTCCAGGCGCCGAGCAGGGCGCCGAGCGTCACGCCGCGCAGCTGGCCGGCCCCCGTCAACATGCCGCCGGCCGTCAGCGTGAGGACCTGCAAGGCCTGCAAGAAGAGCAGGCCGGAAAGGCTGGTCCACGTCCACTTCAACAGACCCTGATTGTTGAGGACTTCCAGCGACCCCATCAGCAGGTGCTGAAGGCCGAAATAGAGTCCCTGGGCCAGCACCAGGCCGATCAGAATGCGGCCCCACGGCGTCTGCTGCCAGCGAACGGCCGAAGACCGCACCGCGGGTTTTGGGCCGCGAGCGTCGTATAGGAGCCGGGCGTTGCACGTGGGGCATTGCAGGCGTTGTTCGTAGGAACTGGCGCACTGCGGACAAAACATGGCCATGTCTGCTTCACCTGGCAAACGATGAAGAAAGAACCGTCGGGGTGCGTCCGGCCGGCCGGCGACGGGCCGAAAGCGGCGGCGACGCGCTTGCGGCGGGGGGCGACCTGTGGCAATCTGGCGGCGGCGACCGATCCGACGGGGACGGACGCCGCTTTCCGCGAAGTCAGGGGGGCGGACGTTGCCCCATCAGGCCAACTATAGATCATCTTTTCGCGCCGTGCGGTCGCGATTCGCGCCGCTCGGCGGGGGGAACAGAGACATGACGACTGCTTATCTTCTGGCCGTCGATCAGGGGACGACCAGCACCCGCGCGGTGGTGTACGACGAGGCCGGCCGGGCCGTCGGCGCCGCCTCCCGCGAGTTGACGCAGCACTATCCCCGGCCGGGCTGGGTTGAGCACGACGCCGAGGAAATCTGGGCGTCGGTGCGCCAGGTCGTGCCGCAAGCGCTGACACTGGCCGGCGTCGAGGGACGCCAGCTGACGGCCGTGGGCCTGACAAACCAGCGCGAGACGGTGGTGCTGTGGGAACGGGGAGGGCTGCGTCCGGTGGCGCCGGCGATCGTCTGGCAGGACCGGCGCACCGCCGATTTCTGCCGCCAACGCCGCGGCGACGAACCCTGGATCGGCGAACGCACCGGGCTGGTGCTCGACCCCTATTTCTCGGCGACCAAACTCCGCTGGCTGTTGGACAACGACGCATCGTTGCGCGGCCGCGCAACGTCGGGCGCTTTGGCCTGCGGCACCATCGACAGCTTCCTGATCGCCCGTCTGACCGGCGGCCGGCTCCACGCCACCGACGCGACCAACGCCTCCCGAACGCTCTTGCTGAACCTGCACACCGGCGCCTGGGACGACGAGCTGTGTCGCTATTTCGGCGTGCCGGTCGCGCTGCTGCCGGAGGTCCGTCCCAGCGCGGCGGACTTCGGGACCACGCACGGATTGGATTTCCTGCCGGACGGCGTGCCGCTCCTGGGGGCGGTCGGTGATCAGCAGGCGGCGCTGTTTGGCCAGGGCTGCTTCGCGGAGGGCGAGGCGAAATGCACCTACGGCACGGGGGCGTTTTTCCTGCAACACACCGGCCCGCACCTCAAAGCGTCGCGGCACCGCTTGCTGACGACGCTGGCGGCGACGGGCGACGGGCCGCGACAATACGCCCTGGAAGGAAGCGTTTTCGTGGCGGGGGCGGCGGTGCAATGGCTGCGCGACGGGCTAAAACTGTTCGACGCGGCCCCGGCGGTGGAGGAACTGGCGCGGCAATCGGACCCGGAGCAGCCGGTGCTGTTCGTGCCGGGGTTCGTGGGATTGGGGGCGCCGCACTGGGTTCCGGAGGCGCGGGGGGTGCTGTTCGGCCTGACGCGCGGCACGACAGGCGCCGACCTGGGCCGGGCGGCGCTGGAGGGCGTGGCGTATCAGGTGGCGGACCTGACCGCGGCGGCGACCGAGGACGTAGGAGAGCCGTTAAAGAGCTTACGGGTGGATGGCGGCATGGCCCGAAATGCGTGGTTTTTGCAGTGTCAGGCCGACGTGCTGGGCCTGCCGGTGGTGCAAACGCCGCACAGCGAGGCGACGGCGCGGGGGGCCGCCTTCCTGGCCGGTTGGCGGGCCGGCGTCTGGTCGGACCTGGAGGCGCTGCGGCGGCTGTCGGAAGACGCTCGCACCTTCACGCCGATGTTGTCGGCGGAGGAGAGGGAACGCCGAATGACCTTGTGGCGGCGGGCGGTGCGGGCGGTGATCGCGTTCTACACGCCCGG
This sequence comes from uncultured Planctomycetaceae bacterium, assembly GCA_963813925.1. Classification (GTDB taxonomy): domain Bacteria; phylum Planctomycetota; class Planctomycetia; order Gemmatales; family Gemmataceae; genus UBA4732. The sequence continues at coordinate 73,246 of CAWFBG010000009.1, forward strand.
ATGACGACCCGGTTAGCCGCGACGCGCAGCGGAGCGCTTCATCCCAAGCGCTCCGCTGCGCGTCGCGGCTAACCGCCACTCGCCACTACTTTCGCCACGCCGGCTTATAGTACTCCAGGTAGCCGAGGATGTCTTCATCGCCGTCCAGGTTGGTGTAGCCGAAGGCCTTCACTTCCTCGATGGCGTGGGCGTTGGTCCAGTGGTCGAACTCCATGCGGTAGATGGCGCAGTAGGCGCCGGTGCGGTGGATGCCGGCGAAGCAGTGGACCAGCACCGGGTAGTTGTGCGGGTCGGCCATGATCGCGCGGAATTTCTGAACGCCCTCCTCTACTGGCGCCGGCCCCTGGCCGTCGGCCGCCTGCCAGTGGCGCGGCAAAATGGTCACATAATTGATCTCTTGAGCGCTACAATACTCCTCTTCTTTTTTGACCCGCCGCGGGTCGCGGGCCACGTCGGAGTCGCGGAGCGAGACGACCGTGCGAATGCGGTATTCGTGAATGAGGTTTTTCAGACCGAGGAGCGTGGTCTGCCCGCTGCGGTAGAGGACGCCGTCTTTGACGACGTGAAAGTTGCGCGTCTGGTTCTGCAACTGGACGGCGAAGACGACGGGACCGCCGATGCACAGCGCGACGACGGCGACGCCGACAAGGACTCGCGGGAAACGCCACATGACGGGGCCTCCGTGCCCGGTGCGGAAGGACGGCGCGTCCGACGGGACGGCCGGGGGTTGGATATTACCGGCCGGGGGCGTTCGGGGAAAGGGCGGCTTGGCGACGAATCGGCCGGCGCCAAACGCGATCAAACCGCGCTTTCGGGCCGCCGCGCCGGCTCCCGCCCAACCTGCCGGCCGCGCCGTTCCTGCGGCCTCGACGCATTGAACCCACGCCCCGCCGCCCGTTTGCTTCTTGGCGCGGCGGCGGCGGCCCGCGTACTCTGGAGGGACAGGCGAATCCTTGCGGACCTCCCTCGCCGCGCCGCAGCCGGGCCGACCCATGAGCGAAGCCTCCGATACCTGGTTCGTTCGCTACCCCGACGGCCGCGTCGCCCGCGCCGCCAACACCACCGTCGTGCGCCAGCAGGTCACCATCGGCAAGATTCCGCCCAACAGTTCCGTGCGCCGCTCGCCCGACGACGAATGGACCGCCCTGGAGTGGACGCGCGAATTCGCGGACTTGATGGAGGAACTGCCGGCCGCGCGGCGGCAGCCGCAACCGAAACCGGCACGAGAATCGGAAGACGCCCTGGACCTTGGCGGCGAAGTCCGCCCCGTCGGCGACGCCGAGACCGGCGGGTTGTCGGCGCGGCTGGACCGCTCGCTCTTGCCCACCATCGGCGTCCGCGGCATGACTCATGAACTGCTGGCGGCGCTGGATTCCACCCTGGTGCGCAAAAAGTTGACGGCGGCGGGCCTGGCGGGGCTTGGCGCGGGCCTGGTCCTGGCGTCGTGGACGCAGCTGCCGGTGGCGCCGTTCGAGCAGGCGGCGCCCTGGGCGCGGACCCTCGTCGCCGTGGTGCTGCTGCTAATCCTCATCACCGCCGCGACCGCAATGCTCACGCGAATGACGTATTACGAGCTGTCCCGAATGCGGCCGGCGCGGTGGCGCGAAGGGACGACCGGACTGACCGGAGCGACGTTCCGCATCGCCGCGTCGCAGCTTCTCACGGCCGGCGTCGCCATCCTCGCCATCGTCTACCTACGGTTGGCGCCCCGCTACCTGCTGGAGCTTTCCCACGGCGGCGCCGGACAGACGGTCGCGGCGGCGCTGGCGGCCCTGGGAATGATCGTGGAACTGGTTTTGTGGCCCATCGTGAGCTTCGCGTTGCTGTTGCCGCCCATCCTCGTCGTTGAGGACTGCTCCATCGGCAAGGCGCTGCTCTTGTGGCTCCGTCTGCTGCGCGAAGACATCGGCCGGGTGTTCCTCTACGAGGCGCTGGCCCTGGGTCTGGGGCTGGCGGCCACGCTGTTGCTGGCGCTCCCGTGGCTGGCCCTTTTCCTGTACGAGCCGGTGGAGTTCCCGCAACTGCTCCCCGCGACCGCCTTCACCCGATGGGTCCTGGCCGGCCTCGCCCTGGCGCCGCTAATGGCGTATCTGATGGTCGCCAACGTCTTCATCTACATCAACCTCCGTTATGAGTCGGCCCCCGCCGGCCGGCGCTGACGGAGGCGGCGAAACTTTCGGCGCGCCCTCTTGCAATCCGCGCGCGCCCTGCTAACATAACCGGCAGTCAAGAAGGTTCAAAGTTTCGTCTGTTCAGGCAGGAGCAGTAACCGGCGGAGGCGACAAAGAGCGCGATGGGCATCACGAAGGACCGCAAGACGCAAATCATCGATTCGTTCCGGCGCGAAGACACCGACACCGGCTCGCCGGAAGTGCAGATCGCTTTGCTCACGGCGCGCATCAACGAGCTGCATGAGCACATGCGCACGCACAAGAAGGACCACGCCAGTCGGCGCGGACTCCTCAAGATGGTCAGCAATCGGTCCGGCTTGTTGAACTACCTTCGCAACAAGGATCGCGCCCGCTACCTGGCCGTGATCGGCCGGCTTGGCCTGCGCAAGTGACGCCGCATGGCGAGCGGCCGGCGTGAGCCGGCTGGTTCGTCGCATTCACCGGCCGGCTCACGCCGGCCGCTCGCCACGAAGTTCTCCGCACGGAACCCGGCTCCCGCCTGAAGGCACGCGCCCGCGCCTGCCACAGGAGGATAATCCGTGCAGTCATTCCGTGTTGAACGTCCCTTCGGTTCCCAATCCCTCATTCTCGAAACCGGCAAACTCGCCAAACAGGCCCACGGCGCCGCCGTCGTGACGATGGGCGAGACCGTGACACTCACGGCCGCCGTCGAGGGCGGCGTCCGTCCGGGGCAAGACTTCTTCCCCCTCACCGTCGATTACCGCGAAAAGGTCTACGCCGCCGGTAAATTTCCGGGCGGCTTCATCAAGCGCGAGGGGCGGCCCACCACCAAGGAAATCCTCACCTCCCGCCTGATCGACCGCCCCATTCGCCCGCTCTTCCCCGTCGGCTACATCAACGAAGTCCAGATCATGACCAGCGCCCTCTCGGCCGACCGGGAGAACGACCCCGACGTGCTCTGCATGATCGGGGCCAGCGCCGCGCTGCACCTGTCGCAGATCCCGTTCCTTCATCCGACCGGCACCGTCCGCGTCGGCCGCGTCGCCGGCGAACTGGTGCTGATGCCGACGCACTCGCAGCTGGAACAGAGCGACCTCGATCTTGTCGTGGCCGGCACCCGCGAAGCCATCACCATGATCGAAGGCTTCGCGCGCGAGATGCCCGAAGACCAGATGCTCGACGCCGTCCTCTTCGCCCACAAGCACGTCGCCGAGATCGTGGAGCTGATCGAAGAGCTGCGGCAGAAAGCGGGTCTGGGAGCCAAGCCGGCCCACACCCCGGCCGCGGTCAACCCGCTCATCGAGGAGTTCCAGAGGAAGTTCGGCGCCGAGTTCCGCGAGCGCAAGCAGACGGCCGGCAAGGCGGAACGCGCCGCCGCCATTTCCGAGTTGAAGGACCGGATTAAGGCGGAATACCTGCCGGAAGACAAGGAAACGGAACACACGCCGCAGCAGGTGGCCGCCGCCCTGGAGAGCCTGGAGGAGCACGTCGTCCGCGGCCTGATCCTGGAAGGCAAGCGGATCGACGGCCGCGACACCAAGCAGATCCGGCCGATCTATTGCGAGGTCGGCCTGCTGCCGCGGACGCACGGCTCGGCCCTCTTCCAGCGCGGCGAGACGCAGGCGCTGGTCACGACCGTTCTCGGCACCTCCAGCGACGAGCAGCGCGTGGACGGCCTGATGGACGAGTACAGCAAGAAGTTCATGCTGGACTACAACTTCCCGCCGTTCAGCGTCGGCGAGTGCCGGCCCATCCGCGGCCCCGGCCGCCGCGAAATCGGCCACGGCGCCCTGGCCGAGCGCAGCCTCAAGGCCGTCATCCCCGGCGTGGAGCAATTCCCCTACACGATCCGCATCGTCTCCGACATTTTGGAGTCGAATGGGTCGTCGAGCATGGCCTCCGTCTGCGGCGGCACGCTGTCGCTGATGGACGCCGGCGTGCCGCTGACCGCCCCGGTGGCCGGCATCTCCATCGGCCTGGTCAAGGAAGCCAAGAAGTTCACGCTGCTGACCGACATCATGGGCGACGAGGACCATTACGGCGACATGGACTTCAAGGTGGCCGGCACCGGCCGCGGCATCACCGGCATCCAGCTCGATCTGAAGATCGACGGCATCGACGAGGAGATCATCCGGGCGACACTGGAACAGGCCCGCGACGCCCGCCGAGAAATCCTCAAGACCATGCTGACGACGGCCCTGCGGGCGCCGCGGCCGAGCATCAGCCAGTACGCCCCGCGGCTGCTGACGGTGAAGATCAACCCGGAAAAAATCGGCCTGCTGATCGGGCCGGGCGGCAAGACCATCAAGGGCATCCAGGAGGCGACCGGCGCCAAACTCGACATTGAGGAGGACGGCACGGTCTATATCTCTCATTCGGACGCCGCCGGCGCCGAGGCCGCCAAGCGCAAGGTGGAGGCGCTGACGGAGGAGGTGCGCGTCGGCAAGGTCTACGACGGCAAGGTGACGTCGATCAAGGACTTTGGCGCCTTCATCGAGATCCTGCCCGGCCGCGACGGCCTCTGCCACATCAGCGAACTGGACGACAAGTACGTCGGCAAGGTCGAGGACGTGGTGAAGGTCGGCGACCCGATCCAGGTAAAGGTGATCGCCATCGACGAGCACGACCGCGTGAAACTGTCGCGGAAGGTGCTGCTGCGCGAGCAGAACCAGGGGGCGGAGGGCGGGCCGGCCGGCGGCCCACCGCAAGGCGGGCCGCCGCCGCGACGCGAGGGCGGGCGGGAAGGCGGCAGACCGCCCCGCGGCGACGGTCCCCCGCGCGAGCGGCGGGAACGACGCGAGGAGCGGCCGAGTGACGCATAAACGTATCGGTTAGCCGCGACGCGGAGCGGAGCGCATCGTCCCAACGCGCTCCGCTCCGCGTCGCGGCTAACCGGTCCCCGCATGGTCCGCGGAGCGCTGCCGTGCTCGACACCCAGTACGCCGAGTTGGCCGAGTTGGCCGGCGGCTTCATCCACGAAATCAAGAACCACCTGAGCACCCTCGGTCTGAACCTGCAACTCCTTTCCGAAGATTTTGAAGATCCGCAATCGCATCGAGAACGCCGCGCCCTGGAACGCGTCAAACGTCTGCAAGGGGAATGCAACCGGCTGGTGGACGTGTCCAACGACTTCCTCCGCTTCGCGCGCGTCCAGGAAGTCGAGCGGGCGCCGGCCGACCTCGGCGAAGTGATCGAAGAAGTGGTCGATTTCTTCAACCCGACCGCTCGGGCGGCGAACATCGACATCAAGAGCTACCTCCCCGGCGACCTGCCGCCGGTGGCGCTGGACGCCGATCTTTTCAAACAGGCGCTTTTGAACCTGCTGCTCAACGCCCAGCAGGCCATGCCGGAAGGCGGCGAGATCACCTTGCAGGCCGGCCGCGAGGACAACGGAGTCGTCCTAAGCGTGATCGACACCGGGAAGGGAATGGCGCCCGAGGTGGCGGAAAAGGTGTTTCGGCCCTTCTTCTCAACGCGGCCGGGAGGGACCGGCCTGGGCCTGGCGACGACGCGCAAAATCATCGCCGCCCACGACGGGACCATCGATGTGCAGAGCGAAGTCGGCCGCGGCAGCAAGTTCACCATCCACCTGCCGGCGGCCCCATCGGTCATTCGCCCTTCTTCGTCTCCCCCTTGAACAGCGGCGCCAGATCGAGTTCGCGCAGCTCGCCGGCCGACGACGGCCGTTTGCCGAACGCCAGGTATAGCCGCAAGTTCTTCGTATCGAACACCATCGTTTGCAGCGTTTCCTCGCCCTGGTTGACGGCGTGCAACTGCTTGTGCAGGTCCTCGACGCCGAGCCTGGCGTGGCCGGCCCGCACCCTGTCCAGCGACTCCAGACGCGTGCCCGAGTTGAACAGGTCGATCGGCTCCGTCGGCCGCACCGCTTCGGTGCAAAAGTGGTTCGTGCAGGTGCAGACGCCGTTCACCGCTGACCGCATGGCGACGTGGCGCGGCGTCACCTCGAAGACGGCCGCGCCGCTGCGATCCGCCACGGCCAGGTTGAGGAGCGAGGTGCGCGGCATGGATTCCAGCAGCTTTTTCGCCTCCGCGATGGTCGTACATTCCTCCAGCAGCCGGCGGTTGCAGAGGGCGTAGGGCACCCCTTTCGGGTCGAAGTGCGGTTCGCCCTTCTTGGCGTCGTACACCTCCAGGACCGCCACGGACAGCCCGGAGTCGTTCATGCCGGACAGCACGCCGACTAGGCCGGGGAAGCCGACGGACGCGAAGGCGTGCTTGCCCGTCGGCCGATAGACCGTCACCAGCGTGTATTCGTGGATGTAGCCCATCGACGGGTAATCGAGGTTGCGGCCGAAGAGGACGCCGCCGGTGGCGCTGCGCGGCGGCTCCGCCATCAGGGCCGAGCAAAGAAACGTACTTTTCAGGTCGAAAAATGTGTTTGAAATGGTCAGCGCGTCGGCGCCGGCGCCGGACGCCTTGGCGATGGCGTTCATTTCCGTGCGGTAGTCGGCCGGGAAGTGGCGGACCATCCCCTCGCCGCTGCGGACGAACAGCGGCCAGGACGCCTCGGCGTCGTTGGCCTTGAGCAGGTCGCGCGTGAAGCCGAGGACGCGGGGGGCCGGCTTGAGGGCCAGCGTCCCGACGCCGGCGCCGATCTCGTCGGGGGAGCCGGCGACCGTCAGCACGGGCAGCCCGTTGATGTAGCGCATCTCGGCGGTGGAACCGAGGCGGCAGGTCGGGTAGTGGTACGGCTCGCCGGCGCGGACGAGGGTCGCGGCGGTCAGAAGAAGGACGACGGCGAGGGTCCGGTAACGTATCATGGTTAAATCATTCCCCGGACGACGGTGGGCCGGTAAAGCGACAACGTATTTTACACGGACGGCTTGGTTCGTGTCTCTACCGGAAGGAGTCCCCATGAAGTACGCACTGATCGGCGCCAACGGCCAACTCGGACGCGATCTGCAATCGCGGTTGCAAGGCGATGTCGTCCCCTGGACGCGCGAGCAGGCCGACCTGACCCGTCCAGCGGAACTTCGCGCGGCGCTGGAGTCGCTTCGGCCCGATGGGGTGGTCAACTGCGCCGCCTACAACTTCGTGGACAGGGCGGAGTCCGACCTCAACGGCGCCTTCGCGGTCAACGCCTGGGGAGTCCGCGATATCGCCCTGGCTTGCCGCGACTTCGGCTGCGTACTCGTCCACTTCAGCACCGATTACGTCTTCGGTTTGGACGAAGTCAGGCGGACGCCTCTGGCCGAAACCGACGCCCCCGGCCCGGTCAGCGTCTACGGGCTGAGCAAGCTGGCCGGCGAATACCTCGTCCGCTCGCTCTGCCCCAAACATTTCGTCGTCCGCACCTGCGGCCTGTATGGCGTTTGGGGCAGCGGCGGCAAGGGGGGCAATTTCGTGGAGACGATGTTGCGCGTCGCCGGGCAGGGCAAGCCGCTGCGCGTCGTCGCCGATCAGACCTGTACGCCGACGTACACCGTCGATCTCGCCGTCGCGGCCGCCGCCCTGACCGCCACCGACCGCTATGGGCTGTATCACCTGACCAGCGCCGGCGCCTGTTCCTGGTTCGAGTTCGCGCGGACGATTTTTGAGTTGGCGGGGATAACAGCGGACCTGACGCCGATCACGAGCCGTGAGTTCGGGGCGGCCGCGCGGCGGCCTGCGTACAGCGTGCTGTCGTCCGCGGCTTACGAAAACTTGAGTCTACCGCCGATGCGGCCGTGGCCGGAGGCGGTCGCGGCTTACCTCGACGAGCGCAACCGGAAAAGTCGCACCTGAGGCGACGGGCAACGACGGCGTTTTTCTTGGGAGCATTTGTCATCGTTGATACATGAGCTATACTCCAAAAGGTTGTCGTACCTTCCCCCATCTACCACGGCCGCGAGGCGACGCCGCCATGAGCACCGAACCAACGCCGACGTCGGAATTTGTCGTCACGGAACGCCGCGCTCAAGACCGCCGCGGCCGCCCGGATCGCCGCAAGCGCGACATCCCGGTGGCCGTGGAGCGCCGCGGCGGCGCGGATCGACGGCAGGAACGCCGTCGCCAGGTGGACCCGACCACCTGCGAGAAGGAATACAGCGACGACGAAATCATCTTCATGAAGGCGATGGACCAGTACAAGCGGGCCAACCGCCGACCGTTCCCTACCTGGAGCGAAGTGCTGGAAGTGCTGTTCGCGCTGGGCTATCGCAAGACGGAGGCGCCGGTGGCGCTGCCCGGCCTGCAGCTGAACCCGGCGGCCGTCTCGCACAAGTAATGCAGGAAGCGCTACTCCAGGGGAGGGTTTCATCTTCCGTGGTCAGGAGGTTTGTCCCTGGACTTCGCTGGCGGCGTCGGGGGTGCGTGGGACGTCCGTGAGCGTCCAGCGGGTGGGAAGCCACGGCGCGTTGCCCCACGGCCGGCCGGCCGCGTTCACTTCGCGCTTCGTCGATCGACGCCGCGCCGTATTTCACGCCCATGCTCCGCCGCGACTATCGCACCCACAGGGCGCTCTCCGCCATCACCATCCGGCCGCTGCCGCCGCGACGGAATCGCGGGTTCCTTTGCGTCTCCGGATCGTTGCCGAACCGCGCTCCCGAAGGGCGCGACGACCGCTTGATTGCACCCATCGGCGCTCGTCGAGTGGGGTTTTCTTCTCGGCCCCGCCTGCCCAGACGCCCCATCGGATGGTACACTCAGCATATCTCGGCGACTCTTGAGCCGCGAAGTACAAGTAGCGAATCTTCCGTCCAAATGCCCCCATTGCCGGGCGCATCAGTCCCCTTGGCGCCTTGGCGCAACGACGGGGCCGAACGGTGGAGAACGATACAACAAGTTCGCCCCTGGAGGCGCCATGCCGACCGTTCGTCATTCCCTCGACCCGATCTTCCGGCCGCGATCCGTTGCCGTCTTCGGGGCCAGCGCCACGCCCGGCAGCGTCGGCGCCATCCTGATGCGCAACCTGCTCGCCAACCCCTTCGGCGGCGCCGTCTACCCGGTCAACCCCAAGCGGCGCACCGTCCTCGGCGTCCACTGCTACCCCGACCTGGCGTCCGTCCCGGAGGCCGTGGACCTGGCCGTGATCGCCACGCCGGCGGCGACCGTGCCCGCCCTGGTCGCCGACTGCGCCGCCCGCGGCGCGCCGGCCGCCATCGTCATCTCGGCCGGCTTCTCCGAACTGGGCGCCGAGGGCCGCGCCCTCGAAGACCGGATCCGCGCCGCCCGAGGCACGATGCGTCTCATCGGCCCCAACTGCCTCGGCGTCATCCATCCGCCGAGCAACCTCAACGCCAGCTTCGCCGCCGCGATGGCCCCGGCCGGCCGCGTCGCCCTGCTCAGCCAGAGCGGCGCCATCTGCACGTCGATCCTCGACTGGGCGCTGGAACGGCACATCGGCTTCAGCAGCTTCGTCAGCGTCGGCGCCATGCTCGACGTGGACTTCGCCGACCTCCTCGACTACTTTGGCGACGACCCGGCCACCAAGGCGGTCGTCCTCTACATGGAGTCGATCGGCGACGTGCGCAAGTTCCTCAGCGCCGCCCGCAGCGTCAGCCGCACCAAACACGTCATCGTCGTGAAGTCGGGCCGCCACGAGGCCGGCGCCCGCGCCGCCGCGTCGCACACCGGGGCGCTGGCCGGGGCCGACGCCGTCTTCGACGCCGCCTTCCGCCGGGCCGGCGTCCTCCGCGTCACGACCATACCGGATCTCTTTAATATGTCGGAGATCCTGTCGATGCAGCCGCCGCCGCGCGGCCCGGCGCTGGCGATCATCACCAACGCGGGCGGCCCCGGCGTCATGGCGGTGGACGACCTGATGACCCACGGCGGCCAGCTGGCGCCGCTCGCGCCGGAGACGCTGGCCGCGCTGAACTCCGCCCTGCCGCCGTTCTGGAGCCATTCCAACCCCATCGACCTGCTCGGCGACGCCGCGGCCGAACGCTACCGCCTGGCCGTCGAATTGTGCGTGAAGGACGCGACGGCCCAGGGCGTGCTGATCCTGCTGACGCCGCAGGCCATGACCGACCCGACGGAAACGGCCCGACGGGTCGCGGCGGTCGGCGTCAAATCGGACAAGCCCGTCCTGGCATGCTGGATGGGCGGCGCCGCCGTCCGACCGGGACGCGAAATCCTCAACACGGCCGGCATCCCGACTTTCGACGCGCCGGAGGAGGCTATCCGCGCCTTTCTGCACATGGTGCAATACCGCCGGAATCAGGAGTTGCTCTACGAAACCCCACAGGCGCTGCCGGAGGACTGCGCGGCCCGACGCCGGGCGCGTGCGGCGAATCATCGCCGACGCCCGCGCCGCCGGCCGCACCCTGCTGACGGAAGCGGAGGCCAAGGACCTGCTGGCCGCCTACGGACTGCCGGTAACGCCGGCCGTCGCCTGCCGCACCGCCGACGAGGCCGCGACCGCCGCCCGCCGCATCGGCTTCCCCGTGGTGCTCAAGCTGCTCTCGACGCGCCTCACGCACAAAAGCGATGTCGGAGGGGTGCAGCTCAACCTTGCCGACGAGAAGGCGGTGCGCGACGCCTTCGAGCGCATCCGCGGCAACGTGGCCAAGGTCGCCGAGGCCGACGCCTTTGAGGGCGCGACGGTACAGCCGATGGTCGCGGAGAAGGGGATCGAACTCATCATCGGCAGCTCGACGGATCGGCAGTTCGGGCCGGTGGTGCTGTTCGGGGCCGGCGGCGTACTGGTGGAGGTGCTGCAAGACCGGGCGCTCGGCCTGCCTCCGCTGAACCGCACGCTGGCGCGCCGCCTCATGGAGCGCACACGCATCTACCCGGCCCTCCAGGGCGTGCGCGGCCAGAAGCCGGTGGACCTGGAGGCGCTGGAGACGATGCTGGCGCGTTTCAGCCTATTGCTGACGGATTTTGTCGAGGATATTCAAGAGGTCGATATGAACCCGGTGCTGGCCGCGCCGGGCCGAGTCGTGGCGCTGGACGCCCGCGTGCTGCTGACGGCGGCCGCCCCTTCCCAACCCTCTCCCGACGCGGGGGGAGGGCAGGGTGGGGGACGGCCGCGCCTGGCGATCCGCCCGTATCCGAACCAGTACACGGCCCCGTTCCGGCTGCGCGACGGTAAGGAGGTCACGGTGCGCGCCATCGGCCCCGAGGACGAACCGCTCATCGTCGCCCTGCACGCCAGCCATTCGGAACACACCATCCGCATGCGTTTCTTCAGCATGGTCAAGACGCACATCGCGCGACAGCCTGATCCGGCTCTGCCACCTCGATTACGACCGGGAAATGGCGCTGGCCGCCGTCCGCCGTGACGACGACGGCGGTTCGCACATGCTGGGCGTGTCGCGCTACTACCTGGACCCGGAAACGGGCGAGGCGGAGTTCGCGCTCGTCGTCGGCGACGCCTACCAGCGGCAGGGGCTAGGAAGGCATTTGATGCAACGGCTGATCGAGATCGCCAGGGAGCGTGGCGTCCGGCGGTTGACCGGCCTGGTGTTGCGCGAGAACGGGCCGATGCTGGCGCTGACGAGTTCGCTGGGCTTCCGCCCGGCAGAGACGGTCGAGGACGGCGTGGTGCGCATGAGTCTGGATTTGGCGGGGCCGGCGCCAACCTAGCAGTCGCCGCGTCGTGCAAGGTGTTCGTTCAAGGCCTGGAGCGAACGCCCCAAGATCTCCTCCGGCGCGCCCGACGCACGAACCGGTACGAGCCTCCCGCTCTGGCCGTAGTAATCCGTCAGCGGCCGGGTGACTTCCTCGTAAGCTCGCATTCGCACCCGGATCGACTCGGGCCGGTCGTCCTCCCGCTGGACCACGCGGCCCCCGCATTGGTCGCAAACGCCTTCGGCGCGGGGCGGGCGGGTGATGAGATGATAGACCGCCTTGCAGGCCGAACAGGTGCGCCGGCCGCACAGCCGGGCCACAATCTCCTCCAACGGCATGTCGTAACTCAACACCGCGTCCAGCGCCACGCCTTGCTCCTTCAGCAGGGCGTCCAGGGCCGCGGCCTGCGCCTGGGAACGCGGGAAGCCGTCGAGCAAGAACCCGCCCCGGCAGCGGAGACACCCGGCCCGCTCCCGCACCATCAACACGACGACGCCGTCGGCGACCAGCTCGCCCCGTCGCATGGACCCCAGGGCGGCCTGGAGGGCCAAGCTCGGCTCTGCCTCGCACGAGGCGGCCCGGAAGACGTCGCCCGTGGAAAGGTGGCACGCGCCGAGAGCGTTTCCGAGGAGTTCGGCCTGCGTCCCCTTGCCAACGCCGGGGGGGCCCAGGAGGACGAGTCGGTAAGGGCGGCCCTGGTGCGGGGACATGCCACATTGGACGTCCCCGCCCCCGAACCAGGCCGCCCGATCGGGTCGCGTGGTCATGTTCTTATCCTTGTTCAGTCCCGGTTCGGACGGAAATCCGCCAGGTCCACGCCGCGGCCGCCGTCCCGCCGCACTCTGCGCGTCTCCCGGACGTACTTGTGACACTTCACGCACGTCATCGTCAGATCGACGTAATCCAATGCGGCGCCGTCGAGGTTCTTGGCTTTGGCGTCCTTGACGAGGCTTTCGGCGTTCCTGCGGAACCGGTTGCTGAACACCTCGTACTGCGGCGTCTTGACGACCACCCACTCGGCCTGTTGGCTGATGGTGATCAACTCGTCGGCGTTGTCGGCGATCTTGCCGAAGTCGTTCAGGGCGATGCCTTCGAGGACTCCCTGCGAGCATTTCAGCTTCTTCTTCATCAACTCGGCGGTCTTGCTCGGCTTGAGCGGGTCGCCGCCGCGGCCGGCCGGGACGCAGGCGCCGGCCAGCAGGAGAAGGACCGCCAAGGCGCGGCAAATTGTCTTCGTCATACCATCTCCGAAAAAGGAGTGCGGGGTAAGGGCGAGGCAACCTCGCCCCTACGGCGGCGATCAGTCGTCATCCGACAGGGCTTCCAGGTGGCGCAACACGTCGGTGGCCGTGACGACGCCGACCAGCACGCCGCCGTCCACGACGAACAGGCGGTGGACTCGAAGCGCCAGCATGTCCTCAACGACCTGGGCCGCCGGGGCGTCGAGGCGCACCGTGAAGACGGTTGGGGTCATCAGGTCGCGCACGCGGGCCTTGTCGTCCACCCGTTCCACCCTCCGCTCGCTCCAGACGCCTCGCGGCTCGCCGGGGACTTCCGCGAATTCCGAGAAGTCCTCCACGTATTCCTTGCTGTTCAACAAGGAGTCGATCTTTTCTCGGGCGTGGACGACCAGGTCGGTCTGGCTCAGGACGCCGACGGGCGCCCCGGCCACGTTGATGACGGGGGCGGCGCTGATGCCGCGCTCGGTCAAGAAACGGGCCGCCTCGCCGATCGTGGCGGTCTCCCGCAGCGACACGGGGTCGGGCGTCATCAGATCGGCCGCCGTCCCCGCCTTGAGCAGCAAGGGCGGACGCTCCAGCGTGCAAACTTGGCTCAGGTTCATGGCCCACCCCCTTTCCTGGTTCACAGGCCATCGACTTCTTGGAGGCGATCCAAGCGGGCGACCGCCGCCAACACGTCCATGCTGGACACGACGCCGACCGGCCGCCGCCGTTCATCGACAATAACGATCCGGTGGATGTGCGCGTCGCGCATCCAGCGGGCCAGTTCAGCCAAGCGGGTTTCCGGCCCCGTGGCGACCACGTTGGTGGTCATGTAGCGCGACACGTCGTCCTCGGGCACGTCGTCCAGGCCGTCCAGCTGCCAGTCGCAGCAGACGCAGGACGCGCCCCGCGGCCGGGCCGCCTGTTTGTCGCGGTCCACCCAGTGAACCAGGTCGGCGGCCGACAGGACGCCGACGCAGCGGCCTTCCTCATCGACCACGGGGGCGCCGCTCACATTGGCCCGTGCCAGCAAGTGCGCCGCCGCTTTCAGCGACATGTGTTGGGGGATGACCAATACGTCCCGGCTCATAAGGTCTTCCGCGTTCAGTTGCAACAGGGGCGTTTCCATCGTTGTCATGATTGCCTCTAAGGGAGAGTCGCATCCATGCCCTTCGGCGTCGTTCCCATGCCCCCCTTTAGCAAGGGCCGTGCCCAAGACCCTGGCTTCGGGAGATGTGGGACGCAACTTGTTTTTCTCCAGTTCTTTGCGAAAAACGCCGACAGAACCGAGCCGGCCCGGCGCTGCTCGCGGTCAGGGTGGAAGCGGGCGATTCCGCACACGCCGGACGCGAACCGCACGCGGCTCGTTCCTCGGACGGCAACGGATGCGAGTACGTCAGGCGAGAATCGCCGGAACCGCGCTACCGCTTCCCGCCTCGGACGGTCGCCAGCAGTGCGGGCTGCTCCGGGTCGAAGACGCGGTACGCCAGCAGTTTCACGCCGTCGTTAAACAGGAACCAGGCCAGGGCGTAGCCCCAGACCAGCAGCGCCCACGGCCAACCGATCGGCGTCATGAGGCCGAGCGGCCCGTACACGGCGATCAGCGTGGCGATGACCTGCGTGCCGAACACGGCGACGAGGAGGATTGGCGCCGGTCGCACCGACCAGAACGGGCCGCGCGTCCGCGTGACGAAGATTGTCAGGCGCCCCGCCACGGACAGCTTCAGGTACATGAACGTCTGGATCATCTGGCGCTGTTGCTCGGGAGCGTCGCTTAATCGGAAGACCCTTTGGGCCAGGTAGAACAGGCCGAAGGACGCGAACACCCCCGCCACGCCCAATACGGTCGCCAGCCCGAGGACCACGCGCATGTTCCACGCCTCGGGCTTGTCGGAGTAGTGGACGCGGTCGGAGGAGATCGACAGGATGGCGCCGTCGTTGAGCGGCGCCAAAAGGACGATCATCACCGCCGTCACCGGGTAGAAGTTGAACACCAGGATCGACAGCGTCATGAGCAGCGGCACACGGATCGTTTCGGCGATGCGGTAGGTCGCATAACTGTACATCCGCTGGAAGATCTTGCGGCTCTCCTTGATGGCGGCGATGATGACCGACAATCCAGGGGCCAAAAGCACGATGTCCGCCGCCGCCTGGGCCGCGTCGGTCGCGCCGGAAACGGCGATGCCGGCGTCGGCCTTCTTCAGCGCCGGGGCGTCGTTGACGCCGTCGCCCGTCATGCCGACGATGTGGTCGCGCCCCTGGAGCACTTCCACAATGTGGAACTTGTGTTCCGGAAACACCTGGGCGAAGCCGTCCGCCTGCTCGATCACGTCCGCCAGACGTCCGGTCTCGAGCGGCTTCGTCTTGTCGAACTGGCTGGCGTCGGGGTTGGTTGGGTCCCTGGCCGACCTGGCGGGCGATTTCCCTGGCGATCGCGACCTGATCGCCGGTGACCATCTTCACCTTGACGCCCATTTCCTGCGCCGTGGCGATGGTCGGTTTGGAGTCCGGACGCGGCGGGTCGTACAGCGGCAGCACGCCCAGGAAGCGCCACGGGTGGATTCGTCTGGCTCATGGCGTTCTCCCCGGGACCTCTCACGCCTGGAAACCGACCCTGCCGCCGCTCTTATCCAAGTTCGGTAGCCGCGTTCGCCAGAACGCGGGTGAACTCCGACCCGCGTTCTGGCGAACGCGGGTGAACTCCGACCCGCGTTCTGGCGAACGCGGCTACGGCGGGTCCGCTGCTTTTCCTTCGGTCGCCGGCAACTCTCGGGACCGCCGCAGGCAGCATATGCTGACCTGCCCTTGTACGTTCACCTCGGACGGCCCTCATCGAGTTCGCCTTGGGCGGCGACGGCCCCGGCGGTGGTGGGACCGCCCTTGAGAATCCATTCAAAGGCGACCCCGATGAGGGCGCCGGCCAACGGCCCAAGGACATAGATCCAGGTCGTGCTGAAATCGCCGCGCACCAGGTCCGGCCCCAACGATCGCGCGGGGTTCATCGAGGCGCCGCTGATAGGGGCGGCCCAAAGCCCCGAAAGCGCGATGTACCCTCCCACGGCGATGGCGCCGTTGTTGCCGATGTTGCGAGCCCCCGACGCCGTGCCCAGAATGGTGTTGACCAACCCGGTTGTCAGCAGGATTTCCATCGCGAGGGCCTTTCCGCTTCCGATATCGCGCCCCGGCGCCGTTGCCCCAAGCGCGCCGACCGTGCCGAACAGGGCGCGGAGGAAGAGCGCCGCCAAGACGCCGCCCCCCAACTGGGCCAGCAGGTATCCCGGCACTCGACGCCAGGGGAAGTTACGCCGCACCGCGAATGCCAGGGTGACGGCCGGGTTCAAATGGGCCCCGCTGACGGCGCCCATGAAGTAGATGATGGTCATGACCAGAACGCCAGGGGCGACCGCCGCCATGGCCGGAGTAACCGCCCCACCGGTCTGGGCGGCCACGACTCCGCCCCCCGCCGCGACCACGACCAGGAGAAACGTGCCCCAGGTTTCCGCGAAGATGCGCCGCCACTCCAGTTTGGGGTCGAGGAAGTTCGGCGCCGTCCGCCGTTGGACCATCCGTTGCCATGCGTCTGACGGCTTGTTCTCGCCGGTTGATGCCATGCGTACCTCCGGGTCATGAAGAGAGCCTCTGGCGCCTCAAGCCGCATTTTCGTTACGGTTCAGTGGTTCCGATACGGGATAAACCGGGGTTTTCATCGAGGCGGAAGGATGAAGGATGAAGGATGAAGTAAAGACTTCTCCTTTTCTATTCATCCTTCATCCTTCATCCTTTTTGCGATCCTCTTCAACGCTCATGCCTCCTTCGCCGCGTGATACTCCCGGCGTATGTGTTCCAAATCCACCGTGGGGCGGGGATACTTCATGTTCAGCCCTTCCAGGTGTTCCACGACGATGCGCGCCACCGCCAGGTTGCGGAACCACTTGTGGTCGGCCGGGATGACGAACCAGGGCGCGTGTTCGGTGCTGCAGCGGGAGAGGGCGTCCTCGTAGGCTGACGTGTAGTCGTCCCAGAATTTTCGCTCCTTGTAGTCGGACTCGCTAATCTTCCATTGCTTGGCCGGATCGTCGAGCCGCTCCTTGAAGCGACTCAGTTGCTCTTTTTTGGAGATGTGCAGGTAGAACTTCAGGATGTGGGTGTTGTCCTCGACGAGTCCCTTCTCGAACGCGTTAATCCGGTCGTATCGGAGGGACCAGTCCGCCTGCGGGACCAAGTTGTGGACGCGGACGATCAGCACATCCTCGTAGTGGGAGCGGTTGAAGATGACCACTTCTCCTTTCGCAGGCGCAGGCTGGTGAACCCGCCACAGGAAATCGTGGGCCAATTCCTTGGCAGAAGGCTGCTTGAACGCCGCCACGCGACAGCCCTGCGGATTCATGGCGCCCAGAACGTGGTTGATCGTGCCGTCCTTGCCCCCCGTGTCCATCCCTTGCAGGCAGATCAGCAGGGAGCACCGTCCGTCCGCGTAGAGCAATTCTTGCAGTTCGCACAGCTTTTTCCGGTCTCGCTCAATCTCCTCGGCCGCGTCCTTGTGGCTCTCGTGGTGATCCTTGAACCCCGGATCGATGTCCTTGAGCTTTACGTCGCTGCCGTGCCCTACTCGGAACCGATTGACATATTTCACGTTGATCCTCCTTTGGGGGACTCTGTTTTCCGAATATCTCGCTCCGCCTCCTGCCAATCTTGATCTGCCTGGCTTTCGCCCCGGACTCGCTGCTGGTAGAGTTCTAGGCCCGTGTGGCGAACTGCGGGGTAAGATCGACCGGCTACTTGGCCAACAGCGGGGATTTCGTAGGGTCAAGAATCCGATAGGCGAGCAGTTTCACTCGGTCATTCACGAGGAACCAGGCCAGGGCGTAGCCCCAAACGAACAGCGCCCAGCCCCATCCAAGGGGTTCCATAAGCCCGAGCCCATAAACCGCAATCAGCGTCGCCACGGTTTGTGTGCCGAGCACGGCGATCCATAGGATCCGCGCGGGCCGGATGGACCAGAACGGGCCGCGCATGCGCGTCAGGAAAATCGTCAGATGTCCGGCCACGGACAGCTTCAGGTACATGAAGGTCTGGATCATCGCGCGCTTCCGGACGGGATCGTCGCTCAGGTGCAAGACCTCTTCCGCCAGGTAAAACAGCCCGAACGCGGCCACGACCCCGATGACGCCGAGAACCGTGGAGATTCCCAGCACCAGCCGCATGTTCCAGGCCTCGGGCTTGTTCTTGTAATGCACGTTGTCATAGGCGATGGACAGGATGGCGCCGTCGTTGAGCAACGCGATCATCACGATCATCACCGCGGTCACCGGATAAAACTTGAAGACCAGGATCGCGAGCGTCATGAGGAACAGGACGCGCAGCGTCTCGGCGATGCGATAGATCGCGTAACTGTTCATCCGCTGGAAGATTTTCCGGCTCTCCTTGATCGCGTCGATAATCACCGACAGGCCGGGCGCCAGCAGCACGATGGACGCCGCCGCACGCGCCGCGTCCGTCGCGCCCGACACGGCGATGCCGCAGTCGGCCTTCTTCAGCGCGGGGGCGTCGTTCACCCCGTCGCCGGTCATACCGACGATGTGGCCGCGCCGCTGTAGGACATCCACAATGTGGAACTTGTGTGCGGGGAATACCTGCGCGAAACCGTCGGCTTTTTCGATGGCCTCCGCCGCCTGCGCCGTCTCGTGATGCTTTGTGTCGCCCAGGCCGCTGGCATCCAGGATGTTCGTCCCCAACCCCAGTTGCCGGGACGTTTCTATGGCGATGGCCACTTGATCGCCCGTCACCATCTTGACCTTTACGCCCATCTGCCGGGCGTTCGCGATCGTTGCTTTGGCCTGCTCGCGCGGCGGATCGAACAAGGGCAGCACGCCGACAAACATCCACTTGCCTTCCTGATCCGCCCGGGCCACGCCCAGGGAACGGAAGCCGCGTCCGGCAAATTCGTTCACGGCTTTCTCGACGGCGGGCTTTACCTCCGCCAGGTTGGCCGACATCGCCAGAATTACCTGCGGCGCTCCCTTGGTCACCTTGAACTGATTTCCGTCCGCGGTCTTGACGGTGGCCTCGGTGCGCTTATGCACCGGGTCGAACGGCAGGAAATGGACCACCTGATAGCCCTTCATGGCCTGATCGTTCTTCAGGCCGCCGATCACGGCCAGGTCGATGGTGTCCTTGTCTTCCGCACGCGACGCCAGGGCGGCGTCGAGGATGACTTGATCGGCAGGGATGCCGTTGACGCTGAACGGATCGCCCAGCGTCAACTTGTTCTGGGTCAGGGTGCCGGTCTTGTCCGAGCACAGCACGTCCACGCCGGCTAGTTCCTCGATGGCCGCCAACCGGGTCACAATCGCCTCTTTTTTCGCCAGCAGGCGCGCGCCGACCGCCATGGTCACCGACAGCACCGTCGGCATCGCCACGGGGATGGCCGCGACCGTGAGGATGAGCGCGAATAAAAGGACGGGTTCCTGGGGGGGCGTCGCGAAGAGCATCGGTTCGCCCCGGAAGAGACCGGCCAAAATAATCACCGCCACCAAAGCTAACGCAAGGAAGATGAGGTAATCGCCGATCTTCATCACGGCACGCTGGAAATGGCTGACGGTGTGCGCCTCTTCCACCAGTTGTGCCGTCTTGCCAAAGTAGGTGTTCGCACCGGTGGCGTACACCAGCGTGTCGATTTCGCCTTGGCGGATGATCGACCCCGAGAACACCGCCTCGCCAGGTTTCCTCGTGACGGGCAACGACTCTCCCGTCAGCGCGGACTGATCCACCTCCACCGGGTCGCCCGCCAACAGGCGCGCATCCGCCGGCACAATATCGCCCAGGCGCACGCGGATGACGTCGCCCGGCACCAACTCACGCGCCACCAGAGTGATCCACTGCCCACTACGTTTCACCTTGGCATTAATCGCCAGCCTGGCCTTCAGGGCGTCGATTGCGTTCCCCGCCTGGCGTTCTTCCCAGAATGCGACCACGGCGTTGGAAAAAAGCAGAAGAAGGATGACGAAAAAATCCAGCCAGTGTCCGACTATCGCCGAAAGGATCACGGCCGCTTCAATCATCCACGGGATCGGGCCCCAAAAATAGCTCAGGAATTTCAGGAGCAGATTAGTCTTCTTTTCTGCGATCTCGTTAGGACCATATATGGTCAGCCGTTTCTGGGCCTCGGCTTGACTGAGGCCGTCCGGCGACGACGCCAGTTTTCTCTCCAGTTCCGGCATGGGGAGGGATTTCAGATCGTCCTTCGCATGGGGCGTCGATCCCGGCTTCGATTCGGGGGATTTGGGCTGGTCGGTATTGGGTTTCATGATGGGTCCCCTTTCTGTCTTTCGTGGCGGTCCTTGAATGCCGGGTTGCTGTATTTATTACCCCGGCATGTAAGCTACGCACTCAAGCCGCTCAAAAAACGGCTCAAAACAAGTACAGTCCCCTCAAAATGTGTGCGTAGCTTACATGCCGGGGTAATAAGCTTGATTCTGCCGCCGCGATGCACTCGAAACCGCTGCAGATAGATCACCTCGTCCGTCCTTCCAGCCGCCTGACGACTCACCCCTTCGCCCCCCGCTAATCGGCCATAATCGGGCGGGTCTTCATGGCCTCGGCGATCTTTCGGACCTTGCCGTCGGCGAAGAGAACATTGGGCAGCTCAAATTGGTGTCGTCCGTCGGCCGTGCTGACGATGAGGTCTCCGGCCCCGAGTCCCAGCAAGCGGTGCCGGATGAAATCGTTGAGGCGCTTCACGACCATCACCCCGCTGGTGTCGTAGACCTCCTGCCGATCGCCGACCTCCCGGTGTACGATGATCTGCCCCGGAGAAAAGATAATGAACCGCCGCTGGTCGAAGACAAAGACGATCACCACCCAGTAAAGGAAAAGAACCAGCGAGGTAAAAAAGTATGCGGCCGCGCTGACATAGAGGTGGAGTCGGCCCAGTTCCTCGATGATCGCCCCCCACCAACCCAGAAGGAAGAACAGAAGGACCAGGAGCAGGATGGCCAGCAGGTTGAATACCGACCACAGGCCGCGCAGGGTCACCGTGGTCGCCAGGATGACCACGAGAACCACGACGGCGTAGAGGAGGTGGAGCGTGGTGTTCTGTGTAATGTGGTAAGGGAAGGCCTCGTGGCCGGATGGAGCGGCGGCCGCGCGGGTCAGGGATTCGGTGGGCTTTCCAGGCGCCGTCAGCTCAAACGTTTCCGGTCCCTTATCGCCGGCCACGGCCTTGAGCGTGCTCCCCGCCGGGACGATGGCCAACCGGCTGCCGCCGGAGTAGGAGATTGCCGCCATGACGAATCCGAAGGCCCAGACCGGCCACCAGTAGAAGAGGTTGGAGTGGCTGACGACCTTGAACTGGGGTCTCTGACCAGGCAACTCCGGCGAGGGATTTTTGCGAGTCTCGACTGACACAGTTTATCTCCTGATCTCCGAGGGTGAACCGGGTCGCCGCGGCCTGCCCATACTTCCCTGCCGAGCAAATCAACAAACTTCGCTCTGCGCAGGCCGCGGGCGAACCGTGGTCGTCAGGCGGTTGCCGGCGCGTGCAGGTCGAGTTGCTCCGCCTTGGAACCCCCCAGGATCTCGCGCGCCTTCTTGACCGCATCCTCGGGGCCGTGGGCGATGACCAGAAACTTGCCGCCCTTGATCGCCTCCTCGTACTTGAGGATCTTCTCCTTGGAAATGCCGAGGCCGATCAGCCATCCGAGAACGCCGGTCGCGGCGGCGCCGGCCACGGCCCCCTCGACCCCGCCCAGCAGCATCGACGCGAGCGATCCGGCCACGACCAGCGGACCGACGCCGGGGACCCACAGGAAGGCGGCCCCGACCACCAGGCCGAAGATGCCGCCCACCCAGGCCCCCGTCACCGCCGACGACTTGGCCACGTCGCACGCCGTCACATAGCCGTGGACGCGCCGGTCGTCCGTGAGGTGCTGGGCGATGATCGACACCTTCTGGATGGGGAAGCCGCCTTCGCCAAGCGACCGCACTGCGGCCTCGGCCTCGCCCAGCGTCTTGTAGACGACGACCACAGAATGTTCCACCATTACGAACCTCCCTTGTTGGAAGACCCCAGGGAAAACGAGCTACGCATTTGATTCATCAAGGCGCTGTTGCGCATTGTTTTCGTGAGCGCTAGCCCCTCGGCGGTGAAACGTATGGAGCATCCGGTGAAACACGGGGACCAGCAGCGCCCCCATGACGGCGGCGAACAGGATGACCCCAAACAATGCATCCAGCATGGTGAACAGCTTGCCCCCGGCCGTGTGCGGCGGGTGAACCGGGCCGTTTCCGGTCATCACCAGCGCGGCGTTGAGGCCGGCGTCCAACCAATCCAGGTCCTCCAAAAAATGGTAGCCGACCGCCCCCGCCGCCAGGGCCAGGCCGTCCACAAGGACGGCCCAAAGCGCGAAAGCCGCCATGCGGCGTGCAAACCGGCGGCGCGACAGCAGAGGGTGATGAGCGCCTTCAAACAAGCTCGCTTTCCTCCCTAACCGGGACCCCACTTCCAGTCGCGGATTTCCGGCATGTCTTGTCCGTGCTCGTCGATGTAATGCTTGTGTTCGATGAGCTTGTCCCGCATCATCTGCTTCAGGTAGGCTCCCTCGGCGCCCAACTGCGGTAGGCGATCCACCACGTCTTGCACCAGATGAAACCGGTCCAGGTCGTTCTGCACCCTCATGTCGAAGGCCGTCGTGATGGTGCCCTCTTCCTTGTAGCCCCGGACGTGGAGGTTGCGGTTGGTCCGGCGGTAGGTCAGGCGGTGGACCAGCCAGGGGTAGCCGTGGAAGCCAAAGACGATGTGCTTGTCCTTGGTGAAAAGCGAGTCGTAATCCGTATCGCTCAGTCCGTGCGGGTGCTCGCTCGCGGACTGCAGCTTCATCAGATCGACGACGTTGACCACCCGGATTTTCAGGACGGGCAGATGCTTGCGAAGGATGGAAACGGCGGCCAGGATCTCCAGCGTGGGCGTGTCGCCGCAGCAGGCCATCACCACGTCCGGCTCGGCGTTCTGGTCGTTGCTGGCCCACTGCCAGATGCCGATGCCTTCCGTGCAATGGACGACGGCGGAGTCCATGGTCAGCCATTGCGGGAGAGGGTGTTTGCCGGCCACCACCACGTTGACGTAATGCCGGCTGCGCAGGCAGTGATCGAAGACCGACAGCAGGCAGTTCCCATCGGGCGGCAGATACACGCGCACGATGTCGGCCTTCTTGTTGATGACGTGGTCGAGGAAGCCGGGGTCCTGGTGCGTGAAGCCGTTGTGATCCTGCTGCCAGACGTGGGAGGCGAGAAGATAGTTCAGCGAGGCGATCTTTCGGCGCCAGGGCAGTTCCAACGTCACCTTCAGCCACTTGGCGTGCTGGCTGAACATCGAATCGACGATGCGGATGAACGCCTCGTAGCTGTTGAACAGCCCGTGCCGCCCGGTCAGCAGATAGCCTTCCAGCCAACCCTGGCACTGGTGCTCGCTGAGCATCGAGTCCAGCACGCGGCCGGCGGGCGCGAGGAATTCGTCATTCTTTTCTTCCCGGGCGTCCCACTGTCGGTTGGTGACCTCAAAAACCGCGCCCAGGAGATTCGAGAGCGTCTCGTCGGGGCCGAAGATGCGGAAATTACGCTGCTCCTGATTCAGCTTGGCCACGTCGCGCAGGAACTTGCCCAGCACGAGCGTATCCTGGCCGTCAACGGCGCCGGGCGAAGGCACTTTTACCGCGTGGACCTGGAAGTCCGGCATGCGCAGGTCGCGCAGCAGGATGCCGCCGTTGGCGTGCGGATTGGCGCCCATCCTTCGGTCGCCCTTCGGCGCCAGGTCGGCCAGTTCCGGTCTGAGTCGGCCCTTGTCATCGAACAGCTCCTCGGCCTTGTAGCTCTTCATCCAACTCTCAAGCTGCTTGACATGCTCGGGATGCTCGGCGTCCACCAGCAGCGGCACCTGGTGCGCCGGAAGGTGCCCTCTATTGGCAGCCCATCGACGACTTTCGGCCCCGTCCAACCCTTGGGCGACCTCAGAACGATCATGGGCCAGCGCGGCCGGGCGGCGTCGTTCGCGCTTCGTGCTTTCTGTTGGATTTGCCGGATGTTTTCGATGGCCGTTTCCAGGGCGGCGGCCATGAGTTGATGCATCTTCGCCGGCTCATCGCCTTCCACGAAGTGGGGGGTCCAGCCGCAGCCTCGGAGGAATTGCTCCAGTTCCTCATGCTCGATGCGGGCCAGGACGGTCGGGTTGCTGATCTTGTAGCCGTTGAGGTGCAGGATCGGCAGCACGGCCCCGTCGCTGATCGGGTTGAGCAACTTGTTGGACTGCCAGGAAGTCGCCAGGGGGCCTGTTTCCGATTCGCCGTCGCCGACGACGCAGGCGACGACCAGATGGGGATTGTCGAACGCGGCCCCAAAGGCATGGCTGAGCGAGTACCCCAGTTCGCCCCCTTCGTGAATCGACCCCGGCGTCGTCGGCGCTACGTGGCTGGAAATCCCGCCGGGAAACGAGAACTGCTTGAACAGCTTTTTCATCCCGGCTTCGTCCTGGCTGACGTCCGGATAAATCTCACTCCAGGTTCCTTCGAGGTAGACGTTGCCTACGAGCGCCGGGCCGCCGTGGCCGGGACCGGCGATGTAGATCATGTCCAGGTCGTACTTCTTGATGACCCGGTTCAGATGCACGTAGATGAAGTTCTGGCCGGGCGTCGTGCCCCAGTGTCCGACCACCAGCGGCTTCACGTGCGACAGCTTCAGCGGCTCCTTCAGCAGCGGATTGTCGTAGAGATAGAGCTGGCCGACTGACAGGTAGTTGGCGGCCCGCCAGTAGGCGTCCATCCGCCGCAGGAGGTCCGGGGAAAGGGGTTCATCCATAGGGCTGCTCCTAGGGGCTCTCGGATTCGTTCCCGTCGTTATCACCTTGGCGCGCTTCAGGAATCCTCGGTTCGAGAGACGCGCATGCGGTGCGCGTTTTAGGTCAGGGGTTCGTCAAGCAACGAACCACGGAGGCGCGGTGGACGCGCGGAGAGGTCACACAGAGAAAATAATCGCTTGACGCGGCGGCGACAAGGTTTCGAGGCTAACCCCTCCGCTCAGTAATCGGTGAGCGACCTCGGCGGCAGGGCCGCCCGCAGGGCGTTGAGTACCGCCGCCACGTCGATGACTTCCTGCAAGACCGCCCCGGCCGCCGGCGGCAACAGACCCATCGACGCGACCGCCATTCCGATCAGGCTCAGCGCCATTCCGCCGACGGCGCTCTGTAGCGCGATCGTTCGCAGTCGGCGGCCGATGTGCAGGAACTCATCCACCTTTCGCAAGGAGGCGTCCAGGATCACCGCCCCCGCCGCCTCCGCCGTCACGTCGCTGTTTCGGCCGAAGGCCACGCCGACCGTCGCGGCGGTCAGGGCCGGGGCGTCGTTGACGCCGTCCCCGAGGTAGACAGTGTTCGCCCGCCGCGTCTCCGCGCGGACCAGCTCCAGCTTCTGCTCGGGCGTCTGTCCGGCATGCACCTCCCGAATGCCGACCGTTTCGGCGAGATAGCGGACCTCCGATTCCCGGTCGCCCGACGCCAGGATCACCCGGTCGATCCCGTGACGGCGGCGGAGGTGGCGGATGAACGGGGCGCCGTCGGATCGGGGCTGGTCGCGGAATCGCAGGTCGGCGGCGTAGCGGCCGTCGATGAGGGCGACGCACTCCAGCCCCTCGGCGGCGGCCGGCAGTTTTCCTTCCTCGTCGGGATGGGCCGCGAGGAACTTCTTCCGGCTCGTGACCTGGACGGATCGGCCGGCCACGGAGCCGGTCAACCCCTGTCCAGGCGGCTCGCTCACCTCGGCGGCTTCCGGCAGTTTCACCCCCTGTTTCTCGGCGGCGGCGAGGACCGCGCCGGCCAGCGGATGCTTGGAGTAGCGCTCCAGGCCGGCGACCAGCGCCAGCACCTCGCGCCCCTCCCAGCCCTCGGCCGGGAGCAGGTCCGTCAGGTGGGGTTGACCGTAAGTGAGCGTGCCGGTCTTGTCGAAGACGGCGGTGCGACAGGCGGCGACCTTCTCCAGCACGGCCGGGTCCTTGATGATGATGCCGCGGCGGGCCGACAGCGACACCGAGCCGATGATCGCCACCGGGATGGCGATCAGCAACGGGCAGGGCGTGGCGACCACCACCACCGCCAGGAAGCGCGTCGGGTCGCTGCTCCCGGCCCAGGCGGCGAGGGCGATCCCCACGGCCAGCGGCGTGTACCACGCCCCCAGCTGGTCGCCGAGCCGGCGCAGGCGCGGGCGGTGCTGCTCCGAGTCCCGCATCACCTGCATGATCTTGGCGTAGCGCGAGTCGGCGGCCGGCTTCTCGCAGCGGATGGTCAGGGCCGTCTCGCCGTTGACGGCGCCGGACAGCACGGCCGACCCCGGCGCCTTCGACATGCGGTACGGCTCACCCGTGAGGTACGACTCGTCCATCACGCCGTGGCCCTCGACCACGGCGCCGTCCACCGGGCAGATCTCGTGCGGGAAGACCACCAGGGCGTCGCCAACCTCGACCTCGTCGAGCGGCACGTCGGCGATTCGCCCGTCCCGCCTGCGGTGGGCGGCGGAGGGCATGCGTTTGGCCAGCGCCGCCAGGACGGACGAGGCGCCGCGGACGGCGTAGGCCTCCAGCGCCTCGCCGCCGGAGAGCATGAGGACCACTAGCGTGCCCGCCAGGTACTCGCCGAGTAGGATGGACGTGACGATCGAGATTCCGGCCAGCAAGTCGGAGCCGAACTCGCGCCGGGAGAGCTTGACAAGGAGGCCCAGGACAAGCGGCCCTCCGCCGAAGACCAAAGCGAGGGCAAGCGGAAGGTCGAACAGCGCCACTCCGAAGCTAGCGCCGGTAATCCCCACCGCGTAGCGCATCACGAGGTGGCATCCGACGGCCGCGACTGCCAAGGCCGCGATGACGGCCTGCATCCGACTCGAAGCCGGCGCCTCATTTTTTGTGCTTTGAATCATGCATACCTCGGGGCGAACGGCCGGTGCGATGACGTTCGCGCCTCTGGAGATGGCAAAGGGTGTGCCCGGAACGGGAGCGCCGGTCGGCGCCGCCTTCTCGCCCGTAGGAAAAGCGACAAATCCTGGGGCCGTTGAAAAACAAGCGGCCGCCGCGCGAGGGCAGATCGCGATGAGCCGTCGGCGTGCGCGCCGTGCGGTTCCGGCCCGGTGGTGTGCGGCGTCAACACACTGATCCGGGCGCAATGTTTTCAAACACGCCCAGCCTGCGCGCGAGTTCCTGAGCAGCCGAACCGTGTCGCGCGAGACGCCGACGACCTGGCAGCCACTGCTACGGGCGGTGTTCGCCGCCGCACCCGACCACCCGGCGCTCGAGGCCGCGTGCCGCGCGGATGGCCAGACCGGCTTTCCAATTACCGCCCAAAACTTCTGTCGTTTCCCTTGAAGGAGCGATGACCTGGCGCGCCTGAATCGGAATGAGGCGCATGGACGAATCCTCATGCGGCCAGCGCCGCGGAGGGGCCGCACAGGTCGGTTTCGCATCGATTGAGAATCGTGGTCTTGTGGCGGAGCATTGTGGGCCAGCCCCCAGCGCGCGGCAGTTCGAGGGGGCCAAGGAGGGGCTTGAGTCACTCCTGGCCGCTGTCGCCGCGCCGGAGGAATTCCCACAGGCCGCCGTGGTGGAGCGCTTCGGCTCACTCAAGCGCGCCGACCGCTTTGGTCCGCAGGGCCGTGTGTATCGAGAAAGCGGCCTCTCAACAGGAAACCGCCAACCCGTCCGGGATGGCCGGCGCCGCGTCGATGTATTCGTAAAACACATTGCGCTGCCGCGGAATATACCCCGCTTCGCGGATCGCATTCCTGATTTGCTCCAGCGACAGGTGGTAGACCGTGCCGGCCGAGGAGACGACGTTTTCCTCGATCATCAGGCTGCCCATGTCGTTGGCGCCGAAGAACAGCGCGATCTGGCCGATCTTCGGACCCTGCGTCACCCACGACGATTGGATGTTCGGAATGTTGTCCAGGTAGAGCCGGGCAATCGCCTGCGTCTTGAGATACTCGAACGCCCCGGCCGGCGGTATGTCGGCCATCGCCGTGTGCTCGGGCTGGAACGTCCAGCAGATGAACGCCGTGAAACCGCCCGTCTCGTCCTGCAATTGTCGCAAGCGCTCCAGCGTCTCGATGCGCTCGGCCAACGTCTCGATGTGGCCGAACATCATGGTGCAGGTCGAACGGCCGCCCAACTCGTGCCAGACGCGATGTACTTCGAGCCATTCGTCGGTCAGACATTTGTTGACAGTCATGGCCTTGCGGACGCGGTCAACGAGAATCTCGCCGCCGCCGCCGGGCAGGCTGCCGAGGCCGGCGTCCTTGAGGCGGCGCAGCACCTCGCGCAGCGGCAGCTTGTTGATCTTGTGGAAGTGCCAGATCTCCGGCGGGCTGAAGGCGTGAAGGTTGAAGTTCGGATAGCGCGTCTTGAGATCGCGTAAGAGGTCTTCGTACCACTCCAGCTTGAGGCTCGGGTGCATCCCGCCTTGCATCAGCGTCTGGTCGCCGCCCAGGGCGATGGTCTCCTCGATCTTCTGGTAGATGACTTCGCGCGGCAACACGTAGGCGTCGGCGTCGTTGCTCTTGCGGTAAAAGGCACAGAAATCGCAGACGGCGGCGCAGATGTTGGTGTAGTTGATGTTGCGGTCGATGTTGTAGGTGCGGTACGGCTCCGGGTGGAGGCGTCGGCATACGGCGTCGGCGGCGCGGCCGAGGGCCGGCAGGTCGCGGCAGTCGAACAGGGCGACGCCTTCTTCGGGCGTCGGCCGGCCGCCGTCAACGGCTTTCCGCAAGATGCGCTGGATGGTAGGCGTCAAGGCTCACTCCCCGCGGGGCCAATCCCAGCTCACAGGCCAGGGCGTAATAGTGGCGAAGTCCGGCCTGCTCGCGCGGCCCCAGGTCAAAATGCAGGATGTTGGCAAGGTATCTGCGGCAGAACCCGGCGTCGAGTCCCAGGCGCGGCGCCTCGCGGTGGGCGATCTCGCCGGCCCGCGCCAGGCCGCGCCGCTTGGCCTCGATGAGCGCGTTATCCACTCCGCGAAGATCGACGCCCGGCCGCACGGCCCAAACGGCGTAGACGAACGGCAGGCCGGTCCAGTCGTACCACTCCTGGCCGAGGTCGTAGGCGTGGGCGAAGCCGGGCAGACAGGCGCGCATGGCGCGGTCGCCGATGAGCAGGGCCGCGTCGGCGTCCACGTCCTCGGCCCCGCGGTCGAGCGGCAGCGGCACGACCTCAGGATGAACGCCGTAGCGCTTGCGGAGGAGAACCTGCGTGAGGACGGCGCTGGTGCGCGAGCCGGCGTCGAGGGCGACGCGGCGGACCTCGGCCCACGGCTTGCGGCTGAAGAGCGTCACGCTTAGCACCGGGCCGCGCGAGGCGATGGCCACGCCGGGGACGACGGTATAGACGCCGGCCCGGAAGGTTTCGATGACCGGGATGAGGGCCACGTCCAGCTCGACGGCCGCCAGCAGGTCGGCGAGGCGGGCGGGCGTGTCCAGGATCAGCTCGGCGTCGGGGGCGAGGAGGTCGAGGTCGCAGATGAGCGGCTTGGTGTTGAGGTAGTGTACCGCGCCAACGCGAATCGGTTTATCCATGACGGTCCTCGTTGCGGCCCTTCCGAGGGCGGCGTCCCGACCATTATACCGCCGGGCGGGGGTTTTCAAAGGTTTCTGAAACCCCGAAGGCCTCTGTCAAGGCAACCGCGGGAATGGCGCCGGGACAACAGAAAGAGATGGGCGGGACAAGGAAAGTAAGATCGCCTTCCCGCTCGGCATGCACTCCGCCACCCACACGCAGGATCCGCAACCGGGGCCGCCGGCGGCGTTCCGCGATCACGCGCGCGTGGCCCGGCGGGTGCGGCAGATCAAGGCCCAGTCGCCGCCCCCGGCGCGAGGCGCGCCGGCCGAACCCGCCGCGGCCGAAGTGTCGCCCGCCGCCACAAGCGGCGGCGCTCGACCCGCGGCGGTGGGTGCGGGAAGCCTGGACGTATTGGACGAACCATGCGCCGCGCAAGCACTACGCGCGCTATCGGCGTCTGGGCTTGCCGGTGACGAGCGTTTGGATGGAGTCGTTGGTCGGGGGTGTCAACGCGCGGCAATCCGTATCGCCGGCATGGCCCCGCGCCCAGGGCAAACGATCGGCAGGATTGAAAACAATGCCGGTCCTGATCTCGCCCCGTCGTCCCCGGGGCCGTGCTGCCCGCCGGCGCCCTGTCGGCGGCGGCCGGCGTCCCGGACATCGGCCTGCTGACCGTGCACGACTTCCTGGACCAGGCGCGGACGATCGACCTGGCGACCGCGCCGCCGCTGCTCTCGGACGCCGACACCGGCTTCGGCGAGGCGTTGAACGTCGAGCGGAATGAGGGGGCGAAGTTCACCTCCCGTGGTAGGACGGAATGCTTGGGCGGGCAAAGCCGGTCCTGGCCTCAGCCTTCATTCTCCCGGCAACTGCCGCAGCAAATTGACCATCTCGATGGCCGTCAGCGCCGCCTCGAAGCCCTTGTTGCCGGCCTTCGCCCCGGCGCGATTCAGCGCCTGTTCCAGCGTGTCGCACGTCAGCACGCCGAAAACGATCGGCACGCCCGTGTCCAGGGACGCCCGCGCCACGCCGGCCGCCGCCTGGCCGGCGACGTGGTCGTAGTGGTCGGTGTCGCCGCGGATGACCGCGCCCAGGCAGATCACGGCCGCGTAGGCGTCGCTGGCGGCCAGCCGTTGAGCGACCAACGGGATCTCGAAAGATCCCGGTACGCGCACCACGTCCACGGCGGCGTCCTCGACGCCGTGCCGCTTCAGGGCGTCGAGCGCGCCGGCGACGAGCGGGTCCACGATCGCGGAATTGAATCGCGCCGCCACCAGCGCGAAACGGCCCGGCGGCGGCGCGAACGTTCCCTCGATGAAGGTCGGCATCGGACGCTTAACCCAGGTTCATGGACATCAGGAACTCGGCGTTGCTCTTGGTCCGCGCCATGCGGTTGATGAGCAGCTCCATCGCCTCGACCGGGTTCATGTCGCTGAGGACTTTGCGGAGGATGTACATCCGCCGTAGCTCCTCCGGGTCCATGAGCAGGTCTTCCTTGCGGGTGCCGGAGCCGTTCACGTCGATGGCCGGCCAGACGCGCTTGTCCACCAGCCGCCGGTCGAGGTGCAGCTCCATGTTGCCGGTGCCCTTGAACTCCTCGAAGATCACTTCATCCATACGCGATCCCGTATCAATCAGGGCCGTGGCCAGGATCGTCAGCGAGCCGCCCTCCTCGATGTTGCGGGCGGCGCCGAAGAAGCGCTTCGGCTTGTGCAGGGCGTTGGCGTCCACGCCGCCCGACAGGATCTTGCCGGAATGCGGAACTTCGGTGTTGTAGGCGCGGGCCAGGCGCGTGATCGAATCGAGCAGGATCACCACGTCGGTGCCGTACTCCACCATCCGCTTGGCCTTCTCGATCACCATCTCGCTGACCTGGACGTGCCGCGACGCCGGCTCGTCGAACGTCGAACTGACCACCTCGCAGTACGTCCCCTTGACGCTGCGCTCCATCTCCGTCACTTCCTCGGGCCGCTCGTCGATCAGCAGGACGATGACGTAGCATTCGGAGTGGTTTTTAAGGATGCTGTTGGCGATCTTCTGGAGCAGGATCGTCTTGCCGGTGCGCGGCGGGGCCACGATCAGGCCGCGTTGGCCCTTGCCGATCGGCGATACCAGGTCCACGACGCGCATGTTGATTTCGGACGGCTCCACTTCCAGGTTCAGCCGCTTGTTGGGGTGCAGCGGCGTCAGGTCGTCGAAGACAACTTTCTGCGTCAGGATGTCGGGGTCCTGATAGTTGATGGCCTCGACGCGCAGCAGGGCGAAATAGCGTTCGTTCTCCTTGGGCGGCCGGATCTGGCCGGCCACGACGGCGCCGGTGCGCAGGCCGAAGCGGCGGATCTGCGACGGCGAAATGTAAATGTCGTCTGGGCAGGGGAGATAGTTGTAGTCGGGGCTGCGGAGGAAGCCGAAGCCGTCGGGCAGCACTTCCAGGGTGCCGTCGCCGAACATCAGGCCGTTCTGCTTGACACGCTCTTTGAGAATCTTGAATATCAGATCCTGCTTCTTCAGGCCTGTGTACTCGCTCAGCTTCTCTTCGCGCGCCACCTTCAACAGTTGCGGGATGGTCATCTGCTGCAGCTCGCTGATGTGCGTGCTGCCGCGCTTGATCTCCTCGTAGCGGTTGTTGATCTCCTCGTCGAAGCCGTAGCCGTCGTCGCCGGGGTTTTTGGCGCGTGGAACGGGGGCCGGGGCGACCGCTTCGCGCGGCGCCTCGGCCGGGGCGGCGCCGTCGGCCTCGGCGGACGGCGCGTCGGTCTCCGACGGTTCCGTCTCCGGATCCTCCGTCAGCAGCGTGGCGCGGTCCTCCTCGACGCCCACGCCGTCTTCGGCCGGGTCGGATTTGGCCCGCGTGCGGATGCGGGCGGCGGGTTCGCGTCGGCTCTTGGCTTCGGCCATGACAGTCCTCTCCTTCACAGGCAGGCTGGCGCGGGATGCGGGTGGGCAAGTATCGGCTACTTACCCGCGTCCGTCCGGTTCACCGAAATGGTTTGGGTGTTGATGGACCGGGCGGAGGATCGCCAGCGGCAGGGGTACTCCGGGGTTGGTTGGGTCCTTCAAACGAACGGGCGCCGTGAGGGTCAATCGGCAACGTCCTCGCGGGGCGGGTCCTCCGAACGTCGGGGGGCCGGCGCCTTGGCCGATCCCCAAAGCCGCACCAGGTCGTCCACCTGGCGCTCGAGGTCTTCCAGAGAGGCGGAATTGTCGAGCGTATAATCGGCGTGCGCGGCCTTCGCCGTCAAGGGCAGCTGCGCCGCCTCCCGCGCCTCCACCTCCCGCGCCGTCCAGCCGCGCTGCCCGGCCACGCGCCGCAGCCGCGCCGCGCGGGGGGCGTCGATGTACACCAGGCGGTCGCAGACGTCGTGCCAGCCGGCCTCCAGCATGACGGCCGCGTCCAGCACGATCAGCCGAACCGAGGCGTCGGTTCGGGCCGCATTGACTTCGGCGCGAATGCGCTCCTTGATCCACGGATGGACCATCGCCTCCAGGACGCGGCGCTCGCCGGCGTCGGCGAACACGACGGCGGCCAACAAGCGCCTTTGGACCTCGCCTTTATCATCGAGCATCCGTTCGCCCCAGCGGCGAACGACTTGCCCCTTGATGGCCGGCTGCCGCAGGGCGGCGTGGGCCAAGGCGTCGCCGGAGACCACGCGGGCGCCCTGTCGGGCGAACGCCTCGGCCACCTGGCTTTTGCCGGCCCCGATGCCGCCGACCAGGCCGACCACGAGCGGCGAGTGGCGGGTGGCGAGTGGCGAGTCCGAAGGGAACCGCCCTTTTTCCGAGGACATGCCGCCCATGCGTTTTACTCGCCACTCGCCACTCGCCACTCGCCACTCATTTCATCCACGTCCAGCCAGTTCGGCCCCGCCGCCAGGTCCACCTTCAACGGCGTCCGCAGGCCCAGCTCCTTTTCCAGCGGCGTCGTCATCTCTTCCCGGACCAGCGCGGCCAGACGGTCCAGTTCGGCCGGCGGCGCCTCGAATACGAGTTCATCGTGAATCTGCAATAGCATCCGCGATTTCAGGCCGTCGCGCCGCAGCCGCCGGTGAATATGCAGCATCGCCAGCTTGATGAGGTCGGCCGCCGACCCCTGGATCTCCATGTTGATCGCCTCGCGCTCCGGCTGGTTGCGCTGCTGGTAGGTCGAGGTCGGCCGCACGCCGTCGATGCGCCGGCGGCGGCCCAGGATCGTCGAAACGTAGCCGGTTTTGCGGCACTCCTTGAGCAGCCTGGCCTGATAGTCCAGCACCTTCGGATACTTGGCGAAATAGGCGTCGATGAAACGGTTGGCCTCGTCGCGCGAGATGCCCAGCCGCACCGCCAGGCCGTGGCCGCTCATGCCGTAGATTACGCCGAAGTTCACCGTCTTGGCCATGCGACGCATCTCGGTCGTCGCCAGCTGTTCGTCGACCCCAAATATCTCCGCGGCGACCGCCGTGTGTACGTCGCGATCCTCGGCGAAGGCCCGCTGCAACGCCTCGTCGCCGGTGAAGTGGGCCAGCAGCCGCAATTCGATCTGCGAATAGTCCGCCGTCAGCAGCCGCCAGCCCACCGCCGGCAAAAACGCCTGGCGGATTTCCCGGCCCTGCTCGCGGCGCACCGGGATGTTCTGCAAATTCGGGTCGGAGGAGCTTAATCGCCCCGTCGCCGCCACGGTCTGATTGAACGACGCATGAATGCGGCCTGTGTCCGGGTTGACCATCTCCGGCAGGGCGTCCACGTAGGTGCTCTTGAGCTTGGCGATCTGCCGCTGCTCCAGGATCTTCCGCGGCAACGCGCTGCCCGGAACGTCCAACGCGGCCAGCTTCTCCAGCGATTCCTGGTCGGTGCTAGGGGCGCCGGTCACGCCCGTCTTGCCCTGCACCGGCAATTTCAGCTCTTCAAACAACACTTTTCGCAACTGCGGCAGCGAGCCGATGTTGAACGGCCGACCGGCCAATTCGTAGATCTCTTTCTCGATCCGCTCCAGCTGCCGGGCCATGTCGCCGCTCAGCCGCTTCAACAGCGGTACGTCCAGGCGGATGCCGTTGTACTCCAGCTCGGCCAGCACCTCGATCAGCGGCACTTCCACGCCGTCGTAGAGCGTGCGCAGCGGCGACCCGTCCAGCCGCGATTCCAGGTGCAGGCCGAGCCGCCACGCCGCGTCCGCGTCCTCGCCGGAGTAGACCGCGACCTTGTTCACGGGGACTTGATCCATGCGCAGTTGCGGCTGCTTCTTGGTCTTCTTGCCGATCAGGTCCTCGATGGGGATGACCGGATGGTTCAGATAACGACGTGCGAGTTCTTCAAGGTTATGGCTTCGCTCGCCGGAGTGCAAGAGGTAATCCGCCACCATCGGGTCGCCGGAGACGCCGCGCACCTCCACGCCGCGGCCGCGCAACACCAGCAGATCGTACTTGATGTTCTGGTTGAGCTTGGCGACGGCGGGATCCTCAAAGACCTGACGCAACCGCTCCAGCGTCTCGGTCGGGTCGAGAACGGCGGCGCCTTCCGGCCCGCGCACCGCCAGATACCACGCCTCGCCGGGCCTCCAACTGAACGCCAGCCCGACGATTTCCGCTTCCAGCGGCCGCAAACTGGTCGTTTCCAAGTCGAAGGCGAAGCGCTTTTGGCCGCTGAGTTGGCCATAAAAGCCCTCGAATTTCTCTTGCGTGTCGATGAGGTGATAGTCCTGGAACCACGGCACGGAAGCGGTCGGCGCGGCCTCCGCGGACACGGGCGAGCGGCCGGCGTGAGCCGGCTGGTTCTCCTCACCAGCCGGCTCAAGCCGGCCGCTCGCCGCGTTGGCGCCGAAGGGGAACAGTTCGTCGCCGTCCGGGAACAGTCCCGGCTGCGCCGCCGGCTCGGCGGTCTTGGTCAGGTCGCGGATTTCCCCGGCCAGGGTGCGAAAACCGAACTCACGGCACAGTTCGAGCATCCTCGGGGCGTCGATGTCGCGCAGCCGCCAGGCGTCCCAGTCCAGCGCCACCGGCACGTCATCGGCCAGGCGCACCAGTTGCCGGCTCATGTCGATGATCGGCCTGGCGGATCGCAGATTCTCCTGCCGCTTGGCCCCGGCAACTCGATCCACGTTGGCCAGCAGGTTATCGAGAGTGCCGAATTCTTGCAGTAGCTTGGCCGCCGTCTTGACGCCGACGCCGGGCACGCCGGGCACGTTGTCCACCGCGTCGCCGACCAGCGCCTGCAAGTCCACCACCTGTTCGGGCGTCACGCCCCAGTCTTCGAGCAGTTCCGCCCGGCCAAATTCCTGGTGCTTGCGGAGGTTGTACAGGCGAACGTGGTCGTCGATCAACTGCCGGCAGTCCTTGTCGCTGGTGCAAAGATAAACGTCCAGCCCGCGCTTGGCGGCCGCACGGGCCAGCGTAGCCAGCACGTCGTCCGCCTCGTAACGCGGGTGGCTGACGACCGGAATGTTGAGCGCTTCGGTGACGCGATAAATCGGCGGGAACTGGGAGACTAAATCGTCGGGCGGCGATTCGCGGTGGGCCTTGTAATCGGGGAACAGCTCCGAACGAAACGTCGGTTCCGGCCGGTCGAAGGCGCAAACGAGATAGTCCGGCTTGCGCCTGCGCAGGTAGAGCAGGTCGCGGACGAATCCGAAGACGGCGTTGGTGGGCAGGCCGGACGGGCTGGTCATGGCCGGAATGGCGTGGAACACCTGGAAGATGAGCGAATGCGCATCGACAAGGTAGATCACGCCAGAGGCTGCGCCGGAAGCCATGACGGCACACGAATCCGCGGATAGGGTATGGGGCGGAGATCCTGCCGGGAGAAGGCCGGATCGAACACGGTACGGGAGCAATCGCAGGATGGCGTCGGCGGATCGGCCGGCGCAAACGTTCTTCGCGGCCTCAACGGTACGGGGGAGACACGTGGAGAGCCAAGCTCAGCGGAAGGCTAACGTGCCTACGCGAACCCATTCGGCCTATTCCTCGCGCACGGCGGCGGATGGTGGAGATCCTGGGAACAGGACGTGAGGCAAGTCAGGGATTCAGGAAGAACGTTATCTATTCCGAAGTTTAAGTCTACGCGGAGCGACTGTCAATACCTCTTGGACGAAAGGGTGCGGCGCGAGGCCAGGACCGGCATTGCCGGCCCAAGCGTTCCGTCCTACCACGGAAGGTGAACTTCGCCCCTTCATTCCGCTCGACGTTCAACGCCTCGCCGAAGCCGGTGTCGGCGTCCGAGAGCAGCGGCGGCGCGGTCGCCAGGGCGCCGCCGTGAAGCACGGCCCCGGGGACGACGGGGCCGATCAGTTTGCTTCAGGCCGGGCAGCGGAGGGCCAGCAGCCCAGCGCGTCGAGGGGGCAATAGCGGGCCGTCCGCGCTGACGCCGTGCGGAATCAGGGGGCTGACGCCCCCCGTTCGCCATGATCGACTTCCACCCCGAACGCACGGATCGTGAAGACCGGACGGAAGCTGGTCACGCCAAACTTGCGGAACGTCTCTTCCGCCCCCTGCAGCCGGTCCACAAGGCAGACGGCCGACACGACCTCGCAGCCGTGATTGCGCACTTCTTCAATCGCTTTTACCGAAGAAGAACCGGTGGTAATCACGTCGTCCACGACGACGACGCGCGACCCAGCCTTCAAATTGCCCTCGATCAGTTTCCGCGTGCCGTGGGCCTTCGCCTTGTCGCGGACCCAAAACCCTTCCATCGTCCGGCCGTGCAGGTGATAGCTGATGACCGCCGCCGCGGTCAGCGGGACGGCGCCGACCTCCAGGCCGCCGATGGCGTGAATGTCCAGGTCCTTGGTGCGCTCGTACAAAACTTCGCCGATCAGGTGGGCGGCCTCGGAAAAGACTTCCGACATCTTGCCGTCGATGTAGTAATCGCTGGTCGCGCCGGACGCCAGACGGAACGCGCCGCGCCGGAACGAGCGGTCTTTGAGGAGTTGGAGCAATTTCGCTTCGGCTTCGGACATCGATCTGATCCTTATGGGAGTGGATTATTCGCCGCTTTCCAGCCGGAGCAACTCGTTGTCGTAGGCCTCTTCCAGCCGCCGCACCGTTTTGGCCATTTCCTTGTCCTTTCCCACCACCCGCGACACTTCCAATTCCCATTCGGTGCTCTCGGCCCGCAGCGCCCCCAGGTCGAGCGGCAGCCGCAGGATCTTGGCCAGCCGGCGCGTGACGGCCTCGATGCTCAACGGGTTGCGCCCTTGCAGGTAGCCGGGAATCTCGGCCACCAGCGAGGTCATTTCCAGGTCCGCCGGCCCGGCGCGCGTCATCAGGTAGGTCGTGAACGAGCCGGGGCCTTCGTAGCCCGTGCGGCGCAGGCCGTAGCGCTCCATCTCCGGCAGCGTCCGGGCGTCGGAACAGGTCACGTACAGCCGCGGCTCGCGCGTGTGCGGCACCGTGCCGCCGAACGAGCCGACGAACAGCACGCGGCGCACGCCCATCCGCCGGGCCGCCTCGATCACGCAGTCGCCGAATTCGCGCCAGCGCAGGTTCGGCTCCTTGCCCAGAAAAAGCACCAGATTGGCGGGCTGGTGGCAGTAGAAAAGGTTCGCCGGCATCTCCACGGACTGGACGAGACCGTCTTCAATTTTGATGCCGGGGCGGAAGAGGGCGGCGAGGTCCATCGAGCCGGGGAAGTTGTAGATGTAGAACGATTCGGAGTCGATCTCGGCGACCGGCCGGGCCTCGAGCAGACCCACCAGCCGCCGCACCGTCCCCGTGGACACGTCGCCGCCGTCCATCCAGCCGCTGAAGGCCAGCACAAGCGTGGCGTTGGTGAGCCTGGGACAGTCGTGGATGTTCAGGGCGTCGATTTTGGCTTCCGTCATGCCGGCATTGTAGCGGGGAAGGGCGACGCGCCGCAACGACGGCCGCTAGCCATTGACGACATTGGCCTATGCGCCCGCCGCCGGCCCTGATATACCCGCCGTCCGTGTGGGACATTCTCGGACGAGCGAAAAGGAGTCGGCGAATGATTCGCACGGGAACGGCGGCCGGCGCCCTATTGCTGACGGCGGTCGCGCTGGCGTCGGCGGAGGCCGCACCGACGCCCCTCCACTGGCAAGCCGGCCAGACGTTGACCTACCGCGTCGAGCAGGCGACGCTGGCCTCGGACACGACCGGCGACGGCAAGGTCGAATCCCGGACCAGGCTCAACCTCCTCAAGCGCTGGCAGGTGCTTTCCGTGGACGCCGCCGGCGTCGCCACGTTGCAACTGTCGCTGGCGTCGCTGCGCCTGGAGACGACCACGCCCGGCGGCGACAAGCTCGTTTTCGACTCCATTGAACCCGAAAAAGGCACGCCGGAGCTGCGCCAGCAACTCTCGGCCTTCGTCGGCAAGCCGCTGGCGCTGTTGCGAGTGGACGGCCAGGGCCGCGTGATCGAGGTGAAGGAATCGCGGTTCGGCCCGGCCAGCCGTTACGAGAATGAGTTGCCGTTCGTCGGCGTGCTGCCGGCCGACGGCCCCAAGGCGGGCCAGGAATGGACGCGCGCGTACAAGATCACGCTGGAACCGCCGCAGGGCGCCGGCGAGAAATACGAAGCGATCCAGAAATACGTTTGCAAAAGTGTTACGGACGGGGTTGCCGTGACGGCCATGACGACGGAATTGAAGTCGCCGCCCCCCGTCGCCGAGCAGGCGGCGCTGTTGCAACTGGAGCCGGAAGGGGAGATCCTCTTCGACCTCAAGGCCGGCCGGCTCAAGAGCGCGTCGCTGAAAATCGACCGGGAAGTGAAGGGCCATCAGGGCGAGGGCAGCAGCTACCACGTGCAAAGCACATACTCGGAAGAATATGTAGGGGATCGGTAAACGATCCGGCGAGCGAAAGACGCCCCTCCCGGTCGTCACGCCGCCGCGCGCCGCGGCCGGGCCTGGATGTCGAACAGCCCGAATACGTCGTCTTCCGTCAGGCCCAGCGACGGCGGCGGGCCGGAGCCGCCGATCAACTCGTTGAACAGTTCGCGCTTCTTCTCCAGCACCTCCGCGATGCGGCCCTCGATCGTCTGCGGCGTCACGAAGCGCGTGATGAACACCGGTTCCTTCTGCCCCAGCCGGTGCGCCCGGTTGATCGCCTGGTCCTCCACGGCCGGGTTCCACCAGCGGTCGAACAGGAAGACGTAGTTCGTGAATTGCAGGTTCAATCCCACGCTGCCCGTGCCATAGCTCATCAAGAGAACGTGCTTTTTCGGATCGCGTTTGAATAGATCGAGGATCGGCTGCCGCTCCTTGTGCGGAACCTTGCCGTGGTAGAGCAGCGGCCCGAACTCGCGCAGCGCCTCGGCGATCGTCTCCAGCGGCTCGACCCACTGCGAGAAGACGATGGCCTTGCGTCCGCTCTCGGCCACCTCCGCCACGTCGGATTGCAACTGCTCCAGCTTGGCGCTTCGGCCCGTTAGCGGGTCGAAATTGCAGATCTGTTTCAGGCGCATTACCAGCTCGAACACGTGCTGGACCGTGATCGTCGTCCCCAGCGCGTTGAGGTGAACGATTCCCTCCTTCTCGGCCAGGGTGTAGGCCTCGCGCTGTTCCGGCGTCAGCTCGGGGTAGGCGTCGCGGTAGACGCGCGGCGGCATGTCCGGGGCCGCCTGCTCCTTCGTCCGCCGCAGGATGCAGTCGCGCGTCAGTTCCGGCAGCAGCTTGGCCGGCGTCTCCGGCGGGATGCGGCCGGGGTCCACGAATTCAAAGATGTTGATGAGGTCGTCGATCCGGTTTTCGACCGGCGTGCCGGTCATAGCCCAGCTGCGGGCGCGGTTGAGGCCGCGCGCCGCCCGCGCCGTCTTGGAGTCGCGGCTCTTGATCCGCTGGGCCTCGTCCAGCACGACCACGTCGAAACGGACGCGCTCGTCGGCGACCTCATCGGCGTCGCGCGTCAGCAGTTCGTAGTTGACCAGTTTGAGCGGGCAGTTGGACACGCGCCAGGCGGCGCGGCGCGTGTCCGTGTCGCCGCCGATGATCTCGAACGGCAGGTCGGCCGCCCAGGTGCGCAGCTCGCGCGTCCAGTTGACGACCAGCGGCTTGGGACAGACCACCAGCGCCCGGCGGATGATGCCGGCGTGGAACAGCAGCCGCAGCGCCAGAATGACCTGAATGGTCTTTCCCAGGCCCATCTCGTCGGCCAGCAGGGCGGCGTCGCGCGGCATCAAGAAAGCGATGCCGTGGATCTGATAAGGATACGGCTCGAACGGCAGCTTGACCTGCTTGCCGGCGAACAGGGTTTCCAGCGGCGGTTGCAGCAGGTAGAGCAGACGGTCCTTGAACAGCACCGTCTGGCCCGGCGGCTTGAGGCGGGTGCGGCCGGCTTTGGGCGGCGGGGCCGCATCGTCGTCGATCTTCTCGGGGGCGAGCGGGGTCGGCGGCGCCTTGGGGTCGGCCGGTCGGGTCAGCTGGTCCGGCGGCGTCGGGAAGCGCCAACCCTGCGTCGAAACCTCCATCGGCAGCTTGCCCAGCGATCGCACCCACGGCGGACTGGTCAGCAGCGGGGCGGAGCGCACCGACGCCTGCAAGGGCCGCTCGAAGCGCGGGTGCGCGCGCACCTCCAGCGGGAAGTTGAGTACGATTGCTTCATTTCGAGGAACCGACAATAAATCGACGGAATCGACGGCAAGGTCGGCAAGGTCTTCCACAAGTCGCGTCTCCGGGTTGCGGCGAGGCCCCTTTACCATTCGGGCGGCGCCGGCCGGCGACTTGAATGCGGAAGCCGGCGATCAGGGCTGGCGTCGGTTCCTGTTCGCCGCCGCTTCCCCG
Organism: uncultured Planctomycetaceae bacterium; assembly: GCA_963813925.1. Classification (GTDB taxonomy): domain Bacteria; phylum Planctomycetota; class Planctomycetia; order Gemmatales; family Gemmataceae; genus UBA4732. Next base: position 114,395 of record CAWFBG010000009.1, read on the forward strand.
GCCGCCTATAACGATCAGCCAGGCGGCGGCGCGAAGCGGCGCTTCGGCGGGGGTCGAGGTGGTTTCCGGCGTCGCGGCCTGGGGACGCCATCCGTCATGCGACTGCCGCGCCAATTCACCGGGGCCATCGCCGTACTCCTTCTCCTGGCCGTTACCGCCGCTCGCGGCGGCGAAAACCTCATCCCGGACCCCTCTTTCGAGCAGCCGCGGCCCAAGGACCGCTTCGGCCACGTTTTCGCCAAATGGTCCGGCTGGATGTACGAGGGAACCTGCGAATTCCGCGTCTCCGACCTGGCGCACAGCGGCAAACACTCCCTTTTGATGGTCGGCAGCGAAGGCCCGAAGGTACGCGCCTGGCCCGACAAACTCACGCTGGACCCCGGCCGCTACCGCGTCGTCGCCTACATTCGCGGCCTCGACATCGGCGAAGGCGCTTACGGCCAGACGACCGAATTCATGTTCGCCGGCAAGTACATGGCGCTCCACAAGAAGGGGACGTTCGGCTGGAGCAAGCTCAGCTACGTCGGCGACGTCAAGGAACGCGGCGCGGCGACGTATCCGAGCTTCGGCCTGATGGCGCCCGGCTACTTCTGGGTGGACGACGTTTCCCTGGAGAAGGTCGGCGACGATGTGGCCCTGACGCCCGCCCCCGTGATCGGCGCCGAGGAGAAGCCGGTCGAACCACCGGCCGACCCCGGTCCCCACGCGGTTCGCTGTCCCGACTGCGGTTACCGCAACGACCCGTCGTGGGGCCACTGCTACGCCTGTGGCGCCGAGCTGGAGGCCGGCAAGTCGGCGGCCGTCGGGCCGCCGGTCAAGGTCATCGCCTCCTTTGAGGATAGCAATCCCTTCGGCGGCGCCGTCGTGGTCGCGGAGCACGCCACCGACGGCAAGAAGGCGCTGCGCATCGACGCCGGTTACGCCGTCATGGACGCCCCGCAGAACTGGTCCGGCTACGACTATCTCAAGGCCGACGTTTTCACCGACGCCAAGGACCCTTTGGAACTGACCGTCGAAATCCGCGACCGGGAGACGCGCGACTACTGGACGCGGGTCAACTACAACACCGTGGTCCCGCCGGGGGCGAGCACGCTCATCATTCCCACGTCGCTCTTCGTCGGCGAGAAGTCGCGTCCCGGCCGGCCGCTGATGAAGGAGGCCGTCACCCGGCTCGTCTTCTCGATCGGCGACAAGCCCCAGGCGCCGCTGTTCCTCGACAACCTCCGCCTGGAACGCGACACGGAAACGGCCAAGGTGCTGTTCGACGGTCTGTGGGCCTTCGACGTCGGTCCGGCGGGCAGCCCCGTCATGGAGGGCTTCCGACCGCTCGATCCAGGCAAAGTCTACTCGAAGGGCCGCGGATACGGCTGGAAGGACGCGCATTTCTGGCGGGCCTTCGACGCGCTCCAACCCGATCCGTTGTATCAGGATTTCATCTGCGTCGAGCACGGCGGCCTGGCTCTCGACGTGCCGAACGGCAAATACCACGTCTTCGTCAACATGGATTCGCCGTCCGGCTACTGGGGCGAGTTCCAGCGCTACCGCAAGCGCGCCCTGATCCTCAACGGCGTCCGCCACGAAGACGCGATGGACCTGGAGTCGTTCAAGAAGCGCTACTACCGTTCCCTGGACAAGGAAGACCTCCCTTCGGATAATACTTTCGACAAATATCAGATCCCGTATTTCAGTGAGAAGGAATATGACGTGGACGTCGGCGACGGCCGGCTGAGCATCGACTTCGAGGGCGAGAACTGGGCCTGCTGCGTCTCGGCCATCGTGGTCTACCCCGACTCCAAGGCGGCGGAGGGCCGGCGCTTCCTCGACTTCGTGAAGGCCAGGCGGCGCTTCCACTTCGACAACGCCTTCAAGCGGGTGCTGCCGCGGCCTACCGGCGAGGCGCCGAAGCCGACCGGCGCCGAGCGCGAGCGCGGCTTCGTCGCCTTCCACCGCGACTACATGAAGGACGTGAACGTCAACGACCGCCCGTTGTCCGGCGAACGCGCTACGGAACTGACCGGCACCGCCTTCGCCGGGGAGTACGAGCCGGTGACGGTGTCGCTGCTGCCGCTGCGCGACCTGGGCAAGGCGTCGCTGACCGTCTCCGACCTACGCGGCCCCTCCGCGTCGATCCCTTCCTCGCATATTGATGTCGGCTACGTCCAGTATCGGATCACGCGCGTGACCGGGGAAGGAAGCGTGTACACGATCGCGCCGCGGCTGCTGCTGCCGCGCGCCTGGGCGGACGCACCCGAGGGGGTGACGCGCAGGTTCTGGCTGACCGTCAAGACGCCGGAGGACGCCCCCGCCGGCGTCTACCGCGGCGAGGTGCGGCTCGCCACGGAGCGGGGCGGTTCCCTGACGCTGCCGCTTCGATTCACGGTCCACAAGGGGACGCTCGACCCGGTGGACGTGCCGGCCGGGCCGTTCAGTCACACCATCGACCTGCCCTGGTTCGAGGACGAGACGGCCGATTGGAACCATAACATGGCGGTGAAGTCGCTGAAGAAGCTGCGCGAGTACGGCTTCACCACGGCGACGGGGCTTCCCGTGCTGGCCTACCGCGGCTTCAAGGACGGCAAGCCGCAGATCGACTTCTCCGTGGGCGACGCCCAGATGAAGATGTTCAAGGAGGCCGGCTTCACCATGCCAGTCGTCAGCTACTGCGCGTTCGACGGCCTCAACACATATTACAAGGACGAGGGGGCGATGCGGGCGGCCGGCTTCACGGACTATAGCGCGTTCATCAAGGCGATATTCTCCGCGGTGCAAAAGCACGCCGACGAGGCGCACTGGCTGCCGGTCTACTGGAACATCGGCGACGAGCCGACCGGCGACGACGTGATTCGCTCCGCCGAGAACGCCGAGGCCTACCGCAAGGCGTTCCCCAAGGGGCCGCCCTACTTCTCGGCGCCCAGCTCGTTCGCCGGATCCGACGCCAAGGACCCGCACTTCCGGCTTGCGAAAGCGCTGCACGTCGTCAGCTGGAACCTGCACGACAGGGCGGGGGTGAAGCTGTTGCACGACGCGGGCGGCGAGTGGGGCTTTTATAACGGCGGCAACCGCTGGACCTACGGCGTCTACATGTACAAGGCCGCGAAGGAGTACGGCATGAAATACCGGATTGCGTGGCACTGGAACGCCACGGCCGGCGACCCGTATTACGCGTTGGACTGCCGCGAGGACGACTACGCCTGGTGCAATTCCGGCCCGGACGGAGAGCTAATCCCGTCGGTGCAATTCGAGCGGCTGCGCGAGGGGCTGGGCGATTACCGTCGGCTGCGGACGCTGGCCCGGCTGGCGCGGGAGCACGCCGGCAGCGCGGCCTCCGCGGAGGCCGACAAATTGACCGACGAGATCCTCGGCGGCTTCGAGCTGGGCGACCGAGAGCCGAAGAGCGACGACGTCTACGCCGAGGTCCGCCGACGTCTCGACGCGGCGATCGAAAAGCTGAGGTGAGCAATGTTGGCGAGGCGGGTCGTTGGCGAGGCGGGTCGCGTGAGCGCCTGGAGTCGGGTGCAATAACCGAACCCATCTCCGGGCGCTTACGCGACCCGGCTCGCTAAGAGTCCGCGCCGCTACTCTTTCCCCTCCTCCGGCTGGATCGGCAGCTTCACCGTGAACGTCGAGCCTTTGCCCACCAGACTCTCGACGCGGATGCGGCCCTGGTGCTGTTCGATGATCTGCCGGCAGACGCTCAGGCCCAGCCCGGTGCCGCCGTGGCCGTTGTCGTCCGGTTCCTTCGTCGTGTAAAACGGCTCGAAGATCAGCCGCAGCCGTTCGGGCGGGATGCCCGATCCGCTGTCCGCCACGACCAGCTCGACCATGCCGGCCCGGACGTTCTCGCGCACCTCGACGCGCAGCCGGCCGCCGCGCGGCATGGCCTGGCGGGCGTTGATGACGAGGTTGAGCAACACCTGCTCGATCTGGCTCGGCACGACGAATGCGTGCGGCCGGCCCTGACTCTTCTTCTCGACCTGGATGCGATGCTTGCTCAGGTCCTTCTCGGTCAGGATCAGCACGTCGTCCAACAGGGCGACGAGGTCGGTGCGCTCGCGCTGCGCGGAGTGGTTGCGGGCGAAGCCGAGCATACTGTTGATGACGACGGCGGCGCGTTGACCGCCTTTGAGGATCTTTTCAATGGCCTGGGTGCGCGCCGCCTCGTCGTCGGTGGTCCGCAGGGCCAGGCGGGCGTAGTTGATGATCGTGGTGAGAATGTTGTTGAATTCGTGGGCGACGCTGCTGGCCAGGGCGCCCACGCTGCTGAGTTTCTGGGCCTGAAGCAGTTGCAGGCGGAGTTGGTCCGCTTCGGTACTCGGAACCATCACGTCTTCGCCGATCATTTTGGGTCGCCTCCTCGGCTCCCGATTGCGCCGGGCTGGGTCAAAGGCCGGACGGGTCCGCGCGGTGGGATCGAGGAGCGGTAGACCGACCGGCCAAAAGTGTTATCGGCGGCCCGCGCCGCGGACCTTCATCGGAAGTCCTTGATATTGAAGTCGTTAAGGCAAGGGTTCCGGGCGGCGGCCGCAGGATGGGGCGGCGACGGGAATGGGGAAAGGTGCGCCTACGCGATCCGGGATCACAAGCCGGGCCGGGGCATACTAACCCAAAGCGCGAGCGAGGGAGTAGGTCAGTAACCTTCCCCCTGGCTCGCGCTTCGGGTTAGTATCCCCCTTTGTCCGCCAGCCCTAGCCCTTAAATAAGCGAAGGTTCCGAGGCTGGCCGGCCTTGGGAGGCGGGGTCAGCGTTCGCGCACCGTCTCCGTTCCGCTCCGCGAGGGGCGGCGCGGCCTCGACCCAACATTCGGTGTTTATCGTTCACCGTCTTTCCTGCTCGGAGGCGCGAGGCGCCGTGGGGGATCGGAGCATCCGGACTCCGACTTCATGGATGCCAGCTTCAGCACCGCAATACGTCCACCAAACGGAAGAAGATCGGCTGCTGCGGATTCCAGCCCAACAAGCGATAGATCAACTTTCGGCCGCCGCGGACGATCTGGCACGGCAAGCGCACAAACGCGTTCACGAATGTCTTGAATTCCAGCCGCAGCACCCAGCGTTTCTCCGCCCGGTGCTTTTCCTGATAACGTCCGGGCAGCTCCGGCAGCATCAGCGCCCACCAGGCCTTCAGGTTCCAGGCCAGGGCCGTCATCACCATGAAGGCCCAATTGCTCTCCAGATTGTCCACCGGTGCACGCAAGGCGCGGACCCCGCCGCCCAGTTGCGCCAGCACGTTTTCCTGATCGCAGCGATCATTGGCCGAGAAGACGATCTCCTCCGCTTCGTCCACCCACTCGTTGGTGATGTAGAAGAAGTACACCACCCGATCGAACAGCAGTTTCTCGCCTTTCTCCACCGAGATATTCTTCTTCACCACCACCATGCGGTGCGTCTTCCGGCAGGCGGTCGGCCGATAGTTGAATTCGGCGACCTCTTCCGAGCGCAGACGCCGGTTCTCGAATTGACGGGCAACGACCACGGCTTCCTTGACGTTGTCCGGCCGCCGGCGAGGGGCGGTCTTGACCTCGTAGCGGGGGAGCCGTTGCAACGGACGCCAGGCGCGGTCCGGCAAGGCCTCGGCGATGGCCTTCAGGTTGGCCAGCGCCTCGAAGCCGAAGATAAAGCGAACGCGCGGATCGTCGTCCCAACGATCCAGGTGCTCCGACTGCGAGAACTTGGTGTCCCCCCGCGGCAGGACGCGGCGAAAGCCGCCGCGGAAGCACACGGCCGTGGCCTGATCGACCAGCGTCGCCGCCCCCTCGTGCGACGGCCGATTGCCGGGCCGGTTGACGATGCTCAGGACTTCGCCGGTGTTGGCCAGGGTCAGCACACAGGCGTGATACCCCCACGTGCCGTCGTAGCCGATGTCCATGCCCCGCTTGCACTGGCCCGTGGTCTCGACCAGAAAGCCGTCCATGTCCAGGCGGGCTTGCTCGAAGAAGGTCGGGGGCTGGTCCGCCCAGACTTTCAGACGCGTGTCGTTGATGACGTCGAGGAGGGTCTGAATGCCGTCCGGGGAAAAGCGGCGACAGAAGTCTCCCGCCGTGGTGGGGTCGGGGAGGCGTCGGGCGCCCAGGGCATCCAACAAGACTTCATCGTGGCGAAGGAGTTCCAGATCTTGCAGGCACGTGCCGCCGCACAAGGGCAGATAGGCCAGGGCGAGCACATGGTCGGATTCATGATAAGGGAGGTGGATCTTCAGCAGCTCCAGACGTCGGTCCAGGGCGTCGATGAGGCCGAGACGGCGGGCGAGGGCATGCATGAGGCCGATGCCGCCGCTGGCGATGCCGCGGGTTCGGTCGGCGATCTCATAGTGAAGGTTGCAGGCGGTCATGATGGGCTCGGAGCAACCACGCAGGTCCGTCCTGTCCAGACGCCGCTGGATCCGGCGCTTGCCGTTGTCCAGTTTTCGCCGTATGCTTGGTTTCACTCGAAATCCCTCCGGGCGACTGGTGTTGGAGAAAGCAGATACTTCATTCAACACCGGAAACGCCCGGGGATTTCGGGTTTCTCCGAATTATCATCCGCCGAAGGCGGGCGACTTCGCTTGGTTAAGGACTAGCGGGCCTTGAGATAATGACGGAGTATCAGCGCCGCGCCGATGAGGTCGATGGTCCCGGTGCGAACGTCGATCTCCATGTCGATGAACGGGTTGTTGGCGTTGGGCAGCTCCTTTCGGTAGAGCACCTTGCCCGTCCGTTTGTCGATGCTGCGCGTGCTGGTCGCCTGCGTCACCTGCGCGCCGCCGGGGCCGCCCGGACCCTGACGCTGGACCGTGGCGCTCAGCAACAGCACCGGCGATTCCTCGAAGTGGTCCAGCAGCAACACTTGCGACAAGGCCTTGCTGTTCCAGTTGAGGGCGCCGGTCGCTCGGTCGAAGGCGTAGATCATGCCGCTGACCGGCGTCCACCTCTCCGCCGAGGTGAGGTTCGGGTTGGGGTCGCCGACCACGTTGGGGGCCGTGTCGGAACCCTGGAAGGCCAGGTAATATTGCCTGCGGTCGCGCAGCAACACCCCGCGCGTCACCTTGTCCAGGTGTTTGGGATCGACGTGCAGCCGGACCAGCTCCTTCGCGGCCGCCAGATCGACGACCGTCACGGTCCCGTCCGGGACGGCGACGGCGGTCAGCTCCGGGACGGACGATTCCAAAACGAGGGCGTGGGCGGCGAAGGTTTTCTTCCATAGGTCCTGGGCCGTCCGCACGTCGTACAGGCGGAGGCGCAGCACCTCCCCGGACCCCGGTTCGGAGACCAGCAGGCGGTCGCCCACGGCGCGCAGCTTGTGGTTGTAGGCGTCCAGGTAGTCGGGAATCAGGACCGCCGCGCCGTCGGCGGTTCGGATCGCGCGGACGCCGCGCACGTCGCCGGCCGCATGGGATTCGACCAGATAGAGATGCTGTTCGTCGCCGAAGCCGTCGAGCATCGGCGCCGACTCGTCGCGCAGCCAGCGCAGGTCGCCGGTCAAAAGGTCGAGCGAGGCCACGCCGGCCCTGGTCTGCACGGGAACGCCGTCGGGGCCGACCGGCCCGACGACGCCGAGCCGTCGATTGGGCCGGTTCTCTTCCTGTAGCCAAACGCTGCCGTCGGCCCCGCCCGGCGCCAGAACGGCGTTCGCCGCCACGTCGGCCGGCAGTAGGCCGCGCACCCAGCGGGCGCGGCGTTCGATCCGATCGACGCCGACGATCACCGGCCCCATGCTGAGGACAAGGAAGTGGCCCGTCGCCTGGTAGGTGACCGTGTAAGCGGCGTTATCCAGGTAGGGGTGGAGGTAGGAAGCGGGGACCGGCAGCGCGACCGACCACGGTTCGGCGGTCCCGTCCTTGCTCGCCACCTCGAGGGCGAAGGTCTGGGCGTCGAGGCTGAGGTGGAGGTTGCGGCAGTCGGCGGGCGGCGGGAAGCCGTCCTGGGCTTCGCAGGCCAGGTCCGCGGACGGCGTACTATTGACCCTCAACTCGACAACCTTGACCGGGCCGGCGCGTCGGGCGGCGAACGGGTCGTCGAGGTAGGCGACGAAGCGTTTGTCGTTGGCGAGGTCGGCGAGCAGGGCGACCGCGGTCTTGCCGTCGTGGACGGCGACGCCGGGGAAGTCGCGGGCGAGGACGCGGTAGGAGTCCACGGCCTCGCCGAGCAGGCCGTGGCGGGTGAACTGTCTGGCCAGGTCGTATTGGGCGCGGGCGGCGATTTCCGGCGAATCGGCCTGTTCACGCAGGTAACGCAGGTGCAGTTCCGACTCCAGGCCGTGGTCGCGTTCATTCAGCAGACGCTCGGCCAGCATCAACCGGGCTTCACGACCGGCCGCCCCGAGTGGGCCGGGGATCGTGCCGTACAGGCCCACGAAGCGGGCCAACGCCGCGGCGTCGCCGGCCGATCTGGCGGCGCGCAGTCCAGATCGATCCGCTCCTGGAACGGCTTCCGCTGTTCCGGGGTCGTCGCCGCGCCGGCCAGGGAGGCGATGCGCTCCTGGACCCATAGGTCGGGCCGGACGCGCACCGCCGGGTCGTCCGGGGCGGCCATCAGTTCGTTGGGCGCGGCGGCGTCGTAGAGGTCGCGGTAGGCCTTGAGGGCCAGGTCCGTGCGGCCCTGACTCTGCCGGCCGAGGGCGGTCAGGGCGAAAAGCTTGAGCCGCCACCGGCGCTGTTCCGCCCGGTAGGCTTGGACCTGCTCCGGCGTGGCGCCCACCGGCGCCGGCCGGCGGCAGAGCGTTTCGTAGACGCGCAGGTACTTCTCATTAGCGGTGAAATCCTCTTGAAGCAGTTGCTTCAGGACGGCCAGCAGGCGTTCACGCGTCCGGGCGCCCAGGTCGGCCGGAGGGTCGTCGTCCAGGGCGGCGAGCCAATCCTGGACCGCGCGGGCGGAATCGCCGCTGCTGTAGAGCAGACGGCCGCGGTCGATCCGCGCCGCGGGGTCGCGGGGATTCCTGGCCACCCGCTCTTCCGCCCGTTCCAACCTCTTGGCGAGGCGCGAGTAGGAGGCGACGGCCGTCGGACTTTGCGACCAGAGGTCGCCGTCGTGAAAGACGAGGTTGCCGAGCGGCGCGTCGGGCCGGCCGACGATCGGCGTCGATAAATAAGGGCGGCTCACGTCGATGCGGAAAACGTTGCCGTTTCGCAGCGGCAGCAGGTAGAGGTTGCCGGAGGCGGCGCCTATGCCGGAGGGCGTTCCGGCGGCTATTGGCCTCGCCCATGCCTCCTCTCCCTTGTCCAGATTAAGGGCGCGGCAGAAGGTCTTGCCGACGATCAATACCTTGTCGCCGCCGGCCTTGTCGTCGAAGACGCCGGCGACGTACAGGTCGTCGTCGGAACGCGACGCGCTCCAGACCCGCGAGCCGTCGCGCAGGTTGAGACAGCAGACGGGGCCGCCGTCCGGCGCGGTGAGGACGACGCGGTCGCCGTGGATGATGGGGGCGCAGCCGCGCCACTGGGACTCGTAGGCGTCCGGCGAGAAAGCGGGGAGACTTCCGTCCTGGGGGTTGTCCTTGCGCTCGTGATAAAAGGAGGCCCACAGGAGGTTGTGCGACAGCGGATCGACGGCGACGACGACGCCGAGGTTGGTGGGGCAGACCAGAACGCCGTCGGAGTAGGCCAGGTGGGCCGGCTGCATGCGCCGGGCCGGGTCGAGGGAGAGGCATTCCGGCGTGGAAGCGAGGTCCTGCGACCAGACCTCTCGGCCCGTCGCGGGATCGAGGCAGAGGAGCACGATTTCGCCGCGCCGTTCGGCGAGCGCGAACAGCCGGTCGCCGACCGGCAGCGGCGCGCCGAGGAAGCCCTCAAAGTCCTTGCTCGGATCGGGTCGAAGGGTCTTGTTCCAGCGGCCGATTTCCCAGCACAGTTCGCCGGTGCGGGCGTCCACGGCCCGCAGGCGGTTGTGGTACAGGTTCTCCTCGGCCGTGCTGAACCAGTGCCGGGGGGGCGGCGGCTGGCCCGGCTGCACGGGTTGCTGTTGCTGGATTTCGAGGACGTCTTGCGGGTGCGGCGGGACCGGTAAATCTTCGACATAAAAGATCCGCCGTCCGTCGCTGCTGAGCGTGCCGAGCGTGGCATTCTCGTCCAACAGGGACGGCTGGCCGCGGTACTTCTCCAGCCAGCGGCGGAACTGCCATTTCTTCTGGTCGTCCTTGAGGACCGTATCCAGACACATCGGGGACGCGGAATGCCAGACTTCACGGCCGGACGCGGCGTCGAGGGCGTGGAGGCCGTCCGGCCCGCGGTAGATGATCTTGTCGCCGACGGCGAGGGGGAAGGAGCCCGGCAGCGCGGGGCCGAAGGCGGGCGGCGGCGGCTGGCCGGGCGCGGCCGTCGGGGCCAGGAACCGGGCGACCTCGTCGTAGACGGGTAGCACCGCCCGGCAGCGGGCTTCCAGCAGTGGCAGGTCGCCGTCGGCGCGGCCGGTGCGTCCTGGGTCGCCGCGGAACAGCGGCCAGTCCGACGAGGCGGCGGCCGCGGCGGGCCAGCGGGCGATCTCCTTGCGCAGATCGTCGAGGGAGAGCCGCACGGTCGCCGATCGTCAATCCGCCCGGGCCGAGGCGGCGGGCGAGGATTTGCACGGCCCGGTTCTCGCGGACGGCGTCGTTGGCGGCGTGGAAGGCGAGGGCCGCCTGGAACAGGGTGAGCGGCGGCAGTTCGTCCACGTCGGGCCGTTGGAGGAGGCGGCGGAAGCGGTCGGCGGCCTCTTCGACGCGGCCGCGGTCGAGTTCGGCGACGCCCAGGCGGGTGAGGGCTTCGGCGCCGGCGTCGGTGAAGAAGTATCGGCGCACCACGGCCTCGAGCAGCGACGGGGTGGCGCGGGCCTTGCCGAGGGCCGTCAGGGCCATTCCGCCGACTTTGACCCGGTAGGTCGCCAGTCCTTGCTTGGGGAGAGAGGCGATGAGGCGTTGGGCCTCGGCGCGGGCGCTGGATCGGAGGACCGTGATATGGCCCTGGGCGTCCTTGACCTCGGTTTCGAGGAGTGAATCTTCGGACTCGTCGAGGACGCGCTGGAGGAGCCGCGCGGCGTTGTCCCAGTCCTTGACGGCGATGTATTCGTGGGCGGCCTTGATCTGGTTCGAGGTCTTGCGGTCGTTGGGCAGCAACACAGGCTCGGGACTGGCGCCGGGCGGCGGGTCGGGCGGCGCGAAGACCTGGGCGGAAGCAACGGCGGACGAAAGCGCCAGCACGGCCAGGACGACGCTCGTTCGAGGCAGGTCGGTCATCGGGTGGCAACCTCCGGGAGAGACCTTTCCGTCGCTAAGGGCGGGTCCGCCCGCGGCGTCTGACGGGCATAGGTACATTATGCCGCGTCGATGCTTCGGGCGCGACAAGATTTCGGGAGAGGGGAAATTCGCCAGACTTTGGGAGATCAGGAATCACGGTGGCGCCGCAAGGCTCTTGGTCTTGCCGCCGAATGGCAGGAGGCTCTCGCGAACCGGCGCCCCCACGGCGGCCATGACTTCTTCCCGCCTGCATTGCCGCCGGAACCGATGGATTCCCTGCTTGGCCTGTTTCGCCCCCGCGCCGCCGCGGTAGACCCGCATCGCCGGCCCGATGCCGAACGACCGTTCCCCGCACGACTTCCGGTTGGCCGTCTCCGAGTCCGTTTGGGTAACTGTTCCGGCGAAAGCGAATTGGCGCTGCCGGTCCTCCGCTTTCCCATCTCCCCCGTCGCTTCCCTTTCAATTTTGTGCGGAAAACCGTTCGATGATCCGCTCAGACGCCCGTGCGCGCCAGGAAGGCGGCCCTCAGAGGGGGAAGCCCGCGTCACGGCCGACTCCGGAGCATTCATCCTATGTTGAAACATCTTCGCCGCGCCGGAGGTCGTTGCGCGGCGGTCCTGTTGGCCGGCCTCTGCCTGCACGCCGGCGCCTCCGCCCTCCACGCCCAGCCGGGCACGATCCCCGCGGATCGAACCGTCCAGCCGGCCGCGCCTCCCAGCCTCCAGGGCGAGGGGCCGAAGCCGTTCTGGGCCACCGTGCCCGACCTGCAAGCGCCGGCGCTGCCCGGCCTGTTCCTGCTGCCGCCGACGGGGCCGGGCTACTACACCGGCCTCGACGCTCTCCACGGCGACTGCAAGGACAAGGCGCCGTTCTACCCCTACCGAGGCGTCTTCTACGACAACGACTTCCGCTACCTCGACGCCAAGGACGGCAAACCCTACGACTGTTTCGACGACCTCAAGCGCATCCACCTGGGGTCGCTTTTTGACCCGTCCGGCGACGACTGGTTGCTGTCCGTCGGCGGCGAGGAGCGCATCCAAATCAAGAACGAAGTGGACAGCCGCCTCACCACCACCGATAACAACTACCAGCTGTTGCGCAGCCGTGTTTACGGCGACCTGTGGTACCGCGATCTGTTCCGCGTCTACGTCGAGTTCCTCGACGCCCGCTCCTATAACGAGAACCTGCCTCCCCTGGCCGTTGACGTGGACAAGGCCGACCTGCTCGACGCCTTCGTCGATGTCAAATTGGCGGAAATCGGCAACGACCCGGTGTACGCCCGCGTCGGCCGCCAGGAACTCCAGTACGGCTCGCAGCGGCTGATCTCGACTCTGGACTGGGCCAACACGCGGCGCACATTCGAGGGCGGCAAAGTCTTCTATCGGAGCGAGAAGCTCGACCTGGACGCCTTCCTGGTGCGGCCGGTGATCGTCAGCCCCAGCCACTTCGACTACGCCGACGTCAACCGTCCCTTCGCCGGCTTCTGGGCCACTTACCGGCCGGCCAAGGGGCGTACCATCGACGCTTACTATCTCTACCTCGACTCGGATTCGCGCGTCCCGGCGAGCGCCGGCGCGGTCCCCGGCGGCCGCGGCGGCTACGATGTCAACACCGTCGGCGGCCGCTACAACGGCTTCCAGGCCGTGCCGGGCCGCTGCTGCGGCTCCAGCCCCGGCTCCGTGCTGTGGGACTTCGAGGACTCGTACCAGTTCGGCGCCTACACCGACCGCGACCTGTCGGCGGCCATGTCGTCCAGCGGCGTCGGCTGGGAGCTCAGCCGCCTGCCGATGCAGCCGCAGTTCTGGGTCTACTACGACTTCGCCTCGGGCACGCCCAACCTCGGCGGCACGGGCGAGTTCGACACCTTCAATCAGCTGTTCCCGTTCGGCCATTACTACCTTGGCTTCGACGACCTGGTCGGCCGCGAGAACATCAACGACCTGAACTTCCAGGGCGCCATCTACCCGGCCAAGTGGATCACGGCCATCGCACAGTACCACATGTTCCGCCTGGACCAGGCGCAAGACGCCCTGTACGGCGTGTCGCCGGGCTATCCGATTGAGCGGCGCAGCGCGAGCGGCGCCGCCGGCCGGGACGTGGGCGACGAACTGGATTTCACCCTGAGCTTCCAGCTCGACCGACACAGCAACCTGCAGTTCGGCTACTCGAAGTTCTTGCGAGGCAGCTTCATCGACGCGACCGGGGCCGCCGTGTCGCCGGAACTGCTCTACTGCCAGTATCAGTTCCGTTGGTAAGGGTGGAACGGACTCGCCTCAATCGCCGAAGAGTTGATCGAAGCGGCGCTTGGTCGCCGGCGGTCCCCCTGCTTTTTTCGCCGGCGCGGCGGGGTCGAACTCCTCGCAGAAATTGGCGTCCTCCACGTCGCGCACGTACTCGGTGGTGGCGCTCAGGCAGTGGTTGTGCGATGCGGGACTGTGAAGGCGGCAGTTGACGCAGCTGTGCAAATAGGCGTGGCAGTGGGAACAGGTCGCGCGGAAGCCGATCGGTGCTTCCGCTGCGCGCCGCATTGGGGACAAGTTGGCATGAGGGGCGCCTCTCCTCGGTTAGCCGCGACGCGCAGCGCTCGGTCCCAAGCGCTCCGCTGGCGCGTCGCGGCTAACCGGGTAGCAGGATCGGCGCGCGTATCAACTCTGCAAATTCTGCAAAATCTCCCGGCGCGACACCAGGCGCTGACCACGGCACTCGTCGATGTGCAGCGCGTCGAGCAGCCGGCGGCGCAGCTCGCTCCGGACCTGCTCCACGGCGTTGGCGCTGGTGCTGGCCAGCGGGATGGCGCCGCCGGCGCGACGATCATGGCCGCCGGCCCGGCCGAGGTTGCCCACGACTTGCTTGAGAACCTCACCGGCATGGGCGTCCGCGACGGCCGCCCGCGCCGACAGAATGAGCTTGTCCTGGCAGACGCCGGCGCATACGGCCCAGTCGATCGCCTCGAAGCGGATCAGGAAATCGACCACCTCCGCGGCCAGTTCCGGCTGCGGGAGGTCGTTCGCCCAGCTGATGATGAGCCGGTCGTAGATGAACGAGTTCTGCAGCGCCTGGAGGATGCACTCGAAATGACTCTGCGGCAGGCGGGCGTTGCGGATGCGCGCCAGGAGGTCTTTGTCCGCGAGGGGATACAGATAAAGCAGAGCGCTGTCGTCGAGTGAACTGGCCTCGCGCGGGTAGCCGCTCAACTCGGTCTCGATCCCGTAGAGCAGGCCGGTGGCCAGGTCGGGCGGCACGGCGATGTTCTGCTCCATCAAGTAGCTGGTGACCAGCGAACAGGTCGCCCCCAGGGTGCGACGCACGTCGACGAAGGCGACGCCGTCCAAGTCGCCGGGCGTGTCGTGATGGTCGATTACCGCGTAGAGGGGGGCGTTTTCGGGCAGATTATGTCGGCCGGTGTTCGGCTGACTGTCCACCATGACCAGGGCCTCCCCTTCCTCCCAGGTCACTTTTTCCATGGGAACGAGGTCGAGGTCGAGGAGATCGACCATGGCCCGGTTTTCCGCCCGGCTGATGAGGCCGTCGCGGGAGAGCCGGGTCGGCTTTCCGAGACAGACCTCCACCATGTGGGCCAGGCCCATCATGCTGCCGAGGCTGTCGGGGTCGGGATTCACGTGCGACACGAAGGTGACGCGGCTGGCGTCGTTCAAGCCTTCCAGGAAGCGGTCGGATCGTCGGGCGGTGGCGACTTTCCCGTTCACGCCGGGTTCGGCGCGTCGAAGCGCCATGTTTTTCGGCCCTCCAAACAATTAGGAAAGGAATCGCCCTCCCTGACCCTCCACGAATTATACGGGACCGCCGAGCGGTACGCCAGCAGAGCAGGCCGTGCGCCGGCGGATCAAACCTCGCCGGCGCTCAACTCATCGATACGACGCCACTGGCTTTCCGTTGTCGGCAGCACGGATAATCGCGCCAGACGCACCAAATCCCAATCTTTCAGGGCGGGGTCGTTTTTGATCTCCGCAAGCGTCACCGGCCGCGGCAGCTGCTTGAGCGCTTCCACCTCGACGACCACGGCCTTGGGATCGTCCGCCGTTGGCGCGTCGCGGGCGTCGGCCGCGGCCCGCATGACGCCGACCACGGCCTTTTCCTTGCCGGTATGGTAGAAGAGGATGCGGTCGCCGCGCTTCACCTGCCGTAAGTACTTCCGGGCCAATGCGTTGTGTACGCCATCCCAAACCGTCCGCCCGTCGCGCCGCAGGTCGGCGAAGCTGTAACACGTCGGTTCCTGTTTGAACAGCCACAACGCCATACGCCGTTTCCTCCCATGCGGCAAAAAATCGTGAACATTCGCACAATAATCGTGCGCCGGCCCGTCGTCGTGCGTAGAATACATCGCCGGTCCAGTGATGGCGCCGGTTTCGGCCACGACCCTCTCGCGTTTACACCCTGGACGCCGAAACCGGCGCCGCCTTTCTCACCACACGTCTCGCACGGAGGACGACCCATGCCCACTTCCTTCGATCCCCGTCCGGCGGCGAGCGGCCGGCGTGAGCCGGCTGGTGCGTCGCCAGTTTCTCGACGCTATGCTACACCAGCCGGCTCACGCCGGCCGCTCGCCCAGGCCGATTCCGAGCCTTCGTTCCCGCTACGTCCGGGCGTCCTTTGCCTCCAGCAGTGGCTCGACCTGAATGCGTGAAGCCGTCAGCCGCCGCCACGGGGAAGGTCTTTCCAGACGTTCAGCTTCCTCCGCTGATCGTCCGTCAACGCCGGCCGGGGCGCCGCCGCATCCAGCCGCAGCGCCTCCCGCGCCTGTTCTCGGCAGCGATCGTCCTCCCACGCCTTGAACCAGGTATCCGCCAGCCGGAAACGCAATGCGGCGTCGTTGGGGTCGTTCGGCAGATAGCGTTCCAGCACGTTCGCCGTCTCCAGATACTGAATGGCCGGCTCGTTGGCGTAGACGTTCTTCTCCCCGGCGTTGACCGCGTCTCGATACTTGGCCTTGGTCTTCTCGATGTAGGCGCGTCCCAGCGGGTCGGGCCATCGCGTCTCCCGCAGGGCCGGGCGGTAGGCCGGGCCGATCGCCAGGCCCGGAATTCGGTCGGCGCCTTCCAGCGCGCGGGCCAATTCCATGCGAAGCTGAACCTCCGCGTCGTAGCCGGCGCGGCCGAGCGGGTCGATGTCCTGGGCGCGTCGCGCAGCAACGAGGGCCGTCTGCGCCAGTCCGGGGTTGGCGTTAATGATCCACAATTCGCCTATCCAATGGGCCAATAGCACGGGAACGCGGGCGTCGTCGGGGTCGTAAGTGGCGGCTATTTGAAGCGGCTCGATCACCTCCTTGGTGAGAAAGTGGGAGTGCTGGTTGTCTTTATAGTCGAAAAACCGGGGGTCGTGTCGCCGTGTGACGGCCCGATAGGATTCCCCGGCGGCCGCCGCCTTGCGGACTTGATCGGCGTCGCTGGCGACGGGGTTGAAGACATTCAGGAAGAACAGCAGCGCGATCAGCGCCGCCGCGGGCAGCGGCACGATTCGCGCGGCCGGGGACCGGTTCAGCCAGACGTTGGCCGGCTGCGGCAGAGCGTTGAGCGCGAGGGCGACGGCGGCCCACAGCGGCACGGCCAGCGACGGTAGGCCGATTCCCGGACTGACCATGAGGACGCCCAGCGCCGCCGCGACGCCGAACGCCAGCGCGGCGACGCGGGCGCGGCCGGACCAGGCGACGCGCTCGAAGAGGATGAACGCCGTCAGCCAGACGAAGCAGCGGCCGCAGGCGATTCCCCCTTCCCCTAGCACCTGCGCCGGCGAGTAGGCGCCCGTGGTCATGCGCAGGACGAAGCCGAGGACGAGGCCGCACATGCCGCCGATGTAATATTCCCAGGCGATGCGTTCGCCCGGATCGGGTTCCGCGGAAACGTCCACGGCGTCCGGCGCCTTGCGGAGCAACCATCGGGCCGCGCGGACGAAGAACGCCCCCAGCGCGAACAGCACGCAGAGCGGCGCGGCGACGCCAAGGGTCGCGGCGATCTCCAGCAGAAAGTTGTGCGGGTCCGCGACCGGGACGCCGCCGTTCGGCCCCTCGAAGCGCGGGAAAACGCGGGAGAAGTTGCCGGCCCCGACGCCGAGCCACGGCCGATTGCGGATCAGGTCAAGCGTCGCTCGCCAGGTTTCCAGGAGCGGCGGGTCGGTCGCGTCCGGCATTCGGACGGCGGAGTAGACCGCCGCCGCGAACGCCGCCGCCCCCAGCAGGGCGAAGACGGCCGTGAAGACGGTCTGCCAGCGGGGCGCGCGGCCGGGGCGGCAAACGATCACGGCCGCGATCAATCCCGGCAGGAACAGCGCCAACCAGGCGGCGAACGCGTCGGGTCGCATGAACGTCGCCGACGCGGGGGCGGCGAGGGCGGTCGTTTGATAGACGGCCTGGAACGACAGCGCCGCGGCCCCGGCCAGAAAGACGCCGAACAGGGCCCGCTGGTCGGCGACGGAGACGGCCAGTTGCCGGATCAGGCAGACGGCGATGAACAGGGCGAGCCAGTCCCAGGCGATGAGCCGGGCCGGCCGCCGGTAGCCGGCCGTCTCAGCGCTGACGAAGGCGAGGACGACGGCGACGAGCAGGGCCGTTTCGACCAGTCCGCCGCGCCAGTCGCCGCGGCGCGACCAGACGCGCCACGCGGCCAATCCGACAGCGGTTAGCAGCCAGAGGAGGACGAGGATCAGGTTCACGGCCCCGGTGGAGTCGTGCAACAGGCCGGGGTCTTCGCCGGGGGCGAGCATTCGCGCGGCGAGCAGGGCCGTCGTCGCGCCCAGCAGGACGCGGCGCATGATCTCGGGGGCGCGTTCCGTCGGCGCGGCGGAGAGGGGCGTGGAATAGGAAGGCCGATGGTCAATCTTCATTCTCCACTCCCCACGCCCGACGCCTCGCCGTCACGTCGCGCCGCCCGCAGCCGGTCGTGATAATAGGCGCGGGCCTCTTGCAGGAAGGCGAGGACGGCCGGCTGGCGGTAATCGGCGTAGGTCCACGGCCACGGCTCGAAGGCGCCGGCCTGGTAGCGAAGCGTCACCTCGGCGAAAATGCCGTCGCGCAGGTAAACGCGGTGGGCCTGGTCCTTGGTGGTGGCCAGCAGGAACTTGCCCAACGTGAGATAACCCGGATCGATGTTTACCGGACGCGCCTCGGGATAGGACCCGGACTGCGAAACCTCGATCTCCAGGGCGTTGGTACGGAGCTTAATGTCGGCCAACCGATCAGGCGTTATCAGGTCGCGGAAGGCGTAAAACCGTTTGCGCAGGTCGGCCCCCATCGTGGCGGAGTAGTAGTCGGTCTGATCGAAGACGAGGGCCGGACTTTCGCGTTCGACCGGGCCATACGCTTCCTCCAATCGCGCTCGCGTCCGGGCAAGGGCGTCGGCGCGGCGGCTGAAGACGGCCGCGACGAGCAGCACGGGGACGGCGGGACGCGGTTCGGCCATGAAAGATACTTCAGCACAAAGACACAAAGAGCACAAAGAGTACACGAAGAATTCAAAGCCTATTTCTCTTCTTTGTGTTTCCTTTGTGCTCTTTGTGTCTTTGTGGTGAATCCCGTTTACGAGCGCAGTTTCTGTTGCTTGAGCACGTCGTTGAGCCAACGGCGGTCGTCCTCGGGCAGCGGCGTCGCCGGATCGCGTTTGTAGTCGATCTTGGCCGCGAAGCCTCCCTGGTCGTAGCAGCGCGTGAAGGCGGTGTGCAGGTCGAGCACGGTGTCGCGGTCGTCGGCGGCCAACGGCATCCGGAAGCGCGGCAGCCGTTTTTGCAGCGTGGCCGTGTAGATTTCGTAGCGCTCGGCCTGGGTGGCGCGAGTCACGGTGACGGCGTAGTCCCAGTCGGGCAGCCCGTCGCGCGAATACTCCAGCGTCGGCTGGCCCTGCAACACGAGGTCGATTTCCACGAGGTTGGCGTTGGCGTTGCGGCCCTCGCGGCGTTTGTCGAGGTAGGCGGATCGGCCGGAGGCGGTCGTCTTGTTGGCGGGACTGACCACTTCCAGCAGCGTCACGACGCGGCCGTCGTTGCGCTGGCGGACCTCGACGTAATCCTCGTGGTGCTCCTCGCGCACCACCGACGTGAACAGGGCTTGCTCGGTGAAGTAGTGCCGCTGAGCGACGCGGGCGCGGTAGCGGTCCACCAGCCCCGGCAACAGGATCTGGTAGAGGCACGTGACGAGCTGGTGATGGAACGACGGCCAAAGGTCGTCGTCTTCGAGGTAGGGGTCCATTCCGGGAAAGGGACTAGGCATCGCGGTCTTCTCCCTGTGGCGGCGGAAAACGAAGGCGCCCGACGGGTGGAAAGGCGTGGGCCGCGCCGTCGGCGTTTCCGTTCACTGCTCCGATTATACGGGAGTTGAATTATAACGGCGGCGCGAACCCGGTGCCAGCGCCTATGGTCCGCAATTCGGGTGGCCTGGGCGGCTTGTTCAGGGATTGTCTTCAACATCCAGATGGCAGAGCCCTTCCATTGGCAAAGCCGGTCCTGACCTCACCGGAGGACGATCCGGCTGATCGCCCTTGACGGTAAGATGGGCGGGCGGTAGAAATCGTGTGTTTGTTGGGAAGACGCTTATCCAACGGCCTGCGGCCCGGACGGCCGCGGGCGTTTTTATGTCGCCCCGGAAAGGACTTCCGGCCTCCCCCGGAATAGGTACACCCGCGATGGCCTGCACCTGTGTCGTCGGCCTGCAATGGGGCGATGAGGCCAAGGGCAAGATCGTCGATCTGCTCACCGACCGGCACGACTTCGTGGTCCGCTACAACGGCGGCGCCAACGCCGGACACACCGTCGTCCACGGCGACCGCACCTTCAAACTCTCCCTGCTGCCGACCGGCGTCCTCCGCCCCAACGTCGTCTCCGTGATCGGCAACGGCGTCGTCGTCTACCCGCCGCGCTTCCTCGAAGAGGTCGCCAACCTCCGCACGGCCGGCGTCGCCGTCGGCGGCAACCTCGTCGTCAGCGACCACGCCCACGTCATCTTCCCCTACCACATGGAGGAGGAGCGCCTCAACGAGGCGGGCGCGGAACAGGCCATCGGCACCACCGGCCGCGGCATCGGCCCCTGCTACCAGGACAAGGTCGGCCGCGTCGCCGGCGTCCGCGTCGGCGAGCTGCTGCACCCCGAACACCTGCGCGAGCGGCTGGGCGTCATCGTGCCGCGCAAGAATCGGCTGCTGCGCGGCCTGTCGTTCGGACGCCAAGCAGTTCGACGCCGACGCGCTCTGCCAGGAATACGCCGAGCTACGCCGAGCAGATGCGGCCGCACATCGTCGATACCACGCGTCTGCTGCACGACGGCCTGCGCGCCGGCAAGAGCATCCTGTTCGAGGCGGCGCAGGGCAGTCTGCTCGACGTGGACCACGGCACCTATCCCTACGTCACCAGCTCCAACAGCTCGACGGCCGGCGTCTGGAGCGGTTCGGGCGTGCCGGCCCGGAATCTGGACCGCGTGGTCGGCGTCATCAAGGCCTACTCCACGCGCGTCGGCCGCGGCCCCTTCCCGACCGAGCTGAACGACGGCCCCGACGGCATCGGCGAGCGCATCCGCCGCACCGGCCGCGAATACGGCACCGTGACCGGCCGGCCGCGCCGCTGCGGCTGGTTCGACGCCGTGGCCGTCCGCTACACCGCGGCCGTCGGCGGCGCCGACGAACTGGCGGTCATGCTGCTGGACGTGCTGAGCGGGCTGGACGAGTTGCGGATCGCCGTCGCCTACGAGCTGGACGGCCGACGGCTCGACTATTTCCCGAGCGATGCGTTCCTGCTGGACCGCTGCAAGCCGGTCTACGAGACGCTGCCCGGTTGGTCGCAGGACGTGAGCGGCGCCCGTCGCCTGGCCGACCTGCCGGCCGCGGCGCGGCGCTACATCGACCGGCTGAGCGAATTGCTGGGGCTGCCGGCGTCCATCGTGTCGGTGGGGCCGGATCGGGCGCAGACGATTGACATGCGGTGATTGGCGAGCGGCCGGCGTGAGCCGGCTGGTGTGGCAGGTCGTGGCCGACAAGAGCATTCACCAGCCGGCTCACGCCGGCCGCTCGCCGACGAGGGAAAGCGCTTGCCCGCGACGTTAAAACCCGACGCGCTGCAACGACTGGCCGAAGCCGGCCTGGACCCGTCCCGGCTGCCGGAGCACATCGCCGTCATCATGGACGGCAACGGCCGCTGGGCGCAGCAGCGCGGCCTGCCGCGCGTCGAGGGCCACGCCCGCGGCGCCGACAGCGTGCGCACCACCGTCGAGGAGTGTTGCCGCCTCGGCGTCGGCCAACTGACGCTGTACTGTCTCAGCAGCGAAAACTGGAAGCGGCCCAAGCCGGAACTCGATTTCCTCATGGCGCTGCTCGAACAATACCTCATCGAGGAGCGCCGCGAGATCCTCGATCAGAACATCCGCTTCAGCGTCATCGGCCGCCGCTCCGACCTGCCCGGATCGCGTACTCAAGGAGATCGACGAGAGCATTCGTCTCAGCCAGGACAACACCGGCATGGGCCTGTGCCTGGCCATCAACTACGGCGGCCGCACCGAGCTGATCGACGCCGTGCGCGCCCTGGCCAGGCAGGCCCGCGACGGCGTCCTCGACCCCGACAAGATCGACGAGGCCGCCATCAGCGGCGCCCTGTACACCGCCGGGACGCCCGACCCCGACCTGCTCATTCGCACGGCCGGCGAGATGCGCGTGAGCAATTTTCTCCTTTGGCAGATCTCGTATGCGGAATTATGGGTGACGCCGCGGTGCTGGCCGGACTTCGACCGTGCGACGCTGCACCAGGCCCTTCGCGATTACGCCGCGCGCGAACGCCGTTTCGGCGGCCTGACCTGACGGCGGCCCCCGGACGGTTGCGAGCCATGCGCACGCGCATCATCGTCGGGACCATCATGGCCGTGCTGGCGGGCTGTATGCTCGTCGCCGACCTCTACCTCGAACCGCTTTACCCGTTCCTGCTGATCGTCTTCCTGTTGCTGGCCGTGGCCGCCTGCATCGAGTTGCACCGGCTGCTCCGGGCCGTACCGCACCGGCCGCCGTTCTGGCTGTGCATCGGCGGCGTGTTCGCCGTGCTCCTGGCCAACTGGCCGGTACACATCCTCGACTACTGGCTGGGAGGCGCCGGACTGGCGAAGGAGAAGTTCGGCCTGGACCCTTGGCAGTTCGTGACCTTCACGTTCGCCGCCGTCGCCATGACCGCGTTCGTGGCCGAGATGCCGCGCTACAAGGACTCGTCCGGGGCCGTGCCGCGCATCGCCCTGGCGTTGTGGTTCGTCGCCTATTTGGGTCTGCTGCCGAGCTTTCTGGTGCAGCTGCGCTGGCCGCCGCCGCAGTACGGTTCGCTGAGCATGGCCATCTTCGTGCCCAAGGGCGGCGACGTGGCCGCCTACTTCACCGGCCGCTTCCTGGGGCGGCGCCGCATGGTGCCGGCCATCAGTCCGAAGAAGACCTGGGAGGGGTTCGCAGGCGGGATGGTCGGGGCGGTCGCCGCGGCCGTTATTCTCAACCATTTCTATCTCAAAGAGGCTTTGGACGGCAACTTCGGGTCGATGTTCCAGGCGAAGACGGTGCTGCACGGGGAGGGGTGGTGGGCGGTCGGCGCGGCGCTCGGCTTCGGGCTGACGGTCGGCCTGGCCGGCGTGCTGGGCGACCTGGCCGAATCGCTCATCAAGCGCGACTGCCGCCGCAAGGACGCCGCCGACACCCTGCCGGGCTTCGGCGGCGTGCTGGACGTGATCGATTCCATCCTGTTCGCGGCGCCGGTGGCGTATTTGTGGCTGCGGTGGTAAGGGGCGCGGACGGGGTAAAGGCGCCCGAACCCGCTCTTGCGGTTTGCGTGTCGAAAGGGTAGAGACCTCCCGACTTTTGCGACTGGACCCATGATGAGTGAAGCGACCATTACCCTCGACAGCCGAGAAGAAGCGATCCTGCTGTTCGGCAGCCGCGACCAACATTTGAAGGAGGTCCGCACCGTGCTGGGGGTGCAGCAACTCGTCGGCCGCGGCGATCAAATCCTCATCAAAGGGACCGACGAGCAGCTGGCCCAGGCGCGAGCGCGTGTTCGCCCAGCTGCGGCAGATGCTGCGCGACCAGGGCAGTCTTTCCGGCGAGGACGTGAAGACGGTCCTGGAGGTGGTGACGCAGGGCGGCGAACGGATCGGGCCGCAGAACGAGAAGCTGCCGGACAACGTCAGCCGTTTCGTGCGGCCGCGAACCGACGGCCAGGCCCGTTACGTCCGGGCCATGCGCGACCACGACCTGACGGTGTGCATCGGCCCGGCGGGCACCGGCAAAACTTGGCTGGCGGTCGGCATGGCCGTGAGTTTGCTGCGGCAGGCCGTGGTGAAAAAGATCGTACTGGTTCGGCCGGCAGTGGAGGCCGGCGAGCGTTTGGGCTTTTTGCCCGGCGACATCGTGGCCAAAATCAACCCGTACCTGCGGCCGCTGTTCGACGCGCTCAACGACATGATGGAGCCGGAGCAGGTCAAGCGCTACATGGAGAACGATATTATCGAGATTTGTCCTCTGGCATATATGAGGGGTCGCACACTTAACCAGGCGGTCATCATCCTGGACGAGGGGCAGAACACGACCGTGCCGCAGATGAAGATGTTCCTGACGCGGATGGGCAACGGCTCGAAGATCATCGTGACCGGCGACGTGACGCAGGTGGACTTGCCCAAGCAGACGCGCAGCGGTCTGACCGACGCCGTGCAGCGGCTGCGCGACATCGAACGGATCGCCGTCGTCCACCTGGGCGAGGCGGATATCGTGCGCAACCCGTTGGTTCAGCAAATCCTGCGGGCCTATGAGGATGATAGGCCCCGCAAGAGGAAGGAGTGACGAGTGGCGAGTGGCGAGTGGCGAGTGGCGAGAAAATGCGGAAACCAAGGGAGCGGCGGCTAGCTCCCTGACCGATTCGGTGCTTTGCATTTTCTCGCCACTCGCCACTCGCCACTCGCCACTCTTCCGATATGTTTGCTCCCCAAAAGAAGTCCACGCGCATCGGCCAATGGAACGGCCGGCGGCGTTCGTCCCGCAGCGAGGAACCGCTGCTGACGCAACTCAACCGCCGGAGCGTGCTGCTCCGGCTGGGCTGCGTGCTGATCACGGCCCTGGGCGCCACGCTGCTGGCCGTCGCCTGGGGCGCGCCGCAGCCGCACCGCGTCGGCGAAATCTGCCCCCACGACCTGCGGGCGCGCGTCGTCGTTTGAGATCGTCAATCAGGTCAAAACGGAACAGAAGCGCACCGAGGCGGTGCAGCAGGTGCCGCCGGAGGAGCGCACCGAGGAGCGCGTGGCGGAGGTGCGGGAGGCCGTGGAACCCGTCATCGACCCCTACCCGCGCGACTCCCTCCTGGTGCAACGCGGCCAACCCGTGACCGAAGCCCAGTACGCCCTCCTCGAAGTCGAGTCGGACGCCTACCTCAACAGCCGGGCGACGACCGACCAGATCGCCCGCGGCGTCGCCCTCTTCCTGCTGCTCACCCTGCTGTCGATGCTCGTGGTGATCTACGTCGTGCGCTTCCAGCACAGCCTGGCCCGCAGCCTGCCCAAGGTGGTCGGCGTCTGCGCCCTGGTGCTGCTGACGCTGGTCCTCGGCCTGCTGCTCAACCACGCGCCCTGGCGCGCCGTCCTGGTCCCGCTCACCGTCACCGCCCTGATCCTCACCATCGCCTACAACCCTCAATTCGCCCTGCTCATGTCGCTCAGCCTGACCCTGGCCGCCGTCATCACGGTCGGCGGCCGGCTCAGCGACCTGCTGGTGGCCATGGGCGGCCAGGCGACGGCGGTGCTCATCCTCGGCAACGTCCGCACGCGCACCCGGCTGGTCGAGGTCGGCGGCGTGGCGGGCGTCGGCCTACTTGGCCATGACCATCGCCACGGAGTTGTACAGCGGGCAGACGTGGCAGATGATCGCCTGGGACTCCGGCCGCGGCCTGCTCTGGGGCCTGCTGGCGGGCTTCGTGGTCAGCGGCCTGTTGCCGTTGGTGGAATACTGCTTCACCATCGTCACCGACGTGAGCCTGGTCGAGTTGGCCGACGGCTCGCACCCGCTGTTGCAGGAACTGGTGCGCCGGGCGCCGGGCACCTACACGCACAGCATGACGGTGGCGACGCTGGCGGAGCCGGCGGCCGAGGCCATCGGCGCCAACCCGCTGCTGACTCGCGTCGGCAGCTACTTCCACGACATCGGCAAGATGCTCAAGCCGCACTATTTCATCGAGAACCAGACCGGCGAGAACCGCCACGACGCCCTGGAGCCGGCTCTGAGCACGCTCATCATCATCGGCCACGTCAAGGACGGCGTCGCCCTGGCCGAGCAGTACCGCCTGCCGCGGCCGATCATCGACTTCATTCAGCAGCACCACGGCACGACATTGGTGGAGTATTTCTATCGCGCAAGCACTGAGACAGCAGGAGTGCCTGGGCAACGCGCCGCCGGCCTGCGACGGCCAGCCGCACCCGCTGGAGCCGACGTTCCGCTACCCAGGGCCGAAGCCGCAGACGCGCGAGAACGGCATCGTCATGCTGGCCGACGCGGTGGAGAGCTCCAGCCGGGCGCTGTCCAACCCGACGCCGGGCAGCCTGCGCAAGCTGGTCCACGACATGCTGATGAAGCGGCTTCTGGACGGCCAGTTCGAGGAGAGCGGCCTGACGCTGACGGAACTGCACGTCGTCGAGGAGAGCCTGTGCAAGGGGCTGATCGCGTTGTACCACTCGCGCATCAAGTACCCGGAGGCGGAACAGAAGAAGGCGTCGTAACGTTCGCCCCGTCCGCCGACCCCTTCGGACCCAATCGCCGGTTAGCCGCGACGCGCGGTGGAGCGCTTCTCCGAAGCGCTCCACCGCGCGTCGCGGCTAACCGGCGGCGCTTACGGACTTCCTCGTCACTCCCCAATGATCTTCACCAGCACGCGCTTCGGCCGGTTACCGTCGAATTCCGCATAAAAAATGTACTCAAACGGGCCGAAGTCGAGCTGGCCCATGGTGATCGCCAGCACCACCTCCCGGCCGAGGATCTGCCGCTTGAGGTGGGCGTCGGCGTTGAATTCGCCGGTGAGGTTGTGCTTGTAGCGCTGCGGCGAACGGTCGTAAGGCGCCAGGTGCTCCAGCCAGCGCTGGAAGTCCTCGTGCAGCCGCGGTTCGTCCACGCTGATAAAGACCGATGACGTGATGTGCATGGAGTTGACCAGACACATGCCCTCGCGCACGCCGCTCTTCACGACGCACTCCTGCACCTGAGAGGTGATGTTCACGAATCCCATGCGAGAGGGGACGTGGAGGGTGAGGTAATCGGTTTGTGCTTTCACGGCGGCCCTCCGCGACGGGTGGTTCGGAGAGGTGAGGCTCCCGTCATTGTCGGCCGCCGCCGGCCATTGTCAACCGCCTCAATGGGAATTGGCCGGCTTCCTCAACCGTCAGGTGTGAACGGCGTCGAACAGCACCAGGGAAAAAGGCCCGAACACCAGCACCGGCGCCCACGCCGCCAGCGCCGCCGGCAATACCTCCGAGTCGCCGAGCATCTTGCAGGCGTAGACCGTCATGAAAAACACGGCGCACACCACCAGACAGAGACCGGCGCTGACGATGACATTGCGATTCTGGTCGCGCAGGATCACGCCCAGACCCATCACCACCAGCAGGAAGCCGAGGATCGGCCGCGTCAGCCGCATGTGGAACAACACCGCCATGCCCGCCTGCCGTCCCGACTCCGGTTTCTGCAACTCCTCGTAGAGCCGCGCCGTCGAGGCCAGGAGGAACCAGTTGGGGTTGCGCGTCAGCGCGTCGAAATCGACCATCCGCGTGTGCAGGAAGTAGCGGCCGGAGTCGATCACCTCCAACACGCTGCCGTCGCCGAACGTGTCCAGCGCGGCCGGCTTGGCGTTGGTCAGCTCCCATCCCCCCTTGCGCGGCCCCGTGCCGTGTACGTACACCGCCTGATCGGCGGTGATGAAGATCATGTTGCCGGCCAGCGAATCGGGGATCAGGCACTCGAAATTGGTCACGGTCTGTTTTCGGCGGTTGGCCTTTTCGCCGCCGATGTGGATGCCGTTCGGTTCGTAGCAGACGCCCTGGATGCTCATCTCCTTTTCGCCTCCGGGATCGTCCTTGTCGAAGGCCAGGCGGTCGGCCACGGCCGGGATGACGTATTCCACGTTGACGATCGTCAGCGTCAGCATGAACGACGCGCAGAGAAGCAGCGGCGTCACGATCCGCTTGGTCGAGACGCCGGCCGACAGCAGCGGATATTGTTCGTTGCAGCGCTGCATCCAGGCGACCGTGAACATGGCCGCCATCAGCACGATCGGCTCGCACAGCTGGTCGAAGATCTTCGTCAGGCGGAAGCCGTAATAGGAGCTGATGTGCTGGAGGACGCCGAGAAAGGTCTTGTGATGGTGCGTGAAATCGTCAAGGTTCGTGAACAGGTCCACGACCACCCACAGGCTCACCAGGCTGGCCAGACAGACGAAATACGACTTGAAATAGCCGTAAATCATCTGCCTGTCCATGAGCTTGATCATGCTTCGCCCGTCCGTGGACCCCGCTGCCGGCCCGACGCGCTACCAGCCCCGAGCGCAAGCGAGGGGTTTTGATTCAACCCCCTCGCTCGCGCTCGGGGCTGGTTGATAAACCTTCTGCTCTACTCCGCCCCGGCGTCCTCCACGCCGTCCGCCCCCTTGCCTCCCCTGGGACGAATCACGGACGCCTCCTCGGCCACGGGCGACGGCTTCAGGCCGCGCAGCCCGCGGCGGTATTGCAGCACGTATTCGTTGACGTAATCGTTGCCGGAAGTGCCGACCCAGTCGCCGAAGCCGTTTGCCTTGAGTTCGTCATACGCCCGATCCGGCGACCATCCCTGGTACTCCATGCGGTAGACGGCGGTGAGGCAGCCGGTGCGGTGCAGGCCGGCCTTGCAGTGGATTAGCACCGGATAGGCGTCGGGGTCGTCCATGAGGTCGAGGAAAGCGTCGACGGCGGCGGGGCGTTCCGCCGGCACGCGGCGTCGTAAAATGAGGTCCGGCTTGATGAGGACGTAGCGCACGCCCAGTTGCCGGCACAGCTCGCTTTCCTTGACGGTGTTCCAGTTCCAGAAGTTGCGGACGACGTCGGGGTCGGGGTAGTCGTCCTGCACGTTGAGGATGGTACGGATCTTGTAGCGGGCGACGGCGTCGGCGAAGCCCGCGGCGGTCATCTCGCCGCTGCGGTAGACGCGGCCGGGATCGACTTCGCGGAGCCGCTTGTCGAAGGTGTAAACGTTGCGATATTCGACGATCGGCCAGACGCCGACGATCAGGACGGCGACGGCCGAAAGCGTGAGCGTGGCGACGCGCGACATGCCTCTTGCTCCTCCCTGGGCGGGCGCCCGGTTCCGTTCGGGCGCGGCGCCATCCTTGGCGGGCGGGGTTCGGGGCGGGATTCTGGCAGCTTTCCCCCAAAAGCACAAGGCGAGTCGTCCGGGCGGGCCGTCAATTCCACACGGCCAGGAGGTCCCGTTCCAGGATCGACGGCCGCAGCACCTCGCGGGCCTGCCGATACGCCCATTCATAGAGGGCCTGCTGCTGGAGGCGGGCGGCGTCGGGTACGAAGGGCAGGCAACCCAGCGGACACAGAAAAAAGCCGCCGGGCGAGGGAGACGGATCGCTGATGGGCCGGCTCGGACGGGCGGAGGGAAAACGGTCGCGGAACATGGCGCGTTCCTCTTCTCGCGCGGGAAATCACTGAGGAGCCGGGCGGGACCGGCGCTACTTCATAACATCGTCCAGGAAGACGGCGGACGCTTGACCGGAATGACTTTCGGGACGGAAGAAAATGGGTCGCGCCGCCATAAAATCGTTGCAATTCTTACGCCCGGCGCATGATTGGTTACAGTCCAAGTACGTTCAAGATTGCCTGGCGCAGGGCGTCGCCCCAGGCGTTCCAGTTCAAGCACTTCTCGAACCTCCGTGCGGGCGGAACGGGCCAGGGCGGCAGATACAGGCGCGTGGCGGGGGGATTAAATCTACAGAGTCACCGCCGCCGGTCAGTCCGCGCCCGTCCTCCACTTCGCCAACGGCTTCGCCTCCACCGCCGGCCTGACCGACGGCCAGGGCTGGGAGGGCGGCAGTGTCTACTCCAGCGCCCAGGTCAACGTGGCCTCGTTCACTACCTCCTTCAACTTCCAACTGACCAACGCCGTCGCCGATGGCTTCGCCTTCGTGATCCAGACCGACACGCCCTCCGTGGTCGCCGCCTACGGCGGCGGCCTGGGCTACATCGGGCTGTCGCTCGTCGTGACCCTGCGCTTCGACCTGAGCAACGACATCGGGGCCGGCGCCGACGCCACCGGGCTGTCCGTCAACGGCGCCGTGCAGGCCGTCAACCTGAGCCAGACCGGCGTCAACCTGCACGGCGGCGACGTCATCAACGCCACCATCGCCTACATCGGCGCGACGCTGCTGGTCACCCTCACCGACGCCACGACCGGGGCCACGGCGTCGCAGAGCTACGCCGTCAACATCCCGGCGGCGGTCGGCTCGTCCACCGCCTACGTCGGCTTCAGCGGCGCCACCGGAAACCAGGCCGCCACCCAGAACATCCTCAACTGGACCTATATCACTTCTTGACGGCCGGACGGGAAAGTGGGCGCCGCCCCGGCCAATTACCAGGGGCCTCTTCATGTCCCCTCTCGAGAGTATGATTTACCCGTGTCGTCCGTGGACACTCCGGCCCAATTCCATATCAGTGGTATTGCGGGCCTTCGTTTCGGAGGCGCCGGCCGCAGTCGTCAAGATAATAAGGAGGTGCGAATCATGCACCTTTATCCCGGCCGCGGTGGACTGATCGCCGATACCCGCCGGCATGGACGACGCGCCCGGCGCGTCCCCCGCCGCAAATAGTCCCGGCTCGCTCCACCTGGGCCGCCCGAATAAGATTTACATTCTTTCCCTAATCTCTAGCCCCCAGGAACGCAACGGCGCGCGCCTGGGTCGTCCCGCGCCCCGCGGGCGCGGTCCCCGTCGGGGGACGGTAGTGCGGAGCGGCTCGTGACCTCGGCTGGGGTGTTTTATTGGACCCGTCTTCAGGAGCAGACCATGACACTGCGAGGCGTAATCCTGGCGGGCGGCAAGGGCAGCCGGCTGGGTGAACTGACCAAGGTCACCAACAAGCACCTCTTGCCGGTGGGGCCGTACCCGATGGTCTACCACCCGTTAAAGAAGCTGATCGGCGCCGGCGTCCGCGAAGTCCTGCTGGTTTCCGGTACGGAGCACATGGGCGACTTCGTGGAATTGCTCGGCTCCGGCCGCGAGCACAGCTGTAGTCTGACCTACCGCGTTCAAGACGAGGCCGGCGGCATCGCCCAGGCCCTGGGGCTGGCCGAGTTGTATTGCCGGGACGCCCGCTCCCTGGTGCTGTTAGGAGACAACATTTTTCTCGACCCTCTGGCGGACCTGGTCGCCGCGGCCGAGGGGAAGCCCGATCAGGCCTGGGTCATGCTCAAGCAGGTGCATGATCCGCAGCGGTACGGCGTGGCCGAACTCCGGGGCGACGCCGTCGTGGGCATCGAGGAAAAACCTGAAAAGCCCAAAAGCGACTATGCCGTTTCCGGCATCTATTTATACCCCCCCGACGTTTTCGACGTCATCAAGACGCTCCGCCCCAGCGGCCGGGGCGAGCTGGAAATCACGGACGTGAACAACCACTACCTGAAACAGGGCCGGCTCGGGCACTGCCTGCTGCGGGGCTACTGGACCGACGCCGGCACGTTCGAGTCCCTCGCCCACGCGAACCAACTCGTCCAGGCCCGGCCTCCCCTCTTTTAGGGGCCGACGGTCGGTTGCCCGCGGAGGCGGGTGGGACGTGGAATCGTCCGAGAAGAGCAGGCCCCGCCCCTCACGGGGAAGGGCGGACCAAAGGCCTGCCGTCCACAAGCGGTCGTGGGGCGACGGACCTGACTTCGGGGTCTCGCCGGCGGAGGCAATTCAACCGATGATTACCATCCTCGTCACGGGCGGTTGCGGCTTCATCGGCGGCAACTTCGTCCGATACCTCCTGGACAACGAGCCCGAGGCTTCGGTCGTCAACTTCGACAACCTGACCTACGCCGGCAACCTGGCCAACCTGGCGGACGTGGCCGGCCATCCCCGGTATCGTTTCGTCCGCGGCGACGTAGCCGACGGCGGCTCAGTGCGCGCCGTGCTGAGGCCCGGCGTCGATTCGGTCATCCACTTCGCCGCCGAGAGCCACGTCGATCGCAGCATCCAGGACTCCGGCCCCTTCATCCGCACGAACGTGTTGGGCACGCAAGTCCTGCTGGACGCCGCCCGCGCCGCCTGCGTGCGGCGTTACGTGCAGGTGTCCACCGACGAGGTATACGGCAGCCTGGGCTTAACAGGCGCCTTTACCGAGGAAACGCCGCTTGCGCCGAACAGCCCCTACGCCGCCAGCAAGGCAGCCGCCGATCTGCTGGTTCGCGGCTACGTTCACACCTTCGGTCTGCCGGCCCTGATCACGCGCTGTTCGAACAACTATGGGCCGTTTCAGTTTCCAGAGAAGCTGATTCCGCTGTTCATTAGCAATCTCCAGCGCGACGAGCCCGTGCCTGTCTATGGCGACGGACTTCAGGTGCGCGACTGGATTCATGTCCGCGATCACTGCGCCGGCGTGTATCGCGTCTGGCGAGAAGGGCGCCCGGCGAGGTCTACAACCTTGGCGGACGCTGCGAGAAGACAAACCTCGAGCTTACGCACACGCTCCTGAGCATCCTGAGTAAACCGGCGTCACTGATCCGCTATGTGAAGGACCGGCCCGGCCACGACCGGCGCTACGCCATCGACTGCGCCAAGATCGAGAAGGAACTGGGCTGGCGGCCGCAAATTCCGTTCGAGCGCGGGTTGCGCGAGACCGTGGAATGGTATCTCGCGCACGCCGATTGGGTGAACAACGTGCGCACCGGCGAATATCTGCACTAGGCCGTGTCCGACAATAGATATTTCAGCAGTAGTGTAATCCAGGCGACCGTCCAAAAGGTAAGAAAGTTGACGGCGAGTTTCTCATAACGGGTGGCCAGCCGGCGATGCAATTTGAACCACCCGATCATCCTCTCCATGAGGTTGCGTTTCCGGTAGGCTTCCTTGTCAAAGGCGGGGTCGGGGGTTTCGTTCTTCTTCTTGGGAATGACCGCGTGGATGTGATGACCCTTGAGCCACTGGCGAATCCGCTTGCTACTGTAGCCCTTGTCGGCGATGAATTCGCGGGGCCACTTGCGATGGCCCAACCGCTGCCGTTGTGTGCTGCGATGCATCATGGTTTCAAACGCGCGGCTCTCATGTTCCTGGCCCGGTTGGATGCCGATGGCCAGCGGGATGCCGTGACTTTCGATGATCAGGTCGATCTTCGTGCCGAAACCGCCGCGCGAGCGGCCCAACGCATGATCCGGCGGCTCAACGAGATGCGTCCGCTCGCTGCCGACCAGTCGGGCCTGGGTCCGCTTGAGCGCCCCCGCCGCGTCGCGCGTGGCGCGCAGGATGGTGGCGTCGAGGAACCACGTATCGGGATCGAGTTTTTCTTCCGCCTCCAGTTGGCGGATCAAGGCTTCGACGATGCGGTTCCAGGCGCCATCGGCGCGCCAGCGGGTCAGGCGGTCATGGACCGTCTGAAAGGGGCCGTAGCGTTCGGGCAAATCACGCCAGGCCGCGCCCGTGTGGAGGATCCAGAGGATGCCGTTGACGATGGGACGATGCTCACTCCACGGATGTCCGGCATGGCCCGAATGGGTGGGCGGGAAAAAGGGTTCCAGAATCGCCCATTGTGGATCAGATAGTTCGTAGCGTC
The DNA here is from genome assembly GCA_963813925.1 of uncultured Planctomycetaceae bacterium. Taxonomy (GTDB): domain Bacteria; phylum Planctomycetota; class Planctomycetia; order Gemmatales; family Gemmataceae; genus UBA4732. The sequence goes on from CAWFBG010000009.1 coordinate 147,338, forward strand.
TCATGGTTCATCTCCATGGCAAGAGAACGAGCGACCGAACCACTGATATTGTATGCATTTACGATTGCCGGACACGGCCTAGCGTTTCGCACACCGCGATACTCGGCCAACAGTCTGGCCAATGAAGAATTGCCCGGAAGGCCCCGTCGCCCTGCCCGCAGTGAATCATCGATTCTGAGCCAAGTCTCGTCGGTGCCGGTCACTTCCCCAGATTTCATGCTTGGCCAATCGCCTGTGGCCGATTTGTGGTCATCTACCCAAGCCAGGATCTGAGTGATGGTCAGCGCTGGAGGATCTCTTCGGTTTCGTACGCTTCGATGTTCGGCCAGCAGCTTGGCAAGCGAAGATTTGTCCGATAGTCCGCGAAGACCTTGGGACAGTGCCATATTTACCCCAGCCCACATCTCGTTTGTGCCTGTCACCTGCCCAGATTTGTGATTCGGCCAATAACCGGTTGCCTCCTTATGCTTGTCCATCCAAATCAGAATCTGAGAGACGGACAGCGACGGAAGATCTTGTTTGTTCGGAACGTCGCGGTGCTCAGCTAACAATTTGGCCAACGAAGAATCGACTGTGAGCCCACGGGATCCTCGTCGAAGCGATTTGTCGATTCCAAACCACGTATCATTGGTGCCTTCCACTTGTCCAGATTCCCGCTTGGGCCAGTCGCCTGTTGCCGTTTTGTATGCGTCTGCCCAAATCAGAATTTGCTCAACGGAAAACGGCGGAAGGTCTCGAATGTTTCGCACGTCGCGGTGCTCGGCCAGCAGTTTGGCCAACGATGAGCCGCCAACAAGGTCACGATTGCCCCGCAGCAGTGAGGTATTGATCCCGGCCCAAGTTTCGTCTGTGCCTGTTACCTGGCCAGAGCCTTTACTCGGCCAGTCACCGGTCGCCTCCTCGTGCGCGTCTGCCCAGGCCAGGATCTGTTCGGCGGTTAGCGCCGGAAGATCCTTTAGGTTTCGGACGCCGCGGTGCTCGGCCAGGAATTTTGCCAAAGTCGAACTGCCTGGAAGGCCGCGAACGCCTGCATTCAGCGCCGAATTCACCATGTTCCAAGTTTCGTCAGTTCCTGTCACTTGCCCGGAGTTCATTTTCGGCCAGTCGCCCGTTACCGAATTGTGCGCATCCGCCCACGCCAGAATCATCTCCTCCGTCAACGGCCTTGGCGCGGCATCCCGCAACCGCTGCGCAAACTCCCGCATCTGCCCGCCCGTCACCCCATGCACCTGTCGCCCCACGCTTTCCAGCACCGCCGACTTCTGAAGCGTCGCGTCCCGGAACTCGTTGAGGACCGCCGTGAACGCCTCCTCCATCGCCTGCTTGATCTCCGGCCGGATGCGCAGTCGCCGGGCGACCTCTCGCCGCACCGCCTCGCACGCCCGCGCCCCTTCGGCGTCCCCCTGCCCGGCAAGGACCTCCACGGCGACCTGGCGGAAAGCGCTTTCCGGGAGGTCTCTCCTCGCCTGTATGGCCTGTTGCACCAGACCGCCCAGCGTCGGCTCGCGGCCCTGGCGGAGGATCTCTTCGCGGGCGTCGGCCAGCACCAGCTCGATCTCGGCGCGCACCTCCGGGTCGAGCGGCACCGCCGCGTCGTTCTCCGCCTCCGCGGCGGCCGGGTTCTGTTCGGGCGACCCCAGCGCGTCCTCGATGCCGCGCCGGATTTCCTTCAGGACAATCCACTCCTGGCCGACCTCATGGTCCGCCAGGAAGCAGCAGGTCAGCAGGGCGTGGCGGCTGTGCTGGACGCCGAGTTCGGATAGCGCAGCACCGCCGCCGCAGGGGACGAAGAAGACCAGTCGCGCCCGGTCCCGCTGCGGTTCCGGGTAGTCCTCGCCCTTGGGCCGCATCGCCCGGCCCAGGAGCTGCACGACCGTGTTGAGCGAGCCGGGCATCCCTACGCAGTAGACCGCGCCGCACACCGGCCAGTCCGTTCCCTCCATGACCCGCTGGATGCCGACCACCACGTCGAACCGGGATTCCGCGTGGGATCGGTTCTTCTCGGCCTTCAGCGCGGCCAGAAATCGCTTCTTGTCCTCCATCGCGGTTCCCGTGGCGTCCAGCACCCTCGCCCCCTGGGATTGAAGCGCCCGGATCAGGTGGGCGACCCGGCCGGCGCTGCCGCCTCGCATGGGAGGCACGCGGACGATGGCCTTCGGGCGGTCGTCTTCCGTCCAGCGGCGGCAGATGTCGTTGACCACCTCATTCCAGTCCGGCGGAGCCTCTTCTCCCTTGAACTGACCGGCGCTGACCATGTCGCCGCGGCGCCCCAGGGCGACGATCTCGCTTTCCAGATGTCGCGGGGCAAAGCCCTCCGCCATGTGTTCGGCCAGCGACCGCCGGTAGAGCCTCATGCCGTCGATGGCGACCGGCCGGCCGTCGCCGCGGTACGGCGTGGCCGTGAAGAAGTAGAGTTGGCCGCCGCGGTCCCGCCAGAGCGTCACGACTTCCGACAGGCCGTCCGCCGAGGCGTGGTGCGCCTCGTCGATGAACAGGGCTTTGCCGGATAGGTTTTCCGGCAGCCTTTTCGAGTCGAGCCGGTTCAGGGCGGCGTGGGTGCAGGCGAGGGCGTGATCCGGCAAGCCAGACTGGCGGAGGTAGGCGAGCAGCCGGCCCGTCGAGTTGAGTTGTCGGCTGTTCCGGGCGCCCATCACGAGGTTTTCGGGCGTCTCGATGTCCGGCGCCGCCACTCCCTGACAGGCCGGGAACGCCACGAAGCGATAGTCGAGGTCGGTAAAGCCCTCTTCGATCTGCTGCTGTGGCGCCGCGATCACCGCATGGGTAAAGCGCTTGCCCAATTGCATCGCCACGAGGGTGACGATTTGCATCGTCTTGCCGGAGCCGGTGGGCTGCTCGACGAGGACGTGGCCGTCCGACCGGCAGACGTCGGCAACCAACCGGGCCTGGTAGGGCCGCAGCGCTTTACGGGGTGGGGCGTTCACGACGTTTTTCTCCATATTCCCTGCATTGTATCCGAATCGTGCGACGGCCCAAGGTCGGTAGGAGATTCCACGCCGTAGGAAGGAGTAATAGGAGGGCGAGTGGCCGGCGCGGAGGCCGGTGCTACGATCGGACGATCTTTGCCTCGCCGTCCGCAGCCCGTGACCACTGCAGCCGCTCCTTCAGGTGGTTGTAGGCGCATTGGTGGTCGATCACGCCCATCTTCTGGAGCCGACCGAGGACGATTCCCGGGGCAACGCCGATGGACCGGCTGAAAGCCACGATTTGCTCGCGGCCGCGCAGGTGCGCCAGTTCCTCCGCCCGTTCCCGCGGGATGAGGAAGTCCTCCGCGAAACGGTTGGCCTCCTCCTCCTTGGCATTTTGGTCGCCGCCGTCCTCGACGAACTTCTCTTTCTTGCCGTGCTTGAGGATGTGGCCCGCCTCATGGAAGAACGAGAACCAGAAATGGTCGTTGCTCTTGAACCGCCAGCTCAGCTGAAGGAGCGCTTTGTCCGGCGTCAGCCACTGCGTTGCGCCGCTGACCGGAGCGCCCTGGATTTCGGGTGTGAACACGACCGCCACGCCCGCCGCGGCGCACCATTCCCTCATCTTCGGGATGAATGCCTCGGGCCCTTCAACCGTCAGCCGGCGAACTTGTTCGAGGGCTTCCCGGAATCCGTCCTTGTCATACGGCTGGCACTCAAGCCGCTGTCCTTCGAGTTCACCCAGGCGGATCCACGCCGCGACCGCCCCCGGATGACTTTGGAACACCTGGGATCTGCGAAAGGCCACCTGCGGGCTTGCCCACAAAGCCTTCCATTCTCTCGCGCTGTTAACGCCGAAGAAGGCGAGCACCGCCTGAAGCAACTCGATCGCGTCGTCCCGCCCTTGTATAACCCGCCGGCGGATCAACTCCTTCGTGGGTATGGTTTTCAGCCATTCAAGGTCTTGACTTAGCGCCGCCGTTTCCGCGCGGCGTGCAAGACGCTCCCGATAAGCGGCCTCCAGGTTGTTCCAAAAACGCGCAGCGACGCCAACCACCCGCTCCAGACGCAAGGCGGTGACGTGAGAAAGCGGCTCACGGCCCTGCATTATCTGGTTGACGGTCTTCTTGGACAAGCCTGTTCGCTTCGCCAAATCCGCCTGCGTCATGCCGAGGGCGTCGATGGCGTCTTGCAAGATTTCGCCCGGCGCCACGATGTAATCCGGCTCATGCGGGTAGCGTTTCGTTGTAGCAGCGGCCATGTGTTCGCCTCCTCTCGGTTCTCTAGTGCGGATCATCTATGCCAACGACCAGCACGCGCGTCACGGCGGCGCGGTCCAGCCCCCCGTCCTCTTTCTCAGGTACGGGATCGTGATCGGGCACGATGTAGAGGCGGCGCGGGTGGACGAGGTCGATGGAGACTTGCCCCTTGCGGCCGCCTTTCATCTCGTGGCACCGTGTCTGCGGCACCGTCCAAAGCTCCTCAAGGTTGCTCGCCGCCTCTATGGCCGTGAGTTGGCGCTTCAGCAGCTCGGCCATCCTTGGCCCGAGCTTGCCCTTCATCTCCTTTTCGGACGTGCAGATCTTCTGCATCTTTTTCGACGGGTAACTGATTTCCATAATCGTCCCCCCGTATGATTTAGTTTACGCAATCGGTAAATGATTATCAAGGGAGAAGGAGCGAAAACGGAGCTTCCTTTCCGGTTCATTCATTGGAGTGGCCGGCGTGAGCCGGCTGGTATAGCATAGCGCCTCCGAATAGATGCCGCATGAACCGGCTCACGCCGGCCGCTCGCCTCTTCAATTTGTGCCTCTTACGAACCCGACAGGGGAGCGCGATCCAGGGGGGACGCCGATGACCGGATTACGAATCGCGAGGACGCTGGGTCTGCTGTGCGCGGCGGGCGCGGCGTTACTGTGCGCGGCGGCGGACTGGCCGCAGTTCCTCGGGCCGACGCGCAACGGCGTTTCGACGGAAACCGGCCTGAAGGCGACGTGGCCGAAGAACGGGCCGCCGGTCGTCTGGGAAAAAGAGGTCGGCGAAGGCTTCAGCGGCCCGGCCGTCGTCGGCGACCGCGTGATCCTCTTCCACCGCGTCGGCGACCAGGAGGTCGTCGAGTGCCTGGGCGCGGCCGACGGCGCCACGAAGTGGAAACAGGGCTATGCGACGAAGTACAGCGACCAGTACGGCAAGGGCGACGGCCCCCGCTCGACGCCGCTGGTCGCCGGCGGCCGCGTCTACACCCTCGGCGCCGACGGCCTGTTGCAGTGCCTGAAACTGGACAACGGCGATAAGGTATGGCGGCGGTCGCTGCATCAGGACTACGAGGTGCGGCCGGGCTTTTTCGGCGTGGCCACGTCGCCGCTGCTGGAGGGCGGCCGACTGCTGGTGAACGTCGGCGGCGCCCACGGGGCCGGCATCGTGGCCTTCGACAAGGACGACGGCAAGCAAGTCTGGAAGGCCGACGACCACGACGCCAGTTATTCGTCGCCGGTGGCCGCCGACCTCGGCGGGGCGCGGCGGGGGGTGTTTTTCACGCGCGACGGGCTGGCCGTCCTCGACCCGGCCGACGGCGCCATCCGCTATAGAAAACATTGGCGGTCGCGAATGGACGCTTCGGTGAACGCGGCGACGCCGGTGGTGGTCGGCGACGAGATTTTCCTGACGGCCTGTTACGGCACGGGGGCGGTGCTGTTGCGGGTGAAGAAGGACGATGTCGAGACGGTGTGGAGCGGCGACAAGTCGCTGTCGTGCCATTACGGGACGCCGGTCTACAAGGACGGCTACCTTTACGGTTTCGACGGCCGGCAGGAGGAGGGCGCCCGGCTGCGCTGTGTGGAGATGAAGAGCGGCAAGGTGCAATGGACGAGCGAGAATTTCGGCTGCGGCTCGATGATTTTGGCCGACGGCAAACTGATCATCCTGACCGAGAACGGCGATCTCGTACTGGCGAAGGCGAACCCGGACAAGTACGAGGAGTTGGCCCGCGCCGCGGTGCTGACCAACGTGCCGTGCCGGGCGCCGCTCGCCCTGGCCGACGGCAAACTGTACGGCCGCGACGGCAAGAAGCTAGTGTGCTGGAATTTGAAAGAGAAGAATTGAACCTTATTCACGATCTGGTTGCGGGCGTCCGGAATCGGCGTGGGTTCGCCGCGACGCGCCGGCGGAGCGCGTCGGGAGAAGCGCTCCGCCGGCGCGTCGCGGCTAACCGGACCATTGTTGCCGGCGTCAATCGCTATTGGGATGCAGTTCCAGCGCCCGCGACCCGAGGCGCGCCAAAAAGCGCACCTTCTGTTCCCGCGTCAACTCGTCGATGTACCGGCCCCGCACCGCGTCGAGCCAGCGGATCGGCCGTTTGCCGTAGTCCGTTACGACCCGCGTCAGCACCGGCCCCGGCTGCTCCAGCGCCGCCCGGACGCCGCCCTCCAGGTCCTTGTCGCAGTCGATTTCCACGTACTCGACGCCGAAGCCCTTGGCCAGAGCCGCGTAATCCAGCCGCGCCAGGATCGTCGCCGTCGTCCGCCGATACGCCTTCTCCTGAAACACCTGCATGTAATGGTAGGCCTGGTCGTCCAGCACGAAGAATTTCACCGGCAGACACTCCCGCGCCGCCGTCGAAATCTCCATCGCCGTCATCAGGAAACAGCCGTCGCCGGTCACGGTGACGACCTGCCGGCCGGCGTGGACGCGCTGCGCCCCGATGGCCGCCGGGATCGACCAGCCCATCGCCTGGTTGTCGGTCGGGTTGAAGTAGGTGCGCGGCTGGCAAACCGTGTAGGCCTCGGCCGCCCAGTGCTCCGCGCAGGTCACGTCCACGAAGGTCAGGGCGTCGGGGCAGGTCGCCTTGCGGAGGGTCAGCAGGAACAGCATCGGGTCGGCGCCGCAGCGGGCGTAGCGGCGGCAGCGCTCCTTGGCCTCCGCGGTCTTCCAGTCGCGGATGCGGCAGGCCAGGGCGGCGTCGGGCGGCCGGCCCACGTCGTCGGCGGCGGCCAGCACGCGCTCGAAAAACAGGCCGGCGTCGGCGTTGACGCAGACCGACGGCTTGACGACGCGGCCGATGTTGTTGGGGTTGGCGTCCACCTGGATCAGGCATCGGTGCGGCGGGATGGCGTAGCAGGCCGTGGACACCTCGCTGTAGCGGACGCCGATGGCCAGCACGACGTCCACGGCCTTGAAGGCGTTCTCGGCGGTGCGCGTGCCCTGCGGCCCGTAGCCCCAGCCGACGGCCAGCGGGTGGCACTCGTCAATGACGCCCTTGCCGGAAACGCTGGTGGCGACCGGCGCCTGCAACAACTCCGCCGTCTTCGTCAGCGATGCGGAATAGTCCATGCAGCCCATGCCGGCGTAGATGCCGACGCGCAGCCGGCGGTTGCGCAGCACATCCAGGGCGCAGGCGAAAGCCGCCTCGTCAAACGGGACTACCGGCGGCCCCGGCGGCGGGCAGTAGAAGCGGTTCGTATCGGTCAGCAGGTTGTACGGCACGACCACGGCGGTCGGCCCCGGTTCGCCGGACATGGCCAGTTGGAACGCCTGCCCGACCATGACGGGGATATCGGCGACGCATGACGCCGTGAACATGCCCTTGGTCACCTGTTGAATCAAGCCGGCTTGCGGGATTTCGTGGAGCTGAAAAGGGTGATAGTTGTCGCCGCGGGCCACGTCGCCGATGATGCAGACCATCGGCACGCTGTCCAGCAGCGCCTCGCCGATGCCGGTCAGGGCGTTGGTCAGTCCCGGACCCGGCACGATGCAGATGACCCCGGGCCGGCCGGTGCTGCGCGCGACGCCGTCGGCCATGCACGCGGCCGAATATTCGTGGGTGACGAGCAGATAGCCGAGGCCGCGGCCCTTCATCTCGTCCCAGAGTTCGTTTTCCTGCGCCCCGGAATGCCGAAGACGCACGGCACGCCCTCGCAGATCAGCGCCTCGACCAGGGCGCGGGCGCCGGTCATGTGGCCGGAAACCGTCCCCTCCGGGCGCGGGCCTCCGCCTCCGACGGGACCAGGGCGACCGCCGTCGCCGCGCAACCGGCGACCGCCGCCTTGAGTACGGTTCGCCGTGTGATCGGCAGTTCCATGCGACCTCCATGATGATGTGCGACCCGCTCCGCGAGTCGGCCGCTATCCCCGGCTTCCTGCCTTATCGGCTTTTCCGGCCCCGCGCTTCATTCGGAAGGCGGCGACGGTAAGATGAACGCGGCAAGTGCGCCCGGAGGAAGGTCATGCCGCGTTTCGCCGTCATCCTGCCCGCCGCCGGTCGCTCGTCGCGCTTCGGCTCGGCGGAAAAAAAGGTCTTCGCCGTCCTCGACGGCCGCCCCGTCTGGCTGCGGTCGGCCGAGCTGTTCGTCGCGCGGCCCGACGTCTGCCAGTGCATCGTCGTGGCCGCCCCGGAAGACCGCGGCCGTTTTGGCGAGGCGCCGGCCGACGGACGGGTCGAGATTGCCGAAGGGGGATCGGAACGCTTCGAGTCGGTGGCCAACGCGCTGGCGCGGACCACGGCGGAGGCGGAGTTCGTGGCCGTCCACGACGCGGCCCGTCCGTGCCTGACGCCGGCCCTGATCGACAAGGTGTTCGCCCGCGCCGCCGAAACGGGGGCGGCGATGCTGGCCGTACCCGTGGCCGACACCGTGAAGCGCGACGACGGACGGGGCCGCGTCGTGGCCACGGTGCCGCGCCGGGGCTATGGCTGGCGCAAACGCCGCAGGTGTTCCGGCGCGACTGGCTGCTCGACGCCTACGCCCGTCGCTCCGCCCTTGGGTCCGGAATCACCGACGACGCCCAGCTCGTCGAAGCGGCCGGGCGCTCGGTTTTTCTCGTTGAGGGGTCCGGCGCGAATTTGAAGATTACGACGCGCGAAGACCTGGACCTGGCGGAGGCGGTGCTGCGGGCGCGAAGCGCCTGACGTTTGCTCCTGGTTCCCAACCCTCCACGCACTAGAAGCAAGGGACTACCCTCCGGTTGTCTTCACTTCCCTACGACCACGCGCACCCGCGCCGGCGACCCCGGCGCGTCGTCCAGTTCGCAGCGCAGCGGCTCCGTGCGCCGCCCAAGATCGACTGCGAACGTGAGCGTGTGGACGCCGGCCGTCAGGGTAAGTTCCGTCGCGTCCTTGACGTCCACTGCCTTGCGGTCCAACCACAGCCGCAGCCCCGCCGCCGTGTTCAGACGCAGCAGCACCGGGCCGGGCGTGGACGCCTCCACCTCGCAGCGCACCACCGCCGCCTCGCCGGCCTCCTTGCCCAGGTCCAGTCGCGGCAAGTCCTGTAGCGGCAGCACACCGGCCACCGTGCTGTACGCCGGCTCCCAGCGCAGGATCGGCGAGTCATTCAAGGCCGCGCCGGGGCCGGCCCCCTGCAACAACTGCCGCGCCTCCGGCGTCGCCGCCAGCGCCCGCCAGCGCCGCACCAGCCGGGCCTTGCTCACCGAGTACGGACCCACCTTGCCCAGCTCCGACAGGAACCGGACCAGGTCCACCAGCTCGGCCCGCGTCAGCACGTCGGTCAGGCCGTCCGGCATCAGCGACCCGCCCATTTTCCGCTCATCGATGTCCTTGATCGGGATGGTGATCTCCTTGTCCTCCGCCGTGCGCAACACCAGGCCGGCGGGCGACTCCGCCACCTTGATGCCGGTGAACGAAAGGCCCTCCTGGGTCGTCACCAGCATGGCGTGATAATTCTCCTTGACCTGCTTGTTCGGCAGCAGCACCGAGTCGATGAGGTAGTCGATCGGGGCGCTGGCGCCGACGCTGCTCAGGTCGGGGCCGACTTGGCCGCCGCTGCCGGCGATGGCGTGGCATTTCATACAAAGCTGATCTTTACGGCGGAAAATGGCCTCGCCGCGGGCCGCGTTTCCCGAGGTTTGCACGTCGGCGACCATCGCCTTCATCTCGGCCGCCGTCAGCGCCTTGGCCCCGAACTTCAGACCGCCCGCCTTCGTCAAGGCGGCGGTCAGCGCCGGCGCCTCGCGGCCGGAGATGCGCACGGCGCGCACGCCGACCTTGGCCGTGTCCGCCGACAGCTTCCGACCCGCCAGGGCGGCGGCCAGCAGGTTCGCACCATTTTTCCGCTCCAAAAAGGCGTCGTATACCTCCGCCGCCCCGTCGCCGTTGGGCAGCGATTCCAGCACGGCCGGCGCATTCGTCGCCGCCGCCTCCAGGTCCACGCCCGCCAGCGCGATCAGGGCCGCGCGGCGGCCCGGCGCCTTCTCGTCGCGCGCCAGTTCGTCCAGATTGCCGCGGCCCTCCTGCCCGCCCAGCGCGGCCAGGCCGTCGATGGCCGCCTGACGCAATGCGTCGCTGGAGTCCGCGGCGGCCGCGTATTCTTCCAACGGCTTGAGCGCGTTGTGCAAACCCCACACTCCGGCCGCGCGGGCCGCGGCGGCCCGGAGCGCGTCGTCCCCATTCTTCAACAGCGGAACGACGCGGTTCAGGTCGCCCTCGGGCCGGACGCCGCGCTGCCGCGTCGCCTCTTCCAGGGCCGTCAGCAGGGACGCCCGCCGCGCCGCCGGCGCCCGGTCGTCGGTCGCCCGGTCCAGCACCACGGCCAGGTCGTGCGGGCCGCCCAGGGCGGCGATCAGCGTCAGCACGCCCTGCTCCGTCTCCGGCGGCGCCTTGCCCTCGCGGACCAGCTTTACCAGCGGCGGCAGCACGTCCTTCGAGCCGACCGCCTGCAACGCGAACAACAGCCGCCGGGGGTTGCCGCCGTAGTCGAACTTCCCGGCCCGCAACGCCGGCGTCCAGTCCGGCTCCAAATCGCGCATCGTCTGCCATAGCGCGAAATCGAGCCACTTGTCCATCGGACGTTCCAGCGCCGTCAGCGCGACTTCGGCCGAATGGACGTTCGGGACCCGCGGCAACGCCCGCACCGCCTCCAGCCGCACCTGCGGTTCGTCGTCGGCGACGCGCGGGGCCAACAATTCCAGGGGGTTTTTCAGCCGGCCGGCCCAGGCGCCGGCCACCCGCGCCGCCGCCGCCCGGACGCGATAGTCATTGGCGTTCAGCAGGACGTTCAGCAGCCTCGGTTCGACGATATCGAAGGCCTGGTACGTCCACAAAGTCTCCAATAAGGTCGGTTCGTCCCTCGGGGCGGCGGACTCCAGTTTCGCCGTCCACGCCGCCAGCGCCGGCGCCACCGCTCCGGCCCCACGCTCCTGCATGACGCGCCGGGCGGATCGGCGCGTCCATTCTTCCGGCGCCTTCAGCGCCTCCAACAGGTCTTCCGTCTTCGCCCCCACGAGTTTCGGCCGTTCGACCAGCTTGCGGCCCTTGAAGGTGACGCGCCAGATGCGGCCGTGCGTCACGTCGCGGCGCGGGTCGCGGAAATCGACCTCGCCGTGCTGGATGATCGGGTTGTACCAGTCCGCGATGTACAGGGCGCCGTCCGGACCCATCTTCACGTCGATCGGCCGGAACGCCGGGTGGTTCGTTTTGATAAGTTCGGGCATCTCCTTAGACGTATATCCGGACCCCTCCGGCGTCAAAACGTAGCGGCAGACGCGGTGGCCTCGGAAGTCGTTGGTGATGAGGTTGCCCTGCCAGGCGTCGGGCATGTGTCGGCCGCTGAGGATTTCCAGGCCGGCGTCCTTGGGCGTGCCGGGGTTGAGTCCCTGGAGGATGCGCGGCACGCCGACGGCCGTGGCGAAGGCGGCGCCGGGGAAAGTGTAATTGATGCCCTCGCCGCCGGCGCCGTCCGTCTCGAACGTGGCGCCGAAGCGGTCCCAGGCGATGCCCCACGGGTTCCACAGGCCGCGACAGAAGACGTTCAGGTCGCGCGACGCCGGCCGGAACTGCCAGGTGCCGCTGCCGTTGAGATTGCGGACGCCGTGCGGCGTTTCGATGTGGCTGTGAATGTAGACCGACTGGTTGAAGTAGAGCAGCCCGTCCGGCCCCCAGCGCAGGGCGTGGACCATGTGGTGCGTGTCCTCGGTGCCGAATCCCGACAAAACGACCTCGCGTTTGTCCGCCTTGCCGTCGCCCTTGGAGGACGAGAGATGAAGCAGGTCCGTACTGTCCACGACATAGGCGCCGCCGTCGCCCGGCATGACGCCGGTGGGGATCAGCAGGCCGTCGGCGAAGACGGTCGTCTTGTCGGCGACGCCGACGCCTTTGGTGTCTTCCAGGACGATGATCTTGTCGTTCTGCTTCTCGCCCGGCTTGATCTGCGGGTAGTCCTGGCTGCACGCGACCCAGAGGCGGCCGGCCGGGTCGAAGTTCATGGCGATCGGCTTGGCCAGCAGCGGGTCGGCGGCGAAGAGGTTGACCTCGAAGCCGTCGGCGACCTGGAACGACTTGCGCTCCAGTTCGGGGTCGGGATCGACATTTCTCGGCGCGTTCTTCTGGGCGAGCGCGGCCGGGACGGCGGCGAGCAGGAGGCCGAGGGAGAGGGCGGCGCGGTTGGCGTGCATCACTTGGCCTCCGACTTGAATTCATAGGTGTGGGCCGCCGGGACGCGGAGTTTGGCGATCTCCTGTTCCTTCGCGGCGACGAGCGGGTCGAACTTGGGGATCTCGATGGCGTTCTGGCCCTGTTCCTGCTTGCGGAAGCCGAATAGGTACGTCACGTTGGCCGGCCGCCAGCGGTAGAAATAAAGACGGTTCTTGGCGACGATGGTTTGGCGTAGCTTTTCGGCCTGGTCGAAGTCCGGCCCGCGGTCGAGCGTCACGCCCTTGGCCCACTCGTCGGCGGGAGCGGCGGCGACCGCCTTTCCGTCCACAGTTAGCGTGTAACTCCCCGCCGGCAGACCATGAACGGCCAGCACTCGGCCGCACGGCGCGGGCGCGCCGGCGCGTCGTTCGTCGGGGCGGCCGGCGGCAGCTCCACGCCCGCGGCCCGGAAGCGCACCGGGGACGCGGCCACGTTCTCCAGACGCGCGTTGGCGGCGGTCGCCTGTTTGCCCTCGGTGGAAACGTCAATCCGAACCGCCGGCGCCGGCAGGCCCAGGGCCGCTTCCAGGGCAAAGGCCGTGCGCCAGTAGCCGGCCCCGGTCAGGTGCAAGCCGTCGTCGGTCAGCGGCGGCGCCTTGGGGCCGTCGCCGAGATAGGGGTTCATGTCCGCGAAGGTCAGGCCTGCGCGTCTTGGCCGCGTCGCGCAGGGCGTCGGTGTAGATCAGAAGATCTTTATTGTGCGCAATCGGGTCGGGCAGCGGCCGGCCGAGGTCTTCCTGCCGCAGCGGGGCCAGCAACACGATCCGGGCCTTTGTCGGCGCCAGCGTATCCAGCAGAATGTTCAGTCCGTCCACGAACTTGGGCAGACCGGCCGCGCCGTCGAAGGCCTCGTTGCCGCCGTAGCCGACAATAATGACCGTGGGCTTGAGGGCGAACACGTGGTCCTTGAGCGCCTTGAAGCCGTCGGCCCGCGTGCCGAAGCTGGCGCGGGCGTCGCCCCAAACGTCGTCGCCGCTCCAGCCGAGGTTGCGGAAGGTGACGTTGCGCTCGGGCCAACGGCTGGTCAGGGCCGCCTCCCAGTAGCCGTAGCGCTGTTCCTGTTCGATCATCGTGGCGCCGAGGAGGACGACGCGGTCGCCGTCCTTCAACTCGAACGTGCCGGCGACGGCTGGGGCCGCCAGCAGCATTAGCCCCACAACGGAGGCGGAAAGTCGGAACCGTTTCACGAGGGGTCTCCCAACGGTGGTGCGGCGGGTCCGTGCGACGGGCGCGATCGGCGAGCAAAATGGGATTATAACCGGCCGGCGGCCGGGTGCAACCGGATGGGATGCGGGGTAGTGGCCTAATTTGAAAAAACCCGCCGATGCATCGGCGGGCGTGGATGCGAAATGATCTAATAAGAAGTATAAAAGGGGTCGGGAGTCGATTGAATCGACTCCCGACCCCTTTTCCTTTCCGTTCCGCAATGAGCGGCCCTCCCACTCAGTCAACCAGGCCGGCGAGTTCTTGCCGCATGCGCTTGAGGACGCGGCTCTTGGCGAGCAGCACGGAATTCAGCGACAGGCCCAGTTCCCCGGCGACCCGCGCCGCCGGCTCGCCTCCCAGGACGTGCCGTGAAAACGCTTGCCAGGTCGCGGCGGCGAAATCCCCCTCCACGCGGCGCAGCAGCGAAGCGGCCACCTGTTCGTCGTGTTCGCGGTCCCACTGCCGGCTCAGGGCGCTCCCAGGCTCCTCCAGTTCCTCCAGCCGGCGCAGGAAGGCGCCGCCCCCGGCGGCGAGAGGACGATACTGGAGGGCGCGGAAATGGTTGCGGACGCGGTGCGTGAGGATGGTCCGCAGCCAGGAGCGGAACGCGCCGGGCCGCGCCGCTCGAAGCCGCCCACCTCGCGGAAGACGACGAGCAGCACGTCCTGGGCCAGGTCGTCGGCGTCGCCTGCGGCCACCCCCGCCCGCGTCATCCAGGCGCGAAGCAGCGGTTGGTACAACTCGATCAGCCGCCGCCAATCGTCGTCGGTGGGCGCGCCGGCGAGGCGCTCCAGCAGGCTGACGGAAGTTTCCACAAGCGCTCCCTCGCCGGGGTTAGGGTTGTTTCTTGGTCGGCGGCGCCTGGACCAGGCGAAGGAAGTATAGGGAGTTTTCCGTTTGCACGCAGGCGTAGCCGCCCTCCGGCGACAGCGCGCTCAGGCCTCCCTTTTTTAGCCTTTCACCGTCCGGCAACTGCAAGGAAGCCATCTCCCGGCCGGTCATGAAATCGCAGATAAACACCTTTCCGTTGCCGTCCCCGACAAGATAAATGCGAATGTCGAGCAAGGCGCTTTCGCCTCCGACGCAGGGGGGGAACGAGAGTCGTGGGAACGGCGTGGTTGTGCCGTCCGCGATGTCGAGGACGAGGTACTTGCCGACCTCCGCCGCCGGAACGATCGCCTGCTTGTTGCCCGGCAGGATATTAGCGTACGGGTACTTCAAGACGTTGTCGAACTCGGTACTCAGCCCGTTCTGTTGGATGTCCCAGGCGGCGCATTTCTCTGACCCGTGCGGCCTGAAGAACAGGATCCGCCCGTCATCCGTGTATTTCGAGTGATCTGTGAATACGCTGTCCAAATACCAGCGATGCAGAACATTGCCGGTTTCGAGGTCGCATAGGCGTGTCTCGCCCCCTCGGGTCCAAATCAAGGCGTGCCGGCTGCCTGGCACAAGCCAAAAACCGTCCAGCGGGTTATCGAAATGGAACGACCGCAGTTTCTTTCCTGTCGCGGCGTCGTAGAGGCTGCACGTGCGATCCTCTTCGGGAGTAAACCCATCGCGGGCCATAAGCCTTGTGCCGTCTGGCGTAAACTGGCACGCCCAGCGGTCCTCCAGTCGATAAAGCTCCTTCCCGGTCTGGCCGTCCCAGACCGCGACGTTGTTCGAGTCTCCCCCGACGTCCGCGGCGAACAGTTTGCCGTCGCGGGCAACGCTGACATAATGATACTGGTGGGCCCACGGAATGGAAACGTGGTGCAAGAGCCGAATCTCGGTCACCTCGGGCTGGGGCGGTGTGAGCGGCGCGGGCATGGGCGCGACCGCGGCCGGCGGCGCGGCTCGGGGCAGGCGCTCGATTTTCGCCACGACGGTCTTGTCGCGTACCAGGGTCGCGCTGGTGACGTCGAGCTTCAGCCCCGCGGGCGCGCCTTTCAACTCCAGTTCGTACACTCCGCTGTGCAGACGGAGGCTTTGTCGGCTCTTCGTATCGATGATATCGACGAGCTTGCCCCCCTGCTTGACCACGACCTCCACGTCGTCGTCCCCGGTCGTGATGACTAGCTCGCCCGAGTCGGTCAGGATGCGGTAGACGACCACGCCGGCCAGGAGCAGGCCGCCGAAGACCGCGGCCAGGGCGAGGGCAACCAGGAGCGAGAGGCGCTTGCGGGGCGGCCTGACGGGCGGCCGCGTGAACGGCTCCAGCGCCGCCGCCGCCTTGCCGGGCGTCTGATAGCGGTTCGCCGGCTTCTTGGCGAGCATGCGCTCCAGCACGGCGGCCAGCCCCGCCGGCGCCTCCGGTCGCGCCCGGCGGACGTCCGGCGCCGGCTGCTCGCGGTGGGCGAGCAGCTTGGCCACCGCCGTCGCCGCCGCGTACGGGGGCGGCCCGCCAGCAGATGGTACAGGGTGCAGCCCAGGCTGTAGACGTCGGCGCGGACGTCGGCGTTGCGGGCGTCCTCCGCCTGCTCGGGGGCCATGTAGTCGGGCGTGCCCATGACCACGTTCGTGCCGGTCAGCCCGTCGCCGCGCTCCGCCGTCAGCGCCGCGAGGCCGAAGTCGAGCACCTTGACGGCGCCGTCGCGGCAACGGATCAGGTTGGCGGGCTTGATGTCGCGGTGGACCATGCCGCACTCGTGGGCGTGCTGGAGCCCCAACGCCGCCTGCCGGACGTAGGCGCATGCCTCGGCCACGGGCAGCGGCCCACGCTCCTGTACCAGCCGGGCCAGGGTGACTCCCTCGACGTATTCCATTACCAGGAAGTGGGTCGCGCCGGCGTGTTCGGCGTCGTAGGCGGTGACGATGTTCGGATGCGCCAGGCGCGCGGCGGCGCGCACCTCACGCTGGAAGCGCTCCACCGCCTCGGGGCGATCCGTATAGGCGTTGCGGATGACCTTGAGCGCCACCGACCGCCGCATGACGCGGTGTTCGGCCTCATAGACGCTGCCCATGCCGCCCTCGCCGAGCAGACGCAAGACGCGGTAGCGTGCGTGCTGGCGCAGCTCCGCGGGCAGGCCCGCAAGGGTTTCGGCGCCGGGTCCGGCGGATGGCGGGGCGGCTGGCGTCGAGAGGGCGTCACTCGTGATCGGCGGCATCGTCGGCATTTGCCACGCCGCTTGCGTCATCGTGTCGATCTGGGCGGGGACATGGGTGTGGCGCGGCGCAGCAACGCGACGAGCGTATCCGCGGAGACGTCCGCCGCACGCTCCTGGCAGGTCGTACAGTTTGCGACATGGAGTTCGACGGCGACGGACGAGGGGTTGTCCAGCGCGCCCAGCGCGAAGGCTTCCAGGTCCACGCTGCTTGGATGACTGTTCGCGAAGGACACCGGTGTTCTCCACGCGGTCAAAGGCAACAAAGAGAGATATTACACGAAGCGCATGGGGAGCGTGATCCTGTCACGAATCCGCACGAGGCAGCCAACCTCTGCCGCGCTGGCCCGCGACCAACCAGCCCCCTCAGGAACTCACGGCGGGCGCCGCCAGCAGCATTAGCCCCACAACGGAGGCGGAAAGTCGAAACCGTTTCACGAGGGGTCTCCCAACGGCGGCGCGGCGGCGCCGTGCGACGGGCGCGATCGGCGAGCAAAATGGGATTATAACCGGCCGGCGGCCGGGTGCAACCGGATGGGATGTGGGATCGGCTTTGGGCGAGTGATGCGCCTACCAGTGGTAGCTAACGTTGACCTCCGCCTCCACGTCGTAAGGCAGCGGCCCCGTGACCGGCACGGAAAAGGCGGCGCCGAGGTCCGTCCGCCGGAACTGGACGTGACAGCCGAACGTGAGATCGACCGAGTCGGAGAAGTTGACCGGCGTACTGTCCAGTCCGCGGTGGTTGAACGGCGTGTTGACGTGCAACTCCGCCTGCGGCACGACGCCCTGGATCAGGCCGGTGCGGCTCACGTCCTGGAAGAGCAGATAGCCCAGGCCGATGCTGTTGAACATCACCGTCACGTCGCGCATGTCCGATGGCACGGCCACCGAGGAGAATCCTTCGATGTAGAAGTTGTTGAAATGGTAAATGTAGCCGACAAACGGCTGGACGACCGTGGATCGCAGATCGGATTCGCCGGCAATCCGCAGCGCCTGTCCGGTCGGCGCCGTGACCACCACGCCGGTGGAGAGCAAGTTGCCGGTTTGACAATCGTTGACGACGGCGTACTTGAAGATCGCGCTCAGGTCTCCGACCTCGGCGTCGTCCACGGATTCGTTTCCGACCAACTGTAAAAACGGCAGCCGCAGTCCGACGGAGGCGTTGCCGTCGGCGAAGGCCTTCTCGACGCCGATCGTTTCGCGGTCGAGGTCCGAGAGACGGGCGCCCTGAAAGATTTGATCGACATTATCGTAGTAATTGTAGCTGAAATAGACGCGATCCTGCGGTCGGGGGCTTTCGTCTTCGCCGATGTTATATGCGGAGTGGACAGGCAGTGGGGCGATAATGGAGGCGATGTTGCCGTCGAGGAGCTGCGTTCCCCTCGGCACGACGAGCCGGCCGCGCACCGTGGGGATGAGGATCACGCGCCCGGCGCGGATGCCGATGAGGTCGCCGAACAGGGCCGGCTCCTGGGCCGGCGCCGTATTCGCCTCGGCCTCCGCGCGCGGGGGGCCGTGTCGCAGGGAAAGTCCGGCATTCGGCTGAAGTCCGGCCGGGGACCGCATTCCGGCGCGAGGGGTACCGTCGTTCCGGGCAGGGCGGGGCCGGCGGTCGTCGGGGCGCCGGGATAGGGCTGCGGGGCCGGGCCGACTTCGGGTTCGTCGGCGGCCGCCGCGCCGGTCAGCAAAAGGAACCATCCCGCGACGCACACCAGGGCGCTGCACTTCATTTTCCGACCCCCCTTGGCCTGCCGCGGTCAGGCGGACGCCGACCTCACAACGTCCGTTAGTATCGGGAATGCCGGGGAGTCGAGTTTAAGCAAGCCGGCGGAGTTTGCCGGATTTGCCGAATGAATGGGGAGTACGGCCGCGCGACGGCCGGCGGGCCAAGTTGGATAAAGGCACCCCGCGATGCCGTTCATCACACGTCGCGGCGCGAAAAAAAGACCATGCCAACGACGGCGGCGGTCAGCGCGAGGGCCGCGCTCCACGCCATGAGGGTGGTAAGGCTCTGCAAGTCGTAGTAGCCGCAGAGGATGTTGGGCAGGCGTTCGAGGACGTGGCCCGGCGAGGCGTCCGAGTTGCGGAGGAACCACGACGCCGCGAAGCCGCCGCCGTAGAGCACGGCCCACAGGCTGGCCACGGAGAGCAAACTGCTATTGCTCATGGCGCTGACCGCGACGCCGGCCGTCACCACCGCGGCCAGCAATGCCCCGACGGTCGCCAGCGCCACCAAACTGCCGTCCAGCGTCACGTCGGCATGGACCAGGACCAGGCTGCCGATCAGGGCCGCCACGCTCAGCGTCAGGTAGGCGCCTAGCACGGTCGCGAGGCGGGCGTGCCATTTGCCGAGGAAGTATTGATAGCGGCTGATGCCGCGACTTAGCACCGAGTCGGCCAGCGTGCCGCGCTCCGAAGAAATGCAGCTGCCCGTCAGGACCACGACAAAGGCGATGCTGCCGAGCACGGTCCCTTGCAGGAGATAGCTAAACAGCTTCGAGGCCTGCTGAACGACGCCGGCCTCTTGGGTCAGGCCGAAGCGGTAGAGCAGGAAACCGACCGTGGCCAGGAACACGGCCAGGATCCAGACCCGGTAAACCCAGCTGCGGAGCGTCTGATGGACGTCGTACTGTAACACGGCCCAGTAGGGCAGCCAGCGGTTGACGGCCACGGGCTTTTTCTCGGCGGTCGCTTCCATGACCTTCCCTCGTACCTTCACGCCGCGTCGGCCGTGTAGATGCGCGCGAATCCGCGCGACTCTTCCTTCTCCACCAGATCCAGAAACGCCTGTTCGGTCTGCTGGCCGACGCTGCGGAGGCTGACCAACGAGACCTTGTTTTCGGTAAGAATGTTCAGGGCAGCGGCCAGGGCGGAGGTGTTGACGGCCTCTTCGTGCAGGTACAGCTCCAGGCGGCGCTGGCGGAGATTGACCAGCTTGAAGTCGGCCAAATTGCGGATGGCGGCGGTGGCCTTGGCGACGCCCTTCTGATCGCCTTCGAGGTCCATCTCGAAATGGTTGCGGCGCATCCGGCCCTTGAGGTCCTGGAGCGAACCGCAGTAAATGAGCTGGCCGTGGCTGAGGACGGCGGCGTGGTTGCAGACCTCGTCGATGTCGCTGAGGTTGTGGCTGGAAACGATCAACGTTTTTTCACGCGCCAATGTCTTGATGAGGTCGAGCATACTGCGGCGCGCTTCGGGGTCGAGGCCGTGCGTCGGCTCGTCCCAGATGAGCAGGTCCGGCTCGTTGATGAGGCTGGTGGCCACGGCCAGGCGCGCGGTCATGCCGTTGGAGAAGCCGTCGATGGCGTGGCCGGAGGCGCCGAGCAGGTCCACGGCGCGGATCAGCGAGGCCAGGCGCGGCTTGCGCACGTCGGCGGGCAGGCCGAAAAGCCGGGCCATGTAGTCAAGATAGGAGATCGGCGTCATCCCACGGGGGAACTGGGGGTTGGTGGGGATGTAGCCGATGCGGCGGCGCAGGTCGGCGCCGTTGGCCGTCATGGTCTTGCCGAACACCTTGGCCCAGCCGGCGGTGGGGCGGTGCAGGCCGATGATGAGGCGCAGCAGCGTGGTCTTGCCGGCGCCGTTGGCCCCGAGCAGGCCGAGGACGCAGCCGGGTTCCAGGCGGAGCGTCACGTCGTTGAGCGCGATGAGGCGGTTGCGGTAGATCTTGGTGAGCTTGAAGGTCTCCACGACCAGATCGCTTTGGGTTTCGGCCACGCGGGCTGCCCTCCTCGCCGGAGAATGGTGCGGCGCGGATTATACGGTCGGTCGGCGCGGGTTCATAGGTCAAGTGTGAGGCGGCGGCGGCCGTCCCCGCGACGGATGGATATGATTGGCGCGGTGGGACGCCGTGAAGGAGGATTGCCATGAGCGCCTGGTCGGCCTGGGGCGTGAACAACTTCGACAACGACGGGGCAATGGACTACCTGTCGATGCAGACCATGCAACTGACGGCGACCATCAAGGCCGTCCTGGCCGACGCGACGCGCTCGGTGCTGGACGAGGACGGCGAAACGCTCCTCATGCCGAGCGTGGAACTGCTGGCGCTGTTGTGCGAGCGCTACAACGCCGAGCCGCCCCGGCCGAGTCTGGTGCGGCAGTGGCGCGACGACTACCTGGCCGTGTACGACCGCACCATCGACGCCCTGGCGCCGTCGCCGGAGTTCAAGAAGGAGCGGCGCAAGGCCATCGGCAATACGTTCCACTGGCTGGAGAGTTTGGCGGAAAGCTTCTGGGACGACTGAACCGTCCGAGCCGGAAGCGTGAGAGACCGTTTTTTCCGTCGCTCACGCTTCCGGCCCGGACGGGCGTCACGCCGCCCCGCCCGCCGCGCTCTTCCGCGACGGCAGCCGGTTGCGCATCTCCCGGCGGTCCACGCCGAGCGCGGCCAGCACCGGAAGGTACACCTCGCGATAGTACATGTCTTCGGTGAAAATGTTCAGAGCCTTGATCCCGGCCACGCGCCGGCGGCTGTCCGCCATGTCGTAGATGGCCGGCATCGCGAAATTGTTCATCACGCGCCGCAACTGCTCCATCACCGCCGGCGGGTCGTGCCTCAGGAACAGCCGCACGCAGTCGCGGAAAAAGCCGTAGTGCGCTTGCTCATCGACGGAGACGTACATCATCAACTTCGACAACGCCGGGTCGCCGCCGCAGTCGTGGACGCGCCGCCGCAGGTTGCGGTAGTTCAGGGCCGTGGCCAGCTCCTGCACCATCGCGTAGACCAACATGCCCAGGGCGCTGTCGTGCGGCAGGTTCCACGCCCCGGCGAAGATTTGGCCCTCCAGGTCGGCCATCTGCTCGTCCGTCCGGTGGCCGGAACGCAGCAGCCAGTCGCCCAGCGCCAGCGAGTGCTTCGACTCCTCGTAGCCCCAGTTGGCGTAGAACCAGGCCCGGCCCTTGCTCTGGCGGACGACCGGCAGGATTTTGGAGGTGTAGTCCGGCAGGTAGAGTTCAACGGCGCAGAACGATTCGACCACGTCGGCGACTTCCGGTTTGAGGCGCGGATTGCAATCGCCCCAGGGGATGTCGTCGCGGATCGACCAGCGCCGCTTCCGTTCCGCCATGTCAAAGAAATCACGATACAACCGCCACAGGGCCGGCTCCAGTTCGGCCGTGTCTCGCGTCGTCGTCTCCGCCATGCGTCCTCGCCGCTAAAGGTGGTCCAGGGAACGGGCTTGATCGAGCTATGATACCAGCGACCGCCCGGCGACGCCACGCCGAGAAGGCGGTTCCGCGACGCCTTCATACCAGTCCGAACGCGTCTGCGGCAATCCCGCTTCGCCGTCCTTCGGCTTGGACAAAAGCGATTGATGGATGTTGTAAACGCCGTTCTTCATCCCCTGCCGCTCCCCGGCCAGGTAGAGCCGGAATATCCGGTATGTCACGTCGCTGGTGGCCTGGACCACCTCCTCGCGGTGCGCCTCCAACGGGCTGACCCAGTGCCCCAGCGTGAGCACATAGTGGTCGCGCAGGCTCTCCACGTCGCCCACCTCGAACCGGACGTTTTCCGCGGCGCACAACGTGGTGCTGATTGGCCGCAACTCGCCGTCGGGGAAGACGTAACGGCGGGCGAACGTCGTCCCGCGCGGGTAGTCGGTGTTGCCGCGCAGCGTCAGGCCGTGGTTGAGGAAAACGCCGCCCGGACGCAAGAGCCGCCACGCCCCCTCGAAGAACGTCGGCATCATCGACTCGCCGAGATGTTCCAACATGCCGATACAAGACAGCTTGTCGTAAGTCTCGGTCCCGTTCATTTCCCGGTAGTCGCGGTACTCGACGCGGCAACGGTCGGCCATGCCGGCCTCGGCAATGCGCTCGTTGGCCAGCTCGACCTGCTTTCGGCTCAGGGTGATGCCCAGCGCCTCCACGCCGTAATGTTTCGCGGCGTGCTCGACCAGCGCCCCCCAGCCGCAGCCGATGTCCAGCAGACGTTCGCCCGGCCGCAGCCGCAGCTTGCGGCAGACGTAATCCATCTCGCGTTCCTGGGCCGTCTCCAGGTCGTCGTCGGGAGTGAGAAAATAGACGCAGGTGTAGAGCATCCGGCTGTCGAGCCACAGACCAACGAAGTCGTTGGAAAGGTCGTAGTGGTAGCCGACAGCCTGGCGGTCGCGTTCCAGCGAATGTTTTGGGCCATTGAGTTGGACGGGCTGCTGTCCGTGGTCGCGCGGCCGGCCCTGTTTGGGAAGGCGGAGCAGCATCATCGCCCGTCGCACCTGATTCCACACGGTGCGCTTCTGGGCGATGAGATGGGCGACGAGGCGGAACAGAGCGTAGATGGCGCCCTCGATGTCGAAGTCGTCGTAGGCGTAGGCCTCGGCGAAGGCGGCGCCGTCGGGCAGCCCGAACATCTTGCGCAGGGCGCCGGGGTGTTGCAGGACCAGCGTGAAGTTCGTCGGCTGGCCGGGGTCGGCCTCCCAGGCGCTGCCGTCCCAGCAGCGCACCGCGAAGTCGCGGGGGTGGTACGCGGAGGCCAGGTCTCTCAAATAGGCCTGGCTGGTTTGCACGGCCGGGTCGGCGGACGCTTGCTGCGTGGCGATAATGGCGTCTCCGAGAACGAATGGAGGGCGCCCCTCTCGATTTTGGGGCGGAGCATTGCCCCGCGTCCCCTCGTTCCCAAGCAGAGCTTGGGAACGAGGGGCGAACGAGGGGCGACGGGCCAGGTCCAAATTCGAGAGGCGCACCCTGGATGGAGGATGTCGCGCGGCGTGCGTTGACTTATCGCGTTATTCTAGGTAAGGGGAGAACTTCTACCGTCGTCTCCTTGCGCCACTGCAGCCTCGCCGATTCCTGACCGACTTCTCGCGCCACGATGTCATCGCTTCGGTTCCCGCGCCTCCTGCAAATAACCCGCGCTGGAAGCGAAGATCCGCTGGCGCCGCTCCGCGACCTGACCGTCGCTCTCGCGCTGCCGGGCGTGCAGGTCGGCCAGGTTGGCCGTGCAGTAGGGACAACCGACCGTCTGGAGATGGAAGTCGATGTACGCCTGGCGCGCCTCGTCGTGGGTCTGGAAGAGGTAGCCGCTCAACTCTTCGCGCGTCAGACAGGTCAGCCGCTCGCGCCGCCACACGGCGCCGAGCGAGTGTTCGCCGCGGTCGCGCTCCTGCATGGCCTGGCGCAGCGCCCGCCGAAGGGGTTCGGATTCGCGTAACGCCTGTTCCACCTGGGCCATTTCGGCGTCGCTCAGGGCGTCGTCCAGGTAGGCGTGCAGCTGTTCGCGTGAGATGTCGGTCATGGCCGGCCGCCGTGGGTCGAGGTTTTGGGACGGTCCCGGGCGCGCATTCAACCAAATCCGCCGCGACGCCGTCAAGCGGACGCCTCGCCTCGCTTGCAACTGGGGAATGGTCGCGGCGCAAATCCCGGCCGCGCCTTTGTTCCATCCCTATATCTAGGGGTGGGATAGCGTCTCTCCCTGGAAACGCCTTGACGGGGCGACGACCGCCCGCTTGCCCCCGCCGCAGTTTCCCCTCGGAGGTTTCCTGTGCTCCCAAATATACTTCAACCGCTCGTCGGACGTTTCAAGGGCCGGATGCACTCCGGTCAACTGCTCCTGTGGATCGTCCGCGTCTGCTTCGGCGCGATCATCATCGGCCTGGCGATGGCCGCCTTCAACAGCGTCGGTCAGGCGTACAGCAATCCCACCCAAGCGTGGGCCGTCTTTTTCGGCGTCCTCGGGGCCGGCCTGGTCATCGTGCTCGGCGACCTCTGGATCGGCAACAAGCAGATCACCACGCTTTCCGCGCTCTACTTCGGCCTGCTGCTGGGCCTGCTGCTGGGCTACATCCTGTATAATGCTGTGGAACCCTTCGTCTTCGACCTGGGCCCCTCCAAGGACGCCCATGAAAGCCTCTTGCGCCGGGGTTTGCAGCTCGTCATCACCGTCGCCTGCTGCTACGTCTGCATCTCCACCCTCTTGCAGACCAAGGACGAATTCCGCTTCATCATCCCCTACGTGGAATTCTCCAAACAGATCAAGGGCGCCCGGCCGCTGGTCCTGGACACCAGTGTCATCATCGACGGCCGGATTGCCGATATTTGTGATACGCGGTTCATCGACACCAAGTTGATCGTGCCGCGCTTCGTGTTGCAGGAGTTGCAGAGCGTCGCCGACAGTTCCGACAAGCTGAAGCGCAACCGCGGTCGCCGCGGCCTGGACATGCTCAAGCGGATGCAGAACAACGCCAAGGTGGAGCTGCAAATCCACGAAGGCAACCTGACCGAGATGCGCGACGTGCAGAAGGTGGACGAGCGGCTGGTGGTGCTGGCCAAGGCGCTCGGCGCCCGCGTGGTGACCAACGACTTCAACCTGAACAAGATCGCCCAGCTTCAGGGGGTCGAGGTCATCAACCTAAACGAGTTGGCCAATTCGCTCAAGTCGGTGGCGCTGCCCGGCGAGCTGATGGGCGTCCGTTTGGTCAAGCCGGGCGACCAGATCGGCCAGGGCATCGGCTATCTCGAAGACGGCACCATGGTCGTGGTGGAGCAGGGCCGCTCCTCGATCGGGCAGGAAGTGACGATCACCGTGACCAGCGTGCTGCAAACGCCGGCGGGGCGGATGATATTCGGCCGCATCGAGTCCCGCATGTCCACGCCGCCCCCGCCCACCCGGTCGGAGGCGTGACGGAAGGAGACTTTGTCATGTTGCGCCGGTTCGCCTTCGTCGCCCTGCCGCTCGCCCTCGGCCTGACCGCTCTGATTTACGCCCAGTCTTCCACCGCCCCGCCGGACAAGAACAAGATCCCGGCGGCCGGCGGCGCGGCCGCGGGCGCCTCGGACATCGAGAAGGTCGAGCGCGTCCTGGCCGCACGGCATGAGTACCAGCTCAGCCTCGAAAGCCTCCGCGCCTACTACATCTCCACCAACGACATCGAACGGGCGCGCTGGGCCGAGGACGAGCTGCTCCAATACCAACGCCTCAGTAAACAGGCCTACCGGATGGAGCTGGACGTGCCGCCGCCGACGTTGCAGGCGGCGTACAATATCCCGGAGGCCAACGAACTGTACAAGCGGGCCATGACCTACAAAGACAAGGGTTGGGGGACCGACTACATCGACAACCAGCGGCGGGCCGAGCTGCTGCTGCAACAGCTGCTGTCCGACCACCCGCAGAGCGACAAGATCAGCGACGCCGCCTACCAACTCGGCGACATTTACGAGAGCAGAGCGTACCGACAGTACGACCGGGCGGCCCACTACTTCGAGCGCTCCTTCCAGTGGAACCCCAAGACGCAGTACGACGCCCGTTTGCGGGCGGCCCGCCTCTACGAGCGCAACAGCGGCGAACGGACCCACGCCATCGACATCTACCGCGACATCGTCAACCGCGAGACCGACCCCCAGCGCATCCAGGAGGCCAACGAACGGCTGGCGGCCCTCAGCGCCGGAAAGTGATGGGAACCAGCCGCGAGCGCCAGCGAGCGGGTTGACCGAACCCGCTCGCTGGCGCTCGCGGCTGGTTGGACGCGACGCCAACCGGAGGAACGCCATGACGCCGACGCCGGGCGATCCGGTGTTGCTCAACCACTTCACCGTCGCCGTCTACCCCTTCGCCCACGACCTCACGCCGGCCAACCGCGCCGCCCGCCTCCACGCCCTCGACCGCCGTTGGGCGCCCTGGTGGGCCAGGCTCACCGACCACGAGGCGGCCGACGCCCTGGACGGCGCCTCCTTCTTCCTTCCCTACATTCGCGGCCTGCTTTATCCGGAAACCGCCGCCCTCCAGGGCGAGCCGCCCGGCGAACACTACGCCCACTGGATTCACCTCATCCGCCGCCGCGGCGCCGACGGCCTCCGCGCCTGGCTGCGCCGCCTGCCGGCCGACGCCGTGCTGCGGCTGACCGCGCACGCCGCCCTGCACTACCCGCTGTCCGCCTTCGCCGTGGTCGGCCGACGCGGCGCCGCCGGCAAGTCCGATCTGCCGACGGAGATCCGCGCCCGCCTGGACTGGATCGACGCCCTGCTGTTCCCCTCCGGCCTCGGCTTTCTGATGCTCAAGCTGCGGCTGGACGAGGAGACGCCGACGCTGTCGCGCCTCATCTCCCTGAACGCGGCCGTGCGGCTGATCCACCCGCTGAACCTATCCTGGACCTTGCCCACGCTGCGCTTCGTTGGCGGCGAGGAGGCGTCCACGCGCGATCTGATGAACTACCTGACGCGGGGGCTGACCGAGCCGGACGACGTGGAGAGCCTGGGCCGACCGATGGGCCGGGAAGGCGACGCCGCCTACACCGAGACCGAAGCCGGCCGGGCCTACGGCGAACGCTTCCAGCTCCTCTCCTACGCCTGCGCCGACCTGACGACCCTCGGCCCCGACGCGCTGCCGGCCGGCGCCTTCGCCCGCGCCGAGGACCGCGTGCTGTTCGAGTTCGCCGCCTGCATCGGCCTGGGCGAGTCGGTCCACAACCCCGTCTGGGCGCCGGCGCCGGAGCAGGCCCAGCGCGTCACGCGCGACAACCGCCTGGCCATGTGGCGCTGCTGGACGGCGATGGTTCTCAAGGAGAGTTGCGTCTTTTTGGCCGTCGAGGACCTTAACTTCAACCGCAAGTCGCTGCCGCACAGCATCGAAAACGACTACCTGCCGCTTTACCTCTATACGCTCTACCAAAAGTTTCAATTGCTGGCCTTCTCCAACGACCTGATGCGCGAGGTGGCTCAGGTGGACAGCCGGCTGAGCGGGGCGCGGGCGCTGTTGCAGAGGTTCGTGGCCTTCCGCAGCCAGTACTGGTTCAGCGAGGTGACGCGCAAGCCGATGGGCGGCGACCTGTACCGGACCATGCTGCACGGCCTGGAGGCGCCGGCGTTGTACGATCTGGTGACGGCCAGCGTGAAGGAAGCTCAGGAGTATTACGAGGGGGTATGGTCGCGTCAGATGCAGTGGGTGCGCGACGCCTTCACCTACGGCGGGCCGCTGGTGGTTTTGCTGGCGTCGGTGCGCTTCCTTCTGGACGGGCCGGACACGAACCACTGGACGCTGACCGTGCTGGCGGTGATCGGCGTCGTCACGGCGGTGTTGTTGTATCTACGATGGCGCGGCCGCCGGCCGGCGCGAAGGCGGCGCGCGAAGAAGAAGCCGCCGGCGGCGGCGCCGTAGGGCGGGAGGCACCTTCGAGCCCTACCACAGATCCCGACGGAGGAGGACAGTCGCATGGCCTACACTTCCTCGAAGAGGAAGCAGTCCCCTTGCCGCTCCACGACGATGGCTGCGGGAAGACGGCGGCCGTCGAGAATAGGGACGCCGCGGTCCTCCGTGAATCGGACCAAACCGTGGGAAAGGATGTGGACTTGGGGACGAGTCGGGTGAGCGGCGGGGGCGCGACGGACGTAGCGGTGTCGGGAGCCGGCGTCGTCCAGCAGGACGAGCCAGCGGTAGTCGGGACGGTCGATGGCAGCAAGGTTCATAACGACCCTTTCGGGGCGAAGGACGGGGGACAAAAGTCCCTTGATCCGGCGATGCCGGTTCGCCCGGCCGGTGGAATAACATGCAAACGACATGCCATCTCCGCAAGGGGGAAAGAAGTCGGACGCGCCCGGAAAACGAAACGGCCCGGCGGTCGCGGGACCGTCGGGCCGTGGATTCATTGGCCGCCTCAGCTCTCCTCGTACTGGGCGATGCGGTTGACGCCTTCCTCGGAGTCGTCGCCGACGTCGTCGGCCAGCTTGTACTGCATCAAAAAGGCGTCCTCGCCGCTGTCGTCGTAGAACGACCGCAGCACGCGCACGGCCCGGAAGCCCTGCGTCCGGAAGAACAGTTGCGCCGCCAGATTGGTCTCGCGCACTTCCAGCGTGATCCGCGTCCGCCGGTGGCTCGACAGTTTGCTGATTAGCTTGGCCGTCATCTGGGCGCCGACCCCCAGGCGCCGACACTGCGGGCCGACCGCGAAATTCAGAATGTGCAGCTTGTTCTTGTGGAGTTCGTAGATCATGAAGCCGACGACCTTTTCGCCCTGCTCGGCCACCATGCCGATGCAGTTGCGCTGGCGCAGGCAGCGGAGAAAATCCTCCTCGGTCCAGGCGTAGTCGAAGCTCTCCTGCTCCGCCTGGAGCACCTCGGGCATGTCCCGACGGATCATCCATCGGATGTGGACGCGGACCTGTTCCTTCTCTGTCCGGTTAGCGCTCATTCCCTCTCCTCTCCTTCCTCCCCCCAGGCGCGCGGAACCCCCTCCGTGGGTGGGCCACGCTCCCGCGAATCCTGCCGTTCAACGTTCCGATGGAGACCGGCGGACGCTGCAGAAGGGCCGGTTGGCAAGCGCTCAAGGGTGCGGCGGGGGCGCCGCCGCGACCTTCAACGCCGCCGGAGTGTAGCAACGGCCCTCTTCCCGCTCAAGAGCAACCAACCCCGTTCCGAACGTGCTACCGGATGGGACGGGAACGAAGACATGCCGAGGCCGGCCGAGCGGTGCGCCGATGGAAAAAGCGGGGGATTCCTTCCCCCTCCCGACAGCCGTCCTGGCTGCGAGACGCACGACTGGCCGATGAGGGCGTGGATGGGGAGAGAGCAATAACATACCCGCCGCGCCCTTCCTTGGCAAATCATTTCCGAAAGTTTACTATCCCCGGCTGTTGCTCATCGCGCCGCTCGCCTCCGTCACCGCCCCGACGCGAACGGAGCCGCCGCCTGTCGGCCCTCGGTCACGTGGACGGCGACCTGATCGCGCACCGGCGGGGCCAGGCTGTCGGCGTTCAGGTCGGCTTCCAACCGCCACGTCCCGGTGTTCCGGCCGCGGACGCGGACGTGATATTCCACCACCTGGCGGGCCGCCAGCGACGGCAACGGGTCGGCGATCACCTGCTGCCGCGCGAGGCAGAAGGACGTGGGGCCGTCCGCCCTCAACGGAACGAGTCCGTCCGGCAGCAGGAGGGTCAGTTGCACGTTCGCGGCCGGCGCGTCGCCGTCGTTGTGGATCCGCAATAGATAGTTGGTTTCGCCCGACAACGGCAACGGGTCTTCCTGGGCCAGCATCTCCACGCGGAGGGCCTGGCGAAGCGCGGCGGGCCGCGGTGCGGCGGGCCGCGGCGCTACGGGCCGCGGCGCCTCGGGGCGCGCCCTCGGGGCCGCACTCCCGATCCGCACGCCGAGGCGCGCCGAGGCCCGCAGTCCGCCGTCGGCCGTGGCGATGACTTCGTTGACGAAATCGCCCTCCCGCACCGCCGTCGCGCTGAGCCGGACGGTGCGCGACTGGCCGGGGGCGAGGTCGCCGATGTCGGCCTCGACGGCGTCGCCCTGCGGGTGGCGCAGGCCGGGCGGCAAGTTGTCGCGGAGGACGACGTGATGCACGGCGATGGGGCCGTTGTTCGACACCTCGATCCGGTAGGAGACGGCGTCGCCGCGCCCTGCCGTCTCCGGCCCGGCCACGGCCACGGCGAACGGCGGCCGCACGACGCGGGTTCGCAGCCCGGCCTCGACGGTATAGGCCACGCGCGGCTCGCACAATATTTCCTCTTTTTCGGAGGGCTTTAGATCGACTTTCAGGCGGCGCTCGCCGCCGACTTCGAGGCGGCCGAGTTCCCAGGTCAGCAAATCGGCCCCGGCGGTCGCGGGCGGTTGGGTCTGCGTCGGTCGGGCCCCGGGCGGCACTGGGTCCTCGACGCGGACCAGGGCGACCGGCGCGGCGCCGGTGTTGCGGACGACGATTTCGTAGTGCCACGGTTCGCCGGGCGCGACCACGGCCGGTCCCACCACTTCCACGGACACCTGGGCGTTCCGACGCGGCGGCGCGGTCGGGACCGGTTCGGGGCGGAAGTCGGCCGGCCGAACCGCGCCGGCGGGCGGATTGCCGACGGCCTCCGCCTGGACGACGGGCGCCGGAAGAGGCTGAACCAGGCCGTCGTCGGGGAGGCTCGTTGAGAAAGAATGCGCGGGCGCCTGCGGCGGCGTCTGTGGCAATTGCGACGGTTGTGGCAATTGCGACGGCTGTGGGCCTTGGGTGGTGGCGATGACCTCGCGGTCGGGGGCGGCCGGCGGCGCGTTGGGCCGTTGTGCGAACGCCGGGCCGGCCCCCGCGAGCAACGCGGCGGCCAGTGCGAGCACCGGCCGATAACTGCGTGGGGGCACGGCGGAACCTCCGTTCATTCTTCCACCCGGTAGCGCCCGCGGCACTTTTCCACGGGATATTTCTGGACGTTCTTGGCCATCTTGCGTTGAACGGCGTCGCTGAGGTCCAGGTCGAGGGCGTTGCAGAGCGCGAAAATCAGACAGGCCACGTCCGCGATTTCGTCGGCCACCGGCTCGCGCCGGGCCGGGTCGCGCATCTGTTGGCGCGAGACGTCGTTGTCGATCCAGAGGAAATGTTCCATCAGCTCGGCGGCTTCCACGCCGAGGGCCATGGCCAGGTTCTTGGGGCTGTGGAACTGGTCCCATTCGCGCTCGGCCACGAACCGGGCCATGCCCTCGCGCAGCGCCGCCACCACGGTGGTCTGGTCGGACATCGTAGGCTCGTTTCTCCAAAGCGCCGACGCCGGCCGCCCTCGTCCTGCCTGGGTGTTTGTGCGGAAGGACGGGACTATAACGGGCCGGCGCGGCGTGTCAAGCGGGAGTCGATTGAGGCTCAAGAACCCCGGCCTCGAATCCCGACTTCTTCTTAATCGGCGCCATCGCTACCCTGCCGATCCTTCGGCCGGAATCCGCGGCGATATCCGGCGCAAGGCGGCCGCCCGGCCGCGTTCTTGCCTCGGAAACGGCGGGACGGCCGCCGTCCCGGGAAGAAACTTGCCCGAAGGACAACCTGACTTAAGGAGGTTCTCAATGCACCGGAAATGGACGCTTTCGCTGGCCCTGCTCGCCGCCCTGGCCCTGGCATCGCTGCCGTTGGGATCGGCGCGGGCGGGCGTGTTCCTCAACATCGGCATCCCGGTCCCTTACTACGGCCCCTACTACCACCGCCACCATTACTACTACTACGGCCCGCGCGTCGTCGTGGCCGCACCGCCCGTGGTGGTGGCCGCACCGCCGCCGGGGACGGTGTACGTGCAACAGCAGCCGACCGTCATCTACCAGCAAGCCCCCGCGCCCCAGGTCGTCCCGGCGCCAGCGCCGCAACCGATCCCCGTGAACCCCGGCAACTGACTCGCCCCGACAATCATTTCGGCCCCCGCCCCTCATTCCCGAGGGGCGGGGGCCGTGCTGTTGCCCTGTTCTCGCCGCGGCGCGCAGGCGTCTGGAACGTCTTCCTCGCCGCCCAGGCCCATCGCCTCGTCAGATTCCGGCAAAAAAAGTCGCGGCCGTCTTGACTTCGGGGGAAGTCGTGCGCAATGAAGTTCTTAATGAGACGGGATCTCAATCTCATGCCTTGTGAATCCTGACACCCTCCGCATTTCTGGCTGGGTCTCTCGCATGGACGGCTCTCCCCCGACGAATGCTTGCTCCGACTGCCCCGGGCGCCTGGTCTGCCGCTGCCTTCGCGTCACCGAGGCGGTGTTGATCTCCTCGCTGACCACCGGCGAAATCCGCTCGGTCCAGAACATCCGACGCTGCACCGGGGCGGGCGACGGCTGCGCCGCCTGCCACCGTTTTTTGCGCCGGTATCTGGACGGGAGCGCTCACTCTTCGCTTTCGCCGATCTGCTCGGTCAGGTAATTTGTCATGCCGACCGCCTCGATCAGGCCGAGTTGCGTCTCCAGCCAATCGACGCGCTCCTCGGATTCGGTCAGGATCGGTTCGAGCGCCTCGCGCGTCCCGTTGTCCTTGAGCCGCGTACAAAGCTCGATGATCTCGTAGTAGACGCGCACGCGGGTCTTCTGGCAAGGCGGCTGGCGGCCCCTGGGCGCCGTGCTGGGCTCGATGAAGGGGGAGGGGTTCGACGGGGTGGTGCGTCTGGTGGAACGGGCCGATCTGCCCTGCCGATTGGTGGCGCGGCGTTGCCCGCCGGAGGCGGCCGAGCATCGCCGTCGCAAGTTGCGGGAATATACGCGGAGCAAGATGGGGCGCGAGCCGAGCGACGCCCAACTGCTGCTCTGCGACTGGCTGGGGTTCGCCACCAACGTCGCGGACGATTGCTTGGGCCCCAAGGAACGGCCGTATGATCGTGCCGGGAAGAGTAATCGCGGCCGAAGAGGAGGTTAATGCTCGCTAAGAAGAATCGTGCTCGCCGGAAGCCATTGCTGATCGCAAGTTGGTAATACTCGCCAATGGAGTCTTACTCGCGCCGGTGGTTGTTGGTCGTGAGTCTGGCCTCGGTGGATGGATTCGCCGGGACGCGGGCCGGGCCGCCTTTGGCGGCCCCGGCCCGAAGCGCCCTGGCCAGTGGGTCGCCTACCAGCGGGAGAGGCGGCTCGGCTTCGCCCCGTACAGGCACGAAATGTACCATGCATGTTTCCGCCGGGGCCTGCGTGGGGAGAAGTTCGTCGTCTTTTGCATCGAGCCGCAGGAATCGGTAATTCAGAACGATTCGGCGGCTGGGTGGTGAGCCTGGCAACTGGGCGTCGCGCCATTTCCCGCGTCGATTCCTTGGCGTCCCCGCCTTTCATAATCTACATTTCATTCGAAGGCCCCTTCCACCCGCGACGGCGACGCGCACGACCTCTCCGGTGCGACGGCCGTTTCGGTTTCGGGGTCCGCGAATCGAGGCGTTCATGGAAAAGGCGACGGAAACCTGGGTAACCGCACCGGATCGGCTGGTTTCGTCCACGCGCCGCGACGCCTGCGTCGTCCACATCTACCCCACCGGACCCGGCATGGGCGCCCGTTACGCCCTTACCGACTCGCCGATGGTGCTGGGACGCGGCAACGACTGCGACATCCGCATCAACGACCATTCCGTCTCGCGCCGCCACGCCCGCATCCAGCCCGGCGCCGACGGCTTCTACGCCGTCGATCTCCAGAGCACCAACGGCACCTTCGTCAACGACCTGCCCGCCTCCATCTGTAAACTCAAGGACGGCGACTACCTCCGCGTCGGCAACTGCATCTACCGCTTCCTGGCCGGCGGCAACGTCGAGGCCGAGTACCACGAAGAAATCTACCGCCTCACCATCATCGACGCCCTCACCGACATCCACAACAAACGCTATCTCCTGGAGTTCCTCGACCGCGAACTGTCGCGCTCGGCCCGCTACGGCCGACCGCTGGCGCTCATCCTGTTCGACCTCGACCGCTTCAAGAGCATCAACGAAGACCTCGGCCACCTCGGCGGCGATTTCACTCTCCGCGAGGTCGCCGGCTGCGTCAAGGGCCACGTCCGCAAGGAAGAACTGTTCGCCCGCTACGGCGGCGAGGAGTTCGCCGTCGTGCTGCCGGAGACGAACCTGGAAGGCGGCGTCGCCGTGGCCGAGCGCATCCGCGCTCAGGTGGAACAGCGCTGCTTCCAGTACGAGGGCAAGGCGTTCCCCGTGACCGTCAGCGTCGGCGTGGCCGCCACCACCGGAGAGACGACGTTGACGCCCAATGAACTGATTGATTTGGCGGACGAAAAGCTGTTCCAGGCCAAGCGCCAAGGACGCAACCGCGTCGTGACGTGATTGCGTGGGCGAGCGGCCGGCGTAAGCCGGCTGGTATAGCACGAAGCCACGAAAAAAGTGACGCACAAGCCGGCTTACGCCGGCCGCTCGCCGAACACGCCAGCGCTCACTTTTTGAAGTCTTCCGTGTGCGACACCGGTTGGCCCTGGATCTGCGCCAGCCGCACCTGCGCCGTCTCGGCGTGGCGCGAGTTGGGCAACGTCCGCACCACCCGCTCCAGGTAAAACACCGCCTCCTGCGGCTCCCCTTTTTTCAGGCACGTTTCCGCCAGCGACAGGTACAACAGACCCAGCCGGTCGCTCATCTGGTCGGCCGCCTGTTTCGCCCATTCGGGATTGCTC
The DNA here is from genome assembly GCA_963813925.1 of uncultured Planctomycetaceae bacterium. Taxonomy (GTDB): domain Bacteria; phylum Planctomycetota; class Planctomycetia; order Gemmatales; family Gemmataceae; genus UBA4732. Next base: position 181,762 of record CAWFBG010000009.1, read on the forward strand.
TTGATGTCCGACGCCAGCCGCACCGCCTCGGCCGCCTCCGGCAATTCCGCGAACTGGTTGATCAGCACCTCGCAGCGGTCCAGGCAGCACAGGAACTGCTGCGTCCGGTAGTCCTCGTGGGCCTGGGCCAACAAGTCCCGCGCCCGGTCCCTGCGCTGCCGGTCGCCGGCGTCCGTCCGGGCGGTCAGCGTCGCCTGCAGGTCGGCCGCCTCCCGCGACGCCAACGTGCCGGCGAACTCTTTGGTCACCTCGCCGGCCCCCTTCAGGCCCTCGGCCGGCCGGCCCTTGGCGACCTTGTCCTGCGCCTCCTTCAGCTGGATCGCCGCCTGCGCCTCCACCTCCCGCAACAGTTGCCTGGCCTTCGTCTGCACCGGCCGCTCCTTGCCGTCCTCCGCCACGCCCTTGAGCAGCGTCGTCGCCCGGGCGTAGTCCTTGGCGATCATGGCCTTTTGCGCCGCCTCGAAATCGCGAGTCATCCATTCCGGGACCGTGACGGCGTTGAGGACGCGCTGCACCTGATCGCGGAACACCGGCGCCTCGATGAAGCCCTCCTGGAAGCCGAGGATGCGGCCGTCCGACGCCGCGTACACCAGCGTCGGGTAGACGTGGATGCTCATCTTCTCCACCAGCTCCGGCACGGACCCGGCGTCGAGGTGCAGCGGCACGCAACGGCCGTTGAGCAGGGCGATCACGTCGGGGTCGGTGAAGGTGCGCGCCTCCAGCTGGCGGCACCAGAAACAATTGACCGTGCTGAAGTCGATGACCAGCGGCCGATTCTTGTCCTGCGCCTCCTTCCTGGCCCGAACGTAATCCGATCGCCATTCGACTTCCTGGGCCGAGGCGCGACACGTCCAGGCGGCCGCCAGCAGCAGCGAACAGCAGACGACAACGATGTGGCGGCGGTTCATACAACGGCTCCGTGGCACGGCCGGCCGCGCGGTCAGGCGCGCGGGTGTGCGTGGTGATAGCTTTCGCGCAGGCGCTGGGTGGTCACGTGGGTGTAGATCTGCGTGGTACTCAGGCTCCGGTGGCCGAGCAGTTCCTGGACGCTGCGGATGTCGGCGCCCGCGTCCAGCAGGTGGGTGGCGAAGCTGTGTCGCAGCGTGTGCGGACTGGTCCGCGGGTCGAGGCCGGCCAGGGCAAGGTATTTCTCTAGCAGTCGGCCGACGCTGCGCGACGACAGCCGTGTGCCTCCGCGGTTGAGGAACAGGGCAGGCTGCGCCGGACGCGCCGGGCGACGATCACGGCCCGCTGGCCCAGCCACAGCCGCAGCGCGTCCACGGCGTGCGGCCCGAGTAGGGCCAGCCGTTCCTTGCGGCCCTTGCCGCGCACCGTGGCCAGGCCGGCGTCGAGGTCCACGTCGTCCACGTCCAGCCCGGTCAGTTCGCTCACGCGCAGGCCTGCCGAGTAGAGCGTCTCCAGGACGGCCCGGTCGCGGACGCCGAGCGGTTCGCCGGCCGGCGGCGTCGCCAGGAGCCGCAGCATGTCGTCGCGCTGGACGAAGTGCGGCAACGTGCGGTCCTGGCGCGGCCCGCGCAGGCCGTCGGCGGGGTTGGTCTTGAGCACGCCCGCCCGGCAGAGGAACCGGCACCACGACCGCACCGCGGCCAGCCGCCGGCCGATGGTGCTCTTGGCGTAGCCCTGTTCGTGGAGCCACGCCAGGAAGGCCCGCACGTGGCGCGTCGTCAATTGTTCCGGCTTCGGGGCGTCGTCGCCGAGGCGCGTGCGGAAGAAGTCCAACGCCTGGGTCAGATCCTCGCGGTACGACTTGACCGTATGCGCCGACGCATTCTTTTCGAGGGCCAGGTGGTGCAGGAACTCGGCCAGGGCTTCTTGCATGGTGCGTCTCAAGGGCGTGACTATCTTCCTCCCCTCTCCCCTCGGGGGAGAGGGGAGACAAGGTCAAAATCGCGGCGCGGGCGAATCGGCCTTGGCGGCGGCCTGTTCACGCGCCTTTTGGGTCAGCACGGCCGCGTCGAACCAGTTCAGCGTCATCTCGGGATCGCCGGCCTGATCGCGGAACAGTTGCAGCAGCGTCTCTCGGCTCTCCTCGTCATACACGTAAACGTAGCGCTCCTCATCCTTGATCAACGCCAGCACGTTGAACTCGCGCCGCATGGCCGCCTCCACATCCGGCGCCCGCCGGCAACGGGAAGGCGGGTATCCGGGAAGGACTATCGGCCGGCGGCGGCCCGCGCCCACAAACCAAGCGCCCCAGCGCTCAGGGACGGCAAAGTCGCGCGGCGCTCCCAACGGCGCCGTCACGCCAGGTCGCGCAATCCGCGCAACCCCAATTCCTCGCGGCAGACGAACGGTTCGCCGTAGCCGGCGCCGACGGCCCAGCCCCAGTAGCGGCCGCGGGCGCGGAGGTCGTCCAGCGGCGTCGGCGGCGCCGGGTCGCGGCCCTCGATCAACTGGGAGCGGTAGCACTCGACCGCCCGCATCTTGGTCTCGAAGTGGTCCGTCACGTCCAGCACGAACGACGGCTTGGGGTGGATGCGGAGATGGACGCTGAAGTAGTAGAGGATGCGTTGGGGATAAAAGGGATCGCCGGGGAGGTCGGTCTTGGTGAGCTTGGCCCAGAAGCGGGCGGCCTCGACGAGGGCGGTGGCGGCGACGTGGTCGGGGTGGGCGTCTTCCCAGTAAGGGGCGAAGAGGACGCGCGGCCGCAGTTGGCGAAGGACGCCGGCCAGTTTGGCGCGAGCGTCGAGGTCGGCTTCGAGACGGCGGTTGACGAGGCCGAGGTTGCCGCGCCAGCTGAGTCCGAGGACGGCGGTGGCGGCGTCGGTCTCTTGTCGGCGGATTTCGGGGCTTCCGAAGGGCGTCGGCTCGCCGTCGGAGAGGTCGAGGACTCCGACGCGGGCGCCCTGGGCCTGAAGGAGCAGAATGGCCCCGCCGGCGCCCAGTTCGGCGTCGTCGGGATGCGGGGCGATGACCAGATAATCGAGCGGTTGCATGAAGGGTTCTCTTCGTCGGGCGGGCGTCCGGGTCAGGATAGCAAACCTTTATTGTGGAGGCGTGCCTTGCTACGGCCCATCGGTCCTCCTACACTGGGCTTGTTCAACGTCCCTCATCCACCTGACTCTTCTCCTCAGCGTCGAGGGCGACGGCAATGAAGCTCTGGGTCAAACACCTCCGCGCGGTCTGGTTCCTCTCCGACAAGCGCCAGAACACTCCCAAGGCGCGGTTCGTGCCGCAACTGGAGCAGCTGGAAAGCAGGGAGACTCCCAACTCCCTGTACAACCCCCTTTTTGGGTCCGTCTTCTTGTCGTTAGACCCGCTGGACGTTCCCTACAGCACCGTCTCTGGCGACGGCTCGACCTCCGGAACATCCTCCCAGGGCGATGGGAGCGGCGGCTCGACCGGCGGGACGGGTTCGACCCAGGGCGACTCCGGCGGCGGGACGGGTTCGACCCAACCGCCCTCGGACAACTTCTCCGCCGCGGACCCGGCCGTCTCGGCATCGACCATCGACACGAATGCGGGCCTGTTCGACTCGGCGCTGAACACGGACAACGCCGCCTTCGCCGCGCTGGTCGCGGCGGCCATCGGCGGGCAGGGCCAGTCCGGCGGCACGTCCGGCGTCGGCGCGGCGGTCGTGATCGGCCTGGCCACGCCGGCGGCGCCCCCGACGTCCCCGGCCACGCCCCAGAACGCGACCGCTGGCCCGGCGCCTGCCCTCGCGCCCCCGGCCGGAACGACCGGGATCATCGGCCAAGGCCTGTCGCCCAGCGAGTTCGGGTTGAACCCCTTTACCCTGCGCGGCAGCGGCGCGACGATCAGCGCCCTGACGCCGTTTGCGGTCAGCTCCAGCATGACCGTCCCGGCGGCGGCGTCCGGCGGCGCCGCCGTCACGACTGCCGGCACGGATGCCAACGGCATCGGCTTCACGACGACCACCATCGACTCGTACAGCTTCGCCGCCTCGCTGGCGCCGGACGCCGCCGGCGGCTCGACCTACGAAGAAACCTACTCCTTCAGCTACGACGTCCAGACCGTCCCAGCGGCGACCGGCGGGGCGTCGGTCCACGACTGGGGCGCGTCGGGCTACACCTTCCTCGCCAACAACGACGGCGGCAACTACAGCTTCACCCTGACCGCGGCCCTGACCGCCTACGAGGTGGGGTCGCAAACCCAGGCCACCACGGCCGCCGACGGCTCGACGAGCACGCTGACGACGACCTGGCAATCGACCTCCCAGTACGACCGGGTCATCGACGACACGACATCGCAATCGACGGGCGCGGCGAGCGGCGACGACTCGGGAGGCGGCGTGGCGACGCAAAGTTCCACCTCGACGGGGACGTATTCAAGCCCGATCACCGTCAGTGTCTTCGGGGGCGTCGGCACGGTCAACGGCGCGCAGGGATCCTACAGCGGCCAGGGCGTTTCGTACCAGTTCTCGACTACGGAGGCGCGCGACTACTACGGCCAGGTGACCCAGTCGGGGACGTGGGACGACGCCAACGGCGGCTACGCGGGCGACTGGTATTCCGGCAGCGGCTCCTACACCATTCCCCCCGCCAGCGGCAGCGGCACCCCCACGCCCCCGCCGGCGGTGGACCTCACGCCGGCCCCCGGCGCGTTGGGCGGCCCCTACGCCAGCGGCGCCGTGGTGACGGGCGGCGGCTCCTATACCGAATCGGGTACGACGACTGTGTACCAGCCGACCCCTCCCAGGTCGCCGTGGTGACGGGCGGCGGCTCCTATACCGAATCGGGTGCGGACAGCTCCGGTTACGGCTACAGCGACCAGTACACGTTGCAAAACGACGGGACTTGGCAGGCATCGAGCGGGGCCGGAAGCGCCAGCGGCAACGGCTACACGCAGACGAACTACTCCGGCTCGGGCGCCTACGGCTACGCCATCGACGGCGGTTCCGTGAGCGGGACGTGGCAAGAGGGCGGCGGCTCCGAGACGAGCTATAACGACTCCACGACCTCGACGCTAAGCTCCAGCGTCTGGGCGAGCACGGGCACGTCGTCGTCGGGCGACGGCGGGGCGCAGTGGGACTACTACTCCGGGTCGGGGAGCTACGCCATCAACTCCGTCCTGCCCCCGGTCAGCGGCTCGGGCAGCAGCTCGGGCAGCGGCAGCACCTCCGGTTCCACGAGCGGCTCGTCCAGCGGCACCGTCAGCGCCTCGCCCATCCCCAGCGCCTCCGGCGGCCTGAACGCGCCCGACGCGACATTCGCGGGCACGGGGACCATCACGGAGTCGGCCGGCGACAGCTCCGGCTATGCCGACAACGGCACATCCACCCTGGCCTCCGACGGCTCCTGGCAGACGGCCGACGGCTCGGGCTGGACCAGCGCCAGCGGCTTCACGCAATGGGGCTACTCCGCCCTGGGGGCCTACGGCTACGCCCTGGTCGGCGGCGCCGTCGCCGGGGCCTGGGGGCAGAGCGGCAGCGACAACACCACCTACGAAAGCGATACGAGCTACACGCAGGGCGGCAGCGGCGACCCCGTCTACACCGGCAACCAGGGCAACGGCGAGACCGCCGGCCAGATCGTCTCCTACTCCGGGTCCGGGAGCTATGGCGTCGCCTCCTCCTGGGACGCCTACGGGCCTTTCAGCGGCACGGCGCTGTCGGGCGCGGGCGCGGTCACGGAGTCGGGGTCGGACAACTGGGCCTCCGGCTACGCCACGCAGGACTCGATGAGCGGCGACGGCACTTGGCTGCCCACTACCGGCTCCGCCCTGACGACGGAGACCGACGCCGCCCACTGGTCCTACTCCGCCTCGGGGAACTACAGCCGGCCCTACGGCGTAGGCCTGACGCTGCAAGGGACGTGGCAGGCCTCCGGCGGCTCGGACACGGGCTATACCGTAGAGTCGCCGTCCACGCTTAACCCCGACGGCTCCTGGACCACCACCGGCACGGCCTCCAGCAGCGGTTCCGGCTCCGGTTCCTGGTCCTACTCCGGTTCGGCGTCGGCCTCCTCCTCCACCAGCTACGGCGACTTCCTCAACGGCGGCGACTCGTCCTCGTCGGCCCAGGCCTCGGAGCAGCTCGCCCAGGGCTGGTCCTCCCAGTACAACGTCCTGTCCACGCTGGCGGCGGACGGATCGGTAGTCACGGCCACGACCGGCTCCGCCTCCGGGAGCGCCTCGGGCACGCACGGTTACGCGTCGGGCACGGCATCGGACTCCTGGTCGCAGTCGGGCAGCTACGCCGGCGGCAACGGCTCCTCGTCCGCGTCGCACGCCTCCTCCGGCCAGTCCGTGACGGAGACGCTCCAGTCGGGCTGGCAGGAGGGCTACACCATCACCTCCGGGCCGTCCGGGACGGTCACTTCGGGCGGCGCGTCGGGGAGCAGCCGCCTGACCGGCGACGCCTCCTCCTGGAGCGACTCCAGCGGCTCCACGGAGTCCGCCAGCAGCTACGGCTCGGGCTACGCCTACGCCTCGGGGCAGGACTGGGCCGACTACGAAAACACCCAGGACCACTACGACGACCAGTCCTCTTGGTCGGAGCCGTACAACCAGCTGGGGCTGTCGGGCTCTGGCGCGACCACGGCCGACCACGTCTGGGGCGACTACGCCAGCGGCGGCTCCGGGGACAACTGGTGGACCTCGCAGGGGTCGGGGTCGGGGACGTCGGGCGGCTCGTCCTGGGCCGATGGCAGTTCCGGGGGCTACGACCAGCAGGTATCGTACCCCGGCTTCCAGGGGCGCAGAACTACTACGGCTACGGCCCCCTGCCCTATGACGGCGCCTGGGCCTGGGGCCAGGGCTACGGCCTGAGCCGCACCGGGCCGCTGGGTCCGTCGCAGTTCTCCGGCGTCGGCTACGCCTTCTCGTCGGCCGACCCGGTGAACCTGCCCGACGTGGCCGATCAGAGCAACACCGAGGGCGATGCGGTCAACTTGCAGATCGGGGAGACCGACTGGGCCTCCGGCACGGCCATGTCGTCCGGCAGCGGCAGCGGTTACAATCCGTGGAGCGCCAGCGGCCTGCCGGGCGGCCTGGGCATCAGCAGCACCGGACTGATCTCCGGAACCATCCAGCCCGGCGACGCCGCCGACGGGCCGTACTTCGTCACGGTCAGTTACACCGACGCCTTCGGCAACACGGCCAGCCAATCGTTCCTGTGGAACCTCGCCGACCCGGTGACGATCCAGGATCCCGGCGAGCAGTCCGCGGCGGAGGGTACCGCCGTCTCCTTGCCGATGCAGGCGGGCGATAGCATCCTGGGCGCCGCGCCTCTGACTTTCAGTGCGTCGGGCCTGCCGGCCGGCCTGAGCATCAGCGGCACCGGCCTCATTTCCGGGACCATGGCCGCGGGCGACGCGGCGGTCGGCCTCTACGACGTCACCGTCACGGCCACCGACGGAACCTACACCAATACGCTGAATGTCTCTTGGGATGTGTGCCCATCCCCCGGCGCCTCCCAAACAGGCGGGCTGTCGCCCCCATTCGGCCCAGCGACGGCCGCGAATCCTTTAGCTAACTTCTTCCCCGCATCCGGCACGTTGCCCGCCGCTGCCTTCGGATACGCCGGCTTCGGGTTACTACCAGCCACCGTCATGTTGGCGAACAAGAAGCCCGGGGCCGTCGCCGACATACCCTGGTACCTGAACCCGCCGATCAATTGGCAGGCGCTGTCGTTGGAACCGGGGGAATTCAGCCTCCCGATAGACTTGGGCGCCCTGCCCGACCTCGGCTACGGCCTGTTGCAAGGCGCGGCCGAGGAGAAGGCCGAGGCCGCCCTCACGCACCAAATCGGCATCGTGAAGGCCATTCACGACGACTGGACGAACTTCCTCGACAAGACTCCCACGGTCACGCCTTCACAGACCGGCGGCTGGTTCGGCCTCGGCAACACGCTCGTCCAGCAGCTGGGCCTCGACTCCAAACTTGACGTAGCGGAACTAAAAATCAAAAAGCAGCTTGAGGGACAGAACTACAGTTCCATCCAGTTCGCTACCCAAAGCAAGCTGATCTACAGAATCGTCAGCCGGAATCGGATGGGGCAGCCCGTGACCCCCTACGTCCTCTGGTACGCGAACTTGGTGCTCGGCGTGACCGCGAAAAACCAGAGCGGCAAGACGGGTTCCTTCGTGGTCCCGATCGCGCGAACGCCGGTTGGCCGTTACGAGGACGAGCGGTACGCGGACTACGACTACCTTCCGTGAACGGCGAGTCGGTAATCCTTCAGGGGGACGGTGCCATGACTCGAATGACCTGGCGGTTCTATGTGGCGCTGGCTGCGCCGCCGCGGCGGGCTGTGGGGAGGAGGACGCGGTAAGCTCGTTCTCCCTGGCGAACTACGACCGGTACGTGAGTTCGGTGGCAATCAGCCCGGCCGACGGCACGCTCGCGACCGGAGGCCACGGTCCCACCGCGCGGGATTCGGACGTCTACCTTTGGGATATGCGCAGCGGGCGGGCTAAACGCAAATTTAAGACCATTCCATCACCGGTAACAACCGTCGGTTTTTCCAGTGACGGGAAGAGGCTGTTAGGACTTGCCGGCGGCAAGGAAGACGAGTTATGCATTTGGGAAGTTGCATCTGGAAAAGTGCTCTTTCGCCTGGCCGGCGAAGGCGAATGCGACCCATTGGAGGCCTCGCTGTCGCCGGACGGCAAGACCGTGGCCTCAAGCCACCTCGCCGACATCACGCTATGGGACGTAGACAACGGAAAGAAGCGATGCACGCTACAGGCCCACACGGGCTGGGTTAACGCCCTTGCCTTCTCTGCCGATGGCAGGTTGTTGGCGTCCGTGGGCCAAGACAAGGTGGTCTGCCTATGGGATGTCTCGTCCCAAAAGTTGCTGGCCAGGCTCCGCGGGCACGTGAAGGTCATCAATGCCGTCTGCTTCTCGCCGGACGGCAAATGGTTAGCATCCGGCGGGGAGGACGGCGATGTTTTCCTGTGGGACGCTGCGATGTTGAAGCTGCGGGCCCGCATCCCGATGTCTTATTTCAACATATTAGGGCTCGCGTGGCGCCCCGACGGCAAGCAGCTGGGGGTGGCCGGGTCGCGCCTGTTATCCGTCAGTGACAAGGGGGAGGAGGGGGCCGTGACGCTGCTGGATACGGCGACCTGGAAGGTGGTCCAGAGGCTCCCGCATCCCAAACAGATCTTCAACTCCCTATCGTTCTCCTCGGATGGCCGGTGGCTGGCGGCCGGCAGTTACACAACCACGCAACCGATCATGGTATGGGACCAGGACGGCCAGGGGACGTGGAAAAAGAAGTGGTAGGATGGGGAGCGACTAAATACCACATGTCCGAGGCGGGACAGGGGATGTAGTACAAACGTCGGCGTACAGAGCTTCGGTTGATTTCAGTCTGCTTATGGTCATTTTAGCAAGGAGGAGAAAAGGGGTCGGGTGTCGATTTAATAGACTCCCGACCCCTTTTCTCCTCTCCTTCTCTGGGTCAGCACGGCCGCGTCGAACCAGTTCAGCGTCATCGCGGGATCGCCGGCCTGGTCGCGGAACAGTTGCAGCAGCGTCTGGCGGCTCTCCTCGTCATACACGTAAACGTAGCGCTCCTCATCCTTGATCAACGCCAGCACGTTGAACTCGCGCCGCATGGCCGCCTCCACATCCGGCGCCCGCCGGCAACGGGAAGGCGGGTATCCGGGAAGGACTATCGGCCGGCGGCGGCCCGCGCCCACAAACCAAGCGCCCCAGCGCTCAGGGACGGCAAAGTCGCGCGGCGCTCCCAACGGCGCCGTCACGCCAGGTCGCGCAATCCGCGCAACCCCAATTCCTCGCGGCAGACGAACGGTTCGCCGTAGCCGGCGCCGACGGCCCAGCCCCAGTAACGGCCGCGGGCGCGGAGGTCGTCCAGCGCCGTCGGCGGCGTCGGGTCGCGGCCCTCGATCAGCTGCGAGCGGTAGCACTCGACCGCGCGCATCTTGGTCTCGAAGTGGTCCGTCACGTCCAGCACGAACGACGGCCTGGGGTGGATGCGGAGATGGACGCTGAAGTAGTAGAGGATGCGTTGGGGATAAAAGGGATCGCCGGGGAGGTCGGTCTTGGTGAGCTTGGCCCAGAAGCGGGCGGCCTCGACGAGGGCGGTGGCGGCGACGTGGTCGGGGTGGGCGTCTTCCCAGAAGGGGGCGAAGAGGACGCGCGGCCGCAGTTGGCGCAGGACGCCGGCCAGTTTGGCGCGGGCGTCGAGGTCGGCTTCGAGACGGCGGTTGACGAGGCCGAGGTTGCCGCGCCAGGCGAGTCCGAGGACGGCGGTGGCGGCGTCGGTCTCTCTTCGGCGGATTTCGGGGCTGCCGAAGGGCGTCGGCTCGCCGTCGGTGAGGTCGAGGACGCCGACACGGGCGCCCTGGGCTTGCAGGAGGGCGATGGCACCGCCGGCGCCCAGCTCGGCGTCGTCGGGATGGGGGGCGATGACCAGGTAATCGAGCGGTTGCATGACGGTTTCTCTTTGGCGTCCGGGCGTGCGGGTTAGGATAGCAAACCTTTTTTGTGGGAGGCTGTTGCGTTCTAATTCATGGTCCGGTTGTTGTTGTCCGGAATCGGCGTGGGTTAGCCGCGACGCGCCAGCGGAGCGCCCCAGCCCCGTGGACCGCGGGAGAAAAGGCTCGAAACACACGCTCCTGGTGGACCGGCATGGGGCGCCGCTGGCCATCCCCACGGCTGGGGCCAACGCCAGCGACCACACCCAGATCATCCCTTTGGTGCTCGACTTCCCCAAGGTGAAAGGCAAAGCGGCCCGGCCCAAGGGATTGCCCGACGCGTTGTAAGCCGACCGCGGCTACGACAGAGAGGCGAGGCGGTGGATTCTGGCCTGGTTGGGCATCGAGCCGCACGTCGCCAAGAGGAGGACAGCGCACGGCAGCGGCCTGGGGAAGGTCCGCTGGTTGGTCGAGCGAACCAAGAGCTGACTCAAGGGACTGAGCCGGCTCCGCATCCGCTACGACCGCTTGGCCGTGATCCAAGACGCCTGGGACACGCTGGCAGCCCGCGTTATTTGCTCCCGCATCTTGCATGACGACTGCCTACCGGAATAGGTTTTGTTAGAGCCTCTAAATTGGGCCGGCAACACAGGGCTTTCTCGAACACCTCGATGTTTGCAGAATTGACTGGACAAAGGAAAAATGGGCCGTTATGCTGATAGAAGGTGGTGATTTGATGCGTAGGTGACGGGTCGTGCTGCCTTATCCCGCCCCCCTTTTGGGACAGGGAGCTGCAAGCTGGCTTGCCACCCCCCGAGGTCGGCTTCGGATTGGTGCGAAGGGTAATCGCCTACCCGCCCCATTGTTATGGGCGCCCGCCGTATAGCCGAAGCAACCCTCGCGGAAGGAACCACTTTCCCCCGCCAGGTTGATTCAGATTTGGACGGACCTACAGGGTGGGTAGCGCAGTCCCCTGTGGTAGATCCCGGATGCAGGTTTCTCCGCGTCGCACAATCGCTGGGTAAAACCCACCGTCACGGAGTGCGCGCTGAAGGGTCCGTTGCCGCGCAACCCCCACCAGCCTCCCTCTTGCCGTTCCCACCGGGCATCGACTTTTATTGCCGCATCCGTACGGCGGCGAGGCTGTCGCCGCAAAGCGCGTGCTACACTTTTTCAGGTGCTGTCTTGTTTGCTGCCGCGGCGTTGCCGGGCTAACGTATCGACAAGGCTCCCTCACGAATCAGTTCAGAATTGTCTTGGCTCGCCGTTGCACGGAACCCGTCCTCCGCCGCGCACGTCGGATTGGACTGGGACGGCTCTTTTGGCATCGTGCGGTCGAAGGTTGCCCAACGCTGATGAAGTCCTCCAAAACCCAAAGCATTCCGGTTGCCGGGGAGGCGAAGGCCTTCCACCCAAGACCCTGTAGGGAGAAGACGGTCCATGAACTGTTCGAGGAGCAGGCCGCCGCGACTCCCGGCGTCGTCGCGGTGGAATTCCAGGACAGGCAGCTGAACTACGCCCAGCTGAATGAACGGGCGAACCGCTTGGCCCACCGCCTCCTTTGGCTCGGCATCGGGCGGGGCAGCCTCGTCGGTCTGTGCATGGAGCGTTCCCTCGAACTGGTCGTCGGCCTGCTCGGGATCCTCAAGGCCGGCGGCGCCTACGTGCCCCTGGACCCTGCCTATCCCGACGAGCGACTGGCTTTCATGCTCGGCGACGCCGCGGTTCCCCTGGTGCTGACCCACCGGCGAACCGCCGGCCGCCTCGCGCCGTTCGCCGACCGAACGCGCGTTTTGCGCCTGGACGCAGACGTTGAGATGGACTCCGCGCCGGCGCACGACCCGGCCGCGGGCGCGGCCGCCGACGACCTCGTGTACGTGATGTACACCTCCGGATCCAGCGGCGTTCCCAAAGGCGTCCTGGTTCCCCATCGCGCCGTGGTTCGCCTGGTGCGCGACACGGATTACTGCCATTTCGGCCCGGAGGAAGTCTTCCTCCATCTGGCCCCACTTTCCTTCGACGCCTCCACCTTCGAGATCTGGGGGCCTCTGCTCAACGGCGGCCGCCTGGCCGTCATGACCCAGGCGCCGCCCGCCCCGGACGAGATTGCGGCGGCGGTTCGCCGCCACGGCGTCACCAGCTTGTGGCTCACGGCCGGCTTGTTCCACCTCGTCGTCGAGCAGCGCCCCGACGCGCTCGCGCCGCTCCGGCAGCTCGTCGCCGGCGGAGACGTCCTGTCCCCGGCGCACGTCGGCCGCGCGCTCGAGGCAATGCGCGACGGCGTGCTGGTCAACGGCTACGGCCCCACCGAGTGTACCACCTTCGCCTGCTGCCACCGAATGAACAAGGACTACCGGCCGGGGGACACGGTCCCGATCGGCCGGCCCATCGCGAACACCACCGCCTACGTGCTGGACGAGCGACTCCAGCCCGCCCCGCCCGACGCGCCGGGCGAACTGTACGTCGGCGGAGACGGCCTCGCACGCGGCTACCTCAACAATCCGGAGCTGACGCGCGAGAAATTCGTCCCGGACCCCTTCAGCGCCGACCCTGCCGCGCGGCTGTACCGAACCGGGGATCGGGCGCGTCGCCGCGCCAACGGCGACATCGAATTCCTCGGCCGGTTCGACGACCAGGTCAAGGTCTTGGGGCGCCGCGTCGAGCCGGGCGAGGTCGAGGCCGCCCTGCGGGGAGAGCCCGCCGTGCGTCAGGCGGTCGTGGTCGCGCTCGCGCAACCCCTCGGCGACAAGCGCCTGGCGGCGTACGTGGTCGCCGACGCCGACGCATTCTCCGCCGGCGAGCTGAAGCGGCGGCTCGCCGGCCGCCTGCCGCCGCACATGATCCCCGCCCACATCGTCGCGCGTTGACCGGCTGCCTCTTACCCCGAACGGCAAGGTGGACCGCGCCGCGCTGCCCGCTCCGGAGGACTGCGCCGCCGCAAGAGGCGGGGGCGCCAGGCACGGAGTTAGAGGAGCAGGTTCGTGCGCTTTGGGGCCGAGTCCTCCGCCGCGCCGTCGGCCTGGACGAGAACTTCTTCGACCTTGGCGGCAGTTCACTGCAATTGCTCGAATTGCATGCGGAATTGACGAAAATACACGGCCGGCGGATTCCCACGACAGTGGTGTTCGAGCACGCGACCGTCCGGGCGCTCGCCGGCTGGTTGGCCGGCGAGCCGGGACTCGACCCCGCTTTGGGCCGGGCGCGGGACCGGGCCAGACGGCAGAGGGAAGTGTTCGCCCGGCGGAAGGCGCCGAAGGGGGGCGGCCAATGAGCGAGACCGTCGGCGGCGACCTCGGCGGCGCCGTGGCCGTCATTGGCATGTCCGGCCGGTGGCCGCGCCAGAAACGTCGGCGAGTTCTGGGGCAACGTCCGCGACGGCGTGGACTGCGTCTCCCGCTTCTCGGCGGAGGAGTTGGAGGCGCCGGATGCGGCCGCCCTCGCCGGCCGACCGGATTACGTCACGGCGCGATCCGTCGTGGACGGCGCCGACCTGTTCGACGCGGCCTTCTTCGGGGTCCTGCCCCGGGAGGCCGAACTCATGGACCCGCAGCACCGCGTCTTTCTCGAGTGCTGTTGGGAAGCGCTCGAAGACGCGGGGTACGACCCGCAGGCGTTCGCCGGCGCCATCGGGGTGTTCGCGGGCTGCGCCCAGAACACCTATTTCCTGAACAACCTGTGCGCCGACCGCGGCGCCGTCGAGGACTACGTCGGCGCCTATCCCCTCGGTAATTACGCGACGATGTTGGGGGCGCTGGCGGACTGTCTGGCGACCCGCGTGTCGTACAAATTGAACCTGCGCGGGCCGAGTCTGACGATCCAAACCGCCTGCTCGACCTCGCTCGTCGCCGTCTGCCAGGCCTGTCAGAGCCTACTGACCTATCAGAGCGACATGGCCCTGGCCGGCGGCGTCGCGATCACCTTCCCTCAAAAGAGAGGGTATTTATATCAAGAAGGCGGCATGGGTTCGGAGGACGGCCGCTGTCGCCCCTTCGACGCCGGGGCGCGGGGGACGGTGTTCGGCAGCGGCGCCGGCGTCGTGCTGCTGAAGCGGCTCGAGGACGCCGTGGCCGCCGGCGATCACGTCTGCGCCGTGGTCCGGGGGTTTGCCGTCAACAACGACGGCGCCGGCAAGGTGGGCTACACGGCGCCAAGCGTGGACGGTCAGGCGAACGTCGTCGCGACGGCCCACGCCGTCGCGGACGTGGACCCCGAAACGATCACCTACCTCGAAGCGCACGGCACGGCCACGCCGCTGGGGGACCCGATCGAATTCGAGGCCCTCACGCGAGCCTTCCGGGCGCGGACGGGGGCCAGGGGCTTCTGCGCCCTCGGCTCAGTCAAGGCGAACGTGGGCCACCTGGAGGCGGCCGCGGGAGTGACCGGTCTCATCAACGCGGTCCAGGCGCTAATTCACCGGCAGTTGCCGCCGGCGGTCGGCTTCGAGGCGGCCAACCCGAACATCGACCTGGCGAACAGCCCTTTCTACTTCAACACCCGCCTTTGTCCCTGGAAGGAGTCGGCCGCGCCTCGCCGCGCCGGCGTCAGTTCGTTCGGCGTGGGGGGGACCAACGCCCATGTCGTGATCGAAGAAGCGCCGCCCGAGGCGCTGGCGAGTCGGCGCCGCGACGGCCAGGTGCTCGTGCTCTCGGCCCGCTCGGCCGAGGCGCTGGAACAGGTTACCGACCGCCTCGCGGCCCACCTGAAAGCGCACCCCGACGCCGACCTGGGTTCCGTCGCCTTTACCCTTCAGGCGGGCCGGCGCGCGTTCGAGTATCGGCGGGCGGTGGCGTGCGCCGACATGGCGGACGCCGTCCGCGTCCTGGAAAACCGGACCGCGGGGCGCGTCCTCAGCCACGTGCACAACTCCCGCGACGCCTCCGTCGTCTTCATGTTCCCGGGCCAGGGCTCCCAGTACCTCAACATGGGGGCGGACCCGTACAGGAGCGACGCGCCCTTCCGCGCCGACGTTGACTGGTGCTGCGACGTCCTGGCGCAGCACCTGCACTTGGACTTGCGCACGGCGCTGTTCGCCGACGAGCGGGCGCCGCACGAGTTGACCGAAACCTGGCTGTCACAGCCGGCGCTCTTCGTGATCGAGTACGCGCTGGCCCGGCTGTGGATGCGATGGGGGGTGCGGCCGCGCGCCATGATCGGTCACAGCGTCGGCGAGTTCGTCGCCGCCTGCCTGGCCGGCGTTTTCTCGCCCGAAGACGCGCTGGCCATGGTGGCCACGAGGGCGCGGCTGATGCAGGAACTGCCGTCCGGGGCCATGCTCTCCGTCCGGATGGGGGAGGACGAGGCGGCCACCCTGCTCAACGGGGAACTGTCGCTGGCGGCGGCGAACGGCCCCAGGCTGAGCGTCGTGGCCGGGCCGGTCGCGGCGATAGCGGCCTTCGAGCGGAAAATGGCCGAATGCGGCGTCCCGTCGCGTCGGCTGGCGACGAGTCACGCCTTTCATTCGCGGATGATGGACCCCGTCATCGGACCCTTCACGGATTACCTGAGACGTTTTCGCTTTCATGCGCCGAAGACGCCCTACGTCTCCGGCGTCAGCGGGGCGTGGGTGCCCGCGGAGGAGGCGACCGACCCCGGCTACTGGGCGCGGCACCTCCGCGAACCGGTGCGCTTCTCGAAGGGCGTGCGGCTGTTGCAGACCTTGCCGGCGCCTTTCTTCCTGGAGGTCGGGCCCGGACATGTACTTTGCACGCTGGCACGCCAGCACAGCGAAGTCCCAGGCGAATCCGTCGCGGTCGCCTCGCTTCCGGCCGCCTCCGATGGGCCGCCGGGACGGCTCGCGCTGCTCAACGCCGCCGGAGCCTTGTGGCTGCACGGAGCGACCCCGAACTGGGCGGAGACGCACGGGCCGCGGCCGCGGCGCTGTCCGCTGCCCACCTATCCGTTCGAGCGCAAACGCTACTGGATCGACCCACCGGCCCGCGGCGCGGCCTCGGAAGAACGCCAGACCGACGATGGCGCAACCCCGGCCGGGGCGCCGCGGGCGCAGAGCAAAAGCGAGGCCGTCATGCCAGAGCCTAGCCCCAGCGACGCCGGTACGCCTCCGCGCAAAGTCCTGCTTCGCACGGCCCTCATTGAACTGTTCCAAGAGCTATCCGGATTGACCGTCGCCGAATGCGACGCCTCGGCCACGTTCCTGGAGATGGGCTTCGATTCGCTCTTTCTCACGCAGGTCACGCAGGCGCTGCAAACCAAATTCGGACTTCGGATCGCCTTCCGCCAGCTGCTTGACCAGGAATCGACCGTGAACGCGCTGGCGGCCTACCTCGACGCCCGGCTGCCCGCCGACCAATTCAGGGCCGCGCCGGCCGCGCCCGCGGTCCCGCCCGCCGTTGCCGCGCCTGCGGTCGGCGCGGCGGCCATCGTGGCGGGACCGACCGCCATCGAAACCGTCGTCCGCGAGCAGCTCCAGGCCATGTCGCAGCTGATGACGAGGCAGCTGGAAATACTGCGCGGGGCGGGCGTCGCCGCGCCGCCGGCCCCCGGGGCCGCCGCGCTGGCTCCGAAGCAGGAGTTCAAGGCTTATGGGCGGTACAAGCCGGTCCAGCGGGGGCCGGTCGGCGGTCTCACCGAACGCCAAGCCCGTCACCTGAGCGAACTCGTCCGGCGCTACACCGCCAAGACGGCCCAGTCCAAGGAAATGACTCAACGTCGTCGCCCGATGCTGGCCGACCCGCGCGTGGCCTCGGGGTTCCGCGCCAGTGGAAGGAGATGGTCTATCCCGTCGTGACCGTGCGCTCGCAAGGCTCCCGGTTGTGGGACCTCGACGGCAACGACTACATCGACCTACTCAACGGCTTCGGCCCCATCTTCTTCGGCCACTCCCCGTCATTCATCACCGAGGCAATCGCCGCCCAGCTCAAGGACGGCTATGAGACGGGCCCCCAGACGGCGCTCGCCGGCGAGGTCGCCGAGCTCGTGTGCGAGCTGACGGGGAGCGAGCGCGTCACCTTCTGCAACACCGGATCGGAAGCCGTCATGGCCGCGATGCGCGTGGCCCGCACGGTGACCGGCCGGAAGAAGGTCGTGATGTTCACCGGCGATTACCACGGCACGTTCGACGAGGTGCTGGTCAAGGGCGTCCGCAGGGAAAGCGGGCCGACCTCAACGCCGATCGCCCCCGGCGTCCCCGAGGAGATGGCCGCGAACATCCTCGTGCTCGACTACGGGACGCCGGAATCGCTGGAAACCATTCGCCAACACTCCCGCGATCTGGCCGCCGTCCTGGTCGAACCGGTGCAGAGCCGCCACCCGGCGCTCCAGCCCGTCGAGTTCCTGCGCGAGGTCCGCAAGATCACCGAAGCGTCGGAGACGGCGCTGATTTTCGACGAGATCGTGACGGGGTTCCGCGCCCACCCGGGCGGCGTGCAAGCGCTGTTCGGCATACGGGCGGACCTGGCCGCCTACGGCAAGGTGGTTGGCGGCGGGATGCCTATCGGAGTCCTGGCGGGGCGCGCCCGCTTCATGGACGCGCTGGACGGCGGCATGTGGCAATACGGCGACCAGTCCTATCCCGAGACCGGGGTGACGTTTTTCGCCGGCACTTTCGTCCGCCACCCGCTGGCCCTCGCGGCCGCCCGCGCCGTTTTGAGGCGCCTCAAACAGGAGGGGCCGGCGCTGCAGCGTTCGCTGAACGACAAGACGGCGGAGCTGGCCGGGATCCTGAACGCCTGCTTCGAGGAGCACGGCGTTCCCTCGCGCATCGAGCACTTCGCATCCTGGTTCTATTTCAGTTTCCCCCACGACCAGCCGTATGGGAGCCTGCTCTATTACCACCTGCGCGAGAAGGGCGTTCACCTCCTGGAGGGCTTCCCCTGCTTCCTCACAACCGCCCTATCCGAGGCCGACTTGCAGGCCGTGACCCATGCGTTCCGCGAGAGCGCGGCTCAGATGCGAGAGGCCGGTTTCTGGGCGCCGCCGGAGCGCGAGAAAAGCTCGCCGCCCGCCGCCGAGCAGGCGACTCCGGCGCGCGATGCGGCGCTGCCCACGGAAGTACCGCTTACTGAGCCTCAGATGGAAGTCTGGCTCTCCGCCCGCCTCGGCGACGAGGCCTCCTGCGCGTTCAACGAGGCGTTCACGCTCCAGCTGCGCGGCCGTCTGGACGAGTCGGCCCTGAGAAAGGCCTTGCAGGCCGTCGTCGATCGCCACGACGCTCTTCGGAGCGCCTTCGATCCTCGCCGCGGCTGCATCAGGGTCCTCGACAGCGTGACGCTCGACATCCCACGGATCGACCTGTCGTCGCTGGCGCCCGACGATCGCGTCCTGAGCCTTCAGCAAATCATCCACGACGACGCCGGCCGGCCCTTCGACCTGGCCGCGGGTCGCCTGGTGCGAGTCCAGCTCATCCAGCTGGAAAAAGATCTGCACACGCTCCTTTTCACGTCGCACCACATCGCGTGCGACGGCTGGTCCACCAACGTGTTGCTCGGGGAACTGGGCCGGCTTTACAACGCGTTTTGCGCAGGGACTGCCTGCGCCCTGCCCGCGCCCACGCCTTTCCGCCTGTATGCGCTGGATCAGGCCCGTTGGAAACAGACTCCCGAGTACGCGGCCGTGGAGTCGTGGTGGGCGGAGCAGTTCGCCGCGCCGGTCGTCCCGCTGGAGCTTCCCACGGATCGGCCCCGCGCTTCGGTGAAGTCGTTCCTCGGCGACACGATCCGGCGGACGATTGGCGCCACCGCCTGCCAGCGGATCAAGAAGTTTGGGGCGCAACACGGCTGCACATTGTTCGTGACTCTGCTGACGGGATTCAAGATGTTGTTGCACCGCTTGACCGGTCAGCGGGACCTCGTCGTGGGCGTTCCGGCCGCCGGACAATCGCTGGCGGAGCAGGAAGCGCTGGTCGGCCACTGCGTGCATTTCCTGCCGCTGCGTCTTTCTCTTGAGGGGGACGCGCCGGCGGCCGACCTGCTCACCCAGGTGCGGGGCGTGCTGCTGGACGCCTACGACCACCAGAACTACACGTACGGCAGCCTCGTCCAGAAGCTTGGGCTGCGCCGCGACCCGAGTCGGCTCCCGCTCGTGGAGGTGCAGTTCAACCTGGAGCGCGTGGGGACCGGGCTTGCCTTTTCCGGACTGACGGTCCAGGTCGATCCCTGTCCGAAGCGCTACGTCAACTTCGACCTGTTCCTCAACGTAGTCGAATCGGCGGACGGGCTGGTCCTCGATTGCGACTACAATCGGGACCTTTTCGATCCGTCCACCGTCGAGCGGTGGCTTCTGCACCTGGAGACGCTGCTCGAAGGGCTTGCGGCCAACCCCCGTCAATCGGTCTCTGACGTCCCACTGCTCAGCGACGCGGAGCGGCGCCGCCTGGTCGTGGAATGGAACGACACGCGCGCGGATTACCCGCGCGACAAGTGCGTCCACCAGTTGATCGCCGAGCAGGCGGTGCGCGCACCCCGTCGGAAATAGCCGCCGTCTGCGGGGACCAACGATTCACCTATGCGCAACTCGACGGCGCCGCAAACCGTCTCGCGCAGTTCCTCCAAAGGCGCGGCGTCGGTACGGGGGATCGGGTGGCGGTCTGTCTGGATAGGTCGTTGGAAATGCTCGTGGGCGTGCTGGGCGTCCTCAAGGCGGGGGCCGCGTACATGCCGCTGGACCCCGAGTTCCCGCCGGAGCGCATCACGGCCGTGATCGAGGACGCCAGGCCCGCCCTGATCCTGTCGCAAGAGGACGTGGCGGCCCGCGTGGGATTGACGGGGCCGCGGATTGTCTGCCTCGGCGCGGCCTGGCCCGAGGTCGGCCGCGAGATCGACCGCCCGCCGGCCGACGCGGCCGGGGCCGCCGATCCGGCGTACCTGATCTACACCTCAGGATCGACGGGAAAGCCCAAAGGGGTGCAGATCCCCCATCGCGCCGTGGTCAATCTGCTGTGCTCCATGGCGCACCGGCCCGGACTCACTTCTCGCGATACGCTGCTGGCCGTGACCACCTTGGCCTTCGACATCGCGGCGCTGGAGCTCTATTTGCCGCTCTGCGTCGGCGGCAAGGTCGTTCTGGCGACGCGCGAGACGGCGAGCGACGGGAACAAGCTGTTGGCCCTGCTGACGGCGAGCGGGGCCACGGTCATGCAGGCCACGCCGGCAACCTGGCGGCTGCTTCTCGAGGCCGGCTGGCAGGGGCCGTCGAATCTCAAGGTCCTCTGCGGGGGAGAGGCGCTGCCGCGCGACCTCGCGGACGAGCTGCTCGCCCGTTCCCCTTCCGTGTGGAACATGTACGGCCCGACCGAGACGACGATCTGGTCCGCGACCTCTCCGGTCGAAGCGGGGCCAGGGCCGGTTTCGATCGGTCCTCCCATAATGAACACGGAGTTCTACGTCCTCGACGAGAAGGGGCGGCCGGTCCCAATCGGCGTGGCCGGCGAGCTGCACATCGGCGGCGACGGCGTCGCCCTGGGTTACTGGAATCGGCCGCGGCTGACGGCCGAGAAGTTCCTCCCGGATCCGTTCCGCGGCGACCCACGGTATCGTCTCTACAAGACCGGCGACCTCGTGCGTCGGCGTCCGGACGGGACGCTCGATTTCCTCGGCCGGCTGGACACGCAGGTCAAGGTGCGCGGCTTCCGCATTGAGACGGCGGAAGTGGAGCACGTCCTCAAGCAGTACCCCGGCGTGCGGCACTGCGTCGTCGTTGCCCGCGAAGACGCGCCGGGCGACAAGCGGCTGGTCGCATACGTCGTCGCTACGCCGCCGGTTCCCGCCGCCGGCGAGCTGCGCCGCTTCCTGTCGGCCAAGTTGCCTTCCTACATGGTTCCTTCCGTGTTCTGCTCCCTGGACGCCTTGCCGTACACGCCCAATGGGAAGATCGACCGGAAAGCGCTGCCGCGCCCGGACGCGAACGGAACGGAACGGAATCCTGACGCCGTCGCGCCGCGGAACCCGCTCGAGCGGACGCTGGCCCCCATTTGCGCGGACGTGCTCCAACTGGCGAGCGTCGGCGTCCAGGACGACCTTTTCGACCTGGGGGCGGACTCCCTGCAGGTTTTCCAGATCGTGGCGCGCGCCAACGACGCCGGACTGAATCTCACCCCCAAGCAGGTCCTGTCGGGACGGACCGTCGCCGCCATCTGCGAGGACCTCGACCGGGCGGGACGCACGACCGCGCGATCCGTAGGCCCCCCACTGACCGCCGTTTCACGGGATCGGTATCGCCTGCGGCGATCCAGTTTGAACGCACCGGAAGAGGCGAACGGATCGGCATCGTCCCAATGATCGCTTTCAAACCGAAGGATCCGGGCCGTCAGGACGCCACGGACGCTAGTCCCTGGGCGGGCGACGTTTTCGTTTTCCCCGCCACGCTCAGCCAACAAGGCTTCTGGTATCTCGACCAGGTCCAGCCAGGAAACCCCGCGTACAACATCGCGGTGCGCTTCCGGTTGCAAGGGCCGCTCCGGGTCGAGGAGTTGGAACGGGCGCTGAACGAGATCGTGAGGCGCCACGAATCGCTGCGCACGGTGTTCGCGGTCGTGGACGGCGTCCCGGTGCAGGTGGTTGCGCCCCGGCTGTCCATCCCGCTGCGCCGGGACGATTTGCGGGGAGGCCCCCAAGACGATCGTCGCGAACGGGCCCGGGTGGTCGCGAGCGAGGAGGCCCGCGATCGCTTCGATCTTGCCAAGGGGCCGCTCATCCGTGTCAGACTGCTCCGCCTGGACGACGAAGAACACACCCTGCTCGTGACCATTCATCACGTTGTCTCGGACGGCTGGTCCATCGGCGTTCTGACGCGGGAGTTGGGCGCCCTGTACGACGCGTACTGTCGCGGCCTCGACTCGCCGCTTCCCGAACTGGCGCTCCAGTGCGGCGATTTCGCCGTCTGGCAGGAGCAATGGCTCAAGGGCCAGGACCTCAACGACCAGATCCACTACTGGAGCCGGCAGCTGGCCCATCTGGGGTCCCTCGAGATACCCACGGATCGGCCGCGGCCGCCGGCCCAGAGCTGCGGCGGCAACATCGAATCCATCCTTCTCCCGCGGGCGCTCACCGACGGCCTGGAGTTGCTGAGCCATCGGGAGAAGGCCACACCGTTCATGCTGATGCTTGCCGCGTTCCAGCTGCTTCTCCAGCGGCTCTCCGGCCAGAACGACGTTTTCGTCGGTACCGTGCTCGCCGGTCGATCGCGCGTCGAACTGGAGCCGCTGATCGGCCTCTTCATCAATCCGGTGGTGCTTCGCGGCGACCTGTCCGGCGATCCGCTGTTCCTCGAATTGCTCACCCGCGTCCGCGAGACGGTCCTGCAGGCGTTTGCCCATCAGGACGTACCGTTCGAGCGCGTGGTGGATGCGGTCCAGCCGAGGCGCGACCCGAGCCGTCACCCGTTGTTTCAGATCAACTTCCTGTACCAGCGGGATTTTGTGCGGCCGTTCCAGACCTCGGAAGTGACGCTCACGGCCATACCCTCCGTGTCGCCGGGCGCGATCTACGACCTGAACTTCTTCCTGGTCGAACGGGCGGAAGGCTGGCGCGCCTCCTGCGAGTACAACACCGACCTTTACGATCGCTCCACCATCCGCCGTCTTCTTGGACAATATCAGACACTCCTTGAGGGGGTCGCCGACGACGCGGGCCGCCGCATCTCGGAAATCCCTCTCGAGCCGGCAAAAGAACGCGGACTGCCGGCCACGCCCGCCGACCGAGCGACCGGAGCGACCGTCCAAGTTCTCCTCCCCCCGGAGGCGGATCGGGTCTCCTACGTGGCCCCGCGCGACCCGGTGGAAGCGCGGCTGGCGCAATTGTGGGAGCAGGTCCTCGGGGTGCAGGGGATCAGCGTCGACGCGGACTTCTTCGACGTGGGGGGACATTCCCTGCTCGCCGCACGGCTGCTCGCCCAGGTCGGGAAAGTCTTCCGGAAGAACCTGTCGCTCGCCTCCCTCCTGCAATCGCCGACGATCGAGGCGATGGCGGCCCGACTTCGCATGCCGAGGTCGCGGCGGCCTGCGGGAGGAGCGTCGGCGTCCCTGGCCGACGGGGCGAGCCGTCTGGAGGGCGACTGGGACGACCCGGCAGAGCAGGTTTTTGCAATGCGGCGCGTGGGCTCCCGGCCGCCCCTGGTTATTGTGGACGCCGGGCCGTTTCACCGGCCCCTGATCCGGAGGTTGGGCAGCGATCAGCCCGTGTTCGGCGTGGCGTTGCCGGAATTGTCGGCCTTGCCGGAGGGCTTCACGGTGCAGGACGTCGCCGGCAACCTCGTTGACGCCCTGTGCGCGTCGCAGGTGGAGGCGCCCTATCATCTCGCCGGGTGGAGCCACGCCGGCCTGATCGCCTATGAAATGGCCCGGCAACTCCGTTCGCGCGGCAAGGAAATCGCGCAGCTGATTCTTTTCGACGCCAACAGCCCGGCCTACCTTCGCCGCTTCCAGGGGTGGAAGAACTGTCCGATCCGGCTCTATTTCTTGCTGGAGAAATGGCTCTACTATCTCCGGAAGACGCGCGGCGCGCCGTTGGGCCGCGCCTGGCGCCATTTCCGGGAGCGGACGCAGCGTTTCCAGCTGAGGGCACGAGGGAGGCAACCGAGGCCGGAGAATCGCTCCCCCGAGGACGAGGCGGAGCAGCCCCTCACGTTGTCGTGGCGGATGCAGTATCTCGCCGCGGCGAACTACGAGCCGGAACCGTGCGACTGGCCGATCGTCCTTTTCCGCAGCGCGGCTCTGCAGACGGGGTGGTTTCGCGACCCCCAACTCGGCTGGGGAAAACTGGCCGGCGGCGGCCTGCGGGTCTACGAGATGGCCGGCGAACATGATGCGATGTTCCTGGAGCCGGACGTCCAGCGGTTCGCCTCGATCTTGACGGAATGTCTCCAGGGGTCGAGAACGGCGGACGCCCTCCCGCCCCTGGCAACGGCCTTGGCGCCCTGATCGCTGGACGCCGTCGCGCCGCGCGGGCGCCGGCCCCTTGGCAGCCGCCGGACGGGCCTGATGAACTCCACGAGTTGGAAGGGAAGCGGATCGCAGCGATGAGACCCCTTGAGATCGCCCTCTGCGTCGCGAACGCGCCGCTCCTGGTCTGGTGCCTTTGGGGACGTGCGCTGCCCGCCTGGGCGCGAGTTGGGCCCGCGGTCGTGTTCCTGCTCCTGGTCCTTCAGATCGCGCTCGAAGGAGCCAGGTGGCCCCTTGGCCCGGCCTATTTGGTGACCTTCTACCTGTTGTTCTTCGCGTGCGTTTGGCCCCGCGTCCCGATCCTGGGGCCTAGTCGTTGGACGGCCGTCTGCGGAATCGGCTTGCTGGCGGCGGCCGCGGTGATGGGAAGCGTGCTTCCGGTCTTTCAGCTGCCCGAACCGACCGGCGCCTTTCCCATCGGTACGGTGACCTTGCACCTCGTCGATTCCGCCCGGAAGGAGACGCAGGGCGGCCGCCCCGGCGACCACCGCGAGCTGATGATTCAGATCTGGTATCCCGCCGATCGCTCCGGGCCGGGGCAGCCGTACCGCAGCCGGGCCGAGACGTCGCTGGTGAAAGAACACCTCGCCCTGGCGAGGACGCACGCCGCCGCGGGTGTGCCATTGGCGGGCGCTCGGCCCCGCTACCCGGTCGTGATCTTGACGCCCTCCTGGACCGGGCGGCGCAGCCAGAACACCGTGCAGGCCGAGGAACTCGCCAGCCACGGCTTCGTGGTCGTGGGGATCGACCACCCCTACGCCACCGAGTGGACCGTCTTCCCGGATGGGCGGACGGTGCCGACGAAGCTGGGCGAGTTCCTGGACTGCTCGACCGACGAGACGTTCGCGGCGGGCGAGCGGGTCGCGGCGGAGCAGTTGCGCATTCGCACCGCCGACGTGCGGTTCGTGCTGGACGAACTCGAACGCATCGACCGCTCCGACCCGGACGGCCGGTTCACCGGCCGGATCGACGCCTCGCGCGTGGGCGTCTTTGGTCACTCGTTCGGCGGGGCGGTGGCGGCGGAGGCGTGCCGCGACGACTCGCGCGTCAAGGCGGGGGCCAACCTCGACGGACTGATCTTCGGCGAAGCCATGACCAAAGGCATCGGCAAACCCTACCTGGTCCTCGCGGACGACACGCACATGCCGACGGCCGCCGAACTGGACGCCGCGACGGGTGCGGCCCGGCGGCAGCTGGCCTTCGACGCAGAAGACCTCCGGTGCATCCGGCGCGACCTGTCCGAGGGGGGTGGATTCCTGGGGTCGATCCGCGGGACCAGGCACATGAATTTCTGCGACAGCCCGCTGTACTCCCCGGTGAAGCAGCTGACGCACGCCGGCCCCATCCGGCCCGAGCGCGCGATGGAGATCATCAACGCCTATCTCGTTTCGTTCTTTCAGGCGACCCTGAACGACGCGGACGAGCCCCTGCTGGACGCGCCGTCGTCGCCCTACCCCGAGGTCGAAATCGAACGCTTCTCCAAGGGAGAAGCCCTGACGCGACCAATCTCCGAGAAGGAGCCCCCATGAGCGTGCAGACCCAGGAAGTAACGAGCGTCGCCCCGCCCCCTGCGGTGCTCGACGGCGAGGCGCGCCTCTTCCGGGAGAACTTCAACCGCACCTCGTTCCCGTTCGCGCACCATCTGGCCGGGCATCCTCTGTTTGAACTGCCGAGGCTGCTGGAGTTGTCGAAGACCCTGCCCGAATCCGACATCTATTACGACGCGGGCGACATTCGGGTGGGGCAGCGCCGGGATCAGACCCCACGGACGCAGCTGTCGGTCGCGCAGCTGATCGACCGCATCGAGAACGCCGGCGCCTGGATCCTGTTGAAGCGGGCGAACCGCGACCCCCGGTACGCAGTCATTCTCGACCAGGCGCTTGCGGAGGCCGGGGGGCTGGTCGGCGCGCGGTTCCCGAAAAAAATGAGAATGCGGAGCGCTGTCATCCTGATTACGTCCCCCAACCGGGTCACGAGCTATCACATCGACCCCGATTGCAACTTCCTCTGCCAGATCCGAGGTAAGAAGGTCCTCCACGTCTTTGACCGGTACGACCGGGAGGTCCTTCCCGAAGAGGAAATCGAACGGTTCTGGGCCGTGGACAAGAACGCGGCGGTCTACAAGGAGAAGTATCAAGCCCGCGCGAGGAGCTATTCGTTGAAGCCCGGCGTGGGGGTCCACATGCCCGTCAACGCCCCGCACTGGGTGCAGAACTCGGACAACATCTCCGTGACCGTGGCCATGATCTTTCAGTACCCCGAGTCGGTACTCGGCAACATTTACCGGTGGAACTATTACCTCCGCAAGGCCGGCGTGAGGCCGCTGGCGCCGGGCCGCTCCAAGGTTCGGGACGCCCTGAAAAGCTGGACGATGGGCGGTGCGATCCATGTCCGGAACGCCGTGGAGTGGGCCTTGAAGCGAAAGCGATAACGGCTAGGTTTCGCACCGCGCCGAACAATCCTGAGTTGCTCAACGGAGACGACCATGAGCGTGCAATCCATCGAACGACCGGCGATCGTCCCTACGCCAAAGGTGATGGACGGCTACGCGCAGAACTTCCGGGAGAACTTCAACCGCGCGTCCTTCGAGTTCGCGCACCGCCTTGCCGGCCATCCGCTGTTTGGACTTCCCAGGCTGCTGGAACTGGCGAAAAGCCTGCCCGACGCCGACGCCTACTACGACGCCGGCGACATCCGGGTGGACCAGCGCTGGGACCAGATCCCACGGACGCAGCTGTCGGTCGCTCAGTTGCTCGACCGCATCGAGAACGCCGGCGCCTGGGTCCTACTGCGCGGCGCGCACAAGGACCCGCAATACGCTGCCCTCCTGGATCAATGTCTAGGCGAAGTGCGGGCGCTTGTCGGCGCCGCGTTCCCGTGCAAGGTCAAGTGCGTGCGCGGGCTGGTGTTCATCACGTCGCCGAATCGCGTCACCACGTATCACATGGACCGGGAGTGCAATTACCTGCTTCAGATCCACGGCGACAAGGTCATGTACGTTTTCGACCGATACGACCGCGAGGTCCTCCCGGAGGAGGAGATCGAGCGATTCTGGTCGGCGGACAACAACGCAGCCGTGTACAAGGAACAGTACCAGTCGCGGGGACGCGAGTACCACATGCGCCCAGGTATGGGGGTCCACATTCCGGTCAACGCTCCGCACTGGCTGAAAAACGGCGACAACATCTCCGTGACCCTGGCGGTGACGTTCCAGTTCATGGATTCGTGCCTTGCAAACGTTTATCGAACGAATTATTATCTCCGCAAAGTCGGAATCAGGCCCGTGCCACCGGGCCGCTCCAGGATGCGGGACACCCTGAAGGCCTGGACGATGGGCGGCGCCATCGGCGCCCGCAACATCCTCCGTCGCGTCCTCCGGCGGCACCGCCCCGAGACCCAGCAGGCCGGGCAGTGCTCGTGAACGATCTTCGAGGGTCCGGACGGCGGCCAGCCGCCTCGTTTTCATCTCGCGCCGGCGGCGCGCGACAGGCCGTCTTGTTCCGTTGACGCTCACCCGGAGGCGGCCCGTCTTTCCGGACAGGTGGAGCATGAACTCGCTAGAGCGAATCGCAACGGCAATTCCTGGTTATCGCTACCTGGCCAAGTTGAAAAGGCGGTTCAACAACAGGTATTGCCGGGGCGTCTTCCAGACGTTCCAAGAAGCCCGCTCCGCCATTCTGCCGGGGAGACTTGTTGGTTATGACAACCCCGCGGCGGCTACGCTTTACGCCGACCGCGGCGATTGCGTCCTGCCTAGCGATTGCACGGTCTGCTCCTGGCTCGGTCAGCTGTTGGCCGATCATCGCTCCGTCTTCGATTTTGGGGGCAACCTGGGCCGCTTGTATTTCGCGTTCCAGCAGCGGCTGAGCTTTCCGCCCGATATGCGCTGGCTCATTTGCGACGTTCCCGCCGTCGTCAGAGTCGGCCGGGAAGCGGCCCTGCGTCGGTACGCGACGCAACTGGCATTCACGACGGAGTTCGGCCTCGCCGGCGGCTTCGAGATACTCCTGACGGCCGGGGCGCTGCAGTACGTCGAACAGGAACTTGCACAGCTGCTATCGTCCTTGTCGAACAAGCCGCGCCACCTCTTGATCAACCGCGTCCCCCTGTCGGATCGACCGACGTGTTTCACGGTCCAGGACATCGGGCCGGTGTGCTGCCCTTATCGAATCGCCAACCGGGCAGAGTTCCTCCGTTCTCTTCACCGTCTTGGCTACACTGTCGTGGCATCATGGCTTTGCCCCGAGCGTAAATGCCGCATCCTGTTCCACCCCTCGCGACGCGTGGACGCCTACAGTGGGCTGTACTTGCGCCTCTCGTCTCCGCCGGCGTG
This sequence comes from uncultured Planctomycetaceae bacterium, assembly GCA_963813925.1. Lineage (GTDB taxonomy): Bacteria > Planctomycetota > Planctomycetia > Gemmatales > Gemmataceae > UBA4732. The sequence goes on from CAWFBG010000009.1 coordinate 210,356, forward strand.
AGGCGACCCGGCGAACCACGCGCGCCGCGACGGAAAGGGGCATGGCGATGCGTCGTCGTGTCGCCGGTCAGTGCAGAGTGGGAGCGGCTCGGGCCAGTCTGCGATTCGACGGTCCATCGTCGGTGGCGCCGATCCCATTGTGGCTAGCCACGCTGCAATTACGGGTTGGCAGCTGCCGCGAGCCCTTGCTCTCGGCGAAATTAGGGGAACAACATGGGGACGAACAACAGGGTCAAGGTTTTATAACATCCCCGGCGCCGGGCGAAGCGGGAGCACACTGCTGGACCGTCTCCTCGGACAGGTGAACGGCTTCTACTCTATAGGAGAGTTAAAGTGGATCTGGAGGCTGGTCTAGGGCGAGGACATGCTCTGCGGTTGCGGAACGGCCCTTCAAGAGTTGCCCATTCTGGACCGCCGTGTTCCGCAAGGCGCTCGGCAGCATGGACAGGGCGATCGCACTTTGAAGTCGTGATTTCCCAAGGGTTTACGTCACCGGACTGCCGAAACAGAGGCGTTTTTCCGCACTCCTGTTGTCCCAACTCCTTGAAATAAAAGCACTTCTGAAGTGCGATTGCTCTGGCGGCATGGAGAACATGGACTCCCGGATGGACAGGCTAAACACTTCCCTGTTGCGCCCGCGGCGGCTGCCCCAGCTGCTCTGTCCTGGCATCAGTCGCAAGTATCGCGAAGACCACCGCGCGAGGATCCCCGAAGACGCCCCGGATGCGGGCCTGGGGAACGAAGCCGGGGAGTCGGTACAGGTCCTGAAGAAGATTGCTTTTGGCCATTGCCAGAGCATGACAAGATTTTCCCAGGAGGGAAAGAGCAGTTTTCTCGGGAAATCAAGGCGTCTCTGCGGCTCCGAGGCCAAAAGCGGCCGACTCGACAAACCGGAAGAGGCAAATAATGAAGCACATTGATCTCGAACCACGCCATTGGCATCCGTTTTCGTTCATCGATCTCAATACGCGGCTATTTGATTATGAAGGGATTCTGCTCCGTGGCATCCGGGCTGGTTTTGAATCCCACACGCGCGAGCTTTTTGATAAGGGGGTAGTAAACAGGATCACCATGCGCGGCCTGTTTGTTCCCACAGAAATCTCCGAGTACTCTTGCGAGGAGTATCCTCTCATATTGAAGCATGAGAGAATTTCGCCGGTTACCTATCCACCGGAATGGGCCCCAGAGGCGCTGAGAGCGGCCGGATTGGCTGTTCTTGACCTCCAGGAGTTTCTACTCGTGGATGGTTATATGGTGGATGATGTCTTCCCGTGGAACTTTGTATTTCGGCGCACACGGCCAATCTTTATCGATTTCGGTTCAATCTTACCAATTACAAGGCTGCGGCACGAACAGGTCTTGAGAGATTTCAACAGGTATTACCTGTGGCCACTGCAACTTGGCGAAAAAGGCCTATGGCGGTACGTAGTCCATCTTTTCAGTGACAAGAGCAAAGGAGTGACCTACGAAGACGCGGTATTGCTGGGAGTGGTCAATTCGCACGAGCCAAGCATAATCATACAACAAGCCAAGAAGCGGCTCCGGTCATTGTTGGCGAGGACGCTTCCAGAAAAGCTGAAGAGGTATTTGCAAAGACGTCAAAATGCCCGTAAACCGATTTCCCCGGACCTGCGAGCGCAAATCGATAAGCTCAGAACGGCGCTTCTGGCGGTAAGACTCCCTACCTGCTGCGCGACGACATGTAATCACGCGTTTCCTCGTCACGCGGATGATTTAAATGACATGGGCGAGTGGAATAGGAAGCAATTGAGCGTGCTTCAAGTCCTTCAGACAACCGCGCCAAAGTCACTTTTCGATATGTGTTGCAATGCAGGTTGGTACTCTGCTCTTGCGGAGTCACTTGGCACTCAAGTGATTGCCGCGGACGTGGTTCCTGAAATGGTGAGCCATGTCTACAAACACGCGCGTGCCGGTGATCGCAACATCTACCCGATTGTGATGGATTTTCGCTTTCCTACACCAGCTGGTGGTGTGGCAAATAACTGGTTCAAGCCTGCTACAGAGAGACTTCGCTCTGAAATGGTTCTGTGTCTTGATGCGACACATCACCTGGTTTGGCGAGGAATACTCTCGTTTGAACAAATCGTCGCGGGCCTGGAATCGTTCACGACGAAATGGCTCCTGGTTGAGTTTATTCCACCCGAAGATGACATCGCGGGCGGTTACTGGCAATTGAGACCCTACCCTTGGTATACAGAGGGTGGGTTCGTTCAAGCTCTGAAAACCCGCTTTGTCATCAGGGAGGTGTTTCCGTCTTTTCCTCCACATCGGAAGCTTTTCCTGTGTGAGGGAAAGAACATCGCTGCCGAATGAGGAGGCTGTGGATGCACTTTGCCGTTGCTTCTGTCATCGATACACTCCCGCGCCAGTTGGACAGCGAGGAGCGCTTCTTCAGAGATTATCTCTGGTGCCTCAATCCGCTGCTCACCGTCCGTGACGCCGCGAAACATCTGACGAATGAGTTGACCCACCTCGTGCGGCCGCTCGAACCCTGGCAGCGGCTCGAGGTCCTGACGAACGTGTACCTGCTCGGTTCGGCCCTGTGGAACACGGTCGATGACTATCTCCGGGGGCCCGCGCTACAACTCCCTGGGCCAGCGGAGAAGGTTCCCGGTGGCAAGCTGATCCTCGCGTGCGCCGAGAAGATGATGGGCTGGCGGCGGCGTGGCCGCGTGCGGCGCATGGTGGCCTGGAAAGAGCGCTTCGTCGCACGGTTCCTGCCGTTCCTGCGGTGCTACGTCGCTGCTCTTTCGGAAAATGCCGTCGTTGCGTCCGAAATCGGCCGTGCCCTGGCCGAGGTTCTGACGGTGCCGCTCCCCGCCGATCTGCTCGCCATTTATACACACATTCCCTCGGCGTTTCGCAAGCTCGATCTCACCCCGCAAGACCTGTTGACGCTGGGAAATATTTTCGTGCAGCGCTTCCCCGACCGGAACGACAAGATCCTTGCCGTCGGGCTGCGTACCGCGGGATGCTACTTCGCACCGCTGGTGCGGGCCCAGCTCGAACTTGCCGGGTTTGCCCGAGTTGAGGTCTTCACGATGCGAGCCCACTCGGGGATGGACCGGCGCGAACGGACACAACTCGAGCGCTTTGCCGCGGAAGGCTACCGGGCCGTGCTGCTCGACGACCCGCCATTTAGCGGTTATACGTTTGCCCAGGCCGCCAAGATTCTGCGCCGGTCCGGGTTTGCCGTCGATCGCATCGCGGCTGTCTTTCCGGACCCCGGTGATTCCGCCGTTCTGGATGCTGGACAATCCAGTGTCTCGCCGTGGCCTCAGCTAGCCGATCTTGTGACCATCACCATCGAACGGGCAGATTGGCACACCATGCGATTGCTGGAACCAGCCGCCGTCGCCTTGCGCTTGACCGAGTATTATCAGGCCAGCGGCTTTGCGCGCACCGAGGTCGTCGCTCACAGCCCAGCAGCGGCCGCGCTGAATCGAAGGCTGGAAAGTACGGCGGAAGAAGCACGGCGGACACGGCTCAAGCGCGTCTATGAAGTCCGCCTCGAAGCGTCGGACGGCTCGCGGGCAACGCGACTTCGTGATGGCCAAGGGGGTCGGCTTTGGCTACCTGTCGTATCATGCATTCCTGGCTGGCAGCCAGCTGAGCGAATTCGTGCCGCCCCTTCTGGGAATGCGCGACGGCCTGCTCTTTACGGAATGGGTCGAATCAGACGAGAAGCCGCTAGGAGAAACCCAGGTGCGCACGTCGTACTCGCCCTTGGCGGAGCCATGGCTCGAGCGGATCGCATCGTACATCGCGGCCCGGGTTCGCCGGTTGCCGTTGCCGACCGCGTCCATGCGAGAGCAGGCCCGGTGCCGATTCACCTACGGGCTGAACCTGCTCGCTAAGGCCATGAGCAAGGCGTATGGCGGCACCGTCCCGGCAAGGCTGATGCGCAGCCGGGTGTGGCGTCGCCTGGCCGAGCAGGTGTGCCCGGCGCCGACGCTGATCGACGGAAAGATGCGCCCGGCTGAGTGGGTCGGCGGCTCCGCACAGCGCGTCTACCTGAAGACCGATTTTGAACAACACGGCATGGGCAAGAATGAGCTGAATATCGTCGATCCGGCCTACGACCTCGCGGAGGCGACCCTGCAGTTCGCGATGTCACCGGAGGAAGAAGAGCGCCTTCTCTCACGCTACTGTGAGGAATCGGGCGACGCCACAGTTGGCGCCCGGCTATTCCTAAACAAGCTACTGGCCGGGCTGTGGACGATGGCTGCGGCCGGGCGCAATCTGGGGGACCGGCGTCTCGGCCAGGGCCAGCAGGAATTTCATGCCGACCTGGTGCGGGCCTTTGACTTTCTGACGATTCACGCCGCCCGTCACTGTGGGGCGCAGCTTCACCGGGCCGTGGGGCACGGGTGGCACCGTTTTCAAGATACTCCCTTGCGAGCCGAGTTCCCTGAGGAGAAGGACGCGCTGCCCGGCGTGCCATCCAAGGACATCGGATCGCCGCTGGTAATGCTTGACGTGGACGGTGTGATCGATCGTCGTTTCTTCGGCTTTCCTACCACAACCTGGGCAGGGATGCAGGCTCTGGCCCTGCTGCATGCACATGGCTTGCCGATCGCCCTGAACACCGCCCGCTCGACGGGAGAGGTGAAGGAATATTGCGCGGCCTATGGGTGCGCCTTTGGCGTGGCGGAGTATGGAGGCTATGTCTTTGACGCGGCCGGGCAACGCGGGCAGGTGTTGATTTCCGAGGCCGCTCAGGAGCAGCTGTCGCGGGCCCGGACGGGGCTCTTACAAATTCCGGGAGTCTTCCTCCATGACGGCTACGAGTTTTCCATCAAGGCCTGCATCTACAAAGAGGGGAAGGCGGCGCCGTTGCCGACGCCGCTCATCCGAGTTTTTCTCGCCCAGCAGGGGCTCAGTTCGCTGTCCCTGCGCCAGACGACCGTCGATAGCACGATCACGGCAGAAGGGGCCGACAAGGGGACCGGGTTGCAACGGCTGCTTGACTTTGTGGGCAGGCAGGGCTCCGAAGTGGTGGCGATCGGCGACTCGGAACCGGACCTGGCCATGTTTCGCGTGGCCCAGCGCTCGTTCGCACCGGGGCACATCCGCTGCGCTCCCCAGGCACGTCTGTTGGGCTGCGAGATCACGCCGCTGCCGTTCCAGCGGGGTTTCTTGCACGCGGTTCGCCGGTTGATCCATCCTGCTGGCGGCCACTGCCCACGCTGCCGGGCCTCAGACCTTCGCATCAAGCCGGGCGACGATCTCTTCTTCGATCTCTTGCGGGCTGCCGACGAGCACCGCTTTCGCCGGCTGCTGCGGGCGCTGTTCCATCCGGCCGTGTTTCACCTGTTCCAGGTCTAACAGGCTTGCCTTTCCGGACAGCCTCTGACCTCGGAGGGTCTGGAAATACAGGGGTGCGGGGAACCCACTCGCCGTAACTCCTTGTGGCGCAAGGCTGAATTTCCGGATAGCCTTTTACACCAAGATCGAGCGCGAACTCGGCCGGCGTTCGGCCGTTCCCTTGGAACCGGGATTGAGTGAGACGGTCGCCTGGCGCCGCGCTGAAGGGCGACCGGACGACGGCCATGTGCCTCCTACTGCGGGGGGCGCTTACGGTCCCCAAGGCGTGGTACGGGCTTGCCCCTGCGGCGGCAGGCTGCGAGTGCGCCGGCGTCGCTTCTAGGGGATGGAGTTCGGGGAGACGGCGCGCGGCGACCGGCCTTGTGTTGGCCCAGTTGTCCGAGCCTGACGCCGCGCCGGCCTGGGCGCGTCGGCGGGAGTGGGCGGCGCTAGGATCGCCGACTGCGCCGCCGCGCAGGCCTCCGGCCACGGCTGCCAGACTGTCTTGCTATAGCCGAAACAGGGACCGCCGACCGGCCACGACGGCCGCGGCGGGGCGCACCAACTCATGCAACCGCAGAGGGGACAGGCGGCGGAAACTGGCCGCGTCAGAAAAAAACAACAGGGCGGCCGCCAGGGCTGTCGGGACGGCTTTCTTAACGCTTCGCGCCACGGCCATCCTCCATGAAAAAAGGTCCCGGCGCCGCGCTCCCTCAGACGCCCGGCGGTGGGCGGCGATTCGGCGGCTCCCTCAATGGGGGGCCGACGCCGACGGCGCCAGCGCCGCGCGGCTGATCGCGGCGGCCGGTGCACCGGCGAGGGCCGCCGCGGGCGTCCCCTGGCCGCCCCGGTTGAGGAAGTAGTGCGACGTATTCAAGAACGTCGTCGGGTGGCCCGTCAGCGGCAGCCCCGCGGCATCAAGGCCGGCGATCCCCGTCGCGTTGGTCGCGACCCCCTGTTGCAAACCATAGATGGAGTTGCGGAAGTCGATCTCCGGGCGCACCAGTCCGTAGTAGTTGATGTACGCCGGGTTGTTGTTCCGCAGCAGGTTGAGATACGGGCTGTAGACCGGCGGCAATACGCCGGGGGGACGAACCACCGGGCCTTGGGCGCTGAGCCGCCCTGTTGAGAAGGCCAGCAGGCCGATGAAGGCGGCCGTCAAGATCCTCCGAGTCTTCATGCGTTCCTCCTCGCGGCGCGCCGTGGGCGCGGGAAAGGGGCGGCCCCCGCATTGTACGAACCGGGACGCGGCCAACGCAACAGACGCACCCGAGATCGCCAACCAGGCGGCCGGGATTTCAGAAGCCGGTGCCGGTGCCGGTGCCCGTGCCCGTGCCGTTGCCCCCGTTCTTGTTCTGGAGCGATTGGACCGTTCCGTTGCCGAGCAAGACGACGCCGAAGATACGCTCCATCGGCGAGATAATGCGGGCCAGGGCTGTGTCGATCGTGATCAGCGGCTGGGCCTCGACATAGAGGCGGTCGCCGGGGAACAGCTGGTAATTCGTCTCCGTCCGGCCGCGCATCGTGATGGCGCACCAGTCCACCGGAAGGATCTCGTCGTCGGCCGCGCCGGCCGGAACCGGCCGCGCCACCCAGATGCGGCGCTGGTCGGCCACCGAGGTCAGGCCGCTGATCTGGCTGACGGCGTCCAGCACGGTTTCGTTGCCGGTGATGGGCAGCCGGGTGATCTGCTGGCCGGCGCCGCCGCCGTCGTAAATCACGTAGTACACCTTGCTGTTGAAGGCGTAGATGTCCACGGAGACTTCCGGGTTGAGCAGGTATTTGGCCAGGTGCGCCTCGATCGCCGCCTTGGCTTCCGGGAACGTGAGGCCCGCGACCGACACGTCGCCGTACGACCCCAGACCGACCGTGCCGTCCTGACGGACCAGGTGCTCGCCCCGGATTTGCTGAAGCGCGCGCGACTGGCCCAGGTAGACCTGCACCTCCGGTTTGACGATGTCCTTCTTCAGGTGCTCCTCGATGGCCGTCTTGGCTTCGGGCAACGTCAGGCCCACGACGCGAACGGAACCGTAGGAAAAGCCGAGGTTGACGGTCCCGTCCGTATCGACCGGGTAAAGGCCGCTGATCGGCGCCGTCGCCAGGCCGTTCGCCTGGATCTCGAGCGAATCCAACGGCTCGACCCGATACGGCGGCAGAGGGATGACGCGCAGGGCGTCGATCAGCAAGATGTCCGGCGGCTCAATGGTGTAAGGCGGCTGGGTCGTTTTGGCAAGTTCGCGCGGCAGCCCGTTGTCGCAGAACGCCGCGTCCGGCTGACAGGACACACAGCCCACGCTTCCGGCGCAAACCAGCGTTAGCGCCACGAGCGCCGCGCACCGCGTTGGATGCTTAGCCGCCATTTCCCACCCCGCGTCTGGAAATCGTGTTCGTGAAAACCGAACGGGCCGAGCTAAAACGAAACCGTGCAAACAGGACTACCCTTACAATCGGCGCCTACGGAAATGGAAGATAAGTCAATCCGCTTGAGTTTTGGACGGCAGGAGGTTTCGTAGCGACCAAGTCCCGCTGCATGAAACCGTGGCGAAGGCCGTCGCCTTTTACGACAGCCCCGGTCAGTGGCCATGAGAACCGCTCAGTCCGTTTGCACGTCGGACCTCCGACCGGCCGGCCTCGTGCGGACATAAGCGCTTGATAAATCAGAAGTTCAAGGGAACGGCGGGCGCGAGTCCGATCGCGGCGGCCCCGTCGGCGCCGCATTTGCTACATGAAAAAATCCTCATGGACAGAAATATGAGGGACTTCTGAGAAATTCGGCGAATTGTTGTTGACGAACGAAATGGCCCCGATACACTGTGAGGGATATGTGGAAACGAATGCTGATGTTAGCATTCCTGCCTTTGCGGGCGACGCCGCCATCGCCCTCATTTCCCGCAGCCCTTCGAGGGCGACGCGGCCTCCAGAACGACCAAGGCGACGGGCGGCCTGATTGAATCAACTTCCTAATGGGAGTTCGTTGGTAGTTTGGCCGCACCGGACCCGCTGCGATGGGGAGGGGACTATGCCGTTGCTCGCCTCGGAAATGGCTTCCGTTCCCCTGCATCGCGCGTGGCGGCCCTCGCGGTCGCCGTCGATGGTCTGGCGAGGCCGTCTCACCTCCGGCCGGATCGTTGGGTTCCTCCTGCCGCTCCCCACTGGCAATGGTCCCGGCCGTCCGCACGGAAAAAGCGTTGGAACTAATACGGTCAAAGGCGCGTCAAAGGTCAGCGCACCGTCGCCGGCTAATCGACCCGCGACGGCTTTGCGCGGTTAGATTGCGCCGCGGACAGAAAGTACTCTCCGTCCGCGTTCGCCGGAGATGAAGGATTGGCCCGAGCGGCAAGGAAGCCGAATGAATTTGTATTTCGATTCCCCCCGATAGGGATTAGGGGGCGCCGGACACAACCCGTGGGGCAAGTTTGTAACCTGCCCTGGGAAGGCAGGTTACAAACCTGCCCCATGCTTCCGTCCGCCAGTCCTAAGGGAACGGACGCCCGGATGCGACCCACGGGTACAGAGTGCGCGCCGAACCGTGAGTCGCCATGAACAACGGTTCACCCAGAGAGCATGAATACGCAGCTCCTGGGGAATGAATGCCTAACGGCGTCCGCATTTTCAGAGGCGTGTTGCAACGGGACACGACACCATGATCCGAGCCGCCCTAGACGCCGCCAGGGCCGTCCCGCCCCGTCGCTTCCTCTGCCTGTCGGGGTTGGCGCTGATATGCGCCTGGGCGTACTGGCCGACGCTGGGGGCGATGGCCGGCAAATGGCTGCACGACCCGCAGTACGCGCACGGCTATCTCGTGCCGTTCTTCTCCCTCTTTCTCCTCTGGCGGCGGCGCGCCCTGCTGTCCGCGGCCAAGCCACAATACAATTGGTGGGGCGTCCTGTTGGTGCTGGCCGGCGCGGCCCTGCACGTCGCCGGGGCGTATCTCTACTTCGATTGGTTGGACGCCTTCTCTCTTCTCCCGTGCCTCGCCGGCTTCTGCGTCCTCCTGGGCGGCTGGCCCGCGTTGCGGTGGGCGTGGCCGGCCGTCGCCTTCCTGCTCTTCATGATCCCCCTGCCGTTCCGAGTCGAGACGGCCTTCGGACTGCGTCTCCAATCCCTCGCGACCCTGTCCAGCACCTACACGCTGCAGGCCCTCGGGCTGCCCGCCCTTTCCGAAGGGAACACGATCCTGCTGCCGGGGGGCGCCATCGGCGTGGCCGAGGCGTGCAGCGGCCTGAGCATGTTGACGACGTTTCTCGCCCTGGCGACCGCGGTCGCCCTGGTCGTCCGTCGTCCTCTGCTCGACAAGATCGTTATCCTTCTCAGCGCGGCCCCGATCGCCATCGTCGCCAACGTGGCCCGGATCACGGCGACGGCGCTGGCCCAGGAGTGGGTCGGGCCGGACCTCGCCCATCACGTGTTCCACGACCTCGCCGGCTGGCTCATGATGCCCGTCGCACTGGTGCTGCTCTGGGTCGAGTTGCGCGTGCTGGCGTTCCTGCTGGTTGAACCGCCGGCTGAAGCGCCCATGGCAGTCCTTCCGTCGCCGATTCCGCCGGCCGCAGACAAGAACCGTGCCAACCCCACTGCCGCGCGGCGGCGAAAAAAGGCCCCCCCCCTGGACCCCCGCCTGTCCCGGCCTTCTTGACGACGGACCCTCCGTTGATCCGACCGTTTGGCCGCCCCGTCCACCGGAGGTACAGGAATGCCCCCATCCGATCCGAACCATCCGACGCCCGCCGCGCCTCCGGCTTCCCCGTCCGCGGCGCGCCCGGCCGCTTCCGGCGCGAACGCGGCCCACGTCAAGGGTTCCGCCGCGCCGCCCGTCAACGCCCTCGGCATCCTGAAGGCCTTGCGGCGTCGCTGGCTGGCCGCCTCCCTCCTCGGGACGCTGGCGGCGGCGGCGGTCTTCGCGGCGGTCTGGTATTTCCTCCCGCCCCCGAAATACACCGCCTCCGCGAAGTTCCTCATCCCGTCCAAGCCGCAGGGCACTCTCTATGACCACCCGGAGGCCAAAACGGATTTCTCCTCCTTTGAAGACACCCAAATGGCAGTTATCAAGAGCCAGATGGTGTTAAACGCCGCGCTGCGCCAGCCGCAGGTGGGACGCCTCGACGAGGTGCGCAAGGCCGCCGACCCCGTGGCCTGGCTTGAGAAGGAGATCCGCATCGATTTTCCCAACGGCCGCGAGATCCTCCGCCTGTCGATCGAGTCGGACGACCGGGAGGCGTGCAAGACCCTCGTCACCGCGGTTACCGCGGCCTACCTCGAGGAGGTCGCCAACGAGGCCAACAAGCGCCGGCAAGATCGCCTGGACGTTTTGAAAACGCTCACCGACAAGTATGAGACCAAGTTGAAGAAGCTGCGCGAGGCCCTCCGCGAGCGCGCAAGCCGGTCGGCGGCGGAGGCGACGTGGCGGTCGCGCTCAAGCAGCTGGAATCGCACGAGGCGGCGTTGGCGGCCCGCCGCGAACTGGTCGAGGTCGAGTCGCGCCTGCGGAACCTGGAATCGGAAGAGTCGCTGGCCGCCTCCCGCGAGCCGGGCAACGTGGAAGTGCCGGCCCGCACCCTCGAGGACTACATCAACAAAAGGCCGGAGATCGCGACCCTGGCGGCGGAGAAGGCGGAGTTGGAGGCCCAGGTCGAGTTGATGAAGCCGAACGCCGTCGGCGGGGCCAACCACCCCGAGGTCCGCAAGTTGATCGACAAGGCGGAGCTTCTTGGCAAGGACTTGGAGGCCCGGCGCGCCTCGCTGCGGGCGGAGTGCGAGAAGCAGCTGCGGGAACAGTCCTCCGGCGCCGCCAAGGCGCGGGCGAGCCAGCTGCGCCAGCAGATCGACGGCGCCAAGGCGCTGCGAGCGACCTTGCTGGAGGACATCGAGAGGTTGTCAAAGGAGGCGAGGGACTTCAACGAAGCCGCGCTCGACATGGACGACCTCAAGCCGCAGCTCGCCGAGGTGGCGGCGGTGGCCGCGCAAAGCGCCCAGGAAGCGGAGTCCTTGAGCATCGAGCAGGGCGACCCGCTGCGCGTCACCCAGTGGGAAGAAGTCGTCGTCACCCGGCCGGACGAGCAGGACCGCAAGCTCAAGACGGCGGGCATGGGGGCGGGCGGCGCCTTCCTGCTGGCGATGCTCCTGGTCGGCTTCCTGGAATTCCGGGCCCGGCGCGTCTGCGCGCCGCAGGAGGTGGTCGGCGGGCTGGGCATGAAACTGGTCGGGACCGTCCCGGCGCGGCCCGCATTCCGGCGAACCGCCCGCGACGGTCGCTGGCACGCCTTGCTGACGGAGTCGGTGGACTCTTCCCGGACGATGTTGCTGCACGGGGTCGGGACGGACGGCCTCCGGACGATCATGATCACCAGCGCCGTCGGCGGCGAAGCCAAGACCTCGTTGGCCGGACACCTCGCCGTAAGCCTGGCGCGTTCCGGACGCAAGACGCTGCTGATCGACGGCGACCTGCGCAACCCGGCCGTGTACCAACTGTTCAACGTGGCCGCGGGCCCCGGCCTGAGCGAACTGCTCCGCGGCGAGGTGCAACTTTCCGAGGTGCTGCGCCCGGCGGAAGGGGTTCCCGGGTTGCAGGTGCTGACCGCCGGACTTTATGACGCGCTGACCCTCGCACGCCTGGCCGGGGACGACCTGGCGGGAATCTTCGCCAAGCTCCATGAGTCGTTCGACTTCATTGTGCTGGACTCCAGCCCCGTCCTCCCGGTGACCGACTCGCTCCTGCTGGCGCGGCACGTGGACGGGGTCGTCTTCTCCGTCTTGCAGAACGTGAGCACGCTGCCCGCCATCGAGGAAGCGTACAAGTGCCTGGCGTCCCTGAATGTCGTTCTGCTGGGCGCCGTCGTCAGCGGCGCCCGGGCCGACGTCGCCTCGTACGGCCGGCGGCGCTACCTCTCTCTGTCGGCTACGGGCAAATGAGACCTTTTTCGGGGGTTTCGACCATGACCCGGCTTCTGCCCTTGGTCGTCGCGGTATCGGCGGTGGTAGCCGCCGGCGTGGTGCATGGCCTGCGCACCGACCGCTGGGGCGCCAAGGCGGACGTGAAGGCCGCGGCCGCTCGCCTCGACGACGTTCCGCTGCGGGTAGGCGAATGGGAGGGGCGGCCAATGGAAATCGACGCCCGCCAGCTCGCCGTGGCCGAGGCGGACGGACGCCTGTCGCGCTTCTACGTCCACCGGCGCACCGGCGCCGAAGTCGCCGTCGTGGTCCTTTGCGGCCGCCCCGGGCCGCTGTCGCTGCACTCCCCCGAGGTCTGTTACAGCGGCGCCGGTTTCAGCCTCAGCGGGGACCGGCAGACCGTCCCATTGACGGGGGCGGGCGTCCCTCCCGTCGAACTCTTCAACGCCCGGTTCGTCAAGCCGGGGGCGGTCCCCGAGGCCCTGAACGTCTTCTGGGCGTGGAAGGCGGCGGACGGCAAGTGGGCGGCGAGTGCCGACCCGCGCGTGGCCTATATTGGCTCGACCGTGCTTTACAAGCTCTACCTCATCCGGCGCCTCGCCCGGCCGGACGAGGACTTGTCGAAGGACCCATGCCTGGATTTCCTTCGGGCCTTCTTACCGGAACTGGACAAACGGCTGTCGCCATCCGCCTGAGGCCCCGCCTCCCGGACGCTGAACCTCCCCGCACTGTTTAGCCCCCTCGTCCCAGGTGCCAATGATGCCTACCTCACTCAAATCGCTCAGAAGCGGGCCGGCCGTCAACGCGGCCCCCACGGACCCCGAGATGCCCGCGACCCTGTCCGCAGGGAACGGGACGGCCGTCAACGCGGCCCCCACGGACCCCGATATCCCCGTGGGCCGGCCCGCGGGGTACGGGCCGGCCGTCAACGCGGCCCCCTCGGACCCCGACTTGCCGGCGGTCCCGCTCCCCGCGAACTGGTACGTCTGGTGCAAACCGGGCGTGGAGTTCGCGGCGGCGCTGGTCCTGTTCGTGTTCGCCGCGCCAATCATCCTGGTCACGGCCCTCCTCGTCAAACTCACCTCGCGCGGGCCGGCGTTCTATTCGCAGACGCGCCTGGGCCTGGGCGGCCGGCCGTTCACGCTTCACAAGGTTCGTACGATGGCGCATGATTGCGAGAAGGCGTCGGGCGCCCGCTGGTCCACACCCGGCGACCGCCGGGTCACGCGCTTCGGCGCCTTCCTCCGCAAGACCCACCTGGACGAGTTGCCGCAGCTGTGGAACGTGCTGCGCGGCGATATGAGCCTGGTCGGGCCCCGGCCGGAGCGGCCCGAGTTCATCCCGGTCCTGGAGCGGGCCCTGCCGCACTACCGCGACCGGATGGCCGTGCGGCCAGGCGTCACCGGCCTCGCCCAGGTGCAGCTGCCGCCGGACACCGATATCGACAGCGTCCGCCGGAAACTCGCCTACGACCTCTTCTACATCCGTCATTTGAACGTCTGGCTCGATTTCCGGCTCATCGCCTGCACGGCGCTGCACATGGTCGGCGTCCCCTTCCACGTGCTGTATCGGTGGTTTTCCCTGCCGAGCAAGGCCCGGATCGAGCATGCGTATCAGGCCCGGATGGACATGCGGCCGGCGGTCGCGCGGCTCGAGCCGGCCTGAAAGTCGTGAGCGCCGGCCCGGCGACCCCTTGTGGAAGGCGCGCCTTCCCTCATGCCCCATTCCGGCCGGCCCGACCTGCTGTACGTCGTCCACCGGACTCCCTATCCCCCGGACAAGGGGGACCGCATACGGGCGTTTCACCTGCTGCGTCGCCTGTCGCGCCGGGCCGCGGTCCATCTGGCCTTCCTGGCCGACGAGCCGGTCCCCGAGGCGACCACGGCGGCGCTGGGACGTTACTGCGAACGCGTGGCGTCGGCGCCGCTGGCCGGCTCGCGCTGGCCGCGGGCCGCCTGGTCCCTGGCGAGCGGGCGGACGATCACCGAGGGGGCTTTCGCGTCGCCGCTGCTGGCATCGGTCGTGCGCGGCTGGGCGGCGGAGACCCGCTTCACCGCCTGCCTCGCCTCGGCCTCGAGCGTGGCGGGCTACCTCCGCCAGCCGGAGTTGCGCAGCGCGCCGGCGGTCGTGGACCTCGTGGACGTGGACAGCCAGAAGTGGTTCGACTACGCCGCGGCCTCGCGACCGCCGTCGTCCTGGCTCTACCGGACGGAGGGTCGTCGGCTGCGCCGCCTGGAGCAGTCGCTCGCAGGCTGGGCGCGGGCCGTCACGGTCGTCAGCGACGCCGAGGCGGAGTTGTTCTCGCGGGTCTGTCCTTCGGGCAATGCGTACGCGATCCCCAACGGGGTCGATCTGGAGTATTTCCGGCCCACGGACGCTGCGGGCGATGAGGCGGGGTGTGTGTTCGTCGGCGCCCTGGATTATCGGCCGAACATCGACGCCGCCTGCTGGTTCTGCCGTGAGGCGTGGCCGGAGATCCGCCGGCGCCGGCCCGATGTCCGCCTGCTGCTGGTCGGTCGCAAGCCCGCGGCGGCCGTCCGCCGCCTGGCCGCGGTCCCCGGCGTCGAGGTCGTGGGACAGGTGCCGGACGTGCGTCCGTACCTGACTCGTGCGGCCGTGGCCGTGAACCCGCTGCGGATCGCGCGCGGCCTCCAGAACAAGGTCCTTGAAGCCATGGCGATGGGCAAGGCGGTGGTCGCGTCTCCGCAGGCCCTGGCCGGGCTGCGGCGTCGGGACGAGGCGCCGGCCCTGTGCGCCGCAACGACGCCTGAGTGGGTCGAAATTGTCGCAAATCTGCTGGACCAGCCGGAACGGCGGCGACGCCTGGGCGCGGAGGGCCGGCGCTTCGTCGAAACGCATCACGACTGGGCCGCGTGTCTGAGTCCGTTCGATGCGCTGCTCGGTCTTGGCGCGGGCGGGGCGGCGGCCTCCCGGGATCGCGCGTTTTCGGTTGCGGAGGGCCGGGCCTGATGCCGGGTTTGTCCCCACCGAAGGCGGCAGCCCCGGCGCCGACCGCCCGACATTACGCCTGGCTGACGGCCGCGTTCGCCGCCTTCGCCCTCTACGGAAGCCTTGTGCCGCTGGAGTTCCGGCCGCTTCCGTGGGAGGAAGCCCAGAGGCGTTGGGCGGAAGTTTGCGCACAACCGATCCGCGTCGAGTCGCGGTCGGACTGGGCGGCGAACATCCTGCTGTTTATCCCCCTCGGTTTCCTGGGCATGGCGGCCTTGTGCGTGGATCGACGCCGATCGGCCGACTGGTGGGCCGTGCCGACGGCCGCCGTCTGGGCGGGGTTCAGCGTCTTGCTGGAGTTTTCCCAGCTGTATTTTCCGCCGCGGGTGTCGTCGATCAACGACGTGGCGGCGGAATCGCTGGGGGCGGCCCTTGGGATCGCCGTGTGGATCGCGGCGGGACGGGCGATGACTTGCCGGGCCAGGGAGGCGTGGGCCGGGACGGAGGAGAGCGGATCGGCCGCCAGACTGCTGATCGCCTATCTCGTCGTGCTGGCGCTTGTTCAGGTCTTTCCCCCGAACCTGACGCTGAGTCCGGTGGAGATTTACCACAAGTACAAGGCCGGACTGGTGCGGCCGGTCCCGTTCGGTTACTGGACTCTCGATCCGCGGGACGGCGTCCGGAAGGCGCTGGAAGGCGCCGCGTGGTTCCTGCCGCTGGGCTTGCTGGCGGCGCGCGTGCCGCGCTGGCGGGCGGGAGGGCGGGCGGCGTGGGAGGTGCTGGGCCTCGGGGTGGTCGCGGCGGCCGGCGCCGAGTTCGTGCGGCTGTTCGTGGTCACGCATTCCTGCGACGCCACCGACGTGGCGACGAACGGCCTGGCGGTGCTGTGCGGCTGGTGGGTCGGCATTTCGGGTCGGCGGCCGGCCGTGAGCGTCCTGGCGACGGCGGGCTGGATCGCCGCCCTGGCATATCTCAATTGGTTCCCTTTCGACTTTCATTTCGACGGCACGGCCTTGGCGAGGTGGCGAGAAATCTCCTGGGCGCCCTTTGCCGACTACATGCGGTCGTCTTACCTTGAAACGGCGCAGGGCGTGGCGGACAAGGTGATTCAATTCCTCGTGCTGGGCATCTTACTGGCCGCGTCTGGCCGGACGTTCGAGGTGCGCGGCTGGGCGACCATCGCGGCGGCGGGCGTCCTGGCGGTCCTCTTCGAGGGCGGACAACTCTGTCTGCCGACGCGCTTCGCCAGCGTCACGGACGTGCTGGTTGAGACGTCGAGCGCGGGGCTGGGGGTGTTGGCGTGGGGTCGGTTACGGCAGGTGCCGATGTCGAACCGGCTCCCGATGTCTGCGGCATGACGCGACATGGCCGGGGAAGCGACGACCGGGCGGAGACCTTGATTCCGCGGGCGACGCCTGACGAATGAGATATAAGGGAAAGGTGTTGAAGAGCCGCCCCTGCCGGCCGGTCGGCCTGCCGGCAGGGGCGGATGAGCTTTTCATGTCACAGCGGTGCCACGTAGGCACCGATGATGCCTGCCATCGTAGTGTCGTCCGGGGCCACTCCGCCTGCGATGGCGAGTCCGTACTGGTCCCACAGCTGCTGGTTGGTCAGGCCGGCCACGGGGGCCCCGATGACCGAACCGCTGCTCGACTGCCCGGTCTCCGGCACAAGGTAGTCCGGAGCCTGCTGAGCGTAGTACACCTGGAAGTCGTCCCCAGCGATCCCGTCGTAATCGTACACGAAGACCTGGTCGGTCGAAACGATGTCGACACCTCCTGTGGTAGTCGAGTACCACATTGAGATGGCATCGAGAGGCATTCCCGGCAGTGCGTCGAACACGACGTTCTGAATCACGGTCCAATGGGCCTGGGTTCCCGATCCGCCTTGGACATTCCACGGGGTTTGGTCAACGATATCCGTCTCGTTACGCAAGTAGCTGTTCTCGATCAGCGTCTCACCGATGCCTTGAGCGGGGAGGTCAATGCCCAATTGGAACCCTTGGATGTCCGCATTGTTGATCACCAGGCCAGATTCGACGTAGTCGCTGCTGAAGATTCCATATTGCGCCCCGTCGGACAGGCTGAGCCCAGGGCTGCTGCCCCGGGCGACATAGCCGTCGATCGTCAGGTCGTTGGTTTGGTACAGGTAGATGCCGTAGGTCGTGATGTTCCAGACGGTGAAGTCGTTGACCACCCCGGCGTTCCCGACCGGGGTCTCGAAGTAGCTGCCGAGCCACCACACCGTCAGGCCGCCGTAGGTTGCCCCGTACACCTCGTTGTCGGAGAAATCCAGAAGAGGCTGGGCGTTGGCGTCAACCATGTTGTACTGACCTTGCACCCACGTTTCCGCCCCCTGGTAGGCAGGCTCTGGGACCATTCCGAGTCCGTTGGCCCCGAGTTGGATCTCGGTGAACGAGAAGCCATAGGAGTAGGGACCGCCGCCCGAGAAGACGTCGGTTGCCACGTTGCCGGTCACATAGTTGTTGGTCCCATTGAACCAGAATGCGGTGCCGTCACGACCGTCGTTCTTTCGAGCGCCGTCGCCCGTGATGCGGACAACGAAGTTCTGCTCGATGAGATTGTCCGTCTCGTTGCCCGACAAGGTGACGAGCCCCGCACCGGCCCAATTGTACAGGACGTTGTCCTCGATCAGGCCGTAGCTGCTGTCGTTGATCGTCAGGCCCCAGATGTAGGGCATGGGCGTCAGCGGGCAGTAGATTGAGTTGCCGATGAACGTGTACTGATACCCGTTCGCGGGCATGGCGGTAGGGCCTGCCACGTTGTCAAAGTAGACTGGGTAACGGCCGGCCTCGTTCGTGCCGATGTGCGTGACGTTGCCGTTGGCGTCGTAAGTCGTGTTGTCGACTGCGATTTCGTTGCCGTTCGCATCAAACCCCTGCGTGCGACCCAGGCCGGTGAACTGGGCGTAGCGGATGTCCACATCCGCCTGGTCCATGAACACCACATAGCCGCGAACACCGCTCGGGTTCTGCGACCGTACCACGACGTTGTGGGAAAGGATTCCGACGTCGGGCATGAACTCCTCCTGGCCGTCCAGGTTCACAGATCCCAGGTGGTCGAACTGCAGCGGGCTGGCCAGGGTGACGGTCAGGCCGTTCGCCGAAATGCCCGTGATCGTGGCCGTCTCGTACTCGGGGCTGTAGCTCGAGCTAATTCCCGCGAATTGTTGGGTGTCCGGCAGGACGATCTTGGCGCCGACTTGCCAGCCGCTGACCGGCTGCGCCAATGTCAGGGTGGTGTCCCCGGCGTGGGCGTCCGCCGCGAGTTGCACCCAGGTTTTGTTCATCGCCGCTCCGCACATGAAGACGTTGCCCAGGCCGATCAGGCCGTGGCCGTACTGGGATGGGTCTTCGGTGTAGTTGAAAGGCACGTCGGGGAAGATGATCTGAGCCGTCACGCCGACCGCCACCGGTTGGGCGGTCGTGCCCACGGTCAGCGTCCCACCCGGCATCACGAGCAGGTTTACTACCGTGAGTTCGGTGTTGACGTCGGTGCGGAACTGGAGCGTGCCGCCGGCCTGGATGTCCACGGTGTCGATGTTCGCGGTGGAGACTACGTCGTAGGTGACCGTTACGCCCGCCCCAATGGAAACGACATCACCGGCGGCCGGAAGCCGGTCCTGAGCCCACATGGTGAGATCAGACCAGTTGCCTGAGCGCAAGGCCGTGATGGTCGGGTTCGCGCCGAAGTTGGGAATCAGCCCGTCGCTAGTCTGGATGAAGGCTGCAGCGATCTGGGAAGTGCTTGAGACCGTTACAACGGCCGTAGAGGAGGCGGTTTCGCCCACACTGTCGGTGGCAGTCACCGTCACGGTGTACGTGCCTGTCTTGGCGTAGACGTG
Organism: uncultured Planctomycetaceae bacterium; assembly: GCA_963813925.1. Lineage (GTDB taxonomy): Bacteria > Planctomycetota > Planctomycetia > Gemmatales > Gemmataceae > UBA4732. The sequence goes on from CAWFBG010000009.1 coordinate 229,385, forward strand.
GCTGTCCGTCGCCGAGGTCCCATTGTCCGTCGCGCCGTCGCCGAAGTTCCAGCTGTAGGTGAACCCCGGTGCCTCGTTCGCGTTGGGGTCGCTGGCGCTGGCCGTGAACGCCACCGCCGCCCCAGTCTGGCTGGAGTACGGTCCGCCTAGCGTCACCCTCGGGGGCGCCGCGACAGCCACAAGAGACTCGCTGGCCGATCCCGTGTCGCCCAGCGAGTCTGTAACGGTAAGCTCGATCTGGTAGGTCCCGATCGAGCCCGGCGTGAAGCTCAGCGAGCTATCCGAGCCGTTCGCGACAAGCGCGCCATTCTGGGACACCTTCCACCCATACTGCTGGGTTGGGGCAGCATCGACCACATAGAAGCCGTCGTCGCCGTACGCCCCGACCCAGTTGCCCCGGGTGCTGGAGTCGGTCTTCAAGAAAGCAGTTCCAGAAGGAGCATTTGCAGGCGGCGAATCGAAGAACAGGCCGCTGAGTACGGCGTTGGGGCCCGTTAGATCGGTGATGCGAAACATAACATTGCCCGAAACGTCCCAGACCAGGTATTGGCCGCCGGAGAATGACGACACTGTGCGGCTGTCGAGCACCTCGCCGGTGGCGGGGTCCAGCACGTCCACCTGCTCGCTGCGGCCGGCGCTGTCCCAGTCGAGGAAGTAGAGGGCCACCTGATGCGTCTGGCTGTCGGTGATGTTGACATTCACTGTAAAACTGGTCGAGGCGTACCAAGTGGAGGCGATGCGGCCAGGGCCGCCGCCGCCGGGCCATTCGAGGGCGCGCGGGTCGCTGCTCGAGTCATTCCAGACGTAGTCCGATGCACCAGTGGTATTGACCTGGGCGTAATCAGGGTAATTACTCACTTGAACCTGCGACCCTAGCGTAACCTGCGTTTGCTCGGGACTTTGCCCCGACGAAGGGAGCCCCGTGATCTGCACGTTCATCGAGCCCGACGGCGATGCCGACACGGAGACGGTGGTCGTCGAGGACGCGGTTTCACCCACGCCGTCGGTGGCGGTCACCGTCGCCGTATACGTGCCGGGCATGGAATAGACGTGGCTGATCGTGGCCGTACCGCCGCTGGCGGTTTGGCCGTCACCGAAGGCCCAACTGTAGGTGAAGCCCGCCGCCTCGCCGGCGTTGGGGTTGACCGCGCTGGCCGTGAGGCCGACCGCCGAACCGGCCTGGTCGGAGTAGGGGCCGCCCAACGATACCGTCGGCAGCTGGTCGATCACCACCGAGCCACTAATCGTGGCCGCGTCGTTGGCCGCGTCCTTCACGGTCAACGCCGCCTGATACGTCCCCGTGGTGGAGGGCGTGAACGCCAGCGAGGAACCCGTGCCCATCGTCACCGTCGCTCCGTTCTGCGTCACCGTCCAGGCGTAGGTGTCGGCCCCGACGCCGCCCGCGACCGACGATCCCAGCGTCAGCGTCGTGCCCTTGGGGCTGTAGCCCGAGGACGGAAGGCCGGTGATCGTCGCCGTCAGGTCCGCCGACACCGTCACGGTCGCGCTGGCGCTGGCCGTCTCGCCCACGCCGTCGGTGGCCGTCACCGTCGCCGTGTAGGTGCCTGGCGCGGAATAGACGTGACTGTCCGTCGCCGAGGTCCCGCTCGCGGTCGCGCCGTCGCCGAAGGCCCAACTGTAGGTGAAGCCCGCCGCCTCGCCGGCGTTGGGATTGACGGCGCTGGCCGTGAGGCCGACCGCCGAACCGGCCTGGTCGGAGTAGGGGCCGCCCAGCGACACCGTCGGCAGCTGGTCGATCACCACCGACCCGTTGGCCGTGGCCGCGTCGTTGGCCGAGTCCTTCACGGTCAACGCCGCCTGATACGTCCCCGTGGTGGAAGGGGTGAACACCAGAGACGAGCCCGTGCCGGTCGCCACCGTCGCGCCGTTCTGCGTCACCGTCCAGGCGTAGGTGTCGGCCCCGACGCCGCCCGCGACCGACGATCCCAACGTTAGCGTCGTCCCCTTGGGGCTGTAGCCCGAGGACGGTAGGCCGGTGATGGTCGCCGTCAGGTCCGCCGACACCGTCACGGTCGCGCTGGCGCTGGCCGTCTCGCCCACACTGTCGGTGGCAGTCACCGTTGCCGTGTATGTGCCAGGCGCGGAATAGATGTGGCTGTCCGTCGCCGAGGTTCCGCTCGCGGTCGCGCCGTCGCCGAAGGCCCAACTGTAGGTGAAGCCCGCCGCCTCGCCGGCGTTGGGGTTGACGGCGCTGGCCGTGAGGCCGACCGCCGAACCGGCCTGGTCGGAGTAGGGGCCGCCCAGCGCCACCGTCGGCAGCTGGTCGATCACCACCGAGCCACTAACCGTGGCCGCGTCGTTGGCCGCGTCCTTCACGGTCAACGCCTCCTGATACGTCCCCGTGGTGGAAGGGGTGAACGCCAGCGAGGAACCCGTGCCGGTCGCCACCGTCGCGCCGCCCTTGGTCACCGTCCAACTGTACGTGTCGGCCCCGACGCCGCCCGCGACCGACGATCCCAGCGTCAGCGTCGTGCCCTTGGGGCTGTAGCCCGAGGCCGGTAGGCCGGTGATCGTCGCCGTCAGGTCCGCCGACACCGTCACGGTCGCGCTGGCGCCGGCCGTCTCGCCCACGCTGTCGGTGGCCGTCACCGTCGCCGTGTACGTGCCGGGCGCGGAATAGATGTGACTGTCGGTCGCCGATGTCCCGCTCGCGGTCGCGCCGTCGCCGAAGGCCCAACTGTAGGTGAAGCCCACCGCCTCGCCGGCGTTGGGGTTGACGGCGCTGGCCGTGAGGCCGACCGCCGAACCGGCCTGGTCGGAGTACGGGCCGCCCAGCGACACCGTGGGGAGTTGGTCGATCACCACCGAGCCACTAACCGTGGCCGTGTCGTTGGCCGAGTCCTTCACGGTCAAGGCCGCCTGATACGTCCCCGTGGTGGAAGGGGTGAACGCCATCGAGGAACCCGTGCCGGTCGCCACCGTCGTGCCGCCGTTGGTCACCGTCCAACTGTACGTGTCGGCCCCGACGCCGCCCGCGACCGACGATCCCAGCGTCAACTGCGTCCCCTTGGGGCTGTAGCCCGACGCCGGAAGGCCGGTGATGGTCGCCGTCAGGTCCGCCGACACCGTCACGGTCGCGCTGGCGCTGGCCGTCTCGCCCACGCCGTCGGTGGCCGTCACCGTCGCCGTGTAGGTGCCTGGCGCGGAATAGATGTGACTGTCGGTCGCGGAGGTCCCGCTGGCGGTTTGGCCGTCGCCGAAGGCCCAACTGTAAGTGAAGCCCGCCGCCTCGCTGGCGTTGGGGTTGACCGCGCTGGCCGTGAGGCCGACCGCCGAACCGGCCTGGTCGGAGTACGGGCCGCCCAGCGACACCGTGGGCAACTGGTCGATCACCACCGAGCCACTAACCGTGGCCGCGTCGTTGGCCGCGTCCTTCACGGTCAACGCCGCCTGATACGTCCCCGTGGTGGAAGGGGTGAACGCCAGCGAGGAACCCGTGCCGGTCGCCACTGTCGTGCCGCCGTTGGTCACCGTCCAACTGTACGTGTCGGCCCCGACGCCGCCCGCGACCGACGATCCCAGCGTCATCGTCGTCCCCTTGGGGCTGTAGCCCGAGGCCGGAAGGCCGGTGATGGTCGCCGTCAGGTCCGCCGACACCGTCACGGTCGCGCTGGCGCTGGCCGTCTCGCCCACGCCGTCGGTGGCGGTCACCGTCGCCGTGTATGTGCCGGGCGCGGAATAGATATGGCTGACCGTGGCCGTGCCGCCGCTGGCGGTTTGGCCGTCGCCGAAGGCCCAACTGTAAGTGAAGCCCGCCGCCTCGCCGGCGTTGGGGTTGACCGCGCTGGCCGTGAGGCCGACCGCCGAACCGGCCTGCCCGGAGTAGGGGCCGCCCAGCGCCGTCGTCGGCGCCAGGTCCGCGACCACCGAGCCGCTGGTCGTGGCCGCGTCGTTGGCCGCGTCCTTCACGGTCAACGCCGCCTGATACGTCCCCGTGGTGGAAGGGGTGAACGCCAGCGAGGAACCCGTGCCGGTCGCCACCGTCGTGCCGCCGTTGGTCACCGTCCAACTGTACGTGTCGGCCCCGACGCCGCCCGCGACCGACGATCCCAGCGTCAACTGCGTCCCCTTGGGGCTGTAGCCTGAGGCCGGAAGGCCGGTGATGGTCGCCGTCAGGTCCGCCGACACCGTCACGGTCGCGCTGGCGCTGGCCGTCTCGCCCACGCCGTCGGTGGCCGTCACCGTCGCCGTGTACGTGCCAGGCGCGGAATAGATGTGGCTGTCCGTCGCCGATGTCCCGCTCGCGGTCGCGCCGTCGCCGAAGGCCCAACTGTAGGTGAAGCCCGCCGCCTCGCCGGCGTTGGGGTTGACCGCGCTGGCCGTGAAGCCGACCGCCGAACCGGCCTGGCCGGAGTACGGGCCGCCCAGCGACACCGTCGGCAGCTGGTCGATCACCACCGAGCCACTAACCGTGGCCGAGTCGTTGGCCGCGTCCTTCACGGTCAACGCCGCCTGATACGTCCCCGTGGTGGAAGGGGTGAACGCCAGCGAGGAACCCGTGCCGGTCGCCACCGTCGTGCCGCCGTTGGTCACCGTCCAACTGTACGTGTCGGCCCCGACGCCCCCGCTTGCAGACGATCCCAGCGTCAGCGTCGTCCCCTTGGGGCTGTAGCCCGACGCCGGAAGGCCGGTGATGGTCGCCGTCAGGTCCGCCGACACCGTCACGGTCGCGCTGGCGCTGGCCGTTTCGCCCACACTGTCGGTGGCCGTCACCGTGACGGTGTAGCTGCCGGCCGTCGCATAGATGTGGCTGACCGCGGCCGTGTTGCCGCTGGCGGTTTTGCCGTCGCCGAAGTTCCAACTATAGCTGAACCCCGCCGTCTCCCCGGAGTTGGGGTTGACGGCGCTGGCGGTGAACGCGATCGGCGACCCCACCTGGACGGCGGGATCGACCAGCGACACCGTAGGCGGCAGGTCCACGACCACCGAACCGCTGGCCGACGCCGTGTCGTTGGCCGAGTCGGTCACTTTCAGCGCCACCTGATACGTCCCGGTGGAGGACGGGGTGAAATTGAACGAAGGTCCCGAGCCGGTCGTCACCGTCGCGCCGTTCTGCGCGATCGTCCAGCTGTAGACGTCGGATCCGGTAATGCCGCCGCTCACCGTCGCTACCAGCGTCAGCGGCGTCTCCTCGGGGCTGTAGCCCGATGAAGGCAGTCCCGTGATCGTCGCGGTCAATTGGGACGCCACCTGGGTTTCGGCCGCGACGCCTAGTCGCGCGGCGTCGGACGCATTCAGCTGGCTCCAACCGGCCGTGGTGCTGTAACTCCAGACGCCGTAGCCTTTGAAGTCGGCCACCACGCCCCCCGCGGCGTCGGGCGTCAGCAGGGTGGGGTCGGACGCGTTGAGCCGGCTCCAGCCGGACGCGGCGGTGTAGCGATACAGGCCGTAGCCTTTGAAGTCGGCCACCACGCCCCCCGTGGCGTCGGCCGTCAGCAGGGTGGGGTCGGACGCGTTGAGCCGGCTCCAGCCGGACGCGGCGGTGTAACGATACATGCCGTAGCCCTTGAAGTCGGCGACCACGCCCCCCGCGGCGTCAGCCGTCAGCAGGGTGGGGTCGGACGCGTTGAGCCGGCTCCAGCCGGACGCGGCGGTGTATCGATACATGCCGTAGCCCTTGAATTCGGCCACCACGCCCCCCGTGGCGTCGGCCGTCAGCAGGGTGGGGTCGGATGCGTTGAGTCGGCTCCAGCCGGACGCGGCGGTGTAACGATACAGGCCGTAGCCCTTGAAGTCGGCCACCACGCCCCCCGTGGCGTCGGGCGTCAACAGGGTGGCGTCGGACGCGGTCAGCTGGCTCCAGCCGGACGCGGCGGTGTAACGATACACGCCGTAACCCTTGAAGTCGGCCACCACGCCCCCCGTGGCGTCGATGGCCAGGAGGGAGGCGTCGGACGCGTTCAGCTGGCTCCAGCCGGCGGCGCCGTAGCTATAGACGCCGTGGCCCGTGAAGTCCGCCACCGTCACGGGCGGCAGCGAGGACGAGGACGGCACCAACCGTTGCTCCAGGGTCTCGAGCCACGGCCGCACTTGTCGAGCCGCCCTCGCGGCCGTCGTTGACTTCTTCCGCCGGTTTTTGCCACCTTGTCCGAAGATTCCGAAGAACATGATGATTCTCACTTGTTAGAACGGTCCCGGCCGTCGAGCTTGCGGAACGACCCTCGGCCCGCGTCAGCGGCCGCAGCCCATCTCATTAGGGATCATGGCGCTCTGAACAGACGATCGCAGCTTTCCACAGGACGGGTGAACGACATACGAAATACGACATTGCGTATCCGGCTCATTTCATGAGCCGGATGCACCGGAGCGTCAGTCCAAACGGGATCACCGAGGGGGGCGGCCGATCACGGCGGTCTCAAGGGCGCAACGGATGGAACGGTCCCGGCGGTCCACGCCCATGGCGCGACCGTCGCGTGGTCGAGTGGGCCGCTCACATAGCCCGCGCCTCACCATTCCTTGACGATGTTTGGAATACCCTGACGATGACAGGCGCCCTTGCCGCGAACCTACCACTTCTGGACGGGAAATGTCGCTCATGGGATCGCCCCACACCTCGGGCGAGGGGGTCGCCGCAAGCGGGGCGGTCTTGCACGGTTTTCGTTGTCCAATGGCGAGTCGGAAGACGAAAGAGCAAGAACCGTGAGTACAATATGTCACACTGGGCAATCTGTCAAGTGGCGCGCAAACAAAGCGCGCTTGCGGTGTAAACACCCGAAAGACTCGTCAGCGCCAGCCGCCGTTTCTCAACCGCGCTTTCTCTCCCATGAGTTGTCGGGACCAGGCTTCGTGCGGACCCCGGCCCGGGCGTTCCATCGGCCGCAATCGACGTATCAACACGGTCGAACACAAGGCGCCGGGCGTGCGTTTCCTTCGGAGCAAGGCCCGCGACGGCCCTTCTCGCACCGTCCGCGCCGATACCAGTGGGTCCTTGATACGCCTCGGGCGTTGGTCGAGAATGCTCTGGCACGCCATTCGCTGCACGCCTTCGCAAAGGTTTAATCGGGATAATTGCGAAATCCCGGAGATTGGTTGTTGACGCGCCGCGAAACTCAGGTAGGGTAGTAGGATGGGGAGCGTCGCGGGGACCAGACAACCGCGACCGCCCGCAGCCCAATTTCCCCTTTACAGAGAGGTGACAATGCCGTTGCTTTCCTTGGAAACCTTCGTCTATCCGCCCGAACTCCTTTCCGCCAACCCGAACCCGGCCGACGCCGCCGACCCGCCTTGCGGGCGCTGGTGGGTGTTGCACACCCGGCCGCGCACCGAGAAGGCGCTGGCCCGCCGTCTGCTGAGCCGATCCGTCGGCTTCTTTCTGCCGCAGTACGAGAAAAAATCGCTGAGCCGCGGCCGGTTGGTCTCTTCACACATGCCGCTCTTCCCCGGCTACCTGTTCCTCCACGGCGACGACCGGGGACGGCTCGCCGCCCTGGAGACGAACCTCATCGTCAACTGCCTGCCCGTGCCGGACCAACGGCAGCTGCGGACGGACCTGGCGCGGGTCTTTCGCCTCATGAATTCCGACGCGCCCCTGACGCCCGAGGCGCGGCTGGCGGTCGGCGACCGGGTGGAGATTGTTGAGGGATCGCTGACGGGCCTACAGGGGCGGGTGGTGCGCCACGGCAAGAACCTGAAAGTAACCGTTGATGTTCGCTTTCTGCAGCAAGGCGTCTCGGTCGAGGTCGAGCGGTGGATGATCCGACCGCTGTCGGAAGCGGTGTGCTTCGTCGAAACCCGATAACCGCCTGGAACCATCTGCCCGAACGGGGCGTCCAAGGTGGACGTGTCGCCTGGGACGGCGGCGTCCCGGCGTCGCCTTTGGGTTTTGTCCGTCGGCGGAAGGTCGGCGGGAAGCGACCGCCTGAGTACACCCACGGGCACGGAGTGCGCGCCGACCGGCGGCCCTCCACCGGGGCGCGCAACCCACCGTCACGGAGTGCGCCGAGCGGCTGGACGCGACGTCCGCGAGACAAGGCAAGGGAGGAAGATCGTGAGCACCGCCGCCGAGGCGCTCCCCGAAGAAAAGAAGTCGGCCGCGCAGACCGAAGACGCGGAAGCGCGGCCCGATGACGACCTGCCGGAGACGGTGATCGAGCGCCGGCCCGGCTGGCAGCTGGTGAACCTGCGCGAGATCTGGCGGTTCCGCGAATTGCTGTTCTTCCTGACCTGGCGCGACGTGAAGGTGCGGTACAAGCAGACGATACTCGGCGCCGCCTGGGCCGTGATTCAGCCGCTGTCCACGGTGGCCGTCTTCGCGTTTTTCCTGGGCCGACTCGGCGGCGTCTCCGAGGGGATCGAACACTACCCGCTGTTCGTATTGACGGCCATCCTGCCATGGACGTTTTTCGCCAACGCCGTCAGCACAGCCGGCAACAGCGTGGTGGCCAACCACAATCTGGTGAGCAAGATCTACTTCCCGCGGCTGATCATCCCGGTCAGTTCGGTGGGGGCTTCGCTGTTCGATTTCCTGATTTCGCTGGCGATCCTGGCGGCGATGATGGCCTGGTACGGCGCCACACCGGGCTGGTCGGTCCTGCTGGCGCCGGTCGTCATGCTGCTGCTGACGGCGGCGGCGGTGGGCGTGGGAACGCTTCTGTCGGCCCTGATCGTGGCGCACCGCGATTTCAAGTACGTCCTGACGTTCGCGGTGCAACTGTGGATGTTCGCCACGCCGTGCATCTACCTGAAGCCGACCGTGCTGGGGCCGATTTCCCGGCTGGTGCTGCCGCTGAACCCGGCCTACGGGCTGCTGCTGAACTTCCGCGAGACGGTGCTGGGCGGTGAGATGGACTGGTACTCGCTGGGTGTGTCGTCGGCGGTGGGACTGGCGCTGCTGCTGGCCGGGTGTTTCTACTTCCGCCGCGTGGAACGGTCGTTCGCTGACGTGATTTGAGAGTGCAGTTGGAATGGGCATTGATGTAAACGGCTCACGCTTTCTGCTATATGCGAAGCAGTCCGGCGTGGAGTATTCCCGAACGATGATGATCGGCCGTCAAGGGCTGCATCTGACGCCAGAGCGTTTAACTGCCAATCTGGCTGAATTCGGCCATGCAGTAGATCTTGAAGAGGCCAAACGGATCCTGACCGCGGAGGGCGGCTTTGCCGAATCCTTTTTCCGCTTGTTGGGTGCGGCAGAAGTATCGTCACTTGATGTTTCTGGATTTGAGAGTGCGAGCTACCTTCACGACCTAAACTTACCCATAACTCCCGACCTCAAAGGTCTATTCACCGTGGTACTCGATGGTGGCAGCTTAGAGCATGTGTTCAACTTCCCAGTAGCTATTAAGAATTGTATGGAACTGGTAGCGGTCGGGGGTCACTACCTCAGCATCACTCCAACGTCCAATTTTTCGGGTCACGGCTTCTACCAATTCAGTCCGGATCTATACTATAGAGTGTTCTGCCCAGAGAACGGGTTCCTCATAGAGCGAATGCTCCTCTACGAAGACCACCCACTTGCCCCGTGGTACGAGGTTGCCGACCCGGCAAAAGTTAAGCGGCGCGTCACCTTCGTCAGCCCCATGCCTGCCTATTTGGCCGTAATGGCGAGAAAAACGGAGGCGGTGCCGATTTTGTCGCGCCCCCCCCAGCAAAGCGATTACTCGGCGGCATGGTCTGGGCAATCCTGGATGTCAAAAACGCCCTGTGACGCCGTTGCGGGAACAGTTAAGAAGCCGGCGAACCTGCTGTCCTGGACGCTACGCAAGGCGGCGAACTACCGCGCCGGCTTGATCTTCCTGTACCGGATGCTCAGAAGTTTCCGCCGCAACCTTTTCGGTTACCCGGCCTGGTCATTTAAACCGTTCGACCCACACCGCAGGACTCCGATAGGTGACAGGTGATGAAGCCAGCGATTCAAATTGAAGATCTGTCGAAGCGATACCGCATCGGGATGCGGTCGACGAGGCCGAACCGAAACCTGACCGAGTCGATCGTGGAGGGGGCGTCGGCGCTGTGGCGCGGCCTGACGGGTCGACCGCGGGGTGCCGAGGACGCAGGCGAATTCTGGGCGCTGAAGGACGTGTCGTTCCACGTGCAGCCGGGCGAGGTCGTGGGGATCATCGGCCGCAACGGGGCGGGCAAATCGACGCTGCTGAAGATCCTGAGCCGGATCGCGGAGCCGACTTCGGGGAGGGCAGTGGTTCGGGGGCGCATGGCAAGTCTGCTGGAGGTCGGCACCGGCTTTCACCCCGAGTTGACGGGGCGAGAGAATATCTACCTCAACGGCAGTATCCTGGGCATGACTAGGGGAGAAATAAACCTCAAGCTCGACCAGATCATCGGCTTCGCGGAGATCGAGCGTTTTCTGGACACGCCGGTCAAGCGGTACTCCAGCGGCATGTACGTCCGCCTCGCGTTCGCCGTGGCTGCGCACCTCGACCCGGAAATTCTAATCATCGATGAAGTGCTGGCGGTCGGCGACGCGGCCTTCCAAGAAAAATGCATTGGTAAGATGAAGGAGGCGGTTGGCGGGGGCGCTCAGTTGTATTCGTGAGTCACAATACACAGGCGATCTCCCAGTTGACACGGCGGTGCGTCTTGCTTAAGCAGGGAAGATGTGTCCTTGACGGGCCGACCCATGCCGTGCTGCAGGCCTACCGCGGACTGAGCGGGCAAGGAGGGCCCCGGGTTGCGTGCTATACTAAAGGCCCATATAGTCCGTTGAATCATGTAGCGTTCGCGAGAGTCGAATCCGGCTCAGACGGCGACGTCGCCTCCGGCCAACCTGTCGCTTTCGAGTTTACCCTAGAAATTGCCGAACCGTGCCAGGCCTTATGTTTCGCCTTTCAAGTGGTGGAAACGGCGATGAATCGACCTGTCTGTTATTTTTCACTGGACCGCGCCGCCCCGTTTCGCGGGAGGAGCGGACGTTTCCGTCTGCGGTGCCAAGTGCCTAAATTGAGATTATTTATGGGCTCCTATACGCTAACCACCTGGTTCGCGGATCGCCGGGCCAATACTCTCTTTGAGTCGGTGGAAGGAATCTGTCCATTTGAGGTGACCATGGCGGGCCAGCCTCCCCGTGAGTACAAGTGGCGAGCCGGCGATTGCGTATACCTCGAGGATGCGGCGTGGTCGACGGTTGGGGAGGAGGAAAAAGCGTGACGACAGAAGGAAAAAGCGTGACGACAAACATTTACGCCGGAAAGGAATCTGCGGGGTTTGGTTGTCCACTATGCCGGCAATCAGGGCGCGCACTGCGCCGGCGCGAAGCAGCGGAACTCGCCGGCAGCTATCGGTCCTACCTAAAGGGCAGCCTCTCAGAGAGCATGGTGCAAAGGTATTTCCGCTCCGCCGTGACGGAGTTCCTTTGCGGGTGCTGCGGGCTGCGGTATTATCGACCTTGCCTGCTTGGCGACGGCGACTATTACGATGCCTTGGCGCAGCTATTCCCGTGGTACTACAACCCGGAATCGTGGGACAAGTGTGTCGCACTGGATTACATAACAACCCTTGGCAGGGTGCGGGTCGTCGAGGTGGGGTGTGGGCCTGGCGACTTCTTAGAGTCGCTGCGACGCCACGCTATCGAAGGCATGGGCATCGACCTGAACGCAAAGGCAGTCGCTGCGGCGACGCGGAAGGGTCTCGCGGCCCACCTGCCCGGTGAACAGCCTGGCGTAGAATGCGACGTGATGTGCATGTTCCAGACAATTGAGCATGTCGAGCACCCGGCCGGGTTTCTGTCCGATTATGTCCGGCAGTTCGAGCCGCGCATCATACTCTTAAGCGCACCCTGCTTTGAATCGCTCTTGGGCTATACATCCGATCCTCTCTCCTGGCCGCCGCACCACGCGACCGCTTGGTCCGCGAAGGCTTTCGGAGTTCTTGCGGAAAAGCTGGGGCGGCGACTGGACCGCGTCTGGTACGAAGGCGCGAGTCTCTCCCACTATCGGCAACGGCATCAGCAGGAACTGGGCGGAAAAATACCGGGGCTGCCGCGTCTGCCGGTGAACATCTTTGGCCGGGTGATGTTTCGGCTTCTTCGCCGCATGGGGTTCGATTGGGCGAACCGTGCTCATTCCATAATGGCGTCTATTCGCTGATCCGGAACGGCGTCGCGGAAAAGAGCCTCGCCGTGTTCATTAACACCTATCTGAATAAGCTAAAATCGAGAAACAATATGCGCATTGCTGTCGTTTCAACGATGACTGGTGCCCCCTGGGGTGGAAGTGAGGAACTTTGGGCTGACATGGCCCACTCCGCCCTCAGCGCAGGCGATCACGTTGCTATTTCGAGGGCTGCCTTGCCCGTCCAGGTTGAGCGACTGTTGGCCCGGGGGGCCAAAACGTTGCCCTACGAGAACCCGCTTCCATCCTGGGATGTCGGTCGGATTGACCGGTTACGCAGTAGACTTCAGCTAATGATCCGGCCGCCATTCCGAGCGACTCGCGACTATCGCCCTGATGTGATTTGCGTCAACCAGGGCGGCACCTATGACACGGTGGGCCATCCGCAATTGTTATCGTTCCTCACTCGGGAGCGAATCCCCTATGTCCTCGTTTGTCACTACAACGACGACTGGACGTTTCCAGACGAAGCGGCGAGATTGAAATTGAGGGACATACTACACCGTGCCTTTCGTGTGGTTTTTGTATCCGAATCAAACAAGGCAACGACTGAGCGCCAGATCGCCCACGCGATTCCTAACGGGATCATAATGAAGAATCCAGTGAACCTTGCTGATACCACCGCCTTGGAGTGGCCGGAAGCGAAACCCGTCCAAATGGCATGTGTTTCCCGCTTAGTGGTTCGATTCAAAGGGCAAGATCTACTGTTGGAAGCCCTTGGCGGCGGCAACTGGGACCGAGAAGAATGGCGCTTAAACATGTATGGAGACGGTCCCGACCGCCCTTATCTGGAGGATTTGGCTCGGCACTACGGGATTGCCGACCGCGTGGTGTTTCACGGCCACATTAAGGATATTCGGGCGGTATGGCAAAACAACCACCTACTTGTGATGCCGTCTCGCGGCGAAGGCACTCCCCTGTCTTTGGTTGAAGCCATGCTGTGCGGACGACCGGCGGTTGTGACGGACGTGGGTGGAAACGGGACACTGGTAGGCGACGGAGTTTCTGGCTTTATTGCCCCGGCTTCCAAGGCCGCTTCCATCGGTATGGCGCTGGCCCGCGCCTGGGCCGTGCGAGGAGAGTGGCGGACGATGGGCATGCAAGCTCATCATGCTGCTGCCAAGTGGTACGAACCGGCGCCGGGCGCACGTCTGCTTGAAGTAGTGAAGCAAGCGGCGCGGGATGCTCCCTGAAACAGATTGGCACCGTATTATCGCCGGTCCCTTGCGAGAACCAACCATCATGCGTCTGACCGTCGCTATCTGCACTTGGAACCGCGCGAAACTCCTCAACCAAACTTTGGAGCAGATGCATCAGTTGCGCATCCCGCCCGGAGTGGAGTGGGAGCTTCTGGTCGTCAACAACAACTGCACGGACGACACGGACGCCGTGATCGCGCGCCATGCGGATAAGTTGCCTGCCCGGCGTCTCTACGAACCGAAACAAGGGCTCTCGAACGCCAGGAATGCTGCAGTCGCGGCAGCCCAGGGGGACCTTCTCATCTGGACGGACGACGATGTCTTGGTGGAGCCCAATTGGATTGAGGAGTATGTACGAGCCGCCAAATGTTGGCCCGACGCAGCGTTCTTTGGCGGATCCATTTCTCCCTGGTTTGAAGTCCAGCCGCCCCGATGGATCGTTCAAAACCTGAAATACTTTGAGGGAATGTTGGTGATCCGTGACATAGGTTCTGAAGTTCGTCCGTTTTCTGCAACGGAATATCCGTTTGGGGCCAACATGGCCTTCCGAACAGAAATCCAAAAACGCTTTCTGTACGATCCATTTCTGGGCCGCCGCCGGGATGAAGCGATTCTTGGGGATGAAAACACCGTCATCAATCCCATCCGAGCCGCGGGTGGCTACGGCGTCTGGGTGCCCAAATCGCGGGTCCGGCACTTCATCGGCGCCAATCGGATGAGCGCAGCCTATGCTTGGAACTACTATCACGGCGGGGGCCGCACATTTGTGCGGGTAATGGGGCAACCCTCGGGCGTGAGACTTTGGGGCCACCCTCGTTGGGTAATTCGGCGCTACTGGGAAAAGCGCTTTTTATCATGGCTGCGATTCTCGCTTGGGCAGCCATCATGGGTCCAGGCGTATACCCAGGCGGCGCACGCCGCCGGCATGATGTCTGAAATCCGCGCGTCCAATCGGGATCCTCTTGCTGGCAAGACTTCTGCGCGACCTTTCCCCGCAAGCCCGGACGCGAACATCCTATGAACCATCCTTCCCTCAGCATGCTGATCCCGTGCTACAACGGCCTGCCGTTCGTAGTAGAGGCGGTCCAGTCCGTCCTCGACCAGTCCGATGAGGGCGTAGAGTGCGTCGTCATTGATGACGGCTCAAATGACGGCTCAGCCGATGTCCTGCGGCGCCGCTTCGGCGATCGCATTCGCCTCTTCCGGCAGGAGAACGCCGGCGTCGGCGCCGTCCGCAATAGGGCTCTGGCCGAGGCCCGCGGTGACCTGATTGGCTGGCTCGATGCGGACGACGTCCTGGCCCCTGACGCCATTCCCAGCCGCCGGCGAGCCTTTGCCGCGGACTCCCAGCTGGAAATGCTGGCTGGGCAAATTGAGATCTTTTACATGCAGACCGGGGCGCGACACCTCTCCCCTGCGTCCGACACAGGCGACCCCCGGTTGCTCAACTGCCTCGTGAAGAGGCAGTCTCCCCACCTCAACAGCGTCATGCTGCGGCGCTCGGTCTTGCCCCGCGTCGGCGGCTTCGATCACCGCTTCGTTGTGGGCGAAGACTACGATTTCTGGGTGCGCGCTTGCTTTCGACTCCGCTGGCGCTTCGTCCAGCAGGTGTTCGCATACATGCGCGTTGGCGTCTACGAGAGCGCCACGCGGCGGCGCGGCAGACTGGACATGTACCGCGACATGGAGGAAGTCCTACATCATAATCGCGGTCTGTTCCGCCAGCACTTTGGTTCCGATGGCTTTTGGCGCAAGACCTACGCCCGCTGGGCGACCGACTTCACCCTTGTGCTCCTGCACCACGGCGAGCGCCAGGAGGCGGCCAGGTGGGCGGCGAAGGCAATCGCCGTACGGGGGCCTTGGGTCGAGCCGCGCGCGTTCAAATACCTGCTTGAGGCTATGCTCCCGTCATCCATCTACGCGTCGCTGCGCGGGGTCTCTCGACGTTTTGGACCACAGCCCCTGCCATAAGTCTTGGCGGCGGCCTGCCAGGGAGCTGCTCCTTGAGCACCTGCTTGCTCACGAATTGTCTGGGCGGCATGGGAGGGGGAGAAATCGCCCTGCTGCGCCATCTCGACCATTCGCGCGTCCCCGCGGATCGGCTGACGGTCGCGCTGCTCAACCCGGGGCCTCTGATGGAGGCGATCCGAGCGCGGGGAGTTGCTTGCGAGATCGTAGGCCGTGAAGGTCGGGATGGCGCCTATCCGGGGTTTGGGGAAACGCTGGAAATCGCCTGGCGTCTGGCCGGCCTGATTCGCCGTCGCCGGGTGACGAATGTTTTATGCTACTCCATCCCGGATTTGCGGGCCGCCATGTTTGCGCGCCGTTTCTTCCGTTTTCGTCTGGCCTGGCGGAGTCAGGGCGAAGCCACCGTGACGACGCTCAAGCCTAATGAAGACCGTCGTTTGTCTCGGCTAATTCGCGCGGTGCGCCGCCGGGTCGATCTCGTCCTACCGACGACGGCTCGCGACGCCGCAGAACTGGTTCGCCGGGGCGCGGTCGCGGATCGGGTGCGCACGGTTTACCTCGGCGTCGATGACGCCTGGTTCACACCACCTCCGCCGGAACGCAGCGGTTCTTGCCGGGTCGTTTTCTCTGGTCGCCTGACGCCGTGGAAAGGGCAGCGGACGTTTCTACAAGCGTTCGCCCTTGCCTGCGCGGGTCATCCGGAAGCCGAGGCCTGGTTGATCGGCGGCGGCGATGCGACCTATGAGGCCGCATTGCGCGAGGAGGCTCGGCGACTTGGCATCCAGGAGCGGACGCGTTTTCTTGGCCACCGGGACGATGTCCGAGAATTGGTTCGCCAATGCGACATCGCGGTCCACTGCTCCGAGCGAGAGCCGTTCGGCCTGGTAATCATCGAGGCGATGGCGTGCGGCATTCCGGTTATCGCGGCCGACGTGCAAGGGCCGCGCGAGATTATCCGTCGTGGGGAAACCGGGTTCCTCGCCCCCGCCGGCGACGCCGGCGCCTTTGCCGCTGTTCTCCGTCGGTTACTTGAGGACGGAGAACTCCGTCGCCGCGTGGGCGAGGCCGGGCGCACCGAGGCGTCTCTCCGCTTCCGGGCCAAAGCCAACACGGCGGTCCTCGAAGAACACTGGCTCGCCGGCGCCCCATGCCGATGGTTCCACGTTCCTCCACTCCCGAGAAGCTTGCATGACCGTCAGCACGCTTGCCGCCCCCGTCGATTATGAAGCCACGCACTTCGCCTCGGAAGAGGCGATCAACCTGCGCGATTGGTCCCTTCGTTCCCTCAAGATGCGTCGCGCTCTGGAAGGGGTGACGCCGCGGCCGGGCGACAAACTACTGGATCTCGGCTGCGGCGAAGGCGCCGCGGCGCGGACCCTCAAGCGGCTGTTTCCGTTCGCCGAGGTGCATGGCGCCGACGTCAGCCGTAGCCAGCTGGAGCGGGCCGAGCAGCTAGGGAGTGGGGTGGTCTATCGGCAGTGCGGGGCGGCCCTGCCTTACGAAGACGGTTCGCTGGACGCCGTTTTCGTGATGGACGTGCTGGAACACGTCAACGACCCCGAGGCCACGGTCGCGGAAATCGCGCGGGTCTTGCGCCGTGGGGGGCGGCTTCTCCTCCACTGCCCGTGCGAAGGACAGCCGGCCACACTGCACTGGGCTTCCTGGCGACTCCATATACTGGCCGACCTCAAACGTAAAGTGGCCGGCCACGTGCAGCGCTACACCTTCCGGAGTCTGCTGCAGTTGCTTTCGCGCCACGGGTTCCTGTGCAAGCGACGACTTTACTGTTACCATCCCTTCGGCCAGGCGTTCGACCTACTGTCCTTCTACCGGCAGTATAGCGTGCGG
Source organism: uncultured Planctomycetaceae bacterium (assembly GCA_963813925.1). Lineage (GTDB taxonomy): Bacteria > Planctomycetota > Planctomycetia > Gemmatales > Gemmataceae > UBA4732. Next base: position 246,486 of record CAWFBG010000009.1, read on the forward strand.
CGTTGCGCCGCCGGCCGGGGGAGTTGGGTGCAGCGGCTCATGGTTTCGCTTCCGTGGTATCGCGTGTTCCCTACGATTGAACGCTTGGCGGGCCTGGAATCGTATTTGCTGGGAAAACTCCCGCTTGCGATGGGGCTGGACTCACAACTGGAAAAAGCATGACCGTGGCGCCCTTTGACCGGCTGGTCAACGGAGTAGGCGGGGCGGGACATTCCGACCCTTCCCCTGCCCGGACTCCCTTGCGCGTGCTGTTTGTGAAGGAATCACTGGCGTGGCCGCGCTCGAGCGGCCACGACGTGCATTGCTTCAATATGATGCGGGCGCTGGCCGGCTTGGGGCACGAGCTGTCCCTGGCGACCGTGAATCGACCCGCCGACGAGGCGGTCGCCGGGCTGGCCCTACGTTCCTACTTTTGTCTTGGCGAGGGGGCGGGTGATGGTTCGGAGCCGCTGCCGTTAAGCCGGATACAGGAGCGTTTCCGCTCTTACTGGGGCATCCCGCCGGCCCGCATCCGGGCGGTCGCCGACGCCGCGCAGGCCTGTGATGCAGACGCCGTGGTCGTGGTCGGGTTGAATGTGCTACCCTACCTGAGCGGCGTGGACGGCCCGCTCCGCGTTTGGTACGCCGCCGACGAGTGGGCTTGGCATCACCTGTCGCAGGTCCGTCTCCTCCGCCCTTCGACGTGGGGCAACGTGAAGGAGGCCGCCGTCAAGGGCCTTTACGAGCGGGTGTTCGGCCCTTTATTGGACCGGGTCTGGGTTGTGTCGGAGACGGATCGACGGGCCATGCGGCGCGTTGCCGGCGTAGGCGGCGTCGATGTGCTGCCCAACGGCGTGGACGCCGACCACTTTGCGCCGCGACAGCGCCCCGAGGCGCCGTACTCGTGCGTGTTCTGGGGACGGCTCGACTTCGGGCCGAACATCCAGGCGCTGGAATGGTTCTGTGACCGCGTCTGGCCTGAAGTGCGTCGAACCTGTCCAAACGCGACGTTCACGATTTACGGCTTCCAGCCCGCTCCGACGGTGCGCACGCTGGGGAAGGTGGGGGGGGTGCGGGTCGTCCCCGACTTGCCCGACCTGCGCGACGAAATCGCAGCACACCAGGTCGTCGTGCTACCGTTCGTGAGCGGGGGCGGGATCAAGAACAAACTGCTGGAAGCGGCCGCCCTGGGAAAGGCCGTGGTCTGCACAACGTGCGCCTGTGGGGGCCTCCGCGGGTCGGAGGAAGCGCCGCTCCGCCAGGCGCACGCCCCGGCCCAATGGGTGCATGAGTTGAGGTCGCTGTGGGCCGACGCCGGCCTCCGGCGCCGGCTGGGCGAGGCCGCTCGTCGGTGGGTGACGGAACATCACACGTGGTCGGCGACCGCCCACACGGCGGCGGCGGTCCTGGAAGCCGTTCTGCGGCAGAGGCGGCCGGCGTGAACAAGCAGCTGATCTTCATGATTATCGTGACGCTGATCGGCGCAGGCGGGTCGCTGTTAGTCAGCCCCTTCTACGGGGTTGCAGTCTACTACTTGTTCGCCGTACTGCGTCCTCAGTTCATCTGGCAATGGTCGCTGCCGGAAGGCGTTTCCTGGTCGTTCTATGTGGCGATCGCCGCCATCATTGGGTTTGCGTTCAATGCCCGGTCCAAGGGGACCCCGCCGGACCCGGAGGGCGGCTGGCGGTTGTCCGCGGCCCACTGGGCCGTATTCGCTTTCGGCGCTTGGGTGTCGCTCACATATTTCACCGCGCAAATCAAACTGTCGCATATCCATATTGGATTGAGTACCTCAAGCTGTTTTTCATGTTCTGGGTGGCAGCGAGGGTGGTGCGCACCGTCCGGCAGGTCTGGGTGCTCTACCTACTAACGGCTGGAACCCTCGGGTACATTGCTTACGAGGTGAACAGCATCTATTTCCAGCGAGGAGTCACTTATCTCTACAATTACGGCTATGGGGGTCTCGACAACAACGGGGCGGGCCTGATGCTGGCCATGGGCGTTCCGCTGTGTTATTTCGCATGGGAGGGAATTCGCGGCTGGTTCCGCTGGGCCTTTCTGGCCATGATTCCTCTGATACTTCACGCGGTCTTAATGTCCTATTCGCGCGGCGCCATGGTGTCGCTGATTGCCGCCGTGCCGTTCTATCTCCTTCGCGCTCGCCGCAGGGTCCAACTGATCCTCATCCTGGCGGGGATCAGCGGTCTTATCCCCGTTCTGGCCGGCAAGGAGATTCGCGCGCGGTTTTTCACTCTGGAGCAAACAGATGTGGATGCCAGCGCCAACAGCCGGCGTGAAAGCTGGGCCGCTGCCTATCGGATTGCCAACGATAATCCCATCTTTGGCGTGGGCATTCGCAACTCCGAACTGTTCTCGCACGAGTATGGCGCGGACCTCGAGGGCCGGACGATTCACTCGCAGTACCTCCAAACGGCGGCCGACAGCGGTTGGGTCGCGCTGGCCCTGTATATTACTGCCCTCGTCACTTTCTGGTTGCACACCCGTATGGCCCGGATTGCGGCGCTGAAGTCGCCGGATCCGGATGGGCGGGCGGCATACGCAGCGGCCTGTGGCGTGGAAGGGGCCATGATCGTGTTCTGCGTGGGCGGTGCGTTCCTCTCTCTGGAGAATTTCGAGCTGCCTTACATCATGCTCCTATTGGGCGCGCAGCTGCCCCTGGTGCTGCGGGCCGCACCCGTCACGGCCGATGCGGCCGCGACCGACCACGTTTCGCCCCCTGTCGCAAAGGCCGACCCGACCCATCCTCCGGCCGCCGAACTTTGCTGACCCGATGGGTCCCGACCGAATCCAGGCCCCCCGCCGCCGTCCTGCCGCCGCGGCGTTTCCTCCCTCCGGAGCGAGTCCGACCATGATCCCGAGCAACGGCGCCGTGGTTTCCTACCAGACGGACTCGGCCGCAGAGGCCGCCGTCTGTAGCGCCGACCTGGCCGCTGCGCCCGAACTGAGTGTGGTCGTGCCGTTTTACAACGAGGAGGAAAACGCACGCGAAATATACCGCCGCCTCACCGGCGCGCTGGAGGCCATCGGATCGCCTTACGAACTTGTGTTCGTCAACGACGGCAGCAAAGACGCGACGCCCTCCCTGCTCGACGCCATCCAGGCCGAGGATCCGCGCGTCATCGTCGTGCATCTGAGCCGCAACTTCGGCCATCAGGCGGCCGTCAGTGCGGGCCTGCAACAAGCCGCTGGCCGCGCCGTCGTCATCATGGACGGCGACCTCCAGGACCCGCCCGAAGTCCTCGACCAGTTCGTCCAGCTCTGGCGGCAGGGCCACGATGTCGTCTACGCCGTCCGCACGCGACGCAAGGAGAACATTTTCAAGAGGGCCTGCTACTTCGTGTTTTACCGCCTGCTACGGGCCATCAGCGACATCGACATTCCCCTGGACAGCGGCGACTTCTGCCTGATGGACCGCAAGGTGGTGGACGTGCTCAAGCATCTGCCGGAGCAGCTGCGGTTCATCCGGGGCTTGCGGACATTTGTCGGGTTCCGGCAGATCGGTCTCCAGTATGAGCGCGCGGCTCGCGAGGCTGGCAAGCCAAAGTACACCCTCCGCGCCCTGGTTCGGCTCGCCGTGGACGGCCTGGTCAGCTTCAGCGGCTATCCGCTCCACCTGGTGACCTATCTCGGCTTCGCCTCGGCGGGGTTGGCCGTCGCCATGTCCGTGTGGGCCTTCATCGACTCTCTCTACAACCGCGCAACCCCGCGCGGCTGGGCCAGCACCATCATCGTGGTGCTGTTCATGGGCGCCATTCAGTTGCTCAGCCTCGGCATCATCGGCGAGTACATCCGCCGGATCTTCCTAGAGTGCAAGGGCCGGCCGGCCTTCATCGTTCGGGAGGTCCGCAAACGGACGACCGATGGGGGAGAGTCCTAATGGACAAGCCTACCTCCCCGCCGTCTCCGCCAGCGCGTTCCATTTGGCCGCTCGCCTCCCTCACGGCGGTCATCGCGGCGGCGTGGGCGGGGTGCAATGCGTGGATCACCCAGCAGGGCCGCACCGCGCCGCTTGACCTGGATGGCTGGGGCTGGCTGATCACGAACCTGCAGACGAACGGCCACCATTTCGCGATCCTGTTTTCCAGCCCCTCGCTGTGGAAGGGGCCGGTCGTCCCGTTCGTGTTCGGCCTATGTTACTACATCGCGCCGGCGCCGGAGTCGGTGCTGGTATTCAATTCGGTCTGCTTCGCGCTTTCGGCGGCGGTCCTGACGTTTGCGTTCCACGCCCTTGGCGCGAACCGATGGGCCGCGGCGGCCGCGGTGCTCGGATGGGTGTTTTACCTGCCTCATGGGATCGTTTTCGGATACTACTACGCCGAGCCGTTCCTGGGCTTCCTGTCCGCCCTTCTGTTGCTCCTGGCGGCGTGGTCCCTTCTCAAAAGGCCGCGCCTTGGGGCATTGGCTTGTGGGGCCGTCGCGGGGTTGCTGCTGCTCGCACGGGCACCGTTTTTGCCCGTCGTCGCCGGCCTCGGACTGTTCCTGTGGATGCGTCTCGGCAAGGCCCGCTGGCCGGCGGCCGTGCTATATGCTTTGGGGTTGCTGGCCGTTTACGCGCCCTGGCCTGTTCGCAACTGGGTGTCTGAGGGGGAATTCATCCCCTTCACGACGGAGGGCGGCAAGATTCTCTTTCAGGGGACCTACCTTGCGGGCGACGACCAGGTGATGCACGACCTGCGAGCGATGCCGGAATTCCGGGAGCTGGAGAGAGGCGAGGAAGGTCTGAAGGCGGCACAGCAGTATCGCTACTGGAAGGCCCTGGCCGACGCTGAAATCCGACGAAATCCCGGCGGGGAAGCTGTCCTCTGCGTGCGGAAAGCGATCCGCTTCTGGATGTATCTGCCGCCGCACTCCTGGGCACCGAACTGGAAGACCGGCCTGGCGGCGGCTGTGTTCCTGCCGCTGGCACTGGTCGGACTTGTCTGGCGGCGTCGCGAGCCTCTGGCACAACTTTGCGGCCTTTGGGTTGTCGGTCTGTGGGCCTTCCACGCGCTGGTGCATGCGGAGCTGCGCTACAACTTCCCCGTGTTGCCGATGATGTTCATGCTGGCGGCTCTGGGCGCCCAGTGCATTTGGGCTCACCTCCGGGCTCCCCGACGGAAGTTCGTCGCCGCCGCACCGGGGCACGTATAAGCGCGCTTTGAGGTCCGCGAATGCCGAGCATCGCAGCAAAGCCCGCCTCGGGGTGCGACCGCGGGGGATCCAATGCGCCGTCGATGCCTCTTCGCATCGGCTTCGTCTTGCACCTCATGCAAGTCGCCGGCGCCGAGGTGCTCGTCGCAGAGACGATCCGCCAATTGTCGGATCGTATAGCCCCTGTAATCTTCTGCTTAGACGCTATTGGCTCTATCGGGGAACGGTTGCAGAAGGAGGGCGTCGAGGTTGTCTGCCTGGGCCGCCGGCCCGGGCGTGACTGGCGGGTCGCCGGGCGCTTGGCCCGAGAACTCCGCGCCCGCGCCGTCGAGGTGGTTCACGCCCATCAGTACACGCCGTTCTTCTACGCAGCCCTTGCCAAGCCGCTGCTTTTCCCACGGTCGCCGCGCCTGATCTTCACCGAACACGGGCGGCATTACCCCGATGTCGTCTCGCGTCTCCGCCGCATCGCCAACCGCGCCGTGCTGCACCGACTGGCCAACGCGGTCAACGCCTGCTGCGCCTTCAGCGCCGACAGCCTTCACCGCGTGGATGGATTCCCGTCGCGCCAGGTGGAAGTGATTGAGAACGGCATTGATCTCTCCCGTTACTCCGCCCCGACGGATCGCGCCGTTCTCCGCCGCAGTCTCGGTCTCGACCTCGACCGCCGTTACGTCGCGATGGTGGCCCGCTTTCACCCGGTCAAGGACCACGCCATGCTGCTGCACGCCTTCGCCAAGGCGGCGGCCGTGCGGCCGGATGTGGACCTGCTCCTCGTCGGCGACGGCCCGATGCGGAACGAACTCGAAGCGCTGACCGAGCGCCTTGGGATTTCCGGTCGCGTTCGTTTCCTCGGCGTCCGCTCCGACGTGCCGGACCTACTGCGGGCGGTGGACGTCTTTGCGCTGACCTCGGTGAGCGAGGCCGCGTCGCTCACCCTCCTGGAGGCGATGGCGTCGCGGCTGCCGGTCGTGGTCACGGATGTCGGAGGCAACCCTGAGATCGTCCGCGACGGCGTCGAGGGCGTTCTAGTCCCGCGAGGGGACGCGGAGGCGGCGGCCGCGGCCTTTCTCCGCGTTCTCGACGACCCTGCCCGCGCGGCCGCGATGGGCGCGGCGGGCCGCGCCCGCGTCGAAGAACGCTATCCGCTGTCCAAGACGATCGACGCCTACTGGCGTCTCTACCAGCGACTGGCCGGACGCGGCGGGGAAAACGATGGCCGACGGGACCTGTAACGCGGCCGCTCCGGCCGCTCCCACGACGAGCTTCCGGCCGCGGGAGTGGCTCAAGGCGGCCGCCCGGCTCGCGGCCCTCCTCGCCGTCGGCCCCTACCTGCTGTTGCATGGGCTGTGGGCCCTGCTGATCGGCCCCGACCGCGCCCTAGAGGGTTCCACGGAGTTCCTTTCGCTGCTGCCTGGTTTGGCCGGCCAATACCTGCGCCGGGCGTTCCTGGCGTGGACGTTGGCGGAGTGTCACCCGTCAGCGGTCATCGGCTTCGGCGTGCTGTTCTCGAAGGCGGGCGCCCGCATCGGCCCCAATGTGTACATCGGGCCGTGCTGCCACATCGGCCTGGCCCACATCGAGCGCGACGCCCTCCTGGCCGCTGGCGTTCACGTGACCAGCGGGGCGCGGACGCACGGCATGGACGACCTGTCACGGCCGATCCGGGAGCAGTCCGGCGCCCTGACGCCCGTGCGGATCGGCGCCGGGGCGTGGGTCGGGAGCGCGGCCGTGGTGATGGCCGATGTAGGCCGGGATACCGTGGTCGGGGCCGGGGCGGTTGTGACCAAACCGCTGCCGGACGGCGTGGTCGCCGCGGGGGTCCCGGCCCGGGTGCTGCGGTCGAGGCGGGCGAATGGGGACGGCGTTTTCACGCCATGACGGCGGCTGGCGGGACCGATCGGACGCGGGTGTTGGAATGGCGTTCTTTGGTGGTCGATAGGCGCACTTTTAGGCAACGAAACGACATTCTTTGGACAACTTTTCGGCCACCGACGACCCTATTTCGCCCCCTCGGACGGCCCTGTTGCGCATGGCCAGGCCGAGGGTTCTCTGCAATAAGATATTGGTGAAAAAGGACTTACGGCGACATCCTGGCCGGATTCGCCCTGGTCACTGTCTCTGCGAACCCCACCCGAAGGCGTTTCCACGGGTTTGGCGGCGCGGTGCGACGCTGTTTAGGGTGCAAACCAGTGGACGGCAATACAGATAACGCCCAGGACGAAGAGGGCGGCGACGGCCCCGGCGAGCAAGACGAGTCGCCTCTTCGCCCGCGCCTTCTGCGGCATGAACGCCTCCGGCGGCCCGAAGTCGGCCGGAGGACTTGCGGTCGCCGGGGCGGTCTCCTCCGGATGACGACGGAAATACGCGTGCTGAAACCCGTACGACAACATCAATACTACTGGTCGGCACAGCGTCCGCGTCGGCATCCCGGCCAGCGCCCTCATGGAAGAGCGGAAGAAAAACTCGGCCCGCTCCCGGAAGCGCTCGCGTTCGGCCCCGGCGGCGTGCTTCGCGACGTAGTCGAAGATCTCGCTCTTCCGCATGTCCTGGGCCGCCCAGGTTTCCGTCGGGTACTCGAGGATTTCTGGCTTTTCGAGGTACGGGTACTCACGTCCCGCCATCCACCGGGCATAGTGCAGCAGGCTGGCCCGGCCGTAGGCGTACATGAAGTCGAGCTGGCCGAGTTCCGCCTTGGTGTCGAGGTAGCGGCCCAGCGCCTGCAGAAACATGGTGTAAAACCAACGATTCTCGGCGTCGAGCAGGTTGCGGGCCGGCACGTCGTCGGCCGGGTGGATGACGCGGCGGATCAATTCCTCCGCCATGGCAAGAAACCGATCTTCATGCGTCAGCCGGTGGCCGTCCAGCAGGGCCAGCACCGAATTGGCGGAGCCGCGGCCTGGGCCGTGATACGACGGCGTCCGGCTGGAGCTTGCCAGGCCCGTCGGGCCGCCCGCCAGCCAACGGAACGGCGTCTTGCGGCCGTCGTCCATGTCGATCACCCACTGGGCCAGGCCGATCGCCGTCTCCTGCGCCAGCGCGTCGCCGGTGAGAAAGTAATGAAGCATCAGCCCGGTCGCGTAGTTCTGCTCGTTGGCCGGGCCGCCGCCGCACACCTTCGCCGCCTTCGGATAGGAGCGGTGCGTCCCCGTGTCGGCGTCCACGTAATGAAACGTGTGCCAGAACAGACCGTGGTTGTAGGCCCACTTGTCGCGGTCGGTGTGGTAAACGTCGATGTCGATGACGTGGGCCGCCAGTTCGCGCATCAGCCGTCGCCAGCGCACGTCGCCGCTCCGCAAATACTGGTATCCGAGGCCGGCCACCGCGTCGTACTGGTTGTTGAAGTGCGAAGTCAGCGGCTCTGGCCCCTTGTGAAAAACCGCCTCGTGGTCGCCGTAGATGTCGCCGAAGTGCCGCCAGCCGTACTCGTCGATGACCTCGCGCTTCCGCTCAAAAGTGTCGCCGCCTTCCAGGGCCGCATCCACCAGCCGCAGGTAGTCCGCGTGCGGGTCGTCGGCGCGGGGCGTGAGATAGGGCACGACGCGGGCGTCGCAATACCAGGACGGCGGGGCGTGGACCTCCGCCGGCTGCCGCACCCAGGCCAGCGGCTCGTCGGCGACCGCGTCCGGGCCGAAGGCGACCACGAAGTCGTGCGTCTTCTGTTCACCGCCCTGGAGTTCGTGAACGTCGGCCGATTGACGCGGGAACAGTCGCAGGGTCAAGGAATCGGCCGTCGCCTCCACTGCCTTGGGAAAGTTCTGCCAGAAATACTCCATCGCGGCGCCCAGCGAGCGTTTTGCCCGCGTCAACACGACGACGGGCGCGGCGCGAAGCCCGGATCGTTCGACGCCCCCCTGCCGCAGCCGATAGCCGCGGAACGCGTGGGGAACGACGTGGTTGCGATTCAGATGGTTGTGGCTCCGCCAGTTTTCGCCTCCGCTGGAGTCCTGGTACAGCTCCATCGGTGCGTCGGCCGGCGTCAGGGGCAAGCCGATTTCGGGCGAGCAGCGGAGCGAAGACGGCTCGTCGCCCGGCGGCATCGCCAGGGTCAACGAGGCGTCGCGCAGGTAGACCGATCCGCCGTTGCCGAGGTCCCACAGGCCGCCCGGGTGCTCGGCCTTGCGCGGGTTATGCAGCGTGACGACGAACCGCACCGCCGCGGAGCCGGCAAAGAAATGCAAGCGGACGATCAGGCGCAGCAAGGGTTCCGCCCCCGGACAGACCATCTCGCCTTCGGCCAGTACCACCGTCCGCAAGGGGCCGGGTTCTTCGATTTCCAGGCGGCGAATGCGCGGTTCGTGGACGCGCCCGCCCTCATCCTCGACCGCAAGGCGCGTCTTTTCCGTACACACCGCTTCCTCGCCGTTCGTGACCACCGAGGCGAAGGGAAACGGCCCGAGCGACCGCAGGCGGAAGCGGGCGGCGCCGGTGTCAATGACGAGTTCCTCGGGCCGCGATTCCAGACTGATCCGCGGCCCATCGGGGGCCGACGTCGAACCCTCCGGCGCCACGTCCAGGCGGTACACGGCGGACCCGCACACGTCGGCCTGCCAATCGAGCAGCGACCAGCGCACGGAGCCGTCCGGCCAGCGGTCGAGCGCCTGAGCCTGAAGTCCGCGGCGGCCGCCCTGTGCATCCCTCAAGCGCAGCCGGTTCAGGTCCCTCAACATCCCACGCGGCCAGGGAATGCCGCAAGTGACCGGTTCGCCGCGCCGTTGGGGACCGGCGGCCGTGACCTGCAGTTCTATGTCGGCGGGTTGATCCATCGATTGACGATCCCTTGGCCAGGAAAGCGGCGAGTCGATTGAGCTTCGGCCACACCATTACCCTACAACCAAAATAGGGTCGCAGCGACGGGGCCGTCCAGATTCCGCCGTGCCCACGCAGGAGGCCGACCGTGCCGCCGTGCCCTTTGCTGGTCTTCGCCGACGACTGGGGCCGCCACCCCTCCAGCTGCCAGCATCTGGTCCGTCGGCTGCTCGACCGCCATTCGGTGACCTGGGTCAACACCATTGGCATGAGGCCGCCCCGGCTCGACCTGCTCACGCTGAAGCGCGGCCTCGGCAAGCTGCGGCAATGGCTCCAATCGCATCAGGGGGCTGACGCCCCCCGCTCGCCCACGGTCGGCCCCAGCGTCCTCAACCCGCGCATGTGGCCCTGGTTCCGCTCCGGCTTCGACCGCCGGATTAACCGAATGCTCCTCCTGAGCCAGCTGGCCCCGGTCGTCGCCTCGCTGCCTGAGCCGCCGATCGCCGTGACGACGCTGCCCATCGTCGCCGACCTCATGGGCCGCCTGCCGGTGCGCCGCTGGGTCTACTACTGCGTCGATGACTTCGCCCAGTGGCCGGGCCTCGATCGGCCGCCCTTGCGGCGGATGGAAGAAGAAGTCGTCGCCAGGGCCGACCGAATCGTGGCGGTCAGCGAGAACCTGCAAGAGCGCATCGCCAGCCTGGGCCGCAAGTCCGACCTGCTGACGCACGGCGTCGATCTCGACTTCTGGACCGATCCGCGGGTCGGAGAGGCGCCGGCCGAGCTGGCGAGTATGGAGCGGCCGTTGATCGCCTTCTGGGGCGTGACCGATCGGCGCATGGACCTCGCCTTCGTGCGCCATCTGGCCGGCGACCTCGACCGCGGCACGATTTTGCTTGTCGGCCCGGAAGACAACCCGGATCCCGCGCTCTACCGAATCCCGCGCGTCGTTCACTTGCCGCCCCTGCCCTTCGAGTGTCTTCCGGCCGTGGCTCGTGAGGCAACGGTGCTGGTCATGCCCTACGCCGACCTGCCGGTGACGCGCGCGATGCAGCCGTTGAAGATGAAGGAGTACCTGGCGACCGGCAAGCCGGTCGTGGTCCGCGACCTGCCGGCCGCCCGCGAATGGGCCGACTGTTTCGACCTGTGCCCTTCGCCGGAGGCGTTCTCCGCCGCCGTCCGCGATCGCCTCCGCGACGGCCTGCCCGACGACCAGCGCCAGGCCCGCCGGCGCCTCGCGGACGAAAGTTGGCACGAAAAGGCGCGCACCTTTGAACGCCTGGCCCTGGAGACGCTGCCCGATGCCGTCCGTTGTGCTTGAACCGGGCTGTATCAGGGGGCTGACGCCCCCCGCTCGCCGTGCCGCGGCGCCCGTCGTCCTCGACGCCCGCGTCCTGCGCGGCTCCGGCGGCGGCCCGGACAAGACCATCCTCAATTCGCCGCGCTTTCTCAAGCGCGCCGGCTACCGGATGCTGTGCGCCTACCTCCGCGACCCGAACGACCCCGGCTTTGAAAAGCTCCGCCGCAGGGCCGAGGAGCGCGACGCGCCGCTCATCGCCGTCGATGACAACGGCCCCCTCGACGCCGGCGTCGTCCCGCGCCTGCTCAACGTATGCCGGCGTGAGCGCGTGAACATCTGGCACGGTCACGATTACAAGACCAACGCGCTCGGTCTTCTTCTGCGGCGTTTCTGGCCCATGCGGCTGGTCACCACCGTCCACGGTTGGGTCCAGCAAACCGCCCGCACGCCGCTGTATTACCGCCTCGACCGGCTCTGCTTGCCTTATTTCGAGAAGGTGATCTGCGTTTCCGAGGACCTTTACCGTCTCTGCCGGGAAGCCGGAGTCCAGGCCGGTCGGTGCGAGTTGCTGGAGAACGGCATCGACGGCGACGAGTACCGCCGACGCCGTCCCACCGACGAGGCCAAACGGCGCATGGGATTGCGTCCGGATCGACTGCTCGTCGGCGCCGCCGGCCGGCTGTCGGCGGAAAAGGGCTTCGACCTGCTCATCCGCGCCGTCGATCCTCTGCACCGGGGCGGACTGGACGTCGATCTGGTCATCGTCGGCGAAGGCGACGAGCGGCCGCGCCTGGAAGCGTTGATCTCCGAACTCGGCCTGGCGGATCGAGTCCGGTTGCTCGGCTACCGCTCCGACCTGCCGGACTGGTACGAGGCGATGGACGTCTTCGCGCTCGAGCAGTCTGCGCGAGGGATTGCCGAACGTGCTGCTGGAGGCGATGGCCCTGGAAACGCCGCTCGTCGCCACGCGCATTGCCGGCGTGCCCCGATTGGTTCGCCATGAGGAGAACGGCCTGCTGGTCGAACCCGGCTCTGTCGAGGCGCTGGCCGGCGCCCTCGGCCGTTTGCTCCGCGACGCCGGCCAGCGCCAACGCCTGGCCCGCGCCGGCCGCCGCACCGTCGAGGCCGATTACAGCTTCGCCGTCCGCATGGACCGGCTCCGGCAGCTGTACGACCGCATGCTCGGACGCGTCTGACGATCCCAGTCATCCGATAAACAGAACGACCCTTTCATGCGATGCGTCGTCACCGGGGCCGCCGGCTTCATCGGCTCCCACCTGTGCGAACGACTCTTGTCCCTCGGACACGAGGTCGGCGGCGTGGACGCCTTTGTGCCCTACTACCCCCGGCCCATCAAGGAGCGGAACCTCGCGGGACTGTACGGCCGGCCGGGTTTCTTCTTCCACGAGATCGACCTGCGTTCCGACGCGCTGGGGTCCGTCGTGGCCGACGCGGAGGCCGTCTTCCACCTCGCCGCCATGCCGGGCCTGGTCAAAAGCTGGACGGACTTTGACGGTTATAACTCCTGCAACGTCACGGCCACGCAACGGCTGCTTGAAGCGCTGCGGGCCGCCCCCAAACTCCGGCGCCTTGTCCACGTTTCGACCTCCTCCGTCTACGGACGGTTCGCCGCCGGCGATGAGACCCTGCCGTTGAAACCCGTGTCGCCCTACGGCGTGACCAAGCTCGCCGCCGAACACCTATGCCAGGCCTACGGCGACGCCTTCGGCTTGCCGGTCGTCGTTCTGCGTTACTTCTCTGTCTACGGCCCGCGCCAGCGTCCCGACATGGGATACCACATCTTCATGGACGCCCTGCTCCACAATCGGCCCATCACGATCTACGGCGACGGCCGACAGGAGCGCGGCAACACCTATGTTGCCGACGCCGTCGAGGCCGCCGTCGTCGCTCTGGACGCGCCACCAGGTGAGGTCTTTAACGTCGGCGGCGGCGAAACGGCGTCCGTGCTGGACGTGCTCCGGCTGATGGAGCAGATCACGGGCCGTCGTTTCCAGACCTGCCACGAACCTGCGCGGCCCGGCGATCAGCAGCACACCGCCGCCGACACGACGAAGCTGCGCCGCCTCGGCTGGACCCCCGGAACCCGCCTCGCCGACGGATTGGCCCGCCAGTGGGCCTGGCGCCGCACGGAAGCGGCCGCCGCGCCCATGTCGCTCACTGTCGCACCGTCCCCCCCGGTGCAGAAGGGGACCGCCGGTTCGGAAGCGCCGGCCGCATCCAACGCGGGCTGAACGACGGCCCAAGGGCAGGGGCGCCCCGTTCGTGGACCCCGAAACTGCGGTTACGTTCCCCCGTTGCGCCGAAACGACGACAAGCACCGACGCTTGAAGAGAGCCCAGCCATGATACAGCACGAACCGAACACCCTTCGCGGCGTGGTTGCACGAATGGCCGAGACGCGGCCCGATGCGACCTTTCTCCTCAGCCCAGAAAGCGGGGCCGAGACGACCTTCGCGGAACTCCGACGCCGGTCGGAGCGGCTCGCTCGGCGGCTCCTGGCCCTCGGCCTGTCCAAGGGAGACAAGGTCTCCTTCATGATGGACAACGGGCTGTTCACCGCGGAGCTGTTCCTGGGGGCGATGTACGGCGGGTTCACGGTCGTCCCGCTCAACGTCCGCGCGGGCGGCGCCCACCTGGCCTACACCCTCACCCACAGCGACGCCCGGGCGGTCTTCGTTTCCGACGCATATCACTCCGTCATGGATGAGATTAGGAGCGAGGTCGGCCGGGAGGTTCTGGAGATCCGGGCCGACGTGGACCGGGGTCCGGACTGGCCGGAAGCGGAACCGGCCGGGCGGCCGTTGCCGGAAATCTGCCCAGACGACGACGCCCTTCTAATCTACACATCGGGGAGTACGGGACGGCCCAAGGGGGCGGTCTTCTCCCACAACAAGGTCCTGGAGGGCGCGTGGAATTCCATCCTGGCCCATGAACTGTCCGAGCAGGACCGCAGCCTGTGCGTGCTGCCGCTCTATCACATCAACGCCGAGAACGTGACCCTAGTTCCCTCCCTGCTGACCGGCGGCTCCGTTGTCATGCCCCACCGGTTCCTCGTGCGCTCCTTCTGGCAGTGGCTCACGCAAAACCACTGCACATGGTCCGCCCTGGTTCCCACCATCATCACCCAGCTGCTGGACTGGATCGACCCGCGCGCGGAGGGGATGGACGAGGCCCTGGCGCGAATCCGATTCATTCGCTCGTCCTCGGCGCCGCTGGCCCCGTCCTTGCACCGGGCGTTCGAGGAGAAGTTTAAGCTCCTTCTCATCGAGGCCATGGGGTCCACCGAGTGCTGCGGCAACATCTTTTCCAATCCGTTGCCTCCGGGCAAAGACAAAATCGGCACGCCGGGCCTCCCGTACGGCTTTGAAGTCAAGGTCGTCGGCCCCGACGGCAAGGAGGCGCCGCGCGGCGAGCCGGGGGAGATCGTCCTGCGCGGGCCGAGCGTCATGAACGGCTACTACAAGGGTCCGCTAGAAACTGCCGCCGCGCTTACCCCCGACGGCTGGTTGCGCACCGGCGACTTGGCCTGCATCGACGAGGAAGGGTATTTCTTCGTCGTCGGCCGTGCCAAGGAGCTGATCATCAAGGGAGGGATGAACATCGCCCCCCGTCAGATCGACGAGGTACTGGAGGCCCACCCCGGCGTCCTGGAAGCCGCGGCTGTGGGGGTGCAGGACCATTATTTCGGCGAAGACATTGTCGCCTTCGCCGTACCGCGCCCCGGCGCCCAGGTGACGGAGCGGGAACTACTGGACTGCTGCGACAGCCGGCTAGGGCGCTTCAAGACCCCAAGCAGGATCCACATCGTCAGCGAACTTCCCAAGGGGCCGTCGGGCAAGGTTCAGCGTCTCCGCCTGACCGAGTGCTTTATGGACCTGCTCCAGCCCCGGCCCGACCCCGCCGGGAGCGGCGCCGCCACGAACGGCCAGCCCACCAGCCGCCCCGCGGACTTCGAGGCGGCGTGTACTCCGGTCGAGGAATTGATCGCGGAGACGTGGGCCAAGGCGCTCGGCATCGACACGGTCGGGGCCCTCGACAACTTCTTCGGGCTTGGCGGCCACTCCCTTCTCGCCATCGAAACCCTGGGCCGCCTTCGCCAGCACTTCGCGGTGGAGCTGTCCGTCAACGAGTTCTTTACGCACCCAACCGTGCGCCAACAAGCCGCCCTGGTGAGTCAACGACTCGCCGGCGACGCCGCCGCTCCCGGCCGCGCCGCCCTCGAGCAGTCCCTGCGCGAACGGCGGAGCGCCGGCGCCGACCGGGACGCGATACCCCCCCGCGATCACTCGCTCCCTTGCCCGCTCTCGCCGGCCCAGGAACGGCTTTGGTTCCTGGAAAAGTTAAACCCGGACTTTCGCGCTTACAACGAGGCCGAGGCCGCCCGCTTCCGGGGGCCGCTGAACGTGGGATTCCTGGAAGACGCACTGAACACCGTCGTCGCCCGACACGAGATTCTCCGGACAATCATCGAGGTTTCGGGTGAGAGGCCGGTGCTGGCGGTACAGGAATCCTGGAGGGTCCGCATCGCACGCATCGACCTGGCCGGCCTCGCGCCGGAGGAGCGCGAGGCCGAGGTGAAGCGCCTCTTAACGGACGAGCCTCGGCGGCGGTTTGACCTGACCGTCGCTCCGGGGATTCGCGCCGCCCTGATGCGTTGCGGGCCTGAGGACCATGTCTTCGTCCTCACCCTGCATCACATGGTTTGCGATGGGTGGTCGCTCCCGATCCTGTACCAGGAGTTGTCGGCGGCTTACCGGGCCTCGTGCCGGGGCGAGCCGCTCGACCTGGATCCTGTGCCCCTCCACTACCCGGACTTCGCCGCCTGGAAGCAACGTCATGTAGAGGAGGGGGCTTATGCCACGGAACTCGCGTTCTGGACGGACTACCTCCGCGGTGCGCCGGCCTCGCTCGAATGGCCGGTCAGGGGTCCGCGGCCCGAGAGGTTTACTTACGAGGGAGAAAAACGGACATACCCCCTCGGCAAGGACATCGCGGAAGGCCTCCATCGCCTGAGCCGCCGGGAAGAGGTCAGCCTGTTCACGGTGCTGGCGGCCGCCTTCAATGTCTTGCTCGCCCGGTACTCCGGGCTGGACGACGTCGTCCTCGGCATCCCAATCGCCAACCGGGACCGGCCGGAACTGCTGTCCTTGTTCGGCTTCCTGATCGACTTCCAGGCCTTGCGGACGGACCTGTCCAGCAACCCCAGCTTCCGGGAACTGATGGGGCGGGTCCGGAAAGGGCTTCTGGACGTCAACGCCCACCGCGGGGTTCCCTTCAATCTGGTCGTCGAGGCGCTCAACCCTCCGCGCGACCTGTCCCGAGCGCCGGTTTTCCAGACAATGTTGGTCTGGAAGGATCGCCACGTGCAAATGCAGTTCATGGAGCTGGAAGGGCTTGCCACGTCGCACGTCCAGGCCCACCCCGGAATATCCAAATTCGACTTGACCGTGTGGCTGACCGACGTGGAGGACGACATCTGGCTGGAGGTGGAGTACTGCACCGACCTGTTCGACGCCGACATGATCCGGGATCTTATTGAGGCGTATCGCATCCTGCTGAAGGCCGTTGTGGCCGACCCGGAGGCGCGCCTCGACAGCCTGCCCGTGCTGACTCCTGCGGCGCGCCGTCGATTGCTGGTGGAATGGAACAACACCCAACGGAAGTATCCGCAAGGCGCCTCCATTCACCATCTGTTTGAGGACCAGGCGGCGCGGACGCCGGGGGAGGTGGCTGTCGACGGCGGCCCCCGGCTGCTGACCTACGGCGAACTGAATGCGCGTGCCGACAGGGCGGCCGATCACCTGCGCGGCCAGGGCGTGGGCCCGGGCACGCTGGTCGGGATCTTCCTGGAGCGCTCCCCCGACATGATCGCCGCCCTGCTAGCCGTGTTGAAGGCCGGCGGCGCCTACGTCCCGCTCGATCCGGCCTTCCCACCGAAGCGGCTGGCCGACATGGTTTCGGATTCCGCTCCAGTGGCGATCCTGACGCAATTCGCCTTGCTCGAACGCCTGCCGCCGCATAAGGCGCGGGTCATTCTCCTGGACGCCGCCGTCGCGGCGCACGCCGGCGCCGCACGACCCGCTCACGCGGAAGCGCGGCCAGAGGATCCGGCCTATGTGCTGTATACGTCTGGCTCGACCGGGCGGACCAAGGGCGTGGTCGTGCCGCACCGGGCCGTGGTCAACCTCCTGACTTCGATGGCGCGGGAGCCGGGCGTCTCGGCCGATGACGTGCTGGTCGCCGTGACGACGCTCTCCTTCGACATCGCGGCGCTGGAGCTGTTCCTGCCGCTGATCGTCGGCGGCCGCGTCGTCCTGGCCGGCCGCGAGGTCGCGGCCGACGGTTTGCGTCTGGCGGAGTTAATGGACCGCTCCAGGGCCACGGTGATGCAGGCGACGCCGGCGACCTGGCGGCATGCTGATCGACGCCGGCTGGCGCGGCGACGCCCGACTGAAAGTCCTGTGCGGCGGCGAGGCGCTGCCGCCGGCGCTGGCGGCGTCGCTGCTGACCCGTTGCGGATCACTCTGGAACGTCTACGGCCCCACGGAGACGACGATCTGGTCCACTTGCGAACGCATCGAGGCGGTGAATCAGGGCCGCGTCACCATCGGCCGGCCCATCGCCAACACGCGGACCTACATCCTCGACGCACACGGCCGGCCCACGCCGCCCGGCGTGGCCGGCGAACTGTACATCGGCGGCGCCGGAGTCGCCTGTGGCTATCTGAATCGTCCGGAATTGACCGCGGAGCGCTTCACCGCCGACGCGTTTGCCGACGAACCTGGAGCCCGGATGTATCGCACCGGCGACCGCGCCCGATACCTCCCCGACGGCCGCATCGATTTCCTCGGCCGGCTCGACAATCAGGTCAAGGTCCGCGGCTTTCGCATCGAACTGGGCGAGATCGAGGCGGTGCTGGAGCGTCACCCCGCCGTCCGCCAGGCCGTGGCGGTCGTACACCCCGGTCCCGACGGCGACGGCCGACTGGCGGCGTACGTCGTGGGCCAAGAGGCGGCCCCGTCGGCTGCCCAGTTGCACGAGCACCTGCGGGCCAGCCTGCCGGACTACATGATCCCCTCCGCGTTCATACCGATGGAAGCCCTGCCCCTTACGCCCAACGGCAAGGTGGACCGCAAAGCGCTCCCCGCCCCCACCGGCGGGCGGCCGGAGTCGGGCGCCGAGTACGTCCCGCCGCGGACAGCGGTGGAGCAGCAACTGGCCGCCATCTGGGCGGAGCTGCTAGGGGTGGATCGGGTCGGCGTCCAAGACAACTTCTTCGACCTGGGCGGCCACTCGTTGCTGGGAGTTCGTCTGTTCGCCCGAATCGAGAAGACGTTCGGCAGGAGGCTGCCTCTCGCCTTGCTGTTCAAACGGGCGACCATCGAGCGCCTGGCGGAAGAGTTCCAGCAGCCCGTCGATCACGGCTACAGTACGGAGATCATCGGCATCCAACCGCTTGGGCCCAAACCTCCCGTCTTCTTCATGCCATCGCTGGTCGGGGAAGTCATGTATTGTCGTCAGGCGGCGAACCACCTGGGGCCGGACCAGCCCGTTTACGGCATCCAAATCCATTGCGGGGATGGAACAACAGAGCCACTCTCCTCTCTGGAGGCCATCGCCGCTCGCTGCGTGGAGAACCTGTGCGCCTTTCAGCCGGAGGGGCCCTATCGTCTGGCCGGCTACTCGTTCGCCGGGATGCTCGCGTATGAGATGGCCCAGCAACTCTCCGCGGAGGGGCGTGAAGTCGATCTGGTGGCCATTATTGACACTGGCGCGATCCGTGTTGGCAAAGGCCCCTCGGGGCATTCCCTTCGGAGAGCCGCCGGTTTCCTACGTAACTTGCCCTACTGGGTCATCGACGACTTCCTGCAGACCCGTCCCCGGGATATGGTCGCCCGGATCCGCCGGCAGATTCGGGCCCTGCGAAACGGGCGCGGCCCCTATTATTCGTCGCTCTCCTCCTCCCAGGGACTGGCGTTGGAGGACCTCTTCGACATCGGCCGGGCGTCCAACAACTACCGACAACTGATGGAGGCCAACCTGCAGGCGTTTCAAGAGTACACCCCGAAGCCGTATCCGGGCCGAATCACGCTCCTCCGGGCCCGTGCCAGGCCTCTGTTCCATTCCCATGAAGCCGACCTTGGGTGGAGTCAATTCGCCCTCGGCGGGGTCGAGATCAAGACGGTCCCCGGCAACCACAACAGCATGTTGCAAGAGCCGCGAGTCCGAACGCTGGCCGCAGAGCTTCGATCCGGATTGAATAGAAATCAACCCTGGATCGCACCGGAAAGGGAAACAGAGGAAATCGCTGTATAGAACGCTGGTGGGCCGGGACCGGCTGCTC
This sequence comes from uncultured Planctomycetaceae bacterium, assembly GCA_963813925.1. Taxonomy (GTDB): domain Bacteria; phylum Planctomycetota; class Planctomycetia; order Gemmatales; family Gemmataceae; genus UBA4732. The sequence continues at coordinate 266,029 of CAWFBG010000009.1, forward strand.
ATCCCCGCCTGCCTGTGCTTGCGGCGCCGAGCGGGCCAGGGCGGCGTCCCGGCCCACGCCAGCCGTCCGCGGCCCCATCGATCGTCCCCCCACTCCCTGAGATTGCACCCATGCCCGCTCTAGAATCGCCTTCCGTCCCACGCGAAGTGGCCGTGCGCGTCCACACCGGCCCGCAACTGGCCGCCCAGCTGCCCCGGCTCCGCGCCTTCGCCCTGGCCGGCGCCCCGGCGCCGCTCAGCCGCGACCCCGCCTGGCTCGGCGTCCTTCGGCGCGCCTTCCAACACGACGTCTACGCCCTGGAGGCCGTGGAAGGCGAGCGGACCTGCGGTTTCCTGCCCCTGGCCTACGTCCGCAGCCTGCTGTTCGGCCGCTTCCTCATCAGCCTGCCCTACCTCAACAGCAACGGCGTCCGGGCGGACGACGACGAGGCGCGCGGCCGTCTGATCGACCGGGCGGTGCGGCTGGCGGACGAACTACGGGTGCGCTACCTCGAACTCCGCCACGAGGAGAAGGTCGAGCACGCCGCGCTGACCGGCGCCCTGGCCAGCAAGTGCCACATGCGGCTGGCGCTGCCCGAGTTCCCTGGGCCGCTATGGGAAGGGCTGTCCGGCAAGGTGCGCAATCAGGTGCGGAAGGCGGAGAAGAGCGGCCTAACCACGGTCCGCGGCGGAGAAGAACTGTTGCCCGAGTTTTACTCCGTCTTCAGCCGCAACATGCGCGACCTCGGCACGCCGGTCTACGGCGCCGGCCTGTTCGCCTCCGCCTTGCGCCAGTTCCCCGGAGACGCCGAGTTGTTCGTCGTCCGGGCCGAGCGCATTCCCGTCGCCGCCGCCCTGCTGCTGCACGGCCGCGGGGTCGCGGAGGTCCCCAGCGCCTCGTCGCTGCGTCAATACAATGGCACCTGCGCCAACATGCTGCTTTACTGGAAGCTGCTGGAGCGGGCCGTCGAACGCGGCCAGGCCGTGTTCGACTTCGGCCGCTCCACCATCGACGGCAACACCTACCGCTTCAAGAAGCAATGGGGCGCGACGCCGGCGCCGGCGGTGTGGCAGTATTACCGTCCCGGCGGAGACGCCGCCGGCGGAGACGACCCGCGCCCGGAGAACCCGCGCTACCGGCGGCTGATCCGCATCTGGCAACAGCTGCCGGTCAGCCTGACGCGCTGGATCGGCCCCGCCATCGTTCGCGGCATTCCGTGATGGTGGGCGACTCGCCCCGCGAGTCGCCGCAACGGAAACGCCCCGCTTCGGAAAGCCCAACCTCACCGAGGCCGTCAGGAGACCCTTGCCGTGAGATCCCCTCCCCGAAACGACGCCCATGCGCCGCACGCCCGTTTGCCCGGCCCGCACACCGCGGCCGCCAACCCGCGGGTCGTCCTCAGCTTCGACGTGGAGGAGCACTACCGCATCGAGGCGGCCGCCGGGCTAACCATCTCCCCGGACTTCCAGGCCCACTGCCGCGAGCGCCTGGACGTCTCGACCCGGTGGGTCCTGGAGCGGCTGGCGCGCGACGGCGTGCGGGCCACGTTCTTCATCGTCGGAAAGATCGCGGAGCACAACCCACAATTGATCCGCGACATCCACGGCGCGGGCCACGAGGTGGCCAGCCACAGCTGGGACCACCGCCGCGTGCATCACTTCACGCCGGAGACGTTCCGCGAGGACCTGCGTCGCAGCAAGCACGCCCTGGAAGACCTGACCGGCGCGGCGGTGGTCGGCTACCGGGCGCCGACGTTCAGCATCACGCGGCAGACGGCCTGGCGCTCGACGTGCTGGCCGAGGAAGGCTTCCTTTACGACTCCTCGATCTACCCGGTGCGCCACGACCGCTACGGCGTGCCGGGGGCGCCGCGGACGCCCTTCCGGCGCGGGGCCGGGAGCTCGACATGCTGGAACTGCCGCCGGCGACGCTGCGGATGATGGGCCTGGTCCTGCCGATGGGCGGCGGCGGCACCTTCCGCCTCTTCCCGCTGTTCCTGATGAAACAAGCGATCGCACAAGTAGGCGTCATTGGTTCGCCGAACGCGATGCTCTACTTCCACCCGTGGGAATTCGACGCGGCGCAGAAGCAGCTGCCGCTCGGACGGCTGAGCGGTTTTCGGACCTACCACGGCATCACGGCCAGCCGCGGCCGGCTCGACAACCTGATGAGCGAGGCGCGCCTGTTCGCGCGGGCCATGGACGTCGTCGAAGAGCTGCGCCCACGGGCGGAGCAGTTGCCGCGTTTCGCGGTGCGGGCCGACCGGGAAGAGACTTTGGCGGTAGGCAGGGGGGCTTCGGGCGGTTTTTTTGGAAAGAATTGAAAAATCCGCTTGCGTTCTTGTTTTTCAGGCGTACACTGATACGGAATGATGCTCCGATGCGATTGGCTCCAACGAGTGTGGCCTCCGTGCGAATGCCCTTCCGATTCCTGACGCCGCTGACCATGCTGGTCGTCGCCCCCTTGTTGGGCGTGGGCGGCGTCGCGCGGGCGGGATACGTCACGCCGCTCTCCCTCGTCAGCCGCACCCCGGCGACCCTCTTCTCGGACAGCGCCGCTCCGGCCGACTGCGACGACATGGGTTCGGCGGCGGCGTCCGGCGAGTCGAACCCCGAAATCGATCCGCCCGAGGACGCAAGAGACCTCCAAAAGTGTCTCTACGTCTTTCCGGCCACCGGGCCGAACGCCGGCGCTTTCTCGACCGGGGCGGGCGCCCAGGCCCCTGCCGGCGCCTCCGGGACCGGCAGTTCCAACCCGCTTCCGGGCGTTGTGGCGCGGCCCCAAACTGATACATCGGTCCTCGTCGGCAGCCTGTTCCTCGAAACGGTGCTGCGCCGACCGCCTCCTTTTCCCTCCCGCCTCTTCCGGCCGCCTCGCTGCCTTTGGGCATGATCAGATCGTCCAAAGGCGTCTTCCTGATTCCGTTTCCTGTTGCGGTGAGCCTGCTCGAACCGTTTCGACGGTGCGCCCGCGACATCCCTGAATCAAGAAAAGCGAGGCTTCAGAAATGCGACTCTCATACCACAAGGCGCTGGCCTTGGCGGTCTTGTCCGCCGGTCTGCTCCTTGCATCGACCGCAACAGTGCGCGCCAACTTTGAAGCGGAGATCTTTCTCGACGGCACCCAAATCGCTTCCATGGACTCAAGTGGTAATGTCAGCACCAACAACCCCAACTTTTTGAATGTCACCGCAAGTGGCAGCGATGCGTCCACAACGGCATCACTTTCCGAAACAACATCCTTTGCTGACTTCAACCTATCGACCGTCTCCCTGACCGGGAGCAGCAGCCTGCCAAACGCATCCATCACCCTCGGTGACACCGTCGACATCGTCAACGGCGACGTTAATCAACACACATACACGGTTGTGTTGACCGAAACAGGCTTCACCAACCCGGAAGGGGGGAGCCTCGTACTGGCGGCTGGCGATCCGTTAACAGGCTCCTTCACAAATCCGGAGTCCAACGAGAGCGCCACTTTCCAGGCGTATGTCGATCCCAACAACGCGAACTACGGAACCACCGTCACCGCAGGTTCCCAAACCGACACCAGTGGCGGTTCCACCGTCTATTCTTCACCGTTCAGTGCGAACAGCGCGTATTCACTGACCGAGTCGTTCACTGTTACGCTGGACGGGGGGGACGAATTCACTGGCAGCGGCACATCGCTCGTCAATTCGAATTCGGTGAATTCCGCGCCCGCTCCTTCCTCGGCCGTCCTGACCCTCAGCGGACTGCCGCTACTCGGCCTCCTGGTCTTCGGCTGGCGGCGTCGGCGGAATCCGGTGACCGCGTAAAACGGTTCATCGGTCGTGGCTGCGGCAGGGGCGCTGTCGGAATGAATCGAAAGGCCGGTTTTCAGGGCTTTTCCCGTGGTTGGTGTTCATTCCGGTAGTGACTCTGAAGCGGCCGCAAGCGTCGGCGAAAACCATGAAAAAGGAAAGCGAGGCTTCTGATATGCGATTCTCAACCAAGAAAGGCGTCCTGACGGTGATCGTCGCCGCCATCGCTATACTCTGCACGGCCGGCGGGGCCAGGGCCGACTTTGAGTTACAGCTCAGCGATGGGACGACAACCACTACCATAGTGGACAATGGGACGGGAGATGGCAACCCCACCACAGGACTGATCACGTTCAGCGGTTCGGTTGGTGGTTTCTCAGTCAACCTGACGGCCGGCGCCTCCAAGCCCGTAATTGGCTTGCCGAACGACGCCGAAATGGACCTGAACGACCTCACGATAACCGCCGGGAGCACAGGGGGCACGCTGACGATCGCCCTTGCCGACACCGGTTTCTCTTCTCCGACCGGTTCCAGCCCCTTGGAGACCCTGAGCACCGCTTTCGGTGGAACACTCCCCACGAGCGGATCGCCTTCGATTAGCGCCCAAAGCTGGGTGAATCAATCGAACGCGTCGCCGTTGACGGGCGTCGCGTCGGCGCAGTTCACCGGCTCGACACTTCCCTCCGGTACAAACATCTCATCCGGGGTCGTTGGTCCGTTCACCTCCGGTGCTTTTTCGGGCTCTTCATTCAGCACCGCGTTCGCGGCAAACGACCCGTTTGCCTTGTTCACTGTGGTCACCATCCAGTTGGGGGCAAACCAAAGCGCGAGTTTCGACGATGACGTGAATGTCACGGCCCCCGCGCCAGCGGGACGGTGCTGCTGCTGGGCGGCCTGCCCCTTCTCGGGCTTTGCTCGTTGGTAGGGCTGCGCAGGAAGCGGAAGCTTTCGGCCGCCGCCTAACAACAAGATGTGTCAGCTGCGGGACGGGTCTTACGAAGACCCGTCCCGTTTTCCTCCTCACTCCTCGCTTCGCGGCATGCCGGTGCTGGCCGCAGCCAAACAGCTTAAGATCTCGGCAAAGTCTTTATCCCCCGCGCCCCAAGCCCGTCTCTTTTACCCGGTCTCCATCATGCGCAGAACCCTTCGTCTCGGCCGGTTGGCCGTCGTCCTGGTCGCCGTTGTGGTCTTCGGCGTCGGCGTCCATTTCCTCCACGCCTTCCAGCTAAAGCGCAACGCCAGCGTCCTCAAGGACCAGGCCGAGCAGGCCCAGAAGCAAGCGGATGAGGCAAAAACGGCCGGCGACTCCGTCAAGGCGGCCGAGGCGTTGGGCAAGGCCGCCGATTACTATGGCCGCTACCTCGGCTTCCACCCGGACGACCCCGAAGCCCTGGCCCACTACGGCCTTCTGCTCAATGAGCTGGCGAAGTCGCCCTTGCAGAAGCAACGCGCCTTCTTCGTCCTCGAAAAGGCCGTCCGGCTCGACCCCGCCCGCGACGACGTGCGCCGCAAACTGGTCGATCTGGCCGTGAGCATCGGCCGCACCCTCGACGCCCGTGAACATCTGAAAACGCTCCTGGAGGCTTCGCCAGCCGACCCGGAGCTGGAATACCAGATGGGCCGGTGCGAGGAGGCCGACGGCCATTTCGCCGACGCCAAGGTGTACTACGAGGATTCGATCCAGGACGGCCCCCGGCGTGTGGACACCTACGTCCGACTGGCGTCGCTGCTCCGCCGGCGCGGCGACAACCTGGTCGCCAAGGACGGCAAGAAAGGCGTGAAGCGCTACAGCGACCCGAAAGAAGTCATGGACGCCATGGTGGCGGCGGCCGGCCCGCAATCGGCCGAGGCCCGCCTGGCCCGCGGCCGCTACCTGCGCGAGGTCGGCCTGTTCGCCGACGCCGTCCGGGACGTGGAAGCCGCCCGGAAGCTGGCGCCGGAGGACGCGGAAGTGCTCCTCGCATCCGCGGACGCGAAAATGGAGAAGGGCGACCTCAAGGGGGCGCGGACGGACCTGGAACTGGGCCTGGCGGCGCACCCGAAGGAAGTGCGCTTGCGCGTGGGCCTGGCCGCCCTGGGCCTGCGCGAGGGACGTCCGACCGAGGCGGTCGCTCAGCTGGACGCGGCCCGCGAGGCGCTCGGCGCGGCCCCCGACGCCGACGCCCTATGGAGCGTCGCCAACCTGCTCATCGACGCCGGCAAGCCGGAAGAGGCGCGGGAATTGATCGGCAAGATCAACGGCGGCGGCCCCAGCCCGGCGGCCGACTTCCTCGAAGCCCGCCTCGATTTCGTGGCCGGCAAGTTCGGCCCGGCCGCCGCGTTACTGGAGGACCGGCGCAAGGAGCTGGCGCGGTCGCCCGAGTTGGCCCGTGAAACCGACCGCTTCCTCGGCCTCTGCTATGAACGGCTGGGCAACCCCGACCAGGAGTTGGCCGCCTTCCGCCGGGCCGTCGAGCAAGATCCGTCGTGGCTGCCGGCCCGGCTGGGCCGGGCGTCGGCCCTGCTGGCGGACGGCAAGGCCGACGAGGCGCTGGCCGAGTACCGGGCGCTGGCCGGCCGCGCCCCCGAGGCCCGGCTTCAGGCGATCCGTTTGCTGATCCTCCACAACCTGCGGACGCCGCCGGCCTCGCGGAACTGGACGGAGGCCGACGCCCTCGTCAAGGGCGCCTCCGACGACGAGCGCAAGTCGGCCGGGTTCCGGTTGGCGGAGGCCAACCTGCTGGGCGCGGAAGGGCGACTCGACGAGGCCTGGAAAAAGCTGGACGCCGACGTCGCCGCCGACCCGAAGGAGGTCCACTACCGGATCGTCCAGGCCGACCTGGCCGATTTTGAAGAGCGTCAAAAGCAGAAACCGCCGCTGACGGCGCGAGGCGCTCGACAAGGCGGAGGCCGAGGCCGGCGATAGCGTGGACCTGCGGCTGGCCCGCGCGGCCCGGTTCGCCGTCCGTCCGAAGGAAGAGGCGATCAAGGCGGCTCAAGCCCCTGGAAGACAAGGCCGACGCCTTCGACGCGGCCGGCCGGACGCGCCTGTTCGCCGGCCTGGCGGAGGCTTACGTCCGGGCCGGCGACCTCGACAAGGCCGTGGCGTTGCTGGGGCAGGCGCGGGACCTGTCGAAGGACGACCTGGCGGTTCGGGTGCGATTGTTCGACCTGTCCGTCCGATCCTTCGGGCCGCCCGCGGCGACCAGGAGCAAGGACGAACGGGACAAACAGGCGGCGACGCTCCAGGCGATTGTGGACGACGTGCGCGCCATCGAAGGGGCGGACGGCGTGGCGTGGCGTTACTGCGAGGCCTCGCTGCTGCTGTTCCTGGCCCGCAACGGCGACAAGGCCGGTCTGAAGGACGCCCGGGCGTCCTGGCCGAGGTCGGCAAGCGCCGTCCGACCTGGTCGCGTCCGCCGCTGTTGGAGGGCGAGTTGGAAGAGTTGGACGGCGACGCGGACGCCGCCGCGGCCGAGTACCGCCAGGCGATCGACCTCGGCGACCGGCGGCCCGAGGTGCTGCGCGAGGCGGCGCGTCTGCTGGCCTCGCGCCGGCGCTATGACGAGGCCAAGCAGGTGTTGGAAAAGGTCGGCGACGCGCCGGCCGACGGCGACCTGGGTCGTCTCGACGCCGAGGTGTCGCTGCTCAACCGCGACCCGAAGGAGCACGTCCGGGAACTGCTGGCGCGGGCCGAAAAGGCGGCCGCCGGATCCAAGGATTACAACGATCCGCTTTGGCTGGGCCAGATGTACCAGGCGACGGGCGACCACGCCAAGGCGGAGGCGGCCTTCCGCCGCGCGGTCGGGCTGAACCCCGCGGCGCCCGAGGCCCGGGCGGCGCTGGTGCTTCTGCTCGCCGGCGAGGGGGAAAAGGACAAGGCGCGGGCCGAACTGGAGAAGGCCGGCGCGGCCCTGCCGGCGGACAACGCCGCCGGGGTGCTGGCCGTCGGTTATGAGGCGCTGGGCCAGCGCGACAAGGCGGAGGAGCAGTACCTCGCGCTCCTCAAGACCCGGCCGGAGGTGAGTGGGTTGCGGGCGGCGGCGGCCTTTTACCTGCGCGGCGGGGACGTGCGCAAGGCGACGCCGCTTCTGCAACAAATCAGCGACGCCCCCGGGCGACAGGCCGACTCCGAGCCGGTCCTCTGGGCGCGGCGGACGTTGGCCCTGGCGCTGGCCGCCGGAGGCGACTACGCGCAGTCGAAGAGGGCGCTGGACCTCCTCGACGAGAACCTGCGGCTGCGGAAAACGCCGGAGGACGAGCGCGCCCGGGCGATCGTGCTGGCCTCGCGGCCGGGCGGCCGCCGGGAGTCGATCCGCACGCTGGAGGATTCGTTCAGCCTCCTGCGGCCGACGCCGGACGAGGAGTTCTTGCTGGCGCGGCTCTACGAGGCGGATCGCGACTGGGACCACGCCAACGAGCACTTCTTGGCCCTGGTCGGGGCCAAGGGGAGCGTCAACCCGTCGCACCTGGCCTATTACGTCCAGGCCCTGCTGCGCCGCAAGGACTCCAACGAGGCGGCCGTCTGGCTGGAGCGGCTGGAGTCGCTGGAGCCAGACGCCGCCCGGACGCTCGGACTCAAGGCGCGGGTGCTGTACGCGCGGGGCAAGGGGGAGGCGGCCGGCCGGCTGGTGGAAGACTACGCGGACAAGATGTTCCAGGAAAAGAAGACCGCGGCCGTGCTCGGCGAGGCCGCCTCGCTGCTGGAAGAGCTGGGCCGCCCGGCCGAGGCCGAGAAGAAGTTTCGGGAATACGTGAAGGCGGTCGAGGCGGAGCATCCGGAGAAGAACCTGGTTCTGGCGGCCTTTCTGGCGCGCCAGAAGCGGTTGCCGGAAGCGCTCGACGTCATCGAGGCGGTCTGGCCGAAGTGCAAGCCGGAGACCGCGGCCCTGACGACGGTGGCGGCGCTTCGCGTCGGCGGCGCGACGGATAAAGACTATCAGCGCGTGGAGGCCCTGCTGCGGGGAGCGATCGCCGGCAACCCGACGGCCGGAAACCTGCTGGTGGCTCTGGCGGATTTGCGGGACGCGGAAGGCAAGGACGGCGAGGCGGAGACGATTTACCGGCGGATCCTGGGGGCCAACCCGCGCAACGCGCTGGCCCTGAACAACCTGGCCTGGATGCTGGCGTTCCAGCCGGGCAAGGGGGCGGAGGCCCTGGACCTGGTGGATCGGCGGATCGAGATTACTGGGCCTAGCCCCTCGGTCCTGGACACGCGCGGCATGGTCCTTCTGAAGTCGGGGCGGGCGGCCGAGGCCGTCCAGTCGTTCTCCGACGCCGCAGCCCAGGCCCCAGCAGCGGTTTATTATTACCACCTCGCGGAGGCCCAGAAAGCCGCCGGCAACCCAAGCGAGGCGGAGAAGTCGTACCGCAAGGCGGAGGAGCTGGGCCTTAAGGAGGCGAACCTCCACCCGTTGGAACAGGCGGATTACCAGAAATGGGCCGCCGGACGGAAGGGAAGTTGACGGCCGGCCTCGCGACGGGGCGGTGGGGCAAGAGCGCCGTTGCCATCCGTTTACTCGACCCGTTAACGGCGCTAACCGGCGGGTCGTCGGCCGGACGGTTGGGGAAGCGCCCTTGTGAGATGAGGCTCTGGGTGCAAGGAAGTTGCGGCGACTTTATGGAGGTCCGATGTTTTGGCGTGAGATTCGCGTTGCGGCGTCCGGGCCAGGGTCCTCGGCCGATTTCCGATGAAATGTCCCTGGCGGAGCGTGGTAACGTGCTGACAATAGGAACCAATCCCATGCGAACGAGTCAGAGCGGTTGGCCTGTGACGGCCCTTCTTGTCGTCCTGGCGGCCTTGGCGCCGGCTCGAGCGGATTTCAACACGGTGACGGCAACGCTCAACACGAACAACACGCTCAATCCTTCTGCACCCGTCGAAATCAATTTGGGAGGCGGGACATCCCCCTCCATCAACTATACTCCGGGGGTGGTCAATTGGACGCAGACCGGAACGCAGAGGAACTCCTTGCTGCCCACGGATTTCACGACGTTCTGCATTGAGCTGACTCAGGACATCTCCCCCGGAGGCGCCTATACCTACACGTTGTCCGCGCTGCAAAACGCGCCGAATCCGGGAACCAGCCAAACGCAGTCGAACGGGACGGGCAGCGGGATGGGGACCACCAAGGCCACCGAGATCGAGTATTTGTGGGGGACGTTTTACAGTTTGATCGGCAACAACGGCGACAACGCCGCGGCCTTCCAGCTCGCCATCTGGAAGATCGAGTACGACTGGGGCGACGCGTCCCTGCCGGGGACGCTTGACGGCGCCGTGTCTTTTTCTTCAGGCAATTTCCAGGCTTCTCCCCTGGATGGCGACACCGCCCCAATTACCACGGCGACCAACTGGATAAAGCAGCTGGAGAGCGGCCAAAACCTGACGCTCGACGGCAATTTGGTGGCGCTGACGAGTTCAAGTTACCAGGATCAAATCGCGCAAGCGGCGCCCGTTCCTTCGACCCTCTGCCTGATCGGCGCCGGTGTCCTGTGCCTGTTCGGCTATGGTTTCACGCGGCGCCGGGCGGCGGTCGCGTAGCGGGTAGCACTGCTGGCGCATTGCCTCATCGATTCTGCTGCCGAAGGCAATTCGTTGCCTCAACGGGATGTTACCAACCTCCGGAAGCGTGCGCCCACCACTCGATCGGCAGTCACACGCGAACCGAGCTTCCCGGGGCGCTGCGGCAGCGCTATCGAGCGAGCGCCCAAGCCAGAAGCCCTCACCCCCCTCCCCGGAATACCGGGAAGGGGGAGAGAGGCTTACGATCAGCGCGACGGCGATGGCAAACGGTTCGGTTGCGTTTCCGCCAGACCGTCTTTCAATGCTACCGGCCTGGCCTCGATCTGCACCGTTCCCTTCTCCAGCCCGTCCCGCGTCGCCGTGACAGTGATCGTCCCGGACTTTAAAGTGGACCGGATCGCGACGCGGTTGACGCCGCACTCCGTGTTCAGATAGAGGTTATTGGTCGAGGCGGTTTTGCCGCTGTTATAGCCCCCGCGCCAGACCGCCGGCCCCGCGACCGTGAAATCGACGCGCGCGTCGTCCGTGGGGCATCGGCGCCCTTGCTCGTCCACGACCTCCACGTCGATGAGGGCCACGTCCGCGCCGTCCGCCAGGAACCCCGCCGGCCCGACCCTGGGGGTGAGCTTGATGCGCCTGGCCGGCCCGACGGTCGCCAATTCGTGTCGGCAAACCTCTTTGCCGGCGTTGAGTCCGACGGCCGTGAGCGTGCCTGGCTCCCACTTGACGTCGGGAAAGGCGAAAACATATCCGTCCCTGGGCGTCGAGACCTTGTGCAGCAAGTGACCGTTCAAGCGCAGCTCGACCGACTGCGTGTTGTCGATCACGTACACTATCTTGCGCGTCCCTTCCGGGTAGGTCCAGTGGCCGAGGATGGCGACGTCCGGCCGCGGGTTCTGCATTACTCGGTAGGCGAAATAGATCGGCTTCGGCAGGCGAACCGCGTCCACCTTGCCGCTCACCCGCGCCACCTCGCTGGACTGCTGCCGGCCGTCCGCGTTCGAGTCCGAGAAGTAGATCGAAGCATACCCCGACCACTTCGCGTGGTCCGGGTCGGGATTCGAGATTCGGTTGGACCAGTACGCCCAGTAACGGCCGGCCGCCGCCAGGGCGAACGTCTCCGAGTTCCAGCCGTAGGCGTCTTTCGGCCCCTTCTTGAACCCGAAGTAAGGCGGCGAATAGTCGTCCCAATAGCGACGAGCGCCCTCGTCCCGAAAGTCCTCGGTCTCGATCAACGGTGCGCGGTCGCGCCGTTCGGCGCTGTAGGCCCGGAACATCTGCGTCGGCGTCTTCAACGCGTCCGTCCGGGCGTCCTGTCCGATCATCACGCCGAAGTATTCCGCGATCGGCGTCGCGGCGGGGTCGTTCAGCGTTCGGCAGCCCATCGCCCGCCCGCCGTTGGGGTCCCACTTCTTTTTCAACTCGACCATCCGCTTCAGTTGCGCCGCCGGAATCCCGTTGTTGCCCGCTTCCCAGAACAGGATGCTCGGGCTGTTCCGCAGGTACACCATCGACGCCCTCATCACCTCCAGACGCTGCTCCCATTGCCGCCCCTCCACGGCCCTCTCCTTATCTCCGGCGGGGGCGACCTCCACGATGCCGAAGCGGTCGCAGGACTCGACGTCCACTTTCTGCGGAGTCACGTGCATCCAGCGGACGTAGTTGGCGTGGTCGGCGCGGATCATCTTCGCGGTCAGGTCATGCATCCAATCTGGGTACGCCTGTCCGAGGCCGGCCCACCCATTGCTGGCCCGCTGCGCGAAGCCCTTGAGGTATACGAACTCGTCGTTGAGGTAGACGCCGCCCTTGCCCACGCCGCCCTTGAACTCGGTCTTGCGGAACCCCGTCGTAACCTTGTTGACGTCGACCACCTTGCCGCCGACGGTCAGCAGCGTGTACACGTCGTAGAGGTACGGATCGTCCACGCTCCAAAAACGGGCCGCTCGAAGCGGCCCGGTTGCCTTGAGGACCATCGTCGCCCCGGCGACCACGTCAACCGCGTCCGCCTGAAACCTGGCGCGGACGACGCCTCCCTGATCCACGACCACTGCCGAAAGGGCAACGCTGGCCCCGGCGGGGGCGGCGTTATGCACCTGGGATTCCACGGTCACGTCCGCGGTGCGGCCGCGTACGGAGATGTTCGTCGGATAGACGTACACGCCAGTGGTCTTCAGGCCGTCGTACAACGGGAACGTCTGGTAGATGGGGCCGGTGACGTGCAGCCGGACGTGCCGGTTGATGCCGCCGTAATTGGGATTGAAGTCGTTGACGTTCCACTCGAAGCGGACGCCGGTGGCGCGTTCGGCGTAGTCCCCGCGGTTATCGACGTGGACGGCCAGGACGTTGTCCTCGCCGCCAAGCTTGATCTGGTCGGTGAGGTCCACGCCATAGGCGGTGACGCCGTTTTCCGACAGCCCCACCGACTTGCCGTTGAGGAAGATTTCCCCGGCCTGGCGCATGCCCTCGAACTCCAGGAACACCTTCGAGGCCGCGCCCGGGAGCTTGAAATGCTTGCGATACCACGCCGTGCCCTGCCACGCGCCGCGATCGCCGCGGCCGTGCGAGATGAGCGTGCGAAAGCTGTCCACGTCGTTGAACGTGTGGGGCGTGCTGACCGTCTCCCACTTGGAATCGTCGAAATCCATCGCCTCGGCGCCGTCGGCCCTGTCCTGGCTTTCTTTGAAGAATCTCCAATCGGCGTCGAAGTTGTACTCCCGCCGCGTCGAGGGCGGCGGCGTGAATTTCTCCTGCCCGCTGGCGCCGCCTGCCGCAAGCCAGCAGGCGGCCACGATCACGAGGACGCAGACGACCGATTGCCGTCGCATTGGCTATTCTCCGTGGGCGAACCACTGGGCCTTGCCGGCCCGCCCCGTTCAATTCCCGTCGGGCTTCCGCGTGGTGCGCTGCGGACTTGCCGGGACGTCGAAGCTCTCGAAGGGATCGGGTTTGCCCGGGTCGAATGACTTCGCGTCTTCGGCCAGGAGGGAGGCGAGTTCCAGCCTATTCTGTTTGACGCCCTCAACCACGCATTTGGCCAGTTCATAGCTGCCGTAACTATTGTGATGGGTTTTATCCTGGAACGCCTTGCCGACGTTTCGCGTCCCCAGGGCCTCGTACAGCGACTTGCTCATCGCGTTCAGGTCGATGAGCGCCACGTTCTCTTCCCTGGCCGCCTGTCGCACCGCCTCCGGGTAGTCCCCCAGGGTGTTCACGACCTTGCCGGAGGCGTTGAGGCTGTTTCGGTGCATCGGCGTCACCAGCACGGGGACGCCGCCGCGCTTGCGCGTCTCCTGGACCAAATGAATGAGATCGGCTTTGTAGGTGGTGAACGCTCCAACGCCTTCGCCGCGTTCCTTCATGTCGTTGTGGCCGAACTGGATGAACAGGTAATCGCCCTTTTTCATGACGCTCAGGACCTTGTCCAGGCGTTTGGCGCCGACGGAACTCCTCAGGGACTCGCCGGATTCCGCGTGGTTGGCGATGGCCACGCCCGCCTTGAAGAAGCGCGGCAGCATTTGCCCCCAGCTGTTCCAGGGTTCGCGCGGCTGGTCGCACACGGTGGAATCGCCCAGGATGTAGACCGTGACGGCGCCCTCGACCCGCGTGATTTCCAGGGCGCAAAGGCAGGGGCGCGTGTTGTTGAATTCCAGCGTCAGCTTCTCGTCCCAGGCCAGGGACTCCGCCGACTTCTCGCGGTCCTTCAGGCGGACCTCCCCGCCGGTGGCGATTTTGGGAGTGCGGACGTTGACCGTGAACGTCCGCGTCTCGAACTTCCCGGCCTCCGTATGCACTTTCTCCAGGAGGAGCCGGCGCAATTCGGCCTTGACCGTGGTGGTCGAGCCGCCATTGCGATCGCCCAGTGTGACGGTGACGTTGTAATTGCCCTCCGGCAGAGCCACGGAGAAAAAGAAGGGCTTGTCGCTGGTACAGAAGCCGGCGCGCAGGGCGTCGTCGCCGCCGCGGTCAACCGCCTCGACCCTGGAGCCGAGGTCGAAGCCGTAGCCGAGTTCCTTGGTGTACGCCGTCGCGGCCGACACCTGCACGTATCCCGGCGCGGGCTTTCCCGGCCCGAACATGAACCGGAAACTCGTCCGGGCCGCGTCCGGCGGCGGTCCCGCGCCGACCGCCGCCGGAGCGCTGGCCAGGCCCGCCCCGCAGAGACAGGCCGCGGCGAACACCAGAACGACCCGCGGATGATGGCGTGACGTCTCTCCGTCTCCGATTCCCATGGTAGCGCTCCCTGTTTCTCCGGCCCTTGCGGCGGGCCGGCGCCGCCGCCGACTCGCTGGGAGCTGTCAGTTTGGTTGGCCCCCGGCCTGCGCGGCGGGCGGCGGCTTCAGACCCGTGATCTTTAGAGAACACGCCACATCGCACGGTTTCTTGTCGGGGAATGTCACGTGCAAACCCGCCGCGTCCCGGGTGAAATGCAGGGCCCCGTCATGGCCCAGCATCTCCACTTTCTCAATCTTCCCGTCCGTTGCCTTTCCCTGACCGGGCGCCGGGATGACCAGCTCATCCGCCGGCCAGACCAGACTGATGGCGTAAAGACAATCGCCCTTGGTCGTGAAGTGGACGCAGCTTTGCTCGGAGATCTTCCACGGCCGCGTGCCGCAGATGGCCTCGCCGTTGACGTCCATCCACTTCCCGATCGCCAGCAACACTTGTTGCCGCTCCTCGGGGATCGTGCCGTCGGCCATCGGCGAGATGTTTAGGAGGTAATTCCCGTTGCGGCTCACGTTCGTGACGATCAACCGGATCAACCCCGCCGCCGGCTTGACCGGCTGACTCTTCACGTAGCCGAACTTGTCCGTGATCGGGTCGTCCGGCTGCCACGAATAATCGGTCTATTCCTTGGGCGCGCGCCCTTGCCGCTCGAAATCAATGACCATGCCGCCGAAAAAGGACTTTCCCTTGGCGCTGATCGTAGCCTGCTTTTTCCAGGCCGACGCCAGTTGTGATAGTACGCCGCGACCCTCAGCTTGAGCGGCTCCCAGCCGCGGTCGCCCCCGTTCAGGTCGAACCAGAGCATGTCCGCCTGGTACTTGTCCACCAACTCCGTGTTCTTGGTCACCCACATTTCCAGGAACTTCACCCGTGCGGCCGATGGGCCGAGACGAAGCCCAGCGTGAGCGTCGCGTTGCCCGTCAGCGCCTCTTCCTCCTCGAACCGGATCGTCCAGTAGGGTATATGCTCCACCGCGCGAAGTTCCAGTCCTCGACTCAGACCGAGCGCTATCGAGGCTTCGGGCAGCGGTCTGGCCGCCTTGGCCCGTGCGGCAACATCTCCATAGGATAAATAGCGTCCCGGCCGCCGCAACCGCGGCCTTATGCACCTGGGCGAAGAAGACGAATTCATTATCAAGGAAGCGCGGCGGGCGATTATCGCGGCCCTGAAGGACAAACCGAACGTCGAGATTCATACCTACCCCGGCTGTTCGCACGCATTCGCGCGGCACGGCGGGACGCACTACGACGCGGCAGCGGCCCACCAGGCGGCCGCCCGCGCCCTGAGCTTTTTCAGATCCAATCTGGGAGTTTCCGGCTCGGTTTCCCAGTCCACCCTGCCCCGAGGCGGACGCGAACCTCGCCCGACCGACTCGACGCCCTTCAGCCATGAATGGGAGCCAAAGCGATGAGCACCATCACGACGAAAGAGGCGCGCAAATCTATTTCAAGGACTGGGGCATCGGGCGGCCCGTGGTCTTCAGCCACGGCTGGCCGCTCAGCGCGGACGCCTTTGAAGACCAGATGGTCTTCCTGGCCGACCGCGGCTATCGCTGCGTCGCCCACGACCGTCGCGGCCACGGCCGGTCGAGCCAGCCCTGGAACGGCAACGAAATGGATACCTACGCCGCCGACCTCGCGGCCCTGGTCGAGGCGCTCGACCTGAAGGACGCGGTCCACGTCGGCCACTCCACCGGCGGCGGCGAGGTCGCACGCTACATCGGCCGCCACGGAACGAAACACGTGGCGAAGGCGGTGCTGATCAGCGCGGTGCCGCCGCTCATGCTGAAGACGGCCGCCAACCCCGGAGGCCTGCCGATCGAGGCGTTCGACCAGATCCGCGCCGGCGTCCTCACCGACCGCTCGCAGTTTTTCAAGGACCTCAGCGCGCCGTTCTACGGGGCCAACCGATTGGGCGCCAAGGTTTCGCAAGGCCTGCGCGACTCGTTCTGGCTGCAAGGGATGCTGGCCGGCCACAAGGGCGTCCTCGACTGCATCAAGGCCTTCTCCGAGACGGACTTCACCGAGGACCTCAAGCAGTTCGACGTGCCGACGCTGATCCTGCACGGCGACGACGATCAGATCGTGCCCATCGGCGCCGCGGCCCTGCTCTCGTCGAAGCTCATAAAGAACGCGAAACTAAAGGTCTACAAGGGCGCGCCGCATGGCATGTGCTCGACCCTCAAGGACGAAGTGAACGCGGACCTGCTCGCGTTCCTCAAGGCGTAGCGACCAGGCGCACGGGCGCTGATCTTCAACCAAGGAGACCGGAAATGTTCAAGACGAAGAACGACCTGTCCGAGGCGATCCGCGTCAAGGCCGTCGAGCTGCTCAACGCCCGGCTGGCCGACTGCATCGACTTGCAGACGCAGACCAAGCAGGCCCACTGGAACGTCAAGGGGCCGCAGTTCATCGCCCTCCACGAATTGTTCGACGAGATCAACGAGGAGGTGGAGGACTACGTGGACCTGATCGCCGAGCGAGCGGTGCAGCTGGGCGGCGCGGCGGAGGGGACGGCCCGGATGGCGGCCAAGCGAAGCGCGCTGGCCGAATACTCGGCGAACGCGGTGGACGGCCGCAGCCACGTCGAGGCGCTCTCAACGGCGCTGGCGGCGTTCGGCAAGGCGGCGCGGAAGGCCATCGGGGGCACCAACGACCTGGGCGACCTGGACACGGCCGACCTGTTCACGGAGGTGTCGCGCGGCATCGACAAGTGGCTGTGGTTCGTCGAGGCGCACCTGCAGGCGGAGCGCTGATCCGTCAAGGTGTTCGAGGGGTCGGTACGGTACCGATCATCAGCATGGCGCGGGGCATCGTCCTCCGACAGCCTGATCGGTGATAGCGATGGTATCGGTTTTGCGGTCAGAATCTTGTGGCGATTCCGCCGAATGGCGAATGTTAAGCCGCGAGCGCGTGCAGCCGACGGCGGCTCCTATCCCATCAAGGAGAACCATCATGTCCAGGTCGGTCACGCCCGTCGAGTGTCTCCACTACGCGATGACTTTGCCGACCTCGACCGTCATCACCGGCATCGACGGCCAGGAGATCCTCAAGCAGGACCTGGAGGCGGTGAAGACCTTCAAGCCCCTGACGGAGGAGCAGACCGACGCGCTGCTCCAGAGGACCGCCGAGGCCGCCGCCGAAGGTCGCTTCGAGCCGTTCAAGACGACCAACGGGTTCGACGGGACGGCCCAGCACCCCGAGTGGCTGGGGGCGGCCGACCCAGGCCCCGGATAGGGGCAACTTCCACACAAACCCGGACAGCAAGCGAGCGGCCCTCGCTCGTCCGGCAATGGAGAGGAGAATGCTCCGATGAAAGAGACCGTCGGCTTTATCGGCCTGGGAGGCATGGGCCTGGCCATGGCCGCGAACCTGCTCAAGGCCGGCTTCGGCCTGCGCGTCTACAACCGCACCGCCGATAAGGCCAAGTCTCTGCTGGGGCAGGGCGCCACGCTCGCCGGCAGCCCGGCGGAGGCGGCCCAGCCCGGCGGCGTCGTGGTCACGATGGTGTCCGACGACCGGGCGGTCGAGGACGTGACCCTCGGCTCGAACGGCTTTCTGGACCGGCTGGGCGACGGCGTTCACCTGTCGATGAGCACGATCGCGCCGCGCACGGCGCGCCGGTTGGCGGAATTGCATCGGGAGCGAGGCGGCCGCTACGTCGCCTCGCCGGTCTTCGGCAAGCCCGAAGTAGCGGCGCGAGCGAAGTTGTGGGTCGTGACCTCTGGCGACGCCTCGGCGCGGGCGCGGGTGCGGCCGATCCAGGAGGCGATGAGCCAACGGGTCTTCGATTTCGGCGACGACCCCGGGGCCGCCAACGTGATCAAGCTCGCCGGCAACTTCCTGCTCGGGGCCGCGATCGAGGCGATGGCGGAAGCCTTCACGCTCGCCCAGAAGCATGGCGTGCCGCGGCAACAGACCTACGAATTCTTCACCCAGACGCTCTTCGATTGCTTCGTGTACCGCGGCTACGGCGGGCTGGTCGCGTCGGAGCAATACCAGCCGGTGGGGGCCAAGCCGTCGCTGATCCGCAAGGACTACGGGCTGATCCGGGAGGCGGCGGCCGAGAGCCTGGTCCCGATGCCGCTGGCCGACTTGATCCACGAGCGGCTGACGGCGACGGTGGCCAAGGGCCGCGAGGACGTCGATTGGGCCGGCTTCGCCCGTGAGGCGTCGGAAAGCGCCGGGCTGTAGCAGGCCGCCCATCGCACGAACCAGATCTCGCTTGGGGGCGGCGTCAGGGTGCGGCCTGTTGCAAGGCGGTCTGTAGCTGTTGCTGCATGGCCGTCGGTTGTTGCTGCAGCGCGTTTTGTGTTTGCGCGGTGGACAGAATTTCTTGCAAGGACTGCGCCTGTGCCAGGGACAAGGGTTGTTGCTGCCCTCCGGACGCCTGCCCGCGCAAGGTTTGCAACTCCTGCCCCAGTTGCTGCACAGCGCTGAGTTGCTGCTGCACGACGGCCAGTTGCCGCTGCAGCGCCGACTGCGTCGAGCCGTTGAGTTGGAGCCGCATGGCCGGGAGCGGCGCCTGTCGCGCGGCGTTCGTCGCCTGCCGCCCCGCAAGGCGTCAACCACCTGAATCTTTACGTCAACCTGAAGCCGCCGTTCCAGGCGGTTGCCCCCGAAGAGGGCTGTGAGCCGGAGATTCCCGAGGCGAAGTGGCAGGACCTCGAAGCCCGCTGGAAGGCCATCCTGGAGTTGGAAGCGAGCACGGACACGCTACGCATCAGTATGGAAGGCCTTCGGGCGGAAATGGGGTTCATCCGGGGGAAGCGTACTTCAAGGTTGAAAAGGAGTGGACATGCTGTTCCCATCTGAGGTTAGGGAAACCATCTTCAGAAGGGAGCCGTCAGCATTTCCACCAGCCCACTGTACCACGCCTTCCGCATCCGAGGCTACGACTACGTCAAGACCGAATACCGGGAGGGGGCGTGGTCTTCACCATCCGTCGGCGGCCGCTTACCTACCGCTGTCCCCTCCGCGGTTCGCGCCAAGTTGCGCCTCGGGGACGCCAGGAGCGGACCTTTCGAGCCGCGCCCATCGGCGCCAAGCCGGTCTCGGTCGTGCCGCCCATTCCCCGGGTGGAATGCTCGGTCTGCCAGGTGGTCCGCCAGGCGCCGCTGGACTTCGCCGACCCCCGCCGCAGCTACACCCGGGCCTTCGAGCGTTATGCCTTGGAGTTGAGCCGGATGATGACCATTCAGGACGTGGCCCGGCATCCGCAGGTCGGTTGGGACGTCATCAAGGATGTCCAGAAACGCGACCTGCAACGGCGTTATCGCAAGCCGCGGCGGAACAAGCTCAAGCGGATCGCCATCGACGAAATCGCCGTCGGTCACGGTCACCGCTACCTGACGGTGGCGCCGAACCGGGAAACCGGGGCAGTGGTGTTCGTCGGCGAGGGCAAGGGGGCCGACGCCTTGGCGCCGTTCTGGAAACGGCTGCGGGCGTCGCGGGCCAAGGCGGAGGCCGTGGCGACGGGCACGTCGCCGGTCTACATCCAGGCCGTGCGAGACAACTTGGGCGACGCCGTCCACGTGTTCGATCACTTCCACGTCGTCAAGCTGTTCAACGAGAAGCTGAGCGCCTTCCGGCGCGAGTTGTACCGCGAGGCGACCGAGCGGATGGACAAGGAAGCGCTCCAGGGGACGCGCTGGCTGCGCCTGAAGAATCCGGAAAACCTGGACCCCAAGAAGAAGGAGCGTGAGCGTCTGGAAGAGGCGTTGCGGATGAACCGGCCGCTGGCGACGGTCTACTACAGGAAAGAGGACCTGCGGCAAATCTGGCCGCAGCCGGACCAGGAGACGGCGCAACGGGCCCTGTTGGCCGAAGGTAGGCGTCGGCTTCGAGGAGGTGCTTGCCAGCGCATTCTCCCGGGTTGGTCCGGTCATCGCGATCGGTCGACCGGGCGACTTGGATGCGCCGCCGGGTTTCGGCCGCATGTGGGTCTCGAAGACAAGTGGCAACAACAGGTCCGCGAATGGCTCAAACAGTGCCAGCGCTTTGTCATGATCCTGGGCACGACGCCCGGACTGGCCTGGGAGGTCAACAAGCTGTTCGAGATGAACTTGCCCGAGAAGGTCGTGCTGTTTCTGCCCCCAAATGTGAATGCGCGACAACGCTGGGAAGCCGCACGGAAGCTGTTTGGCGGCGTTCTGCCGCCTTACGAGGGAGATGAACTGGCTGTGGCTTTCGACAGCCTCTAGAAATGCCGGGTGGAGCGAGCCCGTTCGGGGCTCTGGCGGGAAAAGCCCGCAAAAGCATGTCGGAAGGTTGTTAGGATTGTTACCGAACGGCCTACCCTCTTGCCCGAACGGTTCGTCCTGGACCCTACAGGAGCGATGCGCGATCAACCCGAGCGACACACCGCGTTCCACATTGAACGGGATGCGCGCGATCAGACCCCAATCGGTCCTTTGATGCGCGCCTTGAAAGATCCGCGCGGAGACGTTCGATGGAACGACGCCAGGCAACTTGGTGAAATAGGCGAAGACGCCGGTGCGGCGATCCCGGAACTCACGGTCCTGCTGCGCGATCCTGACGGGGCGGTTCGAGAGGCGGCACAAAAGGCGATAAGGGCTATAGATCTTGCCGTATTCGGAGAACGGGGCGGGCCAAGCACGGCTTCGGGAACGGCTCCGCAGCCGCCCCTCACTCCTAACGGCCCCGAAGCGTGACAGGCGTATTGAGCTTCACTTGCTCGCCCGCGCCGTCGCCTTGGCCGCCAGCGCCGTCTTCCACTTCTCGACCGCCGCCGCCGCCTGCGTGAAGGCATTGGCCGCCGCCTCCGCCGCGACCTTATCCGCCGCCGCCTTATCCCCGGCGGCTTTCGCCGCGGCCGTCAACGCCGCGACCTGCTTCGGCGCGTCGGCGGCCGTTTTGACCGCGTTCATCGCCGCCCGCTGGGCCGCGACGAAGGCCGTCGCCGCCGTTTGTGCGGCCGCAGCCAGGTCCGTCTCACTTTTCTGGGCCAGCATCAACTCGGCCGCGGCATAGCCCGCGAGGTCGCGCGCCTTGGTCGCCGCCGTCGCCAGCGCGGCGTCGCCCTGCGCCTTGTCCGAAGCGTCTTTCACCTTCGCCGACGCCTCGGCCAACGCCTGCGCCAGCACGGTTTTCGCCCGCAAATCAGGCCGGGCAGCGGCTAAGGCTGCGTTGGCCTTGTCCGCCGCCGCCTTGGCGGCCGTGGCCGCGTCGGCTGCCGTCTTGACGTTGGCCGCCGCCCCGGCCGCGACTTTTTGCGCCGCCGCCAGGTCCGTCGCGGCCTTTTGTGATGCGGCGAGCGAAGCCGCGGCCGCCGTCGCCGTCCGGTCGCGCGCCGCCAGTTTGGCCGGAACGTCCTTCTGGGCCGCGTCTAGCCGCTCGGCCAACGTCGGTGGATTCGGCGTCAGTTCGCCGACCGCCTTTCCGTCCGTCCCGTTCCAGACCGTGACCTGTCCGGTCCAGTCGCCGGCGATCACGCGGGCGCCGTCGTGGGTGAAGGCGGCGCGCAGGGCCACGTCCGGCCGGGCGTCGAACGTCCGCTGGGCGTTGCCGCCGCCGTCCCAAACCTTGACCAACCTGTCGCGGCCGGCCGTGGTCATCCGGCCGTCGTGGCCGTAACGCACCGATTCCACGCCGCCGCCGTTGGCGCCCCACGACTTGATCTGGCCGCCGTTCTCCATCTCCCACAAGCGAACCGTGCCGTCCTCGCTGGCCGACGCGCAGACGTTGCCGTCGGGCCGCCAGCTGATTTCCGTGATCGCCGCCGTGTGGCCGCGGAGGCTGAAATACTCGCGGCCGGTGAACGCCTCCCACACGAACAGGCCGCCGACGCGGTCGCCCGTCGCCAGCAGCACGCCGTCCGGGCTGTATTCCAGCGACGTGATCCAATCGGTGTGTTTACGGATCTCATGCAACAGCTTGCCGTCCTTGGTGGAATAGATGCGCACGACCTTGCTGGAGCTGCCGAGCGCCACCTGCGTCTGGTCGGGGCTGACGTCGGCCGCCAGCACGCTGTCGTTCTCGTCGCCGACTTCGAGAATGCGTTCGCAGGTCTTGACGCTCCACAGGACGACCTTGCCCGACTTGCCGGCGTGGCCGCCGCCGGCCAGCAACAGGCCGCCGTTGCCGCTGAACTTGAGGACGGAAGCCTCGCCTTCCGGGTACGGCAACACCCCAATAAGGTCCAGTGTGTCGGTGTTGTAGAGCAGGATTTGTTTCTGACCGCCGACCGCGGCGAGCGGAGCCCACGGGCTGCACGCCAGGGCCGTCACGGCGTCGGCCCGCGCCGTGCGGACGACCGGTTCCAGGTTGAGCGCCTTGGTCGGCATCGGCGGCGGCCCGTCCGGCTTGCCGCGGACGACGCCCGGCAGCGACACGTCGATCTTGGGGCCGGTCGCGACGGCCTTGCTGCCGGAGTTTTCCAGGGCGCCGTCGGCGATCCACTGGCGCAGCAGCTTGACCGACTCGTCGGGCAGTTGCGGCGACGACGGCGGCATGAACGGCTCGCGCTTGTGGGCCATCACCTGAAAGAGGGGGGAATTGTCGGGATCGCCGGGCTTGACGAGGACGCCGCCGCCGCCGCCCTCCATGACCTTGGTGTAATTGTTGAGGACGACGCCGCCGCGCTTCTTGTCGGGGTTGTGGCAGGCGACGCACTTTTCCTTCAGGAGCGGCAGGACGTGCTCGTCGTAGGTGATCTTGGCGGCAAACGATTCACCACAAAGACACAAAGAGCACAAAGAAGACAGAAGAAAAGTTAATTGCAGCCGGCTCATGTCTCTATCCCTCGCTTATGGTCTTCTTTGTGCTCTTTGTGCTCTTTGTGTCTTTGTGGTGAATCTCTTTTAGTGATTGAACATGAATTCGCGGGAGTTCAGCAGCGCCCAGAAGACGTCGTCCAGCGCCTTCTTCTTGTCCGGCTCCGCCAACACCAGCCCGTTGAGCCTGGCCGCCTCCTTCTCCGTCGGCTTGCGGTTCAGGCAGCGCAGGTAGAGTTCCTCAATGATCCGCGGCGGCGCCTTGCCCTCGGCGAGCCGTTTGCCCACCAGGTTGCCGGCCTGGACCTTCTGCGTCGTCGTGTCGCCGTTGAGCAGGTGCAGCGACTGCGACAGCGTCGGATCCAGTTTCACCTCGCACGAGCAGACAGTCTCGCGCGTCGCCCGGCCGAACGTTGTGAGGAAGTAGTTGCTGACGTTGCCGTCGGCGATCTGCACGGCCCGCGCCCCCAGCGGCAGGCCGGGGAACTTGTTCTTCGTTTCCGTCACCTCGCTGATGCAGTCGAGGAACGTCTCGGCCTTGATGCGCCGCAGCCCGGCGTGGGAGAAGTTGCGCGTGTCGCCGGCGTTGCCGTCGTTGGCCTGCGTGGAGAGCTGATACGTCCGCGACAAACAGATGTCGCGCACCAGCTTCTTGAAGTCATATTTATAGTCGGTAAAGCGCTTACCCAGTTCGTGCAGCAGCTCCGGGTTCGACGCCGGGTTGCTGACGCGCACGTCGTCCACCGGGTTGACGATGCCGACGCCGAAGAAATGGTCCCAGACGCGGTTGGCGAGGTTGTCGGCGAAGTACGGGTTGTCCGGCGACGCCAGCCACGCGGCCAGCACCGCCCGACGATCCTTGCCGGCCGTGTCCGGCGTGGCGCCGCCGAGGAACTTCGGCTTCATCACCACGCCGCGAACCGGATGCGTCACCTCACCGCCGCCGCCGTTGAACACGACGGTTTCGCGCGGATCGTCCGTGCCCTTGCGGCCCACCTGCGAGAAGAACGCCGCGAAGCCGTAGTAGTCGTCCTGCGTCCAGCGGTCGAACGGGTGGTTGTGGCACTGGGCGCACTGGATGCGCATCCCGAGGAACACCTGCGCGGTGTTTTCGGAAAGCTTCAGCACGTCGCGTTCGTTCTGGTAGTAGTTGGTGGCGGGGTTCTTGAACGTGCCGCCGCTGGCCGCCAAGAGTTCCTGCACCCACTCGTTGACCGGCACGTTGCGGGAGATTTTATCCTGCAACCAGTTGTAATAAAGCAGCGTCGCCTTGTAGCTGACGTCGTTGGACGAGTGGATTTGCAGCAATTCCGCCCATTGCAACACCCATAACTCGGCAAATTCCTTGCGGCCGAGCAGCTCATCGACCAGCTGCTCGCGCTTGTTCGACGCGGGGTTGGTCATGAACCGCTGGTACTCCTCCGGCGTCGGCAGCAGGCCGATCACGTCGAGGTAGGCCCGGCGCAGAAAGACCTCGTCGCTGCAGAGTTCGGACGGGGCAATGCGCAGCTTGCGGAGCTTGGCGTTAACCAGAGTGTCGATGTAGTTGTTTTCGGGGACGGGCGGGAAGGCGAACGACAGCCCCTTGGGCAGAACGATCACCTGGGCGCCGACGGTGAAGGTGGCGAACCGCGCCATGACGAAGGCCTCGCCGCGTTCGCCGGCCGTCACCAGGCCGTCGGGCGAGATCTTGGCCGACGTGTCGTTGTTGCTCAGGAACAGGGCCAGCGAGGTCACGTCGCGCACCGAGCCGTCGGAGTATCGGGCCCGGACGGCCATTTGCTGCGTCGCGCCCTTGCCGTCGAGCACGGCGTTTTTCGGGTAGAGATCGACGGCGATCGGCTTGGCGACGTCGGGGGCGTCGAGCGGGGCGCCGGCTTCCAGCCAACGGATCAAGGTCTGGTGATATTCGTCGCCGTCCTTGATGCGCTGGCCGCCGGTGTGGGCCACCTTGGCCTCGGCCTTCTCGATGAGGAGGCTTTCCTTGGGGACGGCGAGGTTGATGCGTCGGCCGTTCATCTCGCGGGTGAGGCGGAAGTGGTCGCCGTCGGGGTCGAAACCGAACAGCGACAGGCGGAAGCCGTCCTTGCCGCGGGCCGCCCCGTGGCAGCTGCCCTGGTTGCAGCCGCTGCGCAGGAAGACCGGCATCACGTCGAGCTTGAAGCTGATCGGCCGGTCCTTGGCGGCGTCCTTGACCGTGACCGGGACGCTGACCGATTTGCCGCCGAACTCGACCTTTAATTCGGTGGCGCCGTCGGCGAGCGGCGTGAGCAGGTTCTTGTCGAGCTTGGCCAGCGCGGGGTTGCTGAGCTTGGCCTTGGCCTCAGCGGTCACGTCGCGCGTGACGCCGTCGGCGTAGGCGGCCTGGACGATGAAGAGTTGCCGGCTCCGGCTGGTGGCCAGATTCACGTCGGGCGGGAAGACTTGCAGGTCGGCCAGGGCGGCGGGCGCCGAATCGGCGGCGAACGCGGCGGAGGCGGCCAGCCAGAGGGCGAAGGCCGCGGCGGCATGGAAGTTCAAGTTCTGTCGCATCTTGGCTCGCCTTTGTTCCAAAAACCAGTGCCTTCCGACTGACCGCAAAATGAACCGTACAGCACTCTCGCTTCACCGGCCGCGCTTCGGTAGGATACGCTTAATGGTAAGGAGAACGACCAATGATCTTCACTCCCCACTCCGTCAAAGCCCGGCTCCGCGAACAACCGTTCAAGCCAGTGCAGATCGTTACGACCTCGGGGCAGACCTACGACATTCACCACCCCGACTTGGTCCTCGTGACGGAAGAGTCTTTGATGGTGGGCCTACCTAGCGCCAAATATCCCCACATCGGCTCCGGCCTCGTTACCCGAGTGGCCCTGGCCCATGTCACCGAACTTCGTGATTTGCCGAGCGCGGCGCCCGCGTCGAACGGCCCGGCCGCATAGCGCCGCCCTACTTCGGCGGCGCCGCCGGCGTCTGCATCGCCTTCTCGCGTTCCTCCTGCTCCTTGCGCAGCTGTTCCAACCGCGTCAGCCGTTTCTCCGACGGCTTCGGCGTATCGGCCGGCTTGGTCGCCACGATCTTCGGCGGCGGCGGCGTTCGCCTTCGGCGGCAACGGCACGTCGATGCGCAACTCCGTGCCGCCGGCGCTTTGCACCACCGGCTCGCCGTCCTTCATGGCCGTCACCTGACAGAAGATGTTCTTGTGCTGCCCGGCCGGCGCGGCCCTGTCCACCACCAGCTTGAACGCCAGTTCCTTCGAGTTTTTCGTGATCTGAAGGTCCGCCGTCGTCACCTTCGGCGGCAGGCCGAGCAGCTTCACCTGGGCCGGCCCCTCAAAGGGAGTATTGACCTGGATTTTGCAGTAAATCTCGGTCGGCTTGCCCTGTTCCGAGGCGGCCCGCTCCATCGCGAAGGTCACGAACGGCGGCGCCACCTCGATGGTCGCCAGCTGCGACGACGCCCACACCGGGCCGTTGCCGACCGTCGCCGTGCCCAGCACGGCCGTCTTCCACTTGCGCACCTGGGCATTGCCCGCGGCGTTGATCGGGAGCAGCACTTCGTTCTGCTTTTCGGGGATGACCACCGAACTCGCCGAGCCGACGCCGGGCGGGTTGAACAGCGGAAAAATGGTGATCGGCCCCGTGAAGCCGGGCTTGCGTTCGGCCGTGATCTTGAGGTTCATCGACCCGCCCTGAACTAGCGGCGCCTTCGGCTCGACGATGTTGATCTTGAACGGGACTTCATCCGCGACGACCACGGCCGTCCGGTCCGCCTCGTATTTCCAGTAGACCGACTGACCGGGATTGCTAATAATGAGGTCCGCATTCTGGCTGAAACGGCTTTGCACCTTCCCGGCGGGATCGACGCAGCGGACGTTCAGCGACGCCAGTTTGCCGCCGACGGCCGCGGCCGGCGTCGCCTCGAACACCACCGGGACCGTATCCATATTGGCGGCCATGTTTTCCGCCGCCATCGCGACGCCGGCCGGCAACCCGTCGGCGCCCATCACCAGTTCGCCGCCGAAGTCGGAGCGGGCCACGCTCACCAGCGTCGCCATGCGGTTGCCGCGCGGCACGGCGACGGCCTGCCGTTCCTGCGAATACTGCACCGCCCGCGGGATGCTCACCACGGCCTTCGGTTCCACCGGCTGGAATTCGACGCGGTAGAAGTAGGTCGGCCCGCCCTGTTTGAGATGGTCATTGATGCTGAGCCAGTATTCCTTGTTTTCCGGGGCGGTGAAGCGGAAATAGCTGTCCGGCCCCACGGCGTCGTCGTTGGAGGCGATGGCGCCGCCGCCCATCACGCCGACCGCCATCACCGAGTCGAGCGGCGAGCCGAGGCGGCGGGCGTAACAGTGGATATCAAATGTCTGGCCCTTTTTCGCGGTGAAACGGTAGTAATCGACCTCGCCCGGCTTGGCGACGACGCCGTTGAGCGCGGCCGGCAGCGCGGGGACCGGCGTCCCCGTCTGCGGCGTGGCGTTGCCTTCGGTTTCGATGACGTTGCCGAATGGCGACAGGCGGAACGGCACGGGCGACGGCGAAATCCCTCCGGCGTCCTGCGCGAACAGGCCGAACTTCGGGTCCGCCGTCGCGGGCAGTTTGACCTTCTGCTTGAACGGCCCGGTCGGGTCGCCGAGGAAAGTCACTTCGACTTCCTCGCCGGGCTTGCCGCCGGCCGGCACGACGGCGGTCGGCCGCGGGAACGTGCCGACGTGCAGCCGGTAGGCGCAGCCGCCGTTGCCGCCGTAGGCGCTTTCGCGGACCTGAATAACGTATTTTCCGTCGGCGGGGACGACCACCGAACAGGCGGCGTCCTGGCCGAGCATCGGGGCGTCGTCGCACGTCGCCAATTCAAACCGTTTGCCGTCCAGGATGGCGATGTAAGGGTCGAAGAATGCGCCGCCGAGGCGCATCCCCTCGATCTCGGCGCAGAGGCGTTGGCCCTTCTTGCACTCGACCTGGAAGTAATCCACGTCCTCGTTCTCGACGACGCCCTGGACGGTGACGTTGAGAGGAATCTTTTGCGGGGCGTCGAAGTCGTTATTCGGCTCCTTCTCGTCCACGGAGGGCAGCGCCCCGACGTAGAAGGTGCGCAGCTCCGACACGCCGCTGGCGGTGCGGAGGCGGACGGCGTGTTCGCCGAGCCGGCAGTCCGGCGCGATCTTGACCGTCGCCTTGACCTGGCCGTCGTTGACGACATCGAGCTTGGTCACGCTGACGCCGGGCGAATAGAAGAGCAGTTCCTGGGCGTCGGCCAGCCGGGCGCCGTTGAAAAGGAACACGGCGTCAGTCCCGCGCTGGGCGCCGCGGGGCGCGATGCCGCCGAGCGACGGCGAAGAGCAAAAAGTTTCACCGCAGAGAACGCAGAGAGCGCAGAGAGAAAAACAATAGAGTTTGTTGCAAGACGCGTTCTTCATGGTGTGTTTTTCTCTCTCTGTCTTTCTCTGCGCTCTCTGCGTTCTCTGCGGTGAAATTCGATTTCGTTTATGCGAGCAGTTCCCTGCGGACCTGGCCGTTGCGCACGAGGTCGATGGGTCGGTTGCCCGGCGCCATCAGCTTCTTCGTGCCGTCGATGCCCAGCTGCTTGTACACCGTCATCGCCAGGTCCTCCACCGACAGCGCGTCTTCGTCCGGCTCCGTGGCCGTCGAGTCCGATTTGCCGTAGATGAGGCCCTTCTTGATTCCGCCCCCCGCCAGGACGACGCTGAACACTTTCGGCCAGTGGTCGCGGCCGGCGTTGGCGTTGACCTTCGGCGTCCGCCCGAACTCCGACGACACCATCACCAGCGTCGAATCGAGCAGGCCGCTCCGGTCGAGGTCGCGGATCAGCGTGGCGAACGCCTTGTCGAAGACCGGCAGCTGGCCCCTCATGCCGTCCTTGATGTTGTTGTGCATGTCCCAGCCGCCGTAGGTAAGCGACACGAAGCGCACGCCGGCCGTCACCAGCCGCCGGGCCATCAGCATCCGCTGGCCGGCCTGGTTGCGGCCGTACTCGTCGCGCAGGGCCGGCGCCTCGGCGTTGATGTCGAACGCCTCGCGGGCCTTCTGCGAGCTGATAAGGCTATAAGCCCGCTTGTAGAAGGTGTCCATCGCCTCCAGGCCGTCGGCCTTTTCCTTGGAGTCGAAATGGTCGTTGACGGCGTCGAGCATGGTGCGGCGGGCGGTGAACTGCTTGTCGTCCACGCCGCCGGGCAGCGTCAGGTCCTGCACCCGGAAGTTGCCGTCGGCCGGGTCGGCGCCGAGGCTGAACGGCGAGAACGCCGACGACAGGTAGCCGGGGCCGGCGTAGGTGTTCGGCTGGCTCGGCACGCAGACGTACGGCGGCAGGTTGTTGCGCGGCCCAAATTCGTGGGAAACCACGCTGCCGAAGCTGGGGAACTGGATGGCCGGGCTGGGCCGGTAGCCCGTGAACATGTTGTGCGTGCCGCGCTCGTGGGCGGCCTCGCCGTGCGTCATCGACCGGCAGACGGTGATCTTGTCCGCGATTTGGGCGGTGTTCTTGAGCAGCTCGTTGAAGACCGCGCCGTCGAGCTTGGTCGGGATCGTCCCCAGCTCGCCGCGGTACTCGATCGGGGCCAGCGGCTTGGGGTCCCAGGAGTCCTGGTGGGCCATGCCTCCAGGCAGGAAAATATGAATGATCGACTTGGCCGGGGCCGGTTTGGCGGCGTCGGCCGGGGCGGCCTCGGCGGCGGCAGCCTGGAGGCGGAAATAGTCGCCGAGGGTCAGGCCCAGTCCGCCGACGACGCCGACGTGCAGGAACGTTCGACGGCCGAGGGTGGGGCCGGTGCAGCCGAGGCTCATGCGCGGTTTCTCCTATCGGGGACGCATCCCGCGGCGCGCGGGATTGGTGCGGGCGAGGGTTTCAGGACGTTCGTGTGCGGCAACCGTGGGAGGGCCGGGCCGGTGGGTTATTGCATGGTCCGTGCCAATGCAGGCGGGTAGGGCGTTCGGGATAAGGTAGAGTCTAGGTCGGCGTCTGTCAACCGGATTCTTTGGGAAATCTTCGCGGGGCGGGGTACGGATTTACAGTATCCGCCGTGTCAGGATTTACCCAGCAAGAGATCGACGACCCAGCAGCCGCGGACGTGCTCGCCCGGTTCCCGGCAATGGGACAGGATCGCGGCATCGGTGCAGCCGGCGTCTTCCAAGGCATCGGCGAGGAGGGGGAGGCGGTCGAAGGCGCGGTCGTCGTCGATTAGCTGGGCGAGCTTGCGGACGGTGCCGTCGTTCCAAGCTAAAACCGCCGGCTGGATAAGACTTGGTTGACGGAACAGGGCAAAGCCGAAAATGTCGCGGATAGCTGCCGTTTGCCGGTGCCGTATCACCTCGCGCCCCGCTGCCCAGGCCGCAGCCCTTGCCTTTTCAGCAACTATGCGAACCGAATACCGGTAATGCTCATCCTGTCTTACCGCGCAACAGACCGCCTCAGCCGCCTGATCTTCCGGCCAGCCGGATGAACACCCTACCCTCGCAGCCAATGCCGTGTTCCAAGCCCTTGTCATCTCCGCATCACTGGCCGCTTGGTCGATGTATCGCTCCGCGGTTTCGATGGCCTTCCTACTCCGTTCGTCTCCAAGCAACGACCAAACGCCGCGACAGAAGGCATAGGCCAGCAGCCGGTAATTGCGTTCGCTGCCGATTTCCCGTGGCCTGCTCACGCCAGAGTAAAAGAGGATAGACAGCATCGCGTCCGGATCGGTACAGACAATCCACTGCTCCTCCGTCACTGCATCACCTCCTCATCCACCAGTCTACAATGAACACGGCCGCTCATCGCCTGTTTTTCTCCCCGGAGCTTGGCATGAAACCGGACGACCTGCGTTCTCTCCTCGAACAGGTCCGGGCGGGCAACGTCAGCGTGGAGGCCGCGCTCCAGGGCGTTCAGGCCGCCGCCGTCGGCGACCTCGGCTACGCCCAGGTGGACCTCAACCGCCGACAGCGCTGCGGCTTTCCCGAAGTGATCTTTTGCGAGGGCAAAACGGCCGAATGGGTCGAGGGCGTGGTCCGTCGGCTCGTCGAGGCCGGCGAGGATTGTCTCGCCACCCGCGTAAGCGCGGAACAGGCCGCCCATCTCGCCGTCCGATTTTCGCAGGCGGAACAGGACCGCGTCGGCCGCACCTTCTGGCTGCCGGTCGCCGGCCGCGCGACACAGGCCGCCGTCGGGCGCGTGGTGGTGCTCACGGCGGGGACCAGCGATTTGCCGGTGGCGCAGGAAGCGGTTGTCACCGCGAAGGCGTTGGGTTGTGAGGTGAAGTTGATCGCCGACGTGGGGGTGGCAGGCATTCATCGGCTGTTGCGGCACCGCGAGCAGTTCGCCGGGGCCGACGCCATCGTGGTCGCGGCCGGCATGGACGGCGCCCTGCCGAGCGTGGTGGGCGGGCTGGTCGATTGCCCGGTGATCGCGGTGCCGACGAGCATCGGTTACGGGGCCGCGTTCCACGGCGTCGCGCCGCTCTTGACCATGCTCAACGCCTGCTCCGCCAATGTGGTCGTCGTCAACATCGACAGCGGATTCAAGGGCGGCTACGTCGCCGCCCTGATCGCGCGGCGAGCCGCGGGCGGCCGAGGCGAGCGGCCGGCGTAAGCCGGCTGGTGCGTCGTCTCATCCGAATCGCTAGGCTACACCAGCCGGCTTACGCCGGCCGCTCGCCCATCACCGGTCGATGCGGGCGAACTGCCAGACCGGCACGTGCGGCGGCAGCCGGCCGCTGTAATAGGCCTGGTCGCCGATCATTTCCTTGAGCTTCTTCAAGGCCTGCCGACGCACCGTGACGTAGTAGTAGTCGCAGCGCGTGTCCCGCACCAAATCCCATATCTGATAGAGCCGATCCGCTTCGAGCAGCATTTCCCGCAACTCCCAGGCGTTGGACAGCTCCAGCGCCTGGCGGTTGTCGAGGTGCTGGCGGTAAGCGCGGTTGAAGGCCAGCATGTCGTTGATGAGCGTGCGGTCGGGGAAGCGCATGCAGTCGTACAGCGGCGGCGCATCGGCCAGGTCGGCGTAGCGGCGCCGCAGAAGTTTCAGGTCGCACGGGAAATCTTCCGGCCGGGTGAGGACGTAGCGCACCTTGCGCGGGTCGAGGATTTCCCACGAGAGGGCGAGGTCGCGAACGGCCGGCCGCACCGTGACGAGGCAGTCCATTGCCTCGGGCGGCTCGGCGGGTTCGGCCGGCGTGGACAGCAGCACGGCGGCCAGCGCGTAGTTGAGTGGGAACATGGCAATACATCTCCATCGAGGCCGGTGCACGAACCGTCCTTGGTCGCGCACGGGGACGCCGTTCCGGCTCCCGGCAGACCTCGTTCGTCGGGTTAAAAGCGTGATTTCAGAACGTAAGGCGTGAAGGAGATGAGGGCCGAGAGGATCGGCCGCGGGCGCCCAGCGTGAAAGGGAACTTGGGCGGTCGAGAACTGTCCCGCATCTCCCTCAAATCGAGTGTAGCTCCAAAACTGCTCCGGTGAATCGCTTTTGGCCCTCCTGGCCCCTGTTTTCGGCCGACCTTCCTGATCGGCGTCAGCGAAAAGAAGAATTTTCGCTAAAAATGGCACCGCCCCCCTGGACGCGGGAGCTTCCATTTCGTAGGCGAGTTTACGCAAATGGGGCGCCAAGACACAAGGCCGCTTTGCCATCGGAACTTCACAAAGTCCATCATCCGCCGGCGCCGGCCGGAGATTATTTCAGCAAATATAGCAATAGCAAGCACTTATGGAGAATACCGCGATTCCGTTTGCGCGGCCGATTTCGTTAACGTGGACAGTTTGCCGAAGGCGTAGGGCCGTGCGAAGTCGCGCCATTTGCTAGACGTCTGGGCATCGGCCTGTACGATTCCGGGGCAGTCTGCGGGGCGGGGAGTGGCCGTCTTATCGGTCGTTCGCTATTTATTTCTGCTGTTTCCGGGACGGCCCGTACAGGAGGGCCGCCCCTTCCGGCGCCGCGTTCCCCACCTTCAACCCCACGGCATCGACATGAAATTAATCGTCGCCATCATCCGGCCCGAAAAGCTGGAAGCGGTCCAGTCCGCCCTGAACGAACACGACGTTTACCTGATGACGGTATCGGACGTGCGCGGCTGCGGCCGGCAGCGCGGCTTCACCGAGTTGTACCGCGGTTCCGAGTTCGACGTGCGGCTGTTGCCGAAATTGAAATTGGAGATCGCCGTCAACGAGGCTTTCGTGGAGGCGGCCGTCGAGGCCATCGTCCACGCCGCCCGGACGCCGGAGACCGGTCAGATCGGCGACGGCAAAATCTTTGTGCTGGCCCTGGACGATTGCATCCGCATCCGCACCGGCGAACGCGGCAGCCCGGCGATCGGACCGTGAAGGGTGAAGAGTGTAAATGGTTAGCCGCGACGCACAGCGGAGCGCTTCTCCCGAGCGCTCCGCTGCGCGTCGCGGCTAACCACGTCCCACTGAGGCAGTGATTCCCCGGCGGCCGGACGCAAGCGCCCGGCCGCCGGTCCGACAGAAGCTCCACCGCGAAGCACTCCCCGGAGCGGCCGACCCAGTAACCGCTGGTTCCGGCGAGTATTGCGCTTCTACCCAGGAGGGAGGGCAGCGCCGGTTTCCCGCAAACCCGGCGCACCGATGGAGCCTTGCTGTCTTCATGTTCGCTTGAATGGTTCGTCGCCGTCGCCCCTGGCGGCGGCCCCCGTCAACAACGAGGGGGGCGTATAGCGAGGCGCCGCCGTTCTTGCAAGGCCAATTGGCCGCGGTTCAAGACCGCGATTTCCTTCCCTTCCGCCCGCCGCCGCGATACCATCATCGCATGAGCCAGACACTCCTCTCCGACCCGCCGTTGCCCCCCACGCTGGTGGATTACTTCTTCCTCCTGCTCGGCTTCGCCCTGTCCGTCTTCCTCAGCCGCGCCGGCCCGCTGCCGGTCGCGGCCAAAGCCTTCGTCACCGCCGCTCCCCTCCGGCAAATCATCCCCTACCTCTCCGACATGATGCGTTTGCCGGAAGGCGTCCTTCTACTGTGGCCGGTCTTCCTCTTGATCCAGCGCGTGCGCGGACGGAAACAGGGTCTCACCTCCATCGAATGGCTCTGGATCATCTCCTGGGTCGGCGTGGCCGGACTGTCCGCGCTGACGGCCTGGAAGAACAACGTCGGCTTTCCCGACGCGGTGCAGGGCTATGTCCTCCTGGTCCCTCGGCTCTGGTATGTCATTCTGGTCCCGTCGATGGCGGCCCTCGCCGTGGTGTTGCGCCTGCTCAGCGTGTTCAGCCGGCAGCCGCCGCCGTGGACGCATTCCTTCGGCCTGGTGTTGCTGGCGTGGCCGGTGCTGCCGCTGGTCGGAATCCTCACGACGGCGAATTTCGTGGGATAAGGAGACGCTCATGCAACGTCGCGTCCTTGGTCTCGACGTGGGCGGCGCCAACCTCAAGGCCGCCCACGCCGACGGCGCCGCCCGCAGTCGGCCGTTCGCCCTCTGGAAAGACCCCGGCGGCCTGGCCGGCGCCCTCCGCGGCCTCATCGCCGAGATGCCGGCCGCCGACCTCCACGCCGTCACCATGACCGGCGAACTGTGCGACTGCTTCGAGAGCAAACGCCAGGGCGTGATCGCCATCCTCGACGCCGTGCAAGAGGCGGCACAAGGCAAACCGATTCGCGTCTGGCGCACCGACGGCAAATTCGTGGACATAACGGAGGCGCGAAAGACGCCGCTCCAGACGGCGGCGGCGAACTGGCTGGCGCTGGCGACGTTCGCCGGACGGTTGGCCCCGGAAGGGCCGGCGCTGCTCTTCGACGTGGGATCGACCACCACCGACGTCATTCCGCTGCTCGACGGCCGGCCAAAGCCGCACGGGCGCACCGACCGGGAGCGGTTAGAGTCCGGCGAATTGGTGTACACAGGCGTGCGCAGGACGCCGCTCTGCGCGCTGGCGGGCGGGGCGGCGGAGCTATTTGCCACGACGCTGGACGTGTATCTCCTGCTGGCTTGGATCGCGGAGGACGCCGCCGACCGTAACACCGCCGACGGCCGACCCGCGACCAAGGCCGCCGCCCACGCCCGGCTGGCGCGCATGATGTGCGCCGACCTGGAATCCTCCACCGAAAAAGAGAGAATGGGCCTCGCCCACCGCGTATTCCTCAAACAGGTGTACGACCTTACCTGGGCGGCGGAGCGCGTGGCGGGCCGTATGGCCGGGCCGCCGCGAACTGTCCTCGTGGCGGGGGAGGGTGAGTTTTTGGTTCTGCCCGTACTCCGTCAACAAAAGGCGTTTTCGCCGTGCCCCGTGGTGCGATTGCTGGAGACGATGGGGCCGGAGATCTCGCGGGCCGCCTGCGCCCACGCCGTGGCGGTGCTGGCGGCGGAGGAATGACATGAGGCGGTCGCTCGCCGTCGTCAAGGTCGGCGGCAGTCTGTACGACCTGCCCGACCTCGGCCCCCGCCTGCGCCGCTGGCTGAACCATGCGCCGGCGAACGACGTGCTGATCGTGCCGGGCGGCGGGCCGGCCGCCGACGTGATCCGCGATCTCGACCGCATCCACCACCTAGGAGAGGAAAAGGCGCATTGGCTGGCCCTGGAAGCGTTGCGCCTCAACGCCCATTTCATCGCCCGGCTGCTGCCTCCGGCCGATTTCATCGATCACTGGGACGAAAGCCGGATTGTTATGCTCCGCAGCGAAGGTACGCGGACCCTACTCCTGGACGCCGTCGCCTTTGCCGCGCGAGACCGGAACCTCCATCCCGAGGCGGCCCTGCCGCACCGCTGGTCCGTCACCAGCGACTCCATCGCCGCCCGCGTCGCCGTGGTTTCCGGGGCGGAGCATTTGATCCTGCTCAAGTCCGTGACAATTCCGCAAGACATGGATTGGGAAGGAGCGTCCGAACGCGGCTACGTCGATGAATGGTTCGCGCGGACGATCCGACCCGCCGGAGAATCCCTGAAGGTACGGGCCGTCAACCTGCGGGAGTGGAGGCCGTGAGCAGACCGACCAGATCGCGCACCCGGTTCGCATCGACGACGGAGGTCCGGTGCGAACCGTCGCAGGCCGCCCCGCGCACCGCGAACCAGTCGGGGGCGGTCGGTTTCAGCGTGCGGATCAGGCCGCGGCCCAGCGAGCCGGCCAGGGCGATGGTCACGCCGGCGTTGCGGCAAACGCGGCAGATCCGATCGATTTCGACGCGGCTCATCCAGTCGAGCAGCGTCAGCCCGTCCTTGCCCCAGGTGTCGAGCAGCAGTCCCCACCCCGGCCGTCGGCAGACGAACGTACACACCTCGTCCGGCGGCGGCGCCTCCGCGCGTCGCCAATCGGCGTAGGCCGTCACCGCCATCCGACACGACGGCGCCGCCTCCCTCACGGAACAGGCCAAGGCGTCGGTCGCCGTCTGCCACCATTCTGCCGAGTTCCCCGCGCAACCGTGCAGCCCGCACTTCACAAAGGCCAGCGACGGCAGCGGCCACGGTAAGTTCTCGCCCGGCCGGTCGCGCAGCTCGCCGAGGGCGGCGCTGACCGGCGCCCGGCCGGCCACCGCCGCGACCACGTCGGCGATCGCGCCGTCGTCGGCCCGGCCCAGCGCCCCGCGCGTCGGTTCCTTCACGTCGATCACCGACGCGCCGCCGGTCAGGGCCGCCTCGGCTTCGGCGGCCGAACGCACGCTCACCAGCAATCGCGTCATCCCTTCTTCTCCGGCAAATCCTCGATGGTGAAGAACCGCACCTTGCCGGGGTACGCCCGGAACGGCAGAACCCGTGGGTTGGCGAAGACGAAGCCATACATACGCGGAGGAAGGAACCATGCCGGGTCGTTGAGGTGGCGGCCCTGGTCGGCGACGAACAGCTGCGGCGTGCGGTAGTCCGCCAGCCCGGTAAGATCGGCAACCCCGACAACGCCGCCGACCAGGCGCGCCGACTCACGCAATTCCCGCGGAACGTTGGCCCAGGCTTCCGGCCGCGGGTCCGACAC
Organism: uncultured Planctomycetaceae bacterium; assembly: GCA_963813925.1. Lineage (GTDB taxonomy): Bacteria > Planctomycetota > Planctomycetia > Gemmatales > Gemmataceae > UBA4732. The sequence continues at coordinate 303,134 of CAWFBG010000009.1, forward strand.
GGCGGCGGCGTGGATGAGCACCGGGCCGCGCACCGTCGTGGCCCAGCGGCGCACCTCCACGGTCTTACGGCCGTGGACCAGAAGGGCCGCCCACGGCTGTTTCAACGACAGGGCGTAGCGTTTCGTCACCTCGGCCTCCCCCGGCGATTGTAACCGCGACATGCGGATTTGGCGAGCGGCCGGCGTGAGCCGGCTGGTGCGTCACCTGTTCCGAGGCGCTGGGCTAGACCAGCCGGCTCACGCCGGCCGCTCGCCAAACTCCCATTTGCGGCCGTCCGCCCCGCGAGCTATGGTTAGCTGCGTATTCTCGGCAGCCCGCGCCCGCGAGACGTTGTCATGGCCGTCCGGATCGAATCACAAGCCGAACCGATCCCCGGCTACCGGCTCATCGAGCGCCTGGGCGGCGGCGGTTTCGGCGAGGTCTGGAAGTGCGAGGCGCCCGGCGGTTTGCACAAGGCCATCAAGTTCGTCTTCGGCGAACTGCCCTCTGAGGGCGGCCCCCGCGCCAAGGACGGAACCCTCTCACAGTCCGGCGACATCTTCTCCGGCAATAACGCCGACGACAACCATCGCGCCACCCAGGAATACAAGGCGCTGAGCCGCGTCAAAACGGTTCGCCACCCCTACATCCTGTCGCTGGAGCGCTACGACGTCATCGACGGTCAGCTCATCATCGTCATGGAGCTGGCCGACCGCAACCTCTGGGACCGCTTCAAGGAATGCCGCACCCGCGGGCTGCCCGGCATCCCGCGCGAGGAATTGCTCGGCTACATGGACGAGGCCGCCGAGGCGCTGGACCTGATGAACAATCAGTACCAGCTGCAACACCTCGACATCAAACCGCAAAACCTCTTCCTCGTCTACCAGCACGTCAAGGTCGCCGACTTCGGCCTCGTTAAAGACCTCGAAGGGATGCAAGCGTCCGTCACCGGCGGCGTCACGCCGGTCTACGCGGCCCCGGAGACCTTCGACGGCTGGGTCAGCCGATTCAGCGACCAGTATAGCCTGGCCATCGTCTACCAGGAACTGCTCACCGGCCAACGGCCGTTCGCCGGCGCCAACATCCGTCAGCTGATCCTGCAACACCTCCAGGCCGCGCCAAACGTGGCGCCGCTGCCGCCGGGCGACCGGCCGGCCATCGCCCGCGCCCTGTCCAAGAACCCCCGACGACCGCCACCCGACCTGCGCCGACATGGTCCGGCTGCTGCGGGAGGCTTCGCCCTCGGCCGACAAGAGCAACGGCCGCGTTCCCCACGCGCCGGCGACGCCTGAAATAGCCTCGCCGCCGCAGCGCGAGGAGGCGACGGACAGCAACGCCCAGGGCGCGGCCACCGCCAGCATCCGCCGCGGGCCGACCGACTCCCACCCCAGCGTGACGCACTCGCTCCGCAGCCTGGACGCGGCCGTGCTCCAGTCCGAGGCGGCCGCCGTCCGCCCGGCGCCGCCGGAAGTCACGGGCGACGGCGCCCTGTTCCCCGCCCTGATCGTCGGCGCGGGGGCCGTGGGGATGACCGTGCTGCAGCGGCTCCGCGAGAACCTGCACCGCCGTTTCGGCTCCCTGGACCACGCCCCGCACCTGCGCCTGCTGCTGCTCGACACCGACCCCGAGGTGGTGCGGACGGCCACGGCCGGCCGGCCGGGCGCGGCCCTGTCCGGCGGCGAAGTGCTCCTGGCCCCACTCAATCGGCCCAGTTACTACCTCAAGCCGCGCGACGGACGACCCGGCCTCGACGGCTGGCTCAACCCCAAAATGCTCTACCGCATCCCGCGCTCGCAGATGACCACCGGCGTGCGCGCCCTCGGCCGGCTGGCCTTCTGCGACAACTACCGCACCATCGTCCGCCGCCTGCAAATGGAACTGGACGCCTGCCTCGACCCGGCCGCCCTCCAGACCGCCGCCCGCCAGTCGCGCCTCGGCGTGCGCACCAACCGGCCGCGCGTCTACGTCGTCGCCAACCTGGCCGGCGGCACCGGCGGCGGCGTCTTCCTCGATTTGGCCTACACGCTGCGGGCCATGCTGCGGCAGATGGGCTACGCCCAGCCCGACGTGGTCGGCGTGCTGCTGCTGCCGCCCGTGGACCGCTGCCGAACCCGCGTGCTGCCGCTCGGCAACGCCTACGCCGCCCTCGCCGAATTGAGTCATTACGCCTCGCCCTCGTCGGTTTTCAAGGCCAAGTACCACGAGCGCGAGGCGCCGATCCAGGACGCCGACCCGCCGTTCGGCCGTTGTTTCCTGCTGCCGCTGCCGGACGAGGCCGACGACACGGCCAACCGCGAACTGGTGGACCTGGCGGGGCAGCACCTCTACCGCGACCTCTGTTCGCCGCTGGGCAAGACGGCCGACCTGGGCCGGGCCGGCCTGTCGGCGCCGCCGTGGCAGTCGCGCGGCCTGTTCTACCAGACGTTCGGCCTGTACCACCTGGCCTGGCCGCGGGTCGCCCTGCTGCAGGAGGCCGGCCGCCGGCTCTGCCATCGGCTTTTGCAGCGCTGGATGAGCAAAGACAGCAAGCCGCTCCGCGACGCCGTGCAGGAGTGCGTCCGGGAGGCGTGGACGCGGCACGACTTCGGTTCGGAGCAGATGATCGGCCGGCTGCGCGACGCCTGTCAGGAATTGTTGCGCAAGCCGCCGGAGGACGCCTTCACGGACGCGGTCGCGCCGCTGGCCCGGCGCTGCGCGTCGCCGGACGGCAAGAAGGCGCCGCCGGAGTTGGCCCCGGCCGACGCGGCGGCGGTCCTGGCCGAGTTGGAAGGGCTGCTCGGCAAGCCGCAGGACGAGGGGATGCTGGACGCCCCCGGCGGCCTGGTGCGGCGGCTGCGCGAGGCGTCCGAGGCGTTGGTGGCCGATTGGGGTCAAAAGCTATCGGAAACGTCCGTCCATCTGATCGAGGAGCCGGCGTTCCGGCTGGCCGGCGCCGAGGAAGCGATCCGCCTTGTCGTGGCGTCCGTCGAGCAGATTTTGCAACACCAGGAGCCGCTGGCCCGCGAACTGGCGCAAAAAGCGGCCGAGGCTTACGGCCGGTTGCAGACCTTCGTGGCGGCGAAACCCACCGGCCGCCGGCAGCCGTTGTCGGCCGGCGACGTGGTGGAACTGTTGCGGGCCTACCCGAAATGGCGGTTCCAGAGTCTAGTGTTGCAGCAGGCGTCGTCGGCGTTTCTGAGCCTGCGCGGCCACCTTTCCGATGAGCTGCGCGAGATCAACTTCTGCCGGGTGCGGTTGGCGGAGTTGCAACGTCTGCTCGAGGCGCCGCCGGACACGTCCCTTTCCGAACCGCGCGCGGGGCGACTGCTGCTGCCGGCCGGTTGCAAGGACCTCGGGGAGGCGGCGGAGGCGCTGCTCGCGGGCGTCGGGCCGGAGGCGCTGCTGGAGCTGGACGGACGGGTTCAGGAGGTGATCCGAAGCCAGTTCACCGCCCTGGTCCACATCTGTCTGTCGAGCGGCAACCTGCTCAAGAACGTGGGGACGGCGATGCTGGAGGCCGCGCGGGAGTTTTCCGGCGAGGTGGTCGGCGAAACGAACGCGGCGGAGTTGTTCCTGGAGCAGCACCCCGACGAGGGCGAGGCCGAGGGCGAGGCGTCCGGCTTTTTCGCCGAGGCCCAACCGGAACTGTCGCCGAGGCCGTCGGCGTCGCCGTGCGAGACTTGCGTGTTGGCGGCGCCGCCGGGGGAGGCCGGCGACCGTTTCCGCGAATTGACGCGCCGCGCCCTGCCGGACGTGGAGTTGCTGCCCGCGGTCAGCGAAGGCGACATCCTGTTTTACCGCGAAATATCGAATTTGCCGCTGGCGGAGCTGGAGCAGCTAGGCGCGGCGGCCCACGACGCCTACCGTCAGATGAGCGCCGCCGAGGACTTTACGCCTCACACGCGCATCGACGTGGATTTCGCGGGCCGAGGCGCCGCGGTGAAGCCCGGGAGGGGCGTAAAAGAGTAACCTACCGCCGCCAGCAACCGCCGGGCGATCTCCTCCCACTCCCCTTCGTCCCCGGATCAAGAGGCGCCGAGGCCGCCGCACGGCGGCGAATTGTCATCTCGTTTCAGAAGCCCTTACCATCGGAACCTCTCGCCGTGCGCGGGGTTAAAACGACAGGAATCTTGTCAGGGCGGCGCCACACGACCCACCACCTCGGTCAGGAGACGGACAGATGAGCCATCGGATCGTTTCGCCGTGCCGGGTACTCCTGGCCGTGCTGATCTCCCTGGCCGGATTCGGGCTGGCCAGGGCGGCCGACAAAAACGAAAAATACGCGTCGGAAAAGCCGACGATCCAGAAGAGCGTCCTGCGACCTTCGCTGACCGGCAAACTCGACGCCGCCGGTCTGGCCCGTGTCATCGATGCGGCGGTCGATCAGCGGTTGGCCGCCGAAAAGGTCCAGGCGTCGCCGCAGGCCGACGACGCCGAATTTCTGCGCCGCGTCTACCTCGACCTGGCCGGCCACATCCCCCCCGCCGCCAAGGCGACCGAGTTCCTGGACAGTACGGACCCCGCCAAACGCGCCAAGCTCATCGACGAACTGCTTGCCAGCGACGACTACGGCAAACACATGGCCGACGTGTGGAAAGATCTGCTCGTCACGCGGAACTCCGACAATCGCTTCGTGAACTTCGACCCACTGGTGGAGTGGCTGGCCAAGGACTTCAACCGGGACGCGCCCTGGGGCCAGATGACCCGCGACCTGTTGACCGCCGAAGGGCCGCAGGACGAGAACGGCGCCGTCACCGTCTTCCTGGCCAACAACACCGTGGACAAGATGACGGACGTTACGACCAAGGTGTTCCTCGGCGTCCAACTCCAGTGCGCCCAGTGCCATAACCACCCGTTCACCGACTGGAAACAGACCGAATACTGGGGCATGGCCGATTTCTTCATGAAGGTCCGGCTGACGGGGCCGCGCAATCCCAACAAGCAGGCCGGGTCGCCGGGCATCGCCGAAGTCGGCGGCCGCAGGGGCCGCAAGATGCAGCTGCCCGATTCGGCCAAGACCGTACCGGCCAAGTTCCTCGGCGGCCCCGTCGTGAACCTCGACGGCAAGCCGAAGGCGCGGCCGGTGCTGGCGAAATGGATGACGACCGCCGAGAACCCCTATTTCAGCAAGGCGATGGTGAATCGGGTTTGGTTCCAGCTGTTCGGCCGCGGCCTGGTCAACCCGGTGGACGACCTGAACAACGACCAGAACCCGCCGTCCCACCCGCAGCTGCTGGTGGACCTCACCGACCAGTTCGCTTCCAGCGGATTTGACGTGAAGGAACTCTTCCGGGCGGTGTGCAACAGCCAGGCCTACCAGCGGACGAGCAAGCCCACGACCGAAAACGCCGACGCGGACCCGGCCCTGTACGCCCGCATGATGGTGAAGGTGATGACGCCGGAACAGCAGTTCGATTCGCTGTTGCAGGTTCTGGCCCCGAACCGGGACCCGCGCACCTTCACGCCGGGCAGGCTGGGCAGGGCCAACCTGCCGAAACTGGCCCGGTATCGCAACCTCACCGCACGGTCGCTCTTCGTGCTCTTCTTCGAGGCGGAGGACGCCAGCGATCCGACGGAATACCAGCAGGGCATCCCGCAGGCGTTGCGACTGATGAACGGCCCCCAGTTCAACAACGCGGCGTCCCTGAACTTCCTCGTGAAGCGCAACAGCACCCCCGAGGAAAACATCGACCGCCTGTTCCTGGCCGCGCTGTCGCGCCGGCCCACGGCGGATGAACAGGAACACATGACCGCCTACCTCGCCAAGCACCGAACCGAGGCCCACGACGGCTACGAAGACGTGATGTGGGTGCTGCTCAATTGCAGTGAGTTTGTGCTGAATCATTAACCGAACCACCGCCGGTTAGCCGCGACCCGAAGGGGAGCGCGGGGCGAGCGGCTCCCCCTTCGGGTCGCGGCTAACCGATCTCGGATCCCATGAAAGGATCACCACCCATGAATTCCCTGAACCCTCTCGGCGGTCTGTCGCGCCGCGACTTCCTGAAACTGTCGGCGGTCGGCGTCGGCGGTGCGGCCATGTCGGGCTGGATGAGCGTGCTGGCGGCGCGGGCAGCCCAAACGGGCGTCAAGCACAAGGCCTGCATCCTCCTATGGATGGACGGCGGCCCCAGCCACAAGGACACCTTCGACCCCAAGCCCGGAACCGCGGACGGCGGCGAGTTCAAGGCGATCCGGACGGCCACGCCCGGCGTCGAGATCAGCGAGCATTTCCCGCGGTTCGCCAGGCTCACGAACGAGGCGGCCTTCCTGCGCGGCATGAAGACCAGCGAGGGCGCCCACGGCCGCGCCCGCTTCTACATGCACACCGGCTACAAGGAAGGCGTCGGCGGTCTCTCTTACCCCAGCATCGGATCGATTGTGTCCGCGGAGCTGGGGAAAGAGGGCTTCCCGCTGCCGAACTTCGTGGCCGTCAACGGCCGCAGTTTCGGCTCCGGCTTCCTCGGGCCCAAGCACCAGCCGCTGTTCGTCCAGAACCCGGAACGGGGCGTCGAGAACCTCAGACCGCTCATCGGCCAAGGCGAGTTCGACGACCGCGTCGGTCTGCTGGAGGAGATGGAACAGGCCTTCCACCACGACTACCAGGTCGGCTCCGGGACGGCCCACGAAACGACCTACCGCCGCGCCGTGCAGATGATGAAATCGAAGGAGGCCAAGGCGTTCGACCTGTCCGACGAGCCGGCCAAGGTCAAGGAGGCCTACGGGCAAGGCAAGTTTGGCGAGGGCTGCCTGCTGGCCCGGCGGTTGGTGGAGACGGGCGTCTCGTTCGTTGAAGTGACGCTGGGCGGCTGGGATACGCATCAGGACAACTTCGATCGCGTCAAAAAGTTGTCCGCCGAAACGGACCCGGCCATGTCGGCTCTGGTGTCTGACCTGAAGGAACGCGGCATGTTGAACGACACCCTCGTCCTCTGGATGGGCGAGTTCGGACGAACGCCGCGCATCAATCATCGCGGCGCCAAGCCGGGCCGCGACCACTACCCGCGCGCCTGGACCACGCTGATGATGGGCGGCGGGATCAAGGGCGGCCAGGCCGTCGGCAAGACCGACGCGGAGGGCGCCGAGGTGATCGATCGGCCGACCTCCGCCCAGGACTTCCTCGCCACCGTCTGCAAGGTGATCGGGATCGACTACACGAAGGTCAACAACACGCCGATCGGCCGGCCCATCCGCATCGTGGACAAGGGCGGCGCGCCGATCAAGGAACTGGTCGGCTGAAAGTCGGCTTTCCTCCCACACCAACCCGAAGCGCGAGCGAGGGCGAAGATTCCCGACCTCATTCCTCGCTGGCGCTTCGGGTTGGTATCGTTCTCAGTGGCTGAGTTCCAGGCCGAAGTAGAGTTGGGTGCTGTCGGGCGCGGGCTTGGGGTCGGGGACGCTCTCCCACTTGTGGCGGGCGCCGACGCGGAACTTGCCGCCGGGGCAAACGGGCATCGCCAGGCCGACGTCCTGATTCATCCAGTCGTGGTCGAGCGGCGTCAGGGCGGGCGCCGCCGTTGCCTGATATTCCAGACCGATTTTACCCAGTAACGGCCAGCGGGCCTGCACTTCCAGCAGCCATTCCGAGCGCTCCTGCACGCGGTCCAGCCGCAGCGGATCGGTGTACGTCACCGACGGGCCGCTGCTGACGACGAACTCCGCGTCCTGCGCCGGCGCCCACTTGCAGCCGACCCCCGTCTTGCCGGACACCTTGGTGTCCTGCTGCTCCACCTGCGTGCCGCCGGCGCCGACCTGGCCGAACAGGAACAGCGGCCCGGCCACGGGACAACGCCACGACGAGTCGTTTTGCCATTCCCGTCGGTTCAACGGGTCGTCCGCGGGGGCCGAAGCGTCCACGTCGCGGACGGTGGAGTTGGCCGTCAGCGAACCCCACTCGCCGGCCGTGACGCTCTGGACCTTGCGCGGGCCGCCGCCGTTTTGATTTTCGGGGGCGTAGAGGTCGAAGGCGGCCGAGGGCGCGGCGGCGTGGGAGGCGCCCGCGCCCGACGGCGCGGCGTCCGGCAGGCCCAAGGGGGGGAAGAGGTCGCCCGGCGCGGGGGGAGGCGTCGGGTCGTCGTCCGCACCTCGGATGGGTGGGTGGGCGAGAAGCGCGAGGACGAGGGCGAGCGATGGCGTCGTGATATTCTTCGGCATGACCCCTCCACGCTTCGGGGAAAGACGCGGGAGGTAACAAACGGAGGGGGAGGAATCAAGGCCGATCGGGTGCAATCGCCGCGAGGAGTTTCTCGTTTCGTGGTTTTTCTCCGCGTCCTCCGCGTTCTCCGCGGTGAGTCTTTTGAATGACCTTGCCCAACCCGCGCCCCATCGCGCATGATGACGGGACAGGAGATCCCCGTCCATGCCATCCCCGTCCTGGTCCCTGGATGACCTCAAGGCCGTCGTCGCGCGCCACTGGGGCTTCACGTCGCTGCGGCCGCTGCAAGAACAGGCCATGCGGGCCGTGCTCGACCGCCGCGATTCCCTCGTCGTGCTGCCGACCGGCGGCGGCAAGTCGCTCTGCTACCAGGCGCCCGCGGTGCTGCGCGGCGGCGTCACCGTCGTCGTGTCGCCGCTGATCGCCCTGATGAAAGATCAGGTGGACGCCCTCCGCGCCAACGGCGTCGCCGCCGCACAGATCGACAGCTCGCTCTCCGACAGCGACCGTTTCGCCGCCGAAATGGACCTCCGCCAGGGCGACATTCGCCTCCTGTTCGTGTCGCCGGAACGGCTGGTGTCGTCCGATTTCTACCGCCGGTTGCAGCAGGTCGGCGTCCACGCCTTCGCCATCGACGAGGCCCACTGCATCAGCCACTGGGGCCACGATTTCCGCCCCGAATACCGCATGTTGGCCCGCCTCCGCGAGTTCTTCCCCGGCGCCTCCGTCCACGGCTACACGGCCACCGCCACCGAACAGGTCCGCCGCGACATCATCGCCCAACTCGCCCTGCGCGACCCCGTGACGCTCGTCGGCGCCTTCGACCGCGCCAACCTGACCTACCGCGTCCTTCCCCGGCACGATCTGCTAAAACAGGTCTGCGAAGTCCTCGACCGCCACGCCGGCGAGGGCGGCATCATCTACACCCTGCGCCGCCGCGACGTGGACGATTTGGCGGCGTCGCTGAAGAGGCGCTGCGTCAAGGCGGTCGCCTACCACGCCGGCATGACGGCGGAACAGCGTCAGGAGGCTCAGGAGGCGTTCACCCGCGAACGCTGCGACGTGGTGGTGGCGACGGTGGCGTTCGGCATGGGCATCGACCGCTCCAACGTGCGTTTCGTCTTGCACGCGGCGATGCCCAAGTCGCTGGAGCACTACCAGCAGGAGACGGGCCGGGCCGGCCGCGACGGCCTGGAGGCGGAGTGCGTGCTGCTGCACTCCGGGGCCGACTACCTGTCGCTCAAGTCGATGCTGGAGAAGTCGGCGGCCGAGGCGGGGGCCGACCCGTCGTTCCTGCCCAACGCCCTCCGTCACCTCGACGACATGGACCGCTACGCCCGCGGGGCGGTCTGCCGTCACCGGGCGCTGGTGGAGCACTTCGGCCAGCAGTACACGGCCGAGTCGTGCGGCGCCTGCGACCTCTGCCTGGGCGACACCGAGGAGGTGGCCGGGGCGGCGGTGGTGGCGCAAAAGATCCTGTCGTGCGTGGCCCGCGTGAAAGAGAGTTTCGGGATCAACCACGTCGTTTCCGTGCTGCGCGGCGAGGAGAGCGACAACGTCCGCCGCCGCGGCCACGACAAGCTGACGACGTTCGCCCTGCTCAGGGGCGAGAGCAAGGCCGACGTGCGCGACTGGGTGTACCAGCTGCTCGGGCAGAAGGTCTTGATCCAAGTCGGCGACGAATACCCTCTTCTGCATCTGAATGAGGCGTCGTGGGAGGTGATGCGCGGCCAACGCCCGGTGCGGCTGGTGCGGCTGGTGCGCCGCAAGAAGGGCGAGAGGCCGGAGAAGTCGGCGGCCGCGGAAGTGTCGTGGGAGGGCGTCGATGTGGGGCTGTTCGAGGCGTTGCGGCAGCTGCGCTTGCAGATCGCCCAGGAGCGCGGCGAGAAGCCGTACATGGTGTTCGGCGACGCGGTGCTGCGCGAGCTGGCGCGCGTTCGGCCGTCCACGCCGGAGCGGATGCGGCAGATTTCCGGCGTCGGCGACGTGAAGTTGCGCGACTTCGCCGGCCGGTTCCTGCCGGTCCTCACGGCCCACTGCCGCGAACACGGCCTAGGGATGGACGTGACGGCTCGCCCGTCCGCCCCGGCGCCCGCACGGGCGCGGCCGGTGGACCAACTGCCCGCGCGGGGACAGGCCGCATTCGAGTTGTTCCGTAAAAACGTCTCCATTGCGGATAGCATGAAGCAGTTGAATTGCGCCCGGACCACGACGGTGGAGTACCTGGCGGAGTACATCCGCGTCGAGAAGCCGGCGTCGATCGCGGCATGGGTATCGGAGGACGTGAAGGAACGGGTGACGGCGGCGGCGCGGCAGGTCGGCGTCGAGCGGTTGAAGCCGATCTTCCTGGCGCTGGGCGAGAAGGTCCCTTACGAGGACATCCGGCTGGTGCTGGCGCACTTGCAGGCGCATACACCGCCGGTCGGATGAATTGCCGTCGTCAGCCGGCCAATGCTTACTTCTTCCGTCTCGGCTTTCGCGGCTTGGCCGGGCGCCCGGCGGCCAGCTGGTCCAGATACTGTCGGATTTGTTCCGCGGACAGGCCCGCCAGGCGCTCCTCCGGCGGCAGGCCCGCCAGGCGCTCCTGTGCGGGCAATTTGTCCAGTATCTCGCGACGCTCCTCCGGCCGCAGTCTCAGGAAACGCTTCCTGTTATCGTCGCGTATGAAATCTTCCATCGTGTAGGACATGGCAAAACCCTGTGGAAGCCGGGCAAGCCGTGCTACTTGGCGCCCCAGCCCACCGCGATCGTCCGCACCAGCGTATTCAGCAGTTCATACGCCAGAAGACAGATGAACGCCGTGATCCAGATAAACAGGGCCATGCGCCAGCCCCAACTCATGCCGGCGGCTTTCGGCGCCGCCGGCGCGACGGGCGGCGCGGCCTGCGCGGACGGTCCCTGTTGAACGTGCGTCGTCGGCCGGCCGGCGGGTTGCGTCATGGTCTCGACTCCTTCATTCTCCGCCCGGTCATTTGCCCGACAACCAGCGCATGGCGTCCAGGTAAATTACGAATAACATGAGCAGCCCGAGCACCGCCAGACCAACATAACTGGCCACCGCCCGCACGGCATCCGACGGCGGCCGGCGACGCACCAGCTCGTATAACAGAAAGACCATGTGGCCGCCGTCCAGGATCGGGATCGGCAGGAAGTTCACCACCGCCAGATTGACGCTGATGAAGCCCAGCCAGAAAGTCAGGGTGAAGGGGTCCTTCGCGGCCTCGAACGTGACCTCGGCGATGCCGAGCGGCCCGCGCGCGTTCTTGACGAAGGAGATGCGCCCCGTGAGGATGTTCGCAAAGCCCATGTACATCTGGCGGATGAACGCCCACGACCGGTTCATGCCCATGCCGACGGCCTGAAGAAAGTTGTCGGCCTTTTGCAGGGTCGTGTCGCTGAGGAGGATGACGCCGCGATCCTCCAGGGGCCAACTTTTGTCCGGCGTCAGTGTCATCTCCATGTCCGGCAGCCGGGCGCCGGCGCGCAGACGCGCAACTTCACGTCGGGCAGCTCCACGGTCTGCATCACGTAGAAGTAGTGCGCCCACTGGTCGTAGCTGTACTCGGCGGCGCCGCCCGGCTTGGTGCGTTTCGACCTCATCTCCTCCGACCAATCCTCCTTGGGGCCGTTCTTCTCGCGCCTCGTGAAACAGATTTGCTCGACGCGGTCGTTCGGCTGCACGCCGGCCTTCTCCGCCGGCGAACCCTTGTCCACTTGAACGACCGTGCTCTCGACCCGGTAAGCAATCCCCAGTTCCGGGACGGCCATCGCCGACGCCTCGCCGATCGGCACCTCCTCGTCGAAACGCCAGCCGTCGTCCCAGTCCAGGGCAACTTCCTCGTCTTTTTGTTCGTGGGCGTCCCAACGTTGGACCGTCAGCACCACCTGGACCGCGGACCCGGCGGGGCGCGGCCGGCGGCCCGCTCCAGGTCGTAGGGCAGGCGAACCGGGTCGAGCTGGCTATCGGCCCTTCCGGGGGTAAGTGCGGAAGCGGCCAGAAGAGACCCTTGTCCCTGGGGCGAACCCAGTAAACCCGCCGTACTCGCACCTAAAGCCGGAAGGGCCCGGCTCTCCGGCAGTTCCAGCAACGAAGCGCCGCCGGCAGTCACGCGGGCCGCCACGATCTTGTCGCCGGGCTGGATCTTGTCCGAAGCGGCCGAGTGGTCGCGGATGGCCGACACCTCGCCCATCTTCATCCGCATCCCGAGCGTGACGTGGAAGGCGGGCGGGACCAGCACGTTGGCGCGGGACGAGGTCACGGCGTCGTTCGGGCCCTTTTTCACCCGCAGCACCTGCATCACCATCGGCCGGCCTTCCAGCCGCTTCAAGCGCTCCTGATAGTCGAAAAAGTCGTAATCGCGGCCCGCCTCGCCTCCCGACTTGGTGCGCAGCTCCTTGACCGTGAACAGGTCGTCGGGGTGGTCGGGGTCGGTCGTGGCCGCGATCACGTCGTCGAAGTCGAAACCCCTGGCCGGGACCACCACCTTCTCCTCCGGCGGCCCCTTCATCGGCCGCGTCTCCTTGCGCACGACGTACAGCACCATGTCCCGGCCGTCCAGGCCGCGCATGCGCTCGCACAGCGCCGCCGCGTCGAACGTGCCCTTGGCCAGGTCATGCGGCAGGTCGGTCACGGCGTCGCCTTCCTTGGAGGGGTCGGACGCCCGCACCACCACGTCGCCGGGCCGCAGGTCCACCACGCGGGCCGCCGCCGCCGCGGAGTTGTCGAAGGCGGGCCGCGTGTAGTCGTCGGGGTTCTGTCGCGGCGGCAGCTGGAGCTTGCCGGGCGGCGAAATGCCGATGACCGGTTGCGAGTCGTTGGCGTCGTCGCGCGGCCGGAGGTCCACCTCGCGCGTCTGACCGTCGAGCGTCTGGTAGACCGTATGGACGAAGCCGGTCCACCAGGAATCGAGGGCGACGCTCTCTTTCAGGGTCTCAAAATTAGGCTTTTTGTTCTTGTTGATCTCGGTGAATAGGGCGCCGGTGGGGATGCCGGCCTTCCAGGCGGGCGAGCCGGGGTCCACGCGCCAGACGACGGCCGGCGGGATCGGCATGCCGTGGAACCGGTAGACGACGATGAAGCAGACGCAGCCGAGCAGGACGTTCATCACGACGCCGGCCGAGATGATGAGCATCCGCTGCAGGACGGTCTTGTTCTTGTAGGAGCGCGGGTAGTTCTCGTCCTCGTCGGCCTCGGCCCCCTCGCCGACCATCTGCACGTAGCCGCCCAGGGGGAGAATGCCGATCTTGTAGGTCGTTTCGCCGTACTTGAAGCTGCAGCCGGGCAGGGCGGGGCCGAAGCCGAGGCTGAACGTCTGCACGTGGACGTTGCACCACTTGGCGGTGAGGAAATGTCCGAGTTCGTGGACGAAGATGACGAGGCCGAGGCCGACGGCGACGAGGAGAGCGCGGTAGACGCCGTCGAAGCCGAAGTTGTAATAGAGCAGGGCGACGACGGCGGCGAAGACGGCGAGGAAGGGGCTGTTCTGTTGCAGCCAGCCCATCGGCGTCAACGGCGGCGCGGGCGCCTCGGGGGCCGGGGGCGCGGCCGGGTCGGCGGCATCCGGCGGGCGGGGGGCGTCGGCCCCCGGATTGGCCTGAACGGCGTCGTTCGGCGCCCTCACGTCGTCGGGGCGCTCGGGTGTCGGAGACTGCTGTTCCAACGGCCTACCTCCTGTCGCGCCCTGCGGTCGCAGGCGGCGAGTTCCGCCAGCGTCGGCGCCGGGCTGTAATGGTGTTGATCCAGGGCCGCGCGGCAGGCGCGCGGCACGTCGAGAAAGGCCAGCTCCCCGGCAAGGAAGCGGGCCACGGCCGCCTCGTTGGCGGCGTTGAGCACGGCCCCGCAGGTGCCGCCGCGGCGGGCCGTCTCATAACCGAGTTGCAGGGCCGGAAATGTCTCATGATCCGGCTGCTCGAAGCGCCACGCCGACAGGCCGCGCCAGTCGAGCCGCCGGGCCGGCCCGCGCACGCGCTCCGGGTAGAGCAGGGCGTACTGGATCGGCAGCCGCATGTCCGGCGGCGACAGCTGGGCCAGCACCGAGCCGTCCCTGAACTCGACGAACGAGTGAATGACCGACTCGGGATGGATGATGACGTCGATGCGCTCCGGCGGCAGGTCGAAGAGCCAGCGGGCCTCGATCACTTCCAGAGCCTTGTTCATCAGCGTGGCCGAATCGACCGTGATCTTGCGGCCCATTCGCCAGGTCGGATGACGGAGCGCTTGCTCGACCGTCGCCGAGGCCAGGTCGGCGCGACTTTTGCCGCGGAAGGGGCCGCCGCTGCCGGTCAGGACGATGCGCTCGACGGAACCGGGCGGACTGCCCTGTATGGCCTGGAAGATGGCGCTGTGTTCGCTGTCCACCGGCAGCAGCCGGCCGCCGCGCCGCGCCGCCAACTCCGTCACCAGGGCGCCGGCCATGACCAGCGTTTCCTTGTTGGCGACGGCGACGGTTTTGCCGGCTTCCAGCGCGGCCCAGGCGCCGGCCAGCCCCGCGGCGCCGACGATGGCGTTGAGCACCACGTCCACGTCGGGATCGGACGCCATCCGGGCGACGCCGTCCTCGCCGAGCAGCAACTCGCAGCCCGGCGGCAGCCGCGACCGATCGAGCCTGCGGGCGGCGTCGGGGTCGGTGACGGCGACCCAGCGCGGCCGGTGCTTCTCGGCCTGGCGCAGCAGCAGATCGACGTTGGCGTGGGCGCTGAGGCCGAGGACCTGAAGGCGGTCGGGCAGGTGATCGACCACGTCGAGGCAGTTTACGCCGATGGAGCCGGTGGACCCGAGCACCACCAGGCGGCGCGGACGTTGCGGCAGGGGATGGCGGTCGGCCGGGGTCACGATGGCATCATTTCCCAAAGGGGTCAGGGGTCAGGGGTCAGAGAAGACCGGCAGGTTCTTTCTGACCCCTGACCCCTGACCCCACGCTTGGCATTGTAGTCCGCTTTTGACGGAGGCCGCAAGTGTACCTGCCCGTCTGGCGCCCCTCGGCCGAACGCGCCGACCTGACCGGCGATTCTCTGGAGTTCCCCGCTTCCCCGTTCGATCTATCCTTCCTGCCCACCCACCGGATCGACACCAAGGCGCACATCATGTTTGACGAGATGGATCGGTTGCGCGATGAGAAGGACCTTTTCACCCTGCTGTCGCACTACGCCGCGTTGGGGGCGGCGGATCGGCAAATCTGGCAGGATCGGTTGCTGGAGATGGAAGGCGTCGAGGGGCGGCAGCTCGTGCGGCTGCACGGTGAACTGCTGGCCTACGGCTGGCTGGAACAGAACACCGGCCTGACGCCGGTGTTGCGCCGCGGCGAGGCGCCGGCGTGTTACCGGATCACGACGGGGGGTGTGCGGGCGCTGAAGCAGCTGCGGGCGGAGCAGGCGGCGTGACGGCGCCAGCTTTCGTTGCCGGCGCGGAGTCGCTATACTTTACTAACAGCGATCCCGGCCGGAGGAATACCCGTGTACAGCGCCGAAGACATCCAGACGCGCCTTCGGGAAAGGCCGTTCCACCCCTTTAGAATCGTCGCCAGCGAAGGGCTGCGCTTCGATATCCACCACCCCGATCTCATTCTCGTCGGCCGGCACGACCTGATGATCGGCCACCCCGACACGACGACGCCGACCATCTATGACCGGGTGACGAGGCTGGCGCTCGTGCATCTGGTCGCGTTGGAGGAGCTCCCGATCGCCGCCGCTCCGGGCAACGGCCAGCCCTGACGGCGAGTGGGCGCTGCCGGTGCGTCACCCGTCACGCGGCGCTATGCTAAACCGGCGGCCTTACGCCGCGCCGCTCGCCTCCCCTCCTTCGAGCCGCGCCGCACTTCGCCGTTTGCCCGGCCCTTTTTCATGTCCTACATTCTACTAGCGGAATAATCTTATCCCGGCTAAAACCGTCCTTCCCCCAACGCTCCTTTCCGAGGGCCGCGCGGATGTCGCTGCTTCTGCAACCGCAGGCGGAACCCCTGCCCGGCTACCGACTCCTCGAACCGCTCGGCAAGGGCGGCTTCGGCGAGGTCTGGAAGTGTGAGGCGCCCGGCGGCCTCTTCAAGGCGATCAAGCTCGTCCGCAACAAGGCCGACGGCCTCGACTCCGAAGGCATCGACGCCGAACTGGAGTTGCAAGCCCTCGAATACGTCCGCTCCGTCCGTCATCCGTTCCTGCTGTCGATGGACCGCATCGAGGTCATCGACGGCGTGCTCGTCGTCGTCATGGAACTGGCCGACGAAAGCCTGTTCGACCAGCTGCGCCATTACCAGTCGGTAGGCCAAACCGGCGTGCCGCGCGGCGACCTGCTGGCGCGGCTTTGGGAAGCGGCCGAAGTTCTGGACGTGATGAACCTCCGCCACCGCCTCCTCCACCTGGACGTCAAGCCGCACAACCTGCTGCTGCTCGGCAACCACGTCAAGGTCGCCGACTTCGGCCTCGTCAGCCGCTTGCCCCGGACGCCGGGGCAGACGCCGACCTGCCGGCCGGGCGTCGTCAGCCCGGTGTACGCCTCGCCGGAAGCGTTCCGCGGCGAGCCGAGTCCCGCCAGCGATCAGTACAGCCTCGCCGTGGCCTATCACGAATTGCTCACCGGCGAACTGCCGTTCGAGGCCAAGAACCTGCGGCAAATGGCCCTTCAGCACGCCCACGCCGAGCCGGACCTGGCACGGCTGCCGGAGGCGGATCGGGCCGCCGTCGCCCGCGCCCTCTGCAAAGATTCCCATAAGCGTTATTTGTCCTGCGCAGTTCGTCGCCGCCCTGCTGGCCGCGCCGGCCGCCGCCGCCGCGCCGGCCGCCCCGACCCCCGTCGTCAAGTCCGACGCGGGCTGGGCCGAAACTCGATCCGCGTCCGCCGCCGACGCCGCCACGCCCGGCCCCGACCGCGGCATGGCCGTGCCCACGGCCCTGCTCACCCGCTGTCAGTTCGAGGCCTGCGTCTCCCGCGGCGAAACCACCGAGGTCTGGACCGCTCGCACCACCGAGGGTGAGGACTGCTACGTCAAGTTCTTCCACGGCCTGGGCGACATCGGCGCCGACGCCCGCCGCGAGAGTCTGCACCTGCTGGAGTCCGTCCGCCACCCCGGCCTGGTGCGCTACGGCATGGTCCGCGACGACGGCGCCCGGCTCATCGTCGTGGCGCCGCGCAAGGGGCCGACGCTGCGCGACCGCTGGACGGCCTGCCGAACCGAGGGGCGGCGCGGCCTCCCGCGGCCGGAGTTGCTCGCCGCCCTGAAACACGTCGCCCGCACCCTGGACGTGCTCAACAGCCGCAACGGCGCGCCCCACCTGGCGCTCAGCCCGGAGGCCGTGCAGCTGGTCGGCGGCCAGGGGTTGACGTCCGACTTCGGCCTGGCCGTGTGGTTCTGGCTGCCGTCGGGCCAATCGCTGGCCGACCTCAACCCGCGCTACGCCGCCCCGGAACTGGGGGCCAACGCCGTCAGCCGCTTTTGCGATCCGTATAGTCTGGCGGTGGTCTTTCAGGAAATGCTCACCGGCGTCCACCCGCTGGGGCCGATCGCCCGGCCCGGCGCCCGCGCCTACTCGCAGCCCGACCTCAGCCCGCTGGACGCGGCCGACCGCGCCGTGCTGGCCCGGGCGCTGGACCGCACCGCCAACCGCCGATTCGGGTCGTGCATGGAGTTGATGGCCGCCCTGGAGCGCGGCGGCGGGGAGTCGCCCGCCGCCCCGGCCGCGGTACGGGCGGCGGAGGCGGGCAAGGCCGCCGCGGCCGCGAGCATCCTGTCGGAAGTGATCGCCGACGCCGCCGGCGGCTGGCAGCTGCGCAAACACGGCCTGTTCCGCTACATGGTGCAGCCGGGTGAGCGTCTTCGGCACGACTGCGTGGCGCGGGCCGACCGCGAGTCGGCGCCGCCGCTGCTGGCCGACTTCTGCCGCCGCTGGCAGGCCGAACTCGTGGACGTCCGCGACGACGCGCTGGTGTATCGCGCGTCCCGGCCGGAAGGCCTGCTGGCCGCCGACAAATCGTCGGGTTTCGAGATCGCCTTACGGTTTTTACCGCACCCGGAGCCGCCGCTGGCCGACGTGCATTTCGAGGCGCGTCCCGTCGGCTGCGGCCCGGCGCGGGCCAAGCAGCTGCTCGACGAGAGCGGCCCGCTACTGTTGGTCGCCCTGCGCGGCGCCCTCGGCGCCCACCCGGATCGCCGCAAGCAGGACCGCGTACCGTTCGACCAGCCGGTGATGGTGCGCATCCTCGCCGAGGACGGGGGGCCGGAGACGACGATCCACGCCCGCGCCCGGGACATTTCGCGCACCGGCATGGGTCTGCTGCTGCCGGTCAAGCCGGCCGGCCGCAAGGTCGTCATCTACCTGTCCGTGGCGGGCGACGCGCCGCCGGCGCCGGTGCCGTCGCGGTTGGTGCGACTTCAGGTCCGCGACGAGGGGTTCGAGGCCGGCGCCCTTTTCCTCGGCGGCGACGACTGATTCACGATCCGGTCGGCGCGTCCGTAAGCGCCGTCGGTCAGTCGCGACCCGAAGGGGAGCGCTCGCACCGAGCGCTCCCCTTCGGGTCGCGGCTAACCGGGCCGCCGCGATTTTCTACAATGCCATCAAATCTTCCGCCCGAAGGAACGCCGTGTGGCCTCTGACGACCCGCTCACCGAAGACGTGATCGAACACATCCTTCGCCGCCTCCCCGGCCTGACGGTGGGCGTGCTGGGCGACCTGTTCCTCGACCGCTACCTCGACATCGACGACGCCCTGACCGAGCCGTCGCTGGAGACCGGCCTGGACGCCTATCAGGTGACGCGCGTCCGCTCCTACCCCGGCGCCGCCGGCACCGTCGTCAACAACCTCGCGGCCCTGGGCGTGGGACGGATTTATCCCATCTCTATTATCGGCGACGACGGCGAGGGGTGCGAGCTGCGACAGGCCCTCGACGCCCTCGGCGTGGTGGACACAAACGGGGTGTATTTCTGGGAACGCCGGCGGACTCCGGCGTACACCAAGCCGATGCTTTGTCGGGCCGGCGAGCCGCCGCGCGAGCTGAACCGGCTGGACATCAAAAACCGCACGCCCCTGCCGCCGGCCGCGGAAGACCTGCTGCTGAAGGCGCTCGCGGACGAGTGGGATCGGCTCGACGCCCTTGTCGTGCTCGATCAGGTCAGCGAGGCCGACTGCGGCGTGGTCACGGCGCGGGTACGGGAGCGGCTGGGGAGTGCGGGGCGGAACCGGCCCGGCTTGTTCGTCCTCGCCGACAGCCGCGAACGAATCGGCCTGTTCCGGTCGGTCGCCTTGAAGCCGAACCGGCGTGAGTGTTTGCTGGCGACGGGAGAGCAAGACCTGTCGGCCGCCGTGGCGCGACTGGCGCGGCAGGCGGGACGGCCGGTGTTCTGCACCTGCGGCGAGGAGGGGATGTTGCTGGCGGACCCCGAGCGCGGCGACGCCTCGCCCGTGCGGGTCGCCGGCTACGCGGTGGACGGGCCGACCGACCCGGTCGGCGCCGGCGACAGCACCAGCGCTGGGGTCGTCTGCGCCGGGCGGCGGGCGCGACGCCGGAACAGGCGGCGGCTTTCGGCTGTCTGGTGGCGTCGATCACCGTCCAACAAATCGGCACGACCGGCACGGCCACGCCGGAACAGGTCCGCGGGCGGCGCGCGGGGCGCCATGCCACGCCGTCAACGCAAGCCGCCTTCATTAGTGGCTAAACCACAAACTATCCGTGGGTTATGGCTCGCGCCGGCGCGGTTCGGCGGGGCGCGCCGAACTTTCGGCGCCGCGTTTTCGCCGCGTTATTTCATCGCCTTGGCCGAGGAATCAAGGGTGTAATGACTTCCGCCCGGCTCGCCAGTGGCTGAAGGTTCCCTGGCGTCTTCCGCAGGAGGTCCTTCTTGCGCCTCAAGCAACATGGGTTCGTAACCCACGACTCTCGATAACCTTGCGACGAAAACGCGGGGCAACTGTTGAAGGCGTAGCATGGCCTCCACGACCGATCCCCGAGCGTGCTTTCACTCATCCCGCGTCCTTTTCACTCGCTTCAATTCGAGTACACCCCACAGCGTCGGATCCTCCGCGTAGGGGAAGTCCGCCCCGACGCTCAACACCTGTTCGCCCAGTTCCGCGTCGCGGACGGCGAAATACCAGCCGAGGCGTGGGTTCTGTTCCGGGTCGAAGCCGTTGAGGGCCGAGGCAGGCAGAAACGCCTCCAGTGTCCAGCCGCCCGCGCGGCGCAGGAACTGGAACGCGACCGCCCCGGCCGGCGCCGGCGGCGCGTCCTGCATGGCCCGGTTGATCTTCGCCTGGACGAAAGCCGGCTCGTCCTTGTCCGCCCCGCCGCCGGTCGGCAGGAAATGGAACTGATGGCAATGGCGGCTGGCGCGGTGGCTGGTCCGGGCGTCGCGCGTGTCGATCCACAGGGAAACGCCGTCGGAATGGCGCGGCCTGGAGGCGTCGCCGACCGGCGGGTGTTCCTTGCCGCGCACCGTAACCTGGAGCGCGAGGCCGTTTTCGTTCCAGGCCAGGCGAACGTCGGCGAAGTTGCGGCGGCCGTCCATGTCGGCGAAATTGTCGATGCGGCAGCCGTCCGGCAGGTCGAGCAGCTCGTCGCCGTCGCGCGGCAGTCCGGCGACGTGACGGCAGGGATGAGCGACGCGGAACAGAAAACGGTTCGGAATCAGGTTCATCATGCGTTACTTGAGCAGGCTGTTCTGGAGCACTTCCTTCGCCCGGTCGAATTCCGGCCGCCACTCGATCTCCGGCCGGCCGTATAGCAAACAATCGCGCACTTTTTCCAGCGTGTTTCGCGCCATGTGCGGGCACTTGTTGCAGGCGCAGGTGATGCCGGGCACGGGGTGGAAGCGGTGTCGCGGGTATTCCTTCTGGAGCCGCCAGAGCATGTTGGCTTCCGTGGCGACGAGGAAGTCGGTCGGTTGTTGAAACGTGCCGGCGTGCCGGACCATCGCCTCGGTGCCGCCGACGAAGTCGCTGTGTTCGCGGACGTTGGCCGGGCATTCCGGGTGGGCCAACGTGACGGCCGCCGGCGTCTTGCGCTTCGCGCCAGCAGGTCGCCGACGCTGAAGATTTCGTGGACCATGCAGGCGCCGTCCCAGAGGATCATCTTGCGGCCGGTCACTTCCTCCAGATACTGGCCGAGGTGGCGGTCGGGGACAAAAAGGATCTTCTGATCGGCAGGCACGCGGCGGACGACGGCCTCGGCGTTGCCCGACGTGACGACCCAATCCGACAGGGCTTTGACGGCGGCGGTGCTGTTGATGTAGGTAACGGTCTGGAATTTTCGGCCGTTGATCCGCAGCATTTCCTGGTAGCGGGCGAGCTTGTCGGCGGGGCAGCTCTCGGCCAGGCTGCAACCGGCCTGGAGGTCGGGCAGCAGCACGCGCTTTGCGGGGTTGAGGATCTTGGCCGTCTCGGCCATGAAGTGGACGCCGCAAAAGACGATGGTTGAGGCGTCCACCTTCGTGGCGGCGCGGGCGAGGTTGAGGCTGTCGCCGGCGTAGTCGGCGATGGACTGAACTTCCCCCTCCTGGTAGTAGTGGGCGAGGAGGACGGCGTTTTTCTCGGCTTTGAGGGCGGCGATTTCTTCGAGGAGGTCTTGCATCGGCGGGGTCCTTGTTTTTCGTGTGGCGGAGGACAAACCCACATGCGGCCGGTCCCGGCCGGCTTCGCGTCTCTACCTCCATTCTACACATTCGGAGCGGTCCCGTCCGGCCCGACAGCCCGACGGGGTGTGTTTCCCCATTTAGGCGCCCGTCGCGCAGACGGCCCATGCTCAGCACGGACCTACATGCCGAAGCCCCGTCAACGGAGCTGAAGGGCAGGGCCAGCCCGGTTTACCGGGCTTTCGCGAGTAGGCCCGCCGTTGGAGGCGGGACGGATCTTAAAGCATGACGGGGGCGGGGGCAGAAAAAGATTTTTGGTGAAAAAATATGGTTCATCCGACTAAAGCGTACTTGGTTTCGTGGATCGCATAAATCTTGAGTTTGAAGAACTCCTTGTCGCGGAAGCCGTAGGCCTGTCGCTGCATCGTCTTGATCTTGTTGTTCGTCCCTTCCAGAGGTCCCGTGGAGATCCGGCAGTCGTAGTAGGCCAGGATGCCCGTGCGGTGCATCGCCAGCGTCGCCGCGAATCTCTGCAACACCTTGATGCACGACGCCTCCGCTCGGCGGATCCAGTCCTCCAACACCCGCGCCGCCGTCGCCTTGTCCGGCTGCCCCCAGATCTGCCGCAGGTCCTCTTTCAGGTAGTACACCGTGGCCAAGGGCTGGTTCATGCGCAACGCCTCCTCCAGTCGCTCCCGCTCCTTTTTCTTGGGATCCAGGTTCTCCGGGTTCTTGAGCAAAAGCCAGCGCGTCCCCTTGAGCACTTCCTTGTGCATTTGGTCCGTGGCCTCCCGGTGCAGCTCCCGCCGGAAGTCGCTCAACTTCTCGTTGAACGGCTTGATGACGTGGAAGTGGTCGAACACGTGGACCGCGTCGCTCAGGTTGTCCCGTACGGCCTGGATGTAGGCCGGCGACATGTCCGTGGCCACCGCTTCGACCCGGGCCCGCGCCGCCTTCAGCCGCTTCCAGAACGGCTCCAGAGCGTCGGCCCCCTTACCCTCGCCCACGAAAACTACCGCCCCCGTCTCCAGGTTGAGGACCACCGTCAGGTAGCGGTGACCGTGGCCGACCGCTATTTCGTCGATGGCGATCTGCTTGAGCTTGTTCAGCTTGGGCTTCCGGTAACGTCGTTGCAGGTCGCGCTTCTGGATGTCCTTGATGACATCCCAACTGACCTGTAGATGCCGGGCCACGTCCTGGATGGTCATCATCCGGCTCAACTCCAGGGCATAACGCTCAAAGGCCCGGGTGTAGCTGCGTCGGGGGTCGGCGAAGTCCAGCGGCGCCTGGCGGATCACCTGGCAGGTCGGGCACTCCACCCGCGGAATGGCCAGCATCACATAGACCGGCTTGCCGCCAATGGGCACAGCCCGAAAGGTCCGCTCCTGGCATCCCCGGGGCGCGACCCGCCGCGAACCGCAGAGGGGACAGCGGTAGGTGTGGGGCCGTCGATGGATGGTGAAGACCACACGTCCCTCTCGGTAATCGGTTTTGACGTAGTCGTAGCCTCGGATGCCGAAGGCGTGGTAGAGTAGGCTGGTGGACATGCTGACGGCTCCCTTCTGAAGATGGTTTCCCAAACCTCAGATGGGAACAGCATGTCCACGCCTTTTCAACCACGAAGTACGCTTCCCCCGGATGAACCAAAAATATTTATTTTGGCGAATATCATTGCGACCGTTCCTCCGCCAGAATACACTCTCCCTGCGGGTTTTGGGCGCCTTCGCCCGGAACCCGGTCCTTCAAAGCCTCAAAGGAGAGCAAGTTGACTTCGACCCAAAGAGTCCGTCGGCTCGTCCTGGCCGTCGCATGCGCCGCCGCGGCCGCCTTGCTGCTGACGGCCCCGGCTTCCGCCCGCGCGGACGACATGTTTGCGGCCATCGCCTACTCCCAGAAAACGGGGGCCTACGGGTACGGCTTTTAGCGCGACTCCCGAAAGTCGGCCGAAGTGAAAGCGCTGGAAGAGTGCAAGGGCGACGACGCCCAGGTGATTGTATGGGTCAAGAACGGCTGGTGCTCCCTGGCGGTTGGCGACGACGACGCCAGCATCTTCGGCTACGGCGACAACCAAGACAAAGACCAGGCGATCAAGACCGCGCTGGCGGAATGCAGCAAGCGCACGGCCAAAGTCCACACCGTGATCACCGTATCCTCCGACGGCAAGGCCCAGGCGGTCAAGTAGTTCTGTAGCAGTACGCCCTCTCTTCCCCAGGGGGGAGGGCAGTATAACTGGCGTCCTCGGGCGAAGCGGCGGCCGGAAGACTGGCGGCCGCGCGGTTTGGTCGCATCGCCGCGAGCGGGGGTCGTCAACCGTGGGATTCGTGAACCGATCACTTGCCTGCGGGCCGCCCGAATTACGGCGAGGTTGACCCCCATGACCCCCAACGACTACGCCGGCAAAGGGACGCTGCCGCCGGAACTGGAACAGCGCGTCCAGTCTGAACTGAGCGCCGGGGAACGGCTCGCCTGGATCGGTCGGGCGCGGCCCGACCTCTACCGGCACCAGATGATTTTCATGGCGATTTTCGGCGCCATTTTCGGAGGCGTCCCGTTGTTCATTCTGGCGAAAGCATTCGCCGCAGGCGTTCTGCGATTCCAATACCTGTTCATCTTGCCGTTTGTGCTGATTGGCGCTTATCTGCTGGCCGCGCCGATCTGGATGCCCCTGTTCCGCCGCCGCATTCATTACGCCGTCCACAAACGCTTGTGACAGAGGACCACCGCACACTGGATGCCCCTGTTCCGCCGCCGCATTCATTACGCCCTCACCGACCGCCGCGCCCTGATATGGGAGCCGGGCTGGTTCCGGGACCGCTACACGGTTCGCAGCTATGCCCGTGAGGCCCTGGGCCGGATGGTCCGCGTGGACCGCACCGGCGGGGCGGGCGATCTGGTGTTCGAGGAGTATTACACTCGAAGCACGGACAGCGACGGCATGAGCAGCACCACGCGCCATCAACGAGGCTTCATGGGCATTGACGGGGTGCGGGAAGTGGAAGAACTGGTGCGCCTGACGCTGGGCCTCTAGTACTACAGCGCCCCATCCCGGAGGCTGTTGCGTCAAGACGCAAGGTATTGCCCAGCGGCATGTTGCGGCAGCTTGGTTGCGACGACCGCCGACACGCCCGGCCCGCAAGGTATTGCTGACCAGCTAGGGGGTTGAAATCGCCCTGGTAAAGTGGGGCGTCGGCGCAATCGGTCTCCCAACGGGGCGCTGTAGTGCTAGGCCGTGTCCGACAATAGATATTTCAGCAGTAGTGTAATCCAGGCGACCGTCCAAAAGGTAAGAAAGTTGACGGCGAGTTTCTCATAACGGGTGGCCAGCCGGCGATGCAATTTGAACCACCCGATCATCCTCTCCATGAGGTTGCGTTTCCGGTAGGCTTCCTTGTCAAAGGCGGGGTCGGGGGTTTCGTTCTTCTTCTTGGGAATGACCGCGTGGATGTGATGACCCTTGAGCCACTGGCGAATCCGCTTGCTACTGTAGCCCTTGTCGGCGATGAATTCGCGGGGCCACTTGCGATGGCCCAACCGCTGCCGTTGTGTGCTGCGATGCATCATGGTTTCAAACGCGCGGCTCTCATGTTCCTGGCCCGGTTGGATGCCGATGGCCAGCGGGATGCCGTGACTTTCGATGATCAGGTCGATCTTCGTGCCGAAACCGCCGCGCGAGCGGCCCAACGCATGATCCGGCGGCTCAACGAGATGCGTCCGCTCGCTGCCGACCAGTCGGGCCTGGGTCCGCTTGAGCGCCCCCGCCGCGTCGCGCATGGCGCGCAGGATGGTGGCGTCGAGGAACCACGTATCGGGATCGAGTTTTTCTTCCGCCTCCAGTTGGCGGATCAAGGCTTCGACGATGCGGTTCCAGGCGCCATCGGCGCGCCAGCGGGTCAGGCGGTCATGGACCGTCTGAAAGGGGCCGTAGCGTTCGGGCAAATCACGCCAGGCCGCGCCCGTGTGGAGGATCCAGAGGATGCCGTTGACGATGGGACGATGCTCACTCCACGGATGTCCGGCATGGCCCGAATGGGTGGGCGGGAAAAAGGGTTCCAGAATCGCCCATTGTGGATCAGATAGTTCGTAGCGTCTCATGGTTCATCTCCATGGCAAGAGAACGAGCGACCGAACCACTGATATTGTATGCATTTACGATTGCCGGACACGGCCTAGCACCAAACGGTTTTTCGGGCCGTAACGCTTAACTTCCAGTCCTTACGGACTACAATTCTCCCTGCCTGGGTTGCAGGGAGGATTCCTCATGCTCACCATGGACGGCACTTGCGCCTCTTGGCTCGCCCAAGCGCAGATCGCCGAACAGCGACTCACGGCCGGGCAACGCGGCTTGCTCCAGGCGGCCTTTGCCTTCCGGCGACGCTGCGGCGACGATTACTACTCCAGCCGGTTGCTCAGCCATTTCCTCCTGCACTGCGATTCCGGACTCAAAGTCGCTCAGATCGCTCGATTGGTCGGCGTCAGCCGGCCCACGGCCTCGCACCAACAAGGGGTGTCTTCCAAGGAGGCGATCCAGGCCGCCCACCACCGCCTGGCCGGCCGGCCGCATGGCAAACTGCTGCCGCGTTACGCCGGCCCCATCGCCGAGTTCATGCTGACTCACGCCGACGCCACGCGCTACGACGTGTTGGCCTTCATCCAACGCACCTGGGGCGTCCACGTGTCCACGGTGGCCTTGCACCACTTCTGCAAGAAGTTCGGCCTCGATCGGGCGACGCGGGCCGCGGCCGCGGCCCCCGAGCCGGCCGTGCAGCCTGCGGTCGCGCCGGCCGCGCCCGGCGGCGTGCCACCGCGCCAACCCGTGCCCCTGCCGCCGCCCCCTTTTTCGTCACCAAGACCCAGCACGCCGGCGCGTTCCTGTTGATGCCCGAAGCCCTGGACTGGTTGGCCACGGCCCAGGACTGCTTCACCGACGATTACGGTTCCTTGCGTCCGGGCCTGTTGACCAGCGTCTTCTCCTTGGTGACCGGCCTGGAGCGAGTTTTTCACCTGGACGAGATGGCCGACGCCGGCTTCGCCCGGTTGTGCGGCGGCCGCCGCTGCCCGTCGCGCCACACCGTCGGCGGTTGGCGGCGTCACCTGGCCTGGTATGAGGTCGATGCCTTCTGCCGCCGGACCTGCCCGTGGCACTTGCTCCGCAACGCCGACGCCATGGTCAGCTTCGACGAGCACACCATCCCACGCTGGACCAAGAAGTTTCGCATCGGCAAGGGCTACGTCACCACCCGCAACAAGTACATGCGCTGCGAGAAGCTGTTCACCGGCTTCGACCTGACGAGCGGCCGCTTCCTGGCGGTGCGCGGCACGCCGGGCGATGTGGGTTTGCAAGAGCTGGCGGCGCCGCTGGTCCGACAGGTCTTGAAGCACGGCCGGCCGCGCACGCTCCACGCGCTGTTCGACGCCGGGGCGGCCAAGTCGGACGCGGGCGTGCGGACCTTGTGGGATCTGGTCGAGAGCCAGCGGCGCCTGGACGTCACGCTGCGCGCCTGCCGCTACCCGCACCGAATGCGGGCCTGGAAGCAATTGCCCGGCGGCTTGTTCGTATCCGTCGAGGAACCGGGCGTGTGCGTCGGCGCCCCGCCCAAGGAAGTCCGCCTGGCCGAGACGCAAACGGTACTCAAGGGCGAGACCGCGGAGCAGGCGGTGCGCACCATCATCTGCCGGGAGGTCCGACCCGGTCCCAAAAAGGACCGCTGGCATCCGCTGTACACGACCTGCGCCGGCGACCCGGAAGACGTGCTGACCATCTTCCGGGCTCGACAAGGGCACGAGCAGGCCCATCGGGTCGAGGTTCACGACCTGTTGGTGGATGCCGTACCGTGCGGCTACGACAAGGAGAGTCCCGACCGGCGGCGGCCGCGCTTTCACCGGGGGCCGTTGCAGATGTTCGGCTGGCTGGTGGCGTTGGTGTACAACGCGGTCGCCGACCTGGGCCGACAGTTGGGCGAGGGCTACGCGGGGGAGCACGTCCGGACCCTGCGGCGACAGTTCTTCAACCGGCCCGGCCAGTTGTACGAGACGCCGGAAGCATTGATCGTGTACCTGGACCCGTTCGCGGGCCAGGAGGCGTTGGCCCCCGCGATGGATAGGATCAATGCGCGGCAACATCGCTTGCCCTGGTTAGACAACCGTCGCTTGGTCCTTTCTCTGACGCCAACCGGCCCATCCCGCGACGGGCCGTAGTGTGTCATTGTTAAGCGTTACGGCCACAAAAACCGTTCGGTGCTAGCCCCTCCCAGCCGAACTCACTCGTTCGCCGGTTCGGCAATCGGCGTCAAGGTCCTTCCCTCCGCCCGGGCGGCGGTTCGCCGCGACTGGAGGAAGTCCATCCAGCGCCCCATGCCGTCGCCGGTCTTCGCCGAAACCTCGAAAATCGCCATGCCCGGCCGCACCGCCTGGACGCTGCGGTGGGCGGCCGCCGCGTCGAACTCCGCGGCCGCCGACAGGTCGGTCTTGGCGACGACGGCCACGTCCGCCGTGTGAAAGATCGACGGATATTTCAGAGGCTTATCTTCCCCTTCCGTCACCGAGAAGAGCACCAGACGCAGGTCTTCGCCCAGGTCGTAGGAAGACGGACACACCAGATTGCCCACGTTCTCGATGAACAAAAAGTCCAGCTCTTCCGGCCGCCGCCAGCCGTCCAGGGCGGCCCGCACCATCTCCGCCTCCAGATGACACACGGTCCCGGTGAGGATCTGCTTCACCGGGGCGCCGCTGCGGGCCAGCCGACGGGCGTCGTTGTCGGTGGCCAGGTCGCCGACCAGCGCGGCCACGCGCCAGCGCTCGCGCAGCGTCCCCAGCGTCCTTTCCAGGAAGGCGGTCTTGCCGGCGCCGGGGCTGGACACGAGGCTGACGACGTAAACGCCCGCCTCGTGGAAGCGCTCGCGCAGGGCGCGTGCGACCACGTCGTTTTTCTTCAGAATCTGCTGGCGGACCTCGACCATGCGGGGATGCGCGCTCATGTTACGATCTCAAGGGCGACGACTTCCAGTTCCCGGCCGCGGAGCACCTCCGGCATGGGCGTCCCGCAGTCGGGGCAGGTCATTTGCTGGACGGACGCCACGGGCCGCTCCGCGGCGCACTCCGGACAGTAGGCCGCGACCGCGACCTCCTCGACGATTAGATCGCAGCCTTCAAGGGGCGAGCCTTCGCGCGCCAGCTCGAAGGCCGACGCCAGCGCTTCCTTGACCACGCCGGAGAGGGGGCCGAGCTTCAGGTGGACGGCGACGACGCGGCCGCCGCCCTGCCGCTCGGCCTCTTCGGCCGCCACGTCCACGATGCTCAGGGCGATGGACAGCTCATGCACGTCTACCCCTCGGGCCGGCGTTTTCACATACTGCGGATCTTCATATAGCGCATCAGGTCGGGGCCGAGGTAGTACCACGCCAGGGCCCCGACGGCGACCACGGCCAGCCCCGCGAGGAGCATATTCGACGACGGGAATTCGGTCAGGACCGACCGTCCCGGCTCCGGCTCCGGAGGACGATTGCTCTGCCCCATCAGCTCCGACGACAAACTGGACATGGATAATCCCCCTTCACAGCGGCCGTGTCGTGTTACCGCCCCGGAACGGCGCCGGCCACGGCCCCGCCGTCGCCCTCGAGGACCTTCGCCACCAGCGACTCGATCAGGCCGACCGCCTCGTCCACGGCCGCCCGCACCGGTTCGCTCAACCCCGTCTGCATTTCTTCCACGTCGTCGGCCGGCGCCGGCTCGCAGCCCACCACCAGCAGACGGCCGACCGTTCCCCCCATCGCCGCCGCCAGCCGCAACACCTTCACCGGGTCCATGCCGTGCGTCTCGATCAGCGGCGCCGCCTCGCCCGGCCCCGGCGGCGCAGGCGCGTCCGGTTCCAAAACGTACAGCGCGCCGGGCGACCCGCCGCGCGGCGCCGCATCCACCATCAGGACGGTTTCGTAACCGTCGAGCAGGGCGTAGGTCAAATCCAGCCCGCGGATGCCGAAATCGACCACGCGCACTTGCTCGGGCAGCGGCCGTTGCGCCAGGCGACGGACCACCTCCACGCCGAAGGCGTCGTCGCCCAGGAAGATGTTGCCGACGCCGGCGATCAGGATTCGCGGGCGCGCTCCGGGTTGCTCCCTTATGGGCGTCACAACGGTTCCACCTCTTCCGGCGAGAAGAAAAAGCGGTGCCCCGGCTGACGCAGCGCCCCGAAGTCCCGTCCGGGGTCGTCGTCCACCGTCACGGCCAGAAAGACGCGGCCCTCGAAGTCCTGTTCGATCGAATCGACCACGGCCGTCTTATCCGCCAGTGCCAGATCCATAATGTCGGCGCGGCCGCGCGGCCGCAGCCGGACGCGGGCACCCGCCCGCACCTCGCACGGGCCGACGTGGACGCACTCCACCCTCGGCCGGTCAGCCTCGGGGTTCCACTCCGTCATGCCCATTTTCTCCCTCGATTGGCCGTAAGTGGCGCATGGCGCCGTGCAACCGGGACATCGCTTCGCCGCCCAGCGCTTCGGTGCGCGCCAGCAACTCGCGGGCGCGGCCGTCCACCGCCGCCATCGCCCCCTTCTCCTCATCCGTCAACGTCAGGATGCGCAGCGTCAGGATCTCGTCGATCTCGCCGCCGTCGAAGAGGTCGCCGGGACTTTCCGGCGCCACCTGGGGGTAATCGTAGAGGATGATCGGCGACGACAGCATCACGTCTTTTTGCCCCTCCTCGCCGGCCAGGACCGGCCAGACGCCGACGTTGCGGCACGCGGCCGCCGCCTCGCGCCATTCCTCCGGCGTCTCCAGGAGCGACACGAATTCGCCGCCGCGGACGCCGAGAAGGGCGTGCGTCGAGACCAGCGAACGCAGCAGGGCGTCGTCGCGGCTCGCCCGCCCGGCGTCGCCCAGCGGCGTGCGGTTCAGGACGCGAAGAGTCAGCCGTAACAGCCCGTCTCCCACGTCCGCGGCGACAGCCTCGATTTCCCCCTCGACCGCCTGCTGCTCGCGCGCCAGGACGCCGACGATCGTCCCGTCCGGCTCGCGCAACGGCTCCAGCCATTTTCGGCCCGGCAACGCGAACGCCCGGCGACGCGGCCTCCCCAGTATATCCTTCATTTGCAGACCGCACAAAGCGATTTCTTGCGGTTCGGCCTCCTGCCACGTCTGGAAAAGGCGTTCGCCGACCCGCAGCGCTTCGACGGGGCGGTACGACAGGTCCCCGTCCGCCGGCCATTCCGGCAGCGGCGAATCGAACGCCCCGACGACGCGGGCCGTCAGGTGCAGGAAGCGGACGACCGCCTCGACCGTCGCGTCGGCGCCGCCGTGGATCAGGCACTCCGTCCGGTTGCCCGAGGCGTCGGCGCCGGCCTGCGCCCGACAATACGCCTCCGGGTAGAGGCCGCCGAAGGTCCAGCGCTGGCGGTTCTTGACCGACGGGCGATACGGATAGAGTATATATCCCTCATACAGCACGGCGTCGGCGATGCGGTCCACGGTCGCGCGGTTCACGGCGCCGCCTCCCCGGCCGCGAGCAGCCGTTCCAGCGCTTTCTCCCAGGTCGGCAAGCCCTGCCGGCTCTTGTACCGCGACAGGCGGTCAAAAACGTCCTTGTGCAGATTGAGCCAGGCGCTATTCGGATAATAGTGGTCCATCAATCCTTGCCACGTCGCGGCCGGCAGCCGGTAATACGCCTCCTTCTCCCAGGATATCTGCGTCGCCTGCAAGGCCCCGTCCTCCGCCTCGTAAAAGATCGTGCCGCTGAAGAGAAAGCAGAGCGGAATATCCCCGCCTTCCAACCCACCGAAATACTTGGTCGCGGCCACGCTGAAATCGAAGGTACACGGCACGGGCAAATCGACGGCGGCCGCCCCGACGAACGGCGGCACGACGGCGACGGCGTGCGTCCACAGCATCGGCCGCAGCGTCTGGCCCCAGCGTTCCGGCGTGCCGAACAGGTCGAGCAGCCGTTCCCGCTCCGCGTCGGTGTAGCGGCGCCGGGCCGGCTCGATGCGGATCTGGCATCGCAAAATCACCGTCTGAATCGGCGTCGGCGGCTTCGCCGTATCCGTGAGTCGCAGCTTGAACAGCAGCGACGGCGACGCGGCGAAGCGCTGCGGCTCCGCCCCCTCGACCTCGAAATGAAGGTCAGGCATGGGCGTCCCCCGCCGCGGGGCCGGATCGTTCCTTCAAGGCGGCGAAAAAGCGACCGATTTCGTCCCAAACCGCCGTCCCGCCCGACAGGCCGCGCCAGTGCTTGCGAATCAGGCCGACCAGATGGTAGCACAGGTCGATGCCCACCCGGTAGTAGTCGCGCGATTCGCCCACGCGGTTGACCAACAGCGCCTCCACGTCCGGTTCCAATTCCCGGAGGACGGGGTTTTCGTCGGCCAGCGCCTTCCAGTCGTCCAGCTCCACCAGCGATTCCATCGCCCCGGCCGGACTCGGGTAGAAGGCGACGACGCGCCCCCCGGCGAGCTGCGCAGGAAGAAGGCGAGGTTGATCGGCAGGTGCAGGCTTTCCCACTCGGCGTCGCTCAGCCGAAAGTCCGGCAGCGCATCGACGCGCCGCGGCACCCGGCGATATTTACCCTCTTCACGGTAGCTAAAGAGGATGGCGCAGGGGTCACAGGCGCAGACCAGTCGTCGGTTGGCCGGCTCGACGAGGTGCGGGTGTTCGGCCGCCAGCGGCGCGCCGCACAGGTCGCACTGTTCTTCGACGGGGCGCGGCTTGGCGAACCGGCGGAGGGAGGCCAGCGCACTCGGGGCGCGATTGCCGCGGTAGTCCTGGTTCATGGGTCGTCATCACTGTGTTCTTGGCGAGCGGGGGGCGTAAGCCCCCTGATTTCGCATCATATCTCCGACCGCGGGAAGAATCAGGGGGCTTACGCCCCCCGCTCGCCGTTGCTTTTCCTCTCCTTACGCCGGCGGCATGTGCGGCATCCGCGGGTCGATCGGCTCCTGCGCCGACGGGTTGATGCTCGTCGCGTCGCGGGCCGTCCGGCCGGCCTTGGCATTGTCGCGCCCCGGCTCACGGCCGTGGACCTGAACGTGCTCCTCCCCCTTCGGCACGCCGGTTGTGTGCGCGGAAATCTGGGATTTCGCGTCAAGATGTGCCACGGTTTGATCCTCCGGTTGGACTCGTTATCGGACTTACAACATCGGCAACGGTACGCGCGCGCGGCCGTCTTCCGCCGGGACGTCCGGCAGCCCCTCGATTTCCACCGCCGCCGCGTCGGGCGCCTTGCCGTTGATCGCTTCCTCAATGGACTGGCGTATCGTCGCGGCCGACGACTCGCAATCGCCCACCAGCCGCAGCCTCACGACTCCCTCGTCCACGCCGACCAGCTCGACCGCGCTTCCTTGCAACTGAAGGGTGGGCCGCACCTGCCTCATCGCCTCCCGCACCCGCTCTTCCAGGTCGAGCGGGTGCAGCCCGTGCAACAGCAGCAGGCCGGACACGACCTCGTCCGCGATGCAAGCGTCGAGGGCGGGCCGGGCGGCCTCCCCGGCAGCCTCCAGGTGCGACAAGATGCGCTCCAGTCCGGCGCCGTGCAGGCCGAGCACGGCCTGCACCAGGGCGCGGGCGTGGGCCTGCGCCGCGGGGTCGGTGAACCGCCCCGACTCCTGTAACAGGGAGTCGAGGCGTCGCAATTCCGCCTGGAAATCTTTCGGATCGAGCGTCGTCGGCATTCGTATCTCCTCACACCAACCCGAAGCGCAAGCGAGGGATGAGGTCAGGAACCTTCCCCCTCGCTTGCGCTTCGGGTTGGTATTACCCGTGCGCCCCGAACATCGGCAGGTGGTTCACGTCGAGCTGCTTGCCGCCGCCCAGGTACATGTGGACGCCGCACGGCAGGCAGGGGTCGAAGCTGCGCACCGCCCGCATGATGTCGATGCCCTTGAACTTGTCCGGGCCGTTCTCCTCGAAGATCGGCGTGTTCTGCACCGCGTCCTCGTAGGGCCCCGGCGTGCCGTAGACGTCGCGCGGGCTGGCGTTCCACGGCGTCGGCGGATAGGGATGGTAGTTGGCGATCTTGCCGTCGCGGATGACGACGTGGTGCGACAGCACGCCGCGCACCGCCTCGTGGAAGCCGCAGCCGATGGCCTCGTCCGGGCACCTTGAACTCGGTCCAGGTCTTGCGTCCGGCCGGCGTGCAGCTCCGCCATCGCCTGCTCGGCGAAGTGCAGCGCCGCCGCCGCCGCGTAGGCCTGGAAGTAGGTCCGGGCGCGGTCGCGCTCGATGGCGTTGCTCCACTTCGGGATCTTCCACTCGAACTCGACCTCCGGCAGCATCGCCGTCTTGGGCAGGTAGATCTTGACGCTGTGGCCGGTCGCCTTGATGTAGCCGATGTCCACCAGCCCCGCCAGCGCCGTGGACCAGAGCCGGGCGATCGGGCCGCCGCCGGTGTCCAGCGCCAGGTGGTCGCCGGTGCGCTTGTCGAGCCAGCGCGGCGACATGACCCAGGTGTACTTGCCGTTGAAGTCGCGCTTCTGCGGCCGCGGCGTCGTCGTCTGGTTCCACGGGATGGCGCTGGTCCACCGGGTTGCCCAGCGGGTCGGTCTTGACGAACATCTCCTCGTCCTCCCAGTCGTCGTAGTAGGACGATGCCCAGCAGGATGCGGATGCCGAGGTTGATGTCCACCAGGTTGTGCGTGACCACCTGGCCGTCCACGATCGACGCCGGGCGTGACGTACATCGCCTTGCCCCACTCGTCCATGTTCTTGTAGGTGTAGTCGCACACCTCGGGGTCGTTCAACGAGCCCCAGCAGCCGAGCAGGATGCGGCGGTGGCCGACCTTCTCGTAGCCGGGCAGCGCCTCGTAGAAGAAGTCGAACAGGTCGTCGTGCAGCGGCACCACCTTCTTCATGAACTCGACGTACTTCATCAGCCGGACGAGGTAGTCGGTGAAGAGCTGCTGCGTGGGCACGGTGCCGACGCCGCCGGGGTAGAGCGTCGAGGGGTGGACGTGCCGGCCTTCCATGAGGCAGAACATCTCGCGCGTCATCCGGCTCATCTGCAGGGCTTCGCGGTAGAACTCGCCGGTGAACGGGTTGAGCGAGATCATGATGTCGGCGATGGTCTTGAAGTGGTGCAGGTTGGCGTGCGGGGCCGGCGGTGCGCTGGGCCTTGTCCCACACGCTGGGGTTGGTCTCCTTGACCATCTGCTCGCAGAAGTCCACGCCGACCAGGTTGTCCTGGAAGATGTTGTGGTCGAACATGTACTCGGCGGCCTCGCCGAGGTTGACGATCCACTCGCCCAGGGCCGGCGGGCGGACGCCGAAGGCCATGTTCTGGGCGTAGCAGGCGCAGGTGGCGTGGTTGTCGCCGCAGATGCCGCAGATGCGGCTGGTGATGAAGTGGGCGTCGCGCGGGTCCTTGCCCTTCATGAAGATGCTGTAGCCGCGGAAGATCGACGAGGTGCTGTAGCACTCGGCGACCTGCTGGTTGGCGAAGTCGATCTTGGTGTAGATGCCCAGGCTGCCGACGATGCGGGTGATCGGGTCCCACGACATCTCGACCAGCTTGCGGGTCTCGGACGAGGCTTCGCGGCGGGGGGCGGTCACGGTGGCCATTGGCGGTGTCTCCTGTGACACGAGGCGCCGGTTACCGCGACCACAACGTCTCCGCACGCGTCCTTCGGTCGCGGCTAACCGGATCTCGTCTATTGCGCCATACGTCGTAGGATGATACCCGGTCGTCAGTTCGCGGCCGCGATGCCGCCATTTCGGCTCCTTGTTGACGGTGTCGTTGGTGAGGCCGCGCAGGGCGCGGATCACCCGGCCGTACATGCCGATGAGCGTCGAGGACAGCACGCCGCCGGGCGGCTCGTCCATGAACGGCATGAACTTGTCGGGGAAGCCGGGCATGGTGCAGCCGATGCAGATGCCGCCGACGTTGGGACAGCCGCCGATGCCGGCCATCCAGCCGCGCTTGGTGACGTTGCAGTTGACCACCGGCCCCCAGCAGCCGATCTTCACCAGGCATTTGGGCGAGCCGTACTCGTGGGCGAAGTCGGCCTGCTCGTAGTAGCCGGCCCGGTCGCAGCCTTCGTGGACGGTCTTGCCGAACAGCCAGGTCGGCCGCAGCTGCCTCGTCCAGCGGGATCATCGGCGCCAGGCCGGCGACCTGATAGAGCAGGTAGAGCAGCGTCTCCGTGAAGTTGTCCGGCTGCACCGGGCAGCCGGGGACGTTGACGATCGGGCAGGCCGGCCTTGGACTGCCAGTCCCAGCCGAGGTAGTCGGCCAGGCCCATGCAGCCGGTCGGGTTGCCGGCCATGGCGTGGATGCCGCCGTAGGTGGCGCAGGTGCCGGCCGCCGACCACGGCCAACGCCTTGGGCGCCAGGCGGTCGATCCATTCGCAGGTGGTGATCGGCTGGCCGGTCTTCTTGTCGGTGCCCGAGCGCGGCCCAGTAGCCCTCGCTCTTGATCTTCTCGTTGGGGATCGAGCCCTCGACGACCAGCACGAACGGGCGCCGAGCCGGTCCTCGTCGGCCGCGTACCAGTAGCTTCATGAACTCGTCGCCGACCTCGTAGGCCAGCACCGGATTGTGCAGGTGGACCTTGGGCAGGCCGGGGATGGCCCCCAGGACGACGTCTTCGATGCTGGGCTGCGTGGCGGCGGTGATGGACACCGAATCGCCGTCGCAGCTCAGCCCGGCCGTGATCCAGAGGACGTGGACCTCCTTGACGGCCGGCTCCTTCTGCGTCTTGCGCCCGTAGGGCGCCGTCGTATCCGCCATGACGCGGCTCCTTTCTAGCACAAAAGCAATCGCGGAACGCTGCTTTATTTCCCGGTTAGCCGCGACGCGCAGCGGAGCGCTTGGGGAGAGCGCTCCGCTGCGCGTCGCGGCTAACCGAAATGCCCACTCACGCCGCCTTGCCGTTGCCGGCATGGCCGTACTTGATGACCGCCACGAAGACCGGGCCGCCCACGGCGTTGCCGAGGGTGGTCCACAAGAGAAAATGGCCGAAATCGGCCCAGGTCACTCCCCCGCCGGCGAAGACGCCCGCCAACACCTCGACGCTGCCCACGACGACGTGGTGAAGATGGGCGAAACCGATCACCGTGGCGACCAGCCACACGATGACGATCTGACTGATCGTGTCGCGCGAAGCGGCGACCAGCCACGACAGCAGCCCCATTAGCCAGCCGGCCAGGACCGCGCTCAGGAAGATCACCCAGGCGGGGTGGTCGGTCGCGGACGACGCGATCGTTTGGAACACCGGCCGGTTGATCACGTGCAGGGCCGGCCCGATCAACACGGCCAGCCCCGCGAACACCGCCGCCCCGATCAGGTTGGCGACGTAGATCACCGACCACCCGCGGGCCAGGGACGCCCACGAGGCCCGGCCGTTGAGCACCGTCAGGACCGCCAGCGTGGTCTGCTCGGTGAACAGTTCCGAACGGCCCAGCACGACAAAGAGAAAGCCGATGGCGTACATGTTGGCCACCAGCAACCCGACCACCGGACGCGGCAGCCGCCCCTCGACCTGCGTCATCATGACGGCCATGAGAAAGAGGCTGAAGCCGATGTCGAGGCCGGCCGAAAGCCCGGAAACGAACAGCGAGGCGGCCGGGCGCTCCAGCGCGATCCGGCCCTCCTGGACCTCATGCCGCATGATCTGGGCGGAGGCCTTCTTGGGTTCCTGCTCCTCACCATTTTCCGGTTGCAGGTCGGAACTCATGTCGGGCACCCACCCGGCGAGCGGCCGGCGTGAGCCGGCTGGTTCGTCACTTATTCCGACGCGCTAGGCGATACCAGGGGGCTGACGCCCCCCGCTCGCCAATCGTTTCATGTCCCTTAACAGATTCGGGGCAGCTGCTCTCCCGAAAGCATCGTCACCACCCGTTCGCCCCCCACCACCGAGCGCAGGATCACCATGCCGGCGTGGTCGTCGGTCGCACGGCCGATGATCGCGGCGTTCCGGCCCAGCGGGTGCCCGCGCATGGCCGCCAGGGCGCGGTCGGCGTCCTCCGGCGGCACGACGGCGATCAGCTTGCCTTCGTTGGCGACGTAGAGCGGGATCGAGGCCCAGCATTTCGCAGGCCCCGCGCACTTCCGGCCGCAGCGGAACGGCCGACTCGTCCAGTTTCACGCCCACGCGCGACGCGGACGCCAGTTCATTCATCGCGCTCGACAGGCCGCCGCGCGTCGGGTCGCGCATACAGCGGGTGTTGGGGCACGCCTCCAGCATCGCCTCGGCCAATCCGTTGAGCGCGGCCGTGTCGCTCTCCAGCACCGTCTCGAACTCCAGCCCCTCGCGCACCGACATGATGGCGATGCCGTGGTCGCCGAGCGTTCCCGAAACCAGGATGCAATCGCCGGGCCGCGCGGAGTGGATCGACAGCGACCGGCCTTTCGGCACAATGCCGACGCCCGAAGTCGTGATAAAAACGCCGTCGCCCTTGCCGCGGTCCACGACCTTGGTGTCGCCCGTGACCAGCGCGACGCCCGCCTCGGCGCAGGCCCGCCGCATCGAATCGACGATGCGCTTGAGGTCGGCCAGCGGCAGCCCCTCTTCGAGGATGAACGCGGCCGACAGGAACAGCGGCCGGGCGCCGCCGACCGCCAGGTCGTTGACCGTGCCATGCACCGCCAGCCGGCCGATGTCGCCGCCGGGAAAGAACAGCGGCCGCACCACGAACGAATCGGTGGTGAAGGCGATCCGCGATTCGCCGGCTCCCGGCAGCGCCAGCGTCGCCTGGTCTTCCAGGGCGGTCAGCACGTCGTTGGCGAACGCCGGGACGAAAATCCGCTGGATCAGCTCCGCGGTGAGCTGGCCGCCGCTGCCGTGGCCGAGCAGCACCTGTTCGTACCGCGACTGCGGCAGCGGACAGCTGCCGAACGGCACAGCGGTCAGCGGTTCGTCGGCGGTCGCCATGCTAAATCACGTCCTCCTGAC
The DNA here is from genome assembly GCA_963813925.1 of uncultured Planctomycetaceae bacterium. Lineage (GTDB taxonomy): Bacteria > Planctomycetota > Planctomycetia > Gemmatales > Gemmataceae > UBA4732. The sequence continues at coordinate 341,665 of CAWFBG010000009.1, forward strand.
CCCGAATCACATGAATCAGGTCCCACACTATATGCAGCAGCGTCTCATGCGTTTCCTGGATGCGGTGGATGCTGAAGCTCGGCACGACGAAACAGTAATCGCAGAACTCCGGCATTCGTCCGCCGTCGCGTCCGGCGAAGCCGACGGTCAACATGCCGATCTCGCGGGCCGCCTGGAGGGCGCGGTTGACGTTGGCCGACTTGCCGCTGGTGGAGATGCCCAGGGCCAGGTCGCCGCGCCGGCCGAGCATCCGCAGCTGCTGGACGAAGGCCAGCGAAAAGTCCTGATCGTTGCCGACGGCGGTGAGCAGGGCGGTGTCGGTGTTGAGCGCCATCGCGGGCAGGGCCGGCCGCTTTTCGATGATCGGGTGCATGAACTCGACGGAGACGTGGGCCGCGTCGCACGACGAGCCGCCGTTGCCCATGACGAACAGCCGGCCGCCGCCGTCGAAGGCCCGGGCCATGGCGGCGCAGCACTCCTCGATGCGGCCGGCGTTCTCGGTGAAGAATTTCTCCTTCACGGCCATGCTTTCACGGCACTTGCGCAGGATGGCGTCGCGCAGCCCGACGACGGAGGCCATTAGCGACCCTCCTTCGGGAGACAAGGAGAAGAGGAGACAAGGAGAAGAGGAGACAAGGAGCCGTAAGAGGACTTCTCTTCTCCTTGTCTCCTTGTCTCCTTGTCTCCTTGTCTCGCCTCCAGATGCCGTCCGTAGGCGTAATACGCCGCGCACGCCCCCTCCGCGGAAACCATCGTGGCCCCCAGCGGCATTTGCGGCGTGCATTCCTTGCCGAAGGCGGGGCAGTCGTGCGGCTTCTTCAGCCCCTTAAGCACCTGTCCGCTGATGCACAGCGACGACTCCTGCGTCTCGATGTCGTCCACTTCAAAGATCCGCTCGGCGTCGTGATCCCGGTACTCGTAGCGGAGCTTGAAGCCGCTTTTGGGGATCAGGCCCACGCCGCGCCATTTGCGGTCGCAGACCTCGAAAACGTCGTCGATCAGCCGCCGCGACGCCGGGTTGCCCTCCGGCCGCACGGCGCGGGCGTAGGCGTTCTCGACCTCCGCCCGTCCCTGTTCCAGTTGACGCACGGTGCGCAGGACGCCTTCCAGCAGGTCGATCGGCTCGAAACCGGTGATGACGATGGGGACCTTGTAACGCTGGGCGATCGGGCCGTACTCGGTCTCGCCCATGACGGTGCAAACGTGGCCCGGCCCGAGGAAGCCTTGCACGCGGTTGCCCGGCGCCTGGAGGATGGCGGTGATCATCGGCGGGACGAGGACGTGCGACACCAGCACGCTGAAGTTGGTCAGCCGCCGCTTGTGCGCCATCCAGACGGCCATCGCGTTCGGCGGCGCCGTCGTCTCGAAGCCGATGGCGAAGAATACCACCTTGCGATCCGGACGCGCGGCGGCCAGGTTCACGGCGTCGAGCGGCGAATAGACGACGCGGACGTCGCTTCCCCTGGATTTCAGTTCCAACAGGTCGCCGCGCGATCCCGGCACGCGCAGCATGTCGCCGAAGGAACAGAAGGTCACGTCCGGCCGCGAGGCGATGGCGTGGGCGCGGTCGATCATTTCCAGCGAGGTGACGCAGACGGGACAGCCGGGACCGTGGACAAGCTCGACCTCGGCCGGCAACACGCGGTCGATGCCGTATTTGACGATGGTGTGCGTCTGGCCGCCGCAGACTTCCATGACGACCCACGGCCGCGTCACGGAGCGGGCGATGGCGTCGGCCAGTTTCCGCGCCGCCTCCGCGTCGCGGTATTCATCGACGTACTTCATGGCGAGGGGACCTTGAGTTCGTCGAGCTGTTTCATCTCTTCGAGAAAAGCGAACACCCGGCCCGCCTCGTCTTCGTCGATGCGCGACAGGGCGAAGCCGACGTGGACGAGGACGTATTCGCCCGGCCGGACTTCGGGAACGTGTTCGAGGCAGACGCGCTTGAAGACGCCGCTGAAATCGACCTTGCCCATAAGCACGTCGTTTTCGCGGTAGGTCTCGACGACCTTGCCGGGGATGCCGAGGCACATCGCGGTTCCCTTTCCCTGGTGAAGAGGTCCAGCGAGGGAGCAGACGGCCGGCGTTGGCAACGTCAACGGATAGGTCAAGCGCATCCTATCCGCCGCGCCGGTCGGCAACAAGCGTTCAAGGGCGGAATCGTCAGTGCAAACTTCGTTCCCCGGACGAGGAAATCTCTTCGCGTCGTCAACGCGATGACGACGGACCGCAGCTCTTTGCGGCGGGCCTGGTCGTCGCACGTCGGGCCGGTGTTGCGTAGGCCGTTCGGCCGGCCGAAGTTGCGGTGATTTCGCGGACCCGTAACGGGCGCCGCCGGCCGGACGCCCAATCACCCATGAGGGCGAACCGCCTCGCACCAGGCGGGCAATCGTGTGCGCGGCTCCGGTCGCGGGGAGCAATCCGACTTTCCCAGATGACGGCCCCGCCTTCCGCCGATAGAATATCTTCGGCGGCGCCTTTCGTCGCCGGCCCCGCGCCGCTTCGATGGGCCTGGTAACGGCGCTTGAAAGGATGAGCCTGGGTAAACTGCGTCAGGCGATCGCCCTCGAGGCCGCCCGCCTGATGTACGAACGCGTCGAAACCGAATACTTCACCGCCAAACGCAAGGCCGCCAAACGGCTCTGCCGCCAGTGGGTCAAGCCCGAAGAACTTCCCTCCAACGCCGAGATCCGCGATCAAATCCAGGTGTTCGCCCGCATCCACGAAGGCGACCGCCGCACCGTGAACCTGCGCGACATGCGTCTGGCGGCGCTGCGCCTGATGCGGCTGTTGCGCCCGTTCCGGCCGCGGCTCATCGGCAGCGTCATGACCGGCCACGTCCGCAAAGGCTCCGACATCGACTTGCACGTCTTCAGCGACAGCCCCGCCCTGGTATGTGACCTTCTCGAAGGAGAAGGCCTCCAGTACGACGTGGAGCGCAAGCAGGTGGTCAAGCACGGCGAGAGCCGCGTCTTCACCCACGTCCACGTTTTCGACCGCTTCAACTTCGAATTGACCATCTACGCCGAAGACAAGGCCCACTACGTCTTCAAAAGCTCGATCACCGGCAAGCCGATCGAGCGGGCGTCGATCCGGGAGTTGGAGGAGTTCCTGGCGTCGGAATATCCGGATCTGGACCTCGACGGCGAAATGCGGGCGGCGGAGGCGGTCCCCGATCCGTACCCCGTGTTTCGGATGCTGCTGCTGCCGCTGGAAAACGTGTCAGGCTCCGCGAAGTATCATCCCGAAGGCGACGTGCTCTACCATTCGCTCCAGGTGTTCGAGCAGGCCCGCGAACGCCGGCCCTACGACGAGGAGTTTTTGTTGGCGGCCCTGCTGCACGACGTGGGCAAGGGGCTGGACCGCTCGCGGCACGTCGAGGCGGCGCTGGAGGTGCTCGAGGGACTGATCACGGAGCGGACGCGCTTTCTGATCGAGCACCACATGCACGCCCACGACTACCGGGCGGGAACGCTGGGCGGCAAACTGCGGCGCGAGCTGGAGGCGTCGCCGGACTTCGAGGACCTGATGCTGCTGCGCGAGTGCGACGACGCCGGCCGCGTGCCGGGGGCGGCCGTCGGCACGGCGGACGAGGCGCTGGATTATCTCCGCGAACTGGAGCGGGAGAACGGCGGTTAAGACGGATACGATTTCACCGTGGCGGACGGGAGAGGAGCTAGAGAAAACGTGCAAACGTTCGACGATCCCGACCGCCTACCCGATTTCTCGTCACCTTTCGATCCGCTCACCCTTCCGTTGGGGTGATCAAGCGCCAGGGTCGCCAGAACGGCTTGCACGCATTAGAATGGGGCGGTAAGATGGGTTATACGGTGCAACGGCGCCCGAATCTCCGCAAGGACGTGGGGACGAGGCCGTCCGAGTTCGGACGGTAGAGAGCAAGGGGTCATGCAATGGATGTATCGAGCGTCTTCGTCGATGGGGAGCAGGAGGCGCTCCGTTTCAAGTGGATCGAGAGCGAGAAGGCCGGCTTCGACCTGGGCGAGGCCGCCATTCGCCGGTGGGTCCAGTGTCATTGGTGGGGTTATCTGCGCGCCCGCTGGCTGGAACATCTGCAAGGCAAACGCTTCTGGGTCGAACTCGACCGCGGCGACTTCGGCCTCCTGCAACGCAAATTTGTCGAAAACTCCCTCCTCCTCGACCGCATTCTCGATCGTCTCAAAGCGGGCCAAGAAAACCTCGACATCATCTGCTGGGCGCACTGCTGGGGCATCGCCACCGATCCCGTCCTGAGAATCCTCGAAGCCCTCGACATCAACAGCCGCCGCCTGGCCGCCCGCTTCGACCCGCAATGCTGATCGGCCGTCACCGCACCGCCCCGCCGTTGACGCGGACCACCTGCCCGGTGAGATAGCGTGCGGCCGGGGAAACCAGCCACCGCGCCGCCGCCGCCACGTCTTCCGGTAAACCCCAGCGCCGCAACGGCGTCTCGCGCATCACCCGCTCCTGCCACGTATCCGACGCCCCATGCCCCCACGCCGTTCGTATCCAACCCGGCGCCAGGCAATGAACGCGCACTTCCGGGGCCAGACTCAGGGCCAGGCTCTTGCTGAACGCCATCACGGCCCCCTTGACCGCCGCGAACAATTCGCCGCTGTCGCCCTCCATGCCGACGTCGGCCTGGTCCCAACCCATGTTCAAGATCACGCCGCCGCCCACCTCCTTCATGCGCCGACCGACGGCCCGCCCCAGCAGCATCGTCGCCGTCACGTCCACGGCCAGCAGCTCCTCCAGTTTGCGCTCGAACGGCCAGGCCGCCGCCGCGCCGGTCAGGGTGTCGGCGCCGGCGTTGTTGACCCACACGTCCAGGCCGTTCCACTCCTGCCAGGCCTGGTCCGCCAGCCGCAAACACGCCGACCGATCCCGCAGGTCGGCCAGCCGAACGGCGGCGCGGACGCCGGCCCGGCGCACCTCGTCGGCCGTGGTTTCCGCGGCGCCCGCCGAGCGGCCGTGAACAATCACGTCGGCGCCTCCGTGGGCCAGTTCCAGGGCGACGGCCCGGCCGATGCCGCCGGTCGAACCGGTCACCAGGCGCGCAGGCCGGCCAATTCCCGCCCCCTCGTCGGGCCGGCCGGGCGCAGGCCGAGCAGGTCCGCGAGCAGGTCGGCGATGGTACGCCGGAGGATCGGATGGATCAGCCCCGGCGCGATCTCGGCCAGAGGCTTCAGCACGAACAGGCGTTGGTGCAGTCGGGGATGAGGCAGCGTCAGCTGTGCGTCGTCGCGCACCAGATCGCCGAAAAACAGCAGGTCGAGGTCGAGCGTGCGCGGACCGTCGCGCTCCCCGCGCACCCGGCCCTGGGTGCTTTCGATATGCAGAAGGACGCGCAGCAGCGCGTCCGGGTCCAGCTCGGTGCGCAACTCCGCGACGGCGTTAAGGTAAGGCCCCTGTCCCGGCGGGCCGCCGACCGGCGCCGTTTCGTACACGGAGGAGACGCGATTCACCTCGACGCCCGGCCGGCCGAGCAGCGCCTCCAGCGCCCGGTCCAGAAAGGCGCGGCGGTCGCCGAGGTTGCTGCCGAGGCCGATGTACGCCGTCGCGGCCATGCGCTCACTTCTCTCGAAGCCAATGAAGGATACTGGAGGCGTAATAAGTCCCCGAAGCGCTCGACGGCTTACCCTTGGCGACGCCGTAGCCGCCGTCGTCGTTGTGGCAGGCGTCGAGGAAAGCCCGCAGCCGGCCCACGTCCTCCGGCTTCGCTTTAAGCATGTGGAAGGAACGCATGACGCGATAGGTCGATTCAAAGTCGGAAGCCGGCGAATCGTACTTGCCAAAGCCGCCGTCGGCGCGCTGGCCGTCCTTCATCGCCTTGAGCACGGCGTCCGGGTGCTCGATCTTGCCGCCGAGACGCAGCACGGCCGCGACCGCGCCGCCGGTCTCCCGCGCCTTGCCGTTGCCCTTCCCGTAGGTCCCGTCGTCGTTGCGGAGTTTGGCGATCTGCTCCAGCCAGGCGTCGGCCTGGGCCGGCCGCTTGCCCAGCGCCTCGAAGGCGGCCGCGGCGATGCGAATGTCCTCGAAACTCTTGACGTGATCGCCGAGGTATTTGACGGCGCCGGCCTCGAACGGCCCCGTGGGCAACTTCACTTCGACCACGGCGATGAGGCCGACGGCGGTGAGGGTCACGTCCGGCTTGCCTCCCGGCCGGTCGGCGAAGCCGCCGCTCTCCTTGTCGAAACAGCTCTTGACGAAGTTGGCGCAGGCCGCCTTGTCGTGAACCTCGCAGGCAAAGTGGTCCAACGCCTTCACTGCGGCGTTGGTCGCCCGCAGGCCGGACGTGGTTTGGTGCGCATCGGCCGCGAAACCGCCGTCTTTCTGCTGGAGCTTTTGGAGATAGGCGATGGCGGCCTTGTGTTGCCGGGCCTGGAGCAGCCGGGCCTCGACGGCCTTCTGGATGTCTGGCGTCTGGCCCCACGCGGGCAGCAAGACGAGGAACAGACAGGCGCCGACGGACAGGAAGCGTTTCATGGCGTCCTCCTTTGGGGCGGGCCGGAAAGTACCGCCCTGGAGGTGGTATACCCGAAGACGAACGCGATGCAAGCGACCGCTTCACCCTCCGTCGAACGTGAGACGCCCCTTCGGGCGGGCAACAAGGGCGCCCAGCCGGCAATTGACACGACGCCGAAAAGGTATTTACAATACCATAAGTGGATCGGACGGCGGGCCGAGACGGCTACGACAGCCCTGCGGTGGCGCGACCACCGTGGGGCTTGTTGCTTTTCCAGGAGGTTCCAGTGACACAACGATGGAAGCGTCCGCCGGGCGTCGCCAGGGAGGCCGCGACCCGGCTTCGAGAGAGTCCTTACCTGTCTCTGAAGGCCGTCTCCTGCGAGTTCCGCGACGGCGTTCTGACCCTGCGCGGCAGTCTGCCCACCTATTATTTCAAGCAGATGGCCCAGACGGCGGTGGCCGGCCTTGAAGGCGTTGTAAGCGTGGACAACCAGATCGAGGTCGCGGTAGCCGACACCGAGACGTCCGGCGACCGACCGCGCTGATCGTCGGAGAGTCTACCCGCGGGGCGAACGGCGCGGTAACAAGAACCCATCGTCCTCCCCACGGAACTTCCCATGTCACCGTCCCATCGCCTCCTTGCGTTGGCGTGCCCCGCCCTGCTTTTCGGACTTGGCCGTTCCTTCGCCGCCGACCCCATCACGCCGCTGGGCGCGGGAAGCTACGCGACCGTCCTGCCGCCGGGCGCCAAGGCGCCTCCCCAAACGATCTATCGCACCGAAAACGTCAAGGGGCCGACGCCCACCAACGACTGGTGCAGTTCCCTGTCGTGGATGAAATATTCGGAGCGCCAATATCCGCATCCGTTGGCGGTCGAGGCCGGGCCGGGCGGTTTGCGACTCTACTACCCCGGCCCCGCCATCACGGCCAACAAGAACGCGATTTTCGGCGCCATGCCGGTCAACGGCGACGATCTGGTCCTCGGTCACTCCGGCGTGGACCAATTCCCCGACGCCCGCCTCGACGGCTTCAGCGACTGGTTCGTCACGGCCCGCTTCGCCGCCGGCCCCAGGAGCCTGACAGTTTCCTACGGGCACGGGTCGCCGTTCGTCTTCGCCCTGTACGCGGGCGGCGATCCGCGTTTGACGTTTCCCAAGCCTCCCAAGGTCTGGTCCGGCGACGAACATGGTCCCGTGCTGGGCGTTTCGATCAACGGAAAACACTACGGCCTGTTCGGACCCACCGGCTCGACCTGGACGGGCCTCGACGGCAAGGCGCTGACCAACCACTCGGGGGGCAAGGCGTACTTTTCCGTCGCGCTGCTGCCCGACGACTCCAAGGAAACGCTTGCCCTCTTCAAGCGTTACGCCTACTCCCACGTCACCGACACGCACGTGAACTGGTCCTACGACCCGAAAACAAGTGCGGTCACGACGACTTTCACCTTCCGCACCAAGGCGTATGAGGGGGACAAGGACGGTACGCTGTTCGCTCTTTACCCGCACCAGTGGCGGAACGTCGATGGGGCGCCGCTTTTTCACGGAGAATACGCCTCCGTTCGCGGCAAGATGAAGCTGGCCGCGGGCGCGTCGTTTCGTACCACCATGCGCTACCCCGGCGTGCTGCCCGCGCTTCCCAACGTCGGCGGGGCCGACAAGCAACGGCTCGTCGGCTATCTCAAGGAAGAGGTCGATGCGGCCGTCCCCGCCTTGAAGGACACCTATGCGGAGGGCAAGTGGCTGGGAAAGGTCGCCGCGCTCGTTCCCATCGCGGAGCAATACGGCCAGGACGAAGCCGCCAAGGTTTTGGAAGAACGGTTGCGGAAGCGCCTGGAACAGTGGTTCACGGCATCCGACGCGGGCGGACGACTGAAGGCCAAAGGCCTCTTCTACTACGACGCCCATTGGGGAACGCTGATCGGCTGCCCCGCCAGCTACGGCTCCGACACGGAGCTGAACGATCATCACTTCCATTACGGATACTTCATTCGCGCGGCCGCCGAGGTCGCCCGGCGCGACCCGGAGTGGGCCAAGAACGACCGCTGGGGCGGCATGGTCAAGATGCTGATCCGAGATATCGCTTGTAGCGACCGCCAGGACGCGCAATTCCCCTTCCTGCGGAACTTCGACCCCTACGCCGGGCATTCGTGGGCCTCGGGCGGCGCCAAGTTCGGCGACGGCAACAACCAGGAATCATCCTCCGAGGCGATGAACGCCTGGACCGGCCTGATCCTGTGGGGCGAGGCGACCGGCGACGCGTCCGTCCGCGACCTCGGCATTTACCAGTACACCACCGAGATGAACGCCATCGACGAATACTGGTTCGACGTGACGGGCGAGAATTTTCCGAAGAGTTACACTCCGTCGGTGGTGACGATGGTGTGGGGCGGCAAGGGGGCCAACGGCACCTGGTTTTCCGGCCGGCCGGAGCACATCCACGGCATCAACTGGCTCCCGATCCAGGGCGGTTCCCTCTACCTCGGCCGTCACCCGGCTTACGTCGAAAAAAACTATGCGGCGCTGGTCCGCGAAAACGGCGGGACCGACTGGAAGGGCTGGGCCGACATTATCTGGATGTACCGCGCCCTGGTCGATCCGAAGGACGCGATCCGGCAGTTCGAGGCGGCCAAGGACAAGACCGCGTTCGAGGGCGGCGACAGCAAGGCCAACGCCTTCCACTGGATTTACAGCCTCGACGCGCTGGGCCGGGTGGACCCGGACGTGACCGCCGACGTTCCGTTGTACGCCGTCTTCCGCAAGGGCAAAGCCCGGACGTACTGTGTCTATAACATGGCCGAGGAGGCGCGGACGGTCGTCTTTTCCGACGGGTTCCGGCTGAAAACCAAGGGAAAGGGCTATGCCGCGGCCACGGCGGGCGATTGAACCGCCGGCCTTCGGGGCAGGCGGCCTTGTCGTTCCCAAGCGTTTCCGGGTAGACTGCGAAGCCTACGAAGAGGCGCGGGCGGCCCAGGACGGGCGGCCGCAGTTCATGGAGGAACCCGCATGTGTGGAATCGTCGGCTACGTCGGCCGCAAGGGAGCGGAACCGATCCTCGTCGAAGGCCTCCGGCGTCTGGAATATCGCGGCTATGACAGCTCCGGTTTGGCCACGTTGACCGGCTCGCGCCTGCACCTCCGCAAGCAGGCCGGACGCATCCACGACCTGGTGCGGCGGCTCCGCGATCAGCCGGCCCCCGGCTGCGTCGGCATCAGCCACACCCGCTGGGCCACGCACGGCCCCGCCAGCGACCGCAACGCCCATCCCCACCTCGGCGGCGACGGCCTCGTCGCCGTGGTCCACAACGGCGTCATCGAAAATTACACCGTCCTCAAACGGCAGATGGAATCCGAAGGCGTTGACTTCCACAGCGACACCGACACCGAAGTCGTCGCCCAGCTGATCGCCCACCACCTGCGACAGACGGAGACGGAAGTCGGCGGCTCGGCCTCGGTCAGCGATTTCATCGACGCCGTCAGCAAGGCATTGGCTCTGCTCAAGGGGACCTACGGCCTGGCCGTGCTCAGTCCGCTCTTCCCGGACGTGGTGATCGGGGCGCGGCTGGGCAGCCCGCTGGTCCTCGGCATCGGCGTCAAAGAGAACTTCCTGGCGAGCGACCCCGGCGCCCTGATCGGCAACGCCGACCGCGTGGTTTACCTGCAAGATCACCAACTCTGCGTCCTGACGCCGGACGACTGGCACATCCTCGATCAGGAAAAGGAACGGGTCGAAGCGTCGATCCAGGAGATCGAGTGGGAGTCGGCCGACGCCGACAAGGGCCTGTTCGATCACTACATGCTCAAGGAAATCTATGAGCAACCCGAAGCGCTGGAGAACGCCCTGCGCGGCCGGCTCAGCGACGCCGACGCCTCCGCCCACTTCGGTGGTCTGAACATCGACGTGCAGCAGTTGCGGCGGGCCGACCGCATCGTGATGACGGCGTGCGGCACCAGCTACCACGCGGCCCTGGTGGGCGAATACTTGTTCGAGGAGTTCGCGCGCATCCCCGTCGAGGTGGAGTACGCCAGCGAGTTCCGCTATCGAAATCCTCCGCTGGACCGCAACACCATTGTGGTGGCGCTGACGCAGTCGGGCGAGACCGCCGACACCCTGGCCGCCCTGCGCGAGAGCAAGCGCAAGGGCCACCCGACTTTGGCGCTCTGCAACGTCGTCGGAAGCAGCATCGCGCGCGAGGCCGACGGCGGCGTCTACCTGCACGCCGGACCCGAGATCGGCGTCGCCAGCACCAAGGCGTTCACGAACCAGGTCGCCGTCCTGGCCATGCTGGCCCTCTACCTCGGCCGCATGCGCCACCTCTCAAGTATCCAGGGCGCGCAGATGGTGCGCGACCTGCGCGCCGTGCCGGACGCCGTTCGCCGCGCCCTGTCGTGCCATGACGAGGTGAAGCGGATCGCGGAGCGCTACCACCGCAGCAACAACTTCCTCTACCTCGGCCGGCAATACCACTTCCCGGTCGCGCTGGAGGGGGCATTAAAGTTAAAAGAGATCAGCTATATCCACGCGGAGGGCTATCCCGCCGCGGAGATGAAGCACGGCCCGATTGCCCTGGTGGACCCGCAAACGCCGTCGGTGTTCCTGTTGCCGCGCTGCCCAATGTACGACAAGGTGATGAGCAATTTGGAGGAGGTGAAGGCCCGCGGCGGCCCGGTGATCGCGGTGGCCTGCGAGGGCGACGAGGAGGCGGCGACGCGAGCCGACGAGGTGATCTACGTCCCGGAGGTGGCCGACTATCTCCAGCCGCTGGTGTCGGTCGTGCCGTTGCAGCTGCTGGCCTACCACGCGGCCCTGTTGCGCGGCTGCGACGTGGACAAGCCGCGCAACCTCGCCAAGAGTGTGACGGTGGAATAAGAAGATTCACCACAAAGACACAAAGAAGACAAAATTACGGGTTCAAAGCAGGTGCGCCCTGGAACCCTCTTTTCTGTCTTCTTTGTGTTCTTTGTGTCTTTGTGGTGAATCTTCTTTACGGCGCGGCCACCACGTTGACTCGGCGGCCCTGGCGGTCGAACATCACCACGCCCTCGACCAGCGCGAACAGCGTGTCGTCCTTGGCGCGCTTGACGTTGCGGCCGGGGTGGTACTTGGTGCCGCGCTGGCGGATGATGATGCCGCCGGCGTTCACCGAACCGCCGCCGAAGATCTTCACGCCGAGGCGTTGACTGTGCGAGTCCCGGCCGTTGCGAACCGAGCCTTGCCCTTTTTTATGAGCCATCGCTGCTCCTCACGGTTGCTTCGCGTCCCACGTCACTTGCCCTTGTCCTCCGGCTTGGCGGGCGTCAGACTGGCGGCCGTCAACTCGGAGGCGCGATAGATCCACTTATAGGGACCGACGAAGTGGATCTCCTCGGAAGTCATGTTATAGCGATCGCCCAGCCGTTTGAAATCCAGTTCGAGGGTTTTTCGGCGGATGATCGGCTCCTTGTCGGCCGAAATCGGGTTGTCGGTCTGCGCCCAGCCGTTGGACAGGCCGGCGATGTAAATGCTGTAGTTGTTCGAGTCGGGGTCCACGTCGTCCCAAACGGCGACGCCGGTGACGGCCTTGGGCATGGCGTTCGGCCGCGACGGCGGGATCGGCTCGGCGGCGATGGTGACGGAGTTCTTGATGTTGAGATAGCCCGTCGGGTCTTCGATCTGGCGGATGGCGTCCTGCACCTTGGGCAGCACCTGATCGTGATAGACGGTGTGCCGGTCGTGCGTGACCAGCTCGAAGTCGGGGATGAACGTATGCGGCTCCGGAGTGCGGTTGATCACCTGATACCAGAGATACCAGCAGACTTTCTGGCCGCGTCCGGGCACGTCCACCTTGATAAGGCGCGGGTCTTTGAACTTGAAATCGAGGACCCAAATCTTGCTCTCGGCCTTTGGGACGGGATTGCCTTGCTTGTCGAGGACCGTCTTTCCCTTTTCGTCGGTTTGGTAGAGTTCGTCGGGGTCTTGAACGTTAGGGGCCGGCTTAACGTCGCGCTCGTTGGGATTGGCGGCCACGGCCAACCCCACCAGGGTCAGGCCCGCCGCGAGAACCCCACCGAGTAACAGGCCGTGGCGCCAACGACGCCCGCCCGGTTCGCCCGCCATACGCTCCTCCTTCCGTCCCCCAAGTCATTTGTGCGCGTACACTTTGCGCCGCGCCGTACCCAGCACCATTCTTATAGCAGCAGTGTGAATGCGAGGTCAAGGCGAATCGCCGGCCCGCGCGGCCATGCGATTGAGCGCCGCCCTCGCCTCGTGCGTCAGCTGGTCGCCCGCCGGCCCCTTGCTCAGCGCCCGGAGCAGGTCCTGGGCGCCGCCCGTACCGCAGGTTTCCAGAAGCTCCACCACGCGGAGGTTCGCCAGCTCCGGGGAAGGCGGCGAGGTTTGCGGTGTTTGAAGGTCCTTCATGATCTGATGAATGCGGTGAACGGCCTCCGCGGACGCTCCCGCCAGCAACGCGCGCCGCATCGCCTCTTCCGTCTTGGGCGTGTGGCGTTCCAGTTCCTCGGTCGCCTTCTCGCGCACCCCGAAATCGTCGTCGTCCAGGTCGCCCAGCAAGCGTTCGATGCGACGCGCGTCCATTTCCGGCGCCGGCTTCCAACGCGCCCTCGCGAAGGCGACGACGCGCTCCGGGTCGGCGGACAAACGGCCGAGCGCCCGGAAGGCCCGTGCCCCGTCGGCGGAGGACAGGTCGTTCCAGAACCCCGCCAACTCCTTTTCCGTAAGGGCGGCCGGCGCGGGGACGGTTGCGGCCAGGGCGTCCACGTCGAAAATGAGGACAGTGTTATACGCCTCGCTGACGGCCAGCCGTTTGCCGTCGGGGGAAAAGGCCAGGCAGTCCGCCTGGGAGCCGCAGCCCTCCAGACGGCCGACCAATTCGCCCGTCGCCACGCGCAGCAACCGCACCTCGTTTTCGCCGACGGCCGCCAACAACCGGCCGTCCGGCGAAAACATCAGATTCGCCGTCTTGCCCACGTCGTTTTCCAGCCGGCCCCGGCCGCGGCCGCTGGCCGCCTCCACCAGGGCGGGCGCGCCGCCCTCCGACACCGCCAGGGTCCGGCCGTCGGGCGACATGTCCCAGGCGTAGCGTAGGCCCTTGCCCTCCCAGAGCTGCCGGACCACCTGGCCCGTCGTCGCGTCCATCAGGGTCATGTGACAAGGCCCGAGACCCAGCTCCGTCACGAGCACGGTGTTGTCGCCGGCCGGCGAGGGCAGGGCGATCCCGGCGATCGCGCCGTCGGGCGTCTGGAGCGACGACAACTCTTGGCCGGTCGTCGTGTCCCAGCGGTGGATCGTGGGGCTGCGGCCGCCGCCGGCGAACAGGACAAGGCCGTCGGGCGAAAACTGCGGTTCGCGGATGTCGGCCTCGCTCCGGCTCTCGATCCGGCCGTCCGGCGTTCTGAAGCCCGCGACTGCGGCGGGAACCGTCCAACGGCGAAGCTCCTTGCCGGCGGCCGCGTCCCAGAGGCGGAGCGTCCCGTCCTGCATGACCAGGGACAGAAGACGGCCGTCGTGGGAGAAATCGGCGTAGACGACTCGTCCTTTCAGGTCCTGTTTAATGACGCGCCGCTCCTTGCCGGTCGCGGGGTCCCATTCGCGCAGGGACCATTCCGCCGGCGGGCGGGATAGAAGCGTATAGACGCCCTCTCGATTGGTGGTGAAGACGCTCTTGCTGTGCTTGGAGAAGACGACCGACAGCGGGCCGGATCGATGTCCGGCGAACGAGTGCAGTTCCTTGGACTTATCCAGATCCCAAATATGGATGGCACCGTCCGCCGGCCCGGCCGCGGCGAGGAGCTTGCCGTCGTGGGAGAGGGCGACGCGCTCGACGCCGCCGGGGAGCGCCTTGAATTCATGGGCGACCTTGCCGGTGGAAGCTGCCCAGACGCGGGCGATCCCATCACCCGACGAGGCGGTCAGGAACCGGCCGTCGCCGGAAAAGCGGACCTGATTCGGATGATTGGCCCGGCCCTCCGTCCGCCGCAGTTCCTTGCCGTCGGACGTGCTCAGGAGACGGAGCGTCGTTCCGTCCTTGGTTGGCGCCGCGAAGAGCGTTCCGTCCGGGGAAACGGCCCCGAGGTATTCCTCGTCGATTGCGCGTGTGAAATCAAGGGCCGACTTGTCCCCGACGCGGTCCAGGTGAAAGACTTTCTGCTTGGCGACCGCTTCCGTCGGCGCCCGGCGGACGCCGGCGGCGGCGACTAACCCCGTCCCGTCCGCCGAAAAGCCCATCCAGTACAGAGGGGAGGCGGCGCCCAAAGAGACGCGGATCCTATTGACTTTGAGGTTCCACAAAAGGACTTCCAGGCCGTTGCCCCCCGCCGCCAGCCATTGCCCCTTGGGGTTAATGGCGAGGTCGGAGGGCGAGGCGGGCAGGTTGCCAAACGTGAAGCGTTCCTTGCCGGTGGACACTTCCCAAACGCGGATCGTGTTCTGACCGCAGATCAGCGCGACCAGGCTGCCGTCCGGGGAGAAGGCTAAGGGCACATTAGGCGTCGGCGACGCGCGGACGAACGGGTCGTCGAAATGACGCACCTCGCGGCCGGTTCGCACGTCCCAAAGGCGAAGGCAGCTGGTATCCAGGGCGGCCACGGTCTTATCGTCCGGCGAGAAGGCCAGGAAAGAAACCGATTGCTGACACAGACGCGCCGCGCCGAGCCGGGCGATGGCGCCGGCCGGCAACGGATCGCCGTTGAGGTCGGTTCGCGGTTGCGGTCCCTTCGCCACGGCGGTCGGATTGGCCTCCGCCCAAGGGAACAGCACGGCGACCACGGCGAGAACCCAGGGCAGGGAGCGGGCGGGCATGGAGACGACTCCTGGTGCGCGGATCGCAATCCCTCGGTGAGTGATTCATGCACGATACTCGCGCCGGTCAACTCCGTCCAGGGAAAAGGCGATCCCGACTTGACCTGGGGGCGGCCGGCCATTGCCGCCGCCGGCCGGGTCGGTTAGAGTACACCCGACGCTGGAGTGGCGAAACCGGCAGACGCATCGGACTTGAAGAAGTTGAGCACCGGGGCGGGAAACCCCCCGCGTGAATTCAGTCGAAGTCGGGGGAACCGCAGCACGCGCGGGTGGCGGCAATCCCGAGCCAAGCCCCGCTCACGAGATCGGGGAAGGTGTAGAGACTTGGCGGCTGACGCCTACGGCGGCGACGCCACGGCGAAGGGAAAGTCCAGACCACAAACCGTCACGGGCGGCGAAAGCCGTAGTGGTACGAAAATCCGAAGGGGCGCAAGCCCCGTGAGGGTTCGAGTCCCTCCTCCAGCAATTTGCTCCAACTGGAACGCGCCCCGTCACTGCAACCGGTTAGCCGCGACGCGCAGCGGAGCGCTTGATGTAAGCGCTCCGCTGCGCGTCGCGGCTAACCGGGGGAGGGACTGTGCGCGTCTGGAAAGGACTGATTCTGCTCGCCGCCCTGGACTCCGTCGTCGCGGGCGGCTGGGCCGTGGCACGGCCGGCCGACTTGTTCACGCTTTTCCAACAGCCCCCCAACGGCGACGGCTTGTTGCTGTGCCGTCTGCTCGGCGTCCTCTACCTGTGCCACGCCCTGTTCCTGGTCCTCGTCGCCCGCCGGCCGGCAACGTTCGGGGGTATGGTCCTCGTCCCCCTGTTGGGCCGCCTGGGGCTGTGTGGCGTCTGGCTCTGGCTGCTGGCGTCTGGCCGGATGCCGACGGCCTCGAACGCCCTCCTCGCCCTGTTGGCCCATGACGCCGTATGGCCGCCGGTGTTCGCCGGCTTCCTTTGGTCTTGCCGCCGCGCCCCGTTTGACCTTCCTCCCCCCTCCGCTAGGCTAACATCAGTCCCGGCCTCGCCGGGACGTTCGATTCCCAGACGGCGCCGCGCCCAACAGGGCGGCCGAGGACTGAAACAAAGAGCATGGCCGAACAGTACATCTTCACGATCGAGAACCTCACCAAGGCCTACGGCAAACGCGAGGTCCTCAAGAACATCTGGCTGGCCTTCTATCCCGGCGCCAAGATCGGCGTCATCGGCAGCAACGGGGCGGGCAAGAGCACGCTGCTGCGCGTCATGGCCGGCGTCGAGACGGACTTTCTCGGCACGGCCCGCCTGACGCCGAACTTCAGCATCGGCTTCGTGCCGCAGGAGCCGCGCCTGGACGAGACCACCGACGTGCGCGGCAACATCGAAGAGGCCGTGGCCGGCACCCGCGCCCTGCTGACGCAAGCACGAAGAACTCGGCAACAAGATGGCCGAGGCCTCGGTCCGACGACATCGACGACATCATGGAGGAAATGAGCAAGGTTCAGGACGCCATCGACGCCGCCAACGCCTGGGACCTCGACCGCCAACTCGAAATCGCCATGGACGCCATGCGTCTGCCGCCCGGCGACGCCAAGCCGACGACGCTCTCCGGCGGCGAACGGCGGCGCGTCGGCCTGTGCAAGACGCTGCTGCAGCGGCCCGACCTGCTGCTGCTGGACGAGCCGACCAACCATCTCGACGCCGAGTCGGTGGCCTGGCTGGAACGGCACCTGCAGCGAATACGCCGGCACCGTCGTCGCCGTCACCCACGACCGCTATTTCCTCGACAACGTGGCCCAGTGGATCCTGGAGCTGGACCGCGGCCAGCGGCATCCCCTGGAAGGGCAACTACTCGTCCTGGCTGGAGCAGAAGCAGGCGCGGCTGGCCAAGGAAGAGAAACAGGAGTCGGCAAGACGCAAGGCGTTGGCCCGCGAGCTGGAATGGGCGCAAGATGGCGCCTCGGGCCCGGGTCGCCAAGAGCAAGGCGCGTCTGAGCGCCTACGAAAAATTGGCCAGCCAGGAGTACGAGGAACGAGAGGACGAGCTGGTCTTGCAAATCCCGCCGGGGCCGCACCTCGGCGACATCGTGGTGCGGGCCGAGCACGTCCGCAAGGGCTACGGCGACAATCTGCTCATGGAGGACCTGAATTTCGACCTGCCGCGCGGCGGCATCGTCGGCGTCATCGGCCCGAACGGCGCCGGCAAGACGACGCTGTTCCGCATGATCGTCGGCCAGGAGAAGCCGGACGGCGGCACGCTGCGCGTCGGCGAAACGGTGGTGCCGGCCTACGTCGATCAGAACCGCGACACGCTCGACGATGCCAAGACCGTGTTCGAGGAGATCACCGGCGGCGCCGACTATCTGATGCTGGGCAAGCGCAAGGTGGCGTCGCGCGGCTACGTTTCGCGGTTCAATTTCAAGGGGCCGGACCAGCAGCGCAAGGTCGGCGAGCTGTCCGGCGGCGAACGCAACCGCGTCCACCTGGCGAAGCTGCTGCGGCGCGGCGGCAACCTGCTGCTGCTGGACGAGCCGACCAACGATCTCGACGTGGACACGCTGCGGGCGCTGGAGGAGGCGCTGCTGAACTTCGGCGGCTGCGCGGTGGTCATCAGCCACGACCGCTGGTTCCTGGACCGCATCGCCACCCACATTCTCGCCTTCGAGGGCGACAGCAAGACGGTCTGGTGCGAGGGCAATTACCAGACCTACGAGGCGCAGCGGAAGCAGCGCCTGGGCGTGGAGGCCGATCAGCCGCACCGCATTCGGTACAAGAAACTGCACCAATAGGGATCGCGCGTGTACGCCGCTCATTACCTCCTGGGCGTTCTGGCGGCCGCCCTGATCGGTTTCGGCCTCGGCGTGATGATGCACGGAATCGCGTCTCACGTCCTCGGCCGCGGCGAAGCGCCGCGCGACGCCGCGGCTTTCTGCCAACCGTGGCCGTCCTCGTGGGCGTCCTCGGCGCGATGCTGGCCGTCTGGCTGTTCGCCCTGACCGACCTGGCGACGTGGGGGCAGCCGGTCCTGGGGGCGGGCGCCCTCCTCGGCGCGGCGCTCGGATGGTGGACGGGTCCGGCCTTGCGAGACGCCTTCACCACGCGGCCGACCTACCGGCCGGCAAGGGACCGGCGGCCGCCGCGCCGGCCGCCGACCGACGGCGAACCGGACAGTCCGTTCGCCTCCCTCGAAGACGACCCGGCCCCCCCGCCCTGACGAGTGCCGCCTCATGATGGAACTGATCGACGTCACGAAGACCTACCAGCAGGGCCGCCGTTCGGTGCAGGCCGTGCGCGGGGTCAGCCTGCGGGTGGAGGCCGGCGAGTTCGTGTCGATCATGGGGCCGAGCGGCTCCGGCAAGTCCACGCTCATGCACCTCATGGGCGCCCTCGACACGCCGACCACCGGCCGCGCCCTCTTCGACGGCAAAGACCTCAACACCATTTCGGATCGAGAAAGATCGCATTTACGGCGGACGCGCGTCGGCTTCGTCTTCCAGTTCTTCAACCTGCTGCCGACGCTGACGGCGGTCGAGAACGTGGCCCTGCCCTTGTTGCTGGGCGGAGTCGCGCGCGGCCGCGCCGTCAAGGACGCCGCCGCCGGCCTGGACCGCATCGGCATGGGCGACCGAGCCGGCCATTATCCCGAGGAGATGTCCGGCGGCGAGATGCAGCGCGTGGCCATCGCCCGCGCCCTGGTCGGCGACCCCGAGGCGGTCCTGTGCGACGAGCCGACCGGCAACCTCGATTCCGCCAACAGCCAGGAGATCCTCAAGCTGCTCCGCGCCCTGCCCGAGTCGGGCCGCCGTTCCGTGGTCATGGTCACGCACGACCCGCACGCCGCCGCCGTGGCCGACCGGCTCGTCCTCATCCGCGACGGCCTCATCGAATCGACGGAACTGTTGCCCGCGCGAGAGCGCGATGAGCGGGTCGTGACCCGCTAACCGGGTGCGGAAAAAGCCTCATGCTATCGCTTCAACGCACATTAAGCCTCGGCTATCTCGCCCAGCACCCCACGCGCGTGGCCCTGGTGGTCGTCAGCATCGCGCTGGGCGTCGGCACGCTGGTCGCCACGCGCTCCCTGGACGACGTGCTCCACCAGGCCGCCGAAAAGGCCGTCAACCCGTTCGCCACCTTCGCGGACATCCTTATCGTCAACGGCGCGACCGGCGTCCCCGCCGACCTGGCCGACCGGTTGAACGAGGCCCACTTGCCGGGATTGGCCGAGGCCCGGCCGCTGGTCATGGGCCGGGCCGCCCTCGTCGAACTCGACGGCCAGACCGTCCGCCTGCTCGGCATCCAACTCTTTTCCGACGAGTCGCAAAACCCGGCCAAGGCGCTGGCCGGTGACAACCCGTGGGGCCTCGAATACTCGCCGAGCCATGAACTGGCGGGAGTGGCCTGGGCCTTGGCCACCGGCGCCAAACCCGTGGTCCTCGGCGCCAAGCTGGCCGAGCGCATGAAGGATTTGCCGAACGGGACGCACGAATTCACGCTGCGGCGGGTCGCCGGGGCGGAGCAAAAGGTCACGGCCATCGGCACGGTGCGCCTGCCGGAACGGGCCAAGGCGCTGGAAGACGAGGCCGTCTTCGCCGACCTGCGCACCGCGGCTTCCATCATCTATCCGCAACGTCCGGATTTCGCCACGCAGCTCAACCTGAAGGCGACGCCGGGCGCCCGCGTGGAGGACGTGCGCACGGAAGTCGCCCAATACCTCAAGGACCACGACGAGCCGGGCCAGGTGCAGACGGTGCGGGACACCGAGGCGATGGACAGCGACGTGACGGGCGGTCTGGAACTGGCGTTCTCCGTCGGCGGCTACCTCGTCCTCCTTGTGGGACTATTCCTCGTCTATAACGCGCTTTCGGTGAGCGTGGCCGAGCGCCGCCACGACATCGGCGTCCTGCGTTCCGTCGGCGCCACGCGCGGCCAGGTCGCCCGGCTGTTCATCGGCGAGGCCTTGCTTCTGGGGCTGGTCGGTTCGCTGCTCGGCCTGCCGTTCGGCTACGCGCTGGCGTGGCTGTCGCTGGGGCCGCTGCATCAGGTGCTCAGCGACGCCTTCACCCACCTGCCGGCAACCTCGGTTTCCGTGTCGTGGACGGTGATGCTGCTGGCCGTCGGCGCGGGCCTGACGACGGCCCTGCTGGCGTCGCTCGTCCCCGCCTTGCAGGCCGCGGAGGAGGAGCCGGCCGACGCCGTGCGCCGGGCGCCGCGGACGACGCGGCCGCTCTACTTCGCCGTCCAGGTCGGGGCCGTGCTGTTCCTCGCCGCCGTCGGGGTCGCGGCGGCCGTGTTTCGCACGCATCTACCGCAGCGCGTCGGCGCGTTTGTCACGCCGCTTTGTCTTATGATCGCGGTCCTCGTGGCCATGCCGCTGCTGGCCGCCGCCGTCGGCCGACTCCTGCAGCCGTTCTTCCGTTTCTTCCTCGGCCTCCAGGGCCGGCTCGCGGCCGACAACCTCGTCCGCAGCCCGGGGCGCACCGGCGTCGTCATCGCCGCCCTCGCCGCCACCGGCGGATTGCTGGTGGACACGGCCGGCTTCACCCACTCCACCGCCTACGCCCTCACCCACTGGATCGACGAGAACGTCGGCGCCGACCTCTACGTCACGGCCGGCAGTTCCATCAGCACGCCCGGCGTCTCGCTGCCGATGGACGAAAACGTCGGCCGGTCCCTGGCGAAGATGCCGCGGGTCGAGGTCGCCGAGCCGGTGCGCTTCCATTACTTCATTTACGACGACCAATATGTCAATATGATCGCCGTCGATCTCGACGCCTTCCGCGGCGTCTCCGAAGGGCGGGCCGTCGCCCGCAACCTGAACCGCTTTCCCGGACTGCGCCAGCCGGGCACGGCCGTCATGTCGGAGAACTTCGGCGCCCTGCACCACGTCCGCGTCGGCGACACCGTCGCCATCCCCGGCCGGACCACCCCGACCATCGAGCTGAAAATCATCGGCACGCTCGTCGATTACACCTGGCAGCGCGGCACCCTCCTGGTGGACCGAACGTGGTACTCGAAGGAATTCGCCGACGATCAGGTGGACCTTTTCGAGGTCTATTTGCGGCCCGGCGTGAACGCCCGCGATTTTCAGCAGGAGTTGACGAAGCCGGGCGGCTGGGCCGGCCGCAACGCGGTGTTCGTGGCCCGGCGCGACGAGCTGCGCGACGCGATCTCCAGCCAGTTGGACCGGATCTATCACCTCGCGTACGCCCAGGAATTCGTGGTCGGGCTGGTGGCGCTGCTCGGCGTGGTGAGCGCGCTGCTGATCTCGGTGTTGCAGCGGCGGCGCGAGCTGGGTCTGCTGCGGGCCGTCGGCGCTTCACGGGGCCAGGTGTTGGGGTCGGTGCTGGCGGAGGCGGCGCTGATGGGCTTGGTGGGCGCGATCATCGGTCTGCTGCTGGGCCTGGTGCTGGAATGGTACACCGTCAACATCATGGTGCTGGACGAGGCCGGGTTCGTCTTCCCGATGCTGATCCCGTGGGCGTCGGCGGCGGTGGTGTTCGGCGGCTCCGTGGTCGCGGCCACGGCCGTCGGCCTGTGGCCGGCCTGGCGGGCCACGCGGCTTCGCATCCCGGAGGCCATCGCCTACGAGTGAGGCGCACGCGCGACCAGGGGGAACGCGCCGCCGCCCGGGAACGTGCGCGGCGCGTCGAGGAAACCGGAGCCGACCGACGCTTCTCGGTGACGGTCTGTTCCATAAGTCCTATAGGTCTTATTGGTCTTATAGGACTTATTGGACCTAGTATGGCATATGACGGGCAAGTTCGGTAGCCGCGTTCGCCGGAACGCGGGTGTACTCCGACCCGCGTTCGCCGGAACGCGGCCACGGCTTACCGATCTTGGTCGTCAAAACTCATTAGCGTCTCCATGACGGTTGGGGCGGCCTCCGTGATCGAAAGCGCCGCGGGCGCGGACGCCTGTCCGGCTTATTCACAATCCGCTTGACGTTGTCCGGCATCTTGACGTTGCTGGCTTCGCCCAGCCGGCCGTCTCTGAGTGCGAGCCGCGGGGCGCGGGTGGCCATCAGGCCGCGGTGGAATGTGCGCGAGTCGCCGACGCTGATGGGCATGGTCGGCAGCCGCGGCGCGACGCCGCCCGCCTCGAACCGGACGACGAGCCGCGGGGCGTGGGTGAGCTGGGCCAGCATGGCGGCGGCGCAGGGGACGCCGTGCCGACGGTGGCGGTGCGACCGTCCTCCACGGCGCGGGCGGCGCAGCGGATCATCAACTCCATCGGGGTGTACGCGACAATCACGGTCGCCCTTTCCGGCAAAAAAGAAATGACCGTTCACCGCCCTTGATGCAACAAAAACTCCTGCCGCCGCAATTCTTGCAAACGCGGCAGTCCGCCGCAGCGCTGAAGATACTCCGAAAAGTCACTCACGCCGTAGACGTGCTCGTCGAGGAACCGCCGGTACGCATCGGGATCGCGTTCCACTTCCAGCCAGCGCCGCAGGTGCGCCTCGTCCGAAAAGTATTCATACGGCATGTTTCCCGGATAGCTGCCGTAGGGGACTTCGCACACAGCGTCCACGCAGAAGAACGGGATGACCGTCCGATCCGGCTCACGGCGGATTTCGTCGTTGGGGATAAGGCGTTCGCAGGTGACGATCAGCTTGCGGGCGGCGCGGGCCAGGTCGAGGTCGGCCACGGTCGTGCCGCGGATGCGGCAGTTGCCGTAGCGGTCGGCCTCATGGACGTGGATGGCGGCCACGTCGGGGTAAAGGGCCGGTAGGGCGACCAGGCGTTCGCCGGTAAAGGGACAGTCGATCGCGCGGGCGGCGCTTTGGCGGAAGGTGTCCGTGCCGAGCATCACGCGGGCCGGCAGGAACGGCACGCCCATCGCCGCGGCCTTGAGGCGCACGGCCAGGGCGTAGTTGGTCCACTCGACAAAGGCGACCTCGCCCGACTCCATGACGCGGCGCGCGTGCGGCGACAAACCGCGCGCCTCCAGGCCGACGACATAGGCGACGTCCACGCGGGCTAGGGTGCGGCCTCGGCCGGTGAGGTTGCCGGCGCAGAGCAGTTGGAAGTCGTGCGTGGCGGTGTGGCCGGCGAACGCGAGGTCTTGCTTGCCCTGTCGAAGGACCTCATGCACCACGGCGACCGGCAGCCGGGCGACGCCAAAGCCGCCGATGGCGAGGTAATCGCGGTCGGCCACCAACCGGGCCACGGCCTCGGCGACGGTGGTGAGCTTGTCGGCGAGGGCGCGCGGCTTGGAAGCGAAAAAGGCGCGGGCGCGATCCGCGGAGGGGTCGGCGTACAGGTCGCCTTGGCCGCGGGGGATGGATTCCATGGAAGTAGCCGCTTGCGGCTGTCTGTTCGGGGCGCCGGTTAGCCGCGACGCGCCAGCGGAGCGCTCGGGAGAAGCGCTCCGCTGGCGCGTCGCGGCTAACCGGCGCCCGATCATCCGGATCACGGATTAGCGGTTCTCGTACTCGCGCATCAGCTGGCGGAATCGGGGGTCGTGACGGATGGAATCGAGGTCGTGATCCTCGCGCATGTAGCGGAAGTCGTGATAGCCCAACTCGACGGCGCGGCGGAGCGTTTTGATGGACTGCTCCGGCCGTTTCAGCAGGGCGTAGCTGCAGGCGAGGTTGTAATGGGCCAGCGCGTCGTTGGGCGCAGCTGCACCAGACGCTTATCCACCTGGAGGCCGTCGGCGAACCGGCCCTTGAGCGTCAGGAGGTTGCCCATGATCCTCAGCACGTCCACGTACTCCGCGTTGCGGGCGAGGACGCCGCTGAAGAAGTCGAGTTCAAAGTCGAGTTGGTTCTGGTCGGCCGTGCGGGCCGGCGCGGCGCCGGCGGCGGTCGGCTCGGGGCCTTCGCTGAAGGGTTTGCCTTGGTGCGCCATCTGCTTCCCCCTGCCTGAGCGGACGGGCGGGCGAGAAGGGCGGCCGCCGGCAGGCGACCCCCCTCCAGTAACTCGCTCTGGATTATAACGGACGGCGCGCCAAGTGCAAAGGATGTCCGCGCCTGGGCGGACAATTGAAGAATAGAGTGGAGCGGTCGCGCAAGCTTTGCGTCCAGGCGAGCGTCCCGACCTGGCCGCGCCGTCACGCCCCGCCCGCGACCGTGTTGACCAGCCGGCCGACGCCGTCGATTTCGACGGCGATCACGTCGCCCGCCGCCAGGGTGAAATCGTCCGGCGGCACGACGCCGGTGCCGGTCAGCAGCACCGCGCCGTCGGGAAAGCTGGTCTCGCGGCCCAGCCACGACGCCAAATCCTCGAACGAACGGTGCATCGCCGCCAGCGTCGTCGAGCCGTCGAACACGACGGCCCGGCCGCGCGTGATGCTCAGACGGATGGCGGCGCGCTCCGGCGGCGGCATGCCGCCGGCCAGGGTGACGGCGGGGCCGAGGGAACAGCTGCCGTCGTAGAATTTGGCTTGCGGCAGGTAGAGCGGGTTTTCGCCCTCGATGTCGCGCGAACTCATGTCGTTGCCGATGGTGCAGCCGACGATTTTCAACTTTGGCGACAGGATAAGGGCCAATTCCGGCTCCGGCACGCTCCAGCGGGCGTCGCGGCGGATGCGGACCGCGCCGCCGGGGCCGACCACGCGCCAGGCCGGCGCCTTGAAGAAGAGTTCCGGGCGCTCGGCGTTGTAAACGAGGTCGTAGAAGCGGGCGGCGCCGGCCGATTCGCGCTCGCGGGCCTCGCGGCTGCGCTTGTAGGTGACGCCCGCCGCCCAGACCTCCTGCGCGTCGAGCGGCGCCAGCAGCGGCGCGGATTCGACGGCGACGCCCGGATCGTCGGCCGATAGAAGCGACCGCGCCAGGCCGGCCGGGTCGTCGGCGTACAGCACGTCGCTCAACGTGTGCGCGCCGATCAGCGGACGCACCCGACCGTCCTCCAGAATGCCGACGGCCGCGCCGCCGTCCGGCCGACGCACCTTGCATAGCTGCATGATCGTCCCCCTTCCACGCACCTTGAAATCGTGCCGTCAGTATAGGGACGGAGGCGCGGCGGGGCCGTCAGTCGTGCGGAGCGTATGGCGCCAGCTTGGGGCCGAGCCACTTCAGGGCGTTAGGCAGCATCTCCAGCACCGTCGCCGTGTTGTGGTGGCCGCGCGGCCAGTAATCCACGGTGACGTGCAGGCCGCGCTCGTGGGCGCGGTAGAGAAAGCTCTCGACCTCGGCCTCGAGGTGAAATTCGTCGCGGCCGGCGTAGGCGACGTACATGTTGAATTCGCCGTCGCGCACGTCGTAGGCGTCGAGCATTTCGATGGGGTTGTCACGGGCGATCAGTTCGGCCGCGTCGGGGTTGCCGCGGCCGTAAAGCGGGAAGCTGACCATGCGCTCGCGGATGGTGAAGAGGTGGTAATAGCGGCCGACCGCCTGATGGCCGCGGTTGAACTCGGTGCGCCATCCCCAACAATCCGGCTCGAATTCGGACAAAATACGGCCGCGGCAGTCTTGCCAGCGCACGTTCAACGGCGGCAAGAACCCGACCATCGAGCCGAACCGGTCGGGGTACTTGAAGGCCGAGTGGTAGGCGGCGCCCCCGCCCATCGACACGCCGGCGATCGCGTGAGCGTCGCGTTCCGGCCGGATGGGGTAGTGGCTGAAAAGGAAGTCCCACACGTCGCGCATCAGGAAGTCCTCGAAGCGGCCGCCGACCGGCGTGTTGAGAAAGAAGCTGCCGGCGCTGAGGTAGCCGCTGACGCCGTTGAGACTGCCGTCCGGGGCGGCCACGATGACCGGCGGCAACACCCCGTCGCGCATGGCCCGGTCCAGCGGACGGACGATGTCCGTCAGGAAGCTGTGCTCGTCCTCGCCGAAGCCGTGCAGCCAGACGATCAGGGGATACTTTTTGCACGGGTCGAAGCCCGGAGGCAGGTAGACGTAGAGATCGCGCTTCTCGCATAGCGCAGGCGACCAGATGCGGTGGTCGGCGCCGTGGTTGTGGGTGTAATCGTCGATGTGGCCGGCCAACTCGCGGTTGACGCGGTCCAGTTCAAAGGGGCGGGGCAACACACACCGCTGGGCGTTGGCCGCGTTCCACGTAAGCAACGCCAGCGCCGCCGCGATCCAGCCCATTCGTCTCACGGCCGTCCCCCGCCCATGTTGGTTGCCGAAATCGTGGAGTCTTGTCCTTGTTTCTCTTTCGGCCGCGCCGGCCCTTTCGCCTGAGTGCGCGCGGGGATTGGTGCGATTCCCCCGATAAAATCCCGGTTCGGTGCGCCGCCCGTGCGGCGCTTCGGGAATAAGATGACTATTCCGGCGCGTCCGGGCGGATCGCCGGAGGAACCCGGGGAGACAGCCATGACGATCGCGACGACGGAACTGACCCGCAAACACTGTCAACCGTGCGAGGGCGGTGTGCCGGCGCTGACCGCCGAACAGGTCAAGGAACATTTGTCGGCCGTACCGGCGTGGCGGCCGACGCCGGACGGCAAGCGCATCCGCCGCGAGTGGCGCGTCAAGGATTTCCCGACCGCTCTTGACTTCTTCCGGCGCGTCGGCGAACTTGCGGAGTCGGAGAACCATCACCCCGACTTGCACCTGACCGGCTACCGCAACGCCGCCGTGGAACTCTCGACGCACGCGGTCGGCGGCCTGACGGAGAACGATTTCATCCTGGCGGCGAAGATCGACCAGCTGCCCGTCGAGTTGAAGAAGTAGTGGCGATCGGCGACGAGACCGGTTAGCCGCGACGCGCAGCGGAGCGCTTGGGACCGAGCGCTCCGCTGCGCGTCGCGGCTAACCGTGCCGTTGTTCTTGAGGAGGAACCTCGTGGATAGCGTAAGGATCGGTCCTCTGGAGTGCGGTTCGGGCCGGCCGCTTTTATGGATTCTGGGGCCGTGCGTGATCGAGTCGCACGACCTGACGCTGCGCATCGCCGACGTGCTGGCCGAGCTGGCCGGGCGGCTGCGGCTGCCGTTGGTGTTCAAGGCGTCGTTCGATAAAGCGAACCGCAGTTCCGGCAAGACGTTCCGAGGGCCGGGGCTGCGCGAAGGCCTCAAGACGCTGGCGGCGGTCAAGGAACGCACCGGACTGCCGATCACGACGGACATTCACGACGAACGCCAGGTGGGTCCGGTCGCGGAGGTGGTCGATCTGCTCCAGGTGCCGGCGTTCCTGGCGCGACAAACGGACCTGCTGGAGGCGGCCGGGCGCAGCGGCCGGGCGGTCAACGTCAAGAAGGGGCAGTTCATGGCCCCGTGGGACATGAACAACGTCGTCCGCAAGATGGAGGAGGTCGGTTGTCGCAATCTGCTGCTGACGGAGCGCGGCGCCACGTTCGGCTACGGGATGCTCATCAACGACATGCGTTCGATTCCGTGGATGCAGGAGTGCGGCCGGCCCGTGATCTTTGACGCCACTCACAGCGTACAGATGCCAGGCGGCATGGGCGACCGCAGCGGCGGCGACCGGCGCATGGTGCCGTACCTGGCGCGGGCGGCCGTGGCGGCGGGCTGCGACGGCCTGTTTTTGGAGACCCACCCGAAGCCGGACGAGGCGCTCAGCGACGGCCCCAACATGGTCGCGCTGGACCAGCTGCCCGCCCTGGTGGAATGCTGCCTGCGCCTGCGCAGGCGCTGGAAGCGCCGACCGCACGCGGTTAGCCGCGACGCGCCAGCGGAGCGCTACGTGCAAGCGCTCCGCTGGCGCGTCGCGGCTAACCCAGATCGTTTTCGATGCCCAATAAGGACGACAACATGAGCAGCGGCGAACCCCGCCGACCCGTGGACTTCTCCGGCAGGCCCCTCAGCTTCTATGTCACCCTCGGCGTCCTGGCCCTGGGGCTGGGGCTGATTCTGATGATCCTGCTCACGCTGAGTGGCTTCGGCGGCGGGACGCAACATACGCTGAACGACGGGCCGACGGAAGACCCCCTCGACGCCCCCCGCGAAACGCTGGCCCACGACGCCGACGTGAGCGCCTGCCGGGCGGCGCTCCAGCAGATCAACGTGGCGCTGAGCAATCGGCCGGCCGACCAACGGCCGGCGGCGCTGGACCCCAAGCGGCGCGAGCGGTTGCAAAAAATGTTCGGCCTGAACGACGGCGAGATGAACGAGGTCACCGCCGAGAGCTACACCCTGCTGGACGGCTGGCGGCTCGACGAAGCGTTCCTCCTGCGCGACGCGGCGACGCACGTGCTGGAACCGGAAGAGGAAGGCGGCGACCTGCCCCCGCTGTCGCCGCTGGAACGGGCGTCGGCCGCCTTCGCCTGGACGGTGCGCGAGGTCCGGCTGGCCGACCCGACCGACCCCGGCGGCGTGCCGCCGCAGTTCGTGCTGCGCCGGAACTCCGGCACGGCCCTGGAACGCGGTCTCGTCTTCCTCGACCTGCTCCCGCAGCTCGGCGTCACCGACGAGGACGGTGAAACGAAGGCCGGCGGGGAAACCCCGCCCCTACACGGATGTCTGATCCTTTGCCGTGACCAGCCGGACGGCGCGGCCCGGCTGTGGGCCTGCGGCGTTGTGATCGGCGACGGGCCGGACGTCTACCTGTTCGACCCGCGGTTGGGAATGCCGGTGCCGGGCGCGAACGGCAAGGGCGTTGCCACGCTTTCGGCCGTTTGCAAGGATCCCGCCCTGCTCGAACAGCTCAACACCGGCGAACACAAGTACGACGTGACGGCGGAGCAGGCCCGCACGGCGGAGTTGCGTCTGGTGTGTTCGCTCTCGGAAATGGCGCCGCGCATGAAGTTCCTGGAGGATAAGGTGCTGCCGCCGATCCGGGTGCGCCTGGCCCGCGACCCGGAGGCGGACCTGCAACTCCTGGAAGCCGTCGCCCGCAAAACGGAAGGCGCCAAGCCGACGGTGAAGGTGTGGACGGCAGGGGCGGCCCTGCTGCGCCGTTTCCTGCCGCCGGACGAGGGCGGCGCCGACCCGGTTCGGCCGTACCCGCTGGCGCGGCTCGCGGGCTACACCAACCCCGACGACCCGACGGTGGTGCAGATGCAGCGGTATCAGCTGTACCAGTTGCAGTTGGCCCCGTGGGACGTGATGCCGCCGTTGTTCCGCAACCTGAACCTGTTCCCGTACAACGTCGGTCTGGGCCGGCGAGTCCGCGACGGCTTCGCGGCGCCGTTCCTGCGGCTGGCGACCGACCCGCGGGGGCCGCGCGACCGGATGCTGCGCGGCGAGTTCGAGAAGGCGGCAACGGACCTGGTGGACGTCGGCGCCCGGATGCGACAGTACCAGGAAAACCGCGCCGAGGCGGGGCCGGCCGGAGAATTGGAGAAAAAGGTGGCCGAATGGGCGGAAATGGCCGGCCGAGCCTACGCCGACCAGCTTCGGGCGCGGGAGAACGGTTCTCCGGCCGACGCGGCGGCGGCCAGCAAGGAAGTGGACGCGGTGTGGACCCGCTCCGAGCCGGTGGTGACGCTACTGTCGGCGGCGTCGGCGGGGCCGGGCCTGGCCGACGTGACGTATTTGCTGGGCCTGTGCAAGCACGAGAAGGCGGAGCAGGAGCAGACGCGGCTGGAACGGTTGCGGAGGCGGCCGGGGGCGAAGCCGGATCAGGCCGACGTGAAGGAGGCGCGGACGGCGTGGATGGACGCGCTGGGCTGGTGGAAGAAGTACGGCGACGACCACCCGGAGGAGTCGGCGGAACGGCCGTCGTCGAGTCCGGGGCGGGCGGCGGCGGTGCGCCAGATGCGGGCGCGGGCGTTGGAGAAGCTGGCCGACCTGGAGCCGGACTCCGACGCGGCGCGCGACCGGAACGCGGCCGTGGCCGCCTATGAGGACGTGACGGGGCCGATGAGTGAAATGGAGAAGGTGGCGGGGCGGTATCGTGCGGAGCACGTGAAGAAGTGACGGCGCGGCCGTGGCACAATAGCGCTATCCCCCGAAGGAGCTTTACCATGGAGTCAACCACTCCCGACCCGAGGCCGGACGCGGCTGCCCCAATCGACCTCGGGTCCGTCGCCGACGAATTGAATCGCGAGGGCGAGCGCTTGCAGCGGCTGGCGGCCGAGTTGAAGGCGCGCGAAGAGGCCTTGGCCGAAATGCAGGCCAATTATCCGCACTTCAAGCGGATCGTTTTCGCCTGGTTGCGTGAGCGGTATGAACGGGAGCCGCCGCCGCCGCCCGACAGGGACATGGAAACCTGGGCGCGGGAGCAAGGCGCTCTTCCGCTGGAGGCCTTCATCGAGGAATTAAGAGGCTATCCGGGAAGCCCTGTGGCGGCACGTTTCCAACGTGCCGCCACAGGGCTTCCCGGATAGCCTCTTAGAGCGAAAACCGACAGGGACATAGCGATGGCGGACGACCCACCCGATCGCGTGTCCTGGTTGCCGGAGGCTGCCGAGGTGTTGCGACAAGCGGCCCAGTCCGGCGAGAGACGGGACCTGACCGGTGTGGTCCAGGCCGTCAACGCACGACTGACATCGAATCCCACCGGGTTCGGCGACATTTATCGGCGCCGAGGCGTCGTCGAAGAATATTTCGCCGCCCTCAACCGCGTCGCAATCAACTTCGCGGTAGACACCCCGGCGGAAATCCGTTGTGGAGCGACACGGTAATCTCCTATCCTGACGCGGTTCCCGCCGGTTTCTCGGAAGCCCTTGAAAAATGGAGCCGAGGGGGATCGAACCCCTAACCTCTACATTGCGAACGTAGCGCTCTCCCAGTTGAGCTACGGCCCCGCCCGTGCGGCGTTGGAATGGAGAAATTATAGGGGGCGGTCAAGGGGGTCACAAGCCCTTCTGGGCACGGCCGAGAAATCATTTCGCCCCCGACGGGGAGCTTGCCTTGTGAGCGGCGCGGCCGTGGGATATGGTGGCGGGTGCATCGCTCCGACGCAAGAGGACATCGCCATGACGACCGCCGTTGCCCTGATGACCGCCGAGGAGTACGCGGCGCTGCCCGACGACGGGAGGCCGACGGAATTGGTGCGAGGAGTCGTTGTACCCATGAACCTGCCCACCCCGCGCCACGGCGAGATCTGCCTTCAGGCCGGTCATCTCCTCAAACAATATCTTGAAACACATCCCGTAGGCCGGGCGGTGAGCAACGACTCCGGCGTCGTCACGAGACGCGACCCCGACACCGTTCGCGGCGGCGATGTCGCCTTCTACAGTTACGCGCGCACGCCGCAAGGGCCGCTGCCTCGCGGATACCTACCCGTCCCGCCCGAACTCATTTTCGAGGTGCGCTCGACCGGCGACCGCTGGCGGGAGGTCCACGTCAAGGTCGGCGAATACCTGGCGGCCGGCGTCACGCTGGTCTGCGTCCTCGACCAGCAAACGGAGACCGCCCACGTCTTTCACTCCGACCAGGCGCCGCGCGTCGTGACCGCGGACCAGGAATTGACGCTGCCCGAAGTGCTCGCCGATTTCCGCATTACCGTCCGCCGCTTTTTTGAATAGGGGCGGGTTTCCTCGTCGTTCACCGCGCTTCCGGCCCTCCCAAATGCTTGCGGAAATGCCCCGCGATCCGTTCGTACAGCCGCTCCGTCACCACCGGGTCGGGCGTCATGTGCGTCATGCCCGCCAGCGGCAACAGGTCGAAATCTCGGCCCGCCCGGAACAGGGCGTTCGTCAGCTTTAATGTGTGTCGGAAATAGACGTTGTCGTCGGCCGTGCCGTGGACCAGCAGCAGCGGCCGTTTCAGGTCCGCCGCGTAGGTCAGCAGCGACGCCTCCCGGTACGCCGCCGCGTCCGCGTCCGGTAAGCCTAAATAGCGCTCCGTATAGTGCGTATCATAGTCGAGCCAGTCCACGACCGGGGCGCCGGCGACCGCCGCCTTGAACACCTCCGGCGCCTTGAGCACCGCCAGCGCCGACAGGTAGCCGCCGAACGACCAGCCGTAGACGCCGACGCGCCCCAGGTCCATTTCCGGGAAGCGCTTGCCCAACGCCTTCAGGCCGGCGATCTGGTCCTCCAAGGGCACATCGCCGAAATGCTTGCTCACCGCCTTTTCCCAGTCGCGGCCGCGGCCCGGCGTGCCTCGGTTGTCCAGGGCGGCCACGATGAAGCCCTGATCGGCCAGCCACTGGTCGATGAGCCGGCCGCCCCTCGCGTCCTGCACCATGAGATGCGTCGGGCCGCCGTAGACGTGCAGGATGACCGGGTAGCGCTTGGCCCTGTCGAAGTCGTGCGGACGGACGACGTAAGCGTAGTAGCCGGGATCGTCGCCGACTTTCAAGGTCTCCGTATTCAGCGCGAACGGCGGCTCCTGCACCACGGACGGCAGTTCGCCGACGAGTTCGCCGTCGGCCTTGTGGACTGTGGTTTTCGGCATGACAACGGTCGAGGTAAACGTCTCAATGTAACCCTCATGTCCCTTGGCGAATACGGCCGTGTGTTGGCCGGCCCCCTTGCTCACTCGCGTCGCCTTGCCGCCTTCTACCGGCATGATGTACAGCTGCGATTCCGTCGGATCGGTGCTCGCACGGTAGGCGACCCGCCCCGCCGCAGGGTCGTAATCCAAAAGCTCTTGAAAGCCGACCTCCGGCGCGACGAGAACCTTTTGCAGGGCGCCGTCCTTGTCGCGCCGCTCCAGCCGAGGCCCGTCCTTGCTCTCGGCCGTCCAGAGGAACGAGCCGTCCTTGAGCCAGCGCGGGCAGTCGTGTCGAATATCGACCCAGGCGGCGTCGCGTTCGGTGAGCAGCAGCGTCGTCTTGCCGGTCGCGGGGTCGCACTTTAACAGCACCTGTTCCGTCTGCGTGCGGTTCTGCACCAGCAGCGTCATTGGGCCGTCCTTCACCCAGCGCACGTCCGCCAGATACGGGTAGGTCTTGTTGTCCCATGTGATCCATCGCGTGTCACGGCCGCCGGGCGGGAGGGGATATACTTTGTCCGCCGCCGAGACAATCCCCAGGCGCACCTTGACGTTGGCCTTACCCGGCCGCGGGTAGAAGAACGGATCGGCAGGCCGATCCGGGTGGATCGGATCGGCGACCTGCCACACTTCGACGCCCGCCGCGTCGGCCTCCTCGTAGGCGATGGTCGCGCCGTCCGGAGCCCACCAGTAGCCCGTAAAGCGGCCCATTTCTTCCTGGGCCACGAACTCAGCAAGGCCGTGCGTCTTAATCTTTTCGCCGCCCTTGGTCAGGCATATTTCACCCACGTCTACGTCCACGATGTAAAGGTCGTGGTCGCGTACATAAGCGATCTGGCCGCCGTCTGGCGCGAATTTCGGATCGACGACGCCGTCGCCGGTGGGCTGTTCCCGGGCCTTGCCCGTTACACGGTCCACGCAGTAGAGTCTGCCGGAAAGGGTCACGAGGATTTGGTTCCCACTAGGCGCAATCTGGAAGTCCGTGAAGCCCCCGACGCTGACGCGCTGGCGTTCGCGCCGCGCCTTCTCCTCGGGGCTAAGGTGCTCCTCGGCGCCCTTGAGCAGCTGTTCCGGCGAGAGCAGCTCGCGCGTCTTGCCGGTGGCCACGTCGAATTCGTAAAGGCTCTGTTTGGGCGATTTCGCCTTCGCCCGCAGGAAGATCACGAACTTGCCGTCGGGCGTCGGCTTCGGCTTGACCGGCCGGCCGAGCATGAAGCCGCGCGTCTCGGCGTGGAGGCGAAGGTAACTGGCGTCCAAGGGGGCGTCCTTTGCGGGGGAAGGTGGTTGGGCGTCGTCGGCGGCGACGACGGCCAGCAGCAGGGCCGGCGTAAGAAGAAGCGATGGAATGCGCATGGGGGAAACGTACCAGACGCGGGCGGAACGGGCAAGCCGCCGATCCCTTCGGTCGAGGATGGTTCAGTATTCCAGATGCACGCGCAGGGCCATGATGGCCACGGGGCCGCGTTCCACATTGTAGGCGGGATTGTTCACGCCCTGGAAGTCAAGCGTGATGTTGATGCCCTTCATCGCCTCCCAGTTGTAGTAGGTTTCGAGGATCTCTTCCGCGTTGTATTTCAGCCGGCCGTCGCCGATGATGAAGCCGACGCCGCCCGCCCCCAAATAGTCCTTGTGCGCGTCCGACAGGCCGTTGGCAACGGCCGCCCAGCCGATCGCATCTTTCGGCCGGCCCCAGGCCTTCCCTTGCAGCAGAAAGCCCGCGGCCGCCGTCTGGTCAATCTCGGTGAACGCCCAGCTCTCCGTCTGGCCGTCGTTCCAGCCCGCCCGTGCGAAGAACCCCAGTTCCGGCGTGATCTCCTTGTCGAAACTCATGCCGAAGCCGTACTTGTTCCGGTAGGCTTCCGTCGCCGTCACGTTCGGGTTGACAGGCATTTCCGCCAGCGCCTCCCGGTACTTGCCCATGTCGGCCGTGTTCAGATAGGCCCACTCGCGCAGGTGCGCGGGGTGGTCGCCGAGAATAAAGTTCTCCTGAAACTCCACGATTTGCCCGTGCGCCTTGAGGATGTGGGGGTCGATTTCCGGGCCGTTGGCCGTGCTCGGCTCGCCGAAAATGCCGTAGCGCACGGCGTAGAACATCGTGGTGAAGTCGAACAGGGCGCCGTAGGTGTAGCCGCGCGTGTTCGCCGGGTAGTCCCAGGCGCCGGTGTACATGATCGACCAGTTCAGGAACTGCGTCCGCGGGTCGTGGCTGTAAACATTGTCGTCTAACACGTCCTCGGAGGACATTTTGCCGACGCTGACGCTGAAGCGGTTGCGCGATTGGACGCCGGCGATCTGGTTGGGGCCGTCCTCGACCTTCTCCCATTCGCCGTCCAGCTCGAAGGTCTGCCGGAACAGCAGCCGGGCGATGTAGCCGGTCGGCTCGATGGCGCCGGTGCGCGTGGCCTCGCCGTTGGGAAAACCCGCGAAGCCGACGGTACCGTCGAGGCCGGTGCCGCCGGAAAATTCCGGGTTGAAGATGATCTCGGCGCCCCGCCAGGGCCGCACGTCGAAGAAGAGCGTGCCGGTGGCCGTCTGCTGGTTCTGGACTCGTCCCGTGGCGCTGTTCGGCCCGTCGTAGGGGTCGTGGAAGGGGAAATTCCCCTGGTAAACCAAGGTGCTCTGGGCGTGGATGCTGTACCACGGCCTGGCCGCGGAATACTCCGCGAGGAGGCTGGCCGGCAGCTCCGGTTTTTCCTCCGGCGGCGGCGGCTCGGGCGAGGGGTTCTTCTTGCCGGACTGCGGCGGCCCCGGTTGCAAGTAGAGGATATTCAAAGGCTGGCCGGCGGTGAGGCCGGGGATCAGCGGCTGGGGCGCGGCCGGGGGTTGGTCCGGCGTGGGGTTCTTCGCCGGAGGCTGGTCCGGCGCGGGGTTCGCGGCGGCGGTCGGCGCCGGGGTCAACTCCACGTCGATGACCGCCGTCGGCGGGGCGGACTCCGGGTCGGGCGGCGCGGGCTGCCCGAGTGCGGCGGCGCAGACGAGGCCGAGGACGGCGACCATGAAACTCCCCCCGGCTCGTCCATGGACCCGGCGTCCCGGCCGATACATCTTCCTTTTGCGTTTGGGGCGGGAGGTATAGCGGCCTACGGCGCCCGAAGCAATGCCAGTCGTCCCGCGCGCCCGTCATCGCACATACGACCTTCCCCTCGTTCCCAAGCTCCGCTTGAGAACGCCGAGCCGCGAAAGTCCGTTTCGCGTCCCTTCCCCGACCGGGACGCGAAGCGGAGCATCGCACCCGCGCGTTCCCTAGCAGAGCTTGGGAACGAGGGGCGAACGAGGGGCGACGGACCAGGTCCAAATTCGAGAGGCGCACCCCGTCCCGCGCGCCCGTCATCGCACATACGACCTTGACAGCGACGGTCTCATTTTGTATCTGCCCCCCCTCACATTCAACGAATCGGTTCCGGGGCCGGCGCCCGAACGTCCCGCGGGGAGGGCGACCGCCCGCGGGTGCGGGGAAGCGCCGCCCTGGGGTGGCGTTTGACGGGCGGCGGGAGGCGATGATCGAATCGGATCGCTTTTGCTGGAGTCGCCTCGGGGTGGGGGTCGATAACACGGAACGCGAACGGCCCGATTTCGGGCCGTGACGGAGGGGGTTTGGCGAGCAAGGTTCGGTCCCGAACGGGAACGGGGAAGCGACGGGAAACCGCGCCGCCGGCGCGGCTCGGGGGAGACAGGGGAGTCTCCTCCGCGCCGCCCGAACCGGCGGGCGCGGCCGGGGGATGGGGCGCGGGCCGTCGGCCCGCTCGGGGGAACGAACGCGGTTCGGGCAGCGTCCCGGGCCGCGGCCCATCCGCCGGCCGATCCGGTCGCGCAGCCGCGGGCCTTCCCGCGCCGGACGACGGCGCGGGACGGGACCGGGCCGCCGCTCGCCTCTCAGCAGGGAGGAGTCCATGGCGACGCATGTGGACGTTGACGTCCCGCAACTCTGGCGCGACTACAAGGCGAATCCGAGCATCGAGCACCGAAACACGCTGGTGGAAATCTATCTGCCCCTGGTCAAGTACAACGCGGAAAGGATCTGGGCCAGGCTGCCGGACGGCGTCGATCTGGACGACCTCATCAGCGCCGGCGTCTTCGGGCTGCTCGACGCCATCGAGGCCTTCGACCTGGGACGCGGCGTGAAGTTCGAGACCTACTGCGTGCCGCGCATCCGCGGCGCCATGCTCGACGAGCTGCGCACCATGGACTGGGTTCCGCGGCTGGTGCGGAGCAAGGCCAGCAAGATGGAGGAGGCGCGGAAGTCGCTGGAGGCGTCGCTGGGCCGGCCGCCGCGGCCGGACGAGATGTGCGAGCGACTCGGCGTGTCGCTGGCCGAACTCAACAGGATGGTCGGCGAGGCCACGGCCGTCAGCCAGGTCAGCCTCAACAAGAAATGGTACGAGACCGACAGTTACAAGGACGTTCGTGAAATCGACATTCTGGAGGACAAAAAGGCGGAAGACCCCACGAACCGCATCCAGAACCGCGACCTGATGCGGCTGGTGACGCGCGGCCTCAACCGCAACGAACGGCTTATCATCATCCTGTATTACTATGAAGACATGACGATGAAGGAGATCGGCGCCACGCTCGACCTGAGCGAGTCGCGCGTCAGTCAGATGCACTCCAGCATCGTGTCGCGGCTGCAAGCGCAGCTGGCGGCGCGGCGTCCGGAGTTCAGCAACTGAGCGTCGGCGGCCCGTAGGTCAGGCTTTCCGGCCTGACCTACGGTTTCGCTTCACTCCTCCGGCGGCGGCAACGGCGTATGTCCGGTGAGCGTGTACGAGGAGAGTTCTTGCGTGACCGCCCCGCGCAGCGGCAACCGCAGCGCGAAGGTGCTGCCGCCGCCGACCTCGCTCCGCAGCACGATGTCGCCGCCGTGTTCGCGCAGGATCTTACGGCTGACCGCCAAACCCAGTCCCGTGCCGCGCGACCCCTTGCTGCTCACGAACGGCCTGAAAATCTCCGTCTGTTTTTCCGGCGGCACGCCGGGGCCGTTGTCCGTCACCTCGATCCGAAGCCATTTGCCGTCCGGCTCGCGCAGCGTCGTCACCGTCACCCGCGCCTCGACCACCCCTTCCACCGCGTCCAGCGCGTTGCCGACGACGTTCAACAGCGCCCGGTGGACTCCCTCCGGGTCGGCCGGGCATTTCGGCAGGGCCGCGTCCAGCTCGGTCGTCAGTTGCACACCCTTTTCCCTGGCCCGCGGCCCGACCAACTCCGCCACGTCGCGGGCCACGGCGGCCAGGTCGGTCTCCTCCAGGGCCGGCTCGCGGTCCTTGGAATAGCTGAGCATGTCCATGACCAGCTCGTAGATCTTGCCCTGGTTCTTCTCGACGATGGCCCAGCCCTGCCGCAGCGCCCGCTCGTCCTTGTCCTCGATGCCCATCTTGAGCACCTTACCGCCGATCTGCAATCCCTGAAGGATGTTTTTGATGTGGTGCGACAGGGAGGCGATGGTGTGGCCGACGGCCGCCAGCCGTTCCGCCTGCACCAGCGCCTGGTGGTAGCGCGTCTCCTCGACGGCCAAGGCCGCCTGGTGGGCGATGGCCGCCGCCAGGGCGAGGTGGTCGGCGGTGAACTTGCCGGTCGGGTTGCCGGCCGCGATCACCTCGCGGGCCGTGGTGCGGTTGTCGAGGTAAAGCACGCCCAGCGTCTCGTGACGGCCCTTCATCGGCACGCAGATGATTTCGCGCACGCCGAAGCGGACGATGCTCTGCACGGCCTGGAACCGCTCGTCGCGGGCCGCGTCGGACACCAGCACCCCCTCCTTCTCGCGCAGGACGTGGTCCATGATGGTCCGGCTGACGGGGATCTTTTCCTGGCGCGGTGCGCCGCGCGCCAGCGCACCGCCTTCGGCTCCAGGGCGGCGCTGCTCGACAGCTCGGCGCCGTCCGTGCCGTCCTCCGGGTGCGAGGCGCGCAGCATGATGCAGCCGCGGTCGGCGTCGAGCGACTTGAAGATCAGCTCCATGATGCGGTCGAGGAGCTGATTGAGGTCGAGAATGTGGCTGACGGCCTGAATGGTCTCGTACATGACGCCGAGGTTGGCCAGGGCCGTCTTGAGCCATTTGCCCTCCACCTTTTCAGGGCGGGCGAGGAGTCGGCTGCCCTCCGACTCGCCGACGGTGCGGACGACGGCGGACGACAGTTCGAGGTCCTGGCGGGCGATGAGGCTGATCTGGTCGGCGAGGGCGCCGGGCGGCGGCGTCTCGGTGCGACCGGCGCTGAAGACGAGGACGGTCTGGCCGATGCGCACCTGGTCGCCGGGCTGGAGGAGCACGTCCTTGACGCCCTGGTTGTTGACGAAGGTGCCGTTGGCGCTGCCGACGTCCACGAGGCGATAGCCCTCGGGCGTGCGAACGAACTCGGCGTGGCGCCGGGAGACTTCGGTGTCGCAAAGGCGGACGCGGTTGGACGAATCGCGGCCGGCGCCGAGGCGGTCGCCGGTCAGCTCGAACTGTTTGCCTTCGTCGGCGCCCTTGATGACGATCAAGCGAGGCACGGCGTCCCTCACTGGCGGGGGAGGCGAAGGGTGAGCGGCGCGCGGCCTCGGCGCGCCGAACGGGGGGAGCATCTTTAGAGATACCCTACCGGCGGCGGGGGAGCGCTGTCAAGCAAAAGGCGCGGCCGACCGTGACAACCGGGTGCGCGACACGGTTTGCAGCTGGCGTTGCGTGTTTCTACATTGGCTTGGGGAAAGCCGTTCCGCTCATTGACACAAGTGCAAAGGGGGACCAGGGATGGCGCGGCACAAGAAGCGCACTCCGCAGGGGGAAGAAGTACGGGCTTACGTCGAGGGCGTCGCCAAAAACCTCGTGGCGAAGCTCTACGGACCCAAGGGCCCCGCCTGGGGAACCCAACTCACCGAGATCGAAGACGTCCTCCTCGATGTCCGGGAGATCCTGACCGAGAAGATGCTCGACCTGACCCTGGCCCAGCAGGCCGCCGTCGGGGACGAACTACCGGCGTCGTTTGGCGCCTGCCCCGGTTGCCACGAGGCGCTCTCCTGTGACGACGCCCACCCGCGCGTCGTGCAAACGCGGGCTGGCGAAGCCGAGTGGTCCGAGCCGGAAGGTTACTGCCCCCGCTGCCGGCGGGCTTTTTTTCCCTCAGTCGCGCAGCCTCGGCCTTGACCAAGGCGACGTCAGTCCGGCCGTGCTGGAGAAGATCGTCTATGCGGGGGTGGTGAGCCGCTCCTACCAGGAGGCCGGCGCCCTGGTGCGACGGTTGGCGGAACTGCCCGTCCCCGACAAACAAGTCGAGCGGCTCACCCGGCGCATCGGCGGCGAACGCGTCGCCGAACGCGACGCCGAGGTAACGGCCTTTCAGGAGTTGCCGCTGGCCGAGAAGTTCGGCGTTCCCGCCGGTGTGACGCCGCCGGAACTGGCCGTGGTCATGGTGGATGGCGGGCGTCTGCAGATCCTGGACCGTAGCGCGCCCTCCGCCACGCCCGAGCCCGCCGCCGCCGACGCGGCGGCGCCGGCCTGGGAGGAGGAAGCCGTTGCCAAGGCCGGCCACTGGCGGGAAGACAAGGTGGGGCTGCTGGTGACGATGGACGGCGTGGTTTCCGATCACGACCCCTGCCCGGAGATCCCGGCCTCCTTCCTGGACGCCTGCCGGATGCCGCGCCTGGTCCGCGAGCTCAAGGCGGGCGTGAAGGGGGCGGAGGACGCCGCCGCGGACGCGGACGAACCAGAGGTCGCGGACCAGGCGTTGCGGGAGGAGGCGAAGTACCAACCACCCCAAGTGGTGCGACGTCGCGTGGCGGCCTCGCGCGCCGCCTGGCCCGCCTTCGCCCCGCTGGCGGCGGCGCTGGCGTGGGCGCTGGGATTTCAGGGGGCGTCACGGAAGGCGTTCGTCGGCGACGGGTCGGCGAACAACTGGAAGTTGCAGCGGCGCTTCTTCGGGTCGTTCGTGCCGATCCTGGATTTCATCCACGCGTTGTCGTATGTGTTCGCGGCGGCGATGGCGGCAAGGAAGTTCGGGGTGGGCTGGGCGTGTTACCGGGAGTGGATCGCCTGGGTATGGCAAGGGCAGGTGGCGCGGGTGATCGC
Organism: uncultured Planctomycetaceae bacterium; assembly: GCA_963813925.1. Taxonomy (GTDB): domain Bacteria; phylum Planctomycetota; class Planctomycetia; order Gemmatales; family Gemmataceae; genus UBA4732. The sequence continues at coordinate 382,150 of CAWFBG010000009.1, forward strand.
GGCCCTGGACGTACGTCAGAGGGAACTGGGCCTGCCGACGAAAGACGAGCCGGAGACCAGTCCTCGGCAGGTCGTGGCCCGGACGCGGACCTACCTGAGCAACCATGCGGACAAGATGCGTTACGACGAGTACCGGCGGCAGGGGTTGCCGATCAGCAGCAGTCTGATGGAGTCGATGGTGAAGCAGATCAACCAGCGGGTCAAGGGGACGGAGAAGTTCTGGTCGGAGGAAGGCAGTGAGGCGGTGCTGCAATTGCGGGCCGATCACCTGAGCGACGGCGAGCCCCTGCAAGGGTTCTGGCAACGGCGGCAAGCGACCGCGACGGGACGCCGCCGCTACCGCCGAGCCAGCTGATATCAAACCATGTCGCGCGCCCGTGACAACCGGGGGGCCAGGACCGTCTTTGCCGGGCCAAGGGTTTTGGCCTACAACGGGAGGGAAAGTTCGTCCCGTCACTCGGCGCAAGTCCAGGGAAGGGCAGAGCATGGCCGCCCCGGCGATGAAACGGGTGGGCGGGTGCGCCGGAATTGTTGAGTGCGGGCAGGGCGGCGGTAAAGTGTGGGTGCGCCTGTCCATACTCAGCCGTCGGGCCTCGGCGGCGTCACGGGCAGTTGCAGCGGCGCGGCGGGTCGTCGGCCTCGGGCGACCACGGCGGCGGCGGCGGCCCGTCGAGGCACGGCTCGCCGTAGAAGGCGCGGCAGGAGCCGAAGATGAAGATGCATTCCGCCTTGGCGCTGCTACATCCGTAGCCGTTGTGACTGGCCCAGCAGCCCGACCCCGGCGCGAGGTGGAAAAACTGGAGGATCGGGTGCGGCCGCGCCGGGTCGAGGGTGTAGGGATGGAGCGTCTCGGCGTCCTGGGCGCGGGCCAGGCCGGCCCAAACGGCCAGCCCCGCGGCGGCGGCGAGGATCGCGCGCTTCCACATCGACTGAGGCATGGCGCCCCTCCGATTCAAGGTTCGGCGAAGTATCAATCGTCCTTGTTATCGGAGGGCCGGCGCGGCAAACTAAAGGATCGTCGGCCCTTTTCGTTTAGCCGGCCGGCAAGAGGGGCGAAAGGCGCCGGTCGGGCGAGACGGGCGGAAGGGCGTCGCGCATTCTTATCCGAAGGAGCATCACCATGTCGGAACAGGACACCGCCGCCACGCCGCCCGAGGACCGGGCGGCCAGCCTCCACGCCGTCGCCCGCGCCCTGCGTGGGGCGCGTCACCTGGGGCCGGAGGCGCGGCAAGCGCTCGCCGAGTTTCTCGACGCCCTGGGCGACCCGGAAACGACGGCCGCCGCCGCGCCGACCGACATGAATCGGCTGACGGAGCGGGCGACCCATTTATTGCAGGCCTTGCAGCACCAGCACGACCCTGGCGTCCTGGCGGCGGCGCGCGACCGACTGGAGGAGGCGGTGCTGCGCGCCGAGTCGGAGGCGCCGGTCGCGGCCGGGGTGTTCCGCCGGCTGCTGGACGCGCTGGCCAACATCGGTTTGTGATCCGGGCTTCACCGTCCCGTGGGCGACCGCGGCCGTGGGAAGAACCGACCCACCCGACTCGAATAATCGGCGTAGGCGGGGCCGTGACGGCCCCTCAGATAGCGCTCCTCGTTGGCGGTCTTGAGGTTCAGAAAGACGACGTGCAACACCGCCACGATGAGCATCGGCCAGTTGGCCACGACGACGGCCGTGCAGACCATGAGCGAAATGCTCAGACTGTAAATCGGATGACGGACCCAGCCGTACAGGCCGCCCGTCACCAGTTCCGTCCGGTCGCGCGGGAGGATGCCCATGCTCCAGTTGCGGCCCAGCAGCAGCCAGCAATACACCGTCGCCAGATAGCACGCCGCGGCCAGCCCCGCGAAGCCCCAACGCATCGGGAGGCCGACGGCGCCGTGCGCCCAGTGCGGCAAGCCGAACGGGCCGTGGGTCAACGTCGCCGCGAGAATGGGCAGCGCGTTCCAGGCCAGGACGACGGGGGCGATGCCGAGCCACAAGAGCTTTTCCCGGCGCTGCCGGGGCAGCAAGCCGGCGCCGCGGCCGTAGCGAATCCGCTTGTAAATCACGAGCAGAACGACCGTGGACCAGTAGGCCCACACGGTCATCGCCACGACGCCGGCCGGTCCATCCCTCATCGCTCCCATCCTTTCGTTTCGGGTTCCGCGTGCGGTCAGGCCGCGCCGACGGCGCGACGGCTGCCGCTGTCCCGCCGGCCGCGCCGCCACCCCAGGCAGCGACGAAGCCCCTCTTTCATGTCGATTGTGGGCCGGTAGCCGAGGTCCGCCTTCGCCCGCTCGACATCCGCCAGACTGTGCTTCACGTCGCCGACGCGCGAGGCCGTGTGCGTCGGCGCGATTGATGTGCCGAGCAGGCCGTTTAGCAGCGCGACCAGCTCCAGCAGGCTCGTCCGCCGGCCGCAGGCCACGTTGTAGACGCGGCCGCTCACGCCGGGCGCCGACGCCGCCAGCAGGTTGGCCCGCACCACGTCATCGACGAACGTGAAGTCGCGCGACTGCTCGCCGTCGCCGTGGAGGACCGGGCTTGTCCCGGCCGTCAGCGCCCGGATGAACAGCGGGATCACCGCCGCGTAGGGGCTGTCCGGCGTCTGCCGCGGGCCGAAGACGTTGAAGTAACGCAATCGCACCGTTTCCAGACCGTAGACCTCGCTGAAGGCGGCGCAGTAGTGTTCGCCGGCCAGCTTGGCCGCGGCGTAGGGCGACAGCGGCGCCGTCGGGTCGCACTCGCTTTTTGGCAGCCGAACCGAGTTGCCGTAGGCGCTGGAACTGGCCGCGTAGACGACGCGGCGGACCTTGGCGTCGCGGGCGGCCAACAGCACTTGCAGCGTGCCGTCCACGCAGACGCGATGCGTCGCCATCGGGTTGGCCACGCTGCGCGGCACCGACGCCAGCGCCGCCTCGTGGAACACCAACTCCACGTCGCGCATCGCCGACCGCACCGTTGCGGGGTCGGTAATGTCGCCTTCGATCACCTCGATGCGGTCGCTCACCGTTTCCAGGTTGTCCCAGCTGCCGGTGCTGAAGTCGTCCAGCACGCGCACGCGGTCGCCCCGCGCCAGCAGCGCGTCCACCAGGTGGGAGCCGATGAAGCCCGCGCCGCCCGTCACCAGTTGTGTTGCCATTTGTGTCCTCGAAAACTCGGCGAGCGGGGGGCGTCAGCCCCCTGATTTAGCACTCATTCGCCGACCGTGGGAAGAATCAGGGGGCTGACGCCCCCCGCTCGCCGTTGATAGGTCCTATGCCTTGACGATGCGGCAATCGCCCGCCTCGCAGCCCGCCGCGGCGTTGCGCGTGTCCACCAGCAGCCGGCTGTGGGCGGCGATGAAATCGTAGTCGAAGGCCGAGTGGTCCGTGACCAGCAGCAGACAGTCCTGCTCTTCCAGGAACTCGGGCGTCAACGGCTGGCTTTCCAGACGCAGCGAGTGGTGGCGCATCCGCGGCAGTTCGGGGACGTGCGGGTCGCTGTAGTTCACGACCGCGCCGCGCGCCTGCAACTTCTCCAGGATCTCGAAGGCCGGCGACTCGCGCGGGTCGTCCACGTCCTTCTTGTAGGCCACGCCGAGGACGCACACCCGACTGCCGCGCACCGCCTTGCCGTCGTCGTTCAGCGCCTCGGCCGTGCGGTCCACGACGTATTGAGGCATGGCCATGTTGACCTCGCCGGCCAGCTCGATGAAGCGCGTGTTCAGGCCGTGCCGCCGCGCCGCCCACGTCAAATAGAACGGGTCGATGGGGATGCAGTGGCCGCCCAGACCGGGGCCGGGGTAGAACGCCTGGAAGCCGAACGGCTTGGTCTTCGCCGCCGCGATCACCTCCCATACGTCGATGCCCATCGCCGTGAAAACGCTCTTCAATTCGTTCACCAGCGCGATGTTCACCGCCCGGTAGGTGTTTTCCAGGATCTTGCACGCCTCGGCCACGCGCGTCCCCGTCACCGGCACCACGCCGTCCACCACCGGCTCGTACAGCGCCACCGCCAGCCGCAGGCTCGCCTCGTCCATGCCGCCGACGACTTTGGGGATATTTCGGGTAGCGAAATCGCGGTTGCCCGGGTCTTCGCGCTCGGGACTGTAGGCGAGGAAGAAGTCGCGGCCGGCCTTGAGGCCGCTCTCCTCCAGGATCGGCCGCAGCACGTCCTCGGTCGTGCCGGGGTAGGTGGTGCTCTCCAGGATGACGATCTGGCCCTGACGCAGGTGCGGCCGCAGCATCTCGCCGGTGCGCGATGATGAACGACAGGTCCGGCTCGCGGGCCTCTCCCAGCGGCGTCGGCACGCAGATGATGATGGCGTCGGCCTCGACGAAGCGGCCGGGGTCGCTGGTGGCGTCGAAGCGGCCGCCGGCCAGCAACTCAACCACGCGCTCGGGACAGATGTGGCCGATGTAGCTTTCGCCGCGGAGGAGCTTGGCCACCTTGTCCTCGTCCACGTCGAAGCCGAGCACCGGGTAGCCGCCCCAGGCGAAGGTCTCGGCCAGCGGCAGGCCGACGTAGCCCAGGCCGACCACGGCGACGCGGGCGGTGCGCAATTCGATGCGGGAGGCCAATTCCTCGGCCAGGGAAATCGTGGGAGCGAGATCCAGTTTCATGGGTAAGACTCCGTTCTCGGTGGTGCGGCCGGCTTCCCGCCGGCGTCGTTCAGAAACGATGAACGATGAATGAGGAACGATGAATCAGATCCGCCTTTTTGTCTTGATTCATCGTTCATCGTTCCTCATTCATCGTTCCCTTGAAGTTACCTCACCTTCAACTCCGTCATCAGCGTTTGGCAGACCTGCTGCTCGACCGGGTGGACGCTGGACGGTTGCAGTCCGAAGTCCGCCTTGGCGCGGCGAAGCGTTTTGATGGCGGCGTCGCGGTCGCCCGCCAGCAGCTGCGCCGCGCCAGATGGAACAGCCGCGCCGCCGTCGGCGTGTCGCTGACGGCGTCGGCGAAGTCGGTCAACGCCGCCGCGTTCTGGCCCAGGCTAAGCCGCACCGTGCCGCGCGTGTCGAGCAGGTCCGCCCGCCGGCCGATGCCGTTGACGGCGGCCTCGATGCACTGCAACGCCTCGGCGCCCTCTCCGGTCTTCTGCGCCAACAGCCAGGCCAGGTTGTTCAGGGCCACCACGTTGCCCGGCTCGTCCTTGAGGATTCCACGATATAAATCCTCCGCCTTGGCGTAATCGCCGCGCAGGTCGTACAGGTCGGCCAGGTGCATCTTCAGGACCACCAACTTGGGGTTGTCCTTGATAGCCTGGTCGAGCCAATGTTCCACGCGATCGCGCTGGCGCCCGTCGGCGTCCGGCATGGCCCGCAGCAGCGCCTCGCAGACGCCGCCCACGGCCGAAGGACACTTCTTAAACAGGTCCTCTTTCTCGCACAAATCGAAGGCCTCGGCGAACCGCTTCTGCCGGCCCAGCGACGCCACCAGGAGCAACACGTCGTCCGGCCGGGCGTCCCGGCGGTTGGCGTAGGTCCGCAGCAGATCGACCGCCTTGTCGCCCTCGCCCCGCGCCTCCAGCAGCCGCGCCCGCAACTCCGGCGTGCCAAACGCGCCCTTCGACGCCTGGCGCTCGATCTCCAGGTGTTCCACGCGCCCGACGATCCGCTCCGCCTCGTCGAGCCTGGCCCTGTCGGTCTTGCCCTGCCGAATCAGCAGTTGGGCGTACATCGACAGATACCCCGGCTTGATTCGCCGGTCGTCGATGCCCGCCAGCCCCTTGAGGATTTCCGCCACCTTGGCCTCGTTGCCGTCCGCCTCGTAGAGCACGGAGAGGATGAACAGGTCGTCGGGGTCGGGCGGCTGGAGGCCCTCCGTCAGCCGGATCGCCTCGGCGCGGAACTGGCGCTGCGGCTGCGTCGCCAGCACCCGCGCCCTGGCCCGGCGGAGATCGACGCTCATTTCGCGGCCGGTTTTCGGCCCCGGCAACAACATGCCGGCGTCGTCCAGGCCCAGCCCCACCAGCCGCAGCGCCTCGCGGAAATCGTTGTAGTTGGTGCTGCTGGCCAGCACCGTCGCCAGCGCTCGCCGCGCCCAGTCCACGTCGGCGTCCGACGCCTTCAACTCCCCTCTGGACAGCCGTTCCAGCAACTTTTTCGCCTCGTAAACGTGGCCGACGCGGAGCTTGAAACCGGCCGCCGCCCGCGCCGGGGCCGGGTCGTCCGGCGCGGCCTTGACGGCCGCGTCATAATGCTCGTCGGCTTCCTTCATCATGGCCAGCGCCTCGTAGCACTGGGCCACGGCGAGGTCGGCCTTGTCCTTCGCCACCTTGACGGAGACGTCGCTCTTGATGAGCGCCTGGGCCTGGGCCCCACTGTCGTGGTTGCCGAGGAACCCCACATAGGCCACCCACGCCGTCGGCTCTTCCGGCGCCTCCTCGGTCGCCCGGCGGTAGTCGTCCTCCGCCTCTTTCGGCTGGTTCATGGCCTCGTGAACCCGCGCCCGCAGCAGGAGATCGCGGAAGTTCTTGGATTCCGGCCGCACCGCCTTTTCGATCAGTCCCCTGGCCCGGTCGATGTCGCCGGCGTTGAGGGCGACGCCGGCCGCCAGGCGCCCCAGCGGCGAATCGACCAGCAGCGATTGCCGCAGCACGGCGAGGTAGCCGGCCGCCTCGGCGTAACGGCCGCGGCTGTACAGCCCCTCGACCAGCCGCTGGACGACCTCGGGGCCGACCCGCCCCTGTTCGATGCGGACGACCTCCTCCAGGTGCTTGATGGCGCCTTCCGGGTCGTTGCTCAGGTCGTCCACGTCGGCGCGGGCCAGTTCCACGGCCGACCAGTCCGGACGCAACGCGGCCGCCCGGTCCAGGGCGCCCCAGGCGTCGTCGAGCGCCGCCGTGCGGCCCGGCTTGCCCGAACGGGCGATGTCGATCGACCGCAACGCCTGCCCCAGCCCGTAAAACGGCCCTTCGCCGCCTTCCACTTCGCGGATCGCTTTTAGATTTGCTTCCATGGCGTCGGCGTCGTGCCGGCGCACGGCCAGGTCGAACAGCGTCAGCCGCAGGTGCAGGTCGTTGCGCCGGCCGGGCGCCTTCGCCAGCTCTTCCAGCAGCCGGCCGGCCTCGTCGGTCTGACCGGCCCGCGCCTCGGCCTCGGCCAGTCCGCCCAGCAGTTTTTCCAGGTCCTCCCCGCGCAGGTTGGCGCGGTCCTTCTTCACCACCGCGTCAAGGGCCGCGAGGTCCGGCTTGGGGACGGCGGCGAGGTGAAGGGCGCGGGCGACGCGCAGCTCCACACGGTCGTGCAGGGCGGCGTCCGCCTCATCGAGGACCTTCAACGCGCGCTTCTGGTCCGGGTCGCGCCGGCCGGCGAAGTTCGCCAGCGCCGTCCAGAACTCCACCCGATCCGGGTGGGCGTCGCGGGCGTCCGTCAACAGTTTCTCGGCGTCGTCCCAACGGCCCTGGGCCGCCAGCACTTCGCTCCGAAGCAGGGCCGGGTCGGCGCCCTCGGGCGACGACGGAGCGATGGCGGCGGCCGCCCGGTCGATGGCCTCGTAAGCCTTGGTCCAATCGCGGCGGGCGTCGTCCTGTTGCAGCTGGCGCATGATCTCCAGCCGCGCCACCTCCAGCCAGCCCTTGCCGGGATCCTGGGCCCCTCCGCCGCCCGGCGGAAATGCTCCAGCGCCTCGTCCACCCGGCCGAGGACGCGCAACGCCTCGCCCAGGCCGAGGTGGGCCTCCGCCCGGTCGGGGTCCCAATCCAGGGCGAGTTTGAACGACCGCTCGGCCTGGGCCGGCTCCTCCAGCGCCAAATCGCACTGTCCCAGGCAGAGGTCGATCTGGCCGATCAGGTCGGCGTGGGCCTGCTGGGCGGCCAGCGCCGGCCGCGTCCGCTCCAGCAGCGCCGCCGCCTTGGCCCACTCCTTGCGTTGAATCAGCAGCCGCGCCTGCAAGTAGTCGGCCGCCGCGGGCTGGCCTCGCGTCTTGCGGATGCGGGCGATCACCTGCCCCGCCTCCGCCATTTTATCGGCGTTCTCGGACAGCTTTTGGTCGGAAAGCAGCAGCGTCGCCAGGTGCCACAGCAGCTCGAACTCGCCCATGTCCGAAGCCGCCCGGTAGCCCTTCGTTTCCTGAAGTTTCAGTCCCTGCCGCAGGGAGGCGTAGGCGTCGTCCGGGCGGCGGAGCAGGACCTCGGCGTCGGCCTTGGCCACCAGCGCGTCCACGTCCTCGGGCGCCTGGCCCAGCGCCGCGTCCACGTCCTCGGCCGCCGCCTTCTCCACCGGGATGCGTTTCGGGTCGTCGCCGCGCAGGTCGAGCAGGTCGAATTCGCGGCGGTAGCGCCAGCGCGCCAGGTGCGCCTTGGCGGAGGCGGGGTTGTTGGCCACGAGATCGTCGATCGTCTGGTTCGCCTCGGCGACGATCTTCGCACGCTCCTTGGCGGGAACGTCCCGCTTGGCCCGCAGCAGCCAGGCCAGGCGGACGTAGCTGTCCACGTCGTCGGGCGCCTCCTTGACGGCGAGCCGGCTGTGCGCCACCGCCTCGTCGGGCTTCTTTTCCGCCGCCAGCAGCCGGCCCCAATCGCCCTCCAGCTCGCCGCGCTCCGGCGACCCCGGCGCGCCGGCCTCGGGGTTTTTCGCCAGCGCTTCCAGCGTCGATCGGGCCGTTTGCCACTCGCCGATCTCCAGCGCGGTCTTCACCAGCAGGCGCTGGAGGTCGAGCCGGTCGGGCCGCTCGTTCACCACCTTGTTGAGGACGTAATAGGCCTGCCGTCGGGCGGCCGGGGAGCCGGCGAAGTGTTCGCCGGCCAGCGTCGCGCCGAGATGGGCGGCCTGTTCCACGTCGTGGGGGGCGAACTCCAGGTAGCGCTGGAGGTAACGGGCCATCTTGTCGAACTTCTGGTCCTGCTCGGCGTGACGGGCCTGCCACAGCAGGGCGGCGGCGATCCGCTGATACTGGAAGACGTGCAGCGCCCAGACGCCTCCGGCGGCGAAGACGGCGGCGACAAGGAGGACGAGAAACAGTTTGACGTTGAGCTTACGCATACGCATCAGTGGATGTTCCATCGGTTGCGGCCGCGGGGGTAGGCGTCGGCGGCCGGGAAATGGGAAATCTCCGGACGCGTCGCGCGGCGGCGCGGGACGGCCGGATGGGTAGGCGTTCGGCGAAGGAAGGCGGCGGAGTGCATTGGCGTCGGCCAATCTCGGGTGCGCCATGGGGGCGAGCCGCGACGGCGAAGAGGGGCGGCCTCCGCCCGGGGTACGGCTTTGTACGCCCGGACGGGGACGCCCGTGAATCAACGCGCGAACTGGGTCGTTGCGGGTTGAAAGGGACAGTCAGGGGCCGTTAGACGGCCGCCTTGAGGGCCGCGATCGCCTTGCGACGGCGGGAGCGCCAGAAAACGCCGCCGATGCACGTCAGGCCCAGGCAGCCGAGGACGATGCCCGACGGCTCCGGCGTGGAACCGCCCTGGATGCCCCCCGAGCCGGCGGACGGCGTGATGTCGAACGAGATCGTGCCGGGGTTGTGCTCGTTCGGCTCCACGGGGGCGAAGTCGATGTATTTCACGGTGACCGAGGCGTCGCCGAGCGCGACCGTGACCGACGGGTTGGTCGTGCCCGGGCTGACGAGGGTGTCCACGCCATTGACGTTGATGTCGTGGACGGTGTTGGTGAGTTCGGCAACGGCGGCGATCGTCGTGCCGTTGTTCTGGTAGCTGCCCACCATGGTGCCGGTAAGCAGGTCGTTGAACGTGATGTTCGCGGTGGCGACCTGGGCGACGCCGTGGCTGTCGGTGTAGTTGCGAGTGAGTTGCAGATCGACGGCGTAGTTGGTGCCCGAGGCCGGCGCCACGATCATGTCCGGGTTGGACGGCGAGGCGGTGGTGGACAGGATGACGTTGGCGGCGGCGGTCTGGGTTTCCTGGTCGATCAGGAACGGGCCGCCGGTTTCGGGGACGAAGAAGGCGCCGCCGCTCGTGTCTTGAACGTAGCCGCCGTGGCCGTTCGACGTGGAGGCGGGGAGGTCCACCGGGACGACGCCCACCCATTGGAAGCTGATGCTGGGGATCGTATCCGCCTTGGACTGCGCGGCCGCCGCCAGCCCCAGGACGAGGGCGGCTGCGAAAAACGAACGCGAACGTTTCATTGACGTGGGTCCTTTCCTATCCATGGTTTGACCACACTGACATCGAACCGAAGAACGCTTGCATCCCTTCAAGGCTGTGGATCACGGCTGAAACGATGTTCCGGTAAAAGGCGCCTCCTCCGTTTGAAGGAAAGGAGCAACGGGCTTCAAGGCCCAGCTTCCTGTCCGGGCTGGGGGGTACTCTAAAGCAGACGGATTTTCCTGTCAAGCAGAGCGTCCGGCCTGGAGGGACGAAAAACCCCCTCTCCCGACAAGATGGGGGAGAGGGGGAAGGGAGAGGATCGTGAAACTTTTCGGCCGGCGACGCTCTACTTGCCGGACTTGCGGCGTTCGATGCGGACCACGTCGGCCTTGCGCACACTCACGTCGCCGGAGTCCGTGGCGACGGTGATCCAGTCGGCGTCTTCATCGACGAGGGCGCCCTCGACTTTATCGCCGGCCCCCGGCTTGAGGGTGAGGACGACGTGCCGCGGCGCCTCGGCCCCGGCGGCGACGACGCCCCGCTGGGGCATTCCGAGGGCGGTGCGCATCGCCTCGGTCTCGCCGGCCCGGTAAAGGGCGGCGGTGTAGGCCCGGTCGGCCGACGCGGCGAACTCCGAATTGGCCTGGGCGGCGATGACCGGGGCCATCGCGGTCTTGAGGGCCCCTTCGTTGCCGACGCCGTGGGCCAGGCTTTGGCTGACGGTCGAGGCGGAATTGGCGAAGCCCGAGCCGACGCCGTAACCGTAACCGCCGTAGCCGAAGAAGCCGCTGCCGTAGCCGAGATATCCGGGGAAATACCCGAGGTCGTCGACGAAACCGGGGCCGTATGAATACCCGACTTCGTTTTCGTGCGACCGGGTGACGGATCGGCCATAGAGGGCCTGCTGGACGGCGGCGCGGTGCGGGGCCAGGGCCAATTCGTCGGCGACGTACTGCCGCCGCAGGTCCCGCAAGTCCGAGGCATAGTAAGCGTTGTTTTCGGCGCTTTCGAGGTTGCGCAGGGCGGACTGGTCGCTGGTGGACAGGCCAACGGAGAAGTAGTGGGCGGTGTAGGTCGGGCCATTGAGGATGACCATCTTGTGGACTTCCGGCCCGGCGGGCGCCACGGCCGGCCGCACGTCGGCGGCCTGGACGGACGAGGCCAGGGCGCCGGCCAGGAGGACCCCGGCGGCGCGGCTGAGAACGGTTCGCATGACATTCCCTCTCGTGTGGTGGATGGTTCCACGCATACGACCCTTCCCCGAATGTATTGTATGCGAAGGGGGCGCAAAATCCATGCCCGGAGGGCGCGATGACTTCGGGCGCGGATGCGGTACGTTGGGGGAGGGAATATCAATCGGGAGGACCGACATGAATCCGGCGCTGCTCCAAGAAGACGAAGCGATGGGTCGTGTATTCGTGGAGGGTTTGGTAACGTATAATGCGGAGGTGAAATAGCCCCAAAGCCCGAATTCCCTTTCCAACTCACTCGGCCGCCGTCCGCGCCAGCACCATCGGGTCGCCCTGCTCGTCCCGCAACCAGAGCAGCGCGGCGCCCGGCCGCGCCTGCCACTCCGCTTCCGTCAGGACGCAATACACCGGCTTCCCCATCCCGGCCAGGTCGCGGAGACGGTCCAGCCGCCGCGCCGGCCGGCCGTAGTAAAAGAGGATTCCCTCGTCTTTGAGATCGCACAAGTACAGGGTGTCGCCTTTCGGGACCAATGCGGCGATCCGTTCCGCCGTCGCCCGCGCCGACCGACCCCCCTCGCGCTCCGGGACGACGACCTGGACATACGCCACTTTGACCGCCAGCCACGCCGACAGCAGGCCGACGAACACGGGCCCCGGCTTCAGCCACGGCAGCGGCCAGCGCAGCCGGCCCGTCAGCAAGGCGATCCACGCCATCGCCGCCAGCCCCGCCAGCCCCGGTTGCAACGGCAGTCCGTGGCGGATGTGGTGGCCGGGCACGACGCTCCAGAATAGGAGGTTCGGCCACACCCAGCAGTGCAACGCCTGCAACAGCCGCCGGCCGCGCTCGTCCCAAAGCCGCGCGAACGCCGGATGCAGCGTCAGCAGCGCCGCGGCCGACCACGGCAGGTTCGCCGCCAGGAACAGCAGCGGGAACGTCACGACCTCGCCCCAAGGGTAAGGCCGTGCGTGGTGCAGCGGCGACAGGTGCTGCAACGCCTCGCGGCTCACCGTGTCGAAGAACGGCCGCCAGCCGACGCGACCGCCGACCGCCGCCGCCCAGGCCACGCACGGCAGGATCGCCACTAGCACACTCACCAGGTGCGGCCAACTCCATAACAGGGAAAGCCGGCGCCGCCACAGGAGAAACGGGATCGCCATGAGATAGAAGAACGCCGGCGCCGTCCATTTCGTCAGCGCCCCGCCGGCCACGCACAGCAGCGCCGCTTGCAACCACAGCCATTCGGCGCGCCGCCCGCCCGTCTCGCGGTTTTCCACGGCCCGGACCAAGCACAACGCCGCGCCGGCCACCCAGGCCAGTTGCAGCATGTCGATTTCGGCCGACGGCGCCGCCGCCAGCCACATCATCGACGCCGGCATTGTCCCGGCCGCGATCAGACCGCCAAGCCGTCCGAAATGTCGCCGAAAACAGCCGTACACCAGGAACACGACCAGCGTCGCCGCCGCGGCCGACGGCAGCCGCGCCGTCCATTCCGTGACGCCGCCGAACGGCCGGCTCGCCAGGGCGATGGCGGCGTAGGCGCCCGGCGGCTTCGTCAGCAGCGGTTCGCCGTACAGCCGCGGCACGACCCAATCGCCCGAGCGCAGAAACTCCGCCGCGACAATGGCGCGGAGGCTTTCCGTCTTGTACAGCTCGCCGGCGCTCAGGCCGTAAAAAAATAGGAAGGCGCACAAGCATCCCAGCAACAACAGCGGCTGCCAACGGCGTTTGATGAGCCAATGCGACCCGACATTGGAGGAAATAGGGGCGGGACAACTGGTCGCCATCTCGCGGCCTCCCTGCCGCTTGGGAAGGACGCGTCGAACCGGCGGCGCGTCGAGGCGCGGGCAAGCGTATCCGGATCGCCGGATTATGGCAATGAGAAGCGGCGGCCCCGCGCTTGCGTACCGCCCGCGCCGGCCCTACTCTAATCGTTAAACCAGGCCGGCCAACGGGGGCGGGCCGCCAGGGACGCGCCTGCCATGAACGCCCCATCGACTCCCCCAACCCTGCGGCGCACGGCCAACGTGATCATCGTCACCAGCGTGATGTTCACGTTCATTTCCTACTGGCGCACCGCCGCCGTCGTCCTCTGCGACCTCGCCAGCACCGCCTACTACATCGGCGGCATCGTCGAGCAGGCCATCGGCCCGGCCGCCCCGTGGTTCATCCTCGCGGTCATGGTCTTCAGCTACGCCGTGCGCTCGGTCTACATCGAGAGCTGCACCCTCTTCGTCCGCGGCGGCGTCTACCGCGTCGTCCGCGAGGCGCTCGGCAAGTTTATGGCCAAGATCGCCGTCTCCGCCCTGATGTTCGACTACGTCCTCACCGGCCCGATCAGCGCCGTCTCGGCCGGCCAGTACGTCCTCGGCCTGCTCCTCGAAGTCTACCTGTACGTCGCCGTGCCCCACGGCGACGAGGCCGGGCGGCAGGCGATCCGCGAAACCATGCGGCCGTGGCTGGCCTGGGGATCGGCCGCCGTCGCCTGCGCCGTCACCCTGTACTTCTTCCGCCAGAACATCGTCGGCATCCACGAATCCAGCGACAAGGCCATGAAGATCATGGTTGTCACCACGATCATGGCCGTGATCCTCATCGGCTGGTGCCTGGTCACGCTGGCGGTGCAGAAGGGGCCGTCCCGCTCCGCCGACGGGACCGTCAACACCGTTCCGTTGGAGCCGCAACTTATTTCGCGGGTCAATCCGGACACCGGCGAGATGGAAGATCCGCTGGGGTTCTTGAAGCATACGTCTTTCGCCCGGAACATTCGCTCGCTCCAGGGCAACGCCTGGCTCAGCCTGATCGGCCTGGCGGGCGTGTTCATCGCCTTCGGCCATTCCATGCTGGCCATGAGCGGCGAGGAGACGCTGGCCCAGGTCTACCGCGAGGTCGAATCGCCCAAGCTGCCGAACTTCCAGAAAGCGGCCTTTATTGTCTTTCTTTACAGCGTCGTCCTGACGGCCGGGATCAGCTTCCTGGCCGTGCTGCTCATCCCCGCCGACGTGCGCATGGCCAAGTTTTCCGACAACCTGCTGGCCGGGCTGGCGATGCACGTCTACGGCCCGCACTGGGCGCGACTCGTCCTCAACGGATTCGTGGTCGTGGTCGGCGGCCTGATCCTGGCGGGGGCGGTCAACACGGCCATCATCGGCTCCAACGGCGTCCTCAATCGCGTGGCCGAGGACGGCGTCTTGCCCGAATGGTTCCTCAAGCCGCACCCCAAGTACGGCACGACCCACCGCATCCTTTATCTTATCGTCGGCCTTCAGCTGTTCACGATCATCGTTAGCCGAGGCGACGTGCTGCTTTTGGGCGAGGCCTACGCCTTCGGCGTCGTCTGGAGCTTCGTCTTCCAGGCGCTGGCGATGGTGGTGCTGCGCTTCAAGAACCCGCGGCCGCGGGAGTTCAAGGTGCCGCTCAACGTCCGCGTCGGCAAGTACGAAGTCCCCATCGGGCTGACGCTGATCCTGCTGATCTTGTTGGCGTCGGCTGTGGCCAACCTGCTCACCAAGGAAACGGCGACCGTCGCCGGCCTGACGTTCACCGCCGCCTTTTTCACGATATTCTGGCTCTCCGAACGATACCATGAGGGCCGGCGGCAGGGCGTGCAACGTCAACACCTGGACCAGTTCAACCAGGAGACGGCCGCGGAGGTCGCGCCGCCGGCCCTCGGCCTGAAGAAGCCTTACCGCCGACTGGTTTCGGTTCGCTCCGAGTACAACCTGTTCATGCTGGAAAAGGCGCTGGCCGACGCCGACCCGGCGACGACCGACCTTGTCGTCGTGACGGCCAAACTGGCGCCGGTCGGGGGAGGGTTGCCGGAAACGGCGGGGCTGGACGTTTACAATCGGCAGTTGATGACGGCCGTGCTGGAGCGGGCCGAGAAGGCCGGCATCGAGGTCAAGCCGCTGATCGTGCCGACCAACAACCCGGTGTACGCGGTCCTCAAGACGGCGATGGAGTCTCCAGGCCCAGGAGTTGTACGTCGGCGCCTCGCACCGCTACCGCGCCGACGTGCAAATGGAACACCTCGCCTTTTACTGGATCGCCCTGCACGGCGGCCGCCCGGCGCCGCTCACGGTGCGCATTCTCGGCCCCGCGCGTGACGTCTATCTGGACCTGGGCGGCGGCAATCGCATTCCGAAGAAGATCGAATATCTGGCCCGGTCGGTGGCGGAGTTGCGCGCCGCCGGCGTGGGCGTCCACGGCGTGCTGCTCCTGCACGACGGAAGCGCGGCCGACGCCGGGTTGTTCGAGGCCGTGCTGACCATGCTCGACCCTCAGGTGAAATTGGGACTGATGCCGCTGTCGGCCGGGGACGCGGGCGCGATGCGGCGCGAGGAGGAGCAGGCCCGCAAAGTCGGTCGGCCGTTGACGGTCGTGCAACTTTCGACGCCGGACGGGCCTGCCCTGGTGGAGCGGCTGCGCGGATCAGTATGATCTGGTGATTTTATCGATGCGGGGAGCGCCGCGGACGATGGATGAACGCACACTGTATGTCCTGGAGCACGCCCCCTGCCGCGTGTTCCTGGCGGCGCCGGCGGCCGGTTAGCCGCGACGCGCAGCGGAGCGCTTGGGAGAAGCGCTCCGCTGCGCGTCGCGGCTAACCGGACGTAATCAAATTCGCACGAAGATACCGCGCCGGTACAGCCAGTAACACGCCAGCCACAACGCCGCCAGAATGACCGCGCACTGAACGATGGGGCCGTACGTCCCCGCGAACCACCAGGCGCCGGCGAGGTTGCGGAACGTGCCCCGGATCCACGGCTTGAGCGTCTGCGACATGCAGTAAATGGCGATGGAGTTCATGCCGACGACGGTGAGCGGGAACGCCCAGCTTTTCCATCCTTTCAGGTCGCACACGGCGTAAAATACGGCCAGCATCCAGAGCGCCCAGCCGGCGCTGTAGACCGTCCACGACGGCGTCCAGATGCGCTTGACGATCGGGCAGACCGTCCAGCCCGCCAGTTGGCCGAGAAGGATGCAGCCCGAGCCGGCCGAGATCAGCCAGACGAGCTTGGCCCGGCCGTCTTTGGGGCCGCGCAACGACTCGCCCGCCATGAGGCCGAACAGCATCGTCGCCATCGACGGAATGAAATTCAGCGTCTGATAGCCGCCGGGGTTGTACTCGAACGGCTTGGCGGCGTAGGCGGGCAACAGGTTGAGCAGCCAGCGGTCGAAGTGGGCCGCGGCGTTGGTGTTCATCTCCCAGTGGGCGAAGAAGCCGGACAGGTAGCCGCTCGTCTCCGGCAGGCCGACGGATCGGTAATCGAAATCGGCCGGCGGCAACGGGAACAGGGCGAACCAGAGCCAGTAGCCGACCAGGACGGCCGCCGCCGCCGCCAGCTGCACGCGGACGCCGCGGCCGCGCAGCAGGTAGACGAAGAAATAGCCGAGACCGATCTGCGTCAGCACGTTGACGAGCAGGTGGCCGGGCGTTTGCGACCCGTTGGAAGAGAGGAATATTCCCAGAAGAACGAGCACGGCCGAGCGGACGGCGACGTGAAAGAGGATTTTGCCGTCGGAGTCGCCCTTGTTCTTGCGGCCGGCGTAGGAGTACGGAATGGCGACGCCGGCCATGAACATGAACGACGGCTGAATAAGGTCCCATAAGCCGCAGCCGACCCAGGGAACGTGGTCGGTGTGGAACGCCAGGAAGTCCCAGACGGGGTTGCCGGGGAAGCTGCGGGCGACCTTCCACAGCTCGAAGCCGGCCGAGGCCATCGCCAGCATGATGAAGCCGCGGTAGGCGTCCAGCGAGGTCAGCCGGGCCGGCTTTTCCCGCGGCCTCGGGACCGGGATCGGCTTCGGCGGGGCGGGCGGCGTTTCGGTCAGCAGGGTGGACATGGGAGGCGTCCCGAGGGGCGGGCGAGCGGGGACCGACGTTCCGAACAGCAAAGCATTCCCCGGCCGGGAAGTCAACGGACGGTCGGCGTTCCAGGCGAGCGGCCGGCGTAAGCCGGCTGATGGAAGCGGTCGTCAGCCGGCTTACGCCGGCCGCTCGCCCACTCGCCGCGACGGCCAGTAGCGCCACGCCAGGGCCGCCAGAATGCAGCCGCCGCCGATCAGCGTGTAAACGGAGGGCGTTTCGCTCTGACGGTAGACCAGGAAGGCCCACAGCGGGTTGAACAGCGGTTCCAGCAGCGTGAGCATCCCGGCCTCCTGGGCGCCGACCCGGCGCAGGCCGCGGGCCACCAGCCAGTATGGCAGCCCCATTTGCAAAGAGCCGAACAGGCACAGCGTCACGAACTGGGCCGGCGAAGGCGTCGCCTTCCAGCAGAAGAACAACGCCGGCGCCAGGGCGACGGCGGCGAAAAAGTGATTGAAGATCGTCAACCACCGCGAGGAGGCGTCGCGCAGCACGCGCAGGCCGATAAGGACGCCGGCGTAGGCGACGCCGCTGCCGGCGGCGACGCCGGCGGCGACGAGCTTGTCGTTGTCGCCCCAGCCGCCGCCGACGATGACGGCGACCCCGGCCATGCTCACGGCCACGGCGTACAGCGTGCGGCGGTCGGGCCGCTCCTTCAGCCAGAGGACGCCGACCAGCGCCAGCCACATCGGCGCGGTGTATTGGAGGAAAACGGCGTTGGCGGCCGAGCCGATCGCCATGGCGGTGACGTAGAGGGCGTTCATGGCGGCGAAGCAGACGGCCGTGCAGAGCATGGCGGGGCGGAACGACAGGTCGGCGCGGCGCAGCAGCGGCAGCAGGGCCAGTCCGGCGAAGAAGGCGCGGCCGAAGGCGAGCTGCAAAGAATCGAGGGCGGGCTGGTCGAGTCCGAAGCCGGTCGGCCGGGTGAGCAGCTTGGTGAAGGCGCCGCTGGTGCTCCAGAGCAGCGCCGCCAGGACGATGCAAAGGCGGCCGTGGGCCAGGGAGATGGCAGGGGTCGGGGAAGAAACGACGGCGCCGGGTGCGCCGTTGTTCGGCCCATTCAGGGAATGCCCCATCGTGTCCGCGCCCCCGCCGGGAGAAGGTCAGGCGCCGCCGCTTTCCTGGCGGACGCGGTTCAACAAATCCGTCACGCCCAGGTCGGCGGCCCAGTGGTCGAGGTAGACGTCGTCCAGCTTGCCGGCCTGGACCTGGAGGACGCCGAGAACGTCCTTGATTTGCTGTTCGGACGCTTCGTTGCCCAGGCGATACCACCACAGCTTGAACAGGATCACGTCTTCCGGGGTGTGCAGGACGATCGACTGTCCGGGGGCGTCCGGCAGTTCCAGCGGGACGCGGCGGCTCATCGCCGACTGCTCAAACGGTCGGTCCTTGCGGACGAAAATGTCCACTTTGAAGCCCGTTATTGTATTAATAATGTTAAACGAGTCCCGCCGGCGCACGGCGTCGCGCACGGCCGCCTCGCTGATGTAGTAGTCCTCGCCGAAAGCGCCGACTAGTTGGGCCTCCTTGCCGGGGAAAGGCTCGGCCGTGACGTCGGCGTCGCGGGTGTATCGGGCGATGCCGTGAACGGAGCTGGCCATCGAACCGCCCAGCGCATAGGGGATTTCGAGCCGCGTCAGCGCGGCAAGCACTTCCCGGAGTTCGCTCAGGTTCTGCATGGGTTGCTCCTCCGCCGGCGTCCGCGTAATCCGTCCTGGCGGCAGGCCGAGGGCGACCGTCAGCCAGTGTTCGTGGATGTCCCACGGCGTGGCCGCCGGGTTCCGCAACCGGACGCCCGCGGCGTGCAAGGCGCGGCCGTCCTGGTACATTTGACCCAGAAGCAGCCACTTGCGCCCCGCGGACATCCGACGGTAGGCGTCGCGCCAAACCCGTTCGGCCTCCGGCGACGTGTCGCTGATTCCCGCCATGCCACGCCCTTTCAGGGAAGAAGTTCGCGCAGGCAGTCCGGCAAGTCGGGCAGAGGGTCCGCCCACAGCCAGGCGGCGTCGATCCAGAAACCGCCAACGACTCGCGAGGCGACCTTGCCGCGCCGGAAGCTCTTCGTGGTGTAGTCGTCGCCGCGCCGGCGGTCCAGAACGATTTCGCGCTCGTCCGGGTCCACCAGCCAGATTTCGCGGACGCCCGCCTCCCGGTAGGCCGGCCGTTTTTCGTCGAGGTCGTAGCCGCGGTTCGACGGGGAAAGCACCTCCAGCGCCAGGTCGGGGGCGCCCTCGAACTGCTGAGGCCGGGGTTGTGGGACGCGGCGCTTCTCGATGAAGAAGAGGTCCGGGCCGAAGCGGCGGCCGCTCGCCAGACGCACCAGCGCGTCCGGCCCCCAGACCTTGCCCAGCTTCTTCGACTCAACGTAGAAGCGCATTAGAGAGCGAATAAAACCGCTTACGTTGT
The DNA here is from genome assembly GCA_963813925.1 of uncultured Planctomycetaceae bacterium. Classification (GTDB taxonomy): domain Bacteria; phylum Planctomycetota; class Planctomycetia; order Gemmatales; family Gemmataceae; genus UBA4732. The sequence goes on from CAWFBG010000009.1 coordinate 401,629, forward strand.
CGTGAAGCGTCGAGGCGGGAGAATGCACGGTCATCACTCCGTCGAGAAGTTCCGCCTTGACGTCTTCGCTCGCCATGGCGTCGAACATCTCGTCGGTCACGCCATACAGCTTAATCGTGTAAGGCAGGTCCACCGTCCGCAGGTCCGCCGTCGGAAAACGGAATAGGGTCTCCACCATAATCTTCTTCCTCCGCCGTCAGTCCCACCAGAAGAACCAGACCGTGCCGCCGAGCAACCCGGCGGCGAGCCGTTGCAGGGTTTCCGTTCCCTGCGCCACAATGTCCTCGCAATAAAGGTACTGCTCCGCCGCCAGTACCAGGGCGTCGTCTCTCGCCGTCGGAGGACGGGCGACCTTCATTTCCACCACGTCGCCCGCGATCCCCACGACCTCTGCCCCATATTGCTCGCCCCAAAACTTGAACAGCGCGACGTGCTCCGCGGCGCTGGGGCACCGATTCCAGGCTCCGTAACGCAAGAATGCTGGCGCTTGCCAGCTGGACGGCGTTGAAATCAGGCCGATGTGGATGCGAGGCAACGGCTCTCCGCTGGTTGGATTTAGAGGGGCCTGAAAAGAGTTTGAAGGGCGGACGTTCTCTGGCCACGGCCCCTGCGGCATTCCGCGGAACCGCCCCCCATTGGACAACAGTTTCACGCACTCCGTCCAGTTGACCGCGTCCTGTTTGTCCTCCAGGCCGCGTTCGAGTTCGTCGATCTCGTCCAGCCGGCGATTCTCGAACCACTCCGGGGGGTCAATTGTGGCCGCCTCCTCCAGGATGCGCACGGCCCGCGGATAACGGAGACGGCTTAAGTCTTCTTGTAAACGCCGCACGTTCTCGTCGTCGCCCAGCAGCACGGGCCAGCACCCCGTCTGCGGGACAAGGCCGCGCAGCCGTTCCCAGGTTTGGATCGCCTCGGCGCCCGGTACGGTCAGTCGGTGGATCGTCTCCATGTCCGCCTGGAAGATCAAGTCCAGGGTCGAGATGTTCACCCCCGCCGGCGCAAGACTTCCGCCAGTTTCTCCATGTTACGCTCCGGCAACGGCTTCCCTCCGGCGGCCTCCGACCGCACGAGTGCAAATTGTAACCGCCCGCGGCCGCCGTCGCCACGATAGAAACGACGGTTCCGGCCGTGCGGCCGGCATCCTCGGCAAGTTCGGCGCCGGCGGCGCTTTTTGCTGGACAAGCGGAAAAGGCCTGTTACCATCCAACCCATTGACTTGACGGGGCGTTCCGCTGGAACGGCCCGCGTTCTCTCTCCCGACCTTGAACCCGCGGAGCAGTGCAGCAATGGCAGAGCCAGGCGACCACATCCAACCCGGCCGGGGGGCCGGACCCGACGACGTTCAAAGCACGCCACCGGCGCCGCCCGGCGCGCCGCTCGCAACTTCCGTCGGCTACACGCCGACGCGCAACCAGATGATCCTCTTCTGGGCCAGCTTCCTGACGCTCATCGCCGGCGGCATCGGCTTCGCCGTCCGGGCCGGCATCCTGGGCGAGTGGGGCAAGCAATTCGGCTTCACCCAGTTCGACCTCGGAAACATCACCGGCGCCGGATTGTGGGGCTTCCCCATCGCCATTATCCCTCTTAGCTTCGTGGCCGACCGCGTCGGTTACAAGCCGCTCATGGGACTGGCCTTCTTCTTCCACGTCGCATCGGCCGTCATCACCCTGGCCGCCACCCCCGTCTTCGCCGCCTACGGCCATGACGCCGCCTACCAGTGTCTCTACTGGGGGACCTTCATCTTTTCGCTCGGCAACGGCGCCTGCGAGGCGGTCATCAACCCGCTGACGGCCACGCTCTTCCCCCGGGCCAAGACCCACTGGCTGAACATCCTCCACGCCGGCTGGCCCGGCGGCCTGATCCTCGGCGCCCTGATCGTCCTCGGCTTCGACGCCCTCGGCCAGCTCTCCTCGGTCGGCCACGTCCGCTGGGAAATCCTGATGGCCATCTTCCTCGTCCCCACCGTGATCTACGGCGTGATGATGTTCCCGCGCACGTTCCCGCATTCGGAGGCCAGAGCGGCCGGCGTGCCGTTCGGCGTCATGCTCCTGGAGTTCGCCTCGCCGATCCTGCTCTTTTTGTTGCTGCTGCACGCCATGGTCGGCTACGTCGAGCTGGGCACCGACAGCTGGATCACCAACATCACCGGCACCATCCTGGCGAGCAAAGCCTACGGCCTGATGCTCTTCGTCTGGACCTCCGGCCTGATGTTCGTGCTGCGCTTCTTCGCCGGGCCGATCGTCCACAAGATCTCGCCGTTGGGTCTGTTGTTCTGCGCCGCCGTGCTCGGCTGCTGCGGTTTGTTGATGCTCGGCATGGGGCCGACCGTCGGCTCGTACGTCATCCTCTTTTACATCCTGGCGGCCACGGTCTACGGCTGCGGCAAGACCTTCTTTTGGCCGACCATGCTCGGCGTGGTGTCGGAGCGCTTTCCCAAGGGCGGCGCCCTGACGCTCGGAATCACCGGCGGCATCGGCATGTTGTCGGCCGGCCTGCTGGGCGGCCCCGCCATCGGCTACCAGCAGGATTCGTTCGCCATCAACAGCCTGCAACGGACGTCGGACGCCGCCTACGCACGGTACAAGGCGGAAGACCCGGAAAAGTTCCTGTTCTTCCCGGAGATCCACGGGCTGGACAACGCCAAGGTCGCCACCCTCAACGCGGACGGCGCCAACATCACCGAGGACATCAACAACCTGAAGAACGCGCACCGCAACCCCGATGAAGACAAGAACCTGCAGAAGCTCAAAACCTGGTGGGACACGGAGGCGGAATCCCATGCCAAGGCGGACCAACCGCTCGTCGATAGTTCACGCCTGTACGGAGGGAAAATGGCGCTGACATGGACCGCCGTCGTGCCGGCCTGCATGGCGTTGGGCTACCTGATCCTGATCCTCTACTTCTGGAGTCGCGGCGGCTACCAGGCCCAGGTGCTCCTCGAACACAAGGCCAACGACGAGGAGTTCACCGGCGGCGTCGAAGGGCCGGCGGATTTGTAGCACGCCGGGGCGAGCGGGGGGCGTCAGCCCCCTGATGAACGGTTCCACCTCGGAACGCGGAATCAGGGGGCTGACGCCCCCCGCTCGCCTTCTTCCGCGCGCCGTATACTAACCCCCGTGGATTCGTCCGGCCCGGCCCCCCACGGGGAGTTTCATGGCGGCGCGCACCTTCACCTTTCTCGGCACCGGCACATCCGTCGGCGTGCCCATGCTCGGCTGCGATTGCGCGGTCTGCCAATCGACCAACCCGCGCAACCACCGCGACCGCTGTTCCGTCCTCATCGGCGCGCCCCAGGGCAACCTGCTCATCGACACGCCGCCGGAGATGCGCCTGCAACTGCTCCGCGAGCGCGTCCGCGTCGTCCACTCCGTCCTGTTCACGCATTTTCACGCCGACCACGTGTTCGGCCTGGACGACCTGCGGCCCTTCCCGCGTCATCTTGGCGGCCCCGTGCCGCTGTACTGTTCCGCCGAGGTCGAGGGCAAGATCCGCACCTCGTTCTCCTACGCCTTCGGCCCCGCCGCCCAGGAAATGTCGGCCGGCTACGTCCCCAAACTGGCCTTCCATCGCATCACCGACGAGCCGTTCACGGTGCTCGGCGAGCGTGTGACGCCGATCCCGCTGGAACACGCCCATTTCGACGTGTACGGATTTCGCATCGGCGACGTGGCTTATTGCACCGACGTGAGCGAGATCCCGCAGGCGAGTTGGCCGCGCCTGGAGGGGCTGCGCGTGCTGGTGCTGGACGCCCTGCGGCCGCGGCCGCACATCGCCCACTTCGGCCTCGACCAGGCGCTCGACGTGATCGAACGGCTGCGGCCCGAACAGGCCTACCTCACGCACACCAGTCACGAGATGGAGTACGAGGCGGTCAACGCGACCTTGCCGCCCAACGTGCGGATGGCCTACGACGGCCTGCGGTTCACGTTCTGACGCACGGCCGCGCGGCGCGAGTCTTTCCTCCCCTCTCCCCTCGGGGGAGAGGGCCGGGGGTGAGGGGGCGTGGCCCCGGAATGGATTACCCCTCACCCCCAACCCCTCTCCCCCAAGGGGAGAGGGGAGAAAGAAACCAGAGGAGAACGCCCCTATGCCGACCATACCCGACGACCTGATGCGACGCCTCCGCGCCGCCGGACAGGAACACGTGTTGCTCGGTTGGGACCGCCTCAACGACAACGAGCGCCAGGAATTGTTGAGCCAGCTGCAAGGCCTGGATCTGGACCTGTTGCGGCGTCTCTACGCCGACCGCGACCGCGCGTACACGCCGCCGTCGTGGGACGCGATTCGGCCGGTGCCGGTCGTGCCGGCCGACTCGCCGGACAACCCGCGCTACCGCCGACTCGGCGAGGAATCGCTGCGGCGCGGCGAGGTCGCGGCGCTGCTGGTCGCCGGCGGCCAGGGCACGCGCCTCGGTTTCGACCGGCCCAAGGGAATGTTTCCCATCGGGCCGGTCACGAGCAAGAGCTCTGTTCCAGATTCACGCCGAAAAGGTGTTGGCCACGCACCGCCGCCACGGCGCCGCCGTGCCGTTCCTCGTGATGACCAGCCGGCGCCACCGACGCCCCGACGCGGGAGTTCTTCGCGCAAAACCATTATTTCGGATTGCCGAAGGAGGAAGTGCATTTCTTCACGCAGGGGACGATGCCGGCCCTGGATCTGGCGACGGGCAAGCTGCTTGATGGAGGCGCCCGGCCGGCTGTTCCTCAGCCCCGACGGCCACGGCGGCACGCTCACGGCCCTGGCGTCGGGCGGCCTGTTGGCGCGATTGCGCGAACAAGGCGTCCGTCATATCTTCTATTTCCAGGTGGACAACCCGCTGGTGAAGGTCGCCGACCCGACGTTCCTCGGCTGTCACATCGACCGGCGTTCCGAGGCGTCGTCGCGCGTCATCCCCAAGCTGGGGCCGACCGACAAGCTCGGCAACTTCGTGCAGATCGACGGCCGATGCTCCATGATCGAGTATTCGGACCTGCCATTGGAAATGGCGCGGCAGACGGACGAGAACGGCCGGCTGCGGCTCTGGGCGGGCAGCCCGGCCATCCACTATTTTCGAAGTGGACTTCCTTTCGCGCGTGACGGCGGGGGCCGGCCAGATCCCGTTCCACGTCGCCCGCAAGAAGGCGCCGTACCTGGACGATCAGGGCCGACAGGTCCATCCGGAGAAGGAAAACGCCCTGAAATTCGAGCGTTTCATCTTCGACGTGCTGCCGTTGGCGGATCGATGGGCCGTGGTCGAGACGAGCCGTAAGGAGGAGTTCGCGCCGCTGAAGAACGCGACGGGGGCCGACTCGCCGGAGGCGGTGAAGCAGGAGATGAGCGACCTGGCCGCGGACTGGCTGGAGTCCGCCGGAGTGAAGGTCCCGAAGCGGCCCGACGGCGGGGCGGCCGCGGCGCTGGAGGTCAGCCCCTTGTTCGCCCTGGACGCGGAAGAATTCGCCGCCAAGGTGGATCGCAATACGAGGATTGACGGGCCGCGCTATTTCGGATAGCGGCCGTCGTTTAGCCGCGACCCGAAGGGGAGCCGCAGGGGAGTGGGGATGCGATGTTGCACGCGGTGATCATGGCGGGCGGCGGCGGCACGCGGTTCTGGCCGCGCAGCCGGCAAGGCGCGGCCGAAACAGTTCCTGACGCTGACCGGCGACCGTTCGCTCTTGCAGCTGGCGCTCGACCGCATCGAGGGCCTGGCGCCGCCGGAACGGACCTGGGTGATAACCGGCGAGGCCTACCGCGCCGAGACCGCGAAGCAGCTGCCGGCCCTGCCGCCGGAGCGCATCGTCGGCGAACCGTGCGGCCGCGACACCGCCCCCTGCATCGGCCTCGGCGCCGCCCTGATCGCCCGCGACGACCCCGACGCCGTCATGCTGACGACGCCGGCCGATCACGTCATCGAGCCGGTGCAGGAGTTCCGCCGCGCCGTCCTGGCCGCCGTGCAGACCGCCGAGGAACAGCCGTCGGCGTTGGTCACGTTCGGCATCCCGCCGACGTTCGCCTCCACCGGCTACGGCTACATCCATCGCGGCCCCGAGGTCGGCCGCCGCAACGGCGTCACCGTCTTCCGCGTGCGCAAGGACGGTTTCAAGGAGAAGCCGGACGCCGAATTGGCGGAACGCTTCTTCGCCTCCGGCGAATACTTCTGGAACAGCGGCATCTTCGTCTGGAAGGTGGCGGCGGTGCTGGCCCAGCTGCGCGACCGGCGGCCGGTGCTCTACTCGGCCGTGCAGCGCATCGCCGACGCCTGGACGGGGACGAGCCGCGCCGCCGTTTTGCGATCCGAATACGAGGCGATGGAGAAGATCAGCATCGACTACGCGGTGATGGAACACGCCCCGGAGGTGCTGGTCGCCCAGGCGCCCTACCGCTGGGACGACGTGGGCAGCTGGCTGGCGCTGGAGCGGATGAACCCGCAGGACGCCGACGACAACACGGTGCTGGCCGAGTTTTGCGGCCTCAACACGCGCGGCTGCGTGGTGGTCGGCGACCCCGGCCGGCTGATCGGCGCGATCGGCGTGAGCAACCTGCTCATCGTCCAGGACGGCGACGCCACCCTGATCGCCGACCGCCGCGACGAGGCGGCGGTCAAGAAGCTGGTGGAGTTGATGCGAAAGAAGGGGCTGGAGAAATACCTGTGAGCGCCGCCGGCCGGCTGCTGGGCGTGGATTACGGCGACGTGCGCGTCGGCCTGGCGGTCAGCGACCCGGATCGCAAGATCGCCTTCCCGCTGGCGATTTACACGCGCCAGGGCCGGGAGCGCGACGCGGTGTTTTTTCGCGCGCTGATAGCCGAGGAGGAGACGGCGCGTCTGGTGATCGGTCTGCCGTTGCATTTGAACGGGGCGGAGGGCGCCAAGGCGGCGGCGGCGCGGGCGTTCGGCACCTGGCTGGCGGAGACGACCGGCCTGCCGGCGACGTTTTGGGACGAGCGTTTCACGACGGTCGAGGCCGAGTCGGCGTTGTGGGCCGCGGGGCTGACGCACAAGCGGCGGAAGGCGCGCCGCGACAAGGTGGCGGCGCAAATCCTGTTGCAGGCGTACCTGGACGCCGGCTGTCCGGCGTCGCCGGCGGCGGGGCCTTTGGACGGATGACGGCACGACGAACCGGCGAGGCGGCGCTATTCGGCGATCACCGACCGGAACCGGGACAACAGCGCCTCCAGCCAGGCGGCGTCGGCGGGCTTGGTCAGGTGCAGGTCGATGCCGGCTTTACGGGATCGGCGAAGGTCCTCTTCCTCGCCGCGGCCGGTCAGGGCCACGAGCAGCGGCCGCTTGGGGCCTTCCAGACGGCGCAACCGGCGCGCCAGCTGCCAGCCGTCCATGCCGGGAAGCCCGATGTCGAGCAGCACCACGTCCGGCGGGTGGGCCTCCGCCGCCGCCACGGCCGAAGGGGCGTCGGTCGTCACCTCGGCCTCGTGGCCGGCGTGACGCAAAAGAAAGGCAATGCTCTGGGCCGCGGTGGGATCGTCCTCCACCACCAGGACGCGCATCCGCCAATCCCCGGTGCGCTCCGGAATCGAATCGCTGTTCATCTCGTTCCTCGCACGGGGCGGACGAGTGAATATGTGTGACGAGCGTGCATCCTTCCGCAATCATTATACCCGCAATCTTAGTCGTCGCCGCCCCCCCTCCTCCTCCGGATTCAGGGGGGCGCCCAGTCACGTCGCGGTCGCCGCGCGGGCCAGCGACTCCAAGGCGGCGGCCAGCGACGCCACGGTCTCGGCCCGGTCGGCGATCCCGTGCCGCGCCGCCAGGTACTCCGGCCGGTCGTAGGCCAGCCAACATTGGCCGGCCTCGTCCTCCCAGACCAGCGCCCGGAGCGGCAGGTCGACGCCGACGGTCTGATTGCTCTGCATGAGCGGCGTCCCCGCCCGTGGGTTGCCGAACAGCAGCGCCACCGTCGGCCGCAACGGCAAACCGACCTCGCGCGCCCCGGCCGCGTGGTCGATCCGGGCGAAGACGTGGATCCCCCTGGAGGCGAGGGCCGCCTCCAGCCGACCCAGCGTCTCAACGACATCATGGGCGCTCCGCAATGTGGCAAGGCCATCGACGGCGGTTGTTGAAGACATAAGCGGCCTCTTTCAGGGTCTTCACGCCTCGGGGTGGACCCACGGCGAACGGTACGGCCGGCGCAGCAGCTTGTCGGCCTCGTCGTCGCCGACGACGCGCTGGTTCTCCGCGTCCCAGGTTAGCGACCGGCCCAGCCGCATCGACAGGTTGGCCAGGATGCAGCTCGCCGTCGAAATGTGGCCCTGCTCGATGTCCGCCACCGGCCGGCCGCGCTTGTCGATGGCGTCGAGGAAGTTCAGCATGTGATGGCGGACGGCCGGCGCCACGTGCTTTTCCAGGTCCTTTTCCGTCTTGTCCTCGGGGTACTGTTCCAGTTCGTAGGTCACGTCGCGGTGGACCGGCTTGCCTGCCCCCCAGGGCGTGAAGTCGTAGCTCATGACGCCGGCCTTGAGGGTGCCCTTGTCGCCGTAGAACGTGGCGCCCCACGGGTATTTCGGGTCGGCCGACTCGCCCCAGGTGCGATGCTGCCAGACGACGTTCAGGTCGCCGTAGTCGAATATCGCCGTTTGCGTATCGGAAATATTCGCCTTGCTGCGCTTGTCCACCAGGATGCCGCCGGTGGAACTGACGCGCTTCGGCCAGCCGAGGTCCATCATCCAGCGCGTCATATCGAACATGTGGACGCACATGTCGCCGACGATGCCGTTGCCGTATTCCATGAACGCCCGCCAGCCGCGCGGGTGGACCAGCCGATTGTACGGCCGCATCGGCGCCGGCCCCGTCCACATCTCGTAATCGAGGTTGGCCGGCGGCTTCTCGTCGGGCGGGTTCTCGGTCGCCCGCATGTGGTAGTAGCAGTAGATTTCGACCAGGCCGATCTTGCCGAGCTTGCCTTCCCGGACGATCTTGTCGCGGGCTTCGACGAGGTGCGGCGTGCTGCGTCGCTGCGTGCCGACCTGGACGACGCGCTTGGTCTTGCGGGCGGCGGCGACCATCGCCCGGCCCTCTTCCACGTCCACGCTGATCGGCTTCTGGACGTAGACGTCGGCCCCGGCCTCAACGGCCGCGATCATCGGCAGGGCGTGCCAATGGTCCGGCGTGGCGATCAGCACGATGTCGAGGTCTTTCTCCTTCAACAGATCGCGATAGTCGCCGTAGGTGCGCGGCTTCTTCTTCGACGCCTGTCGGCCGGCGACCTGTTCGGCCGCGTCGGCCAGCATCTTCTTGTCCACGTCGCAAAGCGACACGACCTCGACCGGGGCGACTTGAATAAGACGAAAGAGGTCCGTTTTGCCGTACCAGCCGCAGCCGATGAGGGCGACGCGCGGCGGCTTTCCGGAGGCGCCGAGGACGTGGTAGCCGCCGGCGAGGGACAGGGTGAGGCCGGCGGCGCCTGTGTGCAGGAATTCTCGACGATTCATGGGGCATCTCGCATGGGGACAGGGGCGGACGGATGAGGGGTAGTATACCCGTGCGTCGGGCGGGCGGCGAGCGGCCGGCGTAAGCCGGCTGATTGAAACGATCATCAGCCGGCTTACGCCGGCCGCTCGCCGAAGAGATCGTCCTATGGTCCGGGCCGGAAGCCGCCGTCGTGGCCGTGCGTCGGGCCGTGGTCCTCGCGCCTCCCGTCATGCGCCGCCGGAACCGGGGCGCCGCGGCCGGCGCGACCACGGCGGTCGGCCAGAACTTGTCGGTGAACCACTGGATGACGAAATAGAACACCGGCGTCAGGAAGACGCCGAACAGCGTCACGCCCAACATGCCGCTGAACACGGCCACGCCCAGCGTCCGCCGCATCTCGGCGCCGGCCCCCACGGCGACCACCAGCGGCACCACGCCGAGGATGAACGCGAACGACGTCATCATGATCGGCCGCAACCGCAACTGCACCGCGTCCAGCGTCGCCCGTCGCGGGTCGGCGCCCTCCTCGCGCCGCGATTTCGCAAATTCCACAATAAGGATCGCGTTCTTGCAAGCCAAACCGACCAGCACGATGAAGCCGATCTGCGTGAAAATGTTGATGTCCTGGTGCGCGACCCATACGCCTGCGATGGCGCAGAGCAGGCACATCGGCACCACGAGGATGACGGCCAGCGGCAGCGACCAGCTCTCGTACTGCGCCGCCAGCACCAGAAACACCAGGATCACGGCCAGGAGGAACACGTACATGGCCGTGTTGCCGGTCTGGAGTTGCAACAGCGCCAGCTCGGTCCAGTCGGTGGACATCGACGGCGGCAGGTCTTCCTGGGCCTTGTCCTCCATCAACGTCAGGGCCGTGCCGGAACTCACGCCGGGCGCCGCCGAGCCGTTGATCGCCGCCGCCGCGTACATGTTGTAACGCAGGATTAGCACGGGACCGCTCGCCGGCTCAACGCTCATCACGCTGGCCAGCGGCACCATGCCGCCCGTGGCGTTGCGCACCTTGAGCTGTTTGAGGTCGGTGATCTGTTGGCGGAAGTTCTGCCGGGCCTGGACGTTGACCTGCCAGGTGCGGCCGAATTTGTTGAAGTCGTTGACGTAGTAGGAGCCGACTTGATCTTGTAAGGTGTCGAAAATGTCGCTGATGGACAGGCCGAGCCGCTTGGCCTGGTCGCGGTCGATGTTCAGCCGCAGCCACGGCGTCCGCGCCCGAAAACTGGTGAACAGCCCCTCCAGGCCGGGCGTCTGGTCGCCCTTTTGAATGACCTGATCGGCCACGTCCTGTAAAACCTGCTCGCCCTCGTTGCCGCGGTCCTCGACGATGATCTTGAAGCCGCCGGCCGTGCCCAGACCCTCGACCGGCGGCGCCGGGAAGATGTTGACGATGGCGTCCGGAACCTGATCCTGGAACTTGGCCTGGAGCGCGGCGGTGATGTCGTCGCCCGACCGGCCCGGTTGTTCGCGCTTGGCGAAGTCGTCGAGCATCAGGTACATGGCGCCGAAATTCGGGGCGTTGGCGTTGAGCAGGATCGACTGGCCGGAGATGCCGACCGTATGCGCGACGCCGGGCTGCTTCAGGGAGATTTCCTCCACGGACTTCATCGCCTGCTGCGTGCGTGCGGCCGAGGCCGAGTCGGGCAGCTGCACGTTGACCAGCAAATAGCCTTTGTCCTGATTGGGGATGAAGCCGCTGGGCGTTTTCATGAAGCCGAGGTAGGTCAAATACAACAGGCCGCCGTAGACCAGCAGCACCAGGACGCTGACGCGCAGCAACATACCGATTGACTTCGTATACAGGTTCGTACTGTACTTAAAGCCGACGTTGAACGTCGCGAAACGCCAGACCGAGAAGGAAATTGATCGGCCTGACGCCGAGCACGCCGAGCAAGATTTCGATCAGCCCGACTGTCAGGCCAGCCAACGTCCCCGCCGCGATCGGACCCCACAAGCGCAGGGCGTCCAGCGTGGGCGGCGAGGCGTGCAGGTGCAAAGCGGCGATGGCCGGCCCCGCCCAGTGAATGCCGATTTTGTGACCGAGCCACGCCGCCGAGCGGCGGGAAAGCGAACCACGGCAGCGCCTCGTACTTCCCCTCTTCCCGCGGTTTCAGCAACAAGGCGCAAAGGGCCGGGCTGAGCGTCAGGGAGTTGAACATCGACAGGAGCGTCGAGACGGCGATGGTCAGCGCGAACTGTCGGAAGAACTGCCCCGTGATGCCGCTGATAAAGGCGCACGGCACGAACACCGCCGCCAGCACCAGGCCGATGGCCACCACCGGGCCGGACACCTGTTCCATGGCCCGAACCGTGGCGTCGTGCGGATTCATGCCTTCTTCGATGTGATGCTCGACGGCCTCGACGACGACGATGGCGTCGTCCACGACGATGCCGATGGCCAATACCAATCCGAATAGGGTCAGATTGTTGAGGCTGAAGCCCATGAAGGCCATGACGGCGAAGGTGCCGATGATGGCCACCGGCACCGCGATCAGCGGGATCACGGCCGAGCGCCAGTTCTGCAAGAACAGCAGCACCACAAAGGCCACCAGCACCACGGCGTCGAAGAGCGTCTCGAACACCTCGCTGATCGACTCGTTGATGAACGGCGTCGTGTCGTAGACGATCTTGTAGCCGAGGCCGGGCGGAAAGCGCTTTTGCAGTTCCGCCATCTTGTCCTTGACGACCTTGGCCACCTGGAGGGCGTTGGAGCCGGGCAGCTGGTAGACCGACAGCGCCACCGACGGCTGGCCGTCCAGCGTGCAGGTCTGGTTGTAGCTCATGGCGCCCAGCTCGACGTCGGCCACGTCGCCCAGGCGGACGATGCGGCCCTGTGGGTCGGCGAACACGACCATGTCCTTGAATTGCTGAACGGTGGACAGCCGGCCGAGCGTCGTCATCGTGTACTGGAAGACCTGGCCGCTCGGCACCGGCGGCTGGCCGATCTGGCCGGCCGCCACCTGGACGTTCTGCTGCGTGATGGCGGCGACGACGTCGTCGGAGGTGAGGTTGCGCACGGCCATCTTTTCCGGGTCGAGCCAGACGCGCATGCTGTAATCGCGCTGTCCGAGATAGGTTATATCGCCTACGCCCTGGAGGCGGGCCAGCTCGTCGCGCAGCTGGATGGTGGCGTAGTTGCTCAGGTCGATGGCGCCTCGGCTATTGTCCGGCGAATAGAGGTTGACGATCATCAGGACGCTGGCCGACTTCTTGGTCACGGAGATGCCGCGCCGCTGCACCAGGCTGGGCAGGTCCGCCTGCGCCAGCGACACGCGGTTCTGCACGAGCACCTGCGAGATGTTCAGGTCGGCGCCGGGCTTGAACGTCACCGTCAGGGAGTAGTTGCCGTCGTTGGTGCATTGCGACGACATGTACAGCATGTTTTCGACGCCGTTGACCTGCTGCTCGATGGGCGCGGCCACGGTGTCGGCCACGGTCTGGGCGTTGGCGCCGGGGTAATAGGCGGCCACCTCGACGGTGGGCGGCGTGATGTCGGGGTATTGCGCGACCGGCAGCGTGAACAGGGCGATTAGGCCGCCCAGCGTTACGATGATGGACAATACGGAGGCGAAGATCGGCCGGTCGATGAAAAAGCGCGAAAACATACCGATCCCCTATTTGCGGCGGCGAGCGGGGGGCGTCAGCCCCCTGATTCGTCACCCGTTCCGAGGCGCTATCCTAAATCAGGGGGCTGACGCCCCCCGCTCGCCGTTTTGATATCCGTTTCGCCGGCCGTCGCGGGGCCGTCCTTCGCCGCCCCGTTGCCGTCGGTCCCCCTCTTGACTTTCGCGGGCTCGTCCTTCCTGGCCCAGTCCGGCCGGCGGCGCGTGGCCCGACCCACCACCCACACCACCGGCCAGACCGCCCCCGTGCTGGCAACGCCGACGACGTGCAGCGCCACCCGGCCCCACCGCCGCACCTCCGGCGTGTTGAACGGCCACAATTCGCTGAACCATTCGATGACGAAGAAGAACACCGGCGTAAGGAAGATGCCGAACAGCGTCACCCCCAACATGCCGCTGAACACGGCCACGCCCAGCGTCTGCCGCATCTCGGCGCCGGCCCCCTTGCCGACCACCAGCGGCACCACGCCGAGGATGAAGGCGAACGAGGTCATCAGGATCGGCCGCAAGCGCAGCTTCACCGCCTCCAGCGTGGCGTCGCGCCGCGACAGGCCGGCGTCGCGCTTCAGCTTGGCGAACTCGACAATAAGGATCGCATTCTTGCTCGCCAGGCCGACCAGCACCAAGAAGCCGATCTGCGTGAAGATGTTGATGTCCGAGTTGGAGTGCCAGAAGACGCCGGACAGCCAGACGCCGGTGATCGAGCTGAGCAGGCACATCGGCACCACGAGGATGACGGCCAGCGGCAGCGCCCAGCTCTCGTAGAGCGCGGCTAGGACCAGAAATACGCCCAGCACCCCCAGCGGGAAGATCAGGTTGTTCCAGAAGTTCTTGGCGGCGTCGATCTGGATGAAATTGATCTCCGTCCACTCGTAGGCCATCGACTTGGGCAGCTCCTGATTGGCGAGGTCCTCCATGATTTTGATGGCGTCGCCGGAGCTGACGCCCTTCTGGGTGTCGCCGGTGATCGCCGCCGCAGGGTATGTGTTGTAGCGCGTCAGGATGAGCGGCCCGTTGATGTCGGTCACGTCGGCCACCGTGCCCAGCGGGACCATGCCGCCCGCCTTGTTGCGGACCATCAGCCGCTTCACGTCCGTGACCTGATTGCGGAAACGGCCCTCGGCCTGGACGTTGACCTGCCAGGTGCGGCCGGCCAGGTTGAAGTCGTTGGCGTAGAGCGACCCGAGATAGATCTGCAACGTGCTGAACACGTCGGCGGGGTTGACGCCCAGCCGTTCGCACTGGTCGCGGTTGATGTCGACGAATTTCTGCGGCGATTTGACCGTGAAAATGGTGAACAGCCCCTTGAGCCGTCCGTCCTTGTTGCCCTTGGCGACGAGGTTTTCGGTCTGCTTTTGCAGCCGCTCCAGGTCGTTCTCGCCGCGGTCCTCGACCATGAACTTGAAGCCGCCGGCGGAGCCGAGGCCGGACACCGGCGGCGGCCCGAAGATGGCCACCCGGGCCTCCGGGATTTCCTTGGCGATCCGCTTCGAGAGCCGGTCGGCGATGGCGGTGCTGTACATTTTAGGGGATTCGCGCTCCGCGAATGGCTTCAAAGGGAGGAAGAGCATCCCGAAGTTGGGGCCGAAGGCGTTGAGGACGAACGACTGCCCCGAAATGGTGATCGTGTGGGCCACGCCGGGCTCCTCGTGGCAGATCTCATCGACCCGTTTGACCACCTCCTTGGTGCGGTCCAGGGCCGTGGCGTCCGGCATCTGGACGCTGATTAGCAGGTAGCCCTTGTCCTGCGACGGGATGTATCCCGTCGGCAGCTGGTGGAAGCCCCAGTAGGTCAGGCCCAGCAGGCCGACGTAGAGCACCAGCACCACGACGCTCAGGCGCAGCAACAGGCCGACGGCGCGGGTGTAGCCGTGCGTCGCGTGGCGGAAGACGAAATTGAACAGCCAGAAAAACCAGCCAAAAAGGAGGTGAACGAGCCGGCCAATGACGTCGCGCTTGTCCTCCCTGCCCTTGAGGAAGATGGCGGCCAGGGCGGGGCTGAAGGTCAACGAGTTGAGGGCGGAGATCACCGTCGAGACGGCGATGGTCAACGCGAACTGGCGGAAGAACTGGCCGGTGATGCCGCTGATGAAGGCGCAGGGAACGAACACCGCCGACAGCACCAGGGCCACGGCGATGACCGGGCCGGAGACCTGCTCCATCGCCTTGATCGCCGCCTGCTTGGGCGCCAGCCCCTGTTCGATGTGATGCTCGACGGCCTCGACGACGACGATGGCGTCGTCCACGACGATGCCGATGGCCAATACCAGTCCGAACAGGGTGAGAGTGTTCAGGCTGAAGCCCATCGCCGCCATGACGGCGAAGGTGCCGATGATGGCCACCGGCACCGCCGTCAGCGGGATCAGCGTCGAGCGCCAGCTCTGCAGGAAGATCAGCACGACGACGGCCACGAGGAGGATGGCCTCCAGGAGCGTCTTGAACACCTCGATGATCGACTCGGCGACGAACGGCGTGGTGTCGTAGGCCGTGGAGTAATCGAGGCCGGGCGGGAACTTCTTCTTCAGCTCCTCCATCTTGGCGCGGATGCGGTCGGCCGTGGCCAGGGCGTTGGCGTCGGGCAGCTGGAAGACGGCGATGCCGGTGGAGTCGTGAAAGTCGAGCTTGTTTTCCACATCCTTGCTCTTGGCGCTCAACTCGACGCGGCCGATGTCCTTGATCCTCAGAAACCGGCCGTCCGGCGTGGAACGGATGATGATGTTCTCGAACTGGGACGGGTCGGCGAGGCGGCCCAGGGTGGTGAGGGTGAATTGGTATTCCTGCTTGCCGCCGGAGGGCGGCTGGCCGATCTGGCCGGCCGCGACCTGCACGTTCTGCTCCCGGACGGCGTTGACCACGTCCATGGCCGTCAGGCCGCGCGCGGCCAGCCGGTCGGGGTCCACCCAGACGCGCATACTGTAGTCCTGTTCGCCGAACAGGAACACGTCGCCGACGCCGTCCACGCGCTTTATTTCGTCCGCGAGATGAATGTAGGCGTAATTGCTGATGTAGAGCTGATCGAAACGGTCGTCGGGCGAATAGAGACTGACGACGAGCAGGATGTCGGGGTTGCGTTTGCGGGTGGTGACGCCGATCTGCTTGACCACGTCGGGCAACTGCGGTAGGGCGAGGTTGACGCGGTTCTGCACCAGCACCTGGGCGAAATTCAAGTTGACGCCGGGCTTGAACGTCACGCTGAGGCTGTAGGAGCCGTCGTTGGCGGCCTGCGAGGACATGTACAACATGTTCTCGACGCCGTTGACCTGCTGCTCGATGGGGGCGGCGATGCTCTCGGCGACGGTCTGGGCGTTGGCGCCGGGGTAGGTGGTGGAGACGATGATGCTTGGCGGCGTGATCTGCGGGTACTGGGCGATCGGCAGGTTGAATACGGCGACGCCCCCGGTCAGGGTAATGATGATGGACAGGACCGTGGCGAAGATCGGCCGGTCGATGAAGAATCGCGAAAACAATGCGCCTCTCCCCGCGTTTCCCCTGTGCGACCCACGCCGGTTAGCCGCGACGCGCGGCGGGGCGCTCGGGAGAAAGCGCTCCGCCGCGCGTCGCGGCTAACCATTTTCGGCTCTATTGGTTGGCGGTCGCCGCCGCGCCTTCCTCCGTCCGCGGCATCTCGATCACCTTCCGCACGCGGACGATGCTCTTGTCGCGGACGCGCTGCAAACCGTTGAGCACCACCTGTTCGCCGGGTTTCAATCCGGATTCGACCACCCGCAACCCGTTCTGGTACGACCCGGTGGTGACGTAGCGGGCGCTGACTTCGCTCTCCCCCTTGTCATTGGGGGCGACGACATAGAGGAGTTGGCGGCCCTGGTCGGAGACGACGGCGGCGTCGGCAATGAGGATGGCGGGGTGCGGCTTGCCGATGGGCAGCTGGATGCGCGCGAACATGCCGGGCGACAGCACCTTGGGGTCGGGGTTCCTGAATTCGCCCCAGACGCGCAGCGTGCCGGTCGCCACGTTTTCCTGGTTGTCCACGATGGCGATGTAGCCGTGGCGGCGGGGCGTCCCCTGCTTGTGGGCCGAGTTCATCTTTTCGTCCGCGGCGGTGTAGTCGAATCCCGTTTCATCGGCCAGCGCCAGGTTGACGGGAAGGTCCTTGGCCTTCATGTTCCGTTGCGGCAGCTCTCCGGCCTGGACGAGCTTGCGGAGGCGCAGCAGCGTCCGCTCGTCCACGTCGAAATAGGCGTAAATGGGGTCGAGCTGGACGATCGTGGCCAGGGAGGTGACGTTGGCCTGGACGAGGTTGCCCGGATCGACGTTGCGCCGGCTGAGCCGGCCGCTGAAGGGGGCGATGATGTCCGTGAGCGCCACGTTGATCTGGGCGGCCTGGCGCGTGGCCTGGGCCGCCTTGAGCGCCGCCTGCGCCTCGTCGGCGTTGTCGTGGTCCTGAACGAGCGTCGCCTCGGGCGTGGCGGACGGAGAACGGAGGTCGCGCTGGTAGACGTCCTGCAAGCTCTTCAGATGGGTGTTGGCCTGGTTGACGCTGGCGTCCGCCTGGGCCAGTATGGCGTCATAGGGCCTCGGATCGATCTTGAACACGATTTCGTTTTCCGTGACGTCAGTCCCCTCCTGGGCCAGCGGCTTTTTCAGGAGGTAACCCGTAACCTGGGCCTTGAGGTCCACCGACTTCTCGGCCTGGACGCTGCCAGTGAAGATTTCGTAATCGGTGACGTTTTCCTGCACCGGTAGACTGACGTCCACTTCCGGAGGCTTCGGCGCGGGCGGCGGCGCGGCGGTGGTGTTGCATCCCAGCGCGGCCGCGGCCGACAGCAAGGCGGCGACCGCCCCACCTCGCCAGGAAAAGAACGTTCCGCCTCGGTTCCCACGCGATGATTGGTCGGGCCGTGTGTACATGATTCCGCTCGCACGTCGGGGAAAAGGAAGTCCGGGAACGGACGGAATGGTCAATGCAGATAACATTCGATCCCGTCCCGCTTCTGGCAAGCCCTTCCGGCGGCCGCCTGTTCGTTTCAGGGGAATATACCAACCCGGCCGCCGACCCTTACACTTCCCGCGGACGTTCCGCTGGCCGTCGGCGCACCCCCCCTACTACTGTAGACAAGGCGGGTGAATATCGGCGAGCGAAGAGGGACCGTCATGCGATCGTTCAGGAGCCTCACGGAGCGTGAAATCCTCGCGCTGGCGATCTCGCAGGAGGAAGAAGACGCCCGCATCTACGAAAACTTCGCCGAGGGGCTGAAAGAGAGTCACCCGGCCCAGGCGGAGCAATTCCGCAAGATGCGGGCCGAGGAAGACGGCCATCGCCACCGGCTGCTGGACCTCTACCGGCAAAAATTCGGCGACCACATCCCGCTGATCCGGCGGCAGGACGTGAAGGGCTTCGTCCAGCGCCGGCCGATCTGGCTGGTGCGGCCGCTGGGACTGGACGCCGTGCGCAAACAGGCCGAGATGATGGAGGTGGAGACGCGGCGCTTCTACGAAAGCGCCGCCCGCAAAACCACCGACGCCGGCGTGCGTCAGCTGCTCGGCGACCTGGCCGAGGAGGAACGCAAGCACGAGCGCATCGCGGAGGAGTTGGAAGCGGCGGCGCCCCCGCCCCCGCACGAGGAAGAGGCGGCGGCCCGGCGGCGGCTTTTCGTGATGCAGGTGATCCAGCCGGGGTTGGCGGGGCTGATGGACGGCTCGGTCTCGACGCTGGCGCCGATCTTCGCCACGGCGTTCGCCACGCTCCAGAGTTGGGACACCTTTTTAGTGGGTCTGGCGGCGAGTCTCGGGGCGGGCATCAGCATGGGGTTCGCCGAGGCGCTGTCCGACGACGGCAGCCTGACGGGGCGCGGCCGGCCCTGGATTCGCGGGCTGGTCTGCGGCCTGATGACGGCCGGCGGCGGCCTGGGGCACACGCTGCCGTACCTGATCCCGCACGTCTACACGGCCACGGCCGTGGCGGTCGTGGTGGTGGTAATTGAGCTTCTGGTGATCGCCTGGATTCGCAATCGCTTCATGGACACGCCGCTCTGGCAGGCCGCCTTGCAGGTGATCCTCGGCGGAGTGCTGGTGTTCCTGACCGGCGTGCTGATTGGCAGCCGCGGCGGCGGGAACTGAATGGCGCGTCGTCGGTTAGCCGCGACGCGCAGCGGAGCGCTCGGTCCCGAGCGCTCCGCTGCGCGTCGCGGCTAACCGATGCCGTCCCCCATCCGCTCGATAAGTCTTTGCCCTACTCCCCTCCCGCCGTTACCATACACACCTTCATCCGGCCCCCGGACGGTCGCCAAGGAAGTTCATGACCAAGCCGCCGCGCATCCTGATCCTTTCGGCCTCGGTCGGCGCCGGCCACCTGCGCGCCGCCGAGGCTGTGGAGCTGGCCCTGCGCGAGACGGCGCCCGACGCCTTCGTCCGCAACCTCGACGTCATGGACTGGGCCAACCGGGCCTTTCGCCGCTTCTATTCCCGCGGCTACCTCGGCCTGATGAACCGCGCCCCCTACGTCCACGGCTACTTTTACGACCTCTTCGACCGCCCCGTCCGCGCCCCGGTCACGCGCTCTGACCGGCTGCGCCTGGCGGTGGAACGATTGAACCTGCGGCGGTTCGTCCACTTCCTGCGGGCCGAGCCGTGGGACCTGGTTGTCAACACGCACTTTTTGCCCGCGGAGATCGTGGCCTCGCTGCGGCGACAGGACAAGTTCGACGCGCCGCAGGTCGTCGTCACGACCGACTTCGACACGCATCGGATGTGGGTCCATCGGCCGTGTGAACATTATTTCACGGCGACGGAGGACGGGGCGCGCTACCTGCAATTCTGCGGCGTCCCGGCCTCGGACGTGTCGGTGACGGGCGTGCCGATTCACCCGGTCTTCCGCCGGCCGAAGGACAAACTGGAATGCGCGCGGAAGCACGGCCTGGCGACGGATCGGCCGATCGTGTTGCAGATGGCGGGCGGTTTCGGCGTGGTCGGTCCGATCGAGCAGATGTACGCGGCGCTGTTGCGGACGGAACGGCCGATCCAGCTGGTCGCGGCGGCCGGCCGCAACGCCGCCGTCAAGCGACGGCTGGAGGCGATCCAACCGCCGCCGCGCCACCGCGCTTGCGTGCTGTCGTTCACCGACGAGATCGACGAATACATGGCGGCGGCCGATTTGGTGGTGTCGAAGCCGGGGGGCCTGACGGTGGCGGAGACGCTGGCGCGCGGGGCGGTGCTGGTGATGGTGCAGCCGGTGCCGGGACAGGAGAGCCGCAATAGCGACTACCTGCTGGAGCATGGGGCGGCCGTCAAGGCGAGCAACCTGCCGTTACTGGTGTACAAGGTGGATTCTTTGCTCTCGGACCCGGTACGGCTGGCCGGCCTGCGGGCCAACGTGGCGCGTCTGGCGCGGCCGAACGCGGCATTCGACGTGGCGGCCGAGGCGCTGCGATTCGTCAAGAAGGGATGAAGGGCGCGCCCTTCGCCGCCTTCACCAGCAATGTCGCGTAGCAGCCGCGCGGCAGCTCGAACGACAGCACTAATTTCGTCTTTTTAGGATGCAATTCATCCGTTTCGGTCTCAAACGTCAGGTGGGCCGGCATACAGAGCGCCGTCCGTTCGCCCTTCGAGAAAAACATCTCCCGCACGCCGCGCACCTGCATGTCGTGGGCTTCCAGCCCCTCCGCGGCGAGCACCGCCCGCACCAATTCACTCCGCGGTTCGCCGGCGTCGAGCTTCAGGCGCGCCGACGGCAGCGGCAATTGCAGCGCGGCGAGTTCGGCCTGTTGGGCCGCGTCCAGGCCGACCGGGAACGGCGCTTCGCCCAGGCGCAGCGCCACCGGACGCAGCTGTTCCGGCCGCAGATGCTCCGTCAGCCAGCGCGCCAAGATGCGGTTCCACAGGTGGCTCTGGTACGCCGACAGGTAGAGGCCGCGCAACTCCGGACGCAGCCGGGCGACGGCGCCGCGGAAGTCGTCGGGATGGACGCGCAGGTAATCGATCAGACTGCGGGCGTGGCCGCGCGGCAACTGGTCTTTCAGCGTCGCCCAATCGCCCCAACGCTCTCTCAGAAGCGCCTTTTCCTTCTTCTGCGGCCCGCGGTCGAACTCATAGGGGGCGGTCAGCGCCAGGCGCAGGGCGTCCTCGAAACGGCCGCGCACCAGCAGCCGGGCGATGAACTCTTCGCCCTCGCCGGCCACGGAACCGAAACGCTGGTCGTCAAAGTAATTCGGGACGCCTTGCGTCGCCGCGCGTTCCAGGGCGGGCGCGGCGCGGGTCACGTCTTCGGCGGTCAGGTCGCGCAGCGTAAGCCGGAAGCGGTTGCAGCGGATGGCGTGCGACGTGTACGGGGCGTCGGTCCAGCCGAGGTGCGCCACCGTGATGTCGTGGTGGTGGAGGTTGCGTCGTGGGCCGTGCAGGATCGTGAGATACTGGACGGTCCAGGCGTGGCGGTCCTTGAGGCCGCCGTAGGAAATGCGTCGCGGTTCGACCCGCCAACGGCGACGGAGGGCGGCCAGGGCGTCGGGCGTGGACCAGCCGCGCTTCTCCAGGCGGTAGAGCGCGAACGGGCCGCGGTCGGACGGCGCGACCTCGGTCATCTCCTCGACGTAAAAATCGTCAGGGAGTTGCTTGAGCTTCATTGCAGGAAGAAGGGGTGCGGCGGAAGGGAGGGGAAAAAAAGTGAGACCGAGAGAAGTGGATCCAAAACCGTCGCCCAGTCAGCTTTGAACCCCGCCAATCTCTCGGTCTCATCAATGACGAGCAAGGGGCGCTTGCTCTTTCATCAGTGATAGCCGAAAGGTCGAACCGAAGCAAGGGGTCGGCGAGATTTTTTGAAAAAAAGTCGCGCGGGGTCCGTCAGTCCCGGCCGTCGCCGGCGGCGCCCACCAGGAAGTCGAGCGAACGGGTGGCGCTCCGCGGCGCGGCGTCGTCGCCGGTCGCGGGGTTCAGCATGTCCTTCACTAGGACGTGGAGGGTGTAACGGCCCGGCGGCATGGGCGAAGGTAGGTAGAACTGGAAGTTGACGAAGTAATCCTGGCGCGGCGTCTGGCTGCGCTTCACGCAGGAGGGGAAATCGATGCGCGAAACCGGACGGTTCTGGGCGTCGCGGATCTCGACGGCGCCGGCCAACGAGATTTCGTAGGTCGGGCCTTGCGGCCGACTGGTGAAGTTGCGCACCTCGGCGTAGACCTGCATCCATTCGCCGCGCTCCCCCTCCACGCCGGCCCGGAAGACGTGGTTTTCCGGCCACGGCTCGCAGTCGCCGAAGCCGTTGACCTTGCGGCAAAAGCAGACTTTACCGAGGGTCAATGCCGCATGCGGCCGCAGGACCGTCTCCACCTGGCGCAGCTGTTCGAGCAGGGCGGCCGTTTCCTGGGGCGTGGCGTGGTCGAGGCCGCCGTCGCCGACGCGGGCCGCCAGCGGCAGCAGGGTCAGCAACAGCTCGCGGCTGGCGCCGTCATAGTTTTGCAGCAGCTCCAGGGCGTCCGCCGAACGTTTTTCGAGCAGACAGCGCAAGGCGGCCACGAGTTGCGGGTCCGGCGTCTTTTCGACGCGCATCACCTCCGCCTCCGGCGCGGCGGGCAGTGGCGCCGGCGGCGGCGTAATCTCGGGCTTCACCGACGGGGCCGAGCCGGCGGGCGGGGGAGGGTCGGGGTAATGCGCCTGGGCGACCGCCGAGTCGCCCGGCTTGTCTTCGCGGAGTGGCGGCGGTTCGTGGGCGTGGTAGGCCGAGCCGGCGTCCTTGGGCGTCGGTTGGGCGGGGCCGACCACGTTCTTTTCGACGTCGGGGGTGTTGCCGCCGCCGCCGAACAGGCAGCCCGACAGGCAGCAGGCGCCAAGCCCGAGGAACAGGGAGAGCATTCGGGATCGCCGCGTCATTCCATGACCTCGCCCGTGGGGAGGGCCGCTCCCCGCGCAGGGGCGGGAACGTATCGGCCGGCCGGCGGGGCGTCAAGACGAGAAGGGTGAATTGTTCCCGGTTCGTCTTGACGCCGCCGCCGCGCTCGGGTATCTGCTTGCCGCTCCAGTTCAAAGAAGGGGGATTCCCATGTGGCGCCTGGCCGTTCTCGCGCTCCTGCTCTGCGCCGGCTGCGGGACTTCGGACATGTACACCAAAGACACCCGGACCTGGCTGGCGCTGCCCACGCCAGACCCGATCCCCACCCGCGACGCCCAACCGTAAGCCGCGCCGCATTCCTTCCAAGCCCCTCCTACGGATTCGCGCCGTCCGGGTCGGACGGCGGCCGATGGCCGTGACCGCCCTTCCTGTGCCCCGCCGAACTCGTCCCCGCGTCCTCTTTCCCGGACGCGCGTCGGTAGTAGTACAACTCCGCCAGCGTCCCGACCACGTAGGTTTCGCGCACCCCGTCGGACTTCAGCCACCGCCAGCCGACCTCGTCGTCCTTGACCTTCACGCTCAGGGGGGCGCCGTCGGCGAACTTCGCCACGAAGTTCGGCAGCCGCCGCAGCAGGGCGGGGCCGGTCGCCACCACATCCCCCGACGGCGGCACGTCATAACGAAAACGGCGTTGGCCCGGCGGGCAGGGGATGTCGTCGCGCGGCCGGACCTCGACCTTGACCAGTCCCTTGTAGCCCGACGGCAGCACCAACTCGATGGTGGGGCCGGGTTCCGCGTACAACTCGGCGACCAGAGAAACGGGCGGCGGTTCCTTCGCGCCGAACAATCGGAACGGCTCGTGGGACGGAATGGCGACGACGTCGCCGGACAAGCTCCGTTGATCCAGGAGATAACCTGGGGCGGTCGTCTCCATCGCAAACCCCTCTTCGGTAGGGGCGGCGCAATCGGGCGACGCCGTCGTCGCCGGTCGTCCCGATGGAATTGGCCGGGGCAAGCTGGGGCGACGTGAGCGGGTAGAAGATGCGGACCTCGGCGCCGGGGATCGGCTTTTGGGTCTCGGCGTCCCGCGCCACGACCGCGACCGGCCGGTAGCTCCGCAGCGCCTGACAGCCGGAGGCCAGGGCGGTCAGGAGGACCGGGAGGAACAGCCGTCGCAGGCGCCGACCGCATCGCATGAAACACCTCGCCCGGATGGCGGGCCGTCGAACCAGGAATGGGATGCCGGCCGGGCGTCGATCTGTCAACGGCAGATCGAACGCGGAAATAGGCAAGACAAACGCCCCGCGCCGTATTACGCTATTCCTTGCCGTCTAACCTCCTTGTTCCCTCCCGTGCGGAGCACTGACCGCCATGCGCTTCCGACTCACCCTCTGCTCGTTTCTCCCGGCCCTGTGCGTCCTGCTGGCCGGGGCCGGCGCCGACGCCGGCAACTGGCCGCGCTTCCGCGGCCCCAATGGGACCGGCGTCTCGACCGACAAGGACGTGCCGATCCACTTCAACGACAAGGAAAACGTCCTGTGGAAGGCGCCGATCCCCGGCCGCGGCAATTCGTCGCCGATCGTCTGGGGCGACCGTCTGTTCATTCAGTCGGCCTCGGCCGACGGCTCGGAGCGCTGGCTGATCTGCGTCAACGCCGTCAGCGGCGAAGTGCTCTGGAAGAAGTCCGCCCCAGGCGCCCGGCGCACACCCACCCCAAGAACACGCTGGCGTCGTCCACGCCGGCCACGGACGGCGAACGGGTCTACGCCATCTTTTGGGACGGAAAGGACCTTTTACTGAACGCCTACGACTTCAAGGGCGAGCAGGTCTGGACGCGGAACCTCGGCGGCTTCGTGAGCGAGCACGGCGCCGGCATCTCGCCGATCGTGTACAACGGCATGGTCTACCTCGCCGACGACCAGGGCAAGGCCGTGGACGAACCGGCCCCGTGCGCGGTGATGGCCTTCCACGCCAAGGACGGAACGCCCGCCTGGAAGACGCCGCGGAAGTCGTTCCGCGCCTCCTATTCGACGCCGTTTATTTTGGAGGGGGCCAGGGGGCCGGAGCTGATCGTCGCCAGCACGGCCGGCGTCGGCAGCTACAACCCCGCCGACGGCTCGGAGAACTGGGATTACGTGATGAGCTTCGCCGCGAACCCGCTGCGGACGGTGGCGTCGCCGATTGAGGCGGGCGGCCTGGTGATCGCCAACGCCGGGGAGGGCGGCGCCGGCCGGCATCTCGTCGCCCTGCGGCCCGGCGGCAAGGGCGACGTGACCAAGACGGCCCTGGTCTGGCAGGACGACAAATCGTTCTCCTACGTCCCGACCCTGCTGGCCTCGGGCGACTACCTCTACTGCGTCCATGACAAGGGCTTCGCCTCCTGTCACGTCGCCAGGACGGGCGAAGAGGGTGGAAAAAGCGGCTGGGCAGCCCGATGACCGCGTCGCCGGTGCTGATCGACGGCAAGGTGTACGCGGCCGGCGAGGACGGCGAGGTGTACGTCTTCGAGGCGTCGCCGAAGGCGTTCAAATTGTTGGCGAAAAACAGCCTGGGCGAGGGCGTGGCGTCCACGCCGGCCGTGGCCAGCAATCGGCTGTACATTCACGGCAAGGAAAACCTGTTCTGCATCGGCAAGTCGGGGAAATCGACGGGACGGTGACGGCCGGCCGTCGGAAAGGAGCAGTACCCATGAATATCGCGACCATCCCCACGCCGCCCGTGTCGGCGGTCCCGCCGGAAACGATGGCGGAGCTGTTGGAGCGGCTGGGTGACATCCCGTTGTCAAGAATCCGCCTCGCGCCCCGCCGGGCGCCGCCACGGAGCAGGACGTGATCGAGGCTGAAGCGCGGATCGGCCGGCTATGCGAGTTGGTGGATGGGGTACTGGTGGAGAAGGCGATGGGCTACTACGAATCGCGGCTGGCCGTGGTGCTCATCCGTCTGATGGACGCCTTCGCCGCGGAACACAACCTCGGCATCGTTCTCGGCGAAGCCGGAATGATGCGCCCCCGGCCGGGTCTGGTACGGATTCCGGACGTGGCCTTCTATGCCTGGACGCAGTTCGACAACCGGCTCTTGCCGCGCGGCCAGATCCTGGCCCGGACTCCCGATCTGGCCGTCGAGATTCTCAACCCGAGCAACACGACGGGCGAAATGGACCGGAAAAGGGGCGAATACTTCGCCGGCGGAGCCCGGCTCGTCTGGCAGGTGTATCCGGAGACGCAACGGGCGCGGATTTACACGGCCGTCGAGGCGTTCGAGGAAATTGGCGAAGACGGAACTCTGACCGGCGGCACCGTGCTGCCGGGATTCACGTTATCGGTGCGGCGCTGGTTTGAGGAAGCCGGCCCGAGGGAGGAATGACGACATGGCCTGTTGCGTTTTCAGCAAGGCGGCCGGCGGGTGGATGCGTTACCTGGCCGGCGCTGGCCCTGGCGTTGTGCGCCGGGGTCGCGGTCGTGGCGGTGCGCGCCGCCAACGGAGACAAGGGAGACAAGAAAGTGGACACGCGCGTCTACGAGTTAAGGACCTACACGGCCGCGCCGGGCAAGATCGAGGCGCTGCACGCCCGTTTCCGCGACCACACGCTGAAGATTTTCGAGAAACACGGCATGAAGGTCGAGGGCTTCTGGAAGCCGCTGGACGAGAAGGCGGCCGGCGAGAAGCTGGTTTACCTCCTTTCTTTCCCCAGCAAGGAGGCGGCGGACAAGAGTTGGAAGGAGTTCCAGGCCGACCCGGAGTGGCAGAAGGTCCGCGAGGAGTCCGAAAAGGACGGGAAGTTGCTGGCCAAGCCGCCGGAATCGGTCTTCCTCGTTTCGACCGACTACGCCCCGACGAAGTGACGGCTTCGGGATCTCACGCAAAGGCGCAAAGACCGCAAAGAAGACACTTTTCTTCTTTGCGGTCTTTGCGCCTTTGCGTGAGATCATTTGACTCTCATGAGCCGCTCCCCACGAAACCGCGGCCCCTCCGCCGGTACAATGGGGGACGCCCCGTGCGCCGGCGCCCTCGCCGCGACGAGAACGCCTGTCCATATGGAGTAAGGATACATGCGACGCACCGCTTCGCGCCGTCTCGTGGTTTCGCTGCTGGCCCTCTGCGCCGCGCCGCTCGCCCTCCGCGCCGCCGACCGCCCGCTCCCAAACAACGTCGGCGCCAAAATCGCCGACTTCCATCTCCGGGACGCCGTCGGCGAGACCACTTCCCTCTTCGACTACAAGGACAAAAAAGCGGTCGTCGTCGTCTTCCTGTCGTTCGACTGCCCCGTCTCGACCAGCTACATCCCCGTCCTGGCCGACCTGGCCAAGACCTACGCCGATAAGGGCGTCGCCTTCCTGGCCGTCGTCCCCGGCGACGACGGCGACGCCAAGCGGGCCGGCGAGTACAAGATCCCGTTCCCTGTGCTGGACGACCCGCGGCGCGTCGCCGCCGACGCCCTGCACGCCCGGATCACCCCCGAGGCGTTCGTTCTCGACCGCGGCTTCGTCCTGCGTTACCGCGGCCGCATTGACGACGCCTTCGCCGCCCGTCTCAAGAGAAACCGCGAGGTCACGCACTTCGACCTGCGCGACGCCCTCGACGCAGTGCTGGCCGGCAAGGGCGTGACGACGCCCGTAACCAGGCCCATCGGCTGCCCCATTTCGGACGGCGACGCGGTCGCCGCGACCGGCCCGGTCACGTTCCACCGCGACGTGGAGCCGATCCTGCAACGGGAATGTCAGCAATGCCACCGGCGCGGCGAGATCGGCCCGTTCGCGCTCACGACCTACCGCCAGGCCGTCAACTGGGCGGAAGACATCAAGGACTATACGCAAAGTCGCAAAATGCCGCCCTGGAAGCCGGTCGAGGGCGTCGCCTTCCACAACGAACGCAAGCTGTCCGACAAGGAGCTTTCGACCCTGGCCGCCTGGGTGGACGGCGGCGAGCCGGAGGGCGACCCCAAGGACGCGCAGCCGCCGCCGAAGTTCGTTGACGGCTGGCAGCTCGGCCAGCCGGACCTGGTGTTGACCGTGCCGGAGGAGATGACCGTCGGCCCGGCCGGCCGCGACCTGTTCCGCTGTTTCGTGCTGCCGACCGGCCTGGACGAGGACAAGTACGTCACGGCCATCGAGGTGCGGCCCGGCAACGGCAAGGTGCTGCACCACACGCTGAATTTCGTGGACCTGACGGGCAAGGGTCGCCAACTCGAACGGGCGGAGCGGGAACGCACAAAGGCGGCCGACGAGCAGGACCACGGCCCCGGCTACACGGTGAGCATGGGCGTCGGCTTCACTCCGCAGGGGACGCTCGGCGGCTGGGCGCCGGGACAGCTGGCCCACAAGCTGCCCGACGGCTACGGCTGGCGGCTGCCCAAGGGGGCCGACGTGGTGATGCAGGTGCATTACCATCGCACCGGCCGCGTCGAGAAGGAC
Organism: uncultured Planctomycetaceae bacterium; assembly: GCA_963813925.1. Classification (GTDB taxonomy): domain Bacteria; phylum Planctomycetota; class Planctomycetia; order Gemmatales; family Gemmataceae; genus UBA4732. Next base: position 429,849 of record CAWFBG010000009.1, read on the forward strand.
CGCACCTCGATCGGCCTTTATTTCGCCAAGAAGCCCGGCACTCGGCCGTTCAAGGGGATGATTATCCCCGGCGCGTTCCTCTTCATCCCGGCGAACAACGACCATTACAAGGTCCACGGCGCCATCGAGGTGATGCAGGACTGCACGCTGCACGACGTCATGCCGCACATGCACATGCTCGGCCGCGAGATCAAGGTGACGGTCACGCCGCCCGCCGGCGACCCGTTCACCCTCATCGCCATCAAGGACTGGGATTACAACTGGCAGGAGACCTATTTCCTCAAGGAACCGCTGTTCCTCAAGAAGGGGACGAAGCTCTCCGTGGACGCGGTTTACGACAACAGCGCGAAGAACCCCTCCAACCCGTACAGTCCGCCCCAGTGGGTGTTCCCCGGCGAACAGACGACGAACGAGATGTGTTTCATCTTCATCGGGGCCACGTCGGATACGCCCGGTCGCATCCTGTTCGGGCCGGTGGGCGGCAAGCCCTTCGCGCGACTCGGCGAGCGGGGGGCGTCAGCCCCCTGATTTTAGGATAGTACGCCCACCGCATACTAAATCAGGGGGCTGACGCCCCCCGCTCGCCCATATGTTATAATCCCGCAAGGCGACGCAACCGCCGCCCCGCCGCCCTGACCGCCCTTTGGAGTGTCTTCATGAAACCGTTCTGGTCGTCCGCCGCCCTGGCGGTGCTCTGCCTCGCGCCGTGGGCGCGGGCCGCCGAACCGCCCAAGCCGGAAGCCAAGTCGTTTGAAGTGCCCTACCGGCTCACGGCCGTCAAACACATTGTCGTCCGCGCCAAGATCAACGGCAAAGGGCCGTTTAACTTCATCCTCGACACCGGGGCGCCCGCCCTGTTCATCGCCCCGGAGGCCGCCAAAAAGGCCGGCGTCGAGCCGGACGCCAAGGGCTGGGGCGTCTTCGACCGCTTCGAGATCGAGGGCGGCGTCGTGCTGTCCAGGGCCAAGGGCCGCATCGAGAAGCCGTTCCAGCTGGACGGCATGAACGGCCTCGGCCTCGGCGGCGTCGAGCTGCACGGCATGATCGGCTACAACATCCTGGCCCGCTACCGCATGCAAATCGACTTCACCAGGGACAAGATGGTGTGGACCCCGCTTGACTGGGAGCCGAAAAGCCCCCTCGGCCTCGGCGGCAAGGCCAACGGCGCGGCCGGCGGCCTGGAGGTCATGGGCACGATCATGAAATTCCTCGGCTCGCTGACCGGGGCCAAGACCGAGCCGGATTACACGCTGCGCGGCTTCCTCGGCGTCGAATTGCTCGATAAGGAGGACGCGGAATATCCGGAAGTGAAGTCGGTGCTGGCCGGCGGCCCGGCGGCCAAGGCGGGCCTCAAGACCGGCGACGAGGTGACGCATTTCCAGGGCCGGAGTGTGCAGAACGTGGAGGACGTGCTGCGGTTCGCCCTGAAATTGAAGGCGGACGATCCCGTCAAGATGACGGTGCGGCGCGGCAAGGAGACGATGGAGATCCACTTCAAGAGCGGGGAGGGGCTGTGACCATGAAACGACTTCTCTTCGCGCTGGCCCTCGTCTGCCTGACGGCGCCGGTTCGCGCCGAAGCCCCCAAGACGGGGACGGCGCCCAAGTCGGTGGTGGTGCCGTTCGAGTTGCTGCCGAGCGGCCACATGACGGTCATGGTCAAGGTCAACGGCGAGGGGCCGTACCGGCTCATCCTCGACACCGGCGCCCCGATCACGCTCATCGACAACAAGGTGGCCGAGGCCGCGGGGCTGCTCAAGGACGTTCCGGAGCCGCTATTCAGTATTTTCGGCTCCAGGGGCGAGGTCAAGGTAAAGGAGTTGCAGGTCGGCGACGTGGCGGTGAAGGACCTGACGGCCATCGTCATGGACCACCCGACGGTGCAGGCGATCTCGAAGGCGTTCGAGAAGAAGCTGGGCGGCCCGATCGACGGCATCGTCGGCTTCCCGTTCTTCGCCCGCTTCAAGATGACGCTCGACTACCGGGCCAGGACGGTGACGCTGCGGCCCAACGGCTTCAAGCCGCCGGACGTGATGCAGGCGATGATGACGGCGATGATGGACGCCTCGTCGGACGAGCCGAAGGTGTTGGCCCCGGCCGCCCAGTGGGGCCTGGTCGCCGCCAAGGCCGCCGACGATTCGGACGCCGGCGTCACGATCAAGGAGGTGCTGGCCGGCAGTCCCGCCGCCGCCGCGCACCTCCAGGCCGGCGACCGACTGCTGACGCTGGACGGCCGTTGGACCGACAGCCTCGTCGATCTGTACACCGCGGCCGGCCACGTCAAGCCGGGCGAAACGGTCGCGGTCGTGGTCAAGCGCGACGGCAAGGAACTGACGCTCAAGGTGAAGCCGGCGTCCGGATTGTAAACGCTCGGGGCCGGTTAGCCGCGACGCGCAGCGGAGCGCTCGGTTCCAGGCGCTCCGCTGCGCGTCGCGGCTAACCGGCCCCGCGAATGGACACGCGCATCAAGGCGCCGTGCGCCTCCACACCGACACGGTGCAGGACAGGTCCGGGAAATCGCGGCTTTTTTCCTTCCGAAAAGTCCGCTGTTCCAACAACAGGTCGTGAATCCGCGCGAACCGGACGCGCTCGTCGCCGTCCTCCCAGCCGCGATACGTCCCCGGCGTCCGTTCGATAACAACCAGCACGTCGGTCGGCGTCATTCGCAGCCACCGTCGGAATGCGTCGCGTTCGTCCTCGCCGCGGTTTGCGAAGCCGAGCCAGTTGTTTTCCAGGCGGTCCAGTCGGCCGTTCCGCTCCAGGAACGTCCATTCGGCCAGGAACCGAATCGGGGCGTCGGCCAGGACGTCGGCCTGTTTCGCGTGATCCAGCTCCGGTAAGTAGTAATCGCTCAACTCCAGCACCGACGGCGTTTGCGGGTGCGGCCCGCCCTCTTCGGCGTGGGCGTCTTGCAACGCGGCCGGCCCTTGCAACAAGAGAAGACCTATGGCCGTCGTCGCCGCCAGCCACGGCCGGATCGCCTTGAGGCGCGCGGTCCAGCGGCCGTAGACCAGTCCGGCCGCCCCGACGCCCGCCGACGCCCACAACGCCGGCAGCCAACTGTGCAGACAGCGGGCCTTATGATTGGGGTGCAGCACGGTCAGCGCGAACGACAGCAGCGTCAGCCACAGGACGGCCTGCCCTCCCGGCCGCAGGCGCCGGCGCGTCAGCACGGCGACGCCCAAGAGGGCCAGGGCCGCGATCAGACTCGGCAGGCCGGTGTGATAGTCCGTCAGGATCCAGCGCAGGTAGAGGCCGGCGCCTCCCACAAGGTCGAATTTCTGCGACGCCCCGGCGTTGGCGGGGCTGATGAAGAGAAGAAAGTAGCCGAGCCGCTTGGGCAGCAGGAACCAGACGCCGACCGGCAGCAGGTGCCAGCGCAGCAGCGGCCGAACCCGGCCGTCCAGGCGCCCGGCCCATTCCCGGCCGCCGCGGCGCCACCAGAGAAGCACGCGCAGGAAAATGAGCGCATAAGCGATGTTCAGAATGGTGTAAGGAGGATAAAGCGAGACCGACCAGGCGCCGACGGCAAACGTCCGGGGACCGCCAAGCAGGACCGCGACGGTCAGCGCCAGGGGCGCGGCCCAGAGGGCGTTCAGCGGTTGCCGGAGTTCCCGGAGGACGGCGGATCGCCAGGGAAAGCGGCGGACGGCGGCCCAGGCGTCCGCCCACCACGTGCGCGGCAGGGCGGCCAGGGTGGCGCCGGTCAGGGCGACGACGACGAGCGTCCAGTAGTTGTACTTGTGCAGGAAGAGGAGCGTCAGGACCAGTCCGAGGCAACGGGCCGGCCACGGCGACGCGCCCCGGCCCTGCACCGTCGCCAGGTAGCAGTAGAGGGCCGCCATCGACAGGCCGGCGCCGAGGCTTTCCAGCATCACGTCGGTGGCGTAAGCCCGGTAAGCGGGGCTGACGAGGACGAAGAGGGCGGCGACCAGCCCCGCCAGGTCGCGGCCGCGCCGAACCGCCCGGCGGGCGCTGAGGCAGGCGAAGAACACGGCGGCCGCCCACCCGGCCAGACTCGGTAGGACGGCCCAGCGGTAGTCCGGGCCGGCCGCCAGCAGCACGGCCGCGGCCAGGACGCCGTGCAGGGGCGGCCACATTCGGGCCGAATCCAGCTCCGTAATGAAGTCGATCACGCGGCCGAGCCGCAGGTCGGTCGCCATCTGGAGCGCGAAGTCGTAATGGGCATTGCGGTCGTGCGAGGCGCTGTCCCAGAGATGGCGGCTCACCTGGAGAAAATGGCCGTAGGCGAACGCCGCCGCGGCCAGGGCCGTCAGGAACACCGCCGTCGGGACGACCAGGCGCGACCAGCGCGGCGGCGCGCCCTACGGGCCGGCGCCTCGGGGCGTCGGAAGGGCGGCAGAAGCGTCGGCGGGGATGGGGGGGTCGCCAGGCTCATGAAGGCGTCCTTTCCACGAGGGCCGCGGGACGGCGCAAGTGGTAGCCGACCGGAGGAAATGGGTCAAGGCGTTCTGGGCGGCTCCGGATTTAGGCGAGCGGCCGGCGTGAGCCGGCTGGTACGTCAACCAATCGGAAAAGGATTCTACACCAGCCGGCTAACGCCGGCCGCTCGCCTGACGCCGTGATATTTTCCATTTTCCGCCGCCGCCGCGACTTCCCATCGAATAGAATGAACCTGCCTCGAATGCCCGCCACCCGCCGACCGGAGCCTTCCCATGACCCCGTCCGTTCCTTCCCTGGCCGGCCTCCGTCTGCTCGACCGCCGCGGCTTCCTCGCCCACCTCGGCAGCGGTCTCGGCGGCATCGCCCTGCTTGTCCCTGCTCGCCGAACGGGCGGCCGCCGACGCACATTCGCCGTGGCGGCCGAATATCCTGCCCGCGGCGCCGCTGGCCGCCCGGCCGCCGCACTTCCCGGCCAAGGCAAAGCGGGTCTTGCATATCTTCTGTTCCGGGGCGTGCAGCCATCTCGACACCTGGGACTACAAACCGGAACTGGTCAAGCGCCACGGCCAGCCGATGCCGGGCGCCGAGAAACTCCTCACCTTCCAGGGCGCCAACGGCAACCTGACCAAAAGCCCCTACGCCTTCAAACCGCGCGGCCAGTGCGGCAAATACCTGTCCGACCTGCTGCCGAACCTGGCCGACCTCGCCGACGAGATGTGCTTCATCCACTCGATGACGGCCAAGGCCAACACGCACGGCCCGGCCGAGTCGCAGATGAACACCGGCTTCACGCAGGAGGGCTTCCCGAGCATGGGCGCATGGGTCAGCTACGCCCTCGGCTCGGAGAACAAGGACCTGCCGGCGTTCGTGGCCATCCCCGACCCGCGCGGCGTGCCGCAGATGGGGCCGGCCAACTGGAGCAACGGCTTCCTGCCGGCCGTCTTCCAGGGCACGGCCTTCTCCGCCGACCGGCCGATCCCCAACCTCAAGCCGCCGTCGCAAGTGGGGCCGGACGCCGACCGCGACGTGCGCGACTTCCTCAAGGTGCTCAACGACGAACACCTCGAGCGCAACCCCGGCGACACGGAACTGAGCGCCCGCATCGCCTCCTACGAGTTGGCGGCGCGGATGCAGCTCGAGCGCCCCGGAAGTCAGCGACCTGTCGCGCGAGCCGAAGGGCGTCCATGAGATGTACGGGACCGACGACAAGGACAAAGTCCGCGCCGGCTTCGCGCGCAACTGTCTGCTGGCCCGCCGGCTCCTGGAGCGCGGCGTGCGCTTCGTGCAGGTGTTCAACGGCGCCTACGCGATGGGCGAGGGCGTCGGCAACTGGGACGGCCACCGGCGGCTCAAGGCCGACTACGACCGGCACGGCCCGATCCTCGACCGGCCGGCCGCGGCGCTGCTGAACGACCTGAAACGCTCGCGGCCTGCTCGACGACACGCTGGTAGTCTGGTCCACGGAGTTTGGCCGGATGCCGACGTTCCAGCAGGGGGCGCAGGGCCGCGATCACAACCCCAAGGGCTTCACCGTCTGGATGGCCGGGGCCGGCGTCAAGAAGCCGTTCAGCTACGGGGCGACCGACGAGTTCGGCTACAAGGCCGTCGAGAACGTCGCCACCATCTACGACTTCCACGCCACCATCCTGCACCTGCTCGGCCTCGACCACAAACGGCTGACGTTCTACCACAACGGCCTCGAACGCCGGCTGACCGACGTCTACGGGAATGTGCTCAACGACGTGCTGGCGTGATCTCGTTCCCACGCTCCGCGTGGGAACGCACGTCTGGACGCTCCGCGTCCCGTCCCGCGAGAAAACCAGACGCGACGCAGAGCGTCGCGGCCTTGCGTTCCCACGCGGAGCGTGGGAACGAGAGCAGTTAAGGAGCCAGCTTGGCCCCCAGTGCGACCAGCAGGCGCACCACCTCTTCCACGTCGGCCGCCGTCGTCCGCCAGTTGACGAAGCAGAAGCGGATCGCCGTCCGCCCCCGCAGGCGCGTCGAGGACAGGAACGCGCGTCCCGTGGCGCGCACCGCGGCGATCAGGTCAAGATTGAGACGGTCGAGGGCCGCGTCATTTCCCCGTAAGCGATCCGGTACATAGCGGAAGCAGACGATGCTCAGCCGTCGTGGGGACAGGATTTCAAAGCGGCCGGCCCGCTCCAGCAGGGCTTGCGAATAGTCCGCCAGACGGAAGCCGTGTTCGGCCAGCGCCCGGAACCAGCCGACGCCCAGCACCTTCATCGAAAGCCAGATTTTCAGCGCCCGAAAGCGGCGCGTCAGGGCGATGCCGCGGTCGGCGAAGTTCACCTCGTCGTCGGCCGGCTCCACGTCCTGCAGGTACTCCGGTCGCAGGGCGAACGCCTGCCGCAGCAGCCGGCCGTCGCGCACCAGCACGCAGCCGGCGTCGAACGTCTGGGCCAACCCCTTGTGCGGGTCGAGCGTGACGGAATCCGCGCGACCGATGCCTTCCAACTCCTTTCGTCCCTCCGGCGTGAGTACGGCCGTCCAGCCGTAAGCGGCGTCCACGTGCAACCACAGCCCCTCGGCGGCGCACAGGTCCGCCAGCGGGCCGAGCGGATCGACGGCGCCGGTGTTGGTGGACCCGGCGTTGGCCGCGACCGCCCAGGGCCGCAAGCCCGCCCGCCGATCCGCGGCGACCACCCGCGCCAGGGCGCCCGGCGTGAGACGATAGGATTCGTCGGATGGCACGGGCCGGACCTGCCCCGTCCGCAGGCCCATGACCATCGCCGCCCGGTCGATGGACCAGTGCCGCTGATCGGCTACATACAGGACCGCTATAGGCCGTTCCTCTTCCGCAAGGCGTTCGCGGGCCGCGACGAGGGCGGTCAGGTTGGCCTCGGAGCCGCCGCCGGTGAGAATGCCCATCGTGCCCGGCGGCATCCCGAGGAAGTCGCGGAACCAGTCGAGCACGACCAGTTCCACCTCCGCCGGCCCGGCCGCTTCCTGCCAGACGCCGGCGAAGAAGTTGGTCCCGGCGCAAAGCAGATCGCCCAGGACGGAATAGAACGTCGGCGCCCCCGGCACGAAGGCGAGGAAGCGGGGGTGGTTGACGCGGCAGGCGAACGGCGCCACCTTGTCGGCGAAGTCGGTGAGGACGGCGGCGAAGTCGCGGCCGGCTTCCGGCGGCGGCTCGCGGAGGAGCCGTTCCAACTCGGATCGCGCGGCGGCTCGGCCGACCGGCTGGTCCGGCAGCGTGGCGTGATGATTCACCAGCCAGTCGAGGACGCGGCCGCCGAGGGAGCGCAGCTCGTCGGGACCGGGATGTGGCAGCGGGTCCGCGCAGGCGCGGCGGAGAGGGTCGAGAACGGCGTCAATCGTGGTGGACCTTCTGATGATGCTCGGCGACGCGATCCGACTGAATGTGCCAGCCGCAGTCGTCGCAACTGGGGGCCTTTTCGTAACAGCCGCCGCAGTAGAGGGGGCCGCCGAGGAAGAACTGTTCCAGGCGGGTGCGGCTGTCGTCGTCCAGCTCGCCGGAGTCAAGCGGCAGACTCAGCGGGTGGCCGCAGCCGTCGCAGCTCCGCGAGCTGAACTGGGCCAGCAGCGGCGCGTAGTGGTCGTGGACGCCGCGCGGCACCACGCCCTGGCCCTTGCACAGCGGGCAGGCGACGCCGAGCTGGGCGGCGATGGCCTTGCGGATAAAAGCGCTCTTGTTCGGCAGCTTATTGAGCAGTTCGGCCAGCTCCGCCTCCACCTTGAAGGCGACGACCGCTGTTTTCGGCGGTTTGCGGGTCATGCGACGCTCCGGGCCTGCGACGTGTCGAAGGGCGCGAGATCATTTTACTCGAAGGGCGGCGACTTTCCAACCGCCCGGCCCGCGCACCGCCTCGATTGGGTGCTTGCGCGGATTCTGGGGTCGGGGGATGTGTGCCATGCTTTCGCGGCTGCTTTCCCAACCCGAACCTCACAGGGACCACCGCGAAAGCATGTTTGGACTTCACCTAAACCGAGTGAAGTCCAAACATGCTTTCGCGGTGATTGGGATGGTTTCCTCATTCCGACGGGAGCCGCGAAAGCATGGCACCCAAAACCCAACCCCGACACGCCGCAAGGAACTATTCGCGCACCCCCTCGATTTGCCGTCGCGTCACGGTTCCGACTGCGTGACGAGCCGCCGCAATTCGCGGACCTTGTCCAGATCGAGGCCGGCCGGCTTGCGGTCGAGCAGCCAGTCGATGTCGCGCAAGGCGCCGTCGCGGTCGCCGGCCTGCCAGCGGCCGCCGGCCCGCATCAGCCGCTCCTCCACCGCCTCGGGCGTCACCGTCAACAGGGCGTCGAGGTAACGCAGGCCGCCGGCCGTATCGCCGTCCTTGCGCCAGGTTCAACAGGTTGTGCAGCATCCGCGCCAGGATCGCCCGCTTGGGCGTCGCCGCCAGGTACTCGTCCTTGAACGGCTCGCCGGTGGTCTCCTCCACCTTCTTCGCCGCCTCGTCCCTGGTCATCGGCTTGCCGCCCTCGTAAACGTCGATCAGTATCGGTTCGCCCTTGGCCGGGACGTGCCGCACCACGAAATGGCCCGGCATCCCGACGCCCTCGATTTTCAGGCCGAGCCGCCGGCCCAGCTCGATGTACAGCACCGAAAGCGTGATCGGCAGCCCTTCGCGGTCGTCGAGGACCTCCGACATGTGGCTGTTGGCCCGGTCATAGTAATCGCCGCGGCTGCCGTGGAAGCCGCGCTCCGTGAACAGGTACTTGTTCAGCGCCTCCCGCTTCGCCGTCTCGTCCGCCTTCGCCGGCAGCGACGCCCGGATCTTCCGTGCCATGCGCTCCACCTCCGCCCGATAGGCCGCCACGTCCACCTCATCGTTGTCGAGCCGGGCGATCAGCAGCGCCGCATAAAGCAGATCGATATCCTCCTCTTTGCTGCCGACCGCCCTGGCCAGTTCCGCCAGCATCGCCCGCTCCTGCACCGCCGCGGCCAGTTTTCGCATCTGCGCGGCCTGCCGTTCCAGCGACCGGGCGCGTTCGACCAGCACGGCCGGGGCGGCTTTCTCCGGCGCCAGCTTGTCGAGCAGTTCCGGCTTCGGCGCTTCGTCCGGGGTCAATTTCGCCACGGCCTTGAGCACCCGCGTCACGGCGTCCTCCGGCGGGGAGGTCGGCGGCAAGTCCTTGCCGACGCGGAACTGTTTGAACTCGGCCGTGGTGTCGCGGAACTTGGCCAACCCGACCTTGCCGGTGGTCCACGTCGCGTCGTCCGACTCGACGACCAGCTTGTCGTTGACGAAGCAACGGATTTTGTCCTTTTCGAGATGTACTTTGAGCACATTCCAGTCGCCCGGCCGGTAGTCGGGGCAGGCCTCCTCGCGCAGCACTTTCCACGAGAACACGTCCGGCCCGTCGAAGCGGGTCAGGCGCAGCTTGCCGGCGGAAGGGTAAAAGCCGTAGTGCTTGCCGTCCTCCGCCCGGAACGCCAGGCCGGCCGCGCCGGACTCGTCGTCCAGCTTCACCGCCACGGAAACCTCGTAGGGCAAGGCAGGGGCGTCGTGTTGCCACAGGCACAACGACCGGCCGCCGAAGCCCGTGCCCTCCCCTTCGACGTGGATGCGTCCGGCCCGCTGCCGCCAGCGGGCGCCCTGGACCGTCCGCCAGTCCTCCGGGTCGAGCGCGCCGATGGTGAGCCACGCCGACATCGCCACGGGATGCGGCTTTTCCAGCAGCGGCTTGAGCGATTCGACGGCCACGGCGAAGCCGAGGTCGCGCGTCACCAGCGATTTGCTGCTGACGACGCCGACGACGCGGCCTTCCATGTCGAGGACGGGGCCGCCGCTGTTGCCCGGCTCGACGGGAATGGCGAGTTGCAGCATCGGCTTTCCCTCAATTTCGCGCCGGCCCGACAGCACGCCGGCCACGACGCTGCGTTTAAGGCCTTGCGGGTTGCCGACCGCCACGACCGCCTGGCCGTCTTTCATGGCCGTGGAATCGCCCAGCCGCAACGGCGTCAGCCCCTTGGCGTCGATGCGGATCACCGCCAGGTCGCGCTCGCGGTCGGCGGCGTGGACGGCCGTCGCCTCGTAGCGCTTGCCGTCGGCCAGCTCGACGGTGACGCCGCGGCCCACGTCGATGACGTGGAAATTGGTGGCGATCAGGCCGTCGGCGGAAACGACGAAGCCGGTGCCGAGACTTTCGCCCTTGCCGTCGCGGGCGCCGACGGTGAGGACGGCGATCGACGGGTGGGCCAGTTCGGCGATCTGTTCGACGGTCTTCGGCTTGGGGGCGTCGCCCGCGGCGGCGACGGCGGCGAGGAAAATCGACAGGACGAGCGACGGCAGGGTGAGGCGCGGCGGCATGATGCGGCTCCGTGATGCGGGGGCGGGGGTTGGATGGTGTGAACTACGCGAGCGGTAGGCCTCGTCGATGCCTTGCCGATCATAACCATTGTAGAATCGGAACTTCGAGCGCACATTCCGCCTTTCCGAGACAATCACCGTCGCTCACGATTCCGGCCCGGACGACACGCTTCCGGCCTCGCCCCACACGCGGGCCAGCTCGACCAGCACGCGCACCGCCGTTTCCATCTCTTCCAGGCACGTCCATTCCAGCGGCGAATGCAGGTTGTGTTCGCCGCACGACAGGTTCGGCGTCGGCAGCCCCATCTCCGTCAGCCGTGAGCCGTCCGTGCCGCCGCGCACGATGGTCCGCTTCGGCCGCAGCCCGGCCCGCCGCATCGCCTCCTCGGCGAACGCCAGGGCGCGCGGCTCCTTTTTCAGCCCGTCGGCCATGTTGCGATACTGCTTGACGATCTCCACGCCGATGGACGCCCGCGGGAACTCCGCCGTCACCGTGCGGGCGACGGCCCGCAACACCTCGGCCCGCTCGGCCAGGCGGGTGGTGTCAAAGTCGCGTAACAGGATACGAATTGTCGTCTCGGCAACGCCTCCCTCAATGCGGTAGGGGTGGAGGAAGCCTTCGCGGTCGGCCGTGGTTTCCGGCGACAGCACCAGACGCGGCAGCCGGTCGAGAAAGAGGCCGGCCAGGCGCACGGCGTTGACCATGCGGCCCTTGCCGATCGAGGGATGAATGTTGACGCCGCGCACCGTCACCACGGCCAGGTCGGCGGAAAAGGTTTCGCCGTCGATCTCGCCCTGGCCGCCGCCGTCCAGCGTGTAGCCGACGTGGGCGCCGAGTTTCTTCAGATCGACGTGATCGACGCCGTGACCGATTTCCTCGTCGCAGGTGAAGCAGACGCGGATTGGGCCGTGCGGGATTTCCGGCCGGGTCAGCAGCTGCGCCGCCGCCTCCATGATAACGGCGACGCCGGCCTTGTCGTCGGCGCCGAGCAGCGTCGTGCCGTCGGTGGTGACAATCGTCTTTCCTTTGAGGTCCGCCAACTCCGGATTATCCGCGATGCGGATCGTGCGCGACGGGTCGCCGGGCAGCACGATGTCGCCGCCGGAATAGTTGGCGTGGACGACCGGTTTGACGTTGAGGCCGCTGGTTTCCGGTGACGTATCGACGTGGGCGATCCAGGCGATGGTCGGGGCGGCGTGCGTCGTTGTGGCGGGGACGGTGGCCAGGACGATGCCGTGTTCGTCTTGCTCGGCGTCGCGCAGGCCCATCTCGCGGAGTTCCCGCGTGAGCAGTCGGCCGAGTTCGAGTTGTCCCGGCGAGCTGGGGTAGGTCGTTGCCGTCTCGTCGGCCTGGGTGTGGATGCGGACGTAGCGGCAGAAGCGGTCGAGCAGGGTGTTCATCGAGAATCCTTACAAAAGCGCTCCCGGTTAGCCGCGACGCGCAGCGGAGCGCTCTCCCGAGCGCTCCGCTGCGCGTCGCGGCTATAGTCCGACACGAGGACACAACTTCGCCAGCCCGCACGCCTCGCACAGCGGCCGTCGGGCGTGGCAAACCTGGCGGCCGTGGTGGATCATGCGGTGGCCGAACATCGTCCATTCCTTCTTCGGGATCAGGTCCATCAGGTCGCGCTCGACCTTCACCGGGTCGGCGTGGAGGGTCAGCCCCATGCGGCGACTGAGGCGACCGACGTGGGTATCGACGGGGATGCCTGGCGTGCCGAAGGCGTTGCCGAGGACGACGTTGGCGGTCTTGCGGCCGACGCCGGGCAGCGGCGTCAGTTCCTCCATCGTGGCGGGAACCTGGCCGCCGTGCTTCTCGACGATTTCCCGGCAGCAGAGGTGAATGTTCCGCGCCTTGTTGCGGAAAAAGCCTGTGGAACGGATCAGGCGTTCCAGTTCGGCGCGGTCGGCGGCGGCGAAGGCGGCGGCGTCGGGGTAGCGGGCGAAGAGGGCCGGCGTAACCCTGTTGACGCGGGCGTCGGTACACTGGGCGGAGAGGATGACCGAGACGAGCAGCTGCAACGGGTCGGCGAAGACGAGGGCGCAGGGGGCTTCGGGATAGAGACGGGTCAGGACGCGGACGATCTGGCGGGCGCGGGACTTCAGGGGGTTGGCCTTCATGGGGAAATGGTAGCAAGAAGGGGCGGGCGGGGACAGCCGCCCGCGCACCCGCCCTGAGGGCAAAGCCCGGGTCAATCCAGATCGAGCGTATAAACGTAACCGCCGCCGCCGTCGTACAGCTCGCAAATCATCTTCGCGTTGCCCGGCATCATCATCTTGGCCGCCCCGAGCACCATGTTGGACTTCAGCTGCGATTCCAGCTGCTTCTTGTTGGCAACGAGCACCTCACGGGGGATGTGGACCTTGTACTTGTAGACCATCGTGTGCCACCGGGCCTCCACGTCGAACCACGTCACCGAGGGACCGCACTCCTGGGGCAGGGTTTTCTTCAGGCTGGCCACGTTCTTTTCCAGCTCGGCCTGGGCGTCCTGGGGAGTCTGCGGGCGACCCGGCGAGAAGAACACCAGGGAGGCGGCGAAGGCGAGAACGAAGGCGACGCCCCCGGCCGCTGTCGTCACTATTTTTCCCATAAAGCACCTCTTTTAGCACTCTATCGACGGAAACCAGCGCCTCGGTCGTTGGGCGTGGAGCGGAAACCAGGGTGTTCATGAGGGGAAGGCTGTTGAAGTCTAGCTCACGGATGCGGGGGTAGCTTCGCGGCGGTCGCTATTTCTGTTGTCGCGGGGCGGCAGTGCAGTAGAATAGCGACGTTGGTCCTCACGACTACCCGCCAGCCACCCGCCGCATTCAACCGCCCGCCAGGTTCGAGGAGCATCCGATGCTGACTTTCTGGGGCCAAAAGCAACGACTCTGCGACGGCGTCAGTCGCCGCGACTTCCTGCGCCTCGGGGCGCTCGGCCTGACCGGCCTCAGCCTCGCCGACGTGCTCCGCCTCCGGGCGCAAGCCGGCCAGACCGGTTCGCCGCGAGCCGTCATCATGATCTGTCTCGCGGGCGGCCCCAGCCACATCGACACCTACGACCTCAAGCCCGACGCCCCGGCCGACGTGCGCGGCGAATTCAAACCGATCAAGACCAACGTGCCCGGCTTCGACATTTGTGAACACATGCCGATGCAGGCCAAGATCGCCGACAAGCTGGCGCTCGTCCGCACGGTGCAGTTCATCGAGCCGATGCAGCACGAACTGGAAGAGGTTTATACCGGATTCCCCAAGTCCGCCAAACGGCCGGCGTTCGGCGCCGTCGTCAGCCGCTTCGGCGGCGCCCACGACGCCCGGATGCCGAGCTACGTCAGCCTCGACACCTACGCGGCCGACCAGCCCGTCGTCGAAAACCCGCAGTACGTCGGCGCCGCCCACCGGGCCTTCGTCTTCGGCAACGAGGGGACCAAGGACCTGCGCCTGACGGAAGGCGTCAACGGCGGCCGGCTGGCGGACCGCGCCGGGATGCGCGACCTGTTCGACGGCGTTCGCCGCGACATCGACCAGCGCGGCGACTTCGGCGCCCTCGACGCCTATTCCGCCCAGGCGCTGGAGATGATCACGTCGCCCAAGGCGCGCGACGCCTTCGACATCGGCCGCGAGCCGGAGAGCGTCCGCGAGCGCTACGGGTCGAAGGACGCCAAGTACATCTACGGCAACGACCCCGTTCCGACGGTGCCGTGGCCCGGCGACAAGTTCCTGCTGGCGCGACGGCTGGTCGAGGCGGGCGTCTCCGTCGTGACCATGCGCGTGTCGCCGTGGGACTACCACGGCAAAACGTCCGGCACCGGCAACATTTTCACCGGAATGCGCTCCGTCATGCCGCTTTTGGACCAGTCGATCTACGCGCTGGTGACCGACCTGCACGAGCGCGGCCTGGACAAGGAAGTGCTGGTGCTGATGTGGGGCGAGTTCGGCCGGACGCCCAAGGTCAACAACGTCGAAGGACGCGACCACTGGCCGGACCTGGGCTTCGCGCTGTTCGCGGGCGGCGGCCTCAAAACGGGGCAGGTCGTCGGCCGGAGCGACAGCAAGGCCGCCCTGCCCAAGGACCGCGCCCTCCGCGCCCAGAACATTCTCGGCACCGTCTACCGCGCCCTCGGCATCGACGCGGCGCAGACGCTGCCGGACTTCAGCGGCCGGCCCATGCGGCTGCTCGACGACGGCGACCCCATCGCGGAATTGTTCTGACATACCAACCCGATGCGCGAGCGAGGGAGTCGGTTCCTGACCTGGAATGTGATCCAGGAACCGTCCCCCTCGCTCGCGCTTCGGGTTGGTTTGCCTATCCTCACTCCGGCGCGGGCGTCGAGAACAGGTAGACGGCGAACGAAGCCAGCCAGTGTTCGCCGACGTAGTCGCCGCTGGCGACGTGGCCCAGCGCCGCTTCCGCGTGACGGGCGGCCGACTTCGCCAGGACCTTCCGAGAGGGATCGTCCGCGGCCAGCGCCGACGCGATTCCGCGCATGCACCACGCCCGGCTCAGGTTGAGGCCGTCCAGGTGGACGAGTTGCGGGTCGCGGCGATCCGTCACCTTGGCCGGCTCCAGCAGGCTCTTCGGTTCTCCCTTCGCCAAATCCGGCAGGAAGGCCCGGAACCAGGCCCGGAACTCCTCCGGCGGCAACACCCGGCGCATCAGGTCCGCCTCCTCCAGGCTCGGCGACAGGAAGTCCGCCCCGTCCGGCTCCCACGCCGCCGGAATCCCGGCGTCCTTACCGAAATAGGTGCGGGCGCGCTCCTCGACCAGCCGGCGAAGCCCGTCGTCGCCCACCGCCCGCGCGTAGTCGAGGGCGAACCCCAGCGCGAACGCCGTGTTCTGATGAACGCCGCTGCGGATCGGGTATGTCTGCTTGGGAAAAAAGGCGACGAAGCGGGCGGCGACCGCGTCCGCCAGCGGCTTGAGGTTCTTTGACCACTCACGGCCGTCGGGGTCGTCCCAGCCGTGCAGTTCCTCGGCCAGCTTCAGCAGCCACGCCCAGCCGTAGGGCCGCTCGAACGACTGGGCGTTCGGCCGGGCGAAGGCCGCGGCCTCCGTCCGCAGGTTAGCCGCCGTCAGGTGTTCGGCCAGGACGGCGCGAATCTGCTTCTTCTCCGGCAGGTCCGGGAAGCGGCGCAACAGTCGCACCAGCAGCCAATGGCCGTGGACCGCCGAATGCCAGTCGAAGCTGCCGTAAAAGGAGGGGTGGACCGCCCGCGTCGGCCGAACGTCCTTCTCGTCGTTGAGCACGTCCCCCGGCTTGTGCGGGTACTCCTTCTCGATCCCTTGCAGGGCCAGCCGGGCGAACGACGACGCCTGTTCCAGTCTCATTTCCGACGCCTCCCCGGCGGGCGACAGGGCGACCAGGGTCGCCAGGACGATGGCCGCGTTTCCGCATTCTCGCTTCATGGGTCGGGTCTCCCGCCGTGCGTCCCGGTCAGCCCCGGCCGACGAACGGCATGTTCGTGGCCATCACGGTCATACAAAGCACGTTGGCGTCGAGCGGCAGCCCCGCCATGTACAGCACGGCCCGCGCCACGTGTTCCACGTCCATCGTCGGCTCGACGGCCGTTTCGCCGTCCGCCTGAAGTACGCCATTTTTCATTCGGGCCGTCATTTCGGTCGCCGCGTTGCCGACGTCGATCTGGCCGCAGGCGATGCCGTACTTGCGGCCGTCCAGCGCCGCCGAACGGGTCAGGCCGGTGACGGCGTGCTTCGCGGCCGTGTACGGCGCGGAGTTGGGCCGCGGCGCGTGGGCCGAAATGGAACCGTTGTTGATGATACGGCCGCCCCGCGGCGCCTGGGCCTTCATCAGCCGGAACGCCTCACGGATGCAGTAGAACGTCCCACTCAGGTTGACGTCCACGACGCGCCGCCATTGCTCATCGGTCAAGTCTTCGAGAGGGACCGGAGGGGCGCCGATCCCCGCATTGTTGAATAAGAGATCGAGGCGTCCAAATGTCTCTTTCGTCTTCTCGAACAGCGCCCGCACCGAGGCCGGGTCGCTCACGTCGGCGGGAACGGCCAGCGCCCGGCCGGCGGCCGGACCCGCCTCGGCGACGGTTCGCACCAGCGGTTCGAGACGACGGCCGGCGAGAACGACCGAGTAACCCTCTCGCAAAAGGGCGAGGGCCGTCGCCCGGCCGATGCCGGACCCCGCGCCCGTGACGATCGCCGTCTTCCCGGCGGTATTGGTCATTGTCTCCGTACCCCGTCGCAAGAAGGAAACGCGGCGCCTGTCGTAACATATTCGATCCGTGCCGTGCGCGGAGGGCAAATCGGATTGCATGAGGATCGTGTGAGGAATCGGTGCAGGTGATTGAACCGGGCCGGCGGGTCGGGTAAGCTTAATTCAATCTACCTCCGTACTCGGGGGAAGATCTTACTTGCCGGACCCTCTTTCACGAGACCCCCCTTGAGTGAGGCAAAGAAGGCCCCGTCCACGTCGGCGCCCTTGAACCAGCCGACGGTGATGCACACGCCGGACGCCGCGTCGGCGCCGCCTCCCAGCGCCACCATGCCGGCGTGGAGGAGCGGTTCGGGAGCGCCCTCGTCCGCCGAAACGCCGGGCGCGGACTCGCCGCCGGCCTCGGACAAGGCCTTTCCCGCCGTGGTCGGCTACGAAATCCTCGACGAACTCGGCCAGGGCGGCATGGGCATCGTCTACAAGGCGCGGCACCTGGCCCTCAACCGCGTCGTCGCCCTGAAAATGATCTCCGCCCCGGTCGCCGGCCAACAACTGATCGGCCGCTTCCGCGCGGAGGCGGAAGCCCTCGCCAAGCTGCGCCACGCCAACATCGTCCAGATCTACGACGTCGGCGAACATCAGGGTCAGCCGTACTTTTCTCTGGAACTGGTGGACGGCGGCAACCTGGCGGAGAGCCTGGGCGCCCGGCCGATGGCGCCGCGCCAGGCCGCGGAGATGCTCGAAATCCTCGCCCGCGCCGTCCACGCCGCCCACGAACAGGGCATCGTTCACCGCGACCTGAAGCCCGCCAACATCCTGCTCGCCAAGGACGGCACGCCCAAGATCACCGACTTCGGCCTGGCCAAGCACCTCGACGACGGGGCTTCCCACACCCAAAGCGGCTCCGTCATGGGGACGCCGAGCTACATGTCGCCCGAGCAGGCCGCCGGCAGGACCAGGGCCATCGGACCGGGGACCGACGTCTACGCCCTCGGCGCGATCTTCTACGAAATGCTGACGGGCCGGCCGCCCTTCCGCGCCGCCACGCCTTACGAAACCATCCTCCAGGTCATCCAGGGCGAGCCGGTGCCGCCCCGCCGTCTCCAGCCGAAAACGCCGCGCGACCTCGAAACCATTTGCCTCAAGTGCCTGCACAAGGAACCGGCCAAACGCTTCGCCAGTTCCCTCCAGCTGGCCGAAGACCTGCGCCGCTACCTCGACGGGGCGCCGATCCTCGCTCGCCCCATCGGCGTGCTGGGGCGGACGGTGAAGTGGGTGCGCCGCCGACCGACCATGGCCGCCCTGCTGGCGGTTTGCACCGCGGCCGCCGTTGTCCTGATCGTCGGCGCCGTTTGGTTCTATCTGCAACTGGCCGCATCCGCCGTCCGTGAGGCCCACGAGGCCGCCGAGGCCAAGGACGCCCGCCGCCGCGCCGAGGCGGCCCTGGCCCAGGGCAACGAACGCCTGATCCGCCTGAACGTGGCCAACGGCGTCCGACTCATGGACGCCGGCGACTCCCTCAACGCCCTCCTCTGGTTCACCGAAGCCCTGCGGCTGGACCACGCCGACGTCGCCCGCGAACACATGCACCGCGTCCGCCTGGCCCTGCTCTGGGAGCGCTGCCCCCGGCTGATGCGGGTGTGGGCGCATGAGGGGCCGGTCAACGCCGCCGCCTTCGGCCCCGACGGCCTGCGGCTGGCCACGGCCGGCGACGACGACATGGCGCATGTCTGGGACGTGGACAGCGGCAAGTCGGTCGGCTGGCCGCTGTCGCACGGCGGGCCGGTCCAGTCCGTCGATTTCAGTCCCGACGGCCGGCGGCTGGTCACGGCCTCCGACGACGGCACGGCCCGGGTCTGGGAAACGGAGACCGGCAAGCGCCTGCTGGTGCTTACGCACGGCGGCAAGGTCCGCCTGGCCCGCTTCAGTCCCGACGGCAAGCGCATTCTGACCGCGGGCGACGACGGCATGGTCCGCATTTGGGACTCCTCCACGGGGGGCGCGGTCGCGTCGGCCTCCCACGCCGGCAAGGTGCGCGACGCGGTCTTCCGGCCGGACGGCAAATACGTGGCGTCGGCCGGCGACAACGCGCGGGTGCAGGTGTGGGAAACGGAAACGGGAAAGCCGCTGGCGCTGCTGCAACGGTTCCCGGCCGCCGTCGGCTGCGTGCGGTTCGACCCCGGCCAGGGCCGGCGGCTCTTCGCCGGCTGCGACGACGGGACGGCGCGGCTCTACCAGTTTGCCACGGGGGAACCCGTGCTGATCCAGACGCTCCACCACGGCGCGGCCATCACCTCGGCCGCGTTCAGTCCCGACGACGGTCGGCGCATCGTGACGGCCAGCGCCGACGGCACGGCCCAGGTCTGGGACGGCGAGACCGGCCAGCCGATGGGGCCGCCGGTCAAGCACCCCAGCCGCGTCGTGTCGGCCCGATTCAGCCCTGACGGCCGGTGGTGCGTGACGGCCTGCGACGACAACGCCACGCGCGTCTGGGACGCCGACACCGGCCGGCCGCTCACGCCGTCGCTGCCGTCCAACGGCACCCCCGTCCAGGCCCTGTTCAGCCCCGACGGGGCGGGGGTCCTGACCGTCAGCCACGACCACCTCGTCCGCCTGTGGGACCTGGCCGACGTGGACCGCGCGCGGACGGCGGCCGCCTCGGCCGGCGCGGCGGCGCCCAAATCAACCCATAGTTCGGACCTTGTTTCGATTCAAAGCCCGGACCACACGCTGGTGGTGACGTTCGGCAACGACCCGGCGGCCCGCGTGCGACGGCTCTCCGACGGCGAGCCGGTGACGCCTCCGCTGCGCCATGACGGGCCGGTGACCGCGGCCGCCTTCCGGGGCGACGGGGCCGCCGTAGTCACCGGCGGTAAAGACGGCTCCATCCAGGTGTGGGCGGTCCCCGGCGGTCTGCCCGTTTTCGCCGAGAAACCCACCCACAACAGCCGGGTGTTGGCCGTGATGTTCAGCCCGTCCGGCCGACTGCTGGCGAGCGGCGGCGACGACAACACGGCTCGCCTCTGGGACGCGGTCACGGGGGCGCCGCTGTTGTCGCCGCTGCGGCACAGCGCCAGCGTCAACGCGCTGGTGTTCGGCGAGGGCGACCGCGTGCTGATGACTTCGAGCCTCGACGGCACATCCCGCCTCTGGGACTCCGCCACAGGCGAGCCGTTGACGCCGCCGCTGGGCCAGGCCGAGGGGGACCACTGGCGGACGGTGTTGCGCCGGCCCGTTGCCGGCCGACAACCGGCCGGTGGAGGATTTACAAGGTCTGGCCCGTGCCTTGTCGGGCAACCGGATCGACGACGTGGGCGGCCTGGCGCAAATGGAGTCTTCCGACATCTTGCGCGAATGGCAGGCGCTCCAGGCGAAAGACCCCGACGCCTTCACCCAGCAGCCGGCGCGGCTGGCGATGTGGCGGCGGCGGCAGGCCGAGGCGTCGGAGTCGGCGGGGCAATGGTTCGCCGCGGCCTGGCACCTGGCCGGGATGATTAGCGACGACCCCGACGACGGCAGTCTGCGGCGACGGCGGGCGGCGGCCCTGGGGCGGATGGCCGACTGGACGACGGCCTTTGCCGAGGCGACGAAGGCCGTCGAGCTTCAACCCGACGAATGGGAGGGTTGGTATCAGCGGGGCACGGCCGAGGGCCAGCTCGGCCAATGGGACCGGGCGACCGCCGACCTGGCGACGGCGTTCGAGCTGGCCCGCGACCCCGACCTTGGGCCGGGCCAGGCCGCCCGCTGGAGGCTGGAGGCGGGCGACCTTCCCGGCTATCGGCGCGCCTGCGAAAAACTGATGACCGATCACGGGGACGCGAAGAACGCCGGCGTGGCCGCCGCGACGGCGTGGACCTGCCTGCTGGCGCCGGACGCCGTGACCGACTACGCGCCGGTGGTACACCTGGCCGAGACGGCCCTGGCGGGCCGGCCGGACGATCCCGACATTATGACGACGATGGGGGCGGCGTTGTACCGGTCGGGGCAGTTCGACCCGGCGTCGAAGCAGCTTGGCGCGGCGGTCCAGGCCCGCCCGGGGTTGGCGGCCGCGTGGTTTTTGCTGGCCCTGACGCAGCAGCGTCTGGAACAGTCGGAGGCGGCGAAGGCGTCGCTGGCCAAGGGGGTCGTGCGGATGGAGGGTTCGGCGGAAGTGGGGACGAACCCGCCGCCGCTGTCGTGGCGGCAGCGCGTCGAATGGCGGGCGCTGCGGCTCGAGGCGGAGGACGCCCTCGGGGTGAAGCATTAGAGGCACTAGCTTTATGGGCGAGCGGCCGGCGTAAGCCGGCTGTTGAAGGCCAAACCAGCCGGCTTACGCCGGCCGCTCGCCATTGTGTTAGTGGCTCTTAGAAACCACGCGCGCCCGGCGACGGCGTAGATCAAGTGCGACATGGCGGCCTCCTCGAAGTTGTCCCAAGGGCCGAAGTATTGCCTCTTGCCGCGGACCTCCTTGGCCCAGACGCCGGCCGCGTGCTGGAACAGGGGGAAGTCGGGATAGGGCTTGCTCGGCTTTGTGGGCTTGTCGCTTGCGGCGGGCGCGGTAGAATCTTGTTGGCAATTGGCGGCGGCTCCTCAACGCGGAGTCGCCATGTTCACGGCCGGGACGGTGAAGACGCCCCGGCCATTTCTACCCCTGAATGCAACAGGTGTGGGATCGGGTGGAACGGTTGGCGTTCCGGACGGAAGGAATCGACGTAAAGTCAACGACTGCGGTTACTTGCCCCCATCGTCTAGTGGCCTAGGACATAGCCCTCTCACGGCTAAGACAGGGGTTCGAGTCCCCTTGGGGGTATTCTTCAAGAGCTTCGGGATTTCCCGAAGCTCTTTTTTGGTTCATCCGACTAAAGCGTACTTGGTTTCGTGGATCGCATAAATCTTGAGTTTGAAGAACTCCTTGTCGCGGAAGCCGTAGGCCTGTCGCTGCATCGTCTTGATCTTGTTGTTCGTCCCTTCCAGAGGTCCCGTGGAGATCCGGCAGTCGTAGTAGGCCAGGATGCCCGTGCGGTGCATCGCCAGCGTCGCCGCGAATCTCTGCAACACCTTGATGCACGACGCCTCCGCTCGGCGGATCCAGTCCTCCAACACCCGCGCCGCCGTCGCCTTGTCCGGCTGCCCCCAGATCTGCCGCAGGTCCTCTTTCAGGTAGTACACCGTGGCCAAGGGCTGGTTCATGCGCAACGCCTCCTCCAGTCGCTCCCGCTCCTTTTTCTTGGGATCCAGGTTCTCCGGGTTCTTGAGCAAAAGCCAGCGCGTCCCCTTGAGCACTTCCTTGTGCATTTGGTCCGTGGCCTCCCGGTGCAGCTCCCGCCGGAAGTCGCTCAACTTCTCGTTGAACGGCTTGATGACGTGGAAGTGGTCGAACACGTGGACCGCGTCGCTCAGGTTGTCCCGTACGGCCTGGATGTAGGCCGGCGACATGTCCGTGGCCACCGCTTCGACCCGGGCCCGCGCCGCCTTCAGCCGCTTCCAGAACGGCTCCAGAGCGTCGGCCCCCTTACCCTCGCCCACGAAAACTACCGCCCCCGTCTCCAGGTTGAGGACCACCGTCAGGTAGCGGTGACCGTGGCCGACCGCTATTTCGTCGATGGCGATCTGCTTGAGCTTGTTCAGCTTGGGCTTCCGGTAACGTCGTTGCAGGTCGCGCTTCTGGATGTCCTTGATGACATCCCAACTGACCTGTAGATGCCGGGCCACGTCCTGGATGGTCATCATCCGGCTCAACTCCAGGGCATAACGCTCAAAGGCCCGGGTGTAGCTGCGTCGGGGGTCGGCGAAGTCCAGCGGCGCCTGGCGGATCACCTGGCAGGTCGGGCACTCCACCCGCGGAATGGCCAGCATCACATAGACCGGCTTGCCGCCAATGGGCACAGCCCGAAAGGTCCGCTCCTGGCATCCCCGGGGCGCGACCCGCCGCGAACCGCAGAGGGGACAGCGGTAGGTGTGGGGCCGTCGATGGATGGTGAAGACCACACGTCCCTCTCGGTAATCGGTTTTGACGTAGTCGTAGCCTCGGATGCCGAAGGCGTGGTAGAGTAGGCTGGTGGACATGCTGACGGCTCCCTTCTGAAGATGGTTTCCCAAACCTCAGATGGGAACAGCATGTCCACGCCTTTTCAACCACGAAGTACGCTTCCCCCGGATGAACCTCTTTTTTTCCACACATCCGTCATCTACTCCGTTGCGGCTGTGGCAACCCGAACTCCAGGATCGCAAACACCTTCACCAAGCTGCTAACCCGCATCAAGAAGGACCACGGGGACTTCCGCCGGCTGTCCTTCAACAAAGCTCCGCAAGACCGCCGGCAACATCATCCGGCATCTCGCCAGCGGCGAGATCATGCGGATTTTCCACAGCGGGGGCCGCCCGGTCCTCAACGACGAACACAGCGAACGGTATAGCAACCGCCCCTTCAAGCGGGTCTTCCGGGCGCAGATGAAGGCCCGGAAGCACCTCGCCCCCAGAGTCACCGTCGCCGGCCCGCCCGAACAAGGCCAACTGGTCAGCGTCCGCTCCCGGCATTGGATGGTGAACGACGTGCGGCCCAGCACGCTGCCGGCCGCCGCCCTCAAGCCAACCTTCTCCGGCCCGCAACACCTGCTCACCCTGGCCTCGGTCGAGGACGACGGCCTGGGCGAAGAACTCCAGGTCATTTGGGAGATTGAGCCGGGGGCCAAGGTCATCGAGAAGGTCGCCCTACCCGAACCGACCGGCTTCGACCCGCCCGACCAGTTCGACGCCTTCCTCGACGCCGTGCGCTGGGGCGCCGCCTCCACCGCCGACGTGAGGAACATCCAGGCCCCGTTCCGCTCCGGCGTCGCTGCGCACGGCGAAGCGTTCCCGGGGTGAGAGCCGCCCTTCGCTCGGCATCCTCCAACGGGAACTCGACCGGATCGAGGAGGATTACGCCCACGACGACGAGTACGACGAGGCGACCACCGACGCCGTGGACACCGCCAGCCGGTTGTTCAGCGAGCCGTCCGCCGAGGAACTGGCCCTGCTGAAGCGCATGAAGGAGTGGGCGGGTCAGGCGTCGGCGCAACTCGACTCGAAGGTGAAGGGACTGATCCGGTGGCGGAACGAACACCTGCGGCCCGGCAAGAAGTGGGGCACCGGAACTCGCGCCGCTCGGCCGGCGACAGCCGCTCGACCGCTTTGAGCACCTGCTCCATGCTCAGCGGGCGGAATCCCGAGAATAACGCCATCGCCGCTTCCTCCGTACTTCCCTGCCATTGTAACGGGGCGGGCGGCGCCCTCCAACCGAAAGGGCGGTGACTGGAGGTCGTTGCGATGTTCACGATAGCCCTGTTCTGCCGACCCAATTCAGGGTGGAAAAAGGCCCTTCCCCCACGGTCCTCGCAAAATACCCTCTGATTGCCGCTACTTCGCCCTTTTATTGCGATTTTTCGACCACTCCTGGAACAAGACGGGGATTTATTGCGTAGCAATAGCGCCGCCCCCTTCCTCCCTACCCACCCCGCAGGAGACCCCCATGAAAATCGCCGTCGCCAAACCGCTGTTCGCCTGGGACGCCCTCGAAGATTCCCCCTCCCTGCAAACCGTTCGCACCTTCCTCGAAGCCATTCCCGACGCCCCCTTGATCGACTCCCTGCAACGCGCTCGCGGCAAGGGCCGCGACGACTACCCCATCGTCGTCCTCTGGGGAACCCTGCTGCTGGCTATCGTGCTCCGCCATCACTCCCTCGACGCCTGCCTGCAAGAGTTGCAACGCAATCCCGCCTTGCGTTTGCTCATCGGCGTCGAGTCCGAGGCCCAGGTCCCCAAGCCCTGCAACCTGTCGCGCTTCCTCGTCACCCTGGGCGAAGAGCCCCACCTCAGCCGCTTGCGCGACGTTTTCGACGTGCTCGTCGGGAGGCTCGGCCGGGTGGTCGGCGACCTGGGCAAGGACACGGCCGGCGATTCGACCGGATTGTCGGGTCGAGCCGCCGACAGCGTCGCGCTGCGCGAGGCGGAACAACGGCAAGGGCTGCCGCAACCCACCGGCGGACGCAAGGAATACAAGGACGACGACGGCACGGTCGCCAAGGTCGTCGAGTGGTTCGGCTACAAATTGCATCTGTTGGTGGACGTCAAGCACGAGGTGGTGCTGTCCTACCGCATCACCGACACCAAGGCAGGCGACAACGAAATGATCGGCGACCTGCTGCGGCAGGCGAAAAAGAACCTGCCCGAGGATCGCATCGAGACCATGGCGTACGACAAAGCGGCCGACGACGGCGCCGTCCACGAACTGCCGCACGACGAACAGGTGCGGCCGCCGATTCAAAACCGGAGTTTTAAGCTCGAAGAACCCGAGAAGGTCCTGGGCGGCCGCACGCCGCTCAACGTGGTCTACGATCAGGCCGGTACGTTGTTCTGCTACGACCGGGTCAGCCCGACGCCGGTGCGTCACGCCATGGCCTACATCGGCCACGAAGCGGAGCGTGGTACGCTGAAATATCGCTGTCCGGCCCGGCACGGCGACTGGGAATGCCCCAGCGACGCCGTCTGCAACGGCGAGCGCAAGTACGGCCTGACCGTGCGCGTCAAGCAGGAGATCGACCTGCGTCGCTTCCCGTCGATCCCGCGCGCCACCAAGAAGTTTGAACGGTACTACAAGGGCCGCACGTCGGTGGAACGAGTCAACGGCCGGCTGAAGATTTTTTGGGGGATCGACGACGGCCAGGTGTACGGGTCGCGGCGTTTTCACTCCCAAGTGGGAGCGGTCTTGGTGGTGCATCTGGGCTTGGCGACGGTGCTGGCTCAGACGGAGCGTTTTGAAGGCAGCTACGGAACGATGCGGCTGTCGCCGATCGCGAAGGCCCTGCGCGAGCTGATGAAAGAACCGCCGGCGCCGGCTGCGGCGCCGGCGGCCGCCAACGGATAATCAAATAACGATGGGACAATTTGAAACCGCCGACGCCCTCGCGGGAGACGGTGCGCGCCATGCGCAGCCCCCGGCCCGCGGTTGTGAAGCAAATCTACAACGCAACAGCCTCCGGTGACTGGCCCCTTGAGCGGGCGGGTGCGTCGGGTTAGGATGCTCGGGTCGGCTTTCCGGGCGTCGCGTCCCATTCCTTCGACTGCCGAAAGCGGTCCCCCATGCTGGCCAAGCTGAACACGTTCGCGCTCGTCGGCATCGACGCCGCCCCCGTCGAGGCGGAGGTGGACGTCTCCGCGGGGCTGCCCAAGACCATCCTGGTCGGCCTGCCCGAGACGGCGGTCAAGGAGAGCGTCCACCGCATCGAACGCGCCCTGGTCAACCTCGGCTACGCCCGCCACCCCGGCCGCACCGTCATCAATTTGGCCCCCGCCGACCTCCGTAAAGACGCCGGCGGCTTCGACCTGCCCATCGCCCTGGGCCTGCTGACGGCCACCGGCCAGCTGTTGCCAGAACAGCTGCGCGACTGGGCCGTGGTCGGCGAACTGGCCCTGGACGGCAGCGTCCGGCCGGTCAAGGGCGCCCTTTCGATGGCGATGGCCGCCGCCGAGCGCGGCATCCCGCGGCTGCTCGTGCCGGCCGCCAGCGCCCGCGAGGCCGCCGTCGTCAAGGCCGTCGCCGTCTACGGCATTAACAGCCTCGCCGAGGCGGTCGGCGTCCTGTCCGGCCAGCTGGCGGCCGAGCCGGTCGTGGCCGGCGTCGAGGAGCTGTTCTCGCAGCTGAACAGTTACGCCGAGGACTTCACCGACGTGCGCGGCCAGGAGTTCGCCAAGCGGGCGTTGGTGGTCGCGGCGGCCGGCGGCCATAACGTACTCATGATCGGTTCGCCGGGGACCGGCAAGTCGATGCTGGCGCAGCGACTGCCGACGATCCTGCCGCCGTTGACGCCGGCCGAAAGTTTAGAAACGACGCGCATCTACTCGGCGATGGGCCGGCTGACGGCCGACGAGCCGCTGATGAAGCGCCGGCCGTTCCGCACGCCGCACCACACCATCAGCGACGCCGGCATGGTCGGCGGCGGCAGCACGCCGTCGCCGGGCGAGATCAGCATGGCCCACCACGGCGTCCTCTTTTTAGACGAGTTGCCGGAGTTTAATCGACGAAGTTTGGAGGTGCTGCGCCAGCCGCTGGAGCAGGGCGTCGTCACCATCTCGCGGGCGCTGCATTCGACCACCTTCCCGGCCCGGTTCGTGCTGGTGGCCGCCATGAACCCGTGCCCGTGCGGATACCTTGGCGACGCCAAGCGCGCCTGCAAATGCACGCCGATCCAGATCGAGCGTTACATGGGCCGCATCAGCGGGCCATTGCTGGACCGCATCGACATGCACATCGAGGTGCCGGCGGTGCCGTTCCAGGAGCTGTCGGCCAACGCCGACGGCACGTCGAGCACGGCTATGCGCGAGCAGGTGGGCAAGGCTCGTGCGGTGCAGCGCGGCCGGTTCGGCCCCGACGGCCACGGCATGAACAGCCGCATGACGACGCGGCAACTGCGGCGGCACTGCGCCCTGGACGAGGCGGGGCGGGCGCTTTTGAAGCAGGCGATGGAGGACCTGGGACTGTCGGCGCGGGCGCACGACCGCATCCTGCGCGTGGCCCGGACGGTCGCTGACCTGGAGGGGAGCGAGACGATCCAGCAGGGGCACCTCGTCGAGGCCATCAATTACCGGAGTTTGGACCGGAAATTGTGGGCGAAGTGAGGGATTTCGGCGGGTGTTTAAGACGGGGGATGCGCCCTGCGGCCCCCGCGCCGTTCGGCGACACAAAGACCCCAAAAAAGGACAATACCGGGGATGGCGGGCGGGACGATGCTTCTGGTGGCGGCCGTCGTCTTTCTGGCCACGCTGATCCGCTCGGCGTTCGGCTTCGGCGAGGCGCTGGTGGCCGTGCCGCTGCTGGCCCTGCTGCTGCCCGTGGAAACGGCCGCCCCGTTGGCCGTCCTCTTTTCCATCACCATCGCCGCCGTCGTCGTGGCCCAGGACTGGCGAAAGGTCCACGTCGGCGGCGCCTGGCGGCTGGTCCTCTCCTCTTTCCTCGGCATCCCCCTGGGCCTCCTGCTGTTGACGGCGGCGCCCGAGTCCGCCGTCAAAGCCCTTCTCGCCATCGCCATTATCGCCTTCTCGGCCTACTGCCTGGCGCGCCGGCAGGGGCCGGAATTGCGGGACGACCGCCGCGCCTGGATGTTCGGCTTCGTCTCCGGGGTGATGGGCGGCGCCTACGGCATGAACGGGCCGCCGCTGGTGATTTACGGCGCCCTGCGCCGCTGGTCGCCGGAACATTTCCGCGCCACCTTGCAGGGCTACTTCCTGCCGGCCAGCCTGGCGGGCATGGCCGGCTACTGGCTGGCAGGCCTGTGCGTCCCGGCCCTGTTCCACTTCTACCTCCTGTCGCTGCCGGGCGCCGTGGCGGCGATCTTCCTCGGCCGCGCGATCAATCAACGGATGAACGGACGCCCCTTTGTCCTCTACCTGCACGTCGGCCTGATCGTGATCGGGGCGGTGTTGTTGATTCAGTCCGGATGGACGACGCTGCGGCGCCCCTAAACCCGTCGGCCCCGGCGGTACGAAAAAGCCGCCGGCGGCCCGATGGGCGCCGGCGGCTTTTTCGTACCGCGGTCGATCTCCCGTCTCACGCCGCCTCCACCGTCGGGGCCTTTTTCTTGCGGGCGAGC
Organism: uncultured Planctomycetaceae bacterium; assembly: GCA_963813925.1. Classification (GTDB taxonomy): domain Bacteria; phylum Planctomycetota; class Planctomycetia; order Gemmatales; family Gemmataceae; genus UBA4732. The sequence continues at coordinate 458,331 of CAWFBG010000009.1, forward strand.
ATGAACACCAGCACCAGCGCCGCGACCCCCGCCGCCAGCAGCGGGACGCCGATCAACGGCCGGTAGAACAGCCAGGCGATCGAAATGGTGATGAGCGAAAAGGCCAGCGCGATCAGGCCGGCGACGAAGGCCAGCAGCGCCCCGACCATGTTGCCGATGAACGGCACCACGTCGCCCAGCACCGACAGCGGACTCATCACCAGGAACAGGCCGAACGCCATCAGGGCGAAGCCCACCACGCGCAAGATCCAGGTCAGCATCTTGTTGCTTTCCTCGGCCTGCTGGAACATGGAAGCGGCGTCGTGGGCGCCGGTCACGAGCATGGCGATCTGGTCGCCGGCGTGGGCCTGGTACGGCGTGAACGACGAGCCGGTCTGCTTGGCGATGACGCTCACCTCCGTCGGCTCGACCACCTGATACGACACACGCACGTCGCCGATCGCAGGGCCCGACGGGTCTTCGCCCTTATAAAAATGCCCCTGGAAGACCTGGTAACCCTCTTTCACCGGGACGGCCGTTTTGGCCACGGCGGCCGCCGGGCCGTCCTTTTGGGCGTCCGCCGGCCCCTTCGGGGCTTCCTTGTCCTTGGCCGACGTCTTCGGGGCGCCCGCGTCCGCCGGGCCGGCGACCGGAAGGTCCTTGGCGTCCTTGATTTGATTGACAAGATCCGCCGGCAGCACGAAGGCCCCGGCCGTCACCTTTTTCGCCTGCCACGCATCGCTCCTGAACGGCATCGCGGACGGGTTCTGGTGACCCGGCTCGTGGAAGTTGCTGGAATTCTGCAAGTCTTTGTACCATCCGGGCGTATAAGTGTAGGTGGTCGTGGTCGTTTCACTGCCGCCCAGGTTCTTTTTCGTCTCGGTGTGCGCTTCCTCCTTGTTCTGATACATCTCGACCGTGCGGAGCAGGCGGATGTCCCTGGGCGCCGTGACGCCGAAGTCCGGGTCGGTCGGCGTGTCGTCGGTGGCCGCCTTGGCCGTGATGTGGACCAGCTTGCCCTCGTTGGCGGAGTCCACCTTGTCGGCCTCGACCGAAACCACGCTTTTGGTGCCTTCTTCCAGGCTCTTTTCGGTTTGAACGGCCCGCCCCTCGTTCCAGAACAGGAGGGGGAACGACGCGAGGAACAGCAGGACGCCGAGCAGCGCGCCGCCGATGGAGGAGACGAGACGGCCGCCCCAGGACTGGTTCGACACTTCGCGAAAGGCCACGTTGCGACTCCCTTGAGGTTCATTCCCACGAACCGCGCCGCCGCCCGTCGGTCGGCGCGACCAGGGCAGTATAAACCGGCGCGGTCGGAATGCGTACAAGAATGGAGCCGGCGCGTTGCCCCGCCGCGCCGGCCCTGCTAGAGTACCCTTCCGGGCGGCCGCCTCCGATACCACGATTTAACGGACAGGATTTCTCCGCATGGACCCGCTCAGTCACGCACGGCAAGGGTTCCGGGGGGTCGAGGCCGACGCCGCCCTCAAGGAGGAGGCGCTGCGGTATTTGGGCCGGTGGCTCGCCGAGCCGGACTTCGCGGCCTACAGGCCCCAGCTAGAGTGGCTGGTCCGCGAGGGGCAATGGGCCGGCCTGCTCGACCGCTTTTACCAGGTCCTGCCGTTCGGCACCGGCGGCCGTCGCGGGGCCGTCGGCGTCGGCCCCAACCGCATGAACCTCTGGACGCTGGCCGCCTCGGTTCAAGGCCATTGCGAATACCTCAAGGAGCGGTTCCCCGAGACCCGCGACGTGTACGTCGTCCTCGCCTACGACGTGCGCCGGTTCGAGGACCGGCGCAAGCAGTACAACCCGGACCTTTTGAACCCGGTCCTGCACCTGTCGTCGAAGGACCTGGCCCGCCACGCGGCCGGCGTCTACGCCGCCAACGGCGTCCACGCCCACGTCCTGCCGCCCGAAAGCAATCACTACCTTGCCACTCCGGAACTATCTTTCACAATCCGCTTCCTCAAGGCCCACGGCGGCCTGAACGTCTCCGCGTCGCACAACCCGCCCGACGACAACGGCGGCAAGTTCTACGACGAGCGCGGCGGTCAGCCGGTGCCACCGGACGATCAGATCATGGCCGACCTCGTCGATCAGGTGACGCACATCAAGGCGCTGCCGTGGGCCGAGGCGGTGCGTTCGGGCCGCGTCCACTTCCTCGACGAGGCGCCGCACCGGGCCTACATCGACCTCTGCCGCAAACAGGGCCTCACGCCGCCGCCCCGCAACGAGGACTTCCAGATCGTCTTCACGCCACTGCACGGCGTCGGCGCCATGACCGCGATGGAAGCGCTCCTCGGCCAGGGCTTCCGCGTCCTGCCGGTGGCGGAGCAGATGACGCCGGACGGCCAGTTCCCCAACGTGACCAAAACGCCGAACCCCGAAGTCCCCGAGTCGATGGACCGGGCCGCCGCCCTGGCCGCTCAACATAAAGCGGATCTCGTATTGTCCACCGACCCCGACGCCGACCGCCTGGGGGCGATGACCCCCGACCACGCCGGCGGCTGGCGCTTCGTCACCGGCAACGAGATCGCGGCCCTTCTGACGCACTTCAAACTGAGCAAGCTGTCCCAGCAAGGCCGGCTGCCTCCGTCGCCGATCGTGGTATGTACGGAGGTCACGACCGGCCAGGTCACGCGCATCGCCCGCCGCTTCGGCGCCCAGGTCATCGACGACCTGCTGGTGGGATTTAAGTACATCGCCGATGTTTTATGGCAGCTGGAGCGGGACGGCGCGTATGACGACGTGCGAGGTTCGCCGGACGACTTCGTGATCGGCGTCGAGGAGAGCCACGGCGTCCTGACGACGCCGCAAATCCGCGACAAGGACGCCGCCGGCGCCGCCGTCCTGCTGGCGGAGTTGGCGCTGGACCAGAGGCGGCGCGGCCAGACGGTGCTGGACTACATCGAACGGCTGGCCCGCGAGTTCGGCTACTACCACAACGCCGGCGTCCCGGTGTTCATGTCCGGCGTCCGGGGCAAGCATCAGATGGCGCTGATGCTCGACCGTCTGCGTGCGGCGCCCCCGAAAGAGGTCGGCGGCTTGCCGGTGACGCATTTCGAGGACCATCGCAACGAGGAGGGCCGCTTCGGGCCGATCAAGGGCGCGACCGACGCCGCCTCGCGCAACGTGCTGGTGTTTCATTTCGGCGAGCGGGCGCGGGTGGTGCTGCGGCCGAGCGGCACGGAGCCGAAGGCCAAGATGTATCTGGAGGCCTGTTCGCCGTCCTGCCCGCCGGGCGCGACGGCCGAGGCGTGGCGGGCGACCTGTCGGGAGGTGGACGAATTGGCGAAACGGCTGGGCGAGGCGTTTCTGCGGCAGGCGCTGGCGCTGATCGGGCTGGACCCGTCGGCGGCGGGGGCGAGGTGACGATCATGCTACGAACCGGACTGGCGCCACCGAATGCGACCGCATCCGCATTCTGGTTCGCTCCCTGTCTATAGAGGGAGGGCGCACGACACGGTCTGTAGCTACCCCACGCGGCGGTAGCGGCGTTGGCCGGTCGCCGCCGCCTGGCGGCGTTCCCAGAAGGCTTCCAGCGGTTGGCCGTCGCTCAGGTAATCCGCGCACAGTTGCAGCACTGCTTCGCTGCCGTGCTCCGACCAGAACTTCTCCGTCCCCTTGACCCGCTGATTGATCTGCTTCACCACCGACTCGACGTGGCTGCTTGTGATGGGCAGCCCCTGCCGCCGGTACTCGTCATAGCGCATCTTGTCTTGGTGGTTGCGCAGGTAGGTCAACGTCTTTTCCACCACGCGTCGCGGGCTCGTTTCCGGCTCATCCTCCCGTGGCAGGCCCAACTCGCCCTGACGCGCCTCCAAGGCGGCGATGACCTCGGCCACCTGGCCCTGCCACACCCAGCGGATCCACTGCCGATACACCGCCCAGCCCGCCGCGAAGCGTCGCCCGGCCATCGCCGCCGCGAACACGTAGGACAGTGCATGGATGAAGTCCAGGATCGGCACGAAGGACCCAAAGAAGCGACGCTGCAGCTTCCAGTTGTTCGCCGAGCCGTCGCCCACAAAGGCCTTCCGCGCGGCCCCCTGGAATCCCAACGCCCACGCCGCCTGCGCCAGCAACAGCGCGAACATCGGCCAGGTCTGGCGTGAGGCGACCACCTGCCGTTGCTGCACGACCGGGGGCTGGTACATCGCCTCCGCCTCCCATGCCTCCGCCGCCGCTTCCGGCTCCGCAGCGTCGGTTACGGCGTCCTCCCCTTGCCTGACGTGCTTGTGCAGTTCGCGCACCAACTTCGGGATGCGTACCACGTCGAGGAACGACGTGGGAATCTCGGGACAGGGATCGGCAGCCGCCACGTCGCTGTTCACGGGCAGCAGCAGCCCGACCTTGTCTTCCCGCCAGTGGCCGGTCTTGGCAACCGCGGCGGCTTCCTCCTCCCACGCCTCGGCCGCGCCGGCCGCCGCTCCGACCGCAGACCCCGGGGCGGGGGGCGGCTCGGCTGGGGCCATGCTGAGGACCGGCCCCTCGCGGATTTGGAGGCGGCCGCCGTCCGCCATCACCACGGCCAAGGGCGGCGGCGTCACGCCGGCAGGGACGGCAAATTTCTCGACCAACGGCAAGGCCGCGAACGCCGCCACCGCGGCGTCGCGCTCGGCGACGCGTTCCGCGCCGATGCGTCGGGTTACCCGCTCGACCTGTTTCTCCGGCACCGGCAGGTCGGCCAGCTTGTCCAGCAGCGTGCTTCCCTCGGCAAAGGAGCGGCTCGCCGTCCCGGCATAGGTGATCTTCGCCAAGAGCGCTGGACTGGTTTCGCCCTGATCAATCCCCAGGCTCTTGGACTGAGGGAAAAAAAGCCCGCCGACAGCGGTCGCAGTAGCCTTCCGGTTCGGGCCAGGCGGCTTCGCCGGCCCGCGTCTGGAGGAGGCGGGGGCTGGCGTCCGGACAAGCCAGGGGGGCGTGGCACCCCGGGCAGGTTTGGTACGACTGAGGCCGCTCGCTGGCGGCGGCCTGCCGGGCGAGGGTGAGGTCGAGCATCTTCTCGGTGAGCACCTCGCGGATTTCAAGCAGGACGTCTTCGATCTCCGTGAGTTTGGTCCCCCAGGCCGGGCCATGGGGGCCGTACAGCTTCTCCACGAGGTTTTTGGCGACGCCCTCGACGTAAGGCCGCACTTCTTCTACCTTCGGAGTGCGCTTCTTGGCTCGCGCCATCCCTGGCTCCTTTCGGAACTTGGGTCAAAAGACGGAACGGATTTGCCCCAGCCAATGTACGACCCGTCCCCGCCAGCTGCAAACCATGTCGTGCGCCCCATAGAGGGATGAAATCGGCTGTCGAATTGACAGCCGGGCCGTCGGCAAGGTATAGTCTTAGAATCGCATCGCGGTTTGCGCGCCTTTCCCTGTCTTCACATCTTGACGGGAAACGGCGCCGAAGGTGCCCTCATCAACGCGGATGCAGGGATGGCGGAGGCGGGGCGCCAAACGTACTCAGGGGGCGAGCGGGGACCACCCGCGCGGATGTCATGTCCGATTCGCAGCACACCGCCCCGCCCGGCGGTACGCCACAAGCCGACGATCCCACCACCGCCCCGGCGGCCGACGCCCTCGTCGCCCTCAACGGAAACGCCGAACCCACCGACGACACGCCGACGATTATTTCCCGGACAAGCGGCGCCCCCTCCAGGAGGAACCCTCCGGCGGACTGCGCGGCCGGCGGCTGGCCCATTTCGAGCTGATCGAACCGATCGGCGTCGGCGGCATGGCCGCCGTCATCCGCGCCCGCGACACCCAACTCGACCGCCTGGTGGCCCTCAAGATCTTGCCGCCGGACATGGCCGTCGATCCGGAAAACGTCCGCCGCTTCCATCAGGAGGCCCGCAGCGCCGCCCGCCTCGACCACGAGAACATCGCCCGCGTCTTTTTTTGCGGCGAAGACCAACGGCTGCATTTCATCGCCTTCGAGTTCGTCGAGGGCGACAACCTGCGCACCATCCTGGAGCGGCGCGGCCGATTGCCCGTCGCCGAGGCGCTGCACTACATCCTCCAGGTGGCCGCCGGCCTGGCCCACGCCGCCCAACGCGGCGTCGTTCACCGCGACATCAAGCCGTCCAACATCATCATCACGCCCACCGGCCGCGCCAAGCTCGTAGACATGGGCCTGGCCCGCAGCCTCGAACGCCAGGACGACCTGGGACTCACCCAGTCGGGCGTCACGCTCGGCACCTTCGACTACATGTCGCCGGAGCAGGCTTTGGAGCCGCGCGAGGCCGACGTGCGCAGCGACATCTATTCGCTCGGCTGCACGCTGTATCACATGCTCACCGGCCACCCGCCCGTCCCGGAAGGCACCGCCGCCCAGAAACTGCGCCACCACCAGCAGGTCAAACCGCGAGACCCGCGACAACTGGTTCCCGGCCTGCCGGACGACGCGGCCGTCATTCTCGACCGCATGATGGCCAAGAGGCCGCAAGACCGCTACCAGCAGCCGGAACAGTTGGTCCATCACCTGCTGCTGGCGGCGCGCAAGCTCGGTTCGGCGGCGCCGAACGTGCCCGAGGGCGTTTTGAGCGTCGAGGCCGCCCTGCCGCCGCCGCCGGGCGGCCGGCCGTTGCTGCTGGCGGGCATGGCGGCCGTGCTAGTGGTCGTTCTGGTCGTGCTGCTGGAGTTGTTCAACCGCACGCCCGCGGCCGCGCCGTTCGCGGACCCGATTCGGCCCGACAAGCAGACGGACGCCGTCCCGCCCGGAAACCCGAATCCCGGCCCCACTCCGCCGACGGCGGTGGTCCGGGACAAGCCGCCGGCCGCGAAAGACAAAGGCGCGGTGGACCCGACCCCGGTCGTGGCCGCCGCCAGATATGACGACGAGAAAGACACTTTACCTCTCGGCGAATGGCTGAAAAGCCACCCCGACGCCCCGAAGGACATTCTCCTGAGCCACGACATCGACCTGTCGATGCGCGACGGGCAGGAGATCGGCCTGGCCCTGTCCGGCCCCCGCGTGACCATTGAGGCGAAGTCGTCCGGCTCGCGGCCGACGATCCGCTTCGCCAGCGACGCCCGGCCGCAGGGGGCGGAGGCCTGGGCGGCCTTGACCATCGACAGCCCCAACGTCGTCGTCCGGGGGGTGCGCGTCCTCGTGGACGGCCGCACCTCCGACGTCCACATGATCGGCCTGCGCTTGCGCGGCGGACACGGCCCGGAGGCGGCGTTCACGGTGGATAATTGCGAGTTTATTCAGGCCCAACCGGGCGGCGGCGACAAGCGGCTGGTGTCCCTCGAAGCGGCGGCGACGGGCGGCGCCGCGACGGAGTTGAAGCTGACGGCCTGCCGCTTCCTGAGCTTCCAGAAAATGGAAGGAGACGCGCTGGAAAACGATCAATTCGCCGGCGGCGACGCCGTGGCGCACGACGGCCCCGTCCGGATCACCGCGTCCGATTGCGCCTTCGGCCCTCACGCCGCGGACTTCCGCCTCCAGGGCGGCAAGGACGCCGACCCGGCGCTGACGCTCGACCACTGTTCGGTGCTGGCGACGGCCCCGTCCGCCGTGTTCGACGTGGCGCCCGCCGGCGCGGCCGATTTGAAATTCCACGCCTGTCTCTTTTCCCGCCCCGACGGTCCCGCCGATTCTCCGGCCGACGGTGCGGTCCTCATTCGCCAGGCCGACGCGGTCGGCGTCCGCTGCCAGGACGACGACAGCCGCTACTCCGGCCTGGACGCCTACTGGGTCGTCGGCGCCGACCCCGGCCCGTCCGGCTGGGCCGACTACCTCGCCCGGGTTCCGACGGCCGCCAAGACCTCCCTTTTGGTCGGCTCCCCTTGGAAGAGCGGCGACCCGTTGCAGCCGTTCCGCGAATACGACTTCCGGGAAAGCCTGGCGGACGACCATTTCGCCCCCGCCTTCCAGGTGAACGAAACGCGGCCCGACCTCCGGGCGGCGGGCGGCAGGCCTTCCGTCCCCGTGGGCGTTCAGTGGCTGGGCGGCGTCCACTACGGCGACCACCTGGCGGAGGCCGACCGGCAGGCGGAATTGAACCTGACCCGGCGGCGTTTCGTCGATCCGTCGAGCAGCGGCGATTTGGCCAAACACATTTACGCCACGCTGGAGGAGGCGCTGGCGGCGTCCAAGCTGGGCGACGAAATCATTCTCCGTTTCGACGGGTTGCTGCCGGTGACGCCGATCCGGCTCGACAAGCAGAACCTCCAGGACGTGACCATCGGCCCGGAGGCCGGCCGCCGGCCCGTGTTGCGGCTGGTCGGCGGCGCCGACAACGACGCCGAGCCGGCCCTGTTCCGGGTCAGCGACGGCGCCCTGAAGTTGGAGGGGTTGGAGTTCTCCCTCGAACCCAACGACAAATTCAGCCGCCAGACGTTGATCGACCTGGCCGGCCACGGCCGCTGCGTCCTGACCGACTGCCTCATCACCCTGGACGGCCATAATCGGCCGCAGACGCGGCTGGCCGTGGCGGCGCTGTCCGACCCCGGCAAGGCCATGATGCCGTCGGCCGGCCCGACGGGCGCGGCGCCGCAGCTGACCCTGGACGGCTGTTTCGTGCGCGGCGACGGCGACCTGGTCGCCTGCCAGACGAGCCGGCCGCTCGACTTCAAGGCGGTCAACACGCTGGCGGCGCTGAAAGGCTCGCTCCTGAACGTCGAGGTCGCCGCGGACGCCCCGGCGGCCCCGACCGGCCCAATGACGCTGACGCTCGACCGGGTGACGTCGTACCTGGCCGGCAACCTGATCCACCTGCGCCCCGGCAAGGACTTACGGAGCCTGACGGCCGTCAGCTGCGCGCCGAGCCATTGCCTGTTCGTGGCGGCGGCCCGCGACCCGCAGCCCATGATCCACCTGGACAATTCCGACGCCGACGACAACGCGGTGAAAAAGCTGGTGCTCTGGACGCCGGGCGACGTCCCCACCGTTTACGGCAACTACGCCGCCATGCTCGACCAGTCGCCGCCCGGCGACGCGATGCCGCAGATGATGGCGGTGAATCCGGACAAATGGGAGTCGGCGTGGGACAATAGCACGGGCAGGCTGCAAAAGCCCTTCAAATTCGCCGGCGCCAACCCGCCGCCCGACTCCGGCTCGTTCACCGGGGTCGCGCCGCTCCAGTTCCGGCAGCCGACGGCCGCGAACGACTGCGGCGCCGACGTGGGCCGGCTGCAGGCGCTGGTGCGTCCCGCCGGGGCGGCCGACGTCAGTCCGAAAGGATCGACGGAATAATCCTGTTGCCGGTTCACCGCGACGCGCGGCGGAGCGCTCGGTCCAGCGCTCCGCCGCGCGTCGCGGCAAACCGGGCCGTGAATCAGATGTCGTAGTACATGGCAAATTCATAGGGGTGCGGCCGCAGCCGGATCGCCTCGACTTCCTTCTCGCGCTTGTACCAGGTCCAGGTGCTGATGACGTCCTCGGTGAAGACGTCGCCCTGGAGCAAAAACTCCTGGTCCTTGTCCAGACAGGACAGCGCCTCTTCCAGCGACCTCGGCGTCTTGGGCACCTTCGACAATTCTTCCGGTTCCAGATCGTAGATGTCCTTGTCGAGCGGCTCGCCGGGCCGCGTCTTGTTCTTGACGCCGTCGAGCATGGCCATGAGGATGGCGGCGAAGGCGAGGTAGGGGTTGCTGGAGCCGTCGGGCAGGCGGAACTCCAGGCGCTTGGCCTTGTGGCTGGGCGAATAGACGGGGATGCGGACCGCGGCGGAGCGGTTGCGGCGGCTGTAGGCGAGGTTGATCGGCGCCTCGTAGCCGGGGACCAGTCGCTTGTAGCTGTTGGTGGTCGGGTTGGTGAAGGCGCACAGGGCCGGGGCGTGTTTGAGCAGGCCGCCGACGGCGTACAGGGCCGTTTCCGTCAGGCCGGCGTAGCCGGAGCCGGCGAACAGGTTCTTGCCCTCCTTCCACAGCGACGTGTGGACGTGCATCCCGGAGCCGTTGTCGAGGAAGATCGGCTTGGGCATGAACGTGGCCGTCTTGCCGTGGCGGCGGGCCACGTTCTTGACGACGTATTTATATTTCAACACGTTGTCGGCCATCTCGACCAGCGGCGCGTAGCGCATGTCGATCTCGCCCTGGCCGCCGGACGCGACCTCGTGGTGGTGGGCCTCGATCTTGAGGCCGCACTCGATCATCGCCAGCATCATTTCCGAGCGCAAATCGTTGAGGGCGTCGGACGGCGGGCAGGGGAAATGGCCCTCGCGGTAGCGGAGCTTGTAGCCGAGGTTGGGCTTCTCGTCGCGGCCGGTGTTCCAGGCGCCTTCGGCGCTGTCGAGGAAGTAGTATCCGGAGTGCCGCGTCTGGTCGTAGCGAACGTCGTCGAAGACGAAAAACTCGACTTCGGGTCCGAAATAGGCGGTGTCGGCGACGCCGCTCGACGTGAGGTAGTTGGCGGCCTTGCGGGCGACGTTGCGCGGGTCGCGGGTGTACTCCTCGCCGGTGAGCGGGTCGTGGATGTTGCAGATCATCGTCAGCGTCTTGTCCTTGCAAAACGGGTCGATGAACGCCGTCTCCGGGACCGGCTTGACGAGCATGTCCGACTCGTTGATGGCCACCCAGCCGCGGATGCTGGAGCCGTCGAAGCCCTTGCCCTCCTCGAAGGTCTGTTCGTCGAGTTCCTCGGCGGGAATGGTGAAGTGCTGCCAGAGGCCCGGAAAATCCATGAAGCGCAGATCGACGGCGCGGACTTCCTTTTCGCGGACGAGGGCCAGGACGGCGGTGGGGGTCACGGACGGTCTCCTGTCGAGGTGCGGCGGCGTGGGGAAGGGGACGTTGGCGTTATAGCGAGACGGGCGGCGGTCGTGAATGGTGGGGCCGGGTGGGGAGGGAGCAAGGACGAAACGCCACGAACCCTATGAGACGAGGTTCTTGTCGGCGCCGGGCGCATCCGTTAGACTTCTCTGGTATGGAAAGGATGGCCCCAATCAACCGCTCTGGGTCGATACCAGATGAGGCGGCATTGCTGGCGCGGATGCAAGCCGGCGACGACGACGCCTTTGATGCGTGCGTCCGCGCTTCCTGCGGCCAGCTGTTGGTAGTCGCCCGGCGCATCCTCAAAAATGAAGAGGACGCTCAGGACGCCGTGCAGGAAGCCTTTTTGTCCGCCTTCAAGGAAATCGGCCAGTTCGCGGGACGGTCGCTCCTCGGCACCTGGCTGCACCGCATCGTCGTCAACGCGGCGCTTTGCCGGCTGCGCAGTCGGCGAAGGCATCCGGAGCGGTCGATCGAGGAATTGCTACCCCACTTCGGAGATGACGAGCACCAAATCGACCCGCCGGCGCCCTGGCAGGAAACCGCGGGGGCCCTCCTTTTGCAGAAGGAGGCGCGCGAGTTGGTGCAGCGGTGCATCGGCCAGCTTCCAGAGATTTACCGTATCGTTTTGCTCCTGCGCGACATCGAGGGACTGGACACCGAGGAAACGGCCGGGATGCTCGAGGTCAGTGCGGGCGTCGTCAAGACGCGCCTGCACCGCGCACGCCAGGCGCTCCGTACCCTACTTGACCCCTACTTCCGGAGGGGCGAGGCATGAATTGCCGCGAATTCACCGAGTTCCTCCACGAATTCCTCTTCGGGAACTTGCCGCCCGAGGAGCGCGCCGAGTTCGAGAAGCACCTGGCCGAGTGCCCGTGGTGCGTCGCGTACCTCGACAGCTACAAAAAGACGATTCTTCTCACGACAGACGCGTTTTCCGACTCCGGGAACGGCGCGCCCCCGCCGACGCCCCCGAGGAACTGATCCAGGCCATTCTCCACGCCCGGCCTCGCGAGTCATGATTTCCCCTGGGCGACCGGCGCATCCCCTTTTTTTCCTACTTCCGCATTCCTTGTAACCTCCTGTCGCGGCCGACATCCAACAAGAATTGAGCCTTCCGCGTCGGCCCCGGCGACGGGCGTGTGTACGCCCGGAGGCGGGTCGTCCTCGGCGGCCAACGGGCGATTGCCAATTTCTCAATCCCTTCCCCAAGGAGAAACGATGACACCCCCCGACCCGAACCGACGTGAGTTCAGCGCCTGGGCGGCGGCCGCCGTGGGCGGCCTGCTGGCCGGCCTGAGCGTGGGCCGCGCTGAAGACAAGGCGCCGGCGAAGAAGGACCCGGACAAGCCCCTGCTGCTGCAGGAGCCGAACGTCTGCCGCGGACTCAACACTTGCAAGGCTGAGGCGAAGGGCGGCAAGAACGACTGCGCTGGCCAGGGCGCATGCGCCACGGCCAAGGCCCACGACTGCAAGGGGCGCAACGACTGCGCCGGCCTCGGCGGCTGCGGCGAAAACCCCGGCGAGAACAAGTGCAAGGGCATGGGCGGCTGCGAAGTGCCGCTGAAGAAGGAAGCCTGGGCCAAGGCCCGCATGAACTTCGAGGCCGCCATGAAGAAGGCGGGCAAGACCTTCGGCGACGCCCCGAAGTCGTAAATACCTCCGAACCGCGACCGTAAGGGAGCGGGGAAGGCGCTGGAGTTCATGCCGCTCCCTTGCGGCCGCGGCCCTCCCAGTGTCGTTTCCCTTCCCACCCGGCGAACGTCCCCTGCGTTCGTCGGGCTATTTTTTCCCTCGCCTATCTCTCTGGGAGTGGGGCCATGCATGCACCGCCTCGGATACGCCAACCTCGGATGAGGGCGGCGGCGCCGTCCCGACTAGCGGAGGGCGCGTTCATGGAAACCTTGAAGCGGTGCTACCGGGGCTGGATTCACGGGCTACTGTACGCCCAGCCGGCCTTCCTGCTGGCGATTCGCGTACTGCTCGGCTGGGGCTTCATCGCCGCCGGCTGGGGCAAGCTCACGAACGTGGCGGACGCCGCCGCGTTCTTCAAGAGTTCGGGCATTACCTTCATGCCCGAATTGAACGTCTATCTGGCGGGGACCACGGAGACCGTCTGCGGCGCCCTGCTGATCTTCGGGGCGGCCTCGCGTGTCTTCACGATCCCGCTTATCGGCACGATGATCGTGGCCTACGCCACGGCCCACAAAGACATATTCGGCGACCTGTTCGCGGACCCGAACGGCTTCGTGAAGGAGTTCAACGCGGCCCCGCCGCTGCCTTACCTGATCACCGCTTGTGTGGTGCTGCTCTTCGGGCCGGGCTTGTTCTCCGTAGACGGCCTGCTCAAACGGTTGGTCATCGACCCGAAATGTCCGCGCGAGTCACGGCGGGAGGCCGGCGCGGCCGAACCGAGTTCATCCGACAATTCGACCGAAGTCCGGACCGGGCCGTAGGTCGGCCTGGCGTTTTGATCGAGTGGGAGAATCCATGAAAGACCCGATGCTGAATCGACGCGACGTGACCCGTCTGGCCCTTGCCGCACTCGGCGGCCTGGTGTCCGGGGCCCTCATCGGCTGCAGCCCCGCCGCCAGCACTGGCAAGCCGACCGGCGACAAGCCGGCGACGGACAACGACAAGACCGCGAGCGCGGAGACGCCGCGTCTCTTGCAGGACCCGCACGTCTGCCGGGGCATCAACACCTGCAAGAACAAAGGCAAGAAGGGATCGACCAACGAATGCGCCGGTCAGGGTAATTGCGCCACCGTCAAGGCCCACTCCTGCCAGGGCATGAACGACTGCAAGGGCCAGGGCGGCTGCGGCGAGAACCCCGGCGAAAACGACTGCAAAGGCAAGGGCGGTTGCGCGGTGCCCCTGGATGCTGGCAAGAAGATGACCTGGCAGAAGGCGCAAGCACTTCGAGGAGCTGATGAAAAAGGCCGGCAAGACGTTCGGCGACGCTCCGGCGGCCTAAAATAGAGGCTGCATTACCAGTCCGCGGCGCGAACGAAGGTCTTGCCCTCGTCCTTCGTTCGCGCCGATTTGCGGCTATGGTTTCACGACTGGGCGGCCGATGGGTTCTTCCAGGCCCAGAAACTGGCGGACTGAACTCCCTTTTTTTGTAAGGCGCAGGCCCGGATGCGCGACAAAGAAGTAGAGCGGGATGGTCTCCCTCGTAAAACGCCACGGAAGGACAGCGCGATGACGCAGCGATTACCCGCCGAAAGCGGTCCCGCGGGCGAGAACCTGCCGGACCCCTGTGAGTGGATGAGTCGGTATGGAGACGCCCTTTATCGTTACGCCCTGAGCCGGCTGAGGCGCACCCACGAAGCGGAAGAGGCCGTGCAGGAGACGCTGCTGGCGGCGCTCACGCGGCGGGGGGAGTTCCAGGGGCGGTCCCACCCGCGCACCTGGCTGATGGGAATCCTGAAGCGCAAGGTGGTGGATCGGATACGCGCCGCGGCCCGCGAGGCTCGTGGGACTGACCCGGACGACCTGGACGCCTGGTTCAACGCGAAAGGCAAATGGCGCAAATCCCCCCGGCGCTGGGACGACCCCGCCGCCTCCGCCGAGCGCTCGGAGTTCTGGCGTGTCGTGCGGCAGTGCCTGGCGCAGCTGCCCGAGCGTATGGCGGGGGCCTTCACGCTGCGGACGCTGGACGACCAGGCGCCGACCGACGTGTGCCGGGAACTGGCCCTTTCGCCCGCCAACCTTTGGGTGTTGCTGCACCGGGCGCGGCTGCGCCTGGTTCGGTGCCTGGATCTGCACTGGTTCAACGCCGAGAAATAGCCATGCTCAGTTGTCGCCACATGACGCGCTTGATTTCGGACGGGCTGGACCGCCCCCTGTCCTGGGTGGAGCACTTCTACCTGGGGGTGCATCTGCTCGGCTGCTCGCCGTGCCTGCGGTTTAGCCGGGCGGTTCGCTGGCTGCATCAGCGTCTGCCGGCGGCCCCCGCCGACGTCCAGCTGCTCCCTGAGGCCCGCGAACGCATCGCCCGCGCGCTGGAGCAGGCGGGCCGCGGCGAGTAAGACGCCCGAGCTAAAAACTCGCTGTAAGGAATTACGCCTTGAGTGCGACTCACCTGCGACCGAACGCGGAGGCCCTGTTGGACGGGCTTCCCCGCAGCGTGTGTCCCTCAAGGAGGAAGATGGATGTTGAGCTGGTTTCGCAAGCGTCGCCACGGCCGCCCCGTCGCCCGCAGGGTCTGCCTGGGTCTGGAGACCCTCGAAGAACGCGCTGTTCCCGCCGCGCTAAGCCCAACCCTTCCCCTCGCCCCGCCGCCGGCCGCGACCGCCGCGACCGTCTTCGTCGAAAGCAACAACCCCGAACCGGGCGAGAACGCCGTGCTGGCGTTCACCCGCCTCGCCGACGGCAGCCTCCAGCAGATTGGCACGTTCAGCGCCCACGGCACGGGCCAACTGAACCTCCCCAAGGTCGTCGGACCCGACGACTCGAGCCAGGAAGTCGTCGCCAGCCCCGACGGCCGCTTTCTCTTCGCCGTCAACCAGGGGAGCGACACGGTGGCCGCGTTCCGCATCCGCCGCGACGGCGGCCTGGACTTCATCAACACGTTCGACTCCGGCGGCGTGCAGCCGGACAGCATCGGCATCGTGAGCGGCAAGCTCTATGTCTCCAACCGAGGCGACGCCGCCAACGCCGGCCCCGCCGGAGTCCCCGCCGCCAACCCAGGAACCGTCGCCCCCAACATCACCGGATTCGACATCAACCCCGACGGCTCGCTCGCACCGATCCCCAACTCCACCGTCACGTTCCCCGTGGGAACCGTGCCGTCGCAAAACCTGATCTCGCCCAACGGCAAATTCCTCTTCAGCGACGTCTTCGGCGTCAACGGCGGCACGGCGCCACGGAGCAACACCCTGGCCTCGTTCCGAATCCAGGCCGACGGCGCCCTGACCCCCGCCGGCGACCTGGCGGCCCAGGCCCCCGGCGCCACGACCCCCCCGCCGGCCCTGCTGGGGGCCGCGACCAATCCGAACCTGAACATCGTCTACGCCGGCCTCACCAGCCTCAGCGAGGTGGCCGTCTTCACCTACGACGACAGCGGCCGGCTCTCGTTCGTCGGCGCCTCCGCTCCCAACAACCAGGGGGGAAGCGGGCCGTGCTGGGTGGCCGTCAGCCCCGACGGGAAGTTCCTCTACACCGGCGACACGGGGAGCGACTCCGTCGGCGTCTACTCGCTCGCCGACCCGCTGCACCCCGTGCAGCTCCAGGAATTGTTCCTGGGCGGCCCGCTGACCCCGCCGGGCTCCCCACCCGGGACGCCGCGCGAGACCAGCGTCTTCCAGGTCGCCGTGGACCCCAGCGGCCGCTTCGTCTACGCCATCAGCCAGAACACCAGCGCCAACGGGACCTTCCAGGAGGGCAACCAACTGCACATCCTGTCGGTCGCCCCGGACGGGACGCTGAGCGAGCCCAACGGCCCGATCGTCTTGCCCGCGGGCGCCGTGCCGGGAACCGCCCACCCGCAAGGCATCGCGGTGGTCGTCGGGGTGGGCGGCGGCGACGACCGCGACGACGGGCCGCATTCCGATGCGATCGGATCCGAGATCGCCCTCTCCGACGCCTACTTCAGCGCCGCCGATAATAACCCTCTTGGATGGGGTGAGTGATGGACGCGCTGATTCGCCGCCACGCCCGACGGTAGGGGGGTGGGTTTTCCACTCGCCGGCGGCACGCCCTCGGAAGAAGAAGACGGCAAGGCGTCGAAATGGCGTTAAAGGCGAGCGCGGTCTCGACGCCTTGCCTCGCACCTCGGCCCGTTCACCCGAGCAGCAAGGAGGACGTTTCATGTTGGTATTATCCCGAAAAGTCGGCCAGCGGATCGT
The DNA here is from genome assembly GCA_963813925.1 of uncultured Planctomycetaceae bacterium. Classification (GTDB taxonomy): domain Bacteria; phylum Planctomycetota; class Planctomycetia; order Gemmatales; family Gemmataceae; genus UBA4732. The sequence continues at coordinate 474,860 of CAWFBG010000009.1, forward strand.
GCTGGATGGCGGTGTGGTGGTTACGGTGGTGGGCACGCGCGGGTCGCAGGTCCGCCTGGGCGTCGAGGCCCCGCCGGACGTGGGCATCCTGCGGGAAGAGGTCGTCGGGACCGAGCGCCGCAAGCATGAGCTTTCGCCCCGACAAAGGAGCCGAGCATGAGAGGATGGCGTTTGGTCGCTGGTCTGGGCGCGGCGGCGTTGGCCATTGCGTCGCTGGTCGCCGTCGTTGGGTCCGGCGGGTTCGCCCCGCCGGAATCGAGAACGGCTCATGTCCGCATTCCGCCCGCGGATGCGCCGACCGGGCCGCGGCCGTCCGGCGACCAACAAGCCACGTTTGGCGGCGGCTGCTTTTGGTGCATGGAGGCCATGTTCCAGCGCTTGAAAGGCGTGCATTCCGTGGTATCCGGGTACAGCGGAGGCTCGCTGAAGAACCCGACCTACGAACAGGTCGGCTCGGGCGACACCGGCCACGCCGAAGCGATTCAAATCACCTACGACCCGGAAGTGATTTCCTTCGGGGAGCTGTTGGAGGTGTTTTGGCAGAGCCACGACCCGACCACGCGGAACCGCCAGGGCCACGACGTCGGCTCGCAATACCGTTCGGTGATTTTCTACCACGACGAGGGGCAAAGAGCGCTGGCCGAGCACTACAAGCGGAAGCTCGACGAGTCGGCCGTGTTCGCGGCGCCCATCGTTACGGAGATCGTTCCCTTCACGAGCTTTTATCCGGCGGAGTCGTATCACCAAAACTACTTCGAGAATCATCCCCAACAGCCCTACTGCTCGGTGGTAATTGGCCCGAAAGTCGCGGAGTTTGAGAAGGTGTTCAAGGACAAGCTAAAGGCCTCGCCGCGGTGACGGGTCGGGCGCGGCCCTCGGGTGGGACCGCGAGGTCTTGTGGGCGTCGAAACGTGGGCCATCGCCCCGGAAAAGGAGACGAGCATGAGAATGTGGCGCGTGATCGTCGGTCTGAGCGCGGCCGCGGTGCTAATGGGGATGATCGTGGTGCGGCTGACCATTCCATCCAGCTTCGGACAGGACAAGGTGGCCGACGCGGCGAAGGGAGGCGACGACGCCGGGCCGGGTTTCGCCGTGGTCGAGCTGTTCACGTCGGAGGGCTGTTCGAGCTGCCCGCCGGCCGACGCCCTGCTGGCGGAACAGGTCCGGGACGCACGGGAGCACGGCCGGCCGGTCTATTGTCTCGCCTTCCAGGTCGATTATTGGAACCGACTCGGCTGGGCCGACCCGTACAGCGACGCCGCGTTCTCCCGCCGCCAGAACGACTACGCCCGGGCCTTTCGGTCGGACCGAGTGTATACGCCGCAGATGATCGTGAACGGCGCCGACGAGTTCGTCGGGTCGGATCGGGACCGGTCGCGGAAGAGCATCGACGCCGCCTTGAAGCGGCCCGCTAAAGCGCGGCTGAAGCTGAGCCAGGAGAAGGCTGACGCCGGCGCCGTCGTTCTCTCTTACGAGGCGTCGTCGGCCCCCAAAGGCGCCGTCGTGAACGTCGCGGTGGTCGAGCGCGGACTGGTCAGCAAGGTCCGTCGGGGTGAGAACGCCGACCGGACGCTGCGACACGAAAACGTCGTCCGCGCCTTCCGGACGGTTCGCCTCGACGAATCCGCGAAGGGGTCCGTCGAGCTGAAACTGCCCGCCGACCTGATGCGAAAGAACTCTTCCGCGATCGCCTACGTCCAGGAGGCCGCCGCCGGCCCGATCCTCGGCGCGAGCGCCGTCGATCTGGCGCCGGCTGAATCCAAATGACCGGCTTCAACAGGTGCAGACCCTGCGGCCCGCCAGCCGTCCCATAACGGCGGGCGGGACGCCGAAAATGCAACGAGGAGGGGCGATGCAGAATGATTCATCGAAGCTCATACTGACCGTCGAGCAAGACATCCGCGACAGGACATTCAGGCGCGTTTCGTGCGCCTGTCTGGCCGACCGGGAGGTGACGGAAGTGCCTCTGCTGTTGCCGACCTGGCAGGTGGACGCCCTGGCGACCGCGGCCCAAGAGCGCGGCCTGACCACCGCCGAGATGCTGCGGTATCTGCTGCGCGATTTCATCGACGTCCTGGAGGGACGGCGGTCGTTCCCGGCCCGCTGAGGCGGACCCGCCTCGCATAGCGAACTCCCTTGGACCCGCCAAGCGGCTTCCCGGTAACGCGATGCCGGGGAGATGGCAAAGGCCGTGTGCAAGTTTCACGTGGCCCAGGCGTCGAACTGCAACGGCTGATGCAATGCTCCTCCCCTCTCCCCGGCGTTCCGGGGAGAGGGGAGAAAGAGGGCGATGTGAGATTGACTATGCGGGACCCCGTGGCCGGCGTGCGCCGGCCGCTCGCCAAACCCAAGGCTCACTCCCGCCCGTCGTGTGCGACCACGGCGTGTGGCTACTTGGATTTATCCTTTTCGGCCTCCACGAAGGAGACATTCACCACGTCCCCGGCGTGGACGGTGATACGGCGGTCGCGCGTCACCTCATGGCCGTTCTCCTTCCACTGGGCCTTGATCTCGTAGATGTAGTCGTGTCCGGCCTGGAGCGGCGGGGAGACGAAGCGCCGGTCGGCGCCGGTCTGGGTCGTCTTGTCGCCGTCGAAGCGGACCTCGGCGTCGGCAGGGAGAGCGAGGCGGATGTGGGCGCGGTTGTCGGCGACCGGGTTGGCGACCGCCGGCGAGTAGTAGAAGGCGGTGTTGCTCGTGGCGCGGGCGGCCGGGGCGCCGGCGTAGACTGGCCCGTAGGCGGCCGGGTAGCCGTAGGAAGCGTTTCCGAGGGGGTAGCCGTTGGGGGCGGAGTTGGGTTGAGAACCGCCCGACCAGGAAAACAGGTTCCAGCCCTGGTCGGCGGCGGCGGGGCCGGCGATCAGCAAGCAGCCGAGCAGGGCGGCCGCCGCCAAGACGGATGTGGTGAAACGGCGTTGCAACATAGCAAGTCTCCTCGCCGGCCAGGGCAACGTCGATCCCCACCTTACCCTCGACACGCGGAGGGATGGAAAGGAGGTGGGACCGCCCGCTCCCGGATGCCCATTATCGGGCGGTGCGCCCGATCGAACCGGCTGGACGGCCATGATCGCCGTCCGGCCTGTGATCTCGGGCCGGCTATTGGATTAGATGCCGCAGGGCTTCGCCGGTAACAAATGGACGATCCTGCTCGAAAAAGACGCGTTTTCCACCGCGGAGAGCGGTTCGCCTCCCGCCGACGCGCAAGAGGAGTTGATCCAGGCCATGCTCCGCGCCCGGCTTTGCCGATCGTGACTTCTCTGCAGGAACCGAGCTTCTAAGAAAATCGCGGGGGGGCGGGTTGGCCGCGGCGAAAGACGCACCCGGCCCGGACAGTTCGCCAGTCCCGCTCTATAATGAACGCGTCGCCCGGAACCCCCCGACATTCAGGAGCGGACCATGCCCGACCAGACCCCGCTGCAGTCCCTCGTGGCCTGCGGCACCAAGCTATGGCTCGATTCCGTCGATCCCAAGGAAGTTGCCGCCAACCGCGCCTTCGGGGCGACCGGCGCCACCTCCAACCCGATCATCATCGGCGACCTCATCAAGACCGGCCGGTTCGATGAGCCGATGACCGCCTTCATCAAGGAAGGCCTCGACGACGAAGCCCTCGCCTGGCGGCTCACCGACATGCTCGTCCGCCAGGCCCAGGAAGTCTTTCTCCCCGTCTGGGAGTCCACGAAAGGCGACGACGGCTACGTCAGCTTTGAACTCGACCCGCTGCTGGAAGACGTGAACCAGACGCTTTCCGTCCAGGAGCGGACGAAGCGGTACGTCGCGCTCGGCAAGGAATGGAGCCGCGGCCACAGGAACCGCATGATCAAGGTCCCGGCCACGCCGGCCGGGTTGGGCGCGCTGGAGGAACTGGCGGCCGCCGGCGTCACCCTCAACGTCACCCTGATCTTTTCGGAGCGGCAATACAACGCGGCCCGCGACGCCATCTGGCGCGGCGCCCAGCGTCGGCCGTCGCTCACCGGCTTCAAGTCGGTCTACAGCATCTTCGTGAGCCGGCTGGACGTGTACTCGGAGAAGGCCGTGCCGGATTTGTCGCCGGCCGCGCAGGGGCAGGTCGGCATCGTCAACGCCAAGCACATCTGGCGGCTCAACCAGCAGTTCTGGGCCGACAAGCGCCTGCCGATCAAGCAGGAAATGATCTTCGCCAGCACCGGCACGAAGAAGCCGGAAGACCCGCCGTGGAAGTACGTCGAGGCCTTCGCCGGCTCCGACATCGAAACCAACCCGCCGGCCACCAACGACGCGGTGCAGAAAAGCGGCCGTCACTTCACGCGCAACGTGGACAAGTTGCCGCCGAAGGCCGTGCTGGACGAGATCGCCGCCAAGGTGGACATGCAAAAGCTGGAAGAGACGCTGATGCGCGAAGGGCTGTTCAAGTTCGCCGACCCGCAGCACGCGCTGCTGAAGCTGATCGCGTCCAAGCGGGCGTCGCTCAAGGGGAAGTGAAATAACGAAGCCGTACTAACCCGAAGCGCAAGCGAGGGATGAGGTCAGGAACCTTCGCCCTCGCTCGCGCTTCGGGTTAGTACGGCAACGTGCGGCGATGCGCTTAAAGCGGCGGCCATTCGTGGTCCAGCCCTTCTTCCTCGATCTGGCGGACCTGGCTCTCGGTGAGGCCGAAGCGCTCCATGATAACACGGCGCGAGCGGGCCACTCCCACCTCCTGATCCTGAACTTCCACCAGGGCCAGGAAGATTTCCTTGCGGCGCGCCTCGGCCGGCGCCTCTTCCACTCGCTGCGGAGACATGACAGGTTCCTTTCCACGGTCGGCGGCGGGAGAACGCCCGCCGGGTCACACCGGAATTGTACCACGGGACGGCCGACCGTCCCGTGAATTTCAAGATTTTCCCGAATCGGTCCTCCGCCGTCGGCCGCAAGACCGGACGCCCGGCCATCGCGCGTTGACGCCGTCCGTCCGCCCCGCCTATGATGACGGGCGTTTGCCCCCGATCCGGAGGACGCCATGCCCCGTCTCGCCGAGTTTGAAGCGATCCTCAAGCGCAACGAGTCGCTGGCGCCCTACACCTATCTCAAGCTGGGCGGCCCCGCCGAAATGCTCGTCCAGCCGCGTTCGCACCAAGAGCTGTCCGCCGTCGTCCAGCGCTGCTACCAGGAGCGCATCCCGCTGCGCGTGCTCGGCAGCGGTTGCAACCTGATTGTCCGCGACGAGGGCGTCGAGGGCGTCGTATTGCGGCTGAGTGAACCGGTGTTCGCCGAGGTCGTGGTGGAGGGCAATCGGGTACGGGCCGGCGCCGGGGCGGCGGTGTCGGCGCTGATCTCGGCGTCGGCGCGGCACGGCCTGGCCGGCCTGGAAACGCTGGTCGGCATCCCCGGCACGGTCGGCGGCGCGCTGCGGACCAACGCCGGCGACCGCACCGGCCACATCGGCCAGTTCATCCGGCTGGTGGTGGTGCTCGACGCCGCCGGCGCCAGCCAGGTGCGCGAGCGCGACGAGTTGCAATTCGGCGAACACGCCAGCAACCTCGACGACCCGGTGCTGCTGACGGCGGAGTTCGCCCTGGAGAGCGACGACCCCGACGCCATCGTCAAGCGGATGCGCAAGGCGTGGATTCAGCGCAAGGCGTCGCAGCCGCCGAGCCACCAGTCGGCCGGCCGCATTTTCAAGAACCCGCGCGGCCTGAGCGCCGCGGCGCTGATCGAGCAGGCCGGGCTGGCGCGGACGCGCGTCGGCGGCGCCGAGGTCAGCGACCGCGACGCCAACTTTTTCGTCGTCCATCCCGGCGCCAGCAGCCGCGACGCGCTTCGCCTCATCGAACTGGTCCGCAGCCGGGTCAAGGAGCGGTTCAACGTCGATCTGGAATGGGAGGTCACGGTGTGGTGAAAACCGCCGCGGCCCTGCTCCCCCTCGTCGCCGGCCTGCTGCTGCTCTCCGGCGTGCTCGCGCTCGGCGCGCTGGCCCTGCGGTCCTTGCACAATCAACCTCGTTATCAGATCGTATTCGGCGACATTGAGTGTACGCCGCCTCCCGGCCTGACCCGCGAGGTGTTTTTGGAGGAGGTGCAAATGCTGGCCTCCTTCCCCGATTCCCTCTGCGAGCTCGACGACGGCCTGCCGGCCCGGCTGTCGGCCGCGTTCGCCAAACACCCGTGGGTCGAGCGGGTGCAAGGCGTGGAGGTGACGGCGGCGAAACGGGTGCGCGTCCGCCTGACGTACCGGACGGCCGTGCTGCGGGTGCGGGCGAAGGGCGACGTCAAGGCGCGGGCGGTGGACCGCTTCGGCGTCCGCCTGCCGGACGCGGCGGTCGATCCGTCGTTGCCGCTGCTGGTCGGCGAGGTGGAACGGCCGACCGGGAGGGAGGGCCGGCCCTGGGGCGACGACCGCGTCGAGGCGGCGGCGCGGACGGCGGCCTTCATCGCCCCATATCAGGATCGTCTTCATCTGCAAAACTTCGAGACTGCGGCCGACGGCGTACTGACGTTGAGCGGGCCGGCCGGCCGCGTCCTTTGGGGACGGGCGCCCGGAAGCGAGCCGTTGGGCGAGGCGGGAGCGGAGGCGAAACTGCGGCGGCTGTTGGATTTCGCCGCGAATCGCGGGGTCGGCGGCGCGGAACTGGACGTGCGGTCGGAGGGCGGATGGTAGCGGCCTATGGGCCGGCCCTTCGGGGCGGCGTCGGTTGGCCGCGACCCGAAGGGGAGCGCTCGGTCGGAGCGCCTCCCCTTCGGGTCGCGGCCAACCGACGCCGCTTACGGACGCCCTCAACCGGACCATTGGATTAGGGTCTGGCAAACTCGGAATCGTCCACCTTATCCAGATATTGCACGTCGATCACGTCCGCTTCCATGATCTTCTTGCCGCCGCGGTAGGCGGACACCTTCATCGGCCTTTTATAACCTTTCACGTCCTCGAAGTCGCTGTAAAACTCTTCCTGCACGACCTGCTTCCCGGCGCCGTCGTCCAGGCCGTGCTCCGTCTTGACCAGCAGGCCGCTCTCCTTGTTGAAGAACAGCCGCACGTCCTTTCGTCCCTTGGCCGACGCCTTGACGCCCAAACAGGGCCGATCCTCGACCTTCACCTCGCCCAGCGGCTCCAGTTTGTAGGCCTTGTCCGTCAGCAGCGGGACCAGGCGAATCGCCTGGTTGAGCCGCATCGTGTCGCGGAGTTCCGTCGTCAGGGTTTCGTCCACCTTCTGCGGCTGGCCGTCGATGGTGAGATACACCTTGTCGCCGTTGAGCACCTGCACGAACACGGTTTTGCGGTCCCCCTGCAACTGCAAGACGTTGCGGAACTGGCCGGGCAGCTGCACCGTCGTCTCGGCGACGAACGGCGTCTCCCGGCCGTTGACGATGAGCATTCCCTTGTACTTCACGCGGTCGGCATGGACGTGGGAGAGGCGGTCGAAGCCGCCGTGGGCCTTGACCGCCCGTTCGACGATCGTCTGGGCTTCGTCGTCGGAGGGCGCCGGGGCCGCGCCGAGCGAACAGACGGCCGCGCAAGCGACCAGCAGGAGTTTCCGCATGACTTGCTCCGCTGAGGGGTCGGGACGGGCGGCGGAATCCATTCCGAGCCTTGCGTCCCTCCGCCGCGGGGGCGGCGATGTTTATAATGCCAGGATGCGGGGTAGGAAACAACGCCGACCCGGCCGGCCCTGCCCCCCTTCCCCCAGGAGTGCGGATGACGAGGAGTGGCGGAAACGGTGGTCGGAGGGCGCCATCGGGGTGTTGCGGCTGGGGGCCGAACGGCTTGGGATTCCCATCTCTTTAACCGATCCTCAAAGGAGGTAACTGGACCGGAGACTTGCGGCCCTGGATGCGGAACCGCGAAACGAGCCGACCTGGGAAGAGATCAAGGCAAGAATATCAGGCGGGAAATGAGCCTGGCAGGACGCCAACCGCCTCCCCGTATACACTTCCCTTAGCCCGCCGCCCGCCTCACCCCGGACCCCCTGCTGCCCATGTCGCTTCGCGTCGAACACCTCGATAAAGACTACCCGACCCCCGCCGGGCCGCTGCACGTCCTGCGTGCCGTGGACCTCGAACTCCAGCGCGGCGAAGCCGTGGCCGTCATGGGGCCGTCCGGCTCCGGCAAGAGCACGCTGCTGCACATCCTTGGCACGCTCGACCGGCCGACGCACGGCGCCGTCTCGCTCGGCGGTCAAGACCCCTTCGCCCTGTCCGACGCCCGCCTGGCCGACTTCCGCAACCGCTCCATCGGCTTCGTCTTTCAGGACCATCACCTGCTGCCGCAGTGTTCGGTCCTTGAAAATGTGTTGATCCCGACACTGGCCGGGCACGACGACAAGGCCCAGGCGCGCGAGTGGGCGCTCAAGCTGCTGGCGCGCGTCGGATTGTCCGACCGGCTCGACCACCGGCCGGCCGAGCTGAGCGGCGGCGAACGGCAGCGCGTGGCCGTGGCCCGGTCGCTGATCCATCACCCGCCGCTCTTGCTGGCCGACGAGCCGACCGGCAACCTCGACCGCGTCAAGTCCGATGAGGTCGGCCGGCTGCTGCTCGACCTGCACCGCGAGGAGCAGACCATCCTCGTCGTCGTCACGCACAGCCGGCGGCTGGCCGACCTGTTCCCGCGCGTTCTGATCATGGACGACGGCCGGCTGCGCCCCGACGCCGCGGCCGACCGTGAGCCGGAAACCGGAATCCGCCCCGAGGCGACCGGGGGCATCACCACATGACGCCGTTCCGCCTGCTCCTCCGTAATCTGCTGTACCACTGGCGCGCCAACTTCGCCGTGTTCCTCGGCGTCGTGGTCGGCGCCGCCGTGCTGACGGGGGCGCTGCTGGTCGGCGACTCGCTGCGCGGCAGCCTCCGCGACCTGACGCTGCAACGGCTCGATTGGGTCGATGAGGCGCTGATCGGCGGACACTTCTTCCGCGAGCAGGCGGCCGACGACCTGCCGGCGAAGGACGTGAGCGCCGCCGTCCTGGTGCGCGGCACGGCGTCCCTCGGCGAGGACGGCCCGCCGGTGCGGCAGGTCAACGTCATCGGCGTGCCCCCATCATTTTGGGTGGGAGATAGCTCGCCAGATCCCGCCTCAACATTCTGGGACTTGTCCGTAGATGATGTCGTTCTGAGCAGGGCATTAGCCGACCAACTGCACGCCGAACCGGGTGATCGGGTCTTCTTCCGAGTCGGAAAGGCTGGTGTCATCCCGCCGGAGACGCTTCTTGGCAAGCGCGACGAAGGCTCCGTTACGACAGTTGTCGCGGCCAGGGTGTTCCTGATTCTCAACGCAGACGATTTTGGCAGTCGCTTCAACCTCGCGCCGACCACGGAAGCCCCGCGCAACGCCTTCTTGCCGTTGAAAACGCTCCAGAAGGCGCTTGGCCAGGAGGGCCGCGTCAACGCCGTCCTCGTCGGCGAACCCAAGCCGGGATTGCAGCAAGCCTTTCAGAGCCACCTCACCCTCGACGACTGGGGCCTGACCGTCCGCGGCCCCACCGCCCATGAGGATTTCCTGACGCTGGAGAGCCGGCAACTCGTCATTGAGCCGGCCGTCGAGTCGGCAGCGCGGGCCGCCGCGAAGGATGTGAAGCTCCGCGCGGAGCCGACGTTGGTTTACATCGCCGACACGCTGTCAGACGGCAAGGCGAAGGTTCCGTATGTCGTCGTGGCGGCGCTCGACCCCTCCGCCGCACCGCCGCTGGGGCCGTTCCTGCCGAAGGGGGTCACGGAGCTGAAAGAGGATGAGATCGTGCTGGCCGAGTGGCCGGGGTCGCCGATCACCGCCAAGCCCGGCGAGACGATCACCCTGAGCTACTATCCGCCGGAGGAACACGGCGAATTCAAACTGCGCGAGGCGCGGTTCCGTCTCGCCGCCACGATTCCCATGACCGGCCCCGCGGACGACCGGGGCCTCACGCCGGAGGTGAAAGGCATCACCGATGTGGCGGACGTCCGCCAGTGGAAAAACCCGCCGTTCCCCTACGACCCAACACGCATCCATCCCGACGACGAGCGCTACTGGAACGAGCACCGGGCCACGCCGCGGGCCTACGTCACGCTGGCGGCCGGCCAGAAGCTCTGGGGAAGCCGTTTCGGCAAACTCACCTCCGTCCGCCTCGCCCCCAAGGATAACGAGGACCTGACAAAGAGCAAGACGGCGTTTGAGGCGAGCCTTCTTTCGCACCTCAACCCGGACCAGGCCGGTCTGGTCTTCCAGCCGATCAAGGAGCAGGCGCTGAAAGCCAGCAACGGCAGCACCGATTTCGCCGTGTTGTTCGTCTGCTTCAGCTTCTTCCTCATCGTGGCGGCGCTGCTGCTGGTCGGCCTGCTCTTCCGCCTCAACCTCGACCGGCGGGCGTCGGAGTTCGGCCTGTTCACCGCCGTCGGCTTCCGTCCCTGGACGATCACCTGGCTCATGCTAATCGAGGGCGCCCTGCTGGCCGTCGCCGGCAGCGTCGTCGGCTGCCTCGCGGCCGTGGCCTACGCCGCCATGCTGGTGCAGTTCCTCGGCTTCGTCTGGCCGGGTGGGGCGTTGCAGTCGTTCCTGCGGCCGCACTACACCGTCATCAGCTTCATCTACGGCGGCGCCGCGTCGCTGGCCGTGAGCGTGCTGACCATCCTTTGGGCCGTGTTCAGCCTGGGCCGCGTCGCCCCCAGCGCCCTGCTGGCCGGGCAGACCACGGTCGAGGCAGCCGGCGGCGTCCGCAAACGGCCTAAGTGGAGTCTATGGATCGCGATCATCTCCTTGATTGGCGCCGTCGGGCTGAGCGCGGCCGGCTGGTACGCGCCGCCCGGCGAAGACCAGGCGTCGGCGTTCTTCGGGGCCGGCGCCCTGTTGCTGACGGCCTGCCTGGCGGGGACGGCGGCGTGGATGGCGGGCGCCCGTCACGCCCTGGTCGAGGGCGGCGGCTGGTGGGGCGTCGCCCGGCTCGGCGTGCGCAACGCCGCCCGTCTTCGGGTGCGCAGCCTGCTGACGGCCGGGATGCTGGCGTCGGCCGCGTTTCTGATCGTGTCGGTCGAGGCGTTCCGCCAGGAGGCGCCCGGCGGCCACGACCTCCACGGGCCGGACGGCGGGTTCGCCCTCGTCGCCGATTCCGATTTGCCCGTCGTCCAGGACCTCAATAGTGAGAAAGGGCGAGGGGAAATATCGGACAAGCTCCAGCTGCGGCTCCAGCGCCAGTACAGCGGCAAGGAACTGGAGACGCGCGTCAACGCGGCCGACGACCTGCTGAGCCACGTGACCATCTACCCGTTCCGCGTCCACGCCGGCGACGACATCAGCTGCCTCAACCTGTACGAGCCGCACCGGCCGCGCCTGCTGGGCGTCCCGGCGGCGCTCGTCCGGCGCGGCGGCTTCCGCTTCGCCTCCACGGACGCCCATAGCACGGAAGAAAGCGCCAACCCGTGGACGATTCTGGAGCGGAAGGACGGCCCGCTGCCGGCCTTCGGCGAACAGAACAGCGTCGTGTATGTGCTGAACAAGAACCAGGGCGACGTGCTGGACATGCCGGCCGACGACGGCGCGACCAGGCAGGTGCGCATCGACGGGCTGCTGGATAACAGCGTCTTCCAGAGCGGCCTGCTGCTGTCGGAGGACCATTTCCTGGAATTGCACCCGACCCAGGAGGGATACCAATTCTTCCTGATCGAGACGCCGCCGGGCAAGGCGGAGGAGGTGCGGTCGCTGCTCAACACGGCGCTGGCCGACCGCGGTTTCGAGGCCGTGCCGACGGCGGAGCGGTTGCAGTCGTACCTCGCGATCGAGAACACCTATCTGTCCACGTTCCAGGCGCTGGGCGGGTTGGGGCTGATCCTCGGCTCGCTGGGACTGGCCGTTGTGCTGTTGCGGAGCGTGTGGGAGCGGCGCGGCGAGCTGGCCCTGCTTCGGGCGCTCGGATTCCGGCGCCTTACGCTGGTGTGGCTGGTGCTGGCGGAGAACGGTTTTCTACTGCTGCTGGGCCTGGCGGCGGGGACGGTTTCCGCGTTGGCCGCGGCGGCGCCGCACCTGGCCCGGCAGTCGGCGGGGACGCCGTGGCTGGGCCTGGCGGGCGTATTGGCCGTGACGGCGGCGGTCGGTTTGGCGGTCGGCGCGATCGCGGCGTTCGGGGCGCTGCGGGCGCCGCTGGTCGCGGCCCTGCGGCGTGAATAAGTCAAAAGGAAGCGGCGCGGAACGGCGAGCGGCCGGCGTAAGCCGGCTGGTGCTATGCCTATTCCGGGGCGCTGAGGCAACACCAGCCGGCTTACGCCGGCCGCTCGCCGAGGAATCCATAATGCAGAAGTCCCGTGTCTGGATATTTTTCGTGGTGCTGGCCGGCCTGTGCTGGGGCGTCTACGTCCCGCTGGTCGCCGAGGGCGGCAAGGAGTTGCACAGCGCGTTCGCGGCCTTCCTGTGCGTCGGCGCCGCCTATTTCCTCCTCGCGGTTCTGCTGCCCGTCCTCATCCTCGGCGTGCGCGGCAAGAAGGTTGCCTGGAACGGCCGCGGCATCAGCCTGTCCACCTTGGCCGGCGTCACCGGGGCCGTCGGCGCCCTGTGCGTCATCTTCGCCACTTTCGTATTCGGCGGCCCGCCGATGTTCGTCGCCCCGGTCGTTTTCGCGCTGGCCCCGGTCATCAACACCATCGTCAGCCTCTTCTGGCACCCCGACGAAGGCGCCTTCACCGTCGGCGCCCCTCGCGAGCCGGTCCACTGGTCGCTCTACCTCGGCGTCGTCCTGGCCGGTATCGGCGCCGCCCTCGTACTGGCCGCCAAGGACCTGCCCGGCATCCTCGCCGGGACGAAGACCATCGAGATCAACGATTATACGTTCGTGATCTTCGTGCTGCTGGCCGGCCTGAGTTGGGGCGTCTACGTCCCGCTGATCGCGCAGGGCGGCAAGGACCTCAAGAGCTCCTACGCCTCGTTCCTCTGCGTCGGCGCCGCCTACTTCGTGATCGCCGTGGTGCTGCCGTTGGCCATGCTCTGGTATCAGAGCGGCCAGCCGAAGTTCCACGCCCCCAACTTCGCCGCGGTCGCCGTCACCCTCGCCACCCTCTCCGGCGCGGCCGGGGCCGTCGGGGCGCTCTGCGTCATCTTCGCCACCTTCGAGTTCAAGGGGCCGCGCCTCTACGTCGCCCCGGTCATCTTCGCCCTGGCGCCGGTCATCAACACCATCGTCACCCTTTTTTGGCACCCGACGCCCGCCGCGCCGATGACGTTCGGCGCCGGCCGTGCCGCCGCACTGGTCGCTGTACCTCGGCATCGTCCTGGCCGGCCTCGGCGCCGGCATGGTCCTCTTCGCCAAGGAGTTGACCGAGGCGAGGCACGGCGCCCACCTCAAGACGGCCGGCCGCGGCGCCATCGCCCCGGAGGCCGTGAAGCCGTGACCCCCGAAGAGGCCGTGCGACGACTGAACACCGTGCTGGCCCACGCCTGGATGGTGCGCACGTTCCTCAAGCACGCCGACGAGATCCAGGACGACGAGGAGCTGCTCGACGTGCCGCGCACCATCTTCGACTACACGCGCGCCGTCGAGCCGGCCTTCCAGCGCGGCGACTGGAAGGATTTTTTGCATCGCATTAAGGGCAAATTACCGAAGCTGCGGCGGGCGGCGGAGTTGTTCGCCGCGGAACACCGCCGCGTCTCCGACCACACCAATTTTCAGATGGCCGCCGCGTCGCTGACCGGCTGCGTCCGGCGGATCGAGGAGATCCTGGCGGCGGTGGGGCGGCCCGAAGGGCGAGCGGGGGATTGAATCGAAGAGTCTGTTCCATAGGTCCTATAGGACTTATTGGACCTAATGGAATATGACGGGCAAGTTCGGTAGCCGCGTTCGCCAGAACGCGGGTGAACTCCGACCCGCGTTCAAGTTCGGTAGCCGCGTTCGCCAGAACGCGGGTGAACTCCGACCCGCGTTCAATCGAAGAAATCCTGGCGGCCGTAGACCAGCCCGAAGCGCGGGTTAGCCGTTGAACCGCGTCCCTCGCTTGCGCTTCGGGTTAGTATGGGTCACACCAACCCGAAGCGCGAGCGAGGAAGTCGGTCCCAAACCGCGCTCGCACTTCGGTCTGGTGCGTTCACGCCCGCCTATGGTACATCGCCGGCCGGAGATCCGTGTACCGGGCGGGACGGCGAACATGACCTATTTAACGGCGCAAGAGGGGAATCCCGGCCGCTGGGAGCGGCTGGTCCAGGTGCTGTGGGTGCTCCTCGTCGCGGCGGCGGTCGGCCGGGCGGCCCTGTATCATCTGCCGCGCCAGCAGGGTTCCTATCCCGTCTTCGCGAACGGCGGCCGCCACTGGCTGCGCGGCGATGGCCTCTACGACGGCCACGACCCCAACAGCCTGTGCGTCTTCCGCTACAGTCCGCTCACCGCCGTCGCCCTTACGCCGTTGGCCTTCGTGCCGGACCCGGTCGGCAGCGGCCTGCTGCGCTCGCCAACCTGACCGTGTTTCTCTTGGGTTTCTGGTGGTGGACGCGGACGGCCCTCGCCCGACGCGAACACCGGGCCGTCGCCTGGCTGCTCTGCGCCCGGCATGGCCTGCGTCACCCTCATGGACGTGCAACTCAACCTGCTCACCATCGGCTTTATCCTCATGACGCTGGCGGCCGTGGCCGAGTCGCGTTGGAACACGGCCGCCCTGGCGGTCGCCCTGGCCTGCTGTCTCAAGGTCTACCCTGCGGCCCTGGCGCTGGTTCTGGCCGCCGTTTACCCCCGGCGCTTCGCACCCCGCTGGGCGGCCGCGATGCTTCTTTGCCTTTTACTACCCTTTTTGTTCCAGCGCCCCGGCTACGTCGCGCAACAATACGTCGATTGGGTGCGCTGGGGAATGAATCAGCGGTTCCGGCCGGACCTGGACGGCAGCTTTCAGGACGCGATGCGGCTCTGCCGCCGCTGGCTGGCGCCGATGAGCCGGGAAACCTACGTCCGGCTGGAGGTGAGCGCGGGGGCGGCCGTGGCCCTGGTCTGTCTCTGGCGCCGTTGGCGGCGGGCGCGGCCGACGGACCTCCTCCATTGCATCGCCGGGCTGTGCTGCGGCTGGATGATGGCGTTCGGGCCGGCCACGGAGCCGCAGACTTACGTCCAGCTGGCCCCGGTCGCGGCCGTCCTCACGGTGCTGGCCTGGGCCGCGCCGCGGCCGGCGTGGTTCCGGGCGCTCGTCACCGCCTCCTGTGTTCTCCTGACGCTGTCGCAGCTGCAATTGCTCCTGCCGCTGAATCGGCCGCTTCAGCATCTGACGGCTCAACCCCTCGCCGCCCTGTTGCTCATGGCGGCGGCGGCGGCGGGCTGTAAGCTCGGAAGTGGGCGGGAGGACGGCGTTTCCGTTCCGTCGGAGGACGGATTCGCGGGGGGCGGCGAGCACGCCCTCGGTCAGCCCGAGGACGCCGACCCGTTCTGGGGCGACCCGATCGGGGCCGGCGTCCCCGAAGGCGCCGCGGAACACGATCTTGCCCCGGCGGCGTGAAGTTTATGCGCCAAGCCCTTCTTGCCACGGGCCGCGCCGCGTGCCACAATGGTAGGAGGGGTGGTCCCGTCACGCGTACTCCCGCACTCATCCACCCCCGACCGTACCCGCGAGGGGCCGATGCCGGCGCCGACCGTCGTTAGCGATTTCCTGGATTGCGTGCGCAAAAGTAACGTGGCGGACCCCAAGGCGCTGGACGATTTTCTCGCCGGGGCCGGGGCCGACGCGCCAGCCACGCCCGCCCAGATGGCCGACGCCCTCGTCCGCGAAGGGCTGCTCACCCGCTTCCAGGCCGATCAAATGCTCCGCGGCCGCTGGCGCAACTTCATCCTCAGCGGCAAGTACACCATCCTCGAACCGCTCGGCGCCGGCGGCATGGGCACCGTCTACCTCTGTTCCCACCGCATCATGCACCGGCCCGTCGCCGTCAAGGTGCTGCCCGCCAGCCAGTCCGACGACCCCGGCGCCATCGAACGCTTCCAACGCGAGGCCCGGGCCGTCGCCCAGCTGCGCCACCCCAACATCGTCGGCGCCCACGACATCGACCGCGACGGCAAATTCCATTTCCTCGTCATGGAGTACGTGGACGGCGTCAGTCTCCAGGAACTCGTCCGCCGCCGCGGCCCCCTCGACCCGATCCACGCCGCCCATTACATCCATCAGGCCGCCTTCGGTCTGCAACACGCCCATGAGGCGGCCGGCCTCGTCCACCGCGACATCAAGCCGGCCAACCTGCTCGTCGATCGCGGCGGCGTCGTCAAAATCCTCGACCTCGGCCTGGCCCGATTCTTCCACGACAAAAAGGAGTCCCTTACCCAGAAATACGACGGCAACGCCGTGCTCGGCACCGCCGACTACCTGGCGCCCGAACAGGCCGTGGACAGCCATAACGTCGATATCCGCTGCGACATCTACAGCCTCGGCATCACCTTCTATTTCCTGCTCGCCGGCCACAGCCCCTTCCAGGACGGCAGCGTCGCCGAGAAGCTCATCTGGCACCAGGTCCGCCAGCCCAAACCGATCCGCGAAATCCGTCCCGACGTGCCGGAAGGCATGGCCGACGTGCTTGAGAAGATGATCGAAAAGGAGCCGGCGCGGCGCTACCAGACGCCGGCGGAGGTGGCCGAGGCGCTGGCGCCGTGGGTGCAAGAGCCGATCGAGCCGCCGTCGGCCAAAGACATCCCGCCGATCACCGCGGCGGCCCGCCGCGCCGGCGTCAGCGAAGTGAACTACACGGCGCCCCGAACGCCGTCGCCGCATACGCCGGCCCCCGGCTCGGGCAAACCGGCGTCCAACGGCCGCAAGAAAACCGTCGCCGTCGCCGAGGAATCCACGACGCGAGCGGCCCGTCTCACGAACGCGGCCCCGGCCCAGACCACGATGAAAGGCGTGTTGGACTCGCCCTCTTCGCGCCGCGGCCTCGACTCCGGCGACTCCCACGCCGAAGCGCCTCCCGTCCGCCGCTTCCCGTGGGTGGCCGTCGCGGCCGCCGTGTTCGGCGTACTTCTGCTGGCCGGCGTCACATTGGCCCTGACCGTGGCGTTCCTGCTTCCGTGGGGCGTCACGCCCCCGCCGGTCGCCGTGAACTCGCCGGCGCCGCCCGCCAAGGGCGTCCCGACCCCGCCGCCGCCAATTCGCATCGCGCCGACCCCGGCGCCCGCGGGCGTCGCCGTCCGCCAGGAGGCCGACGGTCTGCACTTCCGCGCGGCCAATTACGAGGCCGTGGTGGACCAGGACGGCGGTCTGAACAGTCTGCGCGTCGGCGGCGTGGAGTTCCTCAAGCCCGGCGACACGATTGCCGGCGGCAAATCGACGGCCAAGGGGGCCTACTTCTACTCCGAGAAGGACGGCCATCACGGCGCCGTCCGACTGCCGCACATCGAGCGGCCGGCCGAAAACATCGTCGTCGCCAGCGGCGACAAGTTCCACGTCCGCTACGAATTCGATCCCGACGAAATCCTTATGAAGCCGAACAACAACACCGACGACACGGTGCCGTTTTACGTCATTCTGGACACGGCGACGGTGACGAACGTGTTGATTGGCCCCGACCAGCGGGAACAGCTGCCGGTCCCGGTCGCGCGGAACCAGGCCGCTCCGCTCGACCCGGCGTGGCAGACCAGCACCTGGATCGCCGGGCGCTCGCGGCTGAAGATCACCGACGGAACGCGCGTCTGGGGGCCGTTCGGCGTCGCCAATTCGCAGGTCTGGGAGCGGCTCGCTGCCCACCTACGGCTCGGCCGAAATCCACCTGATCCCGTCGGTAACCGCGCCGCCGCCGGAGCCGGCCGTGCCGCCGGGCGGCGTCGTCCTGACGCGCCACTACACGACACGGCGGGCGCAGCGACCTGTACGAGGCGGTGGTGGAGGACGACGGCTGCCTGTCGAGCCTGCGCGTGGACGGCGTCGAGTTTTTGCACCCCGGCATCGACGTCTCGCGGGGCAGCTACTTCCTCCACGGGCGCCCGGAACGAATGACCGACGTGCGGCAGCCGGCGGCCAACGTCCTCACCGCGGAGAACGCGGAAACGTCGATCCGCTACGAGTTCGGGCCGGACAAGATGACCTGGACGCTGGAGAACAAGTCCAACGTCGGGATGCCGTTCTTTTGCGTCCTGGACGCCGGGGTGATCGCGGGCCGGGTCGGGGCCGACGGCTGGGTGAAGGCGCCCGCCAAGAAGGATTTGGGAGACCCCAAAACGTCGGAGGTCAGCTGGTACGCCGGCCGCTCCCGCGTGACGCTGACGGGCGGCAACCGCGTCTGGGGGCCGTGGAGGGACAAATATCAGGTCTGGGAAGTCTCCATGGCGCCGCATGAGAAGCGAACCGTGACGGTGGGGCTGGCGCGGGCGCCGGCCGCGGAAGCGGACAAGGCGGCGGCCACGGCCGGCGTCAAGCCGGCCGCCGCCGCGACGACGATCGCCCTCTACTCCCCGCTGAACTACCAGGTCTTCCAGCGCAAGACGCGGACGCAAGGGGAAATCCGGCTGCGCGGCCGGGCGTTGACGGATTTCGATCAGGTGGTTTGGCGGCTGACGGGCAAGCCGCTGGAGGGCGCCGCCCCCGACCAGTGGCGGGCATTGCCGACGCCGCCCGGCGCCCGCTCCTTCGACGCGGCGTTGCCGGCCCCAGCAGGCGGCTGGTACAAGCTGGAGGTGCGGGCGCTCAAGGACGGCAAGGAGGTCGGCTCGGCGGTGATCGATCACGTCGGCGTCGGCGAGGTCTTTGTCGGCGCCGGCCAGTCCAACTCGACCAGCTGCGGCCAGGAGCGCATCAGGCAGCATTCGGGGATGGCGTCCGCGTTCAGCGGGACCTACTGGCAGCTGGCCGACGACCCGCAACCGGGCGCCCACGACAGCGACGTGGGCGGCAGTTTCTGGCCGGCCTTCGGCGACGCGATGGCCGAACGGTATCACGTTCCCATCGGCGTGGCCGTCACCGGCCATTCGGGCACCAGCGTCAACCAGTGGCAGCCGGAGGCCGCCGACGGATTGTTCTTGTGGACGACGGAGCGGATGAACGAACTGGGCCGCGACGGCTTCCGGGCCGTGCTGTGGCACCAGGGCGAATCGGACACCGGCATGCCGTCGGACGAGTACGCCCGGAAGCTGGCCAACGTGATCGAACAGTCGCGCGGGGCGGCCGGCTGGGACGTGCCGTGGTTCGTGGCCCAGGTGTCCTACCACAACCCCCACGACACAGCGACCGCCGCCACGCGCGAGGCCCAGAAGAAGCTTTGGGAGACGGGCGTGGCCCTGGAAGGGCCGGACACCGACGCGCTCACCGGCGACAACCGCGACTTTAACGGCCAGGGCATTCACTTCAGCCCGAAGGGCCTCATGGCGCACGGCAAGCTGTGGGCCGAGAAGGTCGGCGTCTGGCTCGACAAGGTGCTGGCGAAGTAAATGCAGAGGAGAGTCCACGACGCAAGCGCCGCGATCGAGCGGAGTCGAGTGAGGGCCGACCGATGACGACGGCGCAGGCAATTTCCCTGGGAGTGATGTACGAGCAAGACGAGACGGCGTGGCTGGAGGCCATGTCCGAACTGATCCGCCTGGGGCGGCTGGATGAGGTCGATTACTCCAACCTGGCGGAGTATCTGGCGGACATGGCACGACGCGATCGGCGAGAGGTCGAGAGCCGGCTCACCGTCCTTATCACCCACGCTCTGAAATGGGTCCATCAACCCGACCATCGGTCGGGGAGTTGGAAGGGAACGATCATCGAACAGCGCCAGGGGTTGGAGGGGTTGGTGAGCCGAGGTGCGCTTCACAACCACGCCGAGGCGGTGCTGGCGGACGTCTACCGCAAGGCAATTGAGCGTGTCACGGCCGAGACGGGGTTGCCGACCAAGACGTTCCCGGTGGCGTGTCCATACACCCTCGCCCAATTGCTATCCGCCGACCTGCTTGCCGACTGACGCCGAACTGACCCGTTGCGGCAGACGGGGCCGGCATTACGGCTTCGGGGCAGGAAGTCTTTGCGGCGGCCCCCGCCCGCCTTTATGCGGGCGCGCTCTCCCCCCTCCGTATGCGCGGGATCAGCGCCAGCATCAGCAACATCAGTCCGCCGGCGACCAGATAGGGCAGCAGGTGGTCGGCGGTGACGAAATAAAGCGGCAGACTAATCATCGGGCCGAGGATTCGCGCCATTGCGGAGGCCGATGAATTGACGCCGAGGACCTCCCCTTGCTTTTCCGGGTCGCTGCGCCGCGACACCAGGGCCGTGGCGGAAGGGGTCAGCAGCGCGAAGCCGACCACGGCCACGGCCAGCGTCGCCAACACCAAAGCCAGCATCCAGCCGAATCCCATCGCGTGGGCGTTGGCCAAAGCGTTCACACCCGCCAGGCTGGCCACGCCGAGGCCCATGAGTACCATGCCGGCCGCCATGAACGTCGGCTCCGACACGCGGTGGGCCAGCCGCCGATAAAGCCCCCCCTGGGCCAAGGCCAGAACAACCCCGACGTAGGCGAACATCAAGCCGTTATTTTTATCTGAAATATCGAGAGCGTCCTTGAAGAACAGCGAGAGCGTGACCTCGAACATGGCGAAGCCGAGCGTGGTGAGGAAGTAGGCCGCCACCACCGGGCCGACCGCCGCGCTCCCAAGGACGAAGCGCGTGGCCCGCGTGTCGAACCATTTGCGTCGCAACGACGGCGCGGCGCCGAAGCGCCGCGTCTCGGGCAGCATCAGCAGCCCGAGGACCAGGGCGATCAGGGACAGCCCGGCGGCGCAGTAGCCGACCACGCCCTCGTAGTCGGGCGGCGCCCAGTAGAGCGAGGCGACGGCGACCAGCGGCCCGATCGTGAAGCCGATGCCGAAGGCCATGCCGATCAGGGCCATGCCGTGCTTGCGGCGTTCCGGCGGCGTGCAGTCGGCGATCACGGCCTGGGCGGTGCTGACGGTCGCCCCGGCGACGCCGGCCCCGAGACGCGATAGGAACAAGAGAAGCAGGGCCAGCCCCGCCCATTGGGCCGCCGGCAGGTCCGAGGCGTAGCCGAACAGGGTGTAAAACACCACCGAGCCGCCGAGGCCGATCAGCAGGACGGGCCGACGGCCGACGCGATCGGAGATGCGTCCCCAGATCGGCATGAAAATGAACTGCATCAGCGAGAAGATCGCCAGCAGGGCGCCGACGATGGCGCCGACGCGCCAGTCGTGCTGATTCGCGGCCTCCGCGGCGGCGGGCGTGCCGAGCCAGCTCCCGACGTACAGCTCGCCGTAGCGCGGCAGCAGCGGCAGCACGATGCCGAAGCCGAGCAGGTCGATGACGACGACCAAAAACACGATGAACAGGGCCGACCGGGACGAGCGGCCGCCGACGGCCGGGGCGTCGGTCGGGATCGCGGGTGGGACGCCAACCTCTAATGGGGGGGCGGCCTGGATGGAAGGATCGTCCGGGTCGTCGGCCGAGGTCGGGATCGAGGGATCGGACATTCGCTTCGTTCCTGCGGGTGGGGCGGGCGAACCTTCCCCCCTTTATACCGGCCCGGCCGCCTCCCGTCCGCTACAACCGGCCGACTCGGCCCAGCTCCCCTTTCACATTCCGGCGCGCGGCGCCCGATGGTACTTGATTTTAAGAGGCGCGTCGTTCATCCTTGATGGTTGCAGTCCCCGCGCCCGGAGGCCGCCGCATGCCCAATAGCATCAGCACCGAGATCATCAACCGGCGGGCGGCGGCCCAGGCGGCCGCGACCACGGCGGCCTTTCTCGTCTTCGACACCGAGAGCGTGCCGGACGGCCGGCTGCTGGCCCGCGTCAAATATCCCGGCGAAGCGCTGACGCCGGAAGAGGCCATCGAAAAGGCCCGTAACGAGGCCCGCGACAACTCCAAGGACGGTTCCGACTTCCTGCCGGTGACGTTTCAGGTCCCCGTGGCGGTGTGCGTGCTGCGCGTCGGGCCGGACTTTT
Source organism: uncultured Planctomycetaceae bacterium (assembly GCA_963813925.1). Classification (GTDB taxonomy): domain Bacteria; phylum Planctomycetota; class Planctomycetia; order Gemmatales; family Gemmataceae; genus UBA4732. The sequence continues at coordinate 496,641 of CAWFBG010000009.1, forward strand.
TGCCGCAGGCGCTGGCTTGCCTCGACGCGCCGGCCTTCCGCACGCCGGAGATCGTGCGGCAGTTCTGGCGCGGCGTATCGCTCTATTCCCGAGCCAAATTGGTGACGTTCAACGGCCGCGGCTTCGACCTGCCGCTGATGGAACTGGCCGCCTTCGACCACGGCTGTTCGGCCCGCGACTACTTCGCCGGCAGCCGCAACCGATTCAACGGCAATCACATCGACCTGTTCGACTGGCTGTCGAATTACGGCGCGTTTCGCATGGTGGGCGGACTCAACCTGATGGCCCGGCGCGGCGACCGGCCGGCCGGCGTCGGCAAGATGGAGGTGGCCGGCGATCAGGTGTACGAGATGTACCGGGCCGGTCGGCGGCAGGACATCAACGATTACTGCATGTTCGACACGCTCGACACCTACTTCGTCTTCCTGCGGACGCGCGTGCTGATGGGCGAGATGAGCGCCGAGCAGGAGGAGCAGCTGGCGCGGCGGGCGCGGGCGTGGCTGGCGGACCAGATCGTCAAGCAGCCGGCGCTGCGGCAATATTTGGAGAAAAGCGGGTAACAAAAGAGTCATAGGCGAGCGGGGGGCGTAAGCCCCCTGATTTAGCATCCGGTCGGTGACAGTATGCCAAATCAGGGGGCTTACGCCCCCCGCTCGCCGTTGCGCCTAATCCGGCGTCTCCGCGAACACCTGTTCAAACGCCGTATCGCACTCCCGAAAGGCGACCATCAAGGCAGGGTCGAACTGCGTCTGGTCCGGCTTGAGCAGCAGCCGGCGGACGGCGGCGTGGGCCAAACCCGGCTTGTAAACCAATTTCGACCGCATGGCGTCGTAAACGTCCGCCAGGGCGGTGATGCGCGCCGCCAGCGGGATGGCGTCGCCGGCCAGCCCCTCGGGGTAGCCGCTGCCGTCGTACTGCTCGTGGTGCGAGCGCACGATCTCGATGGCCATTTGCAAAAACGCCAGACAGACGCCCTGCTGCCGGGCCACCGCCTCCAGGATGTCGGCGCCCAGGACGGTGTGCGACTCCATGATCGAGCGCTCCTCCGGATCCAGCTTGCCCGGCTTGAGCAAAATGTGGTCGGGGATGGCCACCTTGCCGATGTCATGCAGCAGCACGCACCGCTCCAGCATCCGCACCCAGGCGTCGTCGATCAGCGACGCGAAGGCCGGCAGACGCATGGCCGCCCCCGCCAGGACGCGCACGTATTTCTGCATCCGCAAGAGGTGGCCGCTCGTCTCCTGGCCGCGAAGCTCCGCCATCTTGGCCATTGCAAATATGAGCACGTCCTGGGCCTGGTGGGCGGTGTAGTCGCGCTGCTGCACCACCTGCTCCAGCTGCGTATTGGTCGAGAGCAGGCCGCCGACCAGCCGGTCGGAACGCTCCTCGGCTTCCTTGAGCCGCAGCGCCAGCCGCACGCGCCCCAGCAGCACCGCCTCGGAGGCGTCGCGCGGCGCCTGGTCGTCGTGGACGGCGTCGGGTTCCGAGGCGGCCGACCCGGCGGCGTCGTCGCCGGTCAGCAGGATCAGCTTCTGGTGCGGGACCATCGCCTCGGCCCGAAGCCGACGGCAGACCTCGATCCCGGATTCGCCGTTCAGCTGGGCGTCGATCAGGGCCACATCGGCCGGAAAGCGCTTCAACAGTTCGTGCACCTCGTCGCCGCTTTCGGCCTCGGCGCAGGTCCAGCCGTGTTTTTCCAGGAGATCGCGGAGGGCGGAGCACGCCGCGGCGCGCGGCGACACGATGAGAATGCGGCGCGAGCGGTGGCCGGCGTTGGGGTCGCCGATCCCCGCCGCGGCGAGGGAATCGGAGGTGTTGGCCCGCGACCCCTTCACGCCGTCGTCGAACGTGGTCTCGCCGCTGTTCGGGCGCCGGGCCGGCTCCACGAACTGATTCAGGGCGGCGATGACGGCCAGCGGCGTCGGATAACGGTCGTTGGGATCCAGCGCCATCATCTGGCAGACGACCGACTCCAACTCCAGCGGGATTTCCGGCCGCAGGCCCCGCGCCGAAGCCGGCGTCTCGTACTGGCGGGCCATCAATTCCTGCACCACCGGCCGGTCAGTGGGGAAGGGCCGTTTGCCGGTCAGCAGCCAGTAGAGCGTGCCTCCCAGGCTGTAGATGTCGGCCCGCACGTCCACCGAACGGGCGTCGCGGGCCTGCTCTGGGGCCATGTAGTCGATGGTGCCGAGGACGACGTGGGCCTCGGTGTGGCGGCGGCCGTACATGCGGGCGAGGCCGAAATCGAGGATCTTCACGTGGCCGAAGGGCCAGGTCGCGCCCGGAATGGGTTGGAGGGCGGGCGGCATGTTCATGACGAGCAGGTTCGACGGCTTGATGTCGCGGTGGAGGATGCCGTGTTCGTTGGCGTGGCGGAGGCCGTTGGCCGCCTGGCGGACGTAGTCGCAGGCGACGTTAATGGGCACCGGACCTTGCTCCATCACGTAGCGTTCGAGGTCCACGCCCTCGACGAACTCCATGACCAGGTAGCGCAGCGTCTTGCCCGGCTCGTTGGGGACCTCCACTTCTCCCGCGTCGAACGCCTCGACGATGTTGGGGTGGCGCAGCGCCGCCAGCGCCTGCATTTCGCTCGTAAAGCGCTCCATGAAGACGGCGTTGCCGTCGCAGTCCGCCGACAACACCTTGAGGGCGACCGGCCGTTTCATGTGGACGTGTTCGGCCTTGTAGACCACGCCCATGCCGCCCTGACCCAACCAGTCGAGCACGCGGTAGTTGCCGAGCACCAGGCCGAACGGCTCGCCGGCCAACAGCCATTGCATCTGGTAGTTGGTGATGAGGCCCTGGGCGATCAGCGCGTCGGCGAGGACCCCCGCGTCGTCCGAACGCAGTCCGGGGCGCTCCGCGAGAAAGGCGTTCAGCTGTTGCGTCCCCAGCAGCCGGCTCTCCATCAGGGTCTGCAGGAATCGCTCCAGCGGCGGATAGCGTCCGCCGGCCGTGGCGGTGTGGCCGTTGCCGTTCCACGCCGATTCGACGACCTGCCAGCATCCGGTCTTATCCAAGGCCGATCCCCCCGAGCGTGGGACTTGTGTTGCGACCATACTTTTCCCGTCGGAACGCAAACCATGGTTGCGCTTTGCATTACGTTGCACCAACGGTCAAAGCCTAGCTCTGATTCAGGTCGTGTCAAACAGACGGCGCTTTGATAGTCTGTTCCGGAAAGGGGCGGCAGGCACAGCCTGCCCTACGGAAATCCGGCGATTCGTGTAGGGCAGGCTGCGCCTGCCGCACTTCAGGAACAGACTCTGAATGGCACCGACGACGCCGCGCTCGGGGGTCGGCCGGCCTTGCGGTTCCCGGCCGCGGGGACGACAATGCCGGCGCGGTTCCGGCGCCATGAGGGCAACGACCATGACCGACGGACGGGAGGGAACGGCGGACGAACTGGCCCGGTCCTACGGCGAAGTGCTGGCCCAGCCGTGGGCGGACCTTCCCGACGGCGACGCGGCCGCCGCGACCGGCCCGGCGGAAGGGGCGTCGCCGCCGCCGCTGCCGCGCATCGTGGAGGCGCTGCTGTTCGTGGGTGGGCCGCCGTTGACCGCCGTTCGGGCCTGCGAAGCGGTGCGCGGCCTGACGCCGGAGGTATTCACCCGGATCCTCGAAGGCCTCAACCGCGATTACCGTCGGCAGGGTCGGCCGTATCGCATCCGGCCGCGCGACCAGGGATACGAGTTGGCGCTGCGGCCGCGCTTCCGCGGCGTCCTGGACCGCCTGTACGGGTCGCTGCGCGAGGCCCGGCTGTCGCCGACCGCCCTGGACGTGTTGGCCCTGGTCGCCTACCGTCAGCCCGTCGGCAAAAACGAGATCGACAGTTTGCGCGGCGGCGAATCCGGGGGCGCCTTACGACAGCTGGTTCGCCTCGGCCTGGTCGCGGTGCAGCGCGGCGACGCCGACCGGCCCGAAGCGGCCTACCGCACCACGCCGCGCTTCCTCAGCGTGTTCCATTTGCGCTGCCTGGAGGATCTGCCCCGAACGCAGGAATTGCACAAGCTCTGACGCCGCGCCTCTTGTGAAGCGTTCTCACGGCGGTTATGGTAGCATCAGCATCCGGCGCACCCACCACCCAAGCGATACTCACCCGCGGAGATCCCGCATGTTCCGCACCGCCTCGCGTCTCCTTCTCGCCGTCCTCCTGGCGCTCCTTGCCGTTATCCTGGCCCGCGCCGGCAACTGGCCGCAGTGGCGCGGGCCGAACGCCGACGGCGTCAGCGACGAAACCGGCCTGCCGCTCCACTGGTCCAACGACTCCGGCGTACTCTGGAAGGCCGCCCTCGACGGCCCAGGGTCCAGCTCGCCGGCCGTGTGCGGCGGCGCCGTCTTCGTCACCACCCAGGAAGGCGACGACCTGTTCCTTCTGAAATTCGACGCCGCCTCCGGCCGGCCGGAGTGGAAACAGAAGGTCGGACGAGGCGACACGCCGCGGGCGCCCATAACGCCAAAGCACGGCGACGAGCGCCGTCACCAGAAGTTCCACCAGCTGCAAAACCTGGCCAGTCCGACGCCGGCGGCCGACGGCGAAGTCGTCATCGCCCACTTCGGCGACGGCGAGCTGGCGGCCTACGACTACGCCGGTAAGCGCCTCTGGCATCGCAACCTCCAGGACGACTACGGGACCTACACCATCTGGTGGGGCCACGCCAACAGCCCGATCCTTTACAAAGACCTCGTCATCAACGTCTGTATGCAGGATTCGCTCTCCGACGTGCCGGGCGCCTCCTCCGAGAGTTACCTGGTCGCCCTCGACAAGCGCACCGGCGAACGGAAGTGGAAGACGACCCGCCAGACCAAATCCGAGGCCGAGGAGGGCGACGCCTACACCACGCCGGTCGTGTGGAGGGAGGGCGGTCGCACGAAGTTGGTGGTGATGGGCGGCAACCAGCTCGACGCCTACAACCCGGACGACGGCCGGCGGTTGTGGTATCTGCCCGGACTGGTCGGCGGCCGCACCGTCGGCGGCCCGACCGTGGGCGGCGGCATGGCCTTCGCCACGCGCGGCAAGGGCGGGCCGGTGCTCGCCGTCAAGCCGCAAGGCGACGGCGAACTGACGGACAAGTCGGTGGTCTGGAGCGTCAAGAAGGACTCGCCCGACAGCTGCTCCCTGGTGTACTGGAAAGGCTTACTCTTTACCGTCGTTGACGCCGGCTTCGCCCAGTGTTATGACGCCCATACAGGAGAGTTGAAGTGGAAAGAACGGCTGCCCGGAGGATACAAGGCGTCGCCGCTGGCCGCCGACGGCCGGATTTATTTCCTCAACCGGGCCGGCGTCTGCACCGTGATCGCCGCGTCCGACAAGTTCGACAATCTGGCGACCAATCCCCTGGAAGGCGAGACCAACGCCTCGCCGGCGGTCGCCAACGGACGCATTTACATTCGGACGAACAAGGCGCTTTATTGCGTGGGGGGGAAGTAACTCGCCCGCGGCTTATGGCTTCGCCGCCGCCGGCGCCAGGTCCTGAATACGGATGTCGCGGAACTCCAGATCGTCCGTCGCCTCGTGTCCCTGCAAGCTGATCGCCCCCTTCTCCAGCCGGCAGCCCTTGCGCGGGTTGTCGGCCGACGGCCGCTCGTCGGTCCAGTCCACGGCCTGCACGCCGTTGACCCACGTGGCGATGTGCCGGCCGCTGGCCACGATCGTCATGCCGAACCATTCGCGGTCCTTCGACAATTCCTTCCGCGCCGGCGCCCGCCGGTAGACGCCGCCGGTGCCGTAATCGACGGCGGTGAATTTCTCCTTCTTCGTCCCCTTCAGTTCATGCGTCTTGGAATCGTACTCTTCGAGGGTGTATTCCTGCTTCGGCTCGGCGGTGAACTGGTTGCGGATCTGGCACTCGTAGCCGTTCTCGAACTCGCCGGGGATGCAGCGGAAGAAGACGCCGCTGTTGCAGTGGTCGCCGTTGCTGATGCAGTTCAGCTGCAACACGAAGTCGGCCCACTGGCCTTCCGTTTGCAAGTCGCCGGGGCCGCTTTCGAGGTGGATCGTGCCTTCCTTGGTGACGCCGAACTTCGACTTCTTGCCGGGGTATTCTTTCCAGCCGGTCAGGTCCTTTCCGTTGAAGAGCGATTCGGTGTGCGTCGGCTTGAGCTTGATGTTGCGGAAGACGACGCCGTTGCCGGACAGGGCGATGTAGCCGCTGCGGTCGCGTCGGTCTTTGTTTATCGTGAGGCCACGGGCGGACAGCTCGGACGATAAAAAAAGGGAGCCGACGGGGCGGAAAATGGTAGACTCGATGTAACCGCCTCGGATTTCCAGCTCCGCCCGCGTCCAAACCCAGCCGCCAACGTCGAGCAATTGTTGCGTGCGGGCCGCCTCGTCCGCGTCCGCCCGGCCGTCGGCGTCGCAGCCGACCGATAATACGACGCCACTGCCGTGCGGCAGCCGCCTAAATTCGACGACGAGTTCGTAATCCCTGAAAGGGCTGGTCGTCACGAGCAGCCCCGGCTTGTCGGCCTGCGGCGCCAACATGCCGTCGGCGATGGTCCACTTCGAGTTGTTGGGCGAACGCCAGCCGAAGGTCGTTTCGCCGTCCCACAGCAGAACCCATCCATCGGCGATCTCTTTCGGCGTCAGAGTGTTCGGTTTGGGCGCGCCCGCCCCGGCCGTCGCGGCCAGAGTGAAGAGGAGAGTAACGGAGAGAAGGCAGCGCATGGGATTGGCTCCTTGAGGGCGTCGGTCGCGGTTCGGCCCTATTGTCGCCGATGCGTCGGGGCGACGCAATCCTTGCGGCCGCGCCGTCGCCGGCATAGACTCATCAGCGACCGAACGACGCCGACCTCCCTGATAAGAGGCACTAACTTTATGGGCGAGCGGCCGGCGTAAGCCGGCTGTTGAAGGCCAAACCAGCCGGCTTACGCCGGCCGCTCGCCATTATGTTAGTGGCTCTAAGGAACCTTCCATGACCGATAGCTTCAACCGCCGCGATTTCCTGAAGGCGTCCGCCGCCACGGGGGCCGGCGCCCTGCTCGCCCCCCTCGCGGCCGCCGCCGACAGGGCCGGCGACAAACCCATTCGCATCGTCTGCTGGGACGAACAGCAGACGCAGCAAAAGGAAGCCTACGACACCTTCATAGGCCAGTGGCTGGCCAAGTACCTCGGCTCGCGCCCAGGCCTGAAGGCCAGGGCCGTCGCGCTGAGCGACCCCGAACAGGGTCTTTCGGCCGACGTGCTGGACAACTGCGACGTGCTGATGTGGTGGGGCCACCAGAAACACGCCGACGTCAAGCCGGAGACCGGCAAGAAGCTGGTCGCGCGCATCAAGGCCGGCGACTTCTCGCTCATCGCCCTCCACTCGGCCCACTTCTCCACGCCGTTCATGGAGGCGATGTTCGAGCGCACCCGGATCGACACGGCCCGCCAGTTCCCCGGCGGCGCCAAGGAGAAAGTGGAGATAACCTATGTCGAACCGCCGAATTACCGCGCTCAGCCGAAGCGCGACCAGATCGTGACGCCGTACAACGAGGTGCGGAAGTTCCCCGACGGCACGATCAAAGTGACGACGCACCTGCCCTACTGCTGCTTCCCGGCGTGGCGCGCCGACGGCAAACCGGACTCTATCAAGATCCTCAAACCGGACCACCCGATCGCCAAGGGACTGCCGACGAACTTCTCGATCCCGCACACCGAGATGTACGACGAGCCGTTCCACGTGCCGACGCCGGACGAGCGGATTCTGGAGGAGTGCTGGGAGACCGGGGAATGGTTCCCCAGCGGCTCCGTGTGGCAGCTGGGCAAGGGCCGCGTCTTCTACTTCCGGCCGGGACATGAGACATTTCCGGTCTACCGGGAAGAGACGGTGCTGCGACTGCTGGAGAACGCGGCCCGTTGGATGGGGACGAAGGCGGGGTGAAGTTGTACCCCTCCGCGGCCAGCCGCCCTTCGCGCCGGATTCCCGGCGCGGCCTATGGGGGCGCCTCGGCGCCGTCCGACGGCGCGGGCGCCGCGGCAAGGACGTCGGCCTCCGGCGGGTCGGCGGTGCGGATCGTCAGATCCACAATGCGCAGGTCCACGGCCGCCGGCGCCCTGCCGGGATTGGCCGCGATGCGGACCATGTTCAGATCTTCGGGGCCGAGCGTGTACCGGCAAAGGAATTGGAACGCATCCCCGTCGTTCGCGGCCGCCTCAAACGCCACGTCCGCCCCGCGGCGCGTCAGCCGCAGCCGGCCGGTCGCGCAGGATGTCGGGACGGACATCACGCTGTATTGCGGCTCGCCCTCCCACGTGGTGTTCCGGCTGCAGTAGTACACGTCGCCTTCCTTCACGCGCACGACCCGCGAAAATCCGACCGCCTCGTGCGTGGGCGTGTTCGTGACGAGGTAGATCTCGAAGCCCACCCCATAGCCGACCGCGGGATGGTCCGCGTGGAGCAGCCGATACCCGGCCGTGATCTCGAAGTCGCCTCGGACGGGAGAAGTCATCACCAGCCCCACTGGTTCCATCGAATCCCGCCGCGCCGGAAGGGCGATCCGAAGCCCCTCCTCCTCCGCCGTCGCCGGCTCGCGGAGGTGGGCGAGGCAGCCCTCCAGCAAGGCGACCACTTCCGCCGCGCTCTGGAAGCGCTCCGCCGGATCCTTCGCCATCAGCCGGGCGACGACCGCCTCCAACCAGGCGGGCGCGTCGGGGTTCCGCGAACGGATCGGCGGCGTCGGCTCGTCGCTGACGCGGCGCAGCACGGCCACCGCCGTCGAACCGCGGAAGGGAGGATGGCCGGTACACATGGCGTAGAGGACGCTGCCGAGGCTGAAGAGGTCGGCGCGGTGATCGGTCGGCTCGCCGCGCGCCTGTTCCGGGGCCATGTATTCCGGCGTGCCGGCCACCTCTCCGCACCGAGTCAGCCGGACGTCGTCGGCCGTGCGGGCCAGGCCGAAGTCGGTGATCTTGACGCGGGCCAGGCCGTTCTCCAGCAGGAGATTGGCGGGCTTGATGTCGCGGTGGATGAGGCCCTGGGCGTGGGCGGCGGCCAGGCCCGACGCGGTTTGCAGGGCGATGCGGACGGCCTCCACCACCTCCAGCGGCCCGATGCGGTCGAGGCGGCCCTGGAGCGACTCGCCGGCGACGTACTGCATGACCAGGTACGGCAGGCCGTTCGCCTCGTGGACCCCGTGGACGGCGACGACGTGGTCGTGACTGACGGCGGCGGCGGCCTGGGCCTCGCGGGTGAAGCGGCGGCGGGCGGTCGCGCTGCCGGCCAGGGCCGCGGCCATCACCCTGATCGCAACCAGCCGGTGCAGCGCCGGGTCGAACGCCTTCAGGACGATTCCCATTCCTCCCACGCCGATCACCTCCTGGACCTCGTACTCGCCGAGGAAACCAAGGACGCCCGGTTGGTCGGCGGGTCGGAGGAAGTAGAGGTCGGCCGACTCCTCCCCGGCCGCCCGCACCGGCGACCGCACGAGCAGACTGGCACGGGTAGGCGGAATATCGGCCATCGGTCTCGCGGCGCAACCTCCCGGTTACAGTTCCGGCGGAATGGGAAAACCTATCGCGCCGTCTAGCCTTTATTCCGCCCGGACGGCGACTGCATTATAGCCCCGCCGACTCCATTCGAGTGGGACGGCGCGATAGGTTTTGGCCGCCCGCCGGAACTGTTGGGAAGGGGCGGCGGCGCCTTTGCTTCAAGGGCGGCGACGCGACGCAGGCTCGTTCGGAGGTTGGTCGATGAAACTCTGGATGCGGTTGGCGGCCGTCGGCGCGACGGCCTTAGTCTTCGCAGGCCTGCTGGCCGGCCGGCCGGGAGGACGCCTCGGCCGGGCGGAAGAGAGCGACAAGGGGCCGACCCGGCAGGCCCCGGAACCTGTCCTTGAGGTCCTGGACGCACGCAACTGCGTCAAGAAGTGGATCACGCACGAACTGATCGCCGGTCGGCTGACTCTGCACGAAGCCGCCGCCGCTTTCAAGGATGCGGACGCGCAGGGGCCTGAGCCTACGGTGATGGCGGCGTTTCCACGATCGTCGTCGCCGGACGAGGCCTATTGCCGATCCGTCATTTCCTACGTCCACAATTGGGCGCCGCCGAAACGCGCCGCGGGCATGTGCTGAGGCCTGAGAGAGAAGTTGTCGGCCCGGCTGCGCGACGGCGCGCTCCGCCTCCCCGAACCATGAGCCGGACGCCGCCGCCGAATCCTCCGCGCCGCGGCTTGGTGTCGTCCCGCCAACCCGCTACACTGCCTGGGGCGAATCCCCGCCCGACCGGAGGATCGACCCATGCAGTACTACTTCTTCCACCTGATGTCGTGGCCCTACCTGCCGCCCGACTTCGATTCCACCTACGATTCCGCCTGGGTCTGGCTGCCCAACAGCCTTTACGACCCCGTCAAGGGCGCCGACCTCTACAACGACTACATCGACACCCTCGCCCTGGCCGACGACCTCGGCTTCGACGGCATCTGCGTCAACGAACACCACCAGAACGCCTACGGACTCATGCCGTCGCCCAACCTCGTCGCCGCGGCCCTCAGCCAGCGCACCAAGAGATGCAAGATCGTCGTTATCGGCAACGCCCTACCGCTGTACAATCCGCCGTTGCGCGTGGCCGAGGAGTTCGCCATGCTCGACGTGATGAGCCGCGGCCGACTCGTCGCCGGCATGGTCATCGGCGGCGGTCCCGAATACTACTCCTACCAGATGAACCCCACCCACGCCCGTGAGCGTTTCCGCGAAGCCCTCGACCTCATCGTCAAGGCCTGGACCACGCCGGGGCCGTTCCTCTGGAACTCGAAACACTACTTCTACCGCTACGTCAACCCCTGGCCGAGGCCGCTCCAGCAACCCCATCCGCCCATCTGGATACCGGGGGCCGGCAGCCTCGAAACCATCGAGTTCGTCGCCCAGCGCCGCTACGCCTACATGGGCATCCCCTATTTTCATATCAAGGTTTTCGAGCGCGTCTTCGACCAGTTCCGCGAGGCCTGTCACAAGGCCGGCTACACCGCCGCCCCGGAGCAGATGGGCTGGGGGGTGCCGATCTACGTCGCCGAGACCGACGCCCAGGCGCGGCGCGAGTTCGAGCCGCATTTTCGCTATTTCATCAAGAACCTCCTCAAAAACATCACCCTGGCGCCGCCCGGCTACACGTCGCCGCGCTCCGCCCTGGCCATGATGAAGAACCGAAGCTCGTTTCTCGCGGAGAAGGAGAGTTGGGACGACCTGGAGGAGGGCGTCTACGGCATCGTCGGCAGTCCCGAGACGGTGCGGCAGAAGCTCGATTTCTACCGCAAAAAGCTCGGCGTCGGCGTCGTCCTCACTGGCTGTCAGACGGGCACGTTATCGCACGAATTGGCTCGTAAAAGCATGACACTCCTTGCCCAAGAGGTGTTGCCGTATGTTCGAGACCTTGAAAAAGTGGAAGTACGGGGCGCGGGTGCTCCTGTCGCGTAAGGGCGGCGAGGCGGAGACCATCGACGTGTGCGGCCGACCGACCGTGATCCTGCACGGCGGCGACGGCCCGCCCTTCGTCTACCTCCACAGCACGCTCGGCGAGTCGATCCGCTGGCTGCCGTTCTTTCAGGCGTGGTCGAAGCAATACACCGTCTACGCGCCGCTGCACCCCGGCTTCGGCAAGAGCGGCGGCTTCGACCAGATCGACACGATCGAGGACATGGCGTTCCATTACGTCGAACTGTTCGACGCTCTGGGCCTGGACGAAGTGATCCTCGGCGGCGTCAGCCTCGGCGGCTGGATCGCGGCCGAGTTCGCGGTGCGTTGGCCGGAGCGCGTCAAGAAGTTGTGGCTGTCCGGCTCGCCGGGCCTCTGGGTGGACGAGGCGCCGCTGCCCGACCTGTTCCGGGAAATGACGGACAAAGACGCTATCCGCAGGCGTTTGTTCCACGACCCCGACGGCCACATGGCCCGGCTGGTCATTCCGGACGACGCCAACGAAGAGCAGATGTTGTTCGTGTACCAGGCGATGACGGTGCTGGCGCGGCTGATGTGGGAGCGGCCTTACGACCCCAAGCTGGCGTCGCGGCTGCGCCGCGTTCAGTGCCCGACGCTGCTCCTGTGGGGCGACCACGACCGGCTCGTGCCGCCGGCCTACGGCGAGGCGTACAAAAAGCATCTTCCACAGGCGGAATTGAGGCTGATCCCGGACTGCGGCCACATGGGCATGTTCGAGAAGGAAGCGGAGTTTGTGGAGGCGGTGACACGGTTTTGCGCTCTTCCCCCCCTATCCTCCGCTTCGGGGGAGAGGGGTCGGGGGTGAGGGGCAATGGCTTCGGGCGACAGAACCCCTCACCCCCACCCCCTCTCTCCCAAGGGGAGAGGGGAGGAAGTGGGAATCACGCCGCCCAGTCGTCGGCCCCCGTGGCGAGGACCCACAGCAGGTAGGTCACGCGCTCGCGGAGCACCCGGTCGCGGAGCCGTTGTTCGCGCCGGTAGACGCACCAGGCGTAGTACACGGCGGTCACCATCAACGTCGGTAAGGTCGAGAGCATGGGATTCACCATTAACGTCCTTGTTCCAAAGAGGCCGCGGTCGCGCGATCAGGGGAGCGGTCGCGCGAGACGACGCCGGCCTGTGCCCTGGGAAAAACCCATCAGGCGGCGCTGCCTAGACATCGAGGGGGAACGAGCGACGCACCAGACGGGAAGAAGCGCGTCTATCTTTTCCTAGCTCGCGCCGCGGGGGATGTCAAACGGCCGGGCCGCGCTTTTCGGCCCCGAACTTGCGTAACCCCAGGTAACCAGCCCTTTCAAGGTGCCCGTCTTTTCTTATCCCGAGTCGCTAACAGCCGGGCGGTGGACACATGTGGCTTGTCCTTGTGATGAATGCGCTCGGGTCGCGGTTTTTTCGGCCCGCGCGGATGACGTTGGTAAGCCAACAAGCGAGCATTGCTCGCCAGTTCCTTCAATTGCACGGCCAACTGGGCGACGGTCAGGTCGCGGAATTGCTCCCACTCGGCGCCAGGGATCGCGATCATCATTCCCCGATACACGCCCTTGACCTCGTCCGTCAGGTAATAGGTCGATACCGTCTCCTCAACGACCTCGCGACCATGCACCGCACGCAACGCCGCGCGCACCACCGCCAACACGTTATACGCCACCAACGACACGCAAAAAGCGAACAACGCCGCTTTCGGGTATCCCAGCCTGGTCTGCTCGCTCTCCAGCGTCGATTCCAACACCTGGAACAGCGATTCAATCTTCCAACGCTTCCGATACAAATCCGCCACCAGACTGGCGCCGGCCACCCGCGCCGGCAGATTGGTCAAGACATGGATCACCCGGTCGCCATCGCGCGTCGGCGTGGGCAGACGCAACTCCAGCCGCCGCACGATCAGGGTTTCGCCGGTCTCCGGGTTGTTCAGCCGAACCTTTTGCTCCCAGACCTCCACGTCCTCGCTTTCGCCCGCGTACTCCAGTTCGGTGACCGCTTCCCAGGGCAAGTTCTGGTGCTGCCGGACCACGAAGCAGGCGTCCCGCGCGGCGACGCCGAACAAAAAGCCCAGCGTGCAAAAATTGCGATCTTCAATCCACACGTCGTTGGCCTCGACCGTGGCCAAAACCTGGTCGAGCAAGGCACGCTCTTGCGTATGCCCGTCCTCGCACGGGAACACGTCGATGGCCAGCATCAACGCCGGGTCCAGCACCACCAGCGATTTGCCGGGCAACGGACCCGCCGCGATCGTCCGCAGTTCCTGCACGCGGTGTTCGGTTTTCGCCAGGCAATTGCCGTCGAGGATCTTGACACGGTAACCGGGCAGTAGGTCCGGCAACGCGCCCCCGAGCTCACGGATCACTGCCGTCAGGCTCGCGGCCGTCTGGCGGGTCAAGGCCGCGGACACCTGGGGTTCGACGCCGTTGAGTTTGTCGTAAACGGCCGTGCGCGACACGGTAAAGCGTTCACGCTGCTTCTGGTACGCGGCATTGGCGGAGGGATAGATTCCACACACGACCTGACCCATCAGCTCAACGGTCTGCGAAAACAACAGCGCGCGAGTATATTGGCTATCGGCGTGTTCCTCGAACAGTGCGTCCACCGACTCCGGGGTCAGCACGTGTTCGAGCAGGCCCCGGACCATGACGGCCGCCGGACTCTCTTGAACGAAGCGATTGAAAACCGAGTTGAGCAGCATGGCGGCTTCCCTGCCAGGTTTTGGTGTATCCTTACGCTGGAAGCCAGCTTACTGAAACCACAGGCACCTTGACAGGGCTGCCCCAGGTAACCTGATAGTCAGGGGAAGGAAGACCACCGGCCGCCACGGAGTCGTCATGCATTCCTTCGCCGACCGCGTCGCGCTAATCACCGGGGCCGCCAGCGGCATCGGACGCCAGCTCGCCCGTCTCCTGAGCCGGGAAGGCGCCCGCATCGCCGCGCTCGACGTGGCCGCCGCCGGCCTCGCCTCCCTGGAAGCGGAGCTGAAAGGCGCCGGCGGCCGCTGCGCGACGGCCGTGGCCGACGTGACGGACGCCGCGGCCGTGCGGGACGCCGTGAGTGTTTTGGAAAGCCAGGTCGGTCCCACCGACCTGCTGCTCGCCAGCGCCGGCGTCGGCCGGGAAACGTCCGCGGACGCCTTCTCCGCCGAGGACTTCGCCCTGACAGTTCGGGTCAACCTGATCGGCGTCGCCAACGGCATCGCCGCCGTGCTGCCCGGAATGCGCCAGCGGCGGCGCGGCCACCTGGCCGTCCTGTCGAGCCTGGCGTCGTACCACGGCCTTCCGCGCATGGCCGCCTACTGCGCCAGCAAGGCCGGGGTCAACGCCCTCATGGACGCCCTGCGCGTCGAGCTGCGGGACTACGGGATCGCCTGCACCACCATTTGTCCCGGATGGATTCGGACGCCGATGACGTCCCAACACAAATTGCCGGGCGTGCGTATGCTGGAAGTGGAGGACGCCGCCGGACGTATCCTGACGGCGCTGCATCGCCGCCGGGGCTTTGTCGCCTTCCCGGCCGGCGACGTGCGGCAGGTGCGCCTGTTGCGTTACCTGCCGCGGGCCGCCGCCGACTGGCTGGCCTACCGCCTGCTGCGACGGTCGATGCCGAAATGAGACGGCTGCCATGGAATCGCTCTTCCGCTACGTCGCCGCCCCCAGCGCCTGTGGCTACTTGCCGGACCAGCAATGGAGCCTGGAATACGAGTACGTCGCCGCCATGACGCCCGGCGAGTACCTGCAACGGCTGACCGAGGGCTGGCGCCGTTTCGGCTGCATGTTGTTCCGGCCGGCCTGCCGGGCCTGCACCGCCTGCCGTTCGCTCCGCGTCTGCGTCGATCGCTTCCGGCCCGACCGCAGCCAGAAGCGGGCGCGCCGGGCCAACGAAGGCGTCGTCGAGCTGCGCGTCGGCCGGCCGTCGGTCACGCGGACCAAGCTGGACCTTTACGACCGCTACCACGCCTTCCAGGCCGACCACAAGGGCTGGCCGCTTCACCCCGCCAAGGACGCCGCCAGCTACGGCGATTCCTTCGTCCGCCACCCGTTCCCGGTGGAAGAGTGGTGTTACCACCTCGACGGCCGGCTCGTCGGCGTCGGCTACGTCGATGTGCTGGGCGAGGAACCGCCGGGGGCGCCGGCGGCCGGGCCGTCGCGGCGGGGGCTGTCGGCCATTTACTTCTTTTACGATCCGTTGGAGCGTCAGCGGTCGCTGGGCGTCTATAACGTGCTGTGCGTGATCGACGCCGCGAGGCGGCGCGGGCTGCCCTACGTCTATCTCGGCTACTACGTCGAGGGCGGCACGGCGATGACCTACAAGACTCTTTTCAAGCCGAACCAGCTGCGCGGCGCGGACGGCGTCTGGAGGGACTTCCGGGGGTGACGGGGCCGGGATCGCGTCTTTACGGACCATGACGTCCGGCGGGCCGGGTGTAAGCGTCTCTTCAGTTGGTGGAGCAAATGTACAGTATCACTGGTTTCCCCTGGAATAAGGTCGGTGACATGGCATCGTCAGCGGTAGTTAGCCGCCCGGTAGCCCGGCAGCGTGCGCAACAAAACCAGGCAGGCCGCAAAAATGCCTTGAAAAGAGCCTGAAGTCTCTCTGGCTGTACTGTACAAAGATTCCACCAACTTTTCAGCTGCTCACACGCGGGCCGGGGCGCCCACATTTTCCTTGACAAACCTCCTCCGAAAGAAGTTAATACGCCGGAAGACCGTTCGAGTGGGTCGAGTCCTCGGGACCTGCCGAGGCGCGGGAGGCCGTCCACGGGAGACGCCATGTCGGAATCCGCCCACCCCACCTCCGTGACCGACACTTGGCGGCCGAAAAGCGGCTCGATGCCGTTCGACAACTACCAGCTGCTCGGCGTCCTCGGCCAAGGCGGCATGGGCACCGTTTACAAGGCCTTTCACCTCAGTTTGAAGCGCTTCGTCGCCATCAAGGTCCTGCGGATCGACCAGATTCCCGGCCCCGACCTCGTGGCCCGCTTTCTGCGGGAGATGCAAGCGGTTGGGCAGATGGACCATCCGAACGTCGTGCGGGCGGCCGACGCCGGCAAGAAGAACGGCGTCTTCTACCTGGTCATGGAGTATCTGGAAGGCGCGGACCTCTCCCGCCTCGTCGCCGAGCGCGGCCCGCTGGAGGCGGCGGACGCCTGCGAGTTGGCCCGCCAGACCGCCGTGGGTCTGGACTACATCCATCAGACCCTCGTCCACCGGGACGTCAAGCCCTCCAACCTGATCCTGACCACGGCCGGCGTCGTCAAAATCCTCGACCTGGGCCTGGCCCGGCTCCAAGAGATCGGGACCGACGGCGGCGAATTCACGCCCACCGGCTCCGCCCTCGGCACCTACGACTACCTGGCGCCGGAGCAGGCCGTCTCCAGCAGCCGCGTCGACAACCGGGCCGACATTTACAGCCTGGGCTGCACCCTGTTCAAGCTGCTGATCGGCCGGCCTCCGTTTCCCGGTCCCGAGTATGCCAGCGCCGCCCAGAAGCTCTACGCGCACGGCAACGTCCCGCTGACGGCGGCCCCGAATTTCGCCTCGGTCCCCGAGTCGCTGCAGCCGGTGCTGCTGCGGATGACGGCCAAGGAGCCGGCGGAGCGCTACCAGACGGCGCGGGAGGTCGCGGAGGCGCTGGCGCCGTTCGCCGCGGACAGCCAGCTGGTGCGTCTGTTGCAATCCGCGCCGGCGGCGGCCGCGCCGTGGCTGAGGCCCCTGCCGGCGCGGCCGCCGGAGGACATCGAACGGCTGACGGCGTCGCCGCATGAGACGCCGCTGCACATCCCCGGCGCCCCCGAGTTCCGTTCGCCCGCGCCGCGGCGTCGCCGGCGCCTGCCGACGGTTGCCGCCAGCACCCTCGGCGCCGCCCTATTGCTGGGGCTGATCGCCCTTCTCCTCCTCAGGGGCGGTTGGATCGGCGCACCGCCCACGCCGGCCCCGGACCACCCCCCGATCGCGCCTGGCCCGGAGGTGGATGAGAACGACCTGCTCGCCCGCCGGCCCGTCCTGCTCGTGCAGCCGAAAAAAGATTTTCAGTGGCATTACGACCCAGGGAGACGCGAATTCTCCTTCCTGACGAACGATCTGTGCCTTTTCCAGCTCGGGCAGGCCGCGACGGACGATTACGGCTTCGAGGTCGAGCTGTCGCGCACCACGCAGGCCGATGACGTCGGCGTCTTCTTCGGCTACCGGCGCGGCTCGGAGGACGGCTTCAAGGACCTCGGCCGCTGCTACGCTTTCACTATACGGCCCCTGAACCCGATAGTGGAGAAGCGCCAGGGCGCCGCGCTGGAGCTGTTCCCTTTTCGGATCGACTTTGAAACCGGCCAGCGGGCCAGGATGGGCAAGCTGTTGTCCGTCTCTCGGGACGCCCCTCCCCTCCAGGACCAGCGCGTGAGTGTGCAAGTGGAACGGGGCGTCGTCACGCGACTCGCGTTCGGTCGGATCGACCTGACCGACCAGCTGAAATCGCTGCCTCCGACGCCGGAGCTGGCCGGAGGGTTCGGCGTTTTCTGCGAACGCGGTTCGGGGTTCGTTCGCTCCGCCATGATTTTCCCCCCCAAAAAGGAGGACTGATGTCGTCCGAATCGTCGAGGGCCGTCAAGATCCGGCTGGAGATCGAAGTCCCCCAGGGAGGGCCGGAACCTGTCGTCTTGCAGCAACTGCGGACTCGGAGGCTTGATAGCTCCAACACCACACCCAACATCGTCGAGCCTCCTAATGGCTCGACGACCGTCAACGCGCGGCAAGATACTCCGACCGGGCCGTGGATCATCTGCACCACGGGCACGAACACCTCGCCAGGCCGGCCCCTTTTCTACGGGGTGTATTTGCAGGGCAGCGCGCCGCAACTCCCGTGCAAGCCTCCTTCGGCCGAGCTTTGGGCCTACGCGGACAACTCCGGAGCGTGGAACTTTGAAGTGCCCGTCCCTTCGCAGAGTGGGCCGTACACGCTGGTGGTGTGGAACGACGACGACAACTTCGACCCCGCCTTCTCCACTTTCAATATCCAGCACAGCACGCACACGAATTGTCAGGGTTCCGGCTCCGGTTCGGGCGGTGCGATGGTGGCCGACTTGTTGCCCGGCGTAAGACTACCGACCGCACTCTACGCCCATGTTTCCAAGGCGGGCGCCGGCGTGCATCCTCTGACCTACGACCCGAACACGAAAGCCTGGACCACGGACGCCGTTTGCGGGCCGCTCGGCTTTCGCCTGGTGTGTCTCGCGGGGGCCTGGCAGCTGCATGTGAAAAGCGCCCGGATCTACCAGCCCTCCGTCGCGCACAGCGGTCCACTCCAGATCGTGTTCCAAAACGTGGACCTGGGCACGCCCGATTGCGCCAAGGGGGCGAACGCGGACGTGGAAATCCTAGTGTCTCGGTGATCGACGGATGCCCCGCACCTGTTTCTGCAACGACCTGGACCAATGCTCCCGGTGCCGCGTCTACGAGACGGACCCGGCCTACGCGGAATGGGCCTTGCTGCCCAGGGGCCGGAGGCGCTCGCTGCCGTCACCGGGGGGCCGGGACGCGGCGAGTCGAGGGCCTGACGCCCGCCGGCCAGTCCGACTTACAGGCGTTCGCCTGCGCACGACACGGGGAATGCACGGCCGGGACGCCAGCGCCGGGGCTGGCCTGCTGCGCCGTCTGTCCGGACCACGAATCGGACGCGTCCGTGGCGGACCCCGGCCGTGTCCGCCACCTAATCTTCCACGTCTACCCCCACGCCGCGAACGGCGGGGAGGCATGGCGCTGGAACGTGGCCCAGTTGCGGCGGCGGATGAACCTGTTCAACGGCCGCCGTGTGATCGGCGTGGCGACCGGGCCGGACTCGGAGCCGGCGTCGGCCGTCCGAGCGGCCCTGGCCGGTCTCGGCTGCGAGTTTGTCGAGAGGCCGAACGACCCGTCGCTGGGCGAGATGACCACTTTCCCCGCGCTCCTGGAGGCCCTGAGCGGCCTGAAGGATTCGGGGCACGCGACCTTCTACGGACACACGAAGGGCGTGACGAGCGGCCGGTGGTCTACGACGGTTCGCCGGTGGGCGGAGTCGATGTACGAGTCGTGCCTGGATTATTGGCCGCTGGTGCGGCGGCTGCTGAAGTCGCACCCGCTGGTCGGGCCGTGGAAGCGGACCAACTTCGGCTGGCCCGGCCACTCGTCCAGCACCTGGCACATCTCCGGCACCTTCCGATGGTCGCGTAACGCCGACCTTTACGCCCGCAACTGGCGGCAGATCGACCGCTTCTGGAGCGGGTCCGAGTCGCACCCGTCGCTGCACTTCCGGCAAGACGAGGCGGCCACGCTGGTCCGCGAGTTCGGGGGCGACGGGATGCTGCTCTACTCGGAAGAGTCGTGGCGCCGCATCGCCGAACCCGCGCTGGAGACCTTCCGCCGCGAACATGCGGCCGACCGTTGGACGCCGTCGCCGCCGCCGGACTTCGCCGTCGTCTGCATCGTCCACGAAGAGGGGCCGCTGGTCGCCGCCTTCGTGGATCATTACCTATCGCAAGGGGCGCGGCGCGTTATCCTCGTCGACAACGAGTCCGCGGACGGGGCCGTCGAAACCGCCGCGCGGCGGCCGGGCGTCGAGGCCCGGCGCCTGGCGAGCGGCGGGCTGGACGACGAGCTGCGAACGACGATGTTTCAACGGACGCGCGAGTCGCTGGCCGACCTCGACTGGGTAATTCTGGTCGACGCCGACGAGTTCATCGTCCCCAAGTTTGGGGAGACGATTCGCGAAGCGCTCGCCACTTACGCCGACGAGGCCGCGCTCGGCACGGAAGGCTGGGACGTGGTTCAGGGACCGGGCGAAGGCCCGCTCGACTGGACGCTGCCGATACTGCCGCAGCGAGGGTGGGGCGTGCCTAACCCCGATTATGGCAAGCCCGTCGTGCTGCGGCCCGGCAGCCCGGAGCGGCTGCACTGCGGACAGCACTACTTCCGCGAGCCGCACTCCCACCCCGCGGAGCGGCCGTTCTGGCTCTTCCACCTGGCGGCAGCGGATGAGCGGCTGTTCCTCGAGCGGCGGAGGAGGATGACCGCCCGGCAGACGGAGAACAACGTGCGGAACGGCTTGGGAGTCCAGCACACCAACCAAAGCGAGGCCGACATCCGGCGTCGGTGGGAAGCAGCCGTCGCCGACCCGCGCCTGCAAATGCTTCCCGGCCACTCCGCTTTGCGGCCTTCGCATTCGGAGGCGGCCGGGGTCTCGCGCCCGTAACGAGTATTTCGAGCAAACAGGTCGGATGAATGGCATATGAGGCAAGCCCGGCCTCATCGCACCTTCGCCTGGAACCGCAGCACGCCCGTCTGTCCCGGCAACAGCCGGCCGCCGATCTCCCAGCGCAGCACCAGCGAACCCGCCTCGTTCTGCTCCGTCGTGAACACCGCCTCGCGATCCGACTGGGCGCTGCCCGCCACGTACTCCAGCCGCCCCGACAGACTGTCCGAGATCGCCACGTCCGTCAACGGCCGGCCGCCGTGGTTGCTGTAGCGCAAAAAGAAGGTCACCACGTCGCCCGGCTGGGCCGAGTCCCGATCCGCCACCTTGGTCAGCAGCAGCGGCCGATCCGGCGGCAACGGGTGCGCCCCTTCGCAGGTCACGGTGAAATCGCGCGTCTCCAGCACGCCGCTCACCACCTCCGTATGGCCCTCCACGCGGGCCAGCGCCGCCGTGCCCGTCACCTGCTCGAAGCCGCTCGCGCCGGCCGTCCGGCTCAGCGACAGGGCGAACTCCGCCCGCCGCGTGAAGCGCGTCCGCTCGGCCTCCGTCAGCCGTTGCGGGGCTGACCGGCCGAGGAACTGCATTAGCCCCAGGTCGATGTCGCGCGCCTCCAGCACCTCCACACGCACCAGTCCGCCCGGCGCCTGGGCGGCCTGCGCGCCGCTCGGCCGCTCCTTGCTCAAGATCAATTTCAGCTCCGCGAACTGGCGATTTTGCAGGCTCGGCGTCCGCTGCGACACTTGTATCTGTTCCCTCACGCCCCGCGTGTCGAGCAGGCCGACGGCGGACTCGTAGCTCACCAGCGGCAGCTGGCTGCGGAGGACGGCGAACCGCGGCGAACAGAGGCAAATGCGGTTGGAGGCGACGACGCGCCGTCGGCCGTCGGCGCCGGTGTATTCGCCGAGGGTGTCCTCGGCGTCCAGCCCGGCCAGCCGGCCGTCCGGGCCGATGCCGGCCCGCGGGCCGCGGTCGCCGCCGTCGTGAAGACATTCCTCCGTCGGCGGACGCGGGCCGAGGATCGGGTCGTAGAAAAGGCAGCCGGTCCACGACAGACATGGCCCGACGCGCGGCGGGGCCAGGGAACGTTCGCCGGGGAGGAGGATGGTGTTGGGGACCGAGTCGGCCGCCAGCTCGTCCGGCGGCGGCACGCGACCGCCGAGGCGCACCACCAGCATCGGCCGGCCGAGGAGGCGGGCCTCGTTCAGCGGGTCGCGGCTCGGCGGCACGTCCGTCTCCGTAGTCGCCGAACCGGGAGCGGCCTTGTCCGGATCTTCGAGGTAGATCACCTTGGTCACCAGCGTTCCGGCCACGGCGGCGCGCAGGTCGGCGTCCGTGACGACGACCGGGGCGGGGAAGGCCGACGCGCGGACGTGCGACGTGAGGCTGAGGCTGCCGCGCACCTCCAGCGTCGGGTAGACGGCCAGGCCGGGCCGGTCGGTGAAGCCGGAGAGTCGGATGCGGTAGAGGTAGCCGGGGCGGAGGCCGACCATGACGGGGGCGTCGAAGTTGCGGCCCTCCGGCCGGCCCTGGTAGAAGGCGGCCCGCATTCCGGCCGGGCCGGCGAAGCGGACGTAGAGGAGCGGCGAAGGCCCACGTTCCGGCAGCGGCGGCGGCTGGCCGACGGCCGCACCCAGCAGGGCGGCCGACGCCAGCAAGGCGGCCGTGACGGCGCATGGGGTTTTCATGGCTTGCGGTCCTCGGCGCGACTTCGGGGCGAGCGGCCGGCGTAAGCCGGCTGGTGCGTGCCGAACCAGCCGGCTTACGCCGGCCGCTCGCCTTTTCCTTAACACAACCCGGTCAATTGATCGGCCCGGTCAGCCCCGA
This sequence comes from uncultured Planctomycetaceae bacterium, assembly GCA_963813925.1. Lineage (GTDB taxonomy): Bacteria > Planctomycetota > Planctomycetia > Gemmatales > Gemmataceae > UBA4732. The sequence goes on from CAWFBG010000009.1 coordinate 519,076, forward strand.
CGGGCCTGGCACGGGCGGCGGCGTGAACACCGCGTGCTGAGGCGCGTCGGCCGCGGCCGGCTTCGTCGCCTTGCCCACCGGGCCGGCCGGCGCGGCCGGCGCGGACTCGGGCGGTTTCGACAACGGCGATGAGATGAGCGGCGGCCGGCTCGGCAACAGCGATTCCGGGATCACCGCGGGCGCCGGCGGCAGCCGCGGCGGCTGGGCCTGCGGGAGGCCGGGCACGATGAGACGGTTCTGCACTCCGGGCGGGTACGGCCCGGGCGGCGTCGGGATCGGTTGCGGGAACGGCAGCCTCGGGGCGTAGGGGCTGGGCGCGTCCATGGCCGGCGTGTTCGGAGCCTCCAGGTCGATGTTGCCCAGCCGCACCACCAGCAGGATGCTGCCGCGTCGATGCGCCTCGGCGATCGGATCGACGCCCGGCTCCAGCCGCGACGAGATCACCTCGTCGGTCCCCGTGGACGCCAGGTCCTGGAATTGCGGGTCCGGCAAGTAGATTACCTTCACGAGGTAGTTGCCGGCCGCCACCTGATTGAAGTCCTCCTCGGTGAACGTCACCGGCACGGCGCTGTGGGCCAGGAACGTGGCCGTCTTGGCGTTGCCGGGCACCACTTCCAGCGTCGGGTACAACTCGACGCCGGGGCGGTTGGGGACGTCGCTCAGCTTGAGCCGGTAGATGGCGGCCTGGAGGAAGTTGTAGCGGCCGGGCGCTTCGAGGTACTGCGTGCCGAAGCCGGCCTTGCCGTCGGCCGTCGGCGCGAACCAGGCGATGCGCATCCCGCTGGGACCGGTGAAGCGGACCTCGGTTCGCTGGGTGGGCACGGGGAACGGGGCCGGGCCGCCGGTCAGGGCGCCGAGGGCGTTGACGACGCCGGGCGGGCCGTGTCCGGGCACGAACGGGTTGCCGCCGGCAAAGGGAGGAGGAAAGCCGGGGCCGGGGAAGCCGGGCGCGGGCATTCCACGGCCGGGTAAAGCGGGGCCGGGCGCTCCGGGCAAGCCGGGGACCGGGGGCGTTCCCGGCAAGCCCGGCGGCGCCAACGTGGGCGGCGGGACGAAGCCCTGGGCCTGGAGGACTCCGGAATTGCCGTTCGGCGCGAACCCGGCCTGCTGCACCAGGTCCAGCGGCACGCTCCGCTGCACCATCTGACGGGCAAGGTCGGCGCCGGTGGGCGGATGCACCGAGTACGGGGCGGCCACGGGCACTGGCTGGCCGTAGGGTCCCTGGAATCCAGGCACGCCCGCCGCGCACATGGGCGCGCCGGACATGCAGCCGGTGTTGCCGTGGTCGAAGGCGTGGTTCATGTACTGGCCGCCGGGGCTTTCACCGCCGGGGTCCGAGGACATGCAGCCGCTCACGGCGGCCAGCAGCACCATCGCACCCACTGTTCGCTTCATACCTTCCCCCTGCCTTCGGCGTTGAGCCTTCGGCCGATTTCCCTTCCCGCCCGGACTCCGCCTTCCGCGACGGCGGGGCTTGCTTTCCCGGTTCTCAGGGAAGGGCCGTGTTCGTCGAATGGGTTACTCCGCCCCTGATAATTGTCGGCCCGCCGGGGAGGCGATCTTTCGTCAAACCCGGAAGAGTTTGCCCGGCCGGCGCCCTCGGTGCGTCCGGCGCCTCCGGTTGTCGGCCGACGCGCGGGGCGTATGCTGACCGGGAGTTCGCCCCCTCCGCAAACGGAGTGGGGCGGGTTTGGAACCTGCCAACCGGAGGAACCGATGAACGCACTGACATGGACGCTCACGGCGGTTTGCCTGCTGGCCCCGGCCGCCGACAAAGCCGACGACGCGACGAAGAAGGACCAGGAGAAGCTGCAGGGGGCCTGGAAAATGCAGAGTCTCCGCCGCGAGGGGACGGACGCCCCGGCCGAATTCGTCGCCGACCGGTCGATGACGTTCGACGGCGACAAGGTGTTGATCGACGCGGGCCAGGCGACCTTCCGGCTGGACGCCTCGAAGAAGCCGCCGACCATCGACTTCATCAACGCCGACAAAAAGAAACCCGACATTCACGGCATCTACAAACTGGACGGCGACACGCTGACCATCGCCTTCTCCAAGCCGGGAGCCGACCGGCCGACGGAGTTCGTGTCCAAGGAGCACTCCGGCGTCATCCTCGCGGTGTATCGGCGCGAGAAGAAGTGACACGGCCTTCCAACGTCAGGCTCGAAAGCCTGACCTACGGGAAGAGATCGCCGCGACTGGGCGTCGGGTCTTTGGAGGGCCGGCCATGCCGCCCGTTACGCGCTACCGCTGGGACGCGCCGGAGTACGCCGACGCCTTCGCCGCGCTGTTGCGGGCCGGAGGCGGACGCGGACGCATCCTCGACTTTCTCCGCGGTCTTGTTTCCCAATACCCGCCGGAGTCGCGCGCCGTTGACTGGGGGGCGGGTCAAGGCGATCTCACCGCGGTGCTGCTGGAGCGGTTCCGCGACGTTTACGCCGTGGAGCCGAATGGCGCCCAGCGCGAGGTGCTGACCCGGCGCTGTCTCGCGGCCCACGTGGTCGCCGGCACGATCATGTCGGCGGAGGCCCCGGCCCCCGTCGAGGTCGGCGTCATTAGCCACGTCTTCTACCACATACCGGACCATAAATGGGGGGCGCACGTGGTCCGCGCCGCCCGATCCCTCAGCCCCGGCGGCGTGCTGCTGGTGGCCCTGAACGACCCCGACACCGAGCCGAACCTGATGCTCAGACACTTCGGCGCCCCCGCCTTCGATCTGTACGCCGGCCTGGCCGAGACAATCCGCCGCCACCCGGAGTTCGACTTTTCCTTCCGCCGCGCGCCCGGCCGGGTGCGCACCGCCTCGTTGGATGAATTGCTCAAGGTCGCCCGATTCGTCCTTTGCGACCGCGACGAGGACGCCTTCCCCACGCCGCCGACGGAAGCGGCGTTCCAGGAGTACGTGCGGCTTCGCCTCTGGGACGATCGGGCGGGCGTCGGGGGCTGGGACTTTCACGAGGTCTACTGCCTCGTGCGGCCCAATCCGTTCTTTTCGGGGTGATCCCGCCGCGAGGCGGGTTCAAACCAATCCCCTCAAGGGACCTGGGCCGAACCGCCTTTGGCACGACCGTTGCTCTACTTTTCCTCGCGTCGGGCGCATCGGCCCGGCGGCGGGAAATCCAGTGGGACGCGTCCCCCACCTCCTTTCCAACCCTCGACCGTCGAGGGTGAGTGGGACCGACGTTGTCCCCCAACCCGCGAGGAGGACTCTCCCATGTCACGACGCCTTTTTGCCGCGTTCACCTTGCCGGCCGCCGCCCTGTTCGGTTGCCTGCTGACGGCCGCCCCGGCCGCCGCCGGCCAGGGCTGGAACCTCTATTCCTGGTCGGGCGGCGCCCCGCGCAACTTCGCCCCCGAAGGCTACCCCATCGCCAACGCCCCCTACGGCTATCCCGCCGCCGGCGCCCCGGTCGCCGGCTACCCGGCCGCTTACGGGCCGGTCTACGCCCCCGCCCCTGGCGTCGCCACTGCCCCCGCCGCGAGCAACACCGCCTTCTACTACTCGCCGGAGTCCGCCGCGAATCCCGTCCCCGACAACCGCGTCCACATCCGCATCGCCCTTCCGGCCGACGCGGTGGTCCGTTTCGACGGTGAAAAGACGAACCAGACCGGCGCCGAACGGCGCTTCGTCTCGCCGCCGCTCCAACCCGGACACAACTACACCTATGAGGTCCAGGCCCAGTGGAAAGAGAACGGCCATGAGGTGACGCGCGACCGTCACGTCAACGTCCACGCCGGGGACGTTGTGAATCTCTCCTTCACGGAGGCTGAAAAGGGTAAAACCAAGTGACCGCGCCCCGCGGCCGCAAGCGCCGTCGATTATCGACGATCACAGAAGAGCCTCCCCCGGGTTCTCGAGTTCGTTCGCCCGGGGCTTTATTTCGGTCGCGCCAGGCGCCCCTGTCTCCGGACCTTGTCTTCAGAGCCTAATTCGGGCGACTGGAATAACGCCCAGGTGAACGTACTCGTGAACCCGGGGAACGCTCAAGCCCGGCTGGCAAGACGTTGCCGTCCCCGCTATGCTGCAAAGACGCCGACCGATTGGGCAAGAGGGGTCGCGGTGGACGAACGTCTCACAGAACTGGAACAGACCGCGTCGCTGTCGGGGCTGCTCGGCTGGCTGAATTTCTCCGACGGCCGGCCCGACCCGCGCTGGCAGAAGCAGCTCAACGACGCCTACGCCTTCCTCGCGGAACGCGGCGAAGCCGCGCCGTGGCAGGCGCTGCTCGACTCCTTGACGGCCGGGCTGCGGAGGTTGCACGCCACGGCCGCCGCTTTCCGCGACGTGCGCCAGGTCGAAGCCGCCCTGGCCCTGGCCGGCCGGGTGCTGCCGGCCTATCGGCGCATCACGCCGACCTGCTGGCCCATCTGGACAATCGCGACCTGTTTACGCCGTTCTTTCTGGTCCGGGTTTTCGAGGCCGTGCTGGCCCAGGGCGTCCCGGTCGAACAAGAGGAACGGGTCGTCGCCGCCGTGCTCCACCGACTCAACGATTTCGTCGGCCACCGGCCGATCGCGGTGCTGGAGACGCGGCCGCAGGGCGAACCCTACGACCACGAACGGCATCGTCCCGTCCCGCTCCACATCCGGGGCGCGGGGACGGCGTGGGGCCGTTACCACGACCTTGTGGAGGCGGCCCTGGAAATACTGCGAGCGACCGACCCCGGCCTGCTGGCCGAAGCCCAGTTCGACCCCGACCTCCTGGACGAATTCGCCCTCGACGTGCGCGCCTACGACCACGGCCATCCCGTCAATCGCCGGCCCAATTACGTCTTCGGCGAATGGGACCCGCACCACATCGACAACCAGGGCCGTTACCGCCGTTACGTCGCCCGCGCCATCACGCTCGAAGCCATCCTGGCGCGCGTCGAACAGGCGGAGCCGTCCGACCGCGACGACCTGCTGTGGGAGGGCGCCGCGGTGCTGGCCGGCACCGTGCTCATGGCGACCGGCGTCAGCGGGGCCGGGCCGTCGGCGCACGATTCGGCGGCGACGCTGGCCGTGCTGCTCCCGAATATCGCACGCTATCGGGATGCGTTTTATGCGCAATGGCTGCGCAAGCGCGGCGGCGACCACGGCGACCGGCTGCGTCAGGAGGCGTCGGCGACGCGCCAGCCGTTCGGCGGCGCCCGTCAGGGGCTGAACGCCTTCCTGGCGCGCCACCGGGCGGCGCAGCTGCAACAGCGCTATCTCGCCCTGATTTACGCGCAAATGGGACATGCGGAGGCCGGCCGCGAGGAGGCGGCCCGCATCCCGGCGGTTTCGGCGCGGATGCTGAGCGAGGTGTTGAACCGGCTGACGAGCGGCCAGGTGGAGACGGAGCGCGGCGCGTTGCGGCGGGCGGCGGCGCTGCTGCCGGAGGTCGAGAATCTGCTGCACCGCGGCGTCGCCTGCGGGGCGTTCGCCGACCCGTGGAACATTCTGGGATTTCAGGGCATGTTCCCGTTGTCGGCGGCCCGCGAGGACGCCGTGCGCGACGGGCGGCTGGACGAGTTGGTCCAGATGGTGGAACAGATTTTCAACCTCTACGCCCGGCTGAGCGGCGAGGCGGCCGCGGCCGGCGACGAGGCGCTGGTCCGTTCGCTGACGGAGGGCATGGGCCGGCTGGCCGCGTGGTGGGACCCGTTCGCGACGGCGGAGGTGAGCGAGGTGCGCCGGGTCCACGGCGGCGAGGCGGCGGCGTCGGCCCGGCAGGTGGCGGCGGCGCTGTCGGGCTGGCGGCGCCGCGGCGAGGCCGCCGCCGACCTGGCGTTCTGGCGCGGCCAACTCGACCATTTCCGCTCCCCCAAGACGTTTGCCCTGGTGGTGGACGCCCTGCTCGGCAAGGGAGACTTCCGCTCCGCCCTGGCGCTTTTGGCCAGCTGGCTGGGGCAGGCCGAACAGGTCCCCCTGGAAGAAGGCGTCTACTCGTTCCACGTCCTCGCGCTGCGCTGGATGCTGGGGATTGCCCGGCCGGACGACGCCGGGGGCGCGTCGTTGCCTTCGGCGGAGGAACGTCGGGCGCTGGTCGTCAAGTTCTTCGATTACCTGGAGGCCAACGGCGAAGACTACTGGGAAGTCCCGACGCTGGACCTCGTCGGGGCGGGGGAGGACGAAGAGGAGGAGGAAGAAGACCTCTATGGGGCGGCTTACGAGGACGTGACCTATCAGGACGCCACCGACGATTCCGAGGGCGAGGTTTCCGACGGCGGCGCCCCGACCGACGAGTTCGACCTGGAACGCGAAGGCGAACGGCTGGACCGGCGGCTGCGCTTCCTGACGACGCTGGCCCGGTTGTGGCAGGTGGCCGCGCGCTTTCTGGCGCCGTCCGAGGGGCCGGCCGCCGGCGATTCGCCGTTGCCGGCCTGGCTGCACACGGCCCGCGACAAGCGGCGGCGGATGTTGGCGCTGCTCGACGCCGTGTCCGCCCAGCCGGTGCCGGAGCCGTCCGGCGCCTACGATTCCCTGGTGGAATACGACCGCCGGCGCGTCCTCAAGGAACAACTGCTTTACACGACCATCGCCGCCTGTCTCGACCTGACGCTGGCCGTCGGCGCCCTGCGGGGCGCGGCCGGCGGCGAGGACGCGCCGAAGGACGACGACGGGGCGTCGCCGCCGTGGGAGCCGGACGCCCTGCGCCTGGAAAAGGCGCTCTTCCACGGCGAACCGGAGACGGCCCGGCAGGCGTTGCCGTCGTTTTTGGAACAGTTCCGCAAGGAATCGCTGCTCTTTCCGCCGCTGATGGAGGGCGGTTCGCCGCGGCAGGTGCTGCGCGTCCGCACCGCCCAGACGGTGCTGCGCGCCTTACTGGCCAACCTGCCGCGCCTCGGCCTGGTGCGCGAGACGTTCGACCTGCTGGCGGCGGCGCGGACGATGGAACAGGCGTTGCCGCCGCGCGGACGCGGCGTGACGGAGTTCAACCACTTCTTTCAGGCCGCCTACCAGGCCGTGCTAGAGAGCGTCGTCGATTCGGCGGCCGGCTGGCCGGAGGAACACGCCGGCGACCGCGAACTGGTTTCGGTGCTGGAACGGCTGACGGCCCCGTTCCTCGCCCTGTGGGTGGAGCACAGCCGGAGTTTACAACTCTCCATACTCGAAACCCTGGCGTCGGAGAAGGACTGGCAGGCGTTGCAGTCGTTCGTGCGCCAGTACGGCGGCGACCTGTTCCACGCCCGCTTTTTGACGTTGGCCAACCTTCGCGGCGTGTTGCACCGCGGCGTCAAGGCCTACCTCGATTATCTCCACGACAATCCCGACCCGCTTCATCCGATAAAGCTGATGGACGACCTCGGCCGGTCGGTGCGCCGCGAGGACGCCGTGCGCTTTTTGGAGGTCGTGCTCCAGGCGGTGGTCGAGAATTATGAGGAGTACAAGGACTACAACACGACGACGACGCAATCGGACTACGGCGAGAATTTGCACGTTTTTCTGGAGTTTTTGCGGCTCAAGGCCGTGTACGAGCGGCACGCCTGGCAATTCCGGCCGCTGGTGCTGGCCCACGAGGTGCTGGCGCGGCGCGGCCGGGACGCGGCGGCGGTGCTCTGGGAGCAAACGCTGACCCAGTTCACGCGTGAGCGGGCCGAGCGCTGTCTGGAGGCTCTGGACCGGCTGGAGCGGGCGCGGGGCGTGCATCTCGGGACCGTGGCGGGTCGGCTGGGCGAGCGCTTTGTGAAACCGTTGGCGTTGGACCGGCTCTGCGCGCTGATCGAGCCGGCGATGCGCGAGGCGCGCGAAGGGGGCGGCGGGGCGTTCGCCCGGCTGCGGACGGAAGTGCGGGCGTTCACCGAGACGCCGGCCGGCGTGGGCCTGGACGTTCCGGCGTGGCTGCGGCGGCTGGAGCTGGAAGTCCACCGCGTCCAGGCGGCGCACTCGACTATTGCCTCCCTGGCGGAGGGCTTTTTCCGCATTCCGCGGCGACCGCTGACGTATGAAGAGTTGCAACGGCAACTCGGCGAGTGGGGGCGGCCGGCCTTGCCGCAGTGATTCCCGTTGCCGGTAGTGTCTCAGTGCTCGCCCTTGCTTGGCGCTTCGGGCTCGCCACGCACTTTGACTCGCCTGGGCGCGGTGGGTATGATTCGGATAGGAGTGGAGGAGGCGCAGCAGCTCTCAAGGCCGCACCCCCTGGCCCTGCCGGCTCTCCACAAAACGCGCCGCCCTCGTGTACGCGGAGACGCCCCTGCGGAAGAGGACGCGGCTCATGTGGCAGGCCTTGAAGCGCACGGCCGACCGATTGCTCGACTCGGTGAACCGTTCGCTGCAACGCCCGCCGCGACGGTTCCCGACGCCCGCGCGCATTCCGCCCGCCGCGCGCACGCCGCTGGCGCCGCTGCGGCGAGTCCTGGTCACCGACGGGGTCGCCCACACGTTGTTCGAGGAATACGCCGCCCATCGCTCCGCGGCGCGCGGCGAGGAGGAAACCGGCTGGGTGCTGCTGGGGCTGCGGGACGCCGAGGAAGCCGTCGTGCTGGCCACGCTGCCGGCCGGGGCCGAAGCCGACGCCGGCGTCGCCCACGTGCGCTTCAACAGCGAAGCCCAGGCGCTGGCTTACCGGGTGGTCCGCCAGCGCGACCGGCGCCTGACGATCGTGGGAGTGGTGCATACGCACCCCGGCAGCCTTCGCCACCCCAGCGACGGCGATTATAATGGCGACAGTGGATGGGTCGCCGGACTCCGGGGCGGCGAAGGCGTTTTCGGCATCGGCACCGCCGACGGGCCGGACGCCTCCTCGTCCCTGTTCGCCCAGCAGCCGCGGCCGAACGTGCAATGTTTGGGAGATCTGCGATTCTCCTGGTATGCGTTGGGTGGGGGCGAATCGGACTATCGCCCTTTGCCGTTGGAACTGACAATCGGGCCTGACTTGGCGCGCCCTTTGCACCCTCTCTGGCCGACGCTCGAGGCCCACGCGAAACGCCTGGACCGCCTGTACCGACAGCTGGCGGGCGTGCGTTTCGAGGCGATGTGCGACGAAAGCGGCCCGGGGCTGATGCTCACCCTGCCCCTGGCCGACGGCGGCGAAGCCGTCTGCGTTCTGGTGCGACAGAAGGAGGTGCGCTACCGCGTCGTCCGCGGCGGCGAGCCTCTCGCGGTCGATGTCAACGACGACTATGTGGACCGCGGCGTTTACCAGTTGCTAGCGGAGTTGGCCGGCCGCGACGATGGGTGAGCGGACGCCGGCTCCAAGTCGGAGTCGCCTTGTCTTTGAGGTTTCCGGAGAGGAGTACTGACCATGGACTTCCGTCCCCTGAACGACCTGGAGCGGCGGCAGCTCATCAACGCCCTCCGCGGCAACGCCGAGAGCGACCGGGCCATCCTGATGAACCGCCGCGACACCGGCTTCGCCGGCGCCGCCGACGAGGTGCCCGAAGAGGAGGTCATCAACGCCATCCGATCGGTCCCGTGCCACTACTGAAAAGAGTGGCGAGTGGCGAGTGACGAGTGGTGAGAAAAGACCGATGCGTCTTTTCTTCTCTCGCCACTCGCCACTCACCACTCGCCACTGATTGCTATGAGTCTTCTCGACAGCGAAGCCGGCAAGCGCCGCCTGCTCACCATCGAGATCCCGGTCATCGAGCGGTACAACGAAGGCCGCGACCCTGCCTTCCGCATCCGCGTCCACCGCGTCGGCGGCGCGCTGGTGCTCGGCTACTGTCTCAAACCCGGGCACAATATCTACCAGCTGGAAACCCGCTTGGTGTCCAGCTATCCGACCGTGCCCCCGGAGACGCGCGTCCTGACGGCTCTGAAACACTGTCCACACCTGCTGGAGGGTCAGACCCTTTGCCTCTGGCGGCAAGGAAGCACGCGGGCGACCAGCCGCTGGGACCCGGCCCGCTTCACCTGCATCTTCGCCATCCAGGCGGCCTGGCGCTGGCTGGCGTGCTACGAAATCTGGCACGAAACGGGGGAATGGCCGTTGCCGGAGGCGAAATAGCTAGATACCAGCCGCGAGCGCGAGCGAGCGCGGTCCCGTCGAAGCGCTCGCTCGCGCTCGCGGCTGATACTCGGAGGCGCGACATATGGCCCATCTCGTCCAAGTCGGCGCGGGCAGCGGCGGAATGCCCGTCCTCGACATGGTATGTCGGGACCGGGCGATCACCGCGGTGACGCTCATCGAGCCGGACGTTTACAAGCCGCACAACGTCGAACGCCATCTGTTCCCTCCGTCGGCCGTCGGCGAACGAAAGGCCGTTCTCGCGGAGCGCTGGTTGAAGGAACGCCGGCCCGACCTGGAAGTGCGTTTGCTCGTCTGCGATCTCATGGACCCGAAACGCCAGGGCGAGATCGACGACGCGGCGGCCGCCGCCGACCTCGGCGTTTGCGCCGCCGACAACGAGCCGGCCAAGTACCACTGGGACGCCCTCATGCGCCGGCACGCCAAGCCCTGGACCCTCGGCGAAGTGTTGAGCGGCGGCATCGGCGGCTTCGTCCACTGGTTCACGCCCGGCGGCCCTTGCTACGGCTGCGTGGCCGGGCATTTGCAACGCACCGTCGTCGTGGACAACGCCCCGCCGCCTGACTATTCCCACCCAGGCGCCCCGGTGAAGGAAACCACCATTCCCGCGAGCATGGCGTCCATTCACGCCGTCGCTTCTCTCCATGCGCTGGTGACGCTCGGCGCTTCTGGCAGACCCGGCCGGCTACGCGCCCGGCTTCACGAGTCTGTTGCTCGCCCTGCAAAAGGTCCCGGAAGTCTTTGACGAGGCGTTCCGGCCCTTCCGCTTCCGTGTGCCGCGGGCGGCGGACTGCCTGATCTGCCGCCCGCCGCCCGCGCCGTCCTCCGTGGAGGATATCGATGTGGCTCTGGATCAAGCGCTGGCGCGACTGGGCCATGAATGACCTCTGGCCGCTATACCGGATCAGCCCCCAGCCGCAGGCGTTGCACTACAGCTACGAAAAAGCCGGCTTGACCCTGCACGATCAACCCATTCCCTGGAATGCGGAGGCCGTGCTGGTCGAGGCGATGCTGCGCCTGCCGCACGGCGCCGGCCGACGCAAAGGCGATTTCAGCCTGCGCCTGCCGGGACAGCCGCCCGTCCCCGCCGACCAACTCCGTCGCCAGGACGGCGACGAGCGCTACGGCATCCTCTTCCGCCTGCCGCCGCCGACCGCCACCACCGCGGCCGAGATCCTCTACCGCACCCACGTCCTCGGCCAGCTCACGCTGCCGTTCCTGAGCCGCGAGGAGTTCCTACGCAACCTCCGGCTGCACCTGCCCACCTTGTTCGTCCGCATCGGGGCCGAAAACGTCTCCTGCCAGACGTTCGTGGCCAGCCAGTGCCGCGGCCTGCTGGCCAACGCCGTCCTCTTCAGCCCGACGAGCCTGGTCCCCATTCTCGACCTCGAATTGCAAGTCGAATTTCGCTGCGAGCGCGGCGGCACGTTCCATCGGACGCCCGTGCGGCTGTGCAGCTCGCAGTTGGCCGGCCGCCAGGCGCTTTTGGCCGTCATGCCGCGCCGCCACCCGCGCCGCATCGGCGCCTGGACGGCGACCTGGATGCTCGGCGACCGGCCGCTGGCGACGCAGCGCGTCCGGGCCATTTCCCAGCGGCATTTTCATCGGTCGTTGCGCCTATCGGACACCCGCTTTGTCGTCCAGGACGGCGCCTGCCCGGTGCGGCTGTCCCGGCAGGCGCCGCCGCCGGAGGGATCGGCGCGGGTGGGGCCGTGCTTTTTGGTCAGCAGCGCCGAGCCGGGGATGGCCGGCCTCTGCCCGATCCGCGTGGCCGCCCAGGTCCCCGGCGCGGTGGCCCCGCCGCCGCTGCTGGAACAGGAAGTGCTCATCACCGACGGCCCGACGATGATCGCCCCCGGCACGCTGGACACCAACGACCTGGCCCAGGTGACCGGCTTCGAGGTCAGCGTCAAGGGTCGCACGCTCGGCGTCCTGTCGCTCTGCCCCGCCCCGACCGCCGCCTTCACCAGCGAAGGCGGCTTCAAGCCGCCGCACGACTTCACCTGGACCGCGGCCGCCGAAGAGGAGATGACCGAACGCCTGAACCGACTCCTGGAAGGCAAGGGCAAGGGCGATTGATTCAGGGCACGGTTGAGGGAGGGCGTCCGTAAGCGCCGTCGGTTAGCCGCGACGCGCAGCGGAGCGCTTTGTCGATATTCAAAGCGCTCCGCTGCGCGTCGCGGCTAACCGGGAATTGATTTCATGTCCGATAAGTTGGTGATCGGCTGCGGCTACCTGGGTCGGCGCGTTGCGGTCCGGTGGCGGGGGGCCGGTTTTCGCATCTTCGCCGCCACGCGCTCGCGGCGTCACGCCGACGAGTTTCAACGATCCGGATTAGAGCCTGTTCTCTGCGACGTACTGGACCCGAGCAGCCTGTCCGCCCTCCCTGCCTTGGCGGACCTGGCCTATTGCGTCGGCCTCGACCGGACGGCCGGCGTGGACATGCGGACGGTGTACGTGGACGGCCTGGCGAACGTGCTGACCGCGTTGGCGGCAAGGCGGAACGCGACCGCCGGCGGGACGCGCTTCGTTTACGTCAGTAGCACGGGAGTTTATGCTCAGGGCGACGCCCGAGAGGTGGACGAGAACGCGGCGACGGCGCCCGTCGCGGAATCGGGTCGGGTCGTTTTGGAGGCGGAACGACTGCTGCGCCATCGCCGACCCGACGCGATGATCCTGCGTTTCGCCGGCATCTACGGGCCGGGAAGGCTGATTCGGGAGGAAACCGTGCGGGCCGGCGAACCGCTGTCGGGCGACCCCGACCAATGGCTCAACCTCATTCACGTCGACGACGGGGCCGCGGCGGTCCTGGCCGCCCTGGAGCGCGGACGGCCGGGAGGCGTTTACAACGTGTGCGACGGCCGGCCGGTGCGGCGGCGCGACTTCTACACGCGGATGGCCGAGGTGTTGGGGGCGCCGCCGCCGCGGTTCGGGCCTACGACGGAGGCGGCGCCTGCGGATCGGGTGAATCGCCGCATCGTCAATCGCCGGATGCGCGAGGAATTGGCGGTGGGGCTTCGCTACCCGAGTTATGAGGAGGGGCTGGCGGCGTCGGCGAAGTGCCCTTAAGGGAGCGTTCAAGGCGACGGCTTGTCGCCGTCCTTCGGGGTGTTGAGCATCCGGATGCGCTTCGAGCGCCACCTGAACCATGCCGCGCTCCGCGCGGGGACCTTCTCGGCGATCACGTGGTCGATTTCATTGGGGTCGCCTTCGCAGCTGACTTTCTGCAAGCGGCCCTGGCCTTCCGGATAAAACTCGACCGTGACTTTCATGCGGCCGCGTTCCAGCGGCGTGGCGGCGACGCTCACCGTGGCCGGCCCGCCCGGCTTGGCCACGCCGGGTCGAACGTCGCCGGACGCGGCGCCGCTCTTGGCTTCCTGGGCCGTCTTGATCGCGGGGCCGAGGGCCAAAACGGCGTCGGCGGTCAGTTCCTTGCCGCCGCGAAGCAGCCTCAATTGGACGCCGCGTTCCGGAGCGTCGCCCTGCAAAAAGTGGACGAGGTCGTCGCAATTGTGGATCTTTTTATCGTTGTATTGAAGGAGGATGTCGTGGCGGCGCAGGCCGGCCTTTTCCGCCGGCGAGTCGGCGAGGACCTGGGTGACCAGAACGCCTTGACCGCGCGCGAGTTGCGGCAGTTGGTCGTAGAGGGTTTCGGAAACCGGGCCGAACAGCACGCCGAGATAGGCCGCGCCCTTGTCCGTCTCCGTCCGGGGCTCCGCCGGCGCGCGAGTCCGCCCGCCGCCAGCAGACACCCCAATGTCCACACCACAAAGGACCGTCGCATCGGAAGCGCTCCTGGCCGGGCCGCCGCCAGAGCGGCCCGCTCATTTCGGGGTCGTCGGCCAGTCGATCACGTCCACTTTAATGGTGGTCCCGTTCGGTTCCTGGATCAGGCTCTCGTTGATTTTCAACTTGAGGGGGACGGCGTCCTGATGGACCGGGTCGTTGCGGAGGTCCGCGGTGGTCGCACCCAGCTTAACGGCGTCGGCCGGCGCGTGCGGCCGGCCCTGAAACGCGCCGGCCAGCAGCAGCGATCCGCCCACCAGCAGCGCCACCGACGCCGCCATGGCCAGCCGGCTGCGCATCAACGGCCATCCCTTCGCCGGCACGGCGATGGGAGGCGGCGCGGCGCGGCGCGATGCCGGAGCCTCCGGGGCCGGCCACGATCCCGGCATTTGCGTCTTGAAAAAGGCGCGCAGGAGATCGTCCACGTCGTCGGGCGGTTGGGCGCCGCCGCGCGGAATTGGAGGTGGAGAGAGTAAGCTCATCTTCAGTCTCACGTCAACGGCGCCCGTCCCGACCGGCCGCCGCATGGGTTGTTTCAAGGGGCGTGGTGAATGCCATTCGCCCGGAGTTTGTCCGCCAACCGCTGTCGCGCCCGACTCAGGCGCATGTGGACGGCAGTGGCGTTGATGCCCAGCGTCTCCGCAATCGCTTCTGTATTGTAGTCCAGGCCGTACCGCAAGGTCAGGATCTCGCGGTCGGTCTGCTGCAAGCCCGCCAGCATTTCGCGCAGCTGTCCGAAGGTTTCCTCGCGCTCCAGGCTTTCCAGGGGCAACGGCTCACGCCCCTGTACTCCGTTCATCGTCTGCGGCGGGTGCGTGCCGTTACGCCGAAACGCACTCTTGGCGTGGTCTTCCGCCAGGTTCCGCGCCACCCGCAACAGCCAGGCACGCGGATTCAAAATGACTTCCCCATCTTCCCATTGTTTCCAGAGCCGCAGGAACGCCTCCTGGGCCACGTCCATCGCCGTATCGGCGTTCATCCAGCGGGCGTACGCGAGCGCCCAGACTTCCCGGCCATGCCGTTGGTACAGCGCCTCGAAGTCCGCGCGCCGGGATGGCGCCGTCTGGGGGGTCGATTTCACCCTGCCATTCTTCATCCGCCCCACCCGCAGGCCAGGGGGGTAGCTCCCGTGCCGGTCTGCACTAAAGGACGAGACAGGCGCTTGGCCCTAACACGGGCCGAGGTCCGCGCGAGCTCCTCCAATCTCTCATTGTGCCCGCATTTCCGGCGTCCGCAAGGGAAGGATTCACGCCGAGCCTGGTTTGGGGAGCAACCCTTTGTTCTGGAGGAGCTTGTCCACCCACTCCTGCTGTTCGGACGGCAACGGCGGCGGCGGCACGACTTCGGCGTAGCGGACGCGACGGCGGTAGGGTCCGGTGTCATAGCAGCGGTCGAAGACCGCTTGCAAATCGACGTTCACCGGCGGGTCGCCGGGCAAGAGTGGGACGGCGATTTCGGGGAGTCGGTCGGGCAGGCGGATGGCGTAGATGAAATAATCTTCGGCGTTGTCGAAATGGTGAATGCAGACGTGGTAATCGAGCGGCCCCGTTTTGGCAAGCATGGCGCCGAGCGGTACGGCCGTCGTATGACGGCCCGCCCGGAGCAGGTCGATTTCGACCAGATGGACGCGGCCGCTCAGCAGCTCACGCTGCTTACGCAGGTAAAGGTCGCGCCCCTGTTGGCCGGGCGTCTTGTTGGTCAGGCTCAACACCTCGATGGAAGTGACCAGCCGTTCCTGATCGCGGCGGGCGTAGATTTCAACGACGGTTTCGCGGCGTTCCTCCAAGGGGACCGTCACCACCACGGGTTGCGTCCGCGTGGCCGTCGCCGTCGCCACGGCCACACCCCCGCCGTTGGGGGCCGTGTCGCCGGTAGGCTTCTCGGCGCGGAGGACGTTCAAATCCGGCTCAAGCGGCCGATGCGAAGTTTCTACCCAAACGCGATCCGCGATTTCCGCGTAATACGGTTCGGGCAGGCGCGGCTGGAGGTATTCCCGCAGGTAGGCGATCATGCTTCCGTGAAGTCCGGGGAAGTAGTCCGGCGCTTCCAGAAACGGGTCCATTCCGGGGAACGGCGAAGGCATGACGGTCCTCCGTGCTGGGGCGAGACGGGGGAGGGGGCGCCCTCCCCCGTGCGATCCGGATCAAACGAACGGCGTCTTGCCGGGAACGGCCACGGTCCACTTGGGCAGTTCCGTGTTCCAGGTCAAATTCGCCGGTTCCGGCATCAGCTGCAGCTTCGAGTGCAGCGCCTGCTCCCACGTCAGCGCCTTGCCCGTGTAGGTGGTCATGCGGCCGAGGATGGCGGTCAACGTGCTTTCGGCCACGCGCTTCAGCTCGTTCAGCGGCTTGCCCGAACGCACGCTCTCGATCAGGTCGGTGTGTTCCTGGATGTACGGGTCCTGCGCGGCCCGGGCCTGCTCCCGGCTGATGACGTGTTTGCCGTCGATCGTGTAGATGTTCGCGCCGCCGTTGGTGTAAACCTTGCCCTTCGCGCCCACCAACGCCTCCGAGACGTTCTCCTCGCAGCCGTTCACTTGCCGGCACATGCTCAACACGTGGACGCCGTTGGGGTATTCGTAGTCCACCGCGAAGTGGTCGAATTTGACGCCGTCGTCCGGCCCCGTGATCGGGTGCTGCCGGCCGCCCATGCCCACGGCCTTGATGGGGTGGGTGCCGATGCCCCAGTTCATCACGTCCAGGTTGTGGATGTGCTGCTCGTCGATGTTGTCGCCGCAGAGCCACGGGAAATGATACCAGTTGTGGACCTGGTACTGCACTTCCGTCATGCCGGGTTTGCGCGGGCGGAACCAGATGTCTCCGGTGTTCCAGTAGGCGCGACCGGCGGTGATGTCGCCGATTTCGCCGCCCTCGATTCGCTTCATCGTCTCCAGATAGCCGAGTTGGTGGCGCCGCTGGGTGCCGGCGACGATGGCCAGGTTATTGGCCTTGGCCTTCTTGGCCGCCTCCAGCACCACCCGGATGCCCGGCGCGTCGGTGCCGACCGGCTTCTCGGTGAAGATGGTCTTGCCGGAGTCCACGGCGGCGCGCAGATGGTACGGCCGGAAGCCGGGCGGCGTCGCCAGGATGATGTAGTTCACGTCCGGGAGGTCGATCAGCTTTTGATAGGCGTCCAGGCCGACGAAGCAGCGCTCTTTCGGCAGGTCCACCGTGTTGCCGAGCTTCTTCACCTCGTTTTCGTTGGCGCTATGGGTGGTCAGGTAGTTGCGGCAGCCGTCCTGCCGGTCCTCGAAGACGTCGGCCAGGGCGACGACGTGAACATTGGGGGCGGAGTGCAGCGCGTTGTCGGAGGCGCCGGTGCCGCGGCCGCCGCAGCCGACCAGGCCAATCTTGATGGCGTCGCTGCCCGCGGCGTGGACGCCGGAGGGGAACAGCGAAGTCGCCAGGGCGGCGCCGGCCGCGACGCCGGTGGTTTTGAGGAAGTCGCGTCGCGTCGCGCCGCCGGCTTCCGATTTCGGGGTGTTCGTCATGAGAGGCTCCAAATGGGGAAAAGAGGAAGCACCAAAAAAGTCCGAGGCGCCGGCGCGGATGCGCTCCCGCGCCGGCGCCTCGGGCTGATATTGCCTCGCGATCCCGTCTATTTCTTCTTCTTGCCGCCGCCGTCATTGCCGTCGTCCTCGGCGACGATGAGGATCACCGTCACCTCATTGGCCTTCTTCACGTCCGCGTCGTTGTTATCGGCGTCCTTCTTCGCGGGCTTGGGGCGCGCGAGCGTGACCTTCACCGTGTCGCCCACCGCGAGGGCGTCGGGCGCGGCTTCATAGCCGGGCAGGTCGGCGTCCTTGCCTTTTAGCTCTTTCAGTTCAGCCTTAGTATATTCCACGGGGTTGCCCTTGTCGTCAAATTTCGCCGGCGGCTCCTTCGTGCGCACCTTCACGTCGGCCGCCGTCTGGAAATCGACCTCCTTGTGCTCTTTGACGACCTTGCCGTTCGGCTTGAGCGCCTGCACCTGGATTCTCTGCAACTCGTTCGACAGGCGCTGCAAGCGCTGGTTGTATTCCCTGGGGTTGCGGGCGTTGGCCAGGTCCGTCTGGAGCCGGACGAGCTGCTGTTGGTCCCGATTCGCCTCGCGGGCTTCCTTGGGGTTCGGCTTGAAGTGGTCGGTTTCAATGTTCACCGTGAAGGAGCCGTCGGAACTGGGTACGCTGACGAGTTTGCCCGTGTAGTCGCCGGGCGCCATCGCGCCGCCGTCCGCGCCCTTCTTCGCGTCGCCATTCTTGTTCTTGTCCGCCGCCGTCGCCGCCAGGACAAAAAGGCAGCCGCAAAGAACGGCGATCCCGAAATATCCGATTCTCATCATCGCATATCTCCAGGCGGGAAGGCGACGACCCCGCTAACATTAGACCGCAAGGCCGGCGGAAAGTTCCGGTCCGTCGCCGAGAAAATGAGGGGCGAATGAGAGGGCCGCCGGATTATCCTCGCTCCTCACCGTCCGCCGCCGCACCGCCGGCCAGCCATCCCGTGCTCCAGGCGGCCTGAAAGTTGTATCCGCCGATCGGCCCGTCGAGGTCCAGTAATTCGCCGGCAATGAAAAGATCGGGGACGAGCTTGCTGCGCATGGTGCGCGAGTCCACTTCCGTCAGGGCCACGCCGCCGGCCGTCACCTCCGCCTTGCCGAACCCGAGCGTTCCCGTGATCGGCAGGCGCAGTCGCTTCAAACAACTCGCCAACCGGCCGCGATCCGCCCGGCTCAGGGCCGCGGCCCTGCGCTCGACCGTGAGGCCGGCCCGCGGCAGCAGGGCGTCGCACAGCCGCCGCGGCAGGTGGGCGGACAGCACGGCCGCGAGTTGCTTCTTCCCGCCGGCGGCCGTTTCGACGCGCAGCCATTCGTCGAGGTCGGGTTCCTTCCAGCCGGGCAGCAAGTCGATTTCCAGGGCGAGCGATTTCGGTTCCGGGTGGCCGCTGACGACGCGGCTGAGGTCGAGCACGACCGGGCCGGAAAGGCCAAAATGGGCGAATAAGAGCGATCCGCGCCCGGATTGCAGGATCGTCTTCCCTTCCACAACGCGGACGCCCACGTCGGGCAGCGTGACGCCGCGAAGTTCCGTGGCCCAGGGGGCGTCGATGGCGACCGGCACGAGCGCGGGACGCGGCGGCACGACGGTATGGCCGAGGCGGCGGACAAAGGCGTAGCCGTCGCCAGTGGTCCCGCAGCCGGGGTAGGATTGGCCGCCGGTCGTGAGGATGGCGCGGGCGGCGCGAATGACGCCGGCCGGCGTCGTAAGAGCGAATCCGGGCGGGTCCGGTTGAAGTTCACGGACGGGTTGTTCCAGGGACAGGGTCGCTCCGCTGCGCCGCAGTCGGCGCAACAAGGCTTCGAGCACGTCCAGCGCCTTGTTGCTGACGGGGAAGATTTTGCCGGTCTCCTCCACCTTGACGGCCACGCCCTCGGCCTCGAACAGGTCAATGGTTTCCTGGACGCTGAGGGCCGCGAGGGCGGAGTGGAGGAAGCGACCGGGCGGCCCGTAGGCGGCGACGATGCCGGCCTCGTCGGTGGCGTGGGTGAGGTTGCAGCGCGTGCCGCCGGACATGAGGATCTTGACGCCGGGCTTGCGGTTCTTTTCCAGCAGCAGCACGCGGCGTCCGCACTCGGCGGCGCGGATGGCGGCCAGCAGCCCGGCCGCGCCGGCCCCCACCACGACGACCTCCCAAATCCTGTCGGCCATGCGCGAACGGACCCTTTACAAACTCGTTACACCGATCCCCGCCCCGTAAGATTATACTGCCCTCGTCATCGCCGCCCCTGTCTCCCACACCCCCTTTCCTTGAAAGGAAGGCTTTCCATGCGTCGTCGCACTTACCTGTTCGCCGGACTGATCGCGGCCGTCCTGGTCGCAGTCGCCGCCGCCTGGCGGTTCACTCTCGGCGCCGCCCAGCCGCCGGAAGACCCCGAACACGCACCCGGCAAAAACCTGCCGCTGACGCAGGTGATCCTGTTCAACAGCGGCGTCGGCTACTTCCAGCGCGAGGGGGTCGTCGACGGCGACACGCGCGTGGACCTGACGTTCCCTGTCAGCGATGTCAACGATCTGCTAAAGAGCCTTGTCCTGCCCGACATCGGCGACGGCAAGGTGTCCGCCGTCAGCTACGACAGCCAGGAGCCGGTGGAAAAGACGCTCAAGTCGTTCGCCCTGGACCTGACGAACAACCCGACGCTGGCCCAGATCCTCAACCAGGCCCGCGGCGAGAAGATCGAAATCGTCCTCCAGCAGAACAATGCCGCCCAGCCCGGCGTGATGACCGGCGTCGTCGTCGGCATGGAGGAACAACACCAGCCCGGCCCCAAGGATACGTCGGTCGAGGTGGACGTCTTGAACCTGTTGTGCGCCGAGGGCGTGCGCGCCATACCGCTGTCGCAGGTGCAGCGGCTGCGCTTCCTCAACGCGGCGCTCGATTCCGAGTTCCGCCGCGCCCTGGAGGTGCTGGCCGACGCCCACAACAGCCAGAAGCGCACCGTCAGCCTCAACTTCGCCGGCGAAGGAAAGCGGACGGTGAAGGTCGGCTACGTCGTCGAAAACCCCATCTGGAAGACCAGTTACCGCCTCGTGCTGGACAAAAAGGGCAGGCCGTCGCTGCAAGGCTGGGCCATCGTCGAGAACACCAGCGACGAGGACTGGAAGGACGTGCACATGGCGCTGATCTCCAGCCGGCCGATCTCGTTCCAGATGGACCTGTACCAGCCGCTGTTCATTCCGCGGCCGACCGTGGAGCCGGAGCTGTTCGCGTCGCTGCGGCCGCCGACCTACCAGGGCGCGATGAACGGCCAACTCGGTCAAGTCGGCGGCGCCGGCCAGGCAGGCGCCGCGGCCGGCCAGATTGGGGCGAATCCTTACCTGAATACTTACGGTCAGTTCGGCGGCAACCGCTTCCAGCAGAACATCGGCCAAACCGGCGTCCAGCTCGGCGGCCTGTCGATGCAGAACGCCCAACAGGCGATCATGAACCCCAACAACGATCTTCAAAACTCCATTAACTTCAATAACGGCAGGCTGACTTACCAGGAATTGCAGCAGCGCCGCCAGCAGTTGCGGCAGGCCAAGGAGAACGCCAAAAGGATCGGCAGCGCCGCGGCCCTCGACCCGTCCGGCGTGGCGTCGGTGGCCAACGCCGACGAGGTCGGCGACTACTTCCAGTACAGCATCGGCCAGAAGGTGACGCTGCCGCGGCAGAAGTCGGCCATGCTGCCGATCGTCAACCAGCCGGTCGAGGGCGCCCGCGTCAGCATCTACAACGAGTCCGTCCAGGCCAAGTTCCCGCTGCTGGGCCTGCGCTTCAAGAACACGACCGGCCAGGATTTGATGCAAGGCCCCGTTTCGGTCTACGACGGCGGCACCTACGCCGGCGACGGCCGCATCATGGACCTCCAGCCGAACGAGGAGCGGCTGCTGAGCTACGCCATCGACCAGGGCGTCGAGGTCAAGCCCTCGGTCAACTCCGCGGCGGAGCGGCTCATTTCGGTGAAGGTGGTCAAGGGCGTCATTCAGATCACGCACAAGCTGCGCGAGACCAAGTGCTATCAGGTCAAGAACCGGGCGCCGCAGGACCGCGACCTCATCATCGAGCACCCCCTGCGCGACGATTGGAAGCTGGTGCAACCGGGGAAGGCCGACGAGGTGAGCCGCGACGTGTACCGCTTCAACGTGCCGGTGGCGGCCGGCAAGACGGCCAAGCTGGAGGTGGTCGAGGAGCGGAACCGCCTGACGGTCGCCGCCCTGAGCGCGACCGACGATCAGGTGATCAAGGTGTTCCTGAGCGGCGACGTGGCCAGCCCGAAGCTGAAGGAGGCGCTGAACAAGGCGCTGGACTTCAAGGCGCGGCTCGCCGCGACGCGGCGCGACTTGGCCCAGGTGGTAAAGCAGCTCAAGGCGATCACCGACGACCAGACGCGGCTGCGGGCCAACCTCGGCCAGGTGCCGCCGACCTCGGCCGCCTACAAGCGCTACCTGGAGAAGTTCGACACGCAGGAAACGGAGATCGAGAAACTCCAGAAAAGCATCGACGACAAGCAGGAGGCGGAAAGGACGCAACAGGCCGCCTACGACGACTACCTGGCGGGGCTGAGCGAGGAGTAGGTTGGAAGGCGCGCCATTCCGAAGCGCCCGCGAGGGGACGCCAACCCGCAGCGCAAGCGAGGCAGAAGGTCACGAACCTTCTGCCTCGCTTGCGCTGCGGGTTGGCGTCAGGACCCATCTTGCCTGGGTAATATCAAGGAGACGTCAGGTCGAAGTCCTTGGTTTGCGGACCGGTCTTGACATCGTAGCTCAGGTTCGACGTATCCGGATTGCCATACTGTTTGGGGATCGGCACGTACTTGCCGGGCGCGACGGGGGGCGGGGCGGGCGCGCCGCTCGGCGCGTTCCCAGGGTGGTTCAGGGGCGGCGTGGTCGTCACGCTGACCTTGGCCGGGCCGGTCGCGATGGCGGGGATCGAAAACTTGCCGTCGTCGATGTTGGCGGAAATCACCTGCTGGCTCGTCTGAGAAAGAAAATAGATGGTCCCCGACGGCAACGGCTTGCCGTTCACATTCACCACTCCATTGACGCTGCCCTTCGACGGTCCGCACCCCGGGACCGCCAGCGCGGCGGCCGAAGCCAGAACGAGGATGGTGAGACCGGTGCGTCGTCTGTGAGAAACGAGGGGCATTGGATTGCTCCATACGGAAGAGAAAGGGCCGAGAACCCTTCCGAGTCCCCGGCCTCACAAGGCGGCGTTGCGTCCGCGACGGATACGGTTTCGGGGTGATTTCAAGCACGGGCCAGACCCAGCGTCTCTAGCGCGCCGAGTCCCATTCTCGCCAGGCGCGGCGCACTACCAGTCGCTGCCCAGCACCTCACCGCCCGCCGGGGTGCAGGCCTCCCACCAGGTCGTGGCACTGAGTCCGGCGTTAAGGTTTCTCACGCTCCCATCCGCCAGGCTGACGTTCATGCCGCTGGTGTGCAGGGCGATGGCGGTGTTGATGTCGGTGCCGGTGCCGCTGGCGGCGAAGGCGGTCGCGGTCATGACCTTGAACTTGGAATTCACCCCGACGATGCCGCTGCCCCAGTCCATACCCGCACTGTAGTTCGTGTTGCCGTCAGCGCTGCCGTAGGCGAAGATGGGGGCCCAGGAGTCGTTCCAGGCGCCGTGCGCCCATAGGAGGTAGTGGCCGCCCGGTCGCACGGCGTACTGCTCGGCGAATAGGAGTGTGTTGGACGTGCCGTCCGGGAAGGATGCTTTGAGGTTCGGCGTGCCGAACCCATTGAGCGGCGCGTTGTTGCCGGTGTTGGGGTTGCCGAAGACCTGGTAGTTTGCCAGGTAGCAGCCGGACGCCCAGTCCCCCTCTAGGAGACCGTTGCCGTAGGAAGGATCGGAGGGGCACTGGAAGGCTTTCAGGATGGCGCGGTGTCCGACGTTGGTGTTCGCTGTTTGTAGATTTAGCGGGTTGCCGAAGGAGGTATAGACGTTGCCCTGCTCGAGGTAGGGCAGCAGGGACACGAAGATCTGTGTTTGTGGGGGCGCCTGACCGCCGCCATTCGCATCGGTGTAAAAGGCCGGGAAGGCGTCGTTGTTGGCGCTGGCGTAGTCGTGGCACGCCAGGGCGATTTGCTTGAGGTTGTTGGAGCACTGCATGCGTGCGGCGGCCTCGCGGACCTTCTGGACGGCGGGCAGCAGCAGGCCGATGAGGATGGCGATGATGGCGATCACCACCAGCAGCTCGATCAACGTGAAGGCGCGGGAGCGGGTGAACAGTCGCACTCTGGCCATAGCGGCCTCCTGACAACGATGGAATGAGAGAAATCGAACGGCCCGGAAGAGAGGACCGGTTATACGTTTTGTTGGGGCGTACCCGCGGCGGCAGTCGAGTACCGACCGGGGACGTTCGCAACTTCCGAAATCGCCACGGAGAGACTCGGGATGGGAGACGAAACACGTTCCTCCCAAATTACCTATGATAATCGCGCCTGTCGCACGGCCTGTCAAGCATAATTCCGGATTTTTTGCGAACTTTGCACTTCCGGGCCTACCTGGGCGTCGCTTTTTGCAGCCTTTCGAGCAGGTCGCGCGAGCGCCGGTCTTCCGGATCGAGGCGGACGGCGTCCTGAAGCTGCTCCCGCGCCTCCGCGGTGCGGCCCTCCGCGGCGAGAGCGGCCCCCAGCGCCGCATGGGCCTCCGAATAGAACGGCTTGTTCTCGACGGCGGCGCGGAACGCCGCCAGGGCGCCGGCTTGGTCTCCTTGCTTGAGCAGGCACTGTCCCAGGTTGTAATAGGCGACGGCGTAATCCGGTTTGAGTTGCGTGGCCCGTCGGAACGAGGCCGCCGCCGCGGCGAAGTCGCCGCGCTGAAACAGCACCACGCCCAGATAGAAATGGGCGTCCACCAAATCCGGCGTCAGCCGAAGGGCGGCCCGCAGCGCCTGTTCGGCCCCCGGCAGGTCTCCCGCCTGCACCAGAGCCCGGCCGAGGCGCAACCACGCCCAATCCGTCTCCGGATAGTCCTGTACGAGTTCCCGCAGCCAGGTCACGCCTTCCGCGACGCGGCCGTCGGACAACGCGTCCTCCGCCCGTTTCAGCAAGGCCCGCTTGCCGCGTTGCAGGTCGGCCACTTCCCCCAGTAGAGGGTCCGGCCAGGGCGCGTCGTCGGGCAGGTTTTCGGCGAGGCGGAGTTCCCGCGCGGCCGCCTCCGGGTCGCCGAGCCGTTGCCGGACCCCGGCCGCCAAGGTATGGGCGGCCTTCCGGGTGAAGGGCGCCTCCCCGGCGCGGCCGAGAAACGCCAGACCCTCCCGGTCGGCGCCGCGGGCGCATTCCGCGCGGGCGAGCTGCAGGTTGGCCTCGGGGTCGTCCGGCTGGCGCTCCAGGACGCGGCGAAACTGGGCTTCGGCGTCGTCGATGCGGCCCTGTTCCAGATAGGCCGCGCCGAGTCGCAGGCGTGGGGCCGCGTCCCGCTCGCCGG
The DNA here is from genome assembly GCA_963813925.1 of uncultured Planctomycetaceae bacterium. Taxonomy (GTDB): domain Bacteria; phylum Planctomycetota; class Planctomycetia; order Gemmatales; family Gemmataceae; genus UBA4732. The sequence goes on from CAWFBG010000009.1 coordinate 543,742, forward strand.
AGAGTTCGACGGCCCGTTCCCATTGAGGGACCGCGGCGGCCGGGTTATCAAGAGAAAGGATATATCCCCAATAATAGGGCCATCGCGGCTCGCGCGGGTCGAGGCGTTCGGCCCGAACGAAGCAGGCGGCGGCCGCGGCGCGGAAATCGTGGGCCAACAGGACCATGCCGAACTTGCCCCAGGCGGCCGCGGAGCCGGGCGCTTTCCGAACCGCCTCGCGGGCGGTCGTGACGGTCTGCGCCACGGCGGGGTCGGCGCCCGACAAATCGACCGACGGCGGTTCGGGCTCCGCGGGCCACAGCCACCACGCCGCGGCGGCGCCGCCGGCCAGGATAAGCACCAGGGCGACGGCGGCGACGCGCCAGCGGACGCGGCCGAACTCTCGTCCGGCGCGGCCGGGTCGGTCGTCCGATGTCGCTGCCATGAAACGCCTCCCCGTGGTCGGCGAAGTGTTCAGCCGCCCGCCCGCTTGCCTTGCCCCTTGCGCAACACGACCGCCTGGTCCGCGGGGCGGCCGTCGAACACTTCGCGCGCCCCGTCCGGCCACAGGACTTCGATGGCGTCCACCGCGGTCGCCGTCCCCAGTCCGAAGTGGGCGCGGGCGTCGTTGCTGCACAGGTAACTTTGGCCGGGGTTGATCCAGCCGACCCGGCGGCGGTCGCCGACCCGCACCGTGATCTCCGCGCCGTAGGCGTCGCGGTGCAGGGCCGGATCGACGGCGCGGACCAGCAGCCAGTGGCCGCGATTGGGGACCACGTTCCGATAGAGGCGGGCCGGCCCGGCCGCCGTGGTCTCCAGCAGGTCGAGGGCGCCGTCGCCGTTCACGTCGCCCACCGCCAATCCCCGCGCCACCCCGGGCGTGCCGCAGAACGGGGCGTTGTGCGGCGAAACGTCGCGGAAATGTCCGGCGCCGTCGTTGGCGAAGAGCTGGTTGCGCTCCGCGTATTGGCCCCAAAAGGGATCTTGTCCGGCTGGAAGCGCGCCGCCGCGACGCACGACGCGGCCGTTGACCACGGCGAGGTCCGGGGCGCCGTCCTGGTCGAAGTCGGCCAGAACGGCGCCGAAGCCGGTGCCGTGCGCCAGCGCGTCGGTCAGCCGCGCCGCCGCGGTTCGGTCGCGGAACAGCCCACGCGGCCCCTGTCCCCACAGCGTATTGCTCTCCCAGGTCAGGTGCGTCACGAACAGGTCGAACAGGCCGTCGCCGTCCACGTCGGCCACGGCCGCGCCCATGTTGCCGGGGGCGCGGCCCATGCCGTCGTAGGCCACGCCGCGCCGGACGGCCTCGTCCGTGAACGTGCCGTCGTGGTGGTTGATCCAGAGGCGATTGGGCTGTCCGTCGTTGGCCACGAAAATGTCTGGCCAGCCGTCGCCGTCGAAATCGGCGCAGACGACGCCGAGGCCAGGGCCGGGCAGCGTCCCCACCCCCGATTTCAGGGTGACGTCGTCGAAATGCACGGCGCGCGGGTCGCCGCCGGGCGGGATTCCCCGGTTGTGGTAGAGCCGGGTCACGGAACCGGGGAAGGGGCCGGGGCGCAGTAGTCCGCCTTGCCGTCCGCGGATTCGCAGACCTTGGAAGGGTCGTAATCGACGTAATTGACGACGACGAGATCGAGCCAGCCGTCGCGGTCGTAATCCACGAAGGCGGCGGACGCACCCCACAGGTTGCTGTGCAGCCCGGCCGACTCCGAAACGTCGCTGAAGGTGCCGTCGCCGTTATTGAGAAAGAGGCGGATGCGGCCGTATTCGGTCAGGAACACGTCCGGCAGGCCGTCGTTGTTGACGTCGCCGATCGCCACGCCCATACCGTAACCGGCAACGTCCAACCCGGACCCCTTGCTCACGTCGTCGAAACGGCCGTCGGGGCGTTGGTGGAAGAGGCGGTTGACGGATCCCGACTTCGGCCCTCCGTTCTGGACGAGATAAATGTCGAGCCGGCCGTCGTTGTCGTAGTCGAAGAGGGCGGCCCCGGAGCCGACGATTTGCGGCATGAAATAGCGATCCGTCGGCCCCGCGTCGTGGCGGAAATTCAGGCCGACCTCGTCGGTCACGTCCTGGAACCAGGCCGGTTCGGCGGGCGCGGCGGGCGGATTTTTTTCGCGGGAACAGCCCATGCCAAGGGTGGCCATCGCGCAAAGGAGCGCCATTCCGCGTCGTGGCCTCATCGTCGCCTCGCTTGCACGGCGCCTCCTTATCGGGGGTTGGGGGATCGCCCCCGTTTCAGATTGGTCGCCGGCCGTCCCGCCAACCTCGGCCGGCTCACTTGATTCTATGGACCTGTCGATCCAGGGGCAGCGAATCTCGCTCTAATTCACGATCCGGATGATCGGGACCGTTTACTCGCGAACGGACACTCACCTGGTTCTTTGTAGCACGGGTGTTTTGCCTCTTTGCTTTTTTACATCGCACCCTGGCGTCGGCCGGCGTAATCGGGTAAGTTGACCATCCACCCGCCCGTTCCCGCCGCGCAGCCGAGGCGCCCATGACGGATTATACTTACCTCGATATCGCCAAAATGATCGACCATTCCCTGTTGCAGCCGACGCTGACCGACGACGACCTCGACCGCGGCTGCCGGTTCGCGCGCGAGTACGACGTCGCCTCGGTGTGCATCAAGCCCTATGCCGTGCGCCGCGCCGCCGAACTGCTGGCCGGATCGACCGTGGCGGTCGGCACGACCATCGGCTTCCCGCACGGCGGCCACGTCCCCGCGATCAAGGTCGCCGAGTCCCGGCAGGCCGCGGCCGACGGCGCCCGCGAGCTGGACATGGTGGTCAACATCGGCAAGGCGCTGAGCGGCGACTGGCGCTACGTCGCCGACGACGTGCGGGCGGTGGTCGAGGCGGCCCACCGCGACGGCGCCCTGGTGAAAGTGATCTTCGAGAACTGCTTCCTCAACGACGCCCAGAAAGAGCGGCTCTGCGAAATCTGCGGCGAGGCCGGCGCGGACTTCGTGAAGACCTCGACGGGCTACGGCGACGCCGGGGCGACGGACGACGATTTGCGGCTGATGCGCCGCCGTTCGCCGCCGCGGGTTCAGGTCAAGGCGGCGGGCGGCGTGCGGACGCTGGACCGGCTGCTGGCGGTGCGGGCGCTGGGCGTGACGCGCGTCGGGGCCACGGCGACGAAGGCCATCCTCGACGAATGCAGAGCACGGCTCAATAAATGAATTGAACCACAGAGGCACAGAGAACACAGAGAAAGTCGAAGCATTTGCTTTTCACTGTGTTCTCTGTGCCTCTGTGGTGAAATGCTTCGATAGAGGGAAAGATGATGACGCGGGTTTCCTGGCGGGTGTTCGCCGTTGTCACGGCTTTGCTCTGCGTGGCCGCGGACTGGCCCGGCTGGCGCGGGCCGACCGGCATGGGCCTCAGCGATGAAAAAGACCTTCCATTGACCTGGGGCGGCACGGACGGCGAAAACGTCCTCTGGAAGAAGCCGCTGCCGGGCGCCGATGGCAAGAACCGCCTGGACCTCAACCAGTCCAGCCCCGTCGTGCAGGGCGGCCGCGTCTTCGTCACGGTCAGCTACTGGCCGGCCGGCGTCGGGCAGAAGGATTATCCCGAACACCACGTCGCCTGTTACAAGGCCGACGACGGTGCGTTGCTGTGGGACGCGACCGTCAAGCCGGGGCCGTGGAAGCTGAGCGACCTCCGCGGCGGCTACACGGCCCCGACGCCGGCGGCCGACGCCGAGCGCGTCTACGCCCTGTTCGGTTCCTCCGTCCTGGCCGCCCTCGACCACGACGGCAAACCGCTCTGGCGCACGGAAATCAAGCCGTACGCCTTCGACGTGGCCGTCGGTTGCAGCCCGGTCCTCTACAAGGACGTGGTGCTGTTGCAGTGCGACCAGAATGACAGGCACTCGCGGATCCTGGCCTTCGACCGGAAAACGGGCGATCTGAAATGGGAGAAGAAACGGCCGGAGTTCGGCTTCGCCCACGGCACGCCGACCCTGGCCGACATCGGAGGCAAGGAGGAGCTTCTCGTCGCCGCGCCGAGCGCCCTGCAAGGCCTCGACCCGTCCGACGGCACGGTACTCTGGTCGTGCCAGGCCCGGGGCGACACCGTCTCGCCGATCTACGCGGGCGGCGTCGTCTACATCGACAGCGGCCGCGGCAGTCCCGCCGTCGCCGTCGATCCGACCGGCGAAGGCGACGTGACCAGCACGCACGTCCGATGGCGGGTGGACAGCGTCCCGGAGGCCTTCGGGTCGCCGGTCGCCGCGGGCGGACTGCTCTACCGTCTGCTCAATTCCGGCTACGTGTCTTGCCGCAAACTCGACGACGGCAAGGAGGTCGCCACGCTGCATTTGCCCGGCGTCACCGGACCTTCCAGCCCCATCGCCACGGCCGACGGCCTGATCTACTTCGCCAGCGCCGGCAAAAGTTTCGTCGTCCGGACGGGGCCGAAGCCGGAAGTCGTCGGCAAGGGCGACCTCGGCGACGGCTGCCCCGCCTCGCCGGCCGCGGCCGACGGCCGACTCTACCTCAAAGGGCGTCAATACCTCTATTGCATTGGGAAAAAGTAGGAGATGAACATGCGGCGGGCGTACTTGTTTGCCTGTTCCGTCCTGTTGGGAATGGCGTCGGCGCCGGCGTCGGCCGGCGACTGGCAGGCGATCCCGGTCGGCCGGGTGACCGACCAGAAGCCGGGCTACGGCGGCCTGTCCGGCGTCGTCGTGGACCACGCCACGGGCGACGTCTACGTCTGCGTCAGCGACCTCGGCCTGTTCCACTCGAAGGACCTGGGCAAGACCTGGGCGCGGCTCGACGGGGCGCCGCCCAAGGGCCGCACCGAGTGGCCCGGCTGCCTGCTGATCGACCCGACCGGCAAGAGCAAGCGGACGGTGTTGGCCCGCGTTTACGGCGGTCCCATCGCCGTCGGCGATCTGGACTCCGGCAAGTGGCACGACCTCGGCGACAAGTCGGGCCACATCGACTGGTGCGCCGTGGACTGGACCGACCCGGAGATGGGATTCATTCTGGCGCTGAAACACGAATCGGGCGGGACGCTGATCGTCTCCCACGACGGGGGCAAATCTTTCGGCGAAATCGGCAAGGGTTACGGCCCCGCCTGGGTGTTCGACAGGGACACGGCGGTCGTGGTGGAAGCCAGGACGAAGGACCGGCCGAAGCCGGGCCTGGTGCGCACCGCCGACGGCGGCAAGACGTTTCAGGCGTGCGGCAATTTCCACGAATTCGGCGCCACGGCGCTGCCGAAGTGGCGCGACGGCGCCCTGTACTGGCTGACGAACGACGGACTGATCCGCACCACCGACGCCGGCAAGACCTGGGAGCTGGAGGGCGCCGTGAAGGACGCGCGGTACGGCCCGATCTTCGGCAAGGACGCCAAACAGATGTTCGTGCTGACCGGGGCGGGCGTGGTCGAGAGCGCCGACGGCGGGACGACGTGGGCGAAGCCGATCGCGCCGCCGAAGGACTTCAAGGGTATTTCCTCCCTGTCATGGATTGATTACGACCCGGTACACGACGTGCTGTATATGATGAAGATGGGCGGCGATCTGTATCGGATGGAACGGGGAAAGAAGTAGGGGCCGCCCCGGAGGGCCGCCATGCCGCTGCTCGACCACTTTCATCCGCCGTTGTACCCGCAGAGGGCGTGGGAGTCGTTCCATTCGCGCTGGGCCAACTCCATCGCGGACGAACTGCATCGCGTATTGCCGCGGCGGTACTTCGCCGAAGTTCACATCCACCTCGGCGGCCAGGTCGAGGCCGACGTGGCGGAGTTCGAGCGCGTTCCCGAAGCGGAAGGCGAACCCGGCAACGGCGCGACGGGCGGCGTGGCGCTGCGAACCTGGGCGGCGCCGGCGGCGGTGATGGTCGCGCCGGCCGTCTTCCCCGACGACCTGGAAGTCCAGGTCCGCGACCAGACCGACGACGCGCGGCTGGTGGCGGTGGTGGAACTGGTCAGCCCGCGCAACAAGGACCGCGACGACAGCCGCCGGGCCTTCGCCGCCAAGTGCGCCGCGTATCTGCAGCGCGGCGTCGGGCTGGTGCTGCTCGACATCGTGACGAGCCGGCAATTCAACCTGCACAACGAGATGGTACGGATGCTCAACTGGGGGGATGCGTTTCTGATGCCGCCGGAGGCTCTGATGTACGCCGCCGCTTATCGCCCCGCGCGGCGACAGGAGACTAACCAGATCGACGTTTGGCCGCAAACCCTGGCCCTCGGGCAAGCGCCGCCGCTTCTTCCGCTGGCCCTCCGCGGCGCGTCCGCCGTGCCGCTCGACCTGGAAGCGACCTACGACGACGCCTGCCAACGCAGTCGGCTGTGATTCATGGTCTTATGGTCCGGTTAGCCGCGACGCGCCAGCGGAGCGCTTCGGGACCGAGCGCTCCGCTGGCGCGTCGCGGCTAACCGGCGCCGATTCGGAGCGGACGCCTCGTTCCGCTCACGCCCACCCCCAGCTCACCGGCAGCGCCCGCGCCGCCAGCCACAGCTTGTACAGCCGGCTCAGGCGCACCCGCCGGCTGAACACGTCGTAGTCCCGGCGCACGATCTCGTTGAGCAGGCCGCGGTAGGTGCGCAGCATCGTCACGAACACCGCCCGGCCGGCCGGCCGCAGCAGCCCGGCCAACGGCTCGGCCTGCCGGTAGTAGTCGGCCGCGCGTTCCGCCTCGAAGCGCATCAGGGCGCGGAATCGGTCGTCGCGGACGCCGCGCCTTAGCCCCTCTTCGTTGTAGCCGAAGCGCTCCAGGTCCTGGCGCGGCAGGTAAACGCGGCCGCGCCCGGCGTCTTCGCCGAGGTCGCGCAGGATGTTCGTCAGCTGGAAGGCGACGCCGGCAGCCTCGGCGTAAGCCGCGGCCCGTTCGTCGGTGAAGCCCCAGACGTGGATGCACGCCAGGCCCACCGCCGACGCCACGCGGTAACAGTACGGGTAGAGGTCGGCGAACGTCTCGTAACGGACGGCGTCCAGGTCCATTTCGACGCCGTCGATCACCGCACGCAGGTGGGCGGGCGGCACGCCGAAGCGGCCGACGGCGTGACAAAGAGCGGGATGAAGCGGATGGCTATAGTCTCCTTGTAGGGCCGCGTCGAATCGCCGCCGCCATTCCGCCAGTGGGGCGCGTTTTTCGGCGGCCGAACCGGGGCCGTCAGCCAGGTCGTCGGCCACGCGCATGAACGAATAGAGGGTACACATGGCCCGCCGTTGGTCGGCCGGCAGCAGGCGGAAGGCGTGGTAGAAGTTGCCGGCCTCGCGCCGGGCCAGCCGTTCGCAGTAGGCGTAGGAGCGCGCCAGGGTTTTGGGGTCCGCGGAGGCCGCGGCGAGCGGGGTCATGGCGTCGCTCCGTCACCAGAGGCGCGCGAATGGTATCTGGTGGTTAGTCGGGGTCGGGTTTGGGGTGCCATGCTTTCGCGGCCCCCGTCGGAACGGAAGCACCATCGAGACCGCCGCGAAAGCATGTTTGGACCCCACCCGGTTTCGGTGACGTCCAAACATGCTTTCGCGGCGGTTCCGACGGCGGCCGGGTTCCGACGGCGGCCGCGAAAGCATGGCACACATGTCCCCGACCCCAGAATCCGCGCACGCGCCTCTCACCAGAGGCCGGCGGCCGCGCCGAGACGCTTCCCGACGGCGCCGGCCAGGAGAGTAACCTGATCCCATTTGGATACCACCGGCCGCCGCGCCCACACGTCGTAGCCGCCGCGCTCGATCTTGTCCAACACCGCCAGGCCGCCGCGCAGGAACAGCTCCAGGTCGATGCGCAGCTCGGCGGGGACCATTTCCAGCAGCGGCCGGCCGCGCCGAAACAGCTCCCGCGTGCGGCCGACCTCGAAGCGCATCAGTTCCGCGAAGGCCGGCGTGAAGCGGCGGCCCTCCAGGTCGTCGTCGTGGTAGCCGAAGCGGCGGCGGTCCTCCTCGGGCAGATAGACGCGGCCGATGTCGAAGTCGCGGCTCACGTCCTGCCAGAAATTGGCGAGTTGCAGGGCGGTGCAGACGTGATCGGAAAGGGCGGCCCGCGTCTCGTCGAACGCCCCGCCGAGGTAAAGCACTAGCCGGCCGACGGGGTTGGCGGAGCAACGGCAATAGTCGAGGAGCTGGTCGAACGTCCGGTAGCGCTTGACGTATTGGTCCTGCTCGAAGGCGGCGAGCAGGTCGAGGAACGGTTGCGGCGGGATGCGGAAGCGCCCGACGGTCGCTTGCAGGGCGACGAACACCGGGTGGGCCGGCCGGCCGCCGTAGCAGGCCAGCAATTGATCGCGCCACCAGCGGAGGAGATCGAGGGCGTGGTCGCCCCCGCCGGCCTCGTCGGCGAGGTCGTCGGCCCAGCGGCAATAGGCGTAAACGGCGTGGAAATGGCGGATAAGGCGGCGCGGCAGCAGCAGCGAGGCGACGGCGAAGTTTTCGTAATGACCGAGTGTGAGCCGTCGGCAGTAGGCCCGTGCGCGGGCCAGGTCGAAGGGCGCGTGGGGCCGTCCGGGGCCGAGGCGCTCCAGTTCGGCGGCAAAGGCGGAATCCATGGGCCGCATTATAGCGGCGCCGCGCGCGTGTTGACAGGCCGCGAACGCCTCGATCAACCGGCCGGCCGTACGATTTGCCACACCCCGCCTCTTGTCCTGGCCGCCGATCCGGCCGTCAAAAGGCTTCCAGGCGGGCGACGACGACGGCGGTGATGTTGTCGCGCCCCCGCCGCGTTGGCCTCGTCCACCAGCCGCCGGCACGCCGACTCCGGTTCGCCTTCCGCCGAGAGAATGGCGGCGATGCGGTTGTCGTTCAGCATGTCCGTCAGGCCGTCGGAGCAGAGCAGCACCATGTCGCCCGGCTCCGACTCTTCCTTCCGCACATCGACCCGCACGCCGGCCGCGCCGCCTCCGAGGATGTTGAAAACGACGTGCCGCCAATGGCTGCCGCGGACCTCCCCCTCCTTGATGAACCCCTGGCGGGCGAGTTCCGCCGCCCAGTTGTGATCGGCCGTCAGCCGCCGGAGGCGGCCCGCGCCGGATGCGAGCTTCCGCGCCTGGGCGAACAGGGTCTGCACCCAGGTTTCCGACCCGCTTCACTCCGGCATGATGATTGCAAACCACAAAACGGGTACAATGGACTAACCAAGGCTTCGAGGTCCGCCTCTGCAAGCGCCGGGCCGCGGCGGACCGCCCCGCGAAGGAAAGTCGCATCGCCGCGAAGGAGGTCCCCTTGCCATACTCCGCCGAAATCAGCCGGTCGAATCCCACCGCCCTCCTCTTCCTTCTCGACGAGTCCGGCTCGATGGTCGAGCCGTTCGGCGCCCAGCCCGACAAGCGCAAGGCCGACGGGGTGGCCGACGCCATCAACCGCCTGCTACAAAACATCGTTCTAAAGTGCGCGAAGGCGGACGGCATTCGCGACTTCTTCCACGTCGGAATGGTCAGTTACGGCAGCAAGGTTCAGTCCGCCTTCCGCGGCCCCCTGGCCGGCGAATCCCTGGTCCCCGTCAGCAAGCTCGCCGGCAATCCCCTGCGGGTGGAAACGCGGGCGCGCATGGTCGACGACCGGGCCGGCGGCCTGGTCGAGCGGAAGTTCAAGTTCCCCGTCTGGTTCGAGGCCCACCCGGCCGGCAAGACGCCCATGTGCGAGGCGCTGGGCCAGGCCGGGACGTTCCTTCGGGCCTTCCTCGCGAAACATCCGGATTGCTACCCGCCCCTCGTCATCAACATCACCGACGGCCATCCGACGGACGGCGACCCGCGAGGGCCTGCGAAGGAACTGCGCGACCTGGCCTCGCGGGACGGCCATGTCCTGCTGTTCAACGCCCACGTCTCGGAAAAGCACGACCGGCCCGTCGAGTTTCCGGAGGACGATTCGGGCCTGCCGGACGACTTCGCCAAGCTGTTGTTCCGCATGTCCAGTATCCTGCCGCCCAAGCTGGTTGAGGCCGCGAGGTCGGACGGATTTGTCGTCGGCCCGCACTCCCGCGGCTTCGTCTTCAACGCCGACCTGGTGGGGGTCATCCGCTTCCTGGACATTGGCACCCGCATCGCCCAGGGCGTGCATTGATCGCGGCCCCCACCGGCCCGGTGAGAGGTAGGACCTCCATGAGTTGGCCCCTGTCGCAGGATTACAACGAGGCCGTCCAGCACCCCGCCGAGAATTTCGCCGATCCCGAGCTGCGCCTCGGCGAGGCGACGACCAACGCCCTCGGCATCCCCATGCCGTATTCCGGCAACTTCGCCGACGTCTACGAGGTGCGCTGCCCCGGCGGCGGCCGCTGGGCCGTGAAATGCTTCACCCGCCAGGCCGCCCACCTGCGCGAGCGCTACCTGGAGATCAGCCGCCGACTCCGCCGGGCCAGCCTGCCCTTCACCGTCGATTTCAGCTACCTCGAAGAAGGGATTTACGTCGCCGGCCAGTGGCGTCCCGCCCTCAAAATGCAGTGGGTCGAGGGGTTGACGCTCAACCAGTTCGTCGGGCAAGCCCTCGATCGGCCGGCCGCGCTGGAGGGCCTGCTCCAGATCTGGGTGCGCATGGCGAAACATTTGCGCACGGCGAACATCGCCCACTGCGACCTGCAGCACGGAAACGTGCTGCTGGTGCCCGCCGCCTCCGGGAACACCCTGCGGTTGAAGCTGATCGACTACGACGGCATGTGGGTGCCGGCCCTGGCAAGAATGAAGTCCGGGGAGGTCGGTCACCCGTCGTACCAGCACCCGCAGCGACAGCGCGAGGGGACCTACAGCGCGGCGGTGGACCGCTTCCCGCTCCTGCTGATCGCCGCGGCGCTGCGCGCCCTGATGGCCGGGGGAAGAGCGTTGTGGGAGCGGTACGACAACGGCGACAACCTTCTTTTCCGCGAGGCCGACCTGCGTGAGCCGAAGCAATCCGCCCTGTTTCGGGACCTTTTCGCGCTGGGAGACCCCGCGACGGCCGCGCTGACCGCGAGCGTCGTTGCGTCGCTGAAGGGCGGGCTGGAATCGGCGCCTCCGCTGGATGAGGTCCTGGCCGGCGCACGCCGGGCGCACCAGTCCGTCGCGCGCCGCGTCGGCCACGGCTTGCCGCCGACGCTCGCGCCCGCGGCCCCCATCACGCCCCCCGTTGTGGCAAGGTCTCAAGACCTTGCCACAACAGGAGGGTGGGGGGCGGCCCCGGCGGCAATCGCTTTGGCCCCCGCGGCACCGGTGGCGCCCGACCCGTGGGATTTCGACGCCCCGGCCCCCGAATCCGATTCGTCCGACTATCCCCCGGACGGGCGGCCAAAGGCGCGGCGGACCCGGTCGCCCATCCGGGCAATCGTCCTCGCCGCTTCGGCGATGGGCGCCGTCGCGGCGCTTTTGACCGTGCTGTCGTTCTGGGCCGTTGGGGCCTTCCATCGGCCCGAGCCGGCCCGGCCAGCCGGCCCCCTCGCACGGAACGATTCCCATGCGACTCCCCGATCCGACCCGTCCGGCGGCGGGAACGCGAAGCTCCCGCCGGGCAAGGACCTCGGCCCAGGCGCCGTGGGCGTCGCCCATCCGACGCCGCCGTCCGCAGTGCCTCCGGCGTATCCGGGCAAGGTCAAGGGCTTTACGTATCCACGCCGTCACGACGGGCCGGTGCGCGTGCTTTGCACGGCGCGCGACGGCGGGGTGGGGTTCTCCCTGGGCGCCGACAAGATCCTCTACAAGTTCATGGTGAAAGAGGGGTCCGAAATGGACAAAATCCCTCTCCGCGACGGCGAGGACCCGCGCGCCTTGGCCGTGACGCCCGACGGGCGGCGGCTCTTGATCGCCGGCGGCGATCGCCGCTTGCACCTCCGGGACCTGCAAGGGGGAACGGAAAAGCTCCTCGCCGGTCAACTGGCGGCGACGGACTGTGTGGACGTGGCGGCGGACGGCCGGCGCGCCCTCTCCTGCGGGGAGGATGGCGCCATCCGGCTCTGGGACCTCGAAAAAGGGGCGGAGGTCCGTCACTGGCCTGGCCCCGCCAAGGAACCGCTGTCCGTGATGCGGTTTTCGCCCGGCGGTTGGCGGGCGATCTCGTCCGGCCCGGACCATGTGGTCCGCTGCTGGGACGTGGTGGCGGAAACCCAGACTTTCCAGATCCGCGGCATAGACGCCCCCGCCGAATATCGGCGGAAACCCGTGACGGCCGTGCTGCTGCCGGACGGGCGGCAGGCGGCCGTCGGCATGACGGACGGGACCATCGACTTGTGGGACCTGGAAGTGGAAAACGTCTGGAAGACGCTCCCGGCCGCGGGCGGCCCGGCCTCGGCGGTGCGCGCCGTGGCCGTCTCCCCGGACGGCCGTCTGATCGCGGCCGCCAGCGAAGGCGCCGCGGGCGACCCCCATCCCGGGTTCACCATTTGGGACCTCGAAAATCCGGCCGCCTACCCTTGCGAGACGCCGCCGGTCGCCCCGGAGTGCCTGGCGTTCACCTCGGACGGCCGCCACGTTCTCGCCGGCTGCATCGACGGCACGGTCCATTGCTGGGAAATCACCGGGCTGGTCGAAAAGGCTTCCACGGCCGGGTCCGGATCGACGGCCGTCGTGAAGCGGCTCGACCCGCCCACCGACGCCCAGGTCGCCGTCGCGATGAAGGAGGTCCAGAAGACGTTCCAGGCGGATTACGCCCAGCTGGACGGCGCGGAGGATTATCACGACCTCGCCGTCAAGCGTTTGGCCCAGGCGCGCCAGGCCGCCGACCAACCGCTCCGCCGTTACGCCCTCTATCTGGAGGCGCGCGACCTGGCGACGCGGGGCGACGACCCCGCTCTCGGCCTGCGCATCGTCGAGGAAATGGGCAAGGCGTATGCGTTCGACGTTCACGCCGCCAAGGTGAAGGTGTTGGAAACGGCGGGCGCGTCGGTTCGGGACCCCGCCGCCGTCCGGCCATTCCTCGACGCGGCGGTCCCCTTCCTGAAGGCCGCCCGGGCCGACGACGCCTATGCGAGCGTCGCCCCCCTCTTCGGGATGGTTGAACATGTCTGCATGATTGCGGGGCCGTCCGATGCGGCCCGCGCGGCGTCGGCGCTGGTCAAGGACATGACGGGTTTGCAAAAGGATTTTGAGGACCTGCAAACACGCCTTCAGACCTTGAAGGCGGCGCCGGACGACCCCGACGCCAGCCAGGCGGTGGGCGAGTTCTACTGCCTGCGGAAACAGGATTGGGACAAGGGGTTGCGGTCGCTGGCCCTGGGGCGGGACAAGGCCCTGGCGGCGGCGGCGGCCAAGGACCGCGCCGACCCTTCGGCGCCGGACAAGCAAGCGGCCGTCGGCGACGCCTGGTGGGACCTGGCCGGATCGAAGGCGGATTCCCCCCTAATTCCAGAGTTTCGGGAGGCGTTTTTGCGGCGCGCTTACGTCTGGTACGACCGAGCGCTGCCCCTCCTGGGGGACAAGGAAGAGAAACGAGTCGCCGACCGCGCGGCCGAATTGTGCCGGCAATACCCGGACCTGCCCGTCGCCTGGGAGCAACTCGACGTGTCCAAGGCCGCGCCGGTCGGGGACTTCTTCGTGCGGATGAAGCCGGGCCAGGTGATTTCGACGAAGGAAGCCGTCGCCGGACCCGTCGAAATCACCGTCGTCGCACGAGGCGGGAGGGGCGGCGCCTTCTTCCAATGCCGCCGGGGGAAAGACATCGTCGTCATATGGGATACGAAAATGGGCGAGAAGATGGTGTATGCCCGCCGGCCGATCCCATCTCAGCCGTCCTTCACCAACGACTTCGCACCGCTCCCGCCCGGACAGGGCGACTGGAACACCTACACCTGCACCGTCGCACAGGATCAGACGGCGTTTCTGGTGAACGGAAAGCCCGTCCCGACGAAGAAAGACTATAAGAATGACGTGTCAGACCCCCGGACGTTCCAGCTGGAACCGAAAGGCCAACAAGTCCTGGAAGTCAAGTCGTTCACGGTCAAGCCGCTCCAGCAGTGAGAGAGGGGAGACGCCAATGGACCAATGGTTCTACATTCATCAAGGGCGCACCTGCGGCCCGGTTTCCGGCGACGAATTGCACAACCTGGCCGCGAGCGGAGGACTCGCGCCCTCGGACCCGATCTGGAGGCATTTCGACCCTCCGGGCGAGGCGGTCCCCGCCGGCTCCGTGCTGGTTTTTTTCCTGGCGGGAGGAAAGCCGGCGCCGCAGGGGTCCCCGCCGCTCGCCTTCCCGCCCTCGGCCCCGGCGCCGGAGTGGCTGCGCGACCTGATCGACGGCGGAGAGACTGCCGAGGCCGCCTCACCCGCGGCGGCCGTTCCTCCGCCCGATTGGCTCCAGGACGTCGGCGGCGTCGAGCAGATTTCCCACCCGCTCCGGAAGACGCCGCCGAAGTGAGCTGAGTCGGCCGTCCGGCCCGGCCGTCACATCGCTTCCAGGCGGGCGACGACGACGGTGATGTTGTCGCGGCCCCCCGCCGCGTTGGCCTCGTCCACCAGCCGCCGGCACGCCGACTCCGGTTCGCCTTCCGCCGAGAGAATGGCGGCGATGCGGTCGTCGTCCAGCATGTCCGTCAGGCCGTCGGAGCAGAGCAGCACCATGTCGCCCGGCTCCGGCTCTTCCTTCCGCACATCGACCCGCACGCCGGCCTCGCCGCCTCCGAGGATGTTGAAAACGACGTGCCGCCAATGGCTGCCGCGGACCTCCCCCTCCTTGATGAACCCCTGGCGGGCGAGTTCCGCCGCCCAGTTGTGATCGGCCGTCAGCCGCCGCAGCCGGCCCGCGTGGAACAGATAGCACCGGCTGTCCCCCGCGTGGACCACGAAGAGCATCCGGCCGCTGACGAGGGCCAGGGTCAGGGTCGTGCCCATGCCCGCGAACTCGGGGTGGTGGGCGGCCTCCTCCAGGAGGCGGGCGTCGGCCTGGCGAAGCCCCGCCTGGAATTCCTTGAGAACGGCCTCCTCGTCGGCGGCCTGGAGGTTGGAGAAGCGCTTGAGCATGTGCAAGACGAAGTTTTCGATCGTTTCGACCGTGAGCGCGCTGGCCACCTCGCCGGCGCGGTGGCCGCCCATGCCGTCGGCCACGAGGAGGAGGTAGGCGCGGTTGCGGCCGTATTGCGTTCCCGGCTGCGGCAGGCTGCTCTGGCGCACCCAGAGCGTCCGGGCCAGCTCGGCAATCAAGAAATGGTCCTGGTTCGACGGACGGGCCTTTCCCGGGTCGGTGAGGCCGAAGCCATGCACGATTATCGCCGGGGGCGCGGCGGGGGAAATAGGCAGTACGGGAACGGTGTCCGGAAGGACGGAAGCGATTTCGTTCATGGAAAGCTCCTTTGGCGCATGATCCGGGGGCGAACCGCCTACTGGGGCGAAGTCCCGGAGCGGTGTTTGCAGAGGCAGATCGTATTGCCCCGCTCGTTGTGGCAGACCCCCGACAGGACCGTCCGCATGAGCAGCAGGCCGCGCCCGGACGGCCGTTCCAGGTGCTCCGGGGCCACTGGGTCCGGGACCAGCGCGGGATCGAAGCCCGACCCCTGGTCTTCGATTTCCGCCACCACGCCCTCCGCACGGACGTGGAAGCGAACCGCGACCGGCTTGGCCCAATCGCCCAAGTGGCCGTGCTTGTGGGCGTTGACGATGGCCTCTTCCAGGGCGAGACGCACCCGGAATATCTCCCCCTCCGGAAAGCCGGCGGCGGTCATGGCGCCGGTGACGACCTCGATGACGCGGGCGATGTCCGTGACGGAATCAACCGTATCCCGGCGCCACGCCTTGGCGCCCTCGTCGTCGGGCACGAGTTCCCGCCGGCAGGCTTCGATCCGATGGCAAGGCAAGGGTGTCATGGCTGCGGCCCATCAGGGTCAAGGGGAGGTTCCGAGGCGCGTCAGGCGCGCCCCCGCAGGGAGTAAGATCGCAGCACCTTCATGTAGTTGGCCCGCTCGAAGGCCGCGGGGTCGCTGACGAAACGCATGCTCATGCTTCCCTGCATCTGACGGATCGACTCGTAGCCGTTCTCCTCCATCCAGAAGGTCATTTCGTCCAGAAAGGCCTTCAGCCGGCCGACGCCGTACTGGAGCAGCGCCGAGGTCGTCATGGCCACGCGGGCCCCGGCCATCATGGCCTTGAGCACGTCCCGTCCCGAGTGGACGCCGCCGGTCACCGCCAGGTCGGCTCGGATGCGGCCGTGGAGGATGGCGACCCAGTGCAGCCGCAGCAGCAACTCGTCCGGCGTGCTCAGGCGCAGGTTCGGCCGGACCTCCAGGGCGGTCAAATCGAGGTCCGGCTGGTAGAAGCGGTTGAACAGCACCAGGGCGTTCGCCCCCGCCTCCGCCAGCCGCCGGGCGAAGGCGGCCGGGGCGCTGAAGAACGGCCCGACCTTCACGGCCAGCGGCAGCCGGACGTGCCGCGGACGGCCCGCACGATCTCGAGGTAACGGTCCTCCACCTCCGCGCCGGTCACGTCCGGGTCGGTGGGCAGGAAGTAGACGTTCAGCTCCAGGGCGTCGGCGCCCGCCTCCTCGATCTCCTTGGCGAAGCGCACCCAACCGCCGAGCGAGGCGCCGTTGAGGCTGGCGATCAGCGGCACGCCCAGCACCATTTTCGCCTCGCGGATGTGCTCCAGGTAGCCTTCCGGCCCCAGGTTGTAGTCGGCCATGTCCGGGAAGTACGACAGCGCCTCCGGGAAGGACTCGGCGCCCTGGTCGAGGACACGGTCGAGGTCTTCGCTCTCCAGGCGGATCTGCTCCTCGAACAGCGAGTGCAGAACGATCGCGGCCGCCCCCGCCTCCTCCATCCGGACCATGGCGTTGAGGTCTTGCCCCAGCGGCGAGGCCGAGACCACCAACGGGTTTTTCAGCTTCAGCCCCATATAAGAGGTCGTAAGGTCGATCATCGCACGGCCCTCCCTTCGGCCTTCTCCGCCAAAACTTGTTCTCCCCAGAATAACTGACGCCGGAAATACAGGGCGACGTTGACCAGGCCGATCATCACCGGCACCTCGACCAACGGGCCGATGACCGCGGCGAAGGCGGCCCCGGAGCCGATGCCGAATACGGCCACCGCCACCGCAATGGCCAGCTCAAAGTTGTTGCTGGCCGCCGTGAACGACAGCGTGGCCGTCTTGGGGTAATCAGCGCCGACCCGCCTGCCCATCCAGAAGCTGACCAGGAACATGACCACAAAGTAGATCAGCAGGGGCGCCGCAATCAACAGGACATCGACGGGGATGCGGACGATCTGGTTCCCCTTGAGGCTGAACATGACCAGGATGGTGAACAGCAGGGCGACCAGCGTAATCGGACTGATGCGCGGAATGAACCGCGTCTCGTACCACTCGCGGCCCTTGATCCTGAGCAGGACCACACGGGTCAACAGGCCGGCGAGGAAGGGAACGCCCAGGTAGATGAAGACACCTTCCGCGATCTGGCCCATGGTGACAGCCACCGCGCTGCCCGGGAGGCCAACCAGAGGCGGGAGCACGGTGATGAAAACCCAGGCGTAGATGCTGTAGAAGACGATTTGGAAGACGCTGTTGAAGGCCACCAGTCCCGCGCAGTATTCGGCGTCTCCCCAGGCGAGGTCATTCCAAACGATCACCATGGCGATGCAGCGGGCGAGGCCGATCATGATCAGCCCGACCATGTATTCGGCGTACTTGGGATTCTGGCCGAAGACGGCCGGCGCCAGCAGCCCGAAGAAGGCGACGGCCAGCACGAACATCAGGACGGGGCCGACCACCCAGTTCTGCACCAGCGACAGGCCCAGGATCTTCCAGTTGCGAAAGACATCCCCGAGTTCCTCGTACTTCACCTTGGCCAGGGGCGGGTACATCATCAGAATCAGGCCGACGGCGATGGGGATGTTGGTGGCGCCCGCCTGGAACCGGTTGATGAACTCTCCGACGCCCGGGACGAAGCGGCCGAGGCCCACACCGACAGCCATGGCCAGGAAGATCCACAGGGTCAGAAAGCGATCCAGAAAAGGCAGCCGAGGCGCCTGGCAGGTGGGGGCCGTGGGCCTTATCGGCGGCGCCAACTCGGTGGTCCTCATGGTGCTTCTCCTCCCGTCTCCCGTTTCCAGACCTCCCTCGGCCAAGCAATCATGATGCCAGCGGGGTCACAAGTTCGCCACCGCCGCCTGGAGTGTGAGCTTTGCCAGAGAGAGCTTGTAGCACGCCTCGAACTCCGGGCACTGCAAGCATTCCTCCCATCCGTCCCGGTTGACCTCGACGGTACGGCCGGCGCGGTAGAGGCCGCCCGCCGTGGCGAGCGTGTAGGACAGCGCCTTGCCGCACACCTTGCGGTCCTGTCGGGGGTGCAACGTCTCAGGGAACATGCCGCCGTAGCAGGGATTGTGGTCGTGGGCTGTCATGGTCGCGTCTCCTGTTCACGCATGGTACGCCTTGGGTCCGGTGTCGATCATCGCACGGCCCTCCCTTCGGCCTTCTCCGCCGCCGTCCCGTTGGTGGGGACCGCGGCCGGCGACCCGTTCCCGTTCCCCTGCCCCGGCGCGGCCGCCAACTTCTCGTACAGGGCCCAGCGGTCGCGCACGTCCCGCTCCGCCAGCTTCAGCAGCTCGCGCGCCTCGTCCGGGCGGCTCTGGACAAGCATGGTGTACCGGCTCTCGTTATAGACGTACTGCTTCAGGGGCAGCGACGGCGCCTTGGAGTCGAGGGTCAAGGGGTTCTTGCCCTCGCGCAGCAGCGCCGGGTTGTAGCGGAGCAGCGGCCAGTAGCCGGTCTGGACGGCGAGCTTCTGCTGCTCCATGCCGTGGGCCATGTCGTAGCCGTGGGCGACGCAGTGGCTGTACGCCAGGATCAGCGACGGCCCGTTGAAGGCCTCGGCCTCGCGGAAGGCGTTAAGGGTGTGGACGTCGTTGGCCCCCATGGCCACGCGGGCCACGTAGGCGGAGCCGTAGCTCATGGCGATCAAGGCGAGGTCCTTCTTGGCCGCGCGCTTGCCCGCCGCCGCGAACTTGGCCACGGCCCCGCGCGGCGTCGATTTCGACATTTGGCCTCCGGTGTTGGAGTAAACCTCCGTGTCCAGCACCAGTAGATTGACGTTTCGGCCCGACGCCAGCACGTGGTCGAGTCCGCCGAAGCCGATGTCGTAGGCCCAGCCGTCGCCGCCGACGCCCCAGACGCTCTTCTTCACCAGCATGTCGGCCACGGCCAGCAGGTCGTGGACCTCCGGCCCGTCCACGCCCTTGAGGCGCTCGCGAAGCCGCCGCACGCGCTCGCGCTGCTCGTCGATCCGCGCCTCCGTGGACTGGTCCGCCGTCAGCAGCGCGGCAGCCAGTTCGTCGCCCAGGACGCCGGACAGCCGCCGCACCAGTTCGGCGGCGTATTCGGCCTGCTTGTCCACGGCCAGCCTCATGCCCAGGCTGAATTCGGCCGCGTCCTCGAACAGCGAGTTCGACCAGGCCGGGCCGCGGCCGTCGTGGTTGGTCGTCCACGGCGTCGTCGGCAGGTTGCCGCCGTAGATCGACGTGCAGCCGGTGGCGTTGCCGATCAGCGCCCGGTCGCCGAACAGTTGGCTCATCAGTTTCAGGTACGGCGTCTCGCCGCAGCCGGCGCAGGCCCCGGAGAACTCGAACAACGGTTCCAGCAGCTGCACGTCCTTGACGCTGTCGATTCGCACCGTTTGCCGATCCGCTTCGGACAGTTTCAGGAAGAAGTCCCAGTTCGCGCTCTCCGCCTCGCGCAGCGGCGCCTGCGGCCGCATGTTGATCGCCTTGAGGCGCACCTCGGACTTGTTCTTGACCGGGCAGACCTCGACGCACAGCCGGCAGCCGGTGCAGTCCTCCGGCGCGACCTGAAGCGTATACTTCTCGTCCTTGCGGCCCTGCCAGCGCGCCGCCGTGCTCTTGAACGTCGGCGGGGCGCCGGCCAGCGCCGCCGGGTCGTACACCTTGCCGCGGATAACGGCGTGCGGGCACACCAGCACGCACTTGCCGCACTGGATGCAGATGTTTTCATCCCACACCGGGATCTCCTGGGCGATGTTCCGCTTTTCCCATTTCGTGGTGCCGACCGGATAGGTTCCGTCGGCCGGCAGGGCGCTGACGGGCAGCGCATCGCCCTCGCCGGCCATCATCAGGGCCGTGACCTTGCGGACGAACTCCGGCGCCTCGGCGGCCACGACCGGAGGCCGGTCGGCGACGGCGGTGACGGCCGCGGGCACAGGCACTTCGTGCAGACGGGCCAGCGCGGCGTCCACGGCGGCGCAGTTCTTGTCCACGACGGCCCGGCCGCGCTTGCCGTAGGTCTTGTTGATGGCTTTCTTGATGGCCGCGATCGCCTGTTCCCGCGGCAACACGCCGCTCAGGGCGAAGAAACAGGTCTGCATGACGGTGTTGATGCGGCCGCCCATGCCGTTTTCGTGCGCCACCTTGAAGGCGTCCACCACGAAGAACCGGAGCTTCTTCTTGAGGATCTCCGCTTGTACCGAGCGCGGCAAATGATCCCAGACCTCGTCCGGGCCGTACGGACTGTTGAGCAGGAAGGTCGCGCCCTCGTCGGCCTCGCGGAGCACGTCGATGCGGTCCAGGAAGCTGAACTGGTGGCAGGCCACGAAGCCGGCCCGGCTGATGAGGTACGTCGAGTGGATCGGCCGCGGGCCGAAGCGCAGGTGCGAGACGGTGACGGAACCGGCCTTTTTGGAGTCGTAAACGAAATAGCCCTGGGCGTACAGGTCGGTCTCCCCGCCGATGATCTTGATGGAGTTCTTGTTGGCGCCGACCGTGCCGTCGGACCCCAGGCCGTAGAAGACGGCCCGCACCGTGTCGGGGTCCTCGGTGGAGAATCGGGGGTCGAAGTCGAGGCTGGTGTGCGTCACGTCGTCCTTGATCCCGACGGTGAAGTGGGTGCGCGGCCTGTCCTTGACGCACTCGTCCAGGACGCCCTTGACCATCGCGGGCGTGAATTCCTTGGAGGACAGGCCGTAGCGCCCGCCGATCACGCGCGGATGGTTGAGGCCGTTCGACTCGTGGAGGGCGGCGACCACATCCAGATAAAGCGGCTCGCCGATGGCGCCGGGTTCCTTGGTGCGGTCGAGAACGGCCAGCGTCCGGATGGTCGGCGGCAGGGCGAGCAGGAAGTGCCCTACCGAGAACGGGCGGAACAGGCGAACCTTGACGAGGCCGACCTTTTCGCCGCGCTTCACCAGCGCCTCGACGGCCTCCTCGGCGGCCTCGGCCCCGGAACCCATCATCACCAATACCCGCTCGGCGTCGTCGGCGCCGACATAATCGAACAGCCGATAGCGGCGGCCGGTCATGCCGGCGAAGCGGTCCATCGCGGTCTGAACGATGGTCGGGCAGGCGAGGTAATACGGGTTGACGGCCTCGCGGCTCTGGAAGTAGACGTCCGGGTTCTGGGCCGTGCCGCGGAGGAACGGGTGGTCGGGCGACATGCCGCGGGCCCGGTGGGCGCGGACGAGGTCGTCGTCGATCATGGCCCGGATCTGGGCGGCGTCGGGCGGCTCGATCCGCATCATCTCATGCGAGGTGCGGAAACCGTCGAAGAAGTGGATGAATGGGATGCGCGATTCCAGGGCGGCGGCGTGGGCGACCAGGGCGAGGTCGGCGGCCTCTTGCACCGAGTTGGAGGCCAGCTGGGCGAAGCCGGTGGCGCGGGCGGCCATGACGTCGCTGTGGTCGCCGAAGATCGACAGGGCCTGCACCGCCAGCGAACGGGCGGCGACGTGAAAGACCGCCGAGGTCAATTCGCCGGCGATCTTGTACATGTTCGGGATCATCAGCAGAAGGCCCTGCGACGCGGTGAACGTCGTCGAGAGCGCCCCGCCCTGGAGGGCGCCGTGGACGGCGGCGGCCGCCCCGCCCTCGCTCTGCATCTCGACCACGTGCGGCACGCTGCCCCACACGTTCGGCTTCCCTTCCGCGGCCCACTGATCGGCCCACTCGCCCATCGGCGACGACGGCGTGATCGGGTAGATGGCCACGACCTCGCTGAGCTGGTAGGCCACGGCGGCAACGGCTTCGTTGCCGTCCAGGGTCGCATGTTTGACAGTCATGTTCACTCCTTTAACGCATTCTTGGGCCGCACCAGCAGCACCGGCAGCCGGCCGCCGCGCACCACCTTGTCGGCGACGCTGCCCAGGAACAGCCGCGTCAGGCCGCGCCGGCCGTGCGTCGCCAGGGCGATCAGGTCGGCGTCCGCCTTCTGGGCCTCTTGCAGGATGCCGACCGCCGGCTGCTCTTCCGTCGCCACGTGCGTCCGCACCGTTAACTTCCGCGCCCGCAGCCGGGCCGCGATCTCTTCCAGGTATTTCTCCGCCTGTTCGCAGCGGCACCGGTGCTCGGCCTCCAGCTGCTCCAGTCCGAGGGCGAGTTGGCCCAGCCCGCCGGCCCCGAGGGTGTACGCGCCGATCTGCACCGGCTTCACGACGCGGACCAAGGTGAACTCCGCGCCCGTCAATTGACCGATCTCGACGGCCGGCTCCAGGACCTGCTCGGCGAGGGGCGAGCCGTCCAGCGCGATCAGGATGCGCTTCAGGTCCGCCTCGCGCTCCAGGTCCGCGACGCCCTCGCGCGGCCGCACCAGCAGGACCGGCATGGACAGCGTCCGCACCAACTCGTCGGCCGCGGAGCCGAGCCAGAAGCGGCCGAGCGGCCCGCGGCCGTGCGTTGTCATCACCACCAGGTCGGCGTGGACGCTCTCCGCCTGGGCGCGGATCATGTCGCGCACCTCGCCTTCCGCCACGAGCCGCGTCGCCCCCGGCGCCGGCAGACCCTTGAGACGCTTCGCGACGGCGCCCAGGTACGCCAGGCTGGCGGATCGTTGGTGCTCGCGGACGTAGGATTCCAGGTAGGAATCCTCGAGGAACAGCGGGCTTTCCGAGTAGATCGAGGCCGGCGGCGAAACGACGTGAAGCAGCCGCAGGCTCGCGCCCGACCGGCGGGCGAGGCCCAGCGCCAGCGGCAGCGCGTGCTCGCCGAACGTCGAGCCGTCCAGCGGCGTGAGGATGGTGCGGAACATGGTTCACGCTCCTTTCGAGCGGGTGGGAGAGACGACGGGGGCGGTTTGAGCAAAGGCCGCGCCGGAACACGCCGACCTCGGGGCCGACGTTGCGAATCGCCTTGTTTTCCCCATCGGGTGCGGGGGCGGCGGGACGGGACGGCTGCCGGATGCCAACGATCCGTCAAGGAATCCTGGGCGGAAGCGTGCGGAATCGCACACTTCCGGGCGGGATCGCCCGCCGACGGATGATGCGCCCACTTTCCATTTGTGGAAGACGCTCTTAGGATGGATGAAATAATTGCCTCTCGTTAACCTTGGGTTCCGCGGGTCCAGGGCCTTCTCTCCCCCTCCCACTACCTGGCCTTCCCCGACCCGGCACAGGGATTGCGATCCACGCACGAAGGCACGACGGATCGGTTTGGTGAAGGAGTCGCGGAATGCAGGCGGTTCAGACGGGCGCCCACCCCAGCGGCGACAAGCGTTTCAAGATCCTGGACACGACTCTGAAGCGCTGCCAGTTCCAGCAGGACGCACTGATCGAGGTGCTGCACAAGGCCCAGGAGCTGTTCGGCTACCTGGAAATGGACGTGCTGCTGTACGTGGCCCGCGGCCTGAAACTGCCGCCCAGCCGCGTCTACGGCGTCGCCACGTTCTACCATCTCTTCACGCTCAAACCCCAAGGCGAGCACACCTGCGTCGTCTGCATGGGCACCGCCTGCTTCGTCAAGGGGGCCGACCGGCTTCTGGCCGCGGTCGAGGCGTTCGCCCACGTCCGGGCCGGCGAGACGACGCCGGACGACAAGCTGTCGCTGCTGACGGCGCGCTGCATCGGCGCGTGCGGCATTGCCCCGGCCGTGGTCTACGACAAGGCGACGGCCGGACAGCAGACCCCCGAGGCCGCCGTCGCCCGCCTGAAGGAGTGGCTCTGAAATGGACCGCGTGGAACTGAATGAGTTGGCCGAAAAGGAGCGCGCCTCCTGGAAGGGCGTGCGCGTCTACTGCTGCACCGCCAGCGGCTGCGCGGCCGCCGATTCCCTGAACGTCGAGAAGTCGCTTCGCCAGGCCGTCGCCGACCGCGAGATGGGCGACGCCGTCCAGGTGGTCGGCGTCGGCTGCCTCGGTCTGTGCGGTCGCGGGCCGCTCGTCGAGACGGCCCCCGCAGGCGACCTCTACGAGAAGGTGACGCCGGCCGACGCCCCATCGATCCTCGACGCCCTCGACGGCGGTTCGGCGGCGCCGGGCAAGCTGGACCAGCGCCACCCTTTCTTCGCATCGCAGATGAAGATTGTCTGCGAAACGAGCGGCAAGATCGACGCGGAGCGCATTGAGGAGTACGTCGCGGCCGGCGGCTACCAGGCGCTGGCGAAGGCGCTGACGGAGATGACGCCCGCCGACGTACTCAAGGAGATCGGAGACAGCGGGCTGCGCGGCCGCGGCGGCGCCGGCTACCCGACCGGCCTGAAGTGGGCGACGGTGGCGCGGACGCCGGCCCACCAGAAGTACGTCGTCTGCAACGCCGACGAGGGCGACCCGGGCGCCTTCATGGACCGCAGCGTCATGGAGAGCGACCCGCACCGCGTCCTGGAAGGCATGGCCGTCGCCGCCTACGCGGTCGGCGCCAGCCAGGGCTTCGTCTACGTGCGGGCCGAGTACCCGCTGGCCGTCAGCCGCCTGCAAAAAGCGATTTCACAGGCCAAGAAACTTGGCCTTCTCGGCAGCGGCGTGTTCGAGACGCCGTTCGACTTCCGCGTCGACGTCCGCATCGGGGCCGGCGCCTTCGTCTGCGGCGAGGAGACGGCCCTGATGGCGTCCGTGGAGGGCAAGCGCGGCACGCCCCGGCCGCGGCCGCCCTACCCCGCCGAGAAGGGCCTGTGGGGCTGCCCCACGCTCATTAACAACGTCGAGACGTTCGCCAATGTGCCCGGCGTCATTCGCAAGGGGGCGGCGTGGTTCGCCGGCATCGGCACGGAGAAGAGCAAGGGAACCAAGGTCTTTTCGCTGACCGGCAAGGTGCGCAACACCGGCCTGATCGAGGTGCCGATGGGCACGTCGCTGCGGCACATCGTCGAGGTGATGGGCGGCGGCGTCCCGGACGGCGCGGTCAAGGCCGTGCAGACCGGCGGCCCGTCCGGCGGCTGCATCCCCGCCGAGCACCTGGACACGCCGGTCGATTACGAGTCGCTGGTCAAGCTCGGCACGATCATGGGCAGCGGCGGCATGATCGTGATGGACCAGACCTCCGACATGGTGGAGGTGGCGCGCTTCTTCATGGAATTCTGCATGGACGAATCGTGCGGCAAGTGCATCCCTTGCCGCGCCGGCACGGTGCAGATGCACCAACTTCTGACGCGGATTGTGCAGAAGCGGGCGACGCGGGCCGAGTACGACCGGCTGGTGCAGCTCTGCCACATGGTGCGCGACACGAGCCTGTGCGGCCTGGGGCAGACGGCGCCGAACCCGGTGCTGAGTACGATGCGCTACTTCGGCCGCGAATACGAGGCGCTGCTACAACCCGGGCCGGCGAACGGCAACGGACGAGCGACGACGCCGCTGCCGCTTGTGTGACGGCCCACGACCGGGACGCCCACGGGAAAACGGATAAGTAACATGGCTGTTCTAACGCTCACGATCAACGACCAGGCCGTAACCGCCGCGGACGGCGAGACGATCCTGTCGGCCGCGAGGGCGGCCGGCGTCCGCATCCCGACGCTGTGCCACCTCGACGGCGTGTCGGAGGCGGCCGCCTGCCGGCTCTGCCTGGTCGAGATCAACGGCGGGCCGAAACTCCAGGCGTCCTGCGTCACCCGCGCCGCCGAGGGCATGAACGTCCACACCGACACGCCCAAGCTGGTCGAGTACCGGCGCATGATCCTGGAACTGCTGCTGGCCGAGCGCAACCACGTCTGCTCGGTTTGCGTGGCCAACGGCCACTGCGAGCTACAGGACCAGGCGGCGGCCGCCGGCGTCGATCACGTCCGCTACGAGTACCAGTATCCCTTGTTGTCGGTGGACGCCAGCCATGAGCGCTTCGGCGTCGATCACAACCGCTGCATCCTGTGTAAGCGATGCGTCCGGGCCTGCGACGAGATCGAGGGGGCGCACACCTGGGACGTGGCCGGCCGCGGCGCCCATTCCTGGGTCATCACGGACCTGAATCAGCCGTGGGGCGAGGCCGCCAGCTGCACGTCCTGCGGCAAGTGCGTGGAGGCGTGCCCGACGGGGGCGATTTTCCGGCAGGGATCGACGGTGGCGGAGATGGTCCACGACCGACAGCGGCTGATCCAGCTGGTGACCGCACGGGAGAAGAAGCAATGGAGCGTGTAAGGCTGGCGACGGTGTGGCTGGGCGGCTGTTCCGGCTGCCACATGTCGTTTCTCGACCTCGACGAGTGGCTGATCGACCTGGCGGCGCGTACCGATCTGGTCTACAGCCCGCTCATGGACGCCAAGGAGTATCCGGAGCATGTGGACGTCGCGCTGGTGGAAGGGGCGGTGGCCAATGAGGACAATCTGGAGATGATTCGGTGCGTGCGGGCGCGTACCAAGGTGCTAGTCTCCTTCGGCGACTGCGCCGTGACGGGCAACGTGACGGCGCTGCGCAACCCGCTGGGGACGGCTCTGGAAGTCCTGCGGCCGGTGTATGTAGAGCACGGCGACCTCAACGCCCGCATCCCGGACGACCGCGTCGTGGTTCCGGTGTTGCTGGACCGGGTGACGCCGGTGCATTCCGTGGTCACGGTGGATTTCTACCTGCCCGGCTGTCCGCCGCCCGCGGATCGCATCCGGGCCGTGATGGAATCGATGCTGAACGGCGAGGCGCCGCGACTGGAACCGGAACAGCGGCGATTCGGATGAAAAGCGATGAAGAAACGAACCACAGAGGCACAGAGGACACGGAGGGAAGAAACACCGAGAGAAATCAAAATAGAAGCACGGAGAAGGCGTCGCCTCGGAACAAGGCTTTCGGTCTTCTCTGTGTTTCTTCCCTCTGTGTCCTCTGTGGTTCGTCAGGAGTTGTCATGGCGCAACGCATTGTGATCGACCCGGTGACGCGGATCGAGGGCCACGCCAAGATCAGCATCTACCTCAACGACGCCGGCGAGGTGGCCGACGCCCGCTTCCACGTCACGGAGTTCCGCGGCTTCGAGCGCTTCTGCGAGGGCCGGCCGTTTTTCGAGATGGCCGGCCTGAGCGCCCGCATCTGCGGCATCTGTCCGGTCAGCCACCTGATGGCCTCGGCGAAGGCCGGCGACCAAATCCTGGCCGTGGACATCCCGCCGGCGGCGGAGAAGCTGCGCCGCCTGATGAACCTGGGCCAAATCCTTCAGTCGCACGCCCTGAGCTTCTTCCACCTAAGCGGACCCGATTTGATGCTGGGATGGGAGAGCGACCCGGCGACGCGCAACGTCTTCGGCCTCATCCAGGTCGATCCCGACCTGGCCCGCGCCGGCATCCGGCTGCGACAATTCGGACAGGAAATAATCGAGGCGCTGGGCGGCAAGAAGATCCATCCCGCCTGGTGCGTGCCCGGCGGCGTGCGCGATGCGCTAGGCGAGGAACGCCGCGTCCACCTGCAAGGATGGCTGCCGGAGGCCCGGGCGACGGCGCAGGCGGCCCTGGC
This sequence comes from uncultured Planctomycetaceae bacterium, assembly GCA_963813925.1. Classification (GTDB taxonomy): domain Bacteria; phylum Planctomycetota; class Planctomycetia; order Gemmatales; family Gemmataceae; genus UBA4732. The sequence continues at coordinate 571,188 of CAWFBG010000009.1, forward strand.
CCGCTTCAAGGGGATGCTCGACGGCTTCCAGGAGGAGGCGCGAACCTTCGGCGACTTTCCGTCGCTCTTTCTAGGTTTGATCGGCCCGGACGGCGGCTGGGAACACTACGGCGACCGCCTCCGCTTCACCGACGGCGAAGGCAACATCGTCGCCGACGGGATCGAGGCCGCGCGCTACGCCGAGTTCGTCGGCGAGGCCGTCGAACCGGATTCCTACCTGAAATCGCCCTATTTCCGCCCGCTCGGCTACCCGGACGGCTGTTACCGCGTCGGCCCCCTGGCGCGTCTCAACGTCTGCGACCACATCGGCGCCCCGCTGGCCGACGCGGAACTGGTCGAATACCGCCAACGCGGCGGGCGGACGGTCCACTCATCGTTCTTCTACCACTACGCGCGGCTGATCGAGATCCTGGCCGCGACCGAGTTCATTGAGGCGCTGCTAGCCGACCCGGCCATGCACGCGACCCACCTGCGCGCCGAGGCCGGCGTCAACCGACTCGAAGGCGTCGGCGTCAGCGAGGCGCCGCGCGGCACGCTCTTCCACCACTACAAGGTGGACGAAAACGGCCTGTTGAAGAAGATCAATCTCCTCATCGCCACGGGGCAGAACAACCTGGGCATGAATCGCACGATTACGCAGATCGCCCAACGCTTCATTCACGGCGACAAGATCCCAGAGACCGTGCTGAACCGGGTGGAGGCCGGCATCCGCGCCTTCGACCCGTGCTTGAGCTGTTCGACGCACGCCGCCGGCGAAATGCCACTGATCGTGTACTTGATCGCCCCCGGCGGCGTGGTCCTGGACGAGGCGCGACGCCAATGACTCCCTTCCTGGTGATCGGTTATGGCAACGAGTTGCGCGGCGACGACGCGGCCGGGCCCTGTGTGGCCCGCCGGGTTGCCGATTGGGGGCGGCCGGAAGTCGATGGACTTGCGGTCCACCAGTTGACGCCCGAACTGGCGCCGGCGCTCGCCGGCGCCGAGGTGGTCGTGTTCGTGGACGCCTGCGTGGAAGAGGGAGGACGGGAGGTGTGCCTTCGGCGGTTGGAGGCCGGCCCGCGGGCCGGTTCCGGGCACACCAGCGACCCACGCTGGCTGTTATCGTTGGCGGAGGCGCTCGACGGCCGGCGACCGGAGGCGTGGCTGGTGACGATCCCGGCGGCCGATTTCGGACTGGGGGCGCGGCTCTCGGCCACGGCGCGGGCCGGCGTCGCCGTCGCCTTGCGCCAGATCAACCGGCTGGTCCACGCCGGGAACCGGGAACTGGCGGAACCTGAGAAAAGCGCTGGATTACGCCGGAATAACGGGTACGATGGAGCGACGCTCGTTCCGCCGGGGATCGAATAAATCCCTCGCCACACCTGGGGGCCGCAATCATGTTCTTCCACCCGCGACAACGGATGACCCGCCGGCAAGCCCTGTGCAAGATCGGCGGCGGTTTCGGCGCCCTCGGACTGGCGACCATGCTGGCCGGCGACGGCCTCCTGCACGCCGACGCCCCCAAATCGGCCTCCGACACCCCCCTCGCCCCCAGGCCGCCGATGTTCAAGCCGACCGCCAAAAAGGTCATCTTCCTGTTCATGAACGGCGGCCCGTCGCAGGTGGACACCTTCGACCCCAAGCCGATGCTGGAAAAATACAAGGGCACGCGGCCCGCGGGTTCCATGCTGTCCACCGACCGCGCCAAGGGCGGCGGCCTGCTGCCCTCGCCGTTCAAGTTCAGCAAGCAGGGCAAGAGCGGCGTCGAGGTCAGTGAGATTTACCCCCACCTCGGCCGGGTCATCGACGACGTGTGCGTCCTCCGCTCGATGCACACCAACACGCCCAACCACGAGCCGTCGCTGTTGATGATGAACTCCGGCGAGACGCAGCCGACGCGGCCGAGCCTCGGCTCGTGGCTGACCTACGGCCTCGGCACGGAGAACCAGAACCTGCCCGGCTACGTCGTCCTTTGTCCGGGCCAGCCGGTCGTCGGCCCCCAGCTGTGGGGCAACAGCTTTCTCCCCGGCGTCTACCAGGGCACGCACATCGACAACTCCAAAAGCGACCCCAAAGCGCTTATTCAGGACATCCGCAACCGCAATTTGCCTCGCGCCGCCCAGCGTCAACAGCTCGACCTGTTGCAGCGGATGAACGAGGAGCACGACCGGGAGCGCGGCGGCGACGACCAGCTCGAAGCCCGCATGGCCTCGCTGGAGATCGCCTTCCGGATGCAGTTCGAGGCGCAGGAGGTGTTCGACCTCGGACGCGAGCCGGCCGCCGTCCGCCAGGCCTACGGCGACGGCCCCTTCGCCAACGCCTGCCTGATGGCCCGCCGGCTGGCCGAGCGCGGCGTGCGCATGACGCAGATCTATTTTGGCGGCGGTCAGCCCTGGGACGACCACGCCGACATCCTCAACCACCGCAACCACGCCAGGCTGTCGGATCAGCCGATCGCGGCGCTGCTGACCGACTTGAAGCAGCGCGGTCTGCTGGACGAGACGCTGGTGATCTGGGGCGGCGAGTTCGGGCGGACGCCGGCGTCGGAGAGCCAGAAGGGCCGCGACCACAACAACAAGGGCTTTTCGATGTGGCTGGCGGGAGGAGGCGTGAAGGGCGGCATGGTCTACGGGGCGACGGACGAGTTCGGCTCGGTGGCCGTGGACAGGCCGGTCCACGTCCACGACCTGCACGCCACGATCCTGCACTGCATGGGCATCGATCACGAGAAACTGACGTTCCGCTACAGCGGCCGCGACTTCCGGTTGACCGACGTTTCCGGCGTGGTGGTGAAGGACATTTTGGCCTGAGCGGCCGCGAAGGGAGGCGTCCTCTTGGGCTGTCCTTCCGGGTTCCTGAAGTAACTCGGCGCCGAGGTACAGGAGATGGAACCCGCCAACGCCGCCGACGGCTTCACGTGGGACGTGCTCGGCCTCGGCTGCGTCGCGGTGGACGACCTGCTCTACATCCCCGCCTACCCGCCGCCCGATTCCAAGGTGCGCGTCCGCCGCCGCGAACGACAGGGCGGCGGCCTGACCGGCACCGCCCTGGTCGCCGCCTCCCGGCTCGGCGCCCGCTGCGCCTTCGCCGGCGTCCTCGGCGACGACGACGATTCCCGCTATCTCGAGGAGGCCTTTCGCCGCGAGGGCGTGGACACTTCGCCGGTCGTGCGCCGGACGGGGCGCGGCCGATCCGCTCGACCATCCTCGTGGACGAAAGTCAGCACACCCGCACCATCTTCTTCGACCTGGCCGGCTCGACCGGGGCCGACCCAGAGGCGCCGTCGGCCGAGGTGATCCGGGCCGCCCGCGTGCTGTTCGTCGATCACTACGGCGTCGAGGGGATGACGCGGGCCGCCCGGATCGCCCGCACGGCCGGGCTGCCGGTCGTCGCCGACCTGGAGCGCGACGAGTTCCCCGGCTTCGACGGGCTGCTCGAACTGGTGGACCACCTGATCGTTTCGCGGGCTTTCGCGGCCCGGCGGACGGGGAGGGACGATCCCGCGGCCGCCGTCCGCCGGCTCGGGTCGCCTGGCCGTTGCGTCGTGGTGGTCACCTGCGGCGACGAGGGATGTTGGTATCGGGAAGAAGGTTCGGACGCCGTCCATCAGCCGGCGTACCGCGTGCCGGTCGTGGACACGACCGGTTGCGGCGACGTGTTCCACGGCGCCTACGCGGCGGCGCTGGCGCGGGGGCTGGACCTGTCGGGCGCGTGCGCTTCGCCACCGCGGCGGCGGCGCTCAAGGCCATGCACGCCGGGGCGCGGGCCGGCATCCCCACAAGGGGGACGGTCGAAGCGTTCCTGAAGCGATCCGGGCCGGAGGCGGCCCTCACACGTCGCACAGCCGCACCGCCTGACGCAGCCCCTCCCGCGGGTCGCGCGTCGGAATGAACTCCTGCCCCACATAACCCTCGTACTTGATCTCCAACAGCTTCTTCATCACCGGCGCGTACTGGATCTCCTGCGTCTCGTCCAGTTCGCCGCGGCCCGGGTTGCCGGCCGTGTGGACGTGGCCGATGATGTCCTTGTTCTGGTCGATGCGGCGGATCAGGTCGCCGTGCATGATCTGCACATGGTAGATGTCGAATAGCAGCTTCATCCGCGGCGAGCCGACCTTGCGGATGATCGCGGCCATCCAGTCGAGGTCGTCGCCCATGTAGCCGGGGTGGCCCTTCATCGGGTGCGAGTGGTCGCGCGTGTTGAGGTGCTCCATGCAGATCGTCACGCCCTTCTTCTCGGCGTAGGGGACGATCCGCTTGAGCCCCTTGACGCAGTTGTCGGCCCCCTCGTCGCGCGGGATCTCGCCGCTTTTCGGGTCCTCCGCGTCGCGCCACTTGTAGCCGCTGAAGGCGATGATGCTCGGCACGCCGGCGTCCACGCAGGCGTCGATCATCTTCGTCATGCGCTCGATCAGCTCGTCGTGATAAATGGGGTTGTTGAAGCCCTTGTGGAAGGGCATGCCGGGCATGCCGTTGGGGGCGATGGCGCAGGTCAGGCCGTACTTCTTGAGTGGCCCCCACTGGTCCGGGGCCATCAGCTCGACGGACACGCAGCCCAGGCCGCGGGCGACCTGACACATCCTATCCATGTCCCATTTGTCGCCGTAGCCGTTGTAGCACCAGTAAACGAGGGACTGCTTGATGCGGCCCTTGGTCGCGGCCTTGTCGTCCGCGGCGAGGACCGCGGGCGCTGACGCCGGCCAGGGCCGCGGCGGCGCCGGCCGCGGCCGCGCCGCGCAGGAGGCCGCGTCGGGTCAAGGAGTCGTTCGGTTCGTGCATGGCGTGGTCCTTCTGTGTTAGGATGAGGCGGCGGATGCCGTCTCTCAGCGTAGCGTGCGATTCGGGAATTGCAATGGGCCGGCCGCGTTCGCCGGGCACGGCGTTTGCGAATAAAACCTACTGTCCCATCCCACCAGTCTCACGGCACGGGGGTACACCCATGACGACGGAACAACTGCCGATCGTATTGAAATCCACCGCCTTCGAGGAAGGCCAGCCGATCCCGAAAAAGTATACCGGCGACGGCGACGACGTTTCGCCGCCGCTCACCTGGTCCGGCGCACCGCACGGCACGAAAAGCCAGGCGCTGATCTGCGACGACCCCGACGCCCCGCGCGGCACCTGGACGCATTGGGTGCTGTTCAACCTGCCGGCGGACGCGCGCGAACTCAAGGAGGCCGTGCCGACGACGAAGGAACTGCCCGACGGATCGGCCCAGGGACTCAACGACTTCCCCAACATCGGCTACGGCGGCCCCGCGCCGCCGCCCGGCAAGCCGCACCGCTACTACTTCAAGGTCTACGCCCTGGACCGCCGACTGGACCTCAAACCGGGCGCCAGCAAGCAACAATTGCTCGACGCGATGAAGGGCCACATCCTCGGCGACGGCGGCCTGATGGGGACGTATGGCCGGCCGGGCAAGTAAAACAGGTTTCAAAATTATCAGCCCGGAGCGCGAGCGAGGACACCGACCCGAAGCGCAAGCGAGGGATTCGGTTCCTCGACCTCATCCCTCGCTTGCGCTTCGGGTTGGTGTTTGGATCCATCCTGCCGGTGAAAGAGGCGTCATTCCGGCAATGGCCGGCCGCGCGTTTCCGGAGCGAACCAGATCACGACCAGACCGACGACATAGACCAGGCTGATGACGGCCCCGGCCTGGGCGTAGCTTCCGTTGAACATTTGTTGGCTCATCAAGAAGCCGGTGCTGAGGACGCCGCCGGCCGCGATGACCCGGCCGGCGTTGTAGGTGAACCCCTGCCCCGTGGCCCGCACTCGCGTCGGGAACAGTTCCGGCAGGTAAAGCGGAAGCCAGCCGTAGAACGACGCCGTGAGAAGTCCCGTTAAGGCCACCACCGCCAGGAACCAGCCGTCCACCACCGGATGCACCTGCAACTGCCAGCGGAACAGGTAGGCGCAGACGGCCAGCGAACCGAGGCACAGAAGGAAGTACGTCCGCCGCCGGCCCACGCGGACGCCGACGACGGCGCCGAGGAAACTGCCGACCACGGCCCCCAGGCCGCCGCACATCTGGGCGTTGTTCGCCCATTGCTGTTCGCCGGTCATCTGCCGGACCCACAGGGGGATCCATGTCACGGAACCCCAGGTGCCGATCAGGGCGACGGAGGCGAGGGCGGTCCCCACCACGGTCTTCCAGCGCAGTTTTATCGTAAAGATATCCGCGAAGGCGGCGCGCGGCCCGGACGAGGCCGCCTCCCTCCAGCGCCTCCGATTCCGGCACGAAGGCGCGGAGGAAGAACGTCAGGAAGGCGGGGAAGACGCACGCCGCCAGCACCCAACGCCAGCCGCCGCCCTCGACGCGCAGGCCGCCCGCCTTGACGGCGGTGACGAGCACGCCCGTCAGAATAAAGCCGCAGTTGGCCGAGGCGCCGATGAGGCCGGCGAGGAGCGGCCGCGTCTGCTCCGGCCAGCACTCCATCACCAGGGCGACGCCCAACGACCATTCGCCGCCCATGCCCAGCGCGGACAGGAAGCGGAGACCGGCGAGGTGCCACGGCGCCAGGGCCAGGCCGCACAGGCCGGTGAAGACGGCGTAGGTGAGGACGCTGAAAACCATCGCGCGGACCCGGCCGACGCGGTCGCCCAGCCAGCCGAAGAACCAGCCGCCGCAGGCGGCGCCGACCAGGAAGGCCGCGGTGATGCCGCTGTTCCAGGGGCCGACCCGTGCGTCGATGTCGCGCTTGGCTTCCTCGCGCAACGGGGCGGCGACATTCGGGTCGTCCGCCAGGGCGGCCTTATCGGACAGTCCCAGGAGTTCGACCAGGGCCGGCCGGCCGACCAGGGGAAAGATGCCTTGCTCGAAGCCGTCGAACATCCAGCCCAGCAGGGCGGCCGCCAACGCCAGCCACATGCCCCGCGCCCCGACTCGTCCCATGATCGCCTCGCGCCCGAATATCCGCCTGCCCCCGCGACGCAGCGGCCAGCATAGCGGATGGGACGGCGGGGTCAAACAAAAGACCGGCCCGGCGGCCGGTCGCGGCGAAAATGGAAAACGGGCGGGAAGCTGGGCGACAGCCTTCCCGTCCGTTGTTATTTGTCATCAGAGGGGGGCGGCGGTCACTTTTTCGAGGCGAACTGGATTTTCAGGATCGTTTTTTTGTCGGCGGCCACGTCGAGGGACACCACGGTCGCGGTGCCCGGCACGTCCTGGAACTTGCACACGTGGCCGTCGAGCTTCACTTCGGTCTCGTCGGTGATGACGAAATCCTGTTTCGCCTGCTTCGGCTCCGGCGCGGGAACGGCGGCAATGCCGTCGAGGTTCGCCTTGGCGTCTTTCGCCGTCGTCAGGAGAAGGCTCTGACCGAGGGCCGGTGCGTCGTTTCGGGGGGGGGAAAGCGAGGCCATTGCGGTGGGGAGGGAACAGAGGAAGGTCGCGAAAACCAGGGTCAATCGATTCACTCCATCGTCCTCCAACATTGGGAACGGGAAATGGCCCCGTCCACGTCGATCGGGGCCGGCATCCACTTCGCAAGCGACGTGCCAGCCGGGAAGACATACACATCCGCTTGCGCAACTCATGCCCCCATATACCCTTAATTTTCATTTTTGGCCAGACGAGTTCGTCCGGCCGCCGGCGGGTCTGCCCGCAATGGAGGCACGGGCTGCTTCAACACGGGCAGCAACAGCCGACCGGGCGTCCGCCGTAATCGGTAGCGTCTCCGTTTGGATGGGGCGAGCCCGCAGCGCCAAGCAAGGGCGCGCAACGGACGGACTCGCCCTTGCTTGGCGCTGCGGGCTCGCCCGTCTTTCTCCCAAACGGAGACGCTACCCCGTAAACCGATTGCCGGACAGAGGCTGGACGCCGCCCCCGAATCTCGCTACCTTTAACCTTTTCCACGCGGCCGAACGTAGGCCGTCGTTTGCCCGCCTCCCCTCCGGGACGCGGGCCGATCGCGGGATTCCGGCAATGATGCTCACCGGGCCGTCGCCCGGGCCAGACAGTTGCCGCGCGAAAGGTGCAATAGTCATGGCGCTGGGATTGATGGGTCTGAAAGTCGGCATGACCCAGGTTTACGACGACGCGGGCAAACAAGCCCCCGTGACCGTGCTACAAGTCGGCCCTTGTCCGGTTCTGCAAGTCCGCAATCAGGAGCGCGACGGGTACGACGCCTTGCAGCTGGGCTTTCTGGAAAAGGCGCGGCGCAAGGCCATCCGCGCGGAGCGCGGCCACGTCTCCGACGCGCTGGAATCGAAGCGCCGCCGGGCGCGCACGGCCGCCGGCGTGGCCCTGTTGCCCAAGGCGAACGTGGAACCGCAGCGGTTCATCCGCGAATTCCGGCTCGACAAGCCGTCGGAAACCGCGGTGGGGGCGGTGCTGACGGCGGCCGAGGTGTTCAAGGACGTGAAGGCGGTGGACGTGATCGGCACGTCGAAGGGCCGCGGCACGACCGGCACGATGAAGCGTTGGAACTTCCACGGCCTGGGGGCCAGCCACGGCGTCAAGAAGCACCACCGTTCGCCGGGCAGCATCGGTTCGCACGCCAGCAACCGCGGCAGCGGCCGGCCCAAGCGCGGCCATAAGGCGGCGGGCCGTTACGGCGCCGAGCGCGTCACCATCCGCAACCTGCGCGTGATCCGCATCGACGCCGACAACCACCTTGTCTTGGTGGAGGGCGCCGTCCCCGGCCCCAACGGCGGCCTGGTCCTGATCCGGCCGACGAACAAGAAGAAGTGACGAGTGGCGAGTGGCGAGAGAAGACAGAAGGTTGTCTATTCTCGCCACTCGCCACTCGCCACTCATTAAGACAGCTGCCACATCAGCATCTTGAAGCTGTCGCCGAGACGGGCGTTGACGCCCAGGGCGGCGGACGGCTCATATCCGCAGTGCATCAGACAGTGCTCGCAGCGCGGGTCCTTGCCGTGGCCGTAGTTCTCCCACGGCGTATCCTCCATCAAGCCCTGGAAGGTGTCGTGGTGCTCGTCGGTGATGAGGTAGCACGGCCCCTTCCAGCCCTTGATGTTGCGCGTGGGGTTGCCCCAGGCCGTGCAGCTCAGCTCGCGCTTGCCGCTCAAAAACTCCAGGTAGACCGGCGACGACATCATCCGATGCTTGTATAAGAGCTTTTCCGCCTCCTTGAACTTGGCGCGCACGTCGTCGCGGGTCATGAAGATTTCCGCGGCGCCGTCGGGGTTGGTTTCCTGCACGGCCGTGTAGCCGTAAGCCGGCGCCAGCAGGAAGCCGTCCACGCCGAGCTTCGTCAGGTAGGTGAAGAGGCGGTCGATCTCGCCGAGGTCGGTGTCCTTGAAAATGGTCGTGTTGGTGCAGACGAGGAAGCCGGCCTGCTTGGCGGCCACAATGCCCTCGACGGCCGACTTGAACACGCCGTCGCGCTCCACCGCCTTGTCGTGCGTCGCCTCCAAGCCGTCGAGGTGGACGTTGAAGAAGAAGCGATCCGTCGGCTTGAACTCGTGCAGCTTCTTCTTGATGAACATGCCGTTGGTGCAGAGGTAAATGTGTTTGCGCGGCGCAGGATGCCTTTGACCAGCGGCCCGATCTCGGGGTAGATCATCGGCTCGCCGCCGCAGATGCTCACGATCGGGGCGCCGGCCTCGTCCACCGAGTCGAGGCATTGTTGGAGCGTTAAGCGGTCGCGAAGGTGGGTGGAATACTCGCGGATGCGGCCGCAGCCGGTGCAGGTCAGGTTGCAGGCGTGCAGCGGCTCCAGCATGAGCACCAGCGGGAACCGCTTGCTGCCGGACAGCTTTTTGCGGGCCATGTAGCCCACCATGTCCGTCGTCAGGCTGAGCGGGAAACGCATTACTATCTCCTTTGGGGCGGTCAGTCCGCCGTGTAGTGGACGACCGGGGCCGGCGCCGCTTTGGCGTAACGCGCCAGCGCCATCAGGGGAAAATACAGACTGTACAGGTGGTATTTCAGGTAAAAGACCTTCGGGAAGCCGGTGCCGGTGAACGGCTCTTCCCGCCAGCCGCCGTCCTCGTCCTGCGACGCGATCAGGTAATCGATGCCGCCGCGCACGGCCGGGTTGTGCGTTTCGTCCGCCGCCATTAGCGCCAGCAAGGCCCAGGCCGTCTGCGAGGCGGTCGTTTGGCCGCGCCCGGCCAGGGAGGGGTCGTCGTAGCTGCCGCAACTCTCGCCCCAACCGCCGTCGCGCTGCTGGACGCTTGCCAGCCACTCCACGGCCCGCCGCACCATCGGGTCGGCCATGTCGAAGCCGATCTTCTCCAGGCCCACCAACACCTGCCACACGCCGTACAGGTAGTTGACGCCCCACCGGCCGAGCCAGCAGCCGGACCTCTCCTGCGTCTTCCGCAGAAAGGCGAGGGCGCCGCGGACCTGCGGGTGATCGACGCCGAAACCGTATTCGCCCAGCGCCTCCAAGACGCGAGCAGTGATGTCCGGACAACTCGGGTCGAGCATGGCGTTGTGATCGGCGAACGGCACCTTCGTCAGCACCTCGCGGGTCACGTCGCGGTCGAAGGCCGCCCAGCCGCCGTCGCGGTTCTGCATCCCCAACAGCCAACGAAGCGCCCGTTCGACTGCCGGCCGCGCCGCCGGCGTGTTCGCCGCGCCGGTGCGGGCCAGCGCCATCAGCACCATCGCCGTGTCGTCGGTGTCGGGGTAAAAGGCGTTGCGATACTCGAAGAACCAGCCGCCCGGCTCCAGACGCGGATTGTGTACGCTCCAGTCGCCGCGACGACGCACCTCGCGTTCCAGCAGCCAGTTCACGGCGGGCCGAAGCGCGGCTTCGGACGCCGTCGTCACGTCGGCGTCGGCCAGGGCGTTCAGCGCCAATGCCGTATCCCATACGGGCGACAAGCAGGGTTGCAGGCGGATGGCGCCGTCTTCCTCGATCATCAGGTCTTCGAGCTGCTTCAGGGCATAGAACATCTCCGGGTCGTCGTCGGCGACGTCGAGGCAGCGCAGGGCGACGGCGGTGTAGATCATCGGCGGGAAGATGGCGCCGAGGCCGTCGCTGTCTTCCAGGCGTTCGCGCATCCAGGCGGCCGCCTTTTCGACGGCGGTCTTGCGGAACGGCCGGAGGAGGCCGAGTCGTTCGGCGATTTTGTAGGCGGCGTCGACGCCGCGGAAGAAGTTGCCCCAGCTCAGGAGGCGGCGGTCGGGAGGGGCCGGCGACAGCGGCGTTTCCGGCCGTTTCAGGAACAGTTCGCGGACGCCGCGTTCCGTCGGCAGACGGCGAACCGGTTTGAACGCCGAGAAGATGCTGAGCGGCACGACGATGGTCCGCGTCCAGCTCGACATGGCGTAGAGGTTGACGTAGAACCACTTGGGCAGCAGCACCAGTTCCGGCGGCACCGACGGGCAGTTGGCGTAGGGGAACTGTCCGAGCAGGGCGAGGTAGAACTTGGTGAAGCTGTTGCAGCCGGCGGCGCCGCCGCCCGCCCGAATCACGTCCCTGGCCCTCCGCATGTAGGGCGCTTCAGGGTCACAGCCGGTGAGCTTGAGGGCGAAATACGCCTTGACGGAGCCGCTAAGTTCGACGGGACCGCCGGGGTAGTGCGTCCAGCCGCCGTTGGGCAGCTGTTGCCGGCGGACGTATTCGGCGGCCTTGCGGACCCGTTCCTCGTTCTCGCGGCCGAGGAAGGCCATCAAAAGGACGTATTCGGATTCGAGAATGGTGTCGCCCTGCAGCTCGCCGCACCAGTGGCCGTCGGGGCGTTGCAGCTCGAGGAGGCGCCGGCGCGCACGATCCGCGGCGCGGCGCACCGGGGAAAAAGGGAGGGGCGTGCGGCGAAGGTGGGCGCCGGCGGCGCGCCGACCGTGGATGGGTAGAGAGTGTGCGGCGTTCACGGAACTCCTTTCCCCGATACGGGCAACCATCATCGTTCGGCGTCCTTGCCGCTTCTCTTTCAATCTACTCGGAATGCGTAAACCGCCGCAAGATGAATTGCCGGAAGAGACTGCGCGCCTCCATCGGGCGTTGCCATGTCCCCGTTGACTTCTCTAGTCCGATCAGTCTATAGTTAAGTCGATCCAACCGGGGAGAGCGATGCCACGATTACCCAAGCGACTCCTACAGCCCCTGGCGCCGCCCATTGCCACCGTTCGCCGCGAGCAGATCGTGCAGGCGGCGGTGTCGATCATTGCCGAGCAGGGGCTGCAAAACCTGTCGCTGTCCGAGATCGAGAAAAAAGCCGGCATGGCGCGCGGTCAACTCACTTATTACTTCCGTTTCAAGGAAGATATTCTGCTGGCCGTGTTCGACCGTCTGATTGAAATGATGCACGAGCGGGCCGTCCACGGCCGGGGGAACGGCGACGGCCGTTGCGCTTCCGGCGCGAAGGGATGGGACCGCCTGGAGTTCCTGCTGAAAAAGCTCCTGCTGGAGCCGCCGGCCTTCCCGGAGTTCGGCCCGCTGCAATATACGTTTTTGTCGCAGATGGGCCATCGCGAGGATTTCCGTCTGCGGTTGGCGAACCTCTATGAGGAGTGGCGCAACTACATGGCGCGGGACCTGGCCGACGACCTGAAACGCCGTCCCGGCAAGAAGGCCTCGCCGCGGGCCGCGGCCACGCTGATCCAGGCCGTCCTGCACGGCCTGTTCATGCAGCGGGCCGCCGACCCCGACGCCTACGACCGTCAGGAAGTGCTCGACCTTTTCCTCGACATGCTCGGCGCAGTACCTGCGCCCCGACGGACCCGTTTCCCCGAATCGACGCGAGGGTTGACATGACCACCGCCAACGACGCCGCCCCGAACCGCCCGCCCGCCGACGCCGCCCCCTCCGCCAACGGCGCGTCCACGCTGCGCGACCGCGTCCGCTCGCTGCGGCTGTCGGAACGCGCCCCGGAGGGCAAGCGCTCGTCGCTGTCGGCCGTGTTGCTGCCGTGGGGCCTGTGCGTCATCCTGCTGGGCGTCTGCGTCGCCTTCGGCTACTACGCCTACGCCATCGCCCCGTCGCGGGCGGCCGTGGACGCCAAGGCCGAGGCGGATGCGACGGCGTCCGCCAAGTCGGCGTCGGGCGCCGGCGGCGAGGTGGCCTCGTCCGGAGACGTGGTCCTGGAGGCGAAGGGCTACATCATCCCCGTCCACCAGATCCAGGTCAGCCCCAAGGTGGCCGGCATGTTGGTGTACGTCGATCCCCGGCTGGAGGAGGGCGCCCGCTTCAAACAGGACGACGTGCTGGCCAAGATCGAGGACGTGGATTACCGCACGACCTACGAACACGCCGACCGGGCTTACGTCGCCGCCAAGGAGCGCTGGGAACAGGCCAAGAACCTGTTCGAGTTCCAGGTGCAGCAGGCCCAGGCCGACCTGGCCGACGCCCGGTCCACGCTCACTTTCAAGGAGGACGACCTGCGCCGCGACGAGCGGCAGTTCGCGGGCCGGTCGATTTCGGAGAGCGACATGGTGAAGGCGCGGACCGACGCCGTGTCCCAGAGGAACATCGTCGAGCGGCTGGTAAAGGTTCTGGACGAGAAGCAGACGACGCTGCTGCACGCCCGCGAGGCGGCCGAGGCCGACATGAAAGCGGCCAATGCGGACCTGGAAAAGGCGAAATGGAACCTGGACAATTGCACGATCCGGGCGCCGGTCAGCGGCACCATCCTCAAGAAGTCGGCCGAGATGGGCAACATCGTCAACCCCATCGCCTTCAACATCTCCGCCAGCCTGTGCGACATGGCCGATCTGTCCGACCTGGAAGTGGACCTCAAGATCCAGGAGCGCGACATCGCCAAGGTGAAGAAGGGCCAGAGCTGCATCGCCATGCCGGACGCCTACCAGGCCGACCCCGACTTCCTGAAGATCCATCCCAAGGGCTACACCGGCAAGGTGTCGCGGCTGATGCCGACCGCCGACCGCGGACAGGGCGCCATCCCGGTGCGCGTCAAGCTCGACATCCCGGCGGGGGAGGAAGGCGTCTACCTCAAGCCGGACATGGGCATTATCGTGGAGTTTTTCAAGGGCGCTCCACACTAACCCGAAGCGCTAGCGAGGGCGAAGGTTCCTGGCCTTAAACGCTATTTAGGAACCCTCTCCCTCGCTCGCGCTTCGGGTTAGTGTGGATCGCTGGGAGCCGCCCGCGACCAACCCAAGGAAGACCTTCATATGGCCGCCGCCGAACCGATCGTATCCGTCCGCAATCTCCACAAGTTCTTCACGCGCGGCAGCGAGAAGATCGACGTGCTGATCGGCCTGAGCCTGGACGTGCCGGAGGGCGAGTTCCTGGCGCTGATGGGGCCGAGCGGTTCCGGCAAGACGACGCTGCTCAACCTGACGGCCGGCCTCGACCGCCCCAGCGAGGGCGTCATTCGCGTCGGCGACAAGGTCATCAGCGACATGAGCGAGGGCCAATTGGCGGCCTGGCGGACGCGCCACGTCGGCTTCGTCTTTCAGTTCTACCACCTCCTGCCGGTGCTCAGCGCCTACGAGAACGTCGAGCTGCCGCTGCTGCTGTTGCCGCTGACGGCGGCGCAGCGGCGGCAACAGGTGCTGACGGCCCTCGACCTCGTCGGCCTGTCGGACCGCCTGCACCACCGGCCGGGCCAGCTGTCCGGCGGCCAGCAGCAGCGCGTCGGCATCGCCCGCGCCATGGTCACCGACCCGACGCTGATCGTGGCCGACGAGCCGACCGGCGACCTCGACTCGAAATCGGCCGAGGAAATCCTCAACCTGCTCGTCGAACTGCAAAAGGGCCTGCGCAAGACGATCATCATGGTGACGCACGACCCGCGGGCGGCGTCGCGGGCCGCGCGCGTCCTGCATCTCGACAAGGGCCGGCTCGTCGATGACGTGGCCAACGCCGGCGACGGGGCGTTTCGGACGGCCGGCCATGACGCGGGGCAGAGCGAAATGTTCGCCAGGAAGCCGTAGGACAGGGAGTCTCTTCCATGGAAGCACTGAAAGCCGTCCTGATGTGGCTCCTGGCGCTCTGCGTCGCGGCGGCCGCCGTGGCCGTCCCCTGCATCCTGGCGGCGCCCTATTTTCAAGAGGCCTTCACTTACCGGCTCGCCGTCGTCGTGGCCGCGGCCGTGGCGCTGCTGCTCGTCGTCGCCTTCCATCAGGCGCTCTTCTTCTACCTCCGCTTCGTCCTCAAAAGCCTCTTCCGCAACCCGCTGCGCACCGGGCTGACCGCGGCCGCCACCATGCTGCTGGTCTTCATTGTCACTCTCGTTTGGACCGTGTTATGGTTCCTCAATCAGGTGATGACCGAGAAAAGCAAGGACCTCAAGGCCATCGTCACCGAGCGCTGGCAGATCCCCAGCCAGATGCCGTTTTCCTACGGCGCCGCCCTGGCCGACGGCGCCGCCCGCAAGCCCGGCGACGTGAAGCCGCAGGACTCCATGACCTGGCAGTTCTACGGCGGCACCCTCGACCCCGGTAAACTGACGCGCGAGAACATCGTCTTCTTCTTCGCCATGGACCCCAAGAAGTTCCTGCCGATGATGGACGGCATCGACGAGTTCACGCCGGAACAGATCGAGCAGCTGAAGAAGTGGGCCGACGAGATGGTCAAGGACAAGCGCAAGGTCGTCATCGGCGTGGACCGGCTCAAGGCGCTCAACAAGAAGGTCGGCGAGCGCGTCACCGTCACCAGCATCAACTACAAGGACATCAATCTCGACGTGGAGATCATCGGCGCCCTGCCGTCGGGCCGCTACGGCCAGAGCGCCGTCATGAACTGTCAGTATCTCAACGACGCCCTCAACGAGGACTACCCGCGCACCCACAACGGCCAGAAACATCCGCTGGCCGACAAGAGCCTCAACCTCGTCTGGCTGCGCGTGCCCGACACCAAGACCTACGAGAAGATGGCCGACCAGATCGAAACGGCCTACCGCGACAGCACGCCGTCGGTGAAGTGCGAAACGGCGTCGTCGGGCGTGGCCTCGTTCCTCGACGCCTATCGCGATCTGTTGTGGGGCATGGAATACCTGTTCACGCCCATCGCGCTCATCAGCATGGCGGTGGTGATCGCCACGGCCATCAGCATCAGCGTCCGCGAGCGGCGCACCGAGATGGCGATTTTGAAGGTGCTCGGCTTCGGCCCGTGGCGCATCCTGTGGATGGTGCTCGGCGAGGGGCTGCTGGTGGGGGCCGGCAGCGGCCTGCTCAGCGTGGCGCTGACGTACCTGGTCGTGAACGTTTGGTACGGCGGCATCCCGTTCCCGATCGCCTTCTTTCCGGCGTTCAAGATTCCGGTATTGGCCTTCGCCTGGGGTCCGCTGATCGGCGGCCTCACCGCCCTGGCCGGCAGCATCGTGCCGGCGATCTTCGCCATGTGGGTCAACGTGGCGCAGGTGTTTTCCAAGACCGCGTAAGTCCGTGGCGAGCGGGGGGCGTTAGCCCCCTGGTGTAGAATCGCGACCCAGAATGAGTGGCGCACCAGCCGGCTTACGCCGGCCGCTCGCCGAAGAGGCCGATTATGTACTTTCTCCTGACCGCCCTGGTGTGGGTCGTGGTGGTCCTGGTGGCGGTCTTCGTGGCCGCGCTGGTGCTGGCCGTCGTCGCCATGCTGCTGCTCGGCCTCCCCCTGATCGGCGTGGTGGGATTGCAGGCGGTCGGCGTGCTGAAGCGGGTCCCCTTCAGTTACAACTTCCGCAACCTGCTGGTGCGCTGGCCCAGCACCCTATTGACCGCCCTGGCCTTCGTCCTCGTCGTCGGCCTGATGACGATGATGCTGGCCTTCGTCAACGGCCTGTACAAGTTGACGCAGGGCAGCGGCCAGCCGGGCAACGTCATGGTCCTTGCCGACGGGGCCACCGACGAGCTGTTCAGCAACCTCGGCTACGACGACATCACGCAGATCGCCACCCGCGACGACATCTCCCGCGATGAGAGCGGCAAACCGCTGGTCAGCTGGGAAACCTACGTCGTCGTCAATCAGCCGATCCCCGGCGCCGTCAAGGGCGGGCGGATGCGCCGCTTCGTCCAGGTGCGCGGGATGCAAGATCCGGTGCTGTCCGGCCGCGTTCACAACCTGTCGCTGCATCCCGGCGGCCAGTGGTTCAACGAGGTGCAGGACCTGCCGGACGGCTCCGGCAAGGGCATCCAGGCCGTGCTGGGCGAGGGCATGGCCCGTGAGCTGGGCCGCGACCAGGGCAAGCCGTCGCTGGGGCCGGGCGACGTGTTCGACCTCGGCCCGCGCAAGTGGGTCGTGACCGGCGTGCTCCAGTCGGCCGGTTCGACCTTCGATTCCGAGGTGTGGGCCAAGCAGACGCGCGTCGGCGAGATGTTCGGCAAGCCGAGCTACACGACCGTCGTGTTGCGCACCGCCGACGCCGCCTCGGCCAAGCGCGTGGCCGACGACCTGACCAAGAACTACAAGACGCCGGCGGTGTCGGCCCAGCCGGAGACGGAATACTACGAGAAGCTCAACAACACCAATCAGCAATTCCTTTACACGATCGTTTTTATCGTCATCATCATGGCGGTGGGCGGCGTGTTCGGCGTGATGAACGCCATGTTCGCGGCCGTGAGTCAGCGGACCAAGGACATCGGCGTACTCCGCATTCTCGGCTATTCGCGCTGGCAGGTGCTGACGTCGTTCTTCCTGGAATCGCTGCTGCTGGCCGTGGCCGGCGGCCTGCTGGGCTGCGCGGTTGGCTGTTTGGCCCACGGCTGGACGGCGACGAGCATCGCCGGCAGCGGCGCGGGCGGCGGCAAGAGCGTGGTGTTGAAGCTGATCGTCGATTGGCGGATTTTGGGCGTGGGGATCGCGTTTTCGCTGGTGATGGGCTCCGTGGGCGGACTGCTGCCGGCCCTGTCGGCAATGCGGCTCAAGCCGCTGGAATCGCTCCGCTAACTCACGCCCTCGCCATGATGTTTTGCAGCGTATCGATGTCGGCCGGCTTGACGAGGTGGACGTTGAAGCCGGCCTCCATCGCCTTGAGACGGTCCTCCTCCTGCCCGTAGCCCGTCAGCGCCACCAGCAACCCCTTCTCCATGCCCGGCTCTTGCCGCAGCCGCCGCGCCGCCTCGTATCCGTCCATGCCAGGCAGGCCGATGTCGAGAAACACGACCTGCGGCCGGAAGGCCCGCGCCGCCTCCAACGCCTCGGCCCCGTCGTGGGCGGTGCGGACCTCATGACCGCCGGCCCGCAGCAACAACGCCAGGCTTTCCGCCCCGTCGCGGTTGTCGTCCACGACCAGAATCCGCCGGGCCGGAACCGCCCGCCGCGCCGTCCCGCCTTGCGACGCCGAAATCGGCGCACCGACTTCGCCGTCCACGGCCGGCAGGCGGACCACGAACTCGCTGCCCCGCCTCTCGCCGGCGCTGAACGCCTCGACCGTCCCGCTGTGCGACTGGACGAGGCTGCGCACCAGCGTCAGGCCGATGCCGAGGCCGCCCTCCGTCCGCGCCAGCGACCGGTCCCCCTGCGTGAACAGTTCAAACACCTTGGACAGAAGCGCCGGCCGAATGCCCCGGCCGTTGTCCTTCACCCGCACCACCACGGCGTCGCCGTCGCGTTCCGCCGTCAGCTCGATGCGGCCGCCCTCGTCGGTGTACTTGGCCGCGTTTTGCAGCAGGTTGCTGAACACCTGGGCCAGCCGCGTCGGGTCGGCCTCCAGCCACGCCGGCGGCAAAGGCGGCCGCACGATCAGCTCGTGCCGCTTGGCGTCGAGCACCGGCCGCGCCGTCTCGACGGCCCGGTCCAGCACCGACGCCAGGTCCACCGACTCTTTCCGCAACGCGATCAGCCCGCCGCGGATGCGGGCCACGTCCAGCAAGTCGTCCACCAGCCGGGCCATGTGCCGCACCTGACGGTCCATCACGTCCCGCGACCAGCGCAGCCGCGGTTCGAGGAGTTCAGAGGCCTTCAGAATCTGTAAAGCGTTGCGGACGGGGGCGAGGGGGTTGCGCAGCTCGTGGGCCAGCATCGCCAGGAAATCGTCCTTGTTGCGGTCGGCCTCGGCCAGGTCGGCCGCCCGCTGCCGCAGCTCCGCGTTGGCCTCCACCAGTTCCCGCGTCCGTTTCTGGACCTGCGTTTCCAGGTCGGCGTTGACGCGCCGCAGCGCCTCTTCCGCCATTTTGCGCTCGGTAATGTCGAAGGCGATGCCTTGCAGGAAGCCGGGCTGATCGTCGTCGCCCGGCGCCAGCTGGACCGCGACGAGCACCCAGACCACCCGGCCGTCGCGGGCCAGCAGGCGGACCTCCGACCGGAAGGGTTCGCCGCCAGCGATGGCGGCCGCCAGGCCAACCTCGATCGGGCCGCGGTCGTCGGGGTGGACGCGCTCGTACCAGAGGATGGGGTCGTCGCGCCATTCGCGGGCGGTGTAGCCCGCCAGCGCCTCGATTTGCGGGCTGACGTACAGTTCGCTGCGCCCCGCGTCCAGCGAGGCCACGAAGGTCACCGCGGGGATCTGTTCCACCAGCGTGCGGTAGCGGGTTTCCGCCTTGCGCAGCTCCGCCTCCACGCGCCGCCGCTCGGCGATTTCCCGCTCCAGGTCGTCCGGGCCGGGCGGGGCCATGCCGATCAGCGCGGCCCAGGAGGCCGCGGCCGTCGCCAGCGGGGCGAGGACCGACAGTTGGTGAAGCGGGGACTGCCACACGATCCCTTCCAGGAAACGGCCCAGGCCGGCAGGCGTGAAGCCCGCGACGCCGAAGAGATTGAGCCAGAAATCCGCCATGTCGTCGCCCTGGAGAGGGAAGGACCGTGTTCGGGGCGCGGGCGGTGAATATTCACGACCGCGCTGAATTATGTAGTGTAACACGGCGGGAGGAGGAGGGAACCCGTTCCGCGAGCGGCCGGCGTGAGCCGGCTGATTCGTCCTGTTTTCGGCGACGAGACGCCATACCAGGCTCCGTCAGGGAAAGGTCTTAGCCCCGGTAGGTGGTGGTGAATAGCCTGGGGTGTAAGCCCCTGGGGGGTGTCAACCCCTGGAGGCCGCGGCCTCATGCACCCCCCGGATTTAGCCCCGGAGGGGCGACGGCGCCGTCGTCCCTCCGGGGCTAAATGCTCGTAATGCGGCGTCCCCCTCCAGGGCTTGCGCCCCAGGCTATTCACCGCCACCCCTACCGGGGCTAAATACGGTTGCCAGACAAAGCTTGTCGTCTCACCCTCCCCGCTCGCCTATAGGATATTCCCGCAGCAATCCCACAATCCGGGTGTACCATGAGTGCGTCCCCCTTCTCCCGCCTCCTCGCCCTCCTCCTGCTGGCGGCCCCCGCCGTCCCCGTCCATGCCGACCAACCCAAGGGCGGGCCGCCCGAGTTCAAGCGCCTCCAACTCCGCCCGATCGGCCCGGCGGCGGGCGGCCGCGTGGACCGCGCCTGCGGCGTGCCCGGCGACCCGCTCACCTTTTACGCCGCGGTGTCGGCCGGCGGCGTCTGGAAATCGACCGACGGAGGCGTTCGCTGGAAGCCGATCTTCGACGACCAACCGATCTCCAGCATCGGCAGCATCGCCGTGGCGCCGTCCGACCCCAACGTGATTTACGTCGGCAGCGGGGAAGCCAACATCCGCGGCAACGTCGAGGCCGGCGACGGCATCTACAAGTCCGTGGACGCCGGCAAGACGTGGAAGCACGTCTGGCGCCAGGTGGGCCAGATCGGCACGATGATCGTTCACCCGACCAACCCGGACGTCGCCTACGCCGCGGTGCTCGGCCACGCCTTCGGCCCCAACGAGGAGCGCGGCGTCTACCGCACCACCGACGGCGGCAAGACCTGGCGGCGCGTGCTATTCAAGGACAAGGACGCCGGCGCCTCCGACGTCTGCTTCGATCCGAGCAGTCCCAAGGTGCTGTTCGCCGGCTTGTGGCAGGCCCGGCGTCGGCCGTGGGAGTTGGTCAGCGGCGGCCCCGGCAGCGGCCTGTACACCTCGCGCGACGGCGGCGACACGTGGACCCAACTCGTCCCGCCGCCGGCGCCGGGGTCGCCCGACGCCGACAAGGAGCCGCCGGCCGGCAAGAAGTATTGTAAAGGCTTGCCGGAGGGCCTATGGGGCAAAGTCTGCGTCGCCGTGGCCCCGTCGGACGGACAGCGCGTCTACGCCATGATCGAGGCGGACAAGGGCGGCCTCTACCGCAGCAACGACGGCGGCGAAACCTGGGAACTGGCCAACGACAACCACGGCCTGCGGCAGCGGGCCTGGTACTTCTCGACGCTGACCGTCCACCCCAAGAACGCCGATATCGTCTGGTTCCCGCAGGTGCCGCTGCTCAAGACCATCGACGGCGGTAAATCCCTGTTGCGCGTCGAGGGGCCGCACCACGGCGACCACCACGACATTTGGTTCGACCCGAAGAACCCCGACCGGATCATCGACAGCAACGACGGCGGCGTGGACGTGAGTATCAACGGCGGCCAGACGTGGTATGCGCCGCCATTGCCGATCTCTCAATTCTATCATGTGGCCGCCGACGGCCGCACGCCCTACTACGTCTCCGGCTGTATGCAGGACATCGGCTCGGCGGAAGGTCCGACGAATAGCCTGAAAAGCGCCGGCATCGGCCTTTCCGACTGGTACGATGTGGGCGGCGGCGAGGCCGGCTGGACGGCCCACGACCCGACCGACCCGGACATCGTCTACGTCACGGAGTACGGCGGCTACCTCTCGCGCTACGACCACCGCACGCGCCAGGCCAAGAACGTCAGCGTCTACCCCTACGACCCGTCCGGCCACGGCGCCGACGAGCTGCGCTACCGCTTCAACTGGACGGCCCCCGTGCTGATTTCGCCGCACGATCCCAAGGTGATCTACCACGCCGGCAACGTGCTGTTCCGGTCGGCCGACGGCGGACAGACCTGGAAACCGATCAGCGGCGACCTGACGCGCGACGACAAGAGCAAGCAGAAGCCGTCCGGCGGCCCCATCACCGGCGACAACACCGGAGCGGAGGTCTATTGTACGATATTCACCGTGGCCGAGTCGCCGATTCGGAAAGGGCTGATCTGGGCCGGCAGCGACGACGGCCTGGTCCACGTCACCCACGACGACGGCAAGACGTGGGACGACGTGACGGCCGGATTGAAAGGCGTCCCGGAGTGGGCGACCATCGGTTGCATCGAGCCGTCGCCGTTCGACG
Source organism: uncultured Planctomycetaceae bacterium (assembly GCA_963813925.1). Classification (GTDB taxonomy): domain Bacteria; phylum Planctomycetota; class Planctomycetia; order Gemmatales; family Gemmataceae; genus UBA4732. The sequence goes on from CAWFBG010000009.1 coordinate 593,135, forward strand.
CCGATACCGCTTATGTCGTGGTGGACGCCCACCGGCTGGACGACCCCAAGCCGTACCTGTTCAAAACGACCGACGCCGGCAAGACGTGGGCGGCCCTGTCGGCCAAATTGCCCCAGGACGTCTACCTCCGGGTGGTGCGCGCGGACCCGAAGCGGAAGGGGATGCTCTACCTCGGCACGGAGCGCGGCCTCGCCTTCTCGACGGACGACGGAGCGACGTGGCGGAACCTGAAGCTGAATTTCCCGACCGTGGCCGTCTCCGACCTGCTGGTGAAGGACGACGATCTGGTGGTCGCCACCAACGGCCGGTCGCTGTGGGTCTTCGACGACCTGACGCCGCTGCGCGAGATGGGGCCGGCTGTGGAGGCGAACGACGTTCATCTGTTCCCGGCCCGGCCGGCGTACCGTTACCGCTATTCCGGCTCTCTGGAGGAGGGGGCGCCGGCTGGCGGCTTCGAGAACCCGCCGCAGGGGGCGATCCTGCATTACTTTTTGAAGAAGCCGGCCGCCGAGGTCGTGCTGGAAGTCCTCGACAACATGGGCAATCGCGTCCGCAAGTTGACGAGCAAGAAAAAAGAGGTGGAAGAGAAGGAGACGGAAGAGGAGACCGGCGAAGAAGGCGATTATTCGGAGAAGAAAAAGGAAAAACCGCCCCTGCCGACGGCGGCCGGTTTGCACCGCGTCGTCTGGGATCTGCGCTACGAGGGGGCGGAGGTCATCAAAAAGGCGAAGCTGGACGGCGGCGAACCCAAGGTCGGCCCGCTGGTCAATCCGGGGACGTACACGATCCGACTGACGGCGGACGGCAAGACGGAGACGGGGAAAATCGAGGTGCGGCTCGACCCGCGCGAGGCGGCCGGACCGACGGCGGGGGTGACAGAAGCCGTTCCGAACCCGTTGGTCGGCCAGCTGGACCGGCAGTTGAAGCTGGCCCTGGAAATCCGCGACGACATCACCAGGCTGACGCGGACGGTGGAACAGTTGCGGGCGGTGAAGAAGCAACTGACGGATCGCGACGACTTGCTCAAGGACGACGACAAGGCGGCGCCGCTAGTCCGGGCGTCGAAGGATTATCTCGCGAAACTGGACGCGCTGGAGGAGAAGTTCCACAACCCCAAGGCGAAGGTGGCTTACGACATCCTGGCGCAGAAGGGCGGCGCCCGACTCTATTCGGAGCTGGCCAGCCTGTTCGAGACGGCCAAGGACGCCGACGGGCCGCCGACGGAGGGGATGCGCGGTGTTCAAGGAACAGGCGGGACTGCTGGACAGGTACGAGAAGGAGTGGAAGGACCTGACGGATGGCGATCTGAAAACGCTCAATGAGCGGGCGGAGAAACTGGGATACCCCATCGTCATCGTGCCGGCGGGGAAGGAGGAAACGGCGCAGCCATGAACCGGGCGCGGCGCCGGTTAGCCGCGACGCGCAGCGGAGCGCTTTGGATGCAGCCCCGTAAGGGGCGGCGGCCAATAGCCAGGGGCGCAAGCCCCTGGAAGGGTGACCCCGCGTTTCGGGGCGGTCCCGCCGCCCCTCCGGGGCTGGATCGAATAAGGGACAACACCCCTCTCCAGGGGCTTACGCCCCTGGCTATTAACCGTCGCCCCTCACGGGGCTGGAATGCGATTGCCAAACGGCGCCTGACCGACTCAACCGGATCGGAACCGACGATCACCGCTTCAACCCATACGTCTTGATCTTGCGGTCCAGCGTCGAGCGCTCGATGTTGAGGATGGCGGCCGCCTGGCTCTTGTTCCAGTCGGTGTGGGTCAGCGTCCGCAGGATGTGCCGTTTCTCCACCTCCTCCAGCGGCAGCGGCTGGTAGGGCGGCGGCCCGGCCGACGCGGCGGTCGCCGACGCCTCCAGCGATGACAGCCAGATGTCACCCGCGTCGAACACCGGCCCCAGGCCCAGCGCCACCGCCCGTTCCACCACGTTCCGCAGCTCGCGGACGTTGCCCGGCCAGTGGTACTCCTCCATCTTCGCCAGCGCCGCCGGCGTGAAGCCGCGGACCTTCCGACCCGTCTCGCGCACGAACCGCCGTAAAAAATGCTCCGCCAACAGCGGCACGTCGCTCTTGCGCTCGCGCAGCGGCGGCACGCGGATCTCCACCACTTGTAGGCGGAAGAACAGGTCGCGGCGGAACCGTCCCTCGCGCACCGCCTCCTCCAACGGCTGATTCGTGGCCGCCACCACGCGCACGTCCACCTTGATCGCCGCGCCGCCGCCGACCCGCTCGAACGGGTGGCCCTCCAGAACGCGCAGCAGCTTCGCCTGCGCCCCCACGGCCATTTCGCCGATCTCGTCCAGGAAGATCGTTCCGCGGTGGGCCGCCTCGAACTTGCCCACCTTCTTCTCCGTCGCCCCGGTGAACGAGCCTCTCTCGTGGCCGAACAACTCGCTCTCCAACAGCGTCTCCGTCAGGGCGGCGCAGTTCAGACAGATGAACGGGCCGTCCTTGCGCGGGCTGGAGTAATGCACCGCCCGCGCCACCAGCTCCTTGCCGGAGCCGCTTTCGCCGCGAATCAGGCAGCAGGCGTTGGTCCCGGCCACGCGGCCGATCCGCGTTTCCAGCTCCCGGACGGCCGGGCTGGAGCCGACCAGCTCGCTCTCGACGTGCAGCTGATCTTTCAGCGAGCGGTTCTCGGCCGACAGCGACTGTTGGAGGCGGAGTTGGTGGACGGCGGCGCCGAGCTGCTTGGCCACGGCCACGGCGAACTCCAGGTCCTCGGCGTCCAGCGCCCGGTGCGGGTCGGTGCAGTAGAGGTGGATCAGTCCTTGGACGAGGCCGCCGTGGAGCACCGGGGCGCAAATGAGGCTGGTCGCGCCCAGCACCGACAGGCTCTCGCGATTGCGCAGGTGGCGGTCGCGGGCCACGTCCTCGGCCAGGATGGCTTCGCGGCCGGCCAGCACCTCGTTGCTGACGTACTCGGAGACGCGCGTGTAGGAGCGGACGCTGGGGTCGCGATGACGGTGGGCCGTCACTTCCAGCTCGGCGCCGCGGCCGGCCGTCGTCCCGGCCCCGGCCCCGTCGCCGGCAACGTCCGGGGCGGTCGTGAGGATGGCGCCGACCTCGGCCGGGATCGCCTCCAACAGTGCGTCCAGCACGATGCGACAGAGTTCGTCGTAGGTGACGGCCGAGGCCATGTCGAGGGCGAGGCGGTAGAGCAGCGACAGGTCGCGGCTCAGGGCGTGGCGCGGCGGCGTCCCGGCCGTCGTGACGCCCTCGGCGGCAGCCGGGGTCGGGGGCACGGGCGTCAGGAAACGCGTCTGGCCGAGGCGTTTCTTGATCGCCACACCGTCGGGCCGGTCGTCGCCGCTCGGCAGGTCGGGCAGCTGGCCCATGTCCTCGACGAAGAGGAAGCGGGTGTGGCCGACCTGCACCTCGTCGTTGGGCGCCAACTCGCGTTCGCCCTCGAAGGCGACGCCGTTGAGTCGGGTGCCGTTGAGACTGTTGAGGTCGCGGACGCGCCAACGGCCGTCGGCGGCGCTGACTTCGGCGTGTTCCCGACTACAAAGATCATCTTTGAGGACAATGCGGTTGGAGGCGGCCCGGCCGAGGGAGCAGGTTTGCCCCGGCGTGAGCGGGTAGACGTCGCCGAAGCCGTCGTCCCGCCGGACCACGAGATAGGCCGTCGCGCCCGCGGACATGGTGAGGACTGGTCCTCCGACGCCCCGGCGGGGGAACGCCCGGCCGGGGCGGCGCTGAGTGGTGTAGGGTTGCGTCTACCACAGGATAGGCGCGGGGGGACGCCGGGGGCAAGGGGGAACGCGGCGCCGGCCGCGCCGATTCCGTTCGGCACGCCCTTTGCCCCTCTATATAAGACAGTCGTCCGATTTGTCGCGAAGGAGACGATCATGGCACATTTCGGTGCGCCTGCGCGTTCGTGGAGCATCGGTGTTTTTTCGATTTTCTTCGGCCTGCTCGGCCTGGCGTTTTGTTGGTGGACCCCGACAGGGATGGTCCTGAGCCTGGCGGGCCTGATGATCGGCCTGGTCGGCTGCGCGACGGCCCGGCGGGGCGGTTGGGCGCCCTCGGCGGCGGGCATGATCCTGTCGGCGGCGGCGCTGGCGGTCTGCTGGGTCGTCGCGGCCTACGGGATGGAGTTGATCCGCTTCTCGGCGCTGTGGTGAGGCGCGGTCGTCGCCCCGGAAGGACTTTTTAGGCGAGCGGCCGGCGTGAGCCGGCTGGTATGGCATCCTACAACTCTATGCCATACCAGCCGGCTCACGCCGGCCGCTCGCCTCACTTTTAGGCGCGGCCTCTGGGCGGGTTCGGCCGCTTCGTTTTGACCCGCGGCCGGAAGTGTTCTAAGGTTGAGCACAGGCCGCCGCCTGAAAAATCACGTTCCAGGTGCAATGCAAGGAACTGCCATGGCCGGATTGAAATTGGCCGTCGAGGCGAGGCGCCCCACGAGTGGGGACGCATGCCGCGTCACCGAACGCTTCCCGTGCGACGTGGCGGCGTCCTGTCAACCGCCGTCCGCGTGGAGGTCCGGCGACCGCGACTGGCCGGCCCGCATCCGCGACCTGTCCACGGGCGGCCTCTGCCTGGTCCTCGGCCGCCGCTTCGAGCCGGGCGCCGGGCTGGCCGTCGAGGCGCCCTCGGCGGAAGACGGTTCGCCCTCCATCCTCCTGGTGCGCGTGGTCAACGTCCGGGCGAACGGCCCCGGCTCCTGGGCGCTGGGGTGCGCCTTGGTCAGTCCGCTGAGCGACGAGGAGTTGCAAGGTCTGGTCAGAGTCGTCCGCGAAGTCGTTCCCCCGGCCGTGGTCGCGCCGTCCACCGCCGAAAAGCCCTTCATCGCGGACGTGCATTTCCGCGGGGCGCTGCCCCACGGCGGCGGCGTGGTCGAGCGCGTCATCCGAAAGCTCTACGTCAAGCGGTCCTGGCCGCTCGCGCCCGGCCGCACCATCGGCCTACGATTCCGGGCCTTTTCCGACGACCCCGTGGTGCGCGTACGGGTGGACGCCTGCCGCGCCTCGGGCGGCCGTCGGGTCCTGGAATGCACGTTCGTGGACGCCCCGCCGGCCGGCCTTTCCCCCTTCCCCTCTTACCGACCGCGGGTGCGGGAGGATTAAGAGTGGGGAACGATTTTGGGATTCATGAACGCCCGGAAGGTCCGACGCGAGTTCCTTCGATGACAAGCCAATCGCCCGCCGTCTCCCGACACCACGCCCGGATGCTGCTCCCGTCCTCGCCGCCCGACGGTGCAACGCTGAGGCCGCCGGGGTCCGCCTTTCTGGCCGCCCTGCAAAGGACGCTGTTGCTCATCGCCTGCTTGTTGCTGGCGGCCGTGATCGGCCTGCTCGATTACGGCACGGAACGCCACCTCTCCTTCAGCATCTTCTACCTCATCCCCGTCGCCATCTGCGCCTGGTGCGGCGGCTTTTCCGACGGCGCCCTTCTGTCGCTGGCGTCGGCCGCGGCGTGGCACTTGACCGACCTCTTCGAGGACCCGTCGCTCCCGCCCACCGTGCGGATGTGGAACGGCGTCATCCGCTTCGGGAGCCTGGTCCTGATTTCCAGCCTGGTGGCCCGCCTGCACGCCGGCATCCTCCGCGAGCGCCGCCTGGCCCGCACCGACGCGCTCACCGGCGCGGCCAACGGCCGGACGTTTTACGAAGCGATCGCCGTCGAGGCCGAGCGGCGCGGCGCATGTGCCGCCCCCTGACGCTGGCCTATTTCGATCTCGACGACTTCAAGCAGCTGAACGACCGCCAGGGACATGCGGCCGGGGACTCGGCCCTCCAGACCGTCGTGCAGACGATTTACCTGCACCTGCGGACCACCGACCTGCTGGCCCGTCTCGGCGGCGACGAGTTCGGCCTGCTGCTGCCGGAAACCGCGGCCGAGGGGGCGGCCGCCCTGCTCGCGCGCCTGCAAGAGCGGTTGGCCCAGGAAATGGCCCGCAAGGGCTGGCCGGTCGGCATCAGCATCGGGGCCGTCACCTTCCTTCGGCCGCAGTGGGACGTGGACGTGATGATCCAGCGCGTGGATTCGCTCATGTACGGCGCCAAGAAGAAGGGCAAGGGGCGGGTCGAACATGCCGTCGTTCAGGAGGCCGAGGACCCGGCGTGCTACGATACGAAGCAGGGGATCGAACGACGCGCCACGGCCCGCGTGCTCTGCAATCGCACCGCCCGGATTCGCCGGCCGGACGGGCAGGGCGAGGAGTTTGCCGTCATCCGCGATCTTTCCGTCGGAGGAATCGGCCTGTACATGGATCAGCGCCTCCCGGCGGACACGCTGGTGCTGGTCGAGCCGCTGTCGGCCGGCGCCCGGACGCTGTTGGCGCGGGTGCGCCATACGGCCGCGGAGGGCGGCGGTTGGAGGCACGGCTGCGAGTTGCCGACCCCCCTCAGCGGCGAGGAACTCTACAGCTGGCTCGGCGAACAGGTCGAAAGCGCCTGCCAATAAGAGTCCGTTCCATAGGTCCTAATGAGTTTTGACGACCAAGATCGGTAAGCCACAGCCGCGTTCGCCAGAACGCGGGTCGGAGTTCACCGAACTTGCCCCTCAGATTCCATTAGGACGGATGGAAGTGACTCTCATTTCCCGGTCGTCCTCACGCGCCCGCCGGCGGCGACGAAAGCAAGTCGCGCAGCAGCTGACACGCCAGATACCGGCCGTGACGATGATGCGACTCGATCACTTCGCGCTCGCTCACCGGCCGGGTCCGGCCCGGCCGCGGTTCCGCCTCCAGGTCGCCGGATCGCGCCGCCAGCACTGCCGCCCAAAGCGCGTCGAGGTCGGCCAGTTCGGCCAGGGGCAACTCCCGTTGCTCGAAAAGAAGACCCGGTTTCTCCTGTAACTGTTTGAGGAGTTCCGCGCCGCGATTCCCGAGCGGCAACTTCACGCGCGCGTCCGTGACCAGGAACAGTCGTTGCAACGGCCGCGATTCCTCCGTCAGGCGACGCAGAAAGCCCGTCGCCGAGGTGGCGCTTACGGCGGTCAGGAACAACACGCCCGTCCGGGCGCCGGGGCCGTTGTTGGGGCCTTGGTGGACGATCTCCAGGTCGTAGCTCGGCCGCGCCCCCCTGCGGGGCGGCGGGATGCGCCTCAGCCAGGCGATCGGCGCCTGTTCGCGGCACTGCATTAACAGGTCATGCACCAGGGAGGCCAGCCGGTCGGCGTCCGGCGGCAGCGTTTGCGGATCCGCGCGCACCGCGGCGGCGCGGAGGGCCGTGACGTCGGCCACGGCGCGATCGACCGCGGCGCGCACCTCGTCCGCGGTCGGCGGCGGCCCGTTGTCCTCGACCGCGGCGCCGCCCGTCCAGCCGGCCAGCCACGCGGGGCCGCCCCGCAGCGCCAGCGCTTCTTGCCGGAGACGCCATCCCTCCCGCGCCCAATTGACCACATCGCGCGGACGGATATCTACTTTGTCTTCAATATGGCGTCGCGCCCACTCGGCGCCGAGCGGAAAGAAATCGTCGGACGCCGCCCTCTGTCGGATCGCTTCCAGCGCGGTGAAGGGCGTCAGAAACTCGGCCAGCCGCGCCCGGACCAGTCGCAGCGCCTGGCCAGCCGTCAGCCGTTGGGGGTGGACCTCGAACTGAGTCAGCCGGTCCCAGGCCGACTGCTGAATCGCCCCCGTTTCCCGCCAGTGGAGCAGCGTCGCCTGGATGCCGGCCGTCACCGTTAGCAGGTTCGGCGCGGCGTCGATCAGGGCTTCGAGGAAGCGGGCCAGGGCGGCGAACTGGTCGTCGTCGAGGTTGTCCACCTGATCGAAGGCCAGCACGAACGGCCGGGACGCCGCCGCCGCCAGATGCGACAGGGCGACGAAAACCTGCTTGACCTGCTGGTTGTCGGCCAGCGCCACCGCCTCCCCGGCCGCGTCGGGACGCAGCCCGAACCGCTCCGCCTCTTCCGGTTCGAGCGCCTCGCCGGACAGCCAACGCAGCGCCAGCGCCGCCGTCTCGCCGTTTTCTTCACCCCGCGCCGCCATGTAAGCGGATTGGAAAAACTGGAACAACACCTCGAAGACCGCCCGGTCGATGACGGCGGCGCCCGGCAGATCGGCGCCGCCGATCCGGTCGATCCAACCGTTGTACGCCCAATGCAGACGCCCCCACGGATGAAAGCCGCCGGCCCCGCCGACGATCCCCAGCAACCCGCCGCGGATCAGCCGCCACAGGGGCGTCGAGAGCCAACGATTGCCCCGGCCGCGCGTCAGCAGACTGACGGCCGCGCGCAGCAGCGTGCGCGGCAATCGCTCCGGGGCGGCCTGGAGATTATGCAGATAGACGAAGTACGCCCGTTCGTCCTGGTCGGCCCAGCGCCCGAGTCGGGAAAGGAGATGACTCTTGCCCACGCCCGCCTCGCCCCAGAGGACGACGCCCAGCCCGCGACGGCCGGCCAGCGATTCGCGCCAGGTCGGTCAGCTGCGAGAACGCGGCCTGATGGATTTCGGCCACGTCCACGTCGGCCGCCGACGGCTTATTGATGCGGTTGTCGGTGAAGGGGTTGACGGCCCGCACACGGGCGAAGAAATCCTCAAGCTCGACGGCCGGCGCGGCAGGGATCATCAGGCGTTCTCCGCGAACGGGGGCGAAATGTCACGATACCGCCGCGCTCCCTCGGAATGCACGGAGAATCTTGCCCGGATTGCCCGAACCGTCGTCCGCCTCGGCGCGCCGATTCGGTCCTATCGTCGAAGGGGGAGAAATCGACCTTGGCGGTCGAAACGGATTCAGAGGATGGGGCGTCCGTGCCGCCGAAATCCTCAAAGTCGCGGCGCTTTTTTCGGAAAGGGATTGCTCCGGCTACGCAAGCCTAGGACAATAGACAAACAGCGCCGCCTCCGCGCACGGCCCGAGCCGTCCCCGTCAGGGGGCCACCCATCGCGCGGTCCCGGACAGAAATCTCCAACGCCCGCCCGAAGGGCGCGGCATCGAACACGCGAGTGGCACCGTCATGTCGAACTTCTGTGAGGTCTGCAAACGCCCCTACCCGGACGAGTTGGCCGCCTGCCCGCACTGTGAGGGGGCCGTGGAACTCGCCGACGAAGACGTTATCGAAATCGTGGAAGAGGCGCCCGAGGCCGGCCCGGAAAACGTTCCCGTCGCGCAAGTCGAGCCGGACTCGGCCGTCGATCTGGGCATCCCGGCCCTGCCGTCCGGCTCCAAGAGCGGCCAGTCCGGCGAGGGGAGCGGTCTGTCCGTCGTCGAGTGGGCGTCGCTCGTCGAGGAAGGGCCGACCCCGGCGGAGCCGGCCCCGGTGCGGTTCGACGCCCCCTCGGACGCCGACCTGCTCCCGGCCGCCGCGCCGCCGGCCCAGCCCCCGGTGAGGAGCGACGAGGACGCGCTGGCGACCGACCTGGAAGCCGTTCGCAGCATCTTCGCCGGCGACGCCTCCGCCTCGTTCGCCCGCGGCGTCCCGACGCGGAAGTCGGCCCCCCCACCCTCGGACGACGACGACTCCGCCCTGAACCTGCTCGCCCCGGACGAGCCTCTGCCGCCTTCCGCCCATGCACAAGCTGTCGAGGCGTCGGAGTCCGGGATCGATCTGACCGCCGCGGACCTTGAGGAAGAGGTGGTGGCCGAGGCCGCGGGCGAACCGCCGGCCCCGGCCCCCGGCTCTGGCATCGACCTGACGGCGGCCGATCTGATCGTCGAGGGGCCGGCGGCCGAGCCTGCCGCCTCCGCCTCGGGTTCCGGCGTCGACCTGACCAAATTTGTCGAGGAAGCGACCCCCGCCGAGGCGGCCGGGGCCGAGTTGGTCGATTCCGGGATCGACCTGGACGAGCAGGACGTGGTCGGGGTTTCCGAGACGGCCGGAGCACCCGGCGCGGCGGCCCCGGCCGACTCCGGGATCGAAATCGCCGAGGTCCTGGGGCCGGGAGAGGCCGTCCCCGAAGAACTGGCCGCCGTTGAGGTCGTCGATTCCGGCGTCCTCCCGGGCGCGCCGGCGTTCCTCGAAGAGCCTTCGTCGGACGAATCCGTCATCGGGCCGCCGAAGAGGGACTCGACCCTCGACCTGGGTGAAGCGATCGTCGTGGGATCGAGCGTGGACCTTGCCGGAGCGGCCTTGGTCGAGGAGCCTCTTTCCGACGCGCCGTGGGAGCCGGGCGCGCCTCCGGAAGGGTCGGGGACGGACGAGGCGCATGAGATCGTCGCGGACGAGTCGGGGACGGCGTTGGCGGGGGGCCAGCGGGCGTCGGAGGCCGACGAGGTCGATTTGGCGGAGACGTCGTCGGAGGTCGAATCCTCGGCCGTGGACCTGGGCGCCTCGGCGACCTTCCCCGGGCCTCCGTCCGAGGCGCCGTCCGCGCCGCCGGAAATCGAGACCACGCGCCCCTACGAGGTCAAGTCGAAAAGCATCCACGGCGAGGAGGAAATCGCGCCGTCGGAGGTCAACCTGGGCGGCGTCCACGACGAACCGGAGCAAGAGGCCGAGGACTTCTTCGAGGAGTCGGCGGCGTTGAGCGGGGGCGGCCCGCCGATCCGGATGGCGGACGAGGGGGCCGACGAGCCGGACGTGATGGAGGAGGCGGCCCAGACCGAAGCGGCCGAAGAGGCGGCGGCGGCGGCGGAGCCGGTCGCGGAAGACGAGGCGGAGGAGGCGGAAGAGGCGCCGGCCCGCTCCGCCAAGCCGAAAAAGGAGAAGCGCCGCTCGGGGGCCGGCGCCTGGCTCGTGGGCGCGTTCATGGGCGGCGTGGCGGCGACGGGCGTCTGTCTCGGTTTGTGGCTGTTCCGCATTGAGCCGCCGAAGGATTGGCGTACAAGGGTGGCCGCCCTGACGGGGCAGCCGACCCCGCCGTCCTCGAACCCCAACGGCAACTCGAACCCGGCCAACGGGACGACGCCAACCGGCGCGCCGGCGACGCTGGCGGACAAGATGGCGATGGTCCAGGGCGGCGACCTCGACCGGGCGAAAAAGGCCGACATCGAGAAGGTGGACGAGACCAAGCCGGACGAGTTGGCGGCCCGCGGCGAATACCGGGTGCGCGAGTATCTTCAGCAGCAAAGCGTGAACAATGCGCCGATCAAGCCCGACGACCCCGCCCTGCAAGCCGGCCTGAAGGACCTGGAGACGGCCTCCAAGGACAACGCCGACGCGCTGTTTTATTTGGCCGTGGCGCGGGAGGAGACCAACGACCTGGCCGGCGCCCAGAAGACCTACGCCGAAGGGGTGGAGCGCTACAAGAACGACCCCGCCCAGCGTGAGCGCTTCGAGGCCGGGCTGGATCGCGTGACGGCGGAATCGGCGGGAAAGCCGGCCGGCGTGGGCCGCGCCCTGCCGAGGCCCGACGCATGGTTCGCCCTGCTGCTGACGGGCCTGGAACCGCCGGCCGTGCCGCCGCCGGCCGGGGGCGCCGTCGCGCCGAAGGAGGCCGGTTCGGCGTTCTGGAAAGCGGTGCGGCTGGCCCACGACCAGAAATACGCCGACGCCGTCAAGGCGCTCGACCAGGCCGCCGAGATCCACATCAAGCGCCGCTTCACGGTGCTGGGCAAGGCCCAGAACCCCAACAGCGACCCGACCGAGGAAATCTTCCTCCGCAGCTGCGAGGAGCTGAAGGCGTACTACCAGTTGCAAGAGAAGCTGAACGCCGCCGGCTACCTGAATGCGGCCAAGGGCCAGGACGCCCCGAAGGCCGTGGACGGCCTGCTGACGCAAAACAAGGACCTCGCCGACAAGGTCGCCAAGGACAAGACGGACGCCGACGCCCTTCAAACGAAGCTGGATACGGCGACAAAAGACCTCGCCGATTCCAAGAAGGCGGCGGAAACGGCCAAGAAGGACCTGGATACGACCAAAAAAGACCTGGACGCCGCGAAGGCCGAAGTGGCTGCGAAGAACCTGGATCTGGCGACGGCGGAGAAGAATGCGGCGGACCTGACGCTGAAGCTCAAGGCGGCCGACGCGACGGCGGCCAAAAAGGACGAGACGCTCAAGGCCGTGGCCGACGCCCTGCGTCCGCGCTTCGTCAAGCCGGAGGCCGACGACGCGGCGATCCTGGCCGGGGTGAAAGATGCAATGCGGATCGCGTCGGTCGGCGACCCGCGCGACCGGATTCGCGAACTGGAACGACAGGCGACCCGGCTGGATCGGACGCTGACGCAGCGCTGGACGCCGGAACAGATGTTGACGTTCTGGCTGCCTCTGCTGCGCGAGCGCGGCCGCCTTGATCTGGCGAACGACGCCGTAGCCGACGCCGACCGCGTGTTGGACGACGACGCGGCGACGCCGGCCGCCAAGGCCCGCGCCCTGGCCGTGCGCGGCATGGCCTTGCGGGACGAGGGGAAGTATGACGACGCCAAGGCGGACCTGGAAAAGGCCAAAAAAGACCTGCCCCCGGCGGACGGCGAATGGGCGCTGGAAACGGAGATGGCCCTGGCAGAGGCTTCCGACCCGTCGGCCTACTTCGCGTCCCGCGCCGAGGCGTTCCGGCGGGAGGGCCGGCCCGTGCAGGCGTTCGCCCTGCTGAACCGGGCGATGGAGACGGCGGGGCCGGCGTCGCGGATCCGGCTGCTGGTGGAGCGCGGGACGTGGCGGCTGGACGACGCCCTCGCCCGCGGCAAGGGCCGCGCCGCGGCGGACGATCCCGATTTGGCCGCCGCCCGCAAGGACGCCGAGGACGCCGCGAAAGACCGTGCGCCGGAGGCGCTGTACCTGAGCGGCCGCATCGCCGAGGAACTGGGCCAGCTGGACGCGGCCATCGACGACTACCGCCAGGCGTTGGGCGGTCACGGCGCCCTGGACGCGGACGGCGCCCGCTACCGGGCGGCCCTGGCGCGCGTGCTGGTGCAGCCGAGGCCGGTCAAGCCGGCGGCCGCTCCGGTCGAGGGCGGCAAGGTCGGCAGACAGGACGCGCGGCCGCCGTTGGGGGCCTTGGCGGCGCTGCTGACCGTGGGCTTGCAGCCGGCCGACCTGCCCGGCGAGGTGGACCCGGACACGAAGGCGGCGCTGAAGCTGGCCGACGAGATCCTCGCGGCCAAGGAGGGCGACGTGCCGTTCGAGGCCCGCGCCCAGGCGCTGGCGGTCAAGGGCCGGTGGACGGAGGCATTGACGACCTATGTGGAGGGGCTTCGTCCTCTTCTCAGCGCCGAGCACTCCGCCGAGCTGACGCGGCTGATCCAGGGCAATCCGAGCTTGCGGCAGCCGTCCGTCAAGACGGCGGCCGACCCGCTGGGGGCCGAAACGCATTACGCGGCCGGCCTGCGCTGGTACTTCGATCGCCAGTATCCGAAGGCGGAGAAGGAGTTTTTTGACGCGGTCGAACAGGACGGGCAGGACGCGCGCTATTACTACTTCCTGGGTCTGGCGCGTCTGATGCAGGGCGACCGGGACGCGGCCGAGGACTTCGAGCAGGGCGCGCGGCTGGAGCGGCAGGGCCGGCCGGCGCGGGCCGCGGTGAGCGCCGCCCTGGAGCGCGTGCAGGGAACGGCCCGTTCGCAGCTCAACGATATCCGTGATCGGCCTCGGTGATTCGGGCGCCTTACACCAGCCCGAAGCGCGAGCGAGGACTTTGGAGCGAATCCCTCGCTTGCGCTTCGGGTTGGTGTGAGACTAACTCCATGAAACTTGTCCTCCACCCGCCCGTCGAGCCTGATCGCCTGGCCCGCATCGTGGAGGCGGCTAGTCCCATGACCGTCGCCTACGCCGCGACCGGGGCCGATGCGCTGGCCCACATGCCGGGCGCCGACGCCTTTTTCGGCAAGATCACGCCGCCGTTGCTGGCCGCCGCCCGCCGCCTCCGCTGGGTCCAGGCGCCGACGGCCAGCCTCGAACACTACCTCTTCCCCGAATTGACCGCCCATCCGTGCGTGCTGACCAACATGCGCGGCCTCTTCTCCGACGTGATCGCGGATCAGGTGATGGGCTACGTCCTCTGCTTCGCCCGCAACCTGCACCGCTACATTCTTCAACAGGCGTCGGCCCACTGGGCGCCGATCGGCGGCGAGGGCGGCCGCGTCCAGTTCGCTGCCGGGCCGGGCGTCGTCAACCCCATCGACCGCGCCCACCTTCATCTGTCGGACTGCACGCTCGGCGTCGTCGGCCTGGGGAGCATCGGCGCCGAGGTCGCCCGCCGCGGCCTGGCCTTCGGGATGCGCATGCTGGCGGTCGATCCGGTGCGAACCGAGGCGCCTCCCGGCGTTGAGTCGCTATGGAGACCGGAACGGCTGCCAGATTTACTCGGCGAAAGCGATTTCGTGGTCATCGCCGCTCCGCATACGCCGGAAACGGAAAAGCTGTTCCGCCGGCCGCAGTTCCGACAGATGAAGCGGAGTGGTTATCTCATCAACATCGGCCGCGGCGCGATCGTGGACCTGGCCGACCTGACGGCGGCGCTGGAGGCGGGCGAGCTGGCGGGGGCGGCGCTGGACGTGTTCGAGACGGAGCCGCTGCCGGCGGACCATCCGCTGTGGCGCATGGGCGACCGGGTGATCCTCACGCCGCACGTCGCCGGCTATTCGCCGCGCATCGCGGGGCGGCATCTGGCGGTGCTGCTGGACAATGTGGGGCGGTTCGTGCGGGGGGAGCCGCTGGTGAATGTGGTGGACAAGGCGAAGTGGTTTTGACGGTCAGCGGCTTGGGCCGCGCCATCGAGGGCTGGCCGACCCCTGGGGTTTCCGGTAGCATCGACCCCACGCCCGCTACGAGCGATGCAAAGGAGACGTGATGCGGCGAACGGCTTTGTACGCGGCGGCGCTGGCGCGCTCGCCCTGGCGGCGCCCGGACGTGCGGACGACGCCCCGCCGGAACACACCGGGATCAAGGTCGGCGAGAAGGCCCCGGAATTCACCCTCACGGACCAGGCCGGCAAGCGGCGCTCGCTGGGCGAGTTCCTCAAGAACGGCCCCGTGGCGCTGGTCTTCTTCCGCTCGGCGAACTGGTGACCTTACTGCAAAAAGCAGTTGGTTCAACTGCAAGCGGACAAGAAGGAGATCGAAACGGCTGGACTCCAGATTGTCGCCGTCAGCTACGACGACCCGAAGGCGCTGGCCGACTTCGCCGGCGCCAAGGGCATCCAGTTCCCTCTCCTTTCCGACGCCAAGAGTAAGACCATCGAAGCGTATGGGATTCTCAACAAGGAAGCGGGGGGACGAGCCGTAGGCATTCCCTACCCCGGCACGTTCGTCATCGACAAGGGCGGCGTGGTCCGGGCCAAGCTATTCAAGGAAGGCTTCAAGCAACGCCACTCCGCCGCCGACCTGATCGAGGCCGCCAAGGCCGTGAAATGACCGAAGACGGGGACACGGTTGTCCCCATTTTCACTCCGATAAGGTTAGCCGGTTCGTGCGCACGGAACCGCCGCGGAATGTGGTGGACAAGGCAAGGTGGTTTTGACCGGCGGGCCTCGCCTCTCGTTGCCTCTCGTTCCCAAACAGGAGTTCGGGAACGAGAGAATCGCTTGTGATAGCGCCCCATGCCGCGTAGAATCACGCTATGATTATCATTCGATTCCCTGACGCCGCGTCCGAGCGCCGTGCCCTCGGCTGGCTGATCGGCCGTTGCTCGTTCAAAACCTGGTCGAACGGCGAAACGCTCGTTCCGAACGCGGCTCTGCCGGGGTTGGCCGCCGAAGGAATCCGTTTCACCGTGGAGGGCCCGGCCACTTATGAACGCCTCATCCCGGCGGCGCTACGAGATCCTGCTCCCAGTCCGGTTCAATGACGGTCAGCCGGTCCCCGAGGACCTGAGCGTCGAAACGGTGCTGGAACTGAGACAGCGCTTCGGCGGCGTCTCCTGCGATACGCAGACCATCCGCGGAATGTGGGAGCATGAGGGGCAGGCTTACCGCGACGATCTCACCCGCGTCTTCCTGGACGTGCCCGACTTGCCCGAGACTCGTCAGTTTTTCCTGGAATACAAGGAGCGCCTTAAGGCGCGCTTCCAGCAGATCGACATCTGGATGACCTCCTATCCGGTCGATGTACTCCGAGGGCGCCAAAACAACAAGCCGACTGCGGCTGCGGCCGTGCCGCAGTCAGCCGGTGGAGCGATTCCATGCCGGATTTTTCCCACCGCGACTACTTTCGATGTTTCAGATTGAATGTGGAGCAATATGGAGAGATCCTCGTCGCCCAGGCGTTCCGGGGGACCAAGATGGGCGATGAACAGGTCGGCTACGACGTCAAGGTAGCCAACTCCGAGTTCGTTAACGTGCTGAGCGCCGCAGGAATCAGCTTTGGGCAAAACGCCGCGTGTGTTTCCGACGACGAAATTCGAATCGAAGTGAAATCGAAGATCAGCTACAAAGCGGAGGTAGTTGGTTTGAGGGAAACCAAGCTCGTCGGGCTTGAAAGGGGCGGACGGAAACACTTGGGCATGACACACCTGGCTGTTGTTCTCGTATGCCCTGGCTCTCGAAAAAGCAGAGACCCACAAGAGGAGGGGCTGATTGCAGATGCATGGCTGCTGCCGCGGGACATGGCCATCGACATGCGAAACAAAACGACTCGGAAGGGGAAAAGTCTCTCAGTTAAGGAGATAAGGGCCGCCATGGCAGGCGACTGCCGCATGATCGACATAAAGCCGCTTTTGGAGTCGGTCGCACAAGCTCCACTGCTGGGGATGCTGGAAAGGGTACAGGCGCAGCATCGCAGCAAGTGACGACGAACTGACCATTGCTGGCCCTGCGGGAGCTTCAGGTCATCGCCCCACCCCCAGTACGTCCGCCACCCGATTGATGTAATTGAACCACGCCGGCCGGACGCCGCAATCATTTCTCCGGAGCCACTAGGTCCGACGGCAGGTACGACCAAACTGGCCCCGGCCCACAGACCAGGTACATGTCATAAGGCGTGAACAGCTCCCAATCCGCCAGCGGAGTCCCGTTGTCCGGCCCGTCGTCCGGAAAGATGGCGAGGCGCGAGCCGTTGCCGAACTCCAGCACCAGCCCGACGCCGCCGCTATACGACGCCTGTGGGAAAGGCCATTCGGGCTTCACGGTGATAACAGTGCAGCCGATGAGCGACTCGGCTCTCTGCTCAATCTCCTTGGGAAGCGCCTGTGGAGTCGTTCCGCCCGTCAGCCCGTTGGACTGTTCGCCGCTGGTCACGATCAGCAGGGGCGGCCCGCTGAGAAGTAGGGTCCACCACGAGGCCCGCGTGCCAAGAATCCACGATCCCTTGGTTTCGTCCGCCAGCTTCGGGCTGGAATACGGCACAGGCGTCCCCAGGTGCAACATCAACTCCTCGCCGTAGGATAGTTCCACCTTCAGACAGCGTTGGCCGACCAGCGCGCCGAGCAACGCCTCCAGGAAGACCAGGTCGCTCGACTGCTTTACTTCGCTTTTCAGGTCGATAATGACGCTCATTGCACGCCCTCCCGGCGGTTGTCAG
This sequence comes from uncultured Planctomycetaceae bacterium, assembly GCA_963813925.1. GTDB lineage: Bacteria > Planctomycetota > Planctomycetia > Gemmatales > Gemmataceae > UBA4732. The sequence goes on from CAWFBG010000009.1 coordinate 610,418, forward strand.
CGGCTCTCTTCGATGAACGAGCGGGCCTTTTCGAGCAGTTCTTCGTGGGTGAAGTCGCCACGGTCGTTCTTCGTGCCGCCGTCGCCTTGCCGCTTGCACCGCTCCAAGTAGCGGCCGAAGTCCCGCCGCTTCGCCGGAGGCATGCCGGCTTCCGCCGCGGCCAGGTCCACTTCGCGGAGGTCCTGCTTCTTGCCCATAAGTATTGTGGCGCCTGGGATATAGCTGCTGCAACACTACCGCCCCACCCCCAGCACGTCCGCCACGCGGTTGATGTAGTTGAACCACGCCGCGATCATCGTGATTTGCAGGATCGCCCGGTCGTCGAAGCCCACCGCCCGTAGCTTATCCAGGTCTTCCGGAGTCGTTTTGTAGGATTCTTTCGTCAGCTTGGCCGTAAAATCCAGCATCGCCCGGTCCTGCGGGTTCAGATCGGCCTCGCGATAGTCCCGCCGCAACGCGACGGCAAGTTCCGGCTCCAGGCTGACCTGGGCCAAAAACTCGGCGTGACTCTCCACTCAGTAGAAGCAGCGGTTGAGCGCCGAAACCACCGTCGCCACCATCTCCTGCTGGCGACGTGTCAGCGGCATGTCCGGCTTCATCAGGGCCGCGTGTGCGGAAAAGATGTGCAGCATCGCCTCCGGCAGCAGGCTGTGCGCCGCGACGATGCTGTCTAAACTCCCGTCCGGCCGCCGCAGCGTCTCGTTGTCGGTGTGGTACTCCGCCGGATACATGCCATAAAGAGTTTCGTACACCTTCTTCAATTCGCCGTCGGCCTGCGCCGGCGGGACGATGCGAATCCAGGTCATGGCGCGCCTCCCGCCGAGGCCGGTTCCTCGCGGCGCAGCAGCGCCGGCGCCGATGTCCGGCTGTGGTCGTGGCCGCGGTAGACGCCGAAGTCGTTGAACCAGTAGCGCTTCGCCAGCCGGTACATCCAGCTCTTTTCGGGGACCTCGTTGCCGGGGTTGTACTGCGACGTGCGCACCTCCATCGCCTCCAGCTCCGCCAGGGCCGTGCCGCGAACGGTGGCGTCGCGGGCGCCGTGCTTCTCGACCAGTTGCTTCAACAGGTCCGGCCGCTCCAGCACGATGCAGCCGCGCGTCGTCGATTGGGCCAGCGTCGCGGAAGTCGCGCAGGAAGTCCGATTGAGAACTTTTCGCGCAGCGAGCGCGGGTCGGCCTCGCTCGAATGGATCGACTCCTTCGTGAACTGGATGATCGGGCACGGCTCGATGTCGCCCCACGGGTTGATGTGGTGTCGTGATTCCGGTGGCCGCGGGGCAGAGCGCCCGGCCCTCGCCGTCGAAGTAGGCGTCCACGATGATGATCGGCTTCTTCGCCCGCATCTCCGACCACGAACCGCCGCGCCCGCAACTGCTGCTCCGGCGTCAGGCAAAGCTGCGGGTTGGCGTCCGGACCCATCGGCCGGTAGACGTGGAACCATGTGTACAACACGCCCATCTCGATCAGCCGATCGAGCCATTTCTCCGTCAACAGATCGTCAAAGTTCGTTTGGCAAAGGCTGGTGCAGACGCCGGTGAAGACCTTGTTGTTCAGGCAGTTCTGGACGCCCGGCCATCGTCTTGCTGAAAACGCCGGCCCGGCCGCGGCGCTCATCGCTGACGATCTCGTTGCCCTCGACGCTGATGAGCGGCGTCACGTTGCCGAGTCGGCGCAACTCCTTCGCCTTGGCGTCGGTGATGAACTGGCCGTTGGTGAAGACCTGGAAATAGCAGTCGGGATGCGCGGCCAGCATGTCGATCAGGTGCGGGTGCATGAACGGTTCGCCGCCGACGACGCCGAAGAAGACGTTGCCCATCGCCTTCGCCTCGCGGACGAGCTTGTCAAACGCCTCCGGCTTGATCGTCTCCTGCTTGGCGGCCACGTCCACCCAGCAACCCTGGCAGCGCAGGTTGCAGCTGTTGATGATCGAGACATACAGAAACGGCGGGAACACTTCGCCGCGCTTGAGGCGGCGCTTGTGACGCTCGACCGACAACATTCCCTTGAAGCCCATGTTCCACGCCAGCTTCCAGAGAAGGCGCTTGTCGGTCTCGAACAACATTCGCTTGGCCAGCTTCAGGAGCATTTCCGGTCCTCGTCGGTGCGGCGCGTGGCGACTGTAGGGGTACAGGTATAGTCTACGGCGGACGCGGCGCGCACGCCAGCGCGAGGGGCGGCCGGCCGGTAGCATCTCCGTTTGGAAGTAAGCGGGCGAGCCCGCAGCGCCAAGCAAGGGCGCGCCTGTCCCTTACTCGCCCTTGCTTGGCGCTGCGGGCTCGCCGCACCCAAACGGAGATGCTACCGGGCGGCCGCGATTTTCGCCTGGAAATACGCCAGGGTGCGCTGCAAACCCTCGTGGCGTCCGACGCGCGGCTCCCAGCCGAGCAGTTGACGGGCGCGGCCGATGTCCGGCTTGCGCAGCCTGGGGTCGTCCTGCGGCAGCGGCCGGTATTCGATGCCGCCCTTGCCGCCGGTCAATTCCACGATCTCCTTGGCGAACTCCAGGATCGTCACCTCGTCGGGGTTGCCGAGGTTGACCGGCTCGTGGAAGTCGGCGAACAGCAGCCGCTCGATCCCCTCTACCAGATCGTCCACGTAGCAGAAGCTGCGCGTCTGCGAGCCGTCGCCGTAAACGGTCAGCGGTTCGCCGCGCAACGCCTGGCCCATGAAGTTCGGCAGCACGCGGCCGTCGTCGAGCCGCATCCGCGGGCCGTAGGTATTGAAGATCCGCACAATCCGCGTATCGACGCCGTGGGCGCGGTGGTAGGCCATGGTAATGGCCTCGGAAAAGCGCTTGGCCTCGTCGTAGCAGCCGCGAAAGCCGATGGGGTTGACGTTGCCCCAGTAGTCTTCGCGCTGCGGGTGGCGTTCGGGGTCGCCATACACTTCGCTGGTGCTGGCCAGGAAGAAGCGGGCGTTTTTCGCCTTGGCCAGGCCGAGCGTGTTGTGCGTGCCGAGCGAACCGACCTTGAGCGTCTGGATCGGGAAGTTGAGGTAATCGACCGGGCTGGCCGGCGACGCGAAGTGCAAAACGTGGTCCACCGGGCCGGCGATCTCCAACGGCTGCGACATGTCGTGCCGGAGGAATGTGAACCGATTGTCGGATCGCAGGTGTTCGATATTGGCCGGCGAGCCGGTAATGAAGTTATCGACGCAGACCACCTCGTGGCCGCGCGACAGAAAGCGTTCACAGAGGTGGGAGCCGATAAAACCCGCGCCGCCGGTGATGACCGTTCGCATTGCGTTGTTCCCCTCCCCTCGCCGTCCGAGCCGGAAGCGTGAGCGACGGTCGTACACCAACCCGAAGCGCAAGCGAGGGAGTAGGTTCCAGACCTTCCCCATCGCTTGCGCTTCGGGTTGGTGTCTCGGACGGCCCCGCGAACCTATCACACCGCCCCCACCGCTGGCAAGCTGGGAAAGCGGAATTGAAAATCCGGGCCGTCCGGGTATCCTACCAACGACGACCCCCCGACCCAAGACGCCGGCGGGCGCGCGACTTGCCCCGTCGCCGCCTCTCCTCCACGCCGCGGCGCCTGCTTCACGGAGACACGGGCCTATGGGCCGACCGATTCGTACCTTCACCGTCCTGCCGCACCTGCCGGAACGCCTGCAGCCGCTGCAGAAACTCGCCTACAACATGTGGTGGTGCTGGAACTACGAGGCCACGGCCCTCTACCGCCGCATCGACGGCGACGCCTTCGAGGCGCTGGACCACAGCCCCGTCAAGCTCCTCGGCGTCGTCAGCCAGTCGCGGTTGGAAGAACTGCTGCACGACGACGGCTTCCTCGCCCACATGGATCGCGTGGAAGAAGCCTTCGACAACTACATGGCCGCCGCCACCTGGTATCGGGAGACCTACGCTGGCGGCGCCCGCGACGGCAACGGCCAGGCGCCGCCGGCCGCCGCTGCGCCCACCCCGGTCGCGCTGCCGCCGGACTTCCGCATCGCCTACTTCAGCGCCGAATTCGGCATCCATGAGAGCGTGCCGGTCTACTCCGGCGGCCTCGGCGTCCTCAGCGGCGACCACCTCAAGAGCGCCAGCGACCTCGGGTTGCCGCTCGTCGGCGTCGGCCTCATGTACCGCGAGGGCTACTTCCGCCAGTACCTCACCGTGGACGGCTGGCAGCAGGAGCGCTACCCGGAGAACGATTTCTTCAACCTGCCGCTGATCCCGGAGGTCCGCGACGACGGCTCGCCCCTGTTTGTCGGAGTGCCGTTCCCCGGCCGCGAGGTGCAGCTCCGCGTCTGGCGCATCCAGGTCGGCCGCGTGCCGCTCTACCTGCTCGACACCAACATCCCCCAGAACACGCCGGAAGACCGCATGATCACGGCCCGCCTCTACGGCGGCGACGTGGACATGCGCATCCGCCAGGAAATGATCCTCGGAGTCGGAGGCGTCCGGACGCTGCGGGCGCTGGGCAAGCCGCCGACGGTCTGCCACATGAACGAGGGCCATAGCGCCTTTTGCGGCATCGAGCGCATCCGCGCCCTGATGGAGGAGAAGGGCATCGACTTCGCCTCCGCCCGCGAGGCCGTGGCCGCCGGCACCTGCTTCACCACGCACACGCCGGTCCCGGCCGGCAACGACGTCTTCTCGCCGCAAATGGTGGAGCACTACTTTTCGCCGATCTTCCCGCAGCTCAAGATCGGCCGCGACGAGTTCCTCGGCCTGGGCCGGCAGAAACCCAACGACCACAGTGAACCGTTCGGCATGACCGTGCTGGCGCTCCGCCTGGCCAACGTCGCCAACGGCGTCAGTGCGCTGCACGGCGTCGTCTCGCGGAAGATGTGGAAGAACATCTGGCCGGAACTGCCCGACTCCGAGGCGCCGATCACCTCGATCACCAACGGCATCCACACCCACAGCTGGGTTTCGCCGGACATGACCCAGCTTTACGACCGCTACATCGGCGTCGAGTGGGACGGCCGGCCCGACGAGCCCAACGTCTGGAAGCGCGTGGACGGCATCCCCGACGCCGAACTGTGGCGCACCCACGAACGGCGCCGCGAACGGCTGGTCGGCTTCGCCCGCGCCCGGCTGCGGCAGCAGCTGAAAAACCGCGGGGCGCCGCCGGCCGAGATCGCCCGGGCCGAGGAGGTGCTCGACCCCGAGGCGCTGACGATCGGCTTCGCCCGGCGCTTCGCCACCTACAAGCGCGGCGCCCTGTTGTTCCGCAACCTGGAGCGGCTGACGGCCATCATCGGCGACAAGCAGCGTCCGGTTCAGGTGCTGTTCGCCGGCAAGGCCCACCCCAAGGACCACGGCGGCAAGGAGCTGATCGCCGAGATCTTGCAGTTCGCCCGCCGGCCGGAGTTCCGCCGCCGCGTCGTCTTCATCGAAGACTACGACATCAACGTCGCGCGTTACCTCCTTCAAGGAGTGGACGTGTGGCTGAACAACCCGCGTCGGCCGCTGGAGGCGTCGGGCACCAGCGGCATGAAGGCGGCCTGCAACGGCGCCCTGAACCTGAGCATCCTCGACGGCTGGTGGTGCGAGGGCTACGACGGCCAGAACGGCTTCGCCATCGGCGCCGGCGAGGAGTACACCGACCTGACCTATCAGGACGACGTGGAGAGCCGGGCGCTGTACGACCTGCTGGAACAGGAGATCATCCCCCTGTTTTATACGCGGTCGTCGGACGGCCTGCCGCGCGGCTGGCTGCGGATGATGAAGCACTCGATCACCACGCTGGCGCCGGTGTTCAACACCGGCCGGATGGTCTCGGAGTACACGACGCGATGTTACCTGCCGTCGGCGCAGCGCTACTTGCGGCTGACGAGCGACAACCTGAAGCACGCGGTGGCGCTGGCGGCGTGGCGGCGCGACCTGGCGCGCGGCTGGTCGCGGGTGAAGGTGGTGGGCGTTGACGCCAGCGGGGCCGACCCGATGCACGTCGGCACCGATTTGAACGTCAAGGTGCGCGTGGACCTCGGCGCATTCAAGCCGGAAGACGTGGAAGTGCAATTGTTCCACGGCCTGGTCGATTCGCTGGGCGACATCCCGCGGCCGGAGACGATCCCCATGTCGCATAACGGCGCCCACGACGGCTCGACGTGGGTGTTCAGCGGGGCCATCCCATGCCACACCAGCGGTCAGCACGGCTACGCGGTGCGCGTGCTGCCGCACAACGGCGATCTGGCCAACCCGTTCGAGCCGGGGCTGGTGACGTGGGGCTAACAGGAGTGGCGAGTGAGGGTGGAATGGGTAGCCTGCGACTCTATCATCCTTATCGCGCCGCTCGCCACTTCTGATACGGTGCCTCGGACCGAAGAAATGAGTCGCGGCGTGGAGCCGACGCATGGGCTTGGACATGTCCTATCAGGCGATCCCTGCCGATCACAACCTAATCCAGCGCGCTCGTGAGGACAAGGAATTAGGCGAGATGCTATGCCTCGTGCCAATCTGGTTCCAGATTGGCTACCACCGGAAATCAGGATCATGGCCAGAAGCAGACAGACTTTGGCGAGAGCTTTGTGAATTGGTCGGGCAGTACCCCGGCCTCGGCAAGAGGAACTGCTACCTCGGTCGTTGGTGGGACAAACTTCATTACTTGCTGTCTGCCAATCGACGGGGCGATCCGAAGTCTGAGGAAGACGACTTGCTTGACAAGGCCGTGCTTGGCGGCAGCGAGATTGCGGAACACGTCCGCGCGCCTCAAGGCGTCCCGGTGAAGTTCAACGCTTCAACCGAGGTTGAACTTATTGCGGTTGTCCTGGAGCCGATGACGCCGGAGACCTTACGAGTGCATTACTGCCCCGCGAAAATGGAGGCGCGCGGGGTATACAAGTTTTTGGCCAACCGAGCGGACAAGGCGGAGTGGGGCTACATCGCCGACTACTTCGCTGCTTTCCGAGCGTTCTATCTGGAGGCCGCTCGACACGGAGAAGACGTTATCGTATGTCTGGATTAATTATACTCGATTCGCGGCCGTATTAGGGGTGATGGTCATGCAGTCCTTTCCACCCCGCATGACGCACGACGAAGAACGTCTCGGCGAACTGGCCATGAAATTCCGCGGCACGCGGCGCGACGCCGAACGCGCCGCCATCGCCGCGGACTATTCCGAAACGGTGAGGCGATTGATTTGCGGCGGAGCATGGCAGGAGATGCCCGCTCCCGAGGACCAGCTTCCCGACGCCTGGATGCCCGAGGCGTTCTTTGAATACTGGTCGCGCCGGCAAGACGCTTCCTGATCGGGAAGGTGCTACGCAAGCGGTTCGGTCGGCGCGTGGCGCCCGCGACCGATCGTTACCCGCCCCAGCGGCCCGAACCCCACCAGCGGATACCCCGGCACCCGCTCCTGATAGGTCCGATAGGCGTCTCCCAGGTAGAAGGCGAGCCGCCGGTCCTTCAGCCAGCTGCCGACCGCGACGTACACCGTCAGCAATCCCATCATCAGCGCCCGGTCGAGCGTGGCCGTCGGAGTCAGCCAGATTTGCCCCAGGAAAGCCAGATAAACCGGATGTCGCAACCAGCGATAGGCGCCGTGCCGCGCGAAGGGCCGGCGCGGAGGCGGGGCGCCGCGGAACCACGCCCAAAACGGCGTCCAGCCCGTTTGCCAGCGCTACCCGGTCAGGGCCAGGGCGTAGAGCAGCGCGCCCCAGCTCAGGAAGTAGGCGCCGCACACGACCGACCGCGCCCAGCCGTCCAGTTGCCACACGACAATCGGCGTCCGTCGCCAGGCCCATATCAACAGCAGCAGACTCGGGCACGTCGTCAGGCAGAACAGGCAGCCGTGCAGCGCCGACGGCAGCCGGCGTTCCAGCCGGTCGCGCACGGGCGGCGCCAGCAACAGGCTGTGCGGCACACATAATTGCAGGGTAAGCAGGATGTCGATAAGCCACCACCCCCACCCTAACCCTCCCCCACCCGCGGGGGGAGGGAAGGGAGGGGGGGCGGGCGGCGGTCCCAGCCCTTGTAGGAACGGGAACAGAAACCACACTGTCACGGCCAGGGCGGCGTGGGCGGCCAGGGCGAGCAGGACGCCGGGAATGCGAGTCAACACGTCGGCTTATCCGCGACGAACAGCCCGTAGCGCATCGCCCCGGTGCGGTATGCCTTCAGCAGCGTCGTGAAGTGGTCGAGAAAGCGCGTCATGGACGGGCCGCACAGCGGCGCGATCCGGCCGACGCCGCTGCGTCGAACGCGGTCGATGCAGATCTCCCAGGTGCGCGAGACCTGCTCCGTCAGGTCGTCGAAGGCCCGCACCTTCAGGCCGGCGTCTTCCAGCCACCCCTGATAATCGCCGGCCGTGCCGAGGGAGGGACACAGAAAATTCTCGCAGACGGCGGACGCCAGGCCGTCGGCGTCGGGACCGTCCCCGGCCAGCCAGGCGCACAGGGCGACGCGGCCTCCGGGCCGCAGCCAGCCGGCCGCCCTGTGGAAGAACGCGGGCTTATCGAAGAAATGTTCGCTGCACTCGACGTTCCATACCACGTCGAAGCGGCCGGCGGGCAAGGCGATCCGCTCGGCGTCGCCGCACAGGAAGCGCGTCCGCCCGGCCGCCCCCTGCCACACCGCCGAAGTGCGCGCCCACAGCCGTTGCACCGGGCTGAGGGTCAGGCCGGTGACGCGGCAGCCGTAACGCACGGCCAGCTCGATGGAACTGCCGCCCATGCCGCAGCCCACGTCGAGCACGTCGTCGCCCGACGCCACCGACGCCTCGGCGGCCAGGCGGTCGATGAGCCGGCGCGTCGCCTGGAGCGGCGGCGCCTCCGCGTCCCAGACGCCGTGATGGATGTGCGGCCCCCACAGGAGCCGGTAGAACGGCGTCGCCAGGTCGTAATGGAGGCGGATCTCGCGCTTCGTCACGCTGGCGCAGGCGATCATGGCGTACACCCGAAGACGTGGTTGCGCCGCGAACGTCACGGCGATCATTCGTAGAGACAACCGGACTCCGTTGTACGCGACAACCGCGCGAAACGCCAGGGGCAAGACGGGAGCGGGAACGAAATGTCCTGGCCGCCGGCCGCCGACCGACTAGCACCGAACGGTTTTTGTGGCCGTAACGCTTAACAATGACACACTACGGCCCGTCGCGGGATGGGCCGGTTGGCGTCAGAGAAAGGACCAAGCGACGGTTGTCTAACCAGGGCAAGCGATGTTGCCGCGCATTGATCCTATCCATCGCGGGGGCCAACGCCTCCTGGCCCGCGAACGGGTCCAGGTACACGATCAATGCTTCCGGCGTCTCGTACAACTGGCCGGGCCGGTTGAAGAACTGTCGCCGCAGGGTCCGGACGTGCTCCCCCGCGTAGCCCTCGCCCAACTGTCGGCCCAGGTCGGCGACCGCGTTGTACACCAACGCCACCAGCCAGCCGAACATCTGCAACGGCCCCCGGTGAAAGCGCGGCCGCCGCCGGTCGGGACTCTCCTTGTCGTAGCCGCACGGTACGGCATCCACCAACAGGTCGTGAACCTCGACCCGATGGGCCTGCTCGTGCCCTTGTCGAGCCCGGAAGATGGTCAGCACGTCTTCCGGGTCGCCGGCGCAGGTCGTGTACAGCGGATGCCAGCGGTCCTTTTTGGGACCGGGTCGGACCTCCCGGCAGATGATGGTGCGCACCGCCTGCTCCGCGGTCTCGCCCTTGAGTACCGTTTGCGTCTCGGCCAGGCGGACTTCCTTGGGCGGGGCGCCGACGCACACGCCCGGTTCCTCGACGGATACGAACAAGCCGCCGGGCAATTGCTTCCAGGCCCGCATTCGGTGCGGGTAGCGGCAGGCGCGCAGCGTGACGTCCAGGCGCCGCTGGCTCTCGACCAGATCCCACAAGGTCCGCACGCCCGCGTCCGACTTGGCCGCCCCGGCGTCGAACAGCGCGTGGAGCGTGCGCGGCCGGCCGTGCTTCAAGACCTGTCGGACCAGCGGCGCCGCCAGCTCTTGCAAACCCACATCGCCCGGCGTGCCGCGCACCGCCAGGAAGCGGCCGCTCGTCAGGTCGAAGCCGGTGAACAGCTTCTCGCAGCGCATGTACTTGTTGCGGGTGGTGACGTAGCCCTTGCCGATGCGAAACTTCTTGGTCCAGCGTGGGATGGTGTGCTCGTCGAAGCTGACCATGGCGTCGGCGTTGCGGAGCAAGTGCCACGGGCAGGTCCGGCGGCAGAAGGCATCGACCTCATACCAGGCCAGGTGACGCCGCCAACCGCCGACGGTGTGGCGCGACGGGCAGCGGCGGCCGCCGCACAACCGGGCGAAGCCGGCGTCGGCCATCTCGTCCAGGTGAAAAACTCGCTCCAGGCCGGTCACCAAGGAGAAGACGCTGGTCAACAGGCCCGGACGCAAGGAACCGTAATCGTCGGTGAAGCAGTCCTGGGCCGTGGCCAACCAGTCCAGGGCTTCGGGCATCAACAGGAACGCGCCGGCGTGCTGGGTCTTGGTGACGAAAAAGGGGGCGGCGGCAGGGGCACGGGTTGGCGCGGTGGCACGCCGCCGGGCGCGGCCGGCGCGACCGCAGGCTGCACGGCCGGCTCGGGGGCCGCGGCCGCGGCCCGCGTCGCCCGATCGAGGCCGAACTTCTTGCAGAAGTGGTGCAAGGCCACCGTGGACACGTGGACGCCCCAGGTGCGTTGGATGAAGGCCAACACGTCGTAGCGCGTGGCGTCGGCGTGAGTCAGCATGAACTCGGCGATGGGGCCGGCGTAACGCGGCAGCAGTTTGCCATGCGGCCGGCCGGCCAGGCGGTGGTGGGCGGCCTGGATCGCCTCCTTGGAAGACACCCCTTGTTGGTGCGAGGCCGTGGGCCGGCTGACGCCGACCAATCGAGCGATCTGAGCGACTTTGAGTCCGGAATCGCAGTGCAGGAGGAAATGGCTGAGCAACCGGCTGGAGTAGTAATCGTCGCCGCAGCGTCGCCGGAAGGCAAAGGCCGCCTGGAGCAAGCCGCGTTGCCCGGCCGTGAGTCGCTGTTCGGCGATCTGCGCTTGGGCGAGCCAAGAGGCGCAAGTGCCGTCCATGGTGAGCATGAGGAATCCTCCCTGCAACCCAGGCAGGGAGAATTGTAGTCCGTAAGGACTGGAAGTTAAGCGTTACGGCCCGAAAAACCGTTTGGTGCTAGTAATAAGACGTACACCCAGCGCCGGTTCCCGCAACAGGAGGTCGATCGATGTTTCGCTTCGTTCGAGGACTGGTCCTGCCGCTCGCCCTGGCGGCCGTGCTCACGGCCGCCGGCCGAAGCGCGGCCCAGGTCGTGTTCGTGCCGCCGCCCCACGTCTGCGAGGCCGTCCCGACAGCAGCCTACTACGCGCCGCCGGCCGTCGCCTACTATGCCGCGCCCGCTGTGTCCTACTACACGCCGCCGGCCGTGTCTTACTACGCCGCGCCCGCGGTGTCTTATTACACGCCGCCGGCCGTGTCCTACTACGCCGCGCCGGCCGTGTCTTACTACGCCGCGCCGGCCGTGTCCTATTACGCCGCGCCGGCCGTGTCCTATTACGCCGCGCCCGTGGCCTACCCGGCGGCGACGGTGACGACGCGCTACGGGCTTTTCGGACGCCCCCGCGTCAGCGTGACGCAGTATTACGCCCCGTGAGGACTGTTGGACAATACCCGGAGCCGGAAGCGCAAGCGACGGTAAGCGACGGTCGCTTATGCTTCCGGCTCCGATCGAAGATACGGCCTCAACCGTCGCGGCCGATACAAACCATCGTCAGGTCGTCGTTCGGCGGCCGATCCGCCGCGAACCGGCGCACGTCCGCCAGCACCGCCTTGCCCAGCGCCTCCACGTCTTTCGGGCCGCCGGCCATCGCGGCGCGCAGCCGATCCAACCCGTAGAAATCGCCGCCGGGGTTCCGGGCCTCGGTCACGCCGTCGGTGTAGAGCAGCAGCAGGTCGCCCGGCTCTCAGCGCGAAGGTCATTTCCTCGTAGGGTAGGTCCCTCACGCCGAGCGGCAGACCCACGACCGCGTCGCCGACTTCCTCCACGCCCGGCCGGCCCGGCCGCCGAAGCAACGGCGGCATGTGGCCGGCGTTCACCAGCGTCGCCTGATACGTTTTGAGATCGAAAATAACCGCAACGAACGTGACGAAGCGGTCGTCGCGGCCCCCCTGCATCAGCAGGGCGTTGAGGCGGCGCATGGCCGTCGGCGCGTCCGGCTCGGCCGCCAGGGAGAACCGCACCGCGGCCGACAGCTGGGCCATCAGCAGCGCCGCCGATACGCCCTTGCCCGACACGTCGCCCAGGGCCACCGCCAGCCGGTCGCCGGGAAGCGGGATGTAGTCGTAATAATCGCCGCCGATGAGACGGGCCGCCGCGTAGTAGTCGAAAAACCGCAGCTGCGGGACGTTCGGCCGCGACGCCGGGAGGAAACTCTTCTGGATCCGCGTGGCGGCCTCCAGGTCGCGGCGCTCCTGGTGCAGCCGGGCCAACTCGACCGCGTGCGCCGCCTGCGTCGTGGCGCTGGCCAGCACCTCCAGGTCCTCTTCACGGAACGGCGAACGCAGCTCCACCGCGTCCAGCTGGATCACGCCGAGGACGGTCCCCGACGGATCGAGCATCGGGGCGCACATGATCGAACGGATGTGCAATCGACGGATGCTCTGGTTGGGGTCGAAACGCACGTCCGACTCGGCGTCGGCGCTCAGGACGGCCTGTTTGGTGGACAGCACCTGGTTGATGATGCCGCGGCTGATGGCCGGGGTGTCGGCGTCCGGCTCGTGGCGCTTGCGGACGGCCCTGGGCGCCATCTGGCCGGTGTTGGGGTCTTGCAGCAGGATGAAGCCGCGATCCGCCTGGGGGAAGACGGCGAAAAGACATTCGAGGATCTTCGGCAGCACGTCCTTGAGGTCGAGGGCCGTGCTGAGATGGCGGGAGATTTCCAGGACCGCCCGCAGCTTTGCCTCCGGCTTCACTTCCAGGCGACCGGGGCCGGACATGGCCACGGTCGTAACGCCGCCGGCGCCGGAGGCCGCCGAACCGGCCATGTGAAACAGGGCCGACAGGCCGGCGATTTCAATGAGGTCGCCGGGACGCAAGGGCGTGCGCTGGTGGATGCGGGCGCCGTTGACGCGCACGCCATTGACGCTTTCGAGGTCCTCAATGGAGTAAACGCCGCCGCTCAGGACGATGATGGCGTGCCGCGACGAGGTCAGGTCGGTGCGGACCACGACGTCGCAGCCGGGGTCGCGGCCGATGAGGGTGACTTTGCCGCGCAGCGGGTGTTCGGCGCCGCCGGTCAACTCTCGCAGGACGGCCATGAGGCATCCGGTTGGGTTAGTTCTTCGCCGGGCCGCCCTGGAACGCCCGCACGGCCTCCTCGCGCGTGTCGAAGATTTCACAGATCCGATGCAGGCGAATCAACTCGAACGTCGTGCGCACCGGGCGGGACACGCGGCAGAGCTTGAGGTCGCCGCCGCCCGACGTGGCGTGTTTCAGGCACGACAGGATGGCGCCGCAGCCGCTGCTGTCCACGAAATGCACCCGGCCCAGGTCCAGCACCACGCGCGAACACGTTTGCAGCACCGGGGCGACTTCCTGTTTGAAGTCGTCGGCGTTGCTGGCGTCGAACTCGTCGAGGTTCACCGCCACCACCGCCACATCCCCGACCCGATCTACCGTCAACGGCATGGTTCGTCTCCTTCGGGAAACCGGACGCCTCCCGTTATCCTAGCGAACTTCGGCCCGCGGTCACAGCGTTTTCAAATACTCGATCACCGCCCGGCGCTCGGCGTCGCTGAGGTCGTCGCCGTAGGTGTGGCCGCCGTTGCCGCGGCCCGGCTTGGTCGTGTCGTACACTTTCCGCCGCTCGATCGGCGGCGTCCGAACCGGGTCGGGCGGCCGATCCAGCACCTCCACCTTCCAGCCCAGCTTCACCGGGTCGTAGGCGTCGAGGCCGGTTCGATAGGAGCGGGTGAAGATTTTCGGCCTCGTTTTGGAGTTCAAAACGTCGTAAACCGTGGGGGCGGAGCCGTTGTGGAGGTACGGGGCCGTGGCCCAGAGGCCGTCGAGCGGCGGCGCCTGGTAGCCCACGGCCGGCGCCGCCTTGTACTCCTCGGCGAACCAGCTCTTGTTGTAATACTCGCCGAACTTTTTCGAGAGGCCGTCGAAGCGCTTGCGGTCGGTGCCGATCTTGTCGATCGGGATGACCTTGTTGGGGTAGGTCCAGTGTTCGCCATAAGTCCCGTGGCAGCGGGCGCAGTTGGCCCCGAACAGCACTTCGCCCTTTTCCGCGAGCGGGGCGTCGATCGGCAGGGGATACTTGGGCGGCTGAATGCTCAATAGAAACGCGCGGATGTCTTTGAAATCCGCTTCCGCCTTCGAGAAGGCGCCGGGGAAGTTCAGCGGACTCATCATGAACTGCATCAGCGAGCGCACCGAACGCTGATCGCCGCCGCCGTCGTAGTACATGGTTTTTTTCTTCTTGAGCAGCCACCAGGCCGGCGTGTCCTCGCACATGTCGTCGTGCAGTTCCAGGTCGAGGCGGCGCGTGCGCAGCGTCAGGTCCGGCTCTCGGTAGCCGAGCAGGAAGACGGCCATGCACCCGGCCTCGACGGTGCCGCGCACGTTGCAGAATGTGAACGGCGTTTGGTGCGACCGGCCGGCGGCGTCCATCTCTTCCGCGAAGGCCTGGTAATCCAGGTCGGTGTTGCCGAGGCCGACGTAGGACCGGCCGGCGACGGAACCGCCGTGACAGATGAGGCAGTCCTGGGCGACGCCCTTGCGTTGGCCGAAGCTGAACGGGAAATCGGCCAGCGCAGGCCCATCGGGAAGCGGCCGTTGGGGTAGGGGGCGGCGTGCAGGCCGTAGCGCTCGCGGAAGAGACGGTCGTAGTCGGCCGGCGCCGGCTTCCCCTTCAGGCCCCATTGCTTCCAGGCGTTTTCATAGGCGGACAGCGGGATGGTCGGCGGGTTGTAGGCCTTTCCGAGCAGATCAGCCCTGCCGCGCTCGGCCGCGGTCGGTTCGCCGGCCGGGGCGGGGGCGAGGAACGTCAGGCCGGCCAGCAACGCCACGACTGGTCTCATGGGTGAACCTCCCGATCCGCGGGGCGGAATGCCCCTCCTATTGTAGCAGGGGGCCGCGTCCGCTTCCCGAACAACCGCCGACCGCCGGGCGGGTTCACGGGGCGCGGGGCTTGCGAGACGGCGGGGGAAGGCATACCCTTTACCGAAGAGGACGGAACTCGCCTTTCCCCGCCACGGCCTCATCCCCCCAAAGCCCGCCCGAGAACGCAGAGGCGCCATGACCATCCGAACGTTCACCGCCGGCGACGATGCGGCCCAGGTGAGCATCTATAACGAGGCGGCCGCCGACCTTCCCAAGTTCAAGGCCGCCACCCTGGACGAACTGCGCCGCCGTTTCCGCGGGCCGGACTTCGACCCCACCACACGCTTTTTCGCCGTGGAAGGCGGTCGTCCCGTCGGCTACGCGTCCTTTCATCTGAACGGCCGCGTCAGCTTTCCGTGGTGCCGCAAGGGCCGGGAACAGTGGGCGGAGCCGCTGTTCGACGCCGTCCTCGCGGCCATGCGGGCGCGCGGCCTGTCCACCGCCTTCGCCGCCTACCGCGCCGATTGGCCGGCCCAGTGCGAATTTTTCCTCGCCCACGGCTTCCCGCTGGCGCGCGAAATAATGAACTTCGTGATGGAGTTGACAGACATGCCAACGCCGTCGGCGCGCCCGGCCGTCGCCGTCGGCCCGCTGACCGCCGCCGACGCGCCGGCCGTGTACGCCCTGGCGCCGAAGTTATTTCGGGTGCGCGACGCCGCCGAGTTGGAGCGGTGCTTGCTGGAAAACCCCTATTTCCCGCCGGAGTCGGTCTCCGTGCTGCGGAGCCGGGCGGACGGGGCGCCGATCGGCATGGGCGTTCTGGTGGAGAATAGCGCCTATGCCGACCCGAAGCAGATCGACGCGGCCATGCCCTGTTTCCGCCTCGGCGCCGTCGGCGCGGAGAACATGCAGACCAAGCGCGTCAACGGCCTGTTCAGTTTCGTCGCCGCCGAGGGCCGCGATTTCCAGGTGATCGGCCTCGACCTGCTCGGCCACGCCGCGCGGCGGCTCCAGGAGACCGACACGGCCACGTTCGCCGCCCAGGTCGCCTCGGACGCGCCGCTCCTGCTGCGCTTCTACAAGCAATACTTTCGTCGTCAGGGGAGTTTTCCCATCTACCAACGCTCTTTGACGTGACGCGGCCGCTCATTCATGGTCCAGATGAGATTGTCCGGTTAGCCGCGACGCGCCAGCGGAGCGCTTCGGGAGCAAGCGCTCCGCTGGCGCGTCGCGGATAACCGCGCCGATTCCGGCCGACCGCAATCGGAACAAGAATCAGACGAGGCTTTCGAGCAGGTATTTGAGCTTGCGCACTTCCGGCCGCATGGTGAACGGCGCGTCCGGCACGTCGCGGATGTCCACGGACAGCAGACGGTCGTAATTGCACCGGGCCAGCTGCGATACGATGCGCCCGTACTCCACTTCCCCCTGGCCGACGCGCACCTGGAACTGGTTGGCGCCGCGGCCGGTGTCGCGCAGCTGGACGTGACGCACGAACGGGAAAACGTCATCGTAGCCCTTGGCATGATGCGGCCCGGCGATGTAGTGGCTGGGGTCGAGGGTCAGCCCCAGGCCGGGGACGCGCCGGCAGAGAGTCGCGGCCGTTTCGGGGTCTTCGGTCAAAGTGCCGATGCGCGTGGCCACGCTGAGTTGCACGCCTTCCTTGCCGGCGAGGGTGTTCAGCCGGCTCAGCCGCTGGACCTCGGCGTCGAGGGGGCCGTCGGCGGGCGCGGCCGACAGGGTGAGCAGCGGGACGGCTGTGAGCCGCGCCAGGCGGCAGACGGCCTTGAATTGGCGGTGGTATTCCTCGTCACCGTCGGCTTCGATCTCGACGGAGAAGGCGGCCGGCGCCAGGCCGGGGCCGAAGCGCAGCCGGGCGGCGGCCGCGGTCACGTCGTCAGCCACCTCGGACGGCCGCAGGTGCGGGCCGCGCTCGTGGACGGCGGCCTCGAACTTGCTGAACTGCAATTCGGCGATGGCGCCCAGGGCGTCCTCGAACGAATGACGGGCGAAGCACAGAGTGGAACAAGAGACGTACACGGCTCCCTCCGTACCGGCGAGACGGGCGGATGCGGACGACGGGCGTCCACGGTCTGTTTCCAAAACCGCCCTATAGCATCCGGGACCGCCGGGGGGAAGGCCAGAATTGCGAGGTTTTTCGGCGGAGGGCGCCCCTCTCGATTTTGGGGCGGAGCATTGCCCCGCGTCCCCTCGTTCCCAAGCGGAGCTTGGGAACGAGGGGCGAACGAGGGGCGACGGGCCAGGTCCAAATTCGAGAGGGGCGCCCTCGGCGGATCGGTCTGCAAAATTCGCGGCGGGGTCGGTAGGATGCGGCCGCGGACGGCGTGAAGACGTGGAAGACGGAGGGCCGGGGCATGACGGCACAGGACAGGCCGATTACGGCGTGGATGCGGGTTTTGGACGAGATCGAAAGCTCAGTGGGCCGCCGGCTGGCGCTGGCGGAAGAACCGCCGGCGGCGACGGCGGACGCCGGCCCCCCGGCGCCGACGCCGTTGCAGGTGCTCGACGACCGCCTCGCCCAGATGCAGGCGCGGCTGGAACGGGCGGAACAGGACGCGCGCGACGCCGACGCCGTGTTGCATCAGGAGGCCGAGGCTCACCGGCGTTGGGCGGAGGGAATGACGACGGCGCGGCGGCGTTTGGCCGACCGGGCGCGGGGCGTGGGGTAAAAACTGGAACAGGCGCCCGTGGCGACGCAGAGACGGACGACGTTGCCGGTGTTCGGCCGGACCTCCGGCTCCCAGAGGGCGATGTGCAGCATGGCGAACCCTCTCCCTACGGACCCGGCGCCGACTTACGGCCTTTAAGGAGACCTGTTCCGGCCCGTGTGGATGCGGAGCAAGCTCCGGCACGTTTCGCGGACGCGCTCGGCCCAACGCAGGGCGGCCGTCATTTGGCGCTTTGTGGCGTTTTTGCCGGGATAGCGCGGTTCCACCGCGTAGTCGGTCAGGAAGGATAAGCCACGTCGGAGGCCCCGTAAGCCGGCATGGTGCGGAAGAAGGTCGATGTACAGGGCTTCCAGGTCGTGCGTCCGGCCGACCGGATGCCCCAGCTCTTGGAGGAGGGCTTTGAGATATTTCTCCGCGGACTGCTGGCAGTGGAAACAGATCGCGTCCTTAACGGGCTGACGGCTTCGGGCGGCGTCGCGGGCTATGATCCAATCGCCTTCCGCCTTGCGCACCCACTGCCCCGTCAGTCTTTTCATAAAGGACCTTGCCGTTCGCTACGATCTCCCGCAAGAACCAATCGCCCTCTTCGAGCCGGCGGCGCAAGTCGTCCGGCCGGCGCACGATCAAATCCATGGCGAAACGACGAGGAATCGCCCAGCGTATTCGGGCGGCCTGGTCGATTTCATTCCGCGCCGGCATGACGACCAGAATGTCCACGTCGCTGTCGAGATGCGGCGCGCCGTAGGCCTGGGAGCCGAACAGGATGATTTTGTCCGGCCCGAAGCGCTCGGCGACCTGCCGTGCGAACCGACGAATGGCGGAGAGCGGAACTTCATTGCCGCGATACCAGCGCTCCGGGGCCGGGGCTTTGGCGTGTGCTTTGGCCATGTGCGGATTGTATCGCAACGGAAGCCCCGCTTCGAGTCGGAAAGGAGGGGCCGGGATGGAACAATGTCATAAGAGGGAGTCTTTCGGCCATTCGCCGAACAAGCGCACGGACGGCAGTTCGCCGTATTATTCGGATAATTTGGAGTGATATCGCAACACTCGATGACAGGCGCGCCGCAATCAACGATCGTCGAGGCGGAAGCCGAGTCGGCCGATGAGGCGCGGCACGGCACCTGTGGCGGCGCAGAGGCGGCCGACGTTGCCGGTGTTCGGCGGGACCTCCGGCTCCCAGAGAGCGATGTGGAGTATGGCGGCGGCGGCGAGCGCGTGCGGGACGCCGACGGCGTCCGTCTTCGGGACGGTGATGTTGGGGTCGAAACGGTTGAACTGTCCGGGTTATTGCTTCGGGTCACGCTTAGAGTTCTTCACCAGAGTCGCGTCCTCGCGGTGTAACAATTCCCATTCCTGCCGCTCCACCCAAAAGACTGCGGGAGCCTGCTTCCCCTTGGCCTGCTCGGCCCTCTCAAGCCAGCTCGCGGCTTCGTCGGGCTTGCCAAGCCGCTGACAGGCCATCGCCAGGAAGAGGAAATCCACCGGCGATCCCCCCGCCCCGTTCAGCCGGATCGATTCGTTCAATTCCTTGACGGCCTCCACGTCCTCTCCCGCTCGGTACAGAACGGCCCCCAGAGTGTTGCGCATGTTGGCGTCCTTGGGTCTGGCCCGAACCGCCAGACGCGAGGCCTCCACGGCCGGCCGGAGATCGGGCAAGGCGGCGGGACCGAGGGCGCAAGTCCAGGCGGCGTCGTCCGCATCCCCTGGACTAGGACTTTGGCCAAAGCGCTTCACGATGACGGAACACGCCTTCGAGTATCCGGTACAGTCGTCGAGCGCCAGCTGGAGCAGGGCGTGCCGGCGACAAACGGCCGCGGGGGCGTCGGGAGCCTCCGCGGCCCAACCGTAGTACTTCGCCGCAATGTCCCAGCGGGCCGACTCGGCGTGGGCGTCGCCTGCCCGCATCAACTCGGCACGGTCGGCTTTCAGAGTCCGCGCCTTTTCAAATTCCTTGTCGGCCTCCGCAGTCTTGCCGAGGAACTCGAGCGCCAGGCCCCGGCGAAAATGAAGGAGCCCATCGGCCGGCTCGGTCTGGATAAGCCAGTCGAGGTGAAAAGCCGCCGCGTACCATTCGCGCGCGACCTCGGACTCATCGGCGCTCGCCCGGTGCCAAGCCGCCAGCCCGTCCGCCACGGCCGTAAGCCGTTCGGCTTGCCAGGCGTCCGTGTCTTTCGGCGCGGTCCACACGCGTACCACATAATTAAATTTATCAATGTTCTCGCCGCCGATAGCCACGATACGCGAGCCATCCGGGGTGAACACAGGTCTCATGTACTCGCCCGGCCCCCCTAGGGCCAAAACTTCTTCGCCCGTCCGGGCGTCGTACACCCGCACCGACCGGCTCGACAGAGCGCCGCCGCCGTGCAGACCGCCTTGCATCGAATGGCCGCCCACCGCGATGCGCGTTCCGTCCGGACTGTATACTGGAGCGTCGGACTGAATGGGTATCTCGAGTGGAATGGCGAACATCTCCTGACCCGTCCGCGTGTCATACACCCGCATTGCCCCGTCCCCGCCGCCCAGGACGGCGATGCGTGCCGCGTCCGGGCTGAAGGCTGCTTTGCCCAGCGGGCCCGGCGCCTTAAATTCGAGGGTCTGCTGACCCGTCCGCGCGTCGTACAACCGCACCACGCCGCCGACCCAGACCGCGAGGCTCGCGCTGTCGGGGCTGAACATCGGGTCGGTCACCCCGACGGCGTCCGCGAGGGTGAATGCTTCCTGACCTGTCCGCGCGTCACGCACCTGAACCTCGCTCCCATAGTCTTTGAAGACTTCGGCGGCGATCCGCGCCGTCCGGGCTGAACGCGGGCATGCCGAGAAACCTCCCTGCGGGAAGCCCTGCGGGCTTGCCGAGATTCCCTGAGAAGGCGAACGCCTCCTCAGCCGTCCGCGCGTTGTACACCCGGATCGTACCATCCTCGCACCACGCCGCGACGCGTTCTCCGTCCGGGCTGAACTCCGGGCAGCACAGGCGGGCTGGCCCTTTGAGGGCAAGGGCCTCCTGACCTGTCCGACTGTCATAAAGCCGCACCTTCCCGTCCCCGCGCGAGGGAAAGCCGAGAGAAAAGGCCTCAAAACCGACGGCGATTCGCGTTCCGTCCGGGCTGACCTGCACGGCGGGCATGGCGCCCCCAGTCGATCCCTCGACGGCGAGAACCTCCTGACCCGTCCGCAAATCGTACAGATACACCTTCCGATACACCTTCCCGTCGGAGCCGGCAACCACGACGCGCCTGCCGTCCGGGCTAAGCACTGGGTATCCCAACACCTTGAACGAAAGGCCTCCCTGCTGATCCGTCCGCGCGTCATACACTCGCGCCACGCGGTCATGCTCCCGGTGTGGGACACCACCAAGGGTCTGCTGATCCGTCCGTGCGTCATACACACGCGTCATGTGGTCACTGCCAAAGGCAGCGATTCGCGCGCCGTCCGGGCTGAAAACGGGGGAGCCGAGCGCGGCCGGCGCCTTAAGGGCGAAGGCCTCCTGACCCGTCCGCGCGTCGAATGCCCGCACCACGCCGTCCGCGCCCGACGCCGCAACGCGAGCGCCGTCCGGGCTGAAGACCGCGCCACTGAAAGGATAGGACCACCCTTTGATAGTGAAGACGTCCTGACCCGTACGACCGTCGTACACGCGCAGCACACCGTCCTTGCCATCGCTCTCGGCCGCGATGCGGGAACCGTCCGGACTAAACACCAGGCCGCGCGCTTTCAGGGCGAAGGCCTGCTGACCCGTCCGCACGTCATAGATCCGCCACATGCCGCCCTGGGGCCAAGGCGTAAAGGCGATGTGCTCGCCGTCCGGAGTGAACTCCCATTTCATTGCGGAGAAAGACCCTTGATTCGGTGCCTTGAAGGCGAAGGCTTCCTGTTCCTGACCCGTCCGCGCGTCGAATACCCGCACCACGCCGTCCGCACCCGACGCCGCAATACGGGATCCATCCGGGCTGAAGGCCACTTGGACCTGCGGGGCCGACCCTTTCACTTCGATGGTGAAGGATTCCTTACCCGTCTGACTGTCATACACCCGCGCCACAACGGCCTCGCGGCTGTAGCTGTGAGCGAGGATGCGCGCGCCGTCAGGGCTGAAGACGGCTCTGAATACGTCCGGGGCGAGGGCGAAGGCCTCCTGACCAGTGTGCGCATCGTACACGCGAATCTGCTCCCCGTGTCCGGAAACCTGCGGCCTAACGGCGATGCGGGACCCGTCCGGGCTGAAGGCCACTTGGACCTGCGGGGCCGACCCTTTCACTTCGATGGTGAAGGATTCCTTACCCGTCTGACTGTCATACACCCGCACCACGCCGTTATTACCCCGTTCCCGTACCGCGATGAGCAAGCCGTCCGGGCTGAACACGGGGTCGTGGAGCGCGGCCGGTCCCTTGAGGGCAAGAGACTGCTGACCGGTTCGTACGTCATACACTCGCACCGTGCCATCAGTGAGCACCCTCGTATCGGCCACGAGGCGCGAGCCGTCCGGGCTGAACCTTGGCCGGCCCCCATGGGAGGGGAGGGAAAAGAGTTCCGTGCGGCACTGGGCGTCCAGATAACGCCATTCCCAGTTGCGCAGCTCCTCCTTGCACTCCTTCAAACGCTGGCGGGCTAGCATCAGGTGGTTGTCCTTCAGCGCCACATCGGCCAGGAAGATGCCGTGAAAATAGCCGACGCGATCGGCGCGCTCCAGTGCCGCGTCGCGCTCGGTGAGCGCGGTCTGAGCCACGTCGCGCGCCTTCTCGGCTTCGTTGCGCTGCACTTCCTCGGCCTGCCGCGCCTTCTCGGCTTGCGCGTGGGCTGCCCTCTCCGACCCGTACGCCGTGCTCAGGTGGGCGTGGTAGAACAGGCCTACTGCCAACCCCACCAGCGCCAGGGCCGCCAGCGCGCTGACCGCCAGGAGCGCGGCCGCCACCGGGCGACGCCGCGTCCACCGCAGCGCCCGTTCCAGCCGGCCCACAGGCCGCGCCCGCACCGGCTCGCCGCGCAAAAACCGCCTCAAGTCCTCCGCCAACTCACCTGCCTTCTGGTAGCGCCGCTCCGGCTCCTTGGCCATCGCCTTGAGACATACCGTCTCTAAATCGCGTGGTATCTGGTCGTTGAGCTTGCGCGGCGGCCGCGGCTCGTCGTGCAGGACCTGATGCAACAGCATCCGCGTGTTGCCCCGGAACGGCAGTTCGCCCGTCAGAAGCTGATACACCATCACGCCCAGGCTGTACACGTCGGCCCGGCCGTCCGCCCGGTGGCCCTCGCCGCGCGCCTGCTCCGGAGGCATGTAGGCCGGCGTCCCCAGCACCTGGCCTTCCACCGTCATGGTCGCCTCGGCCGCGTCGCGCTTGGCCAACCCGAAGTCGGTCAGGAACGCCGTCCCGTCCTCGGCCAGCAGCACGTTGGACGGCTTGACGTCGCGGTGGACCACGCCGCGTTCGTGGGCATATTGCAAGGCGTCGGCGAGGCGGGCGATCAGTTCGGCCCCGTCGCGGAAACCCGGCCGGCGGGCGCTCAGCAGGTCGGCCAAGGTCGTCCCCTGGACGAACTCGCTGACGAGGTAGGGGGCGCCGTCGTGCTGGCCGACCTCGTGGATGGGGACGATGGCCGGGTGGCGCAGCTGGGCGGCGCTGCGGGCCTCGCGCAGAAAACGCTCCAGGTATTCGCCGCTCGGAGCCCGGCCGGCGCGGGGGATTTTCAAGGCGACGACGCGGTCCAGTTCGGGGTCGTGAGCCTTGAAGACCGTGCCGAAGCCGCCCGAGCCGATCTCGGCGAGCACCTCGAAACGGCCGACGGTGCGGCCGGCCGCGCCGTTGAAGGCCCCCGTCGAACCGGCCGGGCCGGCGGGGAAGGCAGAGCCGCAGGCGGGGCAAGTGACGTCGCCGGCCGCGCGGGCGTCGGTCAGGGTGATGGCGTTCAGGCACTGCGGGCAGATCAGGTGCATCGGGCGCCTCCGGGACGAGGATAGGCCGGAGAAAGGGTGATGCGCGTTATCGTACCCGCCGCGGGACGCCCCGCAAGCTTATTCGGCACGAACTTTGGTTCCGTTCTTCAAGCCGGCGGTCTTGTCGCCTTGGCTATTTCCCGGCGGCGATGCAGTACAGGTTGTTGAGCGTCCGGATGAACAGTTCGCCGTGCGACACGGCCGGCGACGCATAACACTCTTCGCCCAGCGCGTTCTTGCGCAACACCTCGAAGGTGCGGCTAGCCTTTAGAACCCACGTGGTCCCGTCGTCGTCCAGGAAGTACATCTTGCCGTCCACCAGCACCGGCGACGCACTGTGGTGTCTGCCGAGCTTCTTCATCCACAACCGTTGTCCGGAATGCGCGTCCACGCAGCTCAGATAACCCACGTCGGAAACGACGAAAAAGGCGTCGTCGCAGGCGATCGGCGACGGCACGTAGGAGGCGCCCTTCTCGCCGTTCTCCTCGTTGCCGATGTGCCAGCGGACGAACGGCGTGTTGGTGATGTCGCCCTCGCCGTCGGGGTCGATGCCCATCAGGTGGCGCTGCGGGAAGCCGCAGGTCAGAAACAGCGTGTCGTCGAGAAAGACCAGACTGGCGACGTATTGCTCGGTCGGCCCCTTGACGATCCAGCGCAGCTTGCCGTCGTCGGCGTTGTAGCCGGTGACGCACTTGCTGCCGCTCAGCACCAGCTGCGTCACGTCGGGGTGCTTGGCGGAATGAATGAGGATGGGAGTGCAGTAGGAGCGCGTGCGGTTGGGCCGGTCGGCCCGCCAGCGCTCGGCGCCGGTGTTCTTGTCCAGGGCCACGATGTAGGCCACGGCGTCCTGATCGCCGTTGAGGATAACAAGGTCTTTATAAAGGACCGGAGAAGTGCAAAATCCGTGCGTGGACAGCAGTTTGCCCGGCGACTTTCGCCAGACCTCGTTGCCGGCGAAATCGTAGCAGACCGCCACCATGTTGGGGTAGTCGAGGAAGGCGACATAGACGTGCTTACCGTCGGCGGCCGGCGTCGAACTGGAGAAGCTGTTGAGGCGGTGCTTGTGCTCGAAGCCCGCCTTCACGACCGTCCGGTCCCAAAGGATGCGGCCGTCGGCCCGGTCGATACAGAGCAATTTGCGGTCGCCTTCCTGCTTGTCTTCCACGACGCAGGTGGTGACGAACAGGCGGTCGCCCCAGACGATCGGCGACGAATGGCCGATTCCGGGGACGGGCGTCTTCCAGCGGACGTTCTCCTTCGCCCCCCACGCGTCGGGGAGGCCGGTCTCGGCGGACGTGCCGTCGCCGCGCGGGCCGCGCCAGCCCGGCCACTCCTCGGCCTGGACCGCCGCGGCGCCGAGACAGAGTGCGACAATCAGACCCCCCATGCGTGCGGTCATGTGATTCTCCTCGGTGTGGTGCGGAATATCGGCGGCGGGACGTAGGCCGGGCGCGGCCGACGTGCGTACTGTATGAGGCGATGGTACACCATGCACGGCGGCGCGACAATGGGCGCGGCGCGGTTCGGGACCGCCGAGGGTGCCATGCTTTCGCGGCCCTCCCCGACGTGCCACGCCTCCCGAGTCGTGAGGGGCCGCGAAAGCATGTTCGCCCGGATGCTTCCGGCAAGGTCAAACATGCTTTCGCGGCCCGCAAGCCGAGGAAGGGGTGACAAGTTCCGGAAGGGCCGCGAAAGCATGGCACCCGGCCCCTAAGGCGCCCTTCTTTTTCGGATGGCCGCGAAATCCGGAAAATCCGCGCGCCGCCTTCTTGCGGGGCGGAAATCGGCGGGTATAATCCGGGTGTTCCACGTGGCGCGTACAACACCTTCTCAACCGATTCCGGTTGCCACGCCACCGCACTACCCATCGCCCGCCCGGCGACGCGCAATGGGTCAGGCTGGAAAGCCTGACGTACCCGTATGGCCGCAGGTCGATATTTCCGGCATTTTCCGCTCCTTTGTCTCTCCTTGTAAGGGGGGCGCATCCGCGATGGACCATCCCGAACTCACCCTCGGCGTCGGCGGGGCCGCCGGCGACGGCGTGGCCTCGGCCGGCAACACGCTGGCGCTGGCCGTCGCCCGACAGGGTCTCGGCGTCTATGCCTACAACAGTTACCAGTCGGTCATCCGCGGCGGCCATTCCTGGCTCCGCCTGCGCGTCTCCGCCGACAAGCCGCTCAACCACGGCGACCAAGTGGACTGCGTGGTCGCCCTCAATCAGGACACCCTCGACCGTCATCTCCGCGAACTCCCGGCCGGCGGCCTCGCCGTCTTCAACTCCGCCCGCGTCAAACCGGCCTACGAACCGCCGGCCGGCGTCCGGCTCTGCCCGCTGCCGGTGCCGGCCCTGTGCCCGGCCGCGAAGGACCTGCCGGTCATGCAGAACACCGTCGCCGTCGGCGCCGTGCTGCGCGTCATGGGGCTGGACTTCGCCGGCCTCGAATCGGTCCTCAAGACCACCTTCGCCAAGAAGCCGCAAGTCGTGGCCGCCAACGTGGACGCCGCCCGCGCCGGCTTCGACTACGCCGCCAAGAACTTCCCGCCGCTCGCCCGACAGCTGACGCCGACCGCCGCCAAGTGGGCCTTGGTCACCGGCAACGAGATGCTGTCGATGGCGGCGGCGGCGGCCGGCTGCAAATTCTACTCCGCCTACCCGATGAGTCCGGCTTCCGGCGTCCTGCACTGGATGGCCGCCCACGCCAAGGGGCTGGGGATCTGCGTCCGCCAGGTCGAGGACGAGATTTCCGTCATCAACATGGCCATCGGCGCCAACCACGCCGGCGTCCGCGGCATGTGCGCCACCTCCGGCGGAGGTTTCGCGCTCATGACCGAGGCGCTCGGCATGGCCGCCATCATGGAGACGCCGCTGGTCGTCGTCAACGTCCAGCGGGCCGGCCCCTCCACCGGCGTGCCCACCAAGACGGAGCAAGGCGATCTCAATCAGGCGCTCGGCGCCAGCCAGGGCGACTTCCCGCGCATCATCCTGGCGCCGATCAGCATCCCCGACTGCTTCGCCTCCGTCGTGCTGGCCTTCAACCTCGCCGACCGCTACCAGTGCCCCGTCGTCGTGCTGTCCGACCTGCTCCTCAGCGAGGGCAACGAGACGGTCGATCCGGCGATCATCGCGGCCGACGTGGAGATTGACCGCGGCGAGCTGATCGCGACGGCCGACGGCCACGTCGCCAACGGCGAGCCGTACCTGCGCTACAAGAACACGCCGTCCGGCGTCTCCCCGCGGGCCGTGCCCGGCGTCCCCGGCTGTCTGCACGTCGCCGCCAGCGACGAGCACGACGAGGACGGCGTGCTGCTCAGCGACGTGTTCACCGACCCGGTGCGCCGCAAGAAGATGGCGGACAAGCGGGCGCGGAAAATGTCCACCGTGCTGGAATATCTGGGGCCGCCGACGCTGGTCGGGCCGGCCGACGCCGAGGTGACGCTGGTCGGCTGGGGTTCGACCTGGGGCGTGCTGACCGAGGCCGTCGTTCGGCTCAACCGCGAGGGGGTCTCCACCAACCATCTCCAGGTCAAATACCTGCTGCCGTTCCACGCCAGGGAGGTCACACAGCTGCTGGGACGCAGCCGGCGGATCATCGTCGTCGAGAACAACCAGAGCGGCCAGTTCGCGCGCCACCTGCGCGCCGAAACCGGCATCGCCGCCAACGGCCACGTCCGCAAGTACGACGGCGAGCCGTTCGAGCCGAAGCACATTGTCGCCGGGGTAAAGGACATTCTGGAGGGTCGAAAGGAGATCGTCGAAGTGCTCTCCACCGAGCCGGGCTGGCGCACCGAGCACCCGACCGGCGTCGGCGCGCCGTGGGACGGCCTGGCCGTCGCGGACGCCCGCTGAGCCGCCCATTCTCCCCTCTCCCCTCGGGGGAGAGGGGTTGGGGGTGAGGGGGAATGGCTTCAGAAACCTAAAGCCCCTCACCCCCGGCCCCTCTCCCCCGAGGGGAGAGGGGAGGAAGAAACCGGACTGCCGCGGCGGTTCATGAACCTGGAACACCAAGCGAGGAACCGAGAACCATGACAACGATGACGCTGACCCCTCCGAAGAAACTGGAGGTCAAGGATTTCAAGTCCGACGTGTCGCCGGACTGGTGCCCCGGCTGCGGCGACTTCGGCGTCCTGAACGTCTTACAGAAGGCGTGCGCCGAGCTGGAGATTTTACCGCACCGGCTGCTCGTGGTGTCCGGCATCGGCTGCTCGTCGAACCTGCCGGGCTTCTTCCGCTCCTACGGCGTCCACAGCCTGCACGGCCGGGCGCTGCCGTTCGCCACGGGGGCGCGGCTGGCCAACCAGGACTTGACGGTCGTGGCGGTCGGCGGCGACGGCGACGGCTACGGCATCGGCCTGAACCATTTCATCCAGGCCATGCGCCGCAACATCAACATCACCTACATCGTGATGAACAACGAGATTTACGGTCTGACAACGGGCCAAACCTCGCCGACGAGCGAGACCGGCATGGTCACCAAGAGCGCGCCCGGCGGCAACCTGGAAGGGATGCTCAACCCGCTGACGCTGGCCCTGGCGACCGGCTGCGGCTACGTCGCCCGCGGTTTCAGCGGCGACCCGAAACATCTGCTCCAGCTGTACAAGGGCGGCCTCCGCCATGAGGGCTTCGCGCTGATCGACGTGTTCAGCCCGTGCGTGACCTTCAACAAGCACAACACCTACCACTGGTTCCGCGACCACGTCTACCGCCTGGAGGACGGCGGCCACGACGCGACCGACTTCGGGGCGGCGATGGACAGGGCGCGCGAATGGGGGAAAAGATCCCGATCGGCCGCTTCTACCACAAGACCGACGGCCGGCCGCCGCTGGACGCCCTGGACCCGGTGCTGGCAGGGCCGCCGCTGGTGGACCGTCCGCCGGGCCTGAGCCGGGAACAGCGGCGGAAGATGGCGGAGGAGTTCATGTCGACGACGGCCGGGTAGCGTATCCATTTGAATGGGACGAGCCCGCAGCGTCAAGCAAGGGCGAGCCGGTCCCTTGCTCGCCCTTGCTTGGCGCTGCGGGCTCGCCCGTCTTCCTTCCAAACGGAGACGCTACCGACTACCGGGGAACGGACGGTGGGCGGCGCCGCTCGTACAATCGCCTCCATGTGGGCGCGCTTCCGCCGATGGCTGCCGGCTCTCAAACTCCTGTTCACCCTCGTCGTCCTGGCGGGGGTGGCCTGGTTCTTTACGCGCATCCTGACCAACGAGGAATTGCGGAACACCGATCGGTCGCGGTCGCCGGCCCAAATCCTTTGGGACCAGGCCCGCGCCGCCCGACCCGCCGACCTGGCGCTCGCCTCCGCCCTTTACCTGTCCGGAATGGCGTTTTCCGGACTCTTCTGGGTGGGCCTGCTCCGCGTCGCCGGCGGCCCGATGCCCATCGCCGCCGGACTTCGCGCCTACTACATCAGCCACCTCGGCAAATACACGCCGGGAATGGGCGTGCCCACCGTGATGCGCACGACCATGGCCGCCGCGGCCGGCGTGCGCCCCGGCACGGCCGCGCTGACGGCCGCTTATGAAACGTTGACCACGATGGCGGCCGGCGCCCTCGTGGCGGCCATCCTCATCGCCTGGAAGGCGACCGGCGACCCCTCCCTGTTTTGGAAGGCGCTCGGCCTGCTCGTCCTGGCCGGCGTCCCGATCTTGCCGGGCGTCTTCAACCCGCTGGTGCGCCGGCTGTCCGCCCGCTTCACCGCCGGCCAACCCCTGCCGCGCCTGCCCTTCGCGGCGCTGCCGGTCGGCCTGGCGGTGACGGCCTGCGGCTGGGCCTTCCTCGGCGCCAGCCTGTTCGCCGTGGTGCGGGCGGTGCAGGCGTCGCCGCCGCCGTGGACCGTCGCCGAGTGCCTGGACTGCACCGCCATTGCCGCCCTGTCCTACGTCGCCGGCTTCGTCGGCCAGACGCCGGGCGGCCTCGGCGTCCGCGAACTCATCATGCAACGATTCCTGGCCCCGCGCCTCGGCGGCGACGCCCCGGCCCTCGTCGCCGTGCTGCTGCTGCGCGTCCTGTGGACCGCCGTCGAAGTCGTTGTGGCGGCCGCCCTGTTCTGGCTGCCGGTGAAAGCGCTTCAGCGACCGAATGGCGAGCGGCGCGGCGTCAGCCCGCCGGTGAGGCCGAAACCGGCGGGCTGACGCCGCGCCGCTCGCCAATGAGGTTAGAGCATCCCATGATCTCCGCCGTCATCCCCGTCTTCAACGAGCAGGAAAGCCTGGTCCCGCTCCACGCCGAGATCGTGGAAACGGCCAAGCGGGTCGGCCTCGATATGGAGGTCCTTTTTGTAGACGACGGCAGCACCGACGGCTCCTGGGAGGTCGTCGCCGGGCTGGCGCGGGACCACCCCAACGTCCGCGGCATCCGCTTCCGCCGCAACTTCGGCAAGGCGGCCGCCCTGGTGGCCGGCTTCGACGCCGCCCGCGGGGACGTCATCCTGACGATGGACGCCGATTTGCAGGACGACCCCCACGAAATCCCGCGCTTCCTGGAGGCGATGCGAAACGGCGTCCCGGTGGACGGCCGGCCGGCCGGCCGCGGCCTCGACGTGGTCAGCGGCTGGAAGCGCGTCCGCCGCGACCCCTGGCACAAGGTCCTGCCCAGCCGCGTCTTCAACCGCATGGCCGGCGCCCTGACCGGCGTACACCTGCACGACCACAACTGCGGCATGAAGTGCTACCGGGCCGAGATTTTCCGCGAGGTCCGCCTGTACGGCGAGCTGCACCGCTTCATCCCGGTGCTGGCGGCGGCGCGCGGCTTCCGCGTCGGCGAGATCGAGATCAATCACCGCCCACGCCGCTTCGGTTACTCCAAATATGGCGTATGGCGCTTTGTTAAGGGATTTCTCGATCTCTTGACGGTCAAATTCCTGACGGGGTTCGGCCGCCGGCCGCAGCACCTGCTCGGCAGCGTCGGGCTGCTGTTCTTCCTGCTCGGCGGCCTCGGCATGGCCTACCTGGGCGTGACGTGGCTGCTCAACAGCTGGAAGCTGGTGCTGTACCCGCCGCTGCACGAACGGCCGATGCTCATCTACGCCCTGGCCGCCCTGCTGCTCGGGGCGCAGATGATGACGATCGGCTTTCTCGCCGAACTGCTCATCGCCTACCACGGCCGCCATGACGACGTGTACAGCGTCGCCGAGCGCACCTTCGACGGCGACAAGACGGAGAAAACGGACCCCCCATTATGAACAGTCCCACCCAGGACGCCGCACGGCCCCTTCGCCGACAAATCTACTGGCTGCTGATCGCCGTGGCGGCGGCGGCCGCCGCCGGCCGCGTCCTCTCGGCCGAACGCCTCTATGAGCCGAGCCGCGCCGTGCCGCCCGGCGGCCGGAACGACGGCCGCTATCAGGTCTGGCCGGAAAAGCAGCCGCGGCCGATGCCGACCTTCGGCTCCAACGACCGTTCGCGGTGGGACACCGTCCGCGCGCTGGTGGACGAGGGGACCTTCGTCATCGGCCGCCGCGACCCGTCGCGCGTCACGAAGGAGAATCCGTATGGGGATTACGGGATCGTTTTTGAGGACGGTTGGACTTCGGTGGACAAGGTGCTGAACCCGGCGACCCTGGAATATTACTCCAGCAAGCCGCCCCTGCTTTCGGTCCTGACGGCCGGGGAATACTGGCTTCTCAAGCACGCTCTCGGCTGGTCGATCAACGAACGCCCCAACGAGGTCGTCCGCGTCGGCCTGCTCACGTTCAACGTCCTGCCGCTGATTTTCTACCTCTGGATGCTGTCCCGGCTGGCGGATCGCTACGGCGCGACCGACTGGGGCCGGCTGTTCGTGCTGGCCGCCGCGGCCTTCGGGACGCTGCTCACCCCCTTCCTGATCACGCTCAACAACCACGTCCCCGCGGCCTTCGCCGCCCTGGCCGCCCTGTACGCCGCACTGCCGATCGCCTTTCTGGAAGGTGCGTCCGAAGGCCGCCTCCCCGGCGGCGCGGCGCGACTTTTCGCCGCCGGCGTGGCGGCGGGGCTGCTCGTCAATCTCGAGCTGCCGGCCGCTGCATTCGTCGCGGCGCTGGGCCTACTCCTGTTGATCCGCGCCCCCCTGCGCACGATCCTGTGCTTTCTGCCGCCGGTGCTGATTCTGATCGCGGCGTACTTCTTCCTCAATCACCTGGCCACGGGACAATGGCTGCCTGTTTACGAGAAAATAGACACGCCCTGGTATCAGTACCCCGGCAGCATTTGGGCCACGATCCATCCCGGCTCGGGGCGGGGCATCGAGTTCGCCAAGTACACCGAAAGTCGGGGGATGTATGCCTTTCATCTCCTTTTCGGCCATCACGGCTGGTTCTCGCTGACGCCGATCAATCTTCTCGGCGCGGCCGGCATGGTCCTGGCGTTCGTGCATCTTTGGGGGCGCGTGCGCGCCGGCCAGCGGCCGGACGCGCCGCCGACGGCCGGCTGGGACCTGACCGTCGCGGGGTCGGCCGTCGTGTCGCTGGTCGTGTTTCTCTTCTACGCCTTCGTGGTTTCGACGGCCAATTACGGCGGCTGGACCAACGGGCCGCGCTGGCTCTTCTGGCTGACGCCGCTGTGGCTGTTCGCCGCCCTGCCCGCCGCCGACTGGCTCGGCCGGCGGCGTTGGGGGCGGGGAGTGTGTCTGGTGCTATTGGCGCTGTCGGTGCTGTCGGTCAGCTATTCCGATTGGAACCCTTGGCGACACCCGTGGATCTACAACTGGATGGAAGCGCGCGGCTGGCTGCCGTATTGAGCCGCACTTTCACAGCCCTTTTCGGGGAGGCCGCCATTGCGGTTGACACGCCAACGCCGCCTGTCATAAGCTGTCGCCCGTCCGCAAACGGAACAGAAACCAGGCGACCCACGGCCGGCCGACTTCCCTCCTCGAAGGGGGGCCGTGCGGCCGCGCCGCCGCCCGCGCGACCTCACGGACGAAAAGGAGCTTCACGGATGCGACACACGCGGGCCGCCCTCCTGGGGGCGGCGTTGCTTGCTCTGGCAGCCGCCGGCGCCGTCCACGCGGACCCCGTTCCGTGGTCGTACAGCTGGTCGCGCACCCCGGATCGCATCGACGCCGACGGCACGACGACGAGCTACCTGCAACTCAGCGACGCCAGCAAGGCCGTAACTCCGGGGACCACCGCGCCCATCGTCGCCTCCAACGTATTCACCTACGGCAATGGGCCGAACGGGCCGCCCGCCGTCTTCAGCGCCCCGGCGAATCCTATTCCGAATTTCGTGACGCTCACCATCTACGACCAGGCCTCCGGCAAGTCCGGCGATCTCAGCTTCGACGGCGAGATTTTCGGATATTTCACCCCCGCGAACGACCACGTGCAGACCTACTACACCGGGACGCTCACGAAGTCCATCCTGCTGGGCAAGCACCTTTACACCGTGGCAATGGACGACTTCGCCCCGGACACCGCCGACTGCGCCACGGGCCACGTCACCGCCATCGCCACGGTGATCGTGCAGAGCCTGCCCGAGCCGTCGGCCGCCGTGTTGGCGGCGCTGGGTGTTCCGGCGTTCGGCCTGTTCTGGACGCGGCGACGGCGCGGGAGGGCGCCCGCGGAGCGGCCGCCCCACTAAACCCGGAGCCTACATGGCCGACGCCGGCCTCGACACCGAGTTCAAGCGCGGCCTCGGCCCGTTCGACGCCACGATGGTCGTGGTCGGCTCGATGATCGGCTCCGGCATTTTCATCGTGTCGGCGGAGATGGGCCAGCGCATCGGCAGTCCCGGCTGGCTGCTGGTCGCCTGGCTGCTCACCGGCGTCCTGACCGTGGCGGCCGCCCTGTCCTACGGCGAGCTGGCCGCCCTCATGCCGCGGGCCGGCGGCCAGTACGTCTACCTCCGCGAGGCTTTTTCTCCTCTGTGCGGCTTCCTCTACGGTTGGACGCTTTTCCTCGTCATCCAGACCGGCACCATCGCCGCCGTTGGTGTGGCCTTCGCCAAGTTCGCCGGCGTACTGTGGCCGGCCGTCGGTGAAAATGTCTATCTCCTTTCACCGCGACAAATCGCCCCCGGCTATTTCCTGTCGCTGTCCACCGCCCAGCTGGTCGGCGTCCTGTTGATCGCGCTCCTGACCGCCACGAACCTGCTCGGCATCGAATACGGCAAGTGGGTGCAAAACCTCTTTACCGTGACGAAAACGGGGGCGCTGCTGGCGCTCATCGCGGTCGGATTGTTCGTGGGATGGAACGCGACGGCCGCCGGCGGCAACTTCGGCGACCTCTGGACTCCGCGGCCCACCAAGGGCGTGGTCGGCGACGGCCTGGCGGGGTTGACGGCGGCGACGGGGTTCGGCCTGTTCGTCGCGCTCTGTGTGACGCAAACCGGATCGCTTTTCTCCTCCGACGCCTGGAACAACATCACCTTCACCGCGGGAGAGGTGCGCAACCCGCGCCGCAACCTGCCGCTGGCCCTCGGCCTGGGGACCGGCCTCGTTATCGGCCTTTACTTGCTCGCCAATGTAGCTTACCTGGCCGTGTTGCCGTTCCCGGAAATCCAGGCGGCCGGAAACCAACCCGTGGGCGCGGTCGGCACGACGATGCTGTCGCGGATATTTCCGATCGGCGGCGCTTCGCTGATGGCGGCGGCCGTTTTGATCTCCACGTTCGGCTGCGCCAACGGCCTGATCCTGGCCGGCGCACGCGCCTCCTACGCCATGGCGCGCGACGGCTTGTTCTTCCGCAAGGTGGGCGAACTCAACCGGGCGAAAGTGCCGGGCTGGGGGCTGGTTTTACAGGGCGTGTGGGCGGCGCTGCTGGTGCTGCCGCGCACCTGGGACGGCGTGACGTATGACGCTTCGGGGGCGGCCAAACTCGGCAACCTCTACGGCGATCTGCTCGACTACGTCATCTCGGCGGCGTTGCTGTTTTATATTCTCACCATTATCGGCCTCTTTAGGCTGAGGTTCACGCGGCCGAACGCCCACCGACCCTACCGGGCGTTCGGCTACCCGGTCGTGCCGGCGTTGTACGTCGTCGGGGCGGTGGTGCTCGTCGTTGTGCTGCTCGCTTACCGGCCGATGACGACCTGGCCGGGATTGGGAATCGTCCTCTTCGGCGTTCCGGCTTACTGGATCTGGCGCCTCGCCCGGAGGCGGTGAGCCGCATTGCCCGAGCGCCGATTCCGGACAGCCCAACGAGCTGATGGTCGGGGGGCGGTCGTGGTTTTGGTGATCGTGCAGCTTTTCGGCGCGGAAAAGGTACTGGCGTAGGGAAAAGTTACCCTGTCCTTCCGCACGTCGGCGGCGCACCAGGACAGGATGAAGAAAAGGCGCTTGCACAACCGATAACGCCGATCTCACCAGTCGATCATCTTGCCGACGCCCTCGTTCCTGGCGCGGGCGTAGACGCGGGCCGCCGTCGCCACGTCTTCCACCGCGATGCCCAGCGACTTGAACAGCGTAATATCCTGCGGCTGCCTTCGGCCGGGGTAGCGGCCGACGATCACCTGGCCCAGTTCGCGCACGTCGGCCCAGTGCAAAACGCCCTCCTCCAGCGGCTGCTGGAAGTCGCCGGCCTCCAGCCGCGCCTGGTCCTTGCTGTCCACGACGACCGTGGTGGCCCGGCGGAACACCTCCACGTCCAGCTCCGCCTTGGTGAGGAAGTTGGAGCCGATGGCGTTGACGTGCGTACCCTGGGCCAGCCAGTGGCCGTGCAGCACCGGCTCGCGGCTGGTGGTCGCCGTGACGACAATGTCTTTGTTCTCGGCGGCCCGTTCCGGGTGCGCCGTCGGCACGACCTCCGTCTGACACTTCTCGCTCATTTCGACGGCGAATTGTCGGCGGCGCTCGTCGTTGTGGCTGTAGACGTGGACCTGGCGGACGCGGCGGACTTTGCAGATCGCCATGAGCTGCGTTCGCGCCTGTTTGCCGCTGCCGAAGACGCCGACCTCGCTGGCGTCGGCGCGGGCCATGAGGTTCGTGGCCACGCCGCTGGCGGCCCCGGTGCGCATCTGGCCGAGGTAGTCGGCCTGCATCAGGCAGAGCAGCGCGCCGGTCTTGCCGTCGAACAGCGACAGGTGGAACTGCGTCGGCCCCTTGCGGCTGGTGGCATAGACCTTGACGCCCATCACGCCCAGCGACTTGATCGCCGCCGACAGGATGTGCAGCATGGCGTGATCGGTTCTGCGCCCGCGCCCGCGGCACGTTCTCGGCCTCGTCCAGGGCCATCTTGCGCAGGCCCTGTTCCACCGCCTCCAGGGCCATGTCCATGGTCAGCAGGCGGCGCACGTCGTCTTCGGTGAGCAGCAAAACGGACATGGCCATCGCCTCGTCACTTGAGCCATTGTTCCAGGGCGTCCAGGCCGCCGTTCAACTGGTCGCGGGTGGCGGCGTAGGACAGCCGCACGTAGCCCTCCGCCCCGAACGCCGAGCCGGGCACCAGGTTGACGTGGGCCGCGTCCAGCGCCGCCATGCAGAAACTCGCCGAGTCAGTCACCTTGCGCCCCGCCAGCGTCCGGCCGAAGTGGGCCGATACGTCAAAGAATGCATAAAACGCGCCTTCCGGCGTCCGAATGCGCACGCCCGGCATGGCCGCCAGCCGGCCGCACACCAGATCGCGCCGCGCCTCGAACTCGCGCCGCATCCGTTCGACGCATTCCTGATCGCCCTCCAGCGCCGCCAGGGCGGCGTACTGGCTGATGCTGCACGGGCAGCCGGTCTGCTGGCTCTGCACGTCGCCCATCGCCTTGATGACGTGCGCCGGCCCCAGCGCCCAGCCCATGCGCCAGCCGGTCATGGCGTAGGTCTTGCTCGCGCCGCTGATCGTGAGGACGCGCTCGGCCAGCTCCGGCCGCAGCGACGCGAAACAGGTCGGCCGGGCCTCGCCGAATACCAGCTTCTCGTAGATTTCATCGCTCAATACGCTCAATCCAGTCTCCAGCACCACGTCGGCCAGCGCTTCCAGTTCTTGCCGCGTGTAGACCGCCCCGGTCGGGTTGCTCGGCGAGTTGAGCATGAGCAGCTTGCTCCGCGGCGTGACGGCCGCCCGCAACTGGGCCGGCGTCATCTTGAAGCCGGCTTCCATCGTCGTCGGCACGAGCACGGAGGAGGCGCCGGTCATCTGCACCAGGTCGCTGTAGCTGACCCAGTACGGCGTCGGGATAATCACCTCGTCGCCAGGGCCGACCGTGGCGGCCAGGGCGTTGTGGATGGAATGCTTGGCGCCGTTGGAAACGAGGACCTGTTCCGGTTTATAAGACATTCCGTAGGTCTGTTGATAGAAACGACAGACGGCCGCCTTCAGCTGAGGGATGCCGGAGGCGGCGGTGTAGCGGGTGTGGCCGTCCTTCATGGCCTTGACGGCGGCGGCGCAGATGTGTTCCGGCGTGGGGAAATCGGGTTCGCCGAGGCTGAAGTCGAAGACCTGGACGCCTTCGGCCTGGAGCTGTTTGGCGCGGGCGCCGGCGGCGAGCGTGGCGGACGGTTGCACGGCGGCGGCCATCTTCGAGACGGCGATCATGACACGGTTCCCTTGCGTCGCGGAGGTCGGCGAATCGTTCTCGCATTGTATTCTATTCCTTTGTCCGGGCGAGCGGGGGGCGTCAGCCCTCTGATTCGACGCTCGTTCCGCGGCGCTGTGCTAAATCAGGGGGCTTACGCCCCCCGCTCGCCGAAACCGAGAGGCGTACCCGGAACCCCATGCGCGTGGCCCATTTCGTGCAGCGCTACCCGCCCGCGCTGGGCGGCTCGGAGGCGTATTTCGCCCGTCTCGGCCGCTGGCTGGCGGCGTCCGGCGACGAGGTGACGGTCTTCACGTCCAACGCCGTGGACCTGGAGGCGCTCTGGTCGCCGCACGGCCGTCGCTTGCCGGCCGGCGTGACGCGCGAGGACGGCGTGGAAGTGCGCCGCTACGACGTGTGGCGGGCGCCCGGCCGGCGCTGGCTGCTCAAGCCGCTGTCGCTGTTCCCGCACCGCGCCTGGCAGGCGCTGACGATGACCTGCAACCCCATTAGCCGGCGCATGTGGCAAGACGCCGGTCGCGGAAGCGAGCGCTTCGACGTGGTCCACGCGACGGCGTTCCCCTACGCCTTCCCGATCGTGTGCGCGCGACGACTGGCGCGGCGGCTGGGCGTCCCGTTCGTGCTGACGCCATTCCTACATATAGGCGATCCGGATAATCCGAATGACCGGACGCGGCGGTCGTTCACGCGGCCCGCTTTGATGGAACTGGCGCGCGCGGCGGATCGCCTTTTCGTCCAGACGGAGGGCGAGCGGCTGGCGTTCCTGGAACGCGGCCTGCCGGCCGAACGGCTGCTTTTACAGGGGATGGGGCTGGATCGGGAGTCGTGTACGGGCGGCGATCGGGGGCGTGTGCGGGCGGTGTGGGGCGTCGGCCGTGAAGACGTGGTGATCGGCCATCTCGCCAACAACAGCCGCGAGAAGGGGACCGTCGATCTGCTGATCGCGGCGGAGCGGGCGTGGGAAAAGGGCGGCCGGTTCCACCTCGTGCTGGCCGGGCCGGAGATGCCGAACTTCCAACGCTTCTGGACGACCTACGGGCCGGCCGACCGGGTGCGCCGGCTGGGCGTGCTGGACGAAAGGGGGAAGCGCGACTTTTTCGCCGGCCTCGACGTGTTCGCCCTGCCGAGCCGATGGGACTCTTTCGGGATCGTTTTACTCGAAGCCTGGGCGAACGGGGCGCCGAACGTCGCCTACCGGGCGGGCGGCCCCGCGTGGGTGATCCGGCGCGAAAACGACGGGCTGCTGGTGCGGTGCGGAGACGTGGACGGACTGGCGGCGGCGCTGCTGCGACTGGAGGGCGACGGCGAGCTTCGCCGGCGGTTGGGCGCGGCGGGACGTGAGCGAACGCGGACGGAGTTTGATTGGGAGGACAAGTTGCGGATGGTGCGCCGGGTGTATCGGGAACGATCAACCTAATACAATCGCCGCATCCCCGCGGGTCGTCCGCGAGATCGTCGTCCGCACCATCGGAGTACATCAATGAGGACAGGAAAAATCGTATTCATCGCCGCCCTGGCCGCCCTGGGCCTGGCCGTCGCCGCGGTCGGCGCCAAGGACGAGCCGGCCCCGCAACGGACCAAGGACGTTCTGCCCAAGGCCGGCCCCGACGGCTTCATCAGCCTGTTCAACGGCAAGGACCTCACCAACTGGGAAGGTCTCAAAGGCTTCTGGTCTGTCAAGGACGGCGCCATCAGCGGACACGAGACCAAGGAAGGCTCCAAGCAGACCTTTCTCATCCTCCAGCCCATCAAGCCCGCCGACTTCGAGCTGCACTTCAGCTACAAGTTCGCCTCACCGGACGGCAATTCCGGCGTTCAGTTCCGCTCGAAAATCATCGACCCCAAGACCGACCGCGTCGGCGGCTACCAGGCCGACTTCGACGCCCACGGCGGCTTTGACGGTTCCATCTACGACGAGGCCGGCGTCGCCGGCGGCCGCGGCACCATGAGCAACCGCGGCGAAAAGACCGTCTGGGACGCCAACAACAAACGGCACAACGAGAAGCTGGCCGAGACCGGCGACGCCCTGAGGAAGTTCATCAAGGTCGGCGGGTGGAACGACTGCGTTGTAGTCGCCAAGGGCAACCACGTCACGTACACGATCAACGGACACCTGACGACCGACCTCACCGACGAAAGCCCCAAGGCGCTCAAGGAAGGCGTCATCGCGCTCCAGCTCCACGCCGGATTCACGATGGAAATCCTGTTCAAGGACATCAAGATCAAATTGCTGGACGAGGCGGGGAAGTAACGCTTTGGGCGCGAAGGGGCGGCGCGAACTACCTGGTTCACGCCGCCCCTTGTTCTTTTTCGGATCGCTCATTGCGCCGCCGGCGTCGGCGCCGGGGCCGGCCCCTGAAGGCCGTGGATCGCCGTGTAGAGCAGCCACCACGCGCCCAGGACCAGCAGCGCGAAGATCAGCAGAAACAGCAGGCCCGTCCCGACGACAAACAGCCAGTGTTTCCAGGTGGACGGCGGGCCGCCGTCGGTGCGGCCGGCGTACTCCATCAGCAGCCGGACGTTGCGCGTGTCGGCCTTGAACCAGAGGTTAAAGAGATCGCCCAAAACGGGAACCCAGCCGACGGAGGCGTCGATCAGCGAGTTCATCATCATGCGGGCGGCGACGATGCGCGGCACGCGGAAGACGCTCAGGCCGATGGTCAGGATGGCGGCGCCGACGGCGCCGGAAATGGCGTCGCCGATGAACGGCAGCACCAGCAGCAGCGTGTTCAGGCCGATGCGGACTTTCGTGCCGGGGACTTCGATCATGCGGTCCATGACGAAGCTCACCAGGTCGAGCAGGACCAGCATCGGCTGCTGGGTCTGGGTCCCCGGCGGGGGGCCGAAGAGGACTTCGCCCTTGAGCGGCTCGCCCGGTAGGCCTTCCCCGGCCGGTACGATTGGGTAGTTCGACATGATGGCTCTTTCGGAGATAATTTATCCGGATCGATCCGCCGCCTTCCATTGTACCGCTCACGGCTCGTCCACCAGCACGTCTTCGCGCGGCGCCCAGCCGACTTCGCCGCCCGACAACTCGATCTGCACCCAGCCGTCGCGCTCGAACAGCCGCCGCCCCTCGACGCCCTGGTTGAGCGGCGTCTCGTAGCGCGGCGGATAGGCCAGGCCGTCGCCCTTTCGCAGCAGAACGCCGTCCGCCGCCACCACAACCAGCGGTCGGTCCCGCTCCCCCCGCTCCGACCGCACCGCCTGCACCACCAGGGCCGTCAACCCCGCCGCCGCCGCGAAGGCGACGACGGCCGACGCCAGCAGCCGCCGACTTCGCGTCATCAGCCAGCGCGTCAGCAGGAAACAGGCCGCGACGTAACAGACCGCCGCGCCGGCGAAAAACCATTCGGAACGCAGACGCGGCAGCCACGGCGGCCGGCGGTCGTCGGGCGGCCGGCCGAAGGCGCCGGGGTCGGCGTAGACGACGCGGCCGCGGGCCTCGTTCAAGCCGGCTTGCAAGTCGGCGTCGTTGGGGTCGAGGGCCAGTCCGCGGCGGTAGGACAGGACCGCGCAAGGCAAATCGTCGGCCAGCAGACAGGCGTTGCCGAGGTTGCGGTACAGTTCCGGGTTGCGGGCGCCGCGCCGGCGCAGCTCGTCGAAATAATCGGCCGCAGCGCGGAAATGGGGGACGGCCTTTTCGCGGTCGCCCCTCAACTCCTTGCCGCGCTGGAACTCGTCCTCGGCGAGCCGGGCCACGTCGGCGTTGGCTAGTCCGGCCGGCACGGTCTCATGGGAAGGGGCCAGGACGGCGAAGATCAGGAGCGCGACGGGGGTCACGTTTCCGCCTCCACGGCCAGGATGAAATCGGCGGCCTCTTCGGTCAAGTCCG
Organism: uncultured Planctomycetaceae bacterium; assembly: GCA_963813925.1. Taxonomy (GTDB): domain Bacteria; phylum Planctomycetota; class Planctomycetia; order Gemmatales; family Gemmataceae; genus UBA4732. The sequence continues at coordinate 651,277 of CAWFBG010000009.1, forward strand.
CGCGAAGGGCCGCTCCGAAGCGGACGGCGTCGCAGGCGCGGAAGAAGGCGGCGGCCCGATCCGCAAGCGCCGGCGAACGGCCGGCGCGAGTCAGACAGTCGGCGGCCTCGGCCGGCGTCGGCTCCTCCGCCGGCGCGTCGAAGCGGGCGCGCAGGTACTCGGCGACGACGGCGGCGGATCGCGCCGCCTGTGGCACGGGCGGCAACCGTGTCGCGCCGCGCAGCGCCGCCAGGGCGCGGCGGGCGGCCAGGCTGCGGCGCCGACGGGCGACGTGGGCGGCGTCCGGGTACAACCGCCGCCAGCCGATAAACCACGCCAGGCAAAGCAGCGGCGGCACAAGGACGAGCGTCGCGGTCAGCGGGCCGGGCGGCGTCCACGAGGACCAACGCCCCAGGACCGGGTTGCCGACGGCCAGCGTGAAAAGGAAGGGCGGACCCGTCAGGGGGACGACGTAGGCCTGGTGCGGCGCGACGGTCAGCGGGATCGCGTCGGTATAGGCGACCTGAAAGCCCTTACGCGGGTACTGAATGTCCGGATTAAAGAAGACGAACGGCACGCCGGGCACGTCCCGGATGTCGCCGCGCTTCGGCTGGAGCCGGTAGGCGAACTCCCAGGTCTGAGGATTCGGCCGGCGGTCGTCGTCCTTGCCGCCTTCGAGGAAGTCAAACCGCTCCTTGAACGCGGGCAGTTCGCGCAGGTCGATGCGCCGCGGCGGCCGGCGCACCGGCGCCACGGCCTCCACCGTCAGGGTAAGCGTGAAGGGCGTTTCCGCTTCCAGGGCGGTCGGGGCGGCGGCGGCGCGCACGCGGAAATCGCCGCTGGCCTCGCTGAACGGCAGGTCGCTCGGCCGGCCGACCACGGGGATTTCGGAGTCGGCGCACAGCGCGGACGGCAGCAGTAGCAGACACGGCAACAGGATCAATCGCATTCGGAACGCGGGCATCGTTTGCAAGACCATCGCACCCAGGCGAGCGGGGGGCGTCAGCCCCCTGGTGTAGAATAGCGTCTCCGAACGGGTGACGTACTAGGCCGTGTCCGACAATAGATATTTCAGCAGTAGTGTAATCCAGGCGACCGTCCAAAAGGTAAGAAAGTTGACGGCGAGTTTCTCATAACGGGTGGCCAGCCGGCGATGCAATTTGAACCACCCGATCATCCTCTCCATGAGGTTGCGTTTCCGGTAGGCTTCCTTGTCAAAGGCGGGGTCGGGGGTTTCGTTCTTCTTCTTGGGAATGACCGCGTGGATGTGATGACCCTTGAGCCACTGGCGAATCCGCTTGCTACTGTAGCCTTTGTCGGCGATGAATTCGCGGGGCCACTTGCGATGGCCCAACCGCTGCCGTTGTGTGCTGCGATGCATCATGGTTTCAAACGCGCGGCTCTCATGTTCCTGGCCCGGTTGGATGCCGATGGCCAGCGGGATGCCGTGACTTTCGATGATCAGGTCGATCTTCGTGCCGAAACCGCCGCGCGAGCGGCCCAACGCATGATCCGGCGGCTCAACGAGATGCGTCCGCTCGCTGCCGACCAGTCGGGCCTGGGTCCGCTTGAGCGCCCCGCCGCGTCGCGCATGGCGCGCAGGATGGTGGCGTCGAGGAACCACGTATCGGGATCGAGTTTTTCTTCCGCCTCCAGTTGGCGGATCAAGGCTTCGACGATGCGGTTCCAGGCGCCATCGGCGCGCCAGCGGGTCAGGCGGTCATGGACCGTCTGAAAGGGGCCGTAGCGTTCGGGCAAATCACGCCAGGCCGCGCCCGTGTGGAGGATCCAGAGGATGCCGTTGACGATGGGACGATGCTCACTCCACGGATGTCCGGCATGGCCCGAATGGGTGGGCGGGAAAAAGGGTTCCAGAATCGCCCATTGTGGATCAGATAGTTCGTAGCGTCTCATGGTTCATCTCCATGGCAAGAGAACGAGCGACCGAACCACTGATATTGTATGCATTTACGATTGCCGGACACGGCCTAGTACACCTCGGCTGAATCCGTTTACCACTGTGGCGGAGTTTTTCGCAACTCCGCCACAGCTTTCCCATTTTACACATTGAGCGGCCGTCCGGTGTACGTCCACTTGAACGGCTTCGCCAGCACCCGATTGAAATAGTCGATGAAGGCTAAAATCTTCTCCCGCAGATCGGTCACCGACGTGAAGTTCCCGCGCTTCAGCACGCGACGCACCAAGATGCTAAACCAGATCTCGATCTGATTCAGCCAGGACGTGTGCTTCGGCACATACACGAAGCGAATGCGGTGACTCGCGTCCATCAAGAACTTCTTCCGCGGCTACCGACTTGAGAATCCCGCGTTTCCCTTTCTTGCCGAGATCTTCCGCGATCCCGCACTCCTGGGCAACATACTGTACCAACGTCGCCGAGCAGTGGATCGTCAAGTTGTCCGCCACGAAGATCCAACCCGCCTCCGGGTCCGTCGCTACGGTCGCGGCCAGGTGCGTCGCGAAGTCTTCCTCCGTCCGGGTCGCCTGCACGGTCGGAGCGATCACCGCCCCGGTGACCACCTCGAAGTTGCCGATCAGACACTGCGTGCCGTGCCGCTCGTATTCAAATTCCCGGCGTTCCTCCCGCCCAGGCGTCATTGGCTTCGTCGGCGCGATCCGTTCCAAGGCCTGAATCCCAGTCATCTCATCGACGCTGACGGTGTGGATGCCTTCTTCCTTCCACAAACGCGGGGCTTCGTGGTAGCAAGCGCAGACGGTTTCCACTTGCCGCTGGAACTCCTCGGGATTATCCGGCTGGGCATTAAGCCAATAGCGGCTGCGATGCGGTTGCAGTTCCGCCGTATTTTAAAAAACGCCCCACGTGTCGGGGGCTAATCGAGGCGACGAGGCCTCGTTGCTTGACCTCGTGGGCCAGTTCGGTCGGCGTCCAGTGCGTCACGGGACGGCCGCTGTCCTCGGGTGGTTCGCAGGCCACGGCCAGAATCAGGGCGATCTGCTCGGCGGTGAACTTGCCCGGGCAACCGGGCCGTGGTAAGTCGCTCAGCAAGTCTTCGATCGCCCGCAGCAAGGCCGACGCCTTCTCGCAGCACTCGATCAAGACCAGGCGCTGGAAAGCCTTGGCCCAACGCCGCCGCCAGATGCCGACGGCATGCCGCTCGCAACTGAGGCGGTCGGCGATGTCCTCGTTGTTCCAGCCGTCGAAAGCCAGCAAGATCATGTGTGCCCTCTGGGCGAGGGCTTGGGCGCAGGTGCTGGAACGCGTCATGGTCTGCAAGACATCCTGTTGGCGTTCGGTAATAATGACCTTGGCGGCCCTCCCTGGCATGGCACGAACCTCCCCGAGTGTTGGTGAAATAGGCTGATTGGGGAAGTATCGCAAAACCCTCGCAATCGTGGAAGGCCGATTTAGCCAGGGTGTACTAGGCCTTAAATAAGCGAAGGTTCCGAGGCTGGCCGGCCTTGGGAGGCGGGGTCAGCCTTCGCGCACCGTCTCCGTTCCGCTCCGCGAGGGGCGGCGCGGCCTTGACCCAACATTCGGTGTTTATCGTTCACCGTCTTTCCTGCTCGGAGGCGCGAGGCGCCGTGGGGGATCGGAGCATCCGGACTCCGACTTCATCCATGCCGGCCTCAACATCGCAACACGTCCACCAGGCGGAAGAAGATCGGCTGGTGTGGATTCCAGCCCAACAAGCGATAGATCAACTGCCGGCCGCCGCGGACGATCTGGCACGGCAAGCGCACAAACGCGTTCACGAATGTCTTGAATTCCAGCCGCAGCACCCAGCGTTTCTCCGCCCGGTGCTTTTCCTGATAACGTCCGGGCAGCTCCGGCAGCATCAGCGCCCACCAGGCCTTCAGGTTCCAGGCCAGGGCCGTCATCACCATGAAGGCCCAATTGCTCTCCAGATTGTCCACCGGTGCACGCAAGGCGCGGACCCCGCCGCCCAGTTGCGCCAGCACGTTTTCCTGATCGCAGCGATCATTGGCCGAGAAGACGATCTCCTCCGCTTCGTCCACCCACTCGTTGGTGATGTAGAAGAAGTACACCACCCGATCGAACAGCAGTTTCTCGCCTTTCTCCACCGAGATATTCTTCTTCACCACCACCATGCGGTGCGTCTTCCGGCAGGCGGTCGGCCGGTAGTTGAATTCGGCCACCTCCTCCGAGCGCAGACGCCGGTTCTCGAATTGACGGGCAACGACCACGGCTTCCTTGACGTTGTCCGGCCGCCGGCGAGGGGCGGTCTTGACCTCGTAGCGGGGGAGCCGTTGCAACGGACGCCAGGCGCGGTCCGGCAAGGCCTCGGCGATGGCCTTCAGGTTGGCCAGCGCCTCGAAGCCGAAGATAAAGCGAACGCGCGGATCGTCGTCCCAACGATCCAGGTGCTCCGACTGCGAGAACTTGGTGTCCCCCCGCAGCAGGACGCGGCGAAAGCCGCCGCGGAAGCACACGGCCGTGGCCTGATCGACCAGCGTCGCCGCCCCCTCGTGCGACGGCCGATTGCCGGGCCGGTTGACGATGCTCAGGACTTCGCCGGTGTTGGCCAGGGTCAGCACACAGGCGTGATACCCCCAGGTGCCGTCGTAGCCGATGTCCATGCCCCGCTTGCACTGGCCCGTGGTCTCGACCAGAAAGCCGTCCATGTCCAGGCGGGCTTGCTCGAAGAAGGTCGGGGGCTGGTCCGCCCAGACTTTCAGACGCGTGTCGTTGATGACGTCGAGGAGGGTCTGAATGCCGTCCGGGGAAAAGCGGCGACAGAAGTCTCCCGCCGTGGTGGGGTCGGGGAGGCGTCGGGCGCCCAGGGCGTCCAACAAGACTTCATCGTGGCGAAGGAGTTCCAGGTCTTGCAGGCACGTGCCGCCGCACAAGGGCAGATAGGCCAGGGCGAGCACATGGTCGGATTCATGATAAGGGAGGTGGATCTTCAGCAGCTCCAGACGTCGGTCCAGGGCGTCGATGAGGCCGAGACGGCGGGCGAGGGCATGCATGAGGCCGATGCCGCCGCTGGCGATGCCGCGGGTTCGGTCGGCGATCTCATAGTGAAGGTTGCTGGCAGTCATCATGGGCTCGGAGCAACCGCGCAGGTCCGTCCTGTCCAGCCGGCGTTGGATCCGGCGCTTGCGGTTGGCCAGTTTTCGCCGTATGCTCGGTTTCACTCGAAATCCCTCCGGGCGACTGGTGTTGGAGAATGCAGATACTTCATTCAACACCGGAAACGCCCGGGGATTTCGGGTTTCTCCGAATTATCGTCCGCCGAAGGCGGGCGACTTCGCTTGGTTAAGGACTAGGGGGCTGCCGCCCCCCGCTCGCCAGCCACGTTTATCGTAGCAGCGCGAGCCAGGCAGGTCGATTGTCTCCGCCTCCCTGGGCCGGCGCCATCGCCTTTCTACAATAGCGCGGCGTATTACCGCCCGCATTCCGACCTTTCCCGGAGATACCACGGTGCATCCTTCCCTCCGCCCCACACGGCCCTTCCTGGCCCTGTCCGTCCTGGCGCTGGTTCCGCTGCTGGCGCCGGCCGCCGAACCCCGCGTCGCCGACAGCCTGCAACCGTTCGTGGACAACCACGTCCTGGCCGGCGCCGTCACCCTCGTCGCCTCGCGCGACAAGGTGCTCAGCCTGGAGGCGGTCGGCTACGCGGACGTCGCCGCAAAGACTCCAATGAAGACCGATAATATCTTCTGGATCGCGTCGATGTCCAAGGCGATGACCGCCGCGGCCTTCATGATGCTGGTGGACGAGGGCAAGGTAAAGCTCGACGACCCCGTCGAGAAGTACCTGCCCGAATTCAAGGGCCAGTGGGTGATCGCGGAACAGGACAAGGACCACATGCTCTTGAAGAGGCCGAAACACCCCATCACCGTGCGCGAGATCCTCAGCCACACCAGCGGCCTGCCCTTCAAGTCGAAGATGGAAGAGCCGACGCTCGACCGGCTGCCGCTGCGCGACGCCGTCGCCAGCTACGCCATGACGCCCTTACAGTATGAACCGGACAGCAAATGGCGGTATGCCAACGCCGGGATCAACACGGCCGGCCGCATCATCGAGGTCCTGAGCGGAATGCCCTACGAGGACTTCATGCAAAAGCGTCTCTTCGAGCCGCTCGGCATGAAGGACACCACCTTCTGGCCGACCGAGATGCAGGTGAAGCGGCTGGCGAAGTCGTACAAGCCCGGCAAGGGCGACAAGGGGCTGGAGGAAACCACCATCACCCAGCTGATTTATCCGCTGACCGACCGCAAACGGCAGCCGGTGCCGGCCGGCGGCCTGTTCTCGACCGCCTCCGACGTCGGCGTCTTTTGCCAGCTGCTCCTCAACGGCGGGACGTACCACGGCAAACGCTACCTGTCGGAGGAGTCGGTGCGGCAGATGACGTCCACGCAGACCGGCGACCTGCTCAACGGCGGCAAGGGCGAAGGCGGCTACGGCCTGGCCCTGAACACGACGCGGAAGTCCCACGGCGACGCGGGGCCGGTGATCCCCGGCCCGTGCGGCCACGGCGGCGCCTACTCCACCAACATGTGGATCGACCCGGAGCGCGGTCTGATCACGGTTTTCATGGTGCAGCACGACGGTTTTCCGGGCAAGGACGGCGGAAAGGTTCGTGCCGCGTTCGAGAAGGCGGCGAGGGAAGCCTTTGCCAAGTAGTCGGGAGATTGACGTTCCCAGCCCGCCGTCCTTTGGGTCGCATCTAAACGGACTATTATTATCTGAATTAGAGATGAGAAGGCGGTCTTGGTTCGCCCGCGCCGGCTGGTATGCTGGGGAGGGGCGTCCGCGCCGCCGCGCCGGATTCCGTCCGATACGGGTGGATGCGCCTGGGCGACGGGGTTACAACCGTGGGATGTTTGGCCGCGTTCGGGGTAGCACATGCCGCGCCTTGCCTGGTTCGGTCTTCTCGTCGTCCTTTGCCTGCCGGCCGTCGGCCGCTGCCAGGACCAACCTCGCCCCGCCGACGTGGCCGCCTTGCAGGACCTCATCCAGAAAACCATCGAGCGGGCGGAGCCGTCCATCGCCTGCATCCTCGTTTCCCGCAGCGACGAGTACAAGCGCTTCGAGACCGTCCCCGCCGACGAAGGCTCCGGCAAGCTCGGCCGGTTCGATGGGAACGTGCTCACGCGGCCGTTCTTCCCCGGCGACCAGAGCAAGGAGGCGCGCGAGACGCGCCGCCTCGCCCGAACCATCGACCTCAGCCGATCCGACGCCATCCCGGAATCGTTCGGCTCCGGCGTGGTCATCGACGCCGACAGGGGTCTCGTCCTGACCATGGCCCACGTCATTCGCAACGCCACCAAGATCTATGTCCGCTTGCCCGGCGGCCGCGGCAGCTGGGCCGACATTCACGCCGCCGACCCGCGCAGCGACCTGGCCGTTTTGCGGCTGCTCGACCCGCCCCCGGACCTCAAGGCGGTGAAGCGCGGCGACGGTTCCAACCTCCGCAAGGGGCAATTCGTAATCTGCCTGGCCAACCCGTACGCGGCCGGCTTCCGCGACGGCAGCCCCAGCGCGTCGTGGGGCATCGTCAGCAATTTGCACCGGCGGGCGTCCGGCGTGACCGGCGAGATCGAGCGGCCGGGCGTCAAGCCGACGCTGCACCAATACGGCACGCTAATCCAGACCGACGTGCGGCTGGCGCTGGGGTGCAGCGGCGGGGGGCTGTTCAACCTGGACGGCGAACTGATCGGCCTGACGACGGCGCAGGCCGCCCTGGCCGGCAGCGAGGCGCCGGGCGGCTTCGCGGTCCCGCTCGACGGACCCATGAGGCGGATCATCGAGGTGCTGGCCCGCGGCGACGAGGTGGAATACGGTTTTCTCGGCGTTCAGTTCCAGCCGGAGTCGCGCGGCGGACGCGGCGTGACGCTGATGGGCGTGGCCGAGGGGTCACCGGCCGCGGCGGCGGGGCTGGCGCGGCGACACGATTACCGCGATCAACGGGACGCCAATCCGCGATAATGACGACCTCTATTTGCAGATTGGCATTTGCCTCGCCGGCGGCACTGCCCACATCGAGGCGATCGGCGCGGACGGCCGGCCGAAGACCGGCACGGCCACGCTGTCCAAGTCGTACACGCCGGGCAAGGCCATCGCCTCGCACCGGCCGCCGGCCCGCGGCGGCCTGCGCGTGGACTACGCCAGCATCCTGGCCCAGCGCATTGCGCTGCAACGCATCCCGCGCGGCGTGGCCATCCGGGAGGTCGTGCCGGGCAGTCCGGCCGACAAGGCCCGCCTCCAGGTGGATTACGTCGTCACGCGCGTCGGCGGCCGGCCCGTGACAACGCCGGCCGAGTTCTACGACGCGATGGCCAAGGCGGAGGGGCCGGTGGAGCTAAGCGTGCTCAACCCCGAAGGCCGCGAAGATCGCGTCGTGATCGATCCAAAATAGCACCACAGGGGACGCGGAGAAATTCGGTAGTGTTTCAGTGTGGAAGAAAGACGGGCGAGCCCGCAGCGCCAAGCATGGGCGAGACTCGCCCTTGCTTGGCGCTGCGGGCTCGCCCCACTCAAACGGAAACGCTACCAGTAATTCAATAGATTTGTCTTTCTCCGCGTCCCTGTGGTTCAATCCGGAGGAGAGTCATGGCATCGACGGCCGAGCTGATGCGGGAGATCCATCGCCTGCGACGGTTCGCCCGCGACTTGCAGGAGCAGATCGAGCGGGCGCCGCGGCAACTCCTGGGACAGAGAGCCAAGCTCACGCGCCAGGAAGAGGCCGCACGCGAAAATCAAGAGGCGATCAAGAAACTCAAGGTGTTGGTCCACGAGAAGGAAGTGACGCTCAAGACGACGCATACGCAGATCGCCAAGTACCAGGCCCAGCTCAACGCGGTCGGCTCCAAGAAGGAATACGACGCCCTCCAGGCGGAGATCGCCGCCGCCCGCGCGAAGTGCGCCCAGCTGGAAGAGGAGAGCCTGACGGCCATCGCCGAGACCGACGAGCGCACGGCCAGGGTCGCCGAACTCGACAAGACGGCGAAGCTGGCGAAGGAAGAATTTGGCCGCTACGAGAAGGACTCCGGGGCGCGGCTGGAGGTCCTCAAAAAGCAGCTCGCCGAGGCGCAGGCCCAGCTGAAACAGGTCGAGGCGGACGTGCCGGCCAAGGTGCGGTCGTCGTTCGACCGGATCGTCCGGGGCAGGGGGGTGGACGCTTTCGCACCGGTGGAGGACCGCGGCTGCGGCGCCTGCCGGACGGAAATCATCGCCCAGCAGTACAACGAACTGCTGATGGGGGCGTTCGTGGTGTGCAAGTCGTGCGGGCGGATACTCTACTTGCCGGAGCGGCCATCGACGGGCGACGAGGAGTCCGATTAGCGTTGTAACACATCCGGCCGGATGAACTCCGCCCCCTGGATGCGGATGCGCTTGAGCGGCCACGCCTCCGGCGGCGACAGGATCTTCGGACCCTGGTCGGTGATGATAAAAGTGTCGCAGCTCGACGCGGCGCCGGCGCTGGCGTTCCACGTCACCGCCCAGCCGGCCTGAAACAACTCTTCCGTCTTCGGCGTCAGCATCAATTCCACTGGGGCGCGGCCGGTGAGCCAGCCCTGCGGCGACAGCAGCCATTCGTGCTCGTATCCGCTGATGAGGTAGATGCGTCGGCCGGCCGTCAGGATTTCGCGCGGTACGGCGTCGGGCCACGTCGAGGCCAGGAAACTGGCGCTCACGCGGCAGACGGCGTTGTGTTCCTTCTGGAATTCCGGGTCGATGCCGCCGAAGCTGACCGCCCGGCTGGCCGAGGCGCACAGGCCGTATTTGCGAGCGGTGGCCGTGAGAACGGCGTACTGGCGGATCGGCGTCGAGGTGTAGCCGTAATCGCGGTAGAGGCGCGAGCGGCCGTCGGCGGAAACGCCGACGTGGACCGGCAGCAGGCCGCGGTGCATGAGGCGGTGGCCGATCTGGCCGGCGATCTCGCGCTCCGTGTCGTTGACCGCCAGGTTGCGGCAGGCGGCCTCCACGGCGTGGGTGAGGGCTTGGCCCAGAGTGAGCAGACACGCCTGTTCGTACACGGTCAGCGACCGCCGCAGTCCGCGCACCTCGTCGGCCACGACCCGGCAATCGCCCAACGGCTGGTCGCTGGCCACGCGGCGGTGCTGACAAAGGTCGGCCAGCAGCTGTTCGCGGCCCCAGTGCCACGGCCATTCCTTGAGCTGAAAGCCGAGGCCGTCCAGCTCCTCGTCGAACAGCCGTTGCGAGTCCACGTTGCGGGCGATCAGCCAGCGTCCCCCCTCGGCGTTGCAGTAGACGGCGGGGGCCGAAGACGGATCGGGAAGGCCGCGGGCCACGGCGCCGCTGGTGAGCCAGGCGAAGTTCTCCGGCCCCGAAAGCAACAGCCCCTCGCACTCGACGGCCTGCAATAGGGCGGCGACGCGGACCATCTTGGCGTCCACGTCGGTACGGCGGTCGGACCCGGTGCGCAGTTGGAACTCGCCGGTTTCCGTGGGAGGGCGCAATAGGGTTTCCGCGGGCACTTGGTCAAGTCCTTCGGGGCCAAGGCGGCGCGAGGGCCGTTCGGCCGCCTTGTGAGAGTACCATGTCGATAGGGCCGCCTGGAAACAAATTCCGTCCACGATCCCCTTAAAACTTAAACGAGCGGCGGCTGACCCCACGGCGGCGGATAGGCGCCGTGGACGTAGCGCTGGGCCAACTCCAAATAGTGAACGGAAATGGCCTGGGTGCGCTTCAAATCCTCGTCCGTGACTTCGCGGACGACGCGGCCCGGTACGCCCATGACGAGGGAACGCGGCGGGATGCGCCGTCCTTCCGTCACCAGGGCGCCGGCCGCCACGACGCACTCGGCGCCGATCTCGCAGCCGGTCAGAAGCACGGCCCCGACGCCGATCAGGCTGTCGCGGCCGATCGACCGGCCGTGCAGCACCGCCCGGTGGCCGACCACCACGCCTTCCTCCACGTCCATCGGCCGGTCGCGGTCGGTGTGGACGATACAGCCGTCCTGGACGTTGACGCGCGGCCCAAGGGAAACGCGCGCCAGGTCGCCGCGCAGGACGCAGCCGTACCAGAGATTGACGCCGGCCGACAGGACCACATCGCCGGTGACGATCACGCCGGGGGCCACGTAGAAATCACGGATCGCTTGCATCGCCTTCCCGCGCAAAGGTTCAGGCGCGTCTATTGTATCCGCCGGGACGGCCGCCGCCATGCCGACGAGGCCGGCCCGGCCGTGAGGAACGGTAGTGTGGGTATGCAGCCGGCGGTCGGGCGAGGCCAGCCGCCTGCCGGCGCAGGGCGCACCCCGATCCGGCTCCCGGCGGCAGACGCACCGCTTCACTTGACCCCCGCGTCGATTCCCCTACCCCGGAGGACCCGGACGGCCCGACGACGCTTCCGGACGGATCTTCACACGCCCAGCCGCGCGGGCGTCGAAGGGCGAGGACGAGAAAGGCGGCGAGGAGGGGGGTTGGCGGGACCGGCTTGTTGAGGCGGGCGTCGAGCGGGCGGCGGATGAGGGTGGGGTGTTCGGGGAGGTGCATGGGGGCCTCGCGGCGGCGGCCCAGGGCCCGCCCCGCGCGAGCGGATTGGGCCCGATCCTCCGTTCAGAGGCCCCCGCGCCGGCGTGCGAGAAAAACCCGATCCCCACGGCGGTGGCCCCGGCGTCTCTATCGTGGGCGACGCTGTAGGTCAACGGCCAGGGGCACACTACATGACGAAGACCCACCGGACTTGCCAGGTTCGCTCGCGGCGGCGGGACGCGGGAAATGAGCGGCAAGCCCCCGCCCCCGATTCTCACGCATTGAGCCTGCCGTGGGTCAATGCGCGGCCAAGTTTACGGCGTCGCAACCGGGTCGCGCCAGCCGCCCGGCGGCGACACCCTGGCCGCCTCCGCCGGCCCCCACGTCCCCGGTTCGTATTCGTACACAGGCGGCGGGGCCTTCAGCACCGGCTCGACGATGCGCCATGCCTCCTCCACATAATCCTCGCGGGCGAACGATAAGGGATCTATCCCGCATGCTCCGCCTGCGTGGACGTACTCCAACCGCCGCGGCCTGCCGGCGGAGCATGCGGGATAGATCCCCGTTGAACTGAACCGCGTCCCCCGCGGCTATGGGCTTTCGATTCGGCCCCACCCCTTGTCCGCGCCATTGTGGAGCGGCGTCGGCCCGGACGCAAGCCTTTTTTCCGGCGCGTCCCCCTTCCCCGGAGCGCGACCGCCGCTCCCCGGCCGGCGGCCCGGCGTGGTTTTCCTCCCCAACCGCCGCCCGGCGCGCACCTTCGGCGGCGCGACGCCGCGGCCGGCGCCGCCGAACCGGATCGGCGAACGCTCCCAACGCCTCCCGTTACGAGGTGTCGCCCGCCGCCGCGGCGGCGGGCGACGGGGCCGGGACGGCCGTTTCCAACGCCCGGCGCACGATCCGCTCCCCGCCGCACCACGGACAACACGGACGCGGCGCCGGCGCCACGACCCCGGCCTCGCCGACGGACCCCGGCGTCGCCACCGTCGCCGAAAGCAGCAAACGACGGCATCGATGCAGCCGTTCCTCCCGGCAGCGGTTGGCCAGCAGGCCGTAGTGTCGCACCTTCACGAACCCCTTGGGCAACACGTGCTGTACGAAGCGACGCAGGAACTCCTCCGCCGCCAGCGTCATCGTCTTGTGCTTGCGGCCGTCGGCGTAGTCCTGGTAACGGAACGTCACCCGGCCCCCTTCCAGGGCGACCAGCCGGGAGTTGCTCAGGGCCACGCGGTGCGTGTACCGCGCCAGGTACTTCAACACCTGGGCGGGACCGCCGAAGGGCGGCTTGGAGTACACCACCCAGTCCTTGCCGCCCAGGGACGACAGCCACGACGCGAAGGCGCTCGGCGTATGCAACGCCGCCAGACGGCCGGGAAAGACCAGCATCCCCCGGGCGAACGCCGTCCGCAGCCCGTCCAGGAACTGGCCCCGGAACACCCGGCTCAGCACGCGCACCGGCAGCAGGAAGCCGGGGCGGCAGGACACCCAGCGTGGCGCCGCGTCGAGGGCGCCGTCGGCGGCGCATGACAGGCCGCCGCCCGTGACCACGCCGTGTACGTGCGGATGATGCCGCAGCGTCTGGCCCCAGGTGTGCAGCACCAAAAGCACGCCCAGCATCGCGCCCAGCCGCTTGGGATTGGCCGCCACGACGCGCAGCGTGGCGGCCGCCGCCTGGAACAGCAGGTCGTACAGCACCCTCCGGTTGGCCAACGCCAGGTCGGAAAGCTCGGCGGGCAGGGTGAAGACGACGTGGTGGTATTCGACCGGCAACAGGTTGTCGGCCTCCCGCGCCAGCCAGCGGGCGCGGGCCAGGGCCTGGCACTTGGGGCAGTGACGATTGCGACAGGAGTTGTAGGCGATGCGGTCGCGGCCGCAGTCCAGGCAATGGGCGACGTGGCCGCCCAGGGCCGCGGTGCGGCAACGCGCCAGGTCGCGCAAGGCCTGGCGCTGGGCGGCGGACAGCAGCCCGCCGTACTTGGCCCGGAAGGCGGCGCCGTGGGCCCGGATCACGTCGCCCACTTCCACAGTCGGCCGGTCGGCGACGGGGACGGTCATGGCCGGCCCTCCGTCGCGGCCGCGGCCGCGGGCACGGCCAAAAGGTCGAGCAGGCTGGGCGTCTGGTGCAGGCGCCGGGTGCTGACGTGCAGGTAGTGGGCGGTGGTGTGCAGGTCGCGGTGGCCGAGGATGGCCTGCAGCGTGACCACGTCGACGCCGGCCTCCAGTAGGTGGGTGGCGTAGCTGTGCCGCAGCGTGTGCGGCGTGCAGGGCTTGGTCAGGCCGGCGCGTCGCACCAGCCGTTGGCATAGACGCTGCACGTTGCTGGCGGCCAACGGCCGTTGCGGGTCGGCGCCCGGGAACAGCCAGCCGTCCGGGCGGTAGCGGCGCCAGTAGGCGCGGAGTTCGGCGAGCAGCCGTGGCGACAGGGGCACGAGGCGGTCCTTTTGCCCTTTGCCCTGGCGCACGACGACGACCATGCGGCCGCTGTCGATGTCCGTCACGCGCAGACGGACCAACTCGCTGATGCGCAGGCCGCAGGCGTAGGCGACCTGGAGCAGCAGGCGGTCGCGTCCGGGTCGGGCGGCGTCGATCAGGCGCAGGACTTCCTCGGGGCTGAGCACGCCGGGCAGGGTGCGCGGCCGCTTGCCGTAGGGGATGAGGGGGAGCCGTTCCGGCCGTCCCAGCGTGACGCCGTAGAGGAAGCGCAGGGCGCAGACGGTCTGGTTGAACTGGCTCCAGGAGGCGCGGCGACGCAGCAGTTCGAGCTGGAAGGCGCGGACGTCGTCGGGTCCGAGTTGGTCGGGGGAGCGTCCGAAGTGGCGGGCGAATCGGGCGACGCCGGCGACGTAGGCCTGGACGGTTCTTGGGGAGTAGTTGCGCAGGCGCAGGTCGTCGATGTAGCGTTGGCGCAGCGGGGTCATGGCGGATCTCCAGGGGGGAAATGAAAAACGCCGAGGGCGAACCCTCAGCGTACCTGGAGATCCGACGCGAATGCCCCGTCAGCAACGAGAAAACGGAAATCCCTCCACCGCGGAGCGGTTTAGTTCAACAGCGTTTTATCCCCCTTCATGGCGTCGCCCAGCAAACGCTCGTAAGCGTCCATTTCCTGTCCGCTTGGGGGGTGACTCGCCACCAGCTCGATCGGGGCCCCGGCCATCGCCTCGCCGGGAACCTTGGCCATCGCCCCCAGCGCGATCACCACGTCGGGAGTGACGCGGAACCGCAGATAATTCGGCGGCGGCGGCGTCGGCCCGTAGACGGCCGGCGGCCGCCGCAGCCGCACCACCACCTCCGTACACGTCACCGGCAAGCACTTGCCCGCGCGGATGAAGACCGGCACCCCCTGCCAGCGCCACGACATGATTTCCAGCCGCAACGCCGCGAACGTCTCCACCTGCGAATCGGCCGCCACGCCTTTCTCCTTGCGGTAACCGCGGAACTGGCCGCGGACGACGTGGGCCGGGTCGAGCGGCGGGATCGCCTTGAGCACCTTCACCTTCTCGTCGCGCACCGATTCGCTGTCCGTCGCGGCCGGCGGTTCCATCGTCAGGTTGGCGAGGATTTGCAGCAGGTGGTTTTCCATCACGTCGCGGACGGCGCCGGCCTCCTCGTAGAAGGCGCCGCGGCCCTGCACGCCGAAACTCTCCGCCATCGTGATCTGGATGCTGTGGACGTGCTCGCGGTTCCAGATCGGCTCCAGGAAGGCGTTGGAGAATCGGAAGAACAACAGGTTCTGCACCGGCTCCTTGCCTAGATAATGGTCGATCCGAAATATATCCGATTCTGCGAAGTTGGTCAGCAGGATGACGTTGAGGGACCGCGCCGACTCCAGGTCGCGGCCGAACGGCTTCTCCACGATGACGCGGGCGCCCTTCGCGCAACTGGACTTGCCGAGCTGCTCCACCACCAGCCCGAACAGCACCGGCGGGATGGCGAGGTAGTGGGCCGGGTGTTCGGCCCCGCCGAGCTGCTTGCGCAACTCCTGAAACGTCGCCGGATCTTTATAGTCGCCGTCCACGTAGCGCAGCAGGGTGCAGAGCTTGGCGAACGCCGCCGCATCGACCCCGCCGTGCTTGTCGAGGCTGTCGCGGGCGCGCTCGCGGAACTGCTCGAGGCCCCAGCCGGCCTTGGCCACGCCGATCACCGGCGCGTCCAAATGGCCGTGGCGGATCATCGCCTGGAGCGTGGGGAAAATCTTCTTGTACGCCAGGTCGCCGGTGGCGCCGAAAAACACCAGGGCGTCGGAATGGGTCGCGCTCATCGTCACCTCGCTCATGGCCCTTCGGGACGGTTGCCTTCAATGTATGAGGTAATTCGGCCGGCGTTCACTTCGGCGGCCGGCCGCCGCAGGGGGCGGCGGCTGAGCGGACCTGTCCACGGCGGACCAGCCCGAAGGGGCGGCCGTCGCGTTCACCTTCCGCTGGGAAGGCGGCCGCTGGGAGGGCAAAAACTTCGAGGCGAAGTCGGCAGGCGGCAAGCCCGTTCCCAACCATGCGTCGCACGGTTCCTCCCTCGACGGGCCGCCGGGGTCCGCCCGAGCGGGCTGAGGGCAAAAACGCCGTGAATGGACGCGCCAGGAGGCGGAAGCGGGAAAGATTCCTCCGGGGCATCCGTTTTGCTGCGTCAACTAATTGCCGCGCCCGGAACCCTGTGCGACGCGCCGCGGAACCGAACGCGGCGACTTCTATGGAGAAACGTGATGGCCAAGACGGTGGCGGACGGGCTGATCGAGCGGCTCTCCGACTGGGGCGTGAAAGCGCTTTTCGGTTTTCCCGGCGACGGCGTCAACGGCATCTTCGAGGAGCCGCGCCTCAACCAAAAGAAGATCCAGTTTATCCAGGTACGCCACGAGGAGGCGGCCGCCTTCGCCGCCTGTGGATACGCCAAATACACCGGCGAGCTGGGCGTTTGCCTGGCGAGGTCCGGCCCCGGCGGCGTCCACCTCCTGAACGGCCTGTACGACGCCCACTGCGACGGCGTGCCGGTCCTGGCCATCACCGGACACACCTTCTCCGACATGATCGGCGCCCACTACCAGCAGGACGTGGACCTGACGAAGCTCTTCATGAACGTGGCCGTCTACAACGAGCGCCCCGACGACAACCCTACACGACCGGCGGCCTCGGACTGCTCGGCACGGCCGCGTCGCAGGACGTGATGAGGGGCTGCGACACGCTGGTCGTCGTCGGCAGCAGCTTCCCCTACTCGGAGTTTTTGCCCAAGCCCGGCCAGGCCAAGTGCGTGCAGATCGACGTCGATGTGGCCCGCATCGGCCTCCGCTATCCCGTGGAGGTCGGCCTGATCGGCGACTGCCAACGGGTGCTGGACGCGCTGCTGCCGATGGTCGAGCGGAAGAAGGCGCGGGGATTTCTGGAGTCGTCCCAGAAGGGCATGAAAGAGTGGAACGAGCTTCTCCAGATGCGCGCCTCGGTCATGGAAAAGCCGCTCAAGCCGCAGGTGGTGGCCCAGGCGATCAACAAGTACCTGGCCGACGACGCCGTCGTCGCCTCCGATTGCGGCACCGTTCGTTTGATGCGCCGCTTTTTGCTCCCCTCTCCCCTCGGGGGAGAGGGGTTGGGGGTGAGGGGGCGTCGATTCGGAAAGCATCGCCCCTCTCCCCCGGCCCCTCTCCTCCGAGGGGAGAGGGGAGCAAGATAGATAAGGTCGGGCAAATGAAGATGATAGCCGCAGGAGCGGCGGTCCCGGTGACAAAGATCGAGGTCGGCGCTTACAAGATCCCCACCGATTCTCCCGAGGCGGACGGGACCTATGCCTGGGACCATACCACGATGGTCACGGTCCACGCCCAGGCCGGCGGCAAGGTCGGCTTCGGCTACACCTACGCGGCCGCGGCGGCCGGGCGTCTGATTGAGGAGACGCTGGCCCCGGTAGTCCAGGGCCGCGACGCCCTGGCCGTGCCGGCGGCCTGGTCGGCGATGATCCATGCCGTGCGCAACGTCGGCCGGCCCGGCGTGGCGTCGATGGCGATCTCGGCCGTGGATTCCGCCCTGTGGGACCTCAAGGCGAAATTACTGAATCTGCCTCTCGTCACGCTCCTCGGGGCGGCCCGCGACGCCGTGCCGGTCTACGGCAGCGGCGGTTTCACTTCTTACGCCAATAGGCGTTTGCGGGACCAGTTGGCCGGCTGGGCGGCGCAGGGAATCCCGCGCGTGAAGATGAAAATCGGTACGCACCCGGCCGAAGACCTCGACCGGGTTCGGGCCGCCCGTTCCGCCATCGGAGACAAAACAGAGCTTGTTGTGGACGCCTACGGCGCCTACTCCCGCAAGGAAGCGCTGGCGTTCGCCGACCTGTTCGCCGACCTCGGCGTGACGTGGTTCGAGGAGCCGGTGTCCGCCGACGACCTGGACGGGCTGCATCTGGTCCGCGACCGCGCCGCGGCCGGCATGGACGTGGCCGCCGGCCTGGAAGGGATCGACCACCTCCTGCTCGAGTATTACCGGAGGAAGGGCGAGGAGGCGGCCGACATGAAGCTGCTGCCGGACGGCAAGGGCTTCATGCTCGTCGAATCCGGCGGCGACAGCAAGGAGGACGCGGACGGCCAGGCGCGGCGGTGCATGGAGATGCTCAAGAAGAAGCCGCATCCGCCCTCCATGAGGCTCTACGACGACAAGGAGGAGGAAGAAAAGCTCTGGAAGGTCCGGGAGAGCGGCCTGGGGGCGACGGCGTTCGTGCCCAACAAGCCGGACACGTGGCCCGGCTGGGAGGACTCGGCGGCGCCGCCGGAGCAGGTCGGCGACTACCTGCGCGACCTGCGCAAGCTGTTCGACAAGTATGGCTACGACCCGTCCCTCTACGGCCACCTGGGCCAGGGCTGCATCCACTGCCGCGTCGATTTCGACCTGTACACGGCCGAGGGCGTCCGCCAGTGGCGCTCGTTCCTGAACGAGGCCGCCGATCCTGGTGGTGCGTCACGGCGGCTCGCTGTCCGGGGAGCACGGCGACGGCCAGGCGCGGGCGGAGTTGTTGCCTCGGATGTTCGGCGAGGAAGTGGTCCAGGCCTTCCGCGACTTCAAATCGATCTGGGATCCGGAATGGAAAATGAACCCCGGCAAGGTGGTCGACCCCTACCCGATCGCCAGCAACCTCCGCCTCGGTACGGATTACAACCCGCCGCAGCCGCCGACGCACTTCCAGTACCCGCACGACCGGGGCGCGTTCTCGCGGGCCGCGCTGCGTTGCGTCGGCGTCGGCAAGTGCCGCAACCACGGCGGCCAGACCATGTGCCCCAGCTACATGGTCACGCGCGAGGAGAAGGACAGCACCCGCGGCCGCGCCCGCCTGCTCTGGGAGATGCTCAACGGCGAGGTGCTGACCGACGGCTGGAAGAGCGAGGCGGTCAAGGACGCCCTCGACCTCTGCCTGGCCTGCAAGGGCTGCAAGAACGACTGCCCCGTCAACGTGGACATGGCCACCTACAAGGCCGAATTCCTGTCGCATTACTACGAAGGAAGGCTGCGGCCGCGGCACGCCTACGCGATGGGTTGGATCAACCGCTGGGCCGAGCTGGCGTCGCTGGCGCCCGACCTGGCCAACTTCTTCGGCCAGACGCCGGGCCTCAGCGCGATCGCCAAGTGGGTCGGCGGCATCGACCAGCGGCGGCGGATGCCGGCCTTCGCCCGGCAGACGTTCAAGGAATGGTTCCGCCGCCGCACGCCGCGCAACCAGGACGCCCCGCCGGTCGTCCTCTGGCCCGACACCTTCAACAACTACCTGACGCCGGAGGCGGCGAAAGCCGCCGTGGAAGTGCTGGAGGCGGCGGGCAGGCAAGTGTGGGTGCCGCGGGCGAACCTCTGCTGCGGCCGGCCGCTGTACGACTTCGGCATGCTCGACCAGGCCAAGGCCTACCTGCGCGACATCCTCCAGACGCTCCGACCGCAGATCCAGGCCGGCGTCCCCGTCGTCGGCCTGGAGCCGAGCTGCGTCGCCGTCTTCCGCGACGAACTGAACGGTCTCTTCCCGCACGACAAGGACGCCATGCGGCTGAGCAAGCAGACCTTTCTGCTCAGCGAGTTCCTCAACCGCGAGGTCGAGGATTATCGGCCGCCGCGACTGGAGCGCAAGGCGCTGGTCCACTTCCACTGCCACCACAAGTCGGTCCTGGGCAAGAAGGACGAGGAGGAGTTGCTGGAAAAGATGGGGCTGGACTATCCGCGCCGGAGGACGGCTGCTGCGGCATGGCCGGCTCGTTCGGCTTCGAGGCCGGCCACGGCCACTACGACGTATCCGTGGCCTGCGGGGAACGGGTGCTGCTGCCGGCGGTGCGCAAGGAGGATCGGCGCACGCTCATCATCGCCGACGGCTTTAGCTGCAAGCAACAGATTGAGCAGACGACGAATCGCAAGGCGATGCACGTCGCGGAAGTGCTGCGGATGGCCTTGCACGGCGGCCGTCAAGAGGCGGTTTCGGACGGCCTGGGCCGGTTCGCGCCGACGGCGGTGTGAGGACTGGGCGCGGTGGGCGTGGGCCTGGTCGCCCGTGACCTGATGCGGAGGAGTGCGCGATGAAATCCAAGCTGCTGGACGACAACGGCCGCAAGACGTTCGCCCTGGTCTTCGACGCGAACGACGAGGTCATGGCCGGGCTGATGGAGTTCGCCAGGCGGCACGACCTGGGCGCGGCCCATTTCACCGCCGTCGGCGCCTTCCGCGACGTGACGCTGGGGTACTTCGACTGGGACGCGAAGGATTATAAACGCATTCCCATACATGAACAGGTGGAGGTCCTGTCGCTGGTCGGCGACGTGTCCTGGGACGAGCAGACCGGGCCGAAGGTCCACGCCCACTTCGTGGTCGGCCGCTCCGACGGCTCGGCTCACGGCGGCCACCTGCTGGAGGCGCACGTCCGGCCGACGCTGGAGGAGATGCTCGTCGATTCGCCCAAGCACCTGCTACGAAAATACGATCCGAAAAGCCGCCTATCGCTGATTCGCCTGTGAACGGCGGCCGGAGAGCCATGATTCGCGGGCCTACCCGACGGGCGCGTCGCCCGGGCGGGAGGCCGCCTCTGTTCCCGTTACGAAGGGAGTGATCCGATGTTGCGTGCGTTCCTGTGTACGGCCGCCCTGGCGGCGCTGGCGACGGTGAGCTTCGCGGCGGACGCCAAGGACGCCAAGAACGAAAACGGCGCCAAGAACGAAAACGGCCAGATGGCGACCATCCAGAAGGTGGACGCCAAGAAGGACACCATCACCGTGATGATGAAGGACAAGAACGGCAAGGAGGAAGAGAAGACGCTCAACCTGTCGAAGGACGTGAAGGTGGTCGATGAGAACGGCAAGACCGTCGAGGCCGACGCCCTGAAGGACGGCGACCACGTCCGCATCGTCGAGCGCAACGGCAAGCTCGAGGAGGTGCAACGGGAGGCGGCGCCCTCGAAGCACGGCGAGGAAGCCACCATCACCACCGTGAACGCCAAAAAGGGCACGATCACGCTGAAGATGAAAGGCAAGGACGGCAAGGAGCAGGAGCGCACCTTCAATCTGACCGAAGACGCCCGCTACTTCGACAGCACCGGCCGTGTGGCCGCCCTGGACGTGTTCCGATCGGGCAACGAGGTGCTCGTGGTCGAGGAACAGGGCAAATTGAAAGAGGTCCAGCAGAAGGGCAACGAAACAAAGCCAGAGAAGAAGAACAACCCGAAGGAAAATAAGTAGTATAATCCGGGCCGGGGCCGAGGTTCTGGCGGCGCCGGCCCGTGGGTTTTCTTCCGCTAAGGACGGATCGGGGCAAGCATCATGACGCGCGACGCCGAGCGCATCCGTTCCGTCCAGGACTTCCTGCGGGAAGCGTCGCTGGACGCGGTCGTTTGCACGCTGCCGATGAACGTGCTGCTGCTGACGGGCTACTGGCCCGTCGTGGGCAAGTCGCTGGCGGCGGCGGTGCGCGGCGGTCGGATTGCTCTCCTTGTGCCCGAGGATGAACGCGAATTGGCGGAGCGCGGTTGGGCCGACGAGGTGCGCACGTTCGAGCCGGCCTCCCTCCACGACCTGCGCACGCCGGAAGAGGCGGTGCGCAAGCCGTTCACCGACCTCGCCTGGTCGCTGGGGATCGCCCGCGGCGCCGTCGGCTACGAACCGGGCGGCGCCTCCGAGCCGGCCTCCTACGCGGCCATGCATCTCTACGGGACGCGGATCCTCGACCTGCTGCGCGAGGCGTTTCCTTCCGCGCGCCTGGTCCCGGCCGGCGACGGGCTGACGCGCCTGCGGTCGGTGAAGACGCCGCGTGAAATCGACGGCATTCGGGCGACTTGCCGGATCGTTGAAAGCGCCTTTCTAGAAGGCGCCGGCCGCCTGCGGGCCGGCCTGCGCGAGACGGAGGCGGCGGTCTGTTTCCACGGCCCGCTCTGCACGGGCGGCGCCGACCTGCCGGGGCCGGGCGCGTCGGCGGCTTCACGTTGTGCATGTCCGGACCCAATTCCGCCAGGGCGAGCGGCGCCTACGCCCGTTCCGGCGACCGGCGGCTCGGCCTTAACGAATTCATCCTTGTTCATTGCAATTCCTACGCGGACGGCTTCTGGACCGACGTGACGCGCACCTTCTGCCTCGGCGAACCGGACGAGCGGATGGCGCGGATCCACGACGCCGTGTTCGCGGCCCGTCGCGCCGCCCTCGACGCGATTCGGCCGGGGGCGAAGGCGTCGGCCGTCGATGCGGCGGCGCGGTCGGTCCTCCGCGACCGGGGCTTCGGCGAGGCGTTCAAGCATTCCACGGGGCACGGCGCCGGCTTCGAAGCCATCAGCCCCGACGCCCGGCCGCGCTTGCATCCCAAATCCGACGACATATTACGGACTGGAAGGTGTTCAACGTCGAACCGGCCGTCTCATCGCCGGCTACGGCGGTCTGCGGCATGGGACATGGTCGCGCTGACCGCGGGCGGGCCGAGGTCCTTAAGCCTCGGCGGACGGTTTCGGTCGGCCGGGGTGAGCCAGAACCGGGCGCACTTTCCGGCCGGCTCCTCGTCGCGAGCGTCCCAACCAGCCGCGCCCCGCCGGACCAGCGGTCGCGGAGGCGCGGAGCATCCATGAACCAGGTCTCGAAGTCCGCCGAAACGCGCGAGCAGGCGCCCGGCGGCCTGCTGATTCTGGCGATCCTGGCCGTGGCGGTGGGAGCGGCGACGGGTCTGTTGACCGCGGTGTTTCGCCTGGCGCTCGGG
The DNA here is from genome assembly GCA_963813925.1 of uncultured Planctomycetaceae bacterium. GTDB lineage: Bacteria > Planctomycetota > Planctomycetia > Gemmatales > Gemmataceae > UBA4732. Next base: position 673,872 of record CAWFBG010000009.1, read on the forward strand.
TGGGCCGATCAATTCCGCAACCTGATCGTGGGCTGGGCGCACGGCCACCGGGCGCTCGGATTGGTGCTGGTGATCGCGGCCGCGGCGGCCGCCCCGGCCATTGCGGCCTGGCTCGTGCGGCGGTTCGCGCCCTCCGCGAAGGGGAGCGGGATTCCTCACGTGGAGGCCGTGCTGAGGGGGGACGTTTCCATCGCGCCGCCGCGCCTTCTCTTCGTCAAGTTTTTTGGGGGCGTCCTGGCGATCGGCGCCGGCCTCGCCCTCGGCCGCGAGGGGCCGAGCGTCCAGATGGGAGCGAACCTGGCCAATGCGATCGCGGTTTTCTTTCGCCGGAACAAGGCGGACGTCAAGGCGCTGCTGGCGGCCGGGGCCGGCGCCGGATTGGCAACGGCGTTCAACGCCCCCGTCGCGGGCGCCGTGTTCATTCTCGAAGAGGTCGTGCGCCGCTTTGACATCCGGCACTCCATCACCACGCTGGGCGCTTCGGCGTGCGCCATCGCGGCGGCGCGAGTGCTGCTCGGCGGGGCGCCCGACTTCAACGTGGAACCGCTGCCCTACGCCGGTTCCGAAGCGCTGCCGCTCTTCATCGCGCTGGGCCTGGTCGCCGGCTTTCTCGGCGTGGCGTACAATCACGCGATCCTCGGCGCGATCGCGGTCCAGGAACGCTTCCGCCGCTGTCCGGTGGAGGCGCGAGCCGCGCTGATCGGCGCAGCGGTCGGCCTGACGGCCTGGTTCGTGCCGGACCTGGTCGGCGGCGGCGAGGCGATCACCCAGCGCGTGCTGGAGGGCGGTGAAACGCTCCTGGTGCTCTCGCTCGGTTTTCTGCTCCGATTCGCCCTCGGGCCGGTCTCCTACTCCGCGGGCACGCCGGGCGGACTGTTTGCCCCCCTTCTGGCCGTGGGGGCGCAGAGCGGTCTTATCTTCGGCATGATCTGTTCGTATTGGTTTCCCGGCCTGGCCTCTCACCCAGTGGCTTTCGCGGTCGTCGGCATGGCGGCGTTTTTCACCGCCTCCGTGCGCGCCCCGGTCACCGGCATCGCGCTAATCACCGAAATGACGGCCAGCTTCACGCTGCTTTTGCCCATGGTGGCGGCCTGCTTCGCGGCCATGGTGGTGGCGACCATGATGCACACGGAGCCGATCTACGATTCACTGCGGGAGCCTCCCGAACGACAAAAGGATGGTTAGGGGCCGCGGCAATAACCTGGGCGGCCCGTCGCCGACGCCGCGACGGCCGCGGGACCCGTTCGCGATTGACCCGAGGGAGGCCGTCGTGGGCGCACAAGGCTCGGAGGGTCCGTGGGAGACCGGGATTGCCCTGTTTTTGACCCTGGTCGGCGGCTACGTGGACGCGATCGGCTACATGGTGCTTTTTCAGCTCTTCATTGGCCACTTGAGCGGCGACACCATCGACATGATGGTGCAGCTCGGCCGGCAAAACTGGGGGCAAGCGTTCCACCGGGGCTTCCCATTCCGGTGTTCGTGGCGGGCGTCGTCGTCGGCGCCGCCATGAGCGAGGCGCTGTTCCGCCGGGGCGTCCGCTCCCAGTTCGCCGCGACCTTCTCCCTGGAGGCGCTGCTGCTGCTCCTGTTCATGGCCTGCGGCGCCGGGTGCTACCGCGACGGCGGCTTGCGGCCCGACAGCACGACGGTCTTTTACCTCCTCGCCGCCCTGCCGGCGCTGGCCATGGGCGTCCAGAACTCCGCCCTGCGCGTGCCGGCGACACCCGCGTTCGCACCACTACATCACCGGAATGCTCACCAACTTCGCCGAGGAGGCGGTGGATATACGGCTACTGGCTGCTCGACCATTTTCGCCGTCGGCCGGGGGTGCTGCTGGCCCTTTCGCCGCGCCAGCGGTCGTTCGACCGTATGTTCTTCTTCATCGGCATCTGGGTGTTGTACACGTCCGGCGGCGTCGCCGGCGCTGGCGGAGCTGCGGTGGGGATTGTTCCCCCTCGCGGCGCCGGTCGTGGCCCTGGGTTGCGTGCCGTCCGCGATCTGGTGCGCCGATCGCGCCGTCGCGGCCGCCCCGGCAAAAGCCCGAATGGAAGCCGTGACTCCGGCCCGGAAGTTGCGGCGGGAATTTGGTAAGCGGAAACCGTCGTGTTTCAATCTTTATTCGCCCTTAAAGGAGTAAATACCATGCCGAGCGGCGACAAACCCTCCGCGGACCTCTCCGGGATCGTCGGCGGGACCATCGAGGACCTCGAAAAGCTGATTGGCCAGCATTTCGACCTCTTGCGGAGTGAAATGCGGGAAGAATTGGGGAAGGTGAAGACGGCGGCGGCGTCGCTGGGCGCGGGGGCCGGCGCGGCGACTCTGGCCGGCGTGTTCGGCGCGGTGATGCTGGTGCATCTCCTGCACGATACGACGCGGCTGCCGCTGTGGGCCTGCTACGGCGCCGTCGGCGGCCTGTTCGGCGCGGCCGGGGCCGGCCTGCTCGGGCGGGGGGGCGGGCGGCGTCGGACATCCGGCTAATCCCCAGGCAAACGGCCGAGGTCGTCCGCGAGGAGTTGATCGGCGCCCGCGGCTGACGGAACCGCCGTCGAAACCCATGGGCAAACGTCTTTGACCGGCCCGCGGCGCGGGCCGGTGGATTCCCTTCCTATTTCCGCATCGCCACCTTCCGCTTTCCCATCCCGTTCTCTTTAATGACAGGCGTCCGTCGCGCGGTAATGAATGGGGCGTACCGGAGTGGCTGCCATGTCGAGTGAGAGGGTGAGGGTGATCTGCCTGTTGCTGGCCGGCCTGGCTTGTGGAGCGACGCCGGCGGATTCGCCCGCCGGCGCGGGACGGGTCACGCCGGTCCCGAAGGAGGTTCGCGACGCGCTCCACCTGTCGCCGTTCTACAAAAAGTACACCGACGCCGGTGGACTGCCCGTTATCAGCTCCGACAAGGTTTCCGACGCGGCCCTGTTGGAAGCCGCCGACATCGTTCACCACATGCTGACGAACCGCGACGACGTCCTTCGGGCGATCGTCCGCAACAAGGTCCGCCTGGCCGTCATGGCGCCCGACGAAATGACCACCGACGTGCCGGAACACAGCGACCTGAAGCCCAAGGCATACTGGGACCGGCGCGCCCGCGGCCTCGGCCCGACGCGCCAGCGGCCCGCCGTCAGCTGCGCCGAGGAGAACCTGCTCAACCTCAAGGGCGACCGTTACAACAAGGAAAACATCCTCGTCCACGAATTCGCCCATACCATCCACCTGATGGGGATGAACGACATCGACCCGGCTTTCGACGGCCGGCTCCGGGACGTTTACGAACGGGCGATGGACCGGGGGATTTGGAAAAACACCTACGCCGCGACCAACTATAAAGAATACTTTGCGGAGGGTGTACAGGCTTATTTCGATTGCGCCGCCCCGCCGTCGCCCGGCGTCCACAACGACATCGACACCCGCGAAAAGCTGGAAAAGGCCGATCCGGACCTGTTCGCCCTGATCGACGGGGTTTTCAAGCACTCGAAATGGCGCTACGTCCGCTACGACAAGAGGAAGGCCGCGGGGGACGCGGCGCCGGCGTCTCCGGCGAAACCGGCGGCCGGCGGGACGGCGGCCGACTACGAGCGGGCGGCGCGGCTGCGCGGCCTGACTCGCGACAAGGTGTTCAAGGCCGCCGTCCATCCCCACTGGTTCGCCGGCGGCGACCGCTTCTGGTATCGCAACGACCTGGCGGGCGGCCGACGGGAATTCGTCCTGGTGGACGCCGTCAAGGGCGAGCGCAAACCCGCGTTCGACCACGAACGGCTGGCGGCGGCGCTCTCGAAGGCCGCGGGCCGCGAGTTCAAGGCGAACCGGCTGCCTATCGACGACCTCACGTTCGCGGAAGCGGGCGGCGTGTTCCACTTCGAGACGGCGGGCCGACGCTGGAACTGCGACCCCTCCGATTATACGATCACGGAGGAGAAAACTCCGAAAGAGGCGCCGCCGGACGCGCCTTTCAAGGAGGAGGCCGAAGGCGAGGTGCGGCCCCGGCGGCGGCGCGGCCCGGAATCGCCGGACGGCAAATGGACGACGACGGTCGAGGAGTTTAACCTCTACCTGCGCGACAAGGACACTGGCAAGGAGTTTCAGCTCAGCCGCGAGGGCAAGGCCGACGACGCCTACACCGGCGAGGTGTACTGGTCCCCGGACGGGAAGAGGCTGGTCGGCTTGCGTAGGAAAAAGGGCGACGACCGGAGGGTCTTCCTCATCGAGTCGTCGCCGCCCGATCAGGTGCAGCCGAAATTATCCTCCTATGCGTATCTCAAGCCCGGCGACCGCACGCCCATCGTCAAGCCGCACCTGTACGACGTGGCCGCGAAGAAGGAAATCCCCGTCAACGACGATCTCTTTTCCAACCCCTGGAGCATCGACGAATACCGCTGGGCGCCCGACTCCGGCCGCTTCACGTTCCTCTACAACCAGCGCGGCCATCAGGCGCTGCGCGTCGTCGCCGTGGACGCCCGCACCGGGGCGGCGAGCGCGGTCATCGACGAGACGAGCAAGACCTTCATCGACTACAGCGGCAAGAAATACGACCGTTACATGGACGCGACCGACGAAATCCTTTGGATGTCGGAGCGCGACGGCTGGAACCACCTGTACCTTTACGACGCGCGAACCGGGAAGGTCAAGAATCAGGTCACGAAGGGCGCATGGGTGGTGCGCGGCGTGGACCGCGTGGACGAGAAGAAACGTCAGGTCTGGTTCCGCGCCGGCGGCATTTATGCCAATCAAGACCCGTATTACATTCATTACTGCCGCGTCAATTTCGACGGCACGGGCCTGACGCTCCTCACGGAGGGCGACGGTGCGCATAAGGTGGAGTTTTCGCCGGACGGCCGCTTTCTGATCGACACGTATTCCCGCGTGGATTTGCCCCCCGTGACCGAACTGCGGCGCGTGGACGACGGCAAGCGCGTGTGCGAGCTGGAGCGGGCCGACGTGAGCGCCCTATTGGCGACGGGCTGGAAGGCGCCGGAGCGGTTCGTCGCCAAGGGGCGGGACGGCAAGACCGACATTTTCGGCGTGATTTTCCGGCCGACGGACTTCGACCCGACGAGGAAATACCCCGTCGTCGAGGACATTTACGCCGGGCCGCAGGACTCCTACGTCCCCAAGCGGTTCGAGTCGTTTTACGGCCCACAGGCGCTCGCGGAACTCGGTTTTGTCGTCGTTCAGATCGACGGCATGGGCACTTCAAACCGTTCCAAGGCGTTTCACGACGTTTGCTGGAGGAACCTCGGCGACGCCGGTTTGCCCGACCGCATCCTCTGGATGAAGGCGGCGGCCGCCAAGCACCCGTACCTCGACCTGACCCGCGTGGGCGTCTACGGCGTCTCGGCCGGCGGCCAAAACGCCCTGGGGGCGCTGCTTTTTCACCCGGAGTTTTACAAGGTCGGCATGGCGGCGTGCGGCTGCCACGACAACCGCATGGACAAGATCTGGTGGAACGAGCAGTGGATGGGCTGGCCGGTCGGCCCCTGGTACGCGGAGCAGTCCAACGTGACCAACGCGCACAAACTCCAGGGCAAGCTGCTGCTGATCGTCGGCGAAATGGACCATAATGTCGATCCGTCATCGACCATGCAGGTGGTCAACGCCCTCATCAAGGCCGGCAAGGACTTCGACCTGCTGGTGGTCCCCGGCGCCGACCACGGCATGGGCGGAGCCTACGGCGAACGGCGGATGCGCGATTTCTTCGTCCGCTGCCTGCTCGGCGTCGAGCCGCCCGACCGCAACGCCGTCCGGCCGCCGACCGAAGGGGCGACGGAATCCGGGCGGTGAACTCGGTTCCCGCCGGTTCCTACTCTGGCATTCGCCCACTCCGCGCCTTATGATCGGGATACGTTGCCAACCACGGCCACGGACGACGATCACCTAATGGAATATGACGGGCAAGTTCGGTAGCCGCGTTCGCCAGAACGCGGGTGAACGCCGACCCGCGTTCTGGCGAACGCGGCTACGGCTTACCGATCTTGGTCGTCAAAACTCATCAGGACCTTCTCATGTCCACGCGCATCACGCGGCGCACGTTCCTCGCCGGGGCGGCCGGGCTGGCAACCGGAGTCTCCGGCGTCCTCTTGGCCGAGCGTTTCCTGACGCCGCCGTTCACCGGGTCGGCGAAGGAGGTTCCCCGGCCGCAATACGCCATGCCAGGTCCGTACCCCGGCCGGGTCGTCGAGGTCCGCCGCGCCGACGCCGTGTCGCCGGACAACATCGTCAACCAGGACGCCGTATCCGCCATGCTCGACAGCGGCATGACCGAGCTGACCGACGCCGAACCCCGCGACGTGCGGGCCGCCTGGGGACGCTTCTTCCACAAAGGAGATGTCGTCGGTATTAAAGTCAACCCCGTCGGCCGCAAGCCCGAGCCTGGCGACCGCCACGCGCTGCCCAACGCCGTCGGCGCCATCTCCAGCCCAGCCCTCGTCGTTGAGGTCGTGCGCCGCCTTCAGGGGGCCGGCGTCCGCCCCGAGGACATCGTCGTGTTCGAGCGCTACGCCCAGGAGTTCATCGACGCCGGCTACGCCGACCTGGTGGAGCGCGAGCTGCCCGGCGTCCGCTGGGCGGCGTCGGCCGTCGCCTACAGCGACAAGCAGGTGGACGTGACCGGCTTCGACGACGGCCGCGACCGGCTTTCCGTCGAGGCCCAGCGGCGCGTGACCGGCTACGACCCGGACGTCTTCACGGTGATGGGCTTCTGCGCCCCCGAACACAAGGACGACGACCGCCGTTACCGCTCGCACTTGTCGCTGATCGTCACGCGCATGGTGGACAAGATCGTCACGTTGCCGGTGCTCAAGGACCACCGCTCGGCCGGCGTCACTCTGTCGCTGAAAAACATGTCGCACGGCATGAACAACAACGTCGCCCGCAGCCACCTCGTCGGCATCCCCCACGGCCTGAGCGGGCCTTCCCGACTCATGGGGCCGAATCAGTGCAACACGTTCATCCCGCAGGCGGTCTCCCAGACCCCCTTGCGAGAAAAAGCGACTTTGCACATCCTCGATGGGCTGATCGGCGTCTACGAGGGCGGGCCGAAGAACTGGAACAAGACGTGGGCGACCTGGCGGCGGCGCAGCCTCTACTTCGCCACCGACCCGGTGGCCCTGGACCACGTCGGCTGGGACCGCATCGACGCCGAGCGCGCCGAAAACGGCTGGGCGCCGGTCGCCCGGATGGGCTTGCTGCAACAGTCGCCGGCCGCGGACGCGGCCACCGGCGTGGCGCCCTTCGGCGGCGGCCTGCTGGGCGGCGCCGCGCTGTACGCGGCGGCCCAGAACATGAGGGCGGGCCGCGAATCCGAAGAGTTGAACATGCGTCAACCCGAACACGTCATCCTGGCGGGCGAACTCGGCCTCGGCGTCTTCCCGCGCGATCAGATCGAGCACCGAACCGTCGTGTTGCCGGCCTGACGCCCATCCGCTACAAGAGAGTTTAGCGATGAAAACACTCTTTCTGGTGACGGCGGCATGGTTGGGCGTCGCGGCCGCGGGCGCCGACGAAGGGCCGCCGCGGCCGCTGATCGAGGGGCTGAAAGGCCCCGCGTCCGTCGTCGTCGGCCAGGGCGGCAAGGTCTACGTCGCCGTCGCCGGGGGGTCCGGCAAGGACGACGGGGCGGTGCTGCTCATCGAGAACGACAAGGCCGTCCCCTTCGCCGCCGTCGCGGACGACCCGAGGGGCATGGTCTCCTACCAGCAGTGGCTTTTCGTCGCCGGCCGCAAGCGCGTCTGGCGGATCGACAAGACGGGCCTGGCCGAAAGTTTCGTCGCGCCCAACGCCTTCCCTTCGGAGCCGCAATCCCTCCGCGGACTCGCCGCCGACCAGGAGAGCGGCATGATCTACGTCAGCGATGCCGGCGACGCCAAGGGCAAAGGCGCCGCCGTCTACCGCATCACGCCGCTGGGGCTGGCGAGCGTCCTTGTCGGTGGGCGGCGCCAGGCCGCGCCGCGCCGGCCGGGGGCATTGGCAATGGACGGCGCCTCGCACCTGCTGGCGGCCGACGCCGACTCGGGAGAGCTTTATCGGATCAAATTGGCCGACGGCTCCTCGGAGAAAGTCGCGGACGGCCTCGGCGCCGTCGCCGGCCTGGCCTGGGACCACCACGGCCGGCTGTTCGCTTGCGACGGCAAGGGCGGCCGGCTCCGGGTCATCCCGCAACCCGGCGACAAGCCGGCCGTGGCGGCGCGGGGGTTCCGGGACGCCGCCGGCCTCTGCCTGGACTCTTCCGGCAGGCGGCTCCTCGTCGCCGACCGTGGGGCGGGGACGCTGACCGCCGTCCCCGGCGCCGAGGTGGACGGGCGGCCGCTGCCGCTGGAAACCGCCGTCGCCTTTCCCGATCTGCAATGGGAAGGACGGAAGGCCGAGACGGACGACGGTAAGCCGAACCCGCTGCGGCCCATCGTGCTGACGCACGCCGGCGACGGCTCCGATCGGGTCTTCCTCGCCACCGAGCAGGGCGTCGTTCACGTCTTCCCCAACGACCAAAAGGCGACGAAAACCAAGGTGTTTCTCGACCTGCGCGACCGAGTCTCCTACGACGACCAGAAGAACGAGGAAGGCTTTCTCGGATTGGCGTTCCACCCCAATTTCAAGGAGAACGGTGAGTTTTTCGTCTTCTACACCACGAAAAAGGCGAAGTTGACCAATGTCGTCTCTCGCTTCAAGGTCCGCAAGGACGACCCCGACCGGGCCGACCCGAACTCCGAGGAAGAGCTATTGCGGATCTCCAAACCGTACTGGAACCACGACGGCGGCGCGATGGCTTTCGGCCCCGACGGCTTCCTCTACATCTCGCACGGCGACGGCGGCCTCGGCAACGACCCGTACGACAACGGCCAGAACCTCGGCGTGTTGCTCGGCAAGGTGCTGCGCATCGACGTGGACCACAAGGACGGCGGCAAGAACTACGCGGTCCCGAAAGACAACCCGTTCGTGGGCCGGCCCGGCGCCCGGCCGGAAATATGGGCTTACGGCCTACGAAACGTCTGGCGTATGTCGTTCGACCGCGCCACGGGCCGGCTGTGGGCGGCCGACGTGGGACAGAACCTCTTTGAAGAGATCGACCTGATCCGGCGCGGCGGCGACTACGGCTGGAACCGGCGCGAGGGCCGTCATCCCTTCGGGCGCGGGGGACCGGCCCGCGCGAGGATTTTATCGAGCCGATCTGGGAATACGACCACGACGTCGGCAAGTGCATCATCGGCGGCTGTGTCTACCGCGGGTCGCGGCTGCCCGAGCTGAAAGGCTGCTACGTCTACGGCGATTACGTCACCGGCCGCCTCTGGGCCTTGCGTTACGACGAGGCGAAGGGCCGCGTCGTCGCCAACCGGCCGATCAAGGACCGCGGCAAGGCGATGTTCTCGTTCGGAGAAGACGAGAAAGGGGAGGTCTATTTGCTGACGGGTGCGCTCGACGGCAAGGGGATTTATCGGTTCGTCAAGTGAGCGCCGCCGGGGGCGTTACTTCGACTTCGCCGCCTTGAGCAGCACCTGCTCGTGGACGCGGGCCACCTCGCCCATGTAGCCCTCGACGTGGTACTTGTGGGCGGCGAGCGCGACGTGTTCCAGCGCCCGCTTCTTGTCGCCGGTCGCGTCGAAGTAGAGTCCGAGATAGAGGTGGGCGTAAAAAAGCCGTTCCTTGCGCTCCGCGGCGGACGGTTCGCCGGCTTCCACGGCCGTCATCACGTCGTCCGGAGTGGCCGTGCCGCGGTAGAGGTCGTAGACCCGCATCAGCGGCACGCGCCTGTCCTTGCCGATTTTGAGCATCGACGCCCTGGCCTTGTCCAGCCCGTCGGCCCGGGCGGCGCACAGGAAATGCCAGACGGCGTTCTCTACGTCGTTCGTATCCACCTTCTCGTAGCCGGCGAACTGCTTGCGGCCGTCGTCGTAGCGGCCGGCGTAGTACAGCGAAATGCCGCGTCTCCAGTGCCCCGGCTTCTGGTCCGGGTTGGCGTCGAGGAAGCGGTCGAAGTCGGCCACGGACTCGGCGAAGAGGCCGCGCTTGAATTGCTCGCTGCCGCGCAGGTCGTAGACGTCCGCCCTTTTCGGATCGATTTTGAGCGCCGCGTCGAAGTCGGCGACCGCCTCGGCCGGCTCGTGCAGGGCGGCCCGGACCATGCCGCGGGCGACTAGCGCTTGCACGTCGTTCGGGTCGGCGACCACGGCTTTCTCCGCCAGTTCCAGGGCCTTGTCGGCGTCGCCCCCACGCAGGGCGGCCAGCGCCTTCTTCGCGTAACCGTCGGCCGTTTCGCCGCGAGCAGCGGGAACGAGGGCCGCGCAGAAGACGACGCCGAAAAACAATCGCATGAGGAATCTCCAATAGAGTGTATTGTCGATGCGGCGCGGTTCATTCGCCCGGCCAGCGCTTCACCGCGTCGGCGGCCTGATGCACGAGCGGGTCGATGAGGTCGGCCGGCTCGCCGCCCTTGGCCTGCCGCGAATTGAACAGCACCGCCCACGTCAGACCGTCCGAGCGGCGCACCAGCAGCGTCGAGGTCCCGTCCAGCGAACCGGTGTGCCAGGTGTTGGCCTTGCCGCCGCCGACGGGCCGCACCGACCAGCCGCAGCCGTAGTAGGTCGCCGCGGGCCTGCCGTTCTTGTCCTCGCCGGCGGCGCCGGGAGGCCGCGCGAACATCGTCTTGATGCTCTTCGCCCCAAGGATTTTGCAATGTCTGGGATCGTCGGAGGCGGAAGCGAACCGGACCAGGTCTCCGGCCGACGCGATCCAGCCGCCGTGCGAGTCCATCGACTCCAGACACCAGCCGCCGTAGGGCCACGGCACGGGCTTGCCGAGGCGCGGCCCCATGATGGCCGCGCCCTCGCCGGGGGCGTAATACTTGACTTCGCCCCGCGCCCGGCCGCCGGGCAGCGTCTTTCCCAGCCGCATCCGCCGGACGCCCAGCGGCGCCAGCACTTCCTTCTTAACGTAGTCTTCGTATCCCCTTCCAGAGATTTTTTCGATCACCCGGCCGAGGAGGCAATAGCCGAAGTTCGAGTAGGCGTAGCGTTCGCCTGGCGCGAAGTCGAGCGGCCGGCGCAGCATGTAGCGGATGATGGCGTCCTGGTCCGCCGGGGGCGCGACCTTGAGTTCCTCGCAAATGGCGGGGGAACGAAACATCGGGTCGAACGACTTGTCGCGGTCCCATCCGCCGCGATGTTGTAACAGATGCAAAATGGTCACTTTTTTCCAGCGGCCGTCGAACTTGACCTTGGGTCCGGTCGGCGCCTTGAGATCCAGTACGTCGAACACCTTGTCGTCGAGGGAGAGCTTGCCGCGTTCCACGAGCTGCAGGACGGCGACGGAGGTGAGCGTCTTGGTGACGCTGGCGATGCGGAACAGGGCGTCCGGCTCGACCGGCTCCTTTTTGTCGCGGTCGGCGTAGCCGAAGCCGCGGGCGTAGACGACCCGTTCGCCCCGCGCCACGGCCAGGGCGCCGCCGGGCAGGTGGTATTTGCGGATGAAGTCGGTCATGAGGTTGTCGAAGCTGGCGAGGCCGGGCACGGCCTTGCCGGTGACGGGCAGGTCGTCGTCGTCCGGCTTGTCCTTCGGCGACTCCGCCGCCACGGCCCAGATCAGCAGCGCGCCGCAGGCGAGGGCCGTCGCGCCGCGGAGGAAGTGCAATCGCATGGGAAGCGTCTCCGGTTCCTTTCACATCACGCCTTCGCAGATCATAAGCCGTGCGGGTATGGGAGGCCACCGAATTTGGCGTCGGCCCGGCGCCGAACGGCAACACCGTCTTCACGTCGTCGCGGACGAGCAGGCCGGTCGGCCCGGCCGCCGCGGAGCAGCCGAGTTCCCGCGCCGTTTGCCCCGCCCGATCCGGCCGCTGGCCGCAGACGGCCCGCACCGCCAGGCGGCGGCGCAGGCCGGCCGAGACCGATAATTGCGATAGGTAAACGATGGGGCATGGCTTGCTTCGCGCGGACAACGGGCGTTTCCCATCAGTGTAAGGGTTCCGCCAAGGGCGGGGAGCCTGAGTACGGCGAACGGGAATGGACCAATGCGCGTCGTTAAAGGGGCTTTTTCCGTCGGAGGAAATGGGTCCAGAAGGGGTGTGCATCTTTTACTTGGGTGACTTTTAAGCTGGGTGCCATGCTTTCGCGGCCGCTTTCCCAACCAGGATGCCGTCGGAGCCGCCGCGAAAGCAGGAGTCCTCGCGTGGGTCTCATGCTTTCGCGGCGGCTCCGACGGCGGGAAGGTTCAGAAAGCGGCCGCGAAAGCATGGCACCCCGCATGGAACATTTTCCACCCAAGTACCCGACGCACACCCGTCCAGAAGTCTTCAGGATGTTTTTCCTTTGACAAACCTCGCCGCTCCGACTTCAATCAACAGCCGGGGACCGCGGGTTACCAACCCGCGCTCGCCGCCGGAATCACCGGCGGACGCCGAAGTCGGCCATGGCGCCCTCGCCTTGCGGCCTACTTCGGCGTCTAACCTCAAGGAGCGCCCCATGTCCAGCACGTCCACGAAATTGCTCATCGACGGCCACTGGGTCGATTGCCCGCTGACGGACGACTACGGCGTCCTCGGCGTCCGGCACGTTTGCGACTTCGGACAAGGAGAGGGAAAGCCCGTAAAGCGGCTGCTCCTGCGCCGGCGCGCGTTGCCGCCGACCAACGGGGCGCCCGCGGATGCGCAGGCCCAGCTGGTGTCCAGTAAGGTGCTCGAGGGCGGCGGGATCGCGCTTCGGCCGGCCGCGAGCAAGGTCTACCAGGAGGCGGTGGACCGGGCCGGAAAGCCGCAAGCGGAGCCTTGTAAGGTACTTCAACAAGACGTAACCGGACTTCTGCCGCTAAAACGGGCGGTGCTCCGCGCCCTGAAGGACGGCGACGCCAAGCGCTTTTGGCAGTTGTTCTACTCCGCCCGCAGGATCCTGGATAAGCTGAGCGAGGCTTCCACGGCCCCATTGGTCCCGCTCCAATGTCCTCCGAGTCTCGCCGTGGCGTCGGGCGGGGCCGTGGTCCCGTTGGACGCGGACATCCGGGCCGCCGGTTCCCTTCCGGCCGACTCGCCGGTGCGGCAGGCCTATCAGACGTGGTTCGGCCCGGCCGGGGTCAACGGCTTCGCCGACCCCATGCACGCCAAGGGCTTGCACCGCAAAGCGCTTCTCGCGTTCTTCCGCCAGTTGGCCGGCCGGCCGCACGCATCGGCGTCTCCCGCGGCCCGCCTGGCGCAGCAGGCCGTGGTCACGAGCCTGGGCCAACTCCCGCCCGACCTGGAGCTCGACGACTTGGACGGCTGGCTGCGCAACAACACCGAGAACTGGGACCTTCCGGTGGACGACGAAGAGGCTTCGGCCCCGGATGACGCGGCCATCGCGACGACGCCCGGCCCGGGAATCTCGCCCTCGCCAGCGCTCGTGGCACCCATCGCCCGGCCGCGAAAAAAGCGCTCGTTGCTCCTCCGTCTTTCGCTTCTGCTCAACCTGTTTTTGATCGTGGTGGTCGTGCTCCTGTGGCTGCTCTGGCCGAAGGACGCCTTCGGCAAGCGCCTGCCGTTCGTGCCTTTCGCCCGTGAGGCCGGCCCGTCCGCCGTGGACCCGTCGCTGGCGTTTTCCCCTTACTGCATCGTGTTCCCGACCGAGGGCACGACCGCCGGAAAGGTTGGCGAGTCGCTGACCGCCCTTTTCCCGGACACGGTCAAGGTGCGGGAGATCAGCGGCGGCGAGGCGGAGCGCGACCGGCTGTTACGGCAGAAGCGGGACGATTCCGTCAAATCGTTGAAAGAGCCGGAAAAGCTGCAAAAGTTGCTCCTCAGCCTTTCCGCCGACCACGGCGTCCGCTTCCGGGGGCTGGACGCCGGCGCACCGGCGGACAGTCTGCCGGCCGTGATCGAGATGGGAGGGATTTTCACGATCGACAACGGCCCGAAGTACGGTTCGTTGTTGCAGTCCAACGGCCTGGACCGGGTGCTCGCGGAGGCCGGCATGGGCGACCAGGAGGGGCCTCGCGCCTTGCTCACTGGCCTGAGAAAGGCCGTATCGGACTACGCCTCCCTCCAGGACGCCCTTCGCGTCATCAACGGCCGCACCGCCCACCTGCTCGAAGTGGAACCGACGGCGGCGGCCCACGAGGCGGTGCGGCAAAAACTGCTCAGCCGCCTCGACAAGCCAGTGTTTATATCCCGCCCGCTTTCGGAACTCTTCGACGCGGTCGATCCGAGTGGCGGCGGGGGCAGCAGCTCGGCGGAATACACGCTCATGCTGGATTCCAAGTGTTTCTGGCGCCTCGGCAGTAAGGAGGACCGCAAGGAAGTGGATTTCGCCAACAACGACAGCAACGCCCGCATGAAGTGGACGAACTTCGACGCCAACAAGGTTATCGCCTGGACGCCCATCCCGCTGACCCTGACGAGCGGCAAGACCATCAACGTGTCCACGTTCGACGTCGCCATCCCGCTTTCCCAGAAAGTCGTCGTGTTCCGCAATCAGAACATCCTGGTCGGCGACTCCAGGGACAAGGTCCTCAAGCAGGCGAAAACCTACATCGAAAGATCGCTCGGGCTGAACATCCCGGCGGAGGACGCCGTCAGCGTTCGCCCGCCGGCCCCGAACGCTCCCAAGGACAAGCGGCAATTCACCGGGACCTTGATCTACCCCTACCTGGCGGATCAGGCGACCAAGTCGGTGGGCGACGATCTCCAATTGTTCACCGTTGACCAATTCGATGCCCAAAGGGCGAACGAAGACAAGGCGATGTCGCCATGACGCAGGCGCCGATTGCCCTCGTTTCCGCTCTGGACTAGGACGGTCCACAGCCGAGGTGCAGCAGCGCCCTCACCCGTTCGCGCAACCGCCCGTGGAACAGCCTCCGCCGTTGCGGCGGCGCGGGCGGCGGGCAGGAGGGCGCGCCGGCGGCGGCCGGCGGGGGAAAAGGATTTGGCAGAGGAACTACGGGCGCAGGAGGCGCCGCGAGGGGGGCCGGCGGAAGCACCTCCACCGGCGGCGGCTCGGCGACGGCCGGCAGCGCGAACAACGCCAGGGCGAAGCACGTCATAGCGATGCGGATCGTCACGGCGCGTCCCTCCGCGTCATGGAGCGGCGCACGTCCCGCGCGACGCGGAACACGAACGCCAGGTCGCGGAGCAGGTCCTCGGCCTCGGCGCGGCAGGCCGCCGGGTTGCGGCGGACAACGGGACGGCGGGGGGCGGCGGACGGCCGGCGTTCGATCCGTATCGCCGGCCAGACGGTTTCGTTTCGCGCCATGAGCGGTCTCCTTTCCGATGCGACCCTTGCGGGGAACGGAAGGAAGTATGGCAAGTGCCGTGCCGGCGCCGCGCCGCCGCCGGAAACTTCGCCCGAAGCCCTTGAAACCAAAGGGGTTGCAGACGAAGTTTTGAGGCCCGGTGCGCGGCACGGACATCGGCGTCGTTGCAAGTCTTACCGCGCGGACGGTGAGCCTTACAAGCGGCCGCGTCAGTTGTTCTGATAGGACGAGGCGCGGGCCTTGGCGGCGTCGGGCCGCTCGTCGCGCACAATTTCTGCTATTTCGGATCGAGTTTGACTTAGAATCAGGCCGAGCAGGCTGTCCCGGCCGACGACGGCGATGGTCATGTTCAGCACGCCGATCACCCACTTGGCGTGGGGAAGGCTGAAGAACGAGGCTTCTTCGGAAGAGGGGTGCGGACTGGCCATTTCGGAACCTCCATGTTCCTAGGGGATGAATGACCATAGCCGAGACGACGGCCGCCGGGCAAGGGCAAATCGCCGCACGCTTGCGGAAATCGGAACAAGAGCGTAGGCTGAACCCCGTGGGAGGGGCCGGAATCCCGCCCTGCCGACGGACGGGTCGGAAACCTATCCACCATGCGGAGTCGCAGTCATGCGCTTGATTGCAGCCCTGACCCTGGCCCTCACGGCCGTCCCGGCGACGGCCGCGCCCGATATCGACCATTCCGTCAACCCCGTCGAAAAGCTCCGCAAGGAACTCGACAAGCCCATCACCATCCGAATCGACAAGCAGCCGCTCACCGCCGCCGTCGAGGCGCTGCGCAAGCAGACGAAGATCAACTTTGTCCTCGACAGTACGACGATCCAGCAACAGTTCGGATTCAGCCCCGACGCACCGCCGACGCCGGTCGAGGTCGATCTCAAGAACGTGAAGGTCCGGTCCGCCCTGCGCGCCGTCCTCGCGCCCTATAACCTGAGCTTCGCGCCCGTCGGCGATGCCGTGGTCATCACCACCGAGGACGCGGCCGTGTTCCGCCAGATGCGCCAGCGCATCAGCGTCGATTTCGAGAAGGTCGAGTTCGCCGTCGCGCTCAAGCAGATCGCCCGCGGGACGGGCGTCAACCTCGTCCTCGACAACCGCGTCGCCAAGGCGGCCGCGGCCAGGGTGAGTCTCCGGCTGGAGGACGCGCCGCTGGAGACGGTGGTGCGTCTGCTGGCCGAGATGGCGAACCTCAAGCCGGTTCGCGTCGGCAACGTCCTGTTCGTGACCGGCAAGGCCAACGCCAATGAGATGCGCCAGGACCCCGACAACGCCGCGCCCAACCCCAACGCCCTCGCCCAGCAGGCGCTCCTCCAGCTCGGCGGCGCGGCGCCGGGGGCCGGCGGGCCGGTGGGCGGCGTCGCCGTCCCGCCCGGCGTGGCGCCGGTCGTGCCGCCCACGGTCCCCGACAAGGACGAGCCGTCCAAAGATATCCCCAAGTAAACTCCGTCATGTTCTCTTCCCGTCTTCCGCTGGCCGGCGTGATCGAGTTGTGCCGCGTTCTGCGGCACTACCTCGCCGCCGGCCTGACGCTGAACGACGTATTCCGCCAGCAGGCGGCGACCGGCCGCGGCGACGTGCGCCCTATCGCCGTCCGCATCTCCGCCGAGCTGCAACAGGGCGGCGACCTCGAAACCGCCCTGAAAAACCAGGCCGACGTCTTCCCGCCGCTGCTGGTCTCCCTCGCCAGCGTCGGCGAACAGACCGGCATGTTGCCGGAAGTCTTCACCGAGCTGGAAAAATACTACGTCCGCGAGCTGCAATTGCGGCGCCAGTTCCTCCTCCAGACGGCCTGGCCGCTTCTGCAATTCTTCGGCGCGGTCTTCGTGATCGCCGGACTGATCTTCGTTTTCGGCCTTATCCCCCAGGCTTCCGGGCCGTTCGCGCTGCACTTCGACCCGCTCGGACTGGGCCTGTCGGGGGCGGCCGGGGCGGCGGTCTTCCTGGCAGGGGTGTTCGGTTCACTGCTCGTTCTCGCGGGGCTGTACCTCGTCGTGACGCGCCTGCTGCGTCGGCAAGCGGCCGTGGACGCGATCCTGCTGCGAACGCCGGTCGTCGGCCGGTGCCTGCGAGCGCTGGCGCTGGGACGGTTCTGCCTGGCGCTGCGGCTGACGCTGGAGACGGGGATGCCGATCGCGCGGGCGCTGAAGCTGAGCTTCCGCGCCACCGACAACGCCGCGTTCACGGCTCGGCTCGACCAGGCGCAGGCCGTCGTCAAGCGCGGCGGCGAGTTGACGCCGGCGTTGGCGGCGACCGGGCTGTTTCCGACGGAATTTCAGCACATTCTGGCGGTGGCGGAGGAATCGGGCCGGCTGCCGGAGGTGCTGCGCCAGGAGGCCGACCACTACCACGAGGAGGCCGGCCGCCGGCTGACAGCGCTGACGGTGGCCATGACGGTGCTGGTCTGGCTGGGCGTGGCCGGCTTCATCATTTTCGCGGTGTTCCGCATTTTTCTGGCGTATCTGGATCTGTTGAATCAGGTTTCGTAGGGCCGCGGGCGCCTTTTGCTCCCAAACAGGGGTTTGGGAACGAGGGGCGAGGGATGACTTATGCGAAAAAATCTGACCGCGCTCCTGGTGTTCCTCCTTGGCGCCTTGCTCCTAATCGCCTGGCTCACAAACCATCAGACCCCAAGCGCGCCAGACAGCACCTTCTGGGATATCAGCAGGTTTGCTTTGGCTGTTGTCTGCATATCTGTTGTTTTAATATCTCTTATACGAGTATTTCATTCGCGGAAGGACTGATGTATTTCATCCCGCTCGTCATCAGGAATCGCGGCGTCCGTGTCGAAACCCGTGACGAAGCATGGCTGCCTTGAGGAGCCGCTGAACCGCGTCATCGCCGCCTTCACGGCCCGTCATCCGTGAGGTCGGGCAATGCTGGCGAGGCCCCGCCGGCGCTGGCCCGCGCATTCGCCCCGGGCCGGCCGCGCTCCACCACCATCAGGTCGCTCAGCCCCAACGCCGTCTCCCCCATCAGCACGGCCAGCGCCTTCATCGCCGCCGGCGGCACGCCCGGCAGGTTGTCCAGGCCGACGTGAACCTCCTCCACGATGCGCACGTCGGCCGGCAACAGCTGGTGCAGCGCCAGCCGCGAGTGCCGGTGCGTCCCCAGGATGACGGTGCGCGGCTTGCGCCGAACCAGAGCGCGAAGATCGTCGATGTCCTTGCTGCGATAAGCGTGAACGTCGTCGCGGCCGAGGTAGAAGGCGACGGAATCGCATTCGCGCGGGTAGCAGACGACAGGGACGGAGCGGTCGGCGCAGAGGCGACGCACCTCGTCCGGCCGGTGCATCGGCGAACGGTAGTCGGCGTACCACGGCACGACGACGTTTTGGAAGCCGGCCAGCAGCAGGAACGCGGCGACGGCAACGGCGGCCGGCCAACGCGAGCGGTCCCAGGCCGTGTTCGTCAGGAACCAGCCGAAGGCGAGCGCTAAAGGTGGGAAAGCCGGCAGGATGTAGGTCGGCAGTTTGCTCACCGACAGGGTAAAGAACAGCACGCACCAGCCGCCGGCCAGCAGCAGGAAGCCGAGTTCGGGCGGCCGGCGCCGGGCTGTCGCCTCGTCCGACGATCCCAAAAAGCGTAGAAACGGCAATAGCAGCAGCGACGCCGGCAGCATCCCCAGCAGCAGCACCGGCCCGTAGAACCAGACGCCGCGTTCGTGGGCGAACGGCGTCAGGAAGCGCAGGACGTTGTGTTCCCAGAAGAAGATGTAGGCGAAATCGCGGCACCCGAAAGCAGAGGGCCGCGTACCACGGCAGCGACAGCCCGGCCGCGACGCCGAGGAAGGCCGCCACCGCCCCGCGCGTCACCGGCAGCGGTCGCGCGGTCAGCCAGCGGTGAAGCGCCAGCGGGCCGGCCAGCAGCACCAGGGCGACCGGCCCCTTGGCCAGCACGCCGAGTCCGCAGGCGACGGCGGCCAGCAGCCACCATCCCCAGCGCAGCCGGCCGCCGCGCACCGCCTCGAACGCGGCGAACAGGGCCAGCGTGGTGCAGAACGTCAGCACGCCGTCGATAAGGAGCAGCCGGCCGACGGCGACGAAACCGGGCGCCAGGCCCAGCACCAGGGCGCCGCGAAAGGCCGCACGCTCCCCGAAGATGCGACGGCCGAAGAAGTACACCAGAAGGATCGTGCCGTGGACGGCCAGGGCCGGCGGCAGGCGGGCGGCCCAGTCGTGGACGCCGAACACTTCGTAGCTGAGTGCGGTAAGCCAGTAGAGCAGCGGCGGCTTTTCGAGGTAGGCTTCGCCGTCCAGCCGCGGCGTCACCCAGTCGCCGCGCTGGAGCATCTCGCGCGGGACCTCGGCGTAACGGCTCTCGTCCGGCTCGAACAGGGCGAACGAAAGACACGGGTAGAGCAGCAGGGCCGGCAATAATAGGAGTATGAATAGAGGAATAAGGCGTATTGGTTCCCGCGCGGCCGGGCGGTCGCCGGGAAAGAGGACGCGCGACCAAAGGAACGCCGGCCAGGCGATGAGCGAACGCGGCAGGGCGTCCGGCGTGAGACGGTCCATGTCGGGGCATCCTCGCGCGGGGAATCCGTTCCGGGCGCGGATAGGATGCCAGAGCGGCACGGGCGGGTCAACCCGGAAGGAACGGTTGCGTTCCCGCCCCGGCCGCCTTACGATAACACCTACCCCAACGGCGTCCTTGCGTTCCCGAGACTCCGCGATGGCACGCACGCTCCCCTATTATCCGCCCGGCCCCCGCACAACGTCCCCGACGACTTCACCGAACCCGGCGAGTCCTACAAGACGCGCGTCGTCCTCGTCCTCTTCAGCCTCATCGCTTTCTTCGGGATGTACGCCGGCTCCCTCTTTGTCTCCATCCTGCTCTGCGGCCTGAGCGTGATCTTCGCCCCGGTCGTGCTCAAGGCGCCGCTGGCGCTGTTTTTCGGCCTCTGCTTCGTCTTCCTGGTCAAGCCGTTCTTCCGCCGGCCGCCCAAGGAACGCAACTTCTGGGCGGAAATCGACAGCACCGAACACCCGCGGCTGCACGCCTTCCTCAAGCAACTCTGCCGCGAGACCGGCGCCGACTTCCCCCACCGAATCTACCTCGGCTGGGAGGTCAACGCCTGTGTTTTCTATGACGACGATCTCCGCTGCCTCTTTCTGCCCACGCCCAAGAACCTGCAGATCGGCCTCGGCCTGCTCAACGTCCTTAACCTCAGCGAGTTCAAGGCGGTCCTGGCCCACGAATTCGGCCATTTCACCCAGAAAAGTATGCGGGTCGGCTCCTACGTCTACATCGCCAACCGCTTCATGATCGACCTGGTCGCCGGCCGCGACTGGCTCGACGACCTGGTGCTCCGCCTGCGCCGCTATCGCAACGTCGTGGGAGCGCTGGCCTCGGTCTGCTGGGGCATATTCTGGCTGTTCCGCCAGGTCCTCACCGGCTGCTTCTACGGCATCAACTTCCTCGGCCGCGCCCTGTCGCGCGAAAAGGAGTTCCACGCCGACCGCGTCGCCGTCAGCGTCGCCGGCAGCGACGCCATCGTCCACGGCCTCTACCGCCTGGAGTTCGCCGGGCAGGCGCTGGGCCAGGCCGGCCGCGAGTTGCAAATCGCTTCGCAACACGAGTTATATACAAACGATCTCTTTTATCATCAGACGCGGGCCGCCGACTACCTGCGCCGCGTGCGCGACGACCCCACCCTCGGCGACCCGCCGCCCGTGCCGGACGGCAAGGGGCCGCCCGACGACCTGTTCACCGAAGAGGAACACGGCGTCACCTCCAAATGGGACAGCCACCCGTCGATGCACGACCGCGAGCAGAGCGTCAAAGAGGTCTACCTCCGCGCCGCCGTCGATGAGCGTTCTCCGTGGCTGCTGTTCGACGACGCCGGGGCCGTACGCGAGCGGGTGACGCGGCGCTTCTACCGCTGCGCCTACGGCCTCGGCCGCGACGACGCCGATTTCGAGCCGGCCGAGCGCGTCCAGGCGTTTATCGACGCCGAGCACGCGGAGACCACCTACGACAAGCGCTATCAGGGCGCCTACGACGGCCGGTTCATCGACCCGGGCGCCACAGAGGCGTTGGAAGGGGAGGTCCAACGCGATCCGTGGAAGCCGGAGATTTTGTCGCGGAATTATCAGCGATTGTTCGGCCCCGAATTCAGGGAACGGACCCGAGAATACCTGCTGCTGTACAAGGAGCGGGAGATTCTCAAGCGGGTCCAGAACGACGCCCGGCAGGGCAAGGTCGAGTCGTTCCTGTTCCGCGACCGGAGTTACCGGCCGGCCTCGGTGAAACGGCTGACGAAGAAGGTGGAGGACCAGTACCGCGAGGAGTTGCGTTGGCTGGCGGCGCGCGACCGCATGGTGTACCTGATCCACTACCAGATGGCCCGCGAGGTGGGCCGGGCGACGGCCAACGAGTTGGCGTCGCGTTACCGCTTCCACCTGAAACTGCAACAGATCCTGTGCAACCTCATCGCCCAGCAAACCTCGCTCCAGCTCGTGTTGGCGGTCCTCAACAACACCCGACCGCCGCTGGCGCAGTCGGTGTTTCAGGACGTGCGCGAGCGCCTGCGGAAGGCCCACGAGATATTGGAGCTGTGCCTGCGCACCGCCTTCCAGCTGCGCCTGCCGCGCCTGGAGAACATGACCGAGGGCGCCCCGCTGAGCGGTTTCCTCCTACCGCGAACACTCATCAAGGGGCTGCGGCCAACGGCCTCGGTCTTGACGGTTAAATGGATCAACAAGTTTTTGCGCCAGATGAGCGAGGTGCGCGAGAAGGTGCGGCGCATCCACTTCAAGAGCCTCGGCGCCATTCTGGCGCAGCAGGAACAGATCGCCCAGAAGTGGACGACGGAGTTGGCCGACGCGCCCGAAGTGGTGGAGGCGGAGGAGGACGTGTTGACGGTCGAGGAGGAAACGGCGGCGTTGACCAAGCGCAACACCGCAATGGCGGAGACCGACGCCGAGGCGGAGATCGAGCTTTCCGAAGCGGACGTGATGGAGGGCGAGCGGGGGGCGTCAGCCCCCTGATTTAGCACAGGGTCGCCGATAACGTGAAGAATCAGGGGGCTGACGCCCCCCGCTCGCCCATGACAATTATTTCACCCGGCCGCCCGGCAAATCGGCGAGGTTGGCGAACAGGTGGGCCAGCGAGCGCATGAGGTTCCGCCAGTCGGCCTCATCCAGACTCTCGTTGGGCGCGTGGGGATTGCTTCGCGGGTCGTCGATGCCGAACAGCAGCGCCGGCGCCCCGCCGAACAGCTCCGCCAGCGGGCCGACGAAGCCGATGCTGCCGCCGCAGCCGATCGACGCCGGCGCCTTGCCGTAGGCGTCGCGCATGGCCGTCGTCGCCGCCTCGAATGCCGGGCCTCTCGGGTCGGTCATCCACCACTTCACCGCCCCGCCGTCCTTCACCGTCACCTTCACCCCCCACGGCGGGTCGTCCGTCAACACCTTCTCGAGCTGGGCGTACACCTCCGCCGGATCCTGGTCCGGCACGATCCGGCAGCTGACGATGGCCGACGCCTTGGGCAACACCTGGTTCGAGGCGTTCTTGATGGAACTGGCCTCCTGGGCGATGATCGTCACGGCCGGCAGCCGCCACGTCTGCTCGTTGGGATCAACGCCCTCCTGCAACGCCAGCCGCACGCCGGGCAGCACGCCGCAATCGGTACGCCAAGCGTCCTCGCCGCCGGGCAGCGCCCGGATCGCCTTCCGTTCCGCCTCAGTCAACGGACGCACCTTGTCGTAAAAGTGCGGAATGGGGACCCGGCCGTTCTTCCAGTAGAGGCGGGAGAGGATCACGTCCAGCGCCAGGGCGGCGTCGGCCAAGACGCCGCCGGCCATCCCGCTGTGGACCGGCGTCCGGGCGCTCTGCACCTCGACCACCGCCGCCACGATGCCGCGCAGCGAATAGGTAATGCTCGGCAGGCCGGTTTCGAGGTTGCCGGTGTCGCAGACGACGATCACGTCGGACTGGATGCGTTTTTTGTGCTCGTTAAAGAATCCGAGAAGGTTGGAAGAGCCGACCTCCTCCTCGCCCTCCACCAGCATCTTGACGTTGACCGGCAGCGCCCCCTTGGACTGGAGGTAGGCGGACACGGCCCCGAGCTGGGCGGTTACGGCGCCCTTGTCGTCGGCGGCGCCGCGGCCGTAGAGCCGGCCGTCGCGGCGCGTCAGCGTCCAGGGGTCGGACTGCCATTTCGCCTCGCCCACGTCGTTGACCGGCTGCACGTCGTGATGGGCGTAGAGAAACACGGTCGGCTTGCCGGGGGCGCCGAGCCATTCGCCGTAGGCGTAGGGATTGGAGGCGCCGGTGCGGAGGACGGCCACGTTTTGCAGGCCGGCCCGGCGCATCTGTTCACAGGTCGAGCGCCGCGGTCTGTTCGATCTGCGGCTGGTGGTCGCCGTCGGTGCTGATGCTCGGCACCTTGACTAAAGCGGTCAGGTCGCCGAAGAGGCGGTCGTGGTTGTCTTTGAGCCAGGCGAGGGCGGCGGGATCGGCGGCCATGATGTGCGCTCCGGGGTGCGGCTCGGCGAGCCGGCGGGTTGAGGGCGTCCGTTCGCGGCGTCGGTTAGCCGCGACGCGCAGCGGAGCGCTTGAGACCGAGCGCTCCGCTGCGCGTCGCGGCTAACCGGACCCCATCTCCCCGATCATGTATTAGAGGAGGCCGAACCACTTGGCCAGCTTGGGCAAAAAGATCAGCAGTCCGACGGCGCCGGCGGTGACGCTGGCCGCCAGCACGGCGCCGGCCGCCACGTCCAGCGCCGGCCAGACGCGCTCCTTCGTCGCCTCGTCCAGGCCGCGGAACAGCGTCTCCAGGGCGCTGTTGAACAACTCGGCCGTCAGCACCAGGCCGATGCAACCCAGCAGTACGCACCACTCCAGTAGTTCGCAGCGAAAAATCACGCCGGCGGACAGCACCAGGGCGGCGACGAAAAAGTGGACGAAGAAACTGGAATGGCCGCGGACGCCCAGCTTGACGCCGCGAAAGGCGTCGCGGAACTTGGCGCGCCAGGGGCGGCGGCGCGACGGGGCCGCGAAGTCCGCGGACGAAGCGGCGGGGGAAGTTTCGATCCCGGTCATCGGCTCCTCGCGGCGGAAGGGAAAGGGCGTCGTGCGGGACGGGAATGGCGGCTTTCAGGGTAGCGACCGACTCGTCGGGCGTCGAGGGCAGTCGGCGCCGGCGGGATCAATGTCGCGCGAACGTGGGGACTCGAGCCCCCACCCACGCGCGGCATTGGACCCATCTGGCATGGGGTTTGCGTTGTTTGCCCTTCAACGCCCTCGTGACGGCCACTCGAATGGGAGGCGAACTTATGCGATGGGCAATCCCGATTACAGCGGCTTCTGCTCTACTGATGGCATGCGCGGCTCCGGCCCGCGCCCAGTGGTGGGGCGACGTCTCCGGGGGCTATGCCGTCCCGGCCATCGGCGGCGTTTGGTATCTCAACGGCAATCGCGACGCCCCCTGTCGGATCATCCAGGCGGCGCCGGACGGCCGTGCCCTGTTCATCAACGAACACGGCTCCCGCGCCCGCGGCGAGGTGCGCGGCGATCAGGTCTGGATCCCGGAATGGAGCAGCGGCAACCCGTGGGTGGAGGGGTTGTCGGGCCGGATTCGCGGCGACCGGATCGTCTGGCCCGACGGCAGTTACTGGTCGCGCCGCGGCCGGTAGCCACGCGCGTCAGGCGGCGACGGTCTCGGCCCGGCCGACGTGCTCGACGTAGGAAGCAATGACCTTCTTGACCGGCCCGTCGGCCCGGATGCGGCCCTTTTCCAGCCACAACCCGCGCTCGCACAGCCGCGGCAGCACGTTCAGATCGTGGCTGACCACGACCAGGATGCTGGCCTTTTCCATCATTTCGCCCATGCGCCGCTGGGCCTTGCGCTGGAACGCCAAGTCGCCGGCGCCGAGCACCTCATCCACCAGCAGGATTTCCGGCTCGATGGCGGTGGCCGCCGAAAAGGCGAGGCGCACCAGCATACCGGACGAATAGAAACGTAAAGGGATCTTGAGATAATCGCCCAGTTCGCTGAAGGCCGCGATGTCCGGCCCCTTCCGTCGCAAGCCCTCCTTGGATTCGCCCTGGAGGTAGCCGCGGTAGCGGATGTTCTTCCAGCCGTCCGCCTCCATCTCGAAGCCCAGCGTCAGGTCGAAGAGCGAACTGACCTTCCCCTGCACCACGCGCCGGCCGGCGCTGGGGTGGTAGACCCCGGCGAGCAGACGCAACAGGGTGCTCTTGCCCGAGCCGTTGGCGCCGAGCACGGCCACGCGCTCGCCGTCGCCGATGTGGACGCTGAAATCGCGCAGCGCCCGGATCTCGAACAGCGGGTTGCGCGACTGTCGGAACATGCCCTTGAGAAGATACTCCTTCATGGTGATCTGCCGCTGCTGGCGCACGCGGAAGGTCAGATCGACGCCGTCCAACTCGATCAGGGCCATCGGCTCGTTCCTCCGGACGGGCGTTCCCACCAGCCGCGAGCGCGAGCGAGCGGAGTTCGCTCAATCCGCTCGCTCGCGCTCGCGGCTGGTGAGAGGCGCTTCACAAGTAATAAACGACGCGCCGTTGTTGCCAGCTCATGGTCGCGGCGGCGGCGGCGGCGGCGGCGAGGGTGATGACCGTCGCGGCGTACCACGACGCCAGCGGGGCCGGACGGCAGTCGATGAGCGGCTCGCGCACCAGGTCCAGGAACGGCGTGACCGGATTGACCGCCAGCACCCAGCCGACGCGGGTCGAGGCGAGGGACGCGGCGGGGTAGATGATCGGCGTGAGGTAGAACAGAATCTGAAACACCACGTCGAGGACGTGTTGCGTGTCGCGGAAGACGACGTTGACGAACCCCGCCAGGGAGGCCACCGCCCAGGCGAACACCAGCAACACCGGCAGCGCCAGCGCCAGGGAGAACAGATCGGGCGTCTTGGCCGCTCCCCGAAGGGTCAGCGAAAGGATCACGACCAGCACGAGGGCGATGAGGAAATGGATCATCAAGCCGAGGATGGTGCGGAGCGGGTAGACGGCCAACGGCAGCGGGTGTTGCCGGATGTACGACTCCGCCTGGATATAGGTGTGACAGCCGGCGGAGGCGGCCCCGGTCAGGTAGGTCCAGCAGGAGAGGCCGCAAAACAGGTAGGGCAGGTATTCGCGGACGGGCTGGTGGAAGATTTCGTGAAACGCGGCCCCGAGCACCAGACTGGTCGCCAGCGGGTGCAGCAGCGACCAGCCGATTCCGAGCACGGAACGGCGGTAGCGCAATTGCAGATCGTTGACGACCAGCGACAGCCAGAAGTTTCGGCACTTCCAGACGGAGACGGCGTAGTCCAGCATCCGTGCGACCTCTCCCGACCGGCGGCCCGAGCGGCCCGACAAGACGCGGCGTATTGGACAAAAACCGACCGGCGGTGTCAACGCCGGCCGACAAGCGGGCAGGCCGGAACAAAAGTCATCTTCCCTCCCTGGCCAGGGCGCCTATAATAATTTGTTCTAGCCGACTCGCCGGATACCATGCCGGCCGGTTTCGTCGAAAGGAAATCGCTGTGAACATGGCGACCGTGCCGCTGTTTGCTATCGGAGTGCCCGGCTGGGTGCCGCCCATCCTGGCCGTGGTGCTGCTCCTGCTGGGGCTGTTCCTGATCCTGCTGGTGCTCATTCAGCGCGGCAAGGGCGGCGGCCTGGCCGGCGCCTTCGGCGGGGCCGGCGGCTCCAGCGCCTTCGGCTCCCGCGCCGGCGACACCTTCACCCGAATCACCATCTACGTCGCCGCCGGCTGGATCCTGCTCATCATGATCCTCATCAAGACGACGCAGCCCCTGCCCGAAATCGCGGCCCTCCCGGCCGCCTCCGCCCCCGCGGGCACGAACGCCCCGGCCCCCCCGGCGAACAATCCGCCCGCCGAAACGCCGCCCGCCCCGTCGAGCTGAGCCGGCGCGGACCGCTTTCCCGACCCACCGCTCACGCGACGGCCACCAGGAGCAACGCACCTGTGCTTTGCAGCATGACGGGTTATGGCGACGCCAGCCACCAGGGCGACGATTTTCAGGTGGCCGTCGAACTGCGGGCGGTCAATAACCGCTATCTCAAGGTCGTGCTGCGCGCCTCCGAGCCGTACAACCTACTGGAGGCCGAGTTCGAGAAGGTCGTGCGCAAGACCGTGCGCCGCGGCGCCCTCCAAATCCACCTGCGCTGCCAGCGCAAAACCTCGCCGCAGGACTTCCAGATCAACGTCGTCGCCCTGCGCAGCTACCTCGACCAGCTGCTCCCCGTGTGCGAGGCGATGAGTCTGCCCGAGGGCGGTCAGGCGGTGCTGGCGCAGGTTTTGGCGCTGCCCGGCGTCGTGCCCGACGCGGCCGTCGGCGGCTTTCACATGGACGAGGAATGGCCGGTATTGGAGCGCGTTCTGGAGGAAGCCCTCCGGCGCCTCCAGGCCATGCGCCTCGAAGAAGGCCGGGCGATGGCCCAGGAACTCCTCCAATACCGCGACCAGATCGCCGGAGAGCTGGAGCAGATCCGCCGGCGGACGCCGCAGGTGTCGGTGGAGTACCGCGACCGCCTTCTGGATCGGGTGCGCGGCTTATTGTCCGAACTGGACGTGAAGATCGACCGTACCGACCTTATCAAGGAAGTGTCGGTTTTCGCGGAGCGCAGCGACGTGGCCGAGGAAGTGGTGCGGTTGGCCAGCCACCTCGACCAGTTTCAGGAGGTGTTCAAGGAACCCGAGAGCGCCGGGCGCAAGCTGGAGTTCCTGACGCAGGAAATGTTCCGCGAGACCAACACCATCGGCTCCAAGGCCAGCGACGTGGAAATCTCTCGCCGCGTCGTCGAAATCAAGAGTACGCTGGAAAAGATTCGGGAACTGGTGCAAAATATCGAGTAGACGGCGGTCGGCGGGTCTGGTTAGCCGCGACCCGAAGGGGAGCGCTATGCTCGCGCTCCCCTTCGGGTCGCGGCTAACCAGACCCGCCGACCCACCACCACCCAAAGCCACCGGCGATGACTCAGGGACCGCTAATCATCCTGTCCGGCCCGAGCGGCGTCGGCAAATCCACCGTGATTCGCCGGCTGCTGGAAGACGACGGCCTGCCGTTGCGCCTGTCGGTGTCGGCCACGACGCGGCCGCCGCGGGTAGGGGAACGCGACGGCCTGGATTACCACTTCTGGACGCCGGAGCAGTTCCAGCGCGAGATCGACCGCGGCGATTTTCTGGAGTGGGCCGAGGTCCACGGCCGGCGGTACGGCACGCCGCGGAGCGAGGTGGACGGATGGCTGGCCCGTGGCGTGGGCGTGGTGCTGGACATCGACGTTCAGGGGGCGGAGCAGGTGCGGCGGAACTGTCCGGGCGCCCTGTCGATCTTCCTGAAGTTGTCGGCGTGGCCGATGTACGAGGAGCGGCTGCGGCAGCGGCACACGGAAGACGAGGCCATGATCGCCCGCCGGCTGGCGACCGCCCGCCGCGAACTGGACCGCGCCGGCGAATACGAGTTTCACGTGTTGAACGACGATCTGGAGTCGGCCGTCGCCGAGGTGCGCGGCCTCATCGCCCGACGGTTTGAAAAGGGGACGCAATGCTCGACGACCTGAAGGAAGAAGCCATCGTCAACAAGGTAGGCGGGCGCTTCAAACTGTCCACGCTGATCCAGAAGCGCATGGTGGCGCTGAACAAGGGCGCCCGCCCGCTGGTGGACGTGCGCGGCCCCGATAAGATGGCCGTGGTGGTGCAGGAGATTTTGCAGGACAAAATCTATCTGGATGCGTCCGGCGCCGTGCAGGCGCGCGGGATGAGTCCCGGCGACGTCGCCCGCCGCGCCATGCTCGGCGACGTTTCCTCCGACCTCAGCGGCGGCGACGATTGACATTTCCGGCGAGCGGGGGGCGTCAGCCCCCTGATTTAGTATTTTGTCGGCGACCACATAAGGAATCATAAGGAATCAGGGGGCTGACGCCCCCCGCTCGCCAACGCATTTCGAGGCAGCGTCATGGCCGAAACGACCGACCCGAACACGGCGGCCCCTCCCGACAAGGCGCCCAAGTCGTATAGCTCCCTGTCGCTGCTGGCGCTGGGCGGACTGGCCGTCGCCGTCGGCTACGCCGCGGTCGTACTTGTCGGGGCCGCCGTCGCCCTGTTTTACCGTATGCCCTGGATCCTGCCGACGTGGTCGCTGGCGGTCCCCCTGGCCGCCGTCGTCCTTTGCTGGGCCGCCCGCGTCCAGATCCGGAACTCCGAGGGCGCCCTGACCGGCGCGCGCTTGACCGTTTGGGGCCTGTGGCTGAGCTTCGCCGTCGGACTGCTCTACGCCGCCTACTACTCCGCCTGCTACCTAACCGTCACGCGAATGGCCACGGCGGTCGCCGACGAAATGTTGGGCGACATCAAAAACGACCGACTCGACCAGGCGTATTTGCTCGGCCTGCCGCCGCCGCGACCCGCCGACGACGCCGGCCTGCGCGCCCGGCTGGAACTGGAATACGATCGCGGCCGCGGGAGCGGCGGCCCGTTCACCATGTTCCGTCAGTCGGAACTCGTTCGTCAGATCGAGCAGGGAGGGGCCGCCACCCAGATCCAGTGCCTCGGCGTCAAGGACTGGGGTTCCACGGCCGGCGGCTATCAGGTGCAACTCGCCTACCGCGTGTCCACGCCGTTCGCGGCCTCCGAAGTGCTCGTCCCCGTCGTCGGCGTGGAAAGCGCCGGCGATTCCGGCCGCCAGTGGTACGTCAAGACCCCCCAGATGGCGGAATCTCCCGTCCTCACCGACGAGGGGCGGCGCATGGCCGACCGGGTGGCGCGGCCCACGTTTTCGCCGAGGCCTGGCTGGCGAAGGTCGCCGACTGGAATTGGGACCAGGCCTACCGCGACACGCTGCCGCCAAAGGAACGCCAAGGGGAGGTCCATCGGGAGGGTCTTCAGGCATTCCGCGACGGCGACCTGGTCCACGCCGAGGCGCCGACCTTCTGGGCGGGCGACAAGGACCGGGAGAAGATCGTCGCTCGCGTGAAAAGCCTGTTCGGCCACGGCGGCGCCGCCCATGACATGATGTCGCTGGAAAGGGCCATACCGACGTACCGGCGGGACGGGGATCGGGTCTTCTACGGTAACGACGTGACGATCGCACTCCCGCCCGACTATACGGTGCAAGGGCGCCTGACGGTCTCGGGGGACGTCCGGGACGGCGACCCAGGCCCGGACGGCTGGCAAATCGAGTCGCTGGATCTGATTAGCGGCAAGAGCATGGGCGAAGCGGGCGGCCCGCCCCGGCCGGGAATGCCGCCGATGCGAACGCCATGAGGATAGGCGCGCGGGGGCGTCAGGTCGCCTCCGGCCCGTCGAGCAGGTGGCCGAGCTTTTCCTTCTTCGTCCGCAGGTAACGGCGGTTGTTCTGGTTGGGCGGGATCTGGATCGGCACCCGCTCCACGATGTGCAGACCGTAGCCGTCCACGCCCACGACCTTCTTGGGGTTGTTCGTCAACAGCCGCATTTGCCGCACGCCCAGGTCGATGAGGATCTGGGCGCCGATGCCGTAATGGCGCAGGTCGGGGGCGAAGCCGAGCCGCTGGTTGGCCTCCACGGTGTCCAACCCCTCCTCCTGCTGCAACTTGTACGCCTGCAACTTCGACAGCAGGCCGATGCCGCGCCCCTCCTGCCGCATGTACAAGACGACGCCCTTGCCCGCCTCCGCCACCTGCTGCATGGCCTGGTGCAGCTGCGAGCCGCAATCGCACAATTTGCTCTCGAAAATATCGCCGGTGAGGCACTGGCTGTGGATGCGCACCAGCACCGGCTCGCTCTGCACCGGCACGGTCCCGCCGACCTCGACGCCGACGCCGCCGATGCACAGGGCCAGGTGCGGTTCCGGGTCCACCACCGAGGTGTAGGCGATCAGGTCGAAGACGCCGAACTTCGTGGGCAGCTCCACCGTCGTCTCGCGGCGGATCAGCCGCTCGCGCTGCCGGCGGTAGTTGATGAGGTCCTCGATGGTACACATCTTCAGGCGGTGCTGAACGCAGAAGGCGCGCAGGTCGGGCAGCCGGGCCATGTGGCCGTCGGGATTGACGACCTCGCAGATGACCGCCGCCTCCTTCATGCCGGCCAGTCGGGCGAGATCGACGCTGCCCTCGGTGTGGCCGGCCCGGACCAGGACGCCGCCCTCGCGCGCCCGCAGGCCGTCAACGTGGCCGTAGCCGCGCTTGAGATCGGCGGGGGTGGAATTGTCGTCGATGGCGACGGCGACGGTGCGGGCGCGGTCGAAGGCCGAGATGCCGGTGGTGATGCCGGTGCGGGCGTCGATCTTGAGCGTGAGCGGCGTGGCCGACGGATCGACGTTGGCGCCGGGCATGATGTCGAGGTTGAGGCGGTCGCAGATGGCGGGCGACATCGCCAGGCAGAACATGCCGCAGGCGTTGCGCATCATGAAGTTGATCGCCTCGGGCGTGGCCTTCTCCGCCGCCATGACGAGATCGCCCTCGTTCTCGCGGTTCTCGTCATCGACGAGGACGATCATGCGGCCGTGGCGCAGTTCTTCCAGGCTCTCTTCGATGGTGCAGAATCCTTCGGTCCCTGAGTGCATTGGACGGCTCCCGTGGGCGATAAGCAGCGTCTCTATCCCATTGTAGCGTGGAAACGACACTAACCCGAAGCGCGAGCGAGGGGGAAGGTCAGGAACCTTCCCCCTCGCTCGCGCTTCGGGTTAGTGTGCGTGGCGCCCCCGCCGTCGGTCCTCAGCTCGCCGCGCGCAGGTCGGCCAGTTCCTCCTTGACCGGGGCGTAGTGGCTCGGCTCCATGCTGAACGACGCCGTGCCGCTGGTGAAGTTGCGCAGCTCGCTGGTGTAGCCGAACAACTCCGCCAGCGGGACGTAGGCGTGGACCTGACAGCGGCCCTTGTCCGAACTGAGGTTCAGGATCTCGCCGCGCCGCCGCGTGATGTCGCGGATCAGGTCGCCCTGGTACTGCGACGGCGCCAGCACCACCACGTTCATGATCGGCTCCAACAGCGTGATGCCGGCCTTGAGCTGGGCGTCGCGCGTGCATTCCATGCGCCGCCAGCTTGAAGGCGTCCTGCGAGCTGTCCACCTCGTGGTACTTGCCGTCCAAGCAGCGTGCATTGCATGTCCACGCACTGGAAGCCGTACTTCGCCCCCTTGACTGTGGCGTTGCGGAAGCCGGCCTCCACCGACGGGATGTACTCCGTCGGCACCACGCCGCCGACGATCTTGCTGATGAAATAGATGTTATTCGGGTCCTTCTTGTCGCCCTGTTCCTCCTGGTAGGCCGTCCACTCCTCGACCTGGTCCTTGGTCAGCGGCTCGAACTTCATGTCGATGACGGCGAACTTGCCGCGGCCGCCCGACTGCTTGATGTAGCGCGTCTCGACCTCGACGGCCTTGGACAGCGTCTGCCGGTAGGCCACCTGCGGCC
This sequence comes from uncultured Planctomycetaceae bacterium, assembly GCA_963813925.1. Taxonomy (GTDB): domain Bacteria; phylum Planctomycetota; class Planctomycetia; order Gemmatales; family Gemmataceae; genus UBA4732. Next base: position 706,442 of record CAWFBG010000009.1, read on the forward strand.
GGCCGGCCGTCACCTTGACGCCGGGGTTGCGCATGGAGCTTCTCCAGCGACACTTCCAGGTGCAATTCGCCCATGCCGCTGATGATGAGCTGGTTCGTCTCCGGGTCGGTGCGGCACTTGAGCGTCGGGTCGTCGCGCACCATCTTGCCGAGGGCGTCGGCCAGCTTGGTCTCGTCGGTCGTCTTGTCCGGGATGACCGACTGCGAGATCACCGGGTCGGGGAAGCGGATGTCTTCCAGCGCGATCGGGGCGTTATTGGCGCAGAGCGTGTTGCCGGTGTAAGTCTGCTTGAGGCCGACCACGGCCACGATTTCGCCCGGCCCGGCCACGTCGAGGCTGTCGCGGCGGTCGCCCATCATGCGGTAGATGCGGGCCACGCGCTCGGAGCGGTTGACCGTCGTGTTGAGCACGTCGTCCTTGGGCCGCAGCTCGCCGGAGTAGATGCGCAGGAACACCAGGTCGCCGGTCGGCTCCGTGATGGTCTTGAACGCCAGGCAGGCGAACGGCTCCTTGGGGTCGGGCTTCCGCTCGGCGCGCTCCTTCTCCTTGCTCTTGGGCACGACGCCGGAGACCGGCGGCCGGTCGAGCGGCGACGGCAGGAAGTCCACGATGGCGTCGAGCAGCAGGCGGACGCCGTGGAAGTTCTTGGACGAGCCGCAGTAAATCGGCGTCAGCTTGCCGGCGAGCGTGCCGGCGCGGAGCGTCTTGCGCAGCAGTTCCTCGGAAACCGGCTTGCCTTCCAGCACCAGTTCCAGCAGGTGGTCGTCGGCGTGCGAGGCCGCTTCCAGCAGGTGGCCGTGATATTCCTCGGCCAGTTCGCGGTACTTCTCCGGGATGGCGGTCAGTTGAAGGTTTTTCTCCTTCACGTCCTGGAGGACGAACTTCATACGAATGAGATCGATGACGCCCTCGAACTCGCCGCTCTGGCCGGCCGGCAGGGAGCAGATGGCCGGGATGACGCCGAGCTTCTGCTTCATCTGCTCGATGCAGGCGAAGAAGTCGGCGCCCATGCGGTCGAGCTTGTTGATGTAGGCGATGCGCGGCACGTGGTGCTTGTTGGCCTGATACCAGACCGTCTCGCTCTGCACCTCGACGCCGCCGACGGCGCAGAAGACGCCGACCGCCCCGTCGAGGACGCGGAGGGAGCGCTCGACCTCGGCCGTGAAATCGACGTGGCCGGGCGTGTCGATGATGCTGATCTGGGTGTCGCCCCAGTCGATGGCGACGGCGGCGCTGTTGATGGTGATGCCGCTTGGGCCTTCTCGAGCGGGGTCGAAGTCGGTGGTGGTGTTGCCCTCATCGACGTCGCCGACCTTGTGCTTGGAGCCGCTGAAATAGAGGATGCGCTCCGTGGTGGTCGTTTTGCCGGCGTCCACGTGGGCGATGATGCCGATGTTGCGGAGGTTCTCAAGCATAAGTACACGGCCGCGGCCTTCGCGGCGGCTCCTGAAACGAGGCCAAGGAACGGGTCCGACCCGTGCGTCCGTCCGCCGGCGGACGAAACATTTTCCCCCTCCGGCGACCCGGCCGCCGGGGCTTGTCGCGGTGACGGATGGGGGATGTCTCCAGTGCGGATTCCGCCGATCATGGGCGTCCGGCGGTGGAGAGCGGCGGGTGCTTGGCCGGCCGAAACGGCGCCGGGCGCTCCACGAAACGGGCGAGGCGAAGCAACTTAGCGGTTAATTGTAGCGTGGGACGTGAGAAATTGTCTAGGGGGATGATGAAAATGTCGTGAAATTGAGGCCGGGACCGGCTTGGCCGGCCCAAGCGTATTGCCCTACAACGGCAGGAGCACGTCGCCCCATCACTCGACGCAACTCCAGCGAGGGATTGGGCATGGCCGCGCCTCAATTCACTCCCGAAGGACTCCAGCATATACGCGACGTGCCCGCTGGGGCAATATCGTGGCCCGACGCGCCTTCGGGGCCGCCGCTCACGGCGAGACCTGTTTTTCCAACTTCCCGAAGGCGTCGGTCAACTCGCCGGATTTCGGCAAGTACGGCTGCGCCTCCTGCACGGCCCGCAGCGCCTCGGCGTGGGCGCCCTCGTGCTGCGCCTGTTGGCCGACCGTCAGCAGCCAGCGGAGCCGGCGATCCGTCTCCTCCTCGCTGCCCGTCCGCGACAACAAATCGCGCACCACCGGGAAGGCCGCCGACCACTGGCCCTGGTCCAGCTGCGCCTGTACCAACAGTTCCTCGGCCGACACCGACGCCGCCCGCGTCTCCGACCGCCGCTGCCAGCGGGCCGTCAGTTCGTTCAGCATTTGCACGCGCCGCGGCCCCTGATTGGCCGACGCCATCGTCTTGTCCCACTCCCGAACGAGCGGCAGACTGGCCGACCGCGCCAGGATTTCCAAAAACGCCTGCCACGCCTTGTCCTGCACCCGACCGTCCTCGCCGGCCGTCACGCACTTCCACAGCACCGCCAGCTGCGCCGGCGAACCGCATTCGCCCAACGCCGTCGCCGACCGGCTGCGCACGCCGGGGTCGGCGTCGTGCTGCAACATCGTCTCCAGCCGGGTCAACACCTGCTTTTGCTGCTCCTCCGACAGGCCGCCGCCCTCGCGGCCGGCGTGCGCCAACGCCCCGGCCAGGCTGAAACGCACCGTCGGACTGGCGTCGTCCAGGGCGGCCAGCAGGTCCTTGAGCACGGCGCCGTCGGCCACGCGCTCCAGCGCCTGGGCCGCCGTCTGGCGCACCGCCTCGGAATGGTGATGCAGCAGCCCGGCCAAAACCGGCGTCGCGTCCAGGGCGCCCAGCGCCTCCAGCCCCTCGGCCGCCTCCACCACCACTTCCAGGGCGGAATCGTCCAGCGCCTTTTGCAGCACCGGAATCACCTCGTCGCGCCGCGCTTTGGCGTCCGGCCCCTCCTCGCGGGCCTGCTGCGCCAGCGCCCGCGCCGCCGCCGCCCGCACCGGCGGCCGGCCCTGCCGCACCAGCGTTTTCAGCCGGTCGAACACCGCCGGGTCGTGAACCCGGCCCAAGCCGAGGACCGCCGCCCGCTGCACGTCCACCGACGCATCGTGACTCAGACGAAAGAGCACCTGCACCAGGACCTTTTGCTGCGTGGCGTCCGCGGCCGACAGCAACTCCAGCGCCCAGTGGCCGGCCAGGGCGCGCACCATCGGGTCGTCCTGTTCCAGCGCCGTCTGGATGTAGCCCGGCCGATCCGCGACCGGCAGCCGGTAAAAAACCTGCTGCTGCAACCGAAGCACCTGCATGTGCGTGCGTTCCAGGTCGCCCTCCAGCCGGCGCACCCGGCTGGTCTGACAGGCCAACCGCATTTCCAGCCATTCATCGGTGTTCAGTTCCTTGTGCCGGTCCCACCACTGACGCCAGCGGGCGCCGTCCACGCCGAAGCTCTGTCCGGCCAACTCGGCCAGGGCGTCCGCGGCGCCGCCTTGCAGCGCCTCGTTGTCGCCTTCCAGATAGGTCAGTAAGACCGGGACCGCGTCTCTGCGGCCGCTGCGCCCCAGCACCCACAACGCCGCCAGCCGAACCGGCAATTCCAGTTTGTCGTCGGCCGCCGTCTCCTGCAGGCGGCGCGTCAGGTCGGCGTGCGGCGACACCGCCAGCGCCTCGGCCGCCGCCTGGCGGACGGGCGACCGGGCGGAGCGCAGCGCCGCCAGCAGTTCTTCCACGAAGCGGTCGTCCTGGCACAGGCGCACGCCCCCGGCCAGGGCGGTGAAAACGTCCACCTCTTCGGTCTGTTCCAGCCCCTGACGGACGGCGCTTTCCGCGTCCGCGCCGGGACACTGCACCAGCAGCAGGGCGGCCTGACACTGGCCGGCCGGGTCGGAGCGGTCGCGCAGCGTTTGTTGCAGGCGGGCGGGATCCAGCTCCGGCGGTCGGGCCGGTTCGGCGCCCGCTGACACGAGGCCCAAACCGAGCAGGAGGGTTGAAATGGCGTACATGGAGGGGTTCCCCGACGACCTCGATCCCGATAAGGCGGGGGGACCATAGCGGGCGGCGCGGGGGGCGTCAACCCAGCATCCTTCTTTCTTTCCCCCCTCTCCCCTCGGGGGAGAGGGGAGCATACGGCACGACTGCTCTCGCTTCCTTGCCGGCGCTACTTTATAAGGGGCCGGGTTCGATCCCGTGCCGTGAGGGACCAGGGAATGCTCCGCAGACTCCATTGCCGCGCCGGACACTACGCCGTACTTCTCGCCGTCTGGGCCGTGCTCTGCCTCCCCAACCTCGGCGCCCCCAGCCTCTGGGACATTGACGAGGGCAATAATTCGGAAGCCGCCCGCGAAATGTGGCGCTCCGGCAACTGGATCGTGCCGACCTGCAACTACCAGCTGCGCACCGACAAGCCGGCCCTGCTCTACTGGCTCCAGGCGGCCGGCTATTCGTGGATCGGACCCGGCGAGTTCACGGCCCGGCTGCCGTCGGCGCTGGCGGCCCTGGCGGCCATCCTGGCGACGTATGAACTGGGCCGCCGCCTGTTCAACGCCGGCACGGGGCTGCTGGCCGGGCTGCTGCTCGGCGGGGCGGTGCTGTTCTGCGCGGCCGCCCACTTCGCCAACCCCGATTCGCTGCTCAACGCCTGCAGCCTGTTCGCCCTGTTGTTCTTCTGGTGCGACTACGCCGCCGGCCGCGACGGCTGGTCGCCGTGGTCGGCCGCGGCCGCCGGCCTGGCCGTGCTGGCCAAGGGGCCGGTCGGCCTGCTGCTGCCGGCCGCGGCGGCCTTCCTGTTCCTCGCGTGGCGCGGCGAGCTGCGTCGGCTGTGGAGTCGGCGCCTGTGGAACGGCCTGCTCGTCTTTCTGGCGGTGGCGGCGCCGTGGTACGGTTGGGTGGCGGCCGACACCAAGGGGCAATGGACGGCCGGCTTCTTCCTCCACCACAACCTCGGCCGTTTCACCGGCGCGATGGAGAACCATAGCGGCCCGTTCTATTACTACCTCGGCGTGCTGCTCGTCGGCTGCGCCCCCTGGTGCGTGTTCTTCTCGCTGACGGCCTGGTACGCCGTGCGCCAGGCGTGGCCTGGCAAAAACCCGTCGCCCGCCTTCGCGCCAGGAGACCGGCCCGCCGTCGAGTTTTTGATCTGCTGGATCGCGGTCTATTTTGTCTTCTTCTCGTTGTCCACCACCAAGCTCCCCAATTACATCCTGCCGCTCTACCCCGCCGTGGCGCTGCTGACGGCTCGGTTCCTGGACCGCTGGCGCCGCGGCGAGGTCCGGCCTCCGGCGTGGCTGGTCGCGTCGAACCTGGCGTGCATGGCCCTGATCGGCGTCGGCGTCGCGGTCGGGTTGCTGGCGGCCGGCGGCGTCTTGCCCGCGCCGGCGTTGCGCCTGACGCCGCTGCCGGGCCTGGAATGGTACGCCCTGCTGGGGGCGCCGCTGCTGGCGGGGGCGGTCGCGGCCTGGCTGTTGTTGCGGGCCGGGAACCGCACCGGAGTCGTCGTCGCGTCGCTGGCGGCGACGCTGCTGTTCACGGCCGGCGTCGGCGCCTGGGGCGGCGGCGCGTTGGAGGCCTGGAAGGCGCCGCGGGCGCTGGCGGCGGCGCTGCCGCCGGACCAGACGCGCCGCGAGGTGAGGGTGGCGGCCTACGCCTATTTTCAGCCCAGCCTCATCTTCTATTGTCGGCGCGAGGTCTCCCGGCTGGAAACGGAGCGGCAGGCGCTGGAATTTCTCCGAGGGCCTTTGCCCTCTTACCTGTTTATGCCGGTCGAACAGTGGCGCGACCTCAAGGCGAAGGCGCCCGAGGCGCATGAACTGTTCGGCCCGCGACACGACCTGTTCGACCGATGCAACGTGGTGGTGGTTACTAATGATGAACGTGTGACGCGCTGAAACGAACCGTTTCCGTCGCCTCCTCCCGCTTTCTTCCGCACTCGCGCACCAGTTTACCGGCGTTCGCCGCCGAAACGGGAAAAAGCCTCAAGCCGCCGTTTCCTTGCGCCGCAGGGGCGGTCAGAATACCTCATGGCCGGTTGATCGGAGGCGCCGGCCTGGCTCGCCCGATTCGCTTGGCACACCCGGCCGGACGCCGCCGTGCGGAAAGGGGCCGATGGTCATGGTCAACGTGGTGCGGAATCCGAAGGTCGCCCGTTGGGGCGCGATGGCCGTTCTCACGGCGGCGGTGTTCGGCGCCTCGGCCGGCCTCCAGCAGGCGGCCGAATCCGCCCCGCCGCTGCCCGAGAAAAAGCTCACGTTCCGCGACATCCAGCTTTCCGTCCACGCCCGCAAGGCGCTGGCCGACGACCCCGACCTGGGGCCGCTCAACCTCGGCGTCCGCGTGCAAGACAACACGGCCTTTCTGTGGGGGCCGGCGCCATCGGAAGCGCTGAAGCGCCGCGCGGTCGATATCGTCAAGAAGGTCAAGGGCGTCTTCTCCGTGAAGGATGCCGACGTCTACATCGCCGCTCCGACGGTCGCGGTCGAAACGGCGGAGGCGACGCCTCCCGGACCTCCGGAGGCGCCGACGCACACCGAAGCGGCCTCGCCGCCGGAATCCGTCGCCGCCTTGACCGCCCGGCCGGCCGCGGAAGCTTCGCCGCCGGAGGTGGTTTTACGGGCGCCCCTTCCGCCCGAAGGCGCGGGACCGGCCCGAACGGTTTCGGCCGCGCCGCCGGACGGCCTGGCCGCCGCCGTCGCGCAGGCGCGACAGACCGAAGAACGCTTCCGGCAGATCGATTGCCGGTTGGCCGGCGACATGGTCATTCTCCGGCCGGGTTCCGGACGCGGCGAGGACGTGATGGCGTTCGCGCGGGCGATTTCTCGCTTGCCCGGCCTGACGCGCATTGTCATCGAGAGCGACGGCGACGCGCCGCGGTGACCCGTTATAACGATCCGAAAAGGCGTCGGGTGCCATGCTTTCGCGGATCCTTTCCGCACCTGAAAACCATCAGAACTACCGCGAAAGCATGTTTGACCGTCACCCGGTCTGGATGATGGTCAAACATGCTTTCGCGGGTTTGAGATGTTGTTCTCATGCGGAATGGCCGCGAAAGCATGGCGCCCAAAAGTACCCTAAAGCACCCGAAAATAGGTAATACTCATCCCGCCTGCTTATCGCCGCCCGTCCGCACCGCCGCCCACGTCTCCGCGGTGTACAGCACGTCGCGGGCGTTGCTGCCATTGTAGCCGCCGACGATGCCGTCCTCGGCCATGAAGTCGATCAGCCGCGCCGCCCGCCCGTAGCCGACGCCCAGCGCCCGCTGCAACAGCGACACGCTGCCACGCTGCTCGCGCACCACCACCTCCACCGCCGCCTCGTACAGTTCGTCGCGCTCCCGCAGCCGCTCCAGCAGTCCCTCCCTCCCGACCGTGTTCAGCTGCATCAACTCCGGTGCGTAGGCCGGTTCGCATTCCAGGCAATCGACGACTTTACGGATCTCCTCATCGCTGGCGTAGGCCCCCTGGCAGCGGATCAGGCCGCCCGCGCCGGGCTGGAGGAACAGCAGGTCGCCCTTGCCGAGCAGCTTGTCGGCCCCCACCTCGTCGAGCACCACGCGGCTGTCGATCTTGCTCGACACCTTGAAACAGATGCGCGACGGCAAATTGGACTTGATGAGGCCGGTGATGACGTCCACCGACGGCCTTTGCGTCGCCAGCACCAGATGGATGCCGGCCGCGCGCGACTTCTGCGTCAGCCGGATGATGTGGCCCTCGACCTCCTTGCGCATCATCATGATGAGGTCGGCCATCTCGTCCAGGAAAATGACGATGTACGGCATCCGGTCGGGAATGGCGGCCTTGTCGGCGTCGTCGGCCGGCTTGAGGCGGCGGACGATTTCATCGTGTTTCAGCTCGTTATAGGAGGCGATGTTGCGGACCCGCGCCCGGGCCAGCAGGTCGTAGCGCTCTTCCATCTTGTCCACCGCCCACGCCAGCACGGCCTCGGCCTTTTTCATGTCGTTGATGACCGGGTGCATCAGGTGCGGCACGGCCCCGAACTGGCTCAGCTCGACCACCTTGGGGTCGATCATAATCATCTTCAATTCGTCCGGGCGGCGTGTCATCAACATGCTGAGAATGATGGCGTTCATGCAGACCGACTTGCCGGTGCCGGTGGCGCCGGCGATGAGCAGGTGCGGCATCTCCGCGAGGTCGTGGACCAGCGGCCGGCCCTCGCTGTCCTTGCCGAGGAAGAGCGGGATCTTGCTTTTGGCGATCTTCTTTGCCGACGATAGGATCACTTCTTTGAGGCGGACGACGTTGCGGCGTTCGTTGGGGATTTCGACGCCGACGGTGCTCTTGCCTGGGATCGGCGCCGCCATGCGCACGCTTGGCGCCTTGAGGTTCAGGGCGACGTCGTCGGCCAGGGCCGTGACCTTGTGCAGGCGCAGGCCGGTTTCCAGGGCCAATTCAAATTGCGTGACGACGGGGCCGGTGTTGATGCCGACGACGCGGACCTTGAGGCCGAAGTCGGTGAACGTCTTTTCCAGCAGGGCCGCCCGCTCGCGCAGCACCTGGTCCTGGTCGCCCACGTCCACGGGAATCGCGTCCTCCAGCAGGCCGAGCGGCGGCAGCTTGTAATTGGCGAAGCGCTTGGGGTCGGCGGGAACGATGGCGATGGTCTTGCCGCGCGTGTCGGGGACGGCGGTGACGGCGTCGTGATGCTTGATCGGTATAGTCCGCAAATCCGTTGTTTTCGACGGGATGGCCGGTTCCACTTCCGGTTCGGCGACCGCTTCCACATCGACCTCATCGGCCGGCGGCCGGCGGATCGCCGGCGGCGTCCGCCGGAAGGGCCGGAACTTCCACGCCCGCAAATCCGGCAGGCCCGCGGCGTTCCAGAGGAACCGTAATCCCCGGACGGCGGCCCAGGCCGTGAACCGCGGCAGGCGGCGCACGAGGAAGTCCGCGCTCAGGACGAAACCGAGGACTAGAAAGAGTCCCAATAGGGCTAATTGCCAGGCCCGGTCGAAATGCGCCGACAGCCACAGGCTCAGCCAGGCGCCCAGCGCGCCGCCCGGCCCGGCCGGCGGACTGCCCGGCCAACCGCCGCCGACGCGATCGGCGAGGACGGCGGCGCACGGCGTCAGCAGCAGCCAGCCCGTCAGGCGCATTCCCCAGGTCAGCCACCCGCGACGCAGGAACAACAGCAGGACCAGCACAAACCAGTTCGCCAGGAAGACGTAGACGGCCGCGCCGAGACCGCCGACCAGGGCGCGGGCGACCCAGGCGCCGGGATAGGCGAGCAGGTTGTGGGGGAGGGGGTTGAGGGGATAGAGGCCTTCGTCGAGGTCGGCGGGGTCGTGGCTGAAGACGGCCAGCGCCAGGAGCAGGCCGACGACGAGCAACACGCCGGCGGCGGCGTCGAGACGCCAGGAGCGACGATCCGACATGATGCGGACTCCGGGTGCGGACGGGCGGCGAGAACCTGACGCCTCGCTTCCTGTGTATCGGCGCGGGGGGGTGCGACTCTGCAGGAAAAGTCGCGCCGGCGGGGACGTGGCTTGCCGACCTCGGGCGTGCTCCAACGGTATGCCTGACGAGCGGCTACGCCGTGGGGACGACCCAGACCACCTCAAGAATGCCCGGGTCCACATCGCGCACCACGAAAGAGAAGTGTTGGAGCGTGCGGTCGTTCAAGTAGATGCGTTCATACCAGAAACACCGCGGACTACCGGGGATTCGCTTGGGCCGGTAAAGGGCCAAATTCGCCGGCAGATGGTAGTGCAAGTCGAACAGGATGCGGCCCAAGATGGGGCGAAATAAGGGGTTGTGAGACTTGAGCGCCTGGGTCACGTCGTCCATGACCCAGGGCTTCACGTCCGTGCGAAGCACGTTTACTCCCTCGTGAGGTTGGAGAAATCCAGTGGGGCGGCCCCCACCGAGCGTAGCTTCTCAGCGACCCCACCCCAGTCCGGTTCGGGCGGCGACGCGGACGCCGATCGGAGCAAATTGGAAGCTAACTCGCGGTAATTCCGCACTTGCTCGGCGATCTTCTCGGACCCGGGAGGCGAGCAGCACGCCTCGATAAGCATCAGCCGGTGGTCCGCTAGTCGCACCACGATATCGCATAGGGCCGCGAGGTCGCTACGGTCCATCCCCCATTCCTCAACGGCCTTCCGCGTCCCCTCCCATAGTAAGCGGATCGCCTCCGGGAACTGAAAGCACTCTGGAAATTCTTGACGGTCCCCGTTTCGCGGCATGACACGGACCCCCTTTCGAGTAGCCAATAGGGCCAGGCGGTTCCAGGCTGAACACACGGCGGCCGACCTTTTCACCGCCGTCCTTTAGCATACCAGGAGCCGGCAGTCAAGAAAACGAGGGGCGTGGGAAAGACGGGCTGAACGTCTTTTCCGATCCGCCTTAAGCAAAATCCCGCTCGACCAGGGCGCGGGCGACCCAGGCGCCGGGATAGGCGAGCAGGTTGTGGGGAATGGGGTTGAGGGGATAGAGGCCTTCGTCGAGGTCGGCCGGGTCGTGGCTGAAGACGGCCAGCGCCAGGAGCAGGCCGACGACGAGCAACACGCCGGCGGCGGCGTCGCGACGCCAGGAGCGACGATCCGACATGGTGCGGGGACTCCGGGTGCGGTCGCGGTGGGCGCCGGAACGCTGGCGCCGCACTTCCTGTTCATCGGCGCGCGGATGTGCGACAATGTAGGAAAAGCCGCACTGCGGAGACGCGAAGCAGGCGTTTCGTGGACGACATTCCCAAACAGGAGTTCCAGGAGTTTGGGAGCGAGGGCAATGAGACAAAACATCCCAACCGAGGAGCCGTCATGTCACGCGAATGGACATACGCGGTCGCGTTGCTGACCGCCATATCGTGCGCGGCCGGCGCGCGGGCCGCCGACCTGTACAAGGCCGACGCCGGCCCCGATGAGGTCGCCGTAGTCAAGCTCGACTGGAAGGACGCGAAGCGCGACCGCGACGTGCCCGTGCTGATCTACGCCCCGAAGGAAGGCAAAGGCCCGTTCCCGGTGATCGTGTTTTCGCACGGCCTCGGCGGCTCGCGCGAGGGCTACTCCTACCTCGGCAAACACTGGGCAAGCCACGGCTACGTCTGCGTCCACCTCCAGCACCTCGGCAGCGACGCGGCCGTCTGGCGCGACAGCAAGGACCCGCTGGCCGACCTGAACAAGGCGGCGTCGAACCTTTCCAACGCGATCAATCGGCCGCTCGACGTGCGCTTCGCCCTGGACCAGCTGGAGAAGCTCAACAGGGACGACGAAAGGTTCAAGGGCCGGATGGACATGGACCGCGTCGGCATGGCCGGCCACTCCTTCGGCGCCTGGACGACGCTGGCCGTGGCCGGCGAGCGGTTCGTCACGCCGCTCGGCCGGGAGGTCAGCCTCGGCGACCCGCGCGTCAAGGCGGCGATCGCCATGAGCGCCAGCGTGCCGCGGAACAAGGCCCTGTACGACGAGGCGTTCGGAGCCATCAAGGTCCCCTGCCTGCACATGACCGGCACGCTCGACGACAGCCCCATCGGCGACGTCAAGGCGGCCGACAAGCGCGTGCCCTACGACCACATCACGAAGGCCGACCAGTACCTCGTCACGTTCCAGGGCGGCGACCACATGATCTTTTCCGGCGCGGCCGTCCACGGCGGCCTCACCCGTCTGGTCGGCAAGCAGCGCGGCATGGGCGGCGACCGGAGCAAGGACGAACACTTTCAGGAGCTGATTCGTTCCACAACGACGGCGTTCTGGGACGCCTACCTGAAGGGCGATGCGAAGGCGAAGGCGTGGCTGACCGAAGGGGCGTGCCGGAAAGCGCTGGGCCGGGACGCGACGTTCGAACACAAGGCCGGCGACGGGAAGTGACGGCGCTCCATCCCGGCCCCGCACTTGCGGCTCGAATCGACGCTTCCGTTGCGGTACAATCCGCTCATGGCCAAAGCACGCCCCAAGACCCCGGCCCCGGAGCGCTGGTATCGCGGCGACGAAGTTCCGCCTTCGGCCATTCGTCGGTTCGCACGGCAGGTCGCCGAGCGCTTCCGACCGGACAAAATCATCCTGTTCGGCTCACAGGCCTACGGCACGCCGCACCCGGACAGCGACGTGGACATCCTGGTCGTCATGCCGGCTCGGAACGAAATCGACCAGGCCGCCCGCGTTCGCTGGGCGGTCCCACGTCATTTCGCCATGGATTTGATCGTGCGCCGGCCGGACGACTTGCGCCGCCGGCTCGAAGAGGGCGATTGGTTTTTGTGGGAAATCGTGGCGAACGGCAAGGTCCTTTATGAAAAGACTGACGGGGCAGTGGGTGCGCAAGGCGGAAGGCGATTGGATCATCGCCCGCGAAGCCGCCCGAAGCCGTCAGCCCGTTAAAGAGGCGATTTGTTTCCACTGCCAGCAGTCCGCCGAGAAATACCTCAAAGCCCTTCTCCAGGAACTGGGGCTTCCCGTCGGCCGGACGCATGATCTGGAAGCCCTGCATATCGACCTTCTTCCGCACCATGCCGACTTACGGGGCCTCCGGCGGGGCGTATCCTTCCTGACCAACTACGCGGTGGAGCCGCGCGATCCCGGCAAGAACGCCACCAAGCGGCAAATGACGGCGGCCCTGCGTTGGGCCGGGCGGGTCCGCGAAACCCGCCGGAACTTGCTCGGCATCCCCCAAAGGCCGTAAGCCGTCGTCGGGTCCGCATAGTATAGAGTCGCCGCCATGCTCCATATCGCACTCTGGGAGCCGGAGGTCCCACCGAACACCGGCAACGGCGGCCGCCTTCACGCAGCCACAGGCGCCTCGCTGGTGAGCGTGAGGGCGTCCGGGCCATAACGGGGCGTGTGAACGACGGGTAGAGCGTCTTTTCCGATCCGCGTTAGAAAAATTGGCGCGACGCATGTTGCCCTCTCGGCGGCGACAGAGGGGGCGCGGCAAACCACCCTGGACACCGCTTCCTCGGTCGTCAAGAATGAATGGGATGGCGTCCTCGCGCCTCCGCCGCCTGAGCCCCCGAGTCCTTGCATGAGCCACGAGCCGCCGACCTGTCCTTACTGCAACGCCCTCGTTCCCGTCGCGTCCGGGGTGAAGATCGGCCAGCGCGTCCCCTGTCCCCGTTGCGGGGAGGCGTTCACCCTGCTCCGGCCTCCGGCCGGGTCCGCCGGCGTACAGGTCATCCCCGTCCCCAGCACGGCGGCGGCCGGCGTCGATTTCGACGTTGACCGGAGTCTGAGGGCAGGACGCAACAAGCGCCTCACGGCGGCGGCCGTGCTCGGCGTCATGGGCCTGATGGCGGCCGTCGGCCTGGCCTTCGCCCTGTATACGGTCCACGACCGTCGCGTCCACGACACCGCCATGCCGCCGCCGCACCGCCGTTCCCCTCTACAAGACCTGGAGACGCCGACGCCGACGCCGACCGTGACGCCGACCGTGACGCCGCCCGCCGACCTGGAGGCGCTGCGCTGGCTGCCGTCCGGCGTCACCGTCGTCGCCGGGGTCCAGGTCGCCGAGCTGCGTCAGACCGACGCCGGCCGCGATCTGATGAATCATTTATTTCGGGTCGGTAAAGTAGAAATAAACGCTGACCTGTTGGAGCGCTGGACCGGGTTGAAGCCGGAGGAAATCGATCACGTCGTCCTCGGCGTGAAGGCCGACGAGGGCGTTCCACCGCCCGCCGTGCTGGTGGTGCGGACGCTCCGGCCCTACGACGCCGAGGCCGTGCGCTCCGCCCTTGGAGCGGAGCCGGCCCCGACCGCGGGCGGCAAGACGATCTACCGGTGCAAGCCCGGCGACGGCGGATTGCGGCCGTGGCTGTGGTGCGCCGACGAGCGGACGCTGGTGTTCGGCCTGTTCGAGAAGCCGTTGGAGGCGGTCCCCGACAAGCCCGCCGCCGGCCTGGAGCGCCTGCCGGCCGAGGTGCGCACGTTGTTGGAAGAACGCCTGGATTCGGCGGGGCCGGCGTGGGTCGTGGGCCACGCCGCCGACTGGCGCAAGACCGCCGTGGCGCTGCTGCTCGGCGGCCTGGCCGAGAAGGACGCCGATCTGGTGGGACACGTCCGCGATTTCGCATTGCAGTTGCAAGCGGAGCGGCCGGCCAGGCTGATGGCGTCTGTGCGCGGCGACGACGCCGACGCGGCGCGGACGCTGGAGACGCGGCTGATGGCGGACAAGCCGGCGGACGCGGACTGGAAGGCGGCGCGCGAGGGGCCGTGGCTGACGTTGCAGCTGCGCGGCGACCCGGCGACGTTCTTCAAGGACCTCGGGAAATAACCCCTTCGCGCTTGATTCGCCGGCCCGGCGCGGTAGCCTGATACGGGCGTCCCCCCTTCTGTCCCTGACAGGCGATGGATAACATGGCGGCCGAACATAGCAAACCGCAGTACATCGGCATCGAACGGCACGGCGACATCGCGGTGATCGTCCCGTCGCCGGAAGTGGAAAAGCTGCCGGAAAACCTGATGGAGCAGGCGGCCCAGATGGTGTTGGCCCCGCTGCGGGCCGACCCGCCGGCCGGCCTCGTCTTCGACCTCAGCAAGGTCGATTACGTCGGCTCCGTATTCCTGTCCTTCCTGTTGCGCTGTCACAAGCGCGTCAAGGAGCACGGCAGCGAAGTCGTCGTGGCCGGCGCCTCCAACCGGGCGCGCGAGCTGCTGCACATGACCGCCCTGGACACGCTTTGGGCCTTGTACGCCGACCGGGCCGAGGCCATCGCGGCGTTGACGGGCGATTAATAACATGCCAGATCCCGATCGAAGCGCCCGCCGTGGAACCGGCTCCTTCGAGCAGCTCCACGAAGACGCGCACCCCGAAGAGCGTCAGCCGCCGGGCATCGACCAGCTCGTCCAGCAGATGCGCGAGACGGCCGACAAGCTCCTCCGCGACGGCGCCACGCGCGGCGACGTGAAGCTGCTCAACACCGCCCTCAAAGAGCTGCGCTACGCCTTCAAGATCTTCACGCCGTTCCGCAACGTGCGCAAGGTGACGGTCTTCGGCTCGGCCCGTTTGCCGCCCACGCACCCGGCGTATCGGCAGGCGGTGGAGTTCGGCCGGCGGGTGGCGCAGGCCGGCTGGATGGTCATCACGGGGGCGGCCAGCGGCATCATGGAGGCCGGCCACGAAGGCGCCGGCCGCGAGAAGAGCATCGGCGTCAACATCCTGCTGCCGTTCGAGCAGGAGGCCAACCCCGTCATCCGCGGCGACCTCAAGCTGATGCACCTCAAATACTTCTTCACGCGCAAGCTGCTGTTCGTGAAGGAGGCCGACGCCGTCGCCCTGTTTCCCGGCGGCTTCGGCACGCAGGACGAGTGTTTCGAGGCGATGACGCTGGTGCAGACCGGCAAAAGTCAGATTTTTCCGATCGTCATGATAGACGAGCCGGGAGGCGACTACTGGGTACAGTGGCGGAAGTACATCACGGAGGTGCTGCTGCCTCGCGGCCTGATCTCGCCGGCCGATTTGGCGCTGTTCAAGGTGACGGACTCGCTCGACGAAGCCGTTGACGAGGTGATGGGTTTTTACCGGGTCTATCACAGTATGCGCTACGTCGGCCCCGACCTGGTGCTGCGGCTGCGCAAGGCGCCGGCGCCGTCTCTGCTGGAGCGCATCCGCACGGAATTCGCCGACGTCGTGAAGAGCGGCACGTTCGAGGTGAGCGGCCCGCTGCCGGCCGAGGCCAACGAGGCCGCGATGGCCGACCTGGCCCGGCTGCGCTTCCGCTTTGATCGCCATAGCATGGGGCGGTTGCGGCTGCTGATTGATTTGATTAACCGGGAAGGGGGGTGACGGCTAACACACCGAAGGGGTAAAATGCATTAGCAAGCGAAGTCCAGGCCTGGGCTCCAAATGACAACCACCGATTACTTCTATGTGCGCGCGTTGGAACTGGAGGGGCGCCACCCGGCCGACGTTGGGTGCTGGGGTCAGACGGTGCAACGGCTGGTGGTCGGAGAGGGTTTGCCCAGTATCGACACGCCTTGGGCGTGTGTCACTTTTCCCGAAGGGGAACCGATCCCGCCGTCGCGTCGGCCGCCGCCAGCCGTCTTATGGCGAGAATTCTATTACCGCCGCATCCGGTCGTCCGCCGAGTGCGACCGCCATTTGCTGCTACATCCTCAAAGCCCGGTGCATCTCGCCTTCCAGCTGACGGCGGCTTGGGCGAATCCCCTGGGCGGAATGATCCCGCCGCCCTCCGAGGCGGATCCGCCGATTCCACTTACTCATGCAGCGGCCCTCATCGGCCGCATCCCGAGCCGTCGCCTCTTTCATTTCCGGCTGAAGTGGAGTGATTGGGGGGACCAAGGGAGGGGGTACATGCCCTATGAATACTTCGACCGATATGTGTTCGAGTGCTGGGCAACCTACGGTCGCGCCGAAGTGCTTCGGCTGTACAATTTGAAGAAACTCGATGACGAGGGGCGGGTGCGGTGGACCGCATTTGACGAGGAAGACCACCGCATTTACTCCTTCGAGGTTCGGGACGACCGATTTGACGAGCGCCATGCGTGGACATTTGTCATCGAACGCGATGGGGCGCTCGAAGTCGAGGAGATGTACGTCAGGCCCGAATACCGACGCCTTGGCCACGGTCGGTGGCTCGCCGACCGTGTGGTCCAGTTGGCACACGAGAAAGGGATGCCGGTGCGGCTATGGGTCGGGTTCGTCGACTGCAAGGCTGAGAGCGAGAGCAATTACCCCGCTCTTGTTGCGACCGCTCGTCGGCTCGGGGTACAGTTCCGACCGTGTTCGGTGCCTTGGGCCGCATACTTTGGGACCACCGAAAAACCCGGTGAAATGGTCCCTATCGAGCCTGAGACTGTTCCCCTTCGGCCTCGCACGCCTCGGAATGAACTCCTGGCCTTCGTCCTTGCGTTGGGCCTGGGCCAGGGAGCAGCTGCCTTGGATGTGGCGCCGCCCGCTCCGGCCGATCAGGCGCCCCCCGCCTCTGGCGAAGAAAATGGAAGGGGCAAGTACCCACCGAACCAGGTGATGTTGAACGCATTGGCCGAAGTGGAAAGAATTCAGAAAGGCATGCAGCCGAAAGAAGGCAATGACGCGCTGGATTACCTCCGGGAAGCTAGATCAGGCGGTATGTATGGCTACGGTGACAGCGAGTAACCCTCCGGCAGTGACGCTGGATGCCTCTTTTGTGATCGCTTATTGTGCGAAGGAACCGAGCCGGCACTCGAAGGCCGACGCCCAGCTGAAGCACTACGCCAGTAACGGGTGGGAGTTCTTCGCCCCAGGTGTGCTCATAGCGGAAGCCTTGTTCGTGTTCTGCAAAAAGGCCGCGGCGGGCCAACTCACCACGGCCGAACACGCTCAGGCCGTGCTGAGCCTGGAAACGCTGATGCGGGCGGTGTTACCGACGCCGAACGGCGACGCCTCCTTGATCGCGCGAGCGGAGCAAATCCGGGGTACCTACAGTTGCAGCCACTCGGCCGACGGAATTTACCTCGCACTCACCGAGGAGTTGACAAACGCGAGGACGGCGGAGATTGTGACGTTCGACGCCGGCATGGAGACCCAGGCCAAGACTAATAGTCCCACGGTGAGCGTGAAACTACTGTCGCCGTAACCCTGGCGGTTCGCCGCGCATAAAAAAATCCGGCGCCCCCTTGCGGAGGCGCCGGACGACCAAGCATACTTTACGGGTCCCGTCCATCCCTTCGGTAGCCTGGCAGCCTTAAATCGTCCCCCCCTCGGGACGATGTAAGAGCCCATAGCTTTGCGTCCCCGCCTCGCGACGGGTTTGCCTTTGTCGAGGACGACGGCCTAACTTCACCGTCGCTCGTCCTTGTTCCGGGGCGGGCGTCCCCTTCACACTCCAACAGTAGAATACGTTGCTTCGCCGTGCAAACGGGACGACGGATTTTTTCCGAAAAACCTTCAAGAGCCAATCGTCCCCTCCAACAGGGCCTTCCGGAGCTTGCCGAGGGCGCTGGCCTGCACCTGTCGCACGCGCTCCTTCGACAACCCCAACTCGCGGCCCACCTGCTCCAACGTGCCGGCCTTGGGCCGCTCGTCGAGGCTGAACCGGCGCACCAGCACCTGCTTTTCCCGCGCCGACAACAGGTCGTGGTCTTCGCGCAAATATTCGTCGATGCGTTGCATTCGGGCGGCCGACGGCTCCACGGTGCTCAGGTCGCGCGGCTCGCCGTCCGGCAGCGCTTCCAGCGGCAGCGACTTCGACAGCCGATCCGCCGCGCGCCGCTGCGACAGCCGCGACAGCGCCCGCATCAGGCAGGTGAAGGCGTAGGTGCTGAAGCGGATGCCCAGCCACGGGTTGTACGCCGCCACCGCCTGGATGAGCACGATCTGGCAGTCGCCGATCATGTCGTCCGCACCCATCCCCGCCGGCGTCCAGCGACCCACCGCCCGGTAGATCAGTTTACGGTTGCCCAGAACCACCCGATCGCGGAACGCGTAGTATTCGCGCTTCCAGTAGGCCCGTTTGCGGAAGTCGGCCGTGCGCGACAGCCGCCAGGCCGCGTAGTGCATCCGGCGGGCGAGGTCACGGGTCACGTCGTCGGGCATGTGCGTATCCGCGAATTCCTGGTCGTCGCGGCGGGTCGGGCCGTAGATCACCTCTGCCGTCGGCAGCTCGAACGAATCGTGGGTCACGAAATAATGCACGTCCGTGGTCGCCTGCCGCCTCGTT
The DNA here is from genome assembly GCA_963813925.1 of uncultured Planctomycetaceae bacterium. GTDB lineage: Bacteria > Planctomycetota > Planctomycetia > Gemmatales > Gemmataceae > UBA4732. The sequence goes on from CAWFBG010000009.1 coordinate 724,945, forward strand.
GAACCATTCTGGGGTGCCGTGCGCACGATGCTCTCTCCTTTCGGGGCGAAACAGCGGCCGAATCCTCTGAGCCGTCCGAAACGTCCAAGCGAACTATTCGTTGTCCATGCAATTCGCTTGCCGCAAGACCACTACTCCCTTATTACCCGCCCATCGTCTGTAGTTCTTCTTACTGAAATAGAAACGGGGCCGCGGCCGTCAGGGTGCGAACAGGTTCATCGACCTTGTTTCGCTCCCTGACGGCCGCGGCCCCGTCCTCGCTCGTTTATCACTTATTTTTGGCCGGCGGGGGCGGACCCGGCGGCGCCGGAGGGCCGGGCGGCGGCGCCGGAGGGCCGGGCGGCGGCGCCGGAGGGCCGGGCGGCGGAGGCGCCGGAGGGCCGCCAGGCGCCGTGGGCTGATACTTCAACAGCCGTTCGCCCGTCAGACGCGCGTTGGGCCGCAGGCCGCCCATGAGCAGCGCCATTTCCTCTTTCAAGTCCTTGTCGCTGGCCGCTGCGTAGAGGGCGGCCAGCGAGTCGATCTGCGTCCCTTGCAATGTTAAACCGTGTTCCTGGATGTGGCGCAACAGCGCCGCCGCGGCCGCCGTCCGCACTTTCGGCGTCCGCTTGGCGTCTAGCACCACGTCGGCCAACTCCGTCTGCGGCGTGCGCCGGTCAGCCGGCCCACGACCTGAATGGCGTCGATCTGGCCCTCGGGGCTGAGGCCGGTGGAGCGCAGGGCGGCGTACACGGTCTCCGCCGTCGGCCGCAAGTCGAAGCCGGGCCGTGTGCCGGTCGCCAGCTCGGCCAGGCGACGCACGGCCTTTTCGGCGTATTCTTTCAACTCCGCGTCGGACAGCGTCGGCCCGCTTTCGTCGAGCCGGCCCTGAAGGAACCCCTTTAACTCGTTGGCGTTCAGGGCCAGCGCGAACGGCAGCACCGACACGTTGGGCGCCCGTTCCGCGTAGCTGCGCACCGCGGCCTCGCGATTCTTCATCACCGTCAACACGACCGGCAGCCGGCCGTAGTTGAGGTCGGCGCGCAGCTGGGCCAGCAGCGACGGCAGGCCGGGGTCGGGCAGCGCCTCGTCCATCAGCACGAGGTCCACGTCGGCCGCCTCGTTCAGCCGCAGCAGCACGTCGCGGCCGGTGCGCAGCTGGATGGGGTCGTAACCGGCCTTCCGCACGGCGTCGGCGACCCGATTGCCGACGGCCTCGCCGAAATAGGCGACGATCACCTTCGGCGCGGTCCTTCCGGCGGCGGGGTCGGCCGCCAGGCGCGCCGCCACACCTCCACCATGCGCCCGGCCGTCTGCGGCGCCGGCTCGCCGGAGATGCGCAGCAGGGCGTCGGCGGCGGCCATTTGCACGCGCCGGTCGGGGTAGTTCAGGGCGCGCTCCAGGGCCGACTTGCCGTGATCGCCCGGCAGGCCGGCGCGCACGTCGTCCATCTCCCCCAGCGCCGGACGGCCGGCAGGATCACCGACGGCCGCCGGTCGTCGAGCGCCCGGCCCAAAACCGATGTAATCAGCTCCGGATTGACCGTGGAAAGAAGGTCGCGCACGGCCGGCGTCTCCTTGCCAGGCGGCGAACCGGCCTGGACGGCCCCCTTCTCCAGGGCCAGGCTCAGCAACACGTTTTGGGCCGGCGCGTACGTCGGGTCGAGGTCCAGAGCCGCCTTGGCGAAGTGCGTGCCGTAATACTCCTCCGCCTTGTCCTTGTTGACGGTCGCGGCCCCCGGCCAGCCGCGGACCAGTGTATTGGTGGCGTCGTCCCAGCGCCAGATCACGACCGCGTTGGGGTCGGCGAAGGGGACGCGGTGCTGGTAATAGCGCTCGGCCTCGCGGGTCAGGGCGGCCTTGGCCGGCGGCAGGTCCGATTCGTCCACGCCGAGGAAGTCGGACAGGATGCGCGTCGCCTTGCGGCGCACGGCCTCGGGCTGGTTCGACCCCGCCAGCCGCCACAAAAACGGCACGGCGTCCACCGCCCCTCGCTTCCGCAGAACGTCGAGGATGTCCAGTTGCAGACTCGGAATGTTGCTGTCGAGCACGGCGTAGAGCGGCGGCAGCGTTTCCGGCCCCAGCCGGCGCAGGGCGTCGAGCAGTTGCGGCCGGTCCTCCGGCGGCCCGGTTCGCAGTGCGTCGATGACGTAGGGCGTGACCTGACCGCCGGAGCGGTAGAGTTCCTTGAGGGCGAAGTCGCGTTCCTCCGGCTCGCCGTTAAGGTTCTTGACGAACAATTGTATCCTTTTCGGGTCGCTCAACTTCTTTTTGACGGCGTCGCGGATGAGGTCGATGAATTGCGTGGCGTCCTTGCGGGCCTGGGCCTCGATCTTGGGGTCGTCCGACCATTTGGGGATGGTGTGCAGCGTGAGGAACGCCGCCATGCCGTATTTGTCTTCCAGGGCCAGCAGGTCCTCGTCGGTCGGCGACTTGGCCAGCAGCGCGTGGAGGAGGCCGGAGGCGAGGTCGAGTCGGCCGACGTCGATTTCGTACTCAAGGGCGGTCCAGTATTCGTCGGTCGTATCCGGCTTCTTGAAGAACTGGCGATAGTCGTCGCCGCGGCGGGCGTCGTCGGCCGAAGCCGCGGGGGGGGCGGCCTTGGCCGGCGGGTCGGCCGCGGGGGCCGGGGCCGTCAGCGCGAACAGAAGACCGACGACGGCGCCGAAACGCAAGAGGTGATGGAGCATTGCGCGGCGATCCTTACTTGATGGGTTGAATCTTACACTTCGACTTCCGGTCGAACCAGATCCTGAAACGTCTCGCGCCGGCGGATGAGGCGGTGGTCCGCCCCATCGACGAGCACCTCGGCGGCGCGCGGCCGGCTGTTGTAGTTGGAACTCATCGACATGCCGTAGGCGCCGGCGCTGAAGACCGCCAGCAGGTCGCCGCGGGCCAGCGGCGGCAGCCGGCGGTCCTTCGCCAGAAAGTCGCCGGACTCGCACACCGGCCCGACCACGTCCTGCTTGACCGTCCCCGGAATGTCGGCCTCGTAGTCCTCGGGCGGGGCCGGAAAGCCATCGGGCGGCTCGACGGGCCAGATGCGATGAAACGAATCATACAGCGTCGGACGAATGAGATCGTTCATGGCGGCGTCCTGAATGACGTAGCGCTTTCCGCCCGTCTCCTTATTGTACAGCACGCGGCTGAGGAGCAGGCCGGCGTTGCCGACGATGAAGCGGCCCGGCTCCAGCACCAGTCGGCACTTCGCCTTCTGCACGACCGGCGTGATGACCTCGGCGAAGGCGGCGGCCGGCTGGGCCTCCTGTTTGCGGTAGTGGATGCCGAAGCCTCCGCCCATGTTGAGCACGCCAACCGGGTGGCCCTGCGCCCGCAGCTGCTCGATCAGCGTCAACCCCTTGGCGGCCCCTTCGCGGTAGGGCGCGGCGCCGAGGATCGGCGAACCGAGGTGCATGTGCAGGCCGACGATACGGACGTGCGGGTTGCCGACCACGCCGCGGGCCGCGTCGAGGATGGTTTCGAGGTCGAGGCCGAACTTGACGCCCTTGACGCTGGTGTCGGTTTTGACGTGCGTTTTGGGCGGCAGGTCGGGGTTGACGCGCAGCGCCACGGGGGCCGACTTGCCGAGCGCCTTGGCGGCGGCGGCCAGGGCGTGCAGCTCGTCCTCGCTCTCGACGTTGAAAAGAAAGATGTCGTTTTCGAGGGCGTAGCGGAACTCGGCGTCGGTCTTGCCGACGCCGGCGAAAACGATCTTGTCGCCGCGTCCGCCGGCCGTCAACGCGCGGAACAGCTCGCCGCCGCTGGTCACGTCGAAGCCGGCGCCGTTCTCGGCCATGAGGCGGCAGAGGGCGAGGTTGCCATTGGTCTTGACGCTGTAACAGATGAGCGGATCGACGGCGGCGAAGGCCTGCTGGAGCTGACGCAGGTGGTGCAGCAGCGTGGCCTTGCTGTAGACGTAGAGCGGCGTGCCGTAGGCCTCGGCGAGCGTGCGGACGGGCACGTTTTCGCAGTGAAGGATGCGGTCGCGGTAACGGAAATGGTCCATGAGGCGTATCCCAGGGCGAGCGGCCGGCGTAAGCCGGCTGGTACGTCAACTAATCGGAGAACGAATTCTACACCAGCCGGCTTACGCCGGCCGCTCGCCGAGCCGTTCGCGCCAGTCTTGGAGTTGCCGTTCCACCTCGGCCGGCGCCGTCGAGCCAACGCTTCGGAACGCGGCCAGCGCGTTGTGGACGCCCAACACTTTGTATACCCCCGGCGTCAGGCCGGGGTTGACCTTTTCGTAGACCTCGGCCGGCAAATCGGCCAGGCGGCAGCGGCGCTCCTCACACAGCCGGACCAGCTTGCCAACCGCCTCGTGGGCCGCACGCATCGGCGTCCCCTGGACGATAAGATGTTCCATCAGCGTCGTGGCGTCGAGGAAGCCGTCTTCCAGCCGGGCGGCCACCACTTCCTTGCGAAAGCGCGTCTGTCGCACCAGCGGCGCCGCAAGCCCCAGCGACGCCGACACGGTGTCATACGCATCAAAGAGTGCTTCCTTGTCTTCCTGTAAATCTCGATTGTACGCTAACGGCAGCCCTTTCACCAGCATCATCAGCCGCTGCAAATCGGCCGCCACCCGCGCCGCCTTCCCGCGAATCAATTCCAGCACATCCGGATTCTTTTTGTGCGGCATGATGCTCGACCCCGTGCAAAAGGCGTCGGGCAGGTCGAGGAAGCCGAATTCCGTCGTGGTCCACAGCACCCATTCCTCGGCCCAGCCGCTCAGGTGCAGGGCGATCACGGCCAGGTCGAAGACGAATTCCAGGGCGAAATCGCGGTCGCTGGAAACGTCGAGGCTGTTGGCGGCCAGGGAATCGAAGCCGAGTTTTTGGCGCACGCTGTCGCGGTCGATGGGCAGCGACGTGCCGGCCAGGGCGGCGGCGCCGAGCGGCAACACGTTCACGCGCTTGCGGCAGTCGGCCAGCCGGTCGCGGTCGCGCTGATATTTTTCGACGTAGGCCAGGAAGTAGTGGGCGGCCAACACGGGTTGCGCCCGCTGCATGTGGGTGTAGCCGGGCAGCACCAAATCGCGGTCGCGATCGGCGGACGCCAGCAGGGCGGATTGCATTTCGCGCAACAGACCGTCAAGCCGGTCGATGGCGTCGCGCACCCAGAGTTTCACGTCGGTGACGACCTGATCGTTGCGGCTGCGGCCGGTGTGCAGCTTGCGGCCCACGTCGCCCAGCCGTTCGATGAGCGCCCTTTCGATGTGGGTGTGAATGTCTTCGAGCTTGATCGAGAAGGCGAAGTCGCCGCGTTCGATCTCGGCGGCGATGTCATCGAGGGCGGCGCAGATCTGCGCGGCCTCGTCGGCGGCGAGCAGGCCGACCTCGGCCAGCATCCGGGCGTGGGCCTGGCTGGCGGTCACGTCCTGGCGATAGAGGCGGCGGTCGAAGGAGATCGATTCGGTGAAGGCCTCGACGCGGTCGTCGGTGTCGCCGCTGAACCGGCCGCCCCAGGTTTTCTGACTCATGGCGTCTTCCTCGACGCCGGTTAGCCGCGACGCGCAGCGGAGCGCTCTGCCCGAGCGCTCCGCTGCGCGTCGCGGCTAACCGAGCGTTATAATCCCAATTCTTTCAGTTGCTTCGCGTCCACCGGGGCCGGCGCCCCGGTCATGAGGTCGCGCGCCTTCTGGTTCTTGGGGAAGGCGATCACGTCGCGGATGTTGGTCGTGCCGGCCAGCATCATCGCCCAGCGGTCGAGGCCCAACGCGATGCCGCCGTGCGGCGGCGCCCCGTATTTCAGCGCGTCGAGCAGAAAGCCGAACCGCGCCCGCGCCTGCTCCTCGCCCATGCCCAGCACCTTGAACAACCGCGATTGCACCTCCGGATTGTGGATACGAATGCTGCCGCCGCCGACCTCGTAACCGTTCATCACCAGGTCGTACGCCTTGGCGTACACCGAGCCGGGGTCGGTCTCCAGCTTCGGCAGGTCCTCGTCGCGCGGGGCCGTGAACGGGTGGTGGTTGGCCGCCCAGCGCTTCTCCTCCTCGTCCCAGATGAACGACGGGAAATCGAGTACCCAGGCGATCTTGAATAGTCGCTTCGCCGGATCGACCAGGGCGAGTTTCGCGGCCAGCAGCGTCCGCAGGCCGCCCAGCGCCTGGCAGACGGCGTCCTCCGTGTCGGCCGCGACCAGCAGGATCAGGTCGCCGGGCCGGGCCGCGAAGCGCTCACGCAACCCCTGCTGCACCTCCGGCGTCAGAAACTTGGCGATGGAGGAGCCGAGCTTGTCCGCCTCCACCTTCACCCAGGCCAGCACCTTGCCCTTGAGTTGTCGCACCTGTTCGGCCAACTCGTCCAGGTTCTTGCGCGAAAACTTCTCCGCCGCCCCTTTGGCGTTCAGGCCGCGCACCCGGCCGCCCGCCGCCAACGCCTCCTTGAACAGCGGAAACTCTGTCTGGGCCGCGAGATCGCCGATGTCCGATATCTCCAAGCCATATCGAAGGTCCGGCTTGTCGCTGCCATAACGCAGCATGGCTTCGGCGTACTTGAGCCGCTCGACCTTCGGCGCGGGAACGTCCGGCAGACACTTGTGGAAAATGTCCGCGATCAGGCCTTCGATCACGTGAAAAACGTCTTCCTGTTCCACGAACGCCATTTCCAGATCGAGCTGCGTGAACTCCGGCTGACGGTCGGCCCGCAGGTCCTCGTCGCGCAGGCAGCGGGCGATCTGAAAATACTTGTCGTAGCCGGCTACCATGAGCAGTTGCTTGTACAACTGCGGCGATTGCGGAAGGGCGTACCAGTTTCCGGGCGAGATCCGGCTCGGCACGAGGTAGTCGCGAGCGCCTTCCGGCGTGCTGCGGCCCAAAAGCGGCGTTTCCAGCTCCAGAAAGCCGTGTTTGTCGAGGTGGTCGCGGATGACCTTGTTGAGGCGGTGGCGCATCATCAGCGTGCGTTGCAGACTCGGCCGCCGCAGGTCGAGGTAGCGGTACTGCAACCGCAGGTCTTCGTTGGCCAATTCGTCGTCCGGCTTTTCCGTCACGGCGAACGGCGGCGTCGGACAGCGGCTGAGCACCTCCATCTCTTCCGCCTTGACCTCGATCAGCCCCGTCGGGATCTTGGGATTCTCGTTCTCCGAGAGCCGGCGCACCACTGTTCCCTTGACCGCGAGCACCCACTCGTTGCGCAGCTCCTCGGCGACGGCGAACAGCTCCTTGCCGCGATCCGGCTCGAACACCACCTGCGTCAGGCCGTACCGGTCACGGAGGTCCACGAAGACGAACAGGTTATGGTTGCGGGCCGTGTTGACCCAGCCGTTCAGCACCACCGTCTTGCCGACGTGTTCCTCTCGCAGTTCGCCGCAGGTGTGGGTTCGCCGCAGTCGCGTCATGTCCGTCCGCCTTTTCGCTTCGTAGACCGTCGTTTCGCCTACCGCGATTATAGAAACTGGCGAGCCGGGAGCGTAAGCGACCGGAGTTGGCGTCAGCGACGGCGCCAACTCCGGTCGCTTACGCTCCCGGCTCGCCAATGCGAATCCCGCCCGGCGCGTACTTGTCGCGGTCCTCCATGCTCTGCAAAACCTGATCGACCACTTTGAGGATGATGCGAATCCTCGGGATCACCTTCGACGCCGGCTTCGCGGTCGAAGCCGGCCCCGCCCCCACCCGGATCGACAGCGCCAACGCCCGGCCGTCCTTCTTCTCGACCTGGACGGTGACCGCGTCGCCTTCCTTGAGGTCGTCCAGCGTCGCCGCCTTGCCGTCCCGCACGATCCGCGCCGACTCCGGCACCGCCACCGACGTTTCCGTGTCCGACCCCTTGGCGCCGGGACCGACCACGACGATCTCGCGGTCGCTGTAACCGACGCGCCGCAGCACGCCGGATATGGCGTCCCCATTCGCGGGAGGAACGGAGACGGCCGGGGACGCGGGCCGTGTACCCAGGACGTGGATCACCAGCGCGACCTTGTGATCGCCGTCGGCCTCATATTCGACGCGCACCCGCCGGCCGACTTCCAGGTCGGCCAGCGTCCCGGCCTGGTCGCCGAACATGACCTTCGCTTCGGCCGACAAGGCGAACGTCAGCGTGGCGCCGCGCACGCCGAGGCCCCGGCCTTCCACCTCGATCACTTTTTTGGCGGGGTCCACGCGAATGATAAGGCCGCGAACCGTCGCTGCCGGGGCCGCGACGGCGAGGGCAAGGCCGGCCAACAGGGCAAGTACGCAACGAGAAGCCGTCATGAGCAGGTCCCTCCCAGCGGGTGACGCGACGGAATGGCCCGACGCTCGGGGTCTCTTGGCATTTCACCGCGCCGGGAAGGAAATGCAAGCGGAATGCCGTTGCCGGCGTCCTTGACGCCTTTCCAATCGACTCCTAGATTTGAGATATGAACACCAATCACCGCAATACCTGTGCCGTCGGGGAGCCGGAACTGCCGCGCCCTCGAACGGGCCGGCTGGCGCTTCACGCGCCAGCGGTCGGCGGTGTTCACGTTCCTGCAGTCGGCGGACGGCCACCCGACCGCCGAACAGGTGTTCGCGGCCGTGCGCCGCACCGTGCCGCACATCAGTCTGGCCACCGTGTACAAGGCGCTGGAGGCGCTGGTGGACGCCGGTTTGGCGGCCCGCATCGCCCACGACGCCGGCGCCGCCCGTTACGACGCCCGCAGCGAATCGCACTACCACCTGCGCTGCGAACGCACCGGCGAGGTCCGCGACCTGCCGCTGCCCTACGACCCCCACCTCATCGACAAGATCGCGCCGGAGCTGATCGAGGCCTTGCGCCGCGAAGGCTTCGAGATCACCGGCCACCGCCTGGAACTGGTCGGCCGTTTCACGTCGCACACATAGGCTCGGCGAGCGGCCGGCGTGAGCCGGCTGGTATAGCATCGCGCCCCCGAAAGTGCGACGCACCGGCCGGCTCACGCCGGCCGCTCGCCGTCCTCCCCGCCTCCTTGTGCCGTCCGCCCGGCGTCCCTACAGTAAAGGGAGCGTGGAATGGTCCCCGCCCCTATTTCAGACAAAAGGAATCACACATGGTTCGCACCCTGGGCGCCCTGCTCGCCGGACTGCTGCTGGCGCAGGTCGGCGCCGTTCGGGCGGCCGACGCCGCCTCCCCGGCCGGCACCTGGATTGTCACGCTGCCCTTCAACGGGGCGTCGTGGCAGGTCAAACTGGAGTCGAAAGACGGCAAATGGACCGGCACGGCGGAGGCCGGCGACCGGCGGACCCCCGAAGCCACGGTGGAGGACGTGAGCGTCGCGGACGGCGCGCTCAAGCTGACCCTGAAACTCCCGAAGGCGGAGCTGTCGATCCCGTTCGAGGGCGCCCTCCCCAAGGAAGGCGACAAGATCCTCGGCACGGTTTCCCTGCAAGGCAAGGTGTTTCCGGCCCAGTTCCAGAAAACGACCCTGATCAGCCAGACCGGCGACGCCCAGGGCGTGCGCACGGCCCTGGAATTGATCGGCCAGGCCGCCGACAAGAAGGCCAAGCCGGAGGAAGTTCGTAGCTGGGCCGAGAAGGCGGTCAAGTGGGCGGACGCCTACGGCCCCCGCTGGCAGCGCGAGATCACCATCGAAGTGGCCGAGAACCTGGCGGACCAGGACGGTTACGGGCCGATCGCGCTGGAGTACGCCCAAAAGGCGGAGCATTCGCTGGATCCGAAGAAGGACTCGCCCGCCGTCCAGCGGCGCATGCTCAAGGCGCTGGCCGCCGCCCTGGACAAGTCGGACAAGAAGGACGAGGCCAAGGAGGTCGAGACGCGCCTGGATAAGATCCCGGTCGTGGTGGCGCCGCCGTATCCCGGACGCAAGGGCAAGAGCGACCGCGTCGCCCTGGTGGAGCTGTTCACCGGCGCCCAGTGTCCGCCGTGCGTGACCGCCGACCTGGCGTTCGACGCCCTGGGCAAGACCTACAAGCCGAGCGAGGTGATTCTGCTGGAATACCACCTGAACATCCCCGGCCCCGACCCGATGGCCAACCCGGACACCGAGGAGCGGGCCAAGTATTACGGCAAATACATCGAAGGCACGCCGACGATGTTCGTCAACGGCAAGGTCGGCCCGCCGCCCGGCGGCCGCGGCGAGGACGCCGCCCAGGAGAAGTATGACGTCTATAGCGATCTGATTAATCCGAGTTTGGAGAAGCCGGCCAAGGCCCGGCTCAAGGCCGAGGCCAAGGCCGACGGGGCCAAGATCAAGGTCCGGGTCGAGGTGCCGGACCTGGCGGAGCCGGGCGACGACATGAAGTTGCGGCTGGCGCTGGTGGAGCCGGTGGTGGCTTATACCGGCGGCAACCGGGTGTCGATGCACCACCACGTCGTCCGCGGCTTCGTGGGCGACGGCGGCCAGGCGGGCATGGTCCTGAAGATGAAGAGCGGCCGCGAGGTGGCGGACGTCGATCCGGCCGCGGTGAAGAAGGGGCTGGCGGAGTACCTCAAGGCGGCCGTGGCCGCCAACGGGCCGTTCTTCGGCAAGGAGCCGGCGGTGGACCTCAAGAACCTGCGCCTGGTGGCGTTCGTGCAAAACGACGAAACCGGCGAAGTGTTGCAGGCGGTGGAAGTGGACCTGCCGAAGGAGTAGGCGGGAACACCGCGCCGCCGGTTAGCCGCGACGCGCGGCGGAGCGCTCGGGAGAAGCGCTCCGCCGCGCGTCGCGGCTAACCGGCGGCGGCGTTCTCAGGATTGGGCGAGCCCCAAGAACTGCGCCGCAGCCAGGCGCGGAAGTCCGGCCGGCCCTCGCGGTTCTGGGCGTCCAGCCCATCGGCGCGGGCCTTGGCGGCGCCGGATGCGGTGGGGTGGGTGCGGCTTACCCCGGAGCGTCGTTGAGGCCGAACACCTGCTTGAGCCAGTCCAATAGGTTCATATCTCGATTCGTCGGACGGCCATCAGGGCAAAAGAGACCGGCGCTACCAACTTCGAGGCGAGGACCGGGGACGCTTGCGCGGGCCGAGTCGGCCGCGGCGGAACGCCGCGGCGTGATGGTCTCGCGAACGCGCCCGGCCTCGTGGAAGGACGTTTTCGGGCTTGGCGGCGTCGATGTCAATAAAAAAACCCCGGTCCCGCGACCCCTTTACCCTCCGAGGGCTTTCATGCGCGTCCTCTTGACCGGCGGATACGGCTGTATCGGGAGCTGGATCGTGCGCGATCTGCTGGAGCGCGGCGACCAGGCCTTCATCTACGACCTCAAGGAAGACGCGTCCCGGATGCGGCTCCTGATGAGCGAGGAGCAGCTGCTCCAGGCGGCCTTCGTGCAGGGCGACGTGACCGACCTGAGCGCCCTCAAAGCGGCGATCAAGACAAATGAGATCACGCATCTCATTCATCTCGCCGGCTTGCAGGTGCCGACCTGCCGGGCCAACCCGATCCTCGGGGCCAAGGTCAACGTTTTGGGCACGCTGGCCGTTTTCGAGGCGGTGCGCGAGGCGCGGGGCCAGGTGCGACGGCTGGTGTACGCCAGCTCCGCCGCCGTGTTCGGGCCGCCGGAGGACTACCCGCCGGGGCCGCTGGCCGACGACGTGAAGCTGACTCCGACGACGCATTACGGCTTTTTCAAGTGTTGCAACGAGGGCAACGCCCGCGTCTACTTCCGCGACCACGGTCTGTCCAGCGTCGGCTTGCGGCCGTGGACGGTCTACGGCGTCGGCCGCGATTTCGGCATGACCAGCGAGCCGACCAAGGCGATCAAGGCGCTCGCGCTCGGCCGGCCGTATCACATCTCTTACGGCGGAATGCAGGACCTGCAATACGTGGAAGACGTGGCCGGGACGTTTGTGCGCTGCCTGGTGGCGCCGTACAGCGGGGCGAAGTCGTACAACCTGCGCGGCGCCGTGGTCGGGCTGCCGGCGTTCCACCGGGCGTTGTGCGCCGCCGATGCGCGGGCGGCCGACCTCATCACCTTCGGCGAAACGCAGCTGCCCATCGCCTACGACCTGGACGACTCGGCCCTACAACGCGACCTCGGCCCGATGCCGCACACGCCGTTGGAAGCCGGCGTGCGGCGGACGCTGGACCATTTCCGGCGATTGCATGCGGAAGGGCGGCTGGCCGCGGCGGACCTGGACGGTTGAGCGGCGCCATTCGCGTCGGGAACGCTACCGTAAGAGAGCGGACAAAGTTCTTTTACGGCACCCGGCCCGGTTACGGCTGGGTGGCACGCCCTGAGGTACCCCGAAGGGCGTGCATCCCTTTCCAGACACGCCCTTCGGAGTACCTCAGGGCGTGCCACCCAGGCCCGGCGACCTCGCAGAACGGATGATCGCTCGCGCCCTTTACCGCACGCGCCGCTGGTCGGGCCGGCGCGCCGGGCGGCGGGCGTGCGGCGGCGCCACCAAGGCCGGGCCGTCGAGACGCAGCGTCTCCGGCAGCGGCGTCGCGGTGGCGCCGCTCTCCGACCGGCAAAACGGAAGCAGAATGGGTTCGCCGGAAGCCGTCGATTGATGGACGCGGCGGGCGCCCTGTTGCCGCCGGCGGAGTTGCTTGAATTGGTACTCTTGCCACAGCCGGCGGAAGCGCGGGTTGCGCGGGTTGCGGAACAGTCCGGCGCGGAGGGCGTCGCGGGCCTCGTCGCCGCGGTCGGCCAGCCGCAGCCCCTTCACCAGCTTTCGCACCGCCTCCACGTCGTCGGGCGCCTGTTCGACGGCCCGGCGCAAACGGCTCAGTCCCTCTTCGATTCGGCCGAGACGCACGGCCAGAAGGCCGGCGTCGCTCTGACATTTCACCTGTTTCGGATCGAGTTCCAGCGACCGGCGGAAATGTTCGTCGGCCCGTTCGAGGTCGCCGCGGTCGTCGGCCTGGAGGGCCGTGGCCATGAGCAGGTGGTAGCGGGCGCTGTCGGGTTGGTGGGCCAGGGCCGCGCTCAGACAGCGGCGGGCGCGGCCGAATCGGCGGCGGCGCAGGTGCAGCTCGGCGAGGCGAGCCTGCGCTTCCTCCGCGGTCGCGGCGGGCAGCTCGCGGAAGCCGCTCAGCCGGCCCAGCACGGTTTCGGCGTCGGCGAACCGTCCGATTTCCTGGTACTTCCGTCCCAGGGACAAAAGGTGATCGAGGAAATTGAGGGTCGTGGTCATGGGGCTGCCTCCATGCAGCGGGATGAGTGTGCTCCGCACCCGCCCAAGTCTAACACGCCGCCGGCCCCTGACAAGCTGAAACGGCGTTCAGCGGCCGGTCGGGGCGGAAGCTGTGCCGGTTGGCGAAGGGGGGAGGGTCAGGGGTTTGGCTCTTTTCCCAAAGTGGCGCCCATTGCAGAACATGAATCGTTCTCCACGTCCGCTGCGACGTCGGTAATCGATAGCGCGGAGCGTGGGAACGAGGGGCAACCCGCCGGGCTGAGCGTGGCGGCTCATCGACGGCGACAAACCGTCGCGGCGCCTGATACGTCTATAGACTGAACCCAGTGCGCGCCGCTTTCAATCCGAACCGCGCTTTCGCATCCATCCGAGGGAGAATTCTAATCATGTCACGAACGTGGCTTCTGGCGTCTCTGACCGGCGGGACAGTGTTGACCGTCGCCGTGTGCGCCTTCATCGCCTGGCCGGCGAAGTCGCCGGCCGACCCCCCAAGGTCCCGGACGCGGCGCACGTCGCGCCGGCGCCCGCCCGGCGCAGGCGGATTCCGCGCCGCAGTTGCCGATCGGCCAGGTGGTGCTGTTCAGCAGCGGCGTGGGCTACTTCCAGCGCGAGGGGACCATCGACGGCAACGCGCGCGTGGACCTGTCGTTCCCCACACAGGACATCAACGACCTGATTAAGAGCATGGTGCTCCGCGACCTCAACGGCGGCCACATCTCCGCCGTGTCGTATGACAGCAACGCCCCCGTCGACAAGACCCTGCAATCCTTCGCCGTCAACCTGTCCAGCAACCCGACGTTTGGCCAGGTGTTGAATCAGGCCCGCGGCGAGAAGGTGGAGGTGGTGTTGCAGCAGGCCAACGCCGCCCAGCCCGGCACGATGACCGGCGCCATCATGGGCGTCGAGCAGAAACAGGAGAAGGTTGACAAGGCGGTGGTCAACGTCGAGCAGCTGAATCTCTGGTGCGCCGACGGCATGCGCTCGGTGAAACTGGCCGACGTGCAGCGCGTTCGCTTCCTCAACCCGGTCATGGACAATGAGGTGAGGAAGGCGCTGGATACGCTGACCTTGTCGCACGACACGCAGAAGAAGGCGGTCAGCATCAACTTCGTGGGCGAGGGCAAGCGCGAGGTTCGCGTCGGCTACGTCATCGAGAACCCCATCTGGAAGACCAGCTACCGCCTCATCCTGGGCAAGGAGAAGGAAGACAAGCCGTTCCTGCAGGGCTGGGCCGTGGTCGATAACGTCACCGACGAGGACTGGAAGGACGTGCGCATGGACCTGGTGAGCGGCCGGCCCATCTCCTTCCAAATGGACCTGTATACTCCGCTGTACGTGCCGCGGCCGACGGTGGTCCCCGAGTTGTTCGCGTCGCTGCGGCCCGTCACCTACAACGACGACCTTCAAGAGCGTCAAAAGGCGCTGGCCTTGAGGACGAATGGCGCCCCGATGGCGGCGGCGCCTCCGCCCGCGCCTGTCTTCGCTCGCAGGGCGAGAGGCGCCTTCGGCGGCGAGGGCAAGGGCGAGGCCAAGAAGTCCGAACAGGAGGAAGACCGCAATTTCCTGGCCGACATGAGGCAGGGCGTTTCGACGATGGCGACGGCGACCAAGCTGGGCGACTTCTTCCAGTACGCCATCGACAAGCCGGTGACGCTGCCCCGCCAGAAGTCGGCCTTGCTGCCCATCATCAACAAGGACGTGGAGGGCACGCGCGTCAGCATCTACAACGAGCGCACCCAGCCCAAGTTCCCGCTCCTGGGGCTGAAGTTCAAGAACACCAGCGGCCTGCACCTGATGCAGGGGCCGATCACGGTCTTTGAAGGCTCCAACTACGCCGGCGACGCCCGCATCCTCGACATGGAGCCCAACGAGGAGCGGCTGATCTCCTACGCCGTGGACCTGGGCATGGAAGTCAACCCCGTACTCTCCTCCGATAACGGCCGGCTCACCACGGTCAAGGTCAACAAGGGCATCCTCTACAGCCAGACCAAGCTGCGCGAGACCAAGACCTACACCATCGTCAACCGCAACGACGCCGAGCGGCTGGTGCTCATCGAGCATCCCGTCCGCAACGACTTCCATCTGACCGACGACACGACCAAGCCGGTCGAGACGGCCAGCGACGTTTACCGCTTCCAGGTCAAAGTTCCCGCCGGCAAGACGGCGACGCAGGTCGTGACCGAGGAGCGCGTCATCAACCAGCAGGTGCAGCTGACCAACTCCAACGATGACCAGATCCGCTTGTTCTTCAACAGCGCCGTCAGCAGCCCGAAGGTCAAGGCGGGGCTGCAACAGGCGCTCGACCTTCGCGCGGCCTTGAACAAGACACAGCGCGAGATCGCCGACCAGCAGTTGCAGCTCAAGACGATCACGGATGACCAGGCGCGTCTCGCGCGAACTTGAAGGAGATGCCTCCGACGGCGGCGGCCTACAAGCGTTACCTGAACAAGTTCGACAGCCAGGAGACGCAGATCGAGAAGTACCAATCCGACATCAAGAAGATGCAGGAGACCGCCCACCAGCAGCAGAAGGAGTTCGAGGACTTCCTCAGCAACTTCTCCGCCGAGTGATTCCGGTTCCGGTTGGGGCCGTCGGTTAGCCGCGACCCGAAGGGGAGCGCTTCGCCCGAGCGCTCCCCTTCGGGTCGCGGCTAAACGGGCCAAAGTCGTCGCGCCGCCTCGGCCGTCACCTCTTCCAGCGTCGTGACCACAAGGTCGGCCCCGGCGGCGCGCAAGGCGTCCTCGGAATGATGGCCGACAAAGCGGACGGCAATACACTTCATCCCACCGGCCCTGGCCGCCTCCACGCCCGCCACGGCGTCCTCCAACACCACGCAACGCCCCGGCGGTGCGCCCAGCCGTTGGGCCGCCAGCAAAAACACCTGCGGATCGGGCTTGCCGCGCGTCGTGTCTTCCGCGGCGATCACCGCCGCGAAGAATCGTTCCACGCCGGTCAGCCGCAGGATGAGTTCGAGATTGGCCCGCGGCGCGCTGGAGCCGACGGCCTGGCGAAAACCCGCCCCGTCCAGGTCTTCGAGCAGCTTCCGCACGCCCGGCAACAGCTCGACGCCTTTGCCGGCCGCCTCTCTGTACAGCAGCTCCTTGCGATCCGCCAGGTCGAGCGCCTCCCGATCGGTGAGGGCGTCACCGAAGAGGGTGTGAATGATCTCGGGGTTGCGTCGGCCGAAGGTGCGGGTGAAGTCGTCGCGGTCGAACGGCCGGCCGCGCTCCAGGGCCGTGGCCGCCCAGGCCCGGTAATGCTGCTCGGCCGTGTCCACCAGCGTCCCGTCCACGTCCCAGAGGGCGGCGTAACCGTTCGCGTCCGGCATCGTCTTCCTTTCCGCGGCCCGACCATCCGGCCGCTCAGTCGGCCTGTTCCTCACGGAGTTCCGCCAACTCGCGTTGGAGACGCCCCTGAAGCATCTGGGCGGCGTCGATCAGCGCCTCCAACGTCACCTCCGGGTCGGCGCCCGTCTGGAGCGGCAGGCTCGCCTCCAGCAGCACCTTGAAAAACTGATCGCGGAGCTTCTGCTCCTCGGGGGAAAGCGGCATGGCCGGACTCCTCTGCCGGGACGGAACGCCGGGAATGGCGTATCCTGATTCCTTATATTCCGCCGGCGACGGCGGGGAAAGGTTGGAGACATATCCCATGGCCGGAACGATCCAGTGGATGTACCATCGCCGATCCTGAATGGGCTGTGAAAAGGCTCAGGGGTTCCTTGAGAAGAACGCGGCCGGGACGGCGGCCGAGGTGGTGGACGCGACCCGGAAGCGGATCGGCCGCGACGAGGCGCTGGCGCTTGCCAAAACCGCCGATCGGGTCGTCGCCGGCAAGGGCAAGAAGGTCGTCGTCTTCGACATGAAGGAAGCGCCGCCCGACGACGCGCTGGCGGCCGTGCTGCTGGGTCCGTCCGGCAACCTCAAGGCGCCGACGCTGCGTGTGGGCCGGACTCTGCTCGTCGGGTTCAGCGAGGCGGCGTACCGGGAGGTCTTCGGCGAGCGGCCGGCGTGAGCCGGCTGGTGTAGCTTAGCGCGGCGGAATGGGTGAAGTACCAGCCGGCTCACGCCGGCCGCTCGCCCCACCCACTATGTAACAACCCGCGGCGCGGCCAAACTTTTGCCGCGCCAGCCCCGTCTAAGGAGATGGAACCGGCGCGGGCCGTTCGTTCGCGCTTTTCCCCAACCGACAAACGGGCGCTCGTCCCGCCCCAGGGAGGTGTTCATGCGTCGTCTTTTGATGCACACGGCCGTCGGCCTGTGCCTGGTCCCTCTGGCGGGACTGGCGCCGCCGGCCGGCGCGGCCGAAAAGGAAACCGAGGGCGTTTGCCGCACCTTCGGCACCCACGTCGATTTCCTGTCCACGCCGAGCGCGGCCGCCCGGCAGGCGAAGAAGGAAGAGAAGCTCGTTTTCGTCCTTCACGTCTCTGGAAACTTTGAAAATCCGCGCTTCACCTGAAACAACGCCGAGGCGCTCCGTGTGAACGCATTGGCCAACCCCGAGGTGGGCAAATACCTCAACGAGAATTTCGTCTCCTCCTTCCAGAAAGTCGCCACCTTCCGCATCGTCGGCAACCAGAAGCAGGGCGGCAACGTCGCCAGTTACTTCTGCGCGCCCGACGGCCGGGTGCTGCACATCGTCGCCGGCCCCGTGGACGCGGCCACGCTGCTGCGCGAGGCCAAGTGGGTGGTGGAAACCACGAAAAAGGCGATGGACGAGAGCAAGGGCGACGGCGCCAAGTTCAAGGCTTACTTCCGCAAGGCCCACGCCGACAAACTCAAGGCCGAGAGCGGTTTGACGGTCGAGCCGGTCACGTTCGACGCCCCGGCCGACGGGGACAAGGGCGCCCTGACCTACGACGACCCGACGGGCCGGCCGTTGGCGCCGAAACTGCCGCCTCCGCCGGTGGACGGGCCGGACGTGTCGATCAAGGCGGAGATGGCGGCGCAGGGCGGCGCGGCCAAGGCGCCGGGCGCCCGCATCCTGCTGGACCGCCGGGGCCGCCGCTGGCAGCTGGGCAACCAGGGCCGCGTCGATATGCTCCTGGCCGCCCATGCCATGGACAAGATCGAGACGCTGTATGGCACGGTTTTCGAGGGCATCCTCGGCGAAAAGATCTCGACCAAGCCGGTTGAGGTGGTGACGCCGTTCCCGTGGGTGAACGCCAGGGGGGAGAAGGAAAAGGATTGAGCGGCGGTCCCTCGAAGCGCCCGCCTGGGTCTCTGAACCCTGGCGGGCGCTTCGCGTAGTTTTCACATCCTGAAAGATCAATGGCAACAGTCGCTCACTGCGCGGGACAGCAAAATCGATGGAGAAGACACATTCTTGGTTGACGGCTCAGGCCTGCTGACTTACAGTCAATCCACCAGGCGAAAGATCGAGCGGATCACGCCAGGCTGTAGCGGCGCAGATGGGTTCCACGCAGAACGACGAGAACGCCCATGATTCGCCGAATAACGCTTCAAAACTACATGTCGCATGCCGAAACGGTCATCGAGCCGGCCGCGGGTCTGACCGTGCTTGTCGGGCCAAACAACTGCGGCAAGTCGGCCGTGGTCTCCGCTTTGGAGACGCTTTGCCACAATGCGGCGGGCGCATACATGGTGCGCCACGACGAGAAGGAAGCCCGGGTCACGGTGGAAACGGATGACGGTCCCACGACGGATGACCGCCACACGTTTGTGTGGAGGCGCCGCGGCACTGCCGTCAGCTACATCATCGACGGCCGCGAAGTACATCGGTTAAGGGGAAGTATCCCCGAGGATCTGCACACGCATCTACGACTTCCAAAGGTGGAGGCCGGTGCAGCCGGCGATCCGTTTGCCATTCATTTCGTGCGCAAAAATCTCCTATTTTCCTCTTGAATGAAACGGAGAGCCGAGCCGCCCTTTTTTTCGCGTCCTCATCGGACGCGGCCATTTTGCTGGAGATGCAGAAGCGGCACCGCGGCAAGGTTGCGAACCGCAAGAATGACGAGAAACGGCTGAAAGGGGAGATCGGTAAGCTGGACGCCGAACTTGCAGCCCTCGAACCGCTGACAAACTTGGCCACGTCAGTCACGAACGTAGAAGGCGAGTACAAGCATCTGGAAGATTTGCAAGACCAGATCCAGACAGTTAAAGAGGATGCGGAGTCGCTTCACGCGCATTCGGCGAAGCATGATTGGCTTGCAAGAGAATACCAATGCCTTTCCCCGCTTCAGCTTCCGCCGATTCTGGTGGACACGGTTTCCCTCGAACGGATCATACAAGCTCTGGTAGACGGCGTGCGACGTTGTCAGCTAGACGGGAGTCGCAGTGGCGTTCTGGTGGGTCTGGCGTCGCCCCCAGAGTTAGGGGATGTCTCTGCCCTTACCGGCGCCGTTCGGTCGCTGGCGCGTGAGCAACTGAACTTCAACCGATGGACCTGCCACTCCGCAGCCGTAACGGCTCTTCGGCCACCGCCCACGCTTGAAAAAGTCGAAAGACTCGACACGCTATGTCGGGCGCTTTTCCGGGAGGAGGAGAACCACCAAACGCTGCGGGCCACGGCAGATTGTCTGGTTCGCTTGAGCGAGCCACCGGTCTCGGAACAAATCGATCCTCTGGAGAAAATGGTACTGGACCTGGATTCGGCTCAACGAATGAAAGGAACCCTTAGCCGACAGCAACTTCTGCTGGACGCCTTGACACCGCCTCCGAAGTTAAAGGACCAGAAGCAACTGGCTCATGCGGTCGGCCTGTTGCAATCCTGCATCGACGCCGTGGCAGACCAGCAGCGAGCGATCGAGGAAGCGGCGCTCGAAATGCAAAGCCTGGAAGAAAAGCTTCGCGTTGCCGACCGAGAGCGTCCCCGACCATTCTCTGAACCGGCCGGAAGTAGCCCTCGCCGCTATGTGCCGATGGCCCTTGCCGGTTTCGCTGGTTTGGCGGCGGTCATTCTTCTGGTCGTCTTTGGCACTGGCTGGGTGAAGAGACCCGAGACCCGGTCATCTGATCGAGGGCACACTTCGATTGACCCGATGCCGGCGGTTGTGGCCAGGGCCGACGAGAGTGCAAGGGCACAGAATAGGCCCGGATCGCAGCAGACCGAGCAGGAAAACCCGTCCAAGGAAGTCCCGAAGGAGGAGCCAAAAAAGGAGGAGCCAAAAAAGGAGGAGCCAAAAAAGGAAACTACGAAGGAGATCCCCAAGAAAGAAGAGCCCACAAGGGAAGTCCCGACGGAGGGACCCAAGAAAGAAGAGCCGAAAAAAGAAACGCCAAAGGAAGACCCCAAAAAGGAAGAATTCAACGAGGCCAAACGGCTGCGCTTGAAACAAGTCCGGCAGCTGCTGGACGACGCGGAAATGGCAAGCCAGAGAGGCAAGTACCTCGACGCCGTCCTGGGCTTTGGACAGGCTGCGATCCTTTACCCGCAGGAATTGGGCGAAGTACGGAATCCCGAAGACGTTCGAGTCAAGTTCAACGACGCCCTGCGGCACTACCAAGCGGACGTAGAGCAGGCGTTGCGGAGAGCTGCCGAGAAAAAGCCCGGCGATAAGTAGCCGAGCGCCGGCAATTCAGATACAAACGCGCTATGATGGCGGAGGGAGTCCACGTGTCGAATGAATACACCGGCCTGCTTTGCATCGGCGATCCGCATCTTGCAAGCCGCGTGCCCGGCTTTCGGAAGGACGACTACCCGCGGGCGATCCTGGACAAGCTGACCTGGGCCCTCAATTACGCCAAGGAACACCTTCTACTGCCGGCCATCCTGGGAGACCTGTTCCACTGGCCCCGTGACAACGCCAACCGCATGCTTGTCCGGCTTCTGGAGTTGTTCGAGGCTACGGTAATCGGCATCGCCGGCAACCATGATTGCAAGGAAAACCAGTTAGGGGCCGATGACGCCCTGTCGGTTCTATGGGCTGCCGGCCGCCTGCGGTTACTGGACCGCTCTGGTCCTTGGTGTGGAAGCATGGGGGGACGTACCGTAATCATCGGCGGGACGGCTTGGGGTCAGCGCTTGCCAGCCAGCTTCGATCCGAGCGAAGTCGTCGCCGCCGGGGACGCCCCCCTGGTCGTCTGGCTGGCCCACCACGACATAAGATTTCGCGGATACGAAGAGGTCGGTCGATTTACTGCAATTGAGATGCCCGGAATCGATATTTTGGTCAATGGACACATTCACCGACCGCTGGCGGACATCGTCGCGGGGACAACCACCTGGGTCAACCCGGGCAATATCGCCCGTATCAAACGAAGTGACGCTGATCGCACGCGCCGGCCCAGCGTCTTGCGCATCAACATCCGGAAGGAAGGATGGGACAAGCAGACTGTCGAAGTGCCTTTCCTACCATACGAAGAGGTGTTCCACGAGGACACGGTGACGAGCGACATCCCTGCGGACGAATCCTTGTTCGTCCGGGGCCTCGCGACGTTGGAAAGCTTAAAGACGCACGGTGGCGCGGGCCTTAAAGCTTTCCTGGAGCAGAACCTGGGCCAGTTCGATGACAGCGTGGCAGCCGAGATTCGGGCTTTGGCAGAGGAGGTCTACAGCGATGGAACCTGGCAAGAATCAGGCGCAGGACTTCGAGGCACTGGAAAAGCGCCACAAGGTTCTGGAGAAAAAGAAGATCACTGCTGAGGCTAATCTGGAGACCAGCAAGGGCACGCTCGAGCAACTCAAGAAGGAAGCGAGGGAGAAATACGGCACCGACGACCTCGCTCAGCTACATGCCATGCTCGAAGAGATGACACGAGAAAACGAGGATAAGCGCGCCAAATATCAGGAACACCTTACCGCAATCGAAACGCAGCTCGCCGAGGTTGAAGCGCAGCACGATGATGCGGCGAGTAAGGAGGCCCCAGCGTGAGTACCAATCCTTTTGACAGTAGCCCAGCCCCTCCCCCGCCCTCGCAGATCCGGCTCAAGCTGGTCCAACTTGAAGGAAGGCGCGATCTCATCCAGGGGAACCGGGCGAAGAAGACAGCTGCGTTGGAGACCGTGGCCGCTTACCTCGGCATCGCCGACTCCGTCGAGGAGGCCCTTGATAAGCTGAGCGAACAACTCTTCGGCCGAATCATCAAGGTCTTGGAGGAAAAACTGACCCTGGCGCTGCAGGAAGTGCTCGACCAGCCGATCGCTCTGAAGGTGAACCGCAACTACAAGCGGGGCGGCGCGACGATGAGTTTTCACATCGAACGAGGCGACCGGCCCGAAGACATCATGAAGGGACAAGGCGGCTCCGTGGCCAACATTCTTTCGGTTGGCCTGCGGATGTTCGCCCTCACCACGCTTGATAAGGCGCTTCACCGCCGCTTCCTTGTTCTCGATGAACAGGACTGCTGGCTGAGGCCTGACCTGGTGCCCCGCTTGGTGAAGATAGTACACGACGCCGGCCACGCCCTTGGTTTCCAGGTACTCCTGATTAGCCACCACGATGTTTCGGCCTTCGAGCGCTACGCTGACAAGATTTACCAGTTCATCCCCACCGTCAATGGGCTGCAGGTGAGAGAACGGACGCAAAGCCCATTAAGCCCCGACAATGAAGAGAATTAGGAGTCTCGGTAAAGGCGGTTCAGGCCCGCCGAACAAAAGCGCGGCGTCCCTGTCCAGCTGGGCGGCCGCCTCCCTTGGCGGGTTGGCGGGCGATGCGCAAGTCCTTCTCCGAACGACACATTCGCCCGCCAAGCCGAATGCGGCCGCCCCGCCTTGGCGGGCGAATCCTGGCGGGGATTCCTGCCGGAAGGCGTCCCGCGCCGACATGCAAAGGCCGCTCGCCAAGTTCTAATGTGTCGGCAGCCCCCGGTAGACGCGCAGCGCCCGCGGCAGCAGTTCGACCTCCAGGTCGTGTACGCCGTCTTCCGGCTGACAGAAAAACTCGCCGTCGAGGTGGACGATCAGCGGCGTCTCGGAATGCAACGTCGCCCGGCGGCAGCGGCCCATGCGGACAAACGGATGATCGTCTCGCAGGCACTGCGCCGCCATCTCCGCCATGAACACCAGCAAGTCCCAACGGCTCGCCGCCCCGCCGTAAACGTAGTCGAACAGGCCGTCGTCCAGTTCTGCCCGCGGCGCCACCACGAAATTGCCCTCGCGCCGGCCCAGCGCCAGACTCAAACCCAGCATCGGCGCCGTGGTCGGCTCGCCGTCGTCCAGACAAACCGTCGTTACCGGACAGGTATAGTGGTAAATAATGACGCGCAGCACGGCGAGGCCGTAGAGGGCCAGGCCGCGCAGCCGGCGGATGCGCCGCGACTCGCGCGTCACCAGGCCGTTGAAGCCGGCGCCGAAGCCGTTGACGAAGTAACGACTGCGGCCGTCCGAACGCACCCGGCCCACGTCCACCAGGCCGGGGCCGACGGCGGGGTCCGGCCGGCGCCACCAGTCGTCGGTCAGGCCGAGGCCGTTGACGTAATCGTTGGCGGAGCCGGCCGGGATCGGGGCGAAGATCACTTCCGACTTGCCGGATTGTAATAGGCCGTTGGCGACCTCATGCACGGTGCCGTCGCCGCCGGCGGCCGCCACCACGGCGAATCCTTCCTCGGCCGCCCGCCGCGCCAGCGCCTCGGCGTCGCCGGGGCCGCCGGTCGGCCGAAACTCCGCCCGCGCCCCGAGGTCGCGGCGCAGCCGGTCGATCCGGCGCGCGCCCGGCCGCGCCCCGCCATCGGGTTGTAGATCACGCACACGTCGGCCGTGGACTTCGCCATGCCGCCCGTTATACTCCACTTCACGCCCCGTCGATAGGGAACCGCGACGCCATGAACCCCGACGCCTGCGACGGCCTGCTCGTTCTCGACAAGCCCAGCGGCGTCACCTCGCGCGACGCCGTGAACGCCGCCCTGCGCTGGTTCCCGCGCGGCACGCGCATGGGCCACACCGGCACGCTCGATCCGCTGGCCACCGGCGTCCTCGTCCTCTGTCTCGGCGCCGCCACGCGCCTCACCGAATACGTCCAGCACATGGGCAAGACCTACCGCGCCGGCGTCCACCTCGGCGCCCGAAGCGACACCGACGACGCCGACGGCGCGATCACGGCCGTGGACGCGGCGGCGCCGGACGCCGCGACGGTGACGGCCTGTTTGGCGGGCTTCGTCGGCGACATCGAGCAGACGCCGCCGGCCTACTCCGCGGCCAAGGTCGCCGGACGGCGGGCCTACGACCTTGCCCGCCAGGGACAGGACGTGGACCTACGGCCGCGCCGCGTCCACATCTACGGCATCGACGTGTTGCGCTATGCTTATCCGCAACTGGAACTGGAAGTACGCTGCGGCAAGGGGACGTACATCCGTTCGCTGGCCCGCGACCTCGGCGACCGGCTCGGCTGCGGCGCGTTGATCCAGACGTTGCGGCGGACGCGGGTCGGCCCCTTCACGACGGACGACGCCGTGCCGATGGACGCCGACGCGGCGACGGCGCGGGCGCGTCTTCGGCCGGTCGAGGAGGCCGTGGCGGAACTGCCGCGCGTCGTGCTGTCGAACGACAAAACGCGCCGGCTGTGCCAGGGACAGGCCGTTCCCTGCGATGCACCGGACGCCGACGCGAAGGGCGTGGTCGCGGTCCATACGGCGTCGGGGCGGCTGGCGGCGACGGCGACCTTCGACCCGGTGCGCCGGGTGCTGCGGCCGGACAAGGTGTTCGGGCGTCCGCAAGACCGTCCCGCGGCGTATAATGGATGAGCCAGCAACCATCGAACCCGTTTCACGGATTCGCCAATGACCAGCAGCGAAGCTACCGTCCAGGCCTTGCGCCGCCCTGGAACATTCCCCCGATAACGCTCCCTTGCGACAACACCTCGCCGACGTGCTGCTCGGACTCAACCGCGCCGACGAGGCCGAACAGGAATACCGCCGCGCCCTGCCCCTGGCGCCGGACAGCGCCCCGATCAAACTCGGCCTGGCCCAGGCGTATTACCAACTCGGCAAAAACACTCAGGCGCTCGTCGTCGTCGAGGACGTGCTCCGCGCTGACAAGCCGCCGGCCCGCGCCTATCTCCTCCACGCCCGCTTGCTCTTTCGCGCCGGCGACGTGGCCGAGAGCGTCCGGCAGTACCGCGAGGCCATCGACGCCGACCCGTCCGTGGCCGACACGGAGTTCGCCGGGCGGCTCGGCGTCGGCGCGGAGGAAGAAGCCGACATCGTGGACGGCCGGGAGCGGCAGGCGGTCGAGGAGGAGGCGGCCCCGGCCGGCGGGGCGGTGGAACGGCCGCGCGTCACGTTTTGGGACGTGGGCGGCATGGAGCCGGTCAAGGAAGAGGTGCGGATGAAGATCATTCATCCGCTGGCCCACCCCGATTTGTACAAGGCCTACGGCAAGACGGCCGGCGGCGGCATTCTGCTCTATGGCCCTCCCGGATGTGGCAAGACGCACCTGGCCCGCGCCACGGCCGGCGAGATCAAGGCCGCCTTCCTGGCCGTCGGCATCAACGACATTCTCGACATGTGGATCGGCCAGAGCGAACGCAACATGCACGAGATCTTCGAGCAGGCCCGCCGCTCGCGGCCGTGCGTGCTGTTCTTCGACGAGGTGGACGCGCTGGGCGCCAACCGCAGCGACATGCGCCACGTCGGCCGGCAGATGCTCATCAATCAATTCCTGTCCGAAATGGACGGTATTCAGTCCAACAACGACAACGTGCTGGTGCTGGCGGCGACGAACATGCCGTGGCAGGTCGATCCCGCCTTCCGCCGGCCGGGCCGCTTCGACCGCCTCATCTTCGTGCCGCCGCCCGACGCACCGGCCCGCGCCGCCATCCTGCGCATTCTCTGCCGCGGCAAGCCGGTCCAGGAGATCGACTACGACCTCCTGAGCAAGCGCACCGACGGCTGCTCGGGCGCCGACCTCAAGGGCGTGCTCGACCGGGCGGTGGAGGCCAAGCTGCGTGAGGCGATCAAGGACGGCGTGCCCAAGCCGCTGACGACGCGCGACCTGTCGGCGGCGGCCGCGGAGGTCAAGCCCTCGACACGCGAATGGTTCGCCACGGCCCGCAACCACGCCCTGTTCGCCAACCAGGGCGGCGTCTATGACGATGTCTTGAAGTATTTGAAGCAGTAAGGCCGGGGCCGCAGCCATCGCATGGGTGTACACTACGAGCGGGCGCGTCTGCTCTTCCGGCAGGGGCGCTACGACCTGGCCGAGCGCGAGCTGCGCGACGAGTTGGCCGAGACGCCGCACGACGGCCAGACTCATTCCTTCCTCGGCCGCTGCCTGGCCCGTCGCAACCTGCTGAAAGAGGCCCAGGAGGAGTGCGAGGAAGGCGTCCGCCTGTCCCCGGAGTTGCCCTACGCGCATTACATGCTGGCGCTGACCTGCATCGACGCCAACCGGACGAAGGAGGCCGAGGCCGCGATAGGGGAGGCGCTGCGGCTGGACCCGCGCAATCCGGAGATGTTGTCCTGGTTGGCGTGGTTGCAGTTCCAGCGCGGCGACCGTCGCGGCGCCCTGGACACCGCCGACGAGGGGCTGGCCATCGACCCGGAGCACGTTACCTGTCTCAACCGCCGCGGCTACTTTTTGCGCTGGATGGGCGACTGGAAAGGCTCCGAGGTCGCAGTGCGCTCGGCGCTGGCGCTCGGCCCCGAGGACGCCTACACCCATACGAATCTGGCCTGGACGCTATGGAACAAGACCTTCGCCCTCGCCCGGATCGGCGGCTTCTTCCAGTCGTGGGCCGCGTCGCGGCGCCCCGAACTGGGTGAAGCGCTCGGCCATTTCCGCGAGGCGCTGCGCCTCGACCCCACCTCTGACTGGGCGCGAACCGGCGTCGCCGAGGTGCTGCTGACGCGCAACCGGGCCATTTTCCGGATGCTCGTCGCCGTCGTCGGCGCGGCGGTGGTCGGCGCCCTGCTTCTCACGTCCTACGCCCAGCCGCCGGCCGACTCGGGCGTCATCATGGGTCTGTTCCTTGCGGCGCTCGGCGTCCTGACGGTTGCCTTCGCGGACGGCCCAGCATATTTGATGATGCGGCGCGACCGGACGGCATTGGCGGTCCTGTCGCCGTCGCGTCTGCGGGCCGCGACGGCGACGACGATTTGCCTGCTTTCGGCGTTCCTGTTCGCCGCCGCCGCGCTGGGCGCGCCGCTGGCGGCCTGCGGTATGGTATTCCTCAGTCTGGCGTTGGTCCGGCCGCTCTCGGCCGCCTGTGAAGCGTCGCCCCGATGGCCGCGCCGGCTCCTGATCGCCTACGCCGCCGCGATGGGCGTCGTCGGCCTATTGCTCGTGGCGGCCATGCTTGGCGACCTCCGCGAGCCGAGCCGGATCATGGCGGCGATGGCGTTGGCGGTGTGCGGCGCCGTTGCGTCCCTACGATCCGGGCAGTTCGCCCGACATCTGGAAACGCGATTCGCAAAAAAGGCCGGTTGATCCACGCGGCCGGCGGCGACCCGGACGGCGGCGGGAGTCGCCGTTGCGCCGCGGCGTGAAATTGCGCCTTCGTATGGATCGAAAAATCCCCGCCTCCCGGAGTGTGCTACTGTTGCTTTACTCGGCGGATAACAGGCGCTAAGGAATGGAAGCGCGTCTCCGCCGGCAGGGAGCGCCGTGAAGGCGCTTTCGCCCGCGAAAACGGGCCGTCGCCCGCCGGCCGCCTGTGTTCGGCCGGCCGCGGGTCCGGGACGCCGTCCGACGGCACACGGGTTGCTCTGCGAAGCGAAAGCGATTCCTGTGCGGTCTCCCCCGGCAGAAACCGTCCCGACAGGTTAGTGCGCTCGACCCCTCCTCCCACGCGGTGGCGCCACCGTGAGGGACAAGGTGCGTACCCCAACGGGCTTTGGACGCCGTGCGGAAACCGATGAAATCAGCGCCGCAACCCGGAACGACCGCCGCCCCATCCGCGGGCCGCCTAACCGCCGCCCTCCTCGGCGCCGGCCTCGTCCTGGGTCTGCTCTGGTCCTACTGGCCGACGCTCGGCGCCGTTCAGAACCGCTGGGCGCACGACCCACAGTATTCCCACGGCTATCTGGTCCCGGTCTTCGCCGTGCTCGTCCTGTGGCGGCGGCGCAAGGGTTTCCCGCCGGCGCTTCGGCCGGAGTGGTGGGGCCTGGCCCTCCTGGCGGGGGCCGCCGCCCTGCGGCTCGCGGGCGGCTACTTCTATTTCTACTGGTTCGAGGGGATTTCTCTCCTTTTATCCCTTCTGGCGGTCGGCGTCCTCGTCGGCGGTCGGCGGCTCGGCCTGTGGCTCTGGCCGGCCGCGGCCGTGATGCTGTTCATGTTCCCGCTGCCGTTCCAGGCGGAAACGGCGCTGGCGGCCCCCTTGCAGCAGCTGGCCACGGCCGTCGGGACCTACGCCCTCCAGACGTTCGGCTTCGCCGCCGTCGCCGAGGGCAACGTCATCGTCGTGGGCGACCTGCGGGTAGGCGTCGTGGAGGCGTGCAGCGGCCTCGGCATGTTGATGGCCTTCTTCGCCATCTCCACCACCGCCGCCCTGATCGTTCAACGGCCGACGTGGGAGCGCGTGGTGGTCTTCCTGAGCGCCGCCCCGATCGCCGTACTCATGAACCTGATTCGCATCACCGCGACCGTGTTTGTCTTCTGTTCTCTGGGGGCGGAGGCGGCCCACACCTTCTTCCACGACCTGGCCGGCTGGCTGATGATGCCCTTGGCCTTCGTCGCCCTCTGGCTCGAACTCGCCCTGCTGGGGCGGCTGTTCACGGCCGCCCCAGCCGCCCGCCCGGTCCCGTTGACCGTGCCGGCCCGGACGGCCGCGGTCGCCCCGCCGCGCCGCGCCCCGACCAACGCACTCACCGTCTGAGCCGCCGGCGTCCGCGGACGCCGGCAACGGACCGAGAGGATTTCCGCAATGATGCCGCTCGACCCCAACGCTTCGAAAACCAAGACCGCCCCCGCGGCCGGCCCCACGGCCCCCTACGGCGGCCCGAAGCCGGCGGCCCCGCCGCCGGCCCTGTCCGCGCCGCCGGGCATGACGGCGCTGTGGTACGCGCTGACCCGGCGCTGGCTGATCATTCTCCTGCTCGGCGGCGGCCTCGGCGCCGCCGGCGCCGCCGCCGTCTGGTTCGCCATGCCGGCCAAGTACACGGCGACGGCCACCCTCCACCTCGACCCGCACCCGCCGCGCGGCGTCTACGAGAGCAACGAGGACTTCGTGAGCTTCCGCGCCAACCAGGCCACGCAGGTCAAGAGCGACACGGTGCTCGACGCCACGCTTCAGAAGCCGGAAGCGGCCGAGCTGCCGGAGGTGCGGGCGCTGGGCAAGGACGCGCTGGCCTGGCTCCGCGGCGCCGCGACCGTGAGCGACAAGACCGGCGGCCCCGAGGTGTTGCAGCTGAGCGTCACCGGCGACCGCGCCGCCGACGTGGCGGTGACGGCCAACCAGTGGGCGCAAACGGCCGGCGAAGTGTACACGGCCGGCGAGGAGGGCCGGATCAAGGAACGCGTCCAACAGCTGCGGGCCAGTTACCGCGACATTACGGAGTTGTTGCGGAAGAAAAAGAACGACCTCCAGGCGCGGCGCGACCTGCTGGGCCTGGAAGACCCGCGGGTGATCGCCGACAAGCTCGCGGCCGAACTGACGGCGCAGGCGGCCCTGCAAAGCCAGCGCGTCCAGGTCGAATTGCTGCTAAAGACGGCGGAGGTGCGGCTCGCCGACCTCAAGGCGCGCCTCGCCGCCCCCGACCGGCTGGTCATTCCTCCCTCCGCCGTCGATGAAGAAATCGACAAGGACTTCCCGCTGAATCCGCTGGTCAAGGCGCAGGTCGATCAGCTGTTGACGCTCCAGAGGAAGATGGGCGATCGCATGGACGCCCTCTTACCCGAGGACCGCAACGCCGACCCCGGCATGGTGACGTACCGGAAAGGGATCGCCGATATCGAAAAGGCGCTCGTCAAGGAGCGCGACGAGATGCGGCCCGACTACGAGAAGCGGCTGCGCGTCAAATTGGTGGACAAGATGAAGGAGGACGCCGCCAAGGCCGGCGAGGACATTCATGGTTTTACGGCCCAGCAGGAGACGCTGACGGCCAAGTTGAGGGAGAAGGAGCAGGCGATCGCGGCCTTGCGGGCCGGGGGGCTGGCCGCGAACAAGTCCAACCCCGAAGTGGAGGCCATGCAGGGCGAAGTCACCGAGATGGAGACCAACGTCAAGCGGCTCGGCGAGGAAGAGGCCAACCTGGAGGCGTGCCTGCCGCTGGCGCCGCGCCTGACGGTCATGGAAGCGGCGTCGCCGCCGATGTTCCCGACGCTGGATAAGACGATCAAGCTGGCCGGCGGCGCCTTCCTGGGCCTGTTCTTGCTGGTCTTCATGGGCGTGGCCGTGGTCGAGTTCCGCACCCGCCGCGTCTACAAATCGGAGGACGTGAGCCAGGGGCTTGGCCTGCCGCTCATGGGTACGGTCCCCACGCTTCCGGCCCAGGCGCGAACCGCGGCCCCCGTCGCCGACGACCCGACGCTCGGCCCCGCCATCGAGTCGATGGACGCCATCCGCACCATGCTTCTGCACGCCGGCCACGCGGAAACGCTCCGCGTCGTCATGGTCGGCAGCGCCGTCAGCGGCGAGGGCAAGACCTCGCTGGCCTGTCACCTGGCGGCCAGCCTGGCCCGCGGCGGCCGGCGCACCCTGCTGGTGGACGGCGACATGCGCAACCCGGCGGCGCACCACCTGTTCGGCCTGACGGCCGGGCCGGGCTTCAGCGAACTGTTGCGCGGCGAAGTCGAACCGGCCCAGGTGGTGCAGAATACCTCTCTGGAAAATCTTTCGCTGCTGGCCGCCGGCGCCTGCGACCGCCGGGCGCTGCAGGCGCTCGCCCAGGAAGGCATCCTGCGAACCGTCCTGGACGAACTGAAGGAGCAGTTCGATTTCGTCATCATCGACGTGAGTCCGGTCCTGCCGGTGGCCGACGCCCTACTGATCGGCGAACACGCCGACGCCGTACTGCTGTCGGTGCTGCGGAACGTGAGTCGGCTGCCGGCCGTCTACGCCGCCCAGCAGCGGCTGGCGGACCTCGGCATCCGCGTGCTCGGGGCCGTGGTCATCGGCGAGGGCATGGAGGTGTATGGTCAGGTCCGCTATCCGTCGGCGACGGTCCAGAAGTCGTAGGCGTTACGGCGAGCGGCCGGCGTAAGCCGGCTGGTGCATCACTCGTTCCGCGGCGCTATTCTACACCAGGGGGCTGACGCCCCCGCTCGCCTCCCGGAGTATCGAATGACTCGCGCCCTGACGTTCTCCGCCGGTCTGGCCGTCGTGATCGCCACGGGGGTCGTGTACGGCGCCTGGACGCAGCGATGGCGGAAGTCCGCCGAACTGGAGACGCGGGCGGCGAAACTGCGCGACCTCCCCGACGACGTCGGCCGCTGGAAATCGACCCCGGCCGAAATCGAACCGGAAGCCCTGTCCATGGCCGGCGCCGAGGGATGGTGGGCGCGACAGTTCACCGACGAGCGCACCGGGACGCGACTGCTGGTGATCTTGCTGTGCGGCCGGCCCGGACCCATCAGCGTCCACCGGCCGGAAACCTGCTACGGCGCCGCCGGCTACGGCCTGGTCGCGCCGCCGGTTCGGTACACGCCGCGGTTGGGCGCCGGGACAAGCCCTCCGGCCGAGTTCTGGGCCGGGGACTATCGCCAGGCGGAAGTCGGCGGACAGGAGCTGCGCATCTTTTATTCGTGGTACGGCGACGGCGCCTGGCGCGCCCCCGACAACCCGCGCTGGACCTTCGCCCGACTGCCGGCCCTTTATAAGCTCTACATCATCCGCGAAATGGACGGCACGGGCGAACGGCTCGACGACGATCCCGCGGTCGGGTTCCTGCGCGACCTTCTGCCGCTGCTGTCGCGCACGCTGTCCGAATCGTGACGGGGCGGGCCCATGCACGCGCCGCCGGCGTGGGCTAGAGTATCGTGACGGCCGGCCCGTCCCTCAAACCCCTGATGCCAGCGATCCCCATGAGTAACGCCGCAGCGCTTCCTCCGTCGCCGCCCGCCCACCCCGTCGTCGCGCCGGACAGCGCTTGGGCCGCGCCTCTCAGCGCCGTCGGCTTCTTCCTCTTCCTGCTGGTCAACGCCGCCCTCTTCGTCCGGCCGGCCGAGGTCCTCCCGGACGTGGTGGGGTGGAACATTTACGAGTTCCTGATCCTCGCCTGCCTCGCGGTCTCTCTCCCGATCGTCCTGAAGCAGTTCACGGTCAAGTCCCTGGAGGAACGGCCGGTCACCGTCTGCGTTCTGGGCCTGTTTCTGGCCGTGGCGATGTCGGAGATCGCCCATCTCCACTTCGCCCGGCTCGTCGATACGAACGGCTCCGTCGCGGACTTCGCCAAGATGGTCCTCTACTACACGCTCTTCGTCGGGCTGGTGGACAGCCCCGCCCGGCTGCGGGCGTTGCTGTTCTGGATGCTCGTCTTCGCCACGACGACGATTTCCCTCGCGGTACTCCAGTATCACGGTTACATCACCCTGCCCAATCTCAAACAGACCCTCGACAGCGCCCGGGACAGCCTTACGGGCGCAGGACGTGCGTATCCTCCGGCTGACCGGCTCCGGTATCTTCCACGACCCCAACGATCTGGGCGTGCTGATTTCTCTGTCGGCGCCGCTGGCCCTTTACTGGCTGTTCGACCGCCGCTCCGGGCCGGCCCGCCTGCTGTGGCTCGCCCCCCTGGCCCTATTCCTCTACGCGATGAGCCTTACCCAGTCGCGCGGCGCCCTGCTGGCGCTGCTGGCCGGCCTGGCGGTGTTCCTCGTGGCCCGCTTCGGCTTGCGGGTCGCCGTGGTGGTCGGCCTGTTCGCCGTGCCGGCGCTGTTCCTGTTCCTGGCGGGCCGCCAGACGGACCTTTCGACCGAGGACGGCACCGGCCAGCAGCGCATCCAACTCTGGAGCGACGGCATGATGCTGGTGCGCGAGTCCCCGCTGTTCGGCGTCGGCGAGGGCGGGTTCAACGATCGGATCGGCCTGGTCGCCCACAATTCCTACCTGCAATGCTTCGCGGAACTGGGAGTCTTCGGCGGAATGCTCTTTTTGGGGGCGTTCTACCTGGCCGGGGACCAGCTGCTCCGGCTGGGGGACCGCCGGAAGCACGCCCTACCCGATCCGGAAACGCGACGCCTCTACCCCTACGTCTTAGGACTCGTGGCCAGCTGGGCCGTCGGCATGATGTCGCTGACGCTGTGTTACATCCTGCCAACTTACACCGTGCTGGCGCTGGCGACGGCGTTCGTGCGGACGGCCCCGGCCGAGCCGCCGCTGCCGGCCACGCGCTTCGACTCGCGCTTGCTGGTCCGGCTGCTGCTGGTCGCCGCGGCAGGCTTCGCCGGACTCTACCTGTTCGTCCGTTTGTCCGTGATCCACTGACGCGGGGACGTTCCTGGCGGGCGGCGAGGCGCGGTGAACCGTTCGTTCGGATTCCCCCTCGTTTGACAGAACTCCGGCCGGCGAGCTATTGTTTGGCCGCGAACAACGACGGCCCCGTTTACAGTCTGTTCCGGAAGCCCCTCGCCCCTCGGGGGAGAGGGGTTGGGGTGAGGGGGAAAGCCCTGGAAAACCACGCCCCCTCACCCCCAACCCCTCTCCCCCAAGGGGAGAGGGGAGGCTTAAGGAACAGACGATTAGTCGCGACCCGGAGGGGAGCGGCGAGGCGAGAGACACCCATCCGATGCTGAAGAACGTCGGCTCGAACTGGATCCTCCTCCTCGTCACCATACTCGCGACCTATTTCCTCGTTCCCTTCAATTTGCGACATCTGGGGGAGGAACAGTACGGTCTCTGGCTGCTGATCGCCTCCCTCACCGGCTATCTCGGACTGCTCCAACTGGGAGTGCCGATGGCCTCGGTGCGACACCTGTCCCACGCCATCGCCCAGGGCGACCCGGAGGCCGTGAATCGGCTCGTGGCCAGCTGCGCCGGGCTGTACCTCGGCATCGGCGCCGTGGCGGCGCTGATCGGGTTGCCGATGCTGATCTTCTTCGAGCACGCCTACCACATCGCGCCCGCGCTGCAGACCCAGGCCCGCTACGCCTTCTTGCTGGCCCTGGTCAACGTGGGGCTGGGATTCTTCGCCCAGTTGCCTTACGCCATCATGAACTCGTATCAGGACTTCGTCCGAACGAACCTGCTCTCCGCCATTATGATCCTGGTGCGCGTGGGGCTGAACGTCCTCTTCGTGTGGTTCTATCCCTCCTTGCTGGTGATCGCCGCGATCCAGGTGCTGGTCACGTTCCTGGAAATGGCCATTCTCTGGAGCGTCATTTTCATCGTTCACAAGGAAGTGCGACTGCGGCCGTCTCTGTTCTCCGGCGCGGTGGTTCGGCAGGTCCTCGGCTTCAGCGTCTACGTGCTGCTCCTGAGCATGGGAACCCAGCTGTCTTTCCAGACGGACGCGATCGTCATCGGTATGTATTTAAGCCCCGCGCAGATTCCGATCTTCTCCGTGGGAAACAACCTGGTCCTGTACCTGATGCAGTTCGTGATCGGCATCGCCTCGGTCATCATGCCGCTGGCGACGAGCTTGCAAGTGAAAGGGCGGATGGATGAGCTGCGTTCGGTTTTCCTCAAATGGTCCAAGCTGGCCATCGCCCTGACCTGGTGCGCGGGGTTGTACCTGGTAATCTTCGGCCCCGACTTCCTGGCGAACTGGATTGGGCCTCGTTTCGAGGGGCCTTCCGGCCGCGTCCTGCGCATCCTGATGGTCTCTTACCTACTGTTTCTGCCGTTGCGCGGGGTGGGCTTGCCGGTCCTCATGGGGCTGGGGAAAGTCGCGCGCCCGACGGCGGCCTTCCTCGCGGCCGGCGTCCTGAATCTGGTGCTCAGCCTGATTCTCGTCCAACCGCTGGGCCTGGACGGCGTCGCCTGGGGGACCACGATCCCCAACATCCTGCTCACGGTGGTCTTGCTCTTCCTGGCCTGTAAAGCGCTGGAAATACCCGTGCTCACATACCTGTCAAGCATTCTGCCGCGGGCGGTCATGGGCTTTTGCCCGACGTATTGCTTCCTCTGGTTCCTGCGCCGCTCGTGGGAGCCTCGGAACTTCGTGGAACTGGCCGTCGCCGGGGCCGTGACGGTCGGCGCCTTCGGCCTGGTCTGGGTGGGGTTCGTCTTGCGCAACGACCCGCACGTCCCGTTGCCGCGGTTCACCCGGTTCCTTGCGAGGCGCGTCCCATGATGATTGCTTTGTCGATCGCGGCCGCCCTGGTCCTGTCGGTCATCCTGGCGGAAATCGCGTGCCGTCTGTGGTTCCGTTATGGCGCGCCCGTCTACATCTGGCCGCCGTTCTATCACGTCGAAATGGACATGGATTCCAAGGTCCTGCCGCGTCTCACGAAGCACGCCCGCTTCCAGACGAACAGCCTCGGCGCCCGCGGCGACGAACCACCGCCGCCGCGCGGAAAGACCTTCCAAATCCTCATGTCCGGCGGCAGCGGCGTGGAGTGTTTCGCGCTCGATCAGACGGAGAATTGGCCGCACCTCGTACAAGAGTTCCTGAACCGGCCGGAAAACCGCGGCGCCCTCGGCGTCGACCGAGTCCACGTCTCCAACCTCGGCAAGTCGGGTCTCACCACGGACGCGCTTTGTTACGCCTTTCCGCGTGTCCTGCCCCGCTTCGGCCCCCTCGACGTGCTGACCATCATGGTCGGCGCTTCCGCGGTGAACTATTTCACGCGGATCGGCGCCCCGTCCGAATTGCCGGCGCCCGATTCCCCCATGGCGGACGTCGCCTGGCGCTCCAATCATCCGTGGGGATGGGCGCCTAAACGAACCGCCGCGGCCGAGGCGGTTCGCCGCCTGGGCCATCTCCTCCGCAAGCCGACCATCGTGCGAAAGGGAGTTGGAAAACGCTTCGCCAAGTCCCGAGAGATGCGGAAAAACGCTCGTGAAATCCGCGACGCCTTCGGCTCGCCGGAGCAGTGGCTGCGGCACTACGAGTCGTCGCTGTCACAGGCAGTCGAGATCGCGAAACGACACGCCCGGCGAGTCGTGCTGATCCGCCAGCCGTGGTTCGACAAGCCCGAGCCGGCTCCCGAAGAGGCGGCGCTGTTCTGGCATGGGTCCGTGGGAGACGCTTCCGTCGAGTTCGCCGACGTCTTCTATTCGCATCGGGTGATCTGCAAGCTCATGGAATTGGTGGATGAGGCGACGGTGCGCGTCGGGGAACGGACAGGCGCGGACCTACTCGAACCGGCCGAGGCGATCGGGGCTTCCGCCGAAACGTATTACGACCACTTTCACATGACGACCTTGGGAGGGCGTCTCATGGGCGAGTACGTGGGGCGGCGCCTTCTCGAGTTGGCGGCCGTCGGGCGGCGCGAAAAATCGGCGGCCAAACCCTGACGCGCTCCGTCGTCGCCGTATTCGTCCTCTCCGACCCGGCTTCGCGGCGCGTGCTATGGTTCCGGTGGAATGAAAAGGCGCCCGGCCCCGAAGAGGCGACGATGTCCACCGTAGCGACGCCAGAAGCGCGGGAACGAGACGTGGGCCGCGCCCGGTCGCGCCCTCGGCCCCCGAATTGTCGATCGTCATGCCCTGCCTCGACGAGGCGGAAACGTTGGAGACCTGCGTCCGCAAGGCCCAGGACTTCCTCGAACGCCACGGCGTCCGCGGTGAAATCGTCGTCGGCGACAACGGCTCGACCGACGGCTCCCAGGAAATCGCCCGCCGCCTCGGGGCGCGGGTGGTGGACGTGAAGGTGCGCGGCTACGGGGCCGCCCTCTACCACGCCACGCTGGCGGCCCGCGGCACGTACGTCATCATGGGCGACTCCGACGACAGCTACGACTTCAGCGATCTCATGCCGCTGTTGAAGGAGCTGCGGGCCGGCCGCGATCTGGTGGTGGGCAACCGCTTCCGGGGCGGCGTCAAGCCCGGCGCCATGCCGTGGAAGAACCGCTGGATCGGCAACCCGGTCCTGAGCGGTCTGGGCCGGCTGTTTTTCAAGTGCCCCGTCGGCGACTTCCACTGCGGCCTGCGCGGCTACTCCGCCGAGGCGTTCCGCCGCATGGACCTGCAAACGACCGGCATGGAGTTCGCGTCGGAAATGGTCATCAAGGCCACGTTGCTGGGCATGGACGTCGTCGAGGCGCCGACCACGCTCGGCCCCGACGGTCGTTCGCGGCCGCCGCACCTCCGGCCCTGGCGCGACGGCTGGCGGCACCTGCGCTTCATGCTCCTGTACTCGCCGCGCTGGCTTTTCCTCTATCCCGGACTGCTTTTGATGCTTATCGGCCTGGGCGTCGGCGCCTGGTTGCTGCCGCGGCCGCGCCACGTCGGCGGCGCGGTGCTCGACGTTCACACGCTGTTGTACGCGGCCGCCGCCGTGCTGCTCGGCTTTCAGACGTGCATGTTCGCGGTGCTGGCGCGGGCTTTCGCGGCGGCGCGGAAGTTGCTGCCGGAAAGGCCGCTACTGACCTGGTTCCTACGCCATTCCACCCTGGAGGCCGGCCTGATCGCCGGACTGCTGTTGATCCTCGGCGGACTGGGCGGCTCGGCCGCGGCCGTCTGGTGGTGGGAGGCGCGGTCGTTCGGCCCGCTCGATCCGAGCGTGACGCTGCGCGTCGCCATCCCGTCGGTGTTGGCCTTGCTCGTCGGGTCGGAGGTGGTGCTGTGCAGTTTCCTGCTCGGCGTCCTCCGGCTGCCGACGCAGACGTGGAAGCGGTAACGCCGCCGGGGAGCATTGATGCGTTTCATCGATCCGAAAAGGGGCCGCTTGCGCGTCGCGCATGTGACGCTGGGCCTGGACGTGGGCGGCCAGGAGAAACTGCTCGTCGAGTTCGCCCGCTGCGCCGACCGTCGCCGCTTCGACTTGCAGTTCGTGTCGCTGGGCGGCCGCGGATCCTTGGCCGGCGACCTGGAGGCGCACGGCTGGCCGGTGGCGGCGCTGGGCGAGCCGACCGGTTTCCGGCCCGGACTGGTTTCGCGCCTGGCCCGGCTGTTCCGCGCCGGGCGCATCGACGTGGTCCACACGCACGACGAGCGGCCGCACATTTACGGCGCCTTCGCGGCGCGGCTGGCGGGAGTGCGCCGGATGATCCACACGCGCCACCACGGCATGGCCGACCGCCTGACGCGGCGGCAGTCGGGCCTGGTCCGCGTCGCCTCCGTATTGACCGACCGCTTCGTGTGCGTCTCGGCCGACGGCGCCCGCCAGGCCGTCCGCCGGGGAGTCTCCGCCCGCAAGGTGCGCGTCCTCCACAACGGCATCGACCTGACGCGCTTCGACGCGCCGGCCGCCCGCTCGGGCGGCCCGGTCGTCACGGTCGCCCGGCTCAGCCCGGAAAAGGACATTGGAACTCTGCTTCACGCGGCGGCGCTGGCGACCCGCTCGGACGACTCCTTCCGCCTGGAAATCGCCGGCGACGGGCCTTGCATGGCCGACCTGCGTCGCACGGCCGCCGACCTCGGCCTGGACGGCGTCGTTCGGTTTCACGGCCAGATCCGCGACGTGCCGGCGCTGCTGGCGCGGGCCGGCCTGTTCGTGCTGCCGTCGCTGACCGAAGGCGTGTCGCTGACGCTGCTGGAGGCGATGGCGCGCGGATTGGCCGTCGTGGCCACCCGCGTCGGCGGCAACCCGGAAGTGGTGGCCGACGGCGAGACCGGCCTGCTCACCCCGCCCGGCGACCCGGCGGCTCTGGCCGCGGCCCTCCTTCGCCTTCGCCGTGACGACCTCGAACGCCAACGCATGGGACGGGCCGGACGCCGTCGCGTCGAATGCCTGTTCGACGTCCGCCGCATGACGGCCGAGTACGAGAAAATGTACCTCGGCCTGGACGGCCGGGTGGACCGGTCGGCGGCCGCGAACGGCGCGGCCAGCGTTAATGTTTGTTGACGTGCTTCATATGCAATGCTAACTATTCTTAGCGGCGAAAAGAGCGATTCGGGCGATCCGCACAGGCTTTCTTCCCTCGGTGGTCCACAGCTGGGGGGGCGCCGCAACGGAACGTCGCCTGGGGCGGATTGGCACGTCAAATGCTAACTCCGTCCCCCCAGAAACCCCAAAGACCGAGGCCGGCCGCGCCGGCCGCGCCGGCCGCTCTCGGCGTCTCCCGGAACGAGACGCCGGCGGGGTCAGGGCCTCCAACACCGCACCCCCGCGTCCGACCATGAGGCGCCGGCCGGGCGGCAAGGAAGTTCGATTCTTCGACGACAGCGCTCGGGCGGAAGGCCATCCAGACTCCCCCCTGGACTTCCCCATGACCCCGCACCCGTGTGCGGAGGAGCGCCAATCCCCTCCCCACGAACCACCGGCGTTCGCCAGACGGCCGTCCCGTTAGCGCGACAGCAACGACGCTTCTGTATTCCATTGTGTCCCGAGGCCCCCCAATGGCCATCGACGTGAACCCTACCGAGGCGAGCCAAATTATTCTCGACCTCCCCACAGTCACGGCGGAAATGCCGGCGGGCCGGAAGACCACGCGCCTTATTGAGCTCGTCCGCCCGGCGATCTTCGAGCCGCCTCCGCGTCCGGTTTACGATGCGGTCAAGGCCGTCGGCGAATTCGCCCTCGCCGCGGGATTGCTTGTCCTGGTCGCCCCGGTCATGCTCCTGACGGCCCTGGCCGTCAAGCTGACCTCGCCCGGCCCGGTGTTCTATTCGCAGACGCGCCTCGGAAAGGGCGGCCGGCCGTTCACGCTCTACAAAATCCGCTCGATGACCCACAACTGCGAGAAGGACTCGGGCGCCCGCTGGTCCACTCCCGGCGATTCGCGCCTCACGCCGTTGGGCGCCATTCTCCGCAGGACGCACCTGGATGAGCTTCCGCAGCTGTGGAACGTGCTGCGCGGCGACATGAGCCTGGTCGGCCCGCGGCCGGAACGCCCCGAATTCATCCCCGCGCTGGAGCGGGCGGTGCCGCACTACCGCGACCGGATGGCGGTGCGTCCCGGCGTCACCGGCCTGGCCCAGGTGCAGCTGCCGCCCGACACCGACCTCGGCAGCGTCCGCCGAAAACTCGCTTATGATCTCTATTATATCCGTTATCGCGACCTCTGGCTCGACCTGCGCCTCATCGCCTGCACCGCGGTCCACATGGCCGGCGTGCCCTACCGGGCGCTCCGCCTGCTGTTCTCGATGCCGCGTTCGGAGGCCGTCGAAGCGGCCTACGAAGGGCACGGCGAACCGCGGCCCTTGTTCGAGGGGTGATCGTTCGCGGCCCCGAACGCGCGACGGCCCAGACCGGACCCGGCGGCGACCTGATACGGATGGTGTCCACTTATGACCCCGCTAGTAGAGCGACCGACGGACGCTCCCGCACGCGCCGCCGAACCGGGGCGTCTTCGGCGCGTCCTGTTCGCCGCGCACCTGGACCCCTCTCGCAAATTCGGCTCGCTGGAGGAGCAGGCCTTTCTGCTGGCCTCGGCGTTCCGGGAGCGCGGCGGCCTGTTCCTGCCGGTTTTCCTGGCCCCGCCGGAGGCGGTGGGCGCGGCCCGCTACGGGAGGGCCGGTTTGGAAGTCGCGGCCCTCGGACTGGACCGCTTCCGGCCCGGCGCCCTGGCCCGGCTGCTACGGCTGATCGCGCGGCACGATATCGAAGTCGTCGACTGGAACTTCTTCCCGCCGCTGACCAACGGCTACTTCTGGGCCTTGCGAGCGCTCGCCCCGCGGGTGAGGCACTATTTCACCGACCACAACTCGCGCGCGGCGGACGCGGCGTCCAAAAGGCCGAAATGGTCGGCGGTAAAAAGGGTCTTCTTACGCCACTATGAGCGGGTGATTGGCGTCAGTCGCTTCGTCGCGGATCATCTGCGTGGGCAGCGGATCTGGCCGGCGACCGACTGCCGGCTGCATTTCGTCAATACCGACCGCTTCGCGCCCGACCCGGACGTGCGGGCCGAGGTTCGCCGGCGGCTCGGCGCGGACGG
This sequence comes from uncultured Planctomycetaceae bacterium, assembly GCA_963813925.1. Classification (GTDB taxonomy): domain Bacteria; phylum Planctomycetota; class Planctomycetia; order Gemmatales; family Gemmataceae; genus UBA4732. The sequence continues at coordinate 765,682 of CAWFBG010000009.1, forward strand.
CCGTTTCGTCCTTGCGACGGCCGCTTACCTCATCCGGGACAAAGGCATCGACGTGGCCGTGCGGGCGCTGGCGCGGCTGCCGGATTCTGTGGTCCTTTGGGTGATCGGCGACGGCGAGGAGGCCGACGCGCTGCGGCGCTGGCCGGGGAACTCGGCGTGCGCGACCGCGTGAACTTTCTGGGCCTTCAGGCGCGCGTGGAGCCGTTCCTGCAGGCGGCGGACGCCTTCGTCTGTCCGTCGCTGTGGGCGGAGGCGGCGGGCCTGGTCAACCTCGAGGCCCAGGCGTGCGGCCTGCCGGTGCTGGCCTCGCGCATCGGCGGCATCCCCGAATATGTCGCGGACGGCCGCACCGGCGTCCTGTTCCCGCCCGGCGACGCGGAAGGGCTGGCGGCGGCGGCGCGGGGTCTGCTGGGTCGCCCCGATCGTTTTCGGGAAATGGGCCGCGAGGCCCGGGAATTGGCCGTCGCGCGATTTTCCGCGGCGGCCCGGATCGAAGAGTATTTGTGTCTATATAGGGCACCAACGTAGGAATGTGAACCATGACCCATTCGTTTGCCAAGGAACTCGAACATCACGGCGTCGTCGTGATCTCCGACCTGCTGGCGCCGGCGCGGCTGCGCGCGATGCAGTCGGCTTTCACGTCCCGGCTGATCCGGCAGCGCTGGAACGACCTGGACGGCTATTCCAAAACGGAGCCGTACCGGCTCATGATCGAGGACGTGCTGCTGCTGCACCAGGGCTTTCTGGACGCGGCCCTCGACCCGCGCGTGATCGAGGCCGTGGGCGAATACGTCGGCCCCGGCTTTCAACTTGCCGAAGCGAAGGGCTGGCAGTCCAACCCGACGAAACTCGACTTCCACGGCTGGCACGGCGACGCCTGGTACGACCAGACGCGCGTGGCGGGCATCCCGCGCGAGGTCAAGCTCGGCGTGTATCTGACGGACGTGACGAGCGGCGCGTTCAGGTACATCAAGGGCAGCCACGGCCGACAGGCGCCGCGCGGCGTGTACCCGCGGGAGGTCGCCGATACGCCGCCGGAGCAGATCCTTGAAGTCCTCGGCAAAGCCGGGACGGGGTTCCTGTTCGACACCTCGGGGATTCACCGTCAGAGCGTGCCGATTCTGGAGAAGCGGCACGCGGTATTCTACGGCTACCACGACGCCGCCGTGCCCTTGCAGCAGGAGGACGTGGACTACTACCGCTACCACCCGCTGCTGCTCAACGCCGCCTTCCTGGGCAGTCTGACCAAGGAGCACGAACGCATCCTCGGCTTCGGCGACAAGCGCAACTATCAGGAGCATTTCCTCCGCCGCACGGAGCACCGCGGCTATCACGCCGTCACGCAGCGATTTTTCGACCTAAAGTTGCGCATCGGCGCGTTGGGAGGCCGCGTGTGGCGGCGTGCGAGGCGACTGCTCGGCCCGGGCGAGGCCGGGAAAGCGCCTACGGGGATGGGAATGCGCTCATGAATGCGGTGATCGTGGACGGCGACGCGGCCTACCCGCCGTCGAACGGCAAACGGCTGCGGACGCTGAACCTGATGCTTCGTCTGGCGCGCCGCCATCGCATCACCTACATCGCTCGCTGCGGCGGCGGCCCGGATGAGGCGAAACGGGCGGCGACGTTTCTGGGCGAGCAGGGGATCGAGACGGTCCTCGTCGATCACCCCGTCCCGCGCAAGAAGGGATTGTCCTTCTACGGCCGCCTGGCCGCCAACGCCTTCTCGCCGCTGCCGTACTCCGTGGCGTCGCACGACAGCCCACGGCTGCGACAGGCGGTCCAGGAGCACGAGGATCGGCGGTCGGTGGACGTGTGGCAGTTCGAGTGGACGCCGTATCTGGGAATGCTGCGTCGGCCGGGGCGCGCCGCAAAGTGCTGATGGCCCCCAACGTCGATTCCTTGATCTGGCAGCGCTACTACGAGACGGAGCCGTCGCCGCTCAAGCGCTGGTACGTTCACGGCCAATGGCGGAAGTTCGAGCGCTACGAGCGGCGGACCTTCGCCGGCGCCGACCGCGTGGTGACGGTCAGCGACGACGACGCCCTGCTGGCGCGACGACGCTTCGGGATCGAGCGCGTGGAGGTGGTGGACAACGGCGTCGATGGCGCCTATTTCGGATCGGTCGAGGGGCCGCATTCGCCGGAGCGCGTGCTGTTTTTGGGCAGCCTGGACTGGCGGCCGAACCAGGACGCGGTGCGGATGCTACTGGACGACGTTTTTCCGGCGGTGCGTGTGCAGGCGCCAACGGCCCGGCTGAGCATCGTCGGCCGGAAGCCTCCGGAATGGCTGCGGCGGCGCCTGGCGACGGCGGACTTCGCGGAATTGCACGCCGACGTGGCGGACGTGCGGCCGTACCTCGGCGCAAGCGGCGTGATGGCGGTTCCGCTGCGAATCGGCGGCGGCTCGCGCCTGAAGATCCTGGAGGCGCTGGCGTGCGGCCTGCCGGTGGTGTCCACGCGCGTCGGGGCCGAAGGATTGCGGCTGGAGAATGGCCGCGACCTGACGGTCGTGGAGCGCGTGGAGGACATGGCGGCGGCGCTGGCGGATTGCATCCGGGCGCCGGAGCCGGCTCGGCGAATGGCCGACCGGGGCCGTCGGCTGGTGCGGGAGCGATACGACTGGGACGTGCTGGCGGACAAGCTGGAAGCGGTGTGGGAAAGCGCCGTCGGCGGCCGGCGGCCGGCGCTGGCCATGTAGGGCGGAGCGATCATGCTTGTCGTTCACCTGATGGCGTCGCCTTTCCTCGGGGGGCCGGAGCGGCAAGTGCTCGGCCTGGCGCGGACCTTGCGTCCGCATTTTCAGACCGCGTTTCTCTCCTTCGCGGAGCGCGGCCTGAGCCGGCCGTTTCTCGATCAGGCGGCCGACGACGGCTTTCAGGCCGTTTGCCTCAAGGAGAACGCGCCGCATTTCCTGCGCGCGGCCCGCGAAATCGCCGACTGGCTGCGCCGCCTCGGCGCCGACGTGCTCTGTTGCAGCGGCTACAAACCCGACCTGATCGGCTGGCTGGCGGCCCGACGGGCCGGCGTCCCGGTCATGGCCATCGCCCACGGCTGGACCGCCGCCACGGCGAAGGTTCGCTTCTACGAGGCGCTGGACCGCCGGGTAATGCGCCGCATGGATTCGGTCGTCTGCGTCTCGGAGGCGCAAGGGGCCAAGGTCCGCCGCGCCGGCGTACACGCGGAACGGGCACCGGTCATCCGCAACGCCATCCACGCCGAGTCGTTCGGCGCTCCCGACCCCGCTTGCCGCGAAATGCTGCTGGGGTGGTTCGCGCACCGGCCGGAGCGGATCGTCGCCGCCGCCGGCCGACTCAGCCCCGAGAAGGGGTTCGATCAGCTGATCGACGCGGCCGCGCTGCTGGCGCCGCAACGCCCCGGCGCCGGCTTCGTCGTCTTCGGCGACGGGCCGCTGCGCGATTATCTGACAAGGAGGATCGCCGAACGCGGCTTACAGGGCCGCTTCGTGTTGGCGGGCTTCCGGCCCGATCTGGAGCGCCTGCTGCCGGCCTGCGACCTGGCCGTTTCGTCGTCGCACACCGAGGGTCTGCCGGTGGTCGTGCTGGAGGAGATGGCGGCCGGGCTGCCCGTCGTCGCCACGGCCGTCGGCGGTACGCCGGAAGTGCTCGAAGAGGGCGTCACCGGCCTACTGGTCCCTCCGGCCGACCCCGCGGCATTGGCCCGCGCCGTGGCCGAACTGCTGGCGTCGCCGGAATCGGCGCGGGCGATGGGCCTGGCCGGCCGGCGCCGCGTCGAGCGGTGCTTCACCTTTGCCGTCCAGGCGGAGGGGTACGAGCGGCTGTTCCGACGGCTGGCCGGGCGGCGCGGCGTCACGGCCGCGCCGGCGCCGGCCCGTCCGGTCGTGGGGGAGGTTTGCCCTCCATGAAATCGTGGTTTCGGCGCCTGAAGATCGACGGCGAGGACTGGTTGCGCTACAACGCCTTCGCCCGCAACCGTCTCAGCGGATGGAAGCTGCTGCGCGACGCCTGGTCGGCGCCGAACGACCCGCAGGCCGTCGCGCGCTCCGTCCGCGGCCTTTGCACCGCCGCCCGCCTGACGACGCGCCGCGCCCGCGTGGACGTCTGCATGGAACGCATCCGACTGCGGCTGAACGGACTCGACCCCTCCCACATAGACTGGTCCGAGTTCGCCCCCGGCCCCGACGGCCCGCGCCTGGGCCGGGCGGAGGTCCTCAAACCATACATCGGCGAGCGTGAAAAGGGCGTACTATTCCTTTCCTTCGAGACGGAGTGGGCGCGCCTGATGCGCCATTGCGACCTCACGGCGGTGGCGAGTCGGTACACGCTGGTGCTGGCGCCCAGTTCCAGCCCGCCGCACAACCTCATTAACTACGTCTTCCCGGCCGCGTTCCCCGGGACGCTCTTCACGCTCATCAGCAACAACGACGACCGCAACGTGCTGCCGCGGATCGCGCCGAATTATGTGGTGGTCCCCCTGTTCGCCTCCAGCTGGGTCCACCCCGGCCTGATCCACCCCTTGCCGCGCTCGGAACGCGACGTCGACCTCATCATGGTGGCCAACTTCGCCAAGTTCAAACGCCATCACGCCCTGTTCCGGGCCCTGCGACGAATGCCGAAAGGGCTGCGCGTCGAGTTGATCGGCCAGGACCAGGACGGCCGCACCGGCGACGTGATCCGGGAGGTCGCCCGCGCCTACGGCGTCGCGGATCGATTTCGGCTGCTGACCAACGCCCCCTGGGAGACGGTGATCGAACGCCTCTGCCGGTCGCGGGCCAGCGTGGTCCTGTCGCGGCGCGAGGGGTCGTGCGTGGTCGTGGCCGAGTCGCTCTTCGCCGACACGCCGGCGGCGCTGCTGGAGCACGCCGAGATCGGCTCGCGGGCGTTCATCAACCCCGCCACCGGGCGACTGCTGAAGCACGGCGACCTGGCGAGCCAGCTGACCGCGTTCGTCGCCGAGTCGGACGGCTACGCGGCGCGCCGCTGGGCGGAGGAGCACATTTCCTGCTTCGAGAGCAGCCGCGTTCTCAACGAGGCCGTCCGCGGGCGGCTGCTCGCCGAGGGGCAGGAGTGGACGTGCGACCTGGCGCCGTTGCACTGGCGGCCCGACCCGCGGCTGGCGCTGCCGGAGGACCGGCGGCGGATGCGGCAGGAGCGCAAAGAGTTCGAGGCCCGCTTCGGCGTCGCCCTGGGGACTGACGAGGCGGATGAACCGATCGACCCGTGAGTATCCGCGATGACGCCTTTCGAAATATGTTTCTGGGTCGCCGCGGCCTGCGTGCTGTACCCCTACCTGATCTACCCGCTTCTGGCGTGGGCGCTGGCCCGCCTGCGCGGCCGGCCGCTGCGGCGTTCGGGGCCGGCGCCGCGATCCGTTTCCGTCGTCGTCGCCGCCCACGACGAGGAAGACAACATCGTCCGTCGGCTCGACGAAATGACGACCCTGCTGGACGCGGCGGCCCTGGACGGCGAGGTGATCGTGGTTTCCGACGGCTCCGCGGACGACACCGCCGCCGCGGCCCGCGCCCATCCCGATCGGCGCGTGCGCGTCCTGGAACTGTCCGAACGATCCGGCAAAGCGGCCGCGTTGTCCAACGGCTGCGCCGTCGCGGTTCATGAGGTTCTGGTCTTCGCCGACGTGCGACAGGTGTGGGCGACGGACGCCCTACCGCGGATGCTGGCGAACTTCGCCGACCGAACCGTCGGCGCGGTCAGCGGCGATCTGATCGTCCGCGACGCCGACGGCGCCCTGGCCGGCGTCGGCCTCTATCTGGCGCTTCGAGAAATGGCTGCGGCGGCAGGAAAGCCGGCTGTGGTCCGGCGTCGGCGCGACCGGCTCCGTCAGCGCCGTACGCCGCGAGCTGTTTCGGCCGATCCCACGCGGCACCATTCTCGACGACGTCTACTGGCCGATGGACGTGGCGCTGCGCGGCTACCGCGTCGTCCACGACGATCACGCCCACGCCTTCGATCGCCTGCCGGATCGGACGCGCGACGAGTTCAGCCGCAAGGTGCGGACGCTGTCGGGCTGCCTCCAACTGGCGACGCGCTTGCCGGCGGTCCTGCTGCCGTGGCGCAACCCCGTTTGGCTACAATTTGTGTCGCACAAGCTGCTGCGTCTGCTGGCGCCGTGGGGTCTGCTCGCCCTGCTGATATTCAGCCTGCTGGCGCCGGGGCCGCTCTACCGGGCGGCGTTCGCGTGTCAGGCCGCGTGCTACGCGGCGGCGGGACTGGGTCTGTGGGCGCCGGCCGCCCGCTTCCGGCCGTTCGCGGCGGCCGCATCTTTTTTGCTGCTGAACGCCGCCGCCTGGGTCGCTTTATGGGTCTGGCTCACCGGTCGCACGGAGCGGAGTTGGGTCAAGGCGACTTACGAGGGGTCAGGGATCAGGGGTCAGGGGTCAGTGAAGACCCGACCCGCGGCCCCGGCCCGTACCGCGTCCGCCGTTCTGAACCGTGACCCCTGACGTAGCCGCGTTCGCCAGAACGCGGGTCTGAGTTCACCCGCGTTCTGGCGAACGCGGCTACTGACCCCTTGGTAACCATGTCCCTCGACCCCCTGCTGATCGCGTCGGCCGGTCTGCCCCTCGCGGCCGCCTCGGGACTGGGCCTCGCCTACTGGCAGGCGCGCCGCCGGTTCATGGACCGCTGGCTCCTGTCTTACATTAAAGAGATCCCTAAACGCCGACCGCCGCGCCGCGGCCAGGACGTTCACCTGTTGCTGTGCGTCGCCGACCACTACGAGCCGAAGCAGAACCGGCCGGCCGCCGAGGTCAGCCGCGGCCGCGTCGAACGCTGGGTCCGCGACTACCCCCGCCAGTTCGGCCTCTTCCGCGACGCCGACGGCCGCACGCCGCGCCATTCCTTCTTTTATCCCGTCGAGGAGTACGAGCCGGAGTACCTCGACGCCCTCGCCGGCCTCTGCCGCGCCGGTTTCGGCGAGGTCGAGGTTCATCTGCACCACGACCGTGACAACGCCGACAACCTCCGCGCCACCCTCCAGGGATTCAAGGAACTGCTCGCCGGCCGCCACGGCCTGCTGTCGCGCCGGCGCGACGACGGCGAACTGACTTACGGCTTCATCCACGGCAACTGGTCGCTGTGCAACTCGCGGCCCGACGGCCGCTGGTGCGGCGTCGACAACGAACTGGACGTCCTGCGCGAGACCGGCTGCTACGCCGACTTCACCCTGCCGTCCGCGCCCCACGCCACGCAGACAAAACGGATTAACAGCATCTATTATGCCCGGAATGTTCCCGGCCGGCCGCGCTCCCACGACGACGGCGCGCCCGTCGGCGGAGGGCCGAAGCCGGACGGCTCCGTGATGCTCGTCCAGGGGCCGCTGGTGCTGAACTGGCGGGGCCGCAAGTACGGCCTGCTGCCGCGCCTTGAGAACGCCTGTATCCAGGGAAGCCAGCCGCCGTCCGCCGACCGCATCGACCTTTGGCTCCGCGCCCGCGTCCAGGTCCCGACGCGGCCGGATTGGTTCTTCGTCAAACTGCACGCCCACGGCGCCGCCGAGGTCAGCCACGACGCGCTTCTGGGCGAACCGATGGTCCGCTTCCATGAGTCGCTGGCCCGGCGCGCGCGGGACGACTCCCATTTTCACTATCACTACGTCACGGCCCGCGAGATGTACAACCTGGCGCGGGCCGCCGAGGCGGGCTGGAAGGGCGCGGTGGCCGACGCGCTCGACTTTGAGCTGGTCTCCAACCTGAGCTGCCGGTCGCCGGCCGGGACGGTCGGCGCGCTGAACAGCGCAAACAGCGCTAACCGGACAGGGTTAACACCGGGGCGCGGCGGCGGCTTTCGTTTGACGCCCGGCCAATAATTCAGTTGGTGCTATTGCCCTAAATGGCGACAGCTGCACGGGGTCCTCGCCGCCGGTTATCAGCCAAAGGGTCGCCGGGATCGAAGAAAAAATCGTGGTACGCCATTTGCGATCTAGGGGACGACATTCAGAACCGGTTGCCCCTTGGTCCTCCTGCAAGAAAGAGCAACGCCAATGACGACCTCTTGTCGCGTGCGAGCGTTCCTGGCCGGCCTGGCGTTCCTGGCCGTCGCCGCCCTGACGCCGCTCGCCCCGGCCCGCGCCGACGGGCTTCAGAAGTTCACCGGCTACGCCACGCCCGGCGCGCCGCCGGACATCGTTAAGCCCAACGGCGAGATCATCAGCGCGGCCGACGAGCCGAAGGCCTTCGGCGGTTCCCTTTATTTCATGGTTCTTGACCGCGGCGAGGGTCTAGGCAACGACACCTGGGGCACGAAGATCAAGGACTTCGATCAGACCTTCCAGGCCGGCCTCGACGGCTCCCTGAAGCCGTCGCCGGGCATCGATAAGAAGGCCCGCTACCTCTACCTCTATCAGGTCATCAACGACCGCGGCAGCCCGTCGCCGATCTCGGACGTGACCATCCGCCTGATCATCGACCCCGCCCTCATCACGTCGTGGGGCTACTTCGGGCCGCCCCACCCCAAGGACCTCAAGGCCAAGCTGGCCGTCGGCGCCGGCGTCGGCTTCCTCAGCGACGACACCGTTAAGAACGTCATCGTGCCGATGTCCACCGATCACCACGTCGGGCCGGCCAAGCGGCCCTTTGAACCGGACGCCCCGCGGGAAATGGTCCCGAACCCTTACGGCCTGGGCCAGATCAAGATCAACAACGCCGTGAAGGCGGTCGCGGACGATCCCGAAGCCGAGGACAAGGGCCGCACCCCGGCCACCGTGCTGCTCCTGGACACGGCCGACTTCAAGGGCGCGCCCCCGATCCACACGCAGGGCCGTCTGGTCGGCTATGACATCACCGCCGGGTCGCGCATGGTCCGTTCGGACGTGGCCCTGCCGCCGGCGCCGGGCGCCTTGGGCGGCGTCGGCGGCCCCATCGAGGCCGCCTACACGGCCTCCGGTCTCGCCCCCTTCGTCGGGGCCGGCTACGGCGGCTACGGTATGGGCGGGGCGTTCTCGACGCTTCGGCCGGTGATCTTCGCCAACGCGGACGCCGAGGGGCGGCCCGACTCCAGCCGTTCGCCGGCCATCCGGGCGGTCTTCTATCAGGACGAAGGCGACACGGCGGTCAAGCCGGGCGAACGCAGCGTGCTGTTCGGTTTCACGTCGAACTTCCCGCCGCTGTTCGAGGCGACGCGGCTGCGGGGCGCCCTGCTGCCGAAGGGCGCCGCGACGCCGGCCGCGGCCAACGGCGGCGACGTTTTGCCCGCCTCGAATGTGAGCGTGGACGCCAGTGAAATCCCGACCCCGGTGGCGTTCGAGCAGGCGGGCGGCGCCCCGCCCGGCGGCGGCACGGTGGGCGGCACGCTGGGCGGCGAGACGGCCACCGGCGGCTTCGGCGGCGGCGGCGGCTTCGGCGGCGGCGGCTTCCCCGGCGTGGGCGGCGGCTTCGGGGGCGGCCTCGGCGCGGGCGGCGGCGCCGGCGTCGGCGGCGGCACGGGCGGAGGGAGCAGCCGGCAGCAGCAGCCGCAGGCGCAGCAGGGGCAGCAGGCGCAGCAGCAATTCGTAAATATTACACCATCAGGCATGAGCGACTTACGGGACATACTGGACGCGCTCGATTCGTTGAGCTCAGAGCTCTCCGCCAGTGAGCAGTCGATCCTGGATGCGATAGAGCGGCAAGGGACCGGCACGCCCAGCATCATCACCATCACCGTGGAGCAGCAGCAAGGTCAGCAGCAGCAGCAGCAGCAGCAGCAGAAACAGAAACAGCAACAGCAGCAATCGAACCACAACACGCCGGGCAACGTGGTCCCGGAGCCGGCCTCGCTGGCGTCGGCGCTGCTGGGCCTGCCGTTCCTGTTCCTGTTCGTCCGCCGCAAGAAGCCGGCGGTTGTGTAACCGAATGAGGAGTGGGGCGAGCGACGCCCGACGTGCGGCCGGGGCTGAGCGCCAGCGAAGCCCCGGCTTCCGCCGCCTCCAGGCTTCGGGGTTTGCACGCAGTCCAGGGCCGGGGCTTCGCTGGCGCTCAGCCCCGGCCGCACACAACATGACGACGCCCCTCCACCGGCCCGCGCGTCCCCCTCCGCGCACGGAATCACGGGACATCGGCCCTCCATGAAGAATCGATTCAACCTCCGCCTGGCCCTGATCCTACTGGCGTTATCCCCGGCCGGGGCCCTCGTCGTGGTCGTCGCCCACGCCTGCCAGGTCGGCCCGGAATCCGCCGCCCTGCTGGCCGAGGCCGACCGGGCCGAGGCGGCCGGCGACCTCGCCCGCGCCGCCGAGTACCTGAAGCGCCGCCTGGCCTTCACGCCGGATGATGCGGACATTCTGGAGCGCTATGCGAAGGTTCTCGCGCGCGAGGCCTTCACCCCCGCCGACAAGACCCGCGTCCTTTCCGTGTACGAAGAGGTGCTGTCGCGGGAGCCGACCCGGCACGACCTGCGCCGCGCCGCCGCGGACCTGGCGATGAGTCTGCGCTGCTTCGACCAGGCCCGGAACCACCTCGAACTCCTGGCCCACTTCCTCCCCGCCGACGGCGAAGTGCAAGACCTCCTGGGGCAGTGCCGGGAGGCGCAGGGCGAGCCGGAGGCGGCCGCGGCGGCGTACCGCTCGGCGGTGGCCCTGGCCCCGGAACGGGTCGGAGCCTACGCTCGCCTGGCTACCCTGCTGCGCGGGCGCCTCGACCGAGGGACGGACGCCGACCAGGTGATGGACGACCTCGTCGCCGCCAATGACCAGACGGCCGCAGCCTACCTGGTGCGGGCCGTCTACCGCACCGCCTGCGGCTCCCTCGACGACGCCGAGCGGGACTCCGCTCGCGCCCTGGAGTTGGCACCGGACGACGCGCGTGTGTTGCTGACCACGGCCGACCTCGCCGCCCGCCGCGGCCGCGCCGACGACGCCCGCGCGGCGCTCCGGCGCGGCCTGGGGCTGCACCCCAAAGACCTTGGCCTTCGTCTCGCCCTCGCCACGCTCGACCTGGGGACCGACCGGCCCGATGAAGCCGCGGACTGCCTGGAAGAGGGAAAGAAGCTCCTTAAAGACGCCGAACCGGCGCCGGACCGGTCGGGGCTTCTGAATCTCCTGGCCGAGGCCCGGTTGCAACAGGGCCGCCCCGGCGACGTGGAGGGATTGGCCGCCGAGGCCCGGAAGGGCGGCGCGATCGGCATGGCCGATTACCTCGACGCGCGCCTGGAGATGTACCGCGGCCGCTGGGAAACGGCGTCGCGCTCGCTGGAGGATTACTCGAAGACTTCCGCCATGTCCGTGGACCAGGGCGTGCGCACCCTCCTCTGCGCCGCGGCGTGCTACGAACATCTCGGCGACGGCGACCGCCGCCTGGCCGCGCTGCGACAGGCCGTGGGTCTGGCGCCCTCGTCGGCGTCCGCCGGCGCCACGCTGGCCGCGGCGCTGCTCGACGCGGGCCGAACCGACGAGGCGCTGGACGAACTGCGGAGCGTGACGGCGCTGCCGCAAGCCCCGGAGGCGGCGTGGGCGCTTTTGGCCCGGGCGCTTTTGCTGAACGATCAGGCGTTGCCGCGCGACCGGCGGGACTGGCCGGAAGTGGACCGCGCCCTCGACCGCGCCGGGTCTTCGCCCGAAACCGCCCGGCTTCGGGCCGCGGCGCTGCGGCGCGGGAGGAACCGGAGAGGGCGACCGCCGTACTGGAACAGGACTGGTCCCAACACCCGGATCGGCCCGGCGCCTGGACGGACCTGGCCCTCGACGCGGCCCGCCGAGGGGACGCGGCCAAGGCGGCTTCGCTCCTGGCGGACGCCCGGCGCCGGCTCGGCGACCGGCTGGAATTTCGGCTGGCCGCGCTGCGGACGTGCGCCGGCGCGGAAAGTGAAAAGACCTTGCAAGATCTGGAAAAGAACCTCGACGGCTTCACGCCGGAGGAGCGGACGCTGCTCCTGTGCCGGCTGGCGGAGACGTATTACCGGATCGGCAAGGCGTCGGAAGGCGACCGCCTTTGTCGCCTATTGGCCTCGGCGCCGGCGACCGATTTGAGCGGCCGGCTGTTGTTGATGGAGGCGGTGCTGTCGAGCGAGGACGACGCCCTGGTGAACGGCGTGCTGGCGGACGTGGCCCGGTTGGAAGGCGCGGGCGGCGCCTGGCAGCGCTACGGCCGGGCCGCCTATCTGGTCACGCGCGCCTACCGCGGCGACCGAAGTGGGCTGACCGAAGCCCGGACGCTGCTGGCCGACCTGGCCCACCTCCGGCCGGATTGGTCGCGGGTCGCGCTGCTCCAGGGGCGGCTGGGACAGTTGGAGGGCGACGACGCCGCGGCGCTGGACGGATACCAGCGGGCGTTCGACCTCGGTGAGAGGGGGCTGGACGTGGCGCTGCCGCTGACGCGAATGCTGACGGCGCGGGGCCGCTGGGACGACGCCGATCGGGTGTTCCAGAAATTGCAGGAGCAAATGACGCCTCGACGGCGCCCTGGCCCGTCGGGCCGCCGAAGTCGCGCTGCAAACCCATAACAACGGGCGAGCGGTCGAATTGGCCCGGCTGGCGGCGCCCACCGACGATACCTATACTTATCACGTCTGGTTAGGTGAATTATTGACGGCGGCGGGACGGCCCGCCGACGGCGAGGATGAACTGCGCCGGGCGGCGGCGTTCCCGGGCGCCGGCTGGGACGCCACGGCGGCGCTCGCTGCGTACCTCGCGGGGCGCGGCCGCGGCCTGGAGGCGGAGGACGCCGTCGAGGACATGAGGGCCAAATTGCCGGAACGATACGCCGCGCTGCCGCTGGCCCGGTGCTACGAAGCGGCGGATCGACTGGAATTGGCGGAGCGGTATTACGGCGAAGCGGTGAACCGGCGGCCGGACGACGGCGCGACGTTGATCGCCGCCGCGACGTTCCATTTGCGGTTGAAGCACGCCGCGCGAGCGGAGCCGCTGCTGCGCCGGCTGCTCGGCTCCGGCGTCGAGGCGGCGGCGGCGGACCTGGAATGGGCGCGCCGCGAGCTGGCGATGCTGCTGGCGGACGACGGCGACGACGCGAAATACGAGGAAGCCGGGCGGCTGCTGGGCGCGGGGCCGAAGCCGGGCGAAGACGCGGCGGCGTTCCGTCGGGCGCGGGCGTTCGTGTCGGGCGCCCGACCGGAGGGCCGTGAGGCGGCGCTTCGTCGGCTGGGGGAGGAAAGCAAAACCGAACCGCTGCCGGCGGACGAACAGTTCCGGCTGGCGCGGATGTACGACGCGGCCGGCGCCTGGCCGCAGGCCCGCGAGCGGTTGGTCGGGGCGCTCACTTCGGATCGCCGGAATCCGGAATATCTGGCGACCCTGATTGACGGTCTGCTGCGACACGACGCGGCCGACGAGGCCGGGCCGTGGATCGCCCGGTTGGAGGGGCTGGAGCCGGGGTCGTCGCGCGTGACGGAATTCCGGGCGCGGTTGAAGGCGGCGGAGCATGAAGGGCCGTCGGGACCGTGACCGTAAGAACTGACCGCTCCAGCGGCGCCTGGATTCTTCGGCGCAGCGGTCTAATACTAAGAAAGGAGGGTTCTTCCTGTCATCTCGCCTTTGAGGATCCGGCCATGTTGGCGACACTAACGGCGGCCATGCTGCTCGCCGCACCTCCCGCAGTCCCGGCGGACAAGGACGCCCCGGCCGCCAAGGTCGAGCTGTTCGGCGGCGAAGGCTGGTACAAGAACCAGAAGGGCGAGGAACGGGAATTCGTCGGCGTGCTGTCCAAGGCGCCCGAGCCGACGGGGGGCGCGGTCGGCATCGGCCGCTTCAACCTGTACCGCCTCACCATGCACCTCCTCACCATGAAGGGCGAGGGCAAGTCGGTGGTGCGCGAGGTCTACGCCGGCGGCCACCCGGAGTTGCTGGCGCCTTACGTCGGCAAGAAGGTCAAGTTGATCGGCAAGGCCGTGGACACGGCGGTGGAGGGCCGGGTGTACGCCGAGATCTGGCCGGCCCGCCTGGAAGTGGTCGAGACGCCGGCCCCGCCGGGGTTGCCCCCGGAGATCCCGAGGACGCTCGACCTTCTCCGAGAGAACAAGGTGTACATGGCGGACCCGACGCCGGAAAAAGATTACGTCGGCGTCCTGCAAAAGAAGAAGGGCCTGAACGCGGTCGGCTACCGCCTAATCATCGACCGGCCCGACTCCATCGACCGCGAGGACATCCATCTCTTCAACGACAACGACTACGCACGGCTGGACCCGTACAACGGCCTGCGGGTGAAGATCACCGGCAAGCACCTCACGGGAATCATTCGCGGGATGCCGACCGATTATATCTTGCCCGGCCGGCTGGAGGTCGTGTCGCCCGCCGGGGAGAAACCGGCGGTCAAGGAGCTGAAGGTGCTGGCCCGCACGGATTGGAACATGGCTACCGGCATGGCGCCGACGGGGCTGGCGATCCGCAACCCCGAACAGCTGGCGCTGGCCCACGGGGAGCCGCCCGACAAGGCCACGCTCGACAGCGTGCAGGAGAGGGACGCGACGCTCATTGACCGGATGTTCAAGGTCGAGCAAATCGACTGGAAGACGCAGATGATCGTCGTGGTCACGGCGGGCGCCAAGCCGACCACCGGCTACAGCGTCGGCATCACCGGCCTGGACGTACATGACGAGGTGTTGACGGTCCACTGGAGTCTGACCGCGCCCGAGCTTGGCGACTTCGTCAAGACCGTCGTCACGCACCCCGGCCAGGCGGTGCTGACCGAACGCTTCGACGGCAAGGTGGTGTTCGCGGGGCCGCCGAAGGTGACGGGAGTCAAATGAGAGGCGGATTACCTGCAATTTTGTCCCCCTCGAACGGGGCCGCCGCGAACCGCGTTCCGCCCATGATCGCTTCGGAAGCCGTTTCAAATTCGCATCGGCTGCGGTAGGATGGGCGGATCGATCCCCTCCTTCCATCCGCCGGAGACCGCGCACATGCAAGGCCGCACATTTCTCGTGGGACTGCTCCTGTCTATCGCCGCGGCCGCGACGGCCGCCGATCCGCCGCGACGGCCCTCGCCGGAGGAAAACATCCTGGGCAAGGCCGGCGTGGCCGTGGACGGCGACGGCCTGCTGACGTTCTTCCGCCAACGCACCCTCGGCGATGCGGAGACTAAACGGATCGGCGAAATCATCAAGCGTCTCGGCGCCGACGACTTCGGCGACCGCGAACGCGCCGCCAAGGAACTGCGGAAGGTCGGCGGCCGCGCCACGCCACTGGTCCGGGCGGCGGTCGCCTCGTCGGACGCGGAAATCGCCGTCCGGGCCAAGGCGTTCCTGAAGGAGGTGGACGGCCCCGCCGTGCTGCCGGCGGTGGCGGCGGCGCGACTGCTGGCCCGACGCGGAACGGCCGGCGCCGTGCCGGTGCTGTTGAACTACCTCCCCTTCGCCGACGACGGTGCCGTCGAGGACGAGGTGTTGGCGGCGCTTTTGGCGCTAACACCGGACGGCAAGGCCGACCCCGCCCTGGCCGCGGCGCTGGCTGACCCGTCGCCGGCCAAACGCGCCGCCGCCGCCTACGTCCTGGGCCGCAACGGCGACGCGGCCCAGCGGGAGGCGGTGCGCAAGCGGATCAAGGACGCCGACGCCGGGGTCCGTTGGCAGGCGGCGCGTGGGCTGCTGGGCGTCCATGACCGGGCGGCCGTGCCGTGCCTGGTGGGTCTGCTGGCCGACGGGCCGTTCGATCCGGCCTGGCGGGCGGAGGAACTGCTGCGGCGGCTGGCCGGCGACGCGGCGCCGGCGGTCTGGCTCGACGACACGCCGGAAGGCCGGCTTAAGTGCTGCGACGCCTGGGCGGCGTGGTGGAAGGAGAAGGGCGACAAGATTGACGTGGGCCGCTATGTGGAGGAAGCGCGGCCGTTGGGCTACACGCTGGGCGTCGAATACAACACCGGTCGGGTATGGGAATGCGATATGGACGGCTCGTTGCGGTGGGAGATCCGCGACCTGGCGGGGCCGATGGACGCGCAGGTCTTGCCCAACGACCGCGTTCTGATCGCCGAGGCTGACGCGCACCGGATCACCGAACGAGACTTCAAGGGCAAGGTACTGTGGGAGAAGAAGATCGACGGCGAGCCGATCGGCTGCCAGCGGCTGGCCGACGGAAACACCTTCGTGTCCATCTACAATCCCACCGCTAAGGTCGCCGGCTCGATGCGCGTCATGGAGTTCACGCCCGACGGGACCATGCTCTATTCCCTCAAGCTCGAAATCGGAGGGCAAGACTCCAATGCCGTCCGCAAGGACCGCGACGGGTACATCTGCTACACCTGGTCCAACGAAGTCACGGAGGTGAACAAGTCCGGCAAGCCCTTGCGAGTTGCCCAGCTGCCCGCCGGTGCGGTCGTGTATGTGTCTGTCGAGGACTTGCCGGGGGGCCGGTTCTTGGTTGCGGACTCGCGGGGAGGCCATGTGTTGGAGGTCATGGCCGAGGAAGATCGGAATGCGGATATACCGCCCGTGAAAATCCTTTGGGAGGCGGACATACCGGGCGCCTGCGGCGTCACGCGCCTGCTAAACGGCCACACGCTCGTCGGTGCCAACCGCAAGGTGGTCGAGGTGGGCACGGATGGTAAACCGGTGTGGGAAAAGGTCGTCGATGGTTACGTCCGGCGCGTTTACCGGCGTTGAAGGCCACTATCGAGAGGGGGATCTTTCCGGAGACGCGCCAAGGGAGTCGCCGGGCCGCGGCCCGGCGACTCCCTTGGCGCGGGGACGCTCCTCACGGTTTACTTCTCGTGTTCTTTTTCTCCTTTTACGTCCATCGTCATGATGATTATTTCTCCATCTTTTTTGTTGTAGATCACTTCGATCCTGCGCCCGGGCTTCGCTTCCCCGAACCGGCTCGGGTAGTTTGTCGAGTAGCGGCCGGGGTCGCGGCTGTTGTCCACCAGATCTTTCTCCACCTTGTAGGTGGTCGTCTGGCCGTTGTCGCTGCGGATCGTGATAGTGTCCTTGCCGACTTCAGTGATGATCCCTGCGTCGTCCGGGTTATCCCGGCGGATCGCTACGCAGACCAAGTCGCCGTCCCTGTTGTAGTACTCGAGATCGACCTTGCAGCCCCTTTTTACGTCCTTGAGCTTGTTCGGCCCGTGGCTTCCTGGAAAGCCGGACACCGTGTTGGTCATTAGTTCATTGCTCACGATGAATGTCTGGGTTCTGATGCCGCCCTGCTGGACTGTGATGGTATCCGGGGTCACTTCGGAGACAGTCCCTTCATAGGAGGCCGCGAAGGAAGTCGCCGCCATCTCGATCAGGAGGCAGATGATCGTCAGGCCATACCTGACCATGGTCCATTTCCTTTCAGTATCCGCAGGCCGACCTGGGCGTTGGCACGTGGAGTAGCCAGGATGTTTCAGGGGGTGGTGACGCGGTAGTACTGGTCGGTGCCGTCTGGGCCCGCCGTGTACGCCTTGGTGGTGAAACCGATGACCAAGGTCTTATTGGGGAAGTCACCGGTGATGTCGTTTTTCGCTGTTGTTGTCAAGATCGTAAATGGCACCTTAGCTGGAAGCACGGCGGGGATGCGTTCGGTATCCACCAGCAGCGTCGCCGTTCCGCCGATCAAGAAGCCCGTGAAAGACTTCCAGACATCGTTCGTGAGAGCCGTGAGGTTCACATCCGCCATGTACGTGCCGCCATTCATTGTCACCAAGCCGGTGCAGTCGAGTTCACCGATGGCGAACTCCCCACCGACCTTAACGGTGCCCCCGGTGATGGTCAAGTTGCCGCCACTGATTGTGGACGTGAGGCCGCTCCCAGTTTCGAGGACCCCGCCGTTCATGGTGAGTCCTTTATCGACCTCCAAAATCGTCGCTGTGCCGGCGGGGCTCAGTTTGATTGTGCCCAAATTCTGCAAGACGGATACGCCGTTGGTTGCTCCGGCCCTGGTGAAGATCAGACGGCCCTTGCTGACGGACAGGACGGCGAAGCTGTCGTTGTTGACATATGGCAGATCGCAGCTAACGGTGCCGGCCCCACTAGCCAACGTCTTGTCGAAGGTTCCTCCATTGTTCTGGATCAGTCCGGTCCCGGCCGTCACGATGCCAGCGGTCGCGCCGTTCCAGTTGAACGTGGCCTTGTAGCCGATGGTGAGACCGGCGTTGTCGTTGAAGGTCAAGGACCCGGTGGTGTTGAAGTTCAGGGTCGTTACCAGGCCGCCCAACTCAATGTTGTCGCCCGTGGTCAGATTGGTTCCTCCTAGCGTGGCGGGGTGGTTGAGAAAAATGTTCCCCAACGTGTTGCCGAGGTTCAGGACGCCGCCGACCCAGTTGAAGGCACCCATCACGGTGATGTCGGACACGCCCGCGCCGCCGGGCTGGTTGACGTTGCCGCCTTCAAAGTCGAACGTGGCCGCCACATTCAGAGAGCCGACGAGACTGAGCGTGCCGGTGTAGGGGGCGTCCAGGGTGAGCGAGTTGACGGTCACCGCCCCGTCCGTGTTACAGTTGGGGTCCGTTTCTCCCACGCCGCTGAAGATCACGTCGGCGTTGTCGCCCGGGTCCGTCGTGGCGGTTTGGCCGTTCACCGTCCAGTTGCCCGCCACGTCCCAGTCCTCGGACACGTCGCCCGTCCAGACGAAGGCCCCGTTGTTCTCCACGACCTGGTTGAGCGTGGGCGAACTGCTGCCGCCATAGTTGGCGTCGCCGCCGTACACGGCGGTCACCGGGTCGGTCCCCGTCGGCAGCGTCGAGAGGGTGAGCGTGGCCTGGCTGCCGTTGCCGCCCGGCGACAGCGTCCCCGTCCCCAGCGTGGTCGTGCCGCTCATGAACGTGATGGATCCCGTCGGCGCGCCGCCGGACACGCCATCCACCTCGGCCGTGAACGTCACCGCCTGGCCGATGTCCGACGGGTTGGCGCTGGAGGTCAGCGTGGTCGTCGTGGACGCCTGCTGAACGGTCAGGTTGACCGTGTTCGAGGTGCTGACGTTGTCTCCCACGTCGCCCTGATAGGCGGCGCTGAGCGAATGGCCGCCGACCGTCAGCGAAGAAAGGGTCAACGACGCCTGCCCATTCGAGAGCGTTCCCGTGCCGATGACGTCGCCGCCGTCCAGAAATTCCACCTGCCCCGTCGGGTAGCCCTGTCCGCCGTTGGAGACCGCCGCCGTAAGCGTGATGGATTGGCCATACGTCGATGGGTTGGCGCTGGAGGTCAGCGTCGTGGTGGTGGACGCGAGGTAGTCGTACTGGTCGGCCGAGGATGTGGCCGACGTGCCGTTGGCCGTGGTTACCGTGACGTCCACGAGGCCGGCGGCGTGGAACGGGGTGTAGGCGTCGAGGACGCCGCTGTTGACGAAGTTGATCATGCCGGCCGCGGCGCCGCCGAAGGAGACCGTGGTGGCCCCGCTGACGAAGCCGCTGCCGTCGATCTCGACCTCGACGCCGCCGGCCGTCGTGCCGGAGTCGGGGCTGACGCTTGTCACGGCCGGGGCCGCTGGGGCGTCGTAGGTGTACTGGTCGGCCGACGTGATGGGCGACACGCCGCTGGGGGCCGTCACCTGGACATCGACGACGCCGGCGCCGTGGGCCGGCGCCTGGACGGAGATCGTCGTGTCCGACATCACCATGATTCCGAAGGTGGAGACGCCGTCGAACGTGACCTGGGTGGCCCCGGTGAAGCCGCTGCCGTAAATCTGCACCGAGTTGTAGCCGGCCGTGGGGCCGTAATCGGGCGACAGGCCGGTGATGCTCGACGGAGTGGTTCGGTCTTCGAGCGGTTCGAGCATCGGCCTGAAGCTCCGGCGCGGCCGGGCGGGGCCGTCAAAGGTGAAGAAGCGAAGGATGCGGCGACGGAGCGAGCCGGCCGCGTCATTAGACACTTGGGGGGGGGGCTAATGTCGCTTTTCGGTTGCTGCGCATCGGCGGTTGACTCCCGTTGGGGGACCGCCGGATCGGCCGGCCCCGTTTGCCGCGAAAGGTGATGAGCCAAGGTTATAACCGGCCGCGCGACGCCCCGCAAGCGCTTTCCGAAAAATACTTCCGTTCTTCCTTATCTTCGCCCGCCCCGTTCCCTTTCGGCGACGGCCGACCGTAGCATACAATATCCCTGTGGTCCCCGTTGGCGACCGAAGCCCCCGCGGAGTTTGGTGATGCGCATCCCAATGAATTACGGGCGCGCCCGCCTGGAGTTCGATGTGGCCGACGCCAGTCGCGTCGTTGTCCGCCGCGCCCCGGCAGCGCTGGCCGACCCTGAGACGGCGGTGCGCGCGGCGTTGCAGGCGCCATACGACTTTCCGCCGCTCCGGCGGGCGCTGACGGCCGACGACCACGTGACTGTCGTGGTGGACGAACGACAGCCCGTCTTGGCGCGGCTGCTGACGCCGTTGCTAGAGGAGTTGGCCGCGGCCGGCGTCGATCCGGCCAACGTGACGCTGCTATGCGAGCCGTCCGCGTCGCGGCAGCCGTGGTTGCAAGACCTGCCGGACGCCTTCGGGGAGGTGCGGCTGGAAATCCACGACCCAAAGGACCGGAAAAAGCTGAGTTACCTGGCCTCGACTCGGCAGGGCCGGCGGCTCTACCTCAACCGCGCCGTCGTGGACGCCGACCAGTTGGTGGTGCTGGCGGGCTGCCGCTACGACCCGCGGGTCGGACGCGGCGGGGCCGTGGGGGCGCTGTTCCCCGCCCTGAGCGATGAGGCCACGCGGACGGAACTGAACGGCCGGCTAAACCTCGAAGGGCCGGACGCCGCCCTGGAAATCGCGGCCCGCGCCGAGGCGACGGAAGCGGCGTGGCTCTTGGGGGCGCCGTTCTTCGTCCAGGTGGTCGAGGCGGCTGGCGACGACGTGGCCCACGTCATCGGCGGCACGGCGGCGGCCGCGATGGAGGCCCGCCGACTGCTGGACGCCGCGTGGAGCTGGGAGGCGCCCTCCCTGGCGGATGCGGTCGTCGCCTCGGTGAGCGGCGCCCCGGAACGGCAGACGTTCGCCGACCTGGCGGCGGCCGCCGCCTCCGCCGGCCGCGTCGTGCGGCCGGACGGTCGGATCATCCTCCTCACCCAGGCGCGGCCCGACCTGGCGGCCGAAGCGGAAACGCTGCTCCGGGCCGACGACGCCCCCCAGGCGCTGAGCCGGCTGCGCCGCAAGACGACCCTCGAGCAGGTCCCGGCCCTCCGCTGGGCCGAGGCCGCCTGTCGCGCCCGCGTCGCGCTGCTCAGCGGCCTGGAGGACCAGACGGTCGAAGACCTGTTCGCCACGCCGCTTCAGAACGGCGGCCAGGTGCAACGCCTGCTCGACGCGGGCGGGACGTGCCTGTTTTTGGAGGACGCTCACAAGGCGCAGACGACTCCGCCGATCGCCCACAACCCGTCCTCACGCCGGGGACGCCTCGAGAACGAGTGAGCCGACGTATGGCCGAGTTGACCCGCATCAGCATTTCGCTGGAAACGGCGTTGCTGGACGCCTTCGACTGCAGCAACGCAGGCAAGGGCTACCCGACCCGCAGCGAGGCGGTGCGCGACCTGATCCGCGAACGCCTGATCCGCGAGGAGGCGGCCGGCCCGCAAGGCGGCGACGCCGAAAAGGTGGCGGTCGTCACCCTCGTCTACGACCACCACGCCCGCGAACTGGCGACGCGCCTGATCGACAAGCAGCACCACCACCATGAACTGGTGGTGTCCACCATGCACATCCACCTGGGAGAGCGGCATTGTCTGGAAGTGTCGGTGCTGCGCGGCCCGGCCGAGAAGGTGCGGCATTTAGGGGAGGAATTGCTGTCGGTGAAGGGCGTTCTGCATGGGGACGTGACCTACACGAGCGGCGAAGGGGCGTTCAGCCGCTGGGGCGGGGAGAATGAACACCATCATCACTGAAGCCGAATCGCGGAGGCCGCTTCGCGCGTTCGGCTTTCCGGCATGACCCGCGGAAAGGCGTCGTGGCAACCCGGTATCCTATTTTGGACAACCTCATTGCCCCGTGGTACTCCGCGGCACTGATTTAGGCGATGACCCAGCTGCCTCCTGGCGATCCGTACGATCCCACGAAGGCTCGGCTGACCGCCCGGGCAATCTTGCCGCCGCCGGAAGCCGACGGCTCGATGGGCGACGACCGCGAATAATCGGAAGCCTCGGCGCAGATCAATCGCAGGTCCACCACCGATATCGCGGCGCGAAACGCCTCCCGTAGAATCACCTCGTTGAATAAACACAGCCCGGTATGCTCCGCCTGTTCCAGTCCAGGAATTGCGTCATAAATGGTGCAAACGGCCGCCGGAAGGCCGCGCCCGAGAAGGGCCTGCAACATTCCACGGTATTCCTTTTGAAAATCGGCGCGGATGTCAGCGAGCCGGGCCAGAACCTCGGCAAACGAGGCGGCCGGCTCGTGCAGGATCATGCTGCTGTGGTCGAGGGCGTTGTTGCCTCCACGCTCACGACCAAATGGGATGCATCCGGCGGCAGACGATCCAATTGCCGTATGACATCGGCGGCGACGGAACCATCAACGGCAAGCAAAGACGCACGCCAGCCGGGCGCCAACGCGCGGCGCAGGTGTTCGATGACCGATGGCCCACCAGGCACATAGCGGGCGTTGTCGAAGATCGAATCACCCAGCAGGACGACATGCCCCACCGAACCGCCCTCCGTCGTGTCCAACGTCAAGCTCGGTACAACCGAGTCCGGCGTCGGCGGTACGACTCAGCAAGCCCGTCGGCCCCGGCGCGCCGCTGCAGGGTCGGAACTGTGCTACGTCCGTCGCTCCCGCTTCCGACTCGGATCGCCTCTCGGATCACCTGCGATACCGCGGCGGCGGCGGCGCCTCCTGCGGCAGCACCTTCACCTCGTTGTTGTTCTTGTCCAGGCAGAGGAACTCCAGCAACTCCGCCGGCGCCCCCGGCATCCCTTGCACGTGGACCTGGACGCCGCCCACCTCCTCCATCCGGGCGATCTCGCGCCGCTTCCGGTTCAGCAAGTAGTCGGCCACGCCCGGCGCTACACGGATTTCGACGCGCACCACCTGGCCCCGGTACGACGCCAGTTGCAAAAGCCGCATCACCTCCAGGCTCATGCTCTCGCACGTCTTGACCTGGGCCATGCCCTTGCAGTGCGGACAGTCCTGGTAGACGCTCCGCTTCAGCGACGGCCGGATGCGCTGCCGCGTCATCTCGATCAGGCCGAATGCGGAGGTCTTGAGGATCTTGGTCCGCGCCCGGTCGCGTTCCAGGGCTTCGCGCAGGGCATTCTCGACGTTGCGGCGGTGGGTCTCGCCGCGCATGTCGATGAAGTCGTTGACGATGACGCCTCCCAGGTCGCGCAGCCGCAGCTGCCGGCCGATCTCCTTGGCCGCCCGCAGGTTCATCTGGTACGCCGTCTCCTCGGCGTCCTGACGATCCGTCCGGAAGTTGCCGCTGTTGACGTCGATGGCCACCAGCGCCTCGGTCTGCTCGATCACGATCGAGCCGCCGGCCGGCAGCGGCACCTTTCGCTGCTGGATCTTGTGGATCTCCTCCTCGATGCCGTACTTGTGGAACAACGGCTCCTTGCCGTCGTACAGCTTGATGCGGCTGGCGTAGCGCGGCATGACGATCTGCAAAAACTCCTGGGCGTGCTCGAACGCCGTCGGGTCGTCCACCCAGATCGTGTCGATGTCGTTGGTGAAGGTGTCGCGGATCGTCCGCGTTATCATGTCGCTTTCCTGGTAGATTTCGGCCGGCGCCTCCAGCTTCTTGATGCGCCGCACCATCACCTGCCACAGCCGCGACAGGTAGGCCAGGTCGCGTTGGAGGTCTTTTTTGTTCTTATCGACGGCGGCGGTGCGCATGATGAATCCGAGGCCGCGCGGCGGCTTCAGCTCGCCGAACAACTCCTTGAGGCGGCGGCGCTGCTCGTCGTCCTCGATCTTGCGCGACACGCAGATGCGGCTCAGGTGGGGCATGATGACGAGGTAACGTCCGGGGATGCTGAGGTAGGTGCTCAGCGTCGGCCCCTTGGTGCCGATGCCCTCCTTGATGACGCGCACCAGCACCTCCTGGCCGCGGCGGAACACGTCCTGAATGAGCGGCTTGTCGCGGCCCATGCCCGGCCGGCCGCCCCGATGCGGGCCGCCGCGCCGGTCGTCGCGGCGCGGCCCGCGTCCGCGGTCGTCCCGGCGGTCGTCGCGGCGCGGCCCGCGTCCGCGGTCGTCCGGGCGGTCGTCGCGCGGACGCGGCGGCGGCCCTTCCTCCAAATCCTCCTCGAAATGGCGTTCAAAATCGTCGTCGAACTCGGCCGCCGGCGCCGGCGCCTCCGCACGCTCTTCGACGGGCGCTTCGACATGCCGTTCGGCCTCGGCCGGTTCGCCGATCTCCGCGGCTTCCAGGTCGGCCTCCAGATCGTCTTCGATGTTGCCGCGCCGCATCGGCCGCGGACGGCCGGGCGGCCTGCCGCCGGAGGTAGCCGGCGGCGCCAGCGGCGGCGGGGCGAAGGCCACGTCTTCCAACGCCGGCGGTTCGAGGTCCGGCTCCGGTTCCGGTTCCGGTTCACGAACGGCCGGCGCCGGCGGCGCGGCCGGCTGGGAAGGCGGCGGGAAAAACAGCAGGTCGTCGTCGATGCCGCCGTCGGGCGCGTTCGACCCGCCCGCCGAAGAGCCGAAGGCGTCGTCCCTTTCCGTGGTCCGATGCTCGGCCGATTCCATCGGCAGCGAAGGCGGCGGTTCGCCTTCGGGGCCGGGCTCCGATTTGGAACCTTCGCCGGCCTCTTCGGGGGTCGCCTCGCCGGCCGGGGCGCGCCGACGGCGCGGCCCGCCGCGCGAACGCCGCCGGCCCTTGGTCGGCTCTTCCTCGATCTGGGTGCCCGGCGCCGCCGTCAGCGGGGCCGTCGGCTCCGCCGGCGATTCCGACACGGCCGGCTCCGGCGACTCGCTCGGCGGCGGCTCGGACTCGGCCGGTTCGGACAGAGGCTCCGTCCCCGGCATCCACGGGTCCAGGAATGAATTATCGACCTGGGGGGGAACCGGCTCCGCCGGCCGTTCCTCCAGGCCCGGCGCGGGCAGGTCTTCCACGTCCGGCGGCCGACGCGGCTGCCGGCCCCGGTCGCGGTCGCGGTCGCGGTCCCTGTCCCTGCCACGATCGTCGCCGCGCCGGCCCTGCGGGCGATCGCCGCGTCCGCCGCGGTCGGTCCCGCGGTCGCGCCGTTCTTCCAGGTGGCGGTAATACGTCGGTTCCACATCCGAAATGTGCAGAAAGCCGTTGCGGCCGACGCCGAAGTCCACGAACGCCGCCTGAATGCTCGGCTCGATGTTGACGATGCGGCCCTTGTAGATGTTGCCGACGTAGCTCTCGTGGCTGGTCCGTTCGACGTAGAGTTCTTCCAGGACGCCGTCTTCGAGGATGGCGATGCGGCACTCCTCGGGCTGGGCGACGTTAATGAGCATCTCTTTTTTCATGCGCTACCTTCCGCGTGTGAGGGCGGACTTTCGTCCACCAGTTCGAGCCGGGACCGTTCCAACACGGCGCCGGCTTCGAGTAAGTCAGAAAGGCCGAGCGCGGCGAGCACCTCTTCAGGTCTCGCCGTGCCGGCGGGGGTTAGACAGAGTTCGATTTCCAAATGGGGGGCGCCATCGGTTAGCCGCGACCCGAGAGGGGAGCGCTCTACCCACGCGCTCCGCTGCGCGTCGCGGCTAACCGGCTCACGCGCCACACGGATGTCCCGCAGCCACGGCCGCAGATTGACCCGTCGCGGTTCCGGCCGCGTGCGCTCCGCCCAGCACTCCGGCGCGGCCAGCAACTCGGCGGCGCGGCGGTTGGTCTCTTCGGCGCGTTCGTCGGGTAAAGCGATTCGGTACGTCAATGTGCGCACCTGGGCGCCGGCCTTGAAGTCGATGCGGAGCAGGCTGAGGATTTCCAGTCCTGGAGGGCACTGACGGACGAGACGTTCGCGCACCTCTTCCGGCGGCAGGATTTCGTCGAGTTCCAGTTCCACCACCTCCTCGCAGCCGATCACGCCCAGCGGCAGCGACAGCGCGAAGACCAGTCTCGGCTTGGGATGGAAACCCTGCGATTGGCGCACCGGCAGGGCGGCGCGGCGCAACATGCGCTCGAAGCAGCGCATCAAGTCGTGGTGGCTGAGCAGGCGCAGGGCGCCGTCCTTGCGGAAGCGAATGCGCACCTTGTCACGGGTGGGGGCAGAACCGCCGGGAGGGGGGGCAGGAGTCGGCGTCGGATCGGGCGCCATGGCGCGGAGAATCCCCGTTTGATGGGGAACAGGCGCCCGGTGGCCGACTCCTGTGCTTGAGGCCGCGACGGCCGGAGTCCGCGTCCGTAGCCTCCGCCGTTATGGCGAAGGGATGAAGGTGGAAGGCGGAAGGAGGGGCCGGAGGATCTGACTTTTCCGACTCATGCTTCGTCCTTACACCCTTTATCCCATCTCAATTCACCACTTCGGGGAGGATGCGTCGGGTCTGTTCCCGCAAATAATTGTTCACGTCCCGCGCCGTTTCCAGGCGCAACGCTTCTCGGGCGGTTTCGACCGCCGCGTCCAGCGTCAGGGAGCGGATGAGCTTCTTCACTTCCGGGATGCTGTGCGGCGCCACGCTCAGCTGACGCAGGCCCAGTCCCAAAAGCAGCAGCGTGTACAGGGGGTCGCCGCTCATCTCGCCGCACACGGTCACCGCGGCGCCGTTCTTCCGGGCGGCCCGCACCACGGAGTCGATCAGTCGCAAAACGGCCGGGTCGCCGGCGTTGTACAGGCCGGCCACGGCCTCGTTGTTGCGGTCGGCCGCCAGCGTGTATTGAATCAGATCGTTGGTGCCGATGGAAAAGAAATCCACCTCGCGGGCCAACGGCTCCGCCAGGATGGCCGCAGACGGCACCTCGATCATCGTCCCGACCGGCAGGTCGGCGTTGAACGCCACGCCCTCTTCTTCGAGGTCTTCCTTGACTTCGGCCAGGATCATCTTGCACTGGCGCAGCTCCAGCACCGTGCTGATCATCGGGAACATCACACGCACGTCCCCGAAAGCGCTCGCCCTCAGAATGGCACGCATCTGCGTTTTGAACAAGGCCAGATTCTGCAAACAGAGGCGGACGCTCCGCAGCCCCAGGAACGGGTTGCGCTCCGGCCGACCGCGGCCGGCGTGCGATGGGAACTTGTCGGCGCCCAGGTCGAGCGTGCGGATGACCAGCGGCCGCTTGGGGCCGAGTACCTTCAGCACCGAAAGATACGCCTCCAGGTGTTCCTCCTCGGTCGGGTCGGATTTCTTGCCGAGGTAGAGAAATTCGGTGCGGTACAGGCCGACGCCCTCGGCCCCGCGGTCGAGGCAGTGGGAGCATTCGCTGGGAAACTCGATGTTGCCGTACAGGTGGACGTGGACGCCCTCGCGGGTGACGGCGGGCAGGTCGCGCAGCTCGTTCCGCCGGGCCTCGTCGCGGCGGCGGTGGCGGCGCGTCCGCTCGTACTGGGCCAGCATCTCCTCGTCGGGGTCGATGATGAGCAGACCCTGATTGCCGTCCACGATCACCGTGTCGCCGCCGGACACGTCGGTGGTGAACGGACCGAGGCCGACCACGGCGGGAATCTCCAGGACGCCGGCCACGATGGCGGTGTGGCTGGTCCGGCCGCCGGCCTCCGTGGCGAAGGCGTGGACGCGCTTGGGGTCGAGCGCGGCCGTTTCGCTCGGCGTCAGGTCGTGGGACAGCACCACCACGGATTGCGTCAATTGCCGCAGCTGCTCGCGGCGCTGGCCGAGCAGGAGGCTCAGAATACGCTTTTCCAGGTCAAAGATATCGGAAATACGGCTGGCGAGGTGGCCGTCGGGGATGCTCTCGAGCGCCTTGGCGTAGCGGCGCATGACGCGGCTGACGGCGTACTCGGCGGCGAAGTTTTGGTTGCGGATGAGGCCGTCGATCTCGTCGCGGAGGGCGGCGTCGCCGAGCATCAGGACGTGGGCGCCGAAGATGGCGCCGTACTGGGCGCCGAGCTTGGCGCTGACGGCTTCCTGCGTCTCGCGGGTCTCGGCGGCGGCGGCTTCCAGGGCGTCGTGGAGACGGCCGATTTCGCCCTCGACCTGGGCCGGCTCGACGGTGCGCTGGGGGATGCGGAACCATTCGGTGTCCAGCACCAAGGCGGGGCCGATGGCGACGCCGGGAGAGACGGCGATACCGCGTTTGATTTCCATGCCTATTCTATGCTAAAGGGCTTCCGGCCCGGTTTTCTCCGCGAACGTCGCCCACAGGGCGAGGAGGGCGTCCATCGCCTGCTTGCTGTCGGCGCCGGTCAACTCCACCGTCAGTTCCGTCCCCTGGGCCGCGCCCAGGGTCATCAGATCCAGCACACTCTTGCCGTTGACGGCCCGCCCGTCTTTCAGGACCTTGATCTCGGATTGAAAGCGCGACGCCAGGGCGGCGAAGGTCGCGCAGGGACGCATGTGAAAGCCCTGGGAATTGGTGACCCGAAGTATGTGCCGCGCGGTATGGCAGTGCATGAGAACCCTGGCCGTTTCCATCCTCGTCCGACGGCGACGCCGGTCAGTGGTCGTACTTCTCCAACAAGGCCCAGATCTGGTCGCGCGTGGTGGCGGTGCGCAGGGCTTTGACGAAGCCGTCGTCGCGCAGACAGCGGGAGACGTTTTCCAGGGCGCGGAGGTGGTCGCCAGGCCGATCCTGCGGCGAGATCAGCAGGACGAACACCTGCACGGGTTCGCCGTCGAGGCTCTCGAAGCTGACGCCGGCGTGCGAGACGGCGACGGTGCCGATGAGGCGTTCGACGCTGTTGTGTTTGGTGTGCGGGATGGCGACGCCGCGGCCGATGCCGGTCGAGCCGAGCAGTTCGCGCTTGAGAATGGCGCGAACGACGTCTTCGAGGTCGCCGTCGCGGAAGGAGCCGGTGCCCTGGAGGCCGGCGGCCATCTCGCGGATGACCCCTTCCTTGTTGACGGCGGCCAGGTCGGGAATGATGGCGTCGCGCACCACAAAATCGGACATGCGCATGGGTACTGGTCCTCCGTCACTCGTCAGTGGATTCCTCGGCCGCGGGGGCGCCCGCCACGTGCCCGGTGGGGGGCGTTCGGCGGTGGTCCTGGATCTTTTCCTTATAGCGGCGCAGCTGGCCTTCCAGTTTTTCCACCGCCATATCCACGGCGGCAAGCAAGTCCGCGTGGTGTTCCCGGGCGACGAGGTCGTGCTTGTGTTCGGCCTGGACGACGAACTCCGCCATCTTCATTTCCTTCTTCTCGAACACCGCCTTGAGGTCGAGCGTTACCTCAATGATGGTCAGGCGTTCAAAAAAGTGAAGCAGCTTTTCCGCCTTGTCGCGGATGAGCCGTTGGGTGGCCTCGTTCAGGTGCCCATGTCGCACGGCGATCTTGATTTGCACGGACGCGACTCCTTGCTACCCGCCGCCGGGCTTCGGGGGTGTTTCGCGACGCCTTGGAGAGAATAGAGAAAATTGTAGCCCTTGGGCGAGGTTTCTTCAACGGGGCGAGCGCTCCGACGGTTAGCCGCGACGCGCAGCGGAGCGCTTGGGCCTGAGCGCTCCGCTGCGCGTCGCGGCTAACCGTTTCGCGCTAATGAGCCACGCCCACCCACTTCTGTTCGCGGTGGCTCTTGAGGATGGCGTCGCACAGGACGATGGAGTGATGGCCGTCCGCGAACGTCGGGTAGAGCGGCGCGGCGGAGAAGTCGCCCTTGTCGATATATTCATAGAAGGCGCGGAAGCAGTTCTTGAAGGCGTCGGGAAACCCCTCGTTGTGGCCTCCGGGATAGGTGCAGAAGCGTCGGGCCAGGTCCGAGAGCAGCGACGGGTCGCGGATCAGCGATTCGTTCGCCTCGGTGCGGTGGCCGACCCGCATCACGTTGGGCGCCTCGCTGTTCCAGGCCAGCGAGCACTTCGAGCCGGCGATCTCGTAGCGGAGGCAGTTCTTGCGGCCGGCCGTGACCTGGGAGACGTGCAACGTCCCCTTGGCGCCGCCCTTGAAGCGAAACAGCACGGCCCCGTAGTCTTCGGTGCTGATCGGTACGCTTTCCGTCTCCATCGGGGCTTGCGTCTTGCCGGTGTAGGTCTGGACCTCGCCCTTGGGCCGCTTGCGGATGGGATGGACCGTTTGAAGGTCCGCATAGACGGATTCCACGTCGAGGCCGGTTACGGTGGTGATCAGGTCCATCCAGTGGGTGCCCACGTCGGAGATGGCCCGCAGCTCGCCGCCCTGCTCGGCCAGCACGCGCCAGTTGTAGTCGGTGTCGTAGTAGAGCCAGTCTTGCGTGTAGCTGCCGTTGACGTGATAGATTTGGCCCACGTCGCCGCGGCGCACCATATCGTAGGCTTCGAGGTTGAGCGGGTAGAAGCGCACGTTGTAGCAGACGGCCGCCGCCACTTTCTTGCCCTTCGCCAGTTCCACCAACTCGGCCGATTCCTTCGAGTTCATCGCCAGCGGCTTCTCGCACAGGACGTGCTTGCCAGCCAGCAGCGCCTTCTTGGCGAGGGAGTAATGCAGGACATTGGGGACCGCCAAATGGACGGCGTGGACCTCCTTGTCGCCCAGCGCCTCGTCGATGCTCTTGTAGGCGCGAGGCAGACCGAGTTTCTGCTGGGCCGAGGTCGATTCCCTGTCATCGACGCCGAGGATGCCGGTGATGGTCACGCCGAGCCGCCGCAGCGCCTCGACGTGGACGGGGCCGATGAAGCCGGCGCCGACGACCGCCGTGCGGATCTGATGCAGCATAGATTGTCTCCCTTGGGTGTTCGTTCCATTTATCCGTTACCAGCCGCGAGCGCCAGCGAGCGGGTTTCGCTTAACCCGCTCGCTGGCGCTCGCGGCTGGTATTTTTTACTCTCGCTGCCCCGCATGTTTCAGCGACTGCCACTCTCCGTCCTTGGCCGCGCTGGCCACGCATTGCGTGATGAAGTTCATGCCGTCCACGCCGTCCTGGACGTTGGGGTAGAGACTGTGGGCGGCGTCGAACTTCTGGCCGGCGCAGCGCTTGGCCATGTCGTCGAAGGCGGCGTTGTAGACGTTGGCGAACGCCTCGAAGAACGCCTCCGGGTGGCCGCCCGGCAGTCGGCACGACCCCTGGGCCGACGGCGTCAGGTAGCCCGCGACCGGATCGCGCGTGTAGATCTGGTGCGGCTTGCCGCCGTGGCGCACCACCATCTTGTTCGGCTCCTCCTGATGCCATTCCAGCGACCCCTTCGTTCCGTCCACCTCGATCCACAAGTCGTTTTCGCGCCCATGAGAGATCTGCGACGCCGTGACCGTGCCGAGGGCGTGGTTCGCGTACTTGATGACGGCCGCGCCGTAGTCTTCCAGCTCGCGGCCCGGCACGTAGGTCTCGAAGTGACACGACACCCTGTCGGGCAGCAGGCCGGTGATGAAGCGGCCGAGGTTGTAGGCGTGGGTGCCGATGTCGCCGAAACAGCCGGCCGCCCCGGACTTCTTCGGGTCGGTGCGCCAGCTGGCCTGCTTCTCCAGCTGGCCGCCGCGCTCCTGGCGCGTGCAGAGCCAGCCCTGGATGTAGCAGGCGCGCACCGCCTTGATCTCGCCCAACTCCCCGCCGTGGACCATGTCGCGGGCCTGGCGCACCAGCGGATAGCCGGTGTAATTGTGGGTGACGCCGAAGACGACGCCGGTCTTCCGCACGACCTTCGCCAACTCCTCGGCCTGGGCCAGGTCGAAGGTCAACGGCTTGTCGCACATGACGTTGAAGCCGGCCTCGGCGAAGGCTTTGGCGATCTCAAAATGCGTATTATTCGGCGTGGCCACGGAAACGAAGTCGATGCGCTCGCCCTCGGGGAGTTTCTTTTCGGCCTCGACCATTTCCTTGTAGGAGCCGTAGGCGCGTTCGGGGGCGATTCCGTAGTCGGGGGCGGAGGCCTTGGCCTTGGCGGGGTCGGCCGACAGGGCGCCGGCGACGAGGGCGGCGCGGTGGTCCAGGACGGCGGCGGTGCTGTGGACGCGGCCGATGAAGGAGCCTTGGCCGCCGCCGATCAGGCCCATTCGGAGCTTGCGGTTCAAAGGAGGGTTGAGGGCCATGCCGTCGGTTCCTTTCGTGTCAAACGGGAGAGGGTCTTGTATCCGTTGTACGAGGGGGGAATGGGGAGTGAAGATAAGCGGCGATCCGGCGAGGGCGCCTCAGGGCGACGGTCGAGACGTCAGGGCGGCAACGCATCGGCAGACGCTTTCAAGTCGTCCATGACTCCGCCCTCAGGTGTATGGGTGACGCATCAGCGACCTCTCTGTGCCCGGCCGGCGCTTCCCACCTCATCCGATTCCCGTTACAATAACCCAACTTGCGGCCGGCGACCGCGACCCCGAAGCGATCGACGCTTATGCTCCGCGAACTGTCCGTGCAGAACCTGGCGCTGATCGAGGACGTGCGCGTCGAACTGCAAGCCGGCTTCTGCGCCTGGACGGGCGAAACGGGGGCCGGCAAATCGCTGCTGCTGGGGGCGCTCGGCCTGTTGCTCGGCGAACGCGGCTCGGCCGACCTGCTCCGGACGGGGGCCGACGAACTGCGCGTCACCGGCCGTTTCGAACTGGAAACGCCGGAACTGCGCCGCGAGGTCGAGGCGGCGCTGAGCTTCCCGCTGGAAGAGAACGAGGTCATCCTGACGCGGCGGCTGACGCGGGCCGGCCGCAGCCACGCCTACGTCAACGATCAGCCGGCCGTGGTGTCCACGCTGCGCCAGGTCGGCGGTCTGCTGGTGGACGTTCACGGCCAACGCGAAAATGAATCGTTGCTGCGGCCGGCGTATCAGCTACAATTACTGGATGCTTTCGGCGGACTGGACGGCCCACGGCAAGCGTATCTGCAACAGGCCGAGAAGGTGCGCGAACTCCGTCGCCGCTTCGCCGCCCTGTCGGCCGCCCGGCAGCAGCGGCAGCGCGAACTGGCCCTGATCCGCTTCGAGCGCGAGGAACTCGACCAGGCCGCGCTGGGGCCGGGCGAACTCGCCGAGAAGGCCCGCGAACGCGAACGCCTGGCCCACGCCCAAAACCTGCAAACGTTTGCCGAACAGGCCGCGGCGCAGCTCTACGACGAAGAAGGCTCCGTGGTGGAGCGCCTGGGCCGGCTGCACCGCGAGGCGCAGTCGTGGGCCGCCCTTGACCCCGGATTGGAAGAGGTGGTGCGCCGCCTGGAGGAAACGCAGGCCGAAGTGCAGGACGTGACTCGGACGCTGCGGAAGCTGGCGCAACACTGGGAGGCCGACCCGGAAAAGCTCGAAGAAGTCGAACAGCGCTTGCAGTTCCTGAAGCGGCTGGAAACGAAATACCGGCGGGGCGTCGATGACCTGATCGTCTACCGCGTTGGCCTCGACGAACAGGAGACGCGCCTGCAAAAAGACGAGGACGACCTGGGCGGCATTCAGACGGAGTTGGCGGCGGAGTACGCGAAGCTGAAGTCGGCGGCCGCCGAGTTGAGCAAGCATCGGAAGAAGGCGGCAAAGCGCCTGGCCGCGGCGACTCAAAAGGAGTTAGCCGATCTTGGAATGGCGGAGGCGCGGTTGGAGTCCGTGCTGGAACCGCTGCCCATGGGCGACGACCCGACGGCGTCGGAGATCCACGCCTGGGGCGCCGAGCAACTGGAGCTAACGCTGGCGGCCAACCCCGGCGAACCGGCGAGGCCGTTGCGGAAGGTGGCGTCCGGCGGCGAGCTGTCGCGGACGATGCTGGCGATCAAGACGGTGCTGGCCGGCTGTGACCGCATCGGCGCCTTGGTTTTCGACGAGATCGACGCCAACGTCGGCGGCCGACTGGGCGACGTGATCGGGCAGAAGTTGGCGGCGCTGGGCCGGACGCATCAGGTGGTGTGCGTGACGCATTTGCCGCAGGTGGCCAGCTACGCCCGCTGGCACTGGACGATCCGCAAGACGCGCCGCGGCGGCCGCACGCTCACGCAGATTCATTCGCTCCAAGAGGGAGAGCGTTTGGAGGAGTTGGCCAGCATGATGCGCGGCGCCTCGCGCGGCGAGACGACGCGCCAGGAGGCGGCCGCCATGTTGGAGGCGGTGCGCGGGAGTTGGTGAAATAGGTCGCGGTCGATGACCGCATCGTTTACGTCTATGTTGTCAGGGGATCTCTCGTCCGTCGTGGTGCGAGGTACATCATCATGCCGTTCACACTTTCCTGTCCGGGCTGCGACGCCAAGTTGAAGGCGAACGAGGCGCTGGTCGGCAAGACCATCAAGTGCCCGCGCTGTACCAAGCCGGTGCTGATCCGGCAGCCGGCCCCGACGGCCCTGGCGACCATGCCCCGAATGGAATTGCCGCCCGCCCGCATCGCGCCGCCGCCGGCGCCTACGGATTACGAAGAAGAAGACGACGTGGAACCGGCCGAGCCGGCGGAGGAACTCGACGAGCTGCCGGAAGTGGACGACGACGAGGACGTTGAGGAGGCGGAACTCGACGAGAGGGTGGCGGCCGACGACGACGATTACGCCGACGTCTCCCGCCGCATCCGCAAGAACAAAAAGAAGCGGCGCGGCGGCGCGCCGACGAAGGACGAGAAGATGATGGCGATGTTCATCTACCTTTCCGCCCTCTTACTGGGCTTTTTCATCGGGCCGTTGGCGTTCGCCGGGCCGCTGATCCTGTGGCTGGTGAAGCGCGACGAGTCGAAGTTCATCGACCACCACGGCAAAGAGATGGTCAACTTCATGATCACGATGGCCATCGTGAGCCTCTGCTTTAGCGTCGTGGCCGTGCCGGTGGTCTTCCTCACCTTCGGGATCGGCACGCTCATCATGGCGCCTTTGCTAATGGCCATCGGCGGCTACGCGCTCGTGATGGAAATCCTGGGCGCGGTGAAAGCCAACAACGGCGAATACTATGAATTCCCGATCTCGATTCGCTTGATTAAGTAATCGCCGTTCGGCCCACCGTTCCGGGGTCGCGTGGACGCCCCACGCGAACCCGTTCCCGCCGCCGTCGCCCGGAGCACTCCCCTCATGATTTCCCGTCGCGCCGCAGCCGTCCTGTTCCTGTGGGCCACGGCGGCGCCCGCCGTCCTCGCCCTGGGGCCGCAGGACGTCTACATCCTCGTCAACAAGAACGTGCCCGAATCGCAGTCCGTCGCCGACTACTACTGCGCCAAACGCGGCGTGCCCAAGGACCATGTCGTCGCCCTCGACCTGCCGGCCGGCGAAGACATCGGCCGGGCCGACTACGACGCCAGGCTGGCCGGCCCCCTGCGCTCCCAACTCAAGGACAAGCGGGATAAAGTAAAGGTTCTTCTCACGGTTTACGGCGTCCCGCTTCGCGTCGGGCCGAAGGAGCCAAACGCCGACGAAAAGGCCGAGTTGGAAAAGGTGAAAAAGGAGCTGGAGCCTCTGGAGAAGAAGCGCAAGGAATTGGACGAGGCGATCAAGGGTTTGGAGGCCAAGGTCAAGGAAGAGCCGAAGGGCCAGGCGGCCGACGACCTCGCCGCCCGCCGCAAGGACCGCGCCGGCGTCGAAAATCAGATTCGGCCGCTGGAAAGCCGGAGGAAATTCCTCTCCTACGATGAGAGCACCGCGGCCGTGGACAGCGAACTGGCCCTGCTGTGGCGCGACGATTACGACCTACGCCGCTGGCAGCTGAATTTGCTGTATTTCCAGGTCCCGGAGGAGGCGCGCAAGGACAAGCCGCCGATGCTGATGACCTGCCGGCTCGACGGGCCGAGCGTGGACCTCATCAAGCGGATCATCGACCAGTCGGTGGAGACCGAGGCCAAAGGGCTGGAGGGCAAGGTCTACGTGGACGCCCGCGGCATCGGCTACAACCCGGCCGCCGACCCCGGTTTCGGCTACGGGGGCTACGACGAGTCGATGCGCGAGGCGGCGCGGTTGCTGGAGAAGGAAGGCAAGATGTCGGTGACGCTCGACGACAAGCCGGAGCTGTTCGCTCCGGGGTCGTGCCCCGACTGCGCCCTCTACTGCGGCTGGTACTCGCTGGCCAACTACGTGGACTGTTGCAAGTTCGTCCCCGGCGCCGTGGCCTGGCACCTCGCCAGTTCGGAGGCGGTGTCGCTGCGCGACCCGAAATCGAAGCTGTGGTGCAAAAACCTGCTGGAGCACGGGGCGGCGGCCACGCTGGGGCCGGTCGGCGAGCCGTACACCATCGGCTTCCCCAAGCCGGAAGAGTTCTTCGGCACGCTCGTCACCGGCGACTACACGCTGGTGGAGACCTACTGGCGGACGGAGATGTTCGCCAGCTGGATGACGGTCCTGGTCGGCGATCCACTCTATAATCCCTATCTGAAGTCGCCGAGATTGAAGATCGGGCAGGTGAAGCCGAGTCCGGCCGGCGGACGGTTTCCGCTGGTCCGGACGAAGGGCGGCAGGTGAAGGGGGCGGGCGAGCGGCCGGCGTGAGCCGGCCGGTATCGCCTAGCGCCGCGAAAGAAATGACGCACAGCCGGCTCACGCCGGCCGCTCGCCGGGGCCGGCCGCATAACGCGTCGGGTCGGGGACGCCGGCGGCGGCGAAGCCGTCGCGGCGGATGCGGCAGGAGTCGCAGCGGCCGCAGGCGGCCCCGTCGGCGGCGGGGTCGTAGCAGCTGTGCGTCAGCGCGAACTCGACGCCGAGCGCCCGGCCGAGGCGGATGATTTCCGCCTTGGACAGGTGGACGAGCGGCGTGTGGACGTGGAAGCGCCCCTTGTTCTCGACGCCGGCCCTGGTGGCGAGGTTGGCCAGCTGCTCGAAGGCGCGGGCGAACTCCGGCCGGCAATCCGGATATCCGGAGTAATCGACGGCGTTGACTCCGATATACAGGTCGAAGGCGCCGAGCGTCTCCGCCCAGGCCAGGGCCAGCGACAGGAAAAGGGTGTTGCGGGCCGGGACGTAGGTGACCGGGATGCCGGAAGTCATCTCTTCGGCGGAGCGGTCGCGCGGCACGTCGATGTCGGCGGTGAGGGCGGAGCCGCCGAAGGCGCGGAGGTCGAGGGGGAAGACGCGGTGTTCGACGGCCCCCAGGGCGTCGGCGACGCGGCGGGCGGCGTC
Organism: uncultured Planctomycetaceae bacterium; assembly: GCA_963813925.1. Taxonomy (GTDB): domain Bacteria; phylum Planctomycetota; class Planctomycetia; order Gemmatales; family Gemmataceae; genus UBA4732. The sequence continues at coordinate 802,440 of CAWFBG010000009.1, forward strand.
GAGTTCGACGGCGTGCCGCTGGCCGTAGGCCACGGTGAGGGCGTGGCAGCGGAAGCCGTCGGTGCGGGCGGCGGCCAGGGCCACGGCGGAATCGAGGCCGCCGCTGAGCAGGACGACGGCCGAACGCGGCGCTTCGGTCATGGCTTCCCCGTCTTGCCATGTCCCGTACCTCCCCCAGTGATTCCGATTCCGATCCGATCCCATTAAATCAAACCGCCTTGTCGCGGCCAAGAGGAGCCGGACGCCAAGGTTAATCAGCGAGCGTCATTCGCGGAATCCTTTGGGGGCGCCGGACGGACGCCGCGGAAGGCGATCCACGTCCCGACGAGCAGCGGCGCATTTTTCGTCAGCGGCCCGAACGGGTGTACCCATAAAAGCGGATCGGCGAAGGTTGCGATGAGGGGAACGGCCGCCAGGATCGCGATTTGGATCAGCAGCACGATGCGCCGGAGCCGGCCGCGAAGCGCCAGTACGGCGACGCCGGAGGACATCGACAGGGCGCCCAGCAGGCGCAGGCCGGTCGCGGCGTCGAAGGGGACAAACGCCTGGAGCCGCGCCAGCTCCGGCAACGGCAGCCCATACAAGAACAACGCCGCGAGGCCGTCGGTCAGCCAGATCACGGCCATGCCGCCTAGGAGCGTCCATTCGCCGAGGGCGTCCCAGCCCCGACGGTCCAGCCGCCAGAGGACCACGATAACGGCCAGCAGCGGCAGGTTTTTGGTCAGAAGGCCGAGCGGGTGCAGCCATAGCTCCGGATGCGTGGCCGTGAGGATCGCGGAGAATCCAAGGATGAGTACGCCTTGAAGCAAGGCCAGCCACCCGTCCATCCGACCGAGCAAGACGCGCAGACCGAGGAGGGTTTCGCCGGCGCAGGTGACGACCATCACCCACGGCGGCAGGCCGAGCGGCGACAGAAACGCGGCCCCGAGTTGACGGTAGTAAGGGTGCAGGACGCCCAGGCCGGTCGCCAGCCAGACGAAGGCCAGTCCGGCCCGCAACCATCGGGCGTCGGCGCGGCTCGACGGTGGTTCGGATGACGCCATGATCGTGGGCGCTTTGGGCCAGTCGAGCCGTCACGTCAGCCGGACCACCACGACCGTCGCGTTATCCGTCGCCCCCTGGATGTTGGCCAGGTTCACCAGCCGCCGCGCCGCCATCTCCGCCGACGCCGCCTCCGACTGCAGCATCTGCTGCAGGTCGGCCGCGTTGACGTGGTTCGTCAGGCCGTCGGAGCAGACCACCACCCAGTCGCCCGGCTTCAGGACGCCGTGATACACGCCCGGCTCCACGTCGGGCTGGCCGCCGATGGCCTGCTGCAGTTCGTTGCGGCGCGGGTGCGTCTCCGCCTCCTCCGCCGTCAGCGTGCCCAGCTCGACCAGCCGGTTGACCAGCGTTTGGTCGCGCGTCAGCTGGATCAGCCGGCCCTCGTGCAGATGATAGGTGCGGCTGTCGCCGACGTGGCCGACGACGACGTTGCGGCCGTCGACGTAGACGGCCTCGGCCGTGCAGCCCATGCCGCGGCGCTTCGACCCGGGCGCCCGCGAGGCCGTGAAGACCTGCCTTGTTCGCTTCCTTCAGGGCGTTCTTGAGCAGCTTCTTGGCGCCCTCCACGTCCAGCGGCGGCGCGGCGTGGCCCTCGGGTCGGCCGCCCGGCGTCAGCGCGTCGGCCGGGAAGGCCGACGCGCCGGCCAGCGCCGCGAACGGCTTCTGCTGCCGCAGGTATTTCCGCAGCACCTGGATGGCCAGGGCGGCGGCCACCTCGCCGGCCTCGTAGCCGCCCATGCCGTCGCACAGCAGGATCAGCGCCGACTCGCCCAGGTCGTCCTGCCGCGATTCGCAGGCGTGCAGCAGGGCGAAGGCGTCCTCGTTGCCGGTGCGCACCATGCCGGTCGTCGTCCAGGCGGCGATCTCCAGGCGCACGTTGTCGAAGGTGCGGCCGCAGCACGTTCAGCGTGCGGATCAGCTCGGTGAAGCCGGTGGGGTCCTCCTTGCCGGCCTCGTCGGTGGGGAAGCGGCCGTCCGACTCACTTGCGGAACGTCTTGGTCATCAGCCGGCCGAACGCCGGATGAATGTCGGGGAAGCGCGGGATGAACGGCTTGGGGTTGCCGGGCCGGATCGAAGTCCATCTCGTTCAGCTCGCGGCCGACGTGCAGGGCGTAGAGCATGGCGCCGAAGCTGTACAGGTCGGCGCGGGCGTCGGCCTGGCCGTGGCCGGCCGTCAGCTCCGGCGCGGTGTACAGCGTGCCGCGCACCGGGGCGTCCGGCGGCAGCGGCAACGGCAGCAGGTCGCGACAGGTCGGTCAGCCGCGCCTGGCCGTCCGGCGAGACGACGACGATGTCCGGCCGCAGCGCCTTCGAGGATGACGTCCTGCCTGGTGCAGGCAGTGCAGCACCTCGGCGATCTGCGCCAGCCAGCCGAAGCGCTGCTCGGCGTCGGCCTCCGGATCGTCCCAGGCGTCCCACAGCGGCGGCCCGGCGGGACTTCCTCGACCAGATACTCGAAGTTGTCTTCGACGAAGGAGGCGACGACGCGCGGCAGCGCGGGGTGTTCCGGCGCCTGGAGCAGGCTCTGCTCCCAGGCGACGCTCGGCCAGGCCGGCCGGGCCGGCAGGATCTCCGTGTGACCGGCGGCGGCGGCCGGGAAGCTCGTCGAAGCCCGGCAGGATGTCCTCCTCGCCGTCGCCGTCGGCGAAGTCGCGTCGGCGGCCTCGGCCGACTCCGGCTCGACGGCTTCGGCCGACGGCGGCAGCGGCTGGCGGACGATCGACGACCGGGGCCGGCGGCGTCGCGCGTGGTCGAGGCCGCGGATAGCGCTGCACGCCCTGCCGTTCGCTGACCTTGCTCGCCGACCTCGAAGCGGTCTTGCAGGCGGACGGCCGGCGCGGCGCGGCGCGGCGGGCGCGGCGGACCGCCGGAGCCGGCGGCGGCCAGCTCGTCCGCGCGAGAAATAATAGCCGCAGTCGGCACAGTACGGGTCCTTGCCGACGTGCGGCGACTGGCAGACCGGGCAGGGGATCGCCGCGACGGCGGCGGCGGGCGCGGCGGCGGCGCCTCGGCGGGTTCGGCGGCCGGCGCGGCCTCGGCGACTCCGCCACGGGGACGGCCATCGGCGCGCCTCGCCGGCGACCGGCTCGGCCAGGGGGATCGCGGTCGGCGGCGCGGGCGGGAGGTTGCACGTCCCAGGTGGGCAGCAGTTCGTCCGCGGCGGCTTCGTCAGTCGGGTTCACGGGATGGACCATGCCATTCAGGCGGGCCGGCCGTCTGCCGCGTCAGCCTTGTGGGTCGAGGGTCGGAGTGGGAGGTCTCCGAGTCATCCGCCGAACCCGCGACCCGTCCGCCCACAAGTCGGGACGCAAATGCTCACCAGTCAACGAAGACGATTGCCGCAGTGGATGCAGCAGCGGCTGCCCATGCGGTTGTTCTTGCCGCAGTGGTAGCAGGGCGGCGTCGGGTCGGTCAGCGGCTCGGCGCACTTGGCGCAGTACGGCTCGCGCACCTTGTTGGCGTGCTGGCACTTCGGGCAGGCGACTCCTTGCGTCACCTGGCGCTTTTCCAGGTCGGCCTTGATCTCCCGGGCCGAGAAATAGCGGTCGTTGACGTCCTCGGCCAGGTTGATCTTGATCAGCTCGAAGAACCAGCGCTGCTCGGCCGGCAGCGGGCTGTGCGGGTCGCTCAGCTGCGTCTCCAGCTCCTTGGCGGTGTAGAAGCCCTCCGGCGCCTTGCCGGTCGCCAGGTGATACAGCGTCCCGGCCAGGGCGAACAGGTCGCTGCGCGGCTCCGGCTTGCCGACGATCTGCTCCGGCGGCGCGTAGCCTTCGGTGTAGACGCGCGTCTTGGCCGCCATCTTCTCCTTGACCGTCCGGCCCAGGTCGCGGGCCGTGCCGAAGTCGATCATCTTGATCGAGCGCTGGTCCTCCAGCAGCATGATGTTGTCCGGCTTCAGATCGCGGTGGATCAGCGGCGGCGACTGCGTGTGCATGTGCGTCAGCACGTCGCAGATGCTCTTGCCCCACTCGATGACCTGATCGAGCGGGAACGGCTTGTTGTCGTTGCGCCTCCATGATCTTGAGCAGGTCCTGGCCGCGGATGAACTCCAGGACCAGGTGGGCCGACTGGCCCTGCTCGATCAGGTCGAAGACGCGCGGCACGATGGGGACGGTCTCCAGCGAGCGGAGGATCTCGGCCTCGCGGCGGAAGAAGTTCAGGCGGATGGCGAACTCCTGCGGGTCGGCGCAGATCATGTCCTTGATGGCGACCGGCCGGTTGCCGTCCTTGGTGTCGCTGGCCAGGTAGACGGCGCCGAAGCCGCCCATCGCGAGGAGCTTTTCGATCCGGTAGCGGCCGTGCAGCAGGGTGCCGGGGGCGGTGGGCAGCGGCGTGCCGCAGCGCTGGCAGTTGCGTTCGCCGGGCGGGTTGGCGACGCCGCAGGCCGGGTTGGGGCAGATGTTCGGCGCCGGCCCTTCGGCCTCGGCGGCGGCCGCCGTCCGCCTGGAGCAGGAAGCCGCAATCCATGCAGGCGATGGCGCCGGGCAGCAGCGGCTGCCGCAGGCCGGGCACTTGGTCGGCGTCGTGGACGCGGCGGCGCCGGCGGCTGGGCCGCGGCCGGCGCGGGGCCGGCGGCAGGTTGAGTTGCCGAGCGACGCGCTGCCGCCCGAGGGCGCGCGGCGCCGAGCCGCCGCCGGCCGCCGACGGCCGCGGCGGCTGGCCGGCGGCCGCCGGCGACCGTGAACGGCTTCTGGCACGGGACAGCGGAATTGCTTGCCGGCCGAGTTGTCGGCACCTGCATCGCGTTGCTGCAATTCGGGCAGCGAATCACTTGCGGCATGGTCGGTTCCGTCTGATTGCGGTGCTAGCCTTGAGCGTAAGCGACCGGAGATCCTGTCGTGCTTACGCCACGCCTCCGGTCGCTTACGCTCCGGCTCGCCAACATTTTCTATCTCTTGCCCGCTCGCCGAAGCGCAGGACACTGTTGCCCACCCGGATCGGGTCGCCGTCGCGCAGCGGCGTCGGCTTGCCGACCGGCTTGTCGTTGAGGAACGTGCCGGCGGGCGTCTCGGCGTCGGCCAGCACGTAACGGTTGTTCTTGAGCAGGATGCGGGCGTGCAACTTCTCGACGGTGTTGTCGCCGAACAGGCCGAGGTCGCACGACTCGGCCCGGCCGATGGTCGTCTCGTCCTTGGTCAGCATCAGTTCGCGGCCGGCCCGGAAACCCTGCCTCGACCTTGAGCCACGCCTCCTTGAGGATCACCTGGGCCAGGCCGATCAGCAGGCCGATGCACATGCCCAGGATGACCAGGCCGATCGCCAAGATCGCTGCGCGGCAGGAGTTGCGATCCCGAACAACAGACCGAACAGCAGGCCGCCGAGGAAGCCGCCCAGGAGGCCGCCGTAGACGCCGTTGAGCGTCTTCTTCAGCGGCCGTGCGCATGTCCCGCTTGGCACCGCCGCATGCAGCAGATCGAAGACGCCGATCGAAGCGCCGATGAGACCGTCCGACCAGGATCCAGCCGATGATAGCAAAAGGCATGGCTGACGTGGTCGTAGAACCTTCGCCGATCAGGCCGCCGAGCAGGCCGCCGAACCAGCCGACGCCCAGGCAGAACGACGCGGACGAAGCGCTGGAATCCGACGGAGTTGAGCAAGGCGTCCACCAAGCCGACGCGCGGCCACGAACAGGCCGAGGAGCCGCCGACGAGCGCCACGCGCGAGGAAGCCGGCTCCACGGTGCGGATGCCCAGCCCCTGCACCAGGGCCCAGGCCAGGAACGCCGCCCAACCGCCGCACAGGGCACAGTAGTAGATGAACAACTTGAACGACATGTGTCGCTTCCCGCCCTTTTCCTATCTCTCGCTAACCCGAAGCGCGAGCGAGGATTTGGACCTCATCCGTCGCCGCGCGCTCCGGGCTCGGAATTCAACCGAAGATACTCGTATCTTGACCGCCACATCGTCGGCTTCGTCTTGGCCCCGCCGGACGTCGCCTCGATCATGTAGACGCCGGCCTTGCCGGCGTCGACCTTCCAGAACACCGATACGCGCTTGCCGCCCTCCTCCACCGTCTTCTTGGCGTCTCGCCCGCCGCCAGGGTCAGACCCCTCGGGCAGGATCAGCTCGACCTCGTCGCCCTTGTTGGCGTTGTCGACGTAGGCCGTCACGTAGAAATCCGCCTCCGGCGGCACGCTGCCGGTGTGCTGAGCGCCAGGCGCCGTTGCCGCCCGTGCCGATGTCAGCTGGCCCAGGCCGTAGGTGAAGGCCATGTTGCGCGCGTTTTTCGGCTTCATGTCGTCGTAACGCCAGTAGATGAACACCGCACGAATCGGGCGGCGGCTCCTGGATCGACCGCAACGGCTCGGGCGAGTCCCATTGCGTCCTGGTCGCCGGGAAACGGCAGATCTTCACTTCATCGGCTCTTCCAGTTGCACGCCCGGCAGCCGGATTTCTTCAGCCCAGCGCGCGACCGTGCCGGGGTCCTTGGCGTCGTCGGGGTTCTCCACCGCCTCGAGGTACGGCGGAATCTTGCCGCCCTTGAAGTCCCGGCTGGTGTCGATGAAGCCCTTGACGCCGGGCGCCGTGAACGGCACGCCGTCGTTGGCGCCGATGAAGGTGTCGAGCATGAAGCGGAGGCCGACCTTCTGCGGAACGTCGCCGTAGTTCTCGACGTGATACCAGACCAGGCAGGTGTCCAGAATCCCGATTCGCCGGGCACGATCTCGACGTGCTGCTTGACCCGCACCTTCTCGCTGCGGTGAAGTCCATGGTGGTGGTGTAGCCGTGCCGATCGTTCGGCAGCGGCGTCAGTGGCCTGCCGACGAAGCGGTCGTCGGGCGTCTGCTCGCCGAAGGGGTATTCGAAGCCGCTGATCTTGACGATGGTGTTGTTGGTGCGGCCCTGCTCGTCGAAGGTCAGCTGCTTGTTCTTGTCCTTGTTCCGGCCGCGGGTCCTTGACGCCGATCATCTGCAGGCCGAAGCGGGCGTTGTCGCTGAACTGAAGGCCCAGTTCGGCTTGGGGTCCTTGACGTTGTACGTCCAGACGTCCGGGTTCTGGCCGGACAAGTCGCGGTCGTGGTCCACGCCCGCGCTGGCCGTGGCGCCTTGGCCCATTAGCAGATCGCCGACCACCACGATCAGCAGGGCCAGCGCCAGCAGGGCCGCCGGGACCAGGTGGACCCAGAGCGCGTGGACGGCCCCTTGCGGTAGCGCGACCGCGACGGGCGCAGGACGGGGCGATCCGGATCGGCGGCGGCGTCGCGGGCCGGGCGGCCGCGGCGGCCTCCACCATCTTCGCGGCTTCGGGCGCGGCGGCCGGCGCCGGCTCGTCGAAGTCGAAGGCGTTGCCCCCGGCCACGTCGAGCGTCACGGGCACGACGAAGCGCTGGTTGCCGTTGGACTGCACCGTGACGCTGGCGCCGAGCGTCTGGCCCGGCTTGTTGGGCACGGACGGCACCGAAATCGGCACGGTGGCGATGCGGCCGTTGAGCTTGGCGCGGCCGACTTCCAGCCACGGCTGATTGCTGGTGCCGTGGGCGTAGATCGGCTTTTTCTCCTCCGTCTTGACTTCGATGACGTAGCGCAGCGGCTCGCCGGGGTTGCCGGTCAGGGCGATCGACTTGACGCTGATCTCGACCTTCGGGGCCGGCGTCAGGCCCAGCGCCTCGAAGAACTGCTGCACGGCGGCCAGGCCGGACGCGGCCGGCCCCTGCACCGGGTAGGTCCAGCCGTTGGCCTTGTACCACGCGGCCACCTCGCCGCTCTCGAACAGGGCCGCCGCCTCCTTGGGGTTGGCCTTGGCCTTCTCGGCCACCTGCCGCGGGCTCTTGGCGCCGCCGAGCACGCCGGCCGGGAACGGCTTGACCGGCACCTCGGCCCGGACGATCACCGTGGACGTGCCGCCGTTGGTCTCGATCGCCAGGTGGGCCTCGAGCGGCTTGTTGCCGGCCCGCAGCCGGTCGCCGACGACGTGCACCGGCAGCGTCAGATCGTGGCCGAACTGGAAGTGCTTTCCGTCGCGCCGGGGGCGTCGCCGAAGCGTCAGCCAGAGGCCGTCGGCGCAGGTGACGGAGCCGTACAGCAGCCGCATGCCCTGGTTTTCCAGGTGCAGGTCGAACTGCCGGCCCTCGTCGCCGACGGTGGAGGACGCCGAGGTTGATCTCCTGCGTCTCCACGCGAGCTTCGGCGCGTCGAGCACGTCGCTGGGCAGCTTGGTCAGGAACTGATCGAGGCCGCGGTCGCGGTCGGGGAACTTGGCCGCCTCCTTGGCGGCCATGACCAGATCGATGCGGCCGAGGCCGCCGAGGAAGGTTTCGAGATAGCCCTGTTGCAGCAGGTCGCGGGCCGCGGTCCAGTCGTCCTGACAGGCCAGGGCCAGTTCGTTGAAGTTGCGGCAGGTCTTGCCGCGTGGGGAACACGAAGGGGCTGGCGAACGACTGGGCGCCGACTGCGACGGGGCCGCCGTTGCGGGAATGGCCGCCCAGCACGAAGCCGTCGTAGTAGCAGTAAACGGCGTCGGCGGGTTGGCGCGCGAACACTTGCTGCACGTCTGAACCATGTCTTCATCCTACCGGGACGCGCGGTCCCGGTCTTTGGCGGCCCGGCAGGCGCCGTGCGACGATCGAGGGGACGGGATTTCCTTGATTATGACAGCGCGTGAGCCGATGTTCAACGGGCGATCCGGCGAGCCGGGAGCGTTAGCGACCGGAGCATCGAGCTCATCGCGGACATCCATCTCCGGCGCTCGCGCTAACCGGCTCGCCGGCCTCAGACGACCACCTTCAGCTGGACGTTGCCGATCTGAATCACGTCGTTGACGTCAGCGGCTTTTTCGTGCCGGGGTAGATGCGCGCCCGGTTGACGAAGGTGCCGTTGGAGCTGTTGAGGTCTTCGATGGACAGCTCGCCGTCCTCGAAGTTGATGCAGGCGTGCTGCCGCGAACTCCAGACGCGATCCGGCGGCTCCTGGTCTTCCAGATCGATGTCCACCGGCTTCTCGTCGGCCCGGCCGACGAAATTCGGCCCTTCGAAGAGGGGGTATTCGGCATTGGGCTTCTGGCCGCGCAGAACGAGCAGCTTGGGCTGGGCGCCCGGCGGAAGGCCGGCCGCGACGGCGGCGGCCGGCGCGGCGGACCGGCGGCGGCGGCGGCCGGAGTGGCGGCGGCGGCGGCCGCGAGGCGGCGGCGGCGACCGGCGGGAGGCGGCGGCGGCGGCGGCGACCGGCGGCGGCGGCGGCGCGACGGGCGCGGCCTCCACGGGGGCCGCCTCCAGCGCGACCGGCTCGGCCGGCAGCGGCTCGGCCGCCAGGGGGACCGCCTCATATGGCTCGGCCTCGATCGGCAGTCGCTTCCATCGGCATGGCCTCCACCGGCATCGCCTCCATCGGAATCGCCTCGACGGGCATGGCCTCGGCCATCATCGGCTCGGCCTCGACGGCCACCGGCCTCGACGGCCACCGCCACGCCGGCCAGGTCCGACTTGCACTGTTCGCAGAACAGCGCCCCGTCTTCGTTGTTGTAATGGCAAAACGGACACTGCACCATGATGAAAACCTCAGCTTTTCCGAAGTGATCAGGGCCGGGCCTCGCCGTGCGTCCGGCCCGGAGAGCGATCATGTCTTTTCCACGCGCCGGCCTCACGCCATCGGCGCCTCGTCGGCGGCGCGGGCGGCGTCGTCCACGGCCAGCTGCGTCTTCTTGGAGACGCGGCCGCCGACGTTCAGTTCCTGCAGCACCTGCTTGGCCAGCATCGTCTTCTTGGCGGCCCGCGGCCCCATGACCTCGCCCTTCTTCTCGATGCTCTGGGCCACCCGCTTCACTTCTTCCGTGTTGTTCGTGGCGATGGCCTGCTGCAGGTTCTTGTTCAGCTCGAAGATCTGCACCTCGTCGATGTGCTTGGCCACCTCGGCGTTGATGTAGCCGTGGCCCGCCGAGGTGTAGGTCATCTCCAGCGGCACCTGCCCCGTCGTCTCGCGCTTGCCGGTGCCGGGGTCGAAGGTGACCTCGATGTCGGCGATGCTGAACTTGCCGTCGGGCCGCTTGGGCAGGCTCAGGTCGAGATGTAGCGCGTCGGCTTGTCGCGTTCCAGCGTGCCGAGTTGGCGACCAGATGCCGCTCCTCCGGCTCGGCCAGCGTCAGTTCCTTGATCTCCGGCACGACCATGCGGACGCGCTTGACCTTCACGTCCTTCTTGACGCGCAGGTGCATCTCGACGTTGAGGAAGCCGGCCGCGGCCAGGGCGGCGAACTCCTGGGCGAAGACGCGCTCGGCGGCGCTGACGTCGTTGACGTCGATGTAGCCCCAGTCGCCCTCGGCCAGCTTGGCCAGGTCCTTGATGAGGCTCTGGTTCCATTCGGTGCCGACGCCGATGATGTTAAAGCGGATCTTCTTTGTGGCCGCTTCCTTGGCCAGCTGGCGGCAGTTCTGCTCGCCGGAGGTCTCGCCGTCGGTCAGCACGATCAGCTGCGACAGCCGGCCCGCCGCCGAGGGTCTTCTCGACCTCGGCCATGCCGGCGCGGATGCCCTCGTCCATGGCGGTGCCGCCCGGATCGACGTCGAACATGTCGACCTTGTGGATGACGTCCTCGATCTTGGCCTTCTCGGAGATGCGGCGTGGGCGGCAGGACGACCTGGCAGTTGTGGGCGAAGGCGACGATGGCGAGGGTGTCGCTGGGCTTGAGCTTCTGGATGGCGGACGCGGCGGCCTCCTGGATGCGGCGGAGTCGGCTGACGCCGGTGCCGTCTTCCTCGTACATGGAGCCGCTGACGTCGAGGACGAGGGCGAGGTTGACGGCCAGGGGGCCTGTGCCGCCGCCGCCGGCCGGGATGAGCTTGACCAGCGCGTAGCTGGCGGCGGATTCGCCGGCCACCGCGATACTGCTGCGGTGCATCATCCGCTCGATGTGGATCTTGGCTTGGGATGTCGGTGTCATGGTGGTGCGGCGCCTGCACGCCGTGGGTCGAGGAATCGGTTCCGGGAAGTCCGCCGCCGTGGGCCGGATGGGAGTTTCGCCAGGGCGGAGGCGGAAAGCGGCCGGCCAGGCCGCGAAAACAGTCCTTTTCTATCGCGCCGTGGGACGCGCCGCAACAGGCGGCGCGACGGATTGCGCGGCTTTTCGCCCAAAAGGCGCCGCACGACCGACACCAGCCTTCTCCTCCCTCCGGTGCAGGCTTTATCTATGACGCAACGAACGGCCGATGTACAGAAGAAAATGAGAAAAAATCTGGGGCGGGCCGCGGGAATGCCGTTGGGACCGGAACGACGCCGGCCGATCCACGGAAACGCCTACCGAAAGGAAAATAGAGATCCTAAACGGGGTAACCCGCACGCCCGCAGCAGCCACGCCAACGGCGCCGCCGCCATCCCCAGCAGACGGCCGCCGCGCACCCCGAACGCGCCCAGCAACAGGCCGAACCCGGCGCCGAGCAGCGTCCAGCACCCCACCGCGAACACCAGCCAAAGCGTCGTCGCCAGCCACGGCGAAAGCACCGCCGACGACGGGCCGGCCGCAACTCCCAGCGCTCCCAGCAGCATTCGTGGCAGGCCGTCGAGAAGCACCGTGACGCAACCGAGCGTGGCCGCACCCGCCACGCCGGCCGCCGCCCCAGCCACGCCGCCGCAGGCCATGTCGGTCCACCGGCCGCCGGAACGCCACACCAGCAGCATCCCGGCCGCGCCGCCGACCCACCACGTCGCGAACACGAACTGTCGCAAGAAACCGGGGTCGATCACCGACGGCTTATCGCCGGCCGCCTCTGTCATCGGCCCCAGCCGCCAGAAGTCCCATCCTGCCGTCGGGACCGCCGCGGCGGGACCGCCGAAGGCGCGGGCGACCACACGGGCGTAAAGGTCGGCCGGCAGGAACAGGACCAGTCGCAGCAGCAGCGCCAGCACGGCGCCGATGACCGCCGCCTGAATCAGGCGCGGGACGTAGCCGCCGGCGGTCGGCCGGCCCGCGGACGGCGGGGTCGGACGGGTGAAGTCGAAGGGCGCGGCCGGGGCGGGCGGCGGCAATCCCGGCGCAACGACGGGCGGCGCCGGGCGCGTCGGCGCCCGTTGGCCGCGCGGCCGCCGCACCTCAACGTGAACGCGCACCTGAAAGCGTTGGCCGGCGTTGGCGCTGATCTGGAGCAGGGCATCGTGCGCCGGCCCGTCGCCTATTTGGGCGGAATCGACTTCAAAAGAGATCGTCGATTGTTGCGGCCCGCTGACGTTCGGCGTTGTGACGCGCAGCCAGGGCTTGTCGCCGGACGCCTGGGCGTAGACCCACTTCTTGGCCGGCGTGCGCAGCGTCACCTGACCGCGCGCGACTTCCGGCGCCTCGCATTGCAGCCGCACTTCGCTCTGCGACAGTTCCAACGGCGGCGGCTTCGACAGCCCCATGCACTCGAAGAACTGCTGCACCGCGGCCACGCCGCGCGCCGGCGCGCCGGGCACGGGGTAGCTCCAGCCGTTGGCCAAAAACCAGCGGGCCACCTCGCCGTTCTCCAACAGCGGACCCGCCGGTTTGGGGTTGGCGCGCATGCGTTCGGCCAGGTCGCGGGGGGCGGACGCGCCTTGAAACGGCGGCTTCGGAAACGGCACGGCCGTCAGGTCGAGGCGCACCGGCGCCTCGGCGACGCCGCCGTTGGTGACGACGGTCAGTTTGGCGCTGTAGGTCCGGCCGGCGGGCAGGCCGCGCGACTCGACGCGGAGGCCGACTTCCTGATCGCGCGTCGCCTTGACCGGCAACTCGCGCCCGCCGTCCACGCCGACGATCTTCAGCCAATCGTCGCCTTCCGACACGCTCACCTTGCCCTGGAGGAGGCCGTTGCCCTGGTTGGCGATGGTGATGTGGACCTGTCGTTGCTCGCCGGCGCGCATGGCGCCGAGCATGAGGCGGCGCGGGCTGAGGTCGAGGCGCGGCCCCGTGCCGTGGACGCGGCGGCCGGGCAGGCTGCTGATGAAGTTTTCCAACGCGATGTCCGGGTCGGCCTGGGCCTGGGCTTCCTTGGCCGCCCGCATGAGGTCCATGCGGCCGAGACGGGCGAGGTAGATGCCGAAGTCGCCTTTGCGGAGCATGTCGCGGGCGTCTTCCCATTCGGCCTGGCAGCCTTCGACCAGATCGTCCCAGGTGCGGCACTGCCGGCCGGCCGGGAAGACAAATATCTGCGGCAGTTGCGACGGCGACGGCGCGGCCGCCCCGGCGGACTGGTTCAGCACGGCCCCGTCGAACCAGCAGAAGACGGCGTCGGCGGGGTTGGCGCGATGGCATCGCGGACAGGCAAGGTGCGGCATAAAGACTCCGTTTAGCCGCGACCCGAAGGGGAGCGCTTATCTTCGCGCTCCCCTTCGGGTCGCGGCTAAACTTCACGGTCCCGGCCCCTAGCCCGCGGCCGCTCGCCCGGGCGGCCCGCATCTGGAATCGGAGGAGGACGTCGCCCAGCTGGATGCGGTCGCCGTCCTGGAGGGGCCGCCGGCCGGCCACCGGCTCGTCGTTGACGCGCGTCCATTCGGCCGGCGCCTGGTTGTTCACCAGGACGTAGACGTTGTCCACGCGGACGATGTGGGCGTGGCGTTTTTCGACCTTCATGTCGCGGAACAGGGCGATGTCGGCGTGCTCGTCGCGGCCGAGCAGGTTGTCGGTTTTTTCCAGCGGGTATTCGCGGCCCTCCTGCCAGCCTCGCATCACCTTGACCGAGGCCGGCTGGAAGACGCCCTGCACCAGGGCCGACAGCGAACCGATGCACGCCCCCAGGATGACCAGGCCGACGGCCCCCCAAAGCGAGGCGCCGGCCCCGAGGTCGCGCGTCATCAGGTAGAGGCCGCCGAAGAAGGCGCCGCCGATGAAGCCGCCCAGCGTGCCGCCGAGCGTGCCGTAGCTGAGCTTGCCCAGCGACCGGGCGGCCACGCCCTCGCTGACGCCGACCGCCGCCCCCAGGCACATCCAGCCGAGGCCGCGGGCGAACATGGCCCCCAAAAACGCCAGGGCGGTCCCGGCTCCAATGACCTTAACCAGACCGAAATTGACCCATTCGCCGAGGGCCATGCCGACGGCGCCGCCCAAGGCGCCGAGGATGACTCCGTAGGACGCCAGCCGGACGAAGCGGAGCAGCGAGCGGTCGCGGTAGGCCTCGACGCTGACGACGAAATAGCCGATGGCGCCGCCGACCACGGCCCCGCCGAGGAAGAGGTTGAGCCAGAAGGCCGCCGTATTCGGGTTGGAGGCGGGGTTGGCGAAGACGCCGAACAACATCCAGCCGAGCAGGCCGCCCAGGCCGCCGAAGACGGCGTTGAAATAAATCCGTGTCAGAAGGGCCATGCGCTGCCATCCGCGGGATGCGACGGGGCAAGAGTCCTGTTATCGTTTGTAATACGCGGACGGGGGGTTGCATAGGGCAAATGGGGGCGAGCGGCCGGCGTGAGCCGGCCGGTGTAGAATAGCGCCTCGGGACGGGCGAAGCACCAGCCGGCTCACGCCGGCCGCTCGCCGGATTGGGGTGGCGGGGCATGGCGAAGAAGAAAAAAGTGCGCGTCGATTTGCGGAAGAACCGCTCCAAGCCGCCGCGCGAGCGGCAGTGGACGCGCGGCTTTCAGGAGCACGGCTTCGCCGAGGACGCGACGAAGTCGGACGAGCGCATCCGCGCCAAGGGCGATCTGTCGCGTCGCCGCACCATCATCCAGGACGAGACCGCCGAAGCGGGCGCCGCGGGGGCGATGCCTTCGGCGGACGCGACGGCCTGTCTTCCGGGCCGCGTGCTGAGGGTTCACGGGTTGCACAGCGTCGTGGAGACGGCGGACGGCCGGCAGTTCCGCTGCGTCGTGCGGCGGATGCTACGGACGCTGGCCACCGACGAGCGCGGCATCGTCACCACAGGAGATCGCGTATGGTTTCTTCCGTCGCGGTCGGAAGCCGAGGCCGGCGCCGACGGGGCGGAGGCGGCCACCGTGGAGGGCGTGATCGAGCGCGTCGAGGCGCGGCACGGCCTGTTGACGCGGGCCTCGCGCGGCCGGGAGCACGTCCAGGTGGCCAACGTCGATCAGGTCGTGTTCGTGCTGTCGCTGGTCGAACCGGACCTCAAGCCGCACCTGATCGACCGTTACCTCGCCAGCGCCGAGCAGGGCGGCGTACGGCCGATCCTCTGTCTGAACAAGGCCGACCTGATCGACCCGGTGGATTACCAGGCGCTGGTCGGCCTCTACAGCCAGCTCGGCGTGCCGACGTTCCTGACCAGCGCGTCCGCGGGGACCGGACTCGAACGGCTGCGCCGACGGCTGCAAGGGCGCGAGACGGTGTTTACCGGACAAAGCGGCGTCGGAAAATCGTCGTTGCTCAACGCCGTCCAGCCGGGGCTGGGGCTGCGGGTGCGCGAGGTGAGCGGCGTCAACCAGAAGGGCAAGCACACGACGACGACGGCGGAGCTGATCCGTCTGGACTTCGGCGGCTGGGTGGTGGACACGCCGGGCGTGCGCCAGTTCGGGCTGTGGGACGTGATTCCGGAGGAAGTGGAGGGCTTTTTCGTGGAATTCCGGCCGTTCGTGGCCCTGTGCGCCTTCCCCGACTGCACGCACACGCACGAGGACCGTTGCGCCGTCAAGCGCGCCGTCGAGCGCCGCTGGATCACCCAGTCGCGCTACCTGAGCTATTTGGGATTGTTCGCGGGGGAGGCGGCCTCGTAATTCCGCCGCGGCCCGGTTAGCCGCGACGCGCGGCGGAGCGCTCCGTGCAAGCGCTCCGCCGCGCGTCGCGGCTAACCCTATTCGTACCGCAGTGCGTCAATCGGATCGAGCCGCGACGCCTTCCAGGCGGGGTAGAAGCCGAAGATCAGACCGACCGCCGCCGAGATGCTGACGGCCACAATGATGGTCTCGATCGACACGGCCACCGGCCAATGCAGGAAAAACCATACCAGCACCGACGACGTGCGCCCGAGGACGACGCCGACGATGCCGCCCAGCACGCACATCATGGCGGCCTCGACGAGGAACTGCATCAGGATGTCGCGCGGCCGGGCGCCGACGGCCATGCGCAGGCCGATCTCGCGCGTCCGCTCCGTCACCGACACCAGCATGATCGCCATCACGAACACGCCGCCCACCAGCAGGGCGATGCCCGCCACCACCAGCAGCAGCAGGCTCATCAGGGCGCCCTGCGAGCTGGCCGTGTTGCTCAGTTCGGTCATGTCGCGGATCTGAAAATCGTCGCCCTGGCCGGGACGAATGTGGTGCCGCTCTCGCAGCAGGTCGGTGATCTGTTTGATGGCCGGCTTGACGTCGTCCGCGGAGCGCGCCTGCACCAGGATCTGATCGACGTTCACGAACCGCACCGGCAGCGGCGTGTCGGCCGTCTCGCTGGCCGACGGGGCCGGGTAGAGGCTGGTGTAGTCGGTGTTGGGATAGAGCTGGCTAAGCGTGTTCGCCTGGTAGCCGGAGTCGGCGGCGGACGTTCCGGTCGAGGCGGTCTGCTGCGTGACCATCGCCGACTGACCGGCCAGCTTGAACTTGACGGTCGTCCACGGCGCCAGGACGATGTCGTCCTGGTCGGAGCCGAGCATGTTGGCGCCCTTGGGGCTGAGCACGCCCAGCACCTTGAACGGCTTGTTGTTGATGCGGATCTCCTTTCCGACCGGCGACTCGGTCGGGTCGAACAGCTGCTTGACCACGGTCTGGCCGAGCAGACAGACCTCCGCCTGGCCGGCCACGTCCTGGTCGCCGAAGGGGATGCCCTCGGTGAGCGAGGTCCAATTGCGCACCAGGAGGAAGTCCGGCGTGGTGCCGTAGGTGGTGTTCGGCTGCCAGTTCTTGTTGCCGTAGACCACCTGCGGTTTGACGCGGACGATCGGCGCCACGGTGAGAACGGACGGGCAGCGGTTGGGGTCGTCGAGGGCGTTGGCGTCGTCGGGCGTGAGGGTGACTTGGCCGCCGGCGCCGGTGCTGGCGCCCTGTGGGTTGGCGGCGCCGGGCAGCACGAGGAGGATATTGGAGCCCATGCTGGCGATGGTGTCCTGCATTGACTGCGCGGCGCCTTGGCCGATCTCGCGGATGGCGATGACGGCGGCCACGCCCATGATGACGCCCAGCGTCGTCAGGCCGGTGCGCATGACGTTTCGCGTCAGCGCCTTGAGGGCCATGCCCATCGTGCGAAAGAGGTAAAACATGAATCCTATCCCCCATTTCGGCACCGGTTAGCCGCGACCCGGAAGGGGAGCGCTCGGTCGGAGCGCTCCCCTTCCGGGTCGCGGCTAACCGGGCCGCGTATCAATGCGGCGCGGCCGGCTGCACGGGGTCTGAGGCGATCGGCCCGACGGCCGCCGCGGCGCCGGGGTCGCTGAAGGCGCCGGCCTCGATCAGGCCGTCGCGGATGCGGATGGCGCGCTGGGCGTAGCCGGCCACGCCGGAGTCGTGCGTGACCAGCACGATGGTGATGCCTTCCTCGGCGGCCAGCGCCTGGAACATCTCCAGGATCTCGCGGCTGGTGCGCGAGTCGAGGTTGCCGGTCGGCTCGTCGGCGAACAGGAGCGGCGGCCGGTTGATGAGGCTGCGGGCGATGGCCACGCGCTGCTGCTGACCGCCGGACAATTGCGAGGGGTGATGGTGGATGCGGTCGCCCAGGCCGACGCGGTCCAGAAGCGCCTCGGCCCGCTTGCGGGCCTCGCGGCCCGACAGGTGCGACGCCGTGTACGCCAGCGGCATCATGACGTTGTCCAGGGCGCTCGTCCGGTTGAGCAGGTTGAAGCTCTGAAAGACGAAGCCGATCTTTTTATTGCGGATCACGGCCCGCTGGTCGGCCGTCAGCTTCGACACCTCCTGGCCGTCGAGCCAGTATTTGCCGCTGGTCGGCCGGTCGAGGCAGCCGAGGATGTTCATCAGCGTCGATTTGCCCGAGCCGGACTGGCCCATCAGGGCCACCATCTCGCCGCGCTCGATCAACAACGACACGCCCTTGAGCACCGGCACGTCCAGTTCGCCGAGGTGGTACGTCTTGTGAATGTCGTCGAGACGGATCAACTCCACGGCCTTTTCTCCTGTCCGGCGGGGCAAGGCAATCGCCCCGCTTCGCGCCTGAATTCCCTCGCTTCGGATAAACGAGCTACTTGTCATTTTTGGTCTTCGGGGCGAGCGGATTCGCCGGGTTGTCGTCGCCGGGAGACCGTCCCCCTGGCGCCTCGCCAACGCTTACTGGTCCGGCTTTTTCGGCTTCGCGAAGATCTTCATCTGGAACGGGTTATTCGTGGCGGCGCCGGCGTGGGCCGCGTTCTCGCCGGTGACTAGCGCCGTCCCCACGTCCAGCGTATCGCCCTTGTGAACTTGCACCACTTCCGTCATGGCGCCGTCGGTCAGCCCCGTCTGCAACTTGATCGGCCGCACGAACTCGCCGTCCGGCACCCACACCATGCCGCGGCTGGCCGCCCCGCCGCCCTGCTTCTTGCCGGAGGGCTTCTTGCCCGTCGAGTCGGAAGCCGAGTCGTCGGCCGGCGCCGCCGGGGCCGACCTCTTCCGCAACGATTGTTCGTATTCGTCGCGGAACTCCGGCGCCACCTGGGGTAGCTGCGGCCGCCAGCGCAGGGCGGCGTTGGGCACCAGCAGGGCGTCGGCCCGATTGGCGACGTGGAAGGTCAGGTTGGCCGTCAGGTACGGCAGCAGTTCCAGCTCCTGGGTCGTGGTCGCCGTGCCGCCCGACGGGGTGCGCACCTTGACGGCTACCGGGTTGTCCACATTTCGGTTGGTCGTGGAAACCACCACGGTATAGGTGACGACGTTCTGGGTCATGGTGGCGTTGTAGCGGATCTGCTCGACGGTCCCCTGGAAGACCTGGCCGGGCCGGGCGTCGACGGTGAACGTCACGTCTTGGCCGACGTGGATGTTGCCGATGTCCGCCTCGTTGACCGAGGCCCACACCTGCAGCCGCATCAGATCCTTGGCGAGCAGGAACAGGCTGGGGGCGCTGAGGCTGGCCACGACCGTCTGGCCGACGTTGACGCGGCGGTCCACGATGACGCCGTCGACCGGCGACTTGATCGTGCAGTAATCGAGGTTCGTTTGGGCCACCTTGAGGTTGGCCGTGGCCTGATCGATGGCCGCCTCCTGAACGGCGCAGTCCGCGACGGCCACGTCGTAGGCGGCCTTATCGGTAATCACCTGCCCCGGCGCGATGGCGCTGGGGGACCGGGAATCGCGCTGGTAGGTGTCCAGGGCGCCGTTGCGCGTGGCCTGCGATTTCTTGAGGTTGGCCTGGGCGTTCTTCAAGGAGGCTTGCGCCTGGCTCACCTGCGCCTGGTAGACCGTCGGGTCAATGTTGGCCAGAACCTGGCCCTTGGTCACGGGTGTGCAGTAATCGACGACCGGCCCGTTAGGATTCTTGGGGTCGGCGGGGCCGAAGTTGAGGATCAGCCCCTGGACCTGGGCGCCGACGTCGATCACCTCTTCCGGCTCGATCGTGCCGGTGGCGCTGATGGTGGCGCTTAGGTTCTTCTTGACGACGAGGTCCGTGCGGAACCCCGGCCCGGCGGCGTTGGCGGACTCCACATAGTAGACGTAGAAGCCGCCCCCCACCAGAACGGCGAGGACGAGGAGCAGCAGGAACGTCTTCAGGGAGAACAGGAACGAGAAAAGCGCCTTCATGGAATGCCCTCGGCGATTGCGGCCTTCGTCGGCCCGGGGACGGCCGGGTTATGGAGAAACAGGGCGGCGATGAGGCGGAGCAGGAAAGACGCCCTTTATCCTAAACCGCCGGCCGCGTCCCCGCAACTAGAATCGGAACGCGGCCGGACGGCGCCCTTGCGCGGGCCTGGCCCAAACGTGCCCGCATTCGCGCCCCCGGAAGAAGACGCGAATGCTCAGCCCAATGTGGTTGCGCCGCGCCTTGGCCCGCGGGCCTGGCAGCCTTCGATCCCACAGAACTGCTTGACGCCGTCCGTTACCTCTCAACCCGATTATCGACCTGCTCGTCGCGGGGATCAAGGTCGTCCGCCGTTGCCGCATCCGCCCGCGCCGCCGACAATACCTCCTATCGCCGGCTCGCAACCGCCCCTCCACCGAGGCGCCGATGGAATCCGACGTCACTCTCCCCCAGACCACCGCCGGGCGCGACCCGGTCACCCGCGCCGACCCGTCGGCCGGCGGCGCCTGCCCCGTCGTCCGCCGCATCGGCGACTACGAGTTGCTCTACGAGTTGGGCCGCGGCGGCATGGGCGTGGTATACAAGGCCCGCGACCTCAACCTGAACCGTTTCGTCGCCCTCAAGATGATCCTTCCCGGCGACATCCCGGACGAAGCCGACCTCCAAAGGTTTCATACGGAGGCCGCCGCCGCGGCCTGCCTGCGCCACCCCAACATCGTTTCCGTCCATCAGGTCGGCGTCGAGGACGACCGCTGCTATTACTGCATGGACCTCATCGAAGGCCCCAGCCTCGCCAAACGGCTGGCCGACGGCCCGCTGCCCGGCCGCGTCGCCGCCCGCTATCTGCTGGGCGTCGCCCGCGGCATCGAACACGCCCACCAACACGGCATCCTCCACCGCGACCTCAAGCCGGCCAACATCCTGCTCGACGCCGACGACCAGCCCCACGTCGCCGATTTCGGCCTCGCCAAGCGGATGAGCGCCGACGACCACGGCCAGACGCGCACCGGCGCCATCCTCGGCACGCCCAGCTACATGGCGCCCGAACAGGCCATCGGCCTCAAGGAGATCGGCCCGGCCTGCGACGTCTACGGCCTCGGGGCGCTGCTGTACGAAACGCTGACGGGCCGGCCGCCGTTCCGCGCCGAGTCGCCGCTGGACACGCTGACGCAGGTGATGGAGCAGCTGCCTGCCCCGCCGCGCCTACTCAACCCCAAGGTGGACCGCGATCTGGAGACGATCTGTCTGAAATGTCTGCAAAAAGAGCCGGCCCACCGCTACCCGTCGGCCGCGGCCCTGGCGGACGACCTCCAGCGCTACCTCGACGGCGAGTCGATCCACGCCCGTTCCTTCAACGTCCTCGATCGCATCGCCCGCACGCTGGAACACAGTCAGTACGACGTGCAGTTCGGCCCCTACGGCGCCATGCTCTACTGGTTCGCCGTCATCGTGATGACGACGCAGATCGCCAAGCACCTGCAAATGACCTTCGGCCAGCCGGTCGCGGCCGTGGCGGGCTGCCAGGCGTTGGAGTTCGCCCTGCTCGGCGTGGTGTTCTGGCACTACCGGGGGAAAAGCTTCGCGTCGCCGACGACGGCGGAGCGGCAGCTGTGGTCGGTGTGGGTCGGCTACATCGCCGCGACGGTGCTGATCGCGGTGGCGGGGTGGCGCGAATTTAGGCACGACCAGATCTTTCACATGGCCGAATACCCGTTCTTCGCGATCACGGCCGGGATGGCGTTCTTTTTCCTGGGCAGCAGTTACTGGGGCTGGTGTTACGCCTTCGGGGCGGCGTTCTTCGCGCTGTCGGTGGTGATGATGTTCGACGCGCGCTGGGCGGTGCTGGAGTTCGGGGCGGTCTGGGCGGCGATCCTGGTGGTCCTCGGCGCCCGGCTGCGGCGGTTGGCGCGGGAACGGTCGGGAGGGAACAAGACGGCCTGACGCGCGGGCAAGGTTTCGCCCGCGCGACTTCATGCAGGCCGGGCGGAAGGCGTGCGCCGCCACAGGCATCCGATCAGGGCGACGGCGCCGACGCCGAGGAGGGTGAGGCCGCCGGGTTCGGGGGCGCGGCTGAAATCGACCGTCAGCCGCGCGTCGGCGGCGTCGGCGCCGCCCCCGTCGTCCGCGCTGGTGTACGTCCACTGGTAGGCGCTCTGAAAGGCGTTGCCGTTCGGCGTTAGGTAAAGTCCGAACCAGGTCTGGCCCGCGGCCACACGCGCGTTGAGAAGGGCGGTCACGTCCACGCTGTTCGAGGCCAGGCCGTTCGAGGTGAAGGTGGTCGAGCCGAGGTCGCTCGGCGGCGAGGCGGCGTAGGCCAGCGTGCCGTTGGCGTCGAACGACGTGGCCGTCACGGTTTGCGAACGGCTTCCGCCGTCGAGCAGCGCGTAGCTGAGGATGGCGCTGGTGACGACGTAGCCGTGCAAGGCGCTGACGTCGGCCTGCAACTCGGT
The DNA here is from genome assembly GCA_963813925.1 of uncultured Planctomycetaceae bacterium. GTDB lineage: Bacteria > Planctomycetota > Planctomycetia > Gemmatales > Gemmataceae > UBA4732. The sequence continues at coordinate 824,474 of CAWFBG010000009.1, forward strand.
CTCGGAATAGGCGGATCCGTAATTCTCCAGGCCGAACAGGTGGGCGAACGCCGGCGTGCCTTCGGCGGGAGGATAAATGCCGACGAAGCCGGTCCCCGAAAACGTGTCCGCCGTGTTGTAGTCCTGGTAGCCGGGCGAGGAGTTGATATCGGGGAGGACGTAGGTGATCGTCCCCGCCTTCGCCCGCCCGGCGCCGCAGAGCGCCAGGGCCAGGGCCGTGAGCAGCAGCGTCCCCCGTTTCATGATCGGAATCCTTTCCGGAGCGCGGAAACCTGGCCGGTCGAAGTCCTCCTAAGACCGGCCGTTTTCCGTTGGGGACGCAATCAGACCGTAAAGTCGCGGTCCTGTCAAGGCGGGTGGACTTGTGGACACGGCGCTTCCGGGCGGGAATCGACCCGCGCTCACGGCTTGCTCATGCCAACGAATCCGCCCTCGTTCTCGCGTGCCAGCGCCCACAGGAAGGCCCCCACGTCCGGGCTTTCATAAAAGAACCCGACCGTGTTGATGTGGACGCGCGGCCTGTCCGGCAGCTCGCGGTTCCAGTCGGTCTTGAGCGCCTTGCGGATGACCGCCGACAGCCGGGCGCCGCGCTCCAGTTCAGTCAACCCGCTGACCTCTTCCGGCTTGACGCCCTCGCCGAGGTTGGGCAGGCCGTCCGAGAGGAGGTAAATGGCGTCCAGGCCGTCCTTGCGGTAGCGGAAGGCGGCTTCCATGGCGCTGTACATGTTCGTGCCGCCGTCGGGCTTCACGTCCCCCAACGTCTGAAAAACGAGGTCGGCGCTGGTCCTTGGGTCGTAGTCCAGCCATTTACCGTCGCCGCCCAGCGGAAAATGCGGACGTTCGGAGAACGTGACGACCTGATACTTTTCCAGGTCGGGCAGGCTGCGCATGATGCGGGCGACGGTCTTGTGCACCTCGACCCACTTCTGCGGGGCGGGCGTGTTGTCATCGAGGTAGACCATGCTGCCGGACATGTCCACCAGGAAGACGACGCGGCGGCCGGTCAGCGCCAGACCGGCGAAGCGATTTTCCGCGCCGGGCCGCGTCCGCGCCGCCTGGTTCTGCAAGGTCGCCTTCTCGGCCTGGAGCGCGACCACGTTGCGGCGCGCGTCCGCCAGATCCTTTTGGAGCGAGGCCACCTGATCGTCGTCAGCCGCGGCCCTGTCCTTGTACGGCCGCAACAGCGCCAACTCCTTGGCGCGGTCGTCGAGGTCCGATTCCACCTTCGCCTTGGCCAGCTGGAGGGCCACGAACTTCTTGCCCACGTCGTCCAGGTCTTGCGTGCGGCGGGCCAGGTCGTTTTGGGCGGCAAGCACGTCTTTTTTCAGCGACGACAACCGCTCCTCGTCGGCCGCCCACCGGTCCTTGTACGGCCGCAACGCCGTCAACTCGTTATTTCGGTCTGCAATATCCGTTTCCAGTTTCGCCTTCGCCGCCCGGAGGGCCGCCGCGCTCTTGGCCGCGTCGTCCAGCGCCTGCCCCCGCCGGGCGAGGTCGCCTTGCGAGGCGAGCAAATCCTTTTTTACGGACGCCAATTGTTCTTCATCGGCGGCCCATTTCTCCTTGTAGGGCCGCAGCAGCGTCAGCTCCTTGTCGCGGCCGGCGAGGTCGGTCTCCAGCTTCGCCTTCGCCGCTCCCAGGTCCGTCAGCTTTTTGGCCGCATCGTCCAGGTCCTGAACGCGCAGGGCCGTCTCTTTCTGGGCGGCCAGCAGTTTCCGACCGGCGTCGGCCAGCTGGCTGGAGAGGGCGTCGGAACGGCCGCGGGCGTCGGCCAGGTCCTTTTCGCGCGCCGTCAGGTCGGCTTGCAGCGCGACGACGCGGCGTGCGGCGTCCTTCCATTTTTGCCCCATGTCGCGCAAGGCCGCGGCCCGGTCGTCGGCCTCCGACTGGACGGCGGCGCGATCCTTTTCCAACGCGGCGATCTGACTGGTCAGTTCGCGCAGCCTGGCGCCGGAATCGTCTTCGTGTTGCTTGGCGTCGCGGAGGTTGATGAGCCACAACAGGATGACGCAGCCCAGCGAACAGCAGAACACGTCCACCATGGACAGCGTGAAAATCGACGGGATGCGGTGTCGGACGCGCATGGTCGCTTCGCTCCAGTAGTCCGTAGTCCGTAGTCCGTAGTCCGTAGTCCGTAGTGAAGACCAGTTGGCTTGCCGCTACGGACTACGGACTACGGACTACGGACTAATCTTCACGCCGTGGTCATCAGCCGCAGTTGCTGGCCGGGGCGGCCGAGGAACCGCAGCACGGGGCCGCCGGGGCCGAGGCGGATCCAGTCGCCGGAATACAACGGCGCCTGCACCTGGACGCGATGGTCGTTGAGGAGGGTGCCGTTGCGGCTGCGGTCGCGCAACAGGTAGGCGTCGTGATCCAGGGCGATTTCACAATGCTTGGCCGAAACGGACGGGTACAACTCGCTCTCGAACACGAGGTCGCAGGCGGGGTCGCGGCCAAGGCTGAAGACGGCCCCGGTCAGTGGGTGGTCGTGGCCGCGGAACTGCACGCGCGGCGGGCCGCCGTCTTCGCCCGCGGCCGACGGCAACGGGGCCGCGTCGATCCGGCCGCGGGGCAGGTCGCCGCGGCGCACCCGGCCGGCCAGGTCGAAAGCGGCGCGGGCCACGGCGTCGGCGTCCAGCACCTGCACGCGCGTCGCCGTCAGGTCGTCGTCCAGCGGCAGGCACTCGCCGAAGTCGCCGCCGTCGCCCGGCTGCGGGCGCGGATGACGGCCGGCCTTTCCAGCTGATCTTGCAGCGCCGCCGTCAGGCCGGGCAGGGCGCCCGACGCGGCCGTGGCCAGCAGCGCCGCCGTCGCGCCCTGGTCCGCGGTCATCGTGATGAAGGTTTGCATTTCGACCACGGTCTGCCGCACCAGCGGGCGCAGAAGTCGGCCAATTCGTCGCCTTGCAGCATCAGATTCTGACACCACTGATGCGACTGGATGACGAATTCCACCAGGCCGGCGGGGGGGACCTCCGACGCCAGCAGGTCCGCAAGCTGGTCGTACAGGGATTGTTCGGCGTCTCCCGAGCCGCGCGGGTCGCGCCGGCTCAGGCGCACGCAGCGGGCGGCCGTGCCGTTCAGCAGCCGGCCCAGCCACGCGCCGAGGCCGAGATGGGGGCAGACGTGCGTCCCCACCAGCTGGACGTGATCGGCCTCGACGGACACCGCCGACCAGGTGAGGGCGTGATAATCCACGTCCACGACGAGGGCCAGTCCCGACCACGGCAGCCTCTGGTAGGCGGCGAGAGCGGCGGCCGTCGGCGTCGGCGTCATGCCAAGGAGGGGCCACTGCGCCTTGTCGGCCAGTTGCAGGGCCAACACTTCTTGCGGGTCGGTGAGGTACGTGGGCAGCGTCAGGAACACGCCTTCCGCCCGGCCGAGGGTTCGTTGCAGGCGTTGGAACGTCAGGCCGAGAGCGGCGGCCGCGTCGAGCCGGTGCCGGCCGACCGTCCAGAGACGTTCCCGACCCAGGGCGGGGAGGAAATCGAAGCAGGCGAGGTGCGGGGCCTTGCGGCGCAGCGAGGCGCCGGCGGCGCCCACGACGGGCGAGCGTTCCGCCAGGCCGACGGCCATCGGCAAATCGCGGCGGTCGTCCTCCAAGTCGAGGCCGGCGGGCGGACCGTGGCCGGCGCCGTGAACCGCACGGGCGCGGGTGGCGTTCAATTCCAGACCGACCAGGGTCATGGCGCGCTCCAGTGCGTTGAGGGCGAGCGGCCGGCGTGAGCCGGCTGGTGTAGAGTAGCGCCGCGAGGCCAGGGACGCACCAGCCGGCTCACGCCGGCCGCTCGCCAGACCTCACGAAATCCCCACGTGCTCCGCGTGCTCCGGTTCGTGTTCGTACAACCGCGTGACCAGATGTTCGAGGCAATACTGCTGACAGTCGATGACCAACGCCTCTTCGTCGCGCTGCACCGAATGCAGCAGGAACATGAGGACGAGGCTCAGCGCCAGGGCCACCAGTGTGCAATCGAAGGCGACGTTCAGATGTCCGGTCGCTTCCTTGATGAACGCGGCGATTTCCATCTGCGTCTGGCCGCCCATCGTGAGGCTGGTGGCCAGGCCGCGCACCGTGCCGAGGAAGCCAATGGCGGGGATGGCCCAGGCGAGGTAATGCACGGTGGCCATGCTCGACACCAGCCGGCCGAGGTCCACGTCGGCCTGGGTTCTGACCGTCTCGGCCACGTCGCGTCCCGACTTGCTGACGGCGTACTTGCTCAGGGCCAGGCGGATCATGTTGGCGAGGATGTAGGGGCCGCCGGCCGCCGCCTGCTGCTCGACCCGGCGTTGCAGTAAGCGGGCGTCTTCGGGAAGGATGCAGACGCCCACCTCGGTCGGCAACAGATCGAGGTCGAAGGCGCGGCGCTGGCGGCGCACGTCGAGGTAGCGCTGGAGGAGGATGAAACCGGCCCAGACGAAGCCGCAGTAGGAGGCGATCTGTTCGGGCCCGAGCAGGAGCTGGCCGAAGCGTTGCGGCGTCCACTTGGCGAGGCCGGCGCCGGACGGGCCGCCGGACGAAAGCTGCCACAGCGGAATGCAGATGGCGCAAACGAGGGCGACGGCCAGAACGAGCCAGGGCCATTCACGGTGGGGACGCGGAGTTTGGGTGTGCGCCATGCTGCGGTCTCTGTGGCCCCCGAGGGTGCGGGGGGTCGTTTAAGGATGTAACGAATTGTGGGAGATGAATCGGGGGGTTGTCAAGTCGGGCGCGAAAAAGGTTGTGGCCGGGGCCGAAGTTTCCGGCGACATTATCAGGACGGGAAGCGTCCGAAGCCGCGATCACCCTCATACAATACCCGCCAGCCCTGTCCCCTCGCCTTGCGCCGAACAGCCGAGCCAGCATGCACCCCGAATCCTATCTCGCGCTACTCACGTCCCGCCTGGCCGACGGCGTCGCCCGTCTGCCGGCGCCGACGCGCGACCGCCACGCCGACTATCTCCGCGCCGCTCAGAACGCCGACGGCGGCTTCTCCGGCCGCGAGGGCGGTTCCGACCTCTATTACACCGCCTTCGGCCTGCGCGGCCTCAGCGTGCTGGACGCCCTGACGCCGGAAATCTGCGACCGCGCGGCCGGCTTCCTGCGCCACAGCCTCACCCAGTCGGCCAGCGTGGTCGATTTCTTCTCGCTGCTCTATGCGTGTTTCTTGGTGCAGGCGTCCGGCGGTCCTGACGTGCTGGCCGACAGCCCCGACGACTGGCCCGAACGCACGGCCGCCGTTCTGGAGACGTTTCGCACCGCCGACGGCGGCTATACCAAGACGCCCGGCGGGGCGTCCGGCAGCACCTATCACACGTTCCTGGTCGGCCTCTGTTACCAGTTGCTCGGCAAGGCGCTGCCCAACCCGGCGGAGGTGGTGCGGTTTGTGGCCTCGCGCCGGCGCGAGGACGGCGGCTTCGTGGAGATCGCGCCGATGCGCCGCGGCGGCACGAACCCGACAGCGGCGGCGGTCGGCCTTTTGCAACTGACGGTCCCGCACGGCGACGCCCTGATGGCGGAGGCGCGCGACGGCGTGGTGGATTTCCTGGCGGAAATGGCGTCGCCGGAGGGCGGCCTGCGCGCCAACGGCCGGGCGCCGTTGGCCGACCTGCTGTCCACGTTCACGGCGTCGTGGACGTTGTATCAATTGGGGGCGCTGGACCGCATCGACGGCGACGAGGTGCGGGCGTTTGCGGAGTCGGCGGAGCACGCCGACGGCGGCTTTAGCGGCGGCCTCTGGGACGAAGGGCGGGACGTGGAGTACACGTTTTATGGGCTGGGAGTGTTGGGTTTGCTGTCCTCCCAGGACGAGACGAAATGGAGCGAGAAGTGAGCCTGAAACTCCGTCTCCGGGTCGAAAGCGGACGACGCTACCGGCGTCCGAAGACTCCGGGGGCGTCCGGCGGAACGAGCCGGCCGAACACGCCGCCCGTGCGGGACCAGAGCGCTGTTGGTGGCGCCGAGGTCGATGCCAATGAGGTAGCGGGACATGAGTGCGATTCCGTCGGTTCGCGGGGGGGCTGCTGGCATGATACGATGTCGGGGTGGCGGCGTGCCGGGGAAAAGAGCATGGTCTACTGTGCCATGTTGACAAAATCGGCGGCTTAACAAATTGTGCGGTAGTTTCAAATGGGTCACAGCTTCGTTGAGGTCGGTGATAAAGGAATCTGGCTGAATGATGCGGTGCTAACGCTCGTTCGTCACTTTCTCGAACGGGAAGGTCGTCGGCTTCTGAACAAGCCCGACGTTGCTGCCGAATTACGGAACTCATTCGAGGAATTCTTGGTGGGTTTCTGCGATCATGGGCCAGGCGTGTTCGTAGTTGATTTCCGCCCGATGTTGGTCGGTGAAGGCCAGCGCGAGTTCCTCATGGCCGTATTCGATCGGGCCGCCCAGACTTTGCGGGACTTCAGCGGAGTCATCCCGTTAGCGTACCTCCAGCAGCACGTCAACACGCCGACGAGGTACTACACCAGGGACCTTGACTCGGGGCTGGTGTTGAAGGCGTTAGCGCGTGTCTGGGGCTTGTTTTCAGAAGGGGAACGGAATCGGTAGTTATTTGACATCAATAACCATCCACGCTGCTATTTCCTCTACGGAGCGCAATCCGAAAGCTCGTCCGCGAACCGATCCGCGTATTCCAGAGTAACGGGATCGCCATTCACCAGCTTGCAGACGGCCTGCTCGGATTCCAGCAGCATTTCGGTGTACGAGATCTCCGTCCCGTCGCCGGGGCGCTTGTCCGGGTCTTCGCAGGCCGTCAGCTTGCGCACCCCGGCGAACACCCAACACGCGGGCTTGCCGTCCCAGCGGAAAGTCCCGTCTTCGTCGCCCGCTTCTTCCTGTCCTCGCAGCCTCGCCTTCTCGAACGCCTCGTCTTCGGAGCGGGCTTTGATAAGCACGATGTTTTCCCAGACGGTGAACTGCTTCTGGGGCTGGTCCTTCAGCTTGACGTACATCACCACATGCGCGGCGAACCATTTGCCCACGATCAGCCTCCCCGCTTCCGTTTATTCCGGCAGCCTCGATGGCTGCCCATTTCCATGATACGACCTGGCTGTAGGCGGACGCAGAAACGGCTTGGCAGAAATGGCGAGCGGCCGGCGTGAGCCGGCTGAATAAGTATCCTGTCGCCGATGGGATGCGAAATCAGCCGGCTCACGCCGGCCGCTCGCCAGCAGAAGTAGATCGCCCCCTTCACAGCGATGGCGCGGCGAGCCGTTTGGGCTGTTGGCCCAGCCCCCAGAAGAACAGCGCCACCAGCGCCCCCAGCCACGTCCCCGGCGTCGCCGTCAGGGTGAAGTGAGTGGCGATGTAACCGCACCCTAGCTGAGCCACGCCGCCGACGATCGCGCCCGCCCCGACCGCCATCGCCGCCACGAACAGGAAGGCCGCGACGCCCATGCCCCAGCCGGCCGCTTCCGGTCCCTTGGCCCGTTCCTCGCGCATCCACCGGACCCACCACACGAAGGCCGCGCCCACCAGCGGGGCCGCCGCGCCGCCGCGCCAGGCCCAGTCGGCGCCCGGCCCGAAATCCGACGAAGGTGCGGCCGCGACCGCCGACGGGAGGACGTTCGCCGTTGAAGGCGCCCCCAGAAGCGATGCGAGGAATCCGGCCATCACGCCGCCCCAAATAGCGCTACGGAGGACCTTATGAGTGTCTTTACGGAACAACCGGCGGCCGACCATGAAGCCGATCAGCCCCCCAAGAAAGACGGCGCCGGAAGCCAGCAGCACCACCCGGCCGCCGTTCACAGCCGTCCACCCGCCGCCGACTAGGCCGCCCAGCCAGGCGCCCTGCCATGCGAACCCGACGCCGTCCGTCAGGGCGCGGCCCGTCGCCTCCGCCGGGCCATGCCGCGCCGCGCCGAGGTAGGACGCGACCGCCCCGCAGGCCGCCAGCGCCGCGGCCGCGATCACGGCCCCGATGCGGGATTCCGCACTGTGGAATACGGCCGATTCGACCATGGATCCGAGCCACGCCCCCCACGCCCCGGCCAGCAAGGCCCAGCCGACCGACCGCAAGAACCGGACGCCGACCAGGTCTTCCGGCGGCGCCGCGTCGGCGCCGGCCGATGGGGAAAGCAGTCGGGGAGAAACGTCGGCAGCCATGAAGCAATTCCGCGCGGGGAGTCAGGGGACGCCTCAAGAACCGTAGGAGAGGAATCGGGCCGCGTCAAACGCCCCTTCCTCCTTGTTCCCCCGCCGTCCCCTTGGTATGATTCCGGTGCGCTTCCCCCAAGGACCACTCCCGCGCGCTTTGACAGAGGGCTGCGTTTCATGCCGGATCCCAAAACCATTCTCGTGGTGGACGACGACGTCGAGTTGAGCGACGGCCTGCGCATGGTGCTCGAAAGGCAGGGCTACCGCGTCATCCAAGCCCGCGACGGCCAGCAGGGCCAGAAACAGGTCTACCAGCAGCGGCCGGACCTCGTCATCCTCGACATGATGATGCCGCGCATGGGCGGCTATCCCGTCCTCGAACACTTCAAAAACAAGCCCGACGCCCCGCCCATCATCATGATCACCGCCAACGAGGGCAGCCGTCACAAGGCCTACGCCGAATACCTCGGCGTCGTCGATTACATCCGCAAGCCGTTCGCCATGGAACGCCTGCTGGAAGCCGTCGAACGCGGCCTCCAGGGCAAATCGGCGGACGCCAAACCCACGGATGAGGAAGAGTGAATTTGTCCGCGCCGCCCGTCCCGAGGGCCGCGACCATCCTGCTGGCGCGCGGCCCCGGCTCTCCAGAGTGCTTCGTCGTCCGCCGGGCCGAAACCCTGCGTTTCCTGGGCGGCTTCCAGGCCTTCCCCGGCGGCCGCGTCGTCCCCGCCGACGCCGACCTCGCCGCTTCGACCGACGTCGTCGCCGTCCAGCGCGTCGCCGCCGTCCGGGAGCTGTTCGAGGAAACCGGCGTCCTCCTGGCCCGGCGTGCGGACGGTTCCTTCCCCGCCGACGCCGACCTCGCCGGCCCCCGCCGTGAACTCCTCGCCGATCCCGACGCCTTCGCCGCCCTCTTGCGCCGGCTCGGGCTGACGATCCGGCCCGACGATTTGGGATACGTCGGCACTCTGATAACGCCGCCATTCTCGGCCGTGCGCTTCGACACGGCGTTTTTCACGGCCGTGGCGCCGCCCGGTCAGACGCCGTCGGTTCAGGTCGGCGAGTTGGACGCCGGCGAATGGTTGAGCGCCGACGCCGCCCTCCGAGCCTGGGAACAGGGCCGGACGCTGACTTCGCCGCCGACCGTGTCGCTCCTGGAGACGATTCGCGGATTTGCCGTGGAGGAATTGCCGCGCCGCGCCAGGCCGCAGTTCGACGCCCTGGCGGCCGGGGCGCCGGAGGCGATCTATTTCAGCCCGCACGTGCAGATGATGCCGCTCTTCTGCGACGGCCTGCCTCCCTCGTATTACACCAACGCCTTCCTGGTCGGCCGCGATCCGGCCTACCTGATCGACCCCGGCCCGGACGACGCGGCGGAGCAGCGACGGCTCTTCACCTTGCTCGACGCCCGCCTGGACGCCGGAACGCGACTGGCCGGCGTTCTGCTGACGCACCACCACCCCGATCACGTCGGCGCGGCGGAGGCCGTCGCCCGGCGATACGACGTCCCGATCCTCGCCCATCCGTGGACGGCCCGGGCCTTGGCGGGCCGCGTCGCGGTCGGTCGGGAAATCGGCGACCGCGATTCCCTCGACCTCGGCCGGGCGCCGCACGGCGGCCCGTGGCGGCTGGAGGCGGTCCACACGCCCGGCCACGCGCCCGGCCATCTCTGCTTCCGTGAGGCGACGTATCGTCTCCTTTTTGTAGGCGATATGGCGTCCACGTTGTCTTCGGTGGTCGTCACCCCGCCGGAGGGCGACGTAACGGAGTATCTGGAATCGGTGCGGCGCCTGCGGGCGCTGCCGGCCCGTCTGCTGTTGCCGGCCCACGGCCCGGTGAGCGCTCGGCCGGCGGCGGTCCTGGACGAGTGCATCAACCACCGACGCAAGCGCGAGGAACAGCTGGTGGAGGTTCTGACGGCGGCGCCGCGGCGCGTGCGGGAGTTGGCCCAGGAGATGTACCGTGGGACGCCGGCGGAGGTGATGCCGTATGCGGAGAAGCAGGTATTGGCGGGGCTGCTGAAACTGCGACGGGAGGGGCGGGCGGTCGCGGACGGCGACGGCGACGATCCCTGTTGGCGATTAATAAAGAAAATCGGTTAGCCGCGACGCGCCAGCGGAGCGCTTCGGGATAAAGCGCTCCGCTGGCGCGTCGCGGCTAACCGCGTCCCGATTCGACCCTTTACTTCGCCGCCGTGGTCACGCCCGGCTCCTTGAACTCTACCGTCACGTCCTTGCCGGCCTCCAGCAGCACGCGCTTGCTGTCGCGGACGACCTTGCCGCCGCGCATCATTTGCGCCTTCACGGTGTAGTAATACATCCGCCCGCTCTCCAGAGTCGGCGTCTTGAAGGTGCGCGAGGTCGCCGGCACCTCGACGTCGTCCACCGTCACCTTGGCGTCGGCCGGCGCCTGGATGGTGACCCGGGCCGGGGCGTCGTCGCGGGAAAGCTCGCTGAAGTCGGCGCGCGAACGCTCGCCGGCCTTCACCATCACCCGCTGGTCGCGCGTCACGGTCTTGCCGTCGCGAACCACTACCGCCTGGAACTCGTAGACATAGGTCTTGGCGGGGTTCAGGTCCGGCGTGGTGAAGACCTGTTCGGTTTTGGTGTGTTCGATCGACTGGCCGTTGGCCATGAGGGTGGCGTCCAGCGGGGCCGTGACGACGACGGTCGCCTGGTTGGACGAGGCCGCTGTCGACTTCGGCGGCGGCAAGCTCGGCATCGCCGGGGCCACATACGTTGGAACCACCGTCACACCGCCGCAGCAGCTATAGCCGCCGCAGCAGCTGGGGTAGACGTATCCACCACAGCAACTCGACCAGCCCCCGCAGCAGGAGTAGCCGCCGCAGCAGCTCGACCAGCCACAGCAGTTCGACCAGCCACAGCAGTTCGACCAGCCACAGCAGCTGGAGTAATAGTGCGACCAGCCGCCGCAGCAGGAGTAGCCGCCGCAGCAGCTCGACCAGCCACAGCAATTCGACCAGCCACAGCAGCTGGAGTAGCCGCCGCAGCAGCAGCTGAAGGCGTTATAGCCGCCGCAGCAACCGTGGTGGCCCCAGGCGGGCGCGGCGGTCGGCCCGGCCGTCAACATCGCCGCCAGAACAATGCTGTACATTCGTGTACCTCCACTCGGGGAATGCAGCGTCCGGGTTCGCGCTGTCAACCTGGGCGCTGCGCCAAATTGCTCCGTTCAGGCAAACTGAACAGAATCAATGTAGACGATAAAGAGGGAAGGGCCGGGCGTCAAAGGCAATTTAGGAAGTTTCCGAAAGATAGGAAAGGCCGTTGTCGGTGCAACCCGACCATGTTCATACGTTGGGATCTGCTTCCGCCTCAAGAATTCCGGCGTCATATCCGAGAATGCCAGCCCGCCTTTGGGTCTTCTGGTTGGCCTGCCAGAACCGACCAGTAGCCACGTCCAGGCAGGTGAGCCAGCCCAGGGAGTCATAGACTCCGGTATCGATGCAGACGGTAGAGCGCCAGTTGCGCGGCAGGCCGCTGAGTTGGCGGGTGTGGCCGCAGATCATCACCTTGCCGGAGATATGGTCACACGGCTGGTAGAGTTTCTCCCAGAGGAGCATCCCGTGAGGCTGTTCCTTCAACGGCAGGTCGGGGTAGGCGTTGGCGTGAACGAAGAAATGATTTTCGGTCTCGTACCAGTCCAGGCAGTCGCGTTCGAGGAAGCGCCAGTGGGCCTCCGGCACGCCCTTGAGGTCGGCCGCGTCGGGCGGGATGCCGTAGGAGCGAAGGGTTTCCCGGCCGCCGCACGCCAGCCACGCGGCCCGCTCCTCCTTCGACTGGGTGTGCGCCTCCATCATCATTTCGTCGTGGTTGCCGCGCAGGGCGACGAGCCGGCCCCTGGCGTGCAGGGCGATGAGGAAGTCGAGGGCGCCGCGCGAGTCGGGGCCGCGATCGACGTAATCGCCGAGGGCCACGATGCGGTCCTCCGCCGCCGGCGCCACGAAGTCGAGGAGCGTCGTCAGGGCGGTCAGACAACCGTGGATGTCGCCGATGGCCAAAGTGCGCATGTCACGGGCTTTCGACGAGGGCGACGGCCACGCGCGCCGCCAGGAGGGCATTGGCTGTAATCAGCGCCCGGTTGGCGCGGAGCGTCGCCCCTTGGGTCAGTTCGGCCAGGCGCGCCAGCAGGAAGGGCGTCCGGGCCGGGCCGCGCACGCCGGCCGCGTGGGCCAGCCGTTCCGCCCGCGCCAGGGCGGCGGCGAAAATAACCGGGTCCAGGCACTCCTCGGCCGGCAGGGGTTGAGCCAGGACGACGCCGTATCCGTCCAGCGCCCAGTGTGCCCGGATCAGGAGGGCCGCCTCGGCCGGCGAATCGACGCGGGCGCCGACCGGCAGGCCGCTGGAGCGCAGGTAGAAGGCCGGGAACTCGTCCACGCCATATCCTACCACGGGGACCCCGTTCGTCTCCAGCACTTCCAGCGTGGCGGCCAGGTCGAGAATGCTCTTGGCGCCGGCGCACACCACGGCCATTTGCGTGCGGGCAAGTTCCTCCAGGTCGGCGGAAACGTCGGCGACCGTCGCCGGCCCGTCGGGTCCGGGCGGGTGAACGCCGCCGACGCCGCCCGTGGCGAAGACGCGGATTCCGGCGCGGTTGGCCAGGAACATCGTCGCGGCGACGGTGGTGGCGGCCGTCGCCCCCTGGGCCACGGCGGCGGCCAGGTCGCGGCGGCTGGCCTTGCGCACGTCGGCGGCGCGGGCCAGGTGTTCCAGCTCGGCGTCGTCGAGGCCGACGGTCGGCCGGCCGCGCCAGACGGCGACGGTCGCGGGCACGGCCCCTTCGCGGCGGACGGCGGCCTCGGCGGCGCGGGCGGTTTCCAGGTTGACCGGCCAGGGGAGGCCGTGGGCGATCAGCGTCGATTCCAGCGCCGTCACCGCCCGGCCGGCGTGGAGGGCGGCGGCCGCCTCCGGGCGCACGTCAACGAGGGGTGATGGGATCATGGGAACCAGGGTCATAGCCGAGCGGCGCGGCGTCAGCCCGCCGGTGTAGTATAGCCGCGGAACGGAGACGCCATACCGGCGTGCTGACGCCGCGCCGCTCGCCAAGCCATTTGCGCCTACTTTTCCGCCGGCTTGGCCGGCTCGACCGCGCCGACGCCGACGTCGATGTACTGGCCGCCGTTGTTCTGATGACAGTGGACGGCGACGACGATCTTCCGGCCCGGTTTCAAAGTCGCCTTGGCCTCGGCCATGATCGGCCTCTCCTCATACACGGTGTCGTAGCCCGCCGCCTTCGCCGCCAACACGCCGTCGAAATAGACCTCCACGTCGTCGTCGTGGAACATCGTCAAAAAGGGATCGGGAAAGTCCTTGTTCGGCAACGTCGCCTCGCGCCGCAGCCAAACGTCGTGGGTCGTCCATTCCGTGCGGATGGGGGCGCCGGGGATGTGGGCGCCGAACGCGCCCGGCCCCTGCTTCCATTGGTCGTCCTTGAACTCCGGTTTGAACCAGTCATCGGCCGGCCTGTCGAAGGTGTAGCGCCACGTCTGGGCCTTCTCCCGCGAGGTCGGCACGATCTCCACCTCCTTGGCGTGCGCGAGAAGTCGCCCTCGGCCGCCGCCGCCGCCCGAGCCAGGTCGGGCTTGACGACCGCCCGGTCGTAGGTCAAGAGACCGTTGCCTTCCGTCTCCACGTCGGTCAGCTGCGTGTAGACCGCGGCGCTCAGGCCCTTGTCGTTCTTCAACTCGTAGGCGCGCCGCCACAATTTCTCATATTTGCGCGTGAGGTCTTCCGGGTTTTTCACCCCCTGGTAGCCCCAGATTTTCTTCTCCCATGTGTGTCCCTTGATTTGCAGTCCGAGGCCGCCGAACTCGCCGAGCACCAGCGCCCGCTTGCCGTCCCCCACCGGGCAGCCGGGGCCGGGATAGGCGTGCATGTCGATCACGTCGCCGACCCCGCGATCGTTCCAGCCGCTGGCGTCGTCCACCAGCCGCGTCGGGTCGAGGGTCTTGGTCCGTTCCACCACGCGGGCCGTGTCGAACTGCCCCCAGCCCTCGTTGAACACCACCCACATGATGATGGAGGGATGGTTGTACAGCGACTCGACCATGCTCCACAGTTCCGTGTCGAATTCCTTCGCCGACTCGGGCGTGCGGACGAGATCGGGCTTGCCGCCGCCGACGCCCTTGTCGCCGGCCGGCATGTCCTGGATGACCAGCAGGCCGAGTTTGTCGCACCAGTAATACCATCTTTCCGGCTCCACTTTGACGTGTTTTCGAGTGGCGTTGAAGCCGAGTTTCTTGGTGATTTCGATGTCGTACTTGAGGGCTGCGTCGGTCGGCGCCGTGTACAGACCGTCGGGCCAGAAGCCCTGGTCGAGCGGCCCGCGCAGGAAGACCGGCTTGCCGTTAAGGAGGATGCGCGGGACGCCTTTCTCGTTCGGCTTGCCGACCTCGATCTTGCGCATGCCGAAGTAGCTATCCACGGCGTCAATCCTCTTGCCCTTCTGACGCAGCTCGACGTGCAGGTCATAGAGGAACGGGTGCTCCGGCGACCAAAGTTTCGGCTTGTCGATGGCGAAGACGCTCGCCGCGCCGAGGTCCTGGTCGGCCGTGACGATGGTCTTGTCGCCGTCCTTGATGGAGAAGCCCACGGTAAGCCCCTCGGCCGCGCCGCGTATGACCATTCCAATGCGGACCTTGCCGTCGTCCACATCAGGGATGATCTTCAGCGACAGGATGTCCGCCTGCGGCGCCACCGGCTCCAGCCAGACGGTCTGCCAGATCCCGGTGGAGGCGGTGTAGAAGATGCCGCCGGGCTTCCTGACCTGCTTGCCGCGCGGCTGCGTTCCGGCGTCGATTGGATTCCAGACGCCGACGATCAGCTCCTGCTCGGCCTTGTTGGCGTCGAGATCGTTCGTGATGTCCAGACTGAAGGGGTCGTAGCCGCCGCGGTGGGGGCCGATCAGTTTTTTGCCATTGAGCCAGAAGTTGGATTCCCAGTTGACGGCTCCGAAATTCAGCAGCACGCGCTCGCCGGCCCACTTCTTCGGCACGGCAAAGGTGCGGCGGTACCAGACGCGCTCGGCGGGTTTCATGACGCCGGACAGGGCCGACTCGACGGGGTAGGGGACGAGGATGCACTGGTCGAGTTGCTTGCCGACGGGCGGCTCATCGCCCTTTTTGGCGAAGGCGAACTGCCAGAGTCCGTTGAGGTTGAGCCAGGCGTCGCGGCGCATCTGCGGTCGCGGATATTCCGGCCAGGCCTTGTCGGGTTTCACGTCCTTGGCCCAGCGGGTCATCAGAGGCCCGTCGGCCGGCTTCCACTCGGCCGCGACGGCCGTCCCCGCGAACCACCCGACGGCCGTCGCCGCGACGGCCAGGCGCAGCCACTTTAACCGCATCACCGTGGACATGAACGCGAACCTCCCTTGCGGGGACGGCGAACACCGTCGTCGCCCGGCAGGGTTCAAGGTAAGCGCCGGGGCGGCGGGGTACAAGAGGGTGGGCGGGTCTGAGCGGCGCCTTCGGCAATTCCCCTTGCCAACTTGAGGCGACTTCCGCTATACGCCTCCCGATTCTCACCCTCTTTCCCTCGACCCTCGACCTGGGGTGTGCGTGCGGATGGCGGAACCGGGACGACGCCTGGCCTTGGCGCTGCTGGCGGCCTGCCTGACGGGCCTGGCCGGCTGCGCCGGCGTCACGCGCACCGCCTCCGCCCCCCCGGCCGCCGATAACGCCTCCGCCGCCCCGCCCCGCGCCGTCCACCGGCTCTCCCTCTTCGATCCCTGGGCCGCGCGCGTCGAGGTGCGGCCCGCCGACCTCGTTTTGCCGCTCCGAACCGAACACGTCCTCGTCGCCAGCGTCGTCGATGCGGAAGGTCGGCCGCTGGCCGGCCGGCGCGTCGAATGGACGCTCGAAAGCGCCGGCGCCATCGTCGAGGTGAACTCTGGCGGCCGGCTGCTTTTCCGCGGCGCCAAGGTCGATGAGCATTACGCCGTCAGCTACACCGAACAATTTGAACACACCGTCAACCGCCGCAACCCCGCCGACGCGTTCACCGTCGGCCGCGGCCAGAGCTGGTGCGTCGTCAGTTCCACGGAGGAGGGCGATTCGCACGTCACCGCCTTCGCCCCGGAAGTCGCCAACGCCGAAGCCGGCCGCGTCGTCGTCACGCGCCACTGGACCGACGCCGAATGGACGCCGCCGCCGCCGGTGGCCGGGCCGCCGGGGACGCAGCAGTTCCTCAGCGCCGCCGTCTTCCGACGCGCCGACCGTCAACCCCTGGCCGGCTACGCCGTGCGTTACCGCATCCTCGACGGGCCGCCGGCCCTGTTCCTGCCGTCGCAGACCACCGAAACCACCGTCGTCACCAACGCCACCGGCGTCGCCCCGGTCGTGGTGGCGCAGACAACGCCGCAGCCGGGACGCAACCGCATCGGCGTCGAAGTGCTGCGACAGAACGGCGTCTTCCTGGCCGGCGGAGAGACGCACGCCGACTGGCAGGGGGCGGACGTATCGCTGTCGGCGCTGATGCCGCGAACCGTCACGGTCGGCCAGGAGGCGCCCTGCAACCTCGTCATCGACAACGCCGGCGCCGCCGACGCCAAACTGCTGACCGTCCGCACGACCATCCCCGACGGCTGCAAATACGTCCGCTCCGACCCGCCGGCCTTCCAGCAGGGCAACGATCTGGTCTGGACGCTGGCGGCGGTGGCCGCCCACGGCCGGCGCACGCTCCAGGTCGTGTACCAGCCGGCCGGGGCGGGAACCGTGACGGCGAAGGCCAGCCTGACCACCGGCGACGGCCGGCGCGACGACCGGACGGCGGTCTGCGGCGTGACGCCTCCTCGCGTGGCCAGCCTGAAGGTGTGGCCGGGCGGGCCGGCGACGGGCGTGGTGGGAAATAAGGTGGTGTATCAGGTGAACGTGCGCAACGAGGGGACGGCGCCGGCGACGAACGTGGTGCTCAAGGCGGACCTCGTCGGGCTGGAATACGCCCCCGGCCAGTCGCACGCGGAAACGAAGGTGGGCACGCTGGCGGCCGGCGAAACGCGGACGCTGACGCTGCCGGTGACGGCCAAGAAGGCGGGGGCCGCCGACGCCAAGCTGACGGTCCAGGCGGACGGCAATCTGATCGGCACGGCCGACCAGCCGCTGAAAGTCCAGGACCCGCGCCTGACGCTGCAACTGACCGCCCCGCCGCGCGCCTACGTCGGCCAGCCGGCCGTGTGGACTTTGGATGTCCACAATACCGGGGATACGCCGTTGAGTCAGGCGCTGGTGAGCGACCTGCTTTCTCCCGAACTGGCGTTCGTGTCGGCGTCGGACGGCGGCCGCTTGCAGGGGAACGAGGTGGTGTGGATGGTCGGCGATTTGGCCCCCAACGCGGACAAACGGCTGCAACTGACGACGACTTCGGCGCGGCCGACGCCGAACGCGGCGAACGGCGCCCGGGCGTCGGGCGCGTCGTCGGCGACGCGGCGGAGGTGCGGGTGCAGTCCGACGCCTCGCTGGCGGTGCTGGGGCTGCCCGCTTACAAGATGACGGTGGAGGACCGCGACGACCCGATCGAGGTCGGCGGCCGGACGGCGTACCGCATTCAGGTGAAGAACACCGGCTCGCTGCCCGGCGACCGAGTTCAGGTGGCGGCGACGGTCCCTCCGCAGATGCGGGCGGTCACTTCGTCCGGGCCGGCGACGTACCGGGTGGAGGGCGGCCGGGTGACGTTCGCGCCGCTGGAGACGCTGTCGCCGGGACAGACGGCGACGTACATCGTGGAGGTGGAGGCGGTTCAGGCGGGCAAGGCGCGATTCCGGGCGGAGCTGACCACGGGCGCGATGAGCAATCCCGTGGTCAAGGAAGAGAGCACGAACGTGCGGTGACCAATCGCGCCGCCGTGCCGCCAATCGCCAGAGGTCGTTTTCCACGATCATTTGGGAGTCGGAGTCGCGGAATAGGCGTAGTCCACGAAGCCGATCATCATCTCGTCCCAGGTCTGGTCGCCCCAGCGCACCGTCTTATTCGGATCGGGATTGTTGAGATTGCCCTTCGAGTTGTCGAAGTGGGCCGTGCATTCGATCTTCGTACCGGCCGGCAGGTGCAGCGGCTTTTCCAGGCGATAGTTGCTCTGCCAGCTGAAATCGTAGCGCGGCACCGACAGCAGCGTCTCGCGGCGGCCGTCGGGATAGACCACCTCATAGCGGAAATCCTTGCCGCGCAGGTGCATGTGCGGCAGCAGACTTAGCAGGTCCGCGTCCCGGTCGAAGACCGTTTCGGACCTGGCCTCGTAATTCGCGTCGCCGGGCGGGATGTTGAGGTGACGCTGGGTGATGGCGCGGGTCCGGACCTCGACCTTCGGCGGTTTCTTGGCGAAGATCAGGCCGACCGACGACCGATCGTTCTGCTCGACGCCGTTGGGCGTGTAGTGCAACTGGAATACGAGAAGGGAGTTTTTGGGGATGCGCTTCGCGGAGCCGGCCGGGAGGGCGGAGGCCAGCTCGCCGGGGGCGTAGGCCGTCAGGAAGCCGTCGCCGATGCCGTCGGCGGTCCTGCCGCGCATGAAACCGCCGTCCTTGCCGGGCTTCACCACGAAGACGATGATGTGATGCACCACCGCCCGGTTGCCCGGCCGGGCCTCCGCGGCCTGCACCCAGCGGTCCTCGGCGAACTTGGTGCGGACGATAAAATACTGATATTTCAACCCCTTTTCATCGGTCACGGCCGGGACCGTGAACTCGTCGGCCATCGTGAAGACCTGGTCCGGCTTGCCGATGGACCAGCCCTCCGCGAACTCCCGCGGCGCCGGCAGGTCGGCGGGGTTGCCCTTGGGACAGCCCTGGTCGATCCAGCCGAGCAGCTTCGCCCGGTCGTCGGCCGACAGGGTGCGGTCGTTCTGGAATTTGCCGAAGTGCGGGTCGGCCAGCCAGGGCGGCATCCGCTTCTGTTGCACGACTTCGCGGAGGGTGTCGGACCACGCCAACGCATCTTCATACGTCAACAGCGGCATGGGTCCGACCTGGCCCGGCCGGTGGCACTCCTGGCAGTTCCGTTGCAGCACGCGCGAAACGTCCCTGGTAAAGGTGAACGTGCCGTCGGCCTTGGGCGTCATGGCGCGGGCGATGAAGCAGCCGGCCGGTTTCGTGACCGGCCGCGACACCGGCTTGCCGGCCAGCACCTCGTCCAGCGCTTCGACCAGGTCGCGGCGCGTGGGGGCGTCGCGCTTGTAGCCGACGCCGTACTGGTCGTCGATGCGGCCGCGGTAGACGACCCGGCGGTCGCGGTCGAGGACGAAGGCCTCCGGCGTGCGCCTGGCGCCGAAGCGGTCGGCGACGACGTTGGCCGCGTCGCGCAGCACGGGGAACGTCAGTCCGTACTTCTTGGCATGTCCGGCGATGACGGCGGGCGTGTCGTTGCAATTGCTGTTGACGGCGAGGAACTGGACGCCCTTGTCGGCGTAGGCCTTGGCCAGTTCGGCCAGGCGCGGGGCGTAGGCGTTGTTAATCGGACATTCCGTACCGAGGAAGGTGACGACAACGGCCTTCTTGGCCTTGAAGTCGCCGAGGGAAACCGGCTTGTCGGTGAGCACGTCGGTGAGGGTGAAGTCGGCGACGCGGGGCGGCGCGTCGGCGGGGGCGGCGGATTCGGCGCGAAAAGCGGGGCCGACCAGGACCGCGAACAGGAACAGACCGGCGGGAACGGCGAGACGACGCATGGAAGGTTTCCTTGCGCGGGGGGCGGGGGCGACATCTGTACCTGGCTTCGGATCGGCGGGTTTCAAGGAGTCGGAGTCGGGAGCTGGCGGAACCAGGTGCGGAATTGACGGAGGACGGCGATATCGTCCAGTTGGTCGCTAAGCCGGTGGTCCAGTTTTCGGGGTCCACTATAGGAGCTGTCGGAAGACGGGCGTGCTTACTTGCTCGCGCATTCAGGCGGCGGGGGAAGGCCGTCGCCCGCTGCGCCCCACGATGCTTAACCGCGTGGACTTGAAACACGCCATTTGAGATTCTTCTTAGTTCCAGACCATCCCGCCCCGCAAACTCCAGTATTCCCGCGATTCCTCTTGCAGACAGGCCAGCCGCCGCCTGGCCTCCTCGTCCCAGGGCACGGCCGTCGCCCCCAGGTTCGAGCGCAGCTGTTCTTCGGTCGCCGCTCCGCTCAGCACCACGTCCGCCCAGGGCTGCGCCAGTACCGCCGCCAAGGCCAGGGCATCGATTGTGGTATGCAGCCGCCCCGATTCTTCCTCCAGCAGCCGGCGCTTGGCGGCGAACGCCGCATCCTGATTGCGCGGTCAGCCGGCCGTTGGCCAGCGCCTCCTTGACGATCACGCCCATGCCGGCGTCGTGGGCCGCCCGCAACGCCGGGCCGGCCGACGGCTCCAGCAGGTTCCAGGTCGCCTGCACGCAGTCGAAGACGCGCCGGCCGTCGATCCCCACGCCCATCGCCCGTTGAAGCGTCTCCGCCTGCCGGGGTCCGCTGAGCGACAGGCCGATCCACGTCCCCGTCGCCTCCCGCATTCGCGCCAGTTCCGCCTGGACGGCGCTGTCGTCCAGTACGCCGCTCTCCAATGTGGCCGAATGGATCTGGTACAGGTCGAGATGGGCGCCCAGCAGGTCGCGGCTCTCCGCGCTCTGCCGCCGCAGCACTGGCAGCGAATGGTCCTTGACTTCGTGTTTCTCGGCCTCCACTTTCCAGCCGGCGGTGTAGGTGTAACCCCACTTGGACGCCGCCACGACCGCCTCCGGCGCGATCCCTCGTGAGGCCAGCCACGACGCGAGGAATCGCTCCGCCGCCCCGTAGGAGCGGGCCGCGTCGAAATAGCGGACGCCACCCGACCAGGCGACGTCGAGGACGGCGTGCGCTCGCCGTTCCATCGCGGCGAAGTCGTAGTCATGGCGCAGGTCGTCGGCGTGGCCGAGGTTGATGTACCCCGGCCGGCCCAAGGCCGCGAGGCCCAGCCCGATGCGCGAGGCGGTCAGGCCGGTGGCGCCGAGCGTGCGTTGCGGCATCCGGCGGGTATCGGTTTCCATGCGACAGTCCCCGCTGTCCGGCGGGCGGATGGTCGGCGTGCGCCGCCCCCTGTAGAATACGGACCCGCGGCGGCGAGGGCGATTCATGCGCGACCTCGTAGCCCGCCTTCCCACCTGAACGCCCATCCCGTCCGGCGGTTGCTTGCGTTCCGGCCGGCCGGCCGGTAAGGTATTTCCATACCGCTTTCGCGTCTTTTCAGGAACGCCTCACCGATGAACAAGCATCTCTGCGCCGCCCTCCTCGTCGCCGGCGCCGTCGTTAGCGTGGCCGCCGACGCCCCTTCCCCCTTCCATGAGGCCCGCGTCCGCTGGCTCAAAGGCAACTATGAAGAGAGCCTTTCTCTCTATGAAGACCTGGCCAAGGACGCCAAGCTCAAGCCGGAAGCGGCCGTCGGGGAGAGCCGCGCCCTGGAAAGCGTCGGCGACTACGACAAGGCGCTGGATGTGGTCGAGGCGGCCCTGAAGGACGCGCCGAAGGCGGCGCCGTTATTGGCCCGGCAGGCGGAATTGCTGTATCTTCGCGGCCGCTGGGACGAGTCCGAAAAGGCGGCCAACGCCGCCATCGACGCCTCCAAGCCGGAGGAGCCGGCCCACTTCCTCGGCCGCTGGGTCCGCGCCGAACTCTACCGAGACCGCGGCGACGTGACCAACGCCGACAAGGAGTTCCGCTGGTTCGTCCGCACCTACACCCAGCGCAGCAACAACGACAACGACATCAAAGATCCCGAAGAACTGTTGCTCGTCGGCCTGGCGGGCAGCGAAAACGCCCGGTGGCACGGTCTTTCCAAGCAGTTCGCCTTCATCCTTCAGACGCTGTACGTTGACGCGGAAACGGAGGCCAAGAAGACCAAGGAACCGCTCTGGCAGGCGGAATACCAGGCCGGGGCGCTGCTGCTGGAAAAGTACAACCAGCCGGAAGCGCTCGACTCCTTCGACAAGGCGCTGGTCATCAACCCTCGTGCGGCCGAGGCGCTCGTCGGCAAGGGCGAGGCGGCCCTGCAAAAACTGGAGATCAAACAGGCCGACGCTTTCGCCGACCAGGCGCTCAAGATCAACCCGCGCCTGCCCGCCGCCCTGCTGCTCAAGTGCGACGTCCACTTGGCGGGAGGCGACCTGTCCGTCGGCCTGGCCGACGCCGAAAAGGCGTTGGCCGTCAACCCGCGCGACGAACACGCCCTGGCCCGCAAGGCCGCCTGTTTCAAGGTGATGCGCAAGCCGGACGACTACGACGCCGTCGCCAAACAGGTCGAGAAGAACAACCCCAAGCCGGCCGTGTTCTACTATGACCTCGGCGAGCGGCTGGAGGACCGGCGCTACTTCGACGACGCCGAGGCGTGCTACAAGAAGGCGGCGGAGCTGCAACCGATGTTGCCCGGCCCGTCCGGCACGCTCGGCCTGCTGTACATGCGCATGGGCCGGGAGGAGGAGGCCGCCCCGCTGCTCGACAAGGGGTTCGAGGCTGACAGGTACAACGTCCGCATCGCCAACATGCGGCGGGTGCTCAAGCACCTGGCGAATTATGACAGCCTCAAGACCGACCATTTCCTTATTCGCTTCGACCCCAAGAACGACGCCGCCCTGGCCCACTACATGGCCGACTACCTGGAAAAGATCTACGCCGACCTGTCCGAGAAGTTCCGGTACAAGCCGAAGGGGCCGATCCTGATCGAGTTGTTCAACAACCACCAGATGTTCAGCGGCCGGGTCGTCGCCCTGCCCGACCTGCACACGGTCGGCGCCTGCACCGGCCGCATGTTCGCGATGGCCTCGCCCAACGGCAAGGGCGTCCTCAAGCCGTTCAACTGGGCGCGCGTGCTGCGGCACGAAATGGTCCACATCTTCAATCTGGAACAGACGAATTTCCTTACGCCGCACTGGCTGACGGAGGGCTTGGCCGTCAACAACGAGGGCTTCCCCCGGCCGCAGGCGTGGAACGAATTGCTGCTGACGCGCGTGCCGAAGGACGACCTGATGGACCTGGACGACATCGACCTCGGCTTCATCCGGCCGCGGACGCCGGACGACTGGACGATGGCCTACGCCCAGAGCCAACTGTACGTCAATTTCATGAAGGCGACCTACGGCCCCGATTCGGTGGCCAAGATGCTCGACGCCTACCGCGACGGCCTGGACACGACGGCCGCCCTCAAGCGGGCGTGCGGCGTGGACAAGCCGGCCTTCGAGAAGAAGTACCGGGCCTATCTCGACGACGTGGTGAAGGGCATCGGCGGCAAGCCGGCGACGAAGGCGCGGTCGTTCGCGCAGCTCCAGGAGGATTACAAGAAGAAGCCCGACGACCTCGACACGACGGCGGAGTTGGCGGAGGCATACCTCAACCGCCGCGAGAATGCCGAAGCGCGGAAGCTGGCCGAGCAGGTGCTTGACAAGAAGAAAACGAATCCGCTTGCCTGCTACGTGATGTCGCGGCTGGCGCACCAGGCCGGCGACGACAAGGAGGAGCTAGGATTACTGGAAGCCGGCCTCGACAAGGCCGACCCCGACGTGAAGGTGTTGCAAGCGCTGGCGAAGATATACTACGACGCCAGCGAGTTTGACAAGGCGATCGAGGTGTGCGAGCTGGGCCGCAAGGCGCGAGCCTTACGAGAGCGGCTGGATGGAGCAGCTGGCTCGCATTTATGCGCAGACCAACGACAAGGACAAACAGATCGCCGTCCTCAAGGAGTTGGTCCCGACGGACGCCGACGACCTGGACCATCGCAAGAAGCTGGCCCGGCTGCTGCTGGACAAGGAGCAGTTCCCGGCGGCGGAGAAGTACGCCCGGCAGGCGCTGGAGATCGACGTGAAGGACGCCGAGGCGCGGGAGTCGTTGCAGAAGGCGCTGCGCGGGCAAAAGAAGGATGAGGAGGCGGAGCGGTTGGGGAAGATTTTGGAGAAGTGACTGCGAGGATGCATCGACAATTTGTTCGGCGGCACGGAGGGCGCTGATGACGGAAGGGCGTCAACCATTGCAGAACTTTATCTGCCCTTGCTGCGACAAGTCGAGTAGCATTTGCGACGAGACGCCTCTGTTGGAGCAGGAGGAACTTCGTCAGCTGGGCGCCGATAACCCGGCGTCCAGAACCAATTGAATGCGAGGGCGGGCCGCTCCCGGAGTTTCGCATGGCGACAAATTACACCGCCGTTATCCAGAAACGCGATCCCTGGTGGGTCGGGTGGGTCGAGGAGATTCCGGGGGTGAACTCGCAGGGCGCCACCCGCGAGGAGTTGCTGGAGATCCTGCAATCCGCCCTCCAGGAAGCGCTGGAGATGAACCGTGCCGAGGCTCGGGCGTCGTGCCAGGGGCCGTATGAGGAAGTGAGCCTCCCGACGTGAAGCGGCGCGAGTTGATCGCCCACTTGCGGCGGCAGGGATGCGTCCTTATCCGCGATGGGCGAAGCTCTCGTGGTGGGGAAATCCGGCGAACAACCGGTGGACGGCCGTACCGCGACACGGCGAGATCGACGATCACTTGGCCCGGAAAATCTGTCGGGACCTGGGCATCCCGCCGCCTTCGTGGGGAAGGGGTTGGCGGCTGAGCAGGGCGCCGCCGCGTGTGGTAGAATCGGGCGACAGGATTCTGAGGAACCTTCTAATGCCTTCTACTCTCGAAATTCTCTACCAGGCCGCGCTTGCCCTTCCGGAAGAGGAGCGCGCCGAACTCGCGGATCGCCTCCTGGGCAGCCTGCCGCCGGACGTGCCGTCGCAGCTGCACCCGGCATGGCGGGATGAACTAAAGCGGCGGTCGGCCCAAGTAGAAGCCGGAGAAGTGGCTCCGATCCCATGGGACGAGGTGCGACGCCTGGGATGGGAGGCGGTCGCCGAGGATGGAACGACCCCGCATGGCTAATGTGGTCTTCCACCCGGACGCCCTCGCCGAGTACCGGGCGGCCCTGGTCTGGTACGCTAGGCGGAGCCGACGCGCCGCCCTCGGATTAGAGCGCGCGGTGAGTCATGTGCTTTCCACGGCGGCGTCGAGTCCGGAGTTCTATCCGCTGTACGACGACGCCCACCGGGAGGCCATCCTGATGCGCTATCCCTATAGCGTGGTTTATCGCGTTCGGGCGAATGGGGATGTGCTGGTGGTGGCCTTGGCGCACGCCTCGCGTGAGCCAGGCTACTGGCAGGGTCGCTGAGGCGGCCCAAGTTCTGGGAGGTGTGTAATGCGGACGTTCACGGCGGTGATTGAGCGGTGCCCCGACACGGGCCTGCTTGTCGGCTACGTTCCCGGCTTCCCCGGCGCCCATTCGCAGGCGGAAACGCTGGACGAGTTGCGGCAGAACCTGACGGAAGTCATCGGGATGCTGCTCGAAGACGGGGAGCCCAAGCTGGAGTCGGAATTCTTGGGTACGCAGACCTTGCAGGTGGTCTAATCATGCCCAAGCTGCCGGTGCTGAAGCCGCAGGAAATAGTGACGCGCCTGGAGGCGCTCGGCTTCGTCGAAGTGCGGCAGCGATCCGCTCATAAGCAGTTTCGCCATCCGGACGGACGCGGGACGACGGTTCCATTCCACAAGGGACGAGACATTTCTCCCGCACTGTTGCGCAAAATCGCTCGTGACGTCGGCTTGTCGGCCGAGGAACTCGTGTCAGCGCGGTGATAGCCGCGCAATCTGGCGCCGCATTCGGTCAAACCGACGCCAAACCCCGGACGTAGTACCAACATGGCCCTGACCCTACCGAAACTTCAGTCCCTCATCCGCGACACCTACGGCGCCAAGGACGGCCGCCGCGGCGTCGAGGGCACCTTCATGTGGTTCATGGAGGAGGTCGGCGAGCTGTCGGCGGAGCTGCGCGGGGCCGACCAGGAGGCGACCGCCGCCGAGTTCGCCGACGTGCTGGCCTGGCTGGCGACGCTGGCCAATATCGCCGGGGTCGATCTGGACGCGGCGATTCAAGCAAAATACGGCGGCGGCTGCCCCGGTTGCGGCCAAAACCCCTGTGCGTGCTCCTCGTCGGAGAAACCATGACCAGTGAACAGAACCGCCGCGGCATGACGGCCGGCCGTCGGTTGTCCTCTGTTATTGTCTTCTGTTCGCTGTTCGCCGTCGCCTGTTCCCCTTGCGCGGCCGAGTCGCCGCCGCACATCGAACAGGTCCGCATCGGCCTGCCCGGCGGCCAGGCGGATCAGGAGTCGGCCCGGTCGCGCTACGGCGCCTGGGCGCCGGTCTACGTCAAGCTCAAGGCCGGTCCCGAGGGCAGTTCCCGCGACCGCTTCCGCATTCGCGTCGAGACCACCGACAGCGAAAACACCGCGTATCACTACGATACGAGCCTGCCGGCCCTCGTCCCCAACCAGGATTACCTTGCCGTCGCCTACATCCGCCCCGGCGCCGCCGGCAACGACTTCAAGATTCAACTCCTGACCGCCTCCGGTCAAAGCGTCGCCCGTGAACCGCCCGTCCGCCTCGACGGCGACAAGGATACGCTTGACCCCAAAGACGTGCTTTATCTGACCGTCGGCGCCCGGCTGCCCGGCATGAAACGGGCGCTGCTGGCCGCCCTCGCCAACGTCGCCGACGACGACTTGATGGACAAGAAGGGGACCCGCGCTTCGCCTACATGGACGACGTGGCCCAGATGCCGGATCGCTGGTTCGGCTACGAGGCGGCGGACGTGGTCGTGCTGGCCACCGGCAGCCAGACGTTCATCAACAGTCTCAACGACGATTCCGCGGCCCCGCAGCGCAAGTCGTTGGCGGAATGGGTCCGCCGCGGCGGCAAGCTCATTGTCTCCGTCGGCGCCAACCGACAGATCGCCGCCGAGGTCCTCGACAAGATGCCGCTGCCGGACTTCGACAAGATGCCGCTCATCAACTGCACCGTCGAAGGCAGCGCGACCGTTCCCGTCGCCGACAACCTGGCCCACTGGCTCGCCGCCGACGGACACGTAACTCCGCCGAAAAACATCGAAATTACCCGGCTGAAACCGGGCGCCGGCGTGACCGTCCTCGTCAACGAATCAGCCAAGGTCGGCGACGATACGCGCGATTGCCCCATCGTGGTGGAGGCGTCGTGCGGCCTGGGACGCGTCTGGCTGACCGCCTTCGACGTGGACGGGCCGCCGTTCACCACCTGGCCGGATGGGCAAAAGGCGTTTTGGAATCGCGTCCAGGCCGAGTTCACGCCGAAATCCGCGCCCGCCGCGCAGGCCCACAGCCGATGCAGCCCGGCGGGGCGCCGGTGCTGGAGGGCGGCGACGCGCCCGCCCTGCTTGGCGAAGTGCAGCGCGCCCTGGAAAACTTCGAGAAGGTGCCGGTCGTCAACTTCGGCTGGGTGGCCCTGTTCATCCTCGTCTACATCCTCATCGTCGGGCCGCTCGACTATTTCCTCCTCAAGCGGGTGTTCAAGCGCCTGGAACTGACCTGGATCACCTTCCCGGTAATCGTCCTGGTCGTCAGCGCGGCCGCCTACGGCACGGCCTATTACCTCAAGGGCGACGATCTTCGGGTGAACAAGATCGACTTAGTAGAGTATGATCTGAATTCTCCTCAGGAAGCGTATGGGACTTCCTGGTTCACGCTGTTCAGCCCGCGCATCCAGAACTACACGGTGGGCCTGACGCCGTGCGCCCCCGGCTGGGCCGCGCCGCCGCCGGCCGACTCCGTCTCGCACCCGGGCACGGTGTCGGCCCTGGCCAACCCCGACGTGTCCGAGCGCGTCGGCTCGTCGGGCCTGTTCCGCCAGCCCTACGCCTACGCCGAGGACGCCTCCGGCCTGGAGCGCGTGCCGATCCCGGTCTGGTCCACGCGCTCTTTTCAGGCGTCCTGGCGCGCGGGCATCGACCCCGCCAGGCCGCCGTTCGCCGTCAACCTCCGTCACGCGCCGGGCGAAGACAAAGACCATCCCAAATTGGCCGGCGAGATCACCAACCGACTGCCGGTCGATTTGCAGAGCGTCACGTTGTTTTACCGGGGGCTGTGGTACACTCTTCCCAACGGCATCGCGGCGGGCGAGACGTTTGACGTGCAGACCCTGTTCGCGCCCGGCAAGGTCGGCCGGTCGGACGGCCTCTGGGTGAACGACCCGCAGACGCTGGCGCCGCCGGCCTTCGGCCCCCACGGCGTGCCCACGGCCGCCCGGAACGATAACGACTTTAACGGTTTCAATACTCCGCAACCCTTTAATCGGCTCAAACGTCCGTATGAGCTGATGAAGGACCTGATGTTCCACGACAAGGCCGAGGGGAGCCAGTTGCTCAACAGCGGGCTGCGGACGCTCGACGAGAGTTGGCGGCTCAACGCCGAGAAAACGGCGCCGGGCGATTCGGTCTTCCGCGACGAGGCGATCCTGGTCGGCCGGGCGCCGACCCTCTCGGACAAGGCCGAAACCGTGGCCAACAATCCCGGCTCGGCGACGCGAATCTGGCTCGACCGCCTGCCGGACGGCAAGTCGGCCCCGCCGGCGCTGCCCGGCTACCTGGCGCAGGAAACCTACGTTCGCGT
Organism: uncultured Planctomycetaceae bacterium; assembly: GCA_963813925.1. Classification (GTDB taxonomy): domain Bacteria; phylum Planctomycetota; class Planctomycetia; order Gemmatales; family Gemmataceae; genus UBA4732. The sequence continues at coordinate 852,977 of CAWFBG010000009.1, forward strand.
GTACATCCCGCTGCAACCCAGCAAACCCGACGGGGCCGACAAGCCATGATCGAGACGCGCGACCTGACGAAGATGTACGGCGAACTGTACGCCCTGAACCGGCTGACGCTCAAGCTGGAACGCGGCGACGTCTACGGCTTCATCGGCCCCAACGGCGCCGGCAAGACGACGACCATGCGCATCCTGGCAACGCTGCTCAACCCCACCTGGGGCGAGGCGTCGGTGTGCGGCTACTCGATCTACAACAACGCCAAGGAAATCCGCCGGCTCATGGGTTACATGCCCGACTTCTTCGGCGTCTACGACGATATGAAGGTGATCGAATATCTGGAGTTTTTCGCGGCCGCCTACCGCATCAAGGGGCCGGAACGGCGGCGGAAGTGCGATCAGGTGTTGGAGCTGGTAGACCTCGGCTACAAGCGCGACGCCCTGGTGACGAGCCTGTCGCGCGGCATGACGCAGCGGCTGGGTCTGGCCCGCGTGCTGCTGCACGAGCCGCAGGTGCTGCTGCTCGACGAGCCGGCCAGCGGCCTCGACCCGCGCGCCGAATTGAGATGCGCGAACTCCTGAAAGAGCTGCGCAACATGGGCAAGACGATCCTGGTGTCGAGCCATATCCTGCCGGAATTGGCCGACATCTGCAACAAGATCGGCATCATCGAGCGCGGCCAGCTGCTGTTCGACGGCGACGTGCAGACGGCGATCAAGCAGGTGCGCCAGAACGCGGTCTATTTTGTGGCCGTGGCCAACGAACAGAATCCCACGGCCCGCGAACTGCTGGAGGCGCACATCGACGTCAAGACCGTGGAGGTGCGCGAGGAGGAGGGGTGCCTGCGCGTCACCCTGGCCGACGGCGTGGAGGACGGCAGTTTCATCGCCGACCTGTTGCTGCAAAACCACCTGCGGCTAAAAATGCTCAAGGAAGAGGAAATCGACCTGGAAGACGTTTTCATGGGCATCACCAAGGGCATCACCAACTGAGCGCGTCCGTACCAGCCGCGAGCGCCAGCGAGCGGGCGGAGCGAATCCCGCTCGCTGGCGCTCGCGGCTGGTAGACGCTCCCAATATCCGATAAGGGTTCCGTAATGTCGTCTGAAGATCACTTCACCGCGCGTCCCGACCGCACGCCGCCGACCAACGGCGCCGTCAAGCCGCCGCCGGCCGGACTGCCGCCCGTGGCGCCGCCTTCGGGCAAGCTGATGCTCCAGCTCTTCCTCGTGCCGGGGTTGATCGTCGCCGTCTTGGTGGTCTTCTGGCTCCTGGGCGGCTGGATCTTCGGCGTTTCCTACTCCAAGGAATCGTTCCTGACCCGGCTCAAAGACCCCAACGCCGAGGTCCGCTGGCGGGCGGCCGAGAACCTGGCGCAAGTGCTGCTGCGCGACGACGCCCTGGCGTCCGACGGCGAATTCGCCCGCCAACTGGCCCTGCTGCTGGAAAAGACCCGCGACGCCTCCCGTTCGGCGGAAGAGGGATACGCCGAGCGCGTGAAAACGCTGAGTAAGGAAGATGCGAAGGCGGAGCAGGCCAAGTTGGAGCCGGATCGCAATTTCGTCTCGTACCTCAGCGCCTGCCTCGGCGGGTTCATGGTCCCGGTAGGCGCGCCGGTGCTGAAAGAGCTGGCCACGCAGGATCGCGGAATCGAACCGAAGGCGCTGGCGTTGCAACGGCGGCAGGCTGTCTGGGCGCTGGCCAACCTCGGCGAAAACCTCAAGCGCTTCGACAAGCTCTCCGGGCCGCAAAAGGACGCCGTGCTGGATCAGATGCGCGTCGCCCTATGGGACGCGGCCGGCGGCGGCGACCGGCAGGAGTTCCTCAAGCTATCCGCCGACCAGAAGGACGCGGCCCTGGCAAAGCTGGATGCGCCGGCGCAACCTCAACACGCCGACTGGCTGCGCGACGCCCTCCGATGTCTCCGCGAACGCGCCCAGGGCGTGGACAACGACATGGGCGTCGGCGACGCCCTCATCGCATGCAGCCGCGACCGGGACGACCCCAACCTGCGCGAGTTGTCCGCCTTCGCCATGAATTTCTGGCGCGGCGACGACGCCGCGAACGCCCGCATGGAGATGGCGCTCGTCGCGCTGATCCAGGACACCGGCGAGGGCGACGACCAGCTCACCGGCGCGGCGGACGAGAAGAACGACGGCGCGACCGAGTCGGTGTCCAAGGTCCCCGGCCTCGAGGTCCGTTTCAACGCCGCCGCGGCCCTGGCCCGCTTCGGCAGCAAGGACGCCCGCCTGGACGTTCTCAAAGATATGCTGGATGAGAATTATCTTCGCAGCAACTTCGTCCTCCGTCCGCGGAACGGCAGTCCCGACCGGCCCAACGAGGAGGTCGTCGGCCAGACGCTCACGAACGCCCTCACGGCCGTCGCGGAGCTGCACAAGCGGAGGCCGGACATGGACCTGTCCTCGCTCAAGCCGGCCGTGGACGCCCTGGCCGCCAGCGGCAACCCCGACCTGCGGTCGGAGGCGGAGAAGACGAAGCTGGCGCTGAAATGAGAGGGCGAGTATTGTCCCACCCCGGCTCCCAGCCCCGGAGGGGCGGCGGTGAATAGCCAGGGGCGTAAGCCCCTGGAGGGGGGTGCAAGCCCTTGGAGGCCGGCGTGTGCCGCGCCCCGACGGCTGCCCCCTCGTTACGATTCTGGGGTTGTCCGGCGCGCCGCGGCCGGCCAGGGGTTTCACCCATTGGTATCTACACAAGTCGGAAGACCAAGGGGGCGAAGGACTAACGGCAACCCGCTTCGGGGCAGCCATCGGACCTGTTGGGCTGCGCCGCCCCTGGAATTCAGGGGCTTTTCGGTGTCCTTCCCGCCGGCCCCCGGACAACGCCGGACTTGTGTAGATACCAATGGGTTTCACCCCTGGCTATTCACCGCCGCCGCTCCGCGGCTGAAAGCGCTGGCGACGGATGTTTCTTTCTGTATGTTGGTATAAATAAGACAACCCGCGCCCTGGCCGCACCAGGGTGCGTGCTTCCCACCCCCGCCCGTTAACGAGCATCGCCGAACACCTTCCGAGGCCGACCGTATGAGTATCCTCTCGCAGCCCCCGCAGCGTTTCCATCACGCCGTCCTGGCGGCGTTGGCCGTCACCCTCGCCGGCGTGGTCCTCGTCCTCGCCCGGCCCGCGCCCGCGCCGGCCCCCGCCGCGACGTTGGAACTCCGCAAGGGCGATCACATTTGCTACATCGGCAATACGCTGCCCGATCGGATGCAGCACGACGGCTGGCTGGAAACGCTCATCCACAGCCGCTTTCCCAAGCAAGACCTCGTGTTCCGCGACCTCGGCTTTTCCGCCGACGAAGTGGGCGGTTTCACCGACCGGCCCGACTTCTACCAACGGCTGCGCTCGGCCAACTTCGGCAGCTCCGACGACTGGCTGACCCGCACCAAGGCCGACGTGATCTTCGCCTTCTTCGGCTACAACGAGGCCTTCGCCGGCCCGCAAGGGCTGGAGCATTTCAAGACGGAACTCAAGGCGATGATCCGCCACACCCTCGGCCAGAAGTACAACGGCACGAGCGCCCCGCGCCTCGTCCTCTTCTCGCCCATCGGCTGTGAAAACCTCCACGACCCCAACCTGCCGGACGGCGCCGCGAACAACAAAAACCTGGAACTCTATACGACGGCGATGGCCGAAGTCGCCAAGGCCGATAACATCCCCTTCGTGGACCTTTATCATCCCTCGCTCGACCTCTACGCCAAGGCCGCCAAACCGCTCACCATCAACGGCGTCCACCTGACCGGGGAGGGCGACCGGCAGATCGCCGAGGTCATCGACAAGACGCTGTTCGCCAACGACCCCGCACCGAAGCGCGATCCGCAGGCCGTCGAGAAGCTCCGCCAGGCCGTGCTCGACAAGAACTTCACCTGGTTCAACCGCTATCGCACCGTGGACGGCTATTCCATCTACGGCGGCCGGGCCGACCTGAGATTCGCCCCCGACCAGCAGACCAACCGCGTGGTCGCGGAGCGCGAGATGGAAGTCCTCGACGTGATGACCGCCAACCGCGACAAGGGCGTTTGGTCCGTGGCCCAGGGCGGCGAATACAAGGTGGACGATTCCGACACGCCGCCGTTCATCCCCGTCAAGACGAACTTCCCCGGCAAGGGGCCGAACGGCGAGCACCTCTTCCTCAGCGGCGAGGACGAGATCAAGACCATGACCGTCGCCAAGCACATGAAGGTCAACCTGTTCGCCGACGAAAAGATGTTCCCGGAACTGCAAAAGCCGGTGCAAATGGCCTGGGACACGAAGGGCCGCCTGTGGGTGGCCGTGTGGCCGAGCTACCCGCACTGGAAGCCCAAGGAAGAGCTGAACGACAAGATCCTCATCTTCGAGGACACCAAGGGGACCGGCCGGGCCGATAAATGCACGGTCTTCGCCGACCACCTGCACTGCCCGACCGGCTTCACGTTCTACAACGGCGGCATCCTCGTCGCCCAGGCGCCCGACATCATGTTCCTGAAGGCGAGCGACGGCGGCGACCACGCCGACATCCGCGTTCGCGTGCTGGACGGCATGGACTCGGCCGACACGCACCACACCTCCAACAGCTTTTCCATCGACCCGGGCGGCGCGGTCTACTGGCAGGAAGGCACCTTCCTGCACACCCAGGTCGAATCGCCCTACGGGCCGCCCATCCGCAACGCCAACGCCGGCGTCTACCGCTACGAGCCGCGCACCCAGAAGTTCGGCGTCTACGTCACCTACGGCTTCGCCAACCCGCACGGCCACGTCTGGGACCGCTGGGGCGAGGACTACGTATACGACGGCACCGGGGCCAATCCCTATAACGGAGCGCTCTTCTCCGGCCATCTCGACTTCCCGGAGAAGCACGCCGCACCCGCCGCAGGTCTACAACCAGCGGACGCGGCCCTGCCCCGGCGTCGAGATCCTGACCAGCCGGGCCTTCCCGCCGGAAGACCAGGGCAACCTGCTGGTGGCCAACGTCATCGGCTTCCAGGGCATCCTCCAGTACAAGCCGAAGGACACCGGATCCAGCCTGACCGCGACCGAAGTGGAGCCGATCCTCTACTCCAGCGACCTGAATTTCCGCCCCGTTGACATCAAGATGGGGCCGGACGGCGCCATCTACTTCGTCGATTGGCAGAACCCGCTCATCGGCCACATGCAGCACAACCTCCGCGACCCCAGCCGCGACCGCACCCACGGCCGCATCTACCGCGTCGTTTACGACGGCCTGCCGCTGCTCAAGCCCGAAAAGATCGCCGGCCAGCCGATCGACAAGCTGCTCGACCTGCTCAAGGAGCCGGAAGACCGCGTCCGCGTCCGCGCCAAGATCGAGCTGGGCGGCCGCAAGACCGCGGACGTGATCGCGGCCGTCAACAAGTGGGCCGCCGATCTCGACAAGAAAGACCCGCAATACGAGCATAACATGATGGAGGCGTTGTGGGTCCACCAGTACCACAACGTCGTGGACGAGACCCTGCTCAAGCGGATGCTCGACTCGCCCGACTTCCACGCCCGCGCCGCCGCCACGCGCGTGCTCTGCTACTGGCGCGACCGCGTGCCCGACGCCCTCGACCTGCTGCGGAAGCTGGCCGCCGACCCGGCGCCGCGCGTGCGCCTGGAGGCCGTCCGCGCCGCCAGCTTCTTCACCGTGCCCGAGGCGGTGGAAATCCCGCTGATCTCCGCCGACCAGCCGACGGACGAATACCTCGATTACGTCCGCGGCGAGACGATGAAGGCCCTGGAGCCGATCGTCACGAAGGCGATCCGGGCGGGGAAAGAAATCCATTTCGCCAGCGCCGCCGGGGCGCGCTACCTGCTCAAGAACGTCAGCACCGACGACCTGCTCAAGATGAAGCGCGGCCAGGGCGTTTACCTGGAATTGCTGTTCCGCAAGGGCGTCCGCGACGAATACCGCCAGGAGGCGCTGGCCGGCCTGTCGAAGCTGGAGAAAAAGAGTCCGCTGGTGGTGCTGATCGGGGCGATCCGCGACCAGGACGAGCAGCAGAACGGCGCGGACGAGAGCGTCGTCTTCGACCTGATGCGGCTGTTGACGAGTCGCGGCGCCGCGGAGCTAACGGCGGTGCGGCCCGAGCTGGAGAAGATGGCGACGTCCGCCCGGCTGCCGGTGACGCGCCAGCTGGGCTACGCCGCCCTGATCGCCGCGGACGGCAAAATCGATAACGCCTGGGAACTGGGCGTGAAGTCCGCGTCCGCGCTTCGGGACCTCGTGAGCGCCATGCCGCTCGTCCGCGACCCCGGCGTGCGCGACACCATGTACCTGAAAGTGCTGCCGCTGTTGACCGCGCTGCCGCCGGGCCTGGCGTCCGCCCACCCGGACAGCCGGGCCGTGGAGGGCCGCTACGTCCGCATCGAGCTGCCCGGCAAAAGAAGGACTTTGACGCTCGCCGAGGTAGAAGTTTACAGCGAGGGCCGCAACGTGGCCCGCGACGGCATGGCGTCGCAGAAAAACACCTCCAACGGCGGCGACGCCTCGCGGGCCATCGACGGCAACAAGAGCGGCAAATTCGGCGACGGCGGCCAGACCCACTCGCAGGAGAACACGCAGAACCCCTGGTGGGAAGTGGACCTGGGATCGGAGCGCCCCATTTCCTCCATCGCCGTTTACAACCGCACCGACGACGGCCTAGGCAAACGCCTCGACGGTTTCACGCTCAAGGTGCTCGACAAGGACCACAAGGTCGTTTACGAGAAGAAGAAAATCCCCGCCCCGGCCCAGAAGGGCGTCTACGAGGTCGGCCAGGAATCGCCGGAAATCCTCGTCCGCCACGCGGCCATGAACGCCTTGCTGTCGGTGCACGGCAAGGAGACCGACACCTTCAAGGCGCTCACGCCGTTCGTCGCCAAGGACGCCGACCGTGAGGCGGCGATCCGCGACCTCCAGCGCATCCCGGCGACCTATTGGTCCAAGGAGGAGGCCCGACCTCTGCTGAACGAGATCCTGGCCTACGTCCGCACCATTCCGGTGGCGGAGCGGACCTCGCCGGCCGTGCTGGACGCGATGCAGCTGGGCGACTCGCTGGCGTCGCAGCTGCCGGCCGGCGAGGCCAAGCAGGTCCGCAAGGAATTGGGCGCCCTGGGCGTGCGGGTGATCCGCCTGTCCACGCTGACCGAGCAGATGCTTTTCGACAAGGACCGCATCGTCGTGCAGGCAGGCAAGCCGGTCCAGATCCTGTTCGAGAACGACGACCTGATGCCGCACAACTTCGTGGTGCTGCAGCCGGGTTCGCTGGAGGAGATCGGCACTGCCAACGAGGCGGCGGCGACCGACCCGGGGGCGATGGCCCGCGGCTACATCCCGCAATCGCCGAAGGTGTTGTTGGCGAGTCGCCTTCTGAACCCGCGCGATTCGCAGCGGCTCAGTTACACGGCCCCGGCGCAGATCGGCGTTTACCCCTACGTCTGCACCTACCCCGGCCATTGGCGGCGGATGTACGGCGCCCTGTACGTCGTCGAAGACCTCGACGAATACCGGGCCGACCCGGAGGGCTACCTGACCCGGCATCCGATGAAGATCGCCGACGAGATGCTCAAGTACACGGGGCCGCGCAAGGAGTGGAAGTTCGCGGAGTTGGCCCCGCTGGCGGAGAAGCTCACGTCGGGCCGCTCCTACAGCAACGGCAAGCACCTGTTCCAGATGTCCGCGTGCGTCGCCTGCCACAAGCTCAACGGCGTCGGCAACGAGTTCGGCCCGGACCTGTCCAAGCTCGAACCGAAACTCCAGACGCCCATTGAAGTGCTGCACGACATCGTGGAGCCGTCGTTCCGCATCAACGAGAAGTACCAGACGTGGATCTTCACCCTGCAAAACGGCAAGGTGGTCAAGGGGCTTATCCTGCAGGAAACGCCTGCCGAATACAAGGTGATCGAGAACCCGCTGGCGAAGTCCGCGCCGGTGATCGTCAAGAAGGCGGACGTGGACACGAAGACCGCTTCCAAGGTCTCCCTCATGCCAAAGAACCTGCTGGACAAGCTCTCGGCGGAAGAGATCATGGACCTCGTGGCCTACGTCTCATCCGGCGGGAACGAACAGAGCAAGCTCTTCCAGGGCGGTCATCACCACTGACCGGCCACACCAACCCGAAGCGCGAGCGAGGGACGGGGTTCTTGACCTCGTCCCTCGCTCGCGCTTCGGGTTGGTGTGGGCGACGCCTTACTTCGCTTTGGCGGTGACGGTGGCGTCCATGTCGTTGAAGTCGGCGCGAACTTCCTGCCCGGCTTTGAGCAGCACGCGCTTGGTCGTGCTGAGCGTCTTGCCTTCGCGCACCACTTCGACGCGCACTTCGTAGTAGTACGTCTGTCCCTGGTCCAGCGCGGGCGTCTGGAAAGTGCGGTGTTCCGACTGCGTCTTCATCTTGTGGTCGTCGATGTAGAGCTTGGCGTCGGCGGGCACTTCCACGATCAGCCTGGCGTTGGTCGGCGCCGTCGCCCCCTCGGCGCCCTTCTTCGGCGCCGGAATCGGTTCGCCCTTCACCGGCGGCTCGACGGGCATTCCGGCCGGCGGCCCGTAGGCCGGCGGCGCGGCGAAGTAGGGGGAGCCTTCGCAGCCACTGCAGCCGCTGCTGCTGTAGTCCCACGGGTAATAGCTGCCGTAGCAGCCATAGCCGGCGCCCCAGCAGCTTCCGCCGCACGTGTAGGAGTTGCCCCAGCAGCTGCCATAGCACGAACCCCAGCAGCTGCCGTAACAGCCGCCGCTGCACGTGTAGGAATTGCCGCAGCAGGAGTTGCAGCCGTAGCCTTCCAGGCCGTAGTTGCCGTAACAGGCGCCGTAGCAGCCGCCGTAGCTGGCATGGCACCCATGACAGTTCGGCGTCTGGCCGCCCGCCGCCAGGGCGGCCATCAGAACCACGCTGTACATGCTTTTACACCTCCATCCCTTGATCCCTTCACCCGACCGGCCCCCGCGGGACCGTTTCACGCCGCCGAGAAAACGGAGGCGCGGAAAGATGGGTAATCTAGGATAGATAGTAAGCCGTGAAGGGAAGGCGCGTCAATCGCTTTCGCGGCAAAGTGGAAGCAGGGGGTGTTCGGCCGCCCGCACAATTGAAATGGCCGCCCTCACAGCGGCGCCTCCGGGAAGGGCGGATTTTCGTTGTATTTGCCCATGACGCGAGCCACCATCCAGTCCGGCATCCATTGCGTCGCCTTCATCATCAGGGCGGTCTGCCACGGGAAGCTGTAGACCTTCCGCCGCCGCCGCAACGCCCAGACGATCCGCCGGGCCGCCTCGTCGGCGTCGATCAGAAACGGCATTTTGAAGTCGTTGATTTCCGTCATCGGCGTCTTCACGAAGCCCGGACAGACCGTCGTGACGGCGACGCCCCTGTCGCGGAGCTGGATGCGCAGCCCCTCCATGTAGACGTTGACCGCCGCCTTGCTGGCGCAGTACGCGGACTCGCCCGGCAGCCCCTTGTAGGAACCGAGGCTGGACACCGCCGCCAGGTGGCCGCGGCCGCGTTTCAGCATCTCCGGCAGCACCGCTTCGACGGCGTAGATCACGCCGAGCGTGTTCACCTGGAACATCTTCACCACGTCGCCGATGTTCACCGGGTCGAGGTTCGTGGGCGCCCCGACGCCGGCGTTGGCGACCAGCAGGTCCACCGGACCCAGCTTTTCGGCGACTTCATGGATCGCGTTCAGCGTTTGATCGCGGTCGGCCACGTCTCCGGGGGCGAACGCCGCCGCCCCGCCGGCCTGCGTGATTTCGTCGGCCAGCTTTTCCAGCTGCTCGCGCCGCCGCGCCACCAGACCGACCTTGCAGCCCTCGGCGGCGAGACGTTTGGCCAGCGCCCGGCCGATGCCGCTGGACGCGCCGGTGACCACCGCGACCTGATTGGCGAACGACATGACACACCTCATTCCGTGAGGACAAGCCACCCCGACAAGGCATTATATTACGGAACGCGCTCTGGCGCTCGCCGCCCCGGCAGTTCGCCCCGCCCGGCGTTCGCGGTTCGCGGGCCCCTGCCGTCGATCCGCTTTCTTGCTGGACAGCCGTTCTCACGTCGCGTACCATCGCCTGATGGTGAGCTTCGGCGGCGTACCGAGGCCGTGTCTTTTTCGCACAACGGAGATCCCGACCAGAGCACGACCGGGCCGTACCAGGCCCGTTGACAATTTGAACCATGCGTGAAGCATGGGTTCTGCTTCCTCGAAACGACCAACCTGGGCCGAAAGGCCCTTGAAGCTAACGAAGCGGACCTTGCCACGCCCCGAAAGGGGCGGCGGCCAGGGTTCGTTCGTTAGCACCCTTGGTCGGGTTCGAGGAGCGGCTCTGTGTCGTCGCTCCTACTTTTTTGGATGCACCCGATGCGCGTACCTCATGTCAACGTCTTGCAAGCCCTGGCCGACGCCGGGCGGCCTTTGACCTGGAGCCAGCTGACGACTGCGGCAGGCTACAACGACGGGGCCGGCACGGCCTCGCGCGCGCTCTACGGAGTACCGGAGGGCAGCAGCAGCGGCCCAGAACAGACGGGACTTCTGGTACTCGGTTACGTCCACAAGGTGCTGATGGAGGACGAGGGCGGCCGTGCCGTGAATCATTTTGGCATCACCGCCCGCGGCGAGAAAGCGCTGGAAGAGGAGTTGGCAGCTACCGGCGGACAGCTGCCGCAGCCCGAAGACGACGCCGGCACGGCTGGCAGACTGGCCTCGAATGTGCGATATGAAATCGAAAGCGGGTGGCCGTCGGGTTTAGACACCTTCCTGCGGCGCATTCGCGCCTACACCCGCTCAGACCGTGTTAGTGGATGGAAGGTCGGTATCTCGGCGTATCCGGAAAGACGCGCCGGGGAACATGCCAGATCAGGCACCGGGTACGACGAGATGGTCGTATTTTACATGACGGGGTCGGTCGAGGATGCTCGACGGGTCGAGCGTTGGATCACGGAGGCCTACGCCGACCGATGGGATCTCGAAAATAAGCGCCTTGGCGGTGGTGGCCCACCGGCGTATGCCGCTGCGCACTATGTCTACCTTCTTCTACGGCGCTGAACTCGACTCCTGTTTCCCGTTACTCGTTGGTCGTCCATGTGCGTGATTTCCTGGAAACGGCCGAACCGCTGTAGGCACTGACTACCAGGCTGGAATAACCAAGGGGGAAAGTGTAGATTTTCGATGATGCACTCACTTGAAAGGGGAATGAAGATGCCCTATGTCCACTACATACGCACGCGAATCAGAGGCAGGCGAGCGTCAGCTTGCTTCTACCATGAACCCGCGGAGTGGGAGAAGCACCTATTGCCGATCCCACGGGTTCATCAACTGGATGGCCACTGCTGCGGCTACCTGGCCGCGCTTTCGGTTGTCCAGTTCTTTGAACCGATGGCAACCCCAATGGACGTAATCAGGGCAGTGCCACTAGAATGGTTGCCCTCCCCAAGACGGGGACTGCCTTGGTGGGGGATCAGGTCTACCCTAGCCACGTTCGGGATTGAGTGCCCAAGCGTTGATGGACTAGGGTGGGCCGAGCTGCTGAAGGAGACCAGGGAAGGCCATCCAGTAATGGTAACGGTGCAACCGGAGGACTGGAATTACGACCACTGGGTTGTAATTCGTGGAATGACGAGCCGCCATGTTTGGATCAGTAACTACGCTTACGCCGACGATGGGCGGCTCACGCGGCGACAGTTCTCCGAGATGTGGTCCCCCTACGGTGAGGGAATGGTGTGCCGGAAGGCATAAAGAGTGGCGGGAGGGCATGGAAGCAATTCCTAAGCATATGGACGCGCGGCGCCCTGATATGCTACCCGAAGTAACCCATCCACCCAGCCGGCCGCTAGGCGGGTCTTTCTGACCAACTACGACTATGCGGCCGCAGAATCGAAGATCGAGTATGGCCGAAGACACACGCAGGCTTGAAGAACAAGTTCGCAACCTGACACGCCAGGTTGATGAACTCAAACGGCAATTCGACGCCGAGAAGCGCGCCCACGATGAAACGAAACGCACGCTCAGCCAAGTTCGAGATGCCGCCAAGCGCACGGAGGACGATCTGAAGCGCAAAGTTGCCCATGCCAAGGCGGCGATTGACGAAGCCAAACGAACTCTCCAGAGTGTTTCTCTCTGAACGCATTCTGCCTTGAACATTCGCCGGTGAGGTTCTCCATGTCCAAGAACTCCGAAGAGCCGGGCAAGCCCGACGAGCCGGAAAAGCCCGGCGACAAGAACCGGATTCGCCCCTCAAGGTCGGAGGCGCTTATGAGCGTTGGGCACTTTGTCGGCCGGAACGACGCGGTGAAGCGAGTGCAGGACGTGCTGACCGGGCGAGAAGCTGCGCCCGACGGGAATCTCACCATTCTCAGCATCGAGGGCCCCGGCGGCATCGGCAAGACATGCCTTTTCGACCATGCAATCCGTGGCCTTGACCTCGGCAGTCGCAACTACCTGACCCTGCGAACCAACGGCAGCGACCCGTCCGCCCGAACCCCCGACCGGGCAGTGGCAAGGATGGTTAACGGCGCCCGCGCCGAGGTGATTCGGGGCACGCCCGGATCCTACTTCCCATTGACGGCCCGTGTCGTGAAGGCATCTGAGGCGATACGGGCTGAGGCCGCAGCCGAATTTCAGCGGCGGCGCCCGAACGATGAAGTAGGCCGCTTGGCCTTGCTTCAGTTCCTCGACCTGGCGTTCAGGGCCGGCGAACGGATCAACAACGCCTTCCCGATAACGAAGGAGCACGTCGATTTCCATGAGCTTGACGAGGCAAAGCGCCTCATCGAAGAGACCGTTCCTGTGCTGATCGCCTTGCAGCAGGAAGCGTGGTCGTTCTGGGAAATGCTGGGGCTTGGCGACACCGCACTCCGGAACGCCGTCAAAGAGAATGCGTGTGGGCCGCTGTCAGAGGCACTGGTTTCCGACTTGGCCGCTGTGCTTGCGGGATACCAAAGCAAGGACTGGTTCAAGCTGACCTACCCAAAAATGAAGGGGATAGACCGCTTGCTGCTCGTCCTCGACGACTACGAGATGGTCCAAGAGCCACTCGGCAAGTTCTTGCTCACTCAGTTGCTTCCCAAGCTGCGGTCCGCCGAGTTCCAATCGGTGGTCGTCGTCATCGGGCGAGACCAGCTCACGGACCCCGCTTGGGATCGCGACTTCAAGGCGAACCTGCTCAGGCGGATCGACCTTGACCCACTCTCGCGCCCGGAGATGGATCAGCTGGTCGAGTCATACGGGGTGAATTCCCAAGACGAGAAAGAGCGGGCATGGCGGGATACCAAGGGCTTCCCCCTCTATGTCAAGCTGTGGATCGAGGAAATCGAGTCCGGAGGGCGGAGCGCGCTGATGCTCAATTCCGGGGGTCGGAGCGCGCTGATGCTCAAGAAGTTCTATGACAGAACTACCCAATGGATGAGCGACAGGCAGAAGGGATGGCTCCAGTACGCCCTGTTTCTCGATGAGGTCAACGTTGGAACAATGCAAGCCATGCTCGGCAAGGAGGACGAGGGCGCAGAAGCGTTCAACTGGTTTCAGGGCAACGGATCTGTTCGGGATACATCGACCAGCCCTGTCAAGGTGCCTGTGGTTTCAGTAAGCTGGCTTCCAGCGTAAGGATACACCAAAACCTGGCAGGGAAGCCGCCATGCTGCTCAACTCGGTTTTCAATCGCTTCGTTCAAGAGAGTCCGGCGGCCGTCATGGTCCGGGGCCTGCTCGAACACGTGCTGACCCCGGAGTCGGTGGACGCACTGTTCGAGGAACACGCCGATAGCCAATATACTCGCGCACTGTTGTTTTCGCAGACCGTTGAGCTGATGGGTCAGGTCGTGTGTGGAATCTATCCCTCCGCCAATGCCGCGTACCAGAAGCAGCGTGAACGCTTTACCGTGTCGCGCACGGCCGTTTACGACAAACTCAACGGCGTCGAACCCCAGGCGTCCGCGGCCTTGACCCGCCAGACGGCCGCGAGCCTGACGGCAGTGATCCGTGAGCTGGGGGCGCGTTGCCGGACCTACTGCCCGGTTACCGTGTCAAGATCCTCGACGGCAATTGCCTGGCGAAAACCGAACACCGCGTGCAGGAACTGCGGACGATCGCGGCGGGTCCGTTGCCCGGCAAATCGCTGGTGGTGCTGGACCCGGCGTTGATGCTGGCCATCGACGTGTTCCCGTGCGAGGACGGGCATACGCAAGAGCGTGCCTTGCTCGACCAGGTTTTGGCCACGGTCGAGGCCAACGACGTGTGGATTGAAGATCGCAATTTTTGCACGCTGGGCTTTTTGTTCGGCGTCGCCGCGCGGGACGCCTGCTTCGTGGTCCGGCAGCACCAGAACTTGCCCTGGGAAGCGGTCACCGAACTGGAGTACGCGGGCGAAAGCGAGGACGTGGAGGTCTGGGAGCAAAAGGTTCGGCTGAACAACCCGGAGACCGGCGAAACCCTGATCGTGCGGCGGCTGGAGTTGCGTCTGCCCACGCCGACGCGCGATGGCGACCGGGTGATCCATGTCTTGACCAATCTGCCGGCGCGGGTGGCCGGCGCCAGTCTGGTGGCGGATTTGTATCGGAAGCGTTGGAAGATTGAATCGCTGTTCCAGGTGTTGGAATCGACGCTGGAGAGCGAGCAGACCAGGCTGGGATACCCGAAAGCGGCGTTGTTCGCTTTTTGCGTGTCGTTGGTGGCGTATAACGTGTTGGCGGTGGTGCGCGCGGCGTTGCGTGCGGTGCATGGTCGCGAGGTCGTTGAGGAGACGGTATCGACCTATTACCTGACGGACGAGGTCAAGGGCGTGTATCGGGGAATGATGATCGCGATCCCTGGCGCCGAGTGGGAGCAATTCCGCGACCTGACCGTCGCCCAGTTGGCCGTGCAATTGAAGGAACTGGCGAGCAATGCTCGCTTGTTGGCTTACCAACGTCATCCGCGCGGGCCGAAAAAACCGCGACCCGAGCGCATTCATCACAAGGACAAGCCACATGTGTCCACCGCCCGGCTGTTAGCGACTCGGGATAAGAAAAGACGGGCACCTTGAAAGGGCTGGATACATCGACCCCAGTCTTTCGCGTCCGCGAATATCTCCGATCCCGACTGATCGACTACTTGCGCATATGCGATCCCGCCCGCCACGACGAGTTGCAGGAAAGAGGGCGGCTTGCAACCAAGGGCCGGGGCTAACGAGTCGCTGTAGCGGATCAGTGACGCAGTCCGCCGGAGAGGACGAAGGCTTGCCCATCGAGCGGAACGGGGAGCCGGTCCTATGAGCCTGCGGCCTCCTGGGTCGGAACGTCCACCGGCTGACCGGGAAGCATGAGTTGCCGCCAGTCCGGCCCCAACGACGGGAGACTGCCCATGATCGCGTTCCCCTGCCCCAAGTGCCACTTCACCCTCAAGGCCCCGGAGGAAAAGGTCGGCGCGCGCACCAAGTGCCCGAAGTGCGGCTGCCCCGTCCAGGTGCCGGGCCATCCCGCCTCTGCTCCGCCTGCCGTCGCCGAGGTTTCTGTACCCGCACGTGCCGGCGCTATGCAACCGTTCATCGCCAACGAGGAGGCGCATTCAGTGAACCAACCAGCGACGAAGTACTGCTACGCCTGTGCGGCCTCTATCAACGCGCGGGCCGAGATCTGCCCGAAGTGCGGGGTGCGGCAGCATCGGGTTCTCGCGCAGGCGGCTCCAGCAGACCCGGATGTCCGCCAGGCGTCGGGGACCAAGATGGCCGCCGGGCTGTGCGGCATCTTGGTGGGCGGGCTCGGCATCCACAAGTTCATTCTGGGACTCACGACCCCAGGGGTCATCATGCTCCTTGTCAGCCTGCTCACGTGCGGCATCGGCATCTTGCCTATGGCCGTCATCGGGCTGGTCGAGGGGATCATCTACCTTTCCAAGTCAGACGAGGACTTCTACGAGACCTACGTGGTGGGCAAGAGGCAGTGGTTCTAAGGGCGGCGGGGCCGACCCGAACCAGCCGTTGGGCGGCCGACCGTGAACCGTCATTCCCCCTCAGCTGGCGGCGGCAGGAGCGACAGGCTGGGAAAAGGGGACGGCGTGAATCAGCTCCCGCCAGTAACAAGGCCCACCATTCCATCTCCGGTGTATCCGCGGCGGTCAACGGCTTCATGGGCGCTGATAGGCCCGGAAGTCACCTTTTCCTCTCCACTTCCCCTGCCCAGATGCCGCGCCCCACGGTACACTGTGGGTCGTGCGGCGATCCGGCGTCGCCGTTGCGGCCGCGCGAGGACGGCGACCCATGACCACCAGAAGACGGGGGCACAGAGTAACCTTGGCGCATCGGCGCAAAGTGGGGAAATGCCAACGCCTGCAACGACTTACGATGCGCCAAATGATGCGCCAAATGGCGCGTCACCGCTGCCGATGGGCGCCAGTCAGTGTGAGCGGGGGGCGTCAGACCCTTGATTCTTCATCCTATCGCCGACAGGATGCTAGAAGGCTTTATCGACCTGATGATAGATGTGGCGGGCACGCTGCGAGAGATTCAGGATCGTTAGCCCAAGGACGGCGGGTAGGACGAAGTGCCATTATTTTTCGGGAAGAATGGGGGTCGCCAGAGAAGCGCCAGAACCCCGGTTCTGTGTCAAAGCCGCAAGTCCCAGTCCCGGATTTCGCGCAACAAGTTTTCATGCGTCAGGTTGAATTGCAACGGCGTCACGCTGACCCATCCCTCGGCCAGGGCCGTCACGTCCGTGTCTGGGTGCGGGTCGGGGCAGCCGAATTCCGGGTTCGACCAGAAGTAGACCCGGCCGCGCGGGTCGGTGCGGCGGTCGTAACTCTCCTCGAAGGCGGCCAGGTTTTGCGGAACGACGCGGACGCCGCGCGGCGTGTGCCTTTCCAGGTCGGGAATGTTGACATTAAACAGCGACCCGGCCTCCGGCCGCCGCGCCAGGATTTGTTCGACGACGCGGCGGGCCAGGACGGCGCCCCGCGCGAAGTCTGGCGGCGTCGGTTTGCTGTATTCCAGGGAACAGGCGATGCTGGTGACGCGGAAGAAGGCGCCTTCGATGGCCGCCGCCACGGTGCCGGAATAGAGCACGTTGATGCCGGCGTTGGAGCCGGCGTTAAGGCCGCTGACGATCACGTCCGGCGGCGCCGGCAGCAGCTCGCGCAGCGCCAGCTTCACGCAGTCGGCCGGCCGGCCCTCCACGGCCCAGCCGAGCGGCCGGCGTTCCTCGTCCAGGATTTCCTGCACGATCAGCGGGTTGTTTATCGTCACCGAATGGCCGACGGCGCTCTGTTCCGTCGCCGGCGCGACCACCACCACCTCGCCCAGCCGACGCAATTCCGGCAACAAGGCGCGGAGGCCGGGGGCGTAAACGCCGTCGTCGTTCGTCAGAAGAATTCGCACTCCGTTTACTCCTCCAACTTCTTTCGCCGCAGAATGTGGTGGTAGTGCTGGGCGAAGCGGTGCGCCTCGTCGCGGACGTACTGGAGCAGCCGCAGCGCCGCCGAGTGCCGGCTCAGCCTCAGCGGCTCGTCGGCGCCGGGCCGGTAAATCTCTTCCTCGCGCTTCGCCAGCGAGATCAGCGTCGGCGGCTCCACGCCCAGGAGCCGGAACGCCTCCAGCGCCGCGTTCAGCTGTCCCTTGCCGCCGTCGATGAGCAGCATGTCGGGGAACGTCTCCTCCTCGCGCGACAGCCGGCGGAAGCGCCGCGTCACCACCTCGCGGATCGACGCGAAATCGTCCACGCCGCGCACCGACTGGATGCGGAAACGGCGGTAGCCCGGCTTGAACGGCAGGCCGTCGATGAAGTGGACCAGCGACGCCACCGTCTCGCCGCCGCCCAGGTGGGCCACGTCCACGCCCTCGATGGTGCGCGGCGTCTTCTCCAGGCCGAGCACCTTGCGCAGGCCGTGCAGCCCCTTCTTCGGGTCGATCGGAAAAACCTCCGGCTGCACGTCGCGGTCGGCGTCGCCGCGCTGGCCGAGTTTCTTCAACGCCTCCACGTCGTCGCGCAGCCGGGCCGCCTTCTCGAACAGCGTCGCCGCGCTGGCCTCGCGCATCTCCCGCTCCATCTCCGCGATCAGCCGTTCCTTCTTGCCTTCCATCACTAACCGCAGTTTGCGGATCTGTTTCCGGTACTCTTCCCGCGTCACGCGGAAGTTGCACGGGGCCGTGCATTGGCGGATGCTGTGCAGCAGGCAGGGGCGGAACCAGCGCCAGCGGTCGTCGTCGGAGCGGATGTCCAGCGAGCAGGTGCGGAACTGGAAGATGCGCTGCAACACCTGCAACGCCCGCCGCAGGGTGCGGGCGCTGGTGAAGGGGCCGTAGAGCTTGACGCCGCGCCGCCGCGGCGTCCGCGTAAACTCGACGCGCGGAAATTCTTCCCTTATTCGGATCTGCAAATATGGAAATGTCTTGTCGTCCTTCAGCTCGACGTTGAAACGCGGCTGCACGTCCTTGACCAGGCGCGCTTCGAGGAGCAGCGCGTCCACCTCGCTGTCGGCCGGCAGGAAATCGACGTCGGCGATGAGCTTCACGAGGTCGGCGGTGCGCGGGTCGTCGGCCGCGGCCTTGGTGAAATAGTGCCCGGCGCGGTTGCGCAGGTTCTTGGCCTTGCCGACGTAGAGGACCACGCCGCGAACGTCCTTCATGAGGTAGACGCCCGGCGTGGTCGGAAACGTCTTGACCTTCTCGGACGGCGGCACGGTGGTGGACATGCGGACCTCTCCCCGGCGCGGCGGCCCCGGCAGCTGCGCGAGACCCCATTTCACATGATATACCAGGGTCGGCGGTCAGCGAGCGTTTCGGCGAAAGCGTTGCCACAGGCCGCCCAGGGCGCGGCGCCACCAGGGCGCCGGTCGGGCGACCGTCGGCTCGGCCCGCAGCCAACGCTCCAGGTCGTCGGCCAACGCCCGCGCCGACGGGTAACGGTCGTCCGGCTGCTTTTGCAGGCAGCAGAGGACGACGGCTTCCAACTCGGGCGGCAACCCGAAGAACGGATGGCGGCCGGCGAGCAACTCATGCAGGACGACGCCCAGCGAACAGACGTCGGCAGTCGCGGCATTTCCAGTCGCGTTGTCCGTCGCCGAATGAAGAAAGAAAAACAGATCGAAAAAGTCGATCAACGGCTGGCCGTCCGCATCCAAGTAGATGGCGTCCGACCGGAGACGGCCGTGAACCAAGCCGTGGGCGTGGGCCTCCGCCACGCCGCGGGCAAGCTTCTCCACAAGGTCCGCGGCCGCCCTCGGGTCGGCGAACCGCGCCCGCTGATCCGACAGCCGCATTTTCGGGGGCAAGTCCGTGGTGAAGCAAGGGCGACGGTCGTACAAGCCGGCGTCGCGGACGGGGAGAATGTAGGGGATGCGGAGCCGGGCGGCGGCGCGGACTTCCCGGAGGAATCGCTCCGCCTCGGCTTGCGTCGGTTCGGGCGGAACGGCCGCGTGGAGCAGGACGAAGGCGTCGCGGGCGGGGTCGCGGGCGCGGTAGACGACGCCCTGGGAGTCGCGGCGGATCTCTTCGAGAATCTCGTGCGGCGGCAACGCCTCTATCGGCTCTGCAGAAATGGTCGCGTCTCCTTAATATTCAAAGGTGATTCTATCACTTCCTCCTGGTTCCCACGCTCCGCGTGGGAACCAGGCCGCCGGCCCCGGATTTTTTCCCGCGCCGCCGCTTCTCCCTTGTAGCGCCGCCGCGACCGCTCCATACTGGACGCCGGAGCGACGATCGCCGTTCCGCGTTTCCGACCGTTGGGGTCGTCCGCCATGAAAGTCTTTCTCAGCAGCACGAGCCGCGACCTGCCCGATTGCCGCGCCGCCGCCTTGCAGGCCTGCCGTGAGCTGGGCCTGGGCGTCGTGGCCATGGAGGATTTCGAGGCGATGGGCCTCGGGGCCACCGACGGTTCGCTGGCCAAGGTCGATCAGGCCGACGCCTTCCTGGGACTGTTCGCCTATCGTTACGGCTATGTCGAACCGGGCCGGCCGGCCAGCGTTACCGAGATGGAGTTCGACCGCGCCCGGCAGCGCGGCCTGGAGTGTCTCTGCTTCCTGGTGGCCCCCGATCACCCGTGGCCGGAAGAACGCAAAGAACTCGAGCAGATGCCGCGGCTGGAGGCGTTCAAGGAACGGCTGAAACAGGAACGGATCGTGCGCTGGTTCCGCTCGCCGGACGAGCTGTTGCATCAGGTGTACCGGGCGCTGGAGGGCTGGATGGAGCGGCGCGGCGTGCGGCCGAACGGGCCGCGACAGATGCCGGCGCCGCCGCCGGACTTCGTCGGCCGCGATGAGGACTTGAAAGCTCTGGAAAGTCAACTAAGCGGCGGCGCCGCCATCTCCGCCGTCCACGGCCTGGGCGGCGTCGGCAAGACGGCGCTGGCGCTGAAGCTGGCGGAGCGCCTGTCGCGCAGCCATCCCGACGGCCAGCTGTTCTTCGATTTGCAAGGGTACACCCAGCCGCGAACGTGGCAAGACGCGATGGCCCACGTCATCCACGCCTTTCTGCCGGAGGAGCGCTTGCCGGACGGCGACGCCAAGCTGGCCGCCCTCTACCGCACGGTGCTGACGGGCAAGCGGGCGCTGCTGGTGCTGGACAACGCCGCCGACGAGGAGCTGGTGCGGCAGCTGTTGCCGCCGCCGGGCTGCATGTTATTGGTGACGGCTCGGAAAAGGCTGTACGTCGATGGTCTGCAACCCCACGATCTCGACGCGCTCCAGCCGTCGCAGTCCGTGGCCCTGCTGCGCTCGATCGCGCCGCGGCTGGACGAGGCGGCGGCGGCCGCGATCGCGGATTGCTGCGGCCAACTGCCGCTGGCCTTGCGGCTGGCGGGCAAGACGCTGCTGCTGCGCCGCGACATCTCGCCGCAACGCTACCTGGAACGGCTCAAGGCGACGCGGATGCGGACGCTGACCGACGTGGCCGCGTCGATCCGGCTGAGCGAGGAGCAGTTGCCGGAACCGATCCGGTCGAAATGGCGTGAGCTTTCGGTGCTTTCGGGCGGCTTGGAGGCGTCATGGGCGGCCGCCGTGTGGGGCGTGGACGAGACGACGGCCGAGGATTATCTGGCGCCCCTGCTCGAACAGAGTCTGCTCGACTGGGACGACGAGCGGCGGATGTATCGGCTGCACGACCTCGTCCGCGAGTACGGCCGCGACCGGCTCGACCCCGCGGCTCGGGAAGAGGCGCTCCGGCGGCACGCGCGCTACTTTTGCGAGGTGATCGCGGAGGCGCAAAACGGTTTCATGGCGGGAAAAGACGTTTCCGCGGCCCTGCGCGCCTTCGCCCGCGCCTGGCCCGACGCACGGGCGGGTTTCGACTGGGCGGCCGGACGCCCGGAATCGGACGACGAGGCGACGCGACTTCGCCGGGATTATCCGAACCGCAGTTTGCACATCCGTATTCTCCGCCAACACCCGGAGCATCAGATCGCCTGGTCCACGGCGGCCGCCGAAGCCGCGCGGCAACTCGGCGACCGCGCCGGCGAAGGGGTCGCCTTGAACAACCTCGGCCAAGCCTACGCGGCGTTGGGGCGGCCCCAGCCGGCGATCGAGTTTTTTGAACAACAGTTGGCCGTGGCGCGGGAGGTCGGCGACCGCCGAGGCGAGGGGAGCGCGCTGAGCGGTCTGGGCAAGGCCAACGCCGACCTGGGCCGGCACGGCCTCGCGGCGGAGTTCCATGAGAAGCGGCTAACCCTGACGCGAGCGATCGGCGACCGTCGCGGCGAGGGCGTTGCGTTGGGCAATCTCGGCAAGGCTTACGCCGCCCTGGGGGACCTGCCGCGGGCCGTCGAGCACCACCAGATGCGGCTCACCGTCGCCACGGAAATCGGCGACCGCCGCGGCGTGGGCAACGCGCTGGGGGGGCTGGGGCTGGCTTATGCGGCAATGGGTCAAGCGCGCCGGGCGGTCGAGTTTCACGAAAGGCGCCTGGTCGTCGCGCAAGAGATCGGCCACCGCCGCGGCGAGGGGGAAGCCCTGGGCGACCTGGGCAAGGCTTACGGCGCCCTGGGCGAGACGGAGCGGGCCGTCGAGTGTTATCGACAAAGCCTCGACATCGCACAGGAAATCGGCGACCGCCAAAGGGGGGCAATCGTGCGCTGGGACCTCGGCGAGGAATTCGTCCGGCGCGACAAGGTGGCAGAGGCCGTTCCGCTGATGGAGGCCTGCGTTCGCTACGAGGAGGAAATCGGCCACCCCGACGCGGCGGCGCACGCCGCCAGGTTGGAACAGGTTCGCCAACGGCTGGCGGCGGAGGCCAAAGGATCGGCCTGAACTTACCCGATCCACGAAGGGTTCATTACGAGGCGGGAGCCGTCTTGAGCACGATGGCCGTCATGTCGTCCTCCTGCGGCCCGCCGCCCGCGAAAGAGCGGGCCTCTTCGCAGAGCGCCGCCACGACTTCCCGCGCCGGCCGGCCGGGGAGCGAACGCACCACGTTCAAAGCCCTATCTTCCCCGAACGGCTCGCCCGTCGGCGCGTGCGCCTGCACCACGCCGTCCGTCCACAAGACGACCGTCTCGCCCGGCGCCAGTTCGATCTCCGGCGCCACGGGAAAGCCGCCGTCGGGATGGATCCCGAGCGGCAGGCCGGTGCTGTAGAGCAGGGCGCGGGCCGCGCCCGACGGGTCGAGAACGTAACCGGCGTTGTGGCCGGCGTTGGTGTAACGCAACACGCCCCGGCCGGCGTCAAATTGGGCCAGCAACAACGTCACGAAACGGTCGTCCGCCACGTCCCCCGCCAGGGCGCGGTTCGTCAGCGTCAGGACGCGGTCGATGTCCGGGTTTACCTGGGCGAAGGCCCGCAGGTAGGCGCGCGTCGCCATCATCAACAGCGCCGGCCCCAGCCCATGACCCATCACGTCGGCGATCACCATGCCGACGCGGCCGTCGCCCAACGGCAGGTAGTCGAAGTAGTCGCCGCTCGTGGTCACGGCCGGGAACGACGCCCCGTGGAGATCGACGCCCGCGCAGGCCGGCGGTCCCTTGGGGAGCAAATGGTCCAGGACGCGCCGGGCCAGTTTCAGGTCCTCCTCGGTGGAGCCGCGCGCCTTCTCAAGGCAGCGTTGCCGCCGGCGCCGGCCGACCGCGTAACGCAGGGCGTGGGCCAGCCGGCCGTTCTGCACCTGCGCTTTCACCAGATAATCCTGAGCGCCTTCCTCCACGGTACGCACGGCCGTGTCCTCGTCCGCCAGTCCGGTCAGGACCACGATCGGCGTCTCCGGGTGGGCCGAGTACACGGCGCGGAACGTCTCCATCCCTTGGCTGTCGGGCAGCGACAGGTCCAACAGCACCACACAGAACGACTCTTCGTCGAGGCGCCGAAGGGCGGCCGACAGGCGTTCGACCTCCGCGAACTCGAAGCGCCCTTCGCCCGCCTCGCGCAGCATCCAATAGATGAGGCGGGCGTCGCCCGGGTTGTCCTCGACCAGCAGCACGCGGATAGGCTCGAACGCCATGTCACTCTCCCGATGGCAGTCGCGCCACCGTCAGCCAGAAGTCCACGATGGAGCGCACTATCGCAATGAACTGGTCCAGGTCGGCCGGCTTGGTGATGTAACAGTTGGCGTGCAGGTCGTAGCAGGCGAGAACGTCCTGGTCCTGGCGGGAGCTGGTCAAGACGACGACGGGGATGGGCCGGAGGGCCGGGTCCGCCTTGATCTCCGCCAGCAGCTCGCGGCCGTCCATGCGCGGCAGGTTCAGGTCCAGCAGGATCAGCGCCGGCCGCGGCGCGGCGGCTTGGGCGCCCTGCCGGCGCAGGACGGCCAGCGCCTCCTCGCCGTCGCGGGCCGCCGTCAGATGGACATCCGGGCCGACTTCCCGGAACGCCTCAAGGACCAGGCGCACGTCGCCGGGATTGTCTTCCACCAACAGAATATCCACAGAAGCTTTTGAGAGCCGGTCACTCATGGCGATCCCCGAGAGAGAGTGGGCGTGCCGTCGCGCGGGGACGCCCGCCGGGGAGGGTAAAAAAGAAGGTGCTGCCGCGGCCCGGTTCGGACTCGACCCAGATACGGCCGCCGTGCCGCTCGACGATCCGCTTGCACAGCGCCAGACCGACGCCGTTGCCGGGGTACTCGGCCCGCGTGTGCAGCCGCTGGAAAATGACGAAAATGCGGCTGCGGTGTCGCGCCTCAATGCCGATGCCGTTGTCCTCCACCGCGAACAGCCAGCCGTTGCCGTCGCGGCGGGCCGTGACGCGCACCCGCGGCGGCTCGGAGCGGTGGGATCGGCCCCTCGAAGCCTCCGGATTATGGAATTTGATGCCGTTGTGGATAAGGTTCTGGAACAGCTGCACCAGCCGCGTCGGGTCGGCGAGAACCACCGGCAGGTCGCGGGCGCGGACCTCCGCCCCGCTCTCGCGGACGGCCGCCTCCAGGTTGGCGACGGCCCGCGCGAACGCCCGGCCGGAGTCGGTCTCCCGCGGCGGCCCGTCGCGGTTGCCGACGCGCGAGTAGGTGAGCAGGTCGTCGATCAGCCCCTGCATCCAAGTCGCGCCGTTCACGGCGAAGGCGATGAACTCGTCGGCGTCGGCGTCCAGCTTCCCCTGGTAACGGCGGCGGAGCAACTCGGTGAACATGGCCACGTCGCGCAGCGGCTGCTTCAGATCGTGCGAGGCGACGTAGGCATATTGTTCCAAATCGGCGTTAGATTGGGCGAGTTCTGCGTTGGCCCGCTCCAGGTCGGCCGCGACGCGGCGCAGCCGCCGTTCCGCGGCCATGCGCGGCGTTACGTCCCAGAAGACGCCCTGAGAGCCGCCCGCCCGTCCGGCGGCGTCGAGGACCGGCGTGAGCACTACCTGCACGAACGTCGTGTCCGAGTCGTCGGCGCCGCGCCGGCCGCAGCGGCAGTGCGGCCCGCAGTCGGCGGTGCGGTGTTCCTCGACCTCCTCGACCGCTTCGCGGCCTTCCAGCAGCCGCAGGTCGGCCTGGCGGTACTTCGCGGCCAATTCCGGGACGAAAACGTCGAAGTCGGTTCGGCCCAGCAGCTGGTCGATCGGTTTGCCGACGGTGGCGCAAAACAGGGCGTTGACGTAGGTGTAGCGGCCCTCGGCGTCCTTGCGGAAGACGTTCATCGGCAGCGTATCGACCAGCGAGTGGTACAGCGCCTCCGAGTCGCGGACGGCCCGGCGTTCGGTCTGGTCCCGCGCCACGACGAGGATGCATCCGGTCGCATGGCCGTCCGCCATCGACCGCGCCCAGAGGCCGGCCCACAGACCGTCGCGCCGGCCGGGTGGGTGCAAGAAGATTTCCTCCTCCTGGACGACCTCGCCCTGCCGCGCCCGGCCTCGCGCCTCGATCAACTCCGCCGGCAGGTCGGCCGCCGCCACGTCGCCGGCCGCATGAAAGCCCAACAGCCGCCGGCCGGCCGCGTTCACCCGCACCGGGCCATCCTCCGCGGTAAAGAGGAATACACCATCGCTCATCTCTTCCAGCGCCGCCCACAGCAACTCGTCGGCGGAGCGGGGCGGTTCGCTCCGCGCGGGCCGCCAGGCCTGCACCGGCCGGCCGTCAAGGAAGCGGCGCAGGTCCTCGGCCAAGGCGTCGGCGCCGGGATAGCGGTGGCGCGGGTCCTTGCGCAGACAGCGCATGCAGACCGCTTCCAGGTCGCGGGGCGCCGCCGGCCGTAGACGCCCTAGCCGACCTGGCTGGGCGCTGATTACCTTCCGCAGCGTCTCCTGGACCGTGGCCGCCTTGAACGGCGGCCGACCGGTCAGGGATTCGTAAAGGATGGACCCTAACGCATATACGTCGGTGGCGGGGCCGATTTCGTCTGCTTTGCCGGCCGCCTGTTCAGGGGCCATGTAGCTGGGGGTGCCCATAATGGCACCAGACTGCGTTATGTCGGGGCCGGCCAGGCCGAAGTCGGCGATCTTGGGCGTGCCGTCGGCGGTCAAGAGGACATTGGCCGGCTTGAGATCGCGGTGGACGAGGCCGTGTCGGTGGCAGGCGTGCGCGGCTTCGGCCAGCGTCTCCACCAGTCGGGCCGCTTCGCACGGCGCCAGCGGCCCGGCGCGGAGCTTGTCGGCCAGGCTGCCGCCGGCGCAGTATTCCATCGCCAGAAAGGGCCGGTCGTCGTGACGGCCCATTTCATAGACCTGGACGATGTTCGGATGACGCAGCCGGCCGGCCGCCTCTGCCTCCGATGCGAACAGGGCGGCACGGACGCCCGCCTTGCCCACCTTGAGGGCCATTACCGCGTCGCCGGCGAACCGCCGGGCCTTGTAGACGATCGCCATGCCCCCGGAGGCCAGCAGTTCCAGCAATTCGTAATCGCCGAAGCGCGTCCCGCCTTGCCACCCGGCGTCCGATGGCGCGTCCGCGGAGGCGCCGCCGCCTTCAGCGGGGAGATAAATGATGGTGTTGGCCGGGGATAAAGGGACCGGAGTCCCTACCGCCTGTCGTGCCGCGGCGCCACATCGCGGGCAGGGAGCCGGCGCGGCCGCGTCGTCCGCGTCCCAGCGATGGCCGTTCGAACAGATCATCGGCGCCGGCATGGGCGGCCCCCGGGCAACAGGGATTGGTCTGGGGCAATTATCCCCGTATGGGGGCCGGTGTCAAGGGACCGGCGAGTCGGCGCCGCAAGCGCTCCAAGGCAAAATGTTTCACCACAGAGACACAGAGAAGACGTAGGATTGGCTTTTCTCAGTGTCTCTGTGCCTCTGTGGTGAAAGATATTATTTCTTCGCCCGCACCTGCTCGAACAGGAACGTGCCCTTCTTGTTGGAGACGATAATATCCGGCAGGCCGTCGCCGTTGACGTCGGCCACGGCGAACTGCGTGCCGATGCCGGAGTCGTCGTCGATGAGGTGCGGCGTGAACGTCGTGATGCCGTCCTTGTCCTTTTTGGCCTCGAACCAGTAGAGCACCGCCGGCAGGTTCGGGTCGGCGTCGCCGTGCGAACCGTGCGCCCACCAGCGCTTGCCGGTCACGAGGTCTTTCAGTCCGTCGCCGTTGATGTCCACGAAGTGCATGGCGTGGGACTGCGAAAACAGGTGGGGAAACAGGTCCGTCTTGAGGAACTCGGGATTGTCGTCCTTGCCGGGCTTCTGGATGTGCGCCCAGATCCCGTAGTTGTGGGCGGAGCTGCTGAGGACGTCGGCCTTGCCGTCGCCGTCGATGTCGTAGGCGAACATGTTGGCGCAGTCGGGGCCGAGGTCGGCGGGATGGAATTTCCACGGCTTGTCGGAGGTCCTGGCGTCGGCCGGCTGTTCCCACCAGCCGCCGGTGCAAATCACGTCGGCCCGACCGTCGCCGTTGATGTCGCCGGCGCCGAGGCCGTGCGAGAACCGAAACGTGCCGGGGACCGGCTTGCCGGTGCGCTCGGCTCACTGATCGGGTGCATTTCCCACGGCTTCGTCGGGTCCTTGCCGGGGACGAACCACGCCATTTGCCCCTGGTTTTCCTGGCCCTTGGGCTGCACGCCCATCACCAGCTCCCGTTTGCCGTCGCCGAACAGGTCCACGTATTGCGGCGTCTCGTTGCAGGCGCTGGACCAGATTTCGTGTTTGGGCCAATCGCCCTGGGCGCCCTTGGGGTTTTCCAGCCAGTAGCAGGGCGTGCCGGGGAAGTCGATGACGATGAGGTCGGGATAGCCGTCGCCGTTGAGGTCCGCCGCCCAGCAGGCGAAGGTGTGGCTGTAAGGGCCGTCGCCGTTGCCATAATCGCCAAGTTTACGGATCGGATGTATCTTCCAGTCGGGCGCCTCGTACCACGCCTCGCCGTTGATGACGTCCATCTTGCCGTCCTTGTTGACGTCGGCGACCGCCACCCCCTCGGAGCGGAACACCTTGTCCAGGACGGTCTTTTTCCAGGTGATATTGGTCGGGGCGGCGGGCGTGGTGCGGGCGGGTTCGGGCGCGGCGGACAGGGCGGGGAGGGCCGCGAAAGGCGGCGCGGACAAGGCCCCGGCCAGGAGCCAGTAACGAATTCGCATGAGACTTCCTCGAAGCCAAGGTGTCGATCGACGCCGCGGCGGGGACTTCCGACCGCGGCCGGGGAGGGCGCCACCGGAAATGATTATGCGGCTTCGGCGCGTCGAGTGCAACTGTTGGGCGAAAGGGCCGACGCCCCTACGGGGCGGACCCTGCCCGCGTTCCCTTTTCCTCTCGAAGCATGTCCGCGACTTCCTCCGGGGACCAGTCTTTCGGATCATCGCTGCCGCGCAGGAACTCCCAGCCGTCCACCGTCGTGGTCGATTCCGGCATCGGCAGCGGCCCGAGCGCGCGCCGCGCCGCCTCCGTCGAGATACGATGCTGTCGGCAAACGTCGCTGACCTGCTCGATAAGGCGCAGCGTTTCGGCCTGTCGCGGGTTGGTGGCGTAGTAACAGAGCAGGCCGCGCGGCGCCTGCACCAGAAAACATACGCCTAGCAGCCACGCCAGCGCCCGCGTCTGTCCGGGCGACATCCGGCCGGCCGGATCGAGACGGAACCATCGGCCCTCCCACGCCGGCAGTCCGCCGCATAGCAGCAGCGTCAGTCCGAGTTGCGGTTGCAAGTGATAACGGCTCCACGAAGGCGTAAACATACCCGCGGCGCCGTCGTAGCTCCACGTCGCCCGGGCGCTATAGATGAGCAGGTAGCTCCCGAAGATCAGCCCCGCGCCGAGCAGGGCGAGCCGCCGTCGCGGGGACCGGTGCGCCCACCAGCCGCCGGCCGCGACCAGGACCGCGAAAATCGGCGGCGCCGCGACCGGCCCCACCGTGACGCCCGTAACGCCGAAGGCGCCGAAGGCGAGATTGTCCACCACCGAGCGCACCGTGTACCAGGCGCCGGTCAGCGGCCGGAACGCTTGCAGGGCGTTGCTATCGCGGTAGTGTTCCAGGTGCAGAATGATCGGGGCCGTCAGCGGCAGGCTCACCGCCAGAAACGCCGCCGTGCCGAGCAGGGGAAGGAGACAAGGAGACAGGGAGACAAGGAGACAAGGAGAGGGGATGAAACGACCCGTTATTCTGCCTTGTCTCCCTGTCTCCTTGTCTCCTTGTCTCCTTGTCTCCTTGTCTTTTCCCCCGCCCGGCAGCAGGTAAAGGCAGCAAAGCGGCCCCGCCAACACGCCGCTGCCGAACCAGCACGGCGCCGCGGCGCAGCAGAACACACACGCCAAAAGCCATCGAAGATGCCCTGTTTGTCGAAATTGCTGGGCGGCCAGCAAGGCCAGCAGCAGGGCGTCGAGAGCGTAGACCGAAAAACTGGCGGCGAACCAGTAGACGGCCTGCTGGTAGACGGAACTGACGCCGAACAGGGTGAGCGCCGCCAGTCCGTAGAACGGATGCCCCAACTCCCGCCGGACGAACAGATAGGTCAGCGCCAGCGCCGGCGGCAGACCCACGACCCCGGCCAGGACCGCGGCCGACGGAAGCCCCGTCGGCCGGCCCGCCAGCCGCACCACCGCGAACGTCAGGAGACGGCCCAGCGGCATGGCGTGTTCGTTGTTCGGCAGCCAGAGGCCGTCCACGGTCTTCGCCCAGGTCCACGACCGCGCCAGGATCTGGAAGTCGTCCTGGACCAGAACGGGGAAGAGAAGCGCCCGGCCGTAGAGGGCCGTCGCGGCGAGGACGGCGGCGATGAACAGCCAACCGGCCGACCGGGCGCGGGAATCGGAAGCGGACATGACGGGGCCGGGGCCGCGGGGTCGGATCGAACGAGGCGACGCCCGTTATCATCGGCCTCGGGCGAGGGGACGGCAACCCGAACGCGACGGGAGACCGCTACAAAACAAAGCGCGTAAACGGTACGGGTCGGCGGCCGCGCCAGGAAATTTGGCAATTCCCGCGACCCGGCGCTTGCATTGGCCGCTCCCGTCCGGTAGAACACTTTCTTAAATCCCATCCCGGCCGGCGACGGTGACGGCCAGCAGTTCGGCCGGTGGGGAAGACTCGACGCGGGCGCACTCGCTTTTCACTTCACCCATCTGGTCGTCGGAAAGGTTCGAGAAAAATGGACGCTTTTAACGATTTCCTCTTCAACACCTGGTGGCCCTTCATCATCGGCGGCATTCTGATTGTCGTGCTCGTCGCCGTCTTCTTCTTCCTGCGTTCGCGGACGACCGACGAGTGACCGTGTGGAAGCGGCATGGTCGGGGACTACGTGGTCCCGGCCCGAAGCGTCAGCAAGGGGTCGTTCCGAACCCGCTGACGCTTCGGGCAGGGATCGGGCGTCGTCATGGATTCGCACGCAATCGCGCCTGCCCCTGCTTCCAGTCGCCGACCACGGCGTCGAGAACGATCGACTTGCGCTCGCGCCACACCTGTAAGCGGATGCGCCGCCCGACCGGCAGACTGCTTACCATGTTAATCAGCTGGTTCTCGTTGCGGATCGGCGCGTCGTCCACGGCCAGCACCACGTCGTTGGGCCGCAGCCCCGCGGCCGCCGCGGGCGTGTCCGGGTAGACGGTTTCGACCCACGCCCCCTGAGCGCGGTCGAGGCCCAGCTTGGCCGCGTCGGCCGCCTCAAACGACGTGGCCGTCTGCACCCCCAGATAGCCGCGCGTCACCGACCCCTTTTCCAACAGCTGCTTCACCACGCGCTTGGCCAGGTTGATCGGGATGCTGAAGGCCACGCCGCTGTTGCCGCCCGTGTTGGACGCGATGGCCGTGTTGACGCCGATCACCTCGCCGTCCAGGTTCAAGAGCGGCCCGCCGCTCGAACCGGGGTTGATGGCCGCGTCGGTCTGCAAGAAGTCCTTGATCCGGATGGCCGACCCCAAACTGATCTGCCCCCGCTGCCGGGCGCTGATGATGCCGTGCGTCACCGTCTGATTCAGGCCGAACGGACTGCCGATGGCCAGCACCCACTGGCCGACGCGCATCGAATCGCTGTCGCCCAAAACGGCGGTCGGCAGATTGTCGCCGCCCTCCAGCCGCAACACCGCCACGTCCGATTCGGGGTCGGCCCATACTTGAGAGGCAGTGAAAATACGGTCGTCGGCCAGGCTGACGGTGATCGATCGCGCCTCCGTCTGGGCAATGACGTGATTGTTCGTGAGCACCAAGGTTCCGCGCCGCGGGTCGGGCCGGAAGAGAATGCCGGAGCCGGACTCCTCGACCTGCTTCTGCTTGCCTTCCCTCGTCACGGTTTTGACCGATTCGATGGACACGATCATGGGGCCGACCTTGTTGGCCACCGCCTCGAAGCGCTCTTCCAGGCTGTTCGCTTCGCCGACCGCGGCCGGCTGCGCCACGCGGCGCGACGAGACGGCCCAGCTGGACCGCCGCCAGGCCGCCGAGGAAGGCACAACATCCCAGCAGGACGGGCAGAAGGTAACGTTTCATGGAGACGGCATCCCCTGGATGGACCGGAATCGGTTCGGACGACGGGAAGCGTTCCTCGGGAAAGGACGCCGCTCCATTCTAACCGCCGCCGCCGGCGCCCTTGAGAAAAACCGGGGGCAAACCGGGCCGCGACCCGCGGCCCCGCCCGCATAAATGGAACAAGGCCCGCGGTCTTCCCGACCGCGGGCCTTGTTCCCGAATGCTATCGGCACGACGGGTCGTCGCCCTAATGGCTCGGCAGATCGATTTCCAGTTTCGACAGATCGACCTCCTTGTGGTCGTCGTAGCGGGAGGCGTCGAAGACGTTCTCCCAGTTGCCGACGGAGCTGCCGCGGCCCCAGGTGGGATACCGTTCCAGCTCGCGCTGGCAGTCGATGCAAAGCGTGGTGTAGGGCAGGGCGTTGAGCCGGCCGACCGGGATTTTCTCCTGGCAGTTCTCGCACAGGCCGTAGGTCCCTTGCTTTAGCCGGGCCACGGCCCGCTCGATCTGCGTGATTTCGCGGGAGTCCAGTTCGGCCAGTTGCGACGCCATTTCGTCGCTGCCCGACTCGAAAGCCGCGTCGGCGGCGTCGCCGGTGGTGGCGGCGTTCTTGGCGTTGCGAAGGTCGTGCAGATCGTCGGACAGTTTTTTCCGCAGGTCCGTCAACCGGGATTGCAGGGTTTTGTGTAACCGCAACAGAGCGTCTCGTCGTGCCATGGTGTTGCCTCGTGTATGTCCATTCGCCCGGCGACGAAGTCCGGCCCCGGAGTCCGACTCCGGCAAACCACCGGGGCCGCGATTCTGTCGAACGTCCTTTCCAGGTCCGGGCGGAATAGCTTCAGAAACAAGAACGATTCCTAATTCGCAATTCGCGTGCCGTTCACTTATTCCTGACCATTCCCTCGCCGACTTTCGTGTAAGTGAAGGATTCACCGAATCTTCCTAATGCAGATTCCTTGCCGCATCGCGCCGCTTATGCCGCCGGCTGGATGATTATTGAACAGAAGACTGCCGGAAAATCGGCAGGGCTGCCATAGTTGCGGCGTCCGAATGGCCCGCCAAATCACCCAAGTATATCCGACAAACGCGGGGCGGGCGGTGGTGGGCGGACGGAACTTGAGAAGTTTCGCCGGCGCGACCCGCATCCTCGCGCTGGCGGCGCGGCACAACCCGCCGTACAGGCGCGCGCGACGGTAACGAACGGCGTCGGCCGCGATACTTGCGCAAGCGGTCCAACGAGTTGTGTTCACGGGATTGGCGAGGCGTCGGAGTCGGCCGCCGCCCAGCCGGGCGACAACGCCAGGAGCGCGAAGGGATCGCGCGGGTCATTGTCTGGCCGCGTTGAGCGGATGGACACTCAGGAGACGGGGTTCCTGGCCGCGCGGGCAGTCGAAGTCGAGTCGGACGGAATAGGGGGACGCATAGAGCCACTGTTCGAGGCAGCGGTGATAAAGAATCTGGCGGCTGACGTTGTGTGGGGCGCCGATCAGCCGGCGGACCTGTTCGGGCGAAAGACCCGGTTCGACAGCCGCCAGTCGTTGCGCGCGGTCCACTTCGGTGGGGGGCGGATCGGCGTCCGGCGACGGGGCAGCCGACGCCAGCCCGACCAGAAGCAGACAACCCGCGATGGACCATTTACTCATGGGCGATCCTTACAAGCGAGTCGTAGGATAGGTTTCCAACCTGTCCTACCCCAAGGACAGGTTGGAAACCTATCCTACGCGAAGGCCTACACCTTGGGTAGTCCATCGGCCTACCGGGCTGGTTCCGGGCGCGGTGGGCCGATAGTCTTTTTGGAAGAGTCGCTGAGAAGACGGGGTGAGAGGACCCATTGTGACGATCCGCTGTTTGATCGACGGGCTGCTGCTGCCGGCCTTGGTAGACCGCGGGCGTGGGCCGGTGACGGCCTACGACGGGGACGAGGCGTTCTGTTTGGAAGCCGTCGAAGCGACGTTCTACGAAATCGTCGAGGCCGACGCGGAGGAGCTTCTCGGCCTGGAACAAGCTCAATACCGTCTACTCCGTCCTGCGTGGGATTTTCTCCTCGTGCGAGCGTGATGGACGCGCCTCGATCAATCGTGGCGGGCCAGGTCGGGCCGGGCGTCGGGATCGGAGACGACGCCCTCGCGGCGCCCGGTCGGCATTTTATCGGGCGGTTCCTCCGGCACAATGTCTTGTCCTTCCGCCGGATCGGGCGGCGGCGGCAGCATGGCGTCCGGATCTTCGGGCGGAACATTCACAGGGCCTGTTGGTTGCAGCGGCATGGAAGAAAACTCCTGCTATCGAGGGATGAGCGCCGAAAGGTGTACATGCACGCGGCGCACGGACAGACGCGTCGGCGCAAAACGAAGGCGCCAACCCGGTTAACTTTTGGCCTCACGCACGGTCAGGAGAGTGGACGCCCCCCGGCAGACCCGAAGACTGGTTGCTTTCAGAAAGTCTTGAACTCTGGCAAACCCGAACGGCTTGCTGTATGAATGAACGAACGGCCGGGGTAGCCGCGTTCGCCAGAACGCGGGGAGCCGTCGTCCCGCCCGCGTTCTGGCGAACGCGGCTACTGCTTTAGCAGGATTCACCATGATCGAGTTGAACGAGGACGCCCGTTTGTCGGTCATCCGGGAAAAGGTCGAGGCCGGCAAGCGGCTGTCGTTCGACGACGGCGTTTTCCTGTACGAAGCCGCCGACCTGTTCACGCTGGGCGAGTTGGCCAACACTGTCCGCGAACGCAAGAACGGCCAGGCCGCCTACTACAACGTCAACACCCACCTCAACCCGACCAACGTCTGCGTCTACCGTTGCACCTTCTGCGCCTTCCGTTCCGACCTTCGGGGCGAAAAAGGCTACGTCATGTCCGACGAGCAGATCCTGGGGCGCGCCGCCGAGGCCGAGCGCCGCGGCGCGACGGAGCTGCACATCGTCGGCGGCCTGCACCACCAATTGCCCTACGAATGGTATTTGAACGTCATCCGCATCATCCACCAGGCGCACCCGCGGCTGCACCTCAAGGCGTACACGGCGGTGGAATGGGACTGGTTCGCCCGGCTGACCGGCCGGCCGACGCGCGATCTGTTGGCCGAGTTCAAGGAGGGGGGCCTGGGCAGCCTGCCCGGCGGCGGGGCGGAGATTTTTCATCCCGAGGTGCGCGACAAGATCTGCGAACACAAGGCCGACGCCTCGGAGTGGGTCGCGCATCCACCGCGAGGCGCACCAGCTCGGCCTGCGTTCCAATGCCACGATGCTCTACGGCCACATCGAGGAACCGCGTCACCGCATCGACCACCTCTGCCGGCTGCGCGAATTGCAGGATGAGACGGGCGGCTTCCAGACGTTCATCCCGCTGGCGTTCCACCCGGACAACACCGGCCTGTCGCACCTGCCCAAGCCGAGCGGCCTGCTAGATCTCAAGACGATGGCGATTAGCCGGCTGATGCTCGACAATTTCGCACACATCAAGGCGTACTGGGTGATGCTCGGCGTCAAGACGGCGCAGGTGGCGCTGAGCTTCGGCGCCGACGACCTGGACGGCACGGTGGTCCACGAAAAGATCTACCACGACGCCGGTTCGGATTCGCCGCAGGAGATGAGCGTGGCGGAGATCCGCCGGCTGATCCAGGAGGCCGGCCGCGTCCCGGTGGAACGCGACACACTGTATCATGAAGTGGTGCGGAACGAGGGCGCGTGGCGCAGCGGGCGGTCGCTGCAACTGGTCGGAAAATAGGGTGGCTGGCGTGTCAGCCGTCTTACAAAAAAGGCGTAGCCAGCCCCGAGCGCGCCGCCTACGTGGCCCGTCTCCACCCGCCGGCGTCGTCCGGTGCCCCTACGGCGCCCTGACCAGCTTGAGCACTTTTTCCGCCCGCGCCGCCCCGACTGGGTTGGCCTGTTTCTGCCCGGCGATGTACGCATCCAGCGGGTCGAGAGTCTTGTCCTTGCGGCACCGGAGCATCGTCTCTTCCAGCATCTGATCCGCCTGTATCAGATCGGCGTAGCGGGTCAGCCCGTCGCGTCCGGACAGCGGCTTGTCGCGGCCGATCAGCTTCCGTGCGTCCTCCGGCACGAAAAGACAACGCGCCTCCATCGGATAGCCCAGTGGGTAAGCGTCGGAAGCCGGGAAACGCCAGCGCACCTTGTCGCCGTCGCCCACGAGTTCGCCGTCGGTTTCCACCACCGGGCCGGGGAAGGTCATCGTGTACTGGAACGCTTGAACGGGTGACGCGCCAGGCGGTAGAGGCCGAAGATGCGGTCGATGGGTACGGTGACGCGGCCCCCGAACGCGTCCTCTCCGCCATATTTTTGGTCGATCACCTTCCGCGCCGCCGCCGCGAAGCGGCCGCCGTCCTTCGAGTTCAGCTCATCCAGCCACCCGGAGGCCACGTCACGGCCTACCGGCTTGCCGTCCTTCTTGACCTTCTCCGCCACCAGCTTGACCACGAAGTCGCGCAGGGCGCGGTTCATCTCCGGGCTGGGCAACGGCTTTCCGTCCTTCGTCAGGTCCAGTCCGCGCCGCTTGCAGCAGGCGACCAGCGCCTCCAGGGTCGCCTTTTGCCCTTCCGGCCCCTTTCGCGCCGCCGAATGGAGGAAAATCAGGTCCGTCGCCTCGTCGAACCAGGGCCGGCCCTCCGTCTTCAACCACTCAATCAGATCGCTCAAGTCGTAATCTTTGCCGAGCGCCTCGACGAAGACTTCCCGTCCGAAGCGGATCGCCCCGTCCGCCAGTTCGCCGCGGGCCTTGTGCATGTCCGGCAGCGTGACGCAATCGGTCAGGGTTTCGCGCCAGCGGAACTCCTCGACCAGTCCGAGGTCGGTTCGGGTCAGCTCGCGTTCCAGCTTGCCGTCATGAAGGCCGAAGCCTTCCGGCGCCTTGAAGAGGACGTGCTCGGGCACTTGCTTGACCGAGGCGAAGTGGTTCCAGGCGACGAAGTAGGGGTGGCCCGCGTCCTGGGGGTGGGCCGGCAGCATCGTCAGCGCGTCCGGCCAGCCGGTGCGGTCCAGGTCGTCGGGGCCGGGGGCGAAGGTGATCTCCTTCCACAGCTTCGTCTGGCGGGCGGCCTCGGGAGTGCCGTCGGCCGGCTGATAGATCGCCCGGTCGAGGCTGCCGTCCGCGTGCAGGGTCGTCTCGGCCCGGTAGCGGCCGCACCCGCTCGCCAGCGCGGCCAGCGCGAGCGACGCAACAATGATTGTCGATTGACGAAGGCGCATCGAGGTTCTCCCCGGAAGAGGAAGGGGACGAAGAGGACCGGCCAGAGGTCGGCCATTGTTGTGATGCGCCACGGCTCCGTTTATTCCCGCCGCGGCCGTTGGCCGCTCAGTCGTCCTCCCACGCCGTAATGGCCCGGCCGGCTTCGTCGCGTCCCAACACCTTGAACAACACCGGCGCCCGGTCGGCGTCTTTCGGCAGCACGATATCGCCGCTGGTCCGCGTCTCGCCCGCCCTCCATTGCTTCGATCCGAACCACGTCCGCACGGCGTCGGCCGCCGGCCTCCAGCTGGTGTCTTCCGGCCAGTTGACGAGCGGCGTCCGCCGTTCCCAGGCCGCGTCATCCAGGGTCACGTCCCCGTCGTGGGCGGTCAGCGCCAGCCGGCACACTCCCGGCCGCGAACCCGGCACGCGCCGCAACGTGAGCCGGGCGCTGCCTTCGGGCTGACGAATCAGGCTCACTTGCAATCCCGCCCCCACGTCGGCCGTGACGGTTAGGCGCGACCGCGCCCCGGTCGGCGAGTGCAGCAGCACATACGCGGCGGCGGTCTCGGCCACTTCCACGTCGGCGCGGCCGCCGTCCAGGGCGACTTGCCGGAAGCGCGGCCCACAGAGCAGTCGGTCTCCGTAGGGGCCGTGCAAGTCGGCGGAAAGCGCCGTCGCGGTGGTCCAGTCGCGGAACAACTCCGCGAACGGCTTGCCCGTCGCGGCCTCCAGGTTGGCCGTGCCCGCCAGGTTGGATTGCACCAGCCGGGCGAGCAGCTCCGGGCCGTCGCGCTCCACGCGGCGTCGCAGAAACAGGTACGTCGCCCCGCGGCAGCCGTGCGTCCGCCACAGGCCTGCCGCGTAATAGTCCGCCTCGACGAGCGGGTAGCGCGACGGGTCGCTGAGGTAGGCGCTGACGCGATAATCGAGGTTGGCCCGGCTGAAACCGTGCAGATCCTCGGCGGCGTGGGCCAATGCCTCGTCGAGCCACGATTCCTCGTCCTGCCGGACGACGCCGGGCAAGTAGTCGCCGAAAACGTGCTCGCTGCAAACGACGGCGTGCGTGTATTCGTGAGCCAGGATGGTGCGCAAATAAGGGCCGGGTCGGAGATTGGTGTTCAGGTACATCATGTCGGCGCGGTTGCCGAACGGGGCCGCCAGGTCGCGGTAGAAGTCGGCGGTGCGGACGAAGCCGCTCAGGGCGCCGTTTCCGGCCAGGCGGTCAAGGCGGGCCGAGAAAAAGAGGGTGAATCGACCGTCGCGGTCCACGTCCAGGCAGCGGCCGAGCCGACGCCGCGCTTCGGGATACACCGCCTCGTCGAAGGTGCGCACCGCGTCGTCGATGGTCGGTTGCAGACTTTCCGGGTGGGGAAAGGCGTGATCGACGTAGACCAGACACCGGCGCCCGGTCGCCCGTAGGTCGGCCGGAACATCGACGTAGCCGTCGGCGTCGTGGAAGTCGCGGCCACGGACGAACAGGTGAAAGACGCGCCGCCGCGGCGGTTGGTCCGCCGCCGGGTATTCGTCAAAGGGGGAATGGTCCTTCCGCGCCTGCGCCTGTCGGGCGGCGACCTCGGCCGTGCGGCGCCTCCAGGCGTCGTCGGGAGGCGCGTCCTCGACCGGCAGGGAAACCGCGTCCTCGGTCGCTTCGGTGCGAATGTGGATTCGATACGGCCCCGAACCGCGACCGAGCGCCCCGACCACGAGGAGGTATTTGTCGGCGGTGCGATCCGTAGGCAGCACGCACTGGCAGCCGCCGTCGCGGACGGCCAGCGGAACGACGCGGCCGGCCGCCGGCTCCGCGGCCGGCACGACGGCCGCCAGCAGCGCGGCGGCGATGAGCCAGCCGCGCCGGGCGGGGCGGGGGAGAAACGTCACGTTGCGTCTCCAGGGTTGCAAGCCCCCGCCGTCGCCCGGCGACGCCGGCGGCGTCTTTGTATGCATCGGTGCTGCCGGCTGCCCGTCTTGAGCCGGAACAGGACCGGTCGGCCGCTTGAAGTGTCCCGCGGGGCCGCGTTATGATTGCAGGTGTGAAGTTCACCAGCCACCGGGAGTCCCCGTAATGAAACGCATGTTCGCCGCAGTGGCCGTCCTCCTGGCGGCCGCGCTCGCCGCCCCCGCCGAGGAGAAGCCGCAAGTCAAGATCATCTGGCACGGCCAATCGTTCTTCGAGATCGTCTCCTCGGCCGGCACGCGCGTCGTCCTCGACCCCCACGCCATCCCGGCCTACGGACGCATTTCCGTCAAAGGCGATCTCATTTTGATGACCCACCTGCACAGCGACCACACGCAGGTGGCGGTGGTCGAGGATTACCGGAAGGTCAAGACCTACAACGCCCTCAAGGACCCCAAGGGCGACGGCCGCCGCGTCGAGTTCATCAAAATCGATGAACAGTTCAAGGACGTCAAATACCGCGACGTGCTCTGCTACCACGACAACGTCGGCGGCCTGGAGCGCGGCCTCAACGGCGTCTGGGTGATCGAGATGGACGGTCTGCACATCGTCCACCTGGGCGATCTGGGCCACCTTCTGTCGGACGAGCAGGTGAAACAGATCGGGCCGGTGGACGTGTTGATGATCCCCGTCGGCGGCGTCTACACGATCAACGGTTCCGACGCGAAGAAGGTGATCGCGCAGCTCAAGCCGAAGCGTTACATCATACCGATGCACTACGGCACGCGCGTCTACGACGACCTGCTGCCGCTGGACGAATTTCTCGACGACCAGAAGCCGACGCTCATCAAGAAGTTCGACAACACCAATGAGTTGACCATCGACCCCACGGCCGAACCGCCGCGCGAACCGCTCATCGCCATCCTGCACTGGGAGAAGAAGTAACGCGCGGCGAGCGGCCGGCGTAAGCCGGCTGGTATGACATAGCGCCCGGAAAAGGCGACGCACCAGCCGGCTTACGCCGGCCGCGCGCCGAGCTACGCTCGCGGCGCCGGATTCGGATACTCCGTAGGAACGACCATGCGTTCCAGGCGGCGTTCGCCGCGCAGCAGCGTCACCGTCGCCGGCACGCCGACCGGCAGCTTCGTCAGCAGCTTGTGCAGGTCGTCCACGTTGGTCGTCGGCTGGTCGTCGAGGGCGACGAGCACGTCTTCCTCCTGCAACCCGGCCTGGTCCGCGGGGCCGCCCTCCTCCACCGACAAAATTTCCACGCCGCCCGACCCGGTCAGGTCGTACCGCCGCACCAGCGCCGGAGGCAGCGGCACGTTGCGGGCGTGCAGGCCGAGGTAGCCGCGCACCACCTTGCCGTGCTTCATCAGCTGCGGCAGGATGTGCTTGGCCATGTTGATCGGGATGGCGAAGCAGATGCCCTGGGCCGGAGCGATGATGGCGGTGTTGATGCCGATGACCCGGCCGCGTGCATCGACCAGCGGGCCGCCGCTGTTGCCGGGGTTCAGGGCCGCGTCGGTCTGAATCACGTTGTCCACCAGATGGCCGGTGATGCTGCGCAGGGTGCGGCCCAGGGCGCTGACCACGCCGGCCGTCACCGTCGATTCAAAGCCGTAGGGGCTGCCGATGGCCACGACGAGCTGACCGACGCGCAGCCCGGCCGAATCGCCCAGCTCGGCGTGCGGCAGCGCCGAAGATTCCGCCTGCACCACGGCGAGGTCGGTCCATGGGTCGGCGCCGACGACGCGGCCGGCGATTTCCTGGCCGTCGCCGAGACGGACGCGAACGCGGTCGTTGCCCTGGACGACGTGATGGTTCGTCAGGAGGAAGCCGTCCGGCGTGAAGAGGACGCCGGATCCGGAGCCTTCGTGCCGTCCGCGGCCGCTGCGCAGGTTGACCACGGCCGGGCGCAGCCGTTCCGCCACAGCGACGACGACATTGGAGTAGGCGTCCAGGGCGTCGCGTTCCCCGGAGTCGGGGCCGCCGAGGTCCGGCCCCTGGCCGGGGTCGGCGCCGTTGCTGATGAAGTGCCGCCAGAATCGGGACATGGATGGTCTCCTGCGAAGGGAGGTCGCTCTGCCGCCATTCTAATGGCGGGCGTCAAGGCCGCGCCGGCGTATCATCTCCCACGGGAGAACGAGGCGCGGCGGTCGAACGATCTACCGGATGTGAGGAATCTGCCATGCGTGGATGGAAAGCGCTGTCGGCGGTCGGATTGCTGCTGACGGTGGGTTGCGCGTCCAAGGAAGCGGCCCCCGCCACGGCGCCTACCCACCCGCCGGTGGTGCGGTCGGCGGAGTGCCGGTGGGCGTCAGGCCGGATCAAGCTCGACGGCGTGCTGAACGATCCGGCCTGGGACAAGGCGGAGCCGCTGCACGACTTCGCGGTCTACTGGCTGGACCGCAAGCCGAAAACCGCCACCACCGCCCGGCTGTTGTGGGACGATGACAACCTCTATTTCGCCGCCGACATGGAGGATTCCGACCTGTACGCCACGGTGAAGGAGCGCAACGGCATGACGTGGGACAACGACGTTTTCGAGCTGTTTTTCAAGCCGTCCGAGCGGAAGCTGGCCTATTATGAGTTCCAGGTCAACGCCTTGAATACCGACATGGAGTTGTTCCTTCCCTCGCGCGGCGCCGGCGGCTACCAGCGTTTCGCTTCGCTGTCCCACCTCGGCATGGAGTCGGCCGTCCATCTGGACGGCACGCTCAACAACTGGCAGGACGTGGACAAGGGCTGGACAGTGGAGGGCCGCATCCCTTGGACCGCGTTCAAGGCGACCGGCGGCCGGCCCAGGCCCGGCGACAAGTGGCGTTTCGCGCTCTGCCGTTACGATTTCTCCGTGGCGTTCGACCGCCCCGAGCTGTCCTCGACGGCGCCGCTCACGCAGCCGGAGTTCCACCGTTACGAAGATTACGGCGAACTGACCTTCGTCGGAGCCGATAAATAAAATCGTCGGGGTGCGAGACCTACGCTTATGACCCATTACCATCGTCTCATCCTGCCCGCCGACGCCAACCATCACGCGACGTTGTACGCCGGCTCGCTGTTGCGGCTGGCCCTGGAGGCCGGCTACGCCGCGGCCTACCGACACGTCGGCGTCAAGGCCAACCTCGTCCTGCGTCGCGTGCTGAACCTGGAATGTCTGCGGCCGGTCCCGGTCGGCACGGTCATCGAAATCCAGGGGGCGGTGTTGCATCGCGCCGAGGCTTATCTGGTGGCCGGACTGGTGGGAACGCCGCTGGCGGCGGGCGAAGGGCCGTGGCTGGAGGCGCTGCTCGGTTTCGCCCAGGTGGACGACGCCGGCCGACCCGACGGACTGCCGGAAGGGGCGGGGCCGGAGGAGGGGCCGGACGGCGAGGCCTGGCAACGGCTCCACGAACGGATGCGGAAGCTGCTCCACCTGCGTTGACCGAGGGCGCCGCTTCGCCGCCAACCGCGAGCTATCCTTTCTCCAGGCCGTCGCCCCCGGTCGACGGAGAACGTATGTCGCTCGATCCAAACCAGGGCGGCGGCGCCCGAACCGAAACCCTCCAGCGCCTCCGCACTCAGTTGCACCGCGCCGCCACCAGCCCGGCCAACCTGCCGCGCGTCTTCGGGTTGACCCCGGCCGACCTGCACGAGGAACTGACCGGCGTCCTCGCGCGCCTTTGCACCGAACTCGGCGTCGTCTTCTCGGCCGACGACCGCGAAATCCTGGCCCAGGAAGTCGTCAACCAGATCGTCGGCTACGGCCCGCTCGAACCGCTCATGCGCGACCCGGACGTCAGCGACATTCTTGTCAACGATTATCGCAACGTCTGCGTCGAGCGCGGCGGCGTCCTCTACCGCACCGATGTGGCCTTTCCCGATGAAGAAAGTCTGCTGACGTTCATCACGCGCATGGCGGAGCGGGCCGGCCGACGCATCGACACGGCCCAGCCGATGGTGGACGTCCACCTGTCCGACGGCTCGCGGCTCAACGCCGTGCTGCGACCGCTTTCGCTGCGCGGCCCGACGGTGGCGATCCGGCGTCACCGGCCGGACGTGATCCGCATGGAGGACCTGATCCGCACCGAGGCGCTGACGCCGGAGATGGCGGAATTCCTGTCTCGGGCCGTCAAAGGACGGGCCAACCTGATCGTCAGCGGCGGCGCCGGGGCCGGCAAAACCACGCTGCTCAACGCGCTAAGCCGGTTCATCCCGCCCTCGGAGCGGACCATCACCATCGAGCAAACGGCCGAGTTACGGTTGCAGCAACCGGACGTAATCGCCCTGGAGGCCCGGCCGCCGAACATCGAGGGCAAGGGCGAGGTGCGCGTGCGCGACCTGTTCAAGAACGCCCTGCGGATGCGGCCCGACCGCATCGTCGTCG
Source organism: uncultured Planctomycetaceae bacterium (assembly GCA_963813925.1). Lineage (GTDB taxonomy): Bacteria > Planctomycetota > Planctomycetia > Gemmatales > Gemmataceae > UBA4732. Next base: position 895,534 of record CAWFBG010000009.1, read on the forward strand.
GCGAATGCCGCGGCGGCGAGGTCTTCGACGTGCTCCAGGCGATGATGACCGGCCACGACGGTTCGATGAGCACCATCCACGCCAGCGACACGCGCGAGGCCTTACAACGGATCGAATTGATGGTCGCGCTGGGCGGCGTCGATCTGCCCGGCCGGGCCGCCCGCGAGTTCATCGCGGCGGCGGTCGATTTCGTGGTCCACGTCCGGCGCCTGAGCACCGGCGAACGTAAGATAATGCAGATCTCCGAACTAAACGGCCTGCGGGACGGGGCGTTCCAGTTGGAAGACGTGTTCGTCTACGAGCAGCGCGGAATCGACGCCGTGCGCGGCCGAGTGGTGGGCGGCTTTCGGGCAACGGGCCGCCGGCCGAAGTTCCTGGAACGGTTGCAGGCACAAGGGGCGCCGCTGCCCCGCGCCATAAGCTAAGCGCGGCGGGACTCGTGGGCGCGTTTACTTTCTTTTCGGAACGGAACAGCATGCGTCGGCACGTTCGCTATTCGGCCCTGGGCAGGTCGAAATCGGTTACGCTTGTCTTCGGCGACGAGCGGCGCGCGGCGGAAGTGGTGGACGAATCGGCCGACGGTTTCGGCCTGCGCGTCCTCGACGCCGGCGGACTGGGCGTCGGTCTGGCCGTCGTCGTGGAGGGCGCGGAGGGCAAGGTCAACGGCACGGTCCTGCGGATCGAGAGCCTTCCCAACGGGGGCTGTCTCGTCGGCGTCCACGTCGCGGCGATGGAGTCGGAAAGCTAGGGCGGCGCCGCGAATCAATCGCATTTTTCTTCAGCCCCCACCTTTTTCCTTTGCACCGCCGCCGCCGCGCGTTACGCTGGTAATCATTCGTGGCGGTGTGACCGGCCCCCACCCTACCGGCTGGCATCCGTCGCCCTCGGCGCGGCTCTTCACACCCTTCTCTCCCATTCCGGCCGCCGGCCGGGCGAGGAACCGGCGGCTCACCACCCCTCGCGAAGGAAGTTCCCATGCAGCGCAACCGCCGAGCCTTTTTGAAAGACGTGGGCCGTGGCATGATTGTCGCCAGCGTCGGCCCCGCCCTGGCCGCCGACCTCTTCCCCGGCACGCTCCGCGCCGACGACGCCCCCGACCGCCTCTCCTTCGGCAAGCTCGATTCGCTCGTCGCCCTCATGCAGGACACCCCGCCCGACAAGCTCCAACCGCTTCTGGCCGAGCGCCTGCGCAACGGCGACGACCTGAAGACGCTCACGGCCGCCGCCGCGCTGACCAACGCCCGCGCCTTCGGCGGCGAAGATTACACCGCCTTCCACACCATGATGGCCCTCGCCCCGGCCTACCAGATGGCGCAGGAACTGCCCGAGGAACGCCGACCACTGCCGATCTTCAAAGTTCTCTACCGTAACGGGACCTGTCTCCAGGGCCACGGCGGCGCCAAGGGGGCCGATACGCTCCGCCCCCTCAAGCCGGCCGACCTGCCCGCCGACAAGTCGGGCGCCGACGCCCTGAGCGAGGCCGTCGAACGCAAGGACCTGCCCGCCGCCGACCGGACCTTCGTCGCGCTCTGCCGCGGCAAACTCGACGACGCCTTCAACGAACTTCTGCCCTCCGTGCAGGAGGAACTGGAGGTCCACCGCGTCGTCCTGCCGCACCGCGCCTGGACCCTGGCCGGCATCATCGGCATGAACCACGCCCAGGTGCTGCTCCGCCAGTCGGTGCATTACTGCGTTCGCAACCTCCGCGGCGACTCGACCACGCGGACGCGCCCCGCCGCCCACACGCTGCTGCCGAAGCTGTTCGACCAGTACAAGCTCGCCGGCAAGCCCGCGGGGAAGAGGCCGGCGGAGGACGCCTGGGTGGACAAGATGAGCCAGACCATCTTCGGCTCGAAGCCGGAGCAGGCCGCCGACGCCGTGGCCGCCGCCCTGGCCGAGGGGATCTCGCCCGAAGCGGTCGGCGAGGCGCTGTCGCTGGCGGCCAACCAGCTGGTGCTGCGCGACAACGGCCGGCCCAAGGCCGTCAGCGACGCCAAGCCGGCCGGCAGCGTCCACGGCGACGGCATCGGCGTCCACGCCAGCGATTCGGCCAACGCCTGGCGCAACATGGCTCGCTACTCCGACGCGCCAACGGCGTGGCCTGCCTCATTCTCGGCGCCTACCAGTGCGCCTTCGACCGCACCGAACGCGGCGGCGATTTCCTGCACTGGGAGCCGTACCCGCGCCGACGCCCGCGAGAAGATCAAGACCGGCGACGCCGCCGCGCTCCTGGCCGCGGCCGAGGACGCCGTCAGGCACAACGACCAGGCCCGCGCCTGCGCCGCCGTGCAGCGCTACGGCGATGAGGGCCATCCGTATCGTCCGGTGATCGACCTGCTGCTGCGCTACGCCGTCAGCGAGGACGGGGCGCTGCACGCCGAGAAGTACTACCGCACCGCGACGGAGGAGTTCGCGTCGCTGCGTCCGGCCTTCCGCTGGCGGCAGCTCGTGGCGCTCGACCCGCGTCACCGCCAGCGAGTACGGCCGGCCGGCCCCGGGCTACGCCGAGGCCTGCAAGCTATTGAAGGTCTGAGAAAGGTCCGGTTCGCCGCGACGCGCGGCGGAGCGCTCATCCCGAGCGCTCCGCCGCGCGTCGCGGCGAACCCATTGTGGTGTGTCCCATGCACGAAACCACCCGATTGCTGCGCGACCTCGTCGCCCTGCCGAGCGTCAACCCGATGGGCCGCGACCTCCGCGGGCCGCACGTCTTGGAGCACCGCGTCACCGCCTACCTCGAAGACTTCTTCCGCGGCCTCGGCGTCCGCTTCGAGCGGCAGCCCGTCGCGCCGCAGCGGGACAACATCCTCGCCTGGTACGAGCCGGCCGGCGCGGAACGCACCCTCGTCCTCGAAGTCCACCAGGACACCGTGCCCACCGACGGCATGACCATCGACCCCTTCGCGGCCGCCGTCGAAAACGGCCGCCTCCACGGCCGCGGCGCCTGCGACGTGAAGGGCGGCATGGCGGCCATGCTGACGGCCTTCTCCCGCCTCGTCCGCGACAAGCCGGCCGGCGCCGCCCGCGTCGTCCTGGCCTGCACCGTGGACGAAGAATTTACCTTCCTCGGCGTGCGGCGGTTGGCCAAGACCGACCTGCGCGGCGGTTGCGGCGGCCCGTTGGAGGCCGTCGCCGCCGAGCCGACCGGGCTGGACGTGGTACACGCGCACAAAGGGGCGGTGCGCTGGGACCTGCTCACGGCCGGCAAGTCGTGCCACTCCTCGGCGCCTGAACGCGGCGTCAACGCTATTTACCGTATGGCCGATCTCCTTCAGCATGTGGAACATTACGCCGCGGAATTGCGGACGAAGCGTGTGGACCCAGTGCTCGGGCCGGCCACGCTGAGCGTCGGCCGCATCGAGGGCGGCGTCAGCGTCAACACCGTGCCCGACCGCTGCCGCGTCGAGATCGACCGCCGCCTGCTGCCCGGCGAGGACGCCAACGCCGCGGCCGCCGACCTGTTCGCCTACCTGCGCGGCCGCGTCGGCGACGGCGTCGCCTTCACCTTCGGGGAACCCTGGCTCAGCGCCCCCGCCCTCGATCCCGCCGGCTCCGAGGAACTCGTCGCCCGCCTGCTGCGCGCCGCCGAGCCGGTCGCCGGTCGGCGCCGGGTCAAGGCCGTGCCCTACGGCACCGACGCCGGGCCGCTGTCTCGGGCCGGCGTGCCGTGCGTGGTGTTCGGGCCGGGCGACATCGCGTTGGCCCACACCGCCGACGAATGGGTTCCGCTGGAAGAGGTGGAGCAAGCCGCGGATATTTTGTATCGGTTGGCGTGCATGAAATGACGGGGGGGGGAAGGACGCGCGTGACAAACGCCGTCCCGCGAATTACACTGAAACCATCACGGAAGGCGGCGGGGCGCGGCCGGTCCACTCACACCGGCGGACGCCCCACGGCGCCAGGGACGCGAGGCGCGAAGCGTTTCTGGAGTGACTATAGGGGAAATACGGTGAGCATCGTTCGCATCGGGCTGGCGGAAACCAAGGGCTTCGCGGGGGGCTACGACGCCATCTTCGGCGGCCCGAAGAAGGAGGGGAAGGCGGCGGCCAAGAAGGCGAAGCCCGCGGCCAAGAAGGGCGGCGGCAAGACGAAGACCAGGAAGAAAACGCCCTCGGCAAAAAAGTGACGGCGGCCGCCTCTCTTATTCGTGGTGAAACGACCGGTTAGCCGCGACGCGCAGCGGAGCGCTTCATCCTAAGCGCTCCCCTTCGGGTCGCGGCTAACCGAGGCCGCATTCGGACGGTCGCCCCGGCGCCCACCTGCCGACACTCGCGGCACCCTTCTGCTCGGTCTGCAAGCACTCGCCGCAAACGCCCGCCATTCCCCATCCCGCCCCCCCGTCGGCATCCCCTCCTCAACTCTTTAGCCTTTCTGCACTTAATGAAATGATTCTTTGGTGAAGAGACCCGGCACGCCGTTTGCCAAACAGGAGGACCGTTCATGCCTGTCGATTGACGGCAGTGCCCACCCAAGAGGCGGATCGACGTTCTTCGCAACGCGAATGGACGTGCGTTCGGCGTCCGCCCTTGCGCGGCGTTCGCCGTCGTACTCCGGGTCTCTGATCGGACCACGAACTTGGGATGTTCGCCTCTCCCCCTTGGTTTTTCTGAAACGAGGTGTCGCTTGGCTTCCGAGAACCCGCCCCAAATGAAGGCCACCCTGGGACTCACCGGGCTGACCGTCAACGCCATGGCGCTGATCGCGCCCGGCGCCTTCCTCTGGCTCACCTACCAGATTCAGTCGGCCTACGGCGCCCCGATGGCCGGCTCCGACATCTGGTTCGGCATCTTCGCCGCCTTGCTGCTCTGCATGGCCACGGCTATCTCCTACGCGGAGCTGTCGAAGCTCTACCCCGGCGCCGGGTCGTCTTACTTCTTCGCCGAACAGGCCTTCCTCAGCAAGACGCACGCCTACAAGTTCGCGCGCATCGCCAAGTTCATCATCGGCTGGGCCAGTCACCTCTACTACTGGGTCTATCCCGGCCTCATGGTCGGCGTGACGGCCCTTGTCGTCTGCTACATGGCCGGCGACCTCTTCCCCCAGTTTGGGTTCAGTTCGGCGGTGGCCAGTCCGACGCTCGCGATCGGCTTTTGCGTGATTTTCTCGATCTTCATCGGCTACATCGCCTACCGCGGCGCCAACGCCTCGACGGGCGTTAACCTCGCGGTCAACATCGTGCAGATCAGCGCCCTGCTGGTCTTCGCGGTCATCGCCATCGGCTACCGCACCAGCCATCCGCAAGACTCCACCGGCTGGACTCTCGACCCCGACGGCACGCCGACAAAGTACGCCCTCGCCACCTTCGCGGTCGGCGCCGACGGCAACGTCGGCGCCTTCAAGGCCGAGTCCGACGGCACCGTCAACCAGTACGTCACGGAAGTCGGCGACGACGGCAACTCCAAAAAGGACGACAAGGGCAACTACATCTTCAAGAAGGACGACAAGGGCAACCTCATTCCCGCCAAGACCTACAAGGTCGAGGTGGACGAGAAGGGCGATCCGAAATCGGACAAGGACGGCAACTGGGTCTTCGCCAAGGACAAGGACGGCAAGCTGATCGAGGCTGCCACTTACAAGACCGAGGTGGACGACAAGGGCAACGTCAAGAAAGGCGACGACGGCAATCCGATCTTCGTGAAGGATAAGGACGGCAAGTACATCGAGGACCCCAAGGGCGCGAACCTGCCCTCCGACCAGACGAACCCGGCCGACGGCCCGCAGTACTACCCCGACGAGAAGGGCGTTTACGTCGTCGATAACTCCGGCGCCGGCAAGCCGCTGGGCCTAACGGACGCCGACAAGCCCAAGGAAAAGGCGGAGACCAACTATTACCTGGTCACCAACGACAAGGGCCAGCCGATTCCGACGGACAAGGACCACGCGGCCACGCTGCTCAAGTTGGATTACAAGCCCGCGGTCCTGGAGCCCGACCCGTACCATCCCAAACAGGCCACGACGCGGCAGTGGTTCACGGACGCCACCGATGTCGTCAAGCCGCACGGCATCAGCTACATCTTCATCCAGGCTTGCGTGGCCATCCTGATCCTCGTCGGCTTCGAGTCGGTCACCTCGATGGGCGAGGAGGCCAAGAACCCCAAGAAGCACATCCCGTGGGCCATCATCCTGTCGCTGGCCATCCAGGGCGGCATTTGCTACCTGGTGGAGTACTTCGCGGCCGGCTACTTCCTTAACCCCGGCTACCCGATGACGACCGCCGCCAGTGCGACGGCGCCCATCGGCGACATGATGAAGCTGACCGGGGCGTGGCTGTTCGGCGGCGCCGCCGGCGGCGAGTGGTTCATGCGGATCGAGGCGCTGACGGTGTTCCTGGCACTCATCGGCACGACGCTGGCTTGCCTCAACACCGGCGCCCGCGTGACCTACGCCATGGGCCGCGACGACGAGGTGCCCTCGCACTTCGGCATGTTGCACGGCAAGAACCTGAGTCCGCACCGCGCCATCTGGACGCTGGTCGTTCTGTCCATCGTGATCGGCATCGTGACGGTGCTGTTCTACCTGTGCGGCCCCTCCGCCAGCCCCAGCAACGACCAGACGATGGCCACGCTCCTGGCGAGCAAGAGCATCTGGTACCCGAGCTTCCTGATGTTCAAGTCGGGCGTCGGCTCGTACATCCCCAACAGCCTGATCTACGTCACGCTGATCAGCAACTTCGGGACGTTCCTGCTCTACATGCTCAGCTGCATCACGGCCATCGTCGCCTTCCGCGAACACCACATGTTCAACGGCATCAAGCACATGGTGATCCCGGTGTTCGGCCTGCTGGCCAACCTGGCCTGCATGTTGTTCTACATCGTCGGCCCCTTCGTGGTGGCCGGCATGAGCTGGAAGGAACCGTTCGTGGCGCTCGGCTTCTGCGCCCTGTGGGCGCTCTACGGCTGGTTCTACTTCACGTCCTCCAGCAAGGCCAAGGGCAAGTCGATCCTCGTGACTTCCCCGCCGACGCCCACGGCGGAGGCCGGAAAGGAGGGCGCATACACCACCGCCAACTGACCGGACCTTTCGTCCCCCAACTGTTCCGCGTGAAGTCCGAGCGATCGCCGACCGGAGAGGGGGCGGTCGCTCGGACCCGTTTGCGTTTCCGGCCGCGGCGTTTTAGGCGAGCGGCCGGCGTAAGCCGGCCGGTGCGGCCTGGCGCGTCGGGACGAGTGACGCACCAGCCGGCTTACGCCGGCCGCTCGCCTATGGCCTCCGGCTGGCAAACCGGCGTCCCCTCCCATATGATGAGGCAGGATTTGCGATGGCCATTCTGGAATATACGGGAGCGGGTACGGCGCTGCGGATTCCGGCGTCCCCGTCACGGACGAGGCTACGGCGACGCGGCGGCCGGGAGGGGGGGATGGACGTCACCTACGGGCAGTTCTCCTCCGTGGGGCCGGTGCGCTCGAACAACGAAGACTACCTCGGCTTCGCCATGCCGGCCGACGCCCAGGAAGCCCGCGTCCGCGGCGTGGCCGCGATCATCGCCGACGGCATGGGCGGACAGGAGGCCGGCGAGGTGGCCAGCCATTTGGCCGTGGAAGCCGCCCTGGCCAAGTTCCGCGACGCCAAGCCGGGCGTCTCGCCGAACCAGCTGCTCGGCCAGATGTTCGCCGCCGCCAACCAGGCGGTCTATGACGAGGCCAACACGGCCGGCCAGCAGAAGCGCATGGGCACCACGCTCACGGCGGCCCTGTTCCGCAACAACGAGGTGGCGATCGGCCACGTCGGCGATTGCAGGACGTACCTGATCCAGAATGGGAAAATTAGTCGGCTGACCACCGACCACTCGTACGTCGGCGTGCAGGTCAAGCTCGGGCTGATTTCGGAACAGGAGGCGCTGCACAGCCAGATGCGGTCGATGCTGACGCGCTGCATCGGCAAAGACCCGGTGGTGCAGGTCGATTACGCCAGCGCCGTGGTCGGCCGCGGCGACGTTCTCGTTCAGTGCTGCGACGGCATGTACGTCCTCGTCACCGAGGCGGAGATCCTCGACATCGTCAGCCACGCCCCGCCGGACGAGGCCTGCAAGCGGCTGACCGAGTTGGCGATCAAGCGCGGGACCGACGACAACGTGTCGGTCCAGGTCGTCCAGGTCGAGCGCGTGGAGCAGTTGAGTTACTACCGGGGCGCCCCGGTGTATCAAGAGGCCCCGGACCCCACCATGAGTCATGAAGTCCAGATCGGCGACGTGCTCGACGGCCGGTTCCGCATCGTGGACGTCATCGCCCGCAGCGGCATGGCCTCGATCTACAAGGCCAACGACCAGCAGACCGGCCGGCGCGTGGCCGTCAAGGTGCCGTCGATGCAGTTCGAGAGCGACCCCGGCTTTTACTCGCGGTTCCAGCGCGAGGAGGAGATCGGCCGGCTCCTCAACCACCCCTACATCCTGCACGTCGTCCCGGTCGACCAGAAGAGCCGGCCGTACATGGCGATGGAACTGCTGGAGGGGCAGACGTTGCGGCAGCTGATGCGCAGTGTGCCGCAACTGCCGGTGGAGGACGCGCTGAAGATCACCAGCCGGCTCTGCGACGCCCTGGACCACATGCACAAGCAGAACATCATCCACCGCGATTTGAAGCCGGAAAACGTGATGATCTGCAACGACGGCACGTTGCGGATCATGGACTTCGGCATCGCCAAGGCGGCGGGAATGCGCCGGCTGACGTTCAGCGGCTTTTCGCCGGTGATGGGCACGCCGGACTACATGGCGCCCGAACAGGTCAAGGGCAAGCGCGGCGACGAACGCACCGACCTCTATAGCTTGGGGGCGATGCTCTACGAGATGGTAACGGGTTCGGTTCCCTTCGAAGGGGCCAATCCGTACATCATTATGAATTCCCGACTGACGGGAGATCCGGTTGCTCCGCGCAAGGTCAACCCGCACATCCCGCCGCAGGTGGAGGAAATCATCCTTCACGCGATGGAGCGCAACCCGGCGGATCGCTACGCCTCGGCCGCCGCCATGAAAGCCGATATTGACGATCCTGATCAGGTGGAACTGACCGGCCGCTGCGACCGCCTGCAGCCGCCGTCGCTGTCGCGGACGAACTGGGCGACGGTTCGGCTGGTGGTGATCTCGGCGCTGATCCCAATCGTGCTGCTGGGCGGCGCGCTGATCTATTTGCACTTTTGGCCGGTGAAATGAGGTCTGAAGTTCACCGCAGAGAACGCTGAGAGCGCGGAGAAAAGACAAGAGAGGGTTCCAAAGGGGTTGGACCATTCTGAGTTTTTCTCCTTCTTCTCTCCGCGCTCTCAGCGTTCTCTGCGGTGAACTGCTTTTGACGGGACTACGACGGATGACGGACGGCGCGTTAAAACGGTGGAAAACCCCGCGGCGCGGCGCCGTCGATCTGCAATGGACGCTGCTGGCCGGCTTCCTGATCTTCTTCATGCAGGTCGGCTTCGCCCTGCTGGAAACCGGCATGGTGCGCGCCAAGAACGTCACGCACACGATGGCCATGAACGTCGTCGTCTTCTGCGCCGGCGCCCTCGGCTTCTGGCTGTGCGGCTACGCCCTCCAGTCCGGCGACTGGCAGCACCTCTGCCTGAGCGGCCGCGACGTGACGCCGGCCGTGCTGGCCCTGTTCCTGTTCCATCTGATGTACATGGACACCGCCGCCACCATTCCCACCGGCGCGATGGCCGAGCGCTGGCGCTTCCTGCCGTTCGTGCTGTTCGCCCTGTTCATGAGTACCGTTCTCTACCCCGTATATGCGAATTGGGTCTGGTACGGCGGCTGGCTGTCCCAACTCGGCGTCACCTGCGGCCTGGGCCACGGCCACGTCGATTTCGCCGGCTCGTCGGTGGTCCACATGGCCGGCGGCGGCGCGGCGTTGGCGGGCGCCTGGCTGATCGGGCCGCGCCTCGGCAAGTTCCGCGCGGACGGCCGGTCCAACCCGCTGCCGGCCCATAACGTGCCGATGTACATGACCGGCACGCTGATCCTGACGTTCGGTTGGTTCGGCTTCAACACCGGCGCCGCCCTTCGCGACGGCGACCCGATCGTGGCCCGCGTCGCCGTCAACACCATCCTGGCGTGCGCGGCCGGCGCCTTCGCGTCCATGACCTACACCTGGACCATGTACAGGAAGCCGGACGCGAGTTTCCTTTGCAACGGCGCCCTGGCCGGACTGGTGGCGATCACCGCCGGCTGCGCCTACGTCGCCCCGGCCGCGGCCGTTCTGATCGGCGCCATCGCCGGCATCCTCGTCATCGGCAGCTGCCTGTTCGTCGAACGGAGGCTGAAGATCGACGATCCCGTCGGCGCCATCAGCGTCCACGGCGTCAGCGGCGCCTGGGGCGTCCTGGCCCTCGGACTGTTCGCGAACGGTACGCACGGCGCCGGCCTCAACGGCGTGCCCGGAAACGTCGCCGGCCTCTTCTACGGCAACCCCGGCCAACTCGCCGCCGAGGTGATTGGCCTGACGGCCAGCCTGCTCTGGGTGATGCCGGTGACGCTGGTCTTTTTGTTGGTGGTCCGCCGCTTCGTCGGCCTGCGCGTCATCCCCATGGTGGAGCTGCAAGGTCTGGACGTGCCGGAGCTGGGCACGCTCGGCTACCTCGTCGAGGACGCCCAGACGCCGGAGAACCGCTACCGTCCCATCGACCCGCGCGCCGCCAGCCAGCCGCCGGACCTGGGCAAATTGTTTACGATCCGCGTGGACGGCATCGACCAGGGTCTGATGCGAAAAATCTGGTCGGACCATTGCCAGATCGGCGACAAACCGGCCGCGGCCGAGTTCAAGGCCGTGTACCCGTACATGACGACCGTGCGAGACAACCGTTTTCGTTTCCGCGGAGGCGACCCGGAAACGATGCGCGCGAGCCTGGAACGGCTGTTCCAGGAGGGGGCGTGGGGAAGCCCCGTGAAGGCGGACGTGGAGGAGGCGTGAAGGTCGCCGCAGCCGCGTACGCTGAGTCATTATTGTGATGAGTCGCCTGCCACCCAAACCCTTATCGGATGTCAAAGATGAGTTCCGCGAAGATCCGCCTAGACGCCATCCGGGCCGTGGTCACGACCGAGTACCCGCTCGAGTACGTGGATTTCAAGAAAGAGCACGTCAAGGACCTCTACGGGGTCAACGTGTTCAACGAGTTCGTGCAGAAAGAGAAGCTGCCCAAGGCCGTTTACAAGGCCTTGCAGAAGACCATCAAGCAGGGGGCGCCGCTCGACCCCACCGTCGCCGACGCCGTCGCCTCCGCCATGAAAGACTGGGCCATCGAGAAGGGGGCCACCCACTTCACGCACCAGTTCCAGCCCATGACCGGCCTGACCGCCGAGAAGCACGACAGCTTCCTGCAGCCGTCCAACGACGGCCGGGCCTTGATCGAGTTTTCCGGCAAGGAGCTGGTCAAGGGCGAACCCGACGCCTCGTCGTTCCCGTCCGGCGGCATCCGCGCCACCTTCGAGGCCCGCGGCTACACCGCCTGGGACCCCACCAGCCCCGCCTACATCTTTGAAGGCCCCAACGGCGCCACCCTCGTCATCCCCACCGCTTTCGTGTCGTGGACCGGCGAGGCGCTCGACAAGAAGACGCCGCTGCTGCGCTCGATGGAGGCCCTGTCGAAGCAGGCGATCCGCATCCTGCGCCTGTTCGGCAACACCGAAGCCCACAAGGTCTTCACCACCGTCGGACCCGAACAGGAATACTTCCTGATCGACAAGAACTTCTACTGCGCGCGCCCCGACCTGATCAACGCCGGCCGCACCCTCTTCGGCGCCAAGCCGCCCAAGGGCCAGGAGCTGGAAGACCAGTATTTCGGCGCCATCCCCGAGCGCGTCATCGCCTGCATGGCCGACTGCGAGACGGAACTGACCAAGCTGGGCGTGCCGGTCAAGACGCGCCACAACGAGGTCGCCCCCAGCCAGTACGAGCTGGCGCCCGATCTTCGAGGAATGCAACCTCGCCACCGACCACCAGATGCTGACGATGGAAGTCATGCGCCGCATCGCCCCCAAGTACGGCCTGGCTGACGCTGCTCCACGAGAAGCCGTTCGCCGGCATCAACGGCTCGGGCAAGCACAACAACTGGTCGATGTCCACCGACATCGGCGAGAACCTGCTCAACCCCGGCGACACGCCGCACGACAACGCCCAGTTCCTCGTCTTCTGCGTCGCCGTCATCCGGGCCGTGGCCAAGTACCCCGAGCTGCTGCGCGTGTCGGTGTGCGGCGGCGGCCAACGACCACCGCCTCGGCGCCAACGAGGCGCCGCCGGCCATCATCTCCGTCTTCCTGGGCGACCAGCTTCAGGACATCATCGACCAGCTGGAGAAGGGCGGCGCCAAGTCCACCAAGCAGGGCGGCTTCATGGAGATCGGCGTCAGCGTGCTGCCCAAGCTGCCCAAGGACGCCGGCGACCGCAACCGCACCAGCCCGTTCGCCTTCACCGGCAACAAGTTCGAGTTCCGCGCCGTCGGCGGCTCGCAGTCCATCGCCGGCCCCAACACGGTGCTGAACACCATCGTCGCCGAGTCGCTGGACTTCATCGCCACCAACCTCGAAAAGGCGAAGACGGCCGGCAAGGACCTCAACAAGGCCGTGCAGGAGCTGCTGCCCGGCATCATCAAGGAGAGCAAGAAGGTCCTGTTCAACGGCGACAACTACACGCGCCGAATGGCACAAGGAAGCCGAGAAGCGCGGCCTGCCCAACCTGCAGCAACACCGTGGAGTGCCTGCCGGTCATCATCGCGCAAGGACAGCGTCGAGCTGTTCACCAAGTACAAGGTCTACAGCGAACGCGAGTTGCAGAGCCGGCTGGCGATCCTGGCGGAGAACTACGTCAAGACGGTGGCCATCGAAGCGCAAGCTGACGGCGTTCATGGCCAAGACGATGATCCTGCCGGCGGCGCTGCGCTACCAGGGCGAGGTGGCGACGGCGGTCAACGCCGTCAAGGCGGCCGGCGTGGACAACGGGCCGCAGGGCGACCTGCTGCGGTCGCTGACCTCGACCATCGGCGAGTTCCAGAAGGCGACGGCCGACCTGGAGCACGCCATCGGCCATCACGTCGAGGGCGAACCGCTGGACCACGCCAAGTTCAGCCGCGACAAGGTGCTGCCGGCGATGGCGGCGGTGCGGGCGCTGGGCGACAAGCTGGAGACGCGTCGTGGCCGACGACCTGTGGCCGCTGCCGACCTACCGCGAGATGCTGTTCATCAAGTGAGTCCCTTACCGGCCGCGAGCGCGAGCGAGCGGGTTGAGCGAAATCCGCTCGCTCGCGCTCGCGGCTGGTCGTGAAACATTGACACCTTACCGTCAGCGGGGGTCGTGCGCCCCCGCTGTTTTTTCTTCCCGATCCCATCAAGAAGCCCCTTGACCTGCTTCCTACGATGGGAATGGTTGCCTCCGGGCGTCGCCCCTTCCGGCAAGCCGAACCGATCGAGAGCCTGCACCTCACGTCCCTTCGCCTTCCGATTGTTCATGCGACAGCGGAAACACCTGTTGTGTCGTCTAAATCAAACCTGTCGTTCGTAGCTTCTCGGTAAACGACTATCCCTGGGAAGACTGGGCAAGCCGCCTCGTTTTGTCGGCCCGTCTAGTTACAGTGGAATGATCTTATTCAACGGCGACGCCGGCCCCGCCGGCCGTCGCCTTCGCCTTTGACCGCCGAGGGAAGTCACCGCTCATGCCCTCTCTCCTCCAATACCGGCGCGTGTTGCTCGCGGGACTCGGTCACGAGGGCACGGTCCTGCGGAAGCAGTTCGATTCCGGCCTGTTTCCGGGCTGGGAAGCCGTCGAGGCCGATGGCCTGGAGCGCGCCCGCTTCATCCTCCAAATGGAGCCGTGCGATGTGGTTGTCCTCGACGCCGACCTGTACCGCCAGGGCGGCGACGACGCCCTGGCGTGGCTGGGCGGGCCGGACCAGACGCCGGTGCTGTTCCTGGCCGACACGACGCCCGGCCTGGTCGTGGAGGCGCTGAGCCAGGGGGCGGACCACTGGCTGCCGCGCGACCTGGCCCTCAGCTGTCCGGCGCTGCTGGCCGCGATGCTCCAAACGTCGGCCCACCTCGCCGACCTCCGCCGCCGGGCCAAACGGGCCGGCGAAACGCTGGCCGACTGCCGGGGACAGGTGAGTCGCTTGGTGAGCCTGTTGTGGGAAGTGACGCCGGCCGAGGGGCGGTACGGCTGGTTCAATCAACGGCATATGTTGGAACGTTTGGACGAGGAGGTTGCGCGCGGCCAGCGCCACGGCGGCGCCTTTACCGTGGTGCTCGGCGAGGTGCGGGGCGGACGGCGTGAAAAGTTGTCGGCGACCGAGACGCAACAGCTGGCGACGCGGACGGCGGCGCGGGTGGCGCGGGCCAAGCGCCGCTGCGACGTGGCCGGGCAGCACGGGCCGCACGGCTTCATGTTGCTGCTGCCGGGGGCGACGCCGGTGGGCGCGGTCGGCTGCTGTCGGCGGCTGCAAACGGTGCTGGAGGAGCCGCCGGCGCTGGAAGAGACGCCGCTGCCGCCGGTGCAGGCGTGCTTCGGCGCCGCAACCTTTTCGCCGTCTTCGGCCACCGTCAAGGCGCTGCTTCGCCAGGCCGAGGAACGGTTGGACGCGGCCAAGCGCGGCGTGGGCGAACGGGTGGAAGTGTAACGCGACGCCGCGCCGCTCCCGCCTAATAATCCCGCACCGCCCCGTCCGGATACGTCGGCGTCGGCCACTTGAACTTCTTCTTCGGGTCGGCCGCGACCTTGGCCATCAAGTTTTCGTCCATCTCGACGCCGAGGCCCGGTCCTTGCGGCAACGAGGCGTAGCCGTCGGCGTCCACCCCCCAACTCTTGCGGGCCACGCCCGGCGGCATGATGTGCCCGTCTAAATATCCCTCCTGGATCAGAAACAGCGTCGTCGCCGCGGAGCAGTGGACGCTGGCCGACAGGCCCAGCTCGGAGCAGGTGTTGTGCGGCGCCAGCGGGACGTGGTAGGCCTCGCACAGGGCCGCGATCTTTCGCATCTGGCTGATGCCGCCGGTCTGGCCCACGTCGGGCTGCAGGATGTCGATGCAGCTGTTCTGTAGGTACATAATGACCTCCCAGATGGTGCGGTCGCGCTCGCCCAGGGCGATGGGGATGTGGATTTGTTGCTTGAGCCGCTTGAACACCTCGATGTTGCCGGGACAGGCCGGCTCCTCCAACCACAGCACGTTGTACGGCTCCACCGCCGACGCGAACTGGATCAGCATGGCCGGCGGGATGGCGCAGTGGCAGTCGAACATGATGGTGAAGTCCGGCCCCTTCTGTTTGCGGAGATTTTCGATCGACTTCGCCAGTCCCATCACGTCGGAGGGGTTGCCGGAGAACGGGTGCGGGCCGCCGGTGCCGAGCTTGTTGGCCTTGGGGCTGGGGTACATCCGCACCTTGTCGCGCAGAGGGCCGCCGAGCAGGCGGTAGACCGGAACGCCCCAAAGTTTACCCGTAATGTCCCACAAAGCCATGTCGATGCCGGAGATGACGTGGACCATGATCGCGCCGCCGCGCATGTCGCGGTGGGAGCGGAACAGCTTTTGCCAGAGGTGTTCGACGCGCGTGGGGTTTTCGCCGTCGAGCAGCTCGAACAGCGATTCGGCCAACACCGCGGCCACCTTCGGCTCGCAGCCCGTCACCTCGCCCCAGCCGGTGACTTTCTTGTCGGTCTCGATCTTGATGAACGTCTTGGGTCCGCAGGGGATGCCCCGCAGACTTGTGATCTTGATGCCGGCGCCGCGGTCCTCGACGCCGGCGGCGGGGGCGACGTCGGCGCCGGAGACGTTGCCGGCCAGCATGAGGCCGCCGGCGGCGGCGAGGCCCATGGCGCCGAGGATTTCGCGGCGGTCGAGGTCGGAGGAGTGAGTAGGGTTTGGCATGGGAGGGTTCTCTTGGGGGGAGAAAGGTGAGGGGACATCGTGGGCCGTTCCTACAAGGAATGGGTCATGCTCGCCACGAACAGGAATCCGGGAGCGGACACGTCATTGACCCGGAAATCGAAATAGTGTCGGGCGCCGCCGTCGAACAGGGCAACACGGTGAGGAAAGTGATCGGGATCGCTGGCGTCGCGCCGCCGGCGTAGGATATTGGCCCGCGCGGACAAATCGTTGTGAAGCTAAGCGAGCACGCGGACGACGCCGGCGCGCGTAAGGCCGCATTGCCCGACTGCCCGGCTAATGGCGGGGGTGACGATGGTGTGCCACTTCATCCGTCAATCCTTGCTCACCGGGCCGCCGTTTCGTACCCGCTCAAGGATCGTTTCGATGTCTTCGTACTCACCACGCTCGAAGGCCGCGCGAAGCTCGGCGGTCGTAGGCAAAGGTTCAGACGGAGGGGAAAAGGGGGCGTTCACTCGCTCCAACAGGCTGGCGATGCGTTCCCGCTGCGCCGACAGATCGGCGAGCGCCGCGGCGAGCGGGGCTTCGTGAGACGATCGGCCGCGGCCGATCTCCGCCGCCACGGCTTGCACCTCCTGAACGACTCGGAGGCGCCCGTCGAGCAAGCGGAGGTGGTCCTCAAACATCTCGCCCATTTCCCCGCCCTCCGCGCACGGCTGTTGCGCCTCGAACCAGTCCCAGAGTTGCCGCGTCTCCGCCGGGTACGCCGCGCAATGCGCGGTCAGCATCTCCAGCTGCGGCCCCAGTTGCTCCAGGCCGTCCGGTTCCGAACGAAGGGCGGAGATCGCCTTGGCCAGCGCGTCGGCCTCGGCGCGCCCGGAGAGCAGAAGTACGTTTTCGGTCATGTTTCGCCCCTCCCGAAATCGGATGCCACGTGTCGATCCGCGATGGACCTTTGTAGCATACCCGTGCGCGACTCGCGGGCCAAGTTCCGCCGGTCTTCGACGGACGGTCCCGCCCCGGACCTTCGGGCCGGTTTTCCTTTGCGGCGCCGTTCCTGCTAAGGTAATGTCCACGTTGAGAGGAAGAGATCTCCGTTTACCATTCCAAGGAGAGTCGCATGAGACGTTGGATTGCCCCCTTCCTTCTGGCCGCCTTTTGCCTCGCCGTCGGCGCGGCCGCAACGGCCCTGGCCGAGGGGAAAGGCAAGTTCGTCCTCGACCGGTTGACCGAGTTCCGGGCGCCGCCGCTGCCGGCGCCCTTCGAGCAATCGCCTCCCCCGCCGGGCCGCGCGGATCGTGAACCGCCTGGGCCGCCGCGCGGGCCGGGTCGTCCCGAAGACCGCGCGGGCGATCATCTGGGACATGCCTACGACAATCTGACGCTCGCGGCCCTGGCCCTCAAGGGTGAAGACGGGGCGGGCGCCAAGCAGCTGTCGGGCCTGCTCGACGCGGCGCGGGAGTTCTATCGCACCGCTCATGAGGCATACAAGGACGGTGACTACGACCGGGCCGACGAAATGGCCCACGCCGCCGAGGACGCCGCTCATGGCGTCCTACTGACGCTCCAGGCGGGCGCCGGCAGGCTGGTGGACGTGCCGCCCCCGCTTTTCGCGGCCCCCGGCCCGCCGCCCCCGCCTCGCGACGGCCGCGAAGGGCCCCCGCCGCCCCCGCGCGACGGGCGCGAAGGCCCGCCTCCCCGCGACGGGCGCGAAGGTCCCCCGCCGCCGCCCCGTGGGGGCCGCGAAGGCCCGCCTCCCCCGCCGCCCGGCGGCCGGGACCGACAGCCTCTGCCGCCCCCCGGCCAGCGCGAAGGCCCGCCGCCGCCCCCCCGGGCCGACCGTGAGCCGCCCCCGCCGCCCTCCGGCGGCCCGGACGCCAAGCGCGACCCCAAGGACGTGGCCGAAGAGATGATTCGGCGCGTCGGCGACCGCCTCAAGAATGCGCCGCAGGACCACGCCAAGGGGCCGGGCCGCGCCTTCCTACAAGCGGCCAAGAATTCCCTGCACGAGGCCAATCAGGCGCTCCAGGACGGCGACGCCATGAAGGCCGTCGATCTGGCCCGCGCCGCGGACGCCTGGTCGCACGTCGGCGAACATCTCCAGCACGCCGAGCACCCCGATCGCGACCGGCCGCGCCCGCCCGCCCCGGACGACCGCCGCCCGCCGCCGCCCCGCCCGCCCGAAGAGCAGTGACGCGTGCGGTAAGGGCCGCCCGCTCGCTGGAACGGGTAGCCCCTCCGTTCCCATGAATCGACGGGAGGCGCGTCATACTGAGAGAATCCCGCGCGTTATTATCAACGGAACGGATCGGCCAGGCGTCCACGGTCGGCGACGACGCGCCGCGCGTCTTCTGGCGCAGCGCCGTCGGCCTCAACGCCGCCAACTTCTTCCTGGCGGAAGTCACCGGCGTCACGCTGCCGTTCGTCGCCGCCTACCTGAAGGACCAGCATTTCCCTCCGTTCGCCGTCGGCCTGGCGTTGACCGTGGCCGGCCTGGGCGTCTTCCTGGCCCAGTCGCCGGCGGGCTTCCTCACCGACCGCGTCAAGCGGCGCGTCCTGCTGCTGGCCGGCTCGTCGGTCGCACTCGGCGTCTCCTACACCCTTGTCCCTCTGGTTCCGGCGTCGTCGTTCGCCATCGACCCACTGCTGTTCCTTGCCGGCGTAGCCCAGTCCATCTTCCTGCCCGTGCTGGGGGCGCTGGCCCTGGCGCTGGCAGGTCACCAGGGGTTGAGCCGCATGATGGGCTGGAACCAGGGCTGGAATCACGCCGGCAACCTCGCCGCCGCCCTGTCCGCCCTGGCGCTTGTTTACCTGTTCGCGTCGTCGGTCCCGGTCTTCTATGCGGTCTTTGGCGTGTCCGTCCTGGCGGCGGCCTCGGCCTTCCTCATCCGCGGCGACGAGCTGAACGAGGAGCGCGTCTCGGGCCGGAAGAAGGGCGAAAGGCCGATTCGATTTCTCGACCTGCTGCGCGACCGCCGCGTGGCCGTGCTGATCGCCGCCACCGCCCTGTTCCATCTGGCCAACGCGCCGGTCATGCCGCTGGTCGCCCAGTACGTCAAGGACATGGACCGCGGCGCGGTGCGGGGTCCGTGGGCGATGGTCGTCGCCGAATCGGGCGGCGGGGGCGAAGCGGCCGCGCCGACCGACGGCACCGCGAAACGGGAGGCCGGCGACGTCGGCGTGTCGCTGGTGGTGCTGGTCGCTCAGGCGGTGATGGTCCCGGCGTCGCTGCTGGCGGGCCTGCTGGTGGACCGCTGGGGCCGCAAACCGGTGTTCGCGGTCGCCTTCGCCGTTCTGCCGCTGCGCATCGCCCTGTATGCACTGGCCGGCAGCCCGGACGCGCTCATCGCCCTGCAAACGCTCGATGGGGTAGGGGCGGGTATTTACGGGGTCGTCATTGTCGCCGTCTGTGCCGACCTGACGCGCGGCAAGGGCGGCTTCAACGCCCTCTCCGGCGTCATCGCCACCGCCCTGGCCGTCGGCGGAGTCGTCGGCCCGATCAGCACCGGGGCGCTGACGCAATCCCTCGGATACAAGGTCGCATTCCTCGTTTTTGCCGCGATCGCCGCCGCGGCGGCCGTGCTGTTCCTCGGCTTCATGCCGGAGACGCGGGAGGCGAAGGCCGCGTGAACGACTGGACTCTATGGCTGACGCTGGCCTGGTTCGTGCTGACGTACACTGGCCTGGCGCTGGGCAAGCTGCCCTGGCTGCGCACCGACCGCACCGGTGTGGCCCTGGTCGGCGCCACCCTGATCATCGTGACGGGGCTGCTCGGCCCTGGCGACGCGGGCTTCGACGAGGCGGTCAAGGCCGTCGATTTCCGCACCATCGCCTTGCTGCTGGGCATGATGGTGGTGGTCGGCTGCCTGCGCGAGGCCGGCTTTTTCGAGCGGCTGGCCGCCGCCCTCGACGGGCGCGTCCGCAACCCGACGGCGCTGTTGGCCGTGGTCATGGCCGCCACCGGCGTCCTCTCGGCGGTGCTCGTCAACGACGTGATTTGCCTGGCGCTGAGTCCCCTGGTGCTGCACACGACCCGACGGCTGCGTCTCGATCCGCGTCCGCACCTGGTCGGGCTGGCGCTGGCGTCCAACATCGGCTCCACGGCCACGCCGACCGGCAATCCGCAGAACGTCATCATCGCCGGGCTATCGCGGATCAGTTATCTCCGGTTCACGGAGCGCCTCGGCCCGATCGCCGTTTTCGGGCTGGTCGTCGCCTTCCTGCTGACCGCCTGGCTGTACCGTTCGGCGCTCCGGCGGACTAACAACGACGGCGGGGCGGGCGAACCGGACGGGCCGCCGGAAAATTCCAGGGCGGTGAACGCCAAGCGGTTCCCGCTTCTGGTGAAGAGTCTGGCGGTGACGGTCGCGGCGGTGGCGCTGTTTTTTGTCGGCGCCCCGATGCACCTCGTCGCCCTGGGGGCCGCGGCCGTGCTGTTGCTGGACCGCCTCAAGCCGACCCGCGTCTACCGGCACATCGACTGGGGCCTGCTGCTGATGTTCGCGGGGCTGTTCGTCGTGGTCCACGCCTTCGAGATTCACGTGGTCAATCAGTGGAACCTGGCCGAATGGCCGCCGTTGCGCGAGCACCCCGTTACGCTGCTTAGCGTGGCTTCCGCCGCCCTGTCCAATCTGGTCAGCAACGTGCCGGCGGTGATGCTGTTCAAGCCGGTGATCCCGGCGCTGCCGGCGGCGTCGCGGGAAGCGGCCTGGCTCGCCCTGGCCATGTCGAGTACGCTGGCGGGCAATTTGACCGTTCTCGGCTCCGTCGCCAACCTGATCGTGGTGGAGCAGGCCCGGAGGGAGGGAACGACGATCTCTTTTTGGGATTATTGCCGCGTCGGCGTCCCGGTGACGTTGGTTACGTTGGCGATGGGGGTGGCGTGGCTGCGGTTTGTGCCGTACTGAACGCGCCCACACCTCGGGGCAAATCGGACCCCGTCATCCGGGTCGCGCATGAGATCTTTTCTCCCCAACCTTTTTCCCGCCTGTCTCGTCTGATACGTTGAAGACTCTTTTCACAGCGGTCGTCCCAAGGAGCC
Organism: uncultured Planctomycetaceae bacterium; assembly: GCA_963813925.1. GTDB lineage: Bacteria > Planctomycetota > Planctomycetia > Gemmatales > Gemmataceae > UBA4732. Next base: position 916,359 of record CAWFBG010000009.1, read on the forward strand.
GTCCATGTCCGCCAGCCGTCGTTCCCCCTGGTACTACCCCTGGGCGCCCCTCGGCATCGGCGCCGTGACCGCCGCCGCCGTGGTCGCCCTGCTGCTGGCCGGGCCGCCCGCCCAGCAAGCCCAGGCCGCCCCCGCGCTCACGCCGCGGGCCGCCGCCGGCTACCAGACCACCGACAAACTCGTCCTCACCGTCAACCTGCCCCGCGCCGAAAAACCCCAACCCTCCGACACGCTCCGGGTCGAACTGGTGGACGCCGACGGCAAGGTGCTGACGAGCGACGAACGTAAAGTGCAGCCCGGCAACGGACCCACCTCCCACCGTTTCGAGCTGGCGTCTCCGAAAATCGCGGCCGACAAGCTGACGCTGCGCTGCACCTTCGGAGGAGAGAAGATGGAAACGCCGCTGGCCAAGGTACTGCTGGTCAAGGCCCATGAGACGACGCTTTCGAGCGGCCAGGAGTTCTTTGCCGGCGCCCCGGCCGCCCTGCGCTGCGAGGTCCACGGCGTCAAGTCGTACACCGAAACCGTGCCGCTGCCCGGCGCCTCTGTCAAGGTGCAACTGACGGCCGACACCGGCAAGGGCGTCAATCTCTTCGAGGGCAAGACCGACGCCGAGGGCGTGGCGGACGTTCGCTTCCAAACGCCCGACCTGCCGGCCGGCAAGTACAAGATGCAGGTCATCACCAAGTCCGACCTCGGCGAGGAAAAGCTGGAACGCGACGTGCAAATCAAGACCGCGCCCAAGGTGCTGCTCGTCAGCGACAAGCCGCTCTACCAGCCCGGACAGCTCATGCACCTGCGGGCGCTGGCGCTGCAGTCGTTCGACCTCAAGCCGGTGGCCGGGGCCGACCTCACCTTTGAAGTCGAGGACGGCAAGGGCAACAAGGTCTTCAAGCAAGCTCTGAAAACGTCGGATTACGGCGTCGCCTCCGCCGACTTCCAGCTGGCCGACGAGGTCAACGCCGGCGACTACCATGTCCGGGCGATCCTCGGCGACCACACGGCCGACAAGACCGTCACGGTCAAGCCGTACGTCCTGCCCAAGTTCAAGACCGACGTGACGGCCGACAAGAAGTTCTACCTGCCGAAAGAGACGATCAATGCGGACCTTCAAAGCGACTATTTCTTCGGCAAGCCGGTGGCCGGCGCCAAGGTCAAGGTCGTCGCCAGCACCTTCGACGTGGCCTTCAAGGACTTTCAGACGGTCGATTTGAAGACCGACGCCAAGGGCCACGCCAAGTTTGAAATCCAGCTTCCGGACTACTTCGTCGGTCAGCCGTTGCAGAAAGGCGACGCCCTGGTCAAGATCGAAGCCAAGGTGACGGACTCGGCGGATCACACCGAAACGGTCGTGCGCACCTACCCGGTGAGCGATCAGGCCGTGCGCGTCAACCTGCTGCCGGAGGGCGGCCGCATCACGCCCAGCTTGGAGAACCGCGTCTTCGCGGCGGCGACCTACCCCGACGGCAGCCCGGCCCAGTGCGACGTGCAATTGTGGATCGGCAATGAGGCGAAAGGCAAGCCGTTCGCCAAGATCAAGACCGACGCGGCGGGACTGGCCGAGTTCAAGATCACGCCCAAGCCGGAGCAGTTTCACGCCGGCGCGGCGGGCCAGCACAATATCGAGATGATGGGCGGTCAACAGGTGCAGGTGTGGGGCCAGCAGAACCTCTTCGACCTGACCGCCGAGGCCGCCGACGCCAAGGGCGCCACGGCGAAAACCACCGTCTCCCTGAACAGCGAGCCGCTCGGCGAGAACGTGCTGCTGCGGCTGGACAAGGCGGTCTACAAGCCAGGCGAGGCGGTCAAGGTGGACGTGCGCTCCTCCGCGGGGCTGCCGACCGTTTACCTGGACGTGGTGCGTTCCGGCCAGACCGTGCTGACGCAATGGCTGGACGTGAAGGACGGCAGAGCCGAGTACAATCTCGATCTGCCACAGAGCTTGTTCGGCACGCTGGAAATCCATGCGTACCAGATGTTGGCCGGCGGCGAGGTCATCCGCGACAGCCGCGTGGTCTACGTCCAGCCGGCCAACGACCTCAAGATCGACGTGAAGGCCGACCGCGACGTCTACCTGCCGGGCGCGGAGGGCAAGATCAGCTTCCATGTGACCGACGCCAACGGCAAGCCGGCCGCGGCGGCGCTGGGCGTCTTGGTGGTCGATGAGGCGGTGTACGCCCTCCAGGAAATGCAGCCGGGCCTGGAAAAGGTCTATTTCACTCTGCAAGAGGAACTAATCAAGCCGCAGGCCTCGGTGCTGTACAAGCCGAACGAGACGGTGGAGACGCTGGTGCGTCAGCCGGCATTGAGCGACGGCCAGCAGCAGATCGCCGAGGCGCTGCTGACTTCGATCCGGCCGAAGCCGCCGGCGCGCTGGGACGTGAACCCGGTGGTGGAGCGGCGGCAGAAGTTGCAGGGCCAGTTGCAGCAGATCGGCTGGGCCTTGTACAACCACGCCCAGACGAAGCCGTTCCTGGTGCGGGACAAGGACACCAAGGCGTGGTCCTTCAAGCCGGACCTGCTCAAGGAGTTGGTGGATGCCAAACAGCTGAACGCCGCGTCGCTGACCGACCCGGTAGGCGGCAAGCTGACGCTGGAAACGCTGCCGAAGATGGAAAAGGACTTTTCGCCGGAGCGGCTGGGCGACGCGGTAACGCACGCCCGCATCTGGCAGATGCGCTGGTCGGTGGTCAACTACACCAACCAGAACCAGGCGAAGTTTCTCAAGGACGGCAAATGGACCCTGCCGGAGACGACGCTGGCCGACGCGGCCAAGGCCCAAAACCTCGACGGCATGTGGCTGAAGGACGCCTGGGGCCAGCCGCTCAAGCTGGTCAAGCTGGACAAGAAGCGCACCGACCCGCAGGGCCAGACGCAGTTCGAGCAGTACGACATCGTATCCGCCGGGCCGGACGGCAAGCTCGGCACCGACGACGACGTGAAGCTTTCGACGGCGCCGGTCAACCCGTGGCGTTACGCCCAGGTTTGGTGGGCGGAGGACGAAGAGGGGATGATCGACCGCTTCGCGGACCTGAACGGGCCCCGCGGGGCCCTTGGGGAGTGCGCCGCGGTGCGCAATTTGAGAGGTTAGAACTCGCTGCCGGGGCGGAGAAGGACGGCGCGTTCCGCGGGCCGTTCCCGCCCGGCGCGGCCATTCCACGGGCGGCAAACGGATTTGCCGGCGGAGTCGGCGGAGGCGCCCTGGACGACAAGGCCAAGGAGGCCAAGCCCACATCGGACGCCGCCGGCCAGAGCAATGCGGCGCCGCCGCGGTTGCGCGAGTACTTCCCGGAGACACTGCTGTGGCAGCCCAACCTCATCACCGACGACCAGGGGCGAGCGGAGATGCCGTTGACCTTCGCCGACAGCATCACCACCTGGCGGCTCACGGCGTCGGCCTCTTCCAGGGGCGGCGCCCTCGGCGGCGTCACCACGCCGCTGCGCGTCTTCCAGGACTTCTTCGTGGACATCGACCTGCCCACCGCCCTGACGCAAAACGACGAGGTGGACTTCCCGGTGGCCGTCTATAACTACCTCAAGAATCCGCAAACCGTGAAGCTGGACCTCAAGCAGGAGGACTGGTTCGCGGTGGCCGACGGCCGGGGTCTGACGCGCACCCTCGACCTCAAGCCCAACGAAGTGACCTCCGCCCACTTCCGCATCCGCGCCGCCCGCAGCGGCCGTTTCTCCCTGACCGTCACGGCCGCCGGCACGAAGATGTCCGACGCGGTGAAACGGGAAATCGAGGTTTCTCCGGACGGCAAGCTCGTCGAGCAGGCCGTCAACGACCACCTCGGCGGCCGCGTAACGCAGACGGTCGTGATCCCTGACAACGCCCTTCCGGACGCCTCGAAGCTGCTGGTGAAGATCCACCCCGGCGTCTTCAGCCAGCTCCTGGAAGGGGCCGACGGCATCCTGCGGATGCCGGGCGGCTGCTTCGAGCAAACGTCGTCGTCGGCCTATCCCAACGTGCTGGTCGTGGACTACCTCAAGCGGACGCACACGCAGTCGCCGGCCGTGATGATGAAGGCCGAGCAGTACCTCAACGCCGGCTACCAGCGGCTCTTGACCTTCGAGCACAAGACCGGCGGCTTCGATTGGTGGGGCCAGGAATCGAACGAGCCGCTGATCTGGGTCAGCGCCTACGGCCTGCAAGAGTTCAACGACATGTCGAAGGTCTACCCGGTGGACCACGGCGTCATCGACCGCACGCAGGCCTGGCTGCTCAAGCAGCAGGCGGCCGACGGCACCTGGGAAAAGATCGGCATGACCCACAACGAGACCATCGCCTCAATGGGCGATCCGAAATTGCTACTGACCAGCTACGTGACCTGGACGCTGCTGGACACGGGCCTGAAATCGCCGCAGCTGGAGAAGTCCATCGCGTACATCCGCGACCACGCCAAGGACTCGAACAACGCCTACGTCCTGGCGCTGGCGGCCAACGCCCTGGCGGCCTGGGACGCCAAGGACGACAGCACGCACGACGTGCTGGTGCGCATCCTCAAGAAGCTCGACGCCATGCAGCAGCCGAGGCCGGAGTGGAAGGCGATCAGCTTCCCGGCGGCCGGCTCCTCGCTGGCCTACGCCCGCGGCGAGAGCCTGACGGTCGAGACCACGGCCCTGACGGTGCTGGCGATGCTGCGGAACGGCCAGTTCCCCAACGACGTGAACAAGGCGTTGACGTATCTGGTTAAGTCGAAAGGCCCCGGCGGGACGTGGGGCAGCACGTCGGCCACCATCCTGTCCCTGAAGGCGCTGATCCTCGCCGCCGGCGGGACGCAACAGAAAGGGACGACGCCGTTCACCATCGTGGTGAACGGCAAGGAGGCGGCCGGGGGCGAAATCACCGAGAAGAACGCCGACGTAATGCAGGTGTTCGACCTCAAGGACTTCGTGCGGCCGGGCGCCAACGAGGTGACGCTGGAGGCGAAGGGCGAGACCGGCGCCATGTACCAGATCGTGGCCCGGCACTACGAGCCGTGGGTCAAAGGGCCGGCGCAAAAGCCGATCCTCGAAGTCTCCGTGGGCTACGACCGGACGCGGCTGTCCACGGCGGACCTGCTGGAGGCGACGGCGACGCTGAAGTACAACGGCAAGGAGCCGACGGCGATGGTGATGCTCGACCTGGGCATACCGCCGGGCTTCACGGCCGACGCCGGCGACTTCGCGGAGATGGTGGGGGCGAAAAAGGTGCAGAAATTCAGCCTGACGGAACGGCAGGCCTTGCTGTACCTGGGCGACGTGGAACCGGGCCGCGCCTACCAGTTCAAGTACACGCTGCGTCCCAAGTACCCGGTGAGGGCCAAGGCGCCGGTGAGTACGGCGTATGAGTATTACACGCCGGCGCATCGGGCGACCGCCGCCCCGGTGGAGCTGACCGTGGACGAGGCCAAGAAGTAGGGCGCTCGCTCAGAGCTTTTACCAACCCGAAGCGCCAACGAGGGACGCTAACCCGAAGCGCCAGCGAAGGATTCGGTCAAAATCCTCGCTGGCGCTTCGGGCTGGTCGTCTCATTTCCCCTTGCGCGCAGCCGATGGGCAAGGTACGTCGACAGCGCCAAGCCCAGCGGGCGATCCGTCCGCAGCCGGACGTAATCGATGTTCTGGGCGCGGCAGCCTTGCTCCACTTCGGTCGTGAACAACCGCAATTGTTCCAGGTAGCCGTCGCGCAGCGAGCGCGGGTCGGTCAGCAGGTCGGGCATCCGTTCCATGCCGCGGAACAGCGTCGATTCCTGGAACGGGAATTCCTCCTCCGCCCGGTCGAGCACGTGGAAGACGACGACCTCATGCCGCCGGTGCCGCAGGTGCATTAACCCCGTCAGCACCTCGTGCGGCTCGTCGAACAGGTCGCTGAACACCATGACGATGCCGCGGCGCGTGACGCGCTCGGCCATGTCGTGGAAGATCGGTCCCAGCCGCGTGCGCTCTCGACCGGGGCCGGCATTGAGGATATTGACGGCCTGTTTTAATAGAGAAGGCTGGCTCGACGCCTTGAGGACGGCGCGCACCTGATCGTCGAAGGTGACCAGACCGGCCGAGTCCTGCTGCTGGAGGACCATGTAGGCCAGGGCGGCCGCCGACATGGCGGCGTAGTCGTACTTGGTGACGTGCGGCCGGCCGTCGGGCGCGTCGGGCCGGAGCCGTACCTCATCGACTCGCTGGCGTCCACCAGCATCCAGCAGGCGAGGTTCGTTTCTTCCTCGTACTGCTTGAGGTAGAAGCGGCCGGTGCGGCTGAAGACCTTCCAGTCGAGGTGCTTGAGGTCGTCGCCGGCCACGTACTCGCGGTGCTGGGCGAACTCGACGGAGAAGCCGTGGTAGGGGCTTTTGTGCATACCCGACAGGTAGCCCTCGACGATGAGGCGGGCCTGCAACTCCAGGTTGCGGAGCTTGGCCAGGGCCACGGGGTCGAGATAGCGTTGGGGGTCGTCCATCGGGTGCGGCCTGCAATTCGGGCGACCCTAGCGGGTCGGCGTGTAAATCTGATAGATGTAGACGTACCGCTTATCGGGGTTGACGGCGAACCGGACGAGCAAGGGCGTCTTGCCGGCGATGCGGACGGTGTTGCGCGATTCGGGCAGGGTGAAGCGGTGTTCGCCGAACGCGAGCGGGTCATTCCGCAGCCGCGCGTGAATGACGCGCAGGGCCGCGGCGAACCGACGGCGATCATCCTCACTGCTGAGGCTCTCACCGAAGTTCCTTACCGCCTGCAACACCGGATCGGGGTAGATCACCCGGAAGCGGGCGACGCCATTTCCACTCGAGTCGCTCATTCGGCAGGCTCGTCGGTTGGTTCTTCAGCCTCGAAGCCCAGTTTCCGCATCATCTCCTCAAAGGTATACGTCTTCTCCGCCTTGATCCTCTCATCAAGGTCAAGTAATTGCTCTAGGTCCGTCACGTCGAAGTCGCGCCACGCCTGGTCGTAGAGTGCGTCCATGCCGTCGTCGCGGGGCCGGTGCGGCGGCGGCGCCTCGACGGCCACGACGATTTCGACTTGGTCCGAAGCAAAGCCGTCGGCACCCTCCCGGCCCGCCGCCAGGTGCGCCTTGGCCGCGGTGATGACGTCCGCCTTCGCCTGCTTCTCCGTGGCCGCGCGGACTTCGCAGCCCGGCAGCCGGGGCACGTGGCCGCGGAATCCGCCCTCGGTTTGAGTGACGACCGCCAAAAGCTTCTTCATGGTTGCTCCCTCCCTCACACCTTCGCTGGAGTCTCGACCTTCTCGTTCGGGTCGCGCGGCACGACGTCGATCAGCTTGCGCACGATGTCGTCCGGCTTGATCCCTTCGGCCTCGGCGTTGAAGTTGGTGATGATGCGGTGCCGCAGCACCGGCCGGGGCCACGGCGCGCACGTCCTCGCAGGAGACGTAGTAGCGGCCGTGCAGCACCGCCCGCGCCTTGGCCGCCAGGATCAGGAACTGCGACGCCCGCGGCCCGGCGCCCCACGTCACGTAGTCGCGCACGAAGTCCGGCACGTCGCCCTTGTCGCGCGCTTTGCCCACGGCCTCCGCGACGTGGCCCGCGCCGGCCCCCTCACCCGCGACCCTTTGCGCGTCAGCCGCGTGAACTTCATGGCGTAGCGGATCACGTACGGCGCCACCGGAACCTTCCGTACGATGTCCTGCATCTCCAGAATGTCCGTGGCCGAAAGCATCCGGTCGATCTTCGGCACGTGCGTCGAGGTCGTCATCTCGACGATCTTGAATTCCTCTTCCTCCTCGGGGTAATCGACGAGGATGTTGAACATGAAGCGGTCCTGCTGCGCCTCGGGCAGCGGATAGGTGCCTTCCTGTTCGATGGGGTTCTGCGTCGCCAGCACGAAGAACGGGTCGGGCAGCTTGTGCTTGGCGCCGCCGACCGTGACCTGGCGTTCCTGCATGGCTTCGAGCAGGGCGGCCTGCGTCTTGGGCGGCGTGCGGTTGATCTCGTCGGCCAGCACCACGTTGGCGAACAGCGGGCCGTGCAGGAACTTGAACAGCCGCTGGCCGGTCGTCTTGTCCTCCTGCAGGACCTCGGTGCCGGTGATGTCGGACGGCATCAGGTCGGGCGTGAACTGGACGCGGCTGAAGCTGAGGCTGAGCGAGTCGGCCAGGGTGCGGATCATGAGCGTCTTGGCCAGGCCGGGCACGCCGACCAGCAGGCAGTGGCCGCGGGCGAAGATGGCGATGAGCAGCTCTTCGAGGACGCGCTCCTGGCCGACGATGGCCTTGCCCATTTCCTTGCGGATGCGGCGGTAGCCGTCGTTGAGCCGTTCGATGGCGGACAGGTCGCCGTCGATGCGCGGCCAGGGTTGCACGGCCGTCGGCTCGTCGTCGGCCTCGATGGGATCGACGACGGGCGGCGATTCCTCGTCGCCGGACAGCCAGGCGCCGCAGCCGCACATGCGCCGGCCGCCGGCGGGGACTTGCATCGCGAGGCCACAGGTTTTGCAGCGGATATTTGGCATCGGAATGGGTTCAGTGTTAGAGTGAGGCAGGTTTACAACCTGCCGTGGTTAGTGGACCGTACCGGCGGCTCCATGCACTTTGGTTAGGCATTGCTCTCTTTCCCGAACGCTTGCCGGTCCTCTCGGAAGTCCTTTAGGGCGCGGTCAACAAGTCGTCGGATCTGCTGCTCCACTTCCTCGTCGGTTCGCCTTTCTTTTGGGAGACTCATCCAGCAGAATTGGATGGCCTGCCGGATCGTCTGATCGATATGGCTCGGGCCGAATACATCGGCCGCTCGCTCTGCCGCATCGCCGCCCTCGTTATCCATAATCAAGGCCATCACGCACAACCTCCTCACAGGAACCTTGACAGCCTATTTCGCCGCCAAGAGCCGCCACGCCCGCCCGCTTGCCGTCACGACCAGCCCTTCGGCGGATAAATGAAACAGTGGAGCCGCTTCCACCGTCTCCACCGAAAACGTCGGCAGCACACCGCCCCGATCATCATCTAGACGTAATAACGCCTGCGCTTCGACCGGGAAATTCAGCCGTTGCACCAGTCGCCCCGTTTTGGCGTCGCAGCACACGACCGGATAGCTGTGGCTGGTCTCGTCTTGCGGCGGTACCCATCCCTCCCATTGTAACGCACCCGCTGACCAGCGGAATTGAAATCGAACGCCGGGCGTCGCAGTCGGGTAGGCGAGCAGCGCGTCGCCGACCCGCCGCGTCCGCCAGCGCCCCGGCGTTGCCAGCGGCCGTTGCCACAGCACGACGCCGTCCTTCAGCGACCGGGCGAATAGCGTCCCCTGCTGAACGCCGTAAAATGCGTCCTCATCAACGGACCAGCCGTCCGCGTCCAGCTCGCCCACGTTGACCAGCGGCGGTTCGGCCCACATGGGATTGCCTGTCGCCAGATCGAGTCGTTGCAGCCGCCAGCCGATGTTCGTGGCCCACGCCAGCAACAGGGCGTGCGGCCCGACAGCCAGTCGCGGCGCCTCGCCGGTTCGCGTGGTGGCGCCGGGCAGCGTGAACGTCCACACGTCGCGGCCCGAAGCCGGGTCGAGCCGCACCACCGTCCGGGCGTCCGTCGTGATGCAAACGCCGCCGTCGGTCAGCAGAACAGGGACGCGCGGCCACGGTTCGCCGGCGGTCGGATCGTCGTGGAGGAGGTTTCCCGTGGCGGCGTCAACCAGCCAGCGACGGCCGCCGGAGGTCTGCACCAGCAGAACGTCGGCGTTCACAGGAAAAACATGAAAAAACCGGCCGTCGGGCGGCGGCTGGCGCAGCCGGGCCCCGGGCGCCCAACGGGTCCACAGCACGCGACCGTTTTCCGCGTCCAGGGCGAACAGCCGGCGTTCGCCCTGAGCGAACACCAATCGGCCTCCGAGAAGATGAAAATCGCCGAACGGGTCGGGCCGCCCGGCCGGCGCCAGGACCGTGCCCGCCGGCGTGGGATACGTCGGTGACGCCGGAGGCGCCGTGTACACCCAGGAGACCCGGCCGTCGTCCGCGCTGAAGCCCGGCAGCGCCTCCGTCGCCTGCCGTCACGATCAGGCCGCCGTATCGGTCGGCCCACGTCGGCGAAAACGAAAGCGGTGTGCGCCAGCGAAGTTTGCCCGTATCACCAACCCGAAGCGCAAGCGAGGGGGAAGGTTCCTCGACCTCATCCCTCGCTTGCGCTTCGGGTTGGTGTAGGACGCATGACAGAATGTTATCGGCGACCGTCAAGACGGTTTCGCCCGGATCGAGCGTCGCTTGCCACGACCGGAAGTAAGGCGGCTGCGACGGAGGCGCTGGTTCCCGTTCCACGGACGGTTTCGGCGGCCCGGCGGCCCGCAGGGCGAGGAAATCATCCGCCCGCCGGGGCGCGCCGGCGCCGTCCATCACCATCAACGCGGCCAGTTCCTTCGCGTCCAGAATGGTCCGCCGGACGTCGGCAACACGGTCGTTCCGCCCCGCCGTCTTCCAAAGCGCGGCCGTCTCCAGCAAAGCTTGCAGACGCAGCGGAGCGGTAAACTCCGCCGCCGAAGCCCGCCTGAAATAGCCGTCCGCTTCGTCCCAGCGCTTCGCCGTTTCGGCCCGCCGTCCCGCGTCCAATAACAGGGCGTGTTTCTCCTTCCGCACCGTCTCGCCCAGCCGTTTCCGCTTCACCGCCGACAGCCCGGCGGCCAGCCGTTCGGCGCGGGCGTAACTCTCCAGGGCGCGGCCGGTCAGACCGGCGTCTGCCTCGGCGCGGGCCAGTTCCAGCGCCGCCGCGGGCGATTCCGGTTCGGCCCGTGACTGCCCTTCCTTCTCCTCCAGCCGCATGGCCGGCGGCGTGAATATCGTCAGGGTCTGCCGATCCGCACAAAGGAGACAGCCATCGGCGTAAACGAGGTTGCCTGCCGGGATGCGGCTCAACAGCGACGGGTCGTCGGGCTGAACGCCGTCGCGTTGCCGCACCGCGTACACCGTGAACGAACCCGGCCCTTTCGATGCGGTCGGCCACAGCACCAGATCGCCGATCAAGAGGCCGCGGCCCGCCGGCGCCAGCGCCCCGCCGCCGTCCGGCAACGCCCAGGCGTCCACGCCGTCGTCGGCGCCCACCGCCCGCAGTCCTGTCGGCGTCGTGAAGATCAGCCGGCCCGCGCCGACGCCCAGCAGATGCACCACCTCCAGGGGTCCGCGCTGCCACAGCGTTTCTCCCGTCGCCGCGTCCAGGCAGAGCAAACGGTCGTAGTCCGCCGGGGCGACGTACAGCCGGCCGTCCGCGAACAGGCACGGCGCCAGGTCGCGCGGCGACGGTTCGCCGTCGTCGGTCCTGTCGCCGCGGCTCGGATAGCGCACCGACCAGGCCGGCTTGCCGGTCAGCGCGTCGAGGGCAACGATCGCCCCGGAATGCGAGCAATACACCACATACGGTGCCGCCATTGTCAATAAATGCTGGCGGTAACGCCGGTCCCGCTCGGCGAATTCGTGGGTCTCACATACGTCTTGGCTCCAGCGTTCGCGCGGCGCCTCCGCGGCGTCGGCCGGGTAGCACTGGACGCGGGTGACGGCCCGGCCGTGTACGAAGCGCGTGGCGGCGACGTACAGGATGCCGTCGTGGACGAGCGGCGAACCCTCGAAAACAGTGTAGGCCTTGTCCTTATCGGGGTTTTCCGGCGTCCCGGCCCGAATGCTCCACAACTCGCGCCCGCCATCGGCCGCCGGCTTCAGGCTCAGGCAGACCAGCAGACTGGCGTCGTCCGGCGGCACCGGCTTGGCGCCCTCCTTCGGCCCGTCGGCGGTCGGCGCGTCGCGCACGCTCTGCGCGCCGAGGCGGACGAAGACGCGGTCGCCGGCCACGGTCAGCGAATAACGCAGGTCCGGCGCAGCGGGCAAATTCAGGTCGGGATGGACGCCGTTGACCCTGGCCGCGTCGTACCACTTCTCGACCGCCCCGGTGCACAGGTCGTAGGCCGTCACGTAGCGGGCGTCGGCGACGATCGCCTTGCCGTCCGCCACGACCGGCTCGAAGGCCATGGAGCGGTTGAGCAGGATGGGTCCGGCCGCCCTGGCAGGGGGCGGTTCCTCGTCCCACTCCTGGCGGTCCTTCAGGCTGAATTGATGCTCGTTGACGGATCGGCAAAGTGCCCCAAGCCGTTCCGGCAGGCGCGGCCGAGCGACGGCGACGCGGCCACGAGAAGCGTCGCCTCCGAAGGTCGGCCAGTCGGTCGTCGGCGCCGGCGGCTCGGCACCGCCCTCGCCGGCGACCTGCTGAAGGATGTCGGCGTAGCGGCCCTTCTTGCCGGCCAGCGCGCCCTCGGCCGCGCCGTAGGTTTTGCGGTACGCCTGCAAATCGTCGGCCCAGCCGTAGGCGCCGCGGAACAGCCGGGCGAGCAACAATTTGGCGTGAGTGCGGGCGGGGTCGGTTTGCGGGTCGGGGTAGAAGAGGGCGAAGGCCGGCGGCGCTTCGCCCTTGGCCGCGGCCGGCGGGATCAGCAGCGTCCACCAACGTTCCGCCTCGGCGAAGTCGCCGCGCTCGAACGCGAGGTCGCCGAGCAGGTCGAGCGCCTTTTCCCCCGGCCGGCTGCAAAACGCCTCATCCACCACCCGGCGCAGCAGCCGGGCGTCGCGCGTCGCCGTTGCCTGTTCAAGCCATTTGCGGGCCTGACCGTCCGCCCCGTCGCGGTAGGACCGCAGGGCGTCCGGCGGCAGCGACGCTAACAGCGAATGGCACAACCGCCGACAGGAGACG
>CAWFBG010000010.1:0-221167 GCA_963813925.1 uncultured Planctomycetaceae bacterium
AATTAGTAGCCGTTCGCGGCGGGGCGGTTTTTCGTCCCGCCACGTCCCCAACCGCCGTTCCCTCCCTTCCCCTTGCAATCCGCCGCCGCGCGCCCTAAAAAACAATTTCCATCCAGGCCGTGTGAATCGGACCCTCCAGGGAGGAGAAGCCCGTGCGCGGCGGGCCGGGTTGTAACGAATCATGATCCAGGTCGATCGACTGACCAAGTATTTCGGCCACGTCATGGCCGTCCGAGACGTGAGTTTCCAGGTCGAAAAGAACGAGATCGTCGGCCTGCTCGGCAACAACGGCGCCGGCAAGACCACGATCATGCGCATCCTCACCACCTACCTGCCGGCCTCCAGCGGCGTCGCCCGCGTGGCCGGCTTCGACGTGATGACCGATTCGATGGAGGTGCGCAAGCGCATCGGCTATCTGCCGGAGAGCATCCCGCTCTACGGCGAGATGCGCGTCGAGGAATACCTCGACTACCGCGCCAAACTCAAGGGCGTCGAGCGCCACCGCCGGCCGCAGCGCGTCGGCTACTGCGTCGAACGCTGCCGGCTGGAGGGCGTGCGCCGCACCCTGCTCGGCACGCTGTCCAAGGGCTTTCGGCAGCGCGTCGGCCTGGCCGACGCCATGATCGCCGACCCGCCGCTGATGATCCTCGACGAGCCGACCGACGGCCTCGACCCCGGCCAGAAGCAGGAAACGCTCGTCATGTTGCGCGAGCTGGGCCATAACCACACCATCATGCTGTCGTCGCACATGCTCAGCGAGGTCGAGTCGATCGCCCAGCGCATGCTCATCATCCGTCGCGGACATCTCGGCTACGCCAAGAAGCTTTCCGACCTGGAAACGGACGCCGTGATCGTGGTGGAGGCCCGCGGGCCGGCCGACCAGATCGGCGCCGCCCTGCGGGCCATGAACGGCGTCATCCAGGTGGGCGCCGAAAACCTCGGCGACGGCGTGAACGTCTACGAGGTGCGCACGCATCACATGGAAGACCTGCGCGAACAGGTGTTCCAGTTGATGGCGCGGAACAACTGGGTCGTGCGCCGGCTCGACCTGCGGCGTCGTCGGCTCCAGGACCGCTGGAACGAGATCAACAACGCGGACGACTCCGCCTTGCAGACGCCGTCCCCGGTCGCGCCGACGGCGGGCGGCGGCCCGGCGAACCCGGCCGGGGCGACGGCCGTAACGCAATAAGAGGGGAAGGGGACGCTAACCCGAAGCGCCAGCGAGGGATGAGGTCGAGGAACCTTTGTTCCTCGTTCCCAAGCTCTGCTTGGGAACGCCGTGCCGCGAAGCTCTGCTTCGCGTCCGAATCCGTCGGGGGGCGAACGCGCCTCTCGAAGCCGTGCCGACGCGAAGCAGAGCTTCGCCCCCGTAGGTTCCCAAGCGGAGCTTGGGAACGAGGAACGGGAAGGGGACGCTAACCCGAAGCGCCAGCGAGGGATGAGGTCGAGGAACCGAATCCCTCGCTCGCGCTTCGGGTTGGTATTCCTCGTTCCCAAGCTCTGCTTGGGAACGCCGTGCCGCGAAGCTCTGCTTCGCGTCCGAATCCGTCGGGGGGCGAACGCGCCTCTCGAAGCCGTGCCGACGCGAAGCAGAGCTTCGCCCCCGTAGATTCCCAAGCAGAGCTTGGGAACGAGGAACGGGAAGGGGACGCTAACCCAAAGCGCCAGCGAGGGATGAGGTCGAGGAACCGAATCCCTCGCTCGCGCTTCGGGTTGGTATGAGGGATTGAAAGCCATGTCCAAGGCCATCACGGATAAAAGGGATGACCGTACCCCCGCCCTCGCCGGCGCGCCGGGGCCGTCGATCCGGGTCGAGGACGAACCGACGTTCGCGCGCGTCTGCGCGCTGTGCGGCGCCTTCTGCGTCGTCGTCGGCGGCGTGGCCCTGTACATCGGCCTGTTCACCGCCAAGACGCTGCCCTGGCCCTTCACGCCGTTCTGGATGAGCCTGCTGCTCACCGTCGGCTGCATCGCCCTGCTCTTCCACGCCGCCTACGACCGCCACGTCGAATTTCGCCGCGTCTACCAGTTCCTCGGCGTGCTGGCACTAATCGTCGGCGCCGTCTTCTGCTTCCTGCCCTACACGGCCGGCGGCCACGGCCGTGCCGGCGACCTGCTCGGGCCGGGCGTCGCCCTGCTCTCGCTCGGACTGCTGTTCCTCCTGTTCACGCTCCGCAACGAAACCGACGCGGCCGCCCGCAACTGGCTGCAACTGCTGCTCCTGGCCGCCGGGTCGGTGCTGGCGATCATCGGCCTGTTCGGCGGCAACCTGTCGCGCGACTTCCTGGCCCCGGTCGGCCTGGTGCTGGCCCTGATCGGCCTGGTCTACCTGCTGGCCTTCGTCGGCTCGCGCGGCACCAGCGACGACCTGGCCCACCGCGCCGGACTGGTCATCGGCGCCGTCGGCGCGATCGTCTTTTTCGTCGCCCTGTGGCGCTCGACGGCGCGTTTTCCCATCGTGGAAATCGCTCTTATCCTGGCCGTGCTGGTGGGGGTCGGGCCGCGCCTGGCCGTGGAGGAGGGCTTCGTCGCGCCGGAAGCCGACGCCCCCGGCTCGCGGTTCTCCCGCGGCGTGAACATTGCACGGCTGGTGGTGCTCGTCCTGTTCCTCGTCGCGGTGGGGCTGGCCTTCGGAACCAACTGGATCTACCCCCCGAACCAGCCGGCCTGGTCGGATTACGTCGTGCCGCAGGGCGTGCTGCTGATGGGCATGGGGCTGATTTACGTCTGCACGTCGTACCTGATCTGTTCCGACGCCCCGCTGGCGGTGCTGACGCGGCGCGAGTTGGCGGCCTTCGTCTATTCGCCGGTCGCCTATTTCCTCCTATTCGGCTCCAGCGTGTTCGCTGCCTGGTCGTTCTGGCTCTTCGCCCTGCCGCTCTACTACTCGCGCGAGCTGGGGCCGATGTTCGAGCCGATCGTCAAGAATTACATGGGAGGCAACAACTTCCTGGCGGTCATCTGCGCCATCGGCGTCGTGCCGGCCCTGACGATGCGGCTGTTCAGCGAGGAGAAACGGTCGGGGACGCTGGAGGTGCTGCTCACCGCCCCGGTCAGCGATTTCGCCGTGCTGATGAGCAAATTCCTGGCGGCCCTGTTGATGTTCCTGCTGGTCTGGCTGCCGTTCGGCGTCTACCTGATCGCCTTGCGGCTGGGGGCCGGCAAGGACTTCGACTACCGGCCGCTCCTCAGTTTCTTCGTGGCGCTGGTCTTCAGCGGGGCGAACTTCGTGGGGATGGGGCTGTTCTTCTCGTGTTTGACGAGAAACCAGATCGTCAGTTTCATCCTTTCGCTCATCGGCATGTTGACGTTCTTCTGCATTTATTTCGGCCGGCTGCTTATCCAGATCAAGGACCCGGGCAGCGTGTGGGAATCGGTGCTCCAGCACATGAGTTACCACGACCTCTGGAGCACCGCGATGGAGGGGCGGCTCCAGCCGCGTTTCCTGGTGTTTCCCGCCACGCTGGCCGTGTTGTGGCTGTTTATGACGGCCAAGGTGCTGGAGATCCGCAAATGGAGCTGACGCGCGATCCGTTTAACGTGGGCCGGTTAGCCGCGACGCGCAGCGGAGCGCTTCATTCCAAGCGCTCCGCTGGCGCGTCGCGGCTAACCGATTACCGGCGGCGCTTTCGGACGCCCGGAGGACGAGGTAAACGACCATGACAAGCCCTGTCGAACCGCCGCAACCGGGCGACGGAGCCGACCGCCCCGGCCTGGTGTCGGCGCTGGCCCGGAAGCCCAGGGAACTCGCCTACACCTTCTTCGGGCTGGCCGCCCTGTTCACGGTCGTCCCCATCGCCCTCCTGGTCCGCAACGGCTGGCCGGGGGCGCTGGGGCCGCTGTTCGTGTGGGGCGTCCTGGCGGCGCTGGCCTCGCTGGGGGCGGCCCTGGTCGCGCTGCTCTGGAAGCCGAACGCCTCGGTATCGGAGACCGAAAAAATCCGCTTATTGCTGTTGTGCCTCGGCGGCGCGCTCGGCCTTCTGACCGCCGTGATCCTCGGGCTGATCGTGCCCTTCTTCCAGCCGTATCGCGCCATCTTCTCCGGCGGCGTCACGGAGTGGCGCAAACACCCGTCGGCGGTGTTTCTCGTCGTGATCGCCTTCGTCGGCGGCCTGGCCCTGACGTTCGTCAGTATGCAGGCGGGGCGCGGCCGCGAGCGCGAAAGCGCCCTGATGCGCCGGCTGATGTACGGCTTCAACGCCGTCTTCAGCACCCTGCTCCTGGCGACCATCCTGCTCATCCTCAACTTCGTGCCCTACATGCCGGCCCTGGGGGCGCACGACTTCGTCCACAAGTTCTTCGCCGGCACCTTCGACTGGACGCAGGCCCGCATCTACAGCCTCAGCGAACGCACCAAAAACTCTCTGGAAAATCTCAAGGAGCCGGTCAAGGTCTACGTCTTCCTGGACGACGCCGACCCGATCACCGAACAGGTCAAGACGCTGCTGGAGAACTGCCGAGGCCTCGACCCGCGCCTGACCTGGGAGCAGGTCAGCAGCGGCGACGCCGACCTCTTCCACCAGTTGCCGCAAAAGCTCCAGGAGAAGGTGCTCGACCGCGGCCTGCTGGTGGTCTACGGCCCCGAGTCCCAGGGGCAGGCCCAGTTCATCCCGCGCCGGAGCCTGTTCACGGTGCAGCAGGACGAGACGGCGCCGCGCCTGCTCTTCAAGGGCGAAGGGGCGCTGATGCTGTCGATCCGGTCGCTGGCCGAGAACGCCGAGAAGAAGCCGGTCGTCTACTTCGCGCAGGGCGACGGCGAACTCGACTTCGCCGACGAGCGCGAGGACTCGGCCGACGGCGTCGGCGTGCTCCTGAGCAACATGCGCCAGAGCGAGATTTACGAGTTGAAGGAACTCAAATTTAGCGGCGACGCGACGGCGGTGCCGGCGGACGCCCAGGCGGTGGTGGTGGTGCGGCCGCGGAAGATGAAGGCCGCCTCCCTCAAGGCGATCTACGCCTACATGGGATACGCATACGACGAAACGGCCAAGAGCGCGCGTCCGCTGCCGCGGGAGCAGGTCCACAAGGTCGGCAAGCTGTTCGTGCTGCTGGACGTACAGGTCGAAGGGGGGAAGATGCTGCAAACCGGCCTGGAGCCTCTGCTGCTGGCGATGGGCGCCCAGGCCGTAGACGCCCGCGTATTGACGCTCCAGAACCCTGGGCGCCCGGAAAACATTGAAGCGGCGGCGAGCCGGTCGAGCGGCAACCCGGTGGCCAAGGCCTTCACGGCGCCCAACCGGGCGATCTTCCATTTCCACGACGCCCGCCCCGTGAAGCGGTCGTTCGGGGCGCCCGGCCCGTTCAGCTCCGAGGAGCTGCTGGTCACGGAGAGCGAGCCGGTGTGGGAGGAGACGGACCTGGTAACTCCGCCGGCCGTGATCGCCAAGGAACGCATCCAGCAGCCGGGCGCCAAGTACAGCGACCAGCCGATCAGCCTGGCCGTCGCCGTCTCCGAGCGCAAGGCCGACCTGCCCAACGACGCGGTCCACGCCGGCCTGAGCGGCGAGGGCCAGCCGCGGCTGGTGGCCGTCGGCAACGCCGGCTGGCTTTCCAACGACGGCCTGCTGGGCAGCGAGGACAGATACGCCAAGTACGCCCTGTTTACTAGCTGTTTGTCGTGGCTGCGCGAGAAGCCGGACATCGGCGCCGCGCCGGTCGAACCGGACGAGACCAAGTCGCGCGTGCCCTACATGCCCAACATTTCCACGGACGCCTCGTGGAATTTGCAGCTGTTGCCGCTGGCCGAGATGGTCTTGGTGATCGTGGCCGGCGGCATCGGCGTCTGGCTGGTGCGGCGGAGGTGAGCGGGGGCGAGCGGGGGGCGTGAGCCCCCTGATTCTTCGCGCCGTCCCCGACAGGATGCTAAATCAGGGGGCTAACGTCCCCCGCTCGCCTTGCCTTTTGAAGTGAAGGCCGATTCGCCATGAACTACAAAACGACATACATCCTCTTCGGCATATTGCTGGGCATCCTCGTGCTGGTGGGCCTGGCCTGGTGGTTCACGCCGGAATACGTGGACACGAGCGGCTACCTCCTCCCCGGCGCCCACGGGACCAAAGAGATCACGTCCGATCAGGTCGTGCGCGTGGAGATCGACCGGGCGCGGCCGGAGGCGCAAACGCTGATCTTCGAGCGAGACGCCGATGGCGATAAATGGGATATCACTAGCCCGCTTACCTACCGTGCCAACAATTCCGTGGTGGAGGGGCTGGTGAGCGGCGTCTTGGACGCCCGGAAGGAGGCGCAGGCCGACGTGCCGGCCAACGGCCAGGTCGCCGAGCTGGAGCCGCCGGCCGAGGTCGTCACGCTCAAGACCAAGGACGGCAAGGAGCTGAAAGTCAACTTCGGCAAGGAAGTGGGGCTTGGCTCGGGCGCCATCGTCTACGCCTCGACCCCGGAGCGGCCGAACCAGATCGCGCCGGTGCTGAAAAGCGCCGTGGACGCGGCCTTCAAGAAGGTCAACGATTTCCGCGACCCCTACTTGCTGGCGGCCAGCACGTCCGACTACCAGTTCGTCAAGCTGACGCTCGACACGGCGGACAAAAAAGCGGCGCTGAAGGGTTCGCTAGTGCTGGACAAGAAGGAAGAAGGCCTCTGGGAGTACAAGGACCCCGAGGGCTACGACGGCTCCGCGGAGGAGGGCGACGCTGGCGCCCCGTCCGACCCGCACAAGCCGCCGTCGGGCGTCAACGGCCTCCTGAAGGCGCTGGCCGCCCTGCGCGTGGAGAACACCGACAAGACCAGCGATTTCGTCGAGGACGACGCCAAGGACCTGGGCAAGTACAATCTCGATCCCAAAAAGTCGGACGTGCTGGTCATCGACGTCGATCGGATCGAGTCGCCGCCCAAGGAGGGGGCCGGGAAGCCCAAGACGGTCCCGGTCAAGTTGCTGATCGGCGTCGGCAAGAAAGTCGATCCCAAAACCGACAAATACTACGCCGCCCTCCAGGGCGAACACGGCAATATCGTCGTCAAGGTGGACGCCGACGGGCCGGAGTCGATCGAGCTGCTGTTCAAGGACCCGACGCTGCTCTGCAACCACAACCTGGCGGCGCTGGGGGCCTTCAAGAAGCCGGTGGCGGTCAACGTGGTCAACGCCTCCGGCAAGCTGGAATTTCTCCGCGAAAACGGCGATTCGCTCGACTGGCGCCTCTACCGCGACGGCGAGGAAGTGGCCGCCGACGGGCAGGCCGTCAGCGCCTTCGTCAACCAACTGGTGCAGCCCCATCAGGTGCGGTCGTTTATCGACCCCAAGACGGCCAACGACGAGAAACTCGGTCTGAAAAATCCGTCGGCCGTGGCGTCAATCTGGACCGAGGGCGTCGTGAAGGAGGAGGAAAAGAAGGACGACGCCAAGGACAAGAATAAGGCGGCCGAGAAGGAACCGAAGAAGCCGAAGCTGGTGCTGGAGAAAGACAAGGTGGACAAGTGGGCGGCGCGGCTGACGTTCGGCGCCGTCGCGGACAAGCTGGTCGTGGTCAAGCGCGAGGCCAACCACAAGGACTGGAGCGAATCGGCCCTGGTGAAGGCGCCGGACCTGTTGCTGACCCAGGCCCAGGCGGGGCCGCTGGCCTACTACGACAAGAAGCTGCCGAAATTCAGCCAGGGCTTCGACCTGCCGGACAAGGGCGTCGTCAAGCTGACGCTCGACCGCAACGGCGAACATTTCGTCCTATCGCGGGCGGACGCCAAGCCGGAGTCGCCGTGGAAGTTCGAGGAGCCGAAGGACCTGGCCGGACAAAAGGCCGACCCGGCGACCGTGGAGGCGATCCTGGCCGCGCTCGACGACCTCAAGGCGACGCGGCTGGTGGTCGAGAACCCCAAGGACGACGCCCTCGACAAGGAATACGGCCTGAAAACGCCGGCGCTCAACGCTGTCGTGACCAAGGACGACAAGACCTCTTACACCTACGACTTCGGCAAGGACGCGGCCGACGGCGGCGAGTACGCCCTGCAAAGTCAGCGGCCGAAGATGGTCTTTGTCGTGAACAAATTCGACCTGGAGCTTCTGCAAAAGGAGTTGCGGGACCGGACGATCTTCGCGTTCGACCCGGCCAAGGTGAAGACGCTGAAGATGACCGGCTGGCAAAAAACGTCGGGCGGCGAGTTGCTGACGCGCGACCTGGAGCGCAAGGACAAGACGTGGACGGTGAAGGTCCCGGCCAACCTCGACATGAATTTCGACAAGGTACACAAGTTGGTCGAGGACCTCAGCCATCTCCAGGCCGAGCGGTTCGTGACGAAGAACGCCGCGGTCAAGGCCGCTTTCGACAAGGACGAGCAGAAGTCGGTCTTCACGGTCGAGATGACCGTGGAGGGCGAGAAGGAGCCGCTCGTTTTGAAGGTGGTCGATCTGACCGGCGACAAGGCGCTGCCGGAGGCCGACCGACAGGTGTACGCGACGACGCCGAAGCTGCCGGGCGAGTTGTTCCAGGTGCGGCGGACGATTTTCACGGCGCCGGCGGACAAGCCGCAGGAACTCGGGCCGATGGACCAGGCGGCGTATTTCGCCAAGTGAGACGGCCGGTAAGCCCTGTCTGGCAATCGCTTTTAGCCCCGTAAGGGGCGGCGGTGAATAGCCAGGGGCGTAAGCCCCTGGGGGGGGTGCAAACCCCTGGAGGAGAATCCCGAGCTAATACGCCATGAATTTAGCCCCGTAAGGGGCGGCGGTGTCACACCCCCGGGGCCGGGTCGCGGGGATGTCCGGCGCACCGCGGCCGGCCAGGGGTTGACCCCCCTGGCTATTGACCGTCGCCCCTCCGGGGCTAAAGACCGATTGCCAGACCGAGCCTGGGGCATGGCACAAGCTAAAGCTTGTGCCACGCCTCGGCCCGCGCGTTATAATTGTCCCGTCGTCGGTCCTTGATCCTCACCCTTCGAGTGCGACACCCATGATTCGCAGCAGCATTTCGGCGGCCGTGGTGCTGGCGGCGGCGGCCGGCCTGGCGCGGACGGCGGACCCGGCTTCCGCCGTCGCCGGACCCGAGCCGCGCGTCTTCACGGCCAAATGCACCTCCCCCGACGGCACGCTGCTTTCGCGCGACGGCGACGGCAAGGACTGGCGGCCCGTGGCCAAAAACGTCCTGGTTTCCAGCCGGGACGCGCTGCTGGCTCTGCCCGGAATGAACGCGGTCCTGGAAACCGAGCCGCGCGGGGTCGGGCTGGCGCTGCACGGCAACATGCCGCAGCTGTCGCCGTCGCCGGTGCTGGAATCCGAGATCGTCCTCCACGACACGCGGGCCTACGACCTCGATTTCACGCTGCGCGAAGGGCGCGTCGTGCTGACCAACGACAAGGAAAAGGGGCCGGCCCGCGTCTGGGTGCGGCTGCCGGGCTTCGCCTGGCAGTTGACGCTGCAAGAACCCGGAACGCGCGTCGGCCTGGAGATCTACGGCCGCTGGCCCTACGGCGTCCGCTTCTCGAAGGAGCCGAAGGCCGGCGAAGGGCCGACCAAGGCGCTCTCGTTGCTCGTGCTGAGCGGCCGGGCCGAATTGCAGACCGACGCCCACGCCTATGAGCTTTCGGCGCCGCCGGGGCCGTCGTTGATGGAATGGGACAGCGTGGCCGGCGAGGCCAGCGGGCCGCGACGCCTCAAGGCGCTGCCGCCTTGGACCGATCCCAACGTGGTCGTGCCCGCCGAGGGCAAGGCCGTCGAGGGCGTGGCCAATTCGTATCTGGTTCAGCTGAAAAAGGGCGGTTCGCCGGAGGGGGCGCTGCTGGCCCTGCTCGACGCCGCGGACCACGAAAAGGACAAGCCGCGGGCGGCGCTGTCGCGGCAGTTCGCGGTGTTCGGCCTGAACGCCCTGGACGATCTGCCGCGCGTGGCCGAGGCCCTGGCCGACCCGCACTCCGGCGACGTGCGCGAGGCGGCCGTCCTGGCGTTGCGGACGTGGATCGGCGCCTACGCCGGCCGCGATCAGGAACTCTTCCGTCTGTTGAGGGACCATCTCGGCTACAGCGAACCGCAGGCCGAGACGGTGCTGGACCTGCTGCACAGCCCGTTCGACCCGGACAGGCCGACCACGTATGAGGCGTTGATCCATCTGCTGCAACATTCCAAGCTGGCGGTGCGCGAGCTGGCCCGCTGGCACCTCGTCCGGCTGGCCCCGGCCGGCAAGGACATTGCCTTCGACCCGGCCGCCACGGAAGCGGAGCGCGAAAAGGCGGTCAAGGCGTGGAAAGCGCTGATCCCCGACGGACAGCTGCCGCGCGAAAAGACGCCGCCGCCGGACCACGGCCGGAAGCCGTGAAGAATGCTCACCCCAGTAAAAGGTAGCCGCATTCGCCAGAATGCGGGTCGTCGCAGTCGTCGCACCCGCATTCTGGCGAATGCGGCTACGAGGCAGCATTAGATCCGCTCGCCGATGAGGACGGGCATCCACTCGCCGCGCGTCATGACCTGATAGTAATGGCTGGCCGGCTCGCACAGGACGAAGACCACGGGGCTGCCGGATTCGTCGTGCGCCAGCAGGCCGCGCACGCCCTGGCGGATCGCGTACCAGACCCCGTTGTCCAGTCCCAGCGTGGCCGGCACGTCCACCGGCTCCGCGGCGTAGGGCAGCCAGCCGCCGGCCTCCACCGTCGCCTTCCGCGCCCAGGCCGTGGGAGGAAGGCCCCGACTCCGTCCCCGCCGGTTGCCCCACCGGATGATTTGCAACCGTCCCTCCCGCCACACGGGCAAGAGCCGCTCCCCGTCCCGCAGCAGGAATTGGACCTCGCGCTCCCCGCCGCGATCGCAAATGCGGCGGGCCAGCCCGTGCGCCTCGATCAGCGCCTCCGGCAATTCGCTCAACGCCAGCGCCACGCCCGCGAACATGAGCCGCCCCCGTTTATACTCGTCCCCGCAGCCGGTCGATCCGATCCGCCACGCGCCGCGCCGCGAACGCCCCCCAATCGACGGAGCCAACGGCCCGCGCCGCCGCCCGTTCCACCTCCGCCAGCGGCGTGAACGGCGTCGGCCGGCTCATCCCCCTCACCCCCGACCCCTCTCCCCCGAGGGGAGAGGGGAGCAGGTTGGCGTCCAACCCGAGCGCCCGCAGCAGTTCCGCGTCGAGGCCGACGGCCCCTTTCGACACCGCCTCGACCAGGGCGTCCTGGTTGGCGGGCAGGAAAACGCAGGCGTATTCGAGCAGCAGCCACTCGTCGATGACCAGGCCGACGCGGTCGCCCCAGCCGCGCTCGGTCGCCTCCTTCGTGTCGGGAATATGGATGCGCGTGGGCAGAAAGCCGATGCTCTTGCCCTGGAGCAGCCCGGCCTGGACCAGCGCCAGCACCTTGTCGGGCGGCCACTCGTCGCCGGCCGGCCACGCCTCCGGCCGCGGCGGGTAGAGCGTCTTGGCCTTGATTCCCACCAGGTCGCCGTCCTTGACGCGCTTGCGCCACAGCGATTTTCCCACCGGCGGCATCCAGTAGGCGTGGCCGAGGGTGACGAGCGGGTTGAGCTGGAACTGGCCGTCGTTCATGCCCCTGGCGGCGACGACCTCGCCCATGCGGTCCACGCTCTCGGTGGAGATCCACGACACGTCGGAGCGTTCGCCGGGGTTCAGCTCGGTCGGCGGCCGGGCGACGAGCGTTTTGCGATACTCATAGTCTTTGGTTTTGGGCAGCGTCTTGAGCAGGGCGTCCACGGCGCGGGCGGTCTTGTCCGGCATCGGGAAGCCGAGCGGGCCTTCGGAGAGGCCGTAAGAAGATTTCATCGGGTCAACTCCATAAAACGAACCACAGAGGCACAGAGATCACAGAGGTAAGAAACACAGAGAAAATCAAAAGTAAGAAAGAAGGCGGCCGTGGACGAACGCGATGCTTTGACCGAACAGGTGATTGGCGCGGCCATCGAGGTGCATCGGATCCTCGGCCCCGGCCTGCTCGAATCGGTTTACGGACACTGCCTGTGCCATGAACTCACCGTTCGTGGCGTCGAACACAAGCCACAAGTGCAGCTGCCGGTGGTCTACAAGGGGACGGCGCTTGACTGTCACTTCGTCATGGATCTGGTCATCCCCGGCCGGCTCGTCGTGGAGTTGAAGACGGTTGAAAAGCTTCAGCCCATCCACGAAGCCCAGCTGTTGACGTACATGAAGCTGAGCCGGATCCGCCTCGGCCTTCTGCTAAACTTCAACGTCACGTTGCTCAAGAACGGCGTCAAACGCATGATCCTCTGAACCATTCCTTGTCTTCTCTGTGTTTCTTCACTCTGTGTTCTCTGTGCCTCTGTGGTTCGTTCTGTCTTCATCGTCCGTCCGCGCCCACTGCCGCGGCAGCCACGGCGCGTCGCCCCACGGCACAGGCACCAATCCCTGCGAGCCGCGCACCTCGTTGATCGTCGTCACGCCGTATTTCAGGTTCAGCTCGTCCTCCTTGGCCGTCTGCTCGCGGTTGACCGGCACCGGGTCCTCGCTCGCCAGGAACAGCCGGCCCGTCGGGTCGTACAGCGGGATCAGCTGCTCATTGAGCTTCTCGTCGCGCCGCATCAGCCGCGGCGTCACCGCCTTGGACATGTGCTGGTGTTCCGCCGCCTGCAAGTTGGCCAGGTTCGTCTCGCTGCTCAGGAAACTGATCGGCACGTGAAACGCATTACAGACATCCTCCTTGGTCGCTTTCATGTCGGCCAGGGCGGCGAGGTCGCCCATCGAGTGGGCCAACAGCTGCACGCGCAGGGCGCTCTCGGCCACCACGACCTTACCCGATCCGCCTTTACGGAAACGACTGTTCCACTGGGCTTCGAGCCGGTCGCGCTCCTCCTCGCCGATCACCTCGTCCGGCGACACGATGGCGTCGGGGACGGCGTGGTTCTCGAACTTGGCCCTTTTGAACGCCGCGAACTCGCTGGTGAGCGCCGCCTGTTCGTAGCAGGCCCGCAGCGGCGACAGGCCGCCGGTGTACGGGTCGCGCGGGTCGGGGTAGCGGAAGTGGATGATCCGATCCGGAGGAAAACGCTGCTCGTTCGTGCCGGTGCGGTAGAGGTAGAAATCGACGAGGTTCGGCGAACCCGGCTCGCGGCGCGGCGTCACGTTCTGACTGGGGAGGATCCAGATCCGTTGCGGCGTACCGAGCGGGCCGAGGTCGAGCAGCCAGTAGGCGGCGCCGTGGACTTCCTGATAGAGCGTTGTCAGCTCCCACAAGTCGAATGCGTTCATCACCGGGTTGACCTGCACCAGCAGGTCGAGCAGCGGGTGGTCGGCCACTTCCTCGATGCGGTCGGCCGACTTGGTGCGGGCGGCCAGGTGCGGCGCGGATCGCAGGCGCCGTTCGGCCGCGGCCGGCAGCGATTTCGTCAGACATTTGGGCCGCTGCTGGTCGGGCCGCGTGGCGACGTAGAGCTTCGGCGGGAAGCTGGCGCAGACGGCGGCGTTGGTGCTGGCGCAGGTCCAGGCGGTGTTTTTCAACTCCGCCAGGATTTCGTTGGGCGTGGGGTTGCGGTTGCGGCGGTAGGCGTCGATGAACGACGTGCCGCTCCACTGCGAGCCGGTCAGCACGGCCGGCATCGACTTGGGCCGCAGCCAGCCGGCCAGTCGGGACAGGGCGTCGGCGAGATAGGTGCGCATGGCGAGTCCTCTTCATTCAAGATTTCACCGCAGAGAACGCGGAGAACGCAGAGAAAGACAAAGAAGGAATCACGAAATCGGCATCTCCCTTTGGAACCCTCTTTTGTCTTTTCTCCGCGCGCTCTGCGTTCTCTGCGGTGAAATGCTTATTTCCATTCCGTCCACAGATCCGGGTTGTCCTTTTGTTCCACGGGTTTCGTTGGTCCTTCCGTCGTCCGCTTCCGCAGCCGGGCGATGAACCGCGCGTCCAGCGCCGCAATCAGATATCGCAGAGCGCCAAGAGCGTGATTGTACTCGTCCACCGGGTTTTCGTTGGTCCCGGCGCGCTCGGTCGCCGTCGGGTAGCGGTACAGCCGGGCTTCCGCCAGCAGCTCCGGACACGCCGGGCCGCGGACCTTCAGCCGGCCGGTGCGCAGCCGCGCCGCCACCGCCGCGACGCCCAGCCGGATGTCGTTGTCGGCCCGACGCACCGTCAGGCCCGAAGCCCGCAATTCCTCGATCTCCGTGCGCCCGGCCGGGTCGGCGTACCAGACCACGCCCTTGTGTTGCCGCAACGCCGCCGCGTGCAGGTGCAACGGCGTCTCGCGCAGATCGCGCTCCCAGCCGATCCACAAGACGTCGTCGCCGTCCAGGACGCCGCACAGCGCCGCGAACGGGTTGCGCCAGCCGAAGTCGATGCCGCCCACCCCGCGCCCTCCGGCGCCGGCGACGGCCATTGCCGCACCACCGCGTCCGCGAAGTCCGGATACACCAGCCCCTCGCGGGACGTGAACGAGCATTCATATTCTTGCGCCACCCAGGCGGCGCCCATCGCCCGCGTCTCCTCGGCGACGAAGTCGGCCGTGATCCGCGGGCAGTCGCGCCACGTCACCTTCACGCGCTTCCACGGCCCGTCGCCGTTCCATTCGTCGTAGAACCAGCCGCGCTGGCCGAACGGCGTGCTCAGCGCCACCAGCCGGCCGCGCGACACCGCCAGCATCGGCCGCACGCTGCGATACAACCGATCCGGGATGCGCGCCGCCTCGTCCAGCACCAAGAGCGTCACGCCGCCGAACGAGCGGATCGTCTCCTCGCGGCCGGGCAGGCACAGCACGCGGGCGCCGTTGGCCAGCTCCAGCCGCAGCTGGCTCTCGTAAGTGGCCGGGATCGGCCGGTTCAACGCCACGTAGGCGTCGTGGACCTTGCGGAAGATCTCCGCGCTCTGCCGCTGCGACGGCGACAACAGCAGCACCAACCCGCCCGGCGTGAACAGGGCCGCGTGCAGCGCCAGGGCGCTCACCACGGTCGATTTGCCGCTCTGCCGGCTGCAATTGAGCAGAACCTGCCGGTCGCGGGCGAACAGAAAGTCGCGCTGCCACGGGTCCGGCGCCAGGCCGCGGGCGCCCAGGATCGCCGAGGGGTCGAGGGCCAATAGTGTGCATTCGTACAGGTTCACGCCGGCCGATTCTACCCGGTCGCCTGGACGTCTGGGCAGTCCAATTTTGCAAGAATGTGGAAGAATATCGGCATTCGAGGATGGACGGGGCGGCGGCCGGGACGCAGAATAAGCCCGCACGGAGAGGGCGGCAAATGCCGTCGCCCCTTACGCCATTCTTTGACTCGCGCCGCGGCAGCCTATGAGCGAATCCCCGACGGAAGGAACCCCGGAAGGCGCCGCCGCGATCGATCCGTTGCTTCGGCTCGGGGACGAGCGTTTCCGCGTGCTCTGCGAGCAGGCGCCGATCGGCATGTTCCTGACCGACGCCGAGGGGCGGACGGTCTATCACAACCCGCGTTGGCTGTCCCTGGCCGGCATGACCGCCGAACAGGCGCGGGGCGAGGGTTGGGTGCGGGCGATCCATCCCGAGGACCGCGACGCCCTCCTGGCCGACTGGAAGCGCGTGACGGCGGCGGGGGGCGATTGGAAGCGGGAACACCGAATCCTGACCCCCCAGGGGGAAGTGCGCTGGGTGGAGGCCCTGGCCGGGCCGCTTCGGGGCGCCGGAGGCGAACTGCTCGGCTACGTCGGGACGGTCAAGAATATCACGGATCGTAAAGAGGGCGAGGAAGAGCGGAGACGGCTGGAGCGGAAGCTCCAGGAGGCGCAGAAGCTGGAGAGCCTGGGCGTGCTGGCCGGCGGCGTCGCCCACGACTTCAACAACCTGCTCACCGGCGTCATCGGCTACGTTTCGCTGGCGCTTCAGCAGCCCCCCGACGACGCGACCCTGCGCGTCTACCTCGAGCGGGCCGTCGAGTCGGCCCAGCGGGCCGCCGAACTGTGCCGGCAGATGCTGGCCTACTCCGGCCGCGGTCGCTTCGTGGTCGGTCTGGTGGACCTGTCGCGGGCGGTGCGCGACCTCGGCGCCCTGCTCCAGACTTCGGTCTCGCGCAAGGCCGTGTTGTCGCTGGAGCTGGCCGACGACCTGCCGCCCGTCCTGGCCGACGCCTCGCAAATCCGCCAGCTGCTCCTGAACCTGGCGCTCAACGCCTCCGAGGCGCTGGACGGCCGCGAAGGGGCCGTCACGGTGCGAACCGGCCGGGCCTATTGCGACCGCGACTACCTGCGTCACACGACCATCGACGACGACTTTCCGGAGGGTGAATATCTGTTCATGGAGGTGGCCGACACCGGCTGCGGCATGGACGAGGAAATGCGGCGGCGCGTCTTCGAGCCGTTCTTCACGACCAAGTTCACCGGCCGCGGCCTGGGGCTGGCGGCGGTGCTGGGCATCGTCCGCGGCCACCACGGCACCATCCACCTGACCAGCGAACCGGGCCTCGGCACGACGGTGCGCGTCCTGTTCCCGCCGGCCGACGAGGCGAAGGCGGAGAAGGGGGCGGCGCCGGCGCCGACGGAGGCCGCGGCGGCGACGGGCGGCGGCGTGTTGTTCGTGGACGACGAGCCGGCCTTGCGCGACCTGGCCGAGCGGGCGTTGCGGCTGGCGGGCTTCCGGGTGTTCACGGCGGCCGACGGCCGCGAGGCGCTGGAGGTGTTCCGCGACCGCGCCGCCGACGTGCGCGTGGTCGTGCTGGACCTGACGATGCCGCACCTCAACGGCGAGGAGGTTCTGCGGGAGCTGCGCCGGCTGCATCCCGGCGTGCGGGTGATCCTGTCCAGCGGCTTCAGCGAAAAGCAGGCGACCCAGCCGCATTTCGGCCGACCTCTTGACCGGATTTTTGCAAAAGCCGTATCGGCCGCAAGAGTTGGTGGAAAAGGTCCGCGGGGCGGCGTTGTAGACAAGGAGACAAGGAGACAAGGAGACAAGGAGACAAGGAGACAAGCCCGATGAGCGAAAAGGTGGAGGTACATTGCGATCTACAAGTATACCGTAAGGCGTTTGAGGCCGCGATGAGCCTGTTCGAGTGGTCGAAAGGACTCCCGAAGGAAGAAACGTACTCCCTCCGCGATCAGGTGCGTCGCTCCTCCCGGTCGATCTGCGCGAACCTGGCGGAGGCCTGGAGAAAGCGTCGCTACGAGGCGGCGTTTATCAGCAAACTCAGCGACTCGGAAAGCGAAGCCGCGGAAACTCAAGTATGGATTGAGTTCGCCGTCCGATGCGGCTACCTGGACCGCGATAACGCCGTCGCGCTCTTCCACACATACGACGAAGTTATCCGAATGCTCGTCGCGATGCGGAACCACCCCGAGACGTGGATCCTTTCAAAATAGCCCTTCCTTCTCCTTGTCTCCTTGTCTCCTTGTCTCCTTGTCTCCTTGTCTCCTTGTCTCCTTGTCTCCTTGTCTCCTTGTCTCCTTGTCTCCTTGTCTCCTTGTCTTCAGTCGTTTGCCCCCTTCCCGTTTTCGAGCTAAGGTTCCCTGCGCACAGTCCCCATAACCCGCCCAAACGCGCGTATCGTCCTTCGGCCCGTTGCGTCGCGGGGCCGACGCACTTCAAAATGAGGTGTTGGCGCAGGTGACCAAACACAAACCGGCATGGGACTGGAGTACGAGTGCACCCGGTTCGGCCGCCGCCCCGGCCGTCGGGGTGTTGCCTCGGGAGCAGGGCTCCGGCGCCGAGTCGTGGGGCGAGTCGCGCCGCGACGACCAAGCCGTCCGCCTGTTCCACGAACCCTATTCCTGCGACTCCGAGGCGCTGCGCCGACTGACCGACGGCCTGACCGCCCTGCCGAAGGTCGGCGACGACTTCGCCGGCTTCCGGCTCATCGGCGAACTCGGCAGCGGCGCCTTCGGCCGCGTCTACCTGGCGCGCCAGGGCGACCTCGCCGACCGGCCCGTGGCCCTCAAGGTGTCCACCGGCTGCTTCGCCGAGTCGCAGAAACTCGCCCGCCTGCAACACACCTACATCGTCCCCGTCTACTCCTTCCACCGGGCCGGCGACCTGCAAGCCGTCTGCATGCCCTACTTCGGCGCGACCACGTTGGCCGGCGTCCTCGCCGACCTCGGCCAACGCCAGACGCTGCCCGCCTCCGGCAAAGGTTTAGTAAGCACTCTTAATAGTCGTCGAAATCGGAGCGGCGTCAGGCCGGCCGTCGCGCCGGCCGCCCCCGTCGCGCCGTCCCGAATCGTCGAAGGCCGGCCCGAACCGGCGGCCGACGGCCCCGCCACGCTCACGACGCTGCGCATGTTGGAAGGCCTCACCTACGTCGAGGCCGTGCTCTGGATCGGCGGCCGGCTGGCCGAGGGCCTGGCCCACGCCCACGACCGCGGCGTGCTCCACCGCGACCTCAAGCCGGCCAACGTGCTGCTGACCGACGAAGGCCAGCCGATGCTGCTGGACTTCAACCTCTCCGAAGACATTCAGGCGGCCGGCGCCGCCGGCGCCCACGTCGGCGGAACGCTACCCTACATGGCCCCGGAACACCTGACCGCCTACCAGGGCCGGCCGGCCGTCGTGGACGCCCGAAGCGACCTCTATTCGCTCGGCGTCCTCCTTTATGAGCTGCTGACCGGCCGCTGCCCGTTCGAGAAGCCCGGCGGCCCGCTCGAAAGCGTCCTCCCGTTAATGATCCAGGATCGGCTGCGGCCGCCGCCGTCGGTGCGGTCGCTGAACCCCGGCGCCACGCCCGCCGTCGATTCGATCCTGCGCCGCTGCCTGGCGCCGGACCCCGCCCGCCGCTACCAGACCGCCCGCGAACTCCAGGAAGACCTCGACCGCCAACGGCTCCACCAGCCGTTGCGCTACGCCGCCGACCCGTCGCCGCGCGAGCGCGTCGCCAAGTGGCTGAAGCGCAACCCGCGGGCGGTCAGCGCCTCGCGCGTCGGGATCGCGGCGGCGGTGCTGCTGGCGCTGCTGACGGCGGGGCTGTTCTGGCGCGGCGAGCAGGTGGCGAAGTACGATGCGACCGCCCGGCTAAACGGCTTCCACGACGACCTCAATACGGCCCGGCTGCTGCTCGGCGCCCGCGCCGCCGACGTGGACCAGCTGAGCGAGGGCCGCGAGGTCGCCCGCCGCGCCCTCGACCGCTACCGGGCATCCGCCGACGACCACTGGCGCGAGCAATCTTCGGTGCGCCGTCTGCCCGCAGAGGAAAAGGATCGCTTGCAGGCGGAAGTCGGCGAACTGCTGGTGCTGCTGGCCGCCCCCGCCGCGCGTGCGGACGGCCGGGCCGCCGACGACCCGAAGCTGCGAGACGACCTCGACGAGGCGTTGCGGATGAACCGGCTCGCGGAAAAGTGTTATCCGGAGGGTCAGACGCCGCGGGCCTTGTGGGCGCAGCGGGCGCGGCTGGAGGCGCTGGCGGGTCACGACGGCGAGGCGCGGCGTGAGCGCGAACGGGCCGAGGCGACGCCGGTGCGCGACGACTGGGACGAATATTTGCTGGCCAGGGAGCAGGCGGGCGCGGCCGGCTGGCGGACGCGGCGGAGCGGTTGCGGGCGGTGGCCGTCAAGGAGCCGGCCAACTTCGCCGTGCAGTTCCTGATGGGCAACTGCTGCCTGGACGGCTTCATCGACCGTCTCGGCCAGGAGACCGACGCGATCGGCTGCTACAGCGCCTGCATCGCCCTGCGGCCGGACTTCCACGGCGCCTACGCCAACCGCGGCCGCGTCCGTCTGCGCCGCGGCCAGTACGCCGAGGCCGAGGCCGACCTCACCCGCGCCCTGGAACTTCGCCCCAACCAGGCCGAATACTACATCGATCGCGGCCAGGCGCGCGACGGCCTCGGACGCGAGCAGGACGCCCTGGACGACCTCAACCGGGCGGAGGAACTCGGTTCGACGGCCGTGATGCTTTACTACTTGCGGATGCAGGTCCACCGGCGGCTGGGGCACGACATTTCGGCCCGGCGCGATTTGGACCACTTGCTGCGGCTGACGCCGACGGACGAGAAGGGTTTCGTGGCGCGCGGCCTGGCCCGCGCGGCGAACGGCGACATGAAGGCGGCGCTGGACGATTTCACGCGGGCGGTGCAGCTGAACCCCAATTCCGTGCCGGCCTTGCAGGATCAGGCGTCGGTGTTGGCGGAGCAGCTGGGCCGCAACCGCGAGGCGCTGGCGCCACTGGACCGGCTGTTGGAATTGTACCCGGCGTTCGCGCGGGCGCGGGGGCGCGGGCCGTGGTGCGGGCGCGGCTGGGGATGCGCGACGAGGCCGTGGCCGACGCCCGGAAGGCGCTCGAACTCAACCCCGGCAGCGGCGAGACGCTTTACCAGGCCGCCTCGGTCTACGCCCTGTCGGGCGCGACCGCGAGGCCGACCGCGCGGAGGCGTTCCGGCTGCTGTGCCAGGCGCTGCAAAAGGGACAGGGCTGGGACCAGCTGCGCCAGGACAGTGACCTGGCGACGCTGCGAACCGACCCACGGTTCAACGACCTCAAGAAGACAGCGGGGCTGCTGCAACTGGGCGGACGATAGCGGGTGGAGGGTGGAGGGTGGAGGGAGAAGACAAAACTCGCGCGTCTTCTCCCTCCACCCTCCACCCTCCACCTTTCACGAGAGGAGGCGGGGCGTGTCGAACGAGGGGCCGGCCGCGGAAGCGGCCCTGGACGTGCTGGAGCGCTTCGGCCAGGAACTGCAGTACGCCGAACAGGCGTCGCAGCAGATCCGGCTTATCCTTTCCTCGGTGCGCGAGGCGCTCGGTGCCGACGCCGTGTTCTGGCACCCCGGCGCCACGGGCGACGCCCCGGAGGGCGCCGGCGCCGACGGCCTGCCGACGGCCTGGCGCCAGGACTTCATGGGCCGCGTCCTGGCCGAGCCGGCGGCCGCCCAGGGCCAGCTGTTGCGCTCGTTCCTCGACCCCGGCGCCAAGCCGGTTTCGCCGTGGCCGTGCAGCGCCGCCCTGGTCCGCCTCAGCAAGTCGCGCGGCAACTGGCTGACGGCCCTGAGCTTCCACCCGCGCCGGCTGTTCGGGCCGACGGACCTCAAGGTGATGCTGCTGGCCCGGCGACAGCTGCTCAACCACCGCCAGCAGGCCCAGGTCTACGAAAAGCTCAAGGATTCGCTGTTCGGCCTGGTCCGCTGCCTGACGGCCGCCATCGACGCCAAGGACCCCTACACCTGGGGCCACAGCGAGCGCGTGGCCCGCATGGCGGTGCGATTGGCGCGGCAGCTGGACCTGCCGGCGGCGGTGCAAAGCGACCTGTATTTGGCCGGCCTCCTGCACGACATCGGCAAGATCGGCGTCCGCGACGACGTGCTGCAAAAGCCCGGCCCGCTGACGCCGGCGGAACTCGCCCACATCCAGGAACATCCGGTCATCGGCGACCGGCTGGTGGGCCACGTCAAGCCGCTGCTGCACTTGCGGCCGGGCGTGCGCAACCACCACGAGCGCTGGGACGGCCGCGGCTACCCGGACGGCCTTGCCGGCGAAGCCATTCCGCTCCAGGCCCGCATCCTGGCCGTGGCCGACTCCTGCGACGCCATGCTGCACGCCCGGCCGTACCGCAACGCCCTACCCCCCTCCCGCGTCGAGGAGACGATGCGCGAGGGGGCGGCGACGCAATGGGACCCGCACGTCGTGGCCGCGTTCCAGGTCTGCCGCCACGACCTGTACGCGATCTGCCAGCGCGGCCTCGGCGATTCGGTGTGCGCGGCGGTGGAACAGGCGCTGAAGGCCGGCGGCTCGGCGGAAAATTCCTCGCGACTCAACTCGTTGCCGGCGCGGGAATGACGGGATTCGCCTTGACCCTTCGGCCGGGCGCGGCTAAATTACTTTGCGTCACAAACGAGTTTGCGGAGAGGACCATCATGGACGCCCGTCAGGCGGCCCACACGCTGGAAGTGATCCGTTCGCTCATGGAGCGCACCTGCCAGTACCAGCTGCTGACCGCGCGGGCGGGGCTGGCGGCCGGCTGCATGGCCGGCGTCGGGGCGCTGTTGTTTCTGTTCCTGGACGCGGCCAATCCGGTACATTTCGGATGCGTCTGGTCGCTGGTGTTCCTCGGCTCGCTGCTGGCGACGTTCATGGGCACGGCGACGCGCGGCCGGGAGCAGGGCGAGCGCGTCTGGTCGCGGCAGGCGCGGGCGGTGCTGCTGGCCCTGGCGCCGTCGATCTTCGCGGCCCTGGCGCTGACGGGGTTCTTCTTCCACGAGGGCAAACACCTGTGGCTGCCGGGCGTGTGGATGTTGTGTTACGGACAGGGGGCCTTGGCCACGGCCGCCTACGCCCCGCGCTCGATCCGCTGGCTGGGCGTGGCCTTCCTGCCGCTGGGCGCGCTGACGCTGTGGCTGGGGCCGGGTTGGGCCGTGCCGATGATGGGGCTGGTGTTCGGCCTGGGGCATATCGTCCTGGGCGTCTACCTCCTGATCCGCGAGCGGCGCGAGGCGGGTCTCCGCCTGCACCGCTCCGTGGCCTAGGGAAAGGCCGGACGTCTTGAACGCCTTCAAACGGCTCCTCGAAGACCTCGACCCGGTGCTGTACGAGCGCGGCCGCCTGGCCATCGTCTCGGTGCTGGCCGCGGCCGTGCGCCTGACCTTCACCGAGCTGCGCGACGCCCTGGAAATGACCGACGGCAATCTCAGCGTTCACCTCCAGAAATTGGAGGAGAAAGGCTACGTCGCCATCGACAAGCAGTTCGTCGGCCGCCGGCCGCAGACGGGCTGTCAGCTCACCCGCGCCGGCCGGCAGGCGTTCGCCCGCTACCTCGACCGGCTCGAAGCCATCGTCCGCCAGGGCCGCGGCCAGCCGCCGGCCTGACCGCGACGCCCCACGTTAATCGGAAGCAGGGACAGACGGTTATACGGGAAGAGAGGACCATACCCATGCAAGTCCGCATGGCCGAGCATTACGGCATGTGTTTCGGGGTGCGCGACGCCGTGGACCTGGCGTTGGGTCTGACGCGCCGCGGGCCGCTGACCATCCTCGGCGACCTCGTCCACAACCCCGACGTGGTGGCGCGGATGGACGCGGCCGGCGCCGTGCGCGTCGGCCGCCGCGAGGAGGTGCGGACGGAAGCCGTGCTGCTGACGGCCCACGGCACGGCCGACCGCGTGAAACTGGAGCTTCGTGAACAGGGGCTGCAGGTCCACGACGCCACCTGTCCGCTAGTGACGCGCGTCCACCTGGCGCTCCAGAAGCTGGTCGCGGAAGGGCGACACCCGGTTGTCATCGGCCAGCCGAGACACGTCGAGGTCCGCGGCCTGGTCGGCGACCTGGACGAGTTCACGATCATTCAGGACGAAAGCGATCTGAATCAACTGGAGGGGCGGCTGACGCGCGAGCCGACGGCCCGCCTCGGCGTCGTGGCCCAGACGACGCAGCCCCTGGAGAAGGTACTGGAGTTGGTGGAGGCGCTGCGGGCGCGATTTCCGGAGGCGGGCGTTCGCTTCATCGACACCGTCTGTCAGCCGACGAAGGACCGTCAACGGGCGTTGCGCCGCCTGGCCGCGGAGACGGACGTGGTCGTGGTGGTCGGCGGCCCCGAGAGCAACAACAGCCGGAAGCTGGCGGAATTGGCGCGAAGCCTCGGCCGGCCGGCGCACCTGGTCGCCGACGCCGCGGAACTGCGGCCGGAGTGGTTCGAGGGGTATGAGCTGGTGGGCCTCACGGCCGGCACCTCGACGCCCGACCCGATCATCCAGGAGGTGCGGACGTGGCTGGAACGGCTGCCGGCGCGGCAGCCGGCGTCCGTGGGATGAAGGCGCCGTCTCGGCCCCAGGGCGTCCGCGGGAGCCAAGAGGGCCGGGAGGAAACAAAACCTAGCCCGGCGCGGCGGTGTCAGACCGGACTCGAATCGTGCTCAAAGTCCTCGATAAACAGGTGGTCCGGCGAAGTGGAGTCGTCGATGACGAAATCGAACTCGTGCATCAAGCCGCCGTCGGCAAAGGCGACGAGATAGTGGAAGAACCGAGGCTCTTCCTCATCGCGACGAACGCGGTAAATCGGATAGTGGTTCTCCAGGTCGGAGCGCAAACCATTCAGGAACACCGGCAAGCCTTCATGCGTCAGGCCGCACGCCCCGATCCGCCGGCTGACGCCCGGCCAGATGATGAGACTACGCATGAGCCTATTCCTTGACCAACGGGCCGCCTTGCTCCAACCGGGCGATGACATCGGAGACGGGTTCGCCCTCGCCTCGCTCGTAGGCCGCCCGCGACTCGGCGATCCGCTCCCTGTTGAGAGGCTTGTGGGGCCGGCCCAGCATTTCCCAACGGGCGCCACACTCCTTAACCCATAGGGGGAACGCCTTGCTCTGTTCCTCAAACTGGGCCAATCGGGCGACCGCGCGGCCGGACAAATCGGCGTAGGCTCGGGCAATCGCCGCACCGCGACGAATGACGCGCCCGCCGCGCTCCAACAGAGATAGGAGTTTCGCCCCGTGTTCCCGCCGATCCGGTATTTTCCCCGCGAGCGCCCTGGTCCAGTGGTAGTCCCAGAGGCGCAGGGAACTCTGCCTCACCCCGATCCCCTCATCGACGAAGAAATCGGCGATAGCGGCGGCCTCCTCTTCCCCGCCGCCGGTAACGGCGGCGGTTTCGTAGGAATCAATGAGGGCCTCCAGCCCCTGGAGTTTGTCCTCCTGTAGTCGGTCGAGCATCTCAGTAGGCATGACGTCACTCCTTCTGGCCCGTACCAGCATCGATTTTAACGGGCGGTCGCCCGGAGGCTCAGGGACGTTCATCAACGTCGTTTGTTGATTGTACGGCTGCGGGAGACCGAACGGTAGGTAGGATGTCGGCGTCCTCCGGCGGAGCGAAACGCCGCACCTGACCGGGGCCGCAATACGGACCAGGGATGAAGCTTATTTCAGCAGCTTGAACCAGGCTTGGGCCGCGTCCTCCACTTTTTGGGTCTTCGATTGGTCCGCGTCCGTCCACTCCTCGCCCTCGCGCAAACGCTTCTCCGCCGTGGTGAGCAGGTCGTTCAGGGACTGCACGTATTGAATGGCGGCCTTGCGGGCGTTTTCGACGAATTCGTCCTTGTACGGGCCGGCCGCCGAGAGGTCGGCGGCCAGTTGCTTGACGTCGTCGCGCTGTTCGGTGAGATGCGCTTTCACCCGGTCCACGTCCGCCGGCTTGCGTTCGGCCGGCGCAAGGTCGAGGACGCCGCCCTCATTAAGGAAGACATTGTACGCCCGGTTCGTCTCCTTGTTGACCCGCTTCACGAAAGCGTCCTGAAAGGCCTTTCGCTCTTTCTCCTCCTCGTCGGCCTGCCCGTTGGCCCTCTGAATCACCGGGACCCACGCCGGATTGGTCGCCATTTCGTAGCGGATAAACTTGTACCCCAGCCACGGCAGCGGGACCAGCGCCGCCAGCGCCGCCCACCGCCACGGCGCCGGCCCGAAGCGCTGCACCTGCATCACCAGCGCCACGGCCGCCCCGAGCACGGCGCCGCCGAGGTGGCCCTGCCAGCTGACGCCCGGCATCAGGCTGATAAACGTGATCAGCACCGCATTGATGACCATATTGTTGCGAATCTGGCGGGCGAGCGAGCGCGGCAGGTGTCGGCCGTTGCACAGCGCCCACACGGCCGCCGCCCCGAGGACGCCGCAGATCGCCCCCGACGCGCCGGCCATGACGACCCGCGGCTCCAGCGCCAGCGCCAGGACGCTGCCGCCCAGGCCGGCGAACAGGTAGATGACCAGGTAGCGCACCGACCCCCACCACCGTTCGACTTCGCCGCCGATTCGGTAGAGGACGTACATGTTGGCGAGGATGTGCAGCAGGCCGATGTGGATGAAGCAGGACGTGAGCAGCCGCCACCACTGGCCGTCCAGCCAACCCACGCCGTAGACGCCGCCGGCCTGCACGACGACGTCGGTGACGGCCGGGTTGCCGCCGCCGAACGGCGACAGCCCGACGAAATCCCATAGAATTCCCATCCGTGAAGCGAGGTACGCGGTGTAGAGGAACGCCGCCGCGTTGACGGCGACCAGGCCCAGCGTGACCGTCGGCCGCGTCTGCCGCCGGATGGCCTCGCGCACCACGCCTCCCTGGTCGCCGGGCTTGACGGCCCGGCCTTCCCCCAGTCGTCGCAGCGCCGCCGGGTCGTCCAGCACTTCGCGGCCGAGCGGCGTCAGCGTCATTCCGGGGCCGGTCTCCGGCGTCCCCTCCGCCTTCTGCACCAGGCCGTCCAGCCAGAGGTTTTCCAGGTAGTAATAGATCCTCTCCTGGGACATGCCGGCCGACCGCGACCAGGCGCGCGGATACCACGGCCGGGGATCCTCGGCCGCGCACAACCGCAGCAGCGCCTCGAGAATAGGATACGACCGCCCGGTCGCGGGCCGGGCCGGGGGCGTCGCGGCGTCGGACATGGGTTTCCCCGGATGCGTAAAGGAGAAATAACGTTGGGCCGATAGGAGGTCATTATCGCGGAACGTCCGGGGGAAGTCGATGGAAGGCGTCGCCGGCCGTCCGAGCCGGAAGCGTGAACGACGGTTTTTCTCCGTCGCTTAGGGCTGGCAGACAAAACGTCGAAGGCTCGGGGGCACACTAACCCGAAGCGCAAGCGAGGGCGAAGGTTCCGAACCTACTCCCTCGCTTGCGCTTCGGGTTAGTGTAGGTTTTGTCCGGTAGCTCTTACGCTTCCGGCTCGGAAGCCGCCTGGTACAGCCGCCGGTCGTGGACGTAGCACTCGACGGCCCGCGGCAGGAGGTAACGGAGGCTGTGTCCTTCGGCGGCGCGGCGGCGCAGGTCGCGGCTGGCGATGTCGATCCGCGGGGCCTCGACGACCACCAGGCGCGGCGGTCGGTCGGCCGGCAGGCCGAGGCGGGCGCCGAGTTCCCGGCCGTCGGGGGCGGGGCTGCCGGGCCGGTCCATGACGAGAAGGCCGGCCGTTTCCAGCAGCCGCCGCGGCTCGTACCACAGGTGCAGGTCGCCGACGACGTCGGAGCCGACGAGCAGCCAGAAGTCGTCGCCGGGCCGCCGCCGCCGCAGCTCGGCGAGCGTATCGGCGGTGTAGCTGGGGCCTTCGCGGTCTTTTTCGATCTCATCAATACGAAAAACCGGGTTGCCGGCCAGGGCGAGGGCCAGCATCTCGACGCGCTGGTCGAAGCGGGCGACCGGTTGCGGCTTGTGCGGCGGCCGCGGCGCCGGGACGAACAGCACTTCGTCGAGCCGCCCCTGTTCGCGGCACTGCTCGGCCAGGATGAGGTGGCCGAAGTGAACGGGGTCAAAGGTGCCGCCGAAAACGCCGACGCGCATCGCCGCTTCCTCCGGGGTCCGCGATGGGGTAAGGGTAACGGTCGGCGGCGGCGGGCGTCAAGGCGGGGCGGCTACCCTGCCGTGAGAGACTCATGGCAATGGGTCCCCGGTGTGCTATAATCGGCCGGGGAAAAGGCAACGTTGGTTTCAGCCCCGGTGGCCCCATGAGCGAACACCCCGATCCGATTTCGCGGACCGCGCCGGAGGGTGACAGGCGGCTCGTCGCCCCCGCACCGGCCCGCGCCGCCTTGCCGCCGGCGCGCGTCGGTCGCTACCGCGTCGGGCGGATCCTCGGCGAGGGCGGCTTCGGCCGGGTCTACCTCGCCCACGACGAACAACTGGGCCGCCCGGTGGCGATCAAGACGCCCCACGCCCGGCTGGTGGCTCAGGCGGGCGACGCCGCGGCGTATCTGGCCGAGGCCCGCACCGTCGCCAACCTCGACCACCCCGACATCGTGCCGGTCTACGACGTGGGCGGCGACGACCAGTTCCCCTGTTACGTCGTCTCGAAATACATCGACGGCATGGACCTCGCCGCCCGGCTCAAGCACTCCCGGCCGTCGCTGCACGAGGCGGTGGAAGTGACGGCGACCGTGGCGGAAGCGCTGCACCACGCCCACGAGCAAGGGCTGGTGCATCGGGACGTCAAGCCGGGCAACATCCTGCTGGACAAAAGCGGCAAGCCGTTCGTGGCCGATTTCGGGCTGGCCTTGCGGGAGCAGGACGTCGGCAAGGGGCCGCGCTACGCCGGGACCCCTGCCTACATGAGTCCAGAGCAGGCTCGCGGCGAGGGGCACCGGGTCGATGGCCGCTCGGACATTTTCAGCCTGGGCGTGGTGCTGTACGAACTGCTGACTGGGCGGCGACCATTTCAGGCGGACTCACATGCGGAACTGATGGAGCAGGTCACGACACGGGAAGCTCGTCCGCCCCGGCAATGGGACGACACGATCCCGAAGGAACTGGAGCGCATCTGCCTGAAAGCCCTGTCGAAGCGGGCCTCGGAGCGGTACACGACGGCCAAGGACATGGCCGACGACTTGCGGCACTTTCTGGCGGGGGCGTCGGTGGAGGAGAAGTCGGCCGTGACGGGCCGGGCGGAGCACGAGTCAGGGGTTGCCACGCCAATGCCCAGCCCGGCACCGACCCCTTCCGACCAGCGGCCCATCAAAATCGTGCCCAAAGGGTTGCGGTCCTTCGACGCCCATGACGCCGACTTCTTCCTCGAATTGCTGCCGGGGCCGCGGGACCGGGACGGACTGCCCGACAGCATCCGCTTCTGGAAGACCCGGATCGAGGAGACGGACGCCGACGACGCCTTCACGGTGGGCCTGATCTACGGGCCGTCGGGCTGCGGCAAATCGTCCCTGGTCAAGGCGGGGTTGCTGCCTCGTCTGTCCGACAAGCGTGATCGCCGTTTACGTCGAGGCCACGGCCGAAGAAACGGAAACGCGCCTGCTGAACGGTCTGCGCAAGCGCTGTCCGGCCTTGTCCGGCAACCTGGGCCTGAAAGAGACGCTGGCGGCGTTGCGGCTTGGGCAGGGCGTCCCCGTGGGCAAGAAGGTGCTCATCGTCCTCGACCAGTTCGAGCAGTGGCTCCACGCCAAGAAAGAGGAGCAGAATACGGAACTGGTGCAAGCCTTGCGGCAGTGCGACGGCGGCCGGGTGCAGTGCGTCGTGATGGTGCGGGACGATTTCTGGATGGCGGCAACCCGCTTCATGCGGGACTTGGAAGTTCGGCTCGTCGAAGCTCAGAACTCCGCCGCCGTCGATCTGTTCCCGATTCGCCACGCCGAGAAGGTGCTGGCGGCGTTTGGCCGGGCCTTCGGCGCGTTGCCGGACGGTCCCGGCGAGGAAAGCACGGACCAGAAGCAGTTTCTGGAACAGGCCGTGTCCGGTTTGTCCCAGGAAGGCAAAGTCATCTCGGTACGGTTGGCCCTCTTCTCCGAGATGATGAAGGGCAAAGCCTGGACGCCTGCCACGCTCAAGGCCGTGGGCGGCGCCGAGGGCGTTGGCGTCGCGTTCCTGGAGGAGACGTTCAGCGCCGCTACCGCCCCGCCGGAACACCGCTACCACCAGAAGGCGGCCAGGGCGGTGTCTGAAATCCCTGCTACCCGAATCGGGCGCCGACATCAAGGGCCACATGCGCTCCCACGCCGAATTGCTCCAGGCGTCGGGCTACGCCAACCGCCCCAGGGACTTCGACGACCTGATTCGCATTCTCGACGGCGAAATCCGGCTCATCACGCCGACCGACCCGGAAGGGGAACAAGACGCTGTAGCCGCGTTCGCCAGAACGCGGGAAAACCCAGACGTCGCTGCCAACCCGCATTCTGGCGAATGCGGCTACACCCGCTTCTACCAACTGACCCACGACTACCTCGTTCCGTCGCTGCGAGACTGGCTCACCCGCAAGCAGAGGCAGACGATGCGCGGTCGGGCAGAGCTTCGGCTGGAGGGCTTGGCGGCACAATGGAATGCTTTCCCAGCCAATCGCCAATTACCCGCGTGGTGGGAGTGGCTGAACATCCGGTTGCTGACCCGTAAGAGGGACTGGACGCCGCCGCAGCGGAAGATGATGGGCCGGGCGACCCGTTACCATGCGCTGCGGGCGGCGACCCTCGGCGTGCTGCTGGCGGTAGCGACGTGTACCGGCCTGGCGATTCGTCAACAGGTCGTCGAACAGCAAAAGGCGACTCGCGCTGCCGGGTTGGTGCAAGCGGTTCTGAATGCGGACACTGCTCAAGTGCCAGCCATTATCGGTGAGATGTCCGAGTATCGAACATGGGTCGATCCGCTGCTGCGGCAGGAGATCGACAAGGCGGAGAAGGACAACGACCGTGCCAAACAACTGCACGCCAGCCTCGCCCTGTTGCCGGTGGACTCCGGGCAAGTGGAGTACCTGTACGGTCGGTTGCTCCAGGGGCAGCCGCAGGAAGTCGTCGTGATTCGAGAGGCGTTGTCGAGCCACAAGCAAGACCTCACGGAGCGCTTGTGGACGCTTCTGGACAATCCGAAGCAGGATCAGGACCAGCGGTTCCGTGCGGCCTGTGCGCTGGCGACATTTACCCCAGACGACCCTCGCTGGGAAAAAGTCGGCGGCAACGTGGCGGCAACGCTGGTCATCCAGAAGCCGTTTGTCCTTGCACAATGGACCGACGCCTTGAAGGGCGTTGGGCGCTGGTTGCTCCCGCCGTTGGCCGACTTTCTTGTGGACGAGAACCGCAGTGTCGCGGAACGAGGTTTGATCGCCAGCCTCTATGGCACCTACGCCGCCGACACGCCCGATGCCTATGCCCGGCTGGAGAAGCGGTTGGATGAAAGAAGCGCCCCCGATGCTCCCGTAGACGCCAAGGTTGCTCTGGCAAAGAAACAGGCCAGCATCGGCATGGCCCTCCTGGCGATGGGCAAGGGCGAGAAAGTGTGGCCGCTGTTGAAGCACGGCCCCGACCCGACGTTGCGGAGCTATCTGATCGAGCGGTTGGCTCCGGGCGGAGTCGATCCCAAAGTGCTGACGGCCCGTCTGGAGGAGGAGCAGGAGGTATCGGTGAGGCGGGCCATCCTGTTGAGCCTGGGAGAGTTTGGCCTGGATCGTTTTCCCTTGGCCGAGCGACGAAACCTCCTGCCCCGGTTGCTGCGACTGTACGGGGACGACCCTGATCCGGGGATTCACGGGGCCGCCGAATGGCTGCTGCGACAGTGGCAGGCGTCAGG
The DNA here is from genome assembly GCA_963813925.1 of uncultured Planctomycetaceae bacterium. Lineage (GTDB taxonomy): Bacteria > Planctomycetota > Planctomycetia > Gemmatales > Gemmataceae > UBA4732. Next base: position 30,776 of record CAWFBG010000010.1, read on the forward strand.
AGAACTGAAGGGAATCGACGAGGGGTTGGCGACCGGGAAGGTGGAAGGGAAACGGCAGTGGTATCTCAATCGGCAGGGGCAGACGATGATGATGGTTCCGAAGCCGGGCGATTTCTGGATGGGTGAAGGGCAGGAGCGTCATCGGCAGCGGATTGGTCGCAGCTTTGCCATTGCCTCGACGGACGTGACGGTCGACCAGTTTCTTCAGTTTCGCAAGGACCGTCCATATACGATGGCAGACGCCTCCGCAGGCGACTGCCCGGTGAACCATTTGTCGTGGTACGATGCGGAGGCGTATTGCAACTGGCTGAGTGAGCAGGAGGGGCTACCGAAGGAGGAGTGGTGCTATCTGCCGAACAAGGAGGGCAAGTATGCGGCTGGGATGAGGACGGTCCCGGATTACTTGCTGCGAACGGGCTATCGCTTGCCGACGGAAGCGGAGTGGGAGTATGCCTGTCGAGCCGGTGCAGAGACAGGGTACTCGTTTGGCGAGTCGGACGACCTGCTCGGCAAGTATGCGTGGTTTAACAGAAACTCATTGGACGAGAGTCATCCCGTGGGGTCGCTGAAGTCGAATGACCTGGGGCTGTTTGACATGCACGGGAACGCTTGGGAGTGGTGCCAAGATGGTTTCGAGGAGGACAAAGGAGGAGATGGGAAAGGAACAGAAGATATAAGAGATACGAATGCAAAATTGTTGCGTGGCGGCTCGTTCATCGTTCATGCGTCGATGGTGCGCTCTGCCTACCGTTTGCGCATTGTGCCTCCGGACTGGGATGGCTACTCCGGTTTCCGTCCGGCGAGGACTTTTACACCTTGACCGCTTTACCGCTTTACCCCCTCCCCAAACGGGACGAGAAATGAAAACGACTTGTACATCCGTAAACTATCTGATAGAGAGATGTGGCCGATCTTAAAAGGCACGAAGAACTGGTGGTCATCACGAAGACATATGACCTGATCTTGTGGTCATGCAACCACACGGGCAAGTTTCCCCGCAACCACCGTTTCGTGCTGGGCGAACGGATCGAACGGAACCTGTACGACCTGACGGTCGCCCTGTGTCTGACTTCGCGGTGAAGCTGGCCGCGGGACGAACGGGCGGTATCCGATCGGCGGGAGGTTATCCTGACCTCCGCCGCCCCGCCCGCAAACCGGAGTGACCCTCGCATGTCGCGCACCCGCTGGCTCCTGCCGTCCCTCGCCGTCGCCGCCCTCGGTCTCCTGTCCGGCGGGCCGCCGCAAGCCAACGCCGCAGAGCCGCCGGCCGCCGCCGACCGCGTGCTCAAAGTCCCCGACGGCTTCGTCGTCGAGCGCGTCGCCGGGCCGCCGCTCGTCGAACACCCCATGAACGGCTGTTTCGACCGGCGCGGCCGCCTTTTCCTCACCGAGTCCGCCGGCCTCAACCTCAAGGCCGAGGAATTGCGGGTGCGCCTGCCCAATTCCATCAAACGCCTCGAAGACACGCACGGCGACGGCAAGTTCGACAAGGCGACCGTCTTCGCCGACAAAATGACCTTTCCGCAGGGCGCCTGCTGCCGCGACGGCGCCCTGTTCACCACCGCCTACCCGAGCGTCTGGCGGCTGGACGGCGCCGACGGCGACGGCCCGGCCGGCAAGCGCACGGAGATCGTCGGCGCATTCGGCTCCACAGGCAACGCCGCCGACCTGCACGGCCCGAAACTCGGAACCGACGGGATGCTCTATTTCTGCGACGGCCGCAACGGCCACGACATCAAGACGCCCGACGGCTTCGCCCTCAAGGGCCGCGCCGCCGCCGTCTACCGCTGCCGCCCCGACGGCTCGCAGACCGAGCGCGTCTGCGGCGGCGGCATGGACAACCCCGTCGAAGTCGCCTTCACCCCCGCCGGCGAACCGCTCGTCGTCGCCAACATCGTCCTCAATCGCCCGCGCCACGACGCTATCCTGTTCGCTCTGGAAGGGGCCATGTACCCCTATTACGAGGCGGTGTATCCGGAGTTCAAGCGCACCGGCGACCCGATGCCGCTGACCGGCGACCTCGGCTGGGTGGCCGTGTCGAGCTTCATCCGCTACCGCGGGACGGCCTTCGGCGAAGGCTTCCGCGACAGCTATTTCACCGCCGAGTTCAACCCGCACCGCGTCCGGCGGCACAGGATCGAACGCGACGGGGCCGGCTTCCGCGTGACCACCGAGGACTTCCTGACCTGCGACGACCCCGATTTCCACCCGACCGGCCTGGTCGAGGACGCCGACGGCAGTCTGCTGGTCATCGACACCGGCGGCTGGTTCCGCATCGGCTGTCCGACCTCCCAGGTGGCCAAGCCGCACATCACCGGCGGCGTCTACCGCGTCCGCCGCAAGGACGCGCCCAGGGTCGAAGACCCGCGCGGCCTCCGCCTCGCCTGGGACAAATGGGACACAGCGGACCTGATAAAAGTGTTGGACGACCCGCGCTTCGCCGTGCGCGACCGGGCCGTGGAGGCGCTGGCGAAGAAAGGCGCCGACTCCGTGCCGCCTCTGGCGATGCGCGTGGCCGACGCCAGGGCGCCGCGCCAGGTCCGGCTCAACGCCGTCCGGGCGCTGACGCGCATCGACGGCCCGGCGGCCCGCAAGGCGGTGCGGCCGGCGCTGGCCGACGCCGACCTCGACGTGCGGTTGGCCGCGATCCATTCCGCCGGCCTTCACCGCGATGTTGGCGCGTTAAATGATCTGATAAAGCTGTTGACGCACGCCGACTTCGCCGTGCGCCGTCAGGCCGCCACGGCGCTGGGCCGCATCGGCAAGCCGGAGACGGTCCCGTCGCTTCTCGGCGCCCTGCGCGACGGGGCCGCCGACCGCTGGCTGGAACACGCCCTCATCTACGCCCTGATCCGAATCGCCGACCGGGACGCCACGCGCCGGGGCCTGTCCGACCCCTCGCCGGCCGTGCAACGCGGCGCGCTGATCGCGCTCGATCAAATGGACAACGGCGGCCTGACCCGTGAAGAAGTGACGCCGTTGCTGTCCAGCGCCGACCCGGCCACGGCGCGGGCGGCCGTCGATGTTTTCGAGGCGCGGCCCGGATGGGCCAAGGAAACGCTCGGCCTGCTGCGCCGATGGCTGGAGGAAGATAATGCGGACGCCGGAAGGCGAGAACTATTGCGCGGCATGTTGTCCGCCTTCGGGACCGAGCCGGAGGTGCAGGACCTCATGGCCCGCACGCTGCGGCGCGACAAGACCTCGCCGGCCCTGGCCCTGCTGTTGCTGGAGACGATCCCGCGCGTGCCGCTGGACCGGCTGCCGTCCACCTGGGTCGCGGAGCTGCGCTGGCGCCTCGACTCCGGCGACGAGCGGATCGTGCGGCAGGCCGTGGAATGTCTGCGGGACGGCAAGGTCGCCGAGTTCGCCCCGGTGCTGCTGAAGCTGGCGGCCGACCCGAACCGGCCGAAGGACCTGCGCGTGGCCGCCCTCGCATCGGCCGTGCCGCAATTGAAACAATTGGGGCCGGAATCGTTCCAGTTCCTGTGCAGCTGCCTGGCCGAGGACCAGCCGCCGTTGCTGCGGCTGGCGGCGGCCGACGTGCTGGGACGGGCGCCGTTGAACGCCGCCCGGCTGCAATCGCTCGCGATCCGCGTCGGCCGGGCGGGGCCGCTGGAAACCGGCCGGCTCGTGGCGGCGTTCGGGCAGTCCGGCGACGCCCGCGCCGGCCAGGCGCTCGTGACCAACCTGGAGCATTCGCCGGGGCTGGCCGGCCTGTCGCCGGGGGCGCTGCGCGACGCCGTCCGCCGCTACCCGGCCGAGGTGCGCGACGCGGCCGAACGCCTGCTCAAGAAAATCGACGTGGGCGCCGAGGAACAGAAAAAGCATCTTACGGAGTTGCAAACGCTTCTGAACGGCGGCGACGCCGACCGGGGGCGGAACGTCTTCTTCGGCAACCGCACCGCCTGCTCCGCCTGCCACACGGTCAACGGCCGGGGCGGCCGCGTCGGCCCGGAACTGAGCAAAATCGGCTCCATCCGGGCGCCCGCCGACCTGCTGGAGTCCGTCGTTTACCCCAGCGCCACCCTCGTGCGCGGCTACGAGACCTACATCGTCCAGACGAAGGACGGCCGGACGCTCACGGGACTGCTGGCCCGCGAGACGGCCGACGCGGTTTACCTCAAGACGGCCGAGCGCGCCGAGGTTCGCGTGCCGCGGGCGTCGGTCGATTCGATCGCGCCGGGGCGGCAGTCGATCATGCCGCAGGGGCTGGAGGGAAAAATGAACCGGGACGAGCTGCGCGACCTGATCGCGTTCCTGAAATCGCTCAAATAAGCTCTCCGTCGGTCAGGCTTTCCAGCCTGACCGACGCCAAATCACGGCAGCCAGCCGGGCGGCAGGGAGGGGCGCAGGAAGGTGAAGGCGGCCAGCGCCGCGCCGCAGACCAGGACCAGTAAAAACAGCAGGGCCGCGAACCAGGAGCCTGCGGCCGTCGGTTCGACGGCCGGCCTTTCGGGGAGGGGCGCCGGGGCAGCGCCAACGGGGCCGGGAGGGGACGGCGCGGCCGGAGGGGTTCGGGGCGCGGCGCGATGGGGATCGGCCCTTGCAGCGGGATCGTCTGCGGCAGATGCGGGTTGGCCGGGGCGCGGCCGGGCTGCGGGGCCGTCCGCGCGAGCTGCGGCTCCGGCAGGTTTTCATCGACGAACAGCTCCTTTTCCGCGGCCGGGGCCGGCGGCGCGGCGTCCGGCGACTTGGCCTCGGCCTGAAGCGTGCGCAACAGGTCCTCGGCCACGTTCGCGGGGTAGTTGACGCGCAGGTCCTTGACGTAGGTGAGTACGTCCGCCGTCTTCAAGGCCTGGGCGTAGGAGCCATACGGCTTGAGCATATGATGCGGGTTGACTTTGAGGAGGCGGAGGCGGAGGCGCTCGGCCTCGTCGGGCCGGCCGGCCGTCAGGGCGGCGTCGGCGGCCAGCACCAGGAAGCGGTCGCGCATCTGCGGCTGGTGATGCTGCTCATACCAGTCGGCGAGTTCGCGGTAGATGCGGAGGAGGTTTTCGCGGGGGTCCATGTTTTGCGCCCTCGGCGGGAAGAGGCGGCACACCGTCTAGTAGAATACCACAGACGACCGATTCCGGCGAGCGGCCGGCGTAAGCCGGCTGGTGCGTCATTCATTCCGCGGCGCTACTCTACACCGGCCGGCTTACGCCGGCCGCTCGCCCCACCCGGAGGAGGCGCGATGACCGCCGACCCGTCCGCCCCCCTGGCGGGGTTGCGTGTGCTGGACGCCTCGCGGGTGCTGGCCGGGCCGTTCTGCGGCCAGGCGCTCGGCGACCTCGGCGCCGAGGTGCTGAAGGTGGAGCGGCCCGGCGCCGGCGACGAGACGCGCGGCTGGGGGCCGCCGTTCGTCGGCGAACTCAGCGCCTATTACCTCTCCTGTAACCGCAATAAGCGCGGCCTCACGCTCGACCTGTCCAAACCCGAAGGCGTGCAAATCTTTCACGACCTGGCCCGCCGTTCCGACGTGGTGCTGGAGAATTTCCGCGCCGCCAGCGCCGCCAAGCTGGGGCTGAGTCCGCCGGAGCTGCTGGCGATCAATCCGCGACTTATCGTCTGTTCCATCTCCGGATTTGGCCGCACCGGGCCGTGGGCCGACCTGCCCGGCTACGACTTCGCCGTGCAGGCGCTGAGCGGCCTGATGAGCATCACCGGGCCGCCGGACGGCGAGCCGTACAAGGTCGGCGTGGCGGCGACGGACGTGCTGACGGGGCTGTACGCGGCGACGGCGGTGCTGGCCTGTCTCCACGCCCGCCAGCTCTCCGGCCACGGCTACGCCATCGACCTGGCGCTGCTGGACTGCGCCGTGGCGGCGCAGGTGAACATGGCCCAGGCGTTCCTCAGCAGCGGTGAATCGCCGCCGCGTCAGGGCAACGCCCATTTGCAGATCGTGCCGTACCAGCTGTTCGCCACGGCCGATTCGTGGCTGGTGCTGGCCGTGGGCAACGACGGCCAGTGGCGGCGCTTCTGCGCGGCGGCGGCCAGGCCGGAGTGGGCCTCCGACGAACGCTTCGCCGAGAACCCGGCTCGGGTGCGCAACCGGACCATGCTCGTGCCGATGGTCGAGGCGCTCATGCGGACAAGGAAGACCGCGGAATGGCAAGAAGCGCTGACGGCGGCGGACGTGCCGCACGCGCCGGTATGGACGTATGCCGAAGTCTTCGGATGTCCGCAGGCGGCAGCGCGCGGCCTGCGCGTGGAGGTGCGCGACCCGTCGGGACGGCCGGTGGAGCTGATCGGGACGCCGTTTCACATCGCGCGGGCGGCCTTACCGGCCCCGACGCCGCCGCCGACGCTGGGCCAACACACGACGGAGGTGCTGACGGAGCTACTGGGGATAGACTCTGGCCGCCTTGAGGAGTTGCGGCGGCAGGGCGTGATCTGAAGAAGATTCACCACAAAGACACAAAGAGCACAAAGGAATACAAAACCTTCGTTAAAACTCTTCTTTGTGCTCTTTGTGTCTTTGTGGTGAAAACTTCTTTTCAAGCGCCCGCCACCCACGCCGCGTCCGCCGGCTGCCAGTTGACCAGCTCCTCCGGCTTGAACCACAGGGCGATTTCCGTCTTGGCGTTGTCCGCGCTGTCGCTGCCGTGGATGAGGTTGTTCTGCACGCTGATGCCGAAGTCGCCGCGGATCGTGCCCGGCGCCGCCTTGGCCCCGTCGGTCGGGCCGATCAAGGTGCGCGCCACGGCCACCGCCTCGCGCCCCTCCAGCACCAGCGCCACGGTCGGCCCCGCCGTCAAAAACTGTAACAGCGAGTCGTAAAACGGCTTGCCCTTGTGGACGGCGTAGTGCTGTTCCGCCAACGTGCGCGACGCCTGCACCAGCTTCAGGCCCGCCAGCCGCAAGCCCTTCTGCTCAAAGCGCCGCAAGACCGCCCCCGCCAGCCGGCGCTGCACGCAGTCGGGTTTGAGCAGGATCAGTGTTCGTTCCATGAGTCCTCGCGTTTCCGGAGAGAATGTCTCGTCCAATAGCGGCCGGCGCACGCCGGGCGGCGAGCGTTATTGTAAGGCCGGGAACGCGAGGGGGAAGGTCGGCGGCTCGGCTCGGGTCGTAATGCGGTTCGCCCCGATTGGCACCGGAAATCCAGGGCCCGGAACGCCGAATCGTACCACCGCCCGGCGCCGCCAGACGTGGAATCGCGGCCCGCCCCGCGTTACAATGCCCCCGACGGACAACGACGTCACGCCCGTCGCCTTCGTCGGCGCCGGGAAAGCGTTCGCCGGCCTCCAGCGGCCGGCGGGAAGCGGCGCCCAAGGGAACCGCTCATGCCGCGAATCCTCGTTGTCGAAGACAGCCGGATGCAGCTCGAAGAATTGCGGCTCATCCTCGAGGCCGAAGGGTTCGCCGTGGACGCGGCCCCCGACGCCGCCCAGGCGCTCGCCCAGCTCCAGACGGCCCCGTACGATCTGGTGCTCTCCGACGTGATGATGCCCGACCATTCGGGTTACGACCTCTGCCGCAAAATCAAGACCCACCCGCGCACCAAGGACGTTCCCGTCGTGCTGCTGAGCCAGCTCAGCGACCCGCTCGACATCCTCCGCGGTCTGGAGTCGGGCGCCGACAATTTCATCACCAAACCCTACGATCCCAACTACCTGCTCCACCGCGTCCGCGGCATCCTCGACAACCGCGCCCGCCGCCGGGCCGGCGAGGCGGAAGACGGGCCGCTCCTGTCCTTCCGCGGCCGCGGCGTGACCATCACCTCCGACAAGGAACAGATCCTCGATCTCCTGTTCGCCACCCTGGAGGAAGTCGTGTATAGCAAGGTTCGTGAGAAGGAAGTCAAGGCCGCCAACGCCGCCCTGGCCGAGGACGGCCGGCGCAAGGACCACCACCTGGCCGTGCTGGCCCACGAACTGCGGAACCCCCTGGCCCCGCTGCTCACCAGCCTGCACGTCCTCCGCAAGGACGCCCCCGCCAGTCCCAGAGGGCGCTCGGCCCTGGACACGGTCGAACGCCAGGTGCGCCACCTGAGCCGGCTGGTGGAAGACCTGGTGGACGGGGCGCGTCTGACCCGCGGACAGGTGCGGCTTCGGCGGGAGCGGATCGACCTGTCGCGGCTGGTGCGGAACACGGCCCAGGACCGCCGCGCCCTGCTGGAACAGGCCGGCCTGACGCTGGCGGTGCGGACGCCGGAAACCCCCGTCTGGGCGACGGGCGACGCCGTGCGGCTGACGCAGGTCCTCAACAACCTGCTCGACAACGCGGCCAAGTTCACGAGGCGCGGCGGCCGCGTGACGGTGCGCCTGACGGCGGCCGCCGGCGGACAGGCCCGGCTGTCGGTGGCCGACACGGGCCGCGGCCTCGACAGGGACACACTGGAGCGACTTTGGGGCGCTTTTGTCCAGGCCGACCGCAGCCTGGACCGAACGGCCGGCGGCCTGGGCCTGGGGCTGTCGGTGGTCAAGGGGCTGGTCGAGCTGCACGGCGGCGAGGTGGGGGCGGCCAGCGAGGGGCCGGAGCGCGGGGCGGAGTTCATCGTCCGGCTGCCGACCGAGGCCGAGGCGCCGGCCCTGTCGGCGGCGCCGGCGGTCGCGCCGGAGAGGGTGAAGCGGCTGCGGGTGTTGGTGGTGGAGGACAACCGCGACGCGGCCGGCAGCCTGCGGATGGTGCTGGAAATGTTCGGCCACGAAGTGCGGGCGGCCCACTCGGGGCCGGACGGCGTGCGCGAGGCCGAGGCCTGGCGGCCCGACGTGGTGCTGTCGGACATCGGACTGCCCGGCTTCGACGGCTACGAGGTGGCCCGGCGCATCCGGCGGATACCGGGGCTGGAGCGGGCCGTGCTGGCGGCCCTGACCGGCTACGGCAGCGACGACGACCGGCGGCAGGGCGAGGAGGCCGGCTTCGACCACCACCTCGTCAAGCCGGCCGACCCCGACGACCTGCGGCGCGTGCTGGCCGGCGGCGAGCGGCCGGCGTAAGCCGGCTGGTGTAGAATAGCGCCTCGGGACGGGCGAAGCACCGGCCGGCTTACGCCGGCCGCTCGCCCGCTACATCGACAGCCCCACCGCCTCGGCCACCTTGCGGCAGTCGCGCATCATTTGCCGGAACGCCGTCGGCGTCAGCGCCTGGTAGCCGTCGCTCAGCGCCTTCTCCGGGTGCGGGTGGACCTCCACGATCAGCCCGTCGGCCCCGGCCGCGACCGCCGCCCGCGCCATCGTCGCCACCAGGCTGGCCTTGCCGGTGCCGTGGCTCGGATCGACCATCACCGGCAGGTGCGTCTTCTCGTGCAGGTAGGGGACCGACGCCAACGGCAACGTGAACCTTGTGTGATCCTCGAAGGTGCGAATGCCGCGCTCGCACAGGATCACCTTCTGGTTGCCGGTCTTGAGGACGTACTCGGCGGCCAGCAAAAACTCCTCCATCGTCGCCGACGGGCCGCGCTTCAGCAGCACCGCCATGCCCGACTCGCCGACCGCCTCCAGCAGCGGGTAGTTCTGCATGTTGCGGGCGCCGACCTGCAACACGTCGGCGTACTTCGCCACCAGCTCCACCTGCTCCTTGGCCATCACCTCCGTGACCACCGCCAGGCCGGTCGCCTCCCGCGCCTCGGCCAGCAGTTCCAGCCCCTTCTCCTTCAGCCCCTGGAAGCTGTACGGGCTGGTGCGCGGCTTGAACGCGCCGCCGCGCAGGCCGGCCGCCCCCGCCTCCTTGACGATGTGAGCGATCTCCAATATCTGTTCCCGGCTTTCCACCGAGCACGGCCCGGCCGTGACGCCGAGCCGGCCGCCGCCGACCGTCAGGCCGCGCGCCCGCACCACCGTCGGCTCGCGCCTGACCTCGACGCTGGCCATCTTGTACGGCGCCAGGATCGGGACCACCTTCTCCACGCCTTCCATCGTTTCCAGGGCTTGTTTGGCCCCGTCGCGCTTCTCGCCGAGGGCGGCCACCACGGTCAGTTCCGAGCCTTCGACCAGATGGCTGCGCAGTCCGAGCTGTTCGATGAGGGCGACGACTTCGTCGATCTGCCGTTGCGGCGCCCCCGGTTTCATGACGACGATCATGCCCGCGTCTCCCTTGTGAGGTCAACCGCCCCGGAGGGGCCGGGGCAACCGGTGCAGAAAAAGGTAGCCGCATTCGCCAGAATGCGGGTCGTCGCACCCGCATTCTGGCGAATGCGGCTACGAGGCGGTGGCGAAGGACTTACGAAATGGTCATCCAGGGCTTACCGGCGGTTGCGGACCCGTCGGCCGGGAACTCGGAAAGAGGAGGAGGGAAACAAGGGGAACCCCGGCGAGATACGCGCCGGGGTTCCCTACTAGCGAACATTGGCTGCGCCCGACGGCAGCCCGTCGGCCGCGTTTAGCGCAGCCTCACCTGGTTGCTTTTACACACTATGATCACCTCCTTCTGCTAGGACACCCCGCCTCCCCGCGTGAACCAGCACGCGGGGCCGGCAGGCCTTCTAGCCCATCGCACCACGTTCGTGCGATCTCCCACGCCGTCATTCTAACCGCGGGAACGGGGCGGTCAAGGAAACCTCGGCGGTTTTTGGCGAGGGGCGAGCGGGGAGGATGTTCAGGCCGTCGCCGGAGTTTGCGTCACAACGGAGTCGAAAACGCGCACTTGCTTCCAGTCGGCCTTGTTCTCGTCGATGAACCGGAGGTGGGCGGGCGTGGTCTGGTAGGCGTCGTGGGCGGCCCGGTCGGCGAAGACGACGTGCAGGGCCACGTCGAAACCGAGGTCGTTGACGTCGCGGCGCAGGTCGGCCGCCAGGGAGCCGCAGGCGAAGAAGACGACGCCGGCGTGGGCCGCCAGGTGCTTTTGGCACGACCGGATCAGCCGGTCGCGGGCGGCCTCGGAGCGGTCGTGCAGCGTGAAAAAGACGTTGTGGGCCAGCAGTCGGCCCGTCTCGTTGGCGGCGCTCATGTCGGGTTTTCTCCGGGAATCGGCCGGTTCGGCGACAATCCTCTTGGTACGCTTCCCTCGCGGAGTTACCTCCGCAGCACAATGCCAGGAACTGGGGGCGTCGTCCGCTCCAACGCTACCCCCGAATAGTCGCGACGCACTCATTTTTCCGGCCGGCGCCGCCAAACGGCGGCCCACCGTACCTACCGCCCGTCGTCACGGGGACGGGGGTTGACTTTCATCGTTACATCTGCAGCGACTGGTTCGGCTCTTCCGGCCCTATCCCCTACGGCAATTCAAGCAGCGCCAACGCGGGATCGGCCAAGAACGCTCGGATGTCTGTCGCCCTCGACCGGAGCAACGCCTCGACGATCCGGGCCGGCCCATTGCCCACCCGTAGCCACACCACCTTTGGGGGCGGGCCGAGCGCGGCCGACAGGCTCTGGAAGTCCGCGTCCTTCGACACCACCGCCAGCCCGCGGGCCGCCGCGTATGCCCACACCGCCCGGTCGTCCGCCCTGGCCAGCCCCGCCAGCAGCACCTGCTCAGACCCCGGGAACTCCGCCGCCAGCAGCACCGGCAGCCTCCGGGACAGGTTCTGGTCAAACAGCAGGCTCACGCGGCGGGCCTTGGAAGTTGGCTGGCGGCGAAGGCGAGACAGGCCCGGATGTCGTCGGCGGTCAGCTCAGGAAAGTCGGCAAGCAACTCCTGGACGCTCATCCCGCCGGCGAGGTATTCCAGCACGTCTCGCACGGTGATCCGCATGCCGCGGATGCAGGGCTGCCCGCTCCGTTTGCCCGGCTCGATGGTTATGAATTGCGTGTAGTCCATACCCAAAATCTACCCGTTCGACGGCACGCGGTCAACGAGCGCATCGCCACCTCTTGGCCGAACACCCCGCTCAGCAGCGGGGGCCGCGGGGCGACAGAACACTTCGGAAAGCCTAACTGCGGCCCCGGTCTGCTGCGGCAAGCAGGGCGACGTGATCGACCTGTGGTCCGCGGTCCACGGCCTGTCGCTGCGGGCGGCGGCGCCGGACCTGGTGCGGACGTTCGGCCTGGAGCCGGCGCCGCGCGGCGGAACGGAGAAGAGGAACGGTTAAGACACGGTTAAGAGCGTCGAAGTCGCAAACACGCCGGCGGCGTCCGCGGTGCGCGCCGAGGAACGGCGGCCCACCGTTCCTACCGCCCGTCATCACGGGGACGGGGGTTGACTTTCATCGTTACATCTGCAGCGGATGGTTCGGCATGACGACTGCGCCTGCTCCCCGACGAACCACTCAAGGACGGGGGCGAAACGAATCCACAACCGCGCCGATCAGAACGGTAATGGGCAGGGCTATGATCCAAAATAACGGAAGGATGATGTATCCCATTATACCCCATCCGAGCCCGCCCGCATTAACGGCTTCGCTGACGGCCATCAGCGACAGATATATGCTCAGGAGCACGTTCGGAATGGTTATTCCCGCAAGGAGGCATAGCCCGACCAAGAATTGACCGCCCCATCGCCACGCGGCCAACCTCTCGTTCAAGAGCATCAGCACCGTCAAACCGATTGCACCCAGGGCAAAGAGCGATGCCAAGCTGGAATCCATGTGCACTCTCGGTGAACAACTGACCGCCAGGACGTGAGTGCAACACGCGACTGCACCCAGCGACAACAGCAGGAATCGGAGCCATAGGCGAGATTTCACGACAGGGCAACCTCTGCCGCCGAACGATAAGGGATCTATCCCGCATGCTCCGCCTGCGTGGACGTACTCCAACCGCCGCGGCCTGCCGGCGGAGCATGCGGGATAGATCCCCGTTGAACTGAACCGCGTCCCCCGCGGCTATGGGCTTTCGATTCGGCCCCACCCCTTGTCCGCGCCATTGTGGAGCGGCGTCGGCCCGGACGCAAGCCTTTTTTCCAGCGCGTCCCCCTTCCCCGGAGCGCGACCGCCGCTCCCCGGCCGGCGGCCCGGCGTGGTTTTCCTCCCCAAGCGCCGCCCGGCGCGCACCTTCGGCGGCGCGACGCCGCGGCCGGCGCCGCCGAACCGGATCGGCGAACGCTCCCAACGCCTCCCGTTACGAGGTGTCGCCCGCCGCCGCGGCGGCGGGCGACGGGGCCGGGACGGCCGTTTCCAACGCCCGGCGCACGATCCGCTCCCCGCCGCACCACGGACAACACGGACGCGGCGCCGGCGCCACGACCCCGGCCTCGCCGACGGACCCCGGCGTCGCCACCGTCGCCGAAAGCAGCAAACGACGGCATCGATGCAGCCGTTCCTCCCGGCAGCGGTTGGCCAGCAGGCCGTAGTGTCGCACCTTCACGAACCCCTTGGGCAACACGTGCTGTACGAAGCGACGCAGGAACTCCTCCGCCGCCAGCGTCATCGTCTTGTGCTTGCGGCCGTCGGCGTAGTCCTGGTAACGGAACGTCACCCGGCCCCCTTCCAGGGCGACCAGCCGGGAGTTGCTCAGGGCCACGCGGTGCGTGTACCGCGCCAGGTACTTCAACACCTGGGCGGGACCGCCGAAGGGCGGCTTGGAGTACACCACCCAGTCCTTGCCGCCCAGGGACGACAGCCACGACGCGAAGGCGCTCGGCGTATGCAACGCCGCCAGACGGCCGGGAAAGACCAGCATCCCCCGGGCGAACGCCGTCCGCAGCCCGTCCAGGAACTGGCCCCGGAACACCCGGCTCAGCACGCGCACCGGCAGCAGGAAGCCGGGGCGGCAGGACACCCAGCGTGGCGCCGCGTCGAGGGCGCCGTCGGCGGCGCATGACAGGCCGCCGCCCGTGACCACGCCGTGTACGTGCGGATGATGCCGCAGCGTCTGGCCCCAGGTGTGCAGCACCAAAAGCACGCCCAGCATCGCGCCCAGCCGCTTGGGATTGGCCGCCACGACGCGCAGCGTGGCGGCCGCCGCCTGGAACAGCAGGTCGTACAGCACCCTCCGGTTGGCCAACGCCAGGTCGGAAAGCTCGGCGGGCAGGGTGAAGACGACGTGGTGGTATTCGACCGGCAACAGGTTGTCGGCCTCCCGCGCCAGCCAGCGGGCGCGGGCCAGGGCCTGGCACTTGGGGCAGTGACGATTGCGACAGGAGTTGTAGGCGATGCGGTCGCGGCCGCAGTCCAGGCAATGGGCGACGTGGCCGCCCAGGGCCGCGGTGCGGCAACGCGCCAGGTCGCGCAAGGCCTGGCGCTGGGCGGCGGACAGCAGCCCGCCGTACTTGGCCCGGAAGGCGGCGCCGTGGGCCCGGATCACGTCGCCCACTTCCACAGTCGGCCGGTCGGCGACGGGGACGGTCATGGCCGGCCCTCCGTCGCGGCCGCGGCCGCGGGCACGGCCAAAAGGTCGAGCAGGCTGGGCGTCTGGTGCAGGCGCCGGGTGCTGACGTGCAGGTAGTGGGCGGTGGTGTGCAGGTCGCGGTGGCCGAGGATGGCCTGCAGCGTGACCACGTCGACGCCGGCCTCCAGTAGGTGGGTGGCGTAGCTGTGCCGCAGCGTGTGCGGCGTGCAGGGCTTGGTCAGGCCGGCGCGTCGCACCAGCCGTTGGCATAGACGCTGCACGTTGCTGGCGGCCAACGGCCGTTGCGGGTCGGCGCCCGGGAACAGCCAGCCGTCCGGGCGGTAGCGGCGCCAGTAGGCGCGGAGTTCGGCGAGCAGCCGTGGCGACAGGGGCACGAGGCGGTCCTTTTGCCCTTTGCCCTGGCGCACGACGACGACCATGCGGCCGCTGTCGATGTCCGTCACGCGCAGACGGACCAACTCGCTGATGCGCAGGCCGCAGGCGTAGGCGACCTGGAGCAGCAGGCGGTCGCGTCCGGGTCGGGCGGCGTCGATCAGGCGCAGGACTTCCTCGGGGCTGAGCACGCCGGGCAGGGTGCGCGGCCGCTTGCCGTAGGGGATGAGGGGGAGCCGTTCCGGCCGTCCCAGCGTGACGCCGTAGAGGAAGCGCAGGGCGCAGACGGTCTGGTTGAACTGGCTCCAGGAGGCGCGGCGACGCAGCAGTTCGAGCTGGAAGGCGCGGACGTCGTCGGGTCCGAGTTGGTCGGGGGAGCGTCCGAAGTGGCGGGCGAATCGGGCGACGCCGGCGACGTAGGCCTGGACGGTTCTTGGGGAGTAGTTGCGCAGGCGCAGGTCGTCGATGTAGCGTTGGCGCAGCGGGGTCATGGCGGATCTCCAGGGGGGAAATGAAAAACGCCGAGGGCGAACCCTCAGCGTACCTGGAGATCCGACGCGAATGCCCCGTCAGCAACGAGAAAACGGAAATCCCTCCACCGCGGAGCGGTTTAGTTCAACATATTATCTTGCGCGGCGCTGGTAACGGAACCCGGCGGAACGGATCGCCCGTGCTCGACGCCTGACTCGGCGTTACGCGGCCGGCTGCACGCGCTGCTCGATGCAGGTGCGCTGGTACGTGGCCTCCAGCTCGACCGGCAGGCACAGCCCGCCTCGCAGCCACAGGGGCAGCGTCGGCAGGGGCTGGCCGACGGCGATCGGCTCGCGCCACACGTCCAACGCCCTCGTCCCGTCGCGCTCCACCGGCCGGAAGGCCGACCCGCTCAGCGCGGGGCCCGGTCCCGGGTCGCCCATGCCCAGCCGCACCAGGAGTTCGCGGTGGAGGTCGGCGGTGCGTTCGGTCACGACGTCCACGAGCACCAGGCCCACCCCCGCCTGCAGGTAGGCGACGCACTTCGACACGAACGCCTCCCGGTGCAGCGGCCGGTCCTTGTTCGCCGGGCTGACCAACTCCACCGCCCCGGCCAGTTGCGGGCCGCCGGATCGGCTGAAGATTCCGACCTCGACCACGACGCCGGCCATCTCGAAAGGAAGGCTAGCCGAAGGCGGGGACGGCGCCCAGGCCGCCGGCGCGCCGGGCGCCGGACCCCTCGAACGCGGCGACATCGATTTCGACGCCGAACTGCACGTTCGCCTCGGCGAAGTAGCCGGCCGGCAGCAGCGCGTTGAGTTGGGAGGACAGGTAGGTCGCCCAGGAGTTATGGAACGAGTGCCAGTGGCGCCGTTCGCTCAGCGGCGGGTGGAAGTGGTCAAGAAGCGGCATGGTGTGGCGTCCTCGCGGGAATAACCGATGCGGTTTAGGATACTCCGCCGACGCGACGGAAGCCACATCACCGCGCATCCCGAAAAGCCACAAGCCCTTCGCCGAACGACATAGCTCAGCCGCCGGGGCCGCGGGGTTGACGTTACACCGCGCGAAAGCGCCACTGCGGCCCGGGTCTGCAGCGATTGGTTCGCTTGTCTCGCGGCGTTCCCTCCGCACCACCATGCCAGGAACTTGGGGCGTCGACCGCGCCTATCCTACCCCCGGCGTCCGCCGTCGATGCCCGTTCCGTTTCTGGTGCTCTGAGCCTTTACGCTCGGCCCGGTGGTTCGACTGGGACGGGGAGCGTTTTCGGCCCACCCGTTTGGCGACGACCGCCGCCCGGCCTCACTCCGGGCCGCGGTCGATCCCGTTGGGACGGCTGTGCCTGTGCCGACTCCCCCGGCGGACGCCCTCGCCCCTGACCCCCATTCTGGAGTCCGCCATGGCCCCACGCAAGGGAAAAACCCTCGCCGCCCGCACCCCGCAACAACCGCTCCAGCCCACACCCACGCCGCCCCTCGCGTCACCGACTGCGACCGCGGCCGCCGCACCGGATCGACCGAGCCAGGCCGCGGCCGACCTGCGCCGCGCCGCCCGCTTCGTCGAGCAGACCCGTCAGCAGGCCGAGGCCCGCGCCAAGGTCGCGGCGCTGCCGGTGCAGCATCCCCACGCCGCCGGCATCGACGTCGGCGACGCCAGTCACTGGGTCTGCGTCGAGACCACCCCGGACGGGTCCGACACCGTGCGCGAGTTCCCCGCCCACACGGCCGGACTGCGCCAACTCGTCGCCTGGCTGCGAGCCTGTGGCGTCACCACCGTCGCCCTGGAGGCCACCGGCGTCTACGGCCACGTCCTGTTCCTCACCTTGCTGGAGGCCGGCTTCGAGACCATCACGGCCCCGCCCCAGTTCGCCCGCCAGATCAAGGGCCGGCCCAAGACCGATCGGCGCGACTGCCAGTGGATCCAACGCCTGCACAGGCACGGACTGCTGCCCTCGGTCTTCCAGCCCGACGACGCCACCCACACCCTGCGCGACTACGTCCGCCAGCGCGCCAACCTGGTGCGCCTCAGCGGCCAACACGTCCAACGCATGCAGAAGGCCCTCGAACTGATGAACCTCAAGCTGACCAAGGTGCTGGGCGACGTCACCGGCGTCACCGGCCTGAAGATCCTCCGCGCCATCCTGGCCGGCCAACGCGATCCCCAAAAGCTGGCCCGGCTGCGCGACCGGCGTTGCCAGCGCACGGCGGCGGAGATGGCCGAGGCGCTGGACGGCCGCTACCGGCCGGAGCACGTGACGGAGCTGCGCTGCTGCCTGGCGATGTGGGAGAAGTATCAGGAGGTGATCGGCCAACTGGACGGGGAGATCGCGGCCCACTTGCGGACCATGCGTCGGCGGACGGAGTTGCCGCCGTTGCCTCCCAAGACGCGGCTGCGCGGCCGCAAGCCGCACGACCCGCGTTTCGACGTGCGCACGGCCCTGTACTACGCGACGGGGATCGACCTGACGGCCATCGAGGGGATCGACGAGTTGCACGCCCTGACGCTGGTGAGCGAGTTGGGGACGGACTTCACCAAGTGGCCGACGGTGAAGCAGTTCGCGAGTTGGCTGGGGTTGTGTCCCAACTGGCGGAAGACGGGGGGCAAGGTGCAGTCGAGTCGGACGCGTCGGGGCAAGAACCGGGCGGCGCACGCCTTGCGTTTGGCGGCGTGGAGCCTGATGCGGAGTTCGGGCGCGTTGGGGTCGTACCTGCGTCGTCAGCGTTCACGTCTGGGGGCGCCCAAGGCGATCACGGCGACGGCGCACAAGCTGGCGCGGATCGTGTATCACCTGGTGCGTTACGGGGCGGCCTACGTGAAGGAGACGGAAGAGGCCTACGCGGGGCAGGTGCGCGAGCGTTTGGAGAGGCAGTTGCGTCGCCGGGCGAAGGAATTGGGCTTCGAGGTGACGAAGATCGAGGCATCGGCGGAGACGGGGCAAGCGACGGCAAACGGCTCGGAGTAAACGCGCAACCGGCGTTGGGACCTCGCCCAAGCAATCGCCCTAGGAGTGCGGGAGAGAGGAAGGGGAGCAACGAGCCAACAACGCCCCGCGTCCGTGGTGTGCGCCGACAGCCTCGCCTGGACTGAATTACGATGGCGGTGTCACATCACCGCCCAAGGAAGTTCCTGGGGCGGCCTGAAATCTTCAATGACTTCCTTTTCATTCCTCCCCTTGGTCACTTGGGCAGATCGAATGTTTTGTCGTCCGCCTTCTCGTCCACCTTCAGCTTGTACATTTCGGTCGTCGGTGGCTCCCCCTCCTTAAAAGTTATCCGGCGCTCGACAGGCAGCTTCGTCTTCAAGTCAATCCACACCGTGGCCGGCCACGGATGATCTTCCCCCTTGACGGTGAGTTGATAGTCAACCTGTTGTGTGTCCTGCCCGCCGACTTTCTCCTTTTTGCCGAGCTTGAAGTCAGAAACACCAAACCGTTCCTTGGCCGGGACGACGGGTACGCCCACCCGTTGGATATTCGCCTGCATGGGGCCAATTCTGGCCACCCACAGCCGGACTTCGGCATCGAGGTCTTTCGGCGTGGCTTTGGGCTTTGCGTCCGGTGCCGCCCAGAGAATCTCGGTCCCATCAGAGACCATCACCAGCTGGCCGAACATGTCCAGACGGGCCTTGTTCCCGCTCTTGGCGACAAGGGCCCCTTCGGACTTCTCCACCACCTTTCCCGCCGGATCGATCATGTGGAAGGAGAGATCGAGCGTCTTCGCCGTCAACAACTTCTCCTCCATCTGCCGGAACAACTGCTCCGCTTCGTCCCCTCCCTCTTTCGCTTCCTTCTTGTCGTCTGCGAATGATCGAATGGGAAGGGTGATCAGAACCAGAGCCATGAACGTCATGATCCTCGACATGCGTTGTCCTCCCCAAAAAGTGACTCCGCCGAACACCCCGCTCAGCAGCCGGGGCCGCGGTGAAGAGACAGCATACCGCGCGAGGGTCTAACGGCGGCCCCGGTCGGCTTGTATGTTCAATTCCACTCCCGGCCATCGTTCGGGAGTACCCTGAAAAGGGGAGTCGCGAGGAGGTCTTTCGGTCTGCTGAGGCCCGACCTCTGGCTGCAGATTGACCCCTCCGCGGCGGGCCCAAGCGCTGGTTACATCCCGAGGCCCCGACCTCTGATCACAAGCTTCCGCTCGGCCCGACCTGCGCCGGAGGACCCTCGCGGCTACGGCCCCTTCCGCGCCCGCTTCCTCCACCTCCCGAGGTCCCCATGCTACCACAACCCGCTTCCGCCCCGCAATCGCCCCGACGCCGCGGCGTCGGCATCGACACGTCACGCTACGGACACTACGCCGCCTTCCTCCATGACGACCTCCGGCCCGCCGCCGACGAACTGCAGTTCGCCGAGTCCGCCGCCGGATACGCCCTCCTCCGACAACGCCTCCAAGGCATCGCCCAACGCCACGCGCCCGTCCACTTCGTCGTCCGACTCGACGCCGCCGGCCAGTACGCCGACAACCTCCTCCACTTCCTCCACCGCCTCGCTCGGCCGGTCGCCGCCGCCGACCCGCCGTTCACGCTCACCCTCTCCTGCGGCGATCCCCAACGCAACAAAAACTACCGCGCCGCCCTGTTCGGGCCCCACAAGTCCGATCCCGTCGAGGCCCGCGCCGCCGCCCGCTTCGCCCTCGCCGAAAGGCCCAAGAGTGACATGCCGTTGTCACCCGAACTCCGCACCCTGCGCCAGGTCGCCGGCCGCCTCCAGGCCGTCGTCCGCCAACGCACCCGGCTCGTCAACCAGTTCCACCACCTGCTCGCCCTCGCCTTCCCCGAACTCGCCCTGCTGACCAAGGACCTCGCCGCCGGGTGGGTCCTCGAACTCGTCCACCGCTTCCCCACCGCCCCACGCCTCGCCGAGGCAACGCCAACGGACCTCGCCGACATCCCTTATCTGCCCGACGCCCAGGCCGCCCCACTGCTCGAACACGCCCGAACCTCGATCGGCTCCCTGTCGGGGCCGGCCGTCGCGGAGCTGGCGCGCGACCAGGTCCGCCAGCTCCGCGACGCCGCCGCCCGGCAAAAACGCCTGGAAAACCTGCTGATTTCCGCCTACCGCGCCCTGCCGCAGGCCAACCTCCTCGACTCCATCCCCGGCATCGGCGCCGTCACCGCCGCCGTGCTCACCGCCTTCATCCTCGACGTCGATCGCTTCGAGACGCCCGCCAAGCTGGTCGCCTACTTCGGCGTCCTGCCCATCGAGGCTTCCAGCGGCGTGGACCGCGACGGCCGGGCCCGCGCCCGCGCCGCTTCGTCATGAGCCGACGCGGCAACGACCTGGTGCGCCGCTACCTGTGGATGGCGGCGCTGAGCGCCATCCGCTGCAACCCGGCGGTGCGGGCGTTGTACGCCCGGGTCGTGGCCAAACACCCCAAGCGCAAGGCCGTGGCCGTCGGCCACGCCATGCGCAAGCTGTTGCACCTGGTCTTCGCCGTCTGGAAGACCGGCCGGCCGTTCGACCCCGACCACTATCCCTGGCAGGCGCCGGCCCACGTCGAGGACGGTGACAACGGCATGTCCCCCGAACGGGAGGCGAATGACAACGGCACGTCATCGGAAAGCCAGGCCGCGGGCCCCAGGCCGGACGCGACGCCGGCGCGGACAGGGGTCTCCGCGGCCCGTGCGGACAACGTAGCCGGGTCGGGGCCGGTCGGCGAGGGCGCCTTCATCGACTTCGCCCATGTCAAACGACAACTGCCGCTGGCGCGAGTGCTGGATCAGCTGGGCCTGTCGGGCCGGCTGCGCGGGAGCGGCCCGCAGCGTCGCGGCGCCTGTCCCTTGCATCGCGGCGACGGCCGCGGCCGCACCTTCGGCGTGAACCTGGACGACAACGTCTTCCACTGCTTCGACGCCCGCTGCGGCAAGCGGGGCGACGTGATCGACCTGTGGGCGGCGGTCCACGGCCTGTCGCTGCGGGCGGCGGCGCTGGACCTGGTGCGGACGTTCGGCCTGGAGCCGGCGCCCCGCGGCGGAACAGAGAAGAGGAACGGTTAAGACACGGTTGAGAGCGTCGAAGTCGCAAACACGCCCCGCGTCCGTGGTGCGCGCCGACAAACGGCGGCCCACCGTTCCTACCGCCCGTCATCACGGGGACGGGGCTTGACTTTCATCGTTACATCTGCAGCGGATGGTTCGGCGGCGCCGGCACAACGCCAGGCAGCCAACTCCTCCGCCGAGAGGTCGCTTCCCCAGCCCCAGCCGTCTGCCCACCGCGAGCGCGCGAACTGCCGAGTGTCCGGGAAGCTGACGCCCAAGGGCTCGACCAGCCCCGCCAACTCGCCCACGAACCGCCGCGACCCGGACTCGTCCGCCGCCCCGTAGAGGCTGCCGAACAGGACCTCCGTAGTACAGCACAAGGCCCGCCGGAACTCCCCCTCGGCCGCGCCGCGGGCGGCCAAGAACGACTCGAATCCGGGCGGGTATTCCCACCCCAGGCCGGACCCGACCAGCGGCGGCTCCTCTTCCGCCCACCGCCCGAAAGCCTCGGTCGATCCGGACAAGGCGATGAATCGCCACAGGTAGTCGAGGTACGCCGCGACCTCCGGGTGATCCAGCCCGCGCCGCTCACAGAAGCCCGCGAACAGGCGCAAGGCAATGGCGAGCCGCGCACGAAGCGAAAGGTCCGTTATGTCCGGTATCGTTTCGCCCTCTTGTCGCCGAACACCCCGCTCAGCAGCCGGGGCCGCGGAGGAGACATTCTACCGCGCGAGGGCGCAATGCGGCCCCGGTCTGCTGCAGCGGCTGGTTCGGCCCTGCCCCGATGCGCGGAAACGCTAATCAGCTTCGACGTCCATCCAGACGATCACCCCATCGATGCTTGCGTCGGGCCGCCGGTTCTTGGCGATAATATTCTTGAAGATATCAAAGGCTGCTTCACGTCGGATGTGCATACTCCGCGTAAACCGGCCAAGCGAAACACCGCAGCAAGAACACGTCCATTCAAGCAAATCCGACGCGGAGATCGACTCGGATTGGTCGAGCGATGTATCTGTGATTGCACATTCCAAGTCCTTCTCGTCGGAGTCGCAATGTCCGAGCACGGCGACCTTGCCACGCCACCAGATTTCGACGCGTTGTTGATCATTCCGGAGGAAAACGGCACCCTCCGAAACCTGGAACAAGTCAGGAACGCGATCAGGGTACGCGGCGGGACTCTCACCGAGCAGGTGATCACTGGCCTTCTCGTATTCCCAGGCGCCAACGGACACGCGACCCGACCTCCTTACAGCCTAACGACCGAGCTCACCTGCCGGGGCGGCTGGTGAAGCGTTGAACGCTGAAAAAGCGTAATGCCGCCGCGGTCAGGTGCAGCGCCTGGTTCGCTTGTCTCGCGGCGTTCCCTCCGCACCACCATGCCAGGAACTTGGGGCGTCGACCGCGCCTATCCTACCCCCGGCGTCCGCCGTCGATGCCCGTTCCGTTTCTGGTGCTCTGAGCCTTTACGCTCGGCCCGGTGGTTCGACTGGGACGGGGAGCGTTTTCGGCCCACCCGTTTGGCGACGACCGCCGCCCGGCCTCACTCCGGGCCGCGGTCGATCCCGTTGGGACGGCTGTGCCTGTGCCGACTCCCCCGGCGGACGCCCTCGCCCCTGACCCCCATTCTGGAGTCCGCCATGGCCCCACGCAAGGGAAAAACCCTCGCCGCCCGCACCCCGCAACAACCGCTCCAGCCCACACCCACGCCGCCCCTCGCGTCACCGACTGCGACCGCGGCCGCCGCACCGGATCGACCGAGCCAGGCCGCGGCCGACCTGCGCCGCGCCGCCCGCTTCGTCGAGCAGACCCGTCAGCAGGCCGAGGCCCGCGCCAAGGTCGCGGCGCTGCCGGTGCAGCATCCCCACGCCGCCGGCATCGACGTCGGCGACGCCAGTCACTGGGTCTGCGTCGAGACCACCCCGGACGGGTCCGACACCGTGCGCGAGTTCCCCGCCCACACGGCCGGACTGCGCCAACTCGTCGCCTGGCTGCGAGCCTGTGGCGTCACCACCGTCGCCCTGGAGGCCACCGGCGTCTACGGCCACGTCCTGTTCCTCACCTTGCTGGAGGCCGGCTTCGAGACCATCACGGCCCCGCCCCAGTTCGCCCGCCAGATCAAGGGCCGGCCCAAGACCGATCGGCGCGACTGCCAGTGGATCCAACGCCTGCACAGGCACGGACTGCTGCCCTCGGTCTTCCAGCCCGACGACGCCACCCACACCCTGCGCGACTACGTCCGCCAGCGCGCCAACCTGGTGCGCCTCAGCGGCCAACACGTCCAACGCATGCAGAAGGCCCTCGAACTGATGAACCTCAAGCTGACCAAGGTGCTGGGCGACGTCACCGGCGTCACCGGCCTGAAGATCCTCCGCGCCATCCTGGCCGGCCAACGCGATCCCCAAAAGCTGGCCCGGCTGCGCGACCGGCGTTGCCAGCGCACGGCGGCGGAGATGGCCGAGGCGCTGGACGGCCGCTACCGGCCGGAGCACGTGACGGAGCTGCGCTGCTGCCTGGCGATGTGGGAGAAGTATCAGGAGGTGATCGGCCAACTGGACGGGGAGATCGCGGCCCACTTGCGGACCATGCGTCGGCGGACGGAGTTGCCGCCGTTGCCTCCCAAGACGCGGCTGCGCGGCCGCAAGCCGCACGACCCGCGTTTCGACGTGCGCACGGCCCTGTACTACGCGACGGGGATCGACCTGACGGCCATCGAGGGGATCGACGAGTTGCACGCCCTGACGCTGGTGAGCGAGTTGGGGACGGACTTCACCAAGTGGCCGACGGTGAAGCAGTTCGCGAGTTGGCTGGGGTTGTGTCCCAACTGGCGGAAGACGGGGGGCAAGGTGCAGTCGAGTCGGACGCGTCGGGGCAAGAACCGGGCGGCGCACGCCTTGCGTTTGGCGGCGTGGAGCCTGATGCGGAGTTCGGGCGCGTTGGGGTCGTACCTGCGTCGTCAGCGTTCACGTCTGGGGCGCCCAAGGCGATCACGGCGACGGCGCACAAGCTGGCGCGGATCGTGTATCACCTGGTGCGTTACGGGGCGGCCTACGTGAAGGAGACGGAAGAGGCCTACGCGGGGCAGGTGCGCGAGCGTTTGGAGAGGCAGTTGCGTCGCCGGGCGAAGGAATTGGGCTTCGAGGTGACGAAGATCGAGGCATCGGCGGAGACGGGGCAAGCGACGGCAAACGGCTCGGAGTAAACGCGCAACCGGCGTTGGGACCTCGCCCAAGCAATCGCCCTAGGAGTGCGGGAGAGAGGAAGGGGAGCAACGAGCCAACAACGCCCCGCGTCCGTGGTGTGCGCCGACAGCCTCGCCTGGACTGAATTACGATGGCGGTGTCACATCACCGCCCAAGGAAGTTCCTGGGGCGGCGGTCACCACCAGTAGGCCGATTTCTCCGCGACATTCGTAGCCGCCGCTTGTCCCATTGCGCTACGAAACGCGGCGTCGATATGGTCGATTCGATCCGGACCGGCTTCCACGAGGGCCATGAAACCATGATCGGGCGGGAGAACGGAACCGTCCGCTTCCATCGTTTCAAGACCCTCGCGGACCACCAGCCGGGCTCCGGCTTCGGGCGTCGCCTCGAGATGAGCGTCCTCTGCGCCTCCGCCCGCTGTCTGCCACGACCAAGTTCCTAGCCGGCTCAGCGCCTCAAGTAAGTCATCCAGGGAGCCAGGTCGGTCGAACACGTAAACCCGCCGAACCGGCCGGACAGTCGCGCGTTGGGCTACTTCCTGTCGTTGCGTGACCTCTTGTCCGAGTTCAATGACTCCAAAGAAATCGTTGAAATCGCTCCCGCCTGACGTGACGACTTGCGGGTTTTGAAAGGCGGCCACGCGCTGTTCGAACGTGGTCAGGCCGAGTCGCCGGGCTTCCGCTTCCGCGGCTTTGCAGAAAGCCGCGAGTGCGGCCGCCACCTTTCGATTCGCCTCCGGGTCGAGGCCGTACTCGCCAGTGGGCTGATACCCAGGCTCCGGCCGCAGCAACCCACGAAGAACGTGGTCGCCCATGTGGTCGCGGACGTTAGGCCGTGTCCGACAATAGCTATTTCAGCAGTAGTGTAATCCAGGCGACCGTCCAAAAGGTAAGAAAGTTGACGGCGAGTTTCTCATAACGGGTGGCCAGCCGGCGATGCAATTTGAACCACCCGATCATCCTCTCCATGAGGTTGCGTTTCCGGTAGGCTTCCTTGTCAAAGGCGGGGTCGGGGGTTTCGTTCTTCTTCTTGGGAATGACCGCGTGGATGTGATGACCCTTGAGCCACTGGCGAAT
The DNA here is from genome assembly GCA_963813925.1 of uncultured Planctomycetaceae bacterium. GTDB lineage: Bacteria > Planctomycetota > Planctomycetia > Gemmatales > Gemmataceae > UBA4732. The sequence continues at coordinate 56,021 of CAWFBG010000010.1, forward strand.
CCGCTTGCTACTGTAGCCTTTGTCGGCGATGAATTCGCGGGGCCACTTGCGATGGCCCAACCGCTGCCGTTGTGTGCTGCGATGCATCATGGTTTCAAACGCGCGGCTCTCATGTTCCTGGCCCGGTTGGATGCCGATGGCCAGCGGGATGCCGTGACTTTCGATGATCAGGTCGATCTTCGTGCCGAAACCGCCGCGCGAGCGGCCCAACGCATGATCCGGCGGCTCAACGAGATGCGTCCGCTCGCTGCCGACCAGTCGGGCCTGGGTCCGCTTGAGCGCCCCCGCCGCGTCGCGCGTGGCGCGCAGGATGGTGGCGTCGAGGAACCACGTATCGGGATCGAGTTTTTCTTCCGCCTCCAGTTGGCGGATCAAGGCTTCGACGATGCGGTTCCAGGCGCCATCGGCGCGCCAGCGGGTCAGGCGGTCATGGACCGTCTGAAAGGGGCCGTAGCGTTCGGGCAAATCACGCCAGGCCGCGCCCGTGTGGAGGATCCAGAGGATGCCGTTGACGATGGGACGATGCTCACTCCACGGATGTCCGGCATGGCCCGAATGGGTGGGCGGGAAAAAGGGTTCCAGAATCGCCCATTGTGGATCGGATAGTTCGTAGCGTCTCATGGCTCATCTCCATGGCAAGAGAACGAGCGACCGAACCACTGATATTGTATGCATTTACGATTGCCGGACACGGCCTAGTGTCCCCAAGGCCATCGTGCTCCTTCTCTACGGCCTCCAGTTTTTGGAGTAGCGATTTCAGTGCTCGCTTCATTTTGCAGGAGCCTCCGCCGCCGTAGGTGGTAGGTCGTAAAATCGGACAAGGCTCGCGCACAATCCGCCTCCGTCGGCCAGACGACCGGCAGCGGCGCTACGAGCTTCAGCGCTTGCCGAACCTCCCGGCCTTTGCGCGGGAAGAAAAGGGGTCGGGAGTTGTTTAAAACGGATTAATGCGCGCGTTTATGTCGTTTGAAAACGACTCCCGACCCCTTTTCTCTTTGACCCCTTTTCTCTTTCGGTCAAGATCGACCTCAGCGGCCGCACACCCCGCTCAGCCGCCGGGGCATGCCGCGCGGGACGGATGAAAGCCGCAAAACTGCCCCGGTCGGCTGCAGCGGATGGTTCGGCCTGTCTTGTGAACTGCCAGCGACTCACCGCGGCACCACCCATCCGAGGCCGATGACATAAGCCTCACGGCGGCTCGTGGGGAACGGGGCGATTGCATACGGGCAGTTGATGATCGCCCACCAGAAGTCGCTGTCGGGCGAGTTCTCATCCTGCCGCTGGAAGAAGAAGTACTCGACGTACACCCGATATCCCCGCTCGCCGATCGGGAAGAACAGGAACTCGCACACATCAGCGTGTGGCCGCTCGGCTACATAGTCCTCGCCCGCCGCGACCCGAATCCGATCCAACGCTAATTCACACAGACACGACTTGTCGGCCCGCAGCAGGTCTTGCAGGGTCTTCTCCGGCCCCGGTTCCAGTTCAGTCCAGTCGTCGGGGCGCAGGTACATCCAGTCGAGGGCGTCGGAGTTGTCGTAATAGGGGTGCGACTTAAACTTCACGCGGTGCCCTCTGTGGCCGAACACCAAGCTCAGCGGCCGGGGCATGGCGCGCGGGGCATACAAGACGCGCGACGGCGGCCCCGGTCCGCTGCAGCGACTGGTTCGGCGCATTTACCTCTTAAAGAGGTAAAGATAGTATGCAAACCCAGCAAGCGTCACAATACCACACCAACGCGCAACCCCGGACGAACGACCTTGCTTCCGACGCTCCCCGGCGCCGGGCTTGGATGACCTGAGATACCAGTGTAAGCCGAATCCCAGAGCCAGTCCGCTGACCAAGAGAATGCCGTTGGTGATTTGATACCACCACGCGCCCAGGGCCGGTCTTGACCAGCTGTAGGCCCCGCCGATGTGCCCGAAGCCCACCGCAATGGCGAGGATTACGGCCAGGCATTCGGGCAGCAGCACGAGCAAGCCGGCGATGATCGCCGCCCACAAGGCATATCCGGCCACCGCCGCGAGGGGATGCCAGGCGTAGAGGGCGCGAAGGAAGGGGCTGCCTTCCTGCAGAGTATGGTTGTGGTCCCCCGCCCAGTATGCCGCCGGCTGGCGCGCAGCCTCAGACCCGTATCCAACAAGAAGGCCAGCAGGCAGGGCAACCCCAAGCCGAGCAAACGTCGCCGCCAATCGGCCATGCCCTTCTCCGTCGCCCGCTTGCGGGTCAATGGGGGAACAACATCATGTAAGCGCCGATGCCGAGCAGCGCCGCAACGAGGCCCCAACGGAGCCACGGGTTCCAGGGCCGAGCCGCCCCCTTGGCCTGGCCTTGGCCGGCCACCCGGAGAGACCAACACAACCCGACGCCGAGGACCACGGCGGCGGCCGGGAGCAGGCCACGGCCGGTCTGAAACCACCCCGCGGCAACCCCACCGCCGAGTCGGCCGACCGTGACCAGACCATCCAGCCACATGGCGGCCCCCGCCGTATGACCCAAGACCGCCGCAAGCGAAAGGCAGACCGCCAAGGCCTCCGGCAACAGGAGGATCAACCCGAGTAGTACACCCGCCCACGCCGCATATCCGGCGATGGCGGCGGCCGGACCCAGGGCGAAGAAATGCCGGAAAAAGGGCGATCCTTCGGTGGTCAGGGAGTAGTTCCCCGCCCAGTACTCCTCGGGCTGGCCCCACAGGGTGAGCGTGGCGTCCAGGGCAAACGCGAGGAGACAGGGAACGCCCATCCCAAGCAGACGGCGTTTCCAGTCCGCCATGCGCTACCTCGCGTCGCCGAACACCCCGCTCAGCCGCCGGGGCCGGGCGGAAAGAATACATTGGAGAGCCGAAAACGGCCCCGGTCGGCTGCAGCGGCTGGTTCGGCGCGGCCCCGGCTCAGGCCTCGGCGCCGCGCCCGGCCAAGTCCCCGATTACTTCACTGACGCCCTCATGGTCGAAGATGACGGGCACGCCGCCGGGCGCGGCGAATAGGGCCACCCCGTCCCGCTCCAGGATCGCCTCCGGGTGGTCGATCTCGTGCCGGCCCCCGCTCACCGTCACGACCGTGAACGGCCGGAACGGGGTCCGCCCCTTGAACGCTCGGATCGCACCCGCGAAAATCTCTCGGTCCATCGTCCGTACCCCCTTCGGTGTGGTACTTTATTTTACCACGCCAGCGGGGAACGGCGACGGAGGTTCAGAGAGTTTGTACGCGCAACATGCTTTGCACTGCACGCCGCTCGACGGCCCCGCCGTAGGGCTTCTTCGCCGAACACTCCGCTCAGCCGCCGGGGCCGCGGGAGGAACATCATACCGCGCGAGGGCGACATGCGGCCCCGGTCCGCGGCGACGGCCGCGGCCGCACCTTCGGCGTGAACCTCGATGAGAACGTGTTCCACTGCTTCGACGCCCGCTGCGGCAAGAAGGGCGACGTGATCGACCTGTGGGCGGCGGTCCACGGCTTGTCGCTGCGGGAGGCGGCCTTGGACCTGGTACGGACGTTCGGCCTGGAGCCGGCGCCGCGCGGCGGAACGGAGAAGAGGAACGGTTAAGACACGGTTAAGAGCGTCTAAGTCGCAGATTGGCCCCGGCGTCCGGGGTGCGCGTCGGGGGCGGATGCGGAACCGTTCCTACCGCCCGTCATCACGGGGACGGGGGTTGACTTTCATCGTTACATCTGCAGCGCCTGGTTCGCTTCTGTGCAGGTGTGAACACCTGCCCCACCTGTGCGGGCCTCACAACAACTGATCGACTGTTCAATTTCAACGGGAGCGCCTGGGGCGGCCCTCAACCGCACACCCTGATCCACCCGGCGCTACAGACCGCAACCGCCGTGTTCTGCCGTAGCGCGCCCGCCGACGAGCCCCCTGGGCGCCTCCGGCGGCAGCGAGCCGCGGACAGCAGCCCGCGATCACTTCCCCTTGGCGGCACACGGCCAGGCGCCCCGCGCCGCCGGCGGGGGCCGAGCATCGGACTTACCGGCACATCCAAACCTTCTGAATCTCCCACCCGGCCTTCGACTTGACGAAGTCAATGTGGATATGGCCGAGTTCTTTCCCGTGGCCCCCCAGCTTGAACTGCCGCGCGTCCCGGGGGAACTCCCAGCCAGCATAGAGTTCGGGCAGTGGAGTAGACTCCTGCAGATCCTGTAGTCGCTCCAGCACCCACTCCTGTGGCAGTTTTTCATGACACGCCTGAGCGAGGGCCTCGTAGTCCTTTAGGGAAACGACTTGGGCAAGAAACTTCACTGCTTCGGCGAGATTGGAGAAGGCTCGCATGTCGGATTCCCACCGAGGGGATGGTGCATGGCCTCGACCACCAAACGGAAACCGCAGCAGCCGACTCACGGGGCAGGAGCCGCCGAACTCGGCAGGCCGCCATGCTGTACCGCAGGCGCCACACCGGGGCAGCGCCATACGACGACACGCTGAGGGCCGAACAACTAGCTCAGCCGCCGGGGCCGCGGAGTAGATTTCACAACTCAGAGAGCCTCACTGCGGCCCCGGCTGCTGCAGCGGTTTGTTCGGCGGTTCGACTTACCTGCCCAAACGCAATCCGGAAAGCCGCTTCACCACCGATTTGCTCGGCGCTTTCGGGTCAGCCGGGCTGGAATAGCACTCCGCCGTGCCACGGTCCACGTTGATAAGTATCAGGTCCACATTCCACGAGCAGTACGCCTGCCAATCGACGGTTTTGTTCGGCTCAGGCTTCGGGGCGTCGTAAAGCGACAAAACGCCGCCGGCCGCTGCGTCGTCCCCGATCTGCTTGAACAAATAGCCGCACAGTCCGGCGGCGGCGTCACCGACTTCCTTGTCGCGCATGCACGGGGCCGCCTCCCGTACGTCTTCGAGGGCGGCCGGTCCGCCGCCCTCGGCCCCGTGCACGTAGACGCCAGGGCTGTAGTCGCCAGCATCGTTGCAACAAACGAACAGCACCCGATCAAACATGCTGAGCCCCTCCCAGCAGGAAGTAACGGCGCAGCCACCAGCAGAGAGCGACGCCGCCGGCAATCAGGCCGCCAATCAGGAGTCGCCGTCGATTCATCCACGACCTCTGCTTCCTTCGCCGAACACTATGCTCAGCAGCCGGCTCACGCGGCGCCGACGCCAAGCCACGACAAAACGTCATTCGCGCGGCCGGTCTGCTGCAGCTTCTGGTTCGGAGTTAGGTATCTTGAATGTCCCTTATTCCGCTTCGGCGTCTGGGGTACGTGCAGATGGCGAGCCTCGAACATCCGCGATGAACGACCGCCACTCGGCCAGCTTCTTCCGCGCCTGATCGTCGTCCGGATTGACCTCGACAGCCCGCTCGTATGCCTGCCCCGCCAACTCGTACTCGCCCTGCTTACGGTACAGGTTGGCCGAACACCAATGAGCCACTGCCAACTCCGGGTCCAACTTGATCGCGTAGTCCAAAAGTTCCCGCGCGTACTTCTTGTCGTCGCAGATGGTGAGCAGGGTGGCGAACTTCAGGCAGGTCCACGGGTCGTCGGGATTGAGCCGGAGCGATTGCATGTACGCCTGCCAAGCCTCCATCAGCTCGCGCTGCTTGAAGTACAGATCGCCGAGTTGCTGGTACAGCTCGGCGTCGTCAGGTCGCTCCTTCAAGAGAGCGAGGACTTCCTCGACCGTCGTCGGCTCCACCCGAGCGCCCTCCGCCGCCGAACGACCGAGCTCACCTGCCGGGGCGGCTGGTGAAGCGTTGAACGCTGAAAAAGCGTAATGCCGCCGCGGTCGGCTGCAGCGCCTGGTTCGCTTGTCTCGCGGCGTTCCCTCCGCACCACCATGCCAGGAACTTGGGGCGTCGACCGCGCCTATCCTACCCCCGGCGTCCGCCGTCGATGCCCGTTCCGTTTCTGGTGCTCTGAGCCTTTACGCTCGGCCCGGTGGTTCGACTGGGACGGGGAGCGTTTTCGGCCCACCCGTTTGGCGACGACCGCCGCCCGGCCTCACTCCGGGCCGCGGTCGATCCCGTTGGGACGGCTGTGCCTGTGCCGACTCCCCCGGCGGACGCCCTCGCCCCTGACCCCCATTCTGGAGTCCGCCATGGCCCCACGCAAGGGAAAAACCCTCGCCGCCCGCACCCCGCAACAACCGCTCCAGCCCACACCCACGCCGCCCCTCGCGTCACCGACTGCGACCGCGGCCGCCGCACCGGATCGACCGAGCCAGGCCGCGGCCGACCTGCGCCGCGCCGCCCGCTTCGTCGAGCAGACCCGTCAGCAGGCCGAGGCCCGCGCCAAGGTCGCGGCGCTGCCGGTGCAGCATCCCCACGCCGCCGGCATCGACGTCGGCGACGCCAGTCACTGGGTCTGCGTCGAGACCACCCCGGACGGGTCCGACACCGTGCGCGAGTTCCCCGCCCACACGGCCGGACTGCGCCAACTCGTCGCCTGGCTGCGAGCCTGTGGCGTCACCACCGTCGCCCTGGAGGCCACCGGCGTCTACGGCCACGTCCTGTTCCTCACCTTGCTGGAGGCCGGCTTCGAGACCATCACGGCCCCGCCCCAGTTCGCCCGCCAGATCAAGGGCCGGCCCAAGACCGATCGGCGCGACTGCCAGTGGATCCAACGCCTGCACAGGCACGGACTGCTGCCCTCGGTCTTCCAGCCCGACGACGCCACCCACACCCTGCGCGACTACGTCCGCCAGCGCGCCAACCTGGTGCGCCTCAGCGGCCAACACGTCCAACGCATGCAGAAGGCCCTCGAACTGATGAACCTCAAGCTGACCAAGGTGCTGGGCGACGTCACCGGCGTCACCGGCCTGAAGATCCTCCGCGCCATCCTGGCCGGCCAACGCGATCCCCAAAAGCTGGCCCGGCTGCGCGACCGGCGTTGCCAGCGCACGGCGGCGGAGATGGCCGAGGCGCTGGACGGCCGCTACCGGCCGGAGCACGTGACGGAGCTGCGCTGCTGCCTGGCGATGTGGGAGAAGTATCAGGAGGTGATCGGCCAACTGGACGGGGAGATCGCGGCCCACTTGCGGACCATGCGTCGGCGGACGGAGTTGCCGCCGTTGCCTCCCAAGACGCGGCTGCGCGGCCGCAAGCCGCACGACCCGCGTTTCGACGTGCGCACGGCCCTGTACTACGCGACGGGGATCGACCTGACGGCCATCGAGGGGATCGACGAGTTGCACGCCCTGACGCTGGTGAGCGAGTTGGGGACGGACTTCACCAAGTGGCCGACGGTGAAGCAGTTCGCGAGTTGGCTGGGGTTGTGTCCCAACTGGCGGAAGACGGGGGGCAAGGTGCAGTCGAGTCGGACGCGTCGGGGCAAGAACCGGGCGGCGCACGCCTTGCGTTTGGCGGCGTGGAGCCTGATGCGGAGTTCGGGCGCGTTGGGGTCGTACCTGCGTCGTCAGCGTTCACGTCTGGGGGCGCCCAAGGCGATCACGGCGACGGCGCACAAGCTGGCGCGGATCGTGTATCACCTGGTGCGTTACGGGGCGGCCTACGTGAAGGAGACGGAAGAGGCCTACGCGGGGCAGGTGCGCGAGCGTTTGGAGAGGCAGTTGCGTCGCCGGGCGAAGGAATTGGGCTTCGAGGTGACGAAGATCGAGGCATCGGCGGAGACGGGGCAAGCGACGGCAAACGGCTCGGAGTAAACGCGCAACCGGCGTTGGGACCTCGCCCAAGCAATCGCCCTAGGAGTGCGGGAGAGAGGAAGGGGAGCAACGAGCCAACAACGCCCCGCGTCCGTGGTGTGCGCCGACAGCCTCGCCTGGACTGAATTACGATGGCGGTGTCACATCACCGCCCAAGGAAGTTCCTGGGGCGGCGTTAGGTATCTTGAATGTCCCCTTTACCCTCCAGCAGGACCAGCGACGGCAGCGCGAGATGAGACCGCTTTGTCATGGAATGAACCCCTCCCGAAAGGCGTCCGACGCTCCCGCAAGTCGGAGCGGGTTCGGGACGCCGGTTTCCTCCTCTAGACCGGGACCGATTATCCCATTCGCCGTGTCCCGCGTCCAGCGCCGGCTGCCGCTTGGAAGGCGCTTGCACCAGAAAATCCTCCTGCGCGGGCCGCTCGCCTGCCGCCCATTCTTCTTCAAACCGGGTGCAGAACTCCTCCACGCGCCGCACCAAGTCCACGGGCAGGTTCCTGATGGACGCCATCGTTTCTGGAGTCATGGTTGGCCTCGTCCCGCCCCCGCCAATCCTGACACCAACTCCATAAACGTGTCGATATTCGGAAATCTTACCAGCTTGCAACTGTACCAATCACCTCGCTTGCCGGACTTGCGAATTACCAAATAATCTATCCGGCCTCTTGTCTCGATGTACGGGCCTATGAGTTTGGCCCAGGAAAGCTTGTGCTCGCCGTACTCCAGTCCATCCGCGACGACTTGAAGCGAGCCGAACGGAACCGGCTCCGCGTTCTTTAGTTTCCGTTGTGCTTTCGCAAGTAACACGGGGATGCAGTTCTCGAAAATCGCGTCGATGAGTTGGGCAACATCCGTGAACCCGTCACCAGTTTTGAGTCGGCGCCCGTCATCGGTATCGATTTGGATCGCGTGGCCGACTACGACCCCGCGTTTCAGCAGTTCCCTTGCGTAGACATATTTGACATCGTCCCAGAATACCGCCTGCGCGGCGCGGTTCTTTTGAATCACGAAGCCATTTTCAAACAGGAAGATTCGCCAGGACCAATGGCGAATACACCAGACCACTATGACTAACCCGGCGATCGTTAGAGCGCCGAAAAAAGCGACGAAAAACCCCGCCCCAATCCGCGCGGCTGTTGCTTCGAGCGAGGGTCCTTTGGGTGGGGTGCCGGTGAGGAACAAGTAGGCAAAGTAGCCGCACACCAAAGCTACGATTACACCGCCAATAATCAGAAATACGTGGAATTTGGAGTCAGTTGTGAATGCTTCCTCCAGCGAACCGAGCTTCGAGCGATCGATCGTAGGGTCGTTGAACCGGGGTGAAGAATCCCCGACGCGCGCGAATCGCCGCTTCCCGGGGCGACTCGGAGCGTCAGATACCCGCTCCTCCCGGGCACGTTCGCGGACCGTCACACGCCTCTGGCCGGTCCGCAGGTCGAAGCCGCACTCAATGCAAAGCACGGCCTTCGCCGCCAACTCCTTGCGGCAGCTGGGACATTTGCCGTCCGGCGCCGATTCGACTGGCGAATGTACCATGGTCCACTCCTCTAGCCATTGAACCGATCGGAACGCCGAATGCCGCCAAAGCTGGAATCCGGTCGCTCCATCCTCCGGGCGGCGTAGAGCGGAGGGCCTCGAAGATAATCCAGGCGAACACCAAAACACCGGTCGCAGCGCTAGTATTAGTTATCTTGAGTGTCCCCTTTGCCGCATTCCTTTTCATAAGCCTCCCCACGGCTTGAATGGCCGGACCTCCTCCACCCTGCCCGCCTGCACCGTTGCCGTTTCCCTTTGCCCCTTCGCCGTCGCGCGTTGAATTTCCGTGGCGCCGTCGAGCAGAATGACGGTTAACGTAGCCGTAAAGTTGGGCGCCGCCTGCACCACCACGCCTTGGTGGCCGGTCTCGAGGTCAAGGGACCAAACGCCCGATTGAGGGATCGTCTCGCCCTTGTCGAAAAAAAAGGGATTGCCGGGGCCGTCGAAGTAGCTCACCCTATAGGCGAACCTCCATCCCGGCGAGCCCCTCGACGCGAATCTTCGGCTGTTTCGGTGGGGCCGTGGACGAATTGCATCCTAGCACGCCGGCGACCAGAAGGACGGCCGGCAACAAGGGCACGCCGGCGCGACAGCAGCGTTGGAGCGTGAGACAACGCATGTCATTAACCCCAAGTGTGGGTGCTTTTCTGCCGAACCGACCCTTAGGCCCCTGTCAAACGGCCCGCATGCGCCCGTCGCCGAACGATAAGGGATCTATCCCGCATGCTCCGCCTGCGTGGACGTACTCCAACCGCCGCGGCCTGCCGGCGGAGCATGCGGGATAGATCCCCGTTGAACTGAACCGCGTCCCCCGCGGCTATGGGCTTTCGATTCGGCCCCACCCCTTGTCCGCGCCATTGTGGAGCGGCGTCGGCCCGGACGCAAGCCTTTTTTCCGGCGCGTCCCCCTTCCCCGGAGCGCGACCGCCGCTCCCCGGCCGGCGGCCCGGCGTGGTTTTCCTCCCCAACCGCCGCCCGGCGCGCACCTTCGGCGGCGCGACGCCGCGGCCGGCGCCGCCGAACCGGATCGGCGAACGCTCCCAACGCCTCCCGTTACGAGGTGTCGCCCGCCGCCGCGGCGGCGGGCGACGGGGCCGGGACGGCCGTTTCCAACGCCCGGCGCACGATCCGCTCCCCGCCGCACCACGGACAACACGGACGCGGCGCCGGCGCCACGACCCCGGCCTCGCCGACGGACCCCGGCGTCGCCACCGTCGCCGAAAGCAGCAAACGACGGCATCGATGCAGCCGTTCCTCCCGGCAGCGGTTGGCCAGCAGGCCGTAGTGTCGCACCTTCACGAACCCCTTGGGCAACACGTGCTGTACGAAGCGACGCAGGAACTCCTCCGCCGCCAGCGTCATCGTCTTGTGCTTGCGGCCGTCGGCGTAGTCCTGGTAACGGAACGTCACCCGGCCCCCTTCCAGGGCGACCAGCCGGGAGTTGCTCAGGGCCACGCGGTGCGTGTACCGCGCCAGGTACTTCAACACCTGGGCGGGACCGCCGAAGGGCGGCTTGGAGTACACCACCCAGTCCTTGCCGCCCAGGGACGACAGCCACGACGCGAAGGCGCTCGGCGTATGCAACGCCGCCAGACGGCCGGGAAAGACCAGCATCCCCCGGGCGAACGCCGTCCGCAGCCCGTCCAGGAACTGGCCCCGGAACACCCGGCTCAGCACGCGCACCGGCAGCAGGAAGCCGGGGCGGCAGGACACCCAGCGTGGCGCCGCGTCGAGGGCGCCGTCGGCGGCGCATGACAGGCCGCCGCCCGTGACCACGCCGTGTACGTGCGGATGATGCCGCAGCGTCTGGCCCCAGGTGTGCAGCACCAAAAGCACGCCCAGCATCGCGCCCAGCCGCTTGGGATTGGCCGCCACGACGCGCAGCGTGGCGGCCGCCGCCTGGAACAGCAGGTCGTACAGCACCCTCCGGTTGGCCAACGCCAGGTCGGAAAGCTCGGCGGGCAGGGTGAAGACGACGTGGTGGTATTCGACCGGCAACAGGTTGTCGGCCTCCCGCGCCAGCCAGCGGGCGCGGGCCAGGGCCTGGCACTTGGGGCAGTGACGATTGCGACAGGAGTTGTAGGCGATGCGGTCGCGGCCGCAGTCCAGGCAATGGGCGACGTGGCCGCCCAGGGCCGCGGTGCGGCAACGCGCCAGGTCGCGCAAGGCCTGGCGCTGGGCGGCGGACAGCAGCCCGCCGTACTTGGCCCGGAAGGCGGCGCCGTGGGCCCGGATCACGTCGCCCACTTCCACAGTCGGCCGGTCGGCGACGGGGACGGTCATGGCCGGCCCTCCGTCGCGGCCGCGGCCGCGGGCACGGCCAAAAGGTCGAGCAGGCTGGGCGTCTGGTGCAGGCGCCGGGTGCTGACGTGCAGGTAGTGGGCGGTGGTGTGCAGGTCGCGGTGGCCGAGGATGGCCTGCAGCGTGACCACGTCGACGCCGGCCTCCAGCAGGTGGGTGGCGTAGCTGTGCCGCAGCGTGTGCGGCGTGCAGGGCTTGGTCAGGCCGGCGCGTCGCACCAGCCGTTGGCATAGACGCTGCACGTTGCTGGCGGCCAACGGCCGTTGCGGGTCGGCGCCCGGGAACAGCCAGCCGTCCGGGCGGTAGCGGCGCCAGTAGGCGCGGAGTTCGGCGAGCAGCCGTGGCGACAGGGGCACGAGGCGGTCCTTTTGCCCTTTGCCCTGGCGCACGACGACGACCATGCGGCCGCTGTCGATGTCCGTCACGCGCAGACGGACCAACTCGCTGATGCGCAGGCCGCAGGCGTAGGCGACCTGGAGCAGCAGGCGGTCGCGTCCGGGTCGGGCGGCGTCGATCAGGCGCAGGACTTCCTCGGGGCTGAGCACGCCGGGCAGGGTGCGCGGCCGCTTGCCGTAGGGGATGAGGGGGAGCCGTTCCGGCCGTCCCAGCGTGACGCCGTAGAGGAAGCGCAGGGCGCAGACGGTCTGGTTGAACTGGCTCCAGGAGGCGCGGCGACGCAGCAGTTCGAGCTGGAAGGCGCGGACGTCGTCGGGTCCGAGTTGGTCGGGGGAGCGTCCGAAGTGGCGGGCGAATCGGGCGACGCCGGCGACGTAGGCCTGGACGGTTCTTGGGGAGTAGTTGCGCAGGCGCAGGTCGTCGATGTAGCGTTGGCGCAGCGGGGTCATGGCGGATCTCCAGGGGGGAAATGAAAAACGCCGAGGGCGAACCCTCAGCGTACCTGGAGATCCGACGCGAATGCCCCGTCAGCAACGAGAAAACGGAAATCCCTCCACCGCGGAGCGGTTTAGTTCAACCATTCATTCTCTCGCGCCACGCAAGATAGCATATCCGCTTCCTCCCCCCGCCGGCAAGGAAAAAGGCGTCTCTCCTTCCCGTTTATCGAAATTTTTTTCTCCCCCTGCTTCTCGCCGTATTCCCTTGCAGCCCGCCGCCTTACTGCTTCGCCCGCCTGCGACGCCCTGCCTTTTTTCGGATTTCTGTTGAATGGACAAATGTTCCGTTGTAGGGATAAGAAAATCGAGGCGGCTCGCGCGGCGCGAGAGAACGCCATAACAACTGCGCGGCGCGAGAGAACGCCATAAACATCGCACCCGGCGGATCGGCCTTCTCTCGGCCGACCGCGAGGTTCTCCGTCCGGCCCCCATCGACAGGAGGTTCCCTTGAAGCTCCTCGAACAGGTCCGAAACGCCCTCCGCGTCCGCCGCTTCGCTCTCCGCACTGAACAATGCTACGTCCGCTGGGCCGAGCAGTACATCCGCTTCCACAAAGGCCCCGACGGTTTCCGCCATCCCGCCGACATGGGCGCCGCCGAGATCGAAAAGTTCCTCACCCACCTGGCGGTCCAGCGGCGCGTCGCGGCGGCGCCCAGAACCAGGCCCTCGCCGCCCTGCTCTTCCTCTACCGCGACGTCCTCCGCCTCGACCTCGGCGCCTTCGACGCCGTCCGCGCCCGCCGCGGCCGCCGCCTGCCCGTCGTCCTTTCCCGCGACGAGGTTCGCCAGCTTCTCGACGCCATCGATCGGCTGCCCACTACCGAGCCGTACCGTCTGATGGCCCGACTCATGTACGGGGCCGGGCTGCGCGTTATGGAATGCTGCCGCCTGCGCGTCAAGGATGTGGACCTGGAGCGCAACCAGCTCACCGTTCGCCAGGGCAAGGGCGACAAGGATCGGGTCGTCATGCTGCCGGCCGCGGCCGCCGAGGCGGTCGCCGAACAAACGCGCCGGCGGCTGGCCTTGCACCAACGCGATCGCGAAAGGGCGAAGGATGGGTCTGGTTGCCCGACGCGCTGGATCGCAAATACCCCGAGGCCCCGTTTTCCGCCGGCTGGCAGTTCCTGTTCGCCTCACGTCAGCTGACGATGATCTAGAGCGCTTCACGTTTGGGTAGCCGCATTCGCCAGAATGCGGGTCGGTCTGGCCCGCATTCTGGCGAATGCGGGCAAGCAAGCCAAACGTGAACCGCTCTATGCCCACGTGCTGACCAACGGGGCGGCCGGCGTGACCAGTCCGCTGGATCGCATCGCGCCGGCCGCCGCCCCCGCCACATAAATGCGCCGCCGGCGCCCATCGGCGCTCAATTTACACTTCATCTTTGCGCTAATTTATTGTACACTATTCGCCGTCCGATCGGCGGCCCGCGCCGACGCCGCCGGAGGAACCCCGAGGTCCACCCATGCACCCGACCTTCCCCTCGCGCCGCCGCCCTCGCCCGGATCGCGGGGGGACCGCCCGGCTTGGCGCACCGGCGCAGGCCCCGGAAAAGTGTGTGGCGGCAAGGACTTACGGTGCGCCATTCCCTTGGCCAAGTGGCGCAATGGCGCTTCGTTTTGAAGCCGCAGGACGCCGGACGGCGCCGCCGTCCCGATCAATCATCGTCCTTATCCGCCTTGCCGCGCGGCATCACGAACGCCGCCCGCACCGGCGCCGGGACCGGCGAATCTCCCCCCTTCACCGATCGCCATATGACCTCGTTGAACAGCAGGTCGTCCACCTTGTCCTCCTCGGTGAAGTCGAAGGCCGCCGACCGCTTCGCTCCCCACGCCTCGGCCCCGTTCGTCTCCTTCAGGTCCGCCCTGGCCGCGACGTGTTCGTAGGGCGACAGGTCCGGCCTGGCCGAAAACGCGTTCGCCAGCGGCCGGGCCGCCGCGTCAAACTGGCTCATCGGCTTCAATCCCAAAATCAACTCGATGGTGCGCGCCATGCTGCTTGTCGAGTACAGCGTCGAATCGACATAGTTTCGCTTCGTGTAGGCGCTGACGACCAGCGCCTCGGTGCGGTGGGCGTCCACGTGGTCGGGGCCGTTCTGGGCGTCGTCCTCGATCGAGAAGATCGCCGTGTCCTTCCAGAACTTGCTCTTGCTCACCGCCTCCACCACCATTCCCAGCGCCAGGTCGTTGTCGGCCACCAGCGCCCGCGGCGTCGGCTTGCCCACCTGCGTACCGATGGTGTGGTCGTTCGGCAATCTCAAAACGATGAATTGCGGCAGGCCGCCGTCCTTCTCGTAACGGTGCAGCTCGTCGATGAAGCGCCCGGCCCGCTTCACGTCGGGGTAGTCGAGGTCCCAGCCGTGAAACTTCGGGTCGAAATGCCCCTCCAGCGCCTTGACGCGCGCCACGGCCGGGTCGCCCGGCTTCTTGCCGTTGTCGATCCATTCGCCGTAGCTGCGGTAACTGACGCCGGCCTCGGCGCAGCGGTCCCACAGGTAGCCGCCGGCCGGCCGGGCGATGGGGTCGTAATTGCCCTCCGACGGGTACTCGATAACGCTCTTCTTCAAATCGTTGCGGTAGTTGAGCGGCCAAACCTTCTCCACGAAATCGGTGGCGTAGGCGCCCATCGTCCACTGGTGGCCGTCGGCCGACACCTCGCCGTCGCAGTAGCAGTTGTCCAGCAGCACGAACTGCCGCGCCAGTTTGTGCAAATTCGGAGTGGTTTTCTCGCCGAACAGGCACAGGGCCGGGTCGCCGTTGCCCTCCTTCACGTCGCCGAACACCTGGTCGTAGGTGCGGTTCTCCTTGACGATGTAAATGCAGTGCTTGATGGGGCTGGGTCCCCCGACCTTGTGCGGGATGGGGCTGTCGTCCGGCCAGTCGCCGACCGGCGCCAGGTCCGCGCGCAGCGGGCTGCAGGCGTAGGCCTGCTTGGTGTAGTCGGCCAGCTTGTTCGGACCGGGCAGGGCGATGACGCTCAAACAGCCCTGAAAAAGAGAGCCGATGTATTCATACAAGGGTCGCAGCCGTTTCTCGGCGTAGGGGCCGGGGCCTTGCGGGTTGGCCCGCGAGGACAGGCCCTTGCCGTCGGCTACGTAGAGGCGGTGTTTGCCGGCGTCATAGCGCACCGACGTCGGATACCAGCCGGTGGGGATGAACCCCAGCGGCGCGGCGGCGCCCGGCGCGGCGACGTTGAAAACGGCGAGGTTGCTGGCGTCGGCGTTGGCGACGAACAGCATTCGGCCGTCCGGCGTCAGGGCGAGGCTGTTGGGCGTGTTCCCCGAAGGGGCGTTGGGGTACAGGGAGCAACGCAGCGTCTCCAGATTTTTGCCCTCCGTCGTGTCCACCACGCTCACCTTCGACGAGTTGGCGCAGGCGACGTACAGGGTCTTGCCGTCCGGTGCCAGGGCCATTTCCGTCGGGTGCGATTCCGTCTTGAAGGTCGCGACGACCTTCGCCGCCGCCGGGTCGATGACGGCGACGCCGGCCTTGCCCCACAGGCTGACGAAGAGACGACCGCCCTTGGGGTCGGGCAGACAGGCGTAGGGATAGCTGCCCTTGTCGAGCGAAACGGTGCGGCGGGCGGCCGGGTCGTTCAGCGGCACGACGGCGACCGCGTCGCCCCAGGCGCCGGCCGCGAACAGGGTGCGGCCGGCGGCGTCCACGGCCACGCCGGCGACGACGAACGCGTCGGCGACGGGCGCCACGGCGATTTCGCGGTGGTCGGACAGCAGGCCCTTGTCGAAGGTGAAGGCGTGGACGACCGCGAACTCGCCGCCGCTGGCGTACAGCGTCTTGCCGTCGGGGGCAAAGCAGATCCCGTAAAACGTCTGATCGAGGCTGACGCGGCTGACGACGCGCGGCCTGTCGCCGCCCACCCCGACGACGACGATTTCGTGTTCGCCGAAGCCCGCGTGGAGGACGGCCGCCCATTTGCCGCTGGGATGCAGGGCGACGTTGACGGGGAAGTCGCCGAGGGCGACGTGCTTGCCGGCCGGCCGCAGCGACCAGCCGTTGGGCAGTTGCACGTCGCCGCCGGCGTGGACGCCGGGCAGGACGCGCGGCGTCGGCGCCGGCCGCGTCGGCTCGCGGGCCGGTTCCAGGGCGAAAGCCAGGGCGCCGCAAACGCCTACCAGGGCGGCGGCCGCACACCACGAGCGGAGCATCGGTGTCATCCTTCCGGTTCGGGCGGATGCGGGCGCGGTTCCTGGACCTTGGCCACTCCTTGCAATAGCGACGGGTGGCACGCCCTGAGGTACTCCGAAGGGCGTGTGGGGCGATGGATGCACGCCCTTCGGGGCGCCTCAGGGCGTGCCACCCAGGCGTGTGGCGCGATGCACGCCCTTCGGGGCGCCTCAGGGCGTGCCACCCAGGCGCTCCTTGC
This sequence comes from uncultured Planctomycetaceae bacterium, assembly GCA_963813925.1. Classification (GTDB taxonomy): domain Bacteria; phylum Planctomycetota; class Planctomycetia; order Gemmatales; family Gemmataceae; genus UBA4732. Next base: position 72,731 of record CAWFBG010000010.1, read on the forward strand.
AATAGCGCCTCTGATTACTATTTTATTCGATTGCCCGCGCTCAAGTCCTTGAACACGATGTCCTTGAACGTGACCTCGGTGTAGTCGAAGCCGGAGTGCAGCTGCCAGGCGATTTTGCCCTCGTCCGGCAGTTTCGGGAAGTCGCCGTCCACCGTGGTCAGGCCGTCGAGCTTGATGGTGACGTGCTTGCCGACCACCTTGATGTAGTAGTCGTTGAATCCGGCCGGCTTGAGCACTTTCTCGACGGCGTCCCAGTCGGCGGCCTTCATCATGCCGCCGAAGTTCTCGCCCCACAAACTGCCCCAGTACTTCTGGCCGATGTCGCACTGCGGCCCGCTGGCCGTCAGCTGCTTCTTGTTTTCGATTTCGCTGCGGACCTGCACGCCGCTGTTGCCCACGCCGTCCTTGAGCCGGATCTTGAAGTGCAGCTCGAAGTCTTTGTAGGTCTTCTTGCTCCAGAGAAACGTGTTCTCCTTGAGCGCCTTGTCCGCGTAGGCGCCGACGATCGCCCCGTCCTTGACGCTCCAGAAGCCGGGAAGGCCCTGCCAGCCGTCGAGCGTTTTGCCGTCGAAGAAGTCTTTGGTCGCGGCCCCGTCGGTCGGTTTCTTGGGTCCGTCCGCCAGCGCGGCGCCGACCCAAAATGCCAGCGCCGCCGTAACGAACAACATGGAGTTCCGCATCGTCGATTCCCCCCGGAATGAAACAGGCCCGACGGCCGACCGCCGGACGCGCCCTATCCTAAGGAACGGGGTTCATTCGTAAAGGGATTCCGCCCGCCGTCCTGAAATGACGTGATCGAGGGGCCAAGTCATGCGCATCCTGCCGGTGCTCGACCTGCTCGGCGGCGAAGTGGTCCGGGCCACGGCCGGGCGGCGGCGGCAGTACCGTCCGGTCGTCAGTACGTTGACGGCCTCCAGCCGGCCGTTGGACGTGGCCCGCGCGTTCCGCGCCCACTTCGGTCTGCCGGAGCTTTACCTCGCCGACCTGGACGCCATCCTCGGCGACGAACCCGACTTCGCCCTCTACGCCGCCCTGGCCGCGGACGGCTTCCGTCTCTGGATCGACGCCGGCGTTCATTCCGGGGATCGTCCGCGTCGGTTGGCGGAAGCGGGCGTGGAACACATCATCATCGGCCTGGAAACGGCGGCGGGGCCGCGGACGTTGGCGGAGGCTTGTGCGTCGTTCGGCGACCGGATCGTCTTCTCGCTCGACCTCAAAAATGGCATGACCCTCGGCAACGCGACGGCGTGGGAGTCGGTTGACCCGGAGGCGATCGCCGCCCGGGCCGTGGCGCTCGGCGTCGGCCGGATGATTGTGTTGGACCTGGCTCAGGTCGGCGGCGGCGAGGGTGTGGGGACGGAAAAGCTTTGCCGGCGGCTGGCGGCGGCGCACCCCGATCTGGAGGTGATCGCCGCGGGGGGCGTGCGCAACGGCGACGACCTGCGCCGAGTGCGGGAATGGGGTGTGAGGGGCGCGTTGGTCGCGTCGGCGTTGCACGACGGCCGGCTGACGCGGGCGGACTGGGAAGGTTTATGACGGGCGCAGCTCGCAGGTCGCCGACTGGCCGATGCTCTCCTCGACCTCGACGCGCAGCACGGCCGGGCGGTAACCGTGCAGCCGTTGCAGGTCGTCGGCGAGGCGACGGCCGATGTAGGCGGAGAGCAACTCGGCGGTGGTGTTCTCGATCGGCAGCAGCACGCAGTCGTCGCGCGGGAAGAGCCATTCGCGGTCGCGGTAACGGACGCGGACCGATTGGGCCTCCTCCGCGACGCGGATGAGCGGGTTGCGCGTCGGCAGCATCATGCGGTGGTCGAGTTCATCGACGATGGCTTTTGTACGGTTCTTCAGGGCGATGAAGTCGAAGACGTAGCGGTTGGCGTCTAGCTCTCCCTCGACCTCGACGCTGGTGCGGTAGTTGTGGCCGTGCAGCCGTTCGCACTTGTCGCCCTCGTAGCTGATGAAGTGGCCGCTGCAAAAGACGAGGTGGTCCTTGGTGACGCGGACCTTGTAGTGCTCGGTCGGCATGGCGTTACCGCGTGGGTCGGGGAGAGGGTGGAGTCGCTACGGCGCTTATTGTAGGACGCCGGGCGAGCCTACCAAGCGCGTCCGCCGGGAAACGCCAACGGCTGAACGTCACGAAACTCCGGCCGCCGGAACCGACGCCTGGAGCGCCGCCAGGATTGCCCCTACATTATCGATGTACAAACGCCTTTGATCGATTGTCACCGCCGTCCCGGCGAGCCGCAGGAATTGCCAGTCCTCTCCGGTCGTCACGCACCCGTAAACGGCCGGCGGCGCCTGTCCGGCCCGCTCGTTGTACAGCTGGGCAGCCACCATCTGCGCGACGCATTGCCCCAGTCCCGCGTCGATGTCGTTCTTTTTCGCCTCCACGACCGTCAGCAAGGGGGCGCGGAGTCGCGGGACCGGATCGGACAGCGCCAGGATGAAGTCGCACTCCCCGACGAGCCGGCGGGCCGGATCGACGTCGAGGCGCTGACCGGAAAGGATGGCCACCCGGCCGCCGGTCAGATCGCGAACCGCCAACAGGATCGGCGCCACGATGAACTCGCTGCGGGCCTTCTCGCTGACCAGGGCCAGGGCCATGCCGCGGGCGAGGAGGTCCCGCAGCCAGGGTGGAACGGGCGGCGGTTGCAACCCCGGAAAAAGAACGCCAGGCCGGACGACAACGCCCAACTCGGCCTCGGCGCTCTCCAGCGTGAAGTCCGTGTAAGCCATTCCCGCTTCCCCGTATGGCGTTCCCGCAGTCTGGCACACCTACTTTTTACGCGAGTTACGCCAGCGATATGTAATCGCCGCGCCAGCGGCTAAACGGCGAAGGTATCCTATCCTCGCACGGCAGCACGAACAAGCACGCCGCGATCAGGCCGGCTGTCGTTCCGAATTTCCGCTTATTGTCTTCCGCCCGTAACCATTGCGGTTTTCGGTCGGCATGGCGGTCCCGCTGGCGTCGCAAACCGAATGGTTGCGGTAATTGGCCGGCCACAGGCCGCCCGAGAGGTACGGCTCGTTCCCCTGGCCGAAGGCATTCTATCCTCACCGGCGGGGAGGACAATGCCATATGCGGCCTCAATGGGCGCGTCGAATGTCGGCGGGCTGGTAGCGGATTTCGATCCGGTAGACCTTCTTCGTCCGGCAGGTGATCTCCCAGGTCTTCGGATCGACCCGCACGGGCACGTCCATCCGGTGAATGTCCACCGAGGCGTGGAAGCCGCGCTCCGAGAAGACGTCGATCATGATCCGCAGCGCCAGCGGGTCGTCCAGCAGTTCGTCCTCGCTGTTGATGCGGGCGTAGCCGGAGATCGCATGCGCCCGGACAATCGGGATCATCTTCTCCTCGATGAATTCGACCAGCCGCAGGAACAGCGGCCGGTGTTCCGCCTGGTACTCCTCCAACCGCTCCACCAGCTCCTGGCGGGCGTGCGTCGCCAGCTGGCCGGCGATCGGGACGCGCTGGATCAGGTCGAACACCTCGGGACTCAGTTCCAGCGAACTCTGGTAGCAGAATTCCCGCAGGATGTTCTGCTGGACCTCGGGCAGCGCGCCTTCGGCGTCGATGAAGTGGAAGTGAAAGAGCTGGCGCAACGACTGCAGCGCGTCGAACGTCGTGTCCTTGAACATCTTGTAGCGCTTCCGGCAGAGGTCCGGGTCGATGTCGGTCACGCGGTCCTCGAGCAGCTTGCCGACGCCTGTCGCGAGCACCTGGCAGTTGTGCTGGTGGATCTCCTTGCCGCGCTTCAGCTGACGCTCGACGCTGACCTCCTCGCTCACGAACAGCAGGGCGATGCGGAACAGGGGCTTGCGGAAGTGGGGCGCCAGCGGCGTGGCGCGGTAGGCGGCGTGCAGTTCCAGCGTGCGGTGGTGGAGCATCTTCAGGCATTCCGCCTGCACCGTCGTCCGCGGAAAGCCGTCGATGATCACGCCGCCGCGGTACTGCGGCAAAAGCAGCTCCTCGAACAGCAGGCCGATCACCTCGCGGTCGCCGACCATTTGGCCGGCGTTCTTGATGGCCACGGCCTGCGGGCTGGTGAGCAGGCCGCTGACCGCGATCGGCGGCGCCGTGATGCCGCGGGTCTCCGCGACGAACGGCGTGTTGGTGCCCTTGCCGGCGCCCGGCGCCCCGCCGAGCCAGATGCACTCGCGCGGGAACCGCAGGTGGTCGCGGCCGTACCTCCCCTCCAGATCGGCCCAGACCGCCGAAAAGATCAGTTGCGGGTCTTTGATCTCCAGATCGCCGGCCGCGGGGGCCGAGTTGCGGGGGCCGACCGGTTCGTTCATAAGAGCTCCGTAGTGCGGGCATGTGGCTCAACACGCCGAACGCCTTCCGAGGCGCCCGGATCGGTGTTCCACCGCATCGACGGCGGGGGTCGGCGGGCGTTGAATCGCTCTATGCCGTCTTCCTCTCTCTAGAGGTCGAAATCGGCGCGCCACGAGAGAGGAATGGGCAAGGTTATCCTACCCCCGCGCAGCAGCACGAACAAGCACGCCGCGATCAGGTCCGCCGTCGTCCCCGGATTTCGCTGACGCCCTGCGGCCCGCAGCCAGGCGTCGAACTGGGCAAACGCCTCCCGGCTAGCAGGCGCATGCGGCCACCCCGCGTCGAGCACCGCCCGCGCCCGCCGGCCCGATTCCTCCGCCTCGGCGGCGCCGCGCTTGCGGGCGATCAACGTATCGGGATGACGCGACATCAAGACAAGGTGGGCGTGGATAATCGCCCCTTCCAGCGATCCGGTTCGTTCCACTCCTTCCAGCATCGCCGGCGCCCCGTCGTTGAACACGTCGCGGAAGCCGTTGGCGTACTGGCGAGCCACGCCGTCACGGTCGGCGGCCAGGGCCATCACTTCCCTCAACGGCAGCGTCGGCGTCTCTCGAATGTCCTGTACCGTGGCGCATCCCATGCCGCCGGGATTCGCCAGGCGGATCGCCTCGTAAACCAGCCGGGAGTCCTCCAGGTCCAGCTCATCGAGGACTCGGTCCAGTCCCAAACGAAAATCGGCTTCGGCCGCCGCCTTCGTCAGCGGCGCCAGCAGGAGAAGGATGCCGAGGTTGGCGTTGGTGGAAACGACGCGCCGCGTGGCCCGCACGCCGTCGAGGACGGTGCGGCCCACGCGCCGATCCGGCGACCGGGCCAGCACCGGGGCGACGGCGGCGGCGGCCGTGACGAAATCGAGGTAGGTGAGGTCGTCAAAATCGGCATAACGGTGGACGTTGCCCGGCTTGCGGGCCGTCGCCTCCCAGACGCAGGCCAGTTGGGCGTGCAGGCCGACGGTTTCCCGGTCGTCGTCAGCCAAGGCGGTACTCCTCCGTCAGGAACCGCACCACCTCGGCGGCCACGTCCACGCCGGTCACGGGGGCCAGCGCCCGCCAGCCGGGCACGGCGTTGACTTCCAGGACGTACCACTCGCCGCCCGGCCCCGGCAGCAGGTCCACGCCGGCCACGGGCGCGCCGAGCGCCGCGGCTGCGCGAAGGGCCAGCCGTTCCTCCTCCGGCCCGACGCGGATCGATTCCCCCGCGCCGCCCTGGGCGACGTTGGTGCGCCAGTCGCCGCGCGAGACGCGCCGCATGGCCGTCAACACCCGGCCGCCGACCACGAAGACGCGCAAATCCCATCCCGGATGGCGGATGAATTGCTGGAGGTAGAGGACCGCCTGCGTTCGCTCAAGGGTGCGGAAGGTGCGCCAGGCCAACTCCGGGTCGGAGACGCGGACCATGCCGCGGCCCTCGGAGCCGAACACCGGCTTGACGACCACGTCGCCGCCCAGCGCGGTGAACGCTTCCAGGGCGGCGTCGGCGTGCTGGCAGACGACGGTCGGCGGCACGCGCAAGCCGGCCGCTTCCAGCAGGGCTGTCGCCAGATACTTGTCCACGCAGATTTCGACGGCGCGCGGCGGGTTGAGGACGCGGACGCCTTGAGCGTGCAGCCGGTGCAACAGGTCCATGCGGAAAACGACCTGCTCCAGCGACCCCGGCGGCATGGTGCGGACCACCACGCCGTCGTAGCCGGCGAGCGATCCGGCCGCGTCGGCCGCCGCGACGGCCGCCGTGACGCGGCGGAAATCGACGGCGACCGCCGCGTGGCCCCGGTCGGCGGCGGCGCGTCGGAGGTCGCGGACGTGCCAGCCGTCGCCGGCGGAGAGTAACGCGATGCGCATGAGATGATGATAGCGGGCCTCGGGCCGCCGGACATCCGCGGAATCGCCGCCGCTCATCCGAAGAACGATTTGTGGAGGACGTTCGGTTCCGTCCGGCCGAAGGCGTGGCTGCGGCCGGTGCGCAGGTTATGGAAGACGATCTCGGCGGGACTGAACAGCATCGGATCGATCTTGTAGAAATCGCGCTGGTAGCGCTCGAAAATCTCCGCGAAGGGGGCGCCGTGGTCGCGCGACGCCGACGACGGCACGCGCGGGCCGACCTCGGCGAGCCGGTCGTCGTCGGCCCGCACCCAGAGGACGACGCGGCCGCCGTAGAGGATGGCGTCGTTGGTGCGGCCGATGGCGGCGACGTCGTCGGCCGCGGGCGGCGGCAACGGCGCGGCGCCGACGCCGGACGCCACCTGCGTCAGGTCGAATTTCAGCTCGTAGAGTTTGTGCAGGGCCGTCTCCAGGGCGCGGGCCACCACCTGCACCGTGCCGGCGAGGCTGGCCGTCGGGGCGGCCAGGAGCGTCAGCCGATCGGGCGGCAGTTGCAGCTTCTCCGCCAGGAAGGCGATCGCTTCCGGCGTCGGCGGCTTGCGCGTCTCCAGAACGCCGACGGCGAATGTGGCACTTTCCCGCCCCGGTATGTGGTCGAATAGGTCCTCCTCGCCGTAGGCGGCGCGCATGGGTCCGGAACCCATCGCGAAGAATTTGCCGACGGCCACCTGCCAGCCGGCGTATTGCGACGCCATGCAGGCCAGTACGGGCCAGTCGGTGACCACCTGAACCGTCGGACACGGCAAATCGGCCGAGCCTGACGGCAGCAGCGTCACATCGGCCAGATCGGCGAGACAGACGCGGGCCGTCGCCAGGCCGGCGGACAGACCGCCCTCGGCCCGGACGCCGCAATCGATCAGGCGGCCGCCTCCCGGCGCCTGCGACACGGCGATACGGAGGGTCGCGGCGTCGTCGGCCATCCGGTCGGCCAGACGAAGGGCGCGGTCGTTGAGAGTCATGGATGTTCTCCCGCTTGGTGCATCGTCGGGGCCACGGATATGATAGGGGTAGGCGTCGCTCCCGCGTCCTTCGATCCTTAGGAGGTGGAAATCGTGGACGAACTGATCAAGCAAGTGTCGGAGAAGCTGCACGTGCCGGCGGACCAGGCGAAGACCGCCGTGGACACGGTATTGTCGTATCTGAAAACGAAACTGCCGCCGCCGATCGCCGGCCAGATCGACGCCGCCCTCGCAGGGGGAAGCGTGGCCGACCTCGCCAAGGGGATCGGCGGCCTGTTCGGGCACAAATAGTCGTGTGGTGAAGCACGCCAGGGACGGCCTTCATCGCTCCGGAGATTCCTGGAGTACCTTGCGCAGCTTTTGCAGCGCCGCCCGCATCTGCGTCTTGACGGTCCCGACCGGCGCCCGCGCATCTCGGCGATTTCCTCATAGGTGCGGTCGGTGTTCTGCCGCAGCAAAAACACCTCGCGTTCCTCCGGCCGCAGACGCGACAGGCCCGCGCAGGCGGTCGAGCGTTTCCCGATAAACGAGGTCGTCGCCGGGGGATGGGGCCGGGCGTTCGAGGACGGGTTCAAGCCCCAACAGCGGGCGGGAGCGCTGGCGCCAGACGTTGCGGCGGACATCGCGGCCGCTGTTGAGGCCGATGCGGAAGATCCAGGCCCGCAAATTGTAGACGCCGCCGACCTGATCGCGGTGGCGCCAGCACTTCAGAAAGGTTTCCTGCACGGCGTCCTGGGCGTCGTCGCCGCTGCCCAGCAGCAGCGTCAGGGCGTGCAGTAGGTCGGCGCGCGCCTCGGCGAAGGCGTGCAGCAACAATTCGCCGCACACGCGCCGCCGTCGGTTCGCCGCCAGGGCCGCGCGTCCCATGAACGCACCTCGCGGGAGAGAGAGGTGTCCGCTCCAAGGACGATCCAGCGGGCCGTCGCTAACGGAGCGTCGGCGCGCTCTCTTGGTCGTGATTGTCGTGGACGAGTCGAGCCGCCTGTCGCCTCAGGAGCCTGTCGATTTCGTCGCCAGCGTGGTGAAGCCGCGCCCAGCCGTCGGGCAACGGTTCCACGCCTTTTGGCGTCCTCAATTCCACCGCGCCACCAGCGCCCGCGCCTGTCCAAGGATTTGCCGCACGGCCGCGGCGTCTTCCGGGTCCGGCCCCGCGTCCAGATAGGCGTTGAGATGATCGATGGCCCGTCCGGGTCGTTCGGCCCGCAGCAGCGCCACACCGAGGTCGCGGCGCAGACGGGCGTCGGCGGGGTTGAGCTGGCGCAGCCGTTCCATGACGCGAATGGCCCGGTTGAAGTCGCCTTCGCCGAGGTATACGCCCTTGAGGTTCGTCAGCATGCGCGTGACGACGGCGCCCAACGGCGCCGGCCGCAAGGCGTCGGGAGTCGCCTCGAAGGCGACGCCGGCCGCCTGCCCGACCAGCCGTTCACAATCGGCCGGCGTCAGCGGCCGGCCGCCGTGGAACGGGTCGAACAGCGCCTCTTCGCCGTCCGCCACGGCCTTGGCCACGAAATGACCCGGCAGCCCGACGCCCACCACCTCCAGCCCCGCCCGGACGCCCACCGCCATCGCCACCGCCGACAGCGTGATCGGGATGCCCTTGCGGCGGTCCATTACCTCGTTCAGATAGCTGTTGCGGGCGTTATAATAATCCTCGGCGTCGCCCTGAAAGCCCATGTCCTCGAACAGGCAGCGGCAGAGCAGGCGGACGCGGGCCTTGAGGCCGCCGCGCAGCCGCGGCCGGATTTCGCGGGCCATCGCCTCCAGTTCGCCGAGATAGGCCTCCACGTCCAGGTCGGGGTACTGGTCGCGCGCCAGGGCCAGGGCCAACTCCGCCAGGTCCAGCGGGGCCGACGGTTGGTGCGCCAGAAGGGTTAGCGCGGCGTCGAGGTTCATCATGCCGTATTATAGCGAAATTGCCGGCGGGTCCGGCCGCCGCCGATAACGCACCCCGGAAGGCGCTTGATCCACGGCGTTCGGCCGACGACAATTATTGGCGAATGCGCTTCCCCGAGGGTCTCATGGAACTCACGGTTCAGAACGTCTACGGCCTGATCCTGCGCAGCAAACTGCTGTCCATCGACGAGGCCAAGACGATGTACGCGCGCTGGCAGGGGGAGGCCAAGGATGCGGCCGGCGACCTGCCGCGCTTCGCCGCCTGGCTGGTGGCCAACAAGTACATGACGGAGTATCAGGCGTCGCTGCTGGTGCGCGGCCACGCCGACGGCTTCTTCCTCAACGACTACAAGGTGCTGGACCTTCTGGGCAAGGGCCGCATGGCCGGCGTCTACAAGGTGCAGCACCGGCTCGGCCAGATCTTCGCCGTCAAGGTGCTGCCGCCGTCGCGGGCCGCCGAGCCGAACCTGCTGGGCCGCTTCCAGCGCGAGGCCAAGCTGGCCGTGCGCCTCAAACACCCCAACATCGTCCGCGCCTTCCAGGTCGGCCAGAGCCGCGGCCTGCATTACCTCGTCATGGAGTATTTAGAGGGCGAAACGCTGGAAGACGTGCTGGCCCGCCGCAAGAAGCTGCCGCCGGCCGAGGCCGTGCGCCTGGTCTTCCAGGCGTTGCAGGGCTTGCAGCACATCCACACGCAGGGTCTGGTCCACCGCGACCTCAAGCCGGCCAACCTCATGCTGGTCGGCGGCGCCGCCGACTCGACGGCCGGGGCCACGGTCAAGCTGCTCGACATCGGCCTGGGCCGGGCGCTGTTCGATGGATCGGAGGACCCGTCGGTGGAGGGGCTGACCGGCGAGGGCGTGCTGCTGGGGACGCCGGATTACATGTCGCCGGAACAGGCCCGCGACCCGCGCACCGCCGACATCCGCAGCGACATTTACAGCCTCGGCTGCGTGCTCTACCACGCCCTGGCCGGCCGTCCTCCCTTCCCCGACACCAACATCATCAGCCAGATGATCCGCCACGCCACGGAGACGCCCAGGCCGCTCAAGGACTTCAGCCCCGCCGTGCCCGACGGCCTCCAGCAGATTGTCAACTGGATGCTGGCCAAGGACCCCAACGGCCGCTACCCGACGCCCGACCGCGCCGCCCAGGCGTTGCAGGTGTTCCTGGCGGCGGGGGCCGAACCGCTGCACGCCCCGGAATCCGACCCGAAGATGCGGACGTACCTGACCTGGCTCCAGATGGAGGACGGCAAGGACCCGCCGCCGGCCGCGTCCGGTGTCACGGTCCCCACGCTCAGCGTCCCGGCGGCGGCGGTGGCGGCTCGGCCCTCGGCGTCCGCCCCGCCGCCCGTTCCGTCGGCGAAGCCCCCGAAGCTGCCCAAGCCGGCGCGGCCTCCCGGCGAGGCCGACAAGAACCGTCACGCCTCGGCCAAGCGGCGGCACAAGAAGAAGCACCGTTCCAAGGCCGTGCTGCCGCCCCTGCCGCCCGGCGCCGGGCCGCCGGTCGTCAACGTCGAACTGGTGCCGCTGCCGCCGCCGGCCGAGCCGGCGCCTCCGAAGCTGTTCGGGCCGCCGTTCAGCCGTCGCGATTTCCTCACCTTCGGCATCGGCGCAGGGGCCGGCGCGGCGGTCACGGTTCTCGGCCTGTCCATCGCCCTGCTCGGTCGGAAATCCGCGCCGCCGCCGGCCCCGCCGGAGGGGAAAGAAAAAGACAAGGACAAGTCGGGTGAGGGCTGATTCCTTCCCCCTCTCCCCTGATTCATGGTCCGGTTAGCCGCGACGCGCCAGCGGAGCGCTTCTCCTGAGCGCTCCGCTGGCGCGTCGCGGCTAACCCACGCCGAATCGGACGCCTGCAACCGGACCATGAATGAGAACCATGGAGAGGGGAGAGGACTGAGGAACCATCTCATGCGCATTCGCGCCCGCTGGTACGCCACCGGCGAACTCCAGGATATGGTCTCCCGCGACGGCCGCTGGTCCCGCGAACCGCCCGACCCGGCCGCCGGGCCGGATCGTGAAGCCGGATGGGCCGCCCCCGCCCTGTTCGACCTGCAGATCAACGGCTGCGACGGCGTCAGCTTCAACTCGCCGCAATTGACGATCGACGCGATCCGTCATGTGGTGGAAGTCTGCCGCGCTCACGGCGTCGCCGGCCTCTGCCCGACGCTGGTCACCCAGTCGGCCGAGGCGCTGCTGCACGGCTTCGCCGTCCTGCGCAAGGCGTGCGAAGCGGACGCCGCCGTCGCCCGCGCCGTGGCGGCGCTGCACCTGGAAGGCCCCTACATCAGCCCGGAGGACGGCCCGCGCGGCGCCCATTCACGGCGGCACGTCCGGCCGCCGGATTGGGACGAGTTTTGTCGCTTTCAGGAAGCGTCGGGCGGCCGCATCCGCCTGGTCACGCTGGCCCCCGAACACGACGGCGCCCTGGCGTTCATCGAAAAGCTGGCCGCGTCGGGCGTGGTGGTCGCGCTCGGCCACACCGCCGCGTCGGGCGGCCGCCTCCGCGACGCCGTGCGGGCCGGCGCCCGCCTGTCCACGCACCTCGGCAACGGCTGTCACGCGACGCTGCCGCGACACGACAACCCCATCTGGGAGCAGCTCGCCGACGACGCCCTGTGGGCCAGCGTGATCTGCGACGGCTGGCACCTGACGCCGGCCGTGGCTCGCTGCATCCTGCGCGTCAAGTCGCCGGCGCGGGCGGTGCTGACGTGCGACGCCAGCAGCCTGGCCGGCCTGCCGCCGGGCGTCTACCGCGAATGGGACCAGGAATTCGAGGTGTTGCCGAGTGGAAAAGTGGTCGTCCCCGGCACGAGCTACCTGGCGGGGTCGGGCGTGTTCACGGATGCGTGCGTCGGCTGGGCGGTGCGACACGCCGGCGTCGGCCTGCGCGACGCCGTGGACATGGCGGGGGCGCGGCCGCGCGAATTGCTGGGATTGCCTGAAGAGAGGTCCAATTTGGTGCTTTTCGATTACGAAACGGGCGGGGAGTTTCGGGTGACGGATGTGGCGTCGGCCGCACACTAACCCGAAGCGCAAGCGAGGGCTTTTGACGGGATCCCTCGCTTGCGCTTCGGGTTAGTGTCCGGCCGACGGGTCCAAAAGCGCTCGGTTTTATCTTTCTCCGCGCTCTCCGCGTTCTCTGCGGTGAAATAGTTGAATCACTTCCCCTGCCGCCCGATGACGATGAACCGTTCGCGCTTGCCCTCCTCCACCACGCTGCGGGCGCGGCTTGAGGATGTCGCTGCGGGTGATCATGCCGATGACCTTCTTCGGCTCGTCCGGCGACACCACCGGCAGCCGGCCCACGCCGGCCTCGGCCATGCGCTCCGCCGCCGTCCGGCACGACTCCCACGGCAGGATCGAAATCGGTTCGCGGCGAATCAGGTCGGCGGCGAGGATCAGGCCCTCGTCGTCGGGCCCGCCCAGGCCCACCGACGCCTGGTCTTCCAGAAGGTTGCGCCGCGTGACGACGCCCAGCAGTCGGCCGCGGTCGTCCACCACCGGGTAGGCCTGGTGGCCCCGGCCGCCCTCGCCGAGGAAGTAGTCGGTCAGCACCTTCTCGACCGGCGTCTTGGCCGGGATCGTCACCACCTCCGCCGTCATCACCTCGCGCACCGACACCATCTCCAGCGGATCGACCGAGTATTCGTAGTTGATGTGGAAGCCGCGGCGGGCCACCTTCTCCGTCAGGATCGAGCGCTTCATCACCAGGACGGTGAAGCCGTAGGCGACCACCGACGCCAATAAGAGGGCGGGAAAGGTGTTGACGTCGTGCGTCAGTTCCAGGGCGAAAATCGTGCCGGTCAACGGCGCCCGCATGGCGCCGCCCATCATGGCGGCCATGCCGGCCAGCGCCCACAGTTGGCCGTCGCCGATCCCCGCGGGCAGGAAGGAGCCGGCGATGACGCCGACGCCGCCGCCGATCATCAGCAACGGCGCCAGCACGCCGCCGGACGTGCCCGACCCCAACGCCGTGGACCAGATGACCGCCTTGACCAGCAGCAGCGGCAGCAGCACCGTCATCAGGCCGCCGGCGTACTGGTCGTGCAGCAGGTTCGTGATCACGTCGGTGCTGATGCCGAGGGCGCGCGGCTGGAGGAGGCCGCCGACGCCGACGACCACGCCGCCCATCGCCGGCCACCACATCCAATGCACCCTCTTCAAGCGATGAAAGAGGTCTTCGGTGGTGTAAACGGCCAGGGTCAGCGCCATGGCGAAGACGCCGACGAACAGGCCGACCAGGCCGGCGCAGGCGATGCCCGGCCAGCCGACGGCCGCCGTGTGGATGAAGGGGTCGTGGATGTAGGTGCCCGGCTCCAGCAGCAGCGGCCGCAGGGCGGCGGCCACGGCGCAGCGCGAGCGCCACCGGGATCAGGCTGCGCGGCTTTAACTCGAACAGCAGCAGTTCGACGGCCAAAAGCACGGCGGCGACGGGCGTGTTGAAGGTGGCGGTCATGCCGCCGGCCGCCCCCGCCGCCAGCAGCGTCTTGCGTTCCGCGGCGGTGAGTTTGAAGACCTGGGCGACGATGGAGCCGAAGGCGCCGCCGGTCATGATGATCGGCCCTTCGGCGCCGAACGGGCCGCCGGAGCCGATGGAAACCGCCGACGACAGCGGCTTGAGCACGGCCACCTTGGGCGACATGCGGCTGCCGCCGAAGAGGATCGCTTCGAGGGCTTCGGGGATGCCGTGGCCGCGGATGCGGTCGGAGCCGAACCGGGCCATGAGGCCGACGACGAGGCCGCCGAGCACGGGAATGAAGACGGACAGCCAGAAGAGGGCGCCGTTCTGGAAGATCCGCCCGTCGGCCGGGAAGAGGGCGTCGAAGGAGAATTGGCCGGAGTACAAGAGGTTCGTGAACAGGAAGATCAGCCGCAGCAGCACCCAGGCGACGACCGAACAGGTCGCCCCGATGACCAGGGCCAGCGACGCGATCCACAACAGCCGGACGCCGGCGGTGAAGTCGCCCTTCTGAAGCAGACGTATTGCCGATTTCGACTCGCCATTCTCTGTCATTCCGTCGTTCGCCTCCTATGAGCACCCGGAACGGGCCGGTTGCGCCGTGAGGCGGATTGCCGTGCGGTTGGCGGCGCGCGTGGGAGAGACGGCCCGTCCTTGAGTTGTCTTAGTACGCTTTAGTCGGATGAACCAGAAAATATTTTCCACGGCCACGGGGTTTCGCAGGAGGATTGCAAAGTCCTCCGGCCTCGCCGTAAGTCCTTGAGCGATGGTCAGCGGCGCACGATCACTTCAGCACTTACGGCGTGCCAAACGGACTTTGCAATTGTCCTGGCAAGGCGCTTTGGACGCTTGACGACCGCCTTCGCGTCGGGTAGCTTAGCCAGCCGACGGCTGGCGCTGCTAAACCGCCCAAAGCGAGCCGTGGTATCGCGCGCGGCGCGGTAGAATCACTGGATCGGCGAAGCGAGGGGTCAGGCGTATGAAATTCGTAATCGAGTTCACATATTCGACCGAGGAGCGTGAGAAGCTGCTCAACTTCCTTCAAACCGGAGCCCTCACTCCCGACGGCCCGGTGAAGGTATTGGGGGCGTGGGTCGCCATCCAGACCGGGAACGGGTATGCGGTGATCGACACGAAGGATAGCACGGCGATGTACCAAATATGTTCATCTTGGTCGGAGTACGGGCAGGTAAAGGTGACGCCAGTGATCGACGTGGCCGGGCTCTGATTGCTTGATCCGATCTTTCCCAAATGGACGCCCCTGGGGCCTCGGCTGTGACTCCATCGGTTGAGGTTACACCCTCGGAGGAACGGTAACAACGATTTTCCCCAAAAAAGCGCCGCCGCTCCCCGCCCTGTCGCGGCCTGAGCCCACCGCGCAAGACGCTCCTCCCTTGCTCATCCGCCGAAATCGGCCCAAGCGGCGCACCTCGGACGCACGGCGACGATGTTCGGCCCCGGTCTGTCGGGCGCGGCGAACCTTAACCCGAGGCACACGCCAGCCGCAGCCGCCCGATCCGCTCCAGAATCGCCGCGAACAGCTGGCGGGGCACCGCCACCTCCGCCAGCTGGAAGATGACGTACTTGGCGTGCGTCACCACCTTGGCCCCGATCTTGACCAGTTTCTCGCGCAGGTCGTCAGCGTCCAGCCCTGGATCGGCTGCGGCAGCACCAGTTGCCGCAGGGAGTTGGCCAGGTTGTAGGCCAGGGCGAACAGCTGCAACCGCGCCTCGTTGTCCTTGAAACGCCGGCACGACAGCTTCGTCCACTTCACCGCATTCTTGCCCTCTTTTATCCACTGCTCCGCCGTACCTCGCCGGTTGTAGAAGCGGACGACCTTCTTCGAGCGCCACTTCAGGTTGGTGACGATGAAGCCGACGCGCGGGAACAACTCGCCCGCATGCCACTCCACCTTGGCCACCACCCGGCGGGCAGATTCCCACGACCCGGCTTGGTAGCGGAAGCTGTGGTAGAAGACCTTCGGCTTGCGCGACGGCCGGCCCACGGGCCGCTTGAGCAAGCGGGGCGATCTTCCGTTCCAGCACCGCGTTGGCCTTGATCCGGATGGCGTAGCGGAAGGCTTCCTGCTCCAGCAACCGCAGAAGCTTCGGGCCGGCGAAGGCCGCGTCGCCGCGGAAGAACTTGGGGATGTCGAGGCCCCGGTAGAGGTCGATCACCGGCAGAAGCACGCGCCGCCAGTATTTGGCACTGCCACGGTTGCCCCGCCGGAGCAGGACCCGCTCCAGGTCGCCGAACTGGTTGAAGAGGAACAGCGGGTGGTAGCAGGTACAGGCGAAGTGGCCGTTGTAGGCGCTGCCCTCCTGATGGCCGTAGGTCTCGCTCACCGAGCTGTCCATGTCCAGGATGAGCTTGGTGAGCTTGCGGTGGCGGTGGGCCTGGTCGATCCACTGACCGGAGAGATTCATCAGGTGCTTGAGGTTCTCCTTGGTGCTCAGTGTCTCGGTCTCGAAGCGGGCCATCTCGCTGGTGGAAGCGGCCTGGTTGTCCTTGGCGCGGCCGCCCACCACGGCCCGCAGGGCGGGATCGAGGCAGAGGCGTTCGGCGTCGTTGACATCCTCATAGCCGGCCAGCCGGCTGTAGATCGACTGGCGGATGAGGGCCAGCAGGCTGTGCTGCGTGTTCTGTCCGGTGCGAGTGTCGTGCAGGCCGCTCGCGGCCGTGCTGGTCAGTCCGAGGGCATCGTCGAGTTCACGGTAGGCGAGGAGTCCGGCGTCACTGGTGACGGTCGAGCCGTGGAACGCCAGCTTGATGTTGCGGTCGAAATCGACGCGGACGGTGTCGTTTTGGCTGTCACCCATTGGGTTCCTCGGTCAGTTCGGCAGGAAGTCTTCGGAAACGCTGGGTTTTCCGGGGAAAAGGCGCAAACGCCATGCCGAAACGACCGAGCCATTTGGGAAATCCAGGCTTAGCAAATCGGCGTCGGAATGGGGAACCCGAATGGGAGACGGGGCCGCCTTCAATCGCCATGTTTCTGCCGTAAGCGGGCGCTCAGCCGCAGCATCAGCTGCACGCGCTCGATCTCGTCGAGCCAGTCCTGCAAGGTCGCCGCCATTTCATCCTTGTCCGGGGCGACGATGCCGGTGGGGCACGACGGCCCCAGCTGCCGGGCCGCCAGGGCGCGGTAGCGCTGCAACGTGCGATCTCCGAAAATGGCGCATAGCTCATGGTCTTCGGCGAGGAACAGCGCCACCGGAACCCGGTCGCCGCCGTTAATGCGCACGCGGTCGGTCAGGTCGCGGTGTTCGTCGCGGTCCACGAAACGGAGGTCGATCTTCGTCGGGGCGCCCTCGACGCAGCGCTGCAACAGCGGACACTGTTGAACGCAGTCGCCGCACCAAATCCCACTCACCACCAGGATTTTCATGTCGCGGACGAAGCCGCCGAGCAGTCGCCTTTGCGGGTCGGTTAAGTGGGCCGCGTCGAACACCTGTTTCCAGCGGCGCTGCTGTTCCTCGGTCCCGGTTCGGACGTAGCGGTCGTAGGGCAGCGCGGCCTCGAATTGTTCCGCGAGGTAGGAGGTGTTCATCGGAGGGACCTCGATCTTTCTTCGCGCCTTTGCGCCTTTGCGTTAGATCTTGTTATTTTACGAAACGGGCGTCCGCCCAATCGACGTGGTCCTGCACGGGACCGCCCCGGCCGAAGTCCACTTCCAGCGTCAACTCCCTGGCGCCGCTCACGTCCACGTTGACGCGGAGCGGGCCGCCGGCCGCCGTCAGCTCGCGGTCGCCGCCGAGGTCGATCGGTTTGGCGTCGGCCAGCAGCCGGATGCGGACGCTGCCGCGCCGGCCGCCGCGGTCGTCCAGGCCGACCAGGGCGTCGAAGCGACGGCAGCCCGGCGGCACGGCGTAGGTGAGACGGCTATGACTGTGGAGGCCGAGACCTTTGTCGTAGGTCGAGCCGGCCAGCCGCAGGTCGAGGCCGTCCGCGCCGCCGTCGCGCGTGTAGTCCCAACGGTCATCCAGATAGGGAAAGTATTCGTATCGAACAGGCTTGAGATCGGAGGCGTAGACCGCCTTGCCCTGATACAGGTCGAGAGAGGCGACCTTGGCCAGCGGCAGGCTCAGCGCCGCGCCGAACAGCGTCGTCCCCGTCAGCGTCGCCCCGTCGGCGCAGCGGGCCGACGCCAGCGACAGCCGGGCGCCGTCGTCGAGGGTCGCGCGGCCGTAAACTCCCTTGGGGCGCGGCGCCTCGGTCAGATCGCTGCTCAGGGCGACGGCCGCCGCCCGGCCGACGTCCACCCGGACGGGCTTCCGGTCCACCTCGATCACGACCGATTTTTCGTCCAGCGCGGTGAACACGCCTTCGAGCCGGTCGCCGTTGCGCAGCAGCACCACGTCGCGCTTGCGCGTCTCCCCGGCGAGCCGCCGGCGCAGGCGTTCCGGGTTTTCGCCGGCGGTCCCGGCGAACCACACCGCCGACACGGCCGACAGCGGCACGCTCGTATCCTCGCCGCCCGCGAGGTCGGGACGGCGAAAGTGAAGGCGTTCGCCGATCAGGAGCGGCTTTTCGACGGGGAGGCAGTCGCCGCCGGCCAGAAGGAGTTGAGTCTGTGATTCGGGCGGCAGCGGCGGCAGCCGGCCGGCGCGGCGCACCGTCAGAACGTCGGCGCCGTCCACGCGGCCGCCGTCGAGGCGGACGGTCCAGTCGGGGCCGAGTTCGAGCAGACGGCCCGCGACGGATTTGCCGTCGGCGGCCTGGACCGTGAACGGCGGGGCGTCGTCGGCGCGGACGGCCGCGGTCAGAGTGCAGAATGCAATCATCGAGGCGACGAATCGACTCATCGTTGCAAGATGGGCAGGTAGTTGTTGGGGACCTGAAGGATGATGCACGCCATCGCCGTGGCGTAGTGGTCGCAGATGCCGTCGGCCCAGTGGCCGTCGGCGAACTGGTGGCCGATCAGCTCGTCGCGGATGGCGGGATACCATTCTTTCCAGTAGTCGCCGCCGGCCGCCCACATCGCCTGCACGGCGTAGTAGTGGCCGTAAAAATAGTGCATGTCGAGGTGGTTGACCGGCCCGCCGATCGGCCGGTTGCGCCGCAGGAACTCCAGGCCGGCCTCGACCTCCGGCCCCTTGTAGATGCCGGCGCTGTACAGGGCCACGACGCCGGCCGCCGTCCGCGCGAACGCCTGCGGGCCGTCGCCGCCGCCTCCGACCCTTTGGTAGCGGAAATATCCAAATCTACGGTCCTGGCAGGCCTTGACGTACTCGACGCAGCGATCGACCTTGGACTTGGGCACGGCGATGCCGGCGTTGCGGGCAGCGCGCAGGGCCATGATCTGGCAGATGGTCACCGACAAATCGGCGTCGCGCGGCTCCGGGTCGTAGCGCCAGCCGCCCTCGACGTTCTGACTGTTGAGGATCAGCCGGACGGCCCGGTGCAGCTTCAGGTCCACCTCGTCGCGCAGGCCGCGTTCGTGGACCATGCCGGTCACTTCGGCCAGGAAGAGGGTGCCGAAGCCGTGGCCGTACATCGGGCCGTGGGGCGTGGCCAGCGGGTTGTGCAGGAAGCCCGGCTGGTTGCCCATGCGGTTTTCCATGCTCAGCACGAAGCGCAGGGCGCCGAGGACGATCCGGCCGTAGGGTCCGCGGTGGGGCTGGTTGCCGGCCGCCATGAAAGCCAGGGCGCCGAGGCTGGTCACGGCCACATTGCCGGCGTAGCCGTTGGTGCCGAACGAGTCGTCGCCGTTGCGGCGCGTCGCCAGGTAGAGCAAGCCGCGGTCGATGGTCTGGTCGGTGCGCGGCGTAATCATGTCCTTGGAGGCGGAGCCGTCCGGCAGCGCCTCGTTGGCGTCGCCGTCGGCGGCCGCCGGCCGGTTGTCGCCGGGCACGCCCAGGGCGACGCCGCCGGCCCCCAGCAGGCCCAGCACGCCCCGCGACATAAACTGACGGCGCGTCCACATGACTTAATCTCCCTGCCGCCGGCCCTGCTCGGCGATGGTGCGGTAATACTGGCTGATGAGCGCCTCGTACTCCGGCATGAAGCCCTTGGTGTTGGAGTAGGCGTTCATCTCCGCCCGCAGCGTCTCGGGCAGATGGCCCCACACGTCCTTGTACAGGTCGGCGTTGTGGTCCTTGAGGGTCGGGCTGTCCTTGCCGCCGCCGCCGTTGCCGCCGTTGGCGCTCTTGCCGTTCGGGTCGCCCGGCTGTTGGCCGGACTTGCCTCCGGATTGCCGCTTGTCGCCGGTCGCCATGCCGCCGGGTTGCGAACCGCTTCGCTGACGCATCCCTTGTCTGCCCCTCCCGCGGCCCTTGCTCTTGCGTCCCGACGTACCGGACGAACCGGAATGGCCGGACGAGCCGGAAGCCGACTTCGACGGGTCGGATTTCGCCGAACCGGACTTGGACGAATCCGACTTCGAGGAATTGGACGAGTTGCTCTTCTGGTCGTCCTGCGACGGCGGCGGGTTTTCGTTGAGGTCGATCAGCTGGTCGAGGTCTTTGAGGGCGTCGTCCTGCGCCTGGCGGGAGGCGTCGTCGATTCCCTTGTTGGCAAGGCGGTCCTCGGCCCGGTGCATGTCCTTGGACGCCCGATTCAGCACCTCATCGGGGTCCTGTTGGGGCTGGTCCGGCTGAGCATTGCCGGCGTCCGGTTTCGGCGCGTCGGCCGGCTTCTTGTCCTTGTCTTTGGCGTCCTTGTCCTTGACCTTATCGTCGGCCGGCGGCGGGGGGTCTTCGATCACGGGCGCGCCCTTCTTTTTCAAAAGCACGGGCGGGTCGTCGCCGGGGTCGGCCGGCGGTTCCGCGTACACGGCAAAGCCGGCCGCGACAACGACGCCGATCACGATGAGGGACGCAAGACGGTACATCGGTTCGTCCTCGATTGGGCCTTTTTACTCTAACAGGTCCTGACGCCCCTACCAACCCGAAGCGCGAGCGAGGAGGAAGGTTCCTCGACCTCATCCCTCGCTTGCGCTTCGGGTTGGTGTTCCCTCGCTCGCGCTTCGGGTTGGTGAAATCATGCACGTTCACCCCTTTTTCTCATCCGGCGCCGACGGATGACGAAACTCCTCCAGCAAGTCGATCACGTCCTGTTGTTCCTTACGGATGTCCTGTAACTCGCTCTTTTCCTTGTCGCCGAACTTCGCCGGATCGGGGTGGTCCTTCTGGAACGCGGCGGTGCGGTCGTTGACTTCCTTCTGCATCGTGCGCAGCACCTTGAGCTGCGCCAGCGGCGGCACGGAATCGTCCTGCCCGCCGGCGTCGCCGCCCCCACCGACGCCCCCGCCGCCGCCTCCCGATCCCAGCGCGGCGTCGTCCGACTTCAGCGCGCCGACGACCAGGTCCAGCCGGTGCAGCGCCTGGGCCTGGGCCTGTAGCGCCCCGTCCTCGACGCCGGCCGGCTCCGCCTTGCGGCCCTTGTCCAGCCGATCCGCGGCGCCCGTCATCAACTCCGACGCCTGCGACATCAATCGCAGAAACACCGGCGTCCCGGCCAATTCCTTCTGGGCCAGCGCCTCCGTCTCGTCGCCGAGACCCTTCTGCGCGTCCGACAGCCCGCCCAGACTCAGAAGCAGCCTCCGCGACCCTTCCCGGTTCTTCGCCAGCTCGTCGCGGATTCGCGTCGCTTCCTGATTCAAACCTTCCTGCCGTTCCTTGAGACGCTGCACCTCGTCGGCGATGCGGGCCTGCTTTTCGCGTTCCAACTCGTCCTCGGCGTCCTGCCGGGCCTGGTCCACCTCGTTCTTGGCGTCGGCCAGGCGGTCCAGACCGACGTCTTCGTCTTCCGGCTTCTGGCCCTTCTCCAGCCGCTCGGCCGCCTGGTCCATCGCCTCGCCGGCCGCCGCCGCCGACCGGCCGGCCCGTTCCGCCCCCAGCCGCGTCAATTGATCCGCCAGGTCCTTCGCCTTCTGGGCCAGCTTCTTCTGCTCCTTCGCCAGACGTTCCAGCTCCGGCTCGTCCTTGGCCTTCTCCGCCGCCTCGATCTTTTTCTTCAACTCGTCCTGTCCCTTTTGCAGCTCCTCCAACTCCTTTTGCTTCTCGGCGAGCTTCTTGGCCAGCCGGTCCAGGTCGTCCTCGCGCTTCTCCTCGAAGCCCTTGACCATCTTCTGCAACTCGGCCGACGCCGCCTTCTGGTCGGCCCGCGCGTCGCCCATCTGGTTGCGGCCCAACTCCTTTTCCGCCCGTTGCATGTCGCCGGAGAGGTCGCCCTGGCTGGCCTGGTCGAAGGCCGCCTTCAGGTCGCGGGCGCCGTCGGGGTCCTTGTCCTTGCGCTCCTCCGCCATGCGCCGCATCTTGGCCAGCAATTGGTTCGTCCGTTCCTTGAGCCGCTTCTGGCTGTCGGCCAAATTCTCCAGATCGGCCCGCTGCTCCGCGGTCAGCTCTTCCGACGTCTTGCCCAGCGGCAGCTTCTTTTCCAGCTCCTCGGCCTGGGCCTGCAACTTGCGCTGATCCTGCAAAATCCGGCCGGCCTCGCCCTTGACCTCGCGCGAACTGCTCCACGGCTCCATGCGCGTCAAAAGGTCCGACAAGGTCTTTTCGACCTCTTCCTGCATGTCATGCGCCTGGTCCACGGCCTGGCGCGGCGCGGCGGCCGGCGGTTGCGTGTTGGCGTCGTCGCGCTCGCGCCCCGCCTCCTTCCGCAGGGCCGTCGCCTTCTGACGCAAGGCCTCCGCGTCCTTGCGGGCGCGGGCGGCCTCGTCGCGCAGCCGGGCCTTCTCCGCCGCGTCCTGGCTCTCCTCCGCCCTCTGTTCCGCCCGGTCGGCGTCGGCCGAACGCGCCTGGGCGTCCTGTTCCTGCTCGCGGGCCTGACGCTCCGAAGCGCGGGCCTGCTCCTCCTTCAGCGCCTTCCGCTGTTCCTTGTTCTTCGGGTCGAGCAACTCCGCTTCCTTCATCGCGGCCGTCAGACGCGGGTCGATCTGCTGCAATTCGTTGTCGGCCAGACGGTCGAGTTCCTTGCCCACAAGGTCCATGCGGTCGCGCGCCGGCGAATCCTTCATGCCGTTGGCCCGCAGCGCCTCCAGCACCCGCGACGCCTCGGCGCGCACCCCCTCGTCGCGGTTGCCGACGCCTTCCTGGATCTCCTTTTGCAACTGTTGCACCTGTTGCAATTCGTCGGCGATCTCTTTCTGGAGTTTCTCGACCTCCTCACGCTGCTGCTTCGCGTCCGCCGACTGGTCGTCGTCCTTGGGTTGGATTTTTTCGACGCGCTTGAGGCGGCGTTCCGCCTCCTCCGACTGCTTCAAGGCGTCTCGCTCCTTCTCGCGCAATCGGAGCAACTTTTGCTGCACGTCGGCCTGTTCCTGGTTGAGCGTCAGGTCGAATTCGTTGCGGTCCACGACGTGGATCTCGACGACGTGACTGCGGCCCGGTTCCTTGGACGGCGTCACGTCGTCCCAGTCGTCGGCGCACGCCTGCAACAGCACCACGTCGCCCTCGCGCGGACTGCCGCCGCCGGGCCGACGCAGTGACGCGATCGCCAGCGTCCGCCGGAACTCCAGATGCGCCGGCCGAAATCGAGGCGCCGCCGCCACGACTGCCGGCCCCGTCAGCGGCGCCAGCGCCCCTTCCGCCGCCGAGGCGGCGTCGTGCAGCACCAGCCGTTGCGCCGGCTTGTCGGCGGCCGGGCGGTACTCCAGGAACACGGAGCGCAGCCCGTACAGCGGGTCTTCGGCCGTCAGTTGCAGCGGCAATTCCGCCGTCGGCAGTACATTCAGGACGTCACGGGTCTTCGACGGCCGCTCCAGGGTCACGGTCGGCGCCGGGTCGTCGCGGAGACGCAGGTCGAAGAGGCGGTTGTTGCCCAGGCCGGATTCGTCCTCGAAGTGCAACACGTAGACGCCGGAAACGCGCGGCGTAAAGTGGATCGTAAACGACGTGTGATCGTCGTCGAGCTTGGCGTCGGCCCGACCCCAGGCGGAGTCGCCCAGCGCCGCGGCGCCGAGCAGGCCCAGGGCGGCGGCCGGACCCGGCGGTACGGCCCTCGGCTCCGGCCGGAACTCGATCCGGGCGGCGCGCAACGGCCGGTCGGCCGCCGCCCGCAATACGACCGACGTGCCGACGGGGGCGTCGATGTTGCCCACGCCGGGCGACTGCGCCTCCGGCGACGGCAGGCCGGTATAATGGGGATAAAAGAGCTGCAATTGCGGCGAGGGCAGTTTGCCGAGCGGCGCCAGCGTGGGGGGCGGCAGCACCTGGACCGCGTACTCCTTGCTCACCGCGTCGTTGGCGCGCACCTGGAAGCGGAAGTTGCGCCGCACCTTGCCCGGCTCCAGCCGCAGGGCCAGCGTCCCCGTCCCGTCGCCCTCGCGCGCCACGTCGGCGACGAACTCGCTTTGGGGGAAGCCGTCGATGCGGACGACGACGGAGGCGTGGTCCGGCACGACGCCGCGGACGCGGCCGCGGATTTCGTAGGCCTCGTTGCGGCCGATGCGGTCGCGCGGCGTCTCCAGTTCCAGCAGCGTCCGCGGCGGCAGGTCGCGGTTGTTGAACGGGTTGACCAGCCGGCCCAGCGCGCTGAGGGCGGCGGAGGGGAAAATCACCGTCAGGGCCAGGGCGCCGGCGGCGGTGACGGCCGCCAGCCCGGCGGCGGTGCGCAGGCCGCGGGCGTTCACGACGCGATTGAAATCGCAGCTTTTCGCCTTAACCAGAGCGCGTTTCACCGCTTCTCGCCGCAGGCTGGCCGAGTCTCCCGACGCGGCTTTGGGGTCGTCGAGGAACTGCACGGTGCTGGCGAGGGCGTCGTTGAGCGAGGGGAAGCGCTGCTCGATGCGCAGGGCCAGCGACAGGTCGTCGCGCGGCCGCGACAACGGCCGGACGAGGAACTGCCACGTCAGCAGGCCGACGCCGACCAGCCAGCCGACGAGGACGCCGGCCCGCGCCAGGCTCGGCAGCGGAAACGTCGCGTCGAGGAGGCCGACCGTCGTCGCCAGGAACGCGGTGGTGAAGACCAGCCAGCTGGCGCCGCGGAGGACGCGCCGTGCGCCGGATGCGCCGACGCAGGGCGGCCAGGCGTTGACGCAGGGCGTTCTCGTCAGAAGCGGTGGACGGCATCGCGGGGTCTCCCGGTCGGGGAAGCGTCGCGGCAATTTCAAGGGGCGGCTTTGGGAACTCGCCTTCCTGATGAGGATACCAGGGAAGACGCGCCGGCGAAAGACCCGGCTCGAAACTCGAAACCTTGACCGTCAGGCTAGAAAGCCTGACGGTCAAGGGGTGCGCCTCTCGAATTTGGACCTGGCCCGTCGCCCCTCGTTCGCCGCTCGTCCGCTCGTTCCCAAGCAGAGCTTGGGAACGCTCGCCCCTCGTTCCCAAGCTCTGCTTGGGAACGCGCGGGTGCGAAGCTCCGCGTCCCGGTCGGGGAAGGGACGCGAAACGGAGTTTCGCGGCTCGGCGTTCCCAAGCGGAGCTTGGGAACGAGGGGAAACCCTGACCGTCAGGCTGGAAAGCCTGACGGTCAGGGTTTCCCCTGTCCTTACGCACTCCCTTCCGGTATGGTAATAAAACTGGGTCTCGCGAACCGGGCCGTGGGGTGGGCGTCCCCGCGCCATCCCGCCTCTTTTTTCCTTGTCCCATGACAGGCGTTCCCGGCCGTCGCGCCGGGACGGAGGAAGGCGGCCGACCCGCCGCGACCCACCTGAAGAAACACGGCGTCCTCGTCCGTTCCCCGGCGGGCGGGGACCTTTCATTCCCGGAACGGGGCCGGGCGTCGCGGCGCGACGCGAAATCACGTTCGGCCGCCGGCTTTTCTCCGCCGCCGGCCGCAACCCACAGGGAGATGGTAACGCAATGGTGAATCGCAACCTGCTCCGCCAGTACGAACCGTCGGACGATCAGCTGCAATCGGAACTGGACGAGGCTTTTGAACAGGGCGTCGGCGACTGGCTCCCGGCGGAGGAGCAGGAATTTCGTGACAACAAACTGGTGACCGGAAAGGTCCGTAAAGTCACCTCCGACCACGTCTGGGTGGACGTCGGCTACAAGAGTGAAGGCGCCATCGAGCTGCGCGAGTGGTACGACGAGGGGGCCGGCCAGCTCGTGCCGCCCAGCCCCGGCGACGAGGTCGAGGTGTTGCTGGAGGCCGTCGAAGACGAGACCGGCGCCGTCGTCCTGAGCTACTACAAGGCCAAGCGGCAGAAGCAGTGGCGGCAGGTCGTCGAGAAGCACAAGGAGGGCGACGTCGTCTCCGGCGTGGTCGCTCGCAAGATCAAGGGCGGCCTGCTCGTCAACATCGGCGTCCACGCCTTTTTGCCGGCCAGCCAGGTGGACATCCGCCGGCCGCAGGACATCGCCGACTACGTCGGCAAGACCATCGAGTGCAAGATCGCCGTCATCGACGAGGCCCGGCACAACATCGTCGTCTCGCCGCCGCCGGCTCCTTGAAGACCGCCGCGAGGACCTCAAGAAGAAGCTTCTGACGGAGATCGAGGTCGGCCAGATCCGCAAGGGCGTGGTCAAGAATCTGGCGCAGTTCGGCGCCTTCGTGGACCTCGGCGGCATCGACGGCCTCCTCCACGTCACCGACATGGCCTGGGGTCGCGTCACCAGCCCCGCCGACGTGGTCCACATCGACCAGGAGCTGGAAGTCTACATCCTCAAGGTGGATCGCGAAAAGGAAAAGATCGCGCTCGGCCTGAAGCAGAAGACGCCCAGCCCGTGGGCCAGCGTGGCCGACAAGTACCCCGTCGGCAGCCGCCACTCCGGCGAGGTCGTCAACGTCATGAGCTACGGCGCCTTCGTCAAGCTGGAGCCGGGCGTCGAGGGCTTGGTCCACGTCTCCGAGATGAGCTGGACGCAGCGCATCAACCACCCCAACGAGCTGGTGCAGACCGGCGACAAGATCGAGGTGCAGGTCCTCAACATCAACAAGGAGAAGCAGGAAATCTCGCTGGGCATGAAGCAGGTCCAGCCGAACCCCTGGGACAAGGTGGCGGAACGCTATCCGCCCAACACGGTCATCACCGGCGTCGTGCGCAACCTGACCAACTACGGCGCCTTCATCGAGATCGAGGAGGGCATCGACGGCCTGCTGCACGTCAGCGACATGAGCTGGGTGCGCAAGGTGGCCCACCCCAGCGAGGTCGTGCAGAAGGGCGACAAGGTGACGTGCATCGTTCTGAACGTGGACCAGGAGCGTAAGCGGATCGCCCTGGGCCTCAAGCAGATGAACAACGACCCGTGGGAGGGCGACATCCCCGGCCGTTACAAGCCGGGCGAGGTCAAGAAGGGCAAGGTCACCAAGCTGACCAACTTCGGCGTGTTCGTCGAGCTGGAGCCGGGGCTGGAAGGGTTGTTGCACATCTCCGAGCTGTCCGACCAGAAGGTGGAAAGCCCCGAGGACATCGTGAAGGTCGGCGACGAGATCGAGGTCAAGGTGTTGCGCGTGGACGTGGCCGACCGCAAGATCGGCCTGAGCCGCAAGCAAATCGGGGCGCCCGAGGAGGAAGGCGCGACGGAGACGGCCGCCGACGGCAAGAAGGCGGCCGGCCGGCCGGCGGCGTCCAAGGAGCTGCGCGGCGGCACGGGGACCGGCGGCGGCCAGCTCTTCAGTATGCCGGAGGCCGCGAAGGAGGAAGCGGCGGAGCCGGCGGAGGGCGAAACCGGGGCGTGAGATTTGAAAGCTAGGCGAGCGGGGGGCGTCAGCCCCCTGATTTAGCATCCTGTCGCCGACGGCATGAAGAATCAGGGGGCTGACGCCCCCCGCTCGCCCAAAAGTTAGATGACCATTTCGCCAGTTCAACGTAGCCGCATTCGCCAGAATGCGGGGTGTGCTCACCCGCATTCTGGCGAATGCGGCTACGAACAAGGGGCGACGAACTTACGAAACGGTCATCTAGTGCCACAAAGATGCTGGAGGAACTCCACCGATGCATGAAGACATGTTGAGCCTGCTCCCGAAGGCAACGCCGACGCGCCGGCAGTTCGTCGTCACGACGCTGGCCGCCGGGTTCGCCCTGGCGGTGCGGCCGGTGTCCGCCGCAACCATCACGACCGACGCCAAGGGTCTGGAGGCCGGCGAGGTCAAAATCCCCGTCAAGGACGGCGAAATGCCCGCCTACCGGGCCATGCCGGACAAGGGCGGCCCGTTTCCCGTCGTCCTGGTCGTCGAGGAGATTTTCGGCGTCCACGAACACATCAAGGACGTCTGCCGTCGCTTCGCCAAGCTCGGCTACCTGGCCGTGGCGCCGGAACTGTTCGCCCGCGAAGGCGACGTGTCCAAGATCACCGACATCCAGGAAATCATTACAAAGGTGGTCTCGAAGGTCCCCGACGCCCAGGTGATGTCGGACCTCGACGCCACGGTCGCCTGGGCCAAGAAAAGCGGCAAGGGCGATACGTCGAAGCTGGGGATCACCGGCTTTTGCTGGGGCGGCCGCATCGTCTGGCTGTACGCGGCCCACAGCAAGGACCTCAAGGCGGCCGTGGCGTGGTACGGCCGGCTGGTCGGGAAGCCCGACGAGCTGCACCCGAAGAACCCGATCGACCTGGCCGCGTCGGTGCATTGTCCGGTGCTGGGCCTGTACGGCGGCGCCGACCACGGCATCCCGAAGGACACGATTGAACAAATGAAGAAGGCGCTGAAGGACGCGGGCAAGACGTACGATTTCGTGGTCTACCCCGGCGCGCAGCACGGCTTCCACGCCGACTACCGGCCCAGCTACAACAAGGAGGCGGCCGAGGACGGATGGAAGCGGTTGCTGAATTGGTTCAAGAAGTACGGCGTGGCGTAGCGCCCTGATGGAATTTGACGGGCAAGTTTGGTAGCCGCGTTCGCCAGAACGCGGGGGAACTCCGACAAGTTCGGTAGCCGCGTTCGCCAGAACGCGGGTGAACTCCGACCCGCGTTCAAATTCGGTAGCCGCGTTCGCCAGAACGCGGGGAACTCCGACCCGCGTTCTGGCGAACGCGGCTACGGCTTACCGGAACTCCGACCCGCGTTCTGGCGAACGCGGCTACGGCTTACCGATCTTGGTCGTCAAAGCTCATTAGAAAGCCCATCGACACTAGATTTCACCGCAGAGGACGCAGAGAGCGCGGAGAAAGGCCAATTCTTTTCTTCTCCGCGCTCTCTGCGTTCTCTGCGGTGAAAATTCTTTTCAGCGCCCGGCGCCGGAGAGGACGAAGGCGGCCCAATCCTTGACGGCCGCCGGACGCCTCGGCGCCTCCTTCGGATCGGCCGGCGGCTTCGTCACCGCCGCAACCGTCTCGTCCCAACGCACCGCCCCGCGGCCCCGCGCCAACGCCGGCACGCCCGACGGGTTGCGGTACAACTCCAGCTGGGCGTGGTGCAACGCCTCCAGCGGCGGCTCGCCCTTCTCCCACAAATGGTAGTAAAAGAGGTTCATGAGCGCCGCCGTCGCCTCGTCGTCCACCTTCCACAGGCTGGCCACGACGTTTTTGGTCCCGGCGATATGGAAGGCGCGTTGCAGGCCGAACACGCCCTCGCCGGTGGCCGCCTCGCCCAGGCCGGTCTGGCAGGCCGACAGCACCGCCAGGTCCATGTGGTCCAGGTCCAGGCCGGCGATCACCTCGCCGGTCAGCACGCCGCCGTCGCCATCGGCCGGCTGGTTGGCCCCGGCCAGCACCAATCCCGAGAGCGTAAGGGGGTTGCGTTCCGCCGCCCCGCGCCGCTCGCCGCCTACACCCATCATAAAGTCGCCGGGTCGGAACAGGTGTTCGCGTTCCTGGCTCTTGGGGGCGGCAAAGAAGCCGTGTGTGGCCAGGTGCGCCCAGCGCGCCGTCGGCAGGTCCTTGACCAACCGAGCGACATTGGCGTCAGCCCCATCGCGCTCGACGACGGCCGGCGGTTTGGGCAGCTTGCCGGCCTCGGCGACGACGCCGGCGCGTTCCTTATCCGTGGCCGGCAGGTTCGGCCAGGGTCGGCCGGCCGTGTCGGCGGGGACGCCCTCGCGGTCGTAGCGGACGCCGCCGACGGCCAGCAGCGCGCCGGCGCCGCGATCTTTGTCGGCGGGGCAGGACAGCTGTTCCAGGAGGAACGGCCCGCTCGGCACGACGGCGAAGGTGTAATCCTCCAGCAGGACATGGCCGTCAGCGGCGGCGGGCAGCGCGGCCCACGGCAGGGCGCTGAGCTGGGCGTCCGGGCAGATGTAGATGGTGTTGATGTCATCGCCCAGGACCGTAGCGATCGGTTCCCAGACGCTCTTCCGCAGTCGGCCGGCGGCGTCGCTGCGCAAGCCCTTGGTGATGTCGTTCCGCCACTCCGCAAGGTCCTTTTCGATGGTCCCGCCCTCGGCCAGTTCGACGCGGCGGATCGGCCGGCCCTTCCGAAGGATGAAGGCGGCGTAACGAACATCCGTCCACTTCTCCGCTTTGGCGTCCCAGTCCGTATAGCGGTACAGGTCCACGAAGGCGGCGTGTTTGGGCAGGCGGTCGGCCAAGTCGGTGTAGGGCGGCGTCTCGCGGTCGGACGCCGGCAGCAGTGACGCCAGTTTTTTCTCCAGCCGCTCCTTCTGGTCGGAGAGGTCCTTGAGATGTTGGGCGCGGTCATCGTCGCCGGGCCGGGCGGGCGCCAGGAGCAGCCGGGCGAGATCCTGCCGCACACCGGTCAGTTTCTGGAAATCCTGACGTGCATTCCCGCTGGCGGCCACGGCGGCGTGGAGCAGGCGGCGGCGGCGCGTCAGGGCACGGGCCAGGGCGGACTTGCCGCGCCACAGAATGGGGTAATGGGCGGCCGGTTCGGCTGCCTCGACGTGGGCGGTGGCGGCAAGGAACACGCCGCGGGTGCCGGGCAGGGAAGCATAGAGGTTGAGGGTCTCGGCCTCGGCGCCGAGGTCGGCGAAGACTGCGACCAGGCGGTCGTACATCGCCGCCCCTTCTGCGTCGACATCCACTGCCTTGCCGTACTCGCCCCGAGCGACCAGCAAGAAACCCAGGTTGTTGAGGCTAGAGGCCAGGTCGGGGTGGCCGTCGGGATACTGCTCGGTCGGGTAGAGGCGCTTGCGCATGTTCAGGGCGTCGCGGTAGAACGGCTCCGCCTTGCCGTACTCGCCCCTGTCATCCAGTAGCGCGCCCAGGTTGTTGAGGCTCGTAGCCAGGTCGGGGTGGCCGTCGGGGTACTTGTCGGGCGGGTAGAGCTTCTTACACATGTCCAGGGCGTCGCGGAAGTACGGCTCCGCCTTGCCGTGCTCGCCCCGATTTGCCAGCAGGACGCCCAGGTTGTTGAGGCTCTGGGCCAGGACGGGGTGGCCGTCGGGGTACTTCTCGGGCGGGTAGAGGCGCTTGCGCATGTCCAGGGCGTCGCGGTCCAGCGGCTCCGCCTTGCCGTGCTCGCCGCGGTCGTCCAGCAGGGCACCCAGGTTGTTAAGACTCAGGGCCAGGTCGGGGTGGCCGTCCGGGTACTTCTCGGGCGGATAGAGGCGCTTGCGCATGTCCAGGGCGTCGCGGTAGTAAGGCTCCGCCTTGCCGTACTCGCCCCGCGCCTGTAGTAAGCTGCCCAGGTTGTTGAGGCTCTGGGCCAGGTCGGGGTGGCCGTCGGGGTACTTCTCGGGCGGGTAGAGCTTCTTACACATGTCCAGGGCGTCGCGGTAGTAAGGCTCCGCCTTGCCGTACTCGCCCCTCTTTTGCAGCAGGGCACCCAGGTTGTTGAGACTCAGGGCCAGGACGGGGTGGCCGTCGGGGTACTTGTCGGGCGGGTAGAGCTTCTTACACATGTCCAGGGCGTCGCGGTAGTAAGGCTCCGCCTTGCCGTACTCGCCCCGCGCCTTTAACAGGCCGGCCAAGTTGTTCAGGCTCACAGCCAGGTCGGGGTGGCCGTCGGGGTGCATCTTGTGCGGGTAGAGCTTCTTGCGCATTTCGAGGGCGTCGCGGTAGTAAGGCTCCGCCTTGCCGTACTCGCCCCGCGCCTTTAACAGGCCGGCCAAGTTGTTCAGGCTCACAGCCAGGTCGGGGTGGCCGTCGGGGTACTTGTCGGGCGGGTAGAGCTTCTTGCGCATGTCCAGGGCGTCGCGGAAGTACGGCTCCGCCTTGCCGTGCTCGCCCCGATTTGCCAGCAAGACGCCCAGGTTGTTGAGGCTCTGGGCCAGGACGGGGTGGCCGTCGGGGTACTTGTCGGGCGGGTAGAGCTTCTTGCGCATTTCGAGGGCGTCGCGGTAGAACGGCTCCGCCTTGGCGTACTCGCCACGGTCGTCCAGCAGGGCACCCATGCTTCTGAGGCTCACAGCCAGGTCGGGGTGGCCATCGGGGTACTTGTCGGGCGGGTAGAGCTTCCTGCGCATTTCGAGGGCGTCGCGGTAGAACGGCTCCGCCTTGGCGTACTCGCCGCGGTCGTCCAGCAGGGCACCCAGGTTGTTAAGACTCAGGGCCAGGTCGGGGTGGCCGTTGGGGTACTTGTCGGGCGGGTAGAGCTTCTTGCGCATTTCCAGGGCGTCGCGGTAGTACGGCTCCGCCTTGCTGTAATCGCCCCTCTCTTTCAGCAGTACGCCCAGGTTGTTGAGGCTCCCGGCCAAGTAGGGGTGGCCGTCGGGGTACTTCTTGGGCGGGTAGAGCTTCTTGCGCATTTCCAGGGCTTCGCGGTAGTACGGCTCCGCCTTGCCGTACTCGCCCCACTCCTTTAGCAGAAAGCCCAGGTTATTGAGGCTCAGGGCCAGTTTGGCGTGTCCGTTGGGGTACTTGTCGGGCGGGTAGAGCTTCTTGCGCATTTCGAGGGCTTCGCGGTAGAACGGCTCCGCCTTGGCGTACTCGCCGCGGTCGTCCAGCAGGGCACCCATGCTGCTGAGGCTCAGGGCTAGGTCGGGGTGGCCGTCGGGGTACTTGTCGGCGGGATAGAGCTTTCGTCGAATGGCCAGGGCTTTTTCCAGCAGCTCCGTCGCCTCGACGTAGCGGCCGCCTTGATACATTTGGAATTGTTTCGCGCCCAACTCCGCTGCTTCCTTCTCCAATTTGTCGCGTTCTTCCTGCGTCAACTCCTTCGCCGGCTCGTCGGCCCGCGCCGGCACGGCCGCCACAGTCCAGCCCAACAGCAGCAGCGCCAGCACCAGCCGCACGCCCGTTGTTTTGCTCATTGGCGATCCTCCTCGTAGAATCCGTCGTCACTTCCCCCGCACCGCGAAGCTCACCGCCCGCGTATACGGGAACAGGCTCCCCAGCCTCGTCCGGACCTGCTCCTGCGTCGCCCCCACCGGGTCGTCGAGCTTTTCGTCCCACATCGGCTTGCGGCCCGGCTCGTTCTTCACCACCGCGCCGTTCTCGAACCACGCCATCGCTTGCAGCGTCTGCGACGCCTGCGGCCGCACCTGACCCAACTCCGCCCGCAGGTCCACGTCCGCCGGCAGCGCCGTCTCCCGCGCCAGCAGCACCAGCGTTTCCATCCCTGGCGTCGAAGGCCCCATCGGAAAGAAACTATCCTCCGGCCGCCGCAGGCGCGTCACCGGCTGCTCTTGCGCCGGTCGATCCTCCCAGTGGCCCGGCTTCCACGGATACACCGGATCCACCGAGCCGTCCGCGTCGATCCACACGATGTACAGGTAGGCCGGCGGGTTGATCTCCGCCTCAACGGCGATGCCGTCGCCCGGCTTCAGCGGCAGCACGTCCGGGGCGTCAATCCGCACGTTCTGCCTCCGCGGATTTTTCGGATCGTAAACGATCACGTCGATGTCGCCCTTGTACGCCGTCGGGGTCGCCGGGGGCTGTGGCGCCGGCCGACCGTCGTTCGGAGCGGCCGGGGGATGCAGCCACGCCCGCACCGGAGGCAGCACCAACGCCGACAGGGCCAGCAAAACGCACAGGGTCAAGGCAATCGGGACGGCGAAAACCAATATCCGTCGGCGGGGCGGCTTCGGCGGCGGAACGGAGGCGCCTGGGCCGGCCTCGGCGGGCAGCGAACCGCGGTCGGGCGTCTCCGCTGGTGCGTTGGCCCGTTCGGGGGGGCGCTCGTGTTCAAAGTACCACTCCAGAATGACGGTCAGCTGGGCCAGCGACTGGGCCACGTCCGCCTTCGTGATGGCTTCGCCGTAGGCGTGGGTTCCGACGTTGCCCAGCTCGCGCACGGCGTTGGCGTAGGCCGACACGCGCTTGGGAAGATGCCCATCCTTGACCAGCCGTTGGAGCAGGTTCTCCAGCGGCCGCGTGCCCGGATCCTCTCCGGTGTGTCTCTGGAACACGTCGCGGACGACGAACTCCAGCACCTTGCGCGCCGAGTCAGGGCCATGTCGGGATCGAGGTCGGCGATGGCGAGGGCCTGTTTGAAGCCGTCGCGCAACTCCTCCAACTGACCGGACAGGTGGTCCAGCCGCACAAGCACGTCTTTATGCGTTGGGTCCATGCGCGTCTACCGGAAACGTCATCTGCACGGCCTCTGGCGAACGGGGCCGTCAATTCTTGCCCAGTCCGGCCGCGAGCTTGCTTTTGAGTTCCGCCACGCGCCGACGGCACCGCGCCGGCTCGTCGCCGATCGCGCCGGTCGCCGTCAACAGCGTCGCCAAGTTGGAGTAAGGGGCGAGCAGGTCCTGGCAGTAAATCAACGAATTGGGGTCCGCTTTCTCTAATTCTTCCAGCAGCGCGATCGCCCGGCGGTAGCTCGCTTCCGCCTGGTTCAGACGGCCCAATTGGGCGTAGAGCACGCCGACGTTGCCGTGATATTTCGCCAATTCCTCGCGGTATACGGGGTTGTGAGGGAAGTCGGCGGCCAGTTTCTCCTGCAACTCCAGCACCCGCTTCCAGGCCTTCTCCGCCTCGCCAGAGCGGCCGGCCGACGCCAGAAAGATCCCCTGCTCGTTCAGGCCGCGGGCCATTTCCTGGCGGTACGACGGAACGGCGGGTTCCTCCTCCGACAACGCCGTCAGCAGGTCGCCCGCCTGGCGCCAGGCCTGCTCCGCCTCTTTCGGCCGCTTGGCGTCGCGCAACAGGTTGCCCAGGTTGTTCAAGGCGGCGGCCCGCAGGTGACGGTAATCGGGGACCTGGGGGAACTGGCCGGCCAAGTCCGTGAACCGCTTCACGGCGTCGTTGTAGCAGGTCTCCGCTTCCGGCAAGTGGCCGTTCATCTGCCACGAAACGCCGAGGTTGAGCTGGGCGCTCGCCAGACCCTGCCGGTAGTCGGGCGCCTTGGGGTAGGCCTCCGCCAGCCGCCGGCGCAGGTCGAGCGACCGCCGCAGCAGCTTCCCCGCCTCGTCGGGCCGGTGGGTGGTCTGACACAGCACGCCGAGGTTTTGGAGCGCGTCGGCCAGTTCCTTCTGGTAGGCGGGCGCGTCCTTGTGGTCGGCGACGAGTTTTTCCAGCAGGGCCAGCGCCTTGTTGTAGAGCTTTTCCGCCTCCTTCAGGCGGTTGCTGGTGTGCAGGAGGATGCCGCGGTTGTTGTAGCTGCCGGCCAGTTCAAAGGGGTAATCGGGAACGCCCGGATAATCGGCGACCAACTTTTCCTCGATTCCCATGGCCTGGCCGTAAGCCTCGTCGGCGTCGTCCTGCCGGCCGGCGGCCTGGAGAACGAAACCCAGGCTGTGGAAGGCGGCCGCCTGTTCCTGGCGGTAGACCGGCACGGTCGGGAAGTCGGCGACCAGCGCGGTGCGCAGGGCCAACGCCTGCCGATAAAACTCCTCCGCTTTCACCGGCTTGGTGTCGCGCCACAGGTTGCCCAGGTCGATGTAGCCGACCGCCAGTTCTTGCCGGTAGTCGGGCACGGCCGGGTATTCGTCTTTCAGCCGTTGCAGCACGTCGATGGCCTTGCGGAAGGCCTGTTCGGCCTCGTCGCCGCGGCCGACGGCGGCCAACAGCAAGCCGAGGTTGTCCTGGCCGCGCGCCATGTCGAGGCGGGCGGCCGGGCCGGAAGAGGCGGCGGCCAATTCCTCGCGCAGCCGCAGCGATTGCCGCAAAAGCGTCTCCGCCTCGGCGTAGCGGCCCCAATCCAGAAGGAGCACGCCCAGGTTGCTGCCGACGGACGCCAACTCGCGGCGGTCGTCCGCGCCGCCGCCGCCGTCATCGACCAGCCGTTGACGCAACGCCAGGGCGTCGCGGAAGGCCTGCTCCGCCTCGGGGGTGCGGCCGGCGTCCTTGAACAGCCCGCCCAGGTTGTTCAGACAGACGGCCAAATCCTGCCGGTAGCCGACGTCGTCGGGAAATTCGGATCGCAAATCCGTTAAAATGGTCCGGCCGCCGTCGTAGGCCTGCTCCGCCGCCGCCTGTTCGCCGAGCATCTCGTGGATGTCGCCGACCCGCAGGTAGGCGCGGGCCGTCTCCCGGCGCACGCCGGGGTCCGTGCCGCGCTCGTCCAGGAAGCGCTTGTAAAAGTCGAGGGCGCGGGTCAGCAGCTCGCGCCGCAGCTTTTCCATGCGCGGCTCGCGGGCCAGCCGCTCCTGGCCGACCTCGGTCAACATCTGGTCCACGGCGGATCGGGCGCGTTTGTAATTTTCCTCCGCCTGTTGGAAGTTCGCCTGCGACTGCAGGTTCGCGGCCTCGGCGAGGCCGCGCAGCCGGCCCTGCTCGTGGGCCTGCGCCTGCTGGTAGACGCCGAACGCCACCCCGCCGGCGATCAGGCTCAGCACGAACAGCACGCTGACGGCGACAAGGGACGCAGGAATGGGGTGCCGCCGGACCCACTTCCAGGCCCGCTCATGCACCGGCGTCGGCCGGGCCAGGATCGGCTCCCCCCTCACGAAACGCCGCAGGTCTTCCGCCAGGTCGCCGGCCGTGGCGTAGCGGTGGCCCCGCTCCTTTTGCAGGCATTTCAGACAAATGGTCTCCAGATCGTGCGGCGTCTTGGGCCGCAGCCGCGACGGCGGCGTCGGCTCCTGGGAACCGACCTGCTCCAGCGTCTCGAGGATGGTTTGGCCCTTGAAGGGCGGCCGGCCCACCAGCGTCTCGTACAGGATCGCCCCGAGCGAATAGATGTCGGCGGCGGGGCCGATGTCGCGGGTCCGGCCCTGGGCCTGCTCCGGGGCCATGTAGCTCGGCGTCCCCATGATGGAGCCGCTTTGGGTGTGGGAGCTTTCCTCGTCCAGCTTCTTGGCCAGGCCGAAATCGGTGAGTTTCGGGGAGCCGTCCGTCGTCAGCAGGACGTTGGCCGGCTTGAGGTCGCGGTGGATGATGTGCCGGCGGTGGGCGTAGTCCATCGCCTCGGCCAGCTTCCGCACCAGCTCGGCGGCCTCGCGGAAGGGCTGCGGGTCGCCGCCTAGCTTCTTGTCGAGCGGGCCGCCGTCCACGAACTCCAGGCAGAAATACGGCCGACCCTCCGCGCTGTCGATTTCGTAGACCTGAACGATGTGCGGGTGGTGGAGCTTGGCGATCGCCTCGGCCTCCACCTGGAAGCGGGCCAGTTCGCGCTCGCCGGCGTGCCCCCCGGCCAGGACCATTTTGAGGGCGACCAGGCGGTTGAGGCCGACCTGCCGGGCCTTGTAGACGACGCCCATGCCGCCGCGCCCCAGCTCGCCGAGGATCTCATAGCCGGGGACGTGGACCCCGTGATGGATGGACGCCAATTTCGCCGCGGAAGGCGGCGCCTGGGCGAGGGTGACGTCGGAGGAAGGTTCGGCCGCGATCCGATCCGTCTTCGCGTCGGCAAAGCCCAAGGTCGCGCTCGGGTCGGCGGGGGTCGCGGGCGCCGCACTCGGGGACGGAAACTCCGCCGTGCCTGTGCTGGGATCGGGCGGCGGCGCCACGGTCGCCGCCACGTCGGACGTCGGCGCACCGTCGGCAGGGCTTACGGTCGCGCCGGGGTCGGCTGGGGGTTCGGGCGCCGCGTTCGGGGACGGAAATTCCGCCGTGCCCTGGCGGAGATCGGGCGATAGCAGCGCGGTCAGCGCCACGTCGGCCGAGGCGGCGCTCATCCCCGCGGCCGCGGGAGGCATGGTCCCATCGTCTTCCACGGCCTTTGCGGGAAGCAGCATGGTCCCGTCGGCTTCCACGGCCTCTTCGGGAAGCAGCACGGTCCCGTCGGCGTGGCCCGCGCCGCAAATCGGGCAGAGAAAATGCGGGAAGCTCGCGGCGGTGTCAGCGGCCGAAGGCTCCCAGTGATGGCCCCGAGGGCAACGAAGCAGCTGCGACATGGGTATTCCTCCTCGGGCCGGCCCGACCGCGTGGGCCTTATCGCCATCCTATCCGGCCCGTCATCTCCGGTCCCTGCGCTTCTTCCTCGGCGCGACGCTCAACCCCAGACCGGCTAACGGGACCGCCGCGAGAAGGGCCGGCCCGGACTTCGCCGGCGCCCGGCGTTCCGTCCGCGGCGGGACCACGACCCCGCGCGCCGCCCGGAACAATGGCGCGGGCGAACGGGACGACGGCGGCCGGCGGTTGGCAAAAGATCGAATCAAGCGCCGCCACGGCCTCCGCCGGAACGCCGGCCGCGCCCGCCGGCGTCACCGCGCTGACCTGATTGAGCCACATGCGGATGGCGTCGCTGGCGTTTCGCGGCAGCCGGAGCTTCGGGAGCAAATCCAACTTCTCGAACAGGAAACGGATCAGGGCGTCGGCGTCGGCGTCGCTCAGCGGCTCGTCGCCGCCGCCGCCGTCGGCGCTCAGCGACGACCGACTGGTGCTGGCCTGGCCGGCCTGCGACGCCGCCAGGGTCAGCGTCAGCTGGCTGGTGCTCTGGAACGACGCCGACTGGAGGGCGACCGGGCCGGAGGCGGTCGAGGCCACGGCCGGGCTGACGGCGGTGACGGCCGTTGGACCGGCCGTGCTGGCCGCGACCGTGAACACCGTGCCCGTCAGCTCCGTCAACTTCGGCGTGCTGCTGTTGTCGAGCCGGATGGTGATGACCAGCGTATTGCCGGCCTGGGTGATGCTGCTGACGCCTTTGAACAGGGTTTCCTTCCCCGTCGTCGGGTCCTGGAAATAGATTTGCGGGACCGTGCCGGACTCCACCGACGCGCCGGGGACGACGAAGGTAATCAGCGCCGAATCGCCCTGCTGCAAGTCCTGCTGCCGGATCTCGAACGAGGCGACGGTTTGCAGCAAGCCCTGCGTCGGCGGCGGGACGAAGTTCTTGACTTCGGCCGTGATCAGTTCCCCTCCGGTGTCGCCGGGCGCCACGGTGAGGGTCGTGGTGGTGACCGTACCGGAAACCACGTCCGTGACGGACTGCGTGACCGTGGCGCCGGGCGGCACATCGACCGTGTTCACCGTCCCGGCCCCGGCGGGCAGCGCCTCCACCGGCGCCGCCAAGGCCCCGACGCCGATGACGTTGCCGGCCGCGTCGGTGACCAGGACGGTCACGGAGAACGACCCCTGTGTTTGGTAGACGTGCGAGGCGGTAAAGGCGCCTTGCCCGTTCCCCACGGTCACGGGGTCCGTTTCGACGGCGCCGTCGCCCCAGCTGATGCGCACCAGCGCGCCGCCGACCGGCCCCTGACCCTGGTCGATGAACGTTCCACTCAGCCCGAACGAAGCGCCGACGGGGACCGAGGGGGCGCTGGCGTTCACCTGGGCGCCGAAGGGGGTGAGGGTGACGGCCGCCGGGAACACCGTTAAGGCGGCCGAAAACGGACTGGCTAACGAGGCGCCGCCGGCCGTGGGCGTGTAGGTGGCGACGAGGACGTACCCGCCGGCGACATTGAGGATCAAATTATTGAAGTCGGCGACGCCGTTGGCGTCGATCGAAGCGGTGAGCGTGCTGGCCGGGTCGAAACCGCCGGGTCCGGAGACGATGGAGAGTGTTACCGTACCGGGGGCGACCGGGCCGGCCGGGTTCGAGGCCTGCACCTGCACGTCGGGGCCGATCACCTGGCCGGCCGTGGCGTTGGCCGGTGGTTGGAGGAAGTTGAGCTTCGTCGGGGCCAGGGGAGTGACGTTGAACGAGCGGGAGGGGCCGCTGGTGGCGGCGCCGTCGGTGGCCGTGACGGTGTAGGCGCCGAGCGCGTTCAACGCGACGTTGGTGAAATCGGCGAGGCCGTTCACGTCGCTGACGGCGGTGAAAACCTTTTGAACTCCGTTCGGC
Organism: uncultured Planctomycetaceae bacterium; assembly: GCA_963813925.1. Lineage (GTDB taxonomy): Bacteria > Planctomycetota > Planctomycetia > Gemmatales > Gemmataceae > UBA4732. Next base: position 112,093 of record CAWFBG010000010.1, read on the forward strand.
CCGTTGGCGGTCAGGGTGACGGTGTCGCCGACGCGGTAATTGCCGAAAGCGTCCTCCACGCGCACTTCCACGTCGGGGCTGATCGGCTGGCCGATTTTCGTATCGGTCGGCGCCTGGACGAAAGCGATCTGACTGGCCGGGGCGGCGTTCACCGTCAGCTGCGGCGAGGCGGTGAAATTCAGGTTCGCGTCGGTCAGCCTCAGCGTCGGCGTCCCGGCGAGGGTGTCCTGGTAGACAAAACTGGCTGAGCCGTTGGCGTCGGTCGTCACGGAGCCGTAGAGGAGCGCGCCGCCGGTGGTGAGGAATTGACCCACGCCGTCGGAGGTCTGAAGGTGGATCACCTCACCGGCGAGCGCGACGGGGTTGCCGTTCTGATCTTCAAGCTGGAACGTGAATGTGCCCGTGTTCGCCCCGGCGGCGACGGTGAGCGCCGGGTGGGTGAACGCGACCTGGCTGGCGACGGTCAGGGTCGCCGGATTGCTCGCGGTCGGCTGGCCCACGCCGTTCGTGAAGACGGCCTCGAACTGGTATCCGGTCAGGTCCGCCGCGGCGTGGTTGATGGTGAGCGTACCCGTCTGCGTACCGCTGTAGACGGCGCCGTCGGCGAGGGCGCCGTCGGCGATCGCGGAAAAGCCATCCGCGCCCGGCGCCTCGGCCTCCCACTGCACCGACGGGGAGGGGGATCCGCTGGCCGCGGCCGTGAAGGTGGCGGAGGCGCCGGCGGCGACCGGCGAATTGGTCGGCTGGGTGGTGACGGAGGGGGGCGTGCCTACGCTCGCGCCGAAATCCACCGTGAACGCCAGGTCTTCACCATAATTGCTCCACGTATCGGTCGTCAGGGCGCTAAAGTTGCTTCCGTTGTTGTCGTAAACGAAGCTGCCGCCCCCGTCGCCGGCGGGACGCCCGGAGACGAGGCCCCAGTCGGTCGTCCCGTTGGAGGCTGCATAATCGGCGGGGTTGGAGACGGTCAGAAACACGACGTAGGCCTGTCCGGCCTGGAGGGGCGTCCCGCCCGTCTGGACCGTGACGATCTGAAAAGCGCCGTTGGCAGCATACAAGATGCTGCTGGGGCTGCTGAACAGGGCGGACCCGACGGGGTGGCCAGCGCCGTTTGGCAATGTCCCGGACCACGCGAAAACATAGCCCTTCATCGACAGGAGGACACCGGAAGCGCCTTGGATGTAGAAGGAGAAATCGCTGAGCGAGGCGTTCGCTGGCGCGATGAACGTTTCGCCGTATGTGGCCGTATTGGGATTTCCAAACTCAAAGACATCGGACGTCCCGTTCCAGGACGTCGTCGTGTCGAACTGGCTCACGGAAGAGGCGGCGGCGACCGTCTCCGTCTGCGGGGCGGACACGCCGGGGCTGTTGGCGTCGGTGGCCGTCAGGGTGACGGACCGGCGGCGGCGTCCTCGTAGAGGAATGGGGCGTTGCCGTTGGCGTCGGTTTGCACGCTGGTGAGGGCGGGGCCGCCGGGGCTGCCGTAGAAAGTCCCGGTCCCGGTGTTGCCGGTGTTCAGGTTCACCGTCTCGTTGGCGACGGGGTTGCCGTTGGCGTCCGTGACCTGAACATTGATCGTTCTGGAGAGCAGACCGGGGATAAGCGTTTGCGCCGGCGTCGTGAAGGCGAGTACAGGCGCGGGATTTATCGAGCCGGGATTCAACCGGCATTCCAGCTCTTCCAAATACAAGACAGGTCGGTGGAGCCGGCGTACTCGGCCGGGACGGCTGGCCAGGACTTCCCAAACGCGATTTGGCCAGTGACGCCACAGCTTGGTGGACATGGAACCTCTCTGGAGGGGGGCCGGGATGTCGCCCATACAGCCCTGCGCGTCGTTCCGTTGCAGAGGGCTGTATCGCCGCGGGAAGGATGGCCCCGTTCCCGGAGCCGAGTGAGGATTATAATTCTGACAAGTCGTGGCGCAGTATACAACACGTTTCTGAGAACTTTGTCGTTTTTTTCGATTTTATTGCGACGCGATAAAGCTGGCGCCCACCTTTTCGGCACGACCTTTGCGACGTAAACTGGGTAACATCGGAAAGAAGCAGTGCATTACGCCGAACGAGACCATCAAGAAGAGGCCGCACTCATGACACCCATGCAATCGACGCCGGCCCCCGGACGGGCGGACGCCCCGGCGGACGCGGCGGAGCTGTTGAAGGACATCGTCCTGGACGTGCTCGGCTTGCCGCCGGCGGACTTCGACCCGCAATACTCGCTCGCCGAAATGGGCTGCGATTCGTTGGACGTCATGGACATCCTCTACCAGCTGGAGATCAAGCTGGACGCGCCGGGCTACCGCTTCCGGGAACCCGCTGACTTCAATCCGCTCAAGGAGCCGCTGACGCGCCTGGAGCAACATCTGCGCTCCGCCCTCTCCGGCTGACGATTCGCCGGCCCGCGACGTCGCCTTATGAGTTTTGACGACCAAGATCGGTAAGCCGTAGCCGCGTTCGCCAGAACGCGGGTTGGGGTTCCCCCGCGTTCTGGCGAACGCGGGTTGGGGTTCCCCCGCGTTCTGGCGAACGCGGGTTGGGGTTCCCCCGCGTTCTGGCGAACGCGGGTTGGGGTTCCCCCGCGTTCTGGCGAACGCGGGTCGGGGTTCCCCCGCGTTCTGGCGAACGCGGGTTGGGGTTCCCCCGCGTTCTGGCGAACGCGGGTCGGGGTTCCCCCGCGTTCTGGCGAACGCGGGTCGGGGTTCCCCCGCGTTCTGGCGAACGCGGGTCGGGGTTCCCCCGCGTTCTGGCGAACGCGGGTCGGGGTTCCCCCGCGTTCTGGCGAACGCGGCTACCGAACTTGCAAATTCCATCAGGGGGCGCGTTCCCGGACGCCTGAATCGGGCAGCATCCCCGGCCCGTACAGCCGTCCCGGCGCCCGGCCGATCATCACCGCGCACATGCCGCCGCGCTGCGCGATGTTCACCACCTGTTTCTGCGACGCCCGCCCGACGATCGCCAGGCCGTACTTGCTCGGCGCGAAGCCCATCACCACGTGAAACGGCTCGCCGTCCACCGACCCGTCCGGCCCCGCCACCGGGAACAGCGACACCGGGATGCTGGCCAGCTGCTGCGCCACCCAGCGTTCGCCGTCCGCCAGCGCCCGGTCCACGGCGGCGGCCCACTCCGATTCGCTCAACAGCGGGCCGATCAGCACGTTATGCCCCCCGTAATCGCGGTTCGGCTTCAGCACCAGCGATTCCTGTTCCTGCCGGACGTACTCCAGAAGGCCGCCGGTGCGGCCGTCCGGCAGCAACGTCTCGCGGTCGGAGACGAGTCGCGTCCAGAGGACGTGCCGGCGGAACACCTGCCGTTCGTCCGCGCTGAAGTATTTCCGCGTGAAGCGCGGGTCGGTCAGCACCTCCCAGAGACTTTTTTGATCCAGCTCCGCCCCGATGGAGGACATGACGCGGTTCTGCCGGAACAGCGCCCGCATCGGTCCCACGTCCACGCCTTCGCGGCGCAGGTCGTTGAGGTCGGCCACGGCGTAATCGCGGTACGCCAGATCGACCGGATCGCCGTTGTAGTAAATTTCGTCGCCGCGCAGCGTCAGCTCGGCGGGGTCGGCGTGCATGACCTTGAGGCCGTGGTGGTCGTGGTAATAGCGGGCCAGGTCTTCCTGCTCGTCGGGGCCGCTGCCGGCGTACTTGGGTTCCACGAAGCAGACGTGGCGGGCCGGCCGGCCGACGGCCTCCAGGTGGTCGAGCACCTCCTGCATGAGCAGCTCGCGGATGTCCTGGCCGACCTCCAGTTGCAGGCCGGCGTCGCGCGCCTGCAGGGCCGGCAGCACCACGTCGGCGACGATGTGCTCACAGGTCGGCGTCAGGTGCAGGCCGCCGATGCCGCTCAGGTTCGGCTCCACGAAACGCAGCGAGTCCTTCCACATCGGGATGGTGAAATCGACCACCGCGTCGAGACGGCCGAACACCGGGTTGTTGTCGCGGTGGCCCGGCCCCCAGCAGGCTTGCAGCCATTCCTCCTCCTCCGGCGGGAGACGCAAGACTTCGCGAAGGTCGGGATCCTGAAAATAGAGGTCCGGTATTTGCTTGAGGGCGTTCTGGAGGGTCAGCGCGACGAAGTGGACGTAGAGGCGCTGGTCGGGCAGGACCGTCAGCGGCAGCGCCATCACGCGAATCGGGTCGGGCTTGCCGTCGCGGAGGTAGGCGAGGTGACGGAGGGCGGCCTCGCGCTCGATGCGTTGCAGCAGGCCGAAGAGTTCCGGCTCCGGGATCTTGTGCAGCGCCCGGCGGACGCGGCCGGCGAGGTTCATCCCGCTCAGGCCCATTTCTTCGGCGGGGGTCAGCATGGCGGTCCTGTCGGGTCGGGAAAAGGGGGAAGTCTTGATCGTAAGCGGCGGCCGGCCGGGATGCAATGGGGACGGGGAACCTACAATAAGACAAAGGGGGCGGCATGAAGGCGATAGAGGCCTACGACGAACTGGTTCGACTGGCCCGCGAACGGGCGCTGCTGGGATCGTGCGCCGCCCTGCTGGCCTGGGACGAGGAGACCTACCTGCCGCCCGGCGGGGCCGCCCACCGCGCCGACCAGCTCGCCCTCCTCGCAGGCATGGAGCACCAAAAGGCCACCGACCCGCGCCTCGGCGACCTGCTCGGCGACGTGGATAATTCCCCTCTTGTTTGCGACCCACTCTCGGACGCGGCGGTCAACGTCCGCGAATGGCGGCGGCAGTACGCCCGGCTGACGCGGCTTCCTCAGCCGCTGGTGGAGGAGACGGCCCGCGTCACGTCGCTGGCCCAGACGGAATGGGCCGCCGCCCGTCGGCGTGCGGACTTCCGGCGCTTCCTGCCGTGGCTGGAACGGGTGGTCGCGCTCGAGCGCCGCGAGGCCGACGCGGTCGGCTACGAGACCGAGCCTTACGACGCCCTGCTCGATGAATACGAACCCGGCGCCCGCGGAGGCGACATCGACCGACTGTTCACCGCCCTCGGCGCGGATCTGACGGCCCTCGCCCGCCGGCTGGCCGACGCCCCGCGTCGGCCGAACGCCGCCGTCCTGCGGCGCGCGTTCCCGACCGACCGCCAGCGCGCGTTCGGCGAAGCGGCGGCGCGAACGCTCGGCTTCGACTTCACGCGCGGCCGACTCGACGCCACGACGCACCCGTTCTTCGCCACCGTCGGCCCCGGCGACTGCCGGATCACCACGCGCTACGACCGTCACGACTTCAGCGACGCCTTTTTCAGCACGCTGCACGAAGTCGGCCACGGGCTGTACGAGCAGGGCCTGGACCCGACGCAATACGGCCTGCCGGTGGGCGAGTGCCCGTCGCTGGGCCTGCACGAGTCGCAGTCGCGCTTGTGGGAAAACGCCGTCGGTCGCGGCCGGGCCTTCTGGCGACACTTCTTCCCGCAGGCCCGGCGCGTCTTCCCCGAAGCCCTCGCCGACGTGAACGCGGCGGAGTTCCATCGCGCCGTCAATCGCGTGGGGCCGTCCCTCATCCGCGTCGGGGCCGACGAAGTGACCTACGACCTGCACATCCTGGCCCGGTTCGAGCTGGAACGGGGACTAGTCTCCGGCGACCTGCGGCCGGCGGAGCTGCCGGGCGCCTGGGACGAGGCCTACCGCCGACTGCTCGTCGTGGCGCCGGCCGACGACGCGGAAGGCTGTTTGCAGGACGGCCACTGGGCGGCCGGGATGATCGGCTATTTTCCGACGTATACGCTTGGCAACGTGATCGCCGCCCAGCTGTACGCGCGGGCGGAGGAAGAGACGGGCGGACTGGACGCGGCGTTCGCGCGGGGCGATTTCTCTCCGCTGCGGGACTGGCTGCGCGAAAACGTCTACAGGCATGGGGGGCGGTATTCGGTGGCGCGGCTGGTGGAACAGGCGACCGGCGTGAGGCCGGACCCGAGGTTTCTGGTCGAGGCGTTGCGGCGGAAATACGGGGAGTTGTATGGGATCGGCCTTTCCGAGCCGGAAGCGTGAGCGACGGACTCCAACCGCCGTCCGGGCCTGGGGCGGGGCGCACGACACGGTCTGTAGCTACCCGACGCGGCGGTAGCGACGATGTCCGGTCGCCGCCGCTTGGCGGCGTTCCCAGAAGGCCTCCAGCGGCTGGCCGTCACCCAGGTAGTCCGCCCGCAGTTGCAGCACGGCTTCGCTGCCCTCCTCCGACCAAAACTTCTCCGTCCCCTTCACCCGATGGTTGATCTGCTTCACCACCGACTCGACGTGGCTGCTCGTGATGGGAAGACCCTGCCGCCGATACTCGTCATAACGCATCTTGTCCTGATGGTTGCCCAGGTACTTCAACGTCTTGTCCACTACGCGTCGCGGGCTCGTTTCCGGCTCATCCTTCTGGGGCAAGCCCATCTCGGCCTGGCGCGCCTCCAGGGCGGCGATGACCGCGACCACCCGGCCTTGCCACACCCAGCGGATCCACCGCCGATACACCGCCCAGCCCGCCGCGAAGCGTCGCCCGGCCGTCGCCGCCGCGAACACGTAGGACAACGCGTGAATGAAGTCCAGGATGGGCACGAACGACCCGAAGAAGCGACGTTGCAGCTCCCAGTTGTTCGCCGAGCCGTCGCCCACGAAGGCCTTCCGCGCCGCCCCCTGGAACCCCGACGCCCACGCCGCCTGCGCCAAAAGCGACGCGAAGGCCGGCCAAGTCTGACGCGAGGCGACGACCTGCCGATGCCGCACGACCGGGGGTCGGTACGTCGCCTCCGCCTCCAACGCCTCCGCCGCCGCCTCCGGTTCCACGGCGTCGCTCACGGCGTCCCGCCCTTCCCGGACGTGCTTGTGCAGCTCCCGCACCAGCTTCGGGATGCGTACCACGTCGAGGAACGACGCCGGGATCTCGGGACAGGGATCGGCGGCCGCCGCCTCGCTCGTCATGGTCAGCAACAGCCCGACCTTGTCTTCCCGCCAGTGGCCCACCCGCGAGGCCGCGGTGTTTTCCTCTTGCCAGTCTTCCGCCTCGGCGGCCGTCCCCGCGACCGCGGTTGCCGCGGTCGGGGCGGGCTCGGGGGGAGCCGAGCCGCTCCCCGGCGCATCGCGGATTTGCAAGCGGCCGCCGTCCGCCATCACCACGGCTAACGGCGGCGGCGTCACGCCGGAGGGGACGGCGAACTTCTCGACCAGCGGCAAGGCCGCGAACGCCGCCACGTCCGCCTCACGCTCGGCGACGCGTTCGGCGCCGATGCGTCGGGTGATCCGCTCGACCCGTTTCTCCGGCACGGGCAGGTCGGCCAGCTTATCCAACAGGACACTGCCCTCGGCAAACGAGCGGCTGGCCGTCCCGGCATAGGTGATCTTCGCCAGCAGCGCGGGACTGGTTTCGCCCTGGTCAATGCCCAGACTCTTGGACTGAGGGAAAAAAAGCCCGCCGGCAGCGGTCACAGTAGCCTTCCGGCTCGGGCCACTCGGCCTCGCCGGCCCGCGTCGTCAGGATGCGGGGATTGGCGTCGGCACAGGGCAGCGGGGCGTGGCACGCCGGACAGGTGCGGAACGGCGCGGGCCGCTCGCCGGCCGTGGCCTGCCGGGCCAGGGTCTCATCGAGCATTTTCTCGGTGAGCATCTCGCGGATTTCGAGGAAGACGTCCTCGATCTGGGTGAGTTTGGTCCCCCAGGCCGGCCCCTGGGGGCCATAGAGCTTCTCGACGAGGTTTTTGGCGACGCCCTCGACGTAGGATCGCAGTTCTTCCACCGGTGCAGTGCGCTTTTTGCCTCGCGCCATCCCTGGCCCCTTTCGGAACTTGGGTCAAAAGAGGGAACGGATTTGCCTCAGCCAATGTACGACCCGTCCACGCCAGCTGCAAACCGTGTCGTGCGCCCGGGGCGGTGAGGCGCGGCGGCTTCCCCTGGCGTCGATCCGGCGCCGCCTGTAGCATAACCCTTTCCGACATTGGGCATTCCTTCCCCCGGAGACGACCATGAAAGTGTTGTCCGTTGCTTCCCTGGCCATGGCGCTGGCCTGGACCGCCGTCGCCCCGGCCGCCGACGATTTCACCTACTGCCCCTACTACCCGATGCAGGTCGGCGCCACCTGGAACTATAAGGCCGGCGACTCGAAGTTCAGCGTCAAGGTGACGACCCACGAGAAGGTGGGCACGACGATGTGCGCCCGCCTGGAGACGGTGCAGGACGGCAAGGTCGTCGGCTCCGAGGACGTGTTCGCCAAGGACGACGGCGTGTACCGCCTGGCCCTGGACGGCAAGGTGATCGAGCCGGCGGTCCACATCCTCAAGCTGCCGCCGAAACCGGGCGACGCCTGGGTCGTCGATTCCAAGGCCGAGTCGAAGACCGGCACGGAACGGTTGCAGGGCACCTTCAAGACGGGCGGCGAGGAAGTGACCGTGCCGGCCGGGAAGTGGACGGCCGTGACCGTCACCTGCGACGACCTCGACGCCAACGGGGCCAAGTATTCGTTCACGACCGATTACGTCAAGGACGTGGGCATGGTCAAGCAGGTCATCGAGGCCGGCGGGCTGAAGACCGTCATCGAGCTGGAGAAGTACGAGGCGGGGAAATGAGGTTGCGGGCGAGCGGCCGGCGTGAGCCGGCTGATTCAAGCCTCATCAGCCGGCTCACGCCGGCCGCTCGCCTTTCCGGTCGGGTCAGGCGACGGACGGCCGGCGCCGCCGGAGGAAACCAAGACCGCCCAGCACGCCGGCACCGAGCAGGCCCATGATCAGCCCCGCCGGTTCCGGCGCACGGTCAGCGGCGTCGCCAGGAAGCCGTGTTCTACGCCGTCGGTCCCGAAATAGCCGCCCACGACTTGGCCGGAATCGTTGATCCCATAGGGGTCCGTTATGTAGCCGGCGCCGGGCACGTTGACGGGGGTGTAAACGCCGTGGCTCAGCACGAATCCGCCGCTGCCGGCGGCGTCCTCGTAGACGCCCGTGATCTGGCCTGAGTTGTTGATGCCGAACGCATAGGTGGTGTTGGCGCCGGGGGCGTTGAGGGTGGTGTAGACGCCGTTGCTCCGCAGGAAGCCGTGGTAATGGCCGTCGCCGTTTGGAATGTACCCGACCATTTGGCCAGCGTCATTGATGCCGCGGGGGAGCGTGCTAACGGCGCCGGGGGCGTCGAAGGTGGTGTAGACGCCGTTGCTCCGCACGAAGCCGTGGACGGCGCCGCCGCCGAAGAACTGGCCCACGACCTGGCCGGAGGCGTTGATCCCGGAGGCGACCGTTCCAAAGCCGCCGGGGACGTCCAGGGTGTTGTAGACGCCGTTGCTCAGCAGGAAACCGTGGGAGCCGGGAGCCAAGCCGAACGTCCCCACGACCTGGCCGGCGGCGTTGATCCCGGAGGCGAAAGTGCCGGTCGCGGCAGGGACGTCAAGGGTGGTGTAGACGCCGTTGCTCAGCAGGAAGCCCTGGCTGTAGCCCCCGGCTTCGATGTAGTTGCCCACGATTTGGCCGGAGGCGTTGATCCCGTAGGCTTGAGTCACCGTGCTGCCAGGCACGTTGATGGTGGTGTAGGAGTACAGGGGGTCGGCGACGGCGGGGGCGGCGGCCGCCAGCAGGGCGGCGGGCACGAGGAGGAATGAGCGCACGTTCGATTCCTTTCTGGGTAGGAACATCCTTGCGGGGGCCGCATTGTCGGCGGCATCACGGACTCGTTAAGTCGTCCAATTGTACGGGCCGCCGGGGTCTGGTCAAGGCGTACCGCCGTCGCCCCGTCGCCTGGCCTTCGCCGTCCGGTTGCCATTGTGCCAAAATATCGAAAACGCTACCCTCCCCCAGACGACGTAGAAAGACCACCCAATCACCACCTTCAAGGAAGAGGGGATCATGGCACGGATCGGGCGATTCTTCCGGAGCGGCCGCGCCGGCTGGACGGCGTTGGCCGTGCTCCTCGGCACGGCGCTGCCGTCCGCGCGGGCCGACCTCATCACCGGGACCGACTCCAACGGGTCGCAGGTGTCGGTCCTGGTCGATTTCTATCAGGGGGTAAACGCGGCCCCGCTTGTCCTGAGCAACAACGGCGGCACGGTGTCGCTTTCGCTGCCCGACAACGGCCCCAAGAGCTACGGCCTCCTGTTCGGCATGAAGGCCGGCAACAACTCCCTCGACATCCAAAGCTTCCTGGGCAACCCCAACCTGAACCCACCCAACCCCTCCACCGGACAGTTCACCTACTCACCGACCATCGACGGCATGACGTACACCATCACGGGTACGTTGCACACGGCCAACCCCATCGACCCCAACAGCTTTAACGCGACGGTGATTCCGAACCTTCAGGGATTCGCCCAGGTCGGCCTGTTCTCGTTCACCACGGTCGGCGATCCGAGCCTGACGTTCTCGGTGACCGACCCCAACGGCCACGTCATCGACTTCGGCGACACGGAAGCCAAGGCGCCGGAGCCGGCGTCGCTGGCCCTGGCGGGATTGGGCCTGATCGGACTGGCGGGCTACGGCTGGCGGCGAAGGCGCGCGGCCTGAAATACGACGCGGCCCCTCGGCGGACGGCGACAGGCTCCGCCGAGGGGCCGGTTGGACGAAGCGGTCAGACGACGAGCGCTCCCGTGCGAATCAGGTAGGCGAGCCGGACGCGCTGTTCGGCGTTGAGGACGGCGTGGATCTGCTGGAGCGCCTTGAGCATGGCGTCGCGCAGGTGCTCGGCGCTGCGGACGCGCTGGGCGCCGGCTTCGCCCGCCTTGGCGGCGTCGAAGGTTTCCCCGGCCAGGGCGTCGGCGAAGGCGGCCACCGTCCGCCGGCGGTCCACCTCGGCCTGGGCGCGTTCGGTCTTGAGTTCATCGAGGACGCGCGCCAGTTCGGCGACCTGCCGGTCGTCGAGGCCGAGTTGGTGGGCCAGGAAACGCAACGGCCGGCGCACGCCGAAGCCGCCGAAGCCCTCTTCGGGCGATTCCTCGCCGCCCCAAAAGCGGCGTCCGGGGCCGCAGCCCCCCCACGCGCCGAAACCGCCGGATTGTGCGCTCACGCGCCTGGCGCAACGCCAGGCCTTCAGGGATGGATGCATGGATGTGCTCCTTGCTCGCGGGGTCTTTCGCGCCCGCGGGGAATATCGGCGTGGGCGACATGCCTCACGCCTATCGTCATCGTAACCCCGATGGCGGAGCCGTCAAGGGCGCGGAAGCCCCGTCCCCCTTCCGCAAAGTCCCCTTGAACTCCGACGCCGCTACGCTATAGTCCGCCGCGCTCACGGGTAGTAGTCACTCGGACACCGCGGGTGCGTCGTGCGTTCACGGCCCGCCGGAGGGTCGCGGTATGTCAAGGCATTGGCGGACGGGTTCGGCCGTGGTCGCGCTGGCGCTGACGGCCATGGGGTGTGCGGCCCAACCGCACTGGGGCACGGCGGACGGCGCCCCGCCGATCCAGCTGCCGCCGGCGCGATCCGCCGGAGAATTCGACGCGGCCGCCCCCGTCACCCGGTCGCAGAAACCGGAGTCGGAGGCCCCCCAACACGCCGAGGCGCCGCCGCTGCCGACGACGCCCACCGCCGAGCTGCTCCGAGGTCAGCCGGCCGCGCGCGTCGGCGCCACCGTCAACAAGGTCGCCATCCTCAACGAAGAAGTGTTGGCCGCCGCCTACCAGGGGCTGGTCGCCGCACGCGACCTGCCGGAGCCGGAACGCACCCAGCGCCGCGCGGAGATCTGGAACCAAACCCTCAACCAACTGGTCGAGCGCGAGGTGGTCCTGCAAGACGCCTTCGCCAAGCTGGAAAAGGCCGGCGGCAAGAAGAACCGCGAAAAGCTCACCGGCGAAGCGTCCGACCAGTTCGACAAGACGGTGCTGCGGACGTGGATGAAGGCGTCCGGGTCCAAGACCGAAGACGATTTCCGCGACTTCCTCAAGACGCAGGGCGTCTCGCTGGACATGCTCCGCCGTCAGTGGGAGCGCAACTTCATGGCGATGGAATACCTCCGCAGCATGGTCCATCCGTACACGGAGCGAGTCGGGCCGGAGGAGATCCGCGAGTATTACGAGAAGCACCCCGACGAGTTCCAGCGGCCCGACAACGTGCGCTGGCAGGACCTGTTCATCGACGCGGATCGCTACGCCAGCCGCGACGAGGCCCGGCGTTTCGCGGAGGGGTTGGCCGAGCGCGCCCGCCACGGCGAAGACTTCGCCAAGCTCGCGGTGCAGTACGACAACGGCGACAGCTCGTTCCGCAAGGGCGAGGGCATCGGCAGCAAACGCGGCGAGATCAAGCCGCCCGAGGCCGAAACCACCCTGTTCCAGATGAAGGACGGCGAGGTGAACGTGGTCGAACTGGCAACGGGCTTCCACGTCGTTCGCGTGATCCAGCGCGTGGAGGCCGGCCAGGTGGACTTCGACGAGAAGACGCAGAAGCGGATCAAGGACAAGCTCGCCAACGAGTCGGCGCAACTGGAGATGAAACGGATCGTCAAAAAGCTGAAACGCAAGGCCGTCATCGTCTACAGCAAGGGCGACAGCTGAGCAAGCAATCGAACCGCCAGGACGCCAGGAGCGCCAAGGAAAGCAAAGGCTTGTCTTTCCTTGGCGCTCCTGGCGTCCTGGCGGTTCGATTTGCTCTTTACAGGCCGCCGGCGCCCACGGCCAGGGGCGTGGCCGGCCGAGCCGGGGCCGACAGCGCGTCGTCCTGGCCCAGCAGCGTCTGCAACCCCTTCTTCAACTTGTCGCAGCGCGCCTGAAGCTGGTCGCGTTCGCCGGTGCGGCTGTCGATCTGCTGGCGCAGGTCGTCCCGTTCCTTGACCACGAGCTTGCCGGCCTCGACCTGCTTTTGCAGCAGGGCCACTTGCTCGTCCACCGCGGCGCGTTCCTCTTCCAGCGTCGAGACGCGCTTGCGCGCCTGATCGCGGGCCGCCGCCGCCGACTTGTAATCGTCTTCGAGTTTGTTGCACTTTGCCTGGAGCGCTCGGATCTGCTCCGCCTGGGCGGCGGACTGGCCCGGGTTGGCCTGCGAACAGCCCCAAACGCCGACGGCGGCCACGAGCAGCACGATCAGCGAATTACGAACGCGATTCATCGAAGTCTACTCCTTGGTACGGCCGGGCGAACCGGCCAGCGAAAGTCAGGAACGGCGCCTACACGGAACGCGACGGGCGGCCCCACGGGTTGCCCAGTCTTCCCCGTCGTCGAGATTCGTCAGAGTCTATTTCGGCCGCAAGGTCGGTCGGACTTTATCCACTTTGGGCAGATCGCCCCAAGGACGCCGTTGTCCACGGGCTTCGCAACAAGGAGACTCCGCAGGAACCGTTCGTCCGGAATGTTCTTGTCATCCGCCCCCTCCCTGGCATAGGATCGTGGTAGGCCGTGCGGCGCCTTGGCCGTCCGACTCCCGCCAGTTTCCCGCCTACAGGAGAACGCCGATGAGCCACCGGGGGGGCGCTCGCATCGGTTGCACCGACTTCCGCCAACAACTCACGTCGGGTCGCCGCAGTTTCCTCAAGGCCGGCGTCCTCGGTGCGACGGGGCTGAGCCTGGCGTCGCTGCTGCGCGCCGAGGCCGCCGCCAGTCCGGCTGTCTCGTCGGGCCGTCCGTCCGTTATCATCCTCTGGATGCGCGGCGGGCCGAGCCACATCGACACGTGGGACCCCAAACCGGACGCCCCGGCCGAGTTCCGCGGCGAGTTCGGCGTGCGGCCGACGAACATTCCTGGCATCCTCTTGACGGACCTGCTGCCGATGTGCGGCCGGATCATGGACAAGTGGTCGATCGTCCGCAGCCTCCACCACAACGACGCCGGCCACTCGACCGGCGATCAGCTTTGCTTCACCGGCTACCCGTCCGGCCCCAACGGCGACGAGAACATCTATCCCAGCTGCGGCTCGGTCGTGTCGAAGCAGCTCGGCGGCCAGAACCCGCGGCTGCCGGCCTACGTCATGATCCCGCGCATGGACCCCGGCACGGGGCCGGCTTACCTCGGCGTGGCCCACAAGCCGTTCGAGACCCAGGCCGACCCGGCCAACCCCGGCCCGTTCCGGCTGCCGAATTTCTCCTTGCCGGACGGCGTAACGCTGGAACGGGCCGCCGACCGCCGCGGCCTGCTGGCCGGCTTCGACCGCCTGCGCCGCGACCTGGACGCGACGGGCCAGATGGAGGCGCAGGACGAATTCAAGGCGCGGGCGTGGGACATTCTGACTTCGCCGGAGGCGCGCGACGCCTTCGACCTGGACCGCGAACCGGCCGGGGTGCGCGAGCGTTACGGATTCCTGCCGCCGTTCGACCCCGGCGCGTCGAACCGTTGCGGCGCCCCGGCGTGGAGCCAGCGGATCTTGCTGGCGCGGCGGCTGGTGGAGGCGGGCGTGCGGCTGGTGACGGTGGACCTGCGCTGGTGGGACACGCACGTCAAGGGTTTCGAGTCGCTGCGTCTGGGTTTTTTGCCGCGCTTCGACCGGGCGTACTCGGCGCTGATCGAGGACCTGGAGGATCGCGGCTTGCTTTCATCGACATTGGTGATCGCCTGGGGAGAATTTGGCCGGACGCCGAAGGTGAACGCCGATGCCGGCCGCGACCATTACCCCAGCGTTTTCAGCGTCGCCCTCGCAGGCGGCCCGGTGAAGGGCGGCCGCGTGGTCGGCTCCAGCGACGCCAAGGGCGCCTTCCCGAAGGCCAACCCCAAGACGCCGCAGGACGTGCTGGCCACGCTGTACCATCACCTCGGCGTCGATACCTCGGCGCAGTACCCGAATGGGACCGGCCGGCCGATCTCGGTGCTGTCGGAGGGGAAGGCGATTGAGGAGTTGTTCTAGGCGCCCGGTTAGCCGCGACGCGCAGCGGAGCGCTTCGACCGAGCGCTCCGCTGCGCGTCGCGGCTAACCGGGCCAACAATTCCAGTGCCGATTTTTCATGCGAAAACCCGATGCCGCCGCCGTCCTGGCCGGCAAAATGAATGAGACCCTAGAACGCCTCCGCGACCGGGGCGGCGACGCCTACCCGCCGGCGCTCTCTCACCTCGTCGCCCTGGCCGACCCGCAGGCGCCGCCCGTCCTGGCCGCCAAGGCGCTCAAGAAAAAGCCGTTCGCCGCCCGCCTTCTCGCCGCGTGCAAGCACCCCGACAGTCCCATCGCCCTGGCCGAGGACGCCGACCGTCTCGCCGACAGCCCGCGCCTGATCGAACTCACCCTGTCGCTGCTCTGCACGCCGGAAAAGCGCCTTCACTTACCCGCCAAGGTGGTCAGCAAGGTGGATAAGGCGCTGAAACCGCTGTTCGCGGCCGCCTTGCAACGCCGGATCGCGGAGAAAATGCTGCCGGAAACGGTCGGCGTCGTGGAGGTGAGGGGCAAGCCGCAACTCTACCTGCGAAAGCTTCCGCCGCCGGCCGTGGAGCTGTCGCAGGCGTTGGTGCGGACGCTGGAAACGCTGCGGTCGCAGGGAGACAACGCCTATCCACCACCTTTAAAGGAGTTGATACGGCGCGCCGGCCCCGCGGCCGGGACGGCGCTGGTGAAGGAGGCGACGGCCCTGCCGCCGTTCGCCGGCCGGGCGCTGTACGCGGCGCCGCGCGACCCCGCCGCGCCGGTGGCGCTGGCCGAGGACCGGGACGCCTTGCTCTCCAGCCCCGCCCTGCTGGAGTACGCCGTCCAGGCCGTCCGCCGGCCCGACCATCAGGCCGTGCCGTTAACGGAACTGAAAAAAAAGATAACGAAGCCGCTGCAAGCCGCGTTCGAGGCGGCCGTCGTCGCCCGCGTCGCCGCCGGGGCGCCGCCGTCGCCGGTCGTCGGCCGCCTGTACGTCAAGAAGAAACCGCACTTCTTCCTCCTTTGCGACGTGGCCGCGGCCCCGGCGAGCGGGGGGCGTCAGCCCCCTGATGGCGCGACCTCGCTGGCGACCGGGTCCACTTATCAGGGGGCTGACGCCTCCCGCTCGCCGACGCCCGTAGACTTCGCCGCGCTCTTCGACCAGGCGTTCGACCGCCTTGACCGCCAAAAGGGATCGCACAATCTGGTTAGCCTGCTCGACCTGCGCCCGGCCGTGGCGGCGGAGCGCGCCGCCTTCGACGCCGGCTTGCACCAACTCCGCCGGGCCGGCCGTTACACCCTTAGCACCGCCGAGGGCCGGCACGGCGTCAGCCCCGAGGAGCGCGCCGCCGGCCTCGTCGAGGACGGCGCGCTCCTGCTGTTCATCTCGAAAAAGATCGCTACACCGACCATGTAACTGGCCACCCTTCCGAGGGCCGTCCCATGAACTCGCGAAGTATTTTCGTCCCGAGCCTTCTCCTCGTCCTCGCGCTGACGCCGTTCGCGTTCGCCGGGCCGGACGCCGCCACGGCCAAGGAAAACGCCGGCGAAATCGTCCTGTCGAACGGCCGACTGACCCTGACGCTGGCGAAGAAGAGCGGCAACCTCACCTCGATCCGTTGCCTCCAGGACGGCAAGGAGGTCGAGCTGACGAACCGCAGGGACGGCATGTATTTCGACGCCGACGGGGCTGGCCACTTCGCACCTGCCCGCGGCGCCGACTGCCGCGTCGTCCGCGACGGGCCGGATCGGGCCGAGGTCGCTTTGACGAGTAAAGCCACCCCGAAATTCGCCTTCGACACCGAAGTGCATTACGTCCTCTTCCGCGGGGACAGCGGCTTCTACGCCTACGTGGTCTACGGCCGCGGCCCCGGCATGGCGGCCGCCGGGCTGGGTCAGACGCGCTTCGTCGTCAAGGGCGTCCCCGGCGCGCAACTCTTCACCCATCACGTCGTGGACGACCGGCGCAAGGGGCCTTTTCCGACCGCCAAAGTCGTGGAGACGGTGCAAGACGCGACCTACCGCCTGGAGGACGGCACGGTTTACACCAAGTACGACAACAGCGCCTACCTCGCGGACCATCGCGTTCACGGCATGGCCGGGCACGGCCTGGGGCTGTGGATGATTTTTCCCAGCAACGAGTTCGTCGGCGGGGGACCCGTCAAGCAGGAACTCACCGTCCACATGGACAACACGCTTTTGGGGATGCTGCAAGGCGGTCATTTCGGCTCCGGCGGCCTCCGGTTCAAGGAGGGTGAGCCGTGGGCCAAGCTGTTCGGGCCGCTGTTCGTTTACGTCAATCAGGGGCCTTCGGTGGACGCGACGTGGGCCGACGCCAAGAAGCGGGCCGACGCGGAAGCGGCCAAGTGGCCTTACGCCTGGCTGGAGCACAAGGAATATCCGCGCGAGCGCGGCACGGCGTCCGGCCGGGTCCGGCTGACCGACGGCGGCGACGCGAAGGGGGCGTGGGTGGTGCTGGCGCCGCCGGGCGAAGATTGGACGCAATCGAGCAAGGGCTACGACTTCTGGACGCGGGTCGGCGACGGCGGAGCGTTCACGCTGGAGAAGGTGCGGCCCGGCCGCTACTCGCTGTTCGTCAGCGGCGCCGACCAGTTCGAGGACTTCCGCCGGGAAGGCGTCGAGGTCGTGCCGGGCAAGACGAGGGACCTGGGCGAGTTGAAATGGGAGCCGATCAAGCACGGCGCCCGGCTCTGGCAGATCGGCGTCGCCGACCGCACCTCCGCGGAGTTCAAGGGCGGCGACAATTACCGCCATTACGGCAACTTCCTGCGCTACCCCAGGGAGTTTCCCGACGACGTGACGTTCGTGGTCGGCAAGAGCAAGGCGGCCGACGATTGGAACTTCGCCCAGTGGAGCTGGTACAACAAGAAACCCTATTGGACGATCCAGTTTGACCTCGATTCGGCGCCGAAGGGGACGGCCACGCTGACGCTCGGCTTCGCCTCGGCGCTGCCCGTCAGGGGCGGGCGCACGAACCTGCGGGTGAAGGTCAACGGCCGGGAGGTATCCGTGGTGCGCCTGGCCAAGAGCGGCGCCGCCGGCTACCGCAGCGGCTGCCAGGACAGCACCTACAACGTCGCGGCCGTGCCCTTCGACGCCGGCCTGCTGCACAAGGGGACGAATGAAATCACCCTCGGCCACGCCGAGGCCGCGCCGTTCCCCGGCCCCGGCGAGCGGAAGCCGCGGCTGGGGGAAGTGATGTACGACGCCATCCGTCTGGAAGTCGATCCGGCGGCCGCCGCGCCGAAGGCGGCGGCCGATCCCGGGCCCGCCGCGCGGCTTCCGACGCTCTTTATTATCGGCGATTCCACGGTCAACAACCACACGAAGGGGTTGCAGGGCTGGGGCGATCCGATCGCCGCGTTTTTCGACAAGACGAAAATCCACGTCGAGAACCGCGCCCGCGGCGGCCGCAGCAGCCGGACGTATCAAACAGAGGGGCTGTGGGATCGGGTCGCAGCGGACCTGAAACCCGGCGACTTCGTTCTGATGCAGTTCGGCCACAACGACGGCGGCCCCGTGGCCGGGGCGAACGCCCGCGCCTCGCTCAAGGGCAACGGCGAGGAGACTCGGGAAGTCGCGGACGGCGCCGGCAAGAAGGAAGTGGTCCACACCTACGGCTGGTATCTGCGGAAATACGTCGCCGACGCCAGGGCCAAGGGCGCCACGCCGGTCGTGCTGTCGCCGGTCCCAAGAAACATGTGGGGCGCCGACGGCAAGGTCCTGCGGGCCGCGAACGATTACGGCAAATGGGCGGCGGAGGCGGCTAAGGCCGGAGGCGCGGAATTCATCGACCTCAACGAGCTGGTCGCCCGGCGTTACGAGGCGGCGGGGCCGGAGAAGGTGAAGGAACTGTATTTCGGCGAGGACCACACGCACACGACGCCGGCCGGCGCCCGGCTCAACGCCGAGGCGGTGGTCGAGGGGCTAAAAAGTCTGAAAGACTGTCCGCTGTGTCGCTATCTATCGGCGGCTGCCGGGGGCGACGGGCGCACGGCGGACCCGGCGAAGTGACGTGGGCCGTCCGGGAGGGGGAGAGGCCCTGACGGAACCGGCGAACCCGCCTCGGCGAACATTGTTGTTGCCAGTCCCCCCCAAGCGGGGTAAGTTAGAAGCGCTGCCAATTGCGCCGGGTGCGCCCGCCCCCGCGCCTCCTACCGCACCGACCGGCCCGCCGAATGAGGTATCCCGTGCGTTCCTTCCTCAGAACCTTCGGGTGCGCCGCCGTGTTCTTCGCCGCCGCCGTCGCCCACGCCGACGGCCCGGCCCCCTCCTTCGTCAACGACGTCGTTCCCGTCTTCACCCGCTTCGGCTGCAATCAGGGCGCCTGCCACGGCAAAAACGCCGGTCAGAACGGCTTCCGCCTCACCCTCCGCGGCTACGCCCCCGAACTGGATTACCAGCGGCTGACGCGCGAGTTCAGCGGCCGTCGCATCTGCCCCGACGCGCCGGAGGAGAGCCTGCTGCTGCGCAAGCCCGGCGGATTGGCCCCTCATGAGGGCGGCAAAGTCTTCGACATCGGCAGCCGGCCGTATCGCGTGCTGCTCGACTGGATTCGCGCAGGGCGCCCGGCCCGCTCAAGGACGAGCCGGTCTTGAAAAAACTGGAGATCGTCCCCGGCGACCGCACGATGAAACCGGGCGACGAGCTGCAACTGGCCGTCCGCGCCGAGTTCAGCGACGGCAAGACGCGCGACGTGACCTGGCTGACCAGGTTCAATTCCAACGACCCCGGCGTGGCCGACGTGGACGCCTTCGGCAAGGTCCGCGTCCTCCGCAACGGCGAAACCGCCATCCGCGCCGCCTTCCAGACGCTCGTCGCCGTCGTCGTCGTCACCGTCCCGTTCGAGCGGCCGGTCGATCCCGCCCGCCTCGCCGGCCGCAACAATTTCATCGACGACCACGTGTTCGCCAAGCTCGGCGTCCTTCGCATCGACCCGTCCGGCCCGTGCGGCGACGCCGAGTTCCTCCGCCGCGCCTTTCTCGACACCATCGGCGTGCTGCCCACGCCCGACGAGGTGCGCGCCTTTCTCGCCGATCAACGATCCGACAAGCGCGCCCGCCTCATCGACAGCCTGCTGGAACGGCCGGAGTACGTCGATTACTGGGCGGTGCAGCTGGGCGACCTGTTGCAGAACCGCAAGGAGCGCGACCACGACGTGCGCGGCGTCAAGGGCGTGCGTTCGTTCCACGAATGGGTCCGCGAACAGGTGGCGGCGAATCGGCCGTGGGACGAAATCGCCCGCGCCGTGCTGACCGCCAAGGGGTCGGCCGACAAGGACCCCGCCGTCGGCTACTACATCGTCACGGTCGGCGAGGAGCGCGACGCCCCGCGTTCCGAGGTCGTCGGTTCGGCGATCCAGGCGTTCCTCGGCGTCCGCATCGGCTGCGCCAAATGCCACAATCACCCTCTGGAAAAATACACACAGGACGACTACTACCACCTGGCCGGCTACTTCTCGCGCGTCCACCTCGAACGGAAGGAGCCGGGCAAGGGCGAGACGGTGCTGACCGTGGCGGGGCAGGACGGCAAGCCGGCCAAGGGGGACGCCGGGACCGTGCAGCCGCGCACCGGCCAGTTCCTCAAGCCGCGACCGCTCGACCGGTCGCCGACCACCATCGGCCCCGACGAGGACCCGCGCGTCAAGCTGGCGGCGTGGATCACCGACCCGTCCAACGAGTATTTCAGCGGCGCGATGGTCAACCGCCTGTGGAAGCATTTCATGGGCGTCGGTTTGGTGGAACCGGTGGACGACCTGCGGGCCAGCAACCCGCCGACCAATCCGGCGCTGTGGCAGGCGCTGAACAAGGAATTCACGTCGCATCACTTCGACATGAAACACATGATGCGGCTGATCCTCAATTCGCGGTCCTACCAGCTCTCCTCGGCGACGCGGCCGGGCAACGAACCGGACGCGAAGTTTTATTCGCACTACTACGCCCGCCGGCTGCCGGCCGAGGTGCTGATGGACGCCCTGAGCCAGTCCACCGGCGTGCCGGACGAGTTCCCCGGCTACCCGCTCGGCCTTCGCGCCGGCCAGTTGCCCGACCCGACGCTGAAGTCGTACTTCCTGACGATCTTCGGCCGGTCGGAGCGGGTGACGGCCTGCGCCTGCGAACGCAACGGCGAGGTGACGCTGCCGCAGTTGTTGCACCTGGAGAACGGCGACGACGTGGTGCGGAAGATGCACGCCGCCGACGGACGGCTGGCGAAATTGCTCAAGTCCGGCAAGCCGGAGGCCGAGATCGTGGAGGAACTGAGCCTGGCGACGCTGTCGAAGCCGCCGACGGAGGTGGTGAAGACGGCGGTACACCGGGCGCTTTCGGAGAAGGACGCCAAGCCGGAAGAGGTATATCGGGATCTGTTTTGGGCGCTGCTGAACTCGAAGGAGTTCTCGTTCAACCATTAATATGTTTAGCCGCGACCCGAAGGGGAGCGCTCAGGGAGAGCGCTCCCCTTCGGGTCGCGGCTAAACGGGTCACTGGGTGGGGGCCTTTGTCATGCTGGACGTCATCCTCGGTCGCGCTTCCCGCCGCTGCGACGGCGTGTCGCGCCGCGATTTCCTTCGGGTCGGCGCCCTCGGCGGCCTCGGCCTGACGCTGCCGTTGCTGCTGCGCGGCGAGGCCAAGGCCGGCGAACGGCGCGGCGCCAGGGCCAAGTCGGTGATCCTGGTCTACCTCGGCGGCGGCATGTCGCACCACGACACCTTCGACCCCAAGCCCGACGCGCCGGCGGAGGTGCGCGGCCAGTTCAAGCCGATCGCCACCTGCCTGCCCGGCGTGCAGATCGGCGAAAAGCTGCCGCTGATGGCCCAACAGCTCGACAAGATCAGCCTGGTCCGCTCCGGGTCGCACAACAACGACCACCACGAAACGGCCACCAATTGGGTGCTGTGCGGCAAGTTCGGCTCGGCCTTCGGCGACTACCCGGCGATGGGGGCCGTCGCGTCCTATGAACTGGGCTTCCGCGGCCAGCTGCCGCCCTACGTGGCCGTGCCGCGCAACCCGTCGTTCACTTGGGAGCTGGGAAAAAGCGCCTATCTCGGCGGCCGCTACGAGTCGTTCAAGGCCGGCGACCCCAACGAGGCCAACTACAAGGTCCAGGACGTCAGCCCCAACGAGGTGGTGTCGCCGCGGGCCGAGGCGCGGCGACAGACCCTGCTCGGCGCCGTGGACGACCTGGCCAAGCAGGTGCAGGGCAACGACCAGATCGCGACCTACGACGAGTTCCACCAGCGGGCGGCGACGATGATCCTGTCGAGCGAGGCCCGCAGCGCCTTCGCCATCGAGGCGGAGACCGACCGCCTCCGCGAACGCTACGGCCGGACGACGTTCGGCCAGAGCTGTCTGTTGAGTCGGCGGCTGATCGAGCGTGGCGTCCGTTTCGTGACCATCAACTACGGCGGCTGGGACCACCACGCCAAGATCTTCGACAGCCTGAACAAGAAGCTGCCGGAGTTCGACCAGGGTTTGTCGGCGCTGCTGGAAGACATGGACACGCGCGGCCTGCTGGCGGAGACAATGGTGCTGGCGTTCGGCGAATTCGGCCGGTCGCCGAAGGTGAACAAGGACGTCGGCCGCGACCACTGGGGGCCGGCCGCGACGCTGCTTTTCGCCGGGGCGGGGGTGAAGCGCGGCCAGGTGGTCGGCTCGACGGACAAGATGGGCGGCTTCGCCACGCGCCGCCCGGTGGCGCCCGGCGACGTGGCCTGCACGGTCTACCAGGCGCTGGGCATCGACCTGACGACGATGCTGCCGTCGCCGGACGGCCGGCCGATCAGCATTATCGACGCGGGCGAGGCGATCAAGGAGCTGTACGCCTGAGCGTGCGGCCGTGCTTGTGGAAAAGCTTCACACGGGATAGGCTGCTTGTAGAGGCGGCCTGTCCCGTTGGCGTGTTGGAGGCGATCCGATGTCCGTGATTCCCGCACCCGTTTCCACGGCGGTCGGCGGCTCCCCCGTCCTGCCGCCGGAACCGATCTGGCGCATGAGCGTGGACCGATACCACGAAATGATCGACGCGGGCATTCTGACCGAAGACGATCCGGTGGAGCTTCTCGAAGGGTGGCTGGTGGAAAAAATGCCGAAGAACCCGCCGCATCGCCGGGCAACGCGCCGCCTTCGCCGGACGCTGGAGCGCATTTTGCCGCCCGGGTGGCTCCTGGATGTTCAAGAACCCATAACTACCTTGGACAGCGAACCGGAGCCGGATGGGGCCGTGATCCGCGGCGACGAGGATCGTTACGCTGATCACCACCCCGGCCCGGAAGACCTCGCGCTCGTCGTCGAGGTATCCGCCGCCACGCTTCAACGGGACCGCACCCTCAAGCTCCGCATCTACGCCCGTGCGTCCGTTCCGGTCTACTGGATCGTCAACTTGATCGACAGGCAGATTGAGGTATACACCGATCCCACCGGCCCCGCGGAGCAGCCGACTTACGGCCAGCGCCGCGATTACGGCCCGGCGGACGACGCGCCGCTCGTCATCGACGGCCGCGAGGTCGGCCGCGTCGCGGTGCGCGAAGTGCTGCCCTGAACGGATCGAGGCGCGTCCATGAGACGTTCTACTTCCGTAATAGCTCTGATCCTTGTGTTCTTGGCCGTCGCCGTCCTCGCCGCCGGGCCGGCCAAGCCCGACCCGAAGGGCCTGCCGAAAATCCTCGTCGCCGTGCCTTTCGGCCTGACGCCCGGCAAGCCGACCAGGCTGCGCCTGCGCGGCCTCAAGCTCGACCAGGCCACCGAAATTCGCCTGCACGACCCCAAAGGTTCGGTTAAGGTCCTCAGCAAGGGCAAGGCGCCGCTCGGCCAAAAGGAGAAGGACCAACTCGACCGCTACGGCGACACGCAAATGGAGATCGAGGCGACGCTCTCCGCCGACTATCCCGGCCCCACGGTCATGCTCAGCGTCGTATCGCCGGCCGGCGAATCGCCGCCGCACGCCGTCCTCGTCGATCGCCAACCCGTCGTCCAAGAAAAAAAGCCGAACAACGGCTTCGAGAACGCTCAACCCGTCCGGGTCGGCCAGACCGTCGAGGGCGTCGTCAACGCCGCCTCCGACGTGGACGTCTACCGCTTCGACGGCAAGGCAGGGCAACGCCTCGTCCTGGAAGTGTTCGCGGCGCGCTACGGTTCGCCGCTCGATTCGCTGCTCACCCTCTACGACGCCGACGGCCATATCGTCGCCTCCAACGACGACGTGGACGGCACGGCCGACTCGCGCATCGAAACCACCCTGCCGAGGAACGGGACCTACTATGTCAGCGTGGTGGACGCCAACGACGGCGGCGGGCCGAACGACGTCTATCGACTGGTGATCCGCCCGAAATGAAGGGAAGCCCGCGCTCTTCTTCGGGTCGCGGCTTCCCGGCCGTCGATCAGTCCGAGCACAGGCGACGCGGCTCATACCGCCGCCCGGCCCGCTTCGGCCGGCGTGCTCAGGTCGAGTTCGTGCCAGCCGTCGCCCAGCCGCGTCAGATCGTCGTAACGGAACGCGCCGAACGCCTCGCCTGGCCGCATTTGGTGGCGCAGCCGGCCCGAAGCGCGGCCGTCGGGCGACCGCAGCCGCTCCCCCTCCAGCCAGAGGATTTTCGTTTCGGGATCGAGCGTCAAAAGGACCTTCACGGCGGACCTCCGGCTGCTCGGCGAAGGATTTTTGCCAGCGCCTGCCGGCACCGTGGAAACGCGGCGGCGATCTGGCGTTGGCGAAGGGGCGGGACGGCGCCCGGGTGCATTATAACGTACAACTCCGCGAAAAGCTCTTCCTGCCCGGCCGGCGGATTCTGGAGGACGTAAGACAAGTCCCGCCGGGCCGCGGGGTCCGTGACGGCGGCCGCTTCCGCCCGGTAGGCCGTGATGAAATCCGGGTCGGTGTGAGAGGCGGGGCCTCGGGCCGACCCTAGCGATTCGTCCAGGGCGTGGCCGATTTCTTCCCGACCCACCGCAAGCACGTCGGAGATAGGGATCGTTGCACCGCCGATCCGGACGAATTCGGCGAGGAAGACGCGCCTTACGGGCGATCCCACATACGCGCCGGGGACCGACTCCCACATCGCCCCCGATGGATAACCGCGTGGTGCGCCGCCCGCGAAAATAGGATCCATGTGTACGAGCAAATTCCCCAACACGATCCGGCATCCGTCGCGGTGCAGACGCAGATGGTAATCGTCGGCCGTGCCGTTCAGCGCCTCCGCCGCCGCCTTGTAGAACGCGGCCGAGCAACGCACCGTCTCGGCGAGGTAGCCCTTGAGCGCCCGGACGCGAGGGGACAGCAGCCGGCGAAACTCCTGAAAGGTTCGCGGCCCTCCGGCGGACAGGATGCGCCGGCGTCGGCGCCGGGGTCGCGGGGCATCGGTGCGGCTTCCCGAGTCTAATCAGTCCAGGCACAGGACGACGCGGCAGCCGATGAAGATGTGACGGTAGCCGGGCGCGCGCCTGAGCCGATAGGCGGAGCGACAGTATCCCGGAAAGTTGACCCAGGAACCCCCACGCAGCACACGGGCGTCTCCGCCAACAAAATATTGAGGATCTCTTAATTCTCCTTCTTGGTACGGCCCGAACCAGTCGGCGCACCACTCCCAGACGTTGCCATGCACGTCGTACAGACCCCAGGCGTTGGCCGGGAAACTCCCCACCGGCGTCGTCTTCTGGCGGTACACG
Source organism: uncultured Planctomycetaceae bacterium (assembly GCA_963813925.1). Classification (GTDB taxonomy): domain Bacteria; phylum Planctomycetota; class Planctomycetia; order Gemmatales; family Gemmataceae; genus UBA4732. The sequence goes on from CAWFBG010000010.1 coordinate 137,421, forward strand.
CCCTTCTTGCCGTTGCCATAGGTATGATTGCCATCGTAATTGGCTTGATTGACGGAGATCGTGTCGCCGAAGTGGAACGGCGTCGTCGTGCCGGCCCGGCAGGCGTACTCCCATTCCGCCTCCGTCGGCAGCCGGTAGGTCTTGCCGTCCTTCTTGCCCAGCGCCGCACAGAAGGCCACGCAGTCCTCCCAGGAGACGTTCTCGACCGGCAGGTTGCTCTCGCCCTTGAAGTGGCTCGGATTGGCGCCAATCACCGCCTGCCACTGAGCCTGCGTGACCGGGTCGATACCCAGGTGAAAGCCCTTCGTCAGCGTCACCCCGTGCTGCGTCTCGTCGGCGCCGGTATAGCCTTCCCGATCCGGTTCATTCGTTGGACTGCCCATGAGGAACGTGCCGGGCGGAATCCAGGCGAACGTCATGCCGAGGGTGTTGGTCTGAAAGGGGCCAACTGGCCGGACGCCGGACGCGACTAGCACACGCAACCGCTCCTCCAGGGCAGTGCGATTGGGTTGATCCATGCGTTGGGTGAGGATGTGCGTCAGTCGGAGTAACTCGCCGCGCGGGTCGCCGCGATCCTCCAGCCAATCCGCGAAGAGCGGAGCGGTTGAAGGGTCGTCCACCATCATTTGCAGGAAAGTTTCTTCGTGGCCCATTTCTAAGCCGCCTTGGGCGAACGACTTCATGGTGCGGCTCCACGGCGAGGGGGGCGGGTCTACGCCCTTGTTCGCCGACCGACGCGATTCTTTTTCGCTCCGTCCGAATAACCGAGACGCCCTACCGTAACCGTCCGTGAAACCGGCCGCAAGGGGCAAGCGGCGCCCCTGTCGATTTGGCGCCTGCGGCACCCAGGGCCGCGGGGCCGGGCCGAAAGATTTTTTTGAAATCTTCTTGCTTTCGTTTCCCCGGCGCGATACTTTCGGATAGATTAGGGGTTGAATGAGGGTTACGGCCCTATTCCCGCCCCGACCCGCCGAAACTCCCGCCTGCCCGACCCGCCTTTTTGTTCCTCCCGCCGCACGTGAGGGACCCGACACTTCCGGAGGATCGTGGAATGCACGCTCCCTGCGTGACCCGATTCGGGACCGCCCTTCTCGCCGGCGCCGTCCTGGCCCTCGCCGCCGCGCCCGCCCGCGCCGACATCCAACTGCCCGGCGGCGGCGTCGTTCAAAAGGTCGATTTCGAGCGGCACGTCATGGGCGTGTTCGGCCGCATGGGCTGCAACTCCGGCTCCTGTCACGGCTCCTTTCAGGGCAAGGGCGGTTTCCGCCTCTCCCTCTTCGGATACGACCCCGCCAAGGACTATCTCACCCTCACCCGCGACCTGGAAGGCCGACGCATCAACCTCGCCGACCCCGATTCCAGTCTGCTGCTCCTCAAGGCCACCGGCCAGGTCCAGCACGGCGGCCAGAAGCGTTTCGGCAAAGGCTCCTGGGCCTACCAGCTCCTCCGCCAGTGGATCGCCGACGGCGCCCCGTGGCACAAGGGCAGCGGCGACATCGCCTCCCTCCGGGTCAACCCGCCCGAATACGCCTTCCCCAAGCCCGGCCTGACCGGCCAACTCCGCGTCGAGGCGACCTTCGGCGACGGCTCGACGGAAGACATCACGCCGCTCTGCGACTTCCGAAGCAACGACGACGCCACGGTCGAGGTCAACGCCCTGGGCCAGGTCAAGGCGCTCCAGCCCGGCGACACGGCCGTCATCGTCTCCTACCGCGGCAACGTCGTGCCGGTGCGCGTCCTGGCCCCGAGGGAGTCCGCCCCCGGCTTCCATTACCCCGACGTGCCGGAAACCGGCTATATCGACCACGAAGTCTTCGCCAAGCTGCGCCGCCTCAACATCGTGCCGTCGGACCTGTCCAGCGACACGGAGTTCCTGCGCCGCGTGACCATCGACGCCATCGGTTCGCTGCCCACGCCGAAGGAGGTGCGGGAGTTCCTCGCCGACTCGCGGCCCGATAAGCGGGCACGGAAGATCGACGAACTCCTCGAAAACCCGCGGCACGCCGCCCTGTGGGCCACCAAGTTCTGCGACATCACCGGCGACGACACCGACCTCCTGGAGAACCCGCAGCAGCTCCGGCCCAAGCTCAGCCAGATGTGGCACGACTGGTTCCAGAAGCGCTTCGCCGACAACACGCCTTACGACCAGATCGTTCACGGCGTCCTCTGCGCCACCAGCCGCGACGGCGAGTCGCCGCAACAATACGTCCAACAGTACACGAAGCTGGAGGCCGACGCCGACAAGGGCTGGACGAGCAGCTACGCCGACAGGCCGACCCTCGACCTGTTCTGGCGACGGCAACAGCGCGTGCCGCCCAACCAGTGGGGCGAGAAGACCGCCGCCGCCTTCCTCGGCGTCCGCGTCGAGTGCGCCCAGTGCCACAAGCACCCCTTCGACCGCTGGACCCAGGTCGATTACCGTTCCTACGCCAACGTCTTCGCGTCCGTGCAGTTCGGCGTCTCGCCGGAGTCCAGGAAGGCCTTCAACGAGGAAAACGCCGAGCGCAAGAAGAACAGCGACAAGAAGAAGCAGATTGCACCGATCCGTGAAGTGTTCATTGAGGCCGGCAGGGGGAACGCGCTGCCCGACCCCGACACCAACAAGCCGCTCGGCGCCAAGGCGCTCGGCGGCCCCGACATCTCCATCGAGAAGGGCGCCGACCCGCGCCAGGCGCTGTTCGACTGGATGCGCGAACCGGACAACCCGTTCTTCGCCCGCGCCTTCGTCAACCGCGTCTGGGGCCACTACTTCGGCGTCGGCATCGTCGATCCGGTGGACAACTTTTCGCTGGCCAACCCGCCGTCCAACCCGAAACTGCTCGACGCCCTGGCCAAGGACTTTGTGGAGAGCAAATTCGACATTCGCCGGCTGGAGCGCACCATCCTCAACTCGCGCACCTACCAGCTGAGTTCGACCGTCAACGCCACCAATCGGCTGGACCGCATCAACTATTCGCACAGCTTCCTGCGGCCGATGATGGCCGAGGTCGTGCTGGACGTGCTGGACGACGCCGTGGGCGTCCAGGAGAAGTACGGCCCCGAGGCGCCGCCCGGCGCCCGCGCCATCGAGGTCGGCTCCAGCCGCGTCAACGGCCCGGCCGGCGTCGCCTTCCGCGTCTTCGGCCGGCCGACGCGGGCCGCCGCCTGCGATTGCGAGCGGTCGTCGGAGCCGGCCCTGGCGCAGAAGCTCTACCTGATGGCCGACGACACGCTGACTGCCAAGGTCAACGCGCCGAACAACCGCCTCAAGGCGCTGCTGGCCGACCACAGGGACGACAACGAGGCGCTGGACGAACTGTTCCTGGCCACGGTGACGCGCCTGCCGACCGACCGGGAACGGCAGAAATTCGCCCACTACCGCGAGGCGCACAAGGAGCGCCGGGCCGCCTTCGCCGACGCCTTGTGGGCGCTGGTGAACACGAAGGAATTCATTTTGAATCACTGATGTTGAGCAAAACCCCTCGCTCGCGCTTCGGGTTGGTGTGGATGCCTGACACCAACCCGAAGCGCGAGCGAGGGATTAGGTTCAACGCCTCGCTCGCGCTCGGGGCTGGTCGGAAGAAATTGCTATACCGCGTCCGCCTTCGCCGTCCTGACGGGCGGACGCATACTGGGGGGCACGTCAGGGCGGGAGGGATCGATCATGGCATCGCGTTTCCTGACCGACTGTGAAGGTTTTCATCGCCGCGACTTCATCAAGATCGGCGCGGCCGGCCTGTTCGGCCTGACGTTGCCGCAATTGTTACGCCTGGAAAGCCGGGCGCGGGCCGCCGGGGCCGAAGGGGCGCCGAAGCGCCGCGCCGACGCCGTCATCATGGTCTGGCTGGGCGGCGGGCCGAGCCACCTCGACATGTGGGACCTCAAGCCGGGCGCCCCGGACTCGATCCGCGGCGAATTCAAGCCCATCCCCACCAACGTCGCCGGCATCCAGATCTGCGAACACCTGCCCAAGGTCTCCCAGGTCTGCGACAAGGTAACGCTGGTCCGCTCGCTCAACCACACCATCCCGGCCCACGGCCCGGCCACGGTCTTCATGCAGACCGGCAACAAGCCGACGCCGGCCATCCAGTATCCGGTGCTCGGCTCGCTGACCACGCGGCTGTTGTCGCAGGAACAGGGCGTGCCGCCGTTCGTCTCCTTCGGCGAGATGCGCAACGGCAACGCGGGCGGCTACCTCGGCACGGCCTACAACCCGTTCGTCATCGAGGGCGCCGGCGGCAAGGGCAAGAACGCCAAGGCCAACTTCCGCGTCCGCGGCATCCAGCTGCCCAACGGCTTCACGCTCGACCAACTCGACGACCGCGACGCGCTGATGGACGACTTCGACGACGCCTTCCGGGCCAACGACAAGTCCGGCGACCTGGTGGACGGCCTCGACGCCTTCCACAAGAAAGCTCTCGAAATTCTGCGATCCGACAAGACGAAGAAGGCGTTCGACCTGACGCGAGAGAAGCAGGAGCTGCGCGAGACCTACGGCCTCAACGGCTTCGGCCAGGGCGCGTTGGCGGCCCGGCGGCTGGTGGAGGCCGGCGTGCGCTTCGTGACCATCAGCATGGGCGGTTGGGACACGCACGGCAAAAACTTCGAGACGCTGTCGAAGCAACGGCTGCCGGAACTGGACCAGACGCTCTCGGCGCTGATCCGGGACCTGAGCGACCGCGGGATGCTGGACAAGACCATCGTCTACTGCGCCGGCGAGTTCGGCCGGACGCCCAAGATCAACAAGAACGCCGGCCGCGACCACTGGGCGCGGTCGATGGCCGTGCTGCTGGCCGGCGGCGGCATGAAGCGCGGCTACGCCCACGGGGCCACCGACGCCCAGGGCATGGCGCCGGCCGCCGAACCCTGCACGCCGGACGACGTGTCGTCCACGATCTTCCAGCTGCCTGGGCATCGACCCGCACATGGAGCTGCAGACCTCCACGGGCCGGCCGATCCAGCTGTTCCGCGAGGGCCACGTCGTCCCGAAGCTGTTGGCCTGAACCGGGGGGCGGAACCGTTTGGCCGCGACCCGAAGGGGGAGCGCTCGACTCAAGCGCTCCCCTTTCGGGTCGCGGCCAAACTTTTTGCTGGACGACAAACCGCCGGGACGGTTCAATCATGGATGGAGTATCGCGCGGCGCCTGCCGGCCGAACCCGAATGGTCGTCCATCGAGGGAAATGGAATGCGTACCCGTTTATTGCTTCCGCTGCTGACGCTGGGCTTCGGTCTGGCCGCGTTGGCGGCGGCCCCGGCGCCGAGGGCCGAAAAGCCCGACGCCGCCCGGATCGGCAAGCTCGTCGCCCAGCTCGGCAGCGACGATTTCGACGCCCGTGAAAAAGCCAGCGCTGAACTGGACGCCATCGGCGAGCCGGCCCTGGACGCCCTCCGTCAGGCCGTCAAGAGCACCGACGAGGAAGTCCACAAGCGGGCCGAAACCCTGGTGACCGCCATCGAGAAAAGGGCGGCGTCCCGGAACGCCCTGGCCCCCAGGCGCGTCCATCTTGTCTACAAGAACGCGCCGGTGAAGGAGGCCGTGGAAGATTTCAAGAAAAAGTCCGGCTACGATCTCACGCTTCATGACCCGGAAAACAAGCTCAAGGACCGCACCGTCACGCTGGACACGGGCGACGCGACGTTCTGGCAGGCGTTCGACCAGTTCTGCGACAAGGCGGGTCTCAAGGAGGCCGAGGCCGGCGATCTGCAATCGCAGCCGTTGCCGCCGCCGAACCTGCCGCGTCCGCCGGGCGTCCCGGTCCCGCCGAACCCGCCGGCCCCGCCCGCGCCGCCGGTCAGGGAACGCGCCGCCCCCGCGCCGCAACCGGTTCCGCGCGCCGCCGCCCCGACGCAGGCCGCGGCGCCGCCCGCCGTCCCGCCGACGCCCGCCGTTCCGGGCGGCCCCGTCATCATTGGCGGACCCGTCATCATCGTCGGGCCGGCCCTGCCGCCTGGCGTCGTCAGGCCTGGCGTCGTCGCCCCGGCCGCCCCGGAGAACGGAATCATCCTCATCGACGGCAAGTCGGAGTCCCTGCCGACCGACGCCTCCTCCGCGGTGCGCGTCCAGGCGCTTCCCAAAGCCGACCGGTTCGCCCCCCACCCGGACGGCGAACTCCAGATCGCCCTCCGCCTGTCGCTCGAACCCAAGTTGCAGTGGCAGGGCGTGGACAAGGTGACAATCACGAAGGCCATCGACGACCAGAAGCAGCGGCTGACCCAGACCTCGACCGACGCGACCCCGGTCAACCCGGTCGGCGGTCCCGCCGGCGGGGCGGTGTTCGGCCCGACCCCGATCGATCAGGGCGGCGCACGGCAAGACGTCCTCGTCCACCTCAAGAAAGGCGACAAGGCCGCCAAGTCGCTGACGGAACTCGCCGGGACGATCACGGCCACGGTGATGGGCGAGACGGCGCCGGTCATCACCGCCACGGAAATCCTCAAGGCGAAGGACAAGGTCTTCAAGGGTGGCGAGAACGGCGAGCTAAAGATCGTTGAAGTGTCCAAGACGGACGGCGGCCGGATCACGATCCAGGTGGAGTTGCAGGCGCCGGCGGACGTGGTCCCGGTCGGCGGCGGCGCCGGCCCGATCGTCCCGATCCGGCGGCGACGGATCCGACGCATCCCGCTGCCCGCCCCCGCGGGGGCCGCTCCCGGCGCGGCGCCCGCCGCCGTCGGGGTCGCCATCGTCATCGGCCCAGGCGGCTTCGGCAACGCCACGAGCGGCGCCGGCGGTCTCGGCCTCGTGGACGACAAGGGCCAACCGATCAAGCAGATCAGCCTCGGCCTACGGCGCCAGGTGATCAACGGCGTGCTTTCCACGCAGTACGTCCTGACCTACCAGGCCGAGAAAGGCCAGGAGCCGGCCAAGCTGATCTACTCCGGCCGGAAGGTGCTCAACGTGGAAATCCCGTTCGCGCTGAAGGACGTGCCGCTGCCGTAATTGGAAGCGCTTTCGGCGGGGCGCATGCGCGCCCCGCCGTTGACGGCAAGCTTACGCGCCCGCCGTCGTCGCCGCCGGGTAGCGCTTCTTGACGATCTCGCGCAGCGAGCCGGCGAACTGCGGATGGTCCTTCAGGACGCGGTCGAAGTCCGCCTTGTACAGCACGAACAGGTTGCACGCCGTCGCCGCCCGAACCGAGGCCGTGCGCGGCTGCGACAGCAGCAGGCTGATCTCGCCGAAGAACTCGCCGTCGGACAGGGCGCCCAGCAACTTGCCCGCGCGGTCCAGCACCTCGACCTGGCCGCGGCAGACGAAGTACATCTCATTGCCCGTATCGCCCTCCCGAATGATGATTTCTCCGGCCTCGTGGACGACCGGCTTGAGCATCATGGCCAGGTTGTGGAGGACGACGGGGCCGCCCTCCTTGAACAGCGGCACCCGTTCCAGGATGTCGCGGTTGACGACCTCGACCCAGCGGCGGCCGTCGCGTTCCATCAGGTCGAAGGCCGCCTTGGGCCCCCACGAGCCGGTCGGGTAGTTGGGGAAGTCGGTCGGCGCGGCGGCGGCCCAGGCGTCGAGCATCGGCTGGGCCACCCGCCAGGCGGATTCGACCAGGTCGGTGCGCGAGAAGAGCGTGGCGTCGCCGATCATGCAGTGGTAGAGCAGGACCTCGTAGCCGGTGCCGCGCGACGCCTCGAAGGCCTCGCGGTAGTCGAAACGCATGTTCACTTTTTGCAGGAACATGGCCGGCCCCGGCGTCTTGGCGTGGAAGCGGAACTCGATGCCCTGGTCGGGCTGGATGTGGAACAGCAGCCGGTTGGACTCCATCGCGGCCGCCGCGGGCGTGTTGCGGAAGATCACTTCCGGCGCCTTCTTGAACTGGACGACGATTTCGCGTGCCGCGCTTCCACAGCCCCTTGCCGGAGCGCAGATAGACGGGCACGCCTTCCCAGCGCCAGTTGTCGATCAGGAGTTTGGCGGCCGCGAACGTCTCCGTCGGGGATTGCGGGTTGACGTCCGGCTCCTGGCGGTAGCCGACGGCCGCCGACCCGTCCGGCTTCTTGCCGGGGCCGTACTGGCCGCGCACGACGTTCCGCGCCACCTCCTCCGGGCGTCATGACGCGCACCGCCTCCAGCAGCTTGGCCTTCTCGTTGCGGACGGCGTCGGGCCGGAACGACGCCGGCGGCTCCATGCAGAGGTAGGCCAGCATCTGAAACATATGGTTCTGGATCATGTCGCGCAGGACGCCGGTGCGGTCGTAGTATTTGCCGCGGCCCTCGACGCCGACCGTCTCCGCGACCGTGAACTGGATGTGGTCCACGTGGTCCTTGTTCCACAGCGGCTCGAAGATGCCGTTGGAGAAACGGAAGGCGAGAAGGTTCTGGACCGTCTCCTTGCCGAGATAATGGTCGATCCGGTAAATCTGCGATTCCCGCCAGTGGGCCAGCAGCTCGCGGTTCAGCTCCAGGGCCGACGACAGATCGTGGCCGAACGGCTTTTCGACGATGATGCGCGTCCAGCCCTTGTCGCGCTTCTTGAAGCCGGCCGCGTCGAGGTTGCCGGAGATGAGGCCGAAGACGGCGGGCGGCGTGGCCATGTAGAAGAGGACGTTGCCGCGCGGCCTGATACTGGGCGTCGAGCTTGGCGACCGCGTCGGCGAGGCGGCGGTAGGCTTCGGGGTCGCCGAAGTTGCCCGGCGTGTAGTTCAGGCGAGAAACGAGGTCTTGCCAGGGGCTTTCCTCGAACGTGCGGCGCGTGTGGAATTTCTTGATGTCTTCGGTCATGCGGGCGCGGAACTGGTCGGTGGTGAGGTCGTCCAGCGCCATGCCGATGACGGCGAAGTGCTTGGACAGCAGGCCGTCACAGGTCAGGTTGTAGAAGGCCGGCATCAGGAGCCGTTTGGTCAGGTCGCCGGAGGCGCCGAAAATCACGACGATGCACGGCTCGCCGGGGGCCGTGGCGCCCTGGGCCTGTTCACTCGGGACACTCTGGACGTGCGTTGTGGTGGTCACTGTGGAACTCCTCGACGCGCGGGATTGATTGTCCCTAATTTACGACTTTCCGGCCTTTCCGTCGGCGCTCCGTTTGCCGCGGGCGCCGGGGACGAATGTTCGCAGCCTGCCGCGACCTGGACCAATGAGCGTTTGAATGCCATAATTCAATCTCCCGGTTCGCCGTTCACCGCCGAGGTGCGTCATGGCCAAGCCGACGCCGGAACTCTCGCAAACGCAAGCATTACCGTCGTCCGTTCCGCCGACCGACCGAACCGAAGTGCAACCCGACTCCGCGCCGCCGACCGACCGAACTGAAGTGCAACCGCCCAGCGCCCCGCCGACCGATCGAACCGTCGCGCAACCTCCCTCCGCCCCGCCGACCGATTACACCATTGCGCAACCGACCGCCCCGCCGACAGATCGAACCGCGGCCGAATCCCCTCCCACCGACGGAACCACCATCGCCCAGGGGCCGCTTTCCGCGGCCGTCGCGTCGGTCGTCCTTCACGGCGTCCACGTCCCCGGCTATGAGGTCCTCGGCGAACTGGGCCGCGGCGGCATGGGCGTCGTCTATAAGGCCCGCCAGATCGGCCTGAATCGCCTCGTCGCCCTCAAGATGATCCTGTCCGGCGACTACGTCGCCGCCGGCGAACTGGCCCGCTTCCGCCTGGAGGCCGAGGCCGTCGCCAAGTTCCAGCACCCCAACATCGTCCAGATTTATGAGATCGACGAGGTCAAAGGGAAGCCCTACTTCTGCCTGGAATTCGTGGACGGCGCCCCGCTCAACAAGAAGCTCGCCGGCGACCCGCAGCCGCCGCGCCAGGCCGCCGAACTGCTGCGCCAGCTGGCCGCGGCGATGGAGTACGCCCATCAACGGAAAATCATCCACCGCGACCTCAAGCCGGCCAACGTCCTGATGACGGCGGACGGCACTCCCAAGATCGCCGACTTCGGCCTGGCCAAGAAGCTCGACGACGCCGACAGCCGCACGCAGAGCGGCTCCATTCTCGGGACGCCGGCCTATATGGCGCCGGAGCAGGCCAACGGCGTCGAGGTCGGGCCGGCCGCCGACGTCTATTCCCTCGGCGCCATCCTCTACGAGACGCTGGTCGGCCGGCCGCCCTTCAAGGGCGCGTCGGTCCTCGACACCCTCGAACTGGTGCGCTCGCAGGAGCCGGTCCCGCCGTCCCGCCTCCAGCCCAAGGCGCCGCATGATTTGGAGACAATCTGCCTGAAATGTCTGCAAAAGAACCCCAAGAACCGCTACGCCTCCGCCGGCGATCTGGCGGAGGATTTGCGGCGCTTCCTGGGGCGGGAGCCGATCCTGGCCCGGCCGACGCCCGTCTGGGAGCGGGCCTGGAAGTGGACGCGGCGCCATCCGGTGGCCGCCGCGCTGACGGCCGTGAGCGTCCTGTTCGCGCTGAGTCTGGCCGTGGGCGGCGCCGCCTTCGGCTTCTACCAGCATCACGTCGCAAGCGAGCAGACGCGCCTCCTCCACGTTGCAATGACGGAGCACGACCGCGCGGAGCGGAATTTCCAAAGCGCCCGCTCGGCCGTCGATGAGATGCTGACGGCGGTCGGCCAGGTCCGTCTGGCCCACGAGCCGCGCATGGAACAGATCCGCCGGGAGTTGCTGGCCCGGCGCTGCACTTTCAGGAACAATTCCTCAAGGAAAAGGGCGACGACCCGGAGGTGCGCCGCGAGGCCGGCCGCGCCTACCTCCGCATGGGCGACATCCAGCGGCTGCTCGGCGACCAGGCCGCGGCGGAACAGTCCTACGGCTCAGCCCGCGAGATTTTAGGGGAGTTGGCGTCTGAGCACCCCGACGACATCTGCTACCGGCAGGACCTTGCCGCCTGTCTGAACAACCTGGGGCAACTGCTACAGGACGAAGGCCGCACGCCGGAGGCCGAACAGGCACTGCGCGAAGCCCTCGGTTTGCGGCGGAATCTCGTCGGCGAGTCTGGCCAGGAAGACGACCGCCGCGAGTCGGCCGCCGTCGCCAACAACCTCGGAACGCTGCTGCTGGGGGCGGGGCGGTACGCGGAGGCCGAGTCGCTGCTGCGCGAATCCCTGGCCGGCCGCGAGGCGTTGGCCGGCCCTTCCGCGCCGCCCGGCGCGCGGCTCGACCTGGCGCGAAGCCAGGACAACCTCGGCGCCCTGTTGGCCGCCACCGGCCGTCAGGGGGAAGCCGGCCAGGCCTTCGATCAGGCCCTCATCGTCCTGAAAGCCCTGTCGGACGAACACCCGGACGTTCCCGAATATCGGCAGGAGCTGGCCGTCACCCACAACCACCTCGGCAACCTCTGGCGCGACACCGACCCCAAGAAATCGGAGGATGAATACGCGCAATCTCTGCAATTGCGCGATCGGCTGGTCGCCGACTTCCCCACCGTGCCGCTCTACCGGGAGGAACAGGCCGCCAGTTGGCACAGCCTCGGCTACGTCCGCCAGGCCGCCGGCCGGCAGGAGGAGGCCGACCAGGCCTACGTCCGCGCCCTGGAGATCGAGGAAAAGCTGGTGGCCGACTACCCGACCGCGCCCGATTATCAGTACGACCTGGCCGCCAGCTACACCAACCGCGGCGTCCTCCTGCAAACCGACAACCGCCTTCCGGACGCGGAAAAGCTCTACAACAAGGCGCTGCCCCTCTTGGAGAAACTGGCGGCCGACCACCCGGACACGCCTTCCTACCAGCGGCAGCTGGCCGACACCCTGAAGAACCTGGGGGCGCTGTACCAGACGACGAATCGGCAGAAACAGGCGGAGAAGGCCCTGGACCGGTCGCTCGCACTGCGCCGCCGACTGGCCGACGACCACCCCAAAGCCCCCGCCTACCAGCAAGATTTGGCGAGCGCCCAACTCAACTTCGGCGTTCTCCGACAGATGAACGGCAATTTGCCGGAGGCCGAGGCCTGCTACACGCGGGCGGTGGACCAGCTCGCGAAGCTGGCCGAGGCGTACCCCGCCGTCCCGGATTACCGCGTCCTGGAGGCCGACGCCCTGAACGACCGCGGCAACCTGCGCGGGGCCGTGAACCGTCCCGCCGAGGCGGAGGCGGACTGGCTGACGGCCCTGGACCTGCTGCGACAGTTGACGAAAGAACAGCCTGGCGTCCCCATTTATAGCCAGGAACTGGCGAGCAGCCTCGACGCATTCGGCATCTTCCTGGCGTCCAATAAGCGTGGGTCGGAGGCGGAGAAGGCCTGGGGCGAGGCGCTCGCCATCCAGGAACAGTTGACATCCGAGTTCCCCAAGAACGCCGCCTACAGCGAGGCGCTGGCGAAGTACTACGGCAACCTCGGCGTCCTTTACACCCAGTCGGGCCGCCTCGTCCCGGCCGAGCAAAATTATCGTAAAAACATCGCTTTAATCGAAAAACTGGCGGCGGCGAACCCCGACGCGACGGTCTACCAGCAGGACCTCATCGGGCCATACACGAACCTGATTCATTTGCTGGCGGCCACCGGCGACCGCCCCGACGAGTTGGAGAAGTACCGACGGCTGCTGACGGAATGCTATGCGAAGCTCACGGCCGCGTATCCCAACGCCGCCGCCCTTCAGAGCGAAATGGGCGTCGCCCTGGAGGAGCTGGCGGTCTCGTTGCGAAGCGACGGCAAGGGGGCCGAGGCCCGCGACCGCTTGCGAGAGGCCGTGCGCCGCCAGCGGATCGCCTTGAAACTCAACCCCAAAAACGCCGACTATCGGCTGGCTCTAGCCCAAACCCGGCTCGACCTGGGCGACTACGCCGGCGCCTCCGACGCCGTGGCGGACCTGGTTCAGTCGGCGCCGTCCGCCTGGCCGGATTGGCCCGCGGCCGCCGCCTGCCTGGCCCGCTGCGCCGGCCTGGCCGCGAAGGACACGGCCCTCGTAGTGGCGAAGCGCGAGGAGCTGACGCGGAGCTACGGCGACCGGGCGATGGAACTGCTCCGGCAGGCCGTGGCGCAGGGTTTCAAGGACGCGGATGGGTTGCGGAAGGCGGATTTCGAGCCGCTGCGTTCGCGCGACGATTTCAAACAGTTGGAGGCCGGGCTGCGGAAGAAATAGGGAGGAGTGAGACTGCCCATGTCGGCTTCCGGAATCGGCGTGGGTTAGCCGCGACGCGCGGCGGAGCGCTCTTGCAAGCGCTCCGCCGCGCGTCGCGGCTAACCGCCTTTACCCCTCCGGATAGAGCACCGCATAGAAGTGAACCAAGGCGCAGGCGGCGCCACAGACCGCCAAAAAACCCAGCGACAACAACAGCCACGCCTTGCGGCTTTGGGAGTAACCGGGGAACGCAAAGACGCCGGCGAGAAACCGGGCCGACGCGGGGCGCCGCCGCCTCGGATAGGTCGCGGCCGTTTTCGGTTTCGCCTCGATTGGGCTGTTTCCGTCCGCCGCCGGCAACGACTCCGGCGCCTTCGTCGGCCCCTCCGGCGCCAAGCCGTATCCTTTGACGCGCTTTCTTTTCCGGCCGTAAGGCGTCGTCTCGGTTTCCGGCTCGGGCGCCGCCGGCGCCGCCGGTACGTTCCACGGGTCTTCCACCTCGACGCGGCCCGCCGGCAATCGCACTTTCTTGGCCGGCTTGCGCTTGCCCGCCGGCAATCGTCCCATTCTCCAGGCAAGCCGGCCCAGCAGCCGGGCGTAGATCAGGAACGCCGCGGCCGCCGCCGCCGCGGCGACAGGGGCCAGCACCATCCAGCGGATGACGGCGGCGTACCCGATTGCCGCCACGGCGGCGGCCAAAACGGCGCTAACGGCGTAGACGACGAATGCGGCCGGCGCGACGCGCAGCATGTTCCAAACGACGACCGGCCGGAACACGAACCAGCGCGACGAGGCGCTGAGCGATGAAAACAGCGCTACGGGAAACAATAGCCACAATCCCGGCACGGCAAGGAGCAGAAATCGGAGGGCCGCGTCGCCGGGCAGCCAGCTTTCCCGCAGCGCCCGCGCCAGAACGCCCGCCGGCGCCAGCACGATCAGGACGACGCCGACGAGGTGGAGGGCGCCCAAGGCCCAGTCCTGGAACGGCTCGTCGGGCCAGACGATTTCGTCCTGTCCGGCCGCCGTGTCGCGCACGACCACGAGCAGGCAGTGCATGGCGTAGGTCAGGACGCAGAGGACGAGGATGCACTCCGTCACCAGCGTCAGCATGAACTCCAGTGCGGGGATCACGGCGCCCATGCGGCGACTCCGGTGAAGGATAGGCTTGGCGGTTAATACTCTTTGGGCGCCCGGCGGCCCAGCCGTTCGACGGCCGGCAACTCGGCCGCACGGATGAGGAGCGGCGAGGAGTGGACGGCCCGGCGGCCCGCCTCGCCGAGCGGGTTGCCGTGCAACGGAAGTGAGCGCAGCCGCGGCGGTTCGCCCCCGATCGCCCGCCCTTCGAGCGACCGCGCCAGGAGGCGGACGCCGGGCGGCCCGATTTCGTTGTGGCTCAGGTCGAGTCGCGTGAGCCGCGTCAGCTGCGGCCACTGGGCCAGCGCCCGGACGCCGCGGTCGCTGATCCGACATTTCCGGAGGTCGAGCGCGGTGAGGCGCGTCAACCAGGGCGACGCCAGCAGCGATTGAAGGCCGTCGCTGCCGAGGAAGTTGCCGCTCAGGTCGAGGGCGGTCAGACATGCGAGTGAAGGACAGTCGGCCAGGCGCGGCACGATGGAGGAAGTGAACCGCGGCCAGGGCGGCCAGTGCAGACGCGCCCGCCGAACCGGCGCGCGTCCAAACAGCGTCTCCGCGCCGTCCAGGAACGTCTCGGCCTCCGCTTCCACCGCTTCGACGAATCCCCGCCGGTACTCCCAGGAGAAGGCGACGGCGCGGACGGACTCGGACCATTCCTCGTCGTGCAGGGGCAGCAGCGCGTTCTGGCGCGAGAGCAGGCCGGCCGCGGCGTTGTCCGTGGGCCGGCCGGCGAGTGCGATTTGCACGCGGATCAATTCGGCCCTATGGGACTCGCCGTTGTCTTCGAGCCAGTCGGCGTACAGCAGCCGCGGCGCGTCGTCGTCGGGCGCCTCCCGGATGGCCTCAAGAAAGGCATCGTCGTGCGTCATCGGCCGCCCCGGTGGACCCATCGATTGCCGGAACAGAGCCGCGCCCCCTCGACGGATCGCTGATAGAGATAGGCGAAAACCGTCGCATCGCGGCCGTCCACGGAGACGGGTTCCAGCCGAAACAGCGTCGGCGCCCCTTCCTCCGAGTCCAGTCGCGGGATCAGACCGGCCGCGACTTCGTACAGCTCGCCGGCGACCGCACGGCCGTCGGCGTCGCGGCGGACCATGCCGGGATACTCTCCCAGGTCGAAGAGGGCGTAAAGCGGCGGCGTTCGCGCCTCCCCGAGGAAGCGTTGGCCGGCGAGCAGGCGTTGGCGCACGCCGCCGCGCATCAATGTGCCGTAAACGAACAGGGTGAACGGGTCGTGGGATGGTGCGTCATTCATTACGGCGGCCGGGAACCAGTCCTGGCTCGGAGGTGGTCACGGATGGAATTCTACCTCGCCCGTCGCAAGCGCACAACCGCGTCCAATTTCCCTCGTTCCCGAACGCCCGTTCGTGAACTCCGTCCGCGAAACTCTCGTTTCGCGCCCGCCAACCGGCCACGGTCGGAAATGCACCACGGCGCAAGCGGCCGTCCTTTTGCCGCCTCTCAGGCGCGTAGCCATTCATCAAGCGTGATGCCGGCCTGGCGCAGGATTCGCCGAATCAGTCCGGGATCGATCGCACCCCCGTGCGGATTGGGAATCGTGAGGCGCAAACCGTCCCGACTCATCCACTGGTGCTTTCCTCCCGGATAAGGCCCATCGAAGCCCAAAGTCTTCAACTTGCGGATCAGTTCACGCCTTGATACGGGGTCGAGACGGGGCATGCTCGGACCTCCTCGGCCCCGCGGTGATGGCCAAACGGCAGCCGTTTACCACGGGCGGGTCTTCGCCGTTGCGCAAGCCGGACAGCAGCCAGACCTCGATGGCATCCACAAGGTTCTCCCGAGTTTCCTCGACGGTGGCCCCTTGCGTCAGGCATCCTGGCAAATCGGGCGCCTCGGCCACGATCACGTCCAGCTGCTCGCCCTTTTCATAAACGGCGTTCTTGAGGATCTCGGCAATATAGTCCGCGAGGCTGACACGGCGGGTTGATTTCTTGCGCATGAACCGGCCCTCTTAATGGCACTATAAGATGGAATTTGTCTGGAATGTCCCCTTTGTTCCGCCGCACCCGGGACGCCGCGGGTTCGACGGAGGCGCCGCCGGATGGAATTCTACCTCGCCCGTCGCAAGCGCACAACCGCGTCCAATTTCCCTCGTTCCCGAACGCCCGTTGATGAACGCCGTCCGCGAAACTCCCGTAGCGCCCCCGCGCGCCGGTTGCCATCCACCACGCCTTCGCGGTTCCCCTCCTGCCGGAGCGGCGACGGCCTGTCGAATCCATAGAACGATTCTGACGCCGCTCGCCCCAGGCCGCATGGAGCCTCGCCGCGATGGACGATCCCGTCCTGACCCTGTCGCGCGTGCAGTTCGCGCTGACGATCATGTTCCATTACCTCTTCCCGCCGCTCTCCATCGGCCTGGGCGCCATCATGGTGTTGATGGAGGGCTTATATCTGCGAACCGGCGACGCCCGCTACCACGCCATGACCAAGTTCTGGACCGGCATTTTCGCCGTCAACTTCGCCATGGGCGTCGCCACCGGCGTCGTCATGGAGTTCGAGTTCGGCACCAACTGGGCCGCCTACGCCCGCTACGTCGGCGACATTTTCGGCTCCGCTTTGGCGGCGGAGGGCATTTTCGCCTTCTTCCTCGAATCGGGTTTCCTGGCCGTGCTCGTCTTCGGCTGGGACCGCGTCTCCAAGGGGATGCACTTCTTCGCCACGCTGATGGTGTCGCTCGGCTCGATCTTCTCCGCCGTGTGGATCATCATCGCCAACTCGTGGCAGCAGACGCCGGCCGGCTACCACCTCGTCGAACGCGACGGCGCCGTGCGGGCCGAGATCGTCGATTTCTGGGCCGTGGTCTTCAACCCGTCGAGCATGAACCGGCTGACGCACGTCATTCTCGGCGCCTTCATCCTCGGCGCCTTCTTCGTGATGAGCATCTCGGCCTATTACGTCCTGCGGCGGCGCCACCTCGACTTCGCCAGGAAATCGTTTACGATTGCCCTCGTCTTTGGCGCGATTTCCAGCATCGCCATCGGCCTGTCCGGCCACTTCCAGGCCAAGGCGGTCGCCCACACGCAGCCGGCCAAACTGGCCGCCCTGGAGGGCCATTACAAGACCGGCGCCGCCGGCCTCAGCCTGTTCGGCGTCCCCGACTCGGACGCCGGCCGTCTCGATTACGCCGTGGCCATTCCGGGCGGCCTGAGCTTTCTGGTCCACGAGGACTTCCACGCCTCCGTGCCCGGCCTGGACCAGTTCCCGAAAGAGGACTGGCCGAACGTGCCGCTGGTCTTTCAGACCTATCACGTCATGGTCGGACTCGGCGCCGCCTTCGTCGTCCTGACGCTGCTGGGGTTGTTCTTCCTCTGGCGCGGCACGCTGTTCGACAAGCGCTGGCTGATGCTGGTCTTCGTGGTCGCGGTCGTGGGGCCGTACCTCGCCAACCAGGCCGGGTGGGTGTCCGCCGAGGCCGGCCGGCAGCCGTTCGTCGTCTACCCGCACGTCTCCTGGAGCGACGACAATCCGCCTAAACCGCGTATGGAAATGGCAAAAGGCGACATCTTCCTCAAGACGGCCGACGGCCTTTCCAACCGCAAGGTGGTCGGTCCCGGCCAGGTGATCGGCTCGATCGTGATGTTCGGCGTGGTTTATGCGCTGCTGTTCGCCGTCTGGGTCTACGTTCTCAACAGTAAGATCCAGCACGGACCCGAGGAGGCCGGCAAGCCGCCGCCGCCCGCCACCAAACCCGGCGAGTTGGTGGAGACGGCGGCCGCGCGCGTGGTCAACCCGGCCGCTTTCTCGCTGACGGAGACGCGCCGCGCTGGTAGGGAGTAACTCCGATGGGACCGTCGCTCGGCATCCAGATCTTCTGGTTCGCCGTCCTCGGCGCGCTGCTGACCGGCTACGCCGTGCTGGACGGCTTCGACCTGGGCGTGGGCATCCTGCACCTGTGCGTCCGCAAGGACGCCGACCGGCGCGTGCTGATGAACTCGATCGGCCCGCTGTGGGACGGCAACGAGGTGTGGCTCGTGGTCTTCGGCGGGGCCATCTTCGCCGCCTTCCCGCGGGCCTACGCCGCCGCCTTTTCCGGCTTCTACACGCCGTTCATGATGGTGCTGGTCGCGCTGATCTTCCGCGGCGTCTCGATGGAGTTCCGGGGCAAACAGGACTGGCCGCTGTGGCGCACCTTCTGGGACGTCGCCTTTTGCGCCGCCAGCACCCTGGCGACGTTCCTGTTCGGGGCGGTGGTCGGCAACTGCATCCACGGCCTGCCGCTCGGGGCCGACGGCGATTTCGTGAAGTCGCCGGCCTTCTTCGACCTGTTCGGCTGGTATCCGACGACAATCGGCCTGTTCGCCGTGGCCACCTTCGCCATGCACGGTTCCGTCTACCTCTACCTCAAGACCGAAGGGGAACTGCAGAAGCGCGTCCACGGCTGGATGTGGAGGACTTTTACCATCTTCGTTATCTTGTACATCGTCTCGACGATCTTCACGATGACGACGAGCCGGCCCTCGATCGAGAAGTTCCGCGATTACCCGTGGGTGTGGGTCGTGGCGGCGTTGAACGTGCTGGCGATCGCCAACATCCCGCGCGCCATCTACCGGAACCAGCCGCGTTACGCCTTTTTCTCGTCCTGCTGCACGATCGCGGCGTTCACGTTCCTGTTCGGCATGACGCTGTTCCCCAACATGATCGTCTCGTCGGTGGACCCGGCCTACGACCTGACGCTGGCCAGGTCGGCCTCGTCGGAGACGACGTTGTGGATCATGGCGGGCATGGCGCTGCTGGGGATGCCGTTCGTGCTGACGTACACGGCGACGGTCTACTGGGTGTTCCGCGGCAAGGTGCAGGTGGGGAAGTTCAGTTATTGACGGAAAGCCGCCGCTCGGTTAGCCGCGACTCGCAGCGGAGCGCTGCTATCCAGAGCGCTCCGCTGCGAGTCGCGGCTAACCGGTGAGAGGGTCACGCGATCAGTTCCTGCACCACGTTGCCATACACGTCGGTCAGCCGGAAGTCGCGGCCGGCGTAGCGGTAGGTGAGCTTCTCGTGGTCGAAGCCGAGCAGGTCGCAGGATCGTGGCGTGCAGGTCGTGGACGTGGACCGGCTTCTCCGCCGCCGCGAAGCCGAACTCGTCGGTGGCGCCGTAGACCTGGCCGCCCTTGACGCCGCCGCCGGCCAGCCACATCGAGAAGCCGTAATGGTTGTGATCGCGGCCGTTCACCTTGCCGGCGTTGGCGCCCGGCGTCGGCAATTCCACCGTCGGCGTGCGGCCGAACTCGCCGCCCCAGATCACCAGCGTCTCGTCCAGCAGGCCGCGCTGCTTCAGGTCCTTCAGCAGGGCGCCGATGGCCTGGTCGCACTCCTTCGCCAGCCGGCGGTGGTTGACCTCGAGGTCGTCGTGGCTGTCCCACGGCTGGCCCGCGCCGTGCCAGACCTGCACGAAGCGCACGCCGCGCTCGAGCAGCCGGCGGGCGATCAGCAGCTGCCGGGCCTGCACGCCGGGGCCGTACATGTCGCGGATCGACTGCGGCTCGCGGCTCACGTCGAAGGCGTCGCTGGCCTCCGTCTGCATCCGGTAGGCCAGCTCGAACGACTGGATGCGCGCCTCGAGCGCGGCGTCGCTCGTCGCTGCGCCGGGCGTGCCGCTCGTTGAGCTGCTCGCAGCAGGTCGAGCTGCCGCCGCTGCTGCGGCGGCGACGTGAAATCGTCCTTGATGTTCTCGATCAGTTTTTCGATCTCGCGTATGTTGGGTGTCGATGTAGGTGCCCTGGTAGGACGCCGGGCAGGAAGGCCGGCCTGCCAGTTCTGCGTCTCCTGGATCGGGTAGCCGCCGGGGCACATGGCGATGAAGCCGGGCAGGTTCTGGTTCTCGGTGCCCAGGCCGTAGGTGACCCACGACCCCATGCTCGGCCGGATCAGCCGCGCCTCGCCGCAGTTCATCAGCATCAGCGACGGCTCGTGGTTCGGCACGTCGGCGTGCATCGAGCGGATGACGCAGATGTCGTCGATGCACTCGCCGACGTGGGAGAAGAGCTCGCTGACCTCGATGCCGCTCTGGCCGTATTTCTGGAACTTGAACGGCGACGGGAAGGCGGCGCCGGTCTTGCGTTCGGTGCGCAGGTTGCTCGCGCGGCAGCGGCTTGCCGGCGTACTTGGCCAGCATCGGCTTGGGGTCGAAGGTATCGACGTGCGACGGGCCGCCGTTCATGAACAGGTGGATGACGCGCTTGGCCTTGGCGGGCAGCGGCGGCGCCTTGGGGGCCAGCGGCGAGACGGCGCCCTCCTCCGCGGAGACGAGTCCCTGCGAGGCCATCAGGCCGGCGAAGCCGAGCGACGCCATGCCCATGCCGGAGCGGCAAAGGAAGTCACGGCGGGTCAGCGGGCGGCCGTTCAGCAGCGATGAGTTCATTGTCCCGTCCCTTTCAGCTTTGGTAGGAGGTCAACTCCGTTGGTCATGAGCGATCATTCCTCCCACGTCTTTGCCGTCTTTCCAGTTCAAAATAGGTGAGATCCATCGGCGGCTTATCCGGGCGCAATGCGTCCTCACTTAAGCCGTCATGATCCAGGCCGCACTTCCAGCACATTCCTCCTCGCGCCGCCGGCATCTGCGTCGCGCATAGGGGGCACCGCTTCATGGGAGTGATCGGCCGTCGTCGGCCTAGCGTTAATGGGATCGCTATCAGGAGGAAAAAGGCGATGGTTACCAGCGCGGTGAGTATCCAGCTCATGGTCTCGGTGTCCATTGGCCGTCTCCTGACCGCGCCGGAATGCGTTCATCCAATCAATCCACAAACGCGAACTCATTCGCCTCCAGCAGCACCTGGGCGTACTGCTCCCACGGCGACAGCCGCGACGACGGGCCGGCGGCGGCCTCCTTCAGAAAACGCAGACCCAACGCCACTTCGTCGGCTTCCGGCGGCCGGCCGTAAGCCAGGCGATACATCCGGTCGATGCGCTGTGCGTCGCTCGCCAGGCCGGCCACGTCGGGCCGAGCCGCGAATTCGCGGGCCTGCTCCACCACGAACGAACCGTTCATCAGGAACAGCGCTTGCGGCGGGGTCGTCGTGATGTGCCGTTGGCCGACCGTGGCGTCGGGGCTGGCGAAGTCGTAGGTGCGCAACAGGCCGGGCAAGTTCTGCCGGTCGATGAAGCAATACACCGTCCGCCGGTGCGAGAATGGCGGCCGGGTGGTGATCTCCTCGTCGCCCTTGCCTCCCATGCGCGGGTCGAGTTGCCCCGCCACGGAGAGCAGGGCGTCGCGCAGCGGCTCGAACTCCAGCCGACGGCGGTTTTGATGGCTCAACAGACGATTCTCCGGGTCGGCCGCCTTGCGAACCGCATCCTCCTCGCTGTCCTGCCGATACGTATTCGACAGCACCATCAGCCGCTGCATTTTCTTGACCGACCATCCCTCCTCCATGAAGGTGGCCGCCAGCCAGTCCAGCAATTCCGGGTGCGTCGGCGGTTCGCCTCGGGCGCCGAAGTCGCTCGCAGTGCGGACAATTCCCTCTCCGAAATGGTGCTGCCAGAGGCGGTTGACCATCACGCGGGCCGTCAGCGGGTTGTCCTTGCTGGCGATGGCGCGGGCCAGTTCCAGCCGGCCGCTGCCGTCCTTGAACGGCTTACGGTTGGGGCCGGCCAGGATTTCCACGAACTGCCGCGGCACCGCCTCGCCGGGATTGTTGGGGTTGCCGCGCTTCAGCACGTGCGGCGTCACGGGGTGGGGCAAGTCTTCCAGGACCATCGCCCGCTCCGGACCGCCGGGCGCGTCGGCCTCCCATTCCTGGACCCTGTTCTCCAGCTTCTTCAGTCGGTCGCGGAATACGCGGTTGCGGGCTTTCAATTCGTCCTTGTGCTCCTCCTTGAACGCCGCGACCGCGTCCGTCCGCTTTTTCAATTCCACGTTGAAGGCCGCGGCCTTCTCCGGGTCGGACGACGGGCCGATGACCGGCAGTTCCTTCGGCTCGAACGAACTGGCGAATACGCCGTAAAGCGAGTAATAGTCCTTCTGCGGGATGGGATCGAACTTGTGGTCGTGGCAGCGGGCGCAGCCGACCGTCAGCGCCTGGAAGCCGCGCATGGTCACGTCGATGCGGTCGTCGATGATGTCCGACGGGTTGTTGAGGAAACGCCGGCCGAGCGTCAGGTAGCCCAGCGCCGCCAGCGGCCGCTTGTCGGCCCCCCTCACCCCTTCCCCTCTCCCCTGGGGGAGAGGGGAAGGGGTGAGGGGGGCAGCCGATCCGCGGCGAGCTGCTGCACGATGAACTGGTCGTAGGGCAGGTCCTCGTTGAAGGAGCGGATGACGTAATCGCGGTAGGTGTACGAATAGGGATAACGCCGCTCTTCGGTGAAGACATAGCCCTTGGTGTCCGAGTAGCGGGCGAGGTCGAGCCAGTGGCGGCCCCAGCGCTCCCCGTAGTGCGGCGACGCCAGCAGACGGTCCACCACCTTCTCGTAGGCGTCGGGCGACGGGTCGTTGAGGAAGGCCTCGACCTCTTCCGGCGTCGGCGGCAGGCCGATCAGGTCGAAGGAAAGGCGGCGGATCAGCGTGCGGCGGTCGGCGGGCTTCGACGGCGCCAGGCCTTTTTCCTCCAGCTTCGCCAGCACGAAGGCGTCGATGGGATTTTTCACCCATGAAGGGTCTTTGACCGTCGGGACGGCCGGCATTTTGACCGGCTGATACGACCAGTGCTTCTGCCGCGCCTCGTCGACGGAGGCTCCCTTGGCGGCGACGGCGGGGCCGTCCGGCCAGGGGGCGCCCATTTTCACCCAGGCGGTCAACGCCTCCACCGCATCAGGCGCGAGCTTCGTCCTGGGCGAAGGCGGCATCTTCTTGCAGTCGCCGTCCTGGCGGACGGCGTGGACGAGATCGCTCTTTTCCGGATCGCCTGCGACAACGACGGGTCCGTTGTCGGAGCCCTGGAGCAGACCGGCCTTGGTGTCGAGCCGCAATCCGCCGCGCGGCTTCTGGGGTCCGTGACACGAAACGCAGTTCTCCGCCAGCACCGGACGGACGCGCGTCTCAAAGAACTCGGCGGCGCGGGCGTCGGCGGCGCGGCACGTCGGCAGAACGGTGAACCACAGCACGGCGGCGGCGAGAAGTGCGAGGGGCCTCATCGGGTTGTGCTCCGTGCGCGGCGGGAGGCGAGCATTCTGGCGGGAGGACGGCCGGGGCGCGAAACCGTCCCTCTGCATATTATCATGTCGGAGCGGCCAAAGGGGAAGGGCGGGTTGGCGGCGGACGGAAAAATCTGGGAATCGCGCCCGCCGGGCCGTTCCAATGCGCTCTTGCACCGCCCCGTTCGGGTCGCTATCGTCCGCCCCCATTCTGAGGTAAACTTCGGTACGGTGTACAGGCGAAGCCGAGGGCGAGGGTCGAAACCCCTTGTGGCGCACCATGCACAAGCCCGAAAATCCGATGCTCTTCGTCCTCATCTTGTGGCTGATCGGCATCGCCCTGATGGCGCTCATGTGGTTCGCCCTGACCTGGCGCCTGCCTTGAAGCGCTGCCGCTTCGCCCCGTTCACGTCCACGGAAGGGAGTTTCCCATGGCCAGATCACGCGGGCTGGTCGTCGCGTCGTGTCTCTGTCTATTCCTTGGGGGATGCACCCTGGACTCCTTGTCGCTGTCGGCGCTGGGCACGGCCAAGGGCGACGGCGGGCCGGTCGTGGCCGGCTCGCTCGACGTGGTGACCGCCTCCACGCAGAACGCGATGCGCGACATGGGCCTGTTCGTCAGCACCAGCCGCGACGGCAACACGGCCCGCCTCACCTCGACGACGCCGGGCGGAAAGCGCTTTGTGCTGTCGCTCAAGTCGCGGAAGACCGACCACGGCGACGAGACGCAGGTAAGCATCAAGTGGGAAAAGGAGGCCGACGACGCCTTCTTTCTCCGGCTCACGGGCGCCCTCGTTCGGCCGAGTGCGCCGTCGGTTAGCCGCGACCCGAAGGGGAGGCGCTCGATCCAACGCGCTCCGCTGCGCGTCGCGGCTAACCGGACGCCGTCACCCGGACAACGAATAAGAGAACCCTCCCATGCGAGCCGTCGTGCAACGAGTCCGATCCGCGCGGGTGACCGTGGGCGATGAAGTCGTCGGCGCCGTCGGCGCGGGTCTCCTCGTGCTGCTGGGCGTCGCGCCGACGGACACGGCCGCCCAGGCGCAATGGCTCGCCGACAAGGTGGTCGGTCTGCGCATCTTCCGCGACGCCGACGACAAAATGAATCTCGGCGTGGCCGACGTCGGCGGAGGCGTTCTGGTCGTCAGTCAGTTCACGTTGTACGGCGATTGCCGCAAGGGCCGCCGGCCGAGTTTCGTCGGCGCCGCCCCGCCGGAGATCGCCGAACCGCTCTACGAAGCCTTCATCCGGGCGGTGCGGGCGCTCGGGCGCGCCGACCGCGACCGGCCGCTTCGGCGCCATGATGCAGGTCGAGCTGGTCAACGACGGCCCTGTCACCCTCGTCATCGATGCTCCCTAAATCCGCGCCAAACCGCACCGGCCGTCCTTGCCCTCCGGCGCCCGGCCGTGGATAATCCTCCCTAACACCGTGGACGCCGTGTGCCGAGGCCTGGTCAGGGAGGTCGCGCATGTTCTGGAAACAGCTATTCGCCACGAAATCGCTGGAGACGCTGCACGCCGAGGCCGCCGGCCAGAACCGCTTGCGCCGCATCCTCGGGCCGATCAACCTGACCTCGCTCGGCGTCGGCGCCATCATCGGCGCCGGCATCTTCGTCATGACCGGCCGTTCCGCCGCCCTCGACGCCGGGCCGGCCATCCTGCTGTCGTTCGTCGTGGCCGGCCTCGGCTGTCTCTTTGCCGCCCTCTGCTACGCCGAGTTCGCCGCCCTCGCCCCCGTGGCCGGCAGCGCCTACACCTACGCCTACGCCACCCTCGGCGAACTGTTCGCCTGGATCATCGGCTGGGACCTCATCCTCGAATACGCCATGGCCTGCGCCTGCGTCGCCGCGGCGTGGTCGAAATATCTGAATGAACTCCTCTACGTCGCCTTTGCCTGGAAGGTGCCGTGGTACCTTTGCAACGACCCGTTCAGCACGTCGGGGGCCTGGCTGAACCTGCCCGCCCTGCTCATCACCCTGGCCGTCACCGTCATTTTGGTCATTGGCATCCGCGAGAGCGCCACCACGAACGCCGTGCTGGTCGGCGTCAAGGTCGGCGTCGTGCTCTTCGTCATCGGCGTCGGCGTCTTCTTCGTCAACCCCGCCAACTGGACCGGCATCTCGCCCGCCCACCGCACCTTACCGGAGGACCGGACGACCATCCCCGACTTGGCGGAAAAGGCCGTCAAGGACGACGCGCTTTCGACCGAGGAATCCGACCAACGCATCGACGCCATTGCGGCCCGCGTCCGCACGCTCTACGACGACCGGGAGACGTTGGCGCCGAAGGCGGCCCGGACGCGCGAAGAGGAAATCAAGCGGCAGATTCAGGCGCTTTATGATGAAACCGCCAAGCTGCCCAAGGACGCCGTCGCGGAACGGGTGCAACAGCTGACGGCCGAACTCCGCGGTTGGAACCGCGTCGAACGGACCACGAAGGAACTGGACAAGCAGGCAGCCGCCGGGACTCTGTCGGCCGACGCGCACGACACCGCAATTAGGGATCTCAAATCGTCGCTGGCGGTATCGACCGTGCCGGAGCGACGGCGGGAGTTAGACGCGCAGGCTCGCGGCCCACCAACTCAACAAAGCGCAGTACGACGACCTCATCAAGCAGGCCGAGAAAGAAGACGCCTACCTCCCCGCGACTCCGGAGGAAACCGCTGTCGTCGTGGGCCTCTATAAGAATGTCGAAAAGGAAGCGCCGCACAACGCCACGGAGAAGTGGGGCATCCTCGGCTACATCGGGTTGGATAAGTACCTGGAAGCGGTGGACAATAAGGTCCGCTCGCCGTTCCTGCCCTACGGCCTGGCCGGCGTCGTGTTCGGGGCGTCGATCGTGTTCTTCGCCTACATCGGCTTCGACGCCGTGTCCACGCACTCCGAGGAAGCCAAGAAGCCGCAGCGCGACGTGCCTATCGCCATCCTCGCCTCGCTCGTCGTCTGCACCGCGCTGTACATCGGCGTCTCGGCGGTGCTGACGGGAATGTTGCCGTATTACCGGATCAGCCCCGACGCGGCGGTGTCCGACACCTTCACCCAGGTGGGTCTCGAACAGAACAACGGCCTGCTGCTCGGCGCGTCGGCGATCATCTCCGTCGGCGCCCTGGCCGGCATGACGAGCGTGCTGCTCATCACCTTCCTCAGTCAGGCGCGCATCTTCCTGGCCATGGCCCGCGACCGCCTGCTGCCGCCGGCCGTCTTCGCGGCCATCCATGAGCGATTTCGGACGCCGCACATCTCCACCATGCTGACCGGCGGCATCATTGCCGTCGTTGCCGCGATCACGCCGATCTTGAAACTGGAAGAGATGGTCAACATCGGCACGCTGATGGCGTTTGTCATCGTTTGCGCCGCGGTCATGCTGCTGCGCGTCCGGCGGCCCGAGGCGGCGCGTCCCTTCCGCGCCCCGTTCATCTGGGTTGTGGGGCCGCTCGGCATCCTGGTCAACGTGATCATGATGCTCTTTCTGCCGTTGGACACCTGGCTGCGGCTGGTCGTGTGGTTGATCGTCGGCCTGTGCATCTATTTCTTCTACGGCATGTCGCGCAGCACCATCGGGCGGCGGTTGCGCGGCCTGGCCCCGGAGCCGGTCACGGGGCCTCCGGCGACCGGCGACGTGATCCTTGAGAAGAGCGTGATGATGGCCGACCCGCAGGATCCCGAGTAGAGCAAAACACCTTCTCCCCTCTCCCCTTGGGGGAGAGGGGTCGGGGGTGAGGGGCAATGGCTTCGGAACCGAAAACCCCTCACCCCCTTCCCCTCTCCCCCAAGGGGAGAGGGGAGAAAGCAGGGCCGCCGACCCGCAGGATCCCGAGTAGAGCCAATGCGCATCACTGCCGTCGATTGTCAGCTACTGAAAGTGCCGATGTCGCGGCCGCGCGCCTCCCTGGACGAGGCCGCGGCCGGACGGCTCAACCACGTCGTCGTGCTGCTCGTCCGCATCGACGTGGACTCCGGCCTGAGCGGCCTCGGCTTCGCCTACGCCCTCCAGGGCAGCGGCCGCGCCCTGTACGCCGTCGCCGTGGACGACATTTCCCCTCTGCTTCAGGGTCAGGACGCCCGCGACCACGAACGGCTGGCCGTCAAGGTCTACTGGGCGTTGCAGACCGTCGGCCGCCGGGGGCTGGTCCAGCAGGCGTATTCGGCCTTCGACGTGGCCCTGTGGGACCTCAAGGCGAAGGCGGCGAACATGCCGCTTTATAAACTGCTGGGCGGCGCCCGCGAGTCGGCGCCGGTCTACGGTTCCGACACGGCCTGGTTGTGGATGAGCGCCGACCAGATCATCGCGGCGTCGCGGCCGTACCTGGATCAGGGGATGATGGGGATCAAGGTCAAAGTCGGCGCCGACCCGGCGGCCGACGCCGACCGGCTGACCGCCTTGCGCGAGGCGCTGGGCGACGACGTGTGGCTGGGCGTGGACGCCAACGAGCGTTACGACTACGGCACGGCCCTGGCGATGGGCCGCTTCTTCCAGGAGGAGGTCGGCGCCGACTGGTTCGAGGAGCCGATTTCGTGCGAGGACGTGGAGGGCCACGCCCGGCTGGCGTCGAAGCTGGACGTGCCGATCGCGGCCGGGGAAATGCTGTTCGGCCGCGACGAGTTCGCATCCTACCTCGACCGCGGCGCCCTGGACGTGGTGCAGCCGGACGTGACGCGGCTGGGCGGGATCACGGCCTGGTTGAAAGTGGCGGCGCTGGCCGAGCAGCACGGCCGGCCGTTGTCGCCGCACCTGTTGCCGGAGATCGGCGTCCACCTGGCGTGCGGACTGCCGGGGGCGGCGTCGGTCGAATACATGCCGTGGCTCTACCCGCTGTTCACGGCCCCGCCGCGGATCGAAAAAGGGCGAATAACGCCGCCGGCCGCGCCGGGGTTGGGGTTGGAGGTCGATGCGGACGCTGCGGCGAAGTTCCGAATCGATGGGACATAGGGGCAGGAAGGTCCCGCACCCTGGAATCGACCCGACCCACACGCACGGGATCCAGGCCGATCCGGCCTGCTGACAGGAGCGCAGGTTGTCGAGGGCGGAACGATGCGGGTCGTCGTCATCGGGTCGGGAATCGCCGGTTTGTCCGCCGCCATCGGCCTGCGCAAGGTTGGGATCGAGGCGACGGTCTACGAGCGGGCGCCCGAGCTGCGCGAGGTCGGCGCCGGGATAAGCTTGTGGGCGAACGCCATCCGCGCCCTCGACTACCTCGGCGCCGGTGAGGCCGTCCGATCGGCCGCCCTCTCGCTCGACCAGTCCGAGTTCCGGGCCGACGAGGGCCGCCGCGTCCAGGCGAAGTTCTCGGGCAAATCCCTTGAGAAGAAGGTCGGGGTCAGCCCGTTCATCGCCATGATCCACCGGGCCGATCTCGTTGGGACGCTGGCCGGTTTCGTGCCCGGCGTGGCCCGCTACGGGTTCGAGTGCGTCGGCGTGGAACAGAGAGGCGAGCGCGTCGCGGTGCGCTTCGCCGACGGCCAAACCGACGAGGCGGACGCCGTGGTCGGGGCGGACGGGATCAAGTCCACGGTTCGGGCGCTCCTCTTCGGAGCGCGGGAGCCGCGCTATGCGGGGTACACCTGCTGGCGTGGCGTCTGTCCGAGGCCGGCCGCGATCCAGGCGGGCTACATCGGCGAGTGGTGGGGCCGGGGCAGGCGGTTCGGGATCACGACCTTGCCCCAGGATCGCGTCTACTGGTTCGCAACGCACAGCGAACCGGCCGGTCGGCGCTCGGCGGACGAAGTATCCATCGTGGCGGACCTGTTTAAGGGATGGGCCGATCCCGTGCCGGAGTTGATCGCCGCCACCCCGCCTGACCGGCTGCTGCACAACGACATCGTGGACCGTCCCCCGATACGGACCTGGTCGGTTGGGCGGATCGGGCTGATCGGCGACGCGGCGCACCCGACGACCCCGAATTTCGGGCAGGGCGGCTGCCAGGCGATTGAGGACGGCGTTGTCCTGGCCCGAAACCTCGCCGCGAACCCGGACCCGGCCCGCGCCTTGGCGGTCTTCACCGCGGAGCGGTACAAGCGGACCAGGGCGATCACCGACGAGTCGTGGAGTTTCGGCAAGGTCGGCCAGTGGCGGGGGCGCGTGTCGTGCTGGCTTCGGGACCGGGCGTTCGGCTTCCTTCTGCCCGTGATCGGGGCGCGGTCGTTCCCGAAGCACGCTTCGTTTGACGTGGGTCCGCTCGGGTAGTTGGTTGGCTTCGTGGAATCGGGATGGGGAACGGGTCGTCAGGGGGATTGAGGCCGATGGGATCGAGAGAACTGGTAGGGGGCGCCGATCTCTGAATGACGTTGGCCGGCGTGACCCGCTGCCCACTACTTCGCCCACATCCGCCGTAGTAGGGCGGCGAAGTCATCGGGGGGTCCAGGTATTTCCGCAAGGCGGCGTCGTGGTCCGAGCGGGGTCGAAGTAGTGCATCTTGCCGCGAATTCTTCTCCGCCCAGACGCCGGCGGCACGTGGGAACCGAGGGAAATCTGGGTAGGGTTTGGGGGGCTTGCCGGGGACGGCGGACGTACTAGAATCAGCTTTGGATATGGAGACGGCTCCTCAACACGGCGTCGCTCTGTTCACGGCCGGGGCGTCATCACCGTCCCGGCCACTTTTACACCCGATTGTAACGGGTGTAGTGGCGGGTATAAAGGATGGTAAGGCAGTCCAAGGAAATCGCCATAAGTGTCCTATAGCGAACAGTTTGGGGGCGTAGCTCAATTGGTTAGAGTACCGGACTGTCGATCCGGTGGTTGCGGGTTCGAGTCCCGTCGCCCTCGCTAAACAGAAGTAGCCGCAAGATAAAGACTTGCGGCTACTGTCGTTTCGGGGACATGACGAGTGGCAAATCGGTTTGGCAACAATTTGGCAACACTGCACGGCTGGCATTGCGGTCGTGTTGCCAGGGACATTTGGCAACGGCCAGTCCCTCGGGAGCGGAGGGCAGGGAGATGAGCACGGCAGGCGACCCCTTGGCTGAGCGCGGGCGGTTTATCCGGCAGACGTATCGCGAGCTGGTCGATCTCGTCCCTCGATTCGAGGCAGCGCTCGCGCGGGTCGGCCTGCGTATCGAGCCGGAAACTCCCCTGGCTGAACTGATCCGCTCCATGACCGCGCTTTCGGAACGGTGGGATCGGGAGGGGGACCGCCCCGTCACGGCCGACCTCCGGGCCGACATCGCGGAATGCGCTGGCCTGGCCGACCTGATGACGAAGATTGTCGCGGTCCAGGGCCATCGGGAATTTCAGAAGCTGCGCGACCATCTCGAACTGGTCGTCGGCCCTCAGCCCTTCGTGCAGCACTACTTCACCAGAAGGGAAGACCAAAACGCGAACAAGGTCTTTGAGCTGTACATGGGCACTCTCGCGCTGCTCGTCGGGGAGTCGATCAGGATGGACCCGCCCAAGACGTCGAAAGGGACAAACCCGGACGTCATCACGCGGTTCAAGAACCGGAACTGGGGCCTGGCGTGCAAGGTCGTGCATTCGGACAACCCGC
This sequence comes from uncultured Planctomycetaceae bacterium, assembly GCA_963813925.1. Lineage (GTDB taxonomy): Bacteria > Planctomycetota > Planctomycetia > Gemmatales > Gemmataceae > UBA4732. The sequence continues at coordinate 168,057 of CAWFBG010000010.1, forward strand.
GCGGCTACCGTGACCACCTCATCAAGGGTGCCAAGCAGATTGACGCGGCGGCCGTTGACCGGGGCATCGTCGTATTCAACCTGAAAAACCTGGGACCCCATGATGCGGTTTGGCCGCTCGTTCGTGACCCGGAAACCGCAGCGGTCACGGATTACCGCTGGTTCGAGAGCCCTGATGAACCCAGGATGATCGCGGCCCGGTGGGCCGAAGACCGATTCCACCTCCCGGTGGTAGCGGAATTTGGCGGGCAGGCGGACGTGGATGCGTTCTTCCGGGGTACGAGGGCCGTACCGCAGACGCTGAACTTCATCCCCGTCATCACCGGCTGCTTGGACCAAGGGCGGCGTGCCTACACGAAACTGAACATTTTCAAGAAACTGACCTTCGGAGCCGTCCCGCCAGAGACAGAGGAGCTGCTCCAGGCGTTGAACTGGGCGGCCAACCACCGGGCAGAGCATGCCGTTCGTGCGGGACAGTAGCCGCGGATGGAAGCGGATTCCGTGAACCCTCTGCCAGCATGGACTGTCGGGACAGCAGAGGCAAATCGGCGGTCTGGTCGGGGTGCCGATCCGAGACAGGAAGCAGAACGATGACCCTTTGCGCCTATTGCGGCAAGAACCCGGCGATCCTGAACAGCCACATCCTGCCACGCTGGACGATTCGGGATTCTCTCGACAAGTCGGTGACGGGGAAGCTGCGGCTGACGGACAACATTAACCGGCGCGTCCAGGACGCGGAGAAGTGCGAGCTTCTGTGCCGGGACTGCGAGGAGCGGTTCAGCAAACTGGAGGGCGCGGCGGCGAAGCAGTTCAAGGCCGGCGCGATCACGCACGGTGCCGCTTACGACGCTGATTTCGTCCGCTTCCTGGTCTCGATCCTGTGGCGTGTTGCCGTTGTGCGGGCCGACGAGGTTCAGGCAGAGCACGCCCGCTTCACGCCAGCGCTGACCGAAGCCATCAACGCCTGGAAGGATTACCTGGAGGGCAAGTCCCCTGATCTGGGAGCGCACCCCGTCTGGTTCACCATCCTGAATCCTGATATAGCCCGGCAGGTCCATGCCGCCATGCAGGACGTGGCTGTCGGTAGCAAAGGGGCTGCTCCGATCATCAACCGGTATTTCGCCAACTGGCTCGGCTGCGAGGTGGTGGTCTACGAGACGCACAGCTTCGCCATCGTCTGGGCCAAAACCGGGTCCTGGCTGATTGCGGGTGTCGTTACGGTTCCCGACATGAGAGGGTTCGTCGCTGTGCAACTGTCGCCGGCGGGCGGTGTGTTCCCCAGCACCGGCCATGCCATGCCGCCGATCCTCCTGGCGACCCTGGGGCATCAGAGCTGGGAGTGCCTGAAGGTGGCGGGTCAGATGAGTCCCGCCCAGCGCCAAAAGATCGAGGCCGACTTCAAGAAAAATGCGGCGAAAGTTCCCGGGGCGGCCCAGACCCAGGCGCTGCGGGAAGACATTGCCATGTTTGGCGAGTCTGCGTGGGTCGAGCTTCCGGAGCCAGAGAAAGAGTGATAGCGCCCACGATCAACCTGGCGCGGTTGTGAGCTGGGTAGTTGTCGCGTGGTGCCTTTGCTACTGGTCCTCCGTGGCAAGCTTTAGACTGGTAGCCAATATGCGGGTGGGGGATGAAGGGGGCTAATCGGGTTCGGCTCCTGAAGGTAAAGGTCTTGCCATCCATTCATCCGCTGCGTCATAGCGAAAGCGGACAGCGCCCCCAAGCCCGCGTCGCGCTCGTGATCGCTCGCACCCGCCAGATTATTGCCGACAATCCATTGCTGTAGGCCGCTGAGTGCGATCCCCGCTGGAGGATTACCGCCATGAGCTGAGCCGAGCAACCATAACAGGGCCTTCGGATGCGCTTCCGTAATCGGGAGCTGACTCTGCCGCATCCGCAGCAGCATCGCCACCATCATGCCCTGGACGAGACACGCACCCCTCATCGAATTCACCGAGTTGACCGTTCCGCCGTTGGCACCTAGCACCAAACGGTTTTTCGGGCCGTAACGCTTAACTTCCAGTCCTTACGGACTACAATTCTCCCTGCCTGGGTTGCAGGGAGGATTCCTCATGCTCACCATGGACGGCACTTGCGCCTCTTGGCTCGCCCAAGCGCAGATCGCCGAACAGCGACTCACGGCCGGGCAACGCGGCTTGCTCCAGGCGGCCTTTGCCTTCCGGCGACGCTGCGGCGACGATTACTACTCCAGCCGGTTGCTCAGCCATTTCCTCCTGCACTGCGATTCCGGACTCAAAGTCGCTCAGATCGCTCGATTGGTCGGCGTCAGCCGGCCCACGGCCTCGCACCAACAAGGGGTGTCTTCCAAGGAGGCGATCCAGGCCGCCCACCACCGCCTGGCCGGCCGGCCGCATGGCAAACTGCTGCCGCGTTACGCCGGCCCCATCGCCGAGTTCATGCTGACTCACGCCGACGCCACGCGCTACGACGTGTTGGCCTTCATCCAACGCACCTGGGGCGTCCACGTGTCCACGGTGGCCTTGCACCACTTCTGCAAGAAGTTCGGCCTCGATCGGGCGACGCGGGCCGCGGCCGCGGCCCCCGAGCCGGCCGTGCAGCCTGCGGTCGCGCCGGCCGCGCCCGGCGGCGTGCCACCGCGCCAACCCGTGCCCCTGCCGCCGCCCCCTTTTTCGTCACCAAGACCCAGCACGCCGGCGCGTTCCTGTTGATGCCCGAAGCCCTGGACTGGTTGGCCACGGCCCAGGACTGCTTCACCGACGATTACGGTTCCTTGCGTCCGGGCCTGTTGACCAGCGTCTTCTCCTTGGTGACCGGCCTGGAGCGAGTTTTTCACCTGGACGAGATGGCCGACGCCGGCTTCGCCCGGTTGTGCGGCGGCCGCCGCTGCCCGTCGCGCCACACCGTCGGCGGTTGGCGGCGTCACCTGGCCTGGTATGAGGTCGATGCCTTCTGCCGCCGGACCTGCCCGTGGCACTTGCTCCGCAACGCCGACGCCATGGTCAGCTTCGACGAGCACACCATCCCACGCTGGACCAAGAAGTTTCGCATCGGCAAGGGCTACGTCACCACCCGCAACAAGTACATGCGCTGCGAGAAGCTGTTCACCGGCTTCGACCTGACGAGCGGCCGCTTCCTGGCGGTGCGCGGCACGCCGGGCGATGTGGGTTTGCAAGAGCTGGCGGCGCCGCTGGTCCGACAGGTCTTGAAGCACGGCCGGCCGCGCACGCTCCACGCGCTGTTCGACGCCGGGGCGGCCAAGTCGGACGCGGGCGTGCGGACCTTGTGGGATCTGGTCGAGAGCCAGCGGCGCCTGGACGTCACGCTGCGCGCCTGCCGCTACCCGCACCGAATGCGGGCCTGGAAGCAATTGCCCGGCGGCTTGTTCGTATCCGTCGAGGAACCGGGCGTGTGCGTCGGCGCCCCGCCCAAGGAAGTCCGCCTGGCCGAGACGCAAACGGTACTCAAGGGCGAGACCGCGGAGCAGGCGGTGCGCACCATCATCTGCCGGGAGGTCCGACCCGGTCCCAAAAAGGACCGCTGGCATCCGCTGTACACGACCTGCGCCGGCGACCCGGAAGACGTGCTGACCATCTTCCGGGCTCGACAAGGGCACGAGCAGGCCCATCGGGTCGAGGTTCACGACCTGTTGGTGGATGCCGTACCGTGCGGCTACGACAAGGAGAGTCCCGACCGGCGGCGGCCGCGCTTTCACCGGGGGCCGTTGCAGATGTTCGGCTGGCTGGTGGCGTTGGTGTACAACGCGGTCGCCGACCTGGGCCGACAGTTGGGCGAGGGCTACGCGGGGGAGCACGTCCGGACCCTGCGGCGACAGTTCTTCAACCGGCCCGGCCAGTTGTACGAGACGCCGGAAGCATTGATCGTGTACCTGGACCCGTTCGCGGGCCAGGAGGCGTTGGCCCCCGCGATGGATAGGATCAATGCGCGGCAACATCGCTTGCCCTGGTTAGACAACCGTCGCTTGGTCCTTTCTCTGACGCCAACCGGCCCATCCCGCGACGGGCCGTAGTGTGTCATTGTTAAGCGTTACGGCCACAAAAACCGTTCGGTGCTAGTTTTACTGTGCGAGATTATTCTGGGGCCGCCCGCGGTGGCGGGCCGGGGTGCAACCGCGGCGGCGGGAACTTTCCCGTCTGGCGGTGCCAGTGGTAGATCCGTGACTCCTCGTTACGCCGCAGCACCGCGCTCACCCGCGCGGCGATCTCCGCTGCACTCGGCCGTGGCCGCCGTAACAACTCCGTGAAGATCTGCCGTACCTGCGACCCCGTCACCGGCGGATTTTTTTTCCCCCAACCACAGCCGTTCGACCTGCAAGAACCACAGGGCCAACAGGGTCAGCGTCATGTGATGCTGCCAGCCCGTCCAACTGCGCACCTCGTAGTGGTTCAGTCCCACCTCCTGGTTCCCTTCCTCGAATAACTGCTCCACGGCGGGCCGCTCCCCGTGCGCCCGCACCACCTCGGCCAGCGGCACTTCTTTGCCGGCGTTGCTCAGCGTGTACCACGTTTGCGGCTTCTTCTCGCAACTGCGGATCACCACCAGCCGCTCGCGCGGCCCACGCAGCCGTCCTCGTCCTTGGTCTGTAGCCGCTGCTGCAACGCCCGCACCACCCGCGGCCCCTTCTCCCCGGCACCCAGGCGAAACGTGCGCCACCGCCCCTTCGGCTGACGCGCCGCCCAGACCTCGGCCCGCTCGAACTGCGGCAGCCGTTCCCGCCCGTCCGCCCGCGCCGGCGGTCGCCGACTGCTGAGGTCGCGTACTAACGTGTTGCTGGGCACGTCCAGCACGTAGCGTTCCCCATCCAAGCGTAACTGGGCACGCAACGCGCTGGCCCGACCGAACTCGTCGTCGCCGGTCACCCAGCCGTGGGGCAACTCCCGGCCACTGGTACGCAGCAACTCCAGGCCAATCCGCCAGCCCTCTTGGAAGACCACATCCTTGGGGACATAGGTCTTGCGGCGGTGGCCGCCGTCGTCGGCTCGCTCCCGGGGCAGGTACAGGCGGGCATCGAGCAACGTCCGGCCGCGCGCCGCCGCGTAGGCCAGGAAATAGCCAACCTGACAGTTCTCGACCTTGCCCAAGCGGCCACACCACTGACGATAGACGCCGCAGGAGTCCTGCCCCTGCTTGGGCACGCCGTGGTTATCCAGGACCAGGACGGCATCGGGGTCGCCCAGTTCCTCACGGACGTGGCGGCGCAGTTCCATGCGGACGGTGGGGTCGTCCCACTGGCCGGCGCCGACGAAATGCTGCAGGGGTCGGCGTTTCTGCCCGGCCTGACTGGCGATCGGCTCGGTGGTCTTGCGCTGCAAGCCGGTGAGTTTGCCGCGGAGGATGGTGTCGGCATGGCCACGCTGCTCCTCGCGGTAGAAGAAGGGGAGGTAGCGTTGAATGAAGGCGGTCAAGTGTCGGGCGCAGGCACGAACGTCGTCGGGGGCGACGTCGGTCTGATCGAGAAGGGCCTGGGCCTGCGGGTGTTCCAGAAGGGTGGACATGAAGATACTCCTTCGGCGCCCCTGGAGGGATACGTTAACCCAAGTCGCAGCTGCTGGCCAGGCTAAACTCGCACAGTAAAACTAGGTGGATGATCGCGTTTCGCACAAGCTGATCCGATGTGCGATCGCCTTGGGGCTGCCAGAATAATGGAGCATCGATTCCAACAGCCGTCATGGCTTTCTGCCCAACAGCACCGAGCGCAGCCTGTGCCGCTTCCTGTGCGTGATTAGAAACACCCCGGGCCACGAGCACCAGCGGCAGCTGAGTGCCGGAAACAACTGCCCAGCCAAACGCTCCGGCACCGCCGGGATCGAACCCGGCATACAGCGGCATGTTCAGGTCACCTTCCATTATCTTGCTCGAATGAAGCCGTGAGGAGGGAAACCATCGCGTCCTGGTGCCGCTTTGCAAGTGCATCGCCCCACGTATCGTGGCTGTAGATGAGTGCCATTTTGAGTGAGTCAATGCGGTTCTTGTTGCGATTCAGGAACCGCTCCCGCTTCTCGTTGAAAGGCAGGTTGCCGTACTCGGAATTGATGCTGCGGGAAACCAGCGCGAGGTTGCCAAAGGTGTTAAGCACCTGCTCGGACACCCGGTTGGTGTCAACGGATTGCGCGTGCTGGGGTGAGACGTGCTCCACGGAGTTCTTGGCCGTGATGCGGAAGCTGCTGCGCTGCTCCTCGCTCATCTGCACGACCCGGTTGTTCCAGAGCAGGAACTCCAGCTTGTAGAACCAGTAATGCGGAAAGGCCGTCCCCAATGACTGCGTGAGTACGCTGCAATCCAGCTGATTGTGCCGCCACGGCTCAACCAGAAAGTCATGGGTGCGGTCGATCAGGGGGCGGTCATCAGTGCTGCACAGCAGGTGGTTATCGAGATGCTGCACGTACTCGAATGGCTGTAACTGCTTCGCTCGGTTTTCGTGGAGGTAGGCGAGCAGCGGAGTAAGCCAGTAGTGCGTCGTGATCTGTTGCGAATGGTAGAGCGCGCTTTGCAGCAGCGAAAACCCGTCGCCCGGCATGGGAGTCCTGCGCTGCAAGCTGTAGTAGGTCTTGTTTCGGTATGTCTTGCTCGTCCGGTAGAGCGGGCAAATCAGGTGCTGCTCTAGGGTGAACGCGTCAAAACCTACCGTTATTATCGGCTCTCCCTTGATTGGGACAAGTGTACAGGCATACGATTCCTGCGGATGTCGCCCGCTTCCCGGAGAATCGCATGGCCGCTCTCTCTCACGTGGGATCGATCAAGAAATACTTTAGGCCGCTGAGGGACCCTCGCGTTCGCCGACGCACCGACCATCGGTTGATCGACATCATCGCCATCGCCCTTTGCGGGGTCATCGCCAACTGCGATGGTTGGACGGACATCATTGACTTCGCCAACAATCGCCTCGCCTGGTTCAAACGCTTCTTGACGTTGCCCAACGGCATCCCCTCCCACGATACTTTTGAACGTGTGTTCGCCAAGATCGATCCCGCCGTCTTCAACCGTTGTTGCATGGCTTGGCTACGCGACGTCTCCGATTTGGTCGGCCTGGGCCACCTCGCCATCGACGGCAAGACGCTGCGCGGCTCGGCGTCCGCCCAACGTGGACCGCTGCACCTGGTCAGCGCCTGGGCCGCCGAAGCCAACCTGACCTTGGGCGAAGTCGCCGTGGAAGGCAAATCCAATGAAATCAAGGCCATTCCTGAACTCTTGAAGCTCCTGGACCTCAAAGGGGCCCTCGTGACCATCGACGCCATCGGTTGCCAAAAGGCGATCGCCAAGCAGATCGTCGATAAGCGCGGCGACTACCTGTTGGCGGTGAAGGCCAACCAGGGCAGCCCTTTCAAGGTGCCCGTCTTTTCTTATCCCGAGTCGCTAACAGCCGGGCGGTGGACACATGTGGCTTGTCCTTGTGATGAATGCGCTCGGGTCGCGGTTTTTTCGGCCCGCGCGGATGACGTTGGTAAGCCAACAAGCGAGCATTGCTCGCCAGTTCCTTCAATTGCACGGCCAACTGGGCGACGGTCAGGTCGCGGAATTGCTCCCACTCGGCGCCAGGGATCGCGATCATCATTCCCCGATACACGCCCTTGACCTCGTCCGTCAGGTAATAGGTCGATACCGTCTCCTCAACGACCTCGCGACCATGCACCGCACGCAACGCCGCGCGCACCACCGCCAACACGTTATACGCCACCAACGACACGCAAAAAGCGAACAACGCCGCTTTCGGGTATCCCAGCCTGGTCTGCTCGCTCTCCAGCGTCGATTCCAACACCTGGAACAGCGATTCAATCTTCCAACGCTTCCGATACAAATCCGCCACCAGACTGGCGCCGGCCACCCGCGCCGGCAGATTGGTCAAGACATGGATCACCCGGTCGCCATCGCGCGTCGGCGTGGGCAGACGCAACTCCAGCCGCCGCACGATCAGGGTTTCGCCGGTCTCCGGGTTGTTCAGCCGAACCTTTTGCTCCCAGACCTCCACGTCCTCGCTTTCGCCCGCGTACTCCAGTTCGGTGACCGCTTCCCAGGGCAAGTTCTGGTGCTGCCGGACCACGAAGCAGGCGTCCCGCGCGGCGACGCCGAACAAAAAGCCCAGCGTGCAAAAATTGCGATCTTCAATCCACACGTCGTTGGCCTCGACCGTGGCCAAAACCTGGTCGAGCAAGGCACGCTCTTGCGTATGCCCGTCCTCGCACGGGAACACGTCGATGGCCAGCATCAACGCCGGGTCCAGCACCACCAGCGATTTGCCGGGCAACGGACCCGCCGCGATCGTCCGCAGTTCCTGCACGCGGTGTTCGGTTTTCGCCAGGCAATTGCCGTCGAGGATCTTGACACGGTAACCGGGCAGTAGGTCCGGCAACGCGCCCCCGAGCTCACGGATCACTGCCGTCAGGCTCGCGGCCGTCTGGCGGGTCAAGGCCGCGGACACCTGGGGTTCGACGCCGTTGAGTTTGTCGTAAACGGCCGTGCGCGACACGGTAAAGCGTTCACGCTGCTTCTGGTACGCGGCATTGGCGGAGGGATAGATTCCACACACGACCTGACCCATCAGCTCAACGGTCTGCGAAAACAACAGCGCGCGAGTATATTGGCTATCGGCGTGTTCCTCGAACAGTGCGTCCACCGACTCCGGGGTCAGCACGTGTTCGAGCAGGCCCCGGACCATGACGGCCGCCGGACTCTCTTGAACGAAGCGATTGAAAACCGAGTTGAGCAGCATGGCGGCTTCCCTGCCAGGTTTTGGTGTATCCTTACGCTGGAAGCCAGCTTACTGAAACCACAGGCACCTTGACAGGGCTGGGCCAACCAGGGGCATCTGCTGGAAGATATTCAAACGACGGTCGCCAAGGCGCTGGACGGCGACCTTCCCAGACATCGGGTGGCGACGGTCACGGAAACGGCCGAGGGCCACGGTCGAATGGAAACACGCACTTACACGGTGATCACGAACTTGGAGGACATTCGGGACCGCAAACTTTGGGCGGGGCTGACCACTGTGGGAATGTGTTTGCGGGAACGCACCGTCAACGGTCGGACCACGATGGAACCCCATTACTTCATCGGCAGCGGGCGTCTGGGCGCACGCAAAGCCGCAAAAGCCATGCGTGGTCATTGGGGCATTGAAAACAATCTGCACTGGCAATTGGATGTGCATTTCGGCGAAGACAAAAGCCGCATCCAAGAGCGCAATGCGGCCAGGAACTTCGCCACCATGCGCAAGTTGGCGTTATGCGTGCTCAAACGCCATCCCGCCCAAAAGAGCATTCCGCGCAAACGCAAGATGGCCGCTCAAGACCCCGACTTTCTCGCGGAAATCCTCACCGGCGCCGCGAAAGTAGAGAAGGTTTGATGCGTTCACCCTGGGTGCTGCTCTTCGTTATCGACCGTCACCCACTTGATGATGTGCTTGTCGAAGCAGTACCTGATCTCCCAGAGAAGCTCGATAAACGCGGTGACCTGTTCCTGCGACAGGCCAGGGGAGACGAAATGCTCGTTGAACAAGGCGAGCAGTTCTTTGTCAAGAATCTTGGGCAGGTCCAGACGCCCGGCCCGGTGCAGCCAGATACGCAGCGTGTGTTGCAGCAGCATGGGGAAGCTGATGATGCTGCGCACCTCATCCGATTCGCATTCCTCGTCGGGCTCTTCCTCCGCGCTGGCTTCCGGCGGCTGCTCCTCACTTGCCAGAATATCGGCGAGGCTTACCGCCATCTCGCTTTCCTTCCGGGCCTGTAGCTCGCGCCAGCGCCTCAAGCACACAGCTGGCCACCGCGATGTCTTCGACGCCTTTTCCGGTCTCGTCCTTCGTGTAGAGTTGCGAAATCTTGACCTTGGTAATGTCGCGCAGGTTCTTCTCCACGTAATTGCCCATTTCGGCGCAGGCGTCCCATAGCTGGGCATACCGGTTGTGCGCGCTGCCGTTCGTGATGCGGCTCAGGAGCTTGGCCTTCAGTATCTCGTGGTGCTGGAGCTGCACGCCGCGGTTGTTGATGACCTCGAAAAGCTTGTTGAGGTCTGTCCGATCCGGCACCTGGGTGAGCACCATCTGCACGTTTCTGTAAACGAACCCGGTGAAGGCTTGCCAGTTCGTGGATGTGCTCTTTGCGTCACGAAAAGCGTCGATCAACGCCATCGCATCCACGATGCGCGGATGGCCCGCGAGATCGGCGTTGATTCCGCTGATGCGGAGGGAAAAGAACTCGTCCACATCCGGCCGGATGGAGAACGTGATGCGTGCAACATGCGCGTCCTCCTGATGGCCGCAGAGAAACGGTTCCAGCGTTTTCCCCCATGCCAGGCTCATCAGCCAGAGGGTCGTAAACCGCTGCTGGCCGTCGATCAGGTCGAAGGATTTTCCTCTGTCCCCGTGCTCAGTTTGCAAGACCAGGGTGCTGCCCAGGTAGTAGATGCGCTTCCCGGCCTCGAAGGCCGTCCACAGGTCGTCGAGAAGCGTGCGCACCTGATCGTCGCCCCACACGTAGAGGCGCTGGTAGATGGGCACTGCGAATCGGTAGTCGTTGGTTACGATCCGCTCCAGGCTTATCAGGTCCGACTGTATGCTCATGCCTGGGCCACCTTTTCGGCGAGGAAAGCATCGGTTATCCAGCGGCTCTTGCCTTTGAGGCTCGCGGTAACCGGCTGGTTGTAATAGCGGAGGACGGCCTGTTTGTAGCGCAGTTGCACGCCTCGTTTGTCGATGGCCTCCTTGTCGTAGATCGCATCCGCCCTTGGGCGGGCTTCCGTCTTGAGATAGTCGAGAACCGTTTCGACCCGGAAGGCGGTGGCAATCACGTCGAGCAGGTTCATCTGGCCGTCGCAGAGGAAGTTGACGGGTGCTTCTGCGCGTACCGAGTGTTTCTCTATCCTGATAGCGCCGAGTGCATGGTCCAGCCAGAGGGCGAATCGCAGGAGATCGGCGGGACCAAACTGGTCAACGTACATCACACTCGCCAGTCGGAACAGCTCCCGCAGGTACTGCGACACTTCCTGAAAAACGGCCCGATAGAACCCATTGAACGCCCTGACCTGCGGATCGGTTTGATCGGGGTTGAAAAGATGCTGGGAGAGATCGGCATATTTGCTGGCATAGAGGAAGAAGCCGACGCCTCGGCTGATGGGCTGGCGGATGGCGAATGGAAGGTCTGCCGCTTGATTTACGGTGCAGCTCGGGACAGCGGTTTGCTGAAAAATGCCATCGGGGAGCAGTGTAAGTGCCGACGCGCCCCGATTGCCCGCTGTGGCGTACAAGGTTACGCTGTCTGCCGACTGCGAGGGCATGGAGCGCGTCTGAAACTCTGCGATGAGTTCATCGTGCGACTCGCGGGGCTGCCGGCTGGCGAGTCTCTGGCCAGTCCAGCGCCGGGCACGCCACAGGAGCTGATGGAATAGTACCGGCGCGAAGTCCACGCCATTCCCCAAGCTGCCTGGCATGTTTTGCAGGCGCTCCCATTGTTTGGCGCATGTGCTCTGCAAGCCGTGCCGCCCGGCGGCCGATGCGCTGATCGCGCGGAGGTGGTAAGCCTTGAGCAGGTCCGTGGCGTTCAAGGGCACGCCGCGGTTGTTCTGGGTGTCGAAAAACGTGAAGGCGAGGTCCTCGGATGATACCGTAATGACAGTGAAGCAAATCCGGTCGAGGATGGAGGTCAGATCGCAGCCTCCTTTCAGCCGTGCCTGCGTCTCCTTGACGTTTCTGATGGAAACCGGGTTCCGGTAGGTCAGTTCGCAATGGGCGGGCAGAGAGCCCGTTAGTTCGTGTTGCAGGACGGAAAGGGCAGTCAGCCGCTGTTGCCCGTCGATCACGTACAGGCGCTGTTTCTGATGGTCGGCATGGAGGAGGATGGCCCCCATGTAGTAGGCAAGCGTCGGGTCGGCGAGGGCCTGGTGTTCACGAAGGTCTTCGATGAGCTGGTCGATTTTTTCAGAGTTCCAGACGTAGGGCCGCTGGTAGCTATCCAATGCCAGGTCATACGCCGCAGTGGCGAAGAGTTCGGTGAACCCCCGCTTTGAAACGCTGACACAGTCTTGAGGAGACGACCCGTTCATGCTAGGCCGTGTCCGGCAATCGTAAATGCATACAATATCAGTGGTTCGGTCGCTCGTTCTCTTGCCATGGAGATGAACCATGAGACGCTACGAACTATCCGATCCACAATGGGCGATTCTGGAACCCTTTTTCCCGCCCACCCATTCGGGCCATGCCGGACATCCGTGGAGTGAGCATCGTCCCATCGTCAACGGCATCCTCTGGATCCTCCACACGGGCGCGGCCTGGCGTGATTTGCCCGAACGCTACGGCCCCTTTCAGACGGTCCATGACCGCCTGACCCGCTGGCGCGCCGATGGCGCCTGGAACCGCATCGTCGAAGCCTTGATCCGCCAACTGGAGGCGGAAGAAAAACTCGATCCCGATACGTGGTTCCTCGACGCCACCATCCTGCGCGCCACGCGCGACGCGGCGGGGCGCTCGAAGCGGACCCAGGCCCGACTGGTCGGCAGCGAGCGGACGCATCTCGTTGAGCCGCCGGATCATGCGTTGGGCCGCTCGCGCGGCGGTTTCGGCACGAAGATCGACCTGATCATCGAAAGTCACGGCATCCCGCTGGCCATCGGCATCCAACCGGGCCAGGAACATGAGAGCCGCGCGTTTGAAACCATGATGCATCGCAGCACACAACGGCAGCGGTTGGGCCATCGCAAGTGGCCCCGCGAATTCATCGCCGACAAAGGCTACAGTAGCAAGCGGATTCGCCAGTGGCTCAAGGGTCATCACATCCACGCGGTCATTCCCAAGAAGAAGAACGAAACCCCCGACCCCGCCTTTGACAAGGAAGCCTACCGGAAACGCAACCTCATGGAGAGGATGATCGGGTGGTTCAAATTGCATCGCCGGCTGGCCACCCGTTATGAGAAACTCGCCGTCAACTTTCTTACCTTTTGGACGGTCGCCTGGATTACACTACTGCTGAAATATCTATTGTCGGACACGGCCTAGAGTGGAAGAATCGGCGGAGGAGATGCGAGCGCCAGTAGGCGGCGGCGGGTAGGTCAAGACGAGCGGCTTGGCCCTTGTCCATCGGACAACATCGTGATGAGTTGGCGGATGTCCTCAGCCCTCCAAGCCGTGCATCGCGGCGACAGTTTAACCGGTTTTGGAAAGCGCCCTGATTTGACACCTTCCCACCAACTGGTCCTGCCTACGGGTATCAGGCTCAACACCTGTGGCAGTCGTAAAAATCCTGTTTCGGGAACATCCTGCATATCGCCCCGCCTCCTATGCCATTTGACGAGTATAGCATGAGTGACAGGCAAATGTCTCGGAGAATCACGCTGGGAGCCAGTTTCAGCGCGTGGAGCGTGGCCGAAGGCATAGTAATGTTCCCACTGCGGTCCAGACATCCGGGGCAGGGTAGGAAGCGGATTTAGGTCCGGCAGGCGTATGAACACACGCGAGATCAGTCCAATGGCGTGTCACCCTCGGAAAGGCAGCAACTACCTGAGATTGCAGAAGAAAGAAGTGATACTTCAACCAAGTGTCCAGGAACCGTGGTCAAGGAGTTCATCAAAAAAAGGCGGGGCGAGTCGAAAATCGCTGGCCGTGTGGGGGTGGCATTTCGGTGGCACGAGGGTGACATTTAGGAATGTGTGAATCCTCGCAAACCGAGAGTGAGTGCGTGTTAGTGAGGCATGTTTAACGAAGAATTAACCAATGTGTGATAGCCTAAAATTAGGCATGATCCGCATCACGCAACAGGATAGTGCCACGGCCGCCAAGCGTTACTACGCGACGGCGGACTATTACAGCGAAGGACAGGAACTGGTCGGCTCCTGGGGCGGCAAAGGCGCGTCCCGGCTCGGGCTGGAAGGGACGGTGGACAAGTTCTCCTTCGAGCGGCTGTGCGACAATCTCGACCCAAGGACCGGAAAGCCGCTGACGGTGCGAACGCGCACCGAGCGGACGGTGGGTTACGATTTCACCTTCTCGGTGCCGAAGTCGGTCTCGCTGCTCTACGCCATGAGCGGCGACCAGGGCATCATGGATGGCGTTCCGCGGGGCGGTCGATGAGACCATGCGCGAGATCGAAGCGGAGATGAAAACCCGCGTCCGCATGGGCGGCAAGGACGAGGACCGCACCACCGGCAACATGGTCTGGGCGGAATTCATCCACACCACGTCCCGGCCGGTTGACGGCCTCCCCGACCCGCAATTGCACGCCCATGTCTTTGTGTTCAACACGACCTGGGACGAGGAGGAACACCGCTGGAAGGCCGGCCAGTTTGCAGAGATCAAGCGGGACGCCCCGTACTTCCAGGCGGCATTCCGCGTCCGGCTGGCGAACAGGCTCCAGGACCTCGGCTTCGGGGTCGAGCGGAAACGCGACGATTTCGAGATCGCGGGGATACCGGCGGATGTGCTGAAACGCTTCTCGCGGCGCACCGCCCTGATCGAGAAGGTGGCCGAGGAGAAGGGCATCACCGATCCCGACCGCAAGGCGGAACTCGGGGCCGAGACCCGCGAGAAGAAGGGTTCCGCCCTCGAGCTGGGAATCGCTTCGCAAGGAATGGAACGCCCGGCTGACCGACAAGGAGCGCGATGACGCTGGCGGCGGTTCACCGCCGCGAGCGTGCGTTGCGCCAGGCCGGAACGTGGCGAGGGGCTGGCGGTCGATCACGCCATCGAGCACAGCTTCGTGCGTGAGGCGGTGGTGCCGGAACGCAAGCTGCTCACCGAAGCCCTGAAACGCGGCATCGGCTCGGTCACGGTCGAAGGCGTGAAACGCGAGGTGCGCTGAGCGTCCGCTGATCCGCAGCGATGTCGCCGGCCGCAAGATGGCGACGACGAAAGAGATGCTGGCCCTGGAATCGCGGCTGATCGACTTCGCCCGCCAGGGGCGGGGGCGTTGCCGGCCGCTGGGCGATCCGGAGCGGCCCATGCTCGCGCGACTGGTTCAACGACGGGCAGAAGGCGGCCGTCCGCCATGTGCTCGGCTCCCGTGACCGGGTGATGATTATCCGCGGCGTCGCCGGAACGGGGAAAACGACGCTCGAACAGGAGATCGGCGAGGCCCTGGCCGAGGCCGGGAAGCCGGTGGTTGCCCTGGCCCAGTCGGTGAAGGCCAGCCGGGAAGTGCTGCGGCAGGAAGCAGGGTTTCGCCGACGGCCGACACCGTGGCCAGGTTCCTGAAGGATGAGGAGATGCAGGAATCGGCCAGGGGTGGCGTCATCCTGGTCGATGAGGCCAGCCAGCTCGGCACGCGGGACATGCTCCAGCTGTTTGACGTGGCCGAAGACGCTGAACGCCCGCGTGATCCTGGTCGGCGACCGCCGGCAGCACCGCAGCGTCACGGCAGGCGAGCCGCTCAAGCTGCTGGAGGAAAAGGCCGGGCTGCGAGTGGCGGAGGTGACGGAAATCCTCCGCCAGCAGGGCGACTACAAGAAAGCGGCTGAGGCTGCTCAGCGAGGGCCGGACCGAGGAGGCATTCGAGGAACTGGACAAGCTCGGCTGGATCAAGCAGGTGCCCGATAGCGACCGCTACCAGCAACTGGCCGCCGCCTACCTGGCGGCCGTCGCTGAAAAGAAGAAGGACGGGGAGCACAAGTCGGCGCTCGTCGTGTCGCCGACGCACGCCGAAGGCGGACCGGATCACGCGATGCGATTCGTGCCGGGCTGAAGGCGCAAGGCAAGCTCGGCAAGGAACGCATCGTCGACGCCTGGGTTCCCGCTGCACCTGACGGACGCGCAGAAAGCGGACGCCACCGAATATGAGCCGGGCGACCTGCTCCAGTTCCACCAGAATGCACCGGGCTACAAGAAAGGATCGCGGCTGATCGTGGGCGAGGGGGTCAAGCCGCCGACCGAGCTTGCCAAGCGGTTCGAGGTGTACCGGCCGACGCAGCTCGCCCTGGCCGTGGGCGACCGCGTCCGCGTCACGGCCGGCGGCAAGACCAAGGACGGCAAGCACCGCCTCAGCAACGGCTCGCTGCTGACCGTCCAGGGATTCACCAAGCGGGGCGACATCATCGTCGATCACGGCTGGGTCATCGACCGGGATTTCGGCCACCTGACCCACGGTTATGTCGTCACCAGCCATGCCAGCCAGGGGGTTACGGTGGATAAGGTCTTCGTCGGCGATGTCCAGCGAATCGTTCCCGGCGACCTACCAGCGGACGGCCTATGTCGCGCGTGACGCGAGGCAGGGAACAGGCGCTGATTTTCACGGACGACAGGAAGGAGCTGCTCAAGGCGGTCAGCCGGCCGGACGATCCGCTGTCGGCGACGGAACTTGCCGAATCGACGCAACGGCAAACCGACCATGCGGGACCGGCTGGCAAAGTCTCTGGCACTCGCCCGTCGCCTTGCTGCCGTCCGCTGTGCGAGCACCATGTAATCGGACCCACCGACGCCCGATAGGGGATTGGACCATGACCGATGATATACCGACACATCAGGAGCGGTTGAAGGGAATCCTGCACCAGAAGGCGCAGGCCGCGCCTCCGTCGCAAAAGCAAGTCGAGGCCGAGGAGGCGGAGGCTTCGTGCGCAGCGTTTGGCTATCTGCGGGGAATCCGGGACCAGGCCGCTGCGGTGGAGTTCCGCTTCCGCGACGGCAACAGCACCTGGTTCCCCTACGGCTGGCTCGGCCCCTGGCGGTACAACCCGTCCGAGGGCTTGCTGCTGAAATTCTCCGGCGACCTCGTGTACCTCGTTCTGATCCGGGGCAGCAACCTCGACAAGCCGCTCAATGAAGGCGCCATCAATCTGACCACGGCGGGCTGCAAAGGCATCGGGTGCTGTGGGTTCGCGAAATGAGCGAGGAGGAAATCCAGCAAGTGGGCGAGACCGGGCCGACCATCGACAGCATCAAGATAGCCGAGTTCGAGTCACAGGCTGCGCTCAAGGAATGGCTCAGAACGAATGCCCCGGCGTTTGTTCCTCCGCCAATTCCAGAGGTTTGAGAAGATCGGCGAACACAGTTCCCGCTTGCTATTTGACGTATCCTACGGAGCGCTCTTCGTAAGGCCGCCAGGCTTGTTCAGCGCCCTTCGTTCAGTTCTTTGCCAATATCGGCGACGACACCGGTGGATTTTGGAGCGCGGGCACTGGCAGCTACGTCGGGCGGTGTCGCTGAAGGGCTGTCATAGGTCCTGCCTGCCTTCTTTAACATCTCCACTCCTTTTTCCAGAAATGCCAGAAGTGGGTCGGGGCTAGCCTTTGCACTCGCGGCCAGCTTTGGCTCCGGCAGCACCTTGGCCAGCGGGCGCTTTGCATCATCAGCCGCCGCCTCGGTTTCCTTCGCCGGTCGCTGCTGCCCTGTGGCCGGTAAATCCTGCGCGCGCCCGTTGTCGGCACTATGTTTCGCTTTCCGCCCTTCGCCTAACGTATAAAGCTCAAGATCCCCTTTGGACATCACAATAATCCTGTCCTTCGTGTCAGTGTCAGTGGCGGCCAGGAAGTGAGCCACTTTCGCGGCGAGAAGTGAGCCACCTCCGTGGTTGCACGGCGAAGGTGCTTACCGGCTACTCCGGTCGATGCAGACCGAAGCGCGCAACGCAAAAAGCCAAATCTCTTTCGGCGTGTCGGATCGCCGCACCTTCGTCCTTCAGAGCCGCCATGCCGCGTGCGCTCCTTCTGGTCATTGGCCCTTCAGAGTATCGAGATCAGACCTGCCCTTCGTCATTCGTCATGGCTTCCGCGCCTCCCCAAACACCGTAAACTCCGCCACGCCCGGCGTGATCCCGGCCGGCGCCCCGACGATCACCAGTCGCGCCGCCGTCCCCGGCGTCGCCGGGCACTCGCGGTAGTCGATCAGCAGGTCTTCCGTGCTCTGGCTGCGGTCGATCACCGTCGTCCACGTGTCGGCCGCCGATTGAACCTCCACCTTGTAGCGGAAAGCCCCCGCCCTGGCCCCCTGCTTCGTGTTCAGCCCCACGTCCCGCCAGATCACCCGCACTGCCCGCACCACGGCGTTGGGCGTCGTCAAATTGCTGGTTAAGGTCGGCGTTCCGTCGTTCGCCGCCGGCTGCCACCACGTGCGCAGGTCGTCATCCACCGCCAGCCGCCCGGAAAGGTTCGGCGCGTCACTGGAGCCCACGGTCCTCGGCCCCGCGTTCAACGGCAACCATCCCGTCGGCTTGACCCCCTTCGACGCCGTCGGCAGATGCTGCGGCAACGAGCTGGCCCCGTTGACGTGCAGTTCCCCGTCCTCCCCGATGTACGCCGGATCCATCCCCAGCCGTCGCTCGAACCCATGCACCACTGCCGCCCTCACGGTGTAGAACGCCCACAGCGAGTCGTGTGGGCCCTCCACCACGCACCCGTGTCCCGTACCCGTGATCAGTCCGGTCGTCGTGCGCAGAATCGGGTTGTTCTTCTGGGGCACGAACGGCCCCAGCGGCGACTTGCTCGCGGCGCAGCCCATCGCGTACGTCCGGTTCTCCGTCCCCGCCGCCGAATACGTCAGGTAGTACTTTCCGTTCCGCTTGAACATCCAGGTGCCTTCCACCCACCCCCGCGCAGGCTGCTCGTTCCAGTCGCCCACCTGCTGCCAGGGGAATTTGTCCGGCTCAAAGGCAATCAGTTTGACCGGCTTGCCGATCACGCGCGTCGGGTCGTCCACATCCAGCTCCACGCCGAAAACCCCCTGCGTCGGCGTGCAGCCCCAGTAGTAAAACAGCCGGCCGTCGTCGTCTGAAAACAGCATCGGGTCGATTTGCGCCGGCAACCCCTCGGGCAGCTTAATCGGGCCGATCTCCTTGAACGGCCCCAGCGGCGCGTCCGCCGTGTACACCGACGACTCCGACGCCATCAGCAGGAACTTCCCCTTGTGCTTCACGATCGTCGGCGCGTATCCAATGTCGCGGACGTTCAGCGGGCGGTGTTGCCAGGTCGCCCCGCCGTCCTTGCTCACCCACGCCATGTCCACCGAGGGGTACATGTACCACGCCCCCTCGTGCCACAGCACCGAAACGTCCGCCAGCTCGCGGAACTGCTGCTGCCTGTCCACCAGCCACAGGGGGTCGTCCGGCGGGACCGGCGCGCCCACCGTCACGTCCCGCGCCCGCCGGCCCAGCGGATAATCCGGCAGGGAAATCGGATTGCAATAGGTCGTCGGCCCTGGCGTCTCAGGCTCCTTCGGTTTCTCGACCTCGTAGCCCAGGAGCGAGAGCATCTTCTCCCCGTAGCGCTTGCCCAGCTCCCGGTAGCCCTCGGCAGTGAAGTGCAGGTGGTCGCGGCGGGCCTTGCAACCGGCCGAGGAGACGATGTAGGCGTTGGGGATCGATTTCGGCAGTTTGGCGATGATCTTGTTCATGCCCGCGCAGGCGCCGTTCTGGTCCGCGTTGACGACTTCGCCCGCGAGCAGCGGTACGTCCTCGGGCTTGAGGTCCAGGTCCTTGATCAGGTTGTCATAGACGGCCTTCACCTTCGCGGGCCATTCCTTGTCGTTGGTGTTCGACTCCCCCTGGTGCAACAGGATTCCCTTAATGACGCCCGCCGTCTGAGCCAGCTTCCCCATCTCGACCAGGCGCGCGTAGGGGTTTCCGCCGTACTCCTTGATGATGCCGGTCATCCACCCCGGGGCCGTTTTGGCATACGTCTCGTAGTTCGTCTTGTCGAACAGCTCGATCTTGCACCCGGCGACCGAAACGTTCACGACGCCCACCTTGACGTCCCTGGGGAGGTGGGCGACCAGGGTCCGGCCGAAGGCGTCGGCCGGGCAGAGGCCGGTCGAGCCCCGGCACAAGGGAGGGACGGCCGGGTACCACTCGCCCTTCTTCCGATCCAGCTTCGGAAAGTCGACCGCCGTCAGGAGCTTGAAGCGCCCGACCTCGGCCTTGTCCTGCTCCTCGACCCCGGGAAAGCCCTCCATGTTGGACTGCCCGAAGCAGAGGAAGATGTAGAATTTCGGATCCGGATCTTGCGCCGGACGGTCGCGGCGGCCGCGACGACGAAGGACGCCGCGAGCACGGCGGAGGCCAGTTTCGTTCTCATGACGATTGCCTTCGGCATGGGGGGTGATGGGTCAGCCGCCGGCCCATCGGACGGGAAGGAGACCCGGCGATGAGAATCTACCATCCGTCCTTCCTATGGGGCCGCCGCCAGCTGAATCTTTTCAAAGTGGACGCTGTCCACATCCAGACAGCCCTCGCTTGGCTTTGGGTTGTAACAGAAGAGGGCGTACTGCTCTCCCTGGAACGTCCCCGTCCGCCAATCAAACATCAGGGGAAACTCGTCGCCGATGGCCCTGAAGTTCTTGCCGTCCGGGCTGTAGCCGCAACGTCCCTTGCCGCGGGTGAAGTCCATCCGCAAGGCGAGATGGATCACCTCAGCCTTGCCGATGTCGGCCGACGCCTTCGGGGCGACCGCGCCGTCGTGTTCGATCCCGGTGCTGAGGACCAGTTTGGCCTTTCCGTCGGCCGACCGTTGCACCGCGAGCGTCGCCAGCGACTTGCCGAGCATCCCCAGGCCGGCCACGTCGCCCGGCTGGAGGTGCGCTATCTCCAGCCTGGCGACCGCGCAGCTCGTCGGGCCCCAGCCCTTGTGAGTCAGCGAGTTCCGCGCGCGCCAGAAGTCCGGCGCGACCGTCGGCTTGAGGCGCAGGATAGCCGGGCCGATCGGTCAGGGACCAGCGCGTGTCGTCGGGGTTATGGTTCCACTGCCAGTCGAGCGGCAGGTGCGGCCCATCGAAGTCGGTCGAGGTGGGCCGCGCGATCACGGGCTGGCCCGCGATCGGCTTCTTGGCCGTCGCCGGCACGCGGCCGGGGTTGTCCGGTTCGCCCCACACGGGCCAGTTGTCCTTCCACTCGACGGGGCAGATATTGGTCATGCGCCCGATCGGGCCGCTGTCGCGCATCACGAAGCCGTACCAGTTCCCGTCCGGCAGATCGACGATCGCCCCCTGGTGGCCCCCCTTCGAGTCGTCGAGCACCCGGATCGTCTCCCACGGCCCGTCGAGCCGGCGCGCCCGCGAGCACATCAGCGCCATCCGCGCCGGCAGGGAGTTGAACAGGTAGTACCACCCGTTGACCTTCAGCGCCTTGCTGCCCTCGATCCCCTTGACGTAGAACAGCTTCTTGCCGGCGACGACCCTGTCCAGTTCCGGGCTGAGGGTCTTGAGGGAGACGTGCCCGTCCCAGCCGCCCGACGTGAAAATGTAGGGCGTGCCGTCGTCGTCGAAGAACAGCCCGGGATCGAACGCCGATTCGTCGAGCACGTGGCGCTTCCACGGCCCGCGGACTTCTTTGGCGTAGTAGATGCGGGTGGGCTTCCCGTTGGGCGTCACGGCGACGTAGAAGGTCCCCTTGTGATAACGCAGCGAGGGGGCGAAGACGCCGCCTCGGTAGGCCGTCCCGCCGACCATGTCGTACTTCCGATCGCCGTCCAGGCGGTCGATGACGTACCCGACCGTTTCCCAGTTGACCAGGTCCTTCGAATGCAGCATGACCAGGCCGGGCGAGTTCACGAACGTGGTCGAGACGAAGTAGAAGTCGTCGCCGACGCGGATAATGTCCGGGTCCGGGTAGTCCGCGTGGAGCGGCGGGTTCGTGTACGTCCCGTCCCCGTTATCCTGGGCCGCGACGCGCATCGGCGCCAGCAGCGTCAAAAGCGTCAGGATTCCCAGTGCCGTGCGCCGCATCGGAATTCTCTCCTGTTTGTCGGTCATCGCCGGTCCGGTCAGGGCGCGGCCAGGGCGTCCAGTATGGCCCCGACGGCGGGCTTGGGCTTAAGATCCCGGTCAAAGAGCAGTGGGTAATTGGTACGGCGTCCCCCAAAGCCGCCGTTCAGCCAGGACGTTCCGTCCTCCGCTCCCCACAGGGTGACGCGCGTCACCACCTTGGGGCGCCCTCGGACGACCTGGAAGATCCGCTTGTAGAAGCGGGCCTGCGCCTCGGCCACGTCGGCCGGCAGGCCGTGCGCGTAGGGGTCGGCCCCGCCGGCGCCACGGCCCCGGCGCGGCAGGACGTCCACGTCCAACTCCGTGAGCATGACCTTCACGCCCTCGTCGGCGTAGGCTTTGATCGCCTTGTCCAGCCGCTCCGGCGCGTCGGTATCCCCCAGCCGGAAGTGGCACTGGATCCCGACCGCGTCGAGGCGCACGCCCTTGTCCTTCAGCTCGCGGATGAGCCGGATCGTCTTCTTGAGCTTCTCGGGGCCTTCGTTGCCGTAGTCGTTGTAATACAGTTCGGTGTCGGGGTCGGCCGTGTGCGCGAACTCGAAGGCCTTGACCAGGTAGTCGTCGCCGATGGCGCGCTGCGCCGGCGTGTCGCGGAGGTACTTGTCCTTCGCGTCGCTGATCGCCTCGTTGACCACGTCCCAGCCGACCAGCTTGCCCTTGAAGTGGCCCACGACGCCGTCGATGTGGGCCTTGAGGTTCCGCAGCGCTTCCTCGCGCGACAGCGGCTCGCCGTTCGCGCCCCGGAACATCCAGGCGGGCGTCTGGCTGTGCCAGCAGAGGGTGTGCCCGACCACCTTCATGTCGTGGCGCCGGGCGAAATCGACGATTTTGTCCGCCGCGGCGAAGTTGAACTTGCCCGGCCGCGGTTGCAGGGACTGGGGCTTGAACTCGTTCTCGGCGGTGAGGCAGTCGAACTGCCGCGCGACCAGCTCCGCCAGCCCGGAGTTGCCGAGCTGCCGGGACATGACCGCCGTCCCGATGAGGAATCGGCCGTTCACGGCGTGTCGCAGCATCTCGGCCGGGCCGTCGTCGGCGGCGGTTTGCCGGTTGCCGGCCAGGACCGGCAGGGCCAGGGCCGAGAGCAGGAGGGCGGTCAGGGGCCGGTGCATGGGGTGCCTCCGTAGGGGGATTTTACCCGCCGCATGTGAGACGATCGTGAGCGGCGGCATCCCTGCCGCCCGCCCCCACTTCGACGGTCGGTCAGCGGAAAAGGCGCTGAGAGAACAGGTACAGGTTGTTCTTCCACTCGGTAAAGTCGTGGGCGTTGCCGTCCACGCGGTAGACGTGCGGCACGTCCTTTTCCTTCAGGTAGTCATGCACGCCCCGGCTGATGCGCATCAGGTTGTCCTTGTTGCCGACGCCGATCCAGAGCAGCTTCAGCTTCTCCCTGGCGGCCGCCGGGTCGGGAACCAGGTCCGCCGGCTTCTTCGTGTTGGGCGCCGCGGAGAAGGCGCCGACCCAGGCGAACGTGTCCAGGTGCGCCAGGCCGAAGTTGAGCGACTGGCCGCCGCCCATGGACAGGCCGGCCAGCGCCCGGTGCTCGCGGTCCGCCTGCACCGAGTACTTTGCCTCGATCGTCGGGATCACGTCTTTCAGCAGGTCCTTCTCGAAGGCCGCGAACGCCGGCGCCGAGGCCATGACGTTTCCCCTAGCCCGGTCGTCCTTCTGCGCCCGGCCGTTAGGCATGACCACGATCATCGGCTCGACCTTCCCGTTGGCCAGCAGGTTGTCGAGGATGACGTTGGGCTTGCCCCCGCGCTTCCATTCGTTCTCGTCGCCGCCGATGCCGTGCAACAGGTACAGCACCGGATACTTCTTGTCCTTGGAGTAGTCCGGCGGCGTGTAGACCAGCATGTGGCGCGTCGTGCCGACCGACTTCGAATCGTAGGAAATCATTTCCAGTTTCCCGTGCGGAATGTCCTTGCGCTCCTGGTCGAAGCCGGCCG
Source organism: uncultured Planctomycetaceae bacterium (assembly GCA_963813925.1). Taxonomy (GTDB): domain Bacteria; phylum Planctomycetota; class Planctomycetia; order Gemmatales; family Gemmataceae; genus UBA4732. The sequence goes on from CAWFBG010000010.1 coordinate 191,654, forward strand.
GCGGGTCGGGAATCTCGGCGGCGTCGTCCTTCGGCGCGGCAGCGGCCGGTTTGTCCTCCTTGGGGGCGGCGGTGGGCGCATCGACGAACAGCAGCGGGGCGAACTCGTGCAGGCAGCGGCGCCACGTCAGCCACTCGTGCGCCGTGCCGGGCGACTCATAGAACACGTTCTTGATGCCGGCCTTGTCCAGCGCCTCGTGATAGCCCTTGATGCCGTCGTGCATCCGCCCCTCGGCCGTGCCGACGCCGATCCAGACGAGATGCACCTTCTTGTTGAAGGCGTCCGCGTCGGCCATGACGCCGTGGTGGGCCGTCTTCACGTCCACGGGGGCGCCGCCGAAGCCGCCGCCCGCCCCGCTGAAGCCGCCGATGTAGGCGAACAGGTCGAGGTGGTCGAGCGTGATCTGGAACGTCTGCCCGCCGCCCATGGACAGCCCGGCCATCGCCCGGTGCTCGCGGTCGGGGATGGTTCGGTAGGTCGCGTCGATCATCGGGATCAGGTCCTTGACCATGACCTCCTCGAACGCGGAAAAGGCTTTACTGAAATCGCGCGGCGCCCCCGGCTGTGGCGGGGTCGGCGGCGCCCCGCCGGCCTTCCGCGCGTAGCCCTTCTCCATGACCACGATCATCGGCTTCGCCCGCTTCTCGGCGATCAGATTGTCCATGATGAAGGCCATGTGTCCCTGATTCGACCAGCCGCGCTCGTCCTCGCCGGCGCCGTGCTGCAGGTACAGCACCGGATACCGCGTATTGCGGTCCGTATCGTAGCCGGGCGGCGTGTAGACGAAGGCGCGCCGCCAGTCCTGGGTCGTCGCGGATTTATACCAGCGCTCGCGGACCTCGCCGTGCGGCACATCCTTGGGGAGGTAGTAATCGACGCCCTTCTCCGGAACCTCAATGCCGCTGGTTTCCTTACCGGTGCCGTAGAAAGCCTCGCTGGACGGGTCGCTGACTTCCGCGCCGTCGATGAACACCCGGTAGTAATGGAACCCCGGAACCTGCGGGTCGGTCGTCGCGGTCCAGGAGCCGTCCTTGTCCTTCTCGGCGGGGTAGCGCTTGGGCGTGAAGAAGGCGAACTCGACCTTGTTGGCGTCGGGCGCCTTGATGCGGAAGGTCACCCGCAGGTCGTCATGGATGCGGGGATAAGTCTTGCCCGCAATGTTGGTGGGCGCGGGGACGCCCTCGTCGGGTTTCGGCGCCTCCGGCTGATCGGGGGCCGCGGCCATAAGAAGCGGCAGCAGGCCTGCCAAGCATAGGCTGGTCATCAATGGATCTCTCTTGCTGGTTGAATCGGGACCTCGGTAAGAAACGCCGCGTTTACGCCTTCAGCTTCCACGGCGCCCGCATCTCGCGCCGCAGCCACTTGTTGGCCTCGGCGTTGTCGAACTCCTCCTTGACCGGGTCCCACTTCAGCTTCTTGCCGGAGCGCAGCGCGATGTTGCCGAGGTGGCACACGGTCACGGAACGGTGGCCGACCTCCGGCGTGCAGATGCACAGCTTGGGGTCGCCCTTGCGGACGGCCTCCAGGAAGTTGCCCATGTGGTCGTTCTTCGTGTCCTGCAGGGCCGCCCAGTCCTTGCCCGGCGGCTCGTCGATCAGCTTCTTGTCGCTGGCCGTGATCACGCCGCGGTTGACGAAGATCCACCGGCCGTCCTCGCCGAGGAACAGCACGCCGTTGTCGTGGCCCTTCTCCTTGGCGTCCACCGCGTCCGGCAGCGTCGTGTTCGAGCAGATCAGCTTGGCGCCCGTGGCGTAGGTGTAGGTGATCTTGAAGGTCGGGTGGACGTTGTAGGCGTTGGGGTCCTTGGACGGCTCGGTCCCCTCGGCCTCGACGGCGATGGGTCCGCTTCCGTCCATGCCGAGGCCCCACTGGGCGATGTCGTTGTGGTGGGCGCCCCAGTCGGTCATCTTGCCGCCGGAGTATTCGTAGAACCAGCGGAACTCGTACGGCGTCCGGCAGTTGACCATCCGGTAGCCCCGCTTGCGTTCCACGTAGTCGGCCATCGGGGCCGGCCCGAGCCAGAAGTCCCAGTTCAGCCCTTCGGGCACATCGACCTTGGGGATCGGGGCGCAGGTGGGGTTGCCGCCGACGCGCGTCTCGACCTGTTTGACCTTGCCGATGCGGCCGTTCCGCACCAGCTCGCAGGCCAGACGGAACCGGCCGCCGAACTCGCTGCGCTGCTGGCTGCCGACCTGGAAAACCCGGCCGGTGTCTTTGGCGACTTTGACCAGGGCCTTGCCCTCGTCGATGGTGAGGGTGAGCGGCTTCTCGCAGTAGACGTCCTTCTTCTTGCGCATGGCCTCGATGGCAATGAGGGCGTGCCAGTGGTCGGGCACGGCGATGGTGACGGCCTGGATGGCGGGGTTGTCGAGCAGCTCGCGGAAGTCGGAGTAGCCCTTGGCGTCGAAGCCGTCCTTTTTCATGATGGCCAGGCCGCGGTCGAGGTGGCGCTTGTCCACGTCACAGGCGGCGACGTATTCGATGTGCTTGTGGCCCTTGGCGGCGCCGTAAATGGCGAGCTGGCGGCTGGCCGGGCTGCCGATGCCGATGGCGCCCATCAGGATCTTCTCACCGGGCTGGTCCGGCGCCTTCTTGTCGTCGGCGGAGGCGAACACCTGGCGCGCGAACCAGGCCGGCAGGCCGGCGCCGAACGTCAGCGCCGCCAGCGACCGCTGCATGAAACCGCGGCGGGACAGGTTCCCCTTGTGCATAGAATCTCCCTTGTGACGAAGTGTACAGGGGGCGAAGGATGTCTTTTCCCACCCTTGGCCCCCGAGGTTGCCGGACTCGCGTCTCAGCCCGAAGGGCCTCGACGAACTATGGGCGAAAAAGCTCCGAGGGCGTCGCTTCAGCGCCCCAGGGCTATCTTGAGTACAAACGGTGCGTTGGCGCTCCCCGGCTTGGGCGCGGGCACCTCGACCGTCAGCCCGTTCGCGTCCCTCGTCGCGGCCAGCGGGGCGTCCTGGCCGAGAAGGCGGACGGCCCCGATCTCCCCCTTCACCTGCGGCGAATCCGACGCCAGGGACTTGATGGTCACCTTGCCGCCGTCCGCCGGCCAGATTAGGCCGATGGCGTAGAGCGCGTCTCCTTTTGTGGTGAAGCGCAGGTCCTGCACGGTGTACCGCGTCCTGCCCTCGTTAAAGGGCCTTCCCTTTCCCTGCGCGGTCGTGGATGGCCCTTCGCCGTACGCGGCCCACGGCCGCGTGCCGAAAATGGCCTCGCCGTTGACGTCCATCCAGGCCGCCATCTCTTCCAGAAACTTCACCTCATCGTCGTCGATCGTGCCGTCGCCGCGGACCGGGATGTTCAGGAGCAGGTTGCCGTTCTTGCTCACAATGTCGGCCAGCGTGCGCAGGACGGCGGCCGACTTCTTGTAGCCGTGGCGCTCGGCGATCGCCCGCTCGTAATGCCAGTTGCCGATGCAGGTGTCGGTCTGCCACGGCTGCGGCTGGATGTCGCGGGCGTCGCCGCGCTCGATGTCCAGCACCACGCAGCCGCGCTTGTCCGGGCTGACTTTCTTGGCGTTGAGGACCGCCTCCAGCTTGCCGGCGTGCTGCCGTCGATTGGAGTTGTAGTAATGGGCGGCGATCCGCAGCCCGACCGTGGGATCCGTGTCGTACAGCGGCAGGCCGGTGTTGGTGTAGTCGTCGTCGAAGTAGAGCAGGTCGGGGTGATACTTGTTGATCAGATCGATCGTGCGGTTGTAGAACTTGGTGCAGTAGGCGGCGTCCGGCTTTTGCCCCGGAGCGTGGTTTTGGGCATACAGGTCCTGGGGGTCGAGCCCTTCCCACCAGGTCCCCTTGCCGTCGGCCTTCGTCAGCTTGCCGTCGTAGGGGACGCCGGCGAGCGGGCCGTCCTTGTCGGCCCCCTGGGCCGGCTCGAACCAGCTCCAGGCCCGGGCCGCATGAACCGTCACGCCGAAGCGCAGCCCCGCGTCCCGCGCCGCCTTCTCCCACGTGCCGACGATGTCCTTCTTGGGGCCGATCTTGACGGAGTTCCACGGCTGATACTTGCTGTCGTAGCAGTCGAAGTTGTCGTGGTGGTTGGCCAGGGCGACGAAATACTTGGCCCCGGCCCGCTTGTACAGCCCCATCAGCTTTTCCGGGTCCCAGTGCTCGGCGTGCCACAGGTTGTCGATGTCTTTGAAACCGACCTTCGACGGGTGGCCGTAATGGTCGCACTGGTAGCGGTAATCGGGGTCGCCCTGGATGTACATCCGGCGGGCGTACCAGTCGCCCTGCTCCGGCACGCACTGGGCGGACCAGTGGGCCCAGATGCCGAACTTGGCGTCCCGGAACCAGTCCGGGCACTTGTACTGCTTCAGCGAGTCCCATTCCGGCTTGAACGGCCCCTCGGCGACCGGCTCGGCGAAACCGTCGTCCGCCGCGCGGGAGACCGCCGGCAAGAACAGGCCCGCGCGCAGACGAGCAGAACGGCCAGCGCGCCGCAGACCCAGCGCTCCGCGCCCCATGGTCTCATGAACTTCATCTCTTTGCTCCCATTCGCCTGGTCGCGCGGCCGCCGTTGCTCGCGTGCGGCGCCATCGCTTCGGCGACGCGGTGCAACAGCTCCACCAAAGCGGTCGCCTCGTCCGGCCGCAGGGTGGTCAGCAGCCGCACCCGCAGCGGTTCGCTCTTCGCCAACAACCTCGTGAAAACCTGCCGCCCCCTGGCCGTCAACGTCACGGAGCGCGCCCGGCCGTCGGCGGGATGGCGCTCCCGGGCGACGAGGGCGCGGCCCTCCAGCAGCAGGAGCATGGCCCGCACCGTGTTGGGGTCCGAGCCGACCCGCCGGACCAGCTCCTGCTGGGTCACCGCGTCCGCGTCCGCCAGGGCGGCGAGCAGCACGAACTGGTCGGCCGTCACCCCGTCCTTCGCGAAGCAGTCGTTGGTCTGGCGGTGCAGGGCCAGGTAAGCGGCCCGCAGCGCCCTGGGTATCTCACGCCCCGACGTCATCACGACCCCACAGGATTTACGTATACGTAGCAAATCCGCACGTTACTCTAGCGAGAGGTCAGCCCGTTGCCAAATGAAAAATGGATGAGAAGCGTCCGGCGGGGAAACGGAACGGGAAAGGGACCCGCCGGGCCATGCCGAGCGGCAGACCGGAATGGGCAGCGATCAGGGGAGAGTGCCGGTTGCGGCGGCAATCGGTGCGTCGCCGGCCGCGAAACGTCAGACGATCAACGGGGCCGGCCGGACGCCGTCCAGGGACGGGTCCGCCGCCAGTCTTTCGAGTTCGGGCAAGGCGGCCGCCTCCAGGAGCACCACGACGGTCCCGCCGCTGCCGCCGCCGCTCACCCGCGCCCCATAAAAGCCGTGGTCCGGCCCCCGCTCGCGCACGGCCCAAACCATGGCGTCCGTTTCCGGGCAGCCCAGGCCCATCGCGCCGTAGCCGGCGTGGGAATGGTACATCAGCTCGCCCACGGCTTGCAGGGTCCGGCGGCGGTCGTCCGGGCGGACGCCGCGCAGCAGGCGGACCGCCTGGGCGGATCGGTGGTTCTCCTCGACGGGAAAGAGGACGGCCGCCCGCACCGGGTAGAGGCGCGCGGGATCGATCCGGGAAAGGGGGTCGTCTACCCCGCCGTGGCTGGCCAGGAAGTCCCGGCCGAGCAGGGCCGGGGGCAAAACGGTTCCGCCCGCCTCGGCGACCTCTGAGGGCGTTAATTCCGTGACGTGGGCCAGCGGGCGCGTCAGAGCCGCCTCCAAAATCTTCTTGCCCATGAAGGCGGCCGCCCGCGCCGCGGCATAGGGAGAAGCGGATACGGCGTGGCGCACGCCGCTGGGCCAGCCGACAGCCGCCGCGCCGTCGGGCAGCGGCGCCGGTTTGTCCAGCACGTCGGGCCGGCACAGGATCGGCAGCAGGGCGCCCCGAACGCCGTGCGACGCCGCCAGCTGATCCATCAGCCCGCACGGCGCCCCGACCAGGTCGTTTTCCGCCCGCTGGGCCAGGCGCGCCAGGGCCGTGCCCTGGAAACGCCGTCCCGACATTTCCTCCAGGGCGCGGAGCGCGGCAACTTCGAGGGCCGCGCTGCTGCTGACCCCCATCGACGCCGGTACCTCGGAGGCGATGGCGAATTGCAGTCCACCCGCCGGCCGCCATTGCTGGGCCTGACAGAACAACAGGAAGCAGCCGACGGGGTAGCGGGTCCAGTGCGGGGCCCGGTGTTCATCCAGCCAGGCGCACAGGAACGCGACTTCCCCGGCCCGTTCCATGAGGGCGTGGGGAGGCAGGGGCAGCACGGCCGCGCCTTCCTGTTCGCTGGTCAGCTCAAGGCGCGGTTCGGAGAGGGGCGTAAGGGTCACGCGGGTCACGGCCTGGATGGGCGTCTGCAAGACCAGCGAGCCGCTGTAGTCGGCGACGCCGCCCAGGAAGTCAAGGCGGCCGGGGGCCTCTCCCTGCCAGCGCGGGGTGCTCATCCGAAATGCTCCTTCATCAGCCGCTTCAGCACGGGGCGGACCTGGCGCGCTAGGCCGGGGTTAGCGTACCCCATCCACGCCACTGGCGAGGTCGTGTCCAGCGGCGCGCGCAGCGGCTTCCCCTCCGGCGCCTCCACCACCCCGCCCGCCTCCTGCAGCAGCAGCGCCGTGCAGATGTCATAAGGGTGGCACACCAGCGGGGACGCCAGGCCCAGCTTCCGGTACGCCGGCGGGCGCAGGTCGCCCAACATGCGGTCGTGGCCGACCAGCAGTTCGTAAATCTGCCCCCCGGTTGTGATGTACTGCTCGTCGAAGACCAGCGGGGAGGAGTTGCCTCCCAGACCGTAGAGGGCGTCCCACAGACCCTCCTCAAGCTGGGCCAGCAGCGCCTTGCCCTCGGGGAAAAAGCGGGCCAGTGAGGCGAAGCCGTGCTTGAAGTCGGCGGCCCGCGACGGCCGCAGCGCCAGCCGGGAACGCCCGCCCCCGCGCACGTCCACCCGTTCGGCGACCAGGCCTTTGGGGCCGCAGCCCCGGACCCCGCTGACCTGGTCGGCCGCCCACTGCTTGCTCGTCGGCAGCTCGGTCATGGCCGCCACAACCAGGTCGCCCAGGTGCGTCTTCCGGCCGCGCTGCGGCGCCACGGCCGCCAGCGCCCAGGCCGAACGCTTGTCGTACATCAGGTTGCGAGTCCCGTCGATCGGGTCCAGGATGCACCTGAACATGGTCCCGGCGACCGGCGTCCCGCGCGGGAACGTGACCGCCTCGCCTTCCAGGCCCTCCATCACCAGCTCCACCGGCCAGGAAGCGGGCCAGTGCGCCTCGAACCATTCCAGGATCGCCTTCTCGCTGATCCGGTCCACCAGGTAGATGGTGTCCGCGGCGGTGACCGAGGCGACCCGGGCGAAGTCGGCCGCCGCCCGCGAGTCCTGGGCCGCCAGGAGCGCGTCGCGGATGGCGTCCTGCAGCCGGCAGAGCAGGCGGCGCACCTGATGGAGCTGGCGCGGGGTCATGACGGCGCCCTCTTGTAATGAGGGCCGGCGGCCGCCCGCAGCTCCGCCGCCTTTTCATCGGGATCGGACTCATTCGTCATGGAGCCGCCGCCGACCTCCGGCCCGGCCAGGTACTTCATGGTGTCCGGCTTGCGCAGCGGCGGGTGGAACTCCAGGTGGAACGGGAATGCGCCGTGGTCCTCCCCGTCCGTGGGGGCCTGGTGGACGGCCATGACGTAAGGCATCGGCATGCGCCAGAGGTTGTCATAGCGGACGGCGACCTCGCGGATCATCAGGCCGAGGTCGGCGCACTCCGCGGCCGTCAGGTCGGCCAGGGAGGCGGCCTGACGTCGGGGCAAGATGAAGACCTCGTAGGCGTAGCGCGCGAACCAGGGCACGCAGGCTAGGAAGCTGTTGTTGGCCGCCACTACCCGCGGCCCGTCGGCCTCGCGCCGCAGGATCTCCTGGCCGAGGAAGCGCCCCGTCCGCTGGAAGAACTGCCGGCCGCTCGCCGCCTCGCGGGCGATGAAGCCGTAGACCATATTGCCCGCATAAATCTGGCAGTGGGGGTGCGGGTTCGAGGTGCCCACCAGGGAGCCCTTGTTCTCGAAGATCAAGACGTGATCCACCTCGGGCCGGGCCCCCAGCACCGCGTAGCGCTCGGCCCACAGGTCCACCACGGCCCGCGTCTCCTCGTCGCTGAGGTCCACGAAGGTCTTGCCGTGGTCGGGGTGGTAACAAACCACTTCCGCCGTGCCCCGCGCCGGGCGGGTTTGATAGAATTCGTCCCCACCCGGCGCGTCGGGAGCCTCCGCCGAGAAGCACGGCAGGTCGTTGGTGAACCAGTACACGCCGGTGTAGGGCGGGTTCGCCCCCTTGATGCGCCTGTTGCCAGGACACAGGGCGCAGGTCGGGTCGTAGGACGGCGGCGCGTCTTCCCTCGGCGCGTGCGTGTCGCCGATCCAGGGGCGGCCGCCGCGGTGGGAGGTGAACAGCACCCACTCCTCCCGCAGGGGATGCCAGCGCTGTTCCCAGACGCAACTGGAATTGCTCGTCATGGCTTGCTGCTGATGGTCAGCACCCCCCCGCCGACAGCGCGGGCAAGGTGAAGCTCACCCGCTGTCCCTCCCCGACCTGCTGATGCGTGCGGCCAATCAACCGGGCGGCAGGCGCACGTCCGACTTGTCGAGGGGGTGCTGGTCCCTGCGGCCGTCGCAGAACACGGCGACCCACTCGGCCAGCCGCTTGCCCAGCAACCGACAGGCCGCCTGCGCGCCCTCCTCGCGCGGCTCGCGGGCGGTAACGGCGCCGTAGTGGGCCGTCATCAGCTTGCTGGCGTAGTCCGTCACGCCGAACACCAGGAAGCCGAAGTTCATCAGCACGGTGAGCAGCGACTGGCAGGCCAGCTCCGTGCCCCCGCCCCAGCCGCCCGATGACGAGAAGGCGCAGGCGATCTTGCCGTCCACCTTCATCCAGTGAGGAGCCATCGGCCCGTCCCAGAACTGCTTCATCTTCCAGGACAGCAGGCCCATGTTGGTCGGGCTGCCCAGCGCCAGTCCGTCGCACCAAAGCACGTCGTCCGGCGCCGCCTCCTCGACCCGGCGCAGCCGGACCTCGATGCCGGGAATTCCCACGGCCCCCTCGGCGACCAGGCCCGCCATCTTCTCCGTGTTGCCGCTGGCCGAGTCGTACAGTACCAGCACCTTGCCCATCGTTCCCCTCCCCGTCGCTCCGGGTAGGATATGAGCGGCGGGCCGCGCCGGATCGAATGCAGGAACCGCTCCACGTCGGCCTCGGCCGCCGGCCTGCGATACGCCTTCTTGAGGAGCGATCGCAACAGCCGCTCGGCGTCCTTCCGCGGTGCCTCGGACTCGACCTCGTAGGGGGCTTCGCGCACGCCGCCACGGCCAGCGCCCGGCCCGCCGCGGCCTGTCGCCGGAGCCGGGCCGACCTCCAGCGGTACGCCCAGCACCGCGTGCTCCGACGGCGCCAGCCGCAACTGGTCGAACAGCAGCCGATAGCCCGCCCCGCCGACCGGGTCGTCGTAGATCGGGCCTTCGATCTCGATCCACTGCACGGCATAGCCGGGGATGCCGTCCTCGGTCGCCAGGGGGTTGACGTACTGTTCGTCGGTGCCGTTGACGCGGGTGTCCACGTCGTTGTGGCAGCTTGTGCAGTAATCCCGGAAAAAGGCCCGGTCGGGCGCGGCCGGCTCGGCTGCGCTGGCCGGGCGCGAACAGGGCCTGCACCGCGAGTCCGAGAAGCCGAAGGCGCGACGCGCTACGCCCGTCCGCAAATGATCGGCGGCGCATAACGGGTGCTCCTGGTCAAGAGTCGGCGCCTCACTTCGCTTTGAGCCGGATCACGCTCACGGAATACGGCGGGAAGTCCTGTACGAACGTCGGCCCTGCCCCCTCGATGTTGACGCGCCGCGGCGCCACCTTCTCCGGTTCGGCCAGCGTGTTGACGTCCCTGGGCTGGCCGGAAAGGACCTCCGCCGTCGCGCTCTTCTCCACGTCCTTGACCCCCTGCAAATCGATCTCCAGCTTCTGGGCGCCGGGTGAAGTGTTGACCACCTTCAGAATGACCTCGCCCGTCCCCTCGACGCGGCTGGCCGAGGCGAAGACCGGGCCGACCGGCGCCGCCGGAGGGCTGGTCCCCTCACTTACCAGCTTGTCATCCAGGAAGCAGCGAACCTTTCTCTCCTCCACCTCAACCCGGACGTCGTACCAGCGGCCCTTTTCCACCGTCACCGGCGCGCCCTTGTCCGGCGCTTCCTTTTTCCCGCCGCGCACGAACTCCAGCGCCGCCCGCGCGTTGTCCGATCCGCCGACATTCCACAAGGTGTAATTGCCCGTGTCCTGGAAATCGACGACCACCCGGAACCCTTCGGCCCCGTCAATCTTCCGGGCCTTGAGCCTGACGGTGTAATCGGTCCAGTCCTCGCTCCCGGTCGTGATCAGGCAATCCTCCCGGTCGCTCGACTGGCGCAGGGCCCCGTCCTCGACCTTCCACTCGCCCGAGCCGCGACGCCAGCCCCTCAGCCCCCTGGAGAAGTCGGCCTGGTACAGCACCTTGTCGCCGTGCGTCACCTTGAGATCCTTGAACTCCGCCTGGGTGCGCCAGGTTCCCACGCCGACCCCGCCCTGCGGCATGGGCAGGCTGTCCTCGGGAATCGCCTGCTGCACTAGATCCACCGGCAGCACCCGGTCGCCCCGGTTCAGGCTGAACATCTTTTGCGCGTAATAGGACGCCGAGCCGAAGCTGCTCTGGACGTCGTAGCCGATCAGGTCCGTGGCCCATTGCTTGGCCCCCGGGCTGACGTTCACCAGCAGCGGCGCGTAGCAGTGCATGATCACGATGTCCGCGTTCCGCTCCATGCCGATCATCCAGGCCGCGTCCCCCAGCGCCGCGTTCAAGTCCGGCGTGGGGTCCCCCTCCCTCGTGGCCCATTCCCCCACGAAGACCTTCGGACCGTTCCGGTCGTACCGGTCGTAGTGGCGGACGTCCCGCTCCATCGCCCGGGCGCTTCGGTAGAAGTGCTCGTCCAGCACGTCCGGCTTGCGGCTCTTGACCGGCGCCGTGGCGATGACCTGCAGGTCCGGGTACTTGGCCTTGATGGCGTCGTAGAACTGGGCGAAGCGGCCGTCGTAGCTGCCGGAGCGGTCGAACGCGTCTTCGTTGCCGACCTCCACGTACTCGATCTTGAACGGCTCCTTGTGGCCGTCCTCCGCTCGCTCCTTGCCCCAGGTCGTCTCCACGGCGCCGGTCGCGTACTCGATCTCGTCCAGCGCCTCCTGCACGAACGGCTGTAGCTTCTCTCCGGGTTCCACGCGCTCCCTCCGGAGGGAGTAGCCCGCGTACACCGCGAGCACCGGCTCGCACTTCAGGTCCTCGCACCATTCGAGGAACTCCAGCAGCCCCAACCCGTCCGAGGAGCGGTAGCCCCACGGGCAGCGGTGCCCCGGCCGCTGCTCCAGATCGTGGATGGTCTGCTTCCACGCGAAGCGCTCCGGGATCGTGTTCCCCTCCAGGTAGTTGCCGCCGGGCAGGCGCAGGAAGGCCGGGCGCAGGTCGGCCAGCTTCTGCATCAGGTCGATGCGGTTGCCGTTGGGCCGGTCGTTGTAGGTAGGCGGGAACAACGAGACGAGGCTCAGCCAGACCTTCCCGGTCTTCCCGGTCGCAAAGATCACCAGCCGGTTGTCCTTCGAGGCCGTCACGTCCCCCGTCTTGAGCGTGGCGGTGTACTTCTTCCATTTCGCGTCGATCTCGGGAATGCTCGCGGAGACCGCAGTGGTCTTGCCGTCGTTGCTCTCGATGGCCACAGTCAGCGGGCCGTCGAAACCCCCGCCGGCCCGGGCGTAAAACGACGCCCGGTATTGGGTATTGGGCGTCACGGGGATGCCCCAGTAGCCCTCGTTGGCGACCCCCACGCGCTGCCCCGGGCCCGCCGTGGCAATTTCCAGCCGCAGGCTGGTCGTCAGGGCCGTGGCGTTGACCGGGTTGTCGCCGTCCAGCGCGATGGTCCCGTCCGCGCCCGGGCCGGCGACCACCGACCAGTGGGCCGGAGTTTTCGGGTCGTCCTTGAAGGTCCGGTTCCGGACCAATTCGGCGTACAGCCCGCCGTCGTACGAGTGGTTGATCTCCTCAGTCATCAGCCCGAAGTGCATCGGGCCGATCTTCACGCCGGGCTGGTCCACCTTCACCGTCAGCCGCCCCGGTTCCACGTCCGCGGCCAGCAGGCCGGGCGGTCCGGCGGACGCCCAGGCCACGGCCGCTCCCAGGCCCATCGCGAGCAACCATCCACCGCGGCTCGTGTTCGACGCGTTCATGTACGCTCCTCGTTCGTGGTTCAGCAGGAGCGCCCCGGCTGACGGGCATCAGGCCGTCCTGCGTGCCGCAGGCGAGCCGGAGCAGCTTCGGGTTCTCCTTGGCGTTCACCGGGTCGTGCAAGAGCCGGCCCGGCGGCCCGGAACGCCTCGGATTCTCATGCCCCGACGTCATGGCGGCCCCGCGCGATGTCTGACGTATGCGTAGCAAGGCCGGATTCGATTATTAGCGAGCGGTCACACGGCGTCAAATGAAATGCGAACAAGAAGAGTTCAGCCGGGGACACGGACAAAGGGGAGCGGAGAGCTTCGGTCCGAAACGCCGTGCCAGCCCTTTGCGCCGTTCGCTGCGATCGACCAAGGCGCCATACGCGCGTTCTTTGCGATGCGGATTTCACGAATGCGCATCGGAACCTCCCCCGCGCGACCTCTTGCCTCCCGATTCGTCGGATAGGCTTAGGCGTTAGACCTTGTGGACCAGCAGGGCATCGAACCTTGGAACGGCGGTGCGGGGACCCGATGAGATGGAAACGACCTTCAAGACGGCGGTGGAGAATTACTTGCGTGCCAAGACCTTGTCGCGCGGGACCCGCAACGAGTACGCATCGACCGTCAGGAAGTGGGAGCAATGGGGACGCGGCGCACCGGTCGAGGGATTGCGGCGGAAGGACGTCCGCGAGTTCCTGGACTGGGTCCACGAACGCGCCGTCACGGATGAGGGGACCAACCCCGGCCGCACCGCGAACAAGGCCCGCGAACACCTCCGCGCCGTCCTTTCGTGGGCCTGGGAGCAGGAGCTGATCGAGTCGCCGCCGCGATTCCCCAAGCCCAGGGAGCAACGCGACGTGGCCGGCCGGCACTACCTGACCAAGGCGGAGATCAACGCCCTCTACTTCGCCACCCACATGATGGAACGCCCGCGAGGCTGGGACTGCCCCATTCCCATCGGGCGGTACTGGCGGAGCGCGCTCGTCGTGTTCTTCAACTACGGCGTCGATACAGGCACGGTCTGGAAAGCCGCGCCCTTCCACGAGCCCATCCTTTGGCGGCACGTGTCGTGGGGTCGGCAATCGCCGGACCGTGAAGTCAAGGAACAGTCGCCGTGGGGGTGGCTGTTCTACCGCAGGGTGAAGACGGGCAAGGCGTTCTACCGGCCGATGAACCGCGTCGTTCACGCACATCTCAAGGCGATCATGCCGGACAGCCTGCGCCCAGGCGACCCCGTCTTCCTCGGCGGCGGGGCACGGCCGAACGCCCGCTTCCAACGACTCTGCGGCCTCGCCGGCATCAAGCCGCGGGCAAATGTCGAAACGGGCGAGGATGAGTCCTGGGAGTTGAAGGACCTCCGCAAGACGTGTGCGACGTATTATGACGAGCACGTGCCTGAGTCGTCGATTGAGATCCTCGGCCATTCGGTCGGCGGCATCACCTACCGCCACTACGCGCACCGCGCCCCCCTGGCGTTCAAGGCGATCATGACCCTCCCGCAGCCGACCGCGTTCTCGGCGCTCCTCAAGGGATGCGATGGCGAATGCCCGTGCTGCCGGAGGCGATTCGCCGACGCCGGTTGATGAGGCCGATGCGGACCGAAGCACGCAAGTACAGGACATGTAATGTGTGCTTCTCTTTCCCCCGGAAAAACGAACGAAGTAAGTAACGCCGGCTAGCCCTAACGCCCTCTGAACTGGCCATTCAACGGTGCCCGATGACAAAACAGGGGCGCCGGGTTCGGGGCGGCGGCAGGGTTGACACGGCCTCGGTTGTACCTCTATAACCAGGGGCTAATCCCGGCCGAGGGAACGGACAGGCAGGCGATGCGCAGGCCCGAATCCCGCCGGACTGCGATCCGTGGACCGCCGGAAGGGTCGCCGCCCGGACCCGCCCCTTCCCCGAGGTGATTCATGCCCGGCGACTGGACGACCCGAGCCGTATCCCCCGCCGAGGCGGTGACGCCCATCCGCAGCGGCATGACCGTGTTCCTGCACGGCGCGGCGGCCACCCCCCACCCCCTGATCGAGGCCCTGGCCGCACGCACGGACCTGGAGAACGTCCGCGTCGTCCACCTGCACACCGAGGGCGAGGCCCCCTACGTCGCCCCCGGGATGGAAGCCGCCTTCCGGGCCGTGTCCCTGTTCACCGGCCCCCCGCTCCGCCAGGCGGTGGCCGAGGGCCGGGCCGACTTCGTCCCCGTGTTCCTGTCCGACGTCCCCCACCTGTTCGCCTCCGGCCAGATCCACTTGGACGTGGCCATCCTCCAGCTCTCCCCCCCGGATCGGCACGGGCTGTGTACGCTTGGGACTTCCTGCGACGCGGCCCTGGCCGCCGCCGAATCGGCAGCCGTCGTTCTGGCGGAGATCAACGAGCGCATGCCGCGGACGCACGGGCACACGGTCGTCCCGCTCGACCGGGTGACCGCCTTCCTGCACAGCGACCGCCCGCTCCCCGAGCGCATCGCGGAGGCGGAAACGCCCGAGGTCGGCCGCATCGCGGACCAGGTGGCGGGGCTGGTGGAGGACGGCGCGTGCCTGCAGCTGGGGATCGGGGCCATTCCCGGCGCCGTCCTCGCCCGGCTGAAGGGGAAGCGAGACCTCGGAATCCACACGGAGATGTTCTCCGACGGAGTGGTGGACCTCTTCGAGGCCGGGGCCGTCACCAACCGGCTCAAGGCGGTCCACCCCGGCCGGATCGTCACCACCTTCGTGAACGGCTCGCGGAAGGTGTTCGACTTCGTGGACGACAACCCCGTAGTCGAGTTCCACCCCTGCGACCGGACCAACGACACCAGCCTGATTCGGAAGAACGACCGGGCGACCGCCATCAACTCGGCGATCCAGCTGGACCTGACCGGCCAGGTGTGCGCCGACTCGTTCGGGCACCGGATCTACTCGGGCATCGGCGGGCAGATGGACTTCATCCGGGGGGCGGCGCTCTCCCGCGGGGGACGGGCCGTCATCGCGCTGCCGAGCACGGCTAAGGGCGGGGCGGTTTCCCGCTTCGTGCCGGAGCTGGCGGCGGGCAGTGGGGTGGTGACCACGCGAGGGCATGTCCACTGGGTCGTCACCGAATACGGGGCGGTCAACCTGCACGGCAAGACGCTCCGGGAGCGAGCAGCGCTGCTCATCAGCGTCGCTCACCCGGACTTCCGGGGTGAGCTGAAACAGTGGGCGGCCGGCGTCCGCCACTACGTCGTCTAGGCCGTAGGGGCGCTCCGTCTCCTGCCGCCACCTGAAGGACAACTTGTCCGTGTCGGCGTGGTTGGCAGCCGGGAGGTGGATCGATGGAAGACGGGAATCGAGCCTACAGTGAAGGAGGGCGGATTGAAGTCGTCCTGGAGACCGTGGTCCGCTGCACCGAGATCGACGTCAACGGCCACGTGAACAACGCGAAGTTCGTCGAGTACCTGGAGTGGGGCCGCGAGGAATGGTACGACAGTCACGGCTTCGCTTACGACCGTCTGCGCGGGCTGGGGGCGATCACCGTCGTGGTGAATATCAACCTCAACCTCCGGCGAGCGTGCCGCCAGGGGGACCGGCTGCGCATCATCACCCGGCCGGAGCGCCGGGGTCGCACGAGCTTCGCCTTCGCTCAGCGGATCGAACAGATGGACGGTGCCGTGGCGGCCGACGCGACCGTCACCCTCGTCACCATCGATCCGAACACCCGTCGAAGTCGGCCCCTGCCCGAGGAGTTCGGCCGCCTCTTTCCAGCTCCCGCCGGAATCCACTGGCAGGCCGGTCAGGATATCGGCGCAGCCGGCGTCACGAGTGGCTTCCAGGCGGCGACCGGGACGGAGACTTGCCGCGGTTCTTTCCCGGAGAGCCGCCCTGTGGCCCAACAAAAACAGCACCCCACATTTCGCAGCACCCAATGGGAAAGCGCTTTTCGCGGACGCATTCAACTGCCAGTTTCGGGCTTCGTGAGTCGCCGCTTGATTCGCAGCCGCCCGGTTTATCGCCGGGCAGTTCGATGCTTCGGTCCGTCACACCGCCTTTTGCGGCCGCCGCATCTGACCAGCTGTCACCCTCGGCCCGTGAACGCTTACGGGCGAATGCCAATATGATGGCGTTCGCTTCCAGTTGATACTAAGTTAAAAGGGACGCTGGAAGCCGCGAAAGCAGTCGCCATAATGTAACGGACGCGAATTATTCACTCGCGCCCGAAAGGACGAGCCATGAGAACCGCAATTCCGCTGGCCTTGCTGTTGGTCCTGCCCCAGGTCGCCGCCTTGGCCGCCGACGCCCCCGCCCGGTGGGAGGAGAGGCCGTTCTTCGCCCGCAGGCCGGGCCAGCACGTCCCGCCGCCGCAATACTATGCGACCACGGAGGAGCTGCCGGCCGGCGCGGAGGTGCGCATCCGGGTCGTCCGCTGCCCGGACAAGGCGGCCGTGACGGTCCGTCATTTCATCGGCGGGCCGGTCTTCTCCACCGGGGTCGTGAAAGAGTTCTCCGGCCTGGCGGCTAACCAGAAGCTTTCCTGCACGCTCGGCGACAAGATGAGAGTCGGGATCACGGCCTCCGTGGACGGCAAGCCGGCGGTGTGCAAGGGCCTGGAGCGGAAGGACGGCACGGACCTTCTGAAATACGCGGCCGGGGACCAGGAATTGGTGTTCGACGTGGAAATCGTGCGGAAGTAACGCAACGCGCGCCGCGGGTCGTCGGCCGCCGTCGGAACAAACGGCGTCAATTCATCTTAATTATCTCCAATACGGGGGGAAGGGTCTGTTCCGGAAGGGGGCGGCAGGCACAGCCTGCCCTACGGAAAGCCGGCGATTCCTGTAGGGCAGGCTGTGCCTGCCGCACTTCAGGAACAGACATGCTTTCACGCCCGCCCCGCAAAACAAGGCGGTGCCGCCGCCCCCTTGACCCACGCCCCCGGCCCGGCGAACATGGGGCATGGGGGCGCGTTAATCTCTCGCATCGTCGGTGGAAAGGAGGGCGGCCGTGAGTTCAGTTGCGAACGTACTCCTGAGAGCCTTGGGGTGGAGCATCGTCCTGGCAATCATCGGGGGCGTCGCCGCATTAGCCGCCGAGTACGACGGCGAGCGGCCGTGGGCGGTAGTCGGCTTGACCGCGGTAGCCTTGATCGCCGGCGCTTTCGTATTGGACCGGGTATACCACTCTGCCCTCACGCGCCGCGAACAGGACAGCGACCAACCGGCCGAACCGCGCGATTCGGCGGGCCAGCCGCACGCCTCACGCCCAGCCCGGAACGCATCAACACCCACACATCAATAAAAATGGAACAGTCTCCCAACTGGCGCATCACCTGGGCCGATGGGCGCCGGACAGGGCCAAGGGCGCCCGCCCCTCTCGCCATGACATCCACCAAGGAACCCTTCCATGCCCCGCCGTCTCTCCGCCGCCCTCGTCTCCGCCCTGGTTTTTCTGGCGCCGCTCCGCGCCGACAATGTCCCCACCGCCGAGGCCAACCGCGTCGTCGAAATCGCCTTCACGGCCGCGAAGAAGCACGACGACCCCTTCAACACCGTCGAGCTGGACGTGACCTTCACCGCCCCGGACGGCAAAACCGTCCGCGTCCCCGCCTTCTGGGCCGGCGGCGACGTTTGGAAAGTGCGCTACGCCTCGCCGCGGGTCGGCGCCCACTCCTACCGCACGACCTGCTCCGACCCCGACGACGCCGGGCTGAACGGCCGCGTCGGCGCGATCAAGATTCGGCCTTACGAGGGCGACAATCCCCTCTATAAGCACGGCCCGATCCGCGTCGCCGCCGATCGCCGTCATTTCGAGTACGCCGACGGGACGCCGTTCTTCTGGCTGGGCGATACGTGGTGGATGGGCCTGTGCGAACGGCTGCACTGGCCCGACGAGTTCAAGACGCTGGCGGCCGACCGCCGCGCCAAGGGGTTCAACGTCGTGCAGATCGTGGCCGGCCTCTACCCGGACATGCCGGCCTTCGACCCGCGCGGCCGCAACGAGGCCGGCTTCCCCTGGACTAAGGATTACGGTCATATCCGACCCGAATACTTCGATAAAGCGGACGAACGGCTGTTTTACCTCGCCGACCAGGGTTTCGTCCCCTGCGTCGTCGGGGCCTGGGGCTACCACATCCCCTGGCTGGGCGTCGAGAAGATGAAGAAGCACTGGCGCTATTTGGTAGCGCGATATGGCGCCTTGCCGGTGGTCTGGTGCGCGGCCGGCGAGGTCAACCTACCCTACTACCTCGACAAGGGTTTTCCCTTCGGCGGCGAGAAGCAGACGGCGGATTGGGAAAAGGTGATCCGCTATATCCGCAAAATCGACGGCTTCGGCCGCCTCGTGACGGTGCATCCGACCGGCCTGCCGCCGTTGAGCGGCCGCGCCCTCTTCAAGGACCAGAACCTGCTCGACTTCGACATGCTCCAGACCGGCCACGGCGGCAAGGAGGTCGTGGCGCCGACCGTCCGGGCCGTGCGGGCGTCGTATGCGGCCAAGCCGACGATGCCGGTGGTGGACGGCGAAGTCTGTTACGAGGCGCTGGGGGCCAACGCACCGGGGGGCGGCATCCCGACGGCGGCGCCGCGGCTGATGTTCTGGGCGTGCATGACGTCCGGCGCGGCCGGCCACACCTACGGCGCCAACGGCATATGGCAGCTCAACCGTAAGGATAAACCGTATGGCAAATCTCCGCATGGCGGCGACTACGGCCACATCCCCTGGGACGAGGCGATGAAACTGCCGGGTTCGGCGCAGCTGGGGCTGGCGAAACGCCTGCTGGAGAAGTACCCGTGGCAGCGGTTTACGCCGCACCCCGAATGGGCGACATGGGAGAGCGGGGCGGGCGGCTTCACCTGGGGCGACTGGATCTGGTATCCCGAGGGCGACCCGACGAAGGACGCCCCGGTGGCGGCCCGCTACTTCCGGCGGTCGTTCGAGCTGCCCGAGGGCGAGGCGGTCGTTCGAGCCGCGCTGCACCTGACGGTCGATGACAAGTTCACGGCGTATCTGAACGGCGAATTGCTCGGTTCGCACGCCGACTGGATGACGGGAAGGGAGTTTACCGATATCGCAAGGCTGTTGCGGCCGGGCAAGAACGTGCTGGCGGTGCGCGGCGAGAACGCCCCCGGCCCCAAGGACGCCAACCCGGCCGGTTTGGCATGCGACCTGGAAATCGTGCTGGCGGGGGACGCGAAAGCGACGGTTCGTTCCGACGGCGCCTGGCGCTGTTCGCGCGACAAGGCGGACGGCTGGCGAAAGGTGGATTTTGACGACAGCAAATGGCAGAAGGCGCGCGTGGCGGCGAAGTTCGGCGAGGGGCCGTGGGGCCGTCAGGTGAAGTCCGGCCTTCACGACGAGTTCATGGTTCCGTACGCGGCCGGCGTACCGGGGGTGGTGCGCGTGGTGTACATGCCGCGTTCCCTGCCCGTCACGGTGCGGAAATTGGAGGCGGACGCGCACTACACGGCGTCCGCGTTCGACCCGGTGAGCGGCCGGCGCGAGGAGATGGGGCCGGTGAAGCCGGACGCGGTGGGTTCGTGGACGGCGTCGCCGCCGGCGGGGTGGGATGGGGATTGGGTGTTGTTGCTGGAGGCGCGGGCGGGGAAACCATAGCAGCCCTGCGTGCGAGCGAGGAAATTCTAGGCGAAGATTTCTTGCAACACACTCAGGAAGGTCTTGAGGTCCATCGCCGCGTTGAAAAGGGCGTGTTCGCGCAGCCGCAGCACGCCGATGCTTTCCGGCCCGGCGAAGTCCTGGCGGACGATTTCTCCGGCCTCGCGCACCTTGTCGTTGTCGGCGTGGCGGATGCGGGCCTGGCGCGCGAAGTCGTACTCCGGCTCGGTCATCATGGCGACGACGGCGTACAGGTCGAGGGCGTGATGGCGGCCCTTGTCCTTTCTCGGATCGGGATCGTCCTTGCGGTCGCGGAAGGCGAACAGCTTCATGAGGGCGTAGGGGAAAGCTTGCGGGAGGCAGACGTGAGCCTGGCATTCCTCGCCCGTGGAGCGCTGGCCCTCGATCGGGATGGACAGCGGTTCGTCCTCGACGCCGACCGCTTCGGGCGTCTCGTGGGCGTGCAGCCGGCCCTTCTTTTCGGCCTTCGGCCGGACGCGCGGAGGCTTTGAAGTCTTCAGGCGATTCTTGAAAGAACCGAAAGGGCCGACCAGCAGGTCGATTTTCACGTCCTGGGCACGCCCGCCGTAGTCCAGCGTCCGGACGAATTGCATGTACTCCGCCCCTTTGATGGGCGTGTAACCGAGGCGGTCGAATATGTCCGCCAGCGCCCGCACGCGCCCGACATCGGCCAACACTTCCGCGCGGAGGAGGATGTCCAAATCGTTGGTGGACCGGATGGCGGGCCACAGGGCCGGGTCGATCAGAGTGCGTTCGCCGCTCTGTTCCAGGCGCCGGCGCTTCAGGTAGAGGCCGAAGCCGCCGCCGATAGTTAGGGGAGATGGGGCCTCGCGCAGTTCATAGAACAAGTCGAGAAGGCTGCAAAATAGCGGGCCGAGAAGGGCCGGAGTGGGGTCGCCAGGCGCGTTGGAAGGCGTCATGGGTTTCACCCTGCGCGAGCTTTCGCGAGATCGCGCCATAGCAGGCGCTTGAGTTGCTCCGCCGTCTCTTGCTCGCGTTTGCCGCCCGTCGCGAGTTCCAGGTAGGTTTGAAGCGGGGACGCCCAAACACATAGTCTCCGGTCTAAGTAGACCAGCTCATCGGGGGTTTCGAGCAATTCGAGGTTTGCAAAGCGCTCCTGCTCCCGGAAGTCGGACCCCAGGCATTTTAATAAGCCGGCCGCGTCTGAGCAGTAGACGGACAGCATATCCTCCTGCGCCATTGAGGCATAAAAGCGAACCGAAGAGGCGCCTGTGAGCACCAGGGATACACCGCTTTCGCCCGCCCGATCGGACTGCTTCAATAGCAGCCCCTCGGGCGGGATGAGGCTCTTGCCGACAATCCGCCGGGCAATCTCTGGGGGCCGGTAGTTCTCGACCAGGCGCTGGAGGAGCTTTTCCGGCTGCAACAGCCGGATCTCCCCGCTTTGGCGGCCCACGATCAACTCCTCCTCCAGGCGAGCGAGCACCTTGGAGACGGTCGAGAGGGCGACGGCCCCTCCGAGGCGTTCGATTTCCTCGCGAATTTCGCCGACCGCTCCGTAGGTGGGGCGCAGCAGAAACACGCGGGCGACGAGGGAACTCGCCCCGCGAAAGACATTCTTGATCGGAAAAGATTGCGGGTATAGGTTTGGCCGGCCCGTGCGCGACGCGAGCCACTCGCCCGGCACGGCAACGACGCCGTTGCCGCACAGGTCGATGCCGCTGATCCCCTCGCGTTCCAGTTCTTGCAGCCGCTCTTCGGACAGGTAGGGGAAAAGGACCATCGGCCACAGCAGTGGCGGCCGGCTGAGTCGGCGGACGCGATCCGCGGCCGCCTGGACCATTGCGGGAGTCGAGACGGACTTGTACTCGACCACGAACAGGCGGCTCTGCCCGTTCCAACCCAACTCAAGGACGGCGTCCGATCGCTCTCCCTGCGAGTTGCGTTCCTGTTCCGGCTGCAGCGTAAGGGAAAATGGGGGGAATGAGACTTCGCCTTTTCGCAGCGCGGCAAACAGCTCAGCTTGCGTCGGTATTTTCTTGAATTCAGCCATTTTCTCGATCAGGAAAATGAACTCTTTTGGGAAATCAGTCTGCGTCAACGCACTTTACACGTCGATGCATAACTGCTTTCCTATTATAGCTCATTTTCCTGAACAAGAAAACAGCCACTTTCAGGAAAATCGAGCGGCGGCATCGCCGGCCATTTGCGCCTCAAAACACCGGCGGCAGCCCCATCGCCCGCCGCCATGCCGACAGCTGGCCGTTGTGGCTCGCCTCGTGCGCCGTCATCAGGCCGACCAGCATGGCGCCCACCGTCGGGAAGCGCGCCGCGCCCGTTCCGGGGCCGGTTGCGCCAGCGTCTCCGGCGTGGCCTTCGTCACGAAGTCCGCCAGACGGGCGTGCGCCTCCTCCAGCTTCTGGAGCAACACCGCCTTCGACGGGTAGCGCGAACGGTCGGACGACGGCGTCGCGCCCTGGCCGAACAGTTCCTTCCAGCCTTCGGGGCAGGTCGGCGGCAGACCCAGGAGGCCGAACGCCACGTCGCCGGCCGCCCAGGCGAGGTGGCCCAGCACGAAGGCCGCGTGGTTCATCACCCGGCCGGGAACCGGTTGAGCGCACATCTGCTCCTCCGGCACATCCGCGACCAGTTTCTGGCTGTACCAGAGGTTCAGACGAGATACGTTCAATACCAGATCCATCATAACTCTTACCTCCTGGCGATGACTCACGCCCCGTGATAATCGATCTCCTTGACCTCCAGCGCGTACTTCTGGATGAACTCCTTGCGCGGCTCCACCTTCTCGCCCATCAGCGTCCGGAACAGTTCGTCCGCCTTCTGCACGTCCTCCAGCTGCACGCGCATCAGCGTCCGCGTCTCCGGGTCGAGCGTCGTCTCCCACAGCTCTTCGGGGTTCATTTCGCCCAAACCCTTGAAGCGCGTCACCTCCATGCCGCGCTCGCCCAGCCGGCGGATCTCGCCGACCAGTTCGCGCAGGTGCGGCAGCAGCCGCCGCTGGTCGCCGGCCTCCAAGATCAGTCGCGGCGCCGGCTCCCGGCCCGCCAGCCGCGCCGGAGGCAACAGGTCCGACGGCGCCAGCCCGAATCGCCGCAACTCCTCCAGGCCGCGGTTCACCTCCCGCGCCTTGTGCAATTCCTTCGGATAATAACGCTCCTCGCCGTTCCCCTGGCCGTCGGCCTGACGCGGCTCGTCGCCCACCACCAGGTCGTGGCCCAGCTCCGCCGCCTTCCGCCGCACGAACTCGTCGCGCTCCTCCGGCGTATGGAACCATTCGTCCCGGCCGCGGAACGTCATGCCGTACATCGGCAGGCCGCGCGCGTCCACCTGCGGCAGCCGCTCCGCCAGATTCAACCCCAGCCGCTCCACAATCGTCAGGGCGTCGTCCAGCTTGCCCATCACCTTCACCAAGGCCGCCAGTTCCTCGCCCTGCACCACGCGCGGGCGCCGTCCGTTCCGGGCGGCGGCAGGATCGTCAGCCGGGCGCTCTTCAGGCCGCGCGACATCAGTTCGCCGTTCATCTCCTCGGCCGTGGCCACGAAACGCACATCCTTCTTCTGCTTCACCCGGTACAGCGGTGGCCGGGCCACGTAAATCCGGCCGTCGGCCACCAGCTTCGCCATCTGCCGGTAGAAGAACGTCAACAACAGCGTCCGGATGTGCTGGCCGTCCACGTCGGCGTCGGTCAGGATCACCACCTTGCCGTAGCGCAATTTCACGGTGTCCTCGGTGTTGCCGATGTCCACGCCGATGGCGGAAATCAGGCTGGTGATCTCGGCGTTGTTGAGGAGGTTCTCCAGCCGGGCCTTTTCGACGTTGAGCGGCTTGCCGCGCAGCGGCAGGATGGCCTGAAACTTGCGGTCGCGGCCGCTCTCGGCCGAACCGCCGGCCGAATCGCCCTCCACCAGGAACAGCTCCGCCTCGTCGCGCTCGCGGCTGGTGCAGTCGAACAACTTGCCAGGCAGGCCGCCGCCCGAAAGGATGCTTTTGCGGTCCCGCAACGCCTTCTTCGCCTTGGTGGCCGCCTCGCGCGCCTCGGCCGCCAGCGCCACCTTCTTGACGATCGTCTGCGCCACCTTGGGGTTCTCTTCCAGGAACTTGCCCAGGTGCTCCGACACCACGCCGGCGACGATGCCCTCGACCTCCAGGTTGTTCAGCCGCTTCTTCTCCTGCGAGTCGAACTGCGGCTCCGGCACCTGCACGCTGATGACGACCGTCAGACCCTCGCGGAAGTCCTCGCCGACCGGCGATACGTTCTTAAAAAGCTCCGCCTTGGCGCCGTAGGAATTGAGCGTCCTCGTCAGCGCCGTGCGGAAGCCGCTCAGGTGCGTGCCGCCGATCGAGTTGAAGGCGTTGTTGGTGTAGCAGCGGTTGCGCTCCTCCTCGCCGCGCGTGTACTGCATGGAGACCTCCACCGCCACCTGGTCCACGGTCTTTTCGATGTGGATCGGCGGATGAAGCGGATCTTCCGTGCGGTTAATGTACTTGACGAACTCGGCCAGGCCGCCGTCGGCCTTGAACACCTCCTCCTTGCCGGTGCGCTCGTCGTGCAGCGACAGCGTCAGCCCCTTGTTGAGGAAGGCCAATTCGCGCAGACGGTCCTCCAGGGTGTCGTAGTCGAAGGTGACTTCGTGGAAGATTTCCGGGTCGGGCTTGAACTTGACCAGCGTGCCGGTGCGTTTGGAGGCGCCGATGTCGCGCACCGGGCTGACGGCCTTGCCGCGCTCGTATTCCTGCATGTAGGTGCGGCCGTTGCGCTGCACCTGGGCCTCGGTCCATTCGCTCAGGGCCGTCACCGCCTTGGCGCCCATGCCGTGCAATCCGGCCGACACCTTGTAGGTGCCCTTGCCGAACTTGGCGCCGGCGCCGACCATCGTCATCACCACCTGGAGCGTCGGCAGCTTCTCCTTGGGGTGCTCGTCCACCGGGATGCCGCGGCCGTCGTCGGCCACGCTCAGGCTGCCATCGAGGTTAATGCGGACGTTGATGTGACGGCAAAAGCCGGCCAGCGCCTCGTCCACGCTGTTGGCGACCAATTCGTAGACGAGATGGTGCAACCCCTTCGTTCCGGTGTCGCCGATGTACATGCCCGGCCGCTGGCGGATGTGCTCGAAGTCGCGCAGCACGTCCACGCTGCTGGGGTCGTACTGTTCCGAGGCGGCGTGGGCGATCGCCTGCTCCTCCTGCGTCCGTTCGGCGTCGATCGTGGCAATGGGTTCGTCGCTCATCGCAATCCTCTCCGCCCGATCACACATTTCTGGGACCGGGAATAGCGTTTAGTCGTTTCACCCCACCGGGCCGGCGCAGAAGCGCAGGTCGGTTATGGGGGTGTTGGGCAGCCGGCCGCGGAGCTGTTCCAGCAGCCGGCGCTTGTGAAAGTGGGCCAATTCCTGCAACACGACGGCGTTGCCGACCACCACCTCCAGGACGCCGCGGCGCAGGGCGGCGACGCGCGTCTGGGCGGCGAAGTCGGGGCCGGCCGCCTCGGCCCAGGCCTTTTCCAGATGGAGTCGGCCCTGACGGCGGCCCCAGCCGCGGGCCGTGAACAGCCGGGCCAGGATCTCGCCCAGGTTCTCTGGGCCACGGGGGGCCGGGTCGCGGTGAATGGCCATGATTTCTCCAACGGCCGGGGGAGCGGCCGGCGTAAGCCGGCTGGTATGGCATAGCGCCCCGATGCGTCGCCCGTCCTGCTGCGCAATGCTACACCAGCCGGCTTACGCCGGCCGCTCGCCGAGGAGCGTTCACCCCGGCCCCGCCTTCAGGCTGATCGGCACCACCAAATACGAATAATCCGACCCGCAATGAATCAAAACCGGCGTCTCGGCGTCGATCAGGTCCAGCGCCAGCTCGGCGTCCGGCGCCACCACCTTGAGCATCTCCACCAGGTATTGCGGGTTGAAGCCCACGTCCATCGGCTTGCCCTCGTAGCCGACCGGCAGCTCCACCTTCGACCGGCCCGTCGTCGCCCCCTGGGCCTCCAGCGTCAGCTTGTTTTTGCCGAAGTGGAAGGCCACGCGCTTCGTCTCGTTGTCCACCATGACGGCCGCCTGCTTCACCGCCGACAACAACGGCGCCGCCGCCACCGTCGCCTTCACGGCCGGCTTCTTCGGGAAGATCTGTCGATAATCCGGATAACGCCCCTCCACCAGTCGGCTGTAAAGCACCGCCCGCTCGGTGCGGAACAACACGTCGTTGGGCCGCAGACAAATCTTCACCGCCTCCTCCGGGTCGTCCTGGAGGTTGCGCTCCAGCAGACTCATGGCCTTGGTCGGGACCACCGGCTGCTGGCCCTTGGTGGTGTGGCCGCCGTGGGCCGTGGCCGTGCCCTGCGCCAGCGCCAGCCGGTAGCCGTCGCTGCCGACCAGCCGCGTCGCGTCGCCGTCCATGTCCCAGAGTACGCCGGTCATCGAGTAGCGGCCGGTCTCGTCGGCCACGGCGAACAACGTCCGCCGGATCATCTCGCGCAGACTGCCGGCCGAAATCTCGTGGTACTTCTCGTCCGTGAAGGTCGGCCATTCGGGAAACTGGGCCGGGTCTTCGCCGGGCATCTCAAATTCCAGGGTCGGCCCGCGCACGATGCAGGCCGTCTGGTCGGCCTCGATGCTCAGCTCCTCGTCGGTGGCCTCGCGGAGGATGGCGATCAGCCGCGCGGCGGGCAGGATGGCCTCGCCTGGCTCCTCGATGGTCAGCCCTTGCACGTCGAGGCGAATGCCGACTTCGAGGTCGGTGCCCATGAGGGTGCAACGGCCGTCGCCGGCCACGGCCTTGAGGTTGCGCAGGATCGGCTTGACCTCCCGCGCCGGCAACGCCGCGCTGGCCAACTGGCACGCGGACAGCAATCCTTCCCGACGGCAACGCGCTCGCATGTTCGCCCTCCCTGAGTTCAAGGGTGAGCGATGCGCTCACGCCCTGCCTGGTTTCCAATCCAATCAATCAGATCCTTCTTTATCCCCAGTAGCACTATTCAGGTGAAGCGACTTTCCGTTGACGGCGTCAAGGAAATCGTTGCTTCTCGTTTTGCTCCAATCATCTGCGCCGACAAGCCCGCTGTGGAAATCGTGTCGCGCCCCGGCCGCGCTCCTGTCGTTGGGCGTCGCGCATTTCCGGTCGCCACGCATCACCCTGCGAATGACAAAAAATGCGCGACGCCCGGCGACGGCCCTTCGCCGAAGGCGCGACGGGATTTCCACCTTGATTCGGACGCTTCGGGGCCTCCGGGATTGGATGGGGATTAGGGTGCCATGCTTTCGCGGATCCGGTCAGAAACGGCGTCAGGTCGGGATCACCGCGAAAGCATGATGGCGTCCCCGACCGCATCATGCTTTCGCGGTGATCGGGATGGTTTTCACATGCCGACGGGATCCGCGAAAGCATGGCACCCAAAGTACCCCAAACCCAACAATCCAACAGCAACCATTCTTGTAACCGTTGATTCATACCAGGTCCGCCTGGAGTTGCCGCACGGCGCCGGACAGGGCGAGGTCGTCGGCCAAGGCCTGCTCGACCTTGCGACAGGCGTGCAGGACGGTGCTGTGGTCGCGGCCGCCGAAGTAGGCGCCGATCTGTCCCAGCGACAGGTCCGTCAGGCGGCGGGCGAGGTACATGCCGACCTGCCGGGGCAACAGGGCGTGGCGCGAGCGGTCGCGGCCCTGCAACTGACGCGGCTCGACGCGGAAATACCGGCCGACGCCCTGGGCGATGCGTTCCACGGTCAGCCGATGGGCGTCGGCGTCGGGGCGGAAGGACTCGGTCACGTCGTCCAGTGCGGCCGGCCGGCCGAGCAGCCGCGTCAGCGTCTCCAGACGGCTGACGGCGCCGGCCAGCTCCCGGCCGCTGCCGCCGATGGAGACGGCCAGCCAGTCGAGGACGGCCGGGTCGGCGAGGAAACCTTTGCGGGCGACGCGATCCTTGAGGAAGTCCAGTCGGCTGGCCGGCCCCAGCGTCTCCAGGCCGACGATCAGCCCGCCCGCCAGGCGGCTGGTGAGGCGGGCGGGCAACCGTTCCAGCCGGGCCGGCCCCACGGCCGAAGTGAAGACCAGCTGAATCTGTCGGGCCAGGGCGCGGTCCACCAGCTGAACCACGGCTTCCACGGCCGCGGCGGACAGCCGATGCACGTCCTCGACGGCGACCAGATCGGCCTGGCGGGCGGCGGCCAGTTCCGCCCTGAGGTCGGCGGGATCGCGGTCGAAGTCGCCGGCCGTGAGGATCACGACCGACAGACCGGGCCGACGCTCGGCAACGCGGGCGGCGAGTCCGGCGACGAGATGCGTCTTGCCGACGCCGGCGGGGCCGTGCAGAAAGAGCGGGTTGACGGCGCGGCGCGGTTGACGGCCGCAAACGCAGTCGGCGACGCTCTGGACGGCGGCCAGCGCCGAGCGGTTTTCCGGCAGCGCCACCCACAAGGCCCACGTCTGCATGGGTGTCCAGGTTCCTTCCGCCGTTGGCCCTTGCGACATGCCTTCATTTTAGCGAAAGACGGCCCCGCCAACAAGTGCAATCGGTGCGACGGAAGGGTTTGGAAGAAAAGGAGATAGGTGAGGATTTTGGCGTCGGCGGGCGGCGACCAGACAGGCCCACGGCTGCCGTCCCACTCACGGGCCGTTGTCGGGCGGGGCCGTCGGCTCGGGGAACCATTCCGGGTGGGCCGGGCGGCCCAGCGCTCGTTGGCCCACTGCTGGTCGGCGGCCTCCAGCGGCGGCTCGCACGGCTCATCATAGCGGAGGCGCAGCACGTATCCGCCGTCCCGGTAGGTTTGTTCGAGTGCGGCCTGAACGTCCAGCGGCGCGTCGGCGTCCGGCTCGGTCAGGGGAAGGCCGATTCGAGGCAGCCTCTCACGGAGGCGCCTCCTAGAGTTCAAACCGCCGCCGCCGGGGCCAGCGGTTCACGCAAGCCCAGGTAGTCATAGTCGGCCGCTTCCCGAACGTGTACTTCCGGGACGCTCACCACGTGGCGGCCGCGCCGGACCAAGTCGATCTCAACGAGATGGCATTCGCCGCCCGGACCTCGCGCTGTTTCGCCGGTAGGAGCGCCGCCCGGGGCCGTGAGCCTTGTTGGCGGGACTGACGACCTCAATGACGGTCACGACCTTCATGTCCCGGTAGCGGTCGAGGACGTGATGGTCCATTCGTCGATCTGCAGGGGATCGATTTCCAGCACCAAGGGGGTGTCGATCACCGCCTGGGCGACGGCCGTTCCCCCCATCCCGTTTCGGACCCTTTCCACATGTACGTCGGGGACGCGCCGGCGGCGCGTGCCTTCGATGTACACGCGCTGTTCGATGGCGGCGACGTAGTGCGGCGTCAGCAGCGGCTGGAGCTGGGCGGCCAAGGCCGCGATGAGGCCGTTGTGGACGCCCGGCCACAGGGCCGGGTGCTCCAGGTACGGGTCCATGCCCGGAAACGGCGTGTTCATGGCCGGCCTCCGAAGCGACGAGGGGATGCGCCCCATTGTATCAGAACGCCGCCGCCAGCGCTTGGCCGCGCCGTGAGGAATCGCTACCCTGACCTAAGAGGACCATCCGCCATGATGCGACGTTCGAGGGCCAGAAGAAGTGGCCCTGCAACGGCTGGTGCAGCGCGACCTCAACCCCGGCGTCGGCCGCGAGGCCGTCACCGACTTCGGGGCGCCGGCCACCGGGTCCCCTACCTGGCCCGCGGAAGCCGTTGTTCCTCGGCCTCTACGACGGCGTCGTCGCCCACGCCGACGACATCGACCGCCGGCTGACCGCCGC
>CAWFBG010000011.1:0-256701 GCA_963813925.1 uncultured Planctomycetaceae bacterium
TTCCCCCGCGGGTGGGGGAGGGTTGGGATGAGGGTCCGGGGTGCCCGATTTCGGGGAAATCGCCTCAGTCATAGCTCCGCTCCTTGGTTGCGAACAGGCCGGAAGGACGGAACTGGATGAACACGATCACCGCCAGCAACACCACCACCTTGGCCAGGGAGGCGTTGCCCAGGACCTTTTCCACGAGGCTGTCCGCCGTGCCGATGAGGGCGCCGCCGCCGACCGTCCCCAAGAGCTGACCCACGCCGCCGAGGATCACCACCATGAACGCCTCGACAATGTAATCGTTGCCCATGTTGTACTTGACGGTGTACAGGTAGGCGAGGATGCAGCCGGCCACGCCGGCCAGGCCGCTGGCGAAGGCGAACGTCAGCGAATCGACCCAGCGGGTGTTGATCCCCAGGGCGGCGGCCATCGGCCGGTTCTGGACCACGGCGCGGATCTTCAGGCCGAACGAGGTCTTGAAGAACCACAGGTAGACGGCCAGCAGGCAGAGCAGCGTGACGCCGACGATGAACACGCGGTAGACGGGGATGGTGAGGCCGCCGACGGCCCAGCCGCCTTGCAGCTCCTCGGGCAAGTGCATCGGCTGCAGGTCGGCGCCGAACGCAGCAGGACGACCTGCTGCAAGATCATGCCGACCCCCCAGGTCGCCAGCAGCGTGTCGAGCGGCCGGTCGTACAGGAACCGGATCAGGCTGACCTCCAGGAGATAGCCGACGAGGGCGACCACCAGGAACGAGGCGGGGATGGCGACGTACAGGTTCAGACCGATGTGGTAGAGCGGGTCGGTGATTGCCACGGCCGTGTAGGCGCCGAGCATCATCATCTCGCCGTGGGCCATGTTGATGACGCGCATCACGCCGAAGGTGATGGCCAGGCCCAGCGCGGTGAGGATGAGGATGGAGCCGAGGCTGAGGCTGTTGGAAAGACCCGAACTCAGGTCGGTAATATCCATGGATTGCTCGCGGGGGTGCGGGCCGGTCTTGAAACCATTTCGAGGGGCTGGCGGACGACAAGCATACCAACCCGAAGCGCGAGCGAGGGAGACGGTTCAAAACTACTCCCTCGCTTGCGCTTTGGGTTAGTGGCCGTTCGACGCTTCGTACTCTTGTCCGCCAGCTCTAACGCGCGGGGGGCGGGCCGGCCCGCCCCCCGCGGGGGATTTACTTCACCTTCACCTCCTCGCCCTTGGTCAGGCCGCCCTTGGTCCAATCGACGTGCCAACCCGGGAAGGCGATCTGCGGGTAGGGGTCGGGGGCGATGAGGTCGGTGGTGTAGATGATGTCGAACTGCTTGTCGTCGCGGATCTTGCCCATGCGGAAGTACTTGTAGGTGTGCTGCGTCTTGGGGTCGAGGCGGACCTTGCCCTCGGGGGCGTCGAACTCGATGCCCTCGCCGCTGCCATGCACGATGGCGTCGCGCACCTTGTCCACGTCGGTGGAGCCGGCCTTCTCGACGGCCAGCTTCCAGAAGTAGACCGCGAAGTAGGCCGCCTCGATCGGGTCGTCGGTGACGCGGTCGGCCCCATACTTCGCCTTGAACTTCTTGACGAACTCCTTGTTGACGGGGGTGTCGATGCTCTGGAAGTAGTTCCAGGCGGCGAGGTGCCCCTTGACCTTGGCTGGGTCGAGGCCGCGCAGCTCGTCCTCGCCGACGCTGACGGCGACGACCGGGATCTTGTCCGCGGTGATGCCCTGGGCCGCCAGCTCGTTGTAGAAGTTGACGTTGCTGTCGCCGTTGATCGTGCTGAAGATCATGTCCGGTTTTGCCGCAATGATGTCCTGGACGATGTTCTGGTATTCCAGATGGCCCAGCGGCGTGTACTTCTCGGCCACCGGCGTGATGCCCTTGGACTCCAGGTATTTGATGATGATCAGGTTGGCGGTGCGGGGGAAGACGTAATCCGACCCCAGCAGGTAGAATTTCTTCTTCTCGCCGCCGTCCTTGCTCAGCAGCCACTTGACCGCCGGCAAGATCTGCTGGTTCGGCGCCGCCCCGGTGTAGACGACGTTCTTGGACCACTCGTTGCCCTCGTACTGCACGGGGTAGAAGAGCAGGCCGTTGTTTTCCTCGAAGACCGGCAGCACGTTTTTACGGCTGACCGACGTCCAGCAGCCGAACACCACCGGGACCTTGTCCTTGAGAAGGAGCTTCTTGGCCTTCTCCGGAAAGACGTCGGTGAACTTCGACTCCGCGTCTTCGACGATCGGCTCGATCTTCTTGCCGAGGAGGCCGCCCGCGGCGTTGATCTCGTCGATGGCCATCCGCTCCGAGTCCTTGAGCGACGATTCGCTGATGGCCATCGTGCCCGTCAACGAATGGAGGATGCCCACCTTGATGGTGTTGCCCGACGAGCCGCCGGAGCCGGCCGGCCCACATCCGGAGAGAATGAAGGGCGAAAAGGCCTGGGCGGCCGCCAGGGTCAGGCCGGTGTTCTTGAGGAACTGCCGGCGGTTGATGCCGCTGGGCGAGAGTTGCTTGCGATTGGTCTTCACTCAATACCTCCACTTTAGGTGCGGATCAGGTCTGCGAATGAGCGGCGAAACCCTGGTACCGCCGCGGGCGAAGCATGTGGCGCTTGCACCGAGCAAGGGCGCTCTCAAACGATCGGGCGAAGTCTTCTTCGTCAATGGCGAGCGGCCGGCGTAAGCCGGCTGGTGCGGGCCAAACCGGCCGGCTTACGCCGGCCGCTCGCCCAAAGTTAGCGTCAACGGAGGGCGGCCAGCACCTGCTCCGCCTTCGCCGTCCAGCCCACGATGCCGCCCTGGGTGCGAACCATCTCCAAAGTCGCCTTTTTGAACTCGGGAAAATAGCTTTCGGTGCCGTCCTCGACCAGCAGGCACTCGTAACCGCGGTCGTTCGCCTCGCGCATGGTGGTCTGCACGCACACCTTGGTCGTGACGCCGGTAATCAGCATATGAGTGATGCGGCGGGCCTGTAGCTCCTTTTGCAGCGGCGTGGCGTGGAAGGAGCCTTTGCCGGGCTTGGCGATGACGACTTCTCCCGGCGCCGGCCGCAGCGCCGGGACGAAATCACAGCCCGGCTCCCCGTCCACCAGGATGCGTCCCATCGGCCCCCGGTCGCCTATGCGCAGCGAACCGTGGCCGCGCTCACGTTTGGCCGGGGGGCAATCGGACAGGTCCGGGCGGTGGCACTCCTTGGTGTGGACGACCGTGAGGCCGAGTTCACGGAACGCGTTCAGCAGCCGCCCCACCGTCGGCACGATCGGCGCCAGCAGACCCACGTCGTTCCCCAGCGCGGCCCCGAAACCGCCGGGTTCGAGGAAGTCGCGCTGCATGTCGATAATCACCAGCGCCAGCCGCGCCGGCTCGAAGGCGTAGTCGTAGGGCTGGGCCGCAATGGTCGGCATGGGTGACTCCTCGCGCGGCAAACTCAATGGCCGGCCATGTGGCGCCCGATGACCTGGCGGTCGGCGTCCTGGCGCGGTCTCGTGGACGATCTTGCCGCCGGATATTACCAGAATACGATCCGCAAGCTCCAGAATCTCGTCCAGGTCTTCCGAGACGAGCAGCACCGCCGCCCCGCGGTTCCGCGCCTCCATGATCTGCGACCGGATCTCGGCGACCGAATGAAAATCGAGGCCGAAGCAGGGGTTGGCCGCGATCAGGACGTGGACGTCCTCGCCCAGTTCGCGGGCCAGCACCGCGCGCTGGATGTTGCCGCCCGAAAGGTTGCCGATGCGGACGGAGTGCCAGGGCGGCTGGATGCGATAGCGGCCGATGAGTTCCACGGCCCGGCGTCGGATGGAAGCCGGGCTGACGAACGACGCCCCCAGGTCATGGTGGGGCGGTCGAAATTGCGGAAGGCGAGGTTTTCGCCGGTCGTCATAAGGGGCACGCAGGCGTTCTGCAGCGGCATCTCCGGCAGGACGTGGAAATGGTGCCGGCGGATCTCGTCGCGCGAGGCCCCATACTCCTCGCCGTGGACCGTGATCGCCCCGCCCGTCTTCGCCCGCTGGCCGGCCAACACTTGCACCAGCTGCCGCTGCCCGTTGCCCGACACGCCGGCGATGCCGACGATCTCATAAGGGCGGACTTCCAGCGACATGCCGCGCAGGGCGAGGACGCCGGTCTCGTTGGCGGCGAGGAGGTCGCGGATCACCAGCCGAGGATCGCGGGAGGCGTCGTCGGGGACGGGGCTGCGGGCGGCCTGCGCGGGCGGCGTGGCAGTGCCCATCATCATGCGGGCCATCTCTTTCGGCTCCAGGTCGCGCACCGACCCCTCGCCGACGAACTTGCCGTGGCGCAGCACCGTGATGTCGTCGCAGAAGGCCATCACTTCGCGGAACTTGTGCGAGATCATCAGCACGCTGATAAGTCCCTGGGTGCAAAGGGACCGCAACATGCCGAGGACCTCGTCGGCCTCGTCCGGCGTGAGGACCGAGGTCGGTTCGTCCAGGATCAGCACCTTCCGCTTGAAATAGAGTTGTTTGAGGATCTCGACTTTCTGTTTTTCTCCCGCCGACAGGTTGCGGACCACGGCCGTCGGGTCCACCCGGAACGGCATCTGGCCCATGAACGACGACAGTTCCTCCGTTTCGGCCTTCCAGTTCACGACGGCCGGGACGTGGCCGCGGGCCAGCACCATGTTCTCGACCACGGTCATGTTTTCGACCAGCGTGAAGTGCTGGTAGACCATGCCGATGCCGAGCGAGTGGGCCTGCCGCGGGTTGGTCAGTTCGACCGCGCTCTGCCCCACCCGCACCGACCCGGAGTCGGCGTGGTAGGTGCCCATGACGCATTTCACGAGGGTGCTTTTGCCGGCGCCGTTCTCGCCCAGCAGCGCCCGGAAGGTCCCGGGCCGCAGGGTCAACGACACGTCCGACAGCGCTTGCAGCGACCCGAAGCGCTTGGAGATATTGCGGACCTCGATCAACGGCGGCGGCGCGGTGTCCACCTTGATCGTCATGCCGACGACCGCGGTCGGCGCGTCGGACTGAACGCCCGTCAGATCGGCGGCCCGGACGATGTCAGCGGTCATGAGGGCAGGACCTCCAAAAGCGCCTCGGAAGGGGCGACGGCGCCGAACACGCCGCCCTGCATGGTCACCATCTTCAGGGCGGCCAGGTGATTCCCGTGGTCGGTGGCCCCGCAGCAGTCCTCGAGCAGCAGGCACTCGAAGCCGCGGTCGTTGGCCTCCCGCATGGTCGTGTGTACGCACACGTCCGTCGTGATCCCGCTCAGGATCAGGTTTTCCACGCCCAGGCGGCGCAACACCAGGTCGAGGTCGGTGGCGTAGAAGGACCCCTTGCCCGGCTTGTCGATGATCGGCTCGCCGGGCCGGGGGGCCAACTCGGGAATGATGTCCCAGCCCGGTTCGCCGCGCACGAGAATGCGGCCGCATGGTCCCAGGTCGCCGATGCCCGCCCCGAGGCGGCGGGAGCGCCAGCGCTTGTTGGGCGGCAGGTCGGCCAGGTCGGGCCTGTGGCCTTCGCGGGTATGCAGCACATGGTAGCCCTTGGCCCGCATCGCGGCCAGGACGCGGCCGATCGGCTGGACCGGCGTGCGCGTCAGCGACAAATCGTAGCCCATTTTGTCCACATAGCCGCCCCGACCGCAAAAATCCGTTTGCATGTCAATGACGATCAGCGCCGTGTTGGACGGGCGCAAGTCCCCCTGGTACGGCCAGGGGTAAGGGTTCGCCTTGACGTGGGTCGCATTCATGCTCTTCATTGTCTCTCTAATGAGTCTTGACGACCAAGATCGGTAAGCCGTAGCCGCGTTCGCCAGAACGCGGGTCGGAGTTCACCCGCGTTCTGGCGAACGCGGCTACCGAATCTGGAGTTCACCCGCGTTCTGGCGAACGCGGCTACCGAATTTGGAGTTCACCCGCGTTCTGGCGAACGCGGCTACCGAATTTGTATTCTTTTCCATCCACCATCCACCTTAGAGGCGCACCCGCCCCAGTTCGGCGGGGGCGCCGATCATGGCCCGGCGCGCGACGAGGTCAGAATCATGATGAACAGCGTCAGCACGTAGGGCGTCACGTTCCACAGGTAGCCGGTCGAGGCCGAGGCCAGATGTTCGCCCTGAAGCGCCAGCCCGAGCGAACCGACCGCCCCGAACAGCAGGGACGCGAGCAGGCAACGGATCGGGTCCCAGCGGGCGAAGATGACCAGGGCCACGGCCATCAGTCCCTGGCCGGAAGAAATCTGCTCGGTCCACGCGCCGGGGAAGTAGAGCGACAGGTAGCTGCCGCCGATCCCCGCCAAAGCGCCGCCCGCGGCGGTGGCGACGATCCGGATCCGCGAAGTCGAGTAACCCATCGCGGCCGCGGAGTCCTCGCTCTCCCCGGCCACGCGCAGGATCAAACCCCAACGGGTGTTTTTGAACACCCACCAGAGCAACGGCGCCAGGGCGAGGCCGATCAGGAACAGCACGTTGACTTTGAGGGCGGCCCGCAGCGGCTCGCTGGAGGACCAGAAGCCGAAGTCGATGGCCGGCAACTGCGGGGCGGCGGGCTGGATGAACGGCTTGCCCAGGTAAAACGCCAGGCCCATGCCGAAGATCATCATGGCGATGCCGACCGCGACGGAGTTGACGCGCGGGAGGTTGCAGATGACCGCATGGAGGGCGCCGAGCAGCGCGCCCGCCGCGGCCGCGGCCAGGACGCCCAGCCAGGGGGCCAAGAAATCGGGAATCCCAAGGTAGTGCCACGTCAGATAGCTGACGGCGTAGCCCATCATGGCGCCCATCACCAGCGTCCCTTCCAGGCCGAGGTTGACCCGGCCGGATTTTTCCGTGATGCACTCGCCCAGGCTGACGTAGACGAACGGCGTGCCGACGCGGAGGGCGCCGCCGAAGACGGCGACGGCCAGGCCGCCCCACAGTCCGAGGTCCGCGGTTGGTGTACTCATCGGGCCAACGCCCCCTTTACCTCGACGGGAAGGAACAGCCGAAGACGCCCGTACAAGGTCTCGAAAGACAGAATCGTGACGAAGATGATCCCCATGAGGACTTGCACCGAGGCGTCCGGCACGTTGAGGTGCCGTTGCAGCACGGCCCCGGACGCGCCCAACCCACCGAAGAGGAGGGCGGCCGGCATGATCCCCAGCGGGTGGTGGCGGGCGATGAACGAAACGAGGATCCCCGTGAAGCCGTAGCCGGCGATGAGGGTGGCGTTGGCCTGCCCCTGCACCGCGGCAATCTCCACCATGCCCGCCAGTCCCGCCGCCGCCCCGCCCAGAAGGCAGGTGACCATGATGAGCCGGCCCACCGGCAGACCGGCGACCTGGGCCGCGCGGACGTTCCCCCCCGCCATCCGCACCGAGAAACCGAAGGTGCTGTGGTCCATGAGGACGTAGGCCAGCAGGCAGGCGACGACGCCGAGGGCCAGACCCCAATGGACGTGGACGGGGAGAAACGGCATCGAGCCGATCATGGCCGACGCGGGGATCGGGTAGGTGGAAGGCTTGTTGAGGCTGGCCGGGTCGCGCATCGGCCCTTCCACGATGAAGGAGAAGACGCCGATCACGACGTAGACCATCAGCAAGCTGGAAATGGTGGCGTTGACGCCGCGCCAGTATTGCAGGAAGCCGATGAAGGCGATCACCAGCCCGCCGGCGGCCATGCCGGCGAGCGCCATCACCAGCCAGATCACCGGCGCCGGCGCGGCCTGGGCCAGCAGCCCGCCGGCCACGGCCGCCAGGCCGCCGAGCACCAGGGCGCCCTCGCCGCCGATGTTGATGATGCCCAGTCGGGCGGGCAAGGCGGTGCAGAGGGCCGTCAGAATGAGGGGAGAAGCCCGGGTCAGGGCGTCCTCCCATGCCGATTTCGTGCCGAAACCGCCCCGGTACATCCAGTAATACAGTTCGACGGGATTCACCCGCGCGAACAGCATCATGAAGACGCCGAACAGGACCAACGACGTCAACAGGGACGCCAGGGTGATCGCCAGGGTTTCCAGGAACTGACGCCCGTTCATACGCCGCCCTCTAATGGAATTTGACGGGCAAGTTCGGTAGCCGCGTTCGCCAGAACGCGGGTGAACTCCGACCCGCGTTCAAGTTCGGTAGCCGCGTTCGCCAGAACGCGGGTGAACTCCGACCCGCGTTCTGGCCAACGCGGCTACGGCTTACCGATCTTGGTCGTCAAAACTCATCAGGTGGATGGAGAAGAGGGGCCAGGGTTTGTTGCCTTCTCCATCCACCATCCACCACACCTACTACTCGCCGATCGCCCCCTCCACGAGGTAATCCATGCTCTCGAGCTTGATGTCGGTTTGCGGGTAGCTCTTGCCCGCCGCGATGACTTCATTGCCCTTGTTGTCCTTGAGAGGCCCTTTATAGATCAGAAAAGACCCGTCGATTATCTTGGCCTTGATGTCGTCTGCCTTCTTCTTCGCTTCCTCGCTCACGTCCGCGCCATAGGGCGACATCTTGACGATCTGTTCCTTCAGACCGCCGCGCAGCATGTTCGGGACCTTCTTGCCGGCCTTGACCTCGTTGACGTAATCGGTGTAGACCTTCGCCCAGTTCCACTCCGCCCCGGTCAGGTAGCCCTTGGGGGCGAGGACCGCCTGGCTGGTGTGGTAGCCGCAGCAGTGGATCCCGCGCCGCTCGGCCGTCTCGATCACCACCTTGGGGCTGTCCACGTGGCAGGTGAGGACGTCCACGCCCTGGTCGATCAGGCTCGTGGCGGCCTGGGACTCCTTGACCGGCATGGACCAGTCGCCGGTGAAGATCACTGTGCAGGTGATGGACGGATCGACGCTGCGGGCGCCCATGGTGAAGGCGTTGATGTTCCGGCGGACCTGCGGGATCGGCTTGGCGGCGATGAAGCCGAGCTTCTTGGACTTGGTGGCGTAGCCCGCCACGATGCCAGAAAGATATTCACACTCGTCGATGTAGCCGAAGTAACTGCCGACGTTCATCGGGTGCTTGTCTTTGTTCCACAGGCCGCCGCAGTGGAGGAACATGACATTGGGGTATTCCTTGGCCACCGTCAGCACGTGCGGGTCGAAGTAGCCGAAGGACGTGGGGAAGAGCAGCTTGGCGTCGTCGTCCTCGATCATGCTCTTCATGGTCTTCTGGACGTCGACGGTTTCGGGGACCTTCTCCACCTCAAGGACCTTGACGCCGTCCATCTTCTTGACGGCCGCCGCCCCCTCGGCGTGGGCCTGATTGTAGCCGTAGTCGTCCTTCGGCCCCACGTAGATGAAGCCGACCGTCAAGGGGCCGCCGCCGGAGGCGTTCGTTCCACCGGTGCCTCCGGGGCCGCAGCCGACCAGGCCGGCCGTCAGCAACGCCGACAGGCCCAGCACGGGGATTGCGAAAAGAAGGGTCCGAGAGAGTGTTTTCACAGGTGTTCCTTTCGGGGAATCTTCGCGCCATTCCAGAGAAAACGCAACGAGTAAAGGGCCGGCCCCAACGCGAGGCGCCGCCCGGGCGTGCTTCGGTGCTTCCGCGGAAACGTCTATCACCGGGACGCTTCGCGGAACGCGACCCATCCTCCGAAGTCGGTGATGTCGCGGCCGCGGGCGGCGGCGAAGGACTCACACAAAAAACCCTTGACCGCCTCGCCGTCTTCCAGTTTCACCGTGCCGATGGCCAACGGCGGCGCCACCGAAAGGACCAGTTCGCCGAAGCCGGCCAGGGGCAGGTCGTAAATCTCGACCGTCACGGCGCCGGCCCGGCTCTCGTCCCGCAACAGGCCCGGCCGCGGCGGTTTCAGGTCCATCAAGGCGACGAAGCGGTACAACGGCGCGGTGCGGCAGGCGCGCACGAAACGCGCCCCGGTGCGCAGCAGTTCCTTGTGCAGGGGCTGGTCGCTCAGGTGCGCGCCAGCGACCGCCAGGCGGGCCATGCCTTTCTCCGCGGGTCGCGTCGGTTCCATTCGGGGAGGCTCCTCTTCCGCGGGGAGGGCCGTTTTGGAGGCGCCGAG
This sequence comes from uncultured Planctomycetaceae bacterium, assembly GCA_963813925.1. Lineage (GTDB taxonomy): Bacteria > Planctomycetota > Planctomycetia > Gemmatales > Gemmataceae > UBA4732. The sequence goes on from CAWFBG010000011.1 coordinate 9,905, forward strand.
CGGCAACCCGGCCCGTCGCTGCCAGACCATGCCGATCTCGCAAAGGCGCCGTTCGGAGCCGGCGGGGCCGATCAGGGTGATCCCTCCCGGCAGCCCCTGGGGGCCGAACCCCGCGGGTATCGCCAGCGCCGCCAAGCCCAACAGGTTCACGAAGTTCGTGTACTTCCCGAGCCGCCGACTCCATTCCAAGGAGTCGGCCTCGACGTCGGCCAGCGTGGGCAGGGCCGGCAGCGTCGGGACCACAAGGACTTCCGCCCGTTCAAATATCTCCAGGCAGCGCGGCCGCAGTTCCTGAAGCCGGTGCATGGCCCTGAAAGCGTCCGCCGCGCTGTAGTCGGCGCCGCGGGCGAGGACGGCGCGCGTCGCCGGATGGACATCGGACGAGTGGTCGCGCAAGAAGTCGTCCAGCACGGCCATCCGTTCCGCGACCCACGGCCCCTCGTACAGCAGCGTGGAAACCTCCAGATACGGTTCCAACCCGATCCGCAACGGGCGCGACCCCGCGAGCCGTCCGAGGTCGGCAACCGCCCGGCGGAAGAGGGCCGCCTGGTTGTCGTCGCCGTGAAATTCCAGGTCGGCGTCCGCGGGGACGGCATAGGTCAGGCTTTCCAGCCCGACCCGACCGACAGGCGCCTCGCCCCGCGCCTGGTCGCCGACGCCGATCCGGAAAATCGCGTGGGCGTCGTCGGTTCGCAGGGCGAAGATCGAAACGCAGTCGAGGGAACGGCAGGCCGGAACGACGCCTTCCGTCGGGAGCCGGCCGGCCGTCGGCTTCAAACCGACGATGTTGTTGCAACCCGCCGGGACGCGGCCCGACCCGGCCGTGTCGGTCCCGAGGGCGAAGGCGACCAGCCCGGCGGCGACGGCCACGGCCGACCCGGAACTCGACCCGCCGGAAATGTAATCGGGGTCGAACACGTTCCGGCACGCCCCGTAAGGGCTGCGATCGCCCGCCAATCCGCAGGCGAACTGGTCGAGGTTCGTTTTTCCGATCAACACGGCCCCGGCGTCCCGCAGACGCCCGACCACGGGGGCCGTCCGCTCGGGGGTGTAGGCGAAGGCGGGGCAGGCCGCCGTCGTGGGGCGGCCGGCCACGTCGATGTTGTCTTTCACGGCGAAGGGCGCGCCGTAAAGGGGGAGGTTTGCCCCGGCCGCGCGGCGGGCGGCGACCTCCTCCGCCTGCCGGTAGATCTCGTCGGGAGGAAAAAGGTCGATCCAGACGCTCCGGTCGGGGTAGGTCTGGATCTTCTCCAGCAGGCGGCCCACGACGTCGCGAGGAGCCAGATCGCCCCGTCGGTAGAGGCGCGAGAGGCTCGCAAGGTCGAGATTGGGCGGCAAGCCCAGAGGGTGCATCAAATCAATCTCGCTCACACGCGCATAAGGGGGGAGAGATCACCCACACGGTGTTGGCGACTCACAAGCTTGAAGAAGACGCACGACGCCGCGAAGGGCGTGGGGCGTCTTATCAAGCGAACGGAAGTATTCGCAATGCAACCGCGACACTGCAAACGCTGGGCCGAAATGAGGGATTAGCACAAAATCAATCGAATGAAGAACTTCCGGCAATTGGACGCGGCGGACATGGGATGGGGTGCTGCGCAAATGCGGGCGATGTGCCTAGATTCGAGGCATTGCGGGCGTTGCCGATAGCCTGCGGCGCCAAGCAAGGGCTGACAAGCCCTTGCTTGGCGCCGCGGGCTGCCGGAGGAAGCGGCTCCGAACTCTCATACAAGGTCCATATTAGAGGGTCCGGTTAGCCGCGACGCGCCAGTGGAGCGCTTGGGAGAAGCGCTCCACTGGCGCGTCGCGGCTAACCGGACAAGATCCTCCGGACCATGAATCAGAACTTGAACAGCACCTCCGCCGTGACGCTGAGCTGATTCCGCTTGTCCATCTGCGACCCGAAGTTCGGCTCGGTGGCGTAGTCGTAACGGATTTCGGGGCGGAACTGGATCCACTTGTACGGGTGGTAGTCCGGGCCGAGGGTCACTGAATAGTAATCCGTGGCGCGGCCGTTGCCAAAGCCGCCCGGATAGCCCAGCCCGCCCTCGTCGTCGTACCACTCGAACCGGCTGTTGATGTCCAGGGTCTTGGACATGTGGCGACCGATGTAGGTGTAGACGTCATAGGCGTCTTCGTTGTAGCCGGGCTTGACCGGGCCGAAGACCGGCGCCTTGGACCAGACCATTTGCGAATCGATGATCTGGTAGACGCACTTGCTCCAGTTGTGCTGGAAGCCCAGTTCCAGGACCGTCGTGTTTTCGTTGCTGACCTCCGACACGGGTCCGGTCAAGACCGTCGTCCACACCTTGGTGTTCTTGGCCTCCTCGTCGAGCCAGTAGGTGATCTGGGTGATGTAATCCACTCCGCTGGAGCTGGTGTCAAAGAACGAGCCCCAGCCGAACTCGACGCCGTTGTACCAGTCCAGCCGCTTCGAGATGTGCCACACGGCCGACACGCCCGTATAGCGGCCCTCTTCCATGTTGTACCAGGCGTAGTCGCTCGAGTCGAAGTAGCGCTGCCACGGCAGGGCGCCCATCGGCCCCAGGACGGTCGTCTGCCGGCCGGCCTTGATGTCCACGCCGCCGTCTGTCAGGATGGGCAGGTGGGCGGTCACGTTCAGGTCTGTGAAGTCCGAGCCGAAGCGGGGGTTGTTGTTCGGCCAGCCGCCCGTGACGGGCGTGAGGAACGAGGCGTCGGCGCCGCCGATGAAGATGGCGTTGAAGCCCCAGGAGAGCTTCGTCTCGTCCAGGGGCTTGAACAGGTAGATGCCGAGCTGCCGGGTGAGGAACTCGTCGCCGAACCGGTTCATCACGGGGGCGACGGGGGTGATGCCGGTTCCGGTGGAGCGGAAGGTGTAATCGAAGTCAGCCCAGCCGGCGACGTGCAGCCAGGGCTTCTCCTGGTCGCAGGTGAGCAGCTTCTGCAAGATCTTGACGTCCAGAAGGGGGGTCGGGCCACTGCCGCACCCATCGCACCCGTCATCGGCGGGCGCCGCGGCCTTCGCGCAGGTGGGGCAGGGCGCGTCGGTCGCCCCTGCCGGCGCCATGGTCACGAGCGGCGGCGGGGTTCCCGTCACGGGAGCGGGGGTTCCCGGCCCGGGCGGCAAAGGGGCGGGCGGCGGGGTGGTCGCCGCCAGGACGGTTTGGGTGCGGACAACGGGTGGGGCGGCGTACGGAGACGCCGTCCCGGGAGTTTGCGCCTGGGTCGCTGCCGCCGCGCCAAAAAGGGCCGCCAGCCCCAGGCCCACGCTGGATTTCCACAACATCCTTGCATTCCTCCGTGTTGCCGGCCCTCACATAAGGCCGGTTCATTTATTGAGCCACGCCACGGGCCGTTCATTGGAGAGAGGCGGTTGCGCGCCGCCCGGGCATGATTGTGACGCTTTGAATCGACACGGAAACACAAACGGCGTTACCGGATGGCCTCCGTATCCCGGTCTGGAACGTCCCCGGCGACCGACAATCGCGCAAGGTCGTTGAAATCTTCCTTGCCCCCGCCACCGGCATTTCTTACAACACCTTCGCTTGAAGGATCTCCTTCGGGGGCCCGTGCGCCATGCACTTGACGCCCCAGGAACGGGACAAATTGTTGATCTTCGTGGCCGCCGAGTTGCGCGCGGCCGCCGGTCGAGGGGACTTAAATTAAACTACCCCGAAGCCGTCGCCTTCATCACCAGCCACCTGTTGGAATTGGCCCGCGACGGCCGCAGCGTGGCCGAACTGATGAGCGCGGGCGCGGCGTCCTGTCCCGCGCCGACGTCATGGACGGCGTGCCGGAAATGATCGCCGAGATTCAGGTCGAGGCGACGTTCCCCGACGGGACCAAGCTCGTCACGGTACACCAACCCATCGGATGAGCCGATCCCATGACGCCGGGCGAATATATCTTTGACGGGGAACCGATCGAAATCAACGCCGGCCGGCCCACCGCTTCCGTTCAGGTCAACAACACCGGCGACCGCCCGGTGCAGATCGGTTCGCATTTCCACTTTTTTGAGGTCAATCGGGCGCTCGTCTTCGACCGAACCGCGGCTTACGGCATGCGTCTGGACCTGCCGGCGGGCACGGCGGTGCGTTTCGAGCCGGGAGAGATCAAGACGGTTCGGCTCGTTGCCCTGGGCGGCTCGCGGCAAGCGTTCGGCGGCAGCGCCCTGGTCATGGGAGCATTGGACGACCCGGCCGTGCGCCAAAGCGCCCTGGGCCGGCTGCGTCAGGCGGGGTTCGGCGACTCTGGCGCCGGCGGAACGGGAGGGCCGTGATGAGCGTACACCTGTCGCGCGCCGCTTACGCCGGCCACTACGGCCCGACCACGGGCGACCGCATTCGCCTGGCCGACACCGATTTAATCATCGAAATCGAGAAGGACTTTACGGTCTACGGCGAGGAGGTGCAGTTCGGCGGCGGCAAGGTCATCCGCGACGGCCAGGGGCAGTCGCCGCTGCCTGAAAAAGCCGCGGAACCGCAGCTCGATCTCGTCATCACCAACGCCGTCGTTCTGGACCATTCGGGGATCGTTAAAGGGGACGTGGGGGTTCGCGGCGGCCGGGTCGTCGGCGTCGGCAAGGCGGGCAACCCGCTCATTCAGCCCGGCGTCGATCCGAAATTGGTGATCGGCCCAGGGACCGAAGTGATCGCCGGCGAAAACCTGATCCTGACGGCCGGCGGCATCGACAGCCACGTTCATTTCATCTGCCCCCAGCTGGTGGAAACCGCGTTGGCGAGCGGGCTAACGACGCTGCTCGGCGGCGGCACGGGACCGGCCACGGGGACCAACGCCACCACCTGCACCCCCGGCGCCTGGAACCTCGAACGCATGTTGCAGGCGGCCGAGGGTTTCCCGATCAACCTCGGCTTCCTGGGCAAAGGAAATAGCAGCCTTCCCGGCCCGCTGGAGGAGCAGGTCCGCGCCGGCGCCTGCGGACTGAAGTTGCATGAGGACTGGGGCACGACGCCGGCGGCGATCGACGCCTGCCTCGCCGTCGCCGACCAGTTCGATGTCCAGGTTGCCATTCACACCGACACGTTGAACGAATCGGGCTTCGTCGAGGACACCATCGCCGCCATCGCCGGCCGGACGATCCACACCTATCACACGGAAGGCGCGGGCGGCGGCCACGCCCCCGACATCATCCGCATGGCCTCCTTGCCGCACGTGTTGCCTTCGAGCACCAACCCGACGCGGCCTTTTACGACAAATACCATCGATGAACACCTCGACATGCTGATGGTTTGCCATCACCTGTCGCGGACGGTCCCCGAGGACGTGGCCTTCGCCGAGAGCCGCATTCGCGCCGAGACCATCGCGGCCGAGGACATCCTGCACGACCTCGGCGCCCTGAGCATGATCAGCTCCGATTCGCAGGCGATGGGCCGCATCGGCGAGGTGATCCTGCGCACCTGGCAGACCGCCCACAAGATGAAGGCGCAGTTCGGGCCGCTGGACGGCGACGGTCCGCGCAACGACAACCGGCGGGCCAGACGCTACGTCGCCAAGTACACGATCTGTCCCGCTCTCACGCACGGTATCGCGGCCGAGGTGGGCAGCGTGGAGCCGGGCAAGTGGGCCGACCTGGTGCTGTGGAAGCCGGCCTTCTTCGGCGTGAAGCCGGAGTTGGTGTTGAAAGGCGGCATGATCGCCTACGCCCAGATGGGCGACGCCAACGCCAGCATCCCGACGCCGCAGCCGGTCTATTCCCGGCCGATGTTCGCCGCCTTCGGCCGGGCGATGACGGCGAGCAGTCTCACCTTCGTCTCGCGGGCGGCGCTCGACGCCGGGGTCGCGGGGCGTTACGGTTTGCAACGGCCGGTGGTCGCGGTGCGCGACTGCCGCAAGATCGCCAAGGCGGACTTGCCGCAAAACACGGCGACGCCGGACATCCGCGTTGATCCGGACACCTACCGGGTCTGGGCCGACGGCAAGTTGTTGACGTGCGACCCGGCCAAGGTGCTGCCGATGGCGCAGCGGTACTTTTTGTTTTAAGACCGCTCGGAAGGAATGAGAATGGACCCGCGAGCCCGCAGCGCCAAGCAAGGGCGAGACGTCTCGCCCTTGCTTGGCGCTGCGGGCTCGCCCGACTGCACGCTCTAATGAACCTCGCCCTTCTCCAGATCGGCGACTCCGCCCTGCCCGTCGGCGGTTACAGCCACTCCTGGGGCCTGGAAGCCGCCGTGGGCCGCGGCCTCGTCGCGGACGCGCCCGACCTGGAGCGCTGGTTGCGGTGCTGGCTGCGCTACGCGGCGGCGCCGTCCGAGGGCGTCGTCACAGCCGCGGCCTGCCGGGCGGCCGCCGCCGGCGACTGGCCGGAAGTCCGCCGCGCCAACGAATTGCTGGGGGCGAGCCTCACGCCGCCGACGTTGCGGGCCGCCAGCGCCGACATGGGAGAACACCTGTTGTCTCTGGCCGAGGCGTGGGCCTGGGCTGGCGCCGCGGCCGGGCGTCTGCGAAACGTGGGAGACGCGGACCAGGCGTGGCACTACGCCCCCGTCTTCGGCGCGCTGGCCGCCGCCGCGGGCGCCGCGCCGACCGAGGCGGCGCTCGTTTACTTGCATCAGGCGGCGCTGGGCGTCGTGTTGGCTGGCGTGCGGGCCGTGCCCATCGGCCACAGCCACGGCCAGCAACTCCTCGCCCGGCTGCACGGCGACCTCCACGCCCTGGCCGAGCAATGCGCCGCCGTCCCCCTGGAAGACGCCGGGGCGTTCTGCCCCGCGTATGAGGTGTTGTGCCATGCGCAAAGCCGCTTATACACGCGACTGTTCCGCTCCTGAAGGCCGTTCCTACCCGTCCATCCGCATGCACCACGATCACGCGCCGACGGGCGGCGCCGGGCCGTATGCCGGACCCCGGCGGCGCGTCTTCACGCTCGGCGTCGGAGGCCCCGTCGGCTCGGGCAAAACCGCTCTCGTGGAGCGTTTGTGTCGGGAATTCTGGCCGGCCCACGACCTGGCCGTGGTCACCAACGACATTTACACCCGCGAGGACGCCGAGTTCCTGGCCCGACGCGAGGTGCTGCCGCTGGAGCGCATCGTCGGCGTCGAGACCGGCGGCTGCCCGCACAGCGCCATCCGCGAGGACGCCAGCGTCAACCTGGCCGCCGTCGCCGCCCTGGAAAAGGCCTTTCCCCATCTGGCGACGGTCATTATCGAGTCGGGCGGCGACAACCTGGCGGCCACCTTTTCCCCCGAGCTGGCCGACCGCACCCTCTACGTCATCGACGTGGCCGAGGGCGACAAGATCCCGCGCAAAGGCGGCCCGGGCATCACGCGCAGCGACCTCCTGGTTATCAACAAGATCGACCTCGCCCCGTATGTGGGGGCCGACCTGGAAGTGATGCGCCGCGACAGCCTGCGGATGCGCGGCGACCGGCCGTTTCTGCTGCTCAGCCTGCGCACCGGCGAAGGCGTCCCGGACCTCTTGCAGTGGGTGCGACGGCAATTCGCATCAGCGCGTCCGATTTCGTGATCCCGCCGGACCTCCGTCGTTGGCCCCTCGCGGCGGAGGGGGCCGGGCGGATCGGAGGCGTCCGGCTGGAACTGACCGCCGGGCCGGCCGGCGCGCGTCTGGGCGCCTGTTATCAGCAGACGCCATTGCGCGTTCTGCCCCCCTTTCCGTTCGGCCCCGGACAACCGTCCCTCCTCTATCTCCTCAACCCGACCGCCGGCCTGATGGACGGCGACGGACATCTGATTGAGTTGCACGCCCATCCGGGCGCCCGGGCGGTGGTGGTCGGACAATCCGCTACGCGGATTCACCCGAGTGTAAAAGGCCTCTGTACCCAGCAATGGCGCGTGCGCGTCGGCCGAGGCGCGTCGCTGGTGGTTTTGCCTGGACCGGCCATTCCTTTCCGGGATTGCCGCTATTATCAGCGAGTGGAAGTCGATCTGGAGGCCGGCTCCGGGCTGCTATGGGGCGACGTCTGGCTGGCGGGTCGTTACGCTCGGGGGAAAGAATCGGAGCGCTTTCGCTTCGCGTTGCTGCGCCAGGATTTTCTCATCCGGCGCGAGGGCCGGCTGGTCTTCCGCGACCATTTCGACTGGCGCGGCCCCTGGGACGACGCGGCGGCGGCCTGGCACTTCGACGGCGCCGACGCCTGCGGCAGCCTGTTCGCCACGGCCTCGGCGACTGGGCCGTCCTCGGCCGCCGAGGCCGGCGCGGAAGGCGCGTGCTTCCCAACCGCCGCGCGGGACTCCTGTTACCGCTGGCGCGGGCCGTCCGAGACGGTCGCCGACGCGGTCGTCCGAACCGCCTTGCGGCTCGCCCCGACGCGGACGGACGGCCCGCCCGACGCCTGGCTGTCCGGCCACGGGCTGGCGCCCTGTCACTGGTTTTCCCACGCCGGGGCGTCGGCGGCCGGCCTCTGATTCATGGTCCGGATGAGGTTGTCCGTAAAGCCGCGACCCGGAGGGGAGCGCTCGGTCAACGCACTCCCCTCCGGGTCGCGGCTATTGAAGGTCCCATTTCGCTTGCCGCGTCAGGGCGGCCGGCGCCGCGTCGGCGCCGTCGCCAACGACGAAACCGTGAGAACCATTGGCCATCGCTGGCAAAGGGAAGACCGCGCACCGGCCTGACGGCGTCCCGGCCGCAATGAGTTGTCGCCACTCCCCTTCAAGTTGATTCCTCCGCAAATCCGATAAAGTCAACGTCGGCGCTTCGGCCCCGCGGACGGAGCCTTCCGTGCGGCCCCGCCGACCGCGCCAACCAACGTGGAGATCGGTTTTCCCGCGGTACGGAGAGTGGAGCGATGAATCCTTTCCCTTGTCGTCTTGACCTTCGCCGATTCGGGCGCTGCGGGCTTTTGCCGGCGTGCCTCGGAATCTTCCTTTGCGCAGGCGCCGCCGCCGCTCAGCCGGTCTCCATTGGGGCGCCCCAGCGGTTGTCTGTCGATACCCCCTTCACCAAAATGGTCGCCCAACCCAACCTGGCTTACCCGATCGTTATCGACGAGCCAAGCGACGCGACGGCCAACGTCCCCCTGCCTTCCGACATGGCCTCGCTCGTCGCCCTGCCGGCCTCGCGTGGCGCCTGCGGCTGTGGCGGGAGAGATCCCAAGCGCTGCGCCACGTGCGGCTGCGAGGCGAATCGGACGCCCCCGCTCGGTTTCTATGAGCAGACGATCAACGACCTCCAGGCCAACCTGGCGCGGGCGAACTTCTTCGTGATTCCGGCTTGGCAATGGAAACCGGAGTCGGACGTGCTGACGCTTGGCGGGATCCACCGCCTGGATCAGATTGTCGCCCGGATGACGCGGGGGATTTGCGGCTGTCCGGGCGGCTTCCCGATTAAGGTCGAGCCAGGCCCGTCGCCGTCGCTGAATGCGGCGCGACAAGCCCGCATCGCCGAGTTGCTGGCGCAACAGGGCTTCCCGGAAGCCGCCGCGCGGGTGGTGATCGCCCCCTCGACGGCGGAAGGGCTGCGCTTCGACGAGATTGAGATCCTGGGCCAGCAGTCGCTCACGGGCGGCGGCCAGGCGCCCGGCGCCAACAACGCCTTCGGCAACGGCCTCTTCGGACAGCAGGGCGGTTTCGGCGGCGGTTTCGGCGGCGGTTTCGGCGGTTTCGGCGGTTATCGAGGCTTCTAAACGGAGCCTATGTTGGACCCCGGCATTCCGGCCCCGCCGAACCTCGCTCCGTCATGGCGGCCCCGCTTCCGTCGGCGGAGGCGGGGCCGGATTTACCAGGCGGGCCGGCCGGTTCGCCTGCTGGATGAGCGACCGCGATTCCTTGTTCAGATTGTCCAGCTCCGAGCCTTCCCGCACGATCTCCAACACGCCGGGGCCGATAACGATGATCGCCGCCGCCACAAAGAGACAGCAGGTCGTCGGAAACAGCATCCAGAAGCTCGTGCGGCTGGCCTGGGCCTCGGCTTGCTGTCGCAGGTTCGTGCGCAAGCTGTTGGAAAGCTCCAGTAACGCGGCCGACGTGCTGGCGCCCAGTTCTTCCGCCTGGGTCAGGGTGTAGGCCACCGTGGACAGCTCCGGCGTCTGGACGCGCTCGGCCATGCGCATCAGGGCGTGCCCAAGACTCCGCAACTCGGCCTGCCGGTAGGTTAGAAGCATCTCGTTCGCCAGGACGGGATGCGTGGCGAGCATCTGTCGGCCGACGTAGCCGAAGGCGTCGATCAGGTTGACGCCAGCCGTCAGGCAGAGCGACAGCAGATCCAGCGCCCGGGGCAAAGACTGTTTGATCCTCTGGCTGCGCTCCTCCCCCTGGCGATTCACGTACAAACGGGGCACGGAGAAACCGATCACGGAGGCGATAATGCCGTAGGCGACGATCAAGAGCATGATCGTGTGGTCTTCCCACAGCAGGGCCAGCTCCAGGGCGAAGAACAGTGGCAGCAACGTAAGAAGGCTGCGTACGGCTCGGAAATCCGCCAGCGCCGCGGGGTAATAATAGCCGGCCTTCAGGAGGGCCTGCTGAACGCGTTCCTGCCCCTCTTTTCGCATCGGGATGAGCGCGCCGATGGCGTTGGTCCAGCCGCCGAACAGCGGGCCGCGCGCGGCCTCCTCTTTCGGCGCCTCCGCCGCCGCCGGCTGTCGGGGCCGGAAAAGGCTCGCCCGCAGCCCCCGCGCGACGACGAAAGCGGCCAGGACGGCAGTCGCGGCCAGCGCGATGATAAACAGGACATTCCACATGACGACCTCCCGCGCCGGTGCGCGGCGCCCGGCGAACGACCCCGACGGTCAGACCTCAAGGCGGCGCAGCAAGCGGTAGATCCAGACGATGCCGAAGAGCTCCAACAGGACCGCAATCGAGAACGCGACCACGCCCGCGGTGCTTCGGAAGAAGTTCAGAAACAAATCGGGCTGATCGAGCCACAGAAAAAGCGCCAGGGCCGGCGCCGCCGCCGCCAGGAAGACCGCCGAGGTCCGGCCGAGGGACGTCGCCGTGCGGGCGTAACCGCGGAACAGGTTCTGGTCCCGCACGCTCATCGCCAGGCGATCGACCAGCGTCGGCAGATGACCGCCGACGTCCCGGTGCAGCGTCGCCACCGAGGCCAGCGCCTCGATGTCGGGGAGGTTGGTCGCCTCCGCCACGCGATGCAACGCCTCGGGGGCCGACAGGCCCAGTTCAATCTGGTCCGCGCACCGGCCGAAGACCTCGACGAGCGGCTTGGGGCAAAAGGGCCGAATGGCGACGATCCCCTGTTCCAGGCTCAGGCCGGCGCAGCGACCGCGCCAGCAGGAACAAGCCGTCGGGCAACTGCTCCTGAACCGCCAAGCGCCAGCGGCGCTGCAGCATCCACAGCACGGCCACCGGGACGACCATGCCGGCGAAGAACCCCAGCGCCGCCCCCCACCATTCGCCCCAGATCGCGAAAAAGAGGGCGGCGACGGCGACGCCCGAAAGGAGGATAATACCGAGCGCCTGTTGTGAGGTCAGGCCCACGAGGGTCCAGCGGAGCATCCGATCGAAGGAGCGGTCGAAGCGGCCTTGCCAGGTCCGCGGGGGCCGGGCGGCCGCCACGGCCCGCGCCAGCGTCCGGCCGTCGGCGTCCGCCGCCCCACGTCCGGCGGGGCGCAGGCGGCGGTAGACGAAGGCGACGACCGAAAGCAGCACGAAGACGACGAGCGTCGCGCCGGAGAAAAGGGACGCGGCCAAGAGATTGGGATTCACGACTGTCCTCCCAGCAGGCGCTCGGCGAACAGGTCCGTGGGCAGTTCAACGCCTCCCGCCTTCAGACGGGTGAGAAAGCGGGGGACGTGGCCGGTGGCGTAAAACTCGCCGACGGCGACGCCGTCGCTCACCCCGGTTTGCCGGAAGCCGAACACGTCGCGCACCACGTAGGTGCGCCCGCGCTTCAGGCCGACGATTTCGGAGACGCGCATCACCCGGCGCGCCCCGCCCTTCAGGCGGGCCAGCTGAACGATCAGCGGGATCGCCGAGGCGACGTAATTGCGGATCACCGGCACCGGCACGTCGAACCCGGCCAGCGTCACCATCAACTCCAGGCGGGACAGGGCGTCGCGGGTGTCGTTGGCGTGAATCGTCGTCAACGACCCCTCATGTCCGGTGTTCATCGCCTGGAGCATGTCGAGGGCTTCCGGCCCGCGGACCTCGCCGACGATGATGCGGTCGGGCCTCATGCGGAGGGCGTTGCGCACCAGTTGCCGCTGGGTTACCTCGCCCGCCCCTTCCAGGTTCGGCGGCCGCGTCTCCATGCGGACGACGTGCGGCTGTTGCAGCGCCAACTCGGCGGAGTCTTCGACGGTCACCAACCGTTCGTCCGAGGGGATGAAGCGGGAAAGGGCGTTGAGCATCGTCGTCTTGCCGGCCCCGGTGCCCCCGGAGATGAGCAGGCTGATCCGGCACGCCGTCGCCGCCCGCAGCAGCGTCAGGATCTCCGGCGTCATGGTGCCCAAAGAGATCAATTCGGCGTCCGTCAGCCGCACCACGAACCGCCGGATCGACAGCACCGGCCCGTCCAGCGCCAGCGGCGGCACGACGGCGTTGATGCGCGACCCGTCCGGCAGACGAGCGTCCACCATCGGCGACGACTCGTCCACGCGCCGCCCCACCCGCGCGGCCATCCGCTGGATGACGCGCATCAGGTGGGCGTTGTCCGAGAATGCGACGCCGGTCTCTTCGAGCCGGCCGAGCCGTTCGACGTAGACCTTGCCGGGGCCGTTCACGAGCACGTCGCTGATCTGGGGGTCCTTCATCAACTCTTCGAGCGGCCCCAGGCCGAAGGCCTCGTCAAGGACCTCTTCCACCAGCCGTTCCCGCTCGGCAACGGTCAGGTTCTGCGACCGCTCGGCCGCCAGCTGTTCCGTCAGCGACAGCACCTCGCGGCGCAGGCGGTCGTTGTCCCAACGCTTGAGCTGCGAAAGGTCGAGCGCCTCGACCATCTGACGATGCACTTCGGACTTCAGCGTCTGAAACTGCTGTTCAGGAGACTGGCGGTTCGCGCCCGCGGTCGGAATGAGATATTGACGCATAGGCACACCTTCTTCTTCGGGAGGGGAGACCCCGCCCGCTCTTATTCCACCAACCGAATCTTGCACACATACCGATTGCCGACGGCGCCGGCCGGCCGGCGCGAGGCGTCGGTCACCGCCGACGCCGTGCAAAACATGCACGGCTGAAGAACAAAGGCGCTTCCGTCGTCCTCGCCGCCGGCCGCCCGGACAACGCGGGCCGCGACGAAGCCGGTGACGACGGCGGCGTCGCTGCCGGGGTCGATGCGGCGAAACAGGGGCCAGACGCGCGGCTCGCCCGCCGCCCGCAAGTCCTCGAGGCTCTGGAGCAGCTCGCCCGCCGCCGGGTCAAGGCCGTCCTCCGAGAAGGGCAGGACGGGCGCCAGGAAACGCCCATCGTCGTCCAGGGCAATGCGGCCGTCGGGACACTCGCGAAGCTGCTCCGCCGTCACGCCGGAGCGGACCTGCTCGGCCGTATCCTGGCGCCGCACCACGCCGAGAGCCAGCACGCAAGCGTTCGGCGCGTCGCCGGCCAACGTCACGGGCATCTCATGCAGCCCGTCCCCTCCCGACCGGAAGACCCGATTCACCGGGTCGAAATGCCAAGAATCGGGACCCATTCCCTTCTCGACCGAGTACTCCCACGAGCCGGGGGCGTCGCCGTCGGGGTCCGACAGGAGCGCGATGGGGGCCAGGGGAATCGGCCGGCCGGCTTCCGATTGGAAACCGATCACGTCGCGGTCGAGCATCGCCGTCGCCTCCGCCGCCACGTTCGCGGACGGGACGCCGAGTCTCTTGGCCCAGCGCCAGCAGACCGAGGTCCCGTGGGCGCGGGTGGCGTGGGCGTGAACCCGGACGGCGTTGAGGAACAGCGGGTCGGGCGGCAGGCCGTCGCGCCCCCAATCGCCCGCGACGAACACCCTGGCGCGGGGGGCGTCGAGCCGGCCGAGCAGAACGTCGCCGCCGGCGTCGTTCGCCTCGTTGTCGTCCAGCGCGACGGGGTCGCCGAACACGCCGTTCACGAGGGCGAAGCGGTGGGCCGCGACTCGGGCCGCGGCGATCCGTTCCGCCAACGCCCGGGGGTCGCCGATCAGGAAGCGGTCGTCCACCAACTCCCGCGCGGCGGCCAGGGCGGCGGCGTCCGCCGACGTCTGCATTTCCACCCGCGCCGCCGGGAGACGGTAAATCTCGACGACGCCGACCAGCACCGCGGTCAGAAACAGCAGGGCCAGCAGCGCCCAGGCGGCGACCACTCCACGGCGTCCGCCCGTCGGGGGTCGGACGCCGGGCGGACATACGCGGATCGTCTGCACAGGAAGGAGCATGGTCGTGAACGTCTCCCCGCCGGGGAAAGGGCGTCGCCGGGCCAACCGTTCCGCTCAATGTCTCTTGGTGGAACCCGCCGGGACGACCATCCCCCCCTGCTTTGCCTTACCTGGGGCCTTGGGCGTCGCGAAGTAATACGTATCCTGCTTCTGGGTCGGACTCTCCTGGGGCACGCCCTTCACGTTCATGAAGGTGGCGCTGCCCGTGCGCCGGACGCCCCGGTAATACTCGACCGTCACCACGTCCGGCGACGTCAGCGGCGGCAGGTTGAACACGCGCACGAGGTCCTCGTTCCCGGCGACCGCCTCCCCCTGCTCGGCCTGCCGGACGCGGCGCAACTCATCGACGTATTCTTCGCCGTCCGGCGCCAGCGACAGGGCCACCACTTTGTCCGGGTCTTTTTCCACCCCCGCCTTCATCGCGATGAGCGTTTTCTTCTCTTCCTGGGACACCGGCAGGAGCGAAATGACCCCCTTGTTGCGGGCGTAATCGATCAGGGCGGCGCGATAGAGGTTGGGGGCCAGGGTGTATGGAATGGGGCCTGGTCTCAGCGGCGCGTACAGCTGGTACAGCGTGCCGCGCTTGGCGATCACCTCCACGTTGTGGGCCAGCAACCCGGTGCGCAAGTACGGCTCTCCGCCGCTGGTCTTGCCCACATCGGAGGTCAGGTAAACGTCCACCCAGTCGCCGACCTGGATGAGGCCGGCCGCCGAATTCTGGGCCTCCACGCCGAGATCGATGGCCCGGGTCAGCGGCAGCAGCCGGGCGTTCAGGGCCTCCGGCTTATCCATCGGCTCCAGCATGGACTCCGTGATCGGCTGGTCGGCCAAGATGTTCTTCAGCGGCGTTCGGAGGTGGGCGGATTCCGGGACAGGCAAGTAGGCCGACGGGTCTTTGCGGTAGGCGGCTTCCTCATCGGGCTTCAAGGGCCGCACCTTGACGTCGGGCAGTCGCAGGGCGTCGCCGGCGAACAGGTTCCGCGCCGCCACGACCACGCTAGGCGGCGGCGGCGGCGCCGTTTTCACCGGAGTGTTCAATAAGCCGGTCAGTTTCGCAACGACCACCAGGCCAAGCCCCACCATGAGGGCAATGGCGAGCGTGAACAGGGTGCTGGCTTTCATGAAGAGATCCTCACGTTGATTTCCGACAACAGCGGCAGGCCAGTTTCGTGGACGGACGCTCAGTCTCGATCGCGCCCGTCCCCGTACCGCCCCACCGTCGTGCGATTGCCTTGCGTCTCTCTCGACGGCCCCGCGGCCGCCGAACCGATAGGAAGACCGAGGCGAAATGTTCCTCATTCCACCCGCATGATCGCAATCCCGATGATTTTCTCGTTAGTCAGGAAGGATTGAAACGAGGCCGGCAGCCCGATCAGCGCCACGCCGGCCGGCGCCGATGTGGTCACGATCGCAATCCGCCGCGTCCCGAGAGATTCGCCGTCATTGCAATCCACGTACCGAACGTCCACGTCGGCGTGAACGAGAGGGCCGCACGCGGCCAGGGTCCGATGCACCGCCGCCTCAATCGCCTCGGAATCGCCGCCGATTGACGCGGTACGGGCGCCCTCGCGGCTGGCGCAGGCCAAGGCCTGGTGGGCCGTCAGCAGCTCACAGATGCAAATTAAACTGTACAGAAGAAACAGCAGCACCGGAAGGATAAGGATCAGTTCGGCCGTCAGGATGGCGCCGGGCCGTCGGCCTGCGGCGCGTCGGGTGGGCGGTTTAACGAGCATGGTTCTGTTCCTGGTTCGGATGGGGCTGGGCGCCCTGGACGGGTAAAAAATCGTTGCTCAGCAGGAACGCCAGCACCAGCAGCGTTCCCGCGGTCAGCGGCCAGGCGAACGTCGCCAGCCGCGACTTCGCCGGCTTCTCGGCGGCGCCGGCCGGTTCGGCCGGTTTGCCCCGGAGCAGCGCCGCGGCCATACCGGCGATGGTGACAAGCGCCACGCATGCGCCGGCGATGCCCAGGACCGGGAGGATATTCCACGGGCCGAGCCAGGCCCCGATGGCGGCATACAGCTTGAGGTCGCCGCCGCCGGCCACGCCGAAAATCCACAGCGCGAACATGAGGGCGAAGGCGACCGCGACGCCGCTGAGCGAGAACAGCAAACCGTCGAGCAACCCCAGGCTGACGCCGCCGTCCCCTCCCAGGATCCAGGTCGGCAGCCCAACCGCCCCCAGATAGGCGCCGCGCCAGACTGGCAATGACGCCGAGGGCCAGCGTTGTCAACGTGACGGACTTGGGGATGACCATGCGGCGCAGGTCAGACCAGGAGGCGGCGACCAGCAGCGCCAACAGCACGGCCGAGAAAAGCGCGGCGAACACGGCGCACGGGAAAAAGAGCCGGATCATGCCTGCGCCTTCCTCCACCCGTGGCGTGGAAGCGACGCCGGCTCCCACCCCCTCGTGGAACTCGATGCGGGAAACAGAACCAGGGATTGCAGGCGAGGCCGCCTGCAATCCCTGGCGAAAGCGGTCAGTCAGGCGACGGGGGTGGGCGGCGAGAGACGAATCTCTCCCGCCCGCCCCTGGACGTCGAAGAGGAGGCCGACATCACGGCGCGACTTCGACCTCTTCGTTGAAATGAGCCTGGACCCCACTGTCAACGTCGCCCACGCGACTCGAATTCAGCTGCTCGATGTTCGGAACGAACTGGGTGCCGCCGACAGTCGCGATGAGATTGTCTTCTCCTCGCTCTCCGCGGCCGAGACGCCCCTCCGGTTCGCCATTAGAAACTTCACTGCTCTGCTCGATGGAATAGGTGGCGTACTGGTAGCTGTCGTTGACGGCCAGGATGCCGTTGGCCAGGGTGCCCAGCTTGGAGTTGGCGGCGTTGCGCAGCGCGACCAGGCCGGGGATGATGCCGATGACGACGATGGCGAGCAGCAGCGCCAGTTCGGCGCTGAGTACCACGCCCTTGTCGTCCGCCCACAGTTTC
This sequence comes from uncultured Planctomycetaceae bacterium, assembly GCA_963813925.1. Lineage (GTDB taxonomy): Bacteria > Planctomycetota > Planctomycetia > Gemmatales > Gemmataceae > UBA4732. Next base: position 27,085 of record CAWFBG010000011.1, read on the forward strand.
GAGAAGAGAGAACGCATGACACAACCTCCTTTGGTGTATCTCGCGACGGGTTCGCCGACAATGGCAAACGGGGAAGGCGACGCGAGTACCATTTTGCCCGACGGCGCGTCCGCCAAGCGGCGGAGAGGAAACGGTGACGCCGGGCCATTAAACGCGTCGAGTTCGCGGTGAAGCGAAAGCAGCTGCGACGCGGATAATTCGTTGTCCAGGACGAAGAATCCATTCAGACTGGCTCGCCGACCCCCGAATGATGAACTCCAGGAGTCCACGGCACACGTCCGGTGCGCGAGGGTTCCGGTGAGGTCGGCCAACCGCCCTTGGCGAATCCGGTCGCGAGGGGAATCGACAACATGGTTCAAGGCATCGGACACGCGTTTTGGGCGATCATCGACTGTCAATTTGTGTTAATTAATCCGTTGTAACTCAAGAAAACGGAAATGCAAGCGATGGGGCGAAAAAAATGAGATAATTTCTTGCCCCGGCGTCCGTCCGATCCGGACGAGACTCTCTAAACGACAATTCTGAAATGACTTATGCGAAGCGAGGTGAGACCGTCTGGTCGAAAAAAATCTTCGCCAGAGCGCCTGGATTGATGCTGTAATACTATCTGAATCTCTTGACGCATTCGCGTTGCAAGAAGTAAGCTTCACCGCGTAAAAGGTTTATGGATCAACCGGGCCGCAACTCCCGGAGAGCGATTGCAGACCCCCGAACTGGCGCGACCCGGGCCATGAAGGCGATGGAATGGAGGGAAGCGGCCGGCCGATCTTCGCCCGATTTCTTTGCCGGACGGGAGCGGCGCGTGTAGTATAACGGGAAATTCGGCCGCGAAAGCCCCGCGAGGCCCGACTAACGAAATCTATCAGGGTGCGTCTTGTCGCCTTTCGGCGCCCCGCGGCCCCGCCTGGGGGTGGCCCCGATGAACGAAACGTCGCCCGCGTCCGAGCCGGCCGCGTCCACTCCGCCCGCCGATACCGTCGGCTCCGGCATCGATTTCAGCGACCCCAAATCTCCGCTGGCCCCGTTCTACCTGCGCACCGCCGGCGTGGCCGCCTTCGGCCTGCTCGCCCTGTTGTTTGTGTTCGTCGGACTCCTCCCCCTGTGGCACACCGACGTCTGGGCCAACGTGAAGTTCGGCGAGTGGATGGCGACCCATCGCGCCCTGCCGGAGCATGAGCCGTTCTCCCCCTGGGGCGACAAGCAAACGCCCTTCGTGTCGTTCGCCGCCCTGAGCCAGCTGGCCTTTTACGGGGCCTACTGGGCCGGCGCGACCCTGGCGGGCGGCGACGCGGTGCGGCAACTCGCGGGCGGGGTGACGGGCCTGCGAACGCTGTTTTCGCTGCTGGTCCTGCTGCGGTTCACGCTGCTGCTGCTGGCCTACCGCCGCGTGAGCGGCTCCACGTCGGCGGCCACGGCCATGCTGGCGGTGCTATTTTTCTTCAGCCTGCCGTCGGTCGGCGTCATGCGGCCGCAACTTTTCGGAGGGTTGTTCTTCGCCCTCCTCCTTTTCACACTGAGCCGGCCGTTGCTCTCCTGGCGCGCCCTCGTCGGGCTGCCCTTCCTGTTCGCGCTCTGGGCGAACTTCCACGACTCGTTCCTGATCGGCCTGGCGGTGCTTGGGGTCTTCCTGATCGGCCGCGCCGCCGTCGCTTGGCGTGAACGGGGCGTCGGCTTTTTCCGCGGCCTCTTACGCGATGCGCAGGTGCATCGTCTTTTGCTCGCGCTTGCCGCCTGTGGCGCGGCGGTATGCGTCAATCCCTACGGTCCCCGGATTTACCCGGCCGCGCTTCGCCTGTCGCATCTGCTGACCGAGTGGCAACCGCCGAGGCTCAACGCGCATCCCCCGTTTTTCGGCGCGTCCGTCCTCTTCGCCCTGCTGTTCGTGGCAATCCTCTGGGCTTGGAGCCGGCGCCTGCCGTCTCCGACCGCGTTGTTGCTGGTGGTCCTGTTCGGCGCGGGGGCGTGCTGTCAGCAGCGCCTCACCGTCTGGCTGGCGATGGCGGCCCCCTGGGCGGCGGCGCCGCACTGGGCCGCCGTGACGGAGCAATGGGCGGCCTCGAGAAAGCGGGCGGCCGGCGTCGCCAGTTTCCGCAAAACGCTGTTAGGAGCGGCGCTGTTTCTGGCGGCCTGGATGTGGTCGCCGGCGATGATGTGGGTGACGGCCGGGACGCCGCCGCCCCTGAACGGGTCCATGTCGCCGGGAACCCCGTGGCAACTGGCTCGTCAGCTGTGCGCCCCGGACGACCCCGTCGCCCAGTGGCTGCCCGAGCTGACCCGCGTCCTGAAAGCCGGCTATCCGGAGGGGCGATTCACCGGGTCCGTGTTCGCGTCGGAAACCCAGGGCGATTACCTGATCTGGGCCTTGCCCGCCGACATCCCCGTCACGCTTTACACGCACGTGAATCTGTTTCCCCCCTCCTACGGGAAGGAGACGGCCGGCGCATTGCAAGGCCTTCCGGAATGGCGGAGACTTTTGCGCTCCCTCCACGCCAACCTTGTCGTCGTCGAAGCGGAAGGGTATCCCAAGCTGTGCCAGCAAGTGCGGGAGGATAAGGCGTGGGAAGTGGTGCTTGACGAAACGGGGGATGCGAAAAAAATCCCTAGGGATTGCCGGCTGTTCATCGCAGTGCGCAAGAGGCCGGCGTAGGTCAGGTTAATAACTCCGTCCTACGTTCGACGGATCAGCTCGCGGGCTTCCAAAAATCGGGGGGCAGCGTCAACGGGTCCGCACTGGGCGCCTCCATCTTTGCCGGCGGGGGCGGAGGGGCGTCCATCTTCCGCAGGGCGACCTGGGCGATGGGCAGGTTCGGCTCCAGTTCCAGGGCCCGCCGGTAGGCCGCCTTCGCCTCCTCGCGCTTGCCTTGCGTGAGCAGAATGAAGCCGAGGTTCGCCTGGGCCTCGGCGGGGCTGACTTCCTGGCCGAAAGCCTTCAAGGCCTCGTCGGTCTTTCCCTGCTGGGCCAGCGCCATGCCCAGGTTCATGCGGGCGCGGCGGCGGTGGGGGTCCAACTCCAGCGCCTGCCGCAGGTACTTCTCGGCCTCGGCCCATTCGCCGCGGTTGTAATAGCAGTAACCTACGTCGTTGAGCAGTTCGGCGTCGCGCGGGGCGGCGTTGAGCGCGCGCTGGAATTCCACCAGCGCCCGGGCCGGTTGGTCGATCTGATCGTACAGGATGCCCAACTGGTGCGCGGCGCGGGCGTCCAGCGACGGGTCGTTGGCGCGGGCCTTCTCGAACTGGGCGATGGCGCCGCCGCGGTCGCCCTTTTTGACCATCTCCTCGGCGAGGGCCATCTCGAGTTTCGCCGTCTTCGCGGCGGGCAATTCCGCCACGTCGCCGCCCGGCCGCGCGGACATCTCGGTCGGCGCGGCGACGTTCGGCGCCGTCGATGGGATCGTCATACATCCCGACAGCCCCGCGCACGCCAGGCAAACCAGGAGCATCCGTCGAGCGATTCGCATCTTTCGTCCCCCAGGCCGTGGCGTTCTCCGCCCGTCGCCGCCCGCGTCAGTTGCCAAAACCGGTCGGCCCCGACAGGTAGCTGTCCTCCATGTGCCGGTATTGCAGCACGCGGGACAGGTCCGTGCGGATTGGGCTGCGATAGTTGTACGGGCAGTGGCTCTCGATCCGGCCGATGAGATAGAACTCCACGTCGTTCGGCTCGAACAGGTCGGCGCCGGGCAGCGGCGGGACCTGGTTGCAGGCCATCGGGTGGGCCAGTTCCGGCGTGATCAGGATGACCAGTTCCTGCTCGCCGGCCGAGGCGTCCGTGAAGCCGGTGAGCGGGCCGATGCCTGGGATCTCGCCCAGGAACGGGACGCGCGTCGAGTCGGCGCCGTCGTTGGTCTGGATCAGGCCGGCGACCGCCAGCGTCTCGCCCTCGCGCAGCTCGACGGTGGTGTCGAAGTTGCGCGTCGTCAGGCCGGGGACGCCGGTCCCGTTGATGGTGGCGCCGGTGCTGACGTCGCGGCTACTGACGTTGGCGTTGACGAGCAGGCGGATGCGGTCCCGGTCGGTGATGAACGGCGTAAAGCTCAGCTGCACGCCGAAGGGGATGAACTGCACGCCCTGCAAGCCGGAGGCGGTGAAGCCAGTCACGATCGGCACGGGGAACTGGCCGCCCGCCTGGAAGTTGGCCGGGTGGCCGTCCAGGGTCACCAGGGTCGGCTCGGCCAGGGATTTGGCATAATTGAGGGTCCGCAAGGCGTTGAGAGCCAGCGGCACGCGGCCGGCGTCGACGATGGCGTTGATGTTGGCCACGGCGCCGCTGAGGAGCGAGGAGCCGGCGGCGCCGGCGGCGGCGCCGAGGTTCCCCGCACCGGAGCCGCCGAGGCCCCCCGCACCGGAGCCGCCGCCGAAACCGATGGAGCCGACGTTGCCGGTGCTGTTGCTGAAGACCGTCACGCCGCTGTTGTTACTGACGCTGAAGTTCAGGCCGATGCTGCGAGCGGCGGTGCGGTTCATCTCCGCCACCACGACATGGAGCATGACCTGCTGTTCGCCGGCCACGTGCAACAGGTTGAGGACGTTGGGGCCGCCCGCGACCTCAAAGTTCTCGGCGGTAAGCGGCGGCAGGGCGCCCGGGGCGGCGGGCTGGCCCGTCGCGGCGGCCGGCGCGATGGGATTGCGGTCGGCGTTGCCCCCCGGGGCGTTGGCCCGGACGATGCGCATGATCTGCGCCCCTCATTGATGTCCTTGACCTCTCCGCTGACGGCGAGCTTGTCGCCGATGAGGGCCAGGTGAATGAGACTGTCGGGGAAATTGTGGTTGATCTCCTCCGCCAGCGCCTTGTACACCGCCTCCAGGCGGAGCTTTTCTTCCGGATCGGGGTAGATGCGCACCAGATAGCTCAACGTGACTTCCTTGGTCTTGTCGTTGGGGTCGGTGAACCAGAGCGTGAGCGTCGTCTCGCCGACCCGCCGGCCCTCCAGGACCACTTCGTTGCCCGGCAGGACCGTGAATTCGAGCGCGCCTTCGGTGGCCACTTGCAGGCGCTTGGGAGTGGCCTTCAGGAAAAGCAGGCGCGTGCGGCCGACGATGAGATCGAGGGTGGTCTCGGGATCGACGAACCGATCGACGTACTCTTTGAGTTTCGCCACCACCGCCGGGGTCGGCACGGGGGTGGCGCCCAGCGACCCGGGGGGCGGTGCGGCCAGCGCCGGCAAAAGGCTTGGCGGCGGGCCGATCTCGGGGGCCGGCAGAGCCGGGGGCGCGTCTTTCGGCGGCGCGCTCGGCGGCTGGGCGGCCGTTAGCTTGACCACCGGCGGGCGCGACAAGATGACTCCGGGGGTCTGAGCCGGCGTGACGCCGGGCGGCAACAGGAGGGGGCCGTCGCCCGGCCGGACGTTCGGGACGGCGGGGCCGGTCTGAGGCGCGTAAGGCGCCGGCGCCTGGGCGAAGGCCGCGGCGCCGCAGAGCACGGCGACCGCGAGGGCGCAAGGCGTTGCCAAGCCGATAGCGGACCGCCCCCAGCCGGCCCCGGAGGGGCGCCGGACCTTTGTTGCGTTTGTTCGCACGGCTCCAATTCTCGCAGCCATGTCAATAATCCCCCTGGGAATGTGTCGCGGCCGCGTCCCCCGAATGAGCTTTGACGACCAAGATCGGTAAGCCGAAACCGCGTTCGCCCGATCGCGGGTCGAAGTTCACGCGCGTTCGGGCGAACGCGGCTACCGAACTTGCCCGTCAAATTCCATTAGACGCCGGACGTTGGATGATTCCATTTCCCGAACCCCGCCCGAAATGAAACCGCCTGTCAAAGGTTCCGACCCCAGGCCTGCCCCCTGCTGCCAGGCCGAAGCCCGGGCATTCCGGACCCCCGGCCCGAAAGCCCGCGCGGCCCCGCGGCGCGCGAGGCCTGGGTGCGGGGGTGACGACAATGGTTTCGTGTGGGGCGGGTGTATAGGAAACGGGGCGCCGGCCGTCAAGAGGAGAAATGTGGAGGCGGCGACCGGAGGGCGTGCAGATAAATGCGAAGGGCCGCAATAACTCCAGCCCAAGTCCCTCGGCCAAATCGCCGCCACGCAAGTTTCTGGCCCGACGTGCTGGCATTCGTCACCCGGCGCTGGAGTAGGGTACACCCGACCACTAGACGACTGTACCGCGCTGGCATGGTTCGCGCAAAGAGCGGCTGGCACAAAACCGCTTGCCAGCGAACCCTGTTCGCGCTACCGTCGCCCAAGCAAGACGCAGAGAACGCCGGAGCAAGCAATGCAAGCCGTGGCTGACGCCCAGGAGGCCGTGATCGAGCAAGGCGGTGTGATCCACGAGAACGCCATGTGGGACGCGGCCGAAGCCGCTCTTGACGGGGCGTCACCCGAGGTGCTGGTCGAAACGCTGAACGGCAGGCGGAAGGAGCCGTACAAACCGCAGGGCGGGTGGGGCATTTCCGTGGGTAGGAACTGAAAGATGCGTCCGAGGACCGGGCCTACGTCATGCGAAGTTCGCGCGGCGGGACACCCCTCGCTCGATGCAGCCGAGTATGGCCCACCAGTCGCGCTCCTGTAGGGCCTTCAGTGGGACCCAGAAATTCGGCAGCGCATGGCTATAGATGATCCCGTTCTCATCGGGTTCGACGAGCCGGTAGCAGCCCGCATCCAACCGGTGCCAGATGACCCCCGCCGGGTCATCGTTGAGGGCGACGAGGTATTCATGCACGCCGGACTTGCAGAACCGGTCCCGGCGGCGCAGGAAGTCCGGGTCGTCCCCGGAGTCGAATACGTCGAGCACGAAGTTCGGCGGCCCGCGGAACGCGTCGTCGTGCGCCTCGCACTGCTTCTTCCGCCCGTAGTTGACCATCGCGACCAGGCCAGGGACTTCCGACTCTTCGGGGGACAGCACCACCTTGGCCAGGACGCACACGTACCAGCCCGGCGAGAACAGGCGCCAGCGGTTGACGCACAACGCGAGGTCCGTCAGGAGCGCGGATTGATGGACGCTGAGTTCAGCCATTGAGAAGCTCCGCCTGTCATGTGCCCCTTGTGCTTCCGAGATGCACCCGTCGAAGATGCAACCTCAACCGCGGCGCGCCGCCTCGATTGCAGCGATGTCGATCTTTTTCATCTGCATCATCGCATCGAACGCGCGCTTGGCGGCGGCGGGATCGGGATCGGTGACCGCTTTCGTCAGGGCGATCGGCGTAATCTGCCAGGACAATCCCCATTTGTCCTTGCACCAGCCGCACGCGCTCTCCTGGCCGCCGTTGCCGACGATCGCGTTCCAGTAGCGATCCGTTTCGGCCTGGTCGGCGGTTGCGACCTGAAACGAGAACGCTTCGTTGTGCTTGAACGCGGGTCCGCCGTTGAGCCCGAGGCACGGAACGCCCATCACGGTAAACTCGACCGTCAACACGTCCCCTTTCTTCCCGGACGGGAAGTCTCCCGGTGCGCGGTGCACCGCGCCGACGGACGAATCGGGAAAGGTCCTGGCGTAAAACCGCGCCGCTTCCTCGGCGCCGCCATCGTACCAAAGGCAAATCGTGTTCTTTGCTGGCTTCGCCATGTCACTTCTCCATCCTTCCCTCTCTCCTCGAATTCCAGGGAGGCATTTTACCCGGTGGGAGGAGCAGCGGCGAGCCGTATGTGCCGATGGGGAGGTCGTTGCGATGTTCACGATAGCCCTGTTCTGCCGACCCAATTCAGGGTGGAAAAAGGCCCTTCCCCCACGGTCCTCGCAAAATACCCTCTGATTGCCGCTACTTCGCCCTTTTATTGCGATTTTTCGACCACTCCTGGAACAAGACGGGGATTTATTGCGTAGCAATAGCGCCGCCCCCTTCCTCCCTACCCACCCCGCAGGAGACCCCCATGAAAATCGCCGTCGCCAAACCGCTGTTCGCCTGGGACGCCCTCGAAGATTCCCCCTCCCTGCAAACCGTTCGCACCTTCCTCGAAGCCATTCCCGACGCCCCCTTGATCGACTCCCTGCAACGCGCTCGCGGCAAGGGCCGCGACGACTACCCCATCGTCGTCCTCTGGGGAACCCTGCTGCTGGCTATCGTGCTCCGCCATCACTCCCTCGACGCCTGCCTGCAAGAGTTGCAACGCAATCCCGCCTTGCGTTTGCTCATCGGCGTCGAGTCCGAGGCCCAGGTCCCCAAGCCCTGCAACCTGTCGCGCTTCCTCGTCACCCTGGGCGAAGAGCCCCACCTCAGCCGCTTGCGCGACGTTTTCGACGTGCTCGTCGGGAGGCTCGGCCGGGTGGTCGGCGACCTGGGCAAGGACACGGCCGGCGATTCGACCGGATTGTCGGGTCGAGCCGCCGACAGCGTCGCGCTGCGCGAGGCGGAACAACGGCAAGGGCTGCCGCAACCCACCGGCGGACGCAAGGAATACAAGGACGACGACGGCACGGTCGCCAAGGTCGTCGAGTGGTTCGGCTACAAATTGCATCTGTTGGTGGACGTCAAGCACGAGGTGGTGCTGTCCTACCGCATCACCGACACCAAGGCAGGCGACAACGAAATGATCGGCGACCTGCTGCGGCAGGCGAAAAAGAACCTGCCCGAGGATCGCATCGAGACCATGGCGTACGACAAAGCGGCCGACGACGGCGCCGTCCACGAACTGCCGCACGACGAACAGGTGCGGCCGCCGATTCAAAACCGGAGTTTTAAGCTCGAAGAACCCGAGAAGGTCCTGGGCGGCCGCACGCCGCTCAACGTGGTCTACGATCAGGCCGGTACGTTGTTCTGCTACGACCGGGTCAGCCCGACGCCGGTGCGTCACGCCATGGCCTACATCGGCCACGAAGCGGAGCGTGGTACGCTGAAATATCGCTGTCCGGCCCGGCACGGCGACTGGGAATGCCCCAGCGACGCCGTCTGCAACGGCGAGCGCAAGTACGGCCTGACCGTGCGCGTCAAGCAGGAGATCGACCTGCGTCGCTTCCCGTCGATCCCGCGCGCACCAAGAAGTTTGAACGGTACTACAAGGGCCGCACGTCGGTGGAACGAGTCAACGGCCGGCTGAAGATTTTTTGGGGGATCGACGACGGCCAGGTGTACGGGTCGCGGCGTTTTCACTCCCAAGTGGGAGCGGTCTTGGTGGTGCATCTGGGCTTGGCGACGGTGCTGGCTCAGACGGAGCGTTTTGAAGGCAGCTACGGAACGATGCGGCTGTCGCCGATCGCGAAGGCCCTGCGCGAGCTGATGAAAGAACCGCCGGCGCCGGCTGCGGCGCCGGCGGCCGCCAACGGATAATCGGGTAAGTGCCAATTGATCCCGAACAGTTTCGTGCCAATTGATCCCGAACAGTGGGAGGGCTATAAATTACCTAAAACTGATCCTTCAAGGGAGAATCCCATGAGCAAGCAAAGCGACAAGCGGCGCGGCGTCGAGCCATGGTAGCCGCCGTCCGACGCGGCCAGTCCTTGCGTCTCGTCGCCCGCCGCTTCGGCGTTGGCATCGCCACCGTCGCGCACTGGGTCGAGCGGGGCCAAGGCCAGCGCCTGGATCGCGTGGACTGGTCGGATCGCTCGCACGCCCCGCACCAGCCCCGCCGCACCGACGCTACGGTGGAGGACTTGGTGTTGCAGACCAGCCCTTTCAAGGTGCCCGTCTTTTCTTATCCCGAGTCGCTAACAGCCGGGCGGTGGACACATGTGGCTTGTCCTTGTGATGAATGCGCTCGGGTCGCGGTTTTTTCGGCCCGCGCGGATGACGTTGGTAAGCCAACAAGCGAGCATTGCTCGCCAGTTCCTTCAATTGCACGGCCAACTGGGCGACGGTCAGGTCGCGGAATTGCTCCCACTCGGCGCCAGGGATCGCGATCATCATTCCCCGATACACGCCCTTGACCTCGTCCGTCAGGTAATAGGTCGATACCGTCTCCTCAACGACCTCGCGACCATGCACCGCACGCAACGCCGCGCGCACCACCGCCAACACGTTATACGCCACCAACGACACGCAAAAAGCGAACAACGCCGCTTTCGGGTATCCCAGCCTGGTCTGCTCGCTCTCCAGCGTCGATTCCAACACCTGGAACAGCGATTCAATCTTCCAACGCTTCCGATACAAATCCGCCACCAGACTGGCGCCGGCCACCCGCGCCGGCAGATTGGTCAAGACATGGATCACCCGGTCGCCATCGCGCGTCGGCGTGGGCAGACGCAACTCCAGCCGCCGCACGATCAGGGTTTCGCCGGTCTCCGGGTTGTTCAGCCGAACCTTTTGCTCCCAGACCTCCACGTCCTCGCTTTCGCCCGCGTACTCCAGTTCGGTGACCGCTTCCCAGGGCAAGTTCTGGTGCTGCCGGACCACGAAGCAGGCGTCCCGCGCGGCGACGCCGAACAAAAAGCCCAGCGTGCAAAAATTGCGATCTTCAATCCACACGTCGTTGGCCTCGACCGTGGCCAAAACCTGGTCGAGCAAGGCACGCTCTTGCGTATGCCCGTCCTCGCACGGGAACACGTCGATGGCCAGCATCAACGCCGGGTCCAGCACCACCAGCGATTTGCCGGGCAACGGACCCGCCGCGATCGTCCGCAGTTCCTGCACGCGGTGTTCGGTTTTCGCCAGGCAATTGCCGTCGAGGATCTTGACACGGTAACCGGGCAGTAGGTCCGGCAACGCGCCCCCGAGCTCACGGATCACTGCCGTCAGGCTCGCGGCCGTCTGGCGGGTCAAGGCCGCGGACACCTGGGGTTCGACGCCGTTGAGTTTGTCGTAAACGGCCGTGCGCGACACGGTAAAGCGTTCACGCTGCTTCTGGTACGCGGCATTGGCGGAGGGATAGATTCCACACACGACCTGACCCATCAGCTCAACGGTCTGCGAAAACAACAGCGCGAGTATATTGGCTATCGGCGTGTTCCTCGAACAGTGCGTCCACCGACTCCGGGGTCAGCACGTGTTCGAGCAGGCCCCGGACCATGACGGCCGCCGGACTCTCTTGAACGAAGCGATTGAAAACCGAGTTGAGCAGCATGGCGGCTTCCCTACCAGGTTTTGGTGTATCCTTACGCTGGAAGCCAGCTTACTGAAACCACAGGCGCCTTGACAGGGCTGGTGTTGCAGACCCGAACCGCGTTGGCCCACGGCGACTTGGGAGCCGTCGGGGCCGCCTCGATCCAGCAGGCTCTCCAGGAGCAGGGCGTCGCTGCGCCGCCATCGCTGCGAACCATCAACCGCATCCTCGCCCGCCGTGGCGCCTTGGACGGCCGCCGCCGGACCCGTCGGCCGCCGCCTCCCCGCGGCTGGTATCTGCCCGAGGTCGCCGCGGCCCAGGCGGAGTTGGACAGCTTCGACATCGTCGAGGGCCTGGTCATCAAGGACGGCCCCCAGATCGAGGTCCTCAACGGCGTCTCCTTGCATGGCGGCCTGGTGGTCTCCTGGCCGACGCCGTCTCCTGTCACGGCAGCCATGACCGTGCAGTCGCTCGTGGGGCACTGGCGTGCCGTCGGCTTGCCCGGCTACGCCCAGTTCGACAACGACATGATTTTCCAGGGCACGCACCGCTACCCCGACGCCTTGGGGCGGATCATCCGCGTGTGCCTGAGCCTGGACGTGACGCCGGTGTTCGTGCCCCCGCGCGAGACCGGCTTCCAGGCCATGATCGAGAGCTACAACGGCTGGTGGCAGGCCAAAGTCTGGTCCCGCTTCCGGCATGCCGACCTGGAGGACGTGCAGGGGCATTCCCGGAGGTATGTCCAGGCCTTGCTGAAACAGCGGGCGGCGCGGCTGGAGGCGGCTCCGGATCGTCGGGCGTTTCCCGGGACCTGGAGGCTCGACCTGAAGAAACGGCCGCGTGGCCGACTGGTCTACTTGCGGCGCAGCAACGGCGGCAGCGTGGTGACGTTGCTGGGGAAGACCTGGCCCCTCGGCCAAGTGTGGCCCAACCGCTTGGTTCGCTGCGAAGTGGATCTTATTCATGACAAGATCCGCTTCTTCACCCTGCGGCGCAAGGAGCCGACCAGTCAGCCTCAGATCCTGGAAGTGGATTACCGGCTTCCCGCTCGGGGCTTCCAGGACTGATCGGCCTGTTCGGGATCTATTGGCAGATGTCAACACGCGCGCAATTTTCCGTTCGGGATCAATTGGCACTTACCCAATAATCAAATAACGATGGGACAATTTGAAACCGCCGACGCCCTCGCGGGAGACGGTGCGCGCCGATGCGCAGCCCCCGGCCCGCGGTTGTGAAGCAAATCTACAACGCAACAGCCTCGCCGATGGGACCGTGGGAGTGCGGGTGAGCCGTTCGCACCTCACTTTGCCAACGGCATGATTCGGAAATCGCGGAAGCGGGCCCAATCGTCTGTATCTTTGTTTCCGCCTCCCCCGGCAATCAGGCCGAAGCGAAAGTCTCCCTCGCTGGGCAGATCGCATTCACCCACTTTCTTCCACCCGTTTTCGGGCTTTACTCGATAGAATCCTGTGGCCTTCCCGCCGGAAACGACTGGGCGCAACCAGAACACGTCCTCCCTGTGGTGGATGGCCTGGAACGTGAACTTGCCGTCCTTTCGATTCGCCATGACGACATCCGACTCGGTACCCAGCGCTACCCAGTTCTTTTCGTCGAATTAACACTCCAGGTTCGCGTGCTCGAACTGGACGGTCGGATGGATTTCGACGAACACCTCGGCGGCGAGTTCCGATCCGGCTTTCTGCACCGGCCCCACTAGAGAACACGCTCTGAAAATCTGCGTATTCCTCCAGTCGGTCCACCTGTTGCCACCTCGCCGTCCGGTGGACCGTCTCGGACAAGAGACGTTCCTTGTCCACTTCCCCGCGCCGATGGACGGCGATGAGTTTTCCTCGATAGTAGCGCACCTCGCCTTAGTACTACAGCGCCCCGGCAGATGATCTTCTACGACAGGGGAGGATTTGGTACAAGGCGAGTTCGGGATTGCTGGAAGGGACAGGGTGCGCGACACGGTTTGCAGCTGGCGTTGCGTGTTTCTACATTGGCTTGGGGAAAGCCGTTCCGCTCATTGACACAAGTGCAAAGGGGGACCAGGGATGGCGCGGCACAAGAAGCGCACTCCGCAGGGGGAAGAAGTACGGGCTTACGTCGAGGGCGTCGCCAAAAACCTCGTGGCGAAGCTCTACGGACCCAAGGGCCCCGCCTGGGGAACCCAACTCACCGAGATCGAAGACGTCCTCCTCGATGTCCGGGAGATCCTGACCGAGAAGATGCTCGACCTGACCCTGGCCCAGCAGGCCGCCGTCGGGGACGAACTACCGGCGTCGTTTGGCGCCTGCCCCGGTTGCCACGAGGCGCTCTCCTGTGACGACGCCCACCCGCGCGTCGTGCAAACGCGGGCTGGCGAAGCCGAGTGGTCCGAGCCGGAAGGTTACTGCCCCCGCTGCCGGCGGGCTTTTTTTCCCTCAGTCGCGCAGCCTCGGCCTTGACCAAGGCGACGTCAGTCCGGCCGTGCTGGAGAAGATCGTCTATGCGGGGGTGGTGAGCCGCTCCTACCAGGAGGCCGGCGCCCTGGTGCGACGGTTGGCGGAACTGCCCGTCCCCGACAAACAAGTCGAGCGGCTCACCCGGCGCATCGGCGGCGAACGCGTCGCCGAACGCGACGCCGAGGTAACGGCCTTTCAGGAGTTGCCGCTGGCCGAGAAGTTCGGCGTTCCCGCCGGTGTGACGCCGCCGGAACTGGCCGTGGTCATGGTGGATGGCGGGCGTCTGCAGATCCTGGACCGTAGCGCGCCCTCCGCCACGCCCGAGCCCGCCGCCGCCGACGCGGCGGCGCCGGCCTGGGAGGAGGAAGCCGTTGCCAAGGCCGGCCACTGGCGGGAAGACAAGGTGGGGCTGCTGGTGACGATGGACGGCGTGGTTTCCGATCACGACCCCTGCCCGGAGATCCCGGCCTCCTTCCTGGACGCCTGCCGGATGCCGCGCCTGGTCCGCGAGCTCAAGGCGGGCGTGAAGGGGGCGGAGGACGCCGCCGCGGACGCGGACGAACCAGAGGTCGCGGACCAGGCGTTGCGGGAGGAGGCGAAGTACCAACCACCCCAAGTGGTGCGACGTCGCGTGGCGGCCTCGCGCGCCGCCTGGCCCGCCTTCGCCCCGCTGGCGGCGGCGCTGGCGTGGGCGCTGGGATTTCAGGGGGCGTCACGGAAGGCGTTCGTCGGCGACGGGTCGGCGAACAACTGGAAGTTGCAGCGGCGCTTCTTCGGGTCGTTCGTGCCGATCCTGGATTTCATCCACGCGTTGTCGTATGTGTTCGCGGCGGCGATGGCGGCAAGGAAGTTCGGGGTGGGCTGGGCGTGTTACCGGGAGTGGATCGCCTGGGTATGGCAAGGGCAGGTGGCGCGGGTGATCGCGGCCCTGGACGTACGTCAGAGGGAACTGGGCCTGCCGACGAAAGACGAGCCGGAGACCAGTCCTCGGCAGGTCGTGGCCCGGACGCGGACCTACCTGAGCAACCATGCGGACAAGATGCGTTACGACGAGTACCGGCGGCAGGGGTTGCCGATCGGCAGCAGTCTGATGGAGTCGATGGTGAAGCAGATCAACCAGCGGGTCAAGGGGACGGAGAAGTTCTGGTCGGAGGAAGGCAGTGAGGCGGTGCTGCAATTGCGGGCCGATCACCTGAGCGACGGCGAGCCCCTGCAAGGGTTCTGGCAACGGCGGCAAGCGACCGCGACGGGACGCCGCCGCTACCGCCGAGCCAGCTGATATCAAACCATGTCGCGCGCCCGAAGGGACATCGTCCGGAGGACGCGCATGGACGTGCAAGCACTTCGCCGACTCAAGCCCGAACTCGATCTGTTCCTGGAACGCTACCTGCCGCTGTTCGGTCGGGATGAGGCGCAGGACCATGCCCACCGCTTCGTGCAGGGTCTCCTGCTCGGCGGCGACCGCCGCAGCGTGGAGAACATCGCCGAGGCCATCGACGGCTGCGTGGTGCGTTCGTTGCAGAAGTTCATCGGCCAGTCGCCCTGGTCCGACGACGACATCGTGGAGGAGCTGCAACGGCATGTGACGGAAGTCCTGGGCGACGCGGACGCGTCCCTGAACGTCGATGAGACCGGCTTCCCCAAGAAGGGGACCAAGTCGGTCGGCGTCAAGCGGCAGTACGCCGGCTGCCTGGGGCGGACGGACAACTGCCAGATCGGCGTCTTCGTCAACTACCGCTCGGCGGCCGGGCACACGCTGATCGACCGGCGGCTGTTCCTGCCCGAGGAGTGGGCCGCCGACGGGCCGCGGCGTCAGGAGGCTGGGGTGCCGGAGGCGGTGGTGTTCCGCACCAAGCCGGAGTTGGCCCTGGGGATGGTGCAGCAGGCGGTCGAACGCGGCCTGCCCTTCCGCTGGGTGACGGCGGACAGTGTTTATGGCGACAGCCCGACCTTCGTGCAGGGCGTACGGGCGTTGGGCAAGTGGTACGTCGTGGATACGTCCGCCGACGCCCGCGTCTGGCTGACCGAGCCGGAGGTGATCCCGGCCGGGACCAAGGGCCCTCGGGGTCGGGCGACGACACAGCCGAGGGCGGCGACCAAGCCCCGACGGGTGGATGAGGTCGTGGAGGAGTTGCCGGCCAAGGCCTGGAAGCGGCTGGTGGTCGCCGAAGGCAGTCAGGGGCCGCGGATCTACGAATACGCCTTCGTGTGGGTCTGGTTCAGCGAGGAGGGGCTGCCGTCCGGGCGAGAGCGTTTGCTGGTGCGGCGTTCGCTGGGGCAGCAGGCGGAGGTGAAGTACCACCGCTCCAACGCGCCGGCGGAGGTTCCTCGGGAGAAACTGGCTTGTGTGCGGGGCGGCCACTGGTCGGTGGAACAGAGTTTCGAGGCGGCCAAGGGGGAGTGCGGGCTGGACGAATACGAGACGCGGGGCTGGACGGGCTGGCACCACCATACGGCGCTGTCGCTGCTGGCCCTGTGGTTCTTGTCGCTGCAACGGCGGCGGTTGGGGGAAAAAAGAGCCGCAGATGACCGTGCCCGAGGTGCGGGCGCTGCTGGTGCATCTGCTCGACGTGCGGCGGTGGGATGAGGCGGAGATCCTGCACTGGTCGGCATGGCGGCAGGAGCGGAACCGCATCGCGAAGGAATGCCATCGCAAACGTCGCCAGGCCGAAATGGCCCGGCGACGTAGGTGTTAGCGAGAGGCGCTGTAGTATTAGATCCTGATTACAATTGTCGCGGGAAACAAAAGGGAGCGGGAGCGAGGGCGTTCCTATCAAGCCAGATGAGATACCCCCGCTGCTTCGAGATCGTCACGGCCTCGTCGATCCGCCCGTGCCTTTCCTCGTCGTACGAGACGTAGATGCCTTTTGGGATGTTCCGTGTTTGCATAGGCGCCCCGATTGTGCCGCCGAACACCCCGCTCAGCCGCCGGGGCCGAGCGGACAGGACACTTTGGAGAGCCGAAAACGGCCCCGGTCTGCTGCAGCATATTGTTCGGCCCTTATCAGTTACAAAATCGGTTCCTGCCGCCTTTCACGGCTTGGATGCCGCCGAGGGATCTTGTGATGGTCGCCGGTCCGCCCGTCCTACTTTCGCTTGACCGAAAGTCGGCCGGCTTGCGAGAGCAGATCGACCAGTTCCTTGAACTTGTGCTCGCCCGGGGACTCGAAGATGGTTACCGGCTTTTTTCGAGGCCCTTCGATTTGGACGAAGTAACAGTCGTTGTTTGGGCCGAAGAACCGTCCGGCGGCCTTAAAGTCGGTCACGACCGCATCGTAGTTGCTCAGGTCGTAGGTGGCATCTTGCGTTGGGATGAAGAGAAACTTCCGAGTCACGTTCAGGCACGGTTGGCCGCGCTTGCCGCGGAATACACGATAACGCGCGTAGGCGCCCAGCCAGAGATGGCCGCAAACAACCTCACGGTCGTGAGTCTTGACCTTCGTCCGCATTTTGCGGCCAGTCTCGAAGTTGTAACCGCAGTCAACACAGACCACCGCATCGCGAGGCCATTCGTGGCTGCAACTGGGGCACTTGCGTATCTTGACGAGCTCATAGCCTGACGACGCTTCCGGTTCATCGGGCACCTTAACCTTGCCGCCGCACGAAGGGCAGCGGATCGAGTTCCCGGCCTCGTCATCTTCTGCCCGCAATTCCTTGCCGCAGGAGCACCGAACCTGAATCGCCATATGTTGCCTCTGAATGGACAGGCACCCAAGGGTGGCCGTGCTCGTATAACGCAGGGACTCCGATAGCCATCGGGGAGCCGAACACCAAGCTCAGCAGCCGGCTCGTCGCGGGGCCGGCGCTGAAGCACGAGGAGCCGTCAATCGCGGCCGGTCCGCTGCAGAGTGCGGGTTCGGCCAGACCTCATTTCGCCAACCGCTTGAATTGGAAGAGAACCACTCCCGGGCCACCCTTGAACTTCGTCGGACGCTCGCCCCCCGACCCCTGCGACCGGCAGAACGTGAGGCGGTCCCCATCGATCTTGTAGATCCCGGGCCAGGTCCGCCCGCCCATCTTGGACTGCAGGTCAAGTTGCTTCGGGCTCGTGGTCGCGTCGATCACGAACGTGAACTTGAGGCCCTGGGGCGACGTCCACTCGTTGTCTTGCACCACCACTTTCAAGTCCTTGACATTGGCCACCTGCTTGCCGGACACCTCCATAGAGACCACCATCCACTCTCCCTGGAGCTTGTCCTTGTCGTCCTTCTTGTCGTCGCCGGCGCGGACCACGCCAGCCAGCAGGATCGCGGAAAACACTGCGACATACCGAGCAGTCATATTGAACTCCTTCAAAAGAGGAACCGCCACTTGCTGCCGAACGCCCCGCTCAGCAGCCGGGGCCGCGGAGCAGACTTCACACTCCGGAGAGGCGTAACGCGGCCCCGGTCATCTGCAGCGGATGGTTCGCTTGTCTCGCGGCGTTCCCTCCGCACCACCATGCCAGGAACTTGGGGCGTCGACCGCGCCTATCCTACCCCCGGCGTCCGCCGTCGATGCCCGTTCCGTTTCTGGTGCTCTGAGCCTTTACGCTCGGCCCGGTGGTTCGACTGGGACGGGGAGCGTTTTCGGCCCACCCGTTTGGCGACGACCGCCGCCCGGCCTCACTCCGGGCCGCGGTCGATCCCGTTGGGACGGCTGTGCCTGTGCCGACTCCCCCGGCGGACGCCCTCGCCCCTGACCCCCATTCTGGAGTCCGCCATGGCCCCACGCAAGGGAAAAACCCTCGCCGCCCGCACCCCGCAACAACCGCTCCAGCCCACACCCACGCCGCCCCTCGCGTCACCGACTGCGACCGCGGCCGCCGCACCGGATCGACCGAGCCAGGCCGCGGCCGACCTGCGCCGCGCCGCCCGCTTCGTCGAGCAGACCCGTCAGCAGGCCGAGGCCCGCGCCAAGGTCGCGGCGCTGCCGGTGCAGCATCCCCACGCCGCCGGCATCGACGTCGGCGACGCCAGTCACTGGGTCTGCGTCGAGACCACCCCGGACGGGTCCGACACCGTGCGCGAGTTCCCCGCCCACACGGCCGGACTGCGCCAACTCGTCGCCTGGCTGCGAGCCTGTGGCGTCACCACCGTCGCCCTGGAGGCCACCGGCGTCTACGGCCACGTCCTGTTCCTCACCTTGCTGGAGGCCGGCTTCGAGACCATCACGGCCCCGCCCCAGTTCGCCCGCCAGATCAAGGGCCGGCCCAAGACCGATCGGCGCGACTGCCAGTGGATCCAACGCCTGCACCGGCACGGACTGCTGCCCTCGGTCTTCCAACCCGACGACGCCACCCACACCCTGCGCGACTACGTCCGCCAGCGCGCCAACCTGGTGCGCCTCAGCGGCCAGCACGTCCAACGCATGCAGAAGGCCCTCGAACTGATGAACCTCAAGCTGACCAAGGTGCTGGGCGACGTTACCGGCGTCACCGGCCTGAAGATCCTCCGCGCCGTCCTGGCCGGCCAACGCGATCCCCAAAAGCTGGCCCGGCTGCGCGACCGGCGTTGCCAGCGCACGGCGGCGGAGATGGCCGAGGCGCTGGACGGCCGCTACCGGCCGGAGCACGTGACGGAGCTGCGCTGCTGCCTGGCGATGTGGGAGAAGTATCAGGAGGTGATCGGCCAACTGGACGGGGAGATCGCGGCCCACTTGCGGACCATGCGTCGGCGGACGGAGTTGCCGCCGTTGCCTCCCAAGACGCGGCTGCGCGGCCGCAAGCCGCACGACCCGCGTTTCGACGTGCGCACGGCCCTGTACTACGCGACGGGGATCGACCTGACGGCCATCGAGGGGATCGACGAGTTGCACGCCCTGACGCTGGTGAGCGAGTTGGGGACGGACTTCACCAAGTGGCCGACGGTGAAGCAGTTCGCGAGTTGGCTGGGGTTGTGTCCCAACTGGCGGAAGACGGGGGGCAAGGTGCAGTCGAGTCGGACGCGTCGGGGCAAGAACCGGGCGGCGCACGCCTTGCGTTTGGCGGCGTGGAGCCTGATGCGGAGTTCGGGCGCGTTGGGGTCGTACCTGCGTCGTCAGCGTTCACGTCTGGGGGCGCCCAAGGCGATCACGGCGACGGCGCACAAGCTGGCGCGGATCGTGTACCACCTGGTGCGTTACGGGGCGGCCTACGTGAAGGAGACGGAAGAGGCCTACGCGGGGCAGGTGCGCGAGCGTTTGGAGAGGCAGTTGCGTCGCCGGGCGAAGGAATTGGGCTTCGAGGTGACGAAGATCGAGGCATCGGCGGAGACGGGGCAAGCGACGGCAAACGGCTCGGAGTAAACGCGCAACCGGCGTTGGGACCTCGCCCAAGCAATCGCCCTAGGAGTGCGGGAGAGAGGAAGGGGAGCAACGAGCCAACAACGCCCCGCGTCCGTGGTGTGCGCCGACAGCCTCGCCTGGACTGAATTACGATGGCGGTGTCACATCACCGCCCAAGGAAGTTCCTGGGGCGGCGTCCGCGGCCTCATCCGCAGCCCAGTACTGCGACAGTTCGATGCCCAGGCCGAGCGAACCCGCCAGCCGCACCAACTCCGGCGGCAGGTGGTCGCACTGCACGGCGACATCCCGCCGCTCGATGCCGAAGTCCAGATCGACGGCCTCGACCCCAGGCCACTCGCACAGCCGCCGAACCTGCTCGACCTCGGCCCGCAGGAAGGCGGTGGCCTCGGCGACCTGCCTGGGGAACTCGCCGAAGTCGGCGTCGCTCGCCGTCACATGCACACCGGATCGCTGGTGCCGGCGGCCGGTAGGCTGGCTGACCGGGAACACCGGCTCGCCCCGCCGCTTGGTCGCGCATACGGGCAGGGTGCAGCCGGCGAGGAGCGCGTCCACGTCGAAGTCGTCGCCATACGCTCGCAACACGGCTGGCACCCGCTAAACCCTCCGTCGCCGAAAGATAAGGGATCTATCCCGCATGCTCCGCTGGCGTGGATCGGCTCCAACCGCCGCGGCCTGCCGGCGGAGCATGCGGGATAGATCCCCGTTGAACGGAACCGCGCCCCCCGCGGCTATGGGCTTTCGATCCGGCCCCGCCACTCCTCCACGCCATTATCGACCGGCGACGGGCCGGACGCAAGGATTTTTCCGCCCTGTCCCCTGGCTCGTGTGCCCCGTGCCGCAGGCCCGGCGACCGCCCCACCGGCCCTTTTTCCCCGCCGGCGCGCACCGTCGGCGGCGCGACGGCGCGGGCGGCGCCGGCGATCCGGGCCGAGGAACGATCCGCCCGACCCCCGTTACGGCGTGTCCCCCGGCGCCGCCACGGCCGGGGCCGGATCGGCCGCCGTCAACGCCCGGCGGACGATCCGCTCCCCGCCGCACCACGGACAACAGGGCCGCGGCGCCGGCGCCACGGCCCGACTTCGCCGACGGACCCCGGCGTCGCCACCGTCGCCGCCGGCAGCAAACGACGGCATCGGTGCAGCCGTTCCTCGCGGCCGTCCCCGGCGAATGCAATGTCGGGGACAACGCCTGGGCCGCCCCAATCTGAATACACGTCCGATAACGCGGGAGAGGCCGACCGCATAGGTGCAACCGCGTCACACTTTGCCGCACATCCGCTCCGTTTCCGCACAGTGCGTCCCCCCCGTCCGGCTGCCCCGGACTCCGCCTCACTGTGGCGAATGGGGTGAAATCCATCTGAACAGAGGTCTTCAAGTGGACAGGGCGCATCCCTCCTCCGTGCCGGCATTGGAATTGCCCAAGGGGCAAGGCGAACCCTCCGGCGTCGCCCTTGGGAGACCCGTCATGTTGAAATTCGGCGCCATCCTGCACCCGACCGACTTCTCGGAGCGCTCCGAGGATGCCTTCCAGGCGGCCTGCTCGCTCGCGGGGGACCACGGGGCGCATCTCGTCGTCCTCTACGTTCAGCGCCCGGACGTGGTCGGCTCCGCCGAATGCACGGCGTACGTTCCGGACCCGATCAGGACGCCGGCTGACGTGAAAGAGATGTTGTCCCAGAGGCACGACATCGACCCCGGACTGGACGTCGAGTACCGCGTGGTCGAGGGAGATCCGGCCGCGCAAATCGTCTACGCGGCAAAAGAGCTGAACGCGAGTTTGATCGTGATGGGCACCCACGGCCGCACCGGCCTGGGCCGCTTGCTGATGGGGAGCGTCGCCGAGACCGTCTCGCGCCAGGCCCCTTGCCCCGTACTGACGCTCAAGGCGCCCTTCCCCGTGGGAGCCGCACGGCCGGCGGCGTCCTGCAAGGAACCGGCCGCGGTTTGACGGCTCCGAAACGCCGCCCCTGGAGGGGTAGGTCGTCGACTGGCCAGGGCGGCAAGTCAACAACTCTCAACGCGGAGGGACGCGAGCATGGACTACATCGAGAACAGGACCTTCGACGAGATCAAGGTGGGTGATTCGGCCAGCCTGGCCCGCACCCTGACGCCGGAAGACGTGAAACTGTTCGCCGTCATGTCAGGCGACGTCAATCCCGCCCACGTGGACGAGGAGTACGCCCGCAGCGACATGTTTCACAAGATCGTCGCCCACGGCATGTGGGGCGGCGCCCTGATCTCCACTCTGCTGGGAACCAAGCTCCCTGGGCCGGGGGCCATCTACCTCGGCCAGACGCTCAAGTTCATGAAGCCCGTCGCCATCGGGGACACGATCACCGTCGCGGCGACGGTCGCCGGCAAGGACCCGGAGAGGCGCCGGGTCACGTTGGATTGCCGCTGCACCAACCAAAAGGGCGAGGTGGTCATCAGCGGCAGCGCGCAGGTCATCGCCCCGACCGAAAAGATCAAACGTCCGCGCGCCGTCCTCCCCGAGGTTCATTTTCGCGAGCCAGGCGCCCGGTTCCTCCAGCTGATCGGCCGGACCAAGGGCTTGACGCCCATACGCACGGCGGTCGTCCATCCGGTGGACGGCGCCTCCCTGCGCGGCGCCGTCGATGCGTGCCAGGCCAACCTGATCGTCCCGGTCTTCGTCGGTCCCGAGGCCAGGATTCGCGCCGCGGCCGCCGCCGAGGGTATTGACCTGTCTCCCTACGAGCTGGTCCCGACCGCCCACAGCCACGAGGCCGCCGCCCGGGCTGTGGCCCTGGCGCGCGCGGGCCAGGTCGAGGCCCTCATGAAGGGGAGCCTGCACACCGACGAACTGATGCACGAGGTGGTGGCCCGGGACACGGGATTGTGTACGGCGCGGCGCATGAGCCACGTCTTCGTGATGGACGCGCCGGAATATCCTCGTCACCTGTTTCTCACGGACGCCGCCATCAACATCTACCCCGACCTGGAGGACAAGCGCGACATCGTCCAGAACGCCATCGACCTCGCGCGCGTGCTGGGGATCGAAATCCCCAAGGTAGCGATTCTGTCGGCGGTCGAGACGGTGACGCCGAAACTGCGGTCCACGCTGGAGGCGGCGGCCCTTTGCAAGATGGCCGACCGTCAGCAGATCACGGGGGGCCTGGTGGACGGCCCGCTCGCTTTCGACAACGCGATTTCGGAGGCAGCGGCCCAGGCCAAGGGCATCGTTTCGCCGGTGGCCGGCCGGGCCGACATCCTCGTGGTCCCGGACCTCGAGTCCGGCAACATGCTGGCGAAGCAGCTGGAGTACCTGGCCGAGGCGCAAGGGGCGGGCGTCGTGCTCGGGGCGCGTGTGCCGATCGCCCTGACCAGCCGCGCGGACAAGCCGTTGGGTCGGATGGCGTCGTGCGCGCTCGCCCTGCTGGTGGCTCGCCAGCATACCTCTGTCCGGGTCTGACCGGGGCCGAATGGGCTCATCAGGATCGGCGCCTCGATCGCCGCGTGCAGCGGCGTGAGGTGGCGCCCCTCCCGAGGGAACCGATGAAGTGCTTTTCGGCCCGCAAACCGCGGTGGTGGACATCTGCCGCAGCAAGGGAGGAGAGCATGGCGAACTCAAACCTTACGCATAACCAGCAGAGCCCACGCCAGACCAGGGGGGCCTCAATCGCACTCTTGTCAACCTCGTAGTGGATCTGGCGGCCGCCGCCCTCCTTTTCTTCACCGCGGGAGCCGGCCGATCCTGCGCCGCTTCTGTCCGGAGGGAAAACACTTACGCCAACCTCCCGAACAGGCGGTCGCCGAATACTGAATTTTTGTTGACTATTCCGCCGCCCCGCGGTAGATGGTAAGGAACCGACAATTGCAGCGCCGCACGCCGGTAACAGGCCCGGATCGAGAGGATTCCCCCGTGAAACGGCTCGACGAGCTGCGCCACGTCGCCCGCCTACGCCGCCTGGCCCTGCAAACCGAACGCTGCTACGTCCGCTGGGTCGAACAGTACATCCGCTTCCACAAGACGGCCGAGGGCTTCCGTCACCCCGCCGCGATGGGCGCCGCCGAGGTCGAACGATTTCTCACCCACCTCGCCGTGCAACGCCGCATAAGTCCCTCCATGCTCAGACGGTTGGCCCGCCCGCGTTGGAACGACGGCCGTTCCGGGGCCGTTCGGTCGCGGCGAATGCACCGATGCCTCCATGCCGTGCGGCACCGCCCATTCGCGCCGCACGCCGAGTGCTTCGGCGTGAACGGGGAGATCAGACCGACGAAAAACGGGAGGAATAAAGACCGACCGGCTGCCGCACCTTATCCGATGACTCTCTCAAGGGTTGTGTTTGCCGAGTCCACGCCGGCCGGCCGGCCGCCACTCGCGGGCGACGTCGCGGCACAGTCCTTGCTCTCCATAGCGCCGCGGCGACATCCGTCGATCGGCCCACGGCCCTGCGAGATTGTCCCATGCCTGCCCCCCTCACGCTCTCCGGCCCTCTGGCCGGGCTGCGCAAGCACGCCTGCTCCCGCTGCCACCCGGACGGGTCGGCAGCCGTCTCCGCGGACGCCGACGCGCCGCCCGATTCGATCCGCCGGCGCTGGGAACGGCTGCCGAAACCGCGCTGCGCGCAATGCGAAATGCTGCTGCTGTTGCAGGCCGTGGATCGCCTCATCCCGAACGAGGAAGTGGACGACTGGCTGAAGCGTCCCAATCAAGATCTCGACGACCGCACCCCGATCGAATGTATCGACGCCGGAGACTATGAACCCGTCTTCACGGCGCTATTCTTCCTCCATCCGGACGGATCGGTCAGTTGACGCGAATCGCCCGGTCGCCCGCCGGGCGCGTGGCGCCGTTGCCGTTTTGCCCCACTTCCGAAACGTCCGCCGTGCGAGCCGACGCGACGGTTTGACCGACGGGGCCAACCGGCTGCCGCAGGTCCAGCGTCAGCGGGCATTCCGGGCCGCGCACCTCCGGCGGGATCGTCGCCTTCCCCGGCGTGTGGCCGAACGCGAAGAAGCGGGCGGCGCGACGGCCCTCGGCCTCGTTGGCGTTGACCGGCCGCGTGTCGTGGGCGCGGCCGCCGGGGTGGGCGACGTGGTAGGCGCAGCCGCCCAACGATCGGCCCATCCACGCGTCGATAAAGTCGAAAATGAGCGGCGAATGGACCGGGATGGTGGGGTGCAGGCACGACGGCGGTTGCCAGGCGCGGTAGCGCACGCCGGCCACGAATTCGCCGTTCACGCCGGTCGGGAACAGGGGCAGGCGACGGCCGTTGCAGGTAGCGACGTGCCGGCCGTCGGTCAGGCCGTTCACCTTGACCTGCACGCGCTCCACGGAGGAATCGACGTAACGGGCCGTGCCGCCGGCCGTCGCCTCCTCGCCGAGGACGTGCCACGGTTCCAGCGCCTGACGCAATTCCAGGTGGACGCCGCGCAGGCCGACGGCGCCGAACGCCGGGAAGCGGAACTCGAAGTGCGGCGCGAACCAGCCGTCCTGGAAGTCGAACCCGGCCTGGCGCATTTCCAACAGCACGTCTCGGAAATCTTCCTGAATGAAGTGCGGCAGCATAAAGCGGTCGTGCAGCTCCGTGCCCCAGCGCGCCAGTTTTTGGACATACGGGGTCTTCCAAAACCGGGCGACCAGACCGCGGATGAGCAGCTGTTGGACGAGGCTCATGCGGGCGTGCGGCGGCATCTCGAAGGCGCGCAGCTCCACCAGCCCGAGGCGGTCGCCGGCCTCATCCGGTGCGTACAGCTTGTCGATGCAGAACTCCGCCCGATGGGTGTTGCCGGTCACGTCGATGAGCAGATGGCGAAAGAGACGATCCGCCGTCCAGGGAAGATGGTCGCCCTGCTCGGGGACCTGCCGGAAGGCCAATTCCAACTCGTAGAGGCTGTCGTTGCGCGCCTCGTCCACGCGCGGCGCCTGGCTGGTCGGCCCGAGGAACATGCCGGAGAACAGATACGACAGCGACGGGTGGTTGTGCCAGTAACCCAGCAGGCTGCGCAACAGGTCGGGCCGGCGCAGCATGGGGCTGTCCGTGGGCGTCGGCCCGCCGAGGACGACGTGGTTGCCGCCGCCCGTGCCGGTGTGCCGGCCGTCGTGCATGAAGTTTTCCGTACAGAGCCGCGACTGCCGGGCCTCTTCGTAAACGGTCGTGGTGTTCTCGACCAGTTCCCGCCAGTCATGGGCCGGCTGGATGTTGACTTCGAGAACGCCGGGGTCGGGCGTCAGCTTGAAATGGTTGATCCGGTGGTCGTGGGGCGGCGTGTAACCCTCCACGAGCACCGGCAGGCGCAGCGCGGCGGCGGTCTCCTCGACGACGGCGACGAGGTCGAGATAATCTTCCAACAGCTTTTGCGGCGGCAAGAAGACGTACAGCCGGCCGTGCCGCGGCTCCACACACAGACTGGTCCGGACGACGCCGGCGTCGGACTGGCCGTCCGGAGCCGAGTGGCGAGTGGCGAGTGGCGAGTGGCGAGAGACTGCAAGGGATGATCGTCTGGCGTTGGGCCGTCCTGTCTTTTCTCGCCACTCGCCACTCGCCACTCGCCACTCGCCGACGGATGCTGAAAGAGCGGCCGACGGTCCCCCTCTCGCGTCGGCAGTGGGCCGCGCGGCGCCGTCGGGTCCAGCTCGACCAACGGCTCGCGCTGTTCCGCCGCCGTCCAGGGCAGCGAGTCGAGCGGCAGGCGCAAGCCCATCGGCGAGTCGCCGGGGATGAGATACATGTTTTCGCGACGAAGGAACCAGGGGCCGCTCACCCAGCGCGGTTCGCCGTCCCGGCCGGGGCGCAGCGGCAGGGCGTAGCCGACGACCTTGTTTAAGCCCTGCTCGAACACCTTCGCCAGCCGCAGACGTTCCTCCTCCTCGTCCAGCCGGCTCTTCAGCGGATCGACGTTGACCGGCAGCCGGCGCTCCCGCCACATGTAGTACCAGACGTCCTCATACCCCGGTATGAGGAACGCGGCGTCCACGCCCAGCCGGGCCGCCAACTCGGCCGAAAACCGTTGGGCCTCCACGTCGCCGAAGCCGTAATCGCGTTCGTCGTCGGCCGTCAGGGCCGGGTCGTGCCAGACGGCTTCGCCGTCGCGCCGCCAGTAGCACCCCAAGGCCCAGCGCGGCAACGACTCGCCGGGATACCACTTTCCCTGTCCGAAATGGAGCAATCCGCCCGGCGCGAAGCGGTCGCGCAGCCGGCGGAACAGCCGGCCGGCCAGCTCGCGTTTGCCGGCGCCCAGAGCCTCGAAATTCCATTCCGGTCCGTCGCGGTCGTCGATCGACAGGAACGTCGGTTCGCCGCCCATCGTCAGGCGCACGTCGCCGGCCTCCAGCGCCTCGTCGATGCGCCGGCCGAGCGCGTCCGCCGCCAGCCATTCCTCCTCGGTGTAGGGCTTGGTCACGCGCGGGTCTTCATGGACGCGCGTGACGGACATGTGATGGCTGAAATGTTCCTCGCACTTGTCGTCCGCGCCACGGGCCGGGTCGCGGTCCCAGGCGAAGGCGCCCGTGACGGGGGAGGCGGAAGTCGGGTCGGCGGCGCAGGCCAGGGGAATGTGCCCCTCGGCGGCCAGCAGTCCGCTGGTCGGGTCGAGGCCGATCCAGCCGGCCCCCGGCAGATAGACCTCGGCCCACGCATGAAGATCGGTAAAGTCGTTTTCCGGGCCGGAGGGGCCGTCCAGCGACTTTTCGTCGGCCGTGAGCTGGATGAGGTAGCCGGAGACGAACCGCGCCGCCAGGCCCAGGTGTCGCAGCAGTTGCACCAACAGCCACGCCGAATCGCGGCAGGAGCCGCTGCCCTTCGTCAGCGTCTCCTCGCAGGTCTGCACGCCGGGTTCCATGCGGATGGTGTATCGGACGGTCTGCTGGACCCGGCGGTTGATTTCGACCAGGTAATCGTTGGTGGAGATCTTGTCCCGCCGGAGGTCGGCGATCAGGCCCAGGAACTTCGGGCCGGCCGGCAAGGTCTCCAGGTAGGGGATCAACTCCTTCGCAACCACCGCGTCATAGGTGAACGGGCAGTGTTCAGCGTGGGTCTCGACGAAGAAATCGAACGGGTTGATCGACGTCATCTCGGCGATCAGATCGACCTCAATGACCAATTCACGGGCCGGCTTATTGAAGACCAGCCGGGCGAGGTAATTGCTGTACGGATCCTGCTGCCAGTTGAGGAAGTGGTCCGCGGGGTGGACGCGCAGCGAGTAACTCAAAATCGGCGTCCGGCAGTGCGGGGCCGGCCGCAGCCGGACGACGTGCGGTTGCAACGTCACCCATCGGTCGTAGTGGTAAACCGTCTTGTGGTTGAGGGCCACGCGGATAGCCATGAGACATAGACCTCTTGAGAGATGCGTATCGGTCGTATCTGCCGGCTGCCCGCGGCCGCCCCGCTCAGCCCGCCGGCTGACACTGGCAGGGGCCGGCGATCTCCCCGTCGGCCGTCTCGGCCTCGGCCGCCCCGGGTTCGTTTTCGGCCGGGGCCGGCGGCGTTTGCGGGCCCACGTCGAAGTACGTCCGATGGATCGCGTCGCCGATCTTGTGAACGCCGTTGACGACCGTGGTGAGCGCCTCGTGCAGGCCGTCCTCGACGAGTCCTTCAATGTCCTCCGCGTCCAGCCAATCGACCAGGTCGCGCAACGACTGTTCCACGGGATCGGCCGGCCGGCCGGCGGCGATGGCCCGCGCCGCCGCCTGACACTCGCGCAGGCAGCGCCGCAGTGAACGCGGGAATAACGGGTCGAAAATGAGGAAATCGGCCACCGACACGCCGGGGTCGGCGGCGTTGGGCCGCTGCTTGTGATACGGCTCGTAGCCGGAGCAGCTGGCGAGGATGGCGACCCAGTGGGCGCTGTCCACCGGCGTGCCGACCTCCTGGGCCGTCGGCAGCAGGATGTGGTATTTCACGTCGAGGATGCGGGCCGTCTGGCAGGCGCGTTCGAGGTACTTGCCCAGGCGGAAGAACTCCCAGGCCTCTCCGTGCGACATGGTGCCTTCGCCGATGCCGATGATGAGCTGGTTGATGCGCTTGATCTGGTTGTAGAACTCGCTGCGGGCGCCGCCGTACAGCTTCCGCGCCGCCGGCCGGCCCATCCACAGGTGGTAAAAGTTGATGCGTTCCCACATGTCGGCGCTGATGACTTCGCGGATGATGCGGGCGTTCTCGCGGGCCGCGGACAGCGATGAGGCGATGCTGCTGTGATTGTCGGTCTCCCAGGTCAGGTAATCTTGCACCGTCTCCGCGTCCGGCTCGCCCGGCATGTCGTGGACGCCGCTGATGATGAGCAGCGGCTTCCACTGGTGGTCGATCGGCGCCTCCAGGTCCAGGAGCAGCGTCTGGTTGACCTCCAGGACGCGGGCGGTGTTTTCGGCGCGCTCGAGGTAGCGGCTCATCCAGAAGCAATGCTCGGCCACGCGCGAGATCATTTCTCGCCCTCCACCACCCAGGTGTCCTTACTGCCGCCGCCCTGGCTGGAGTTGACCACCAGCGAACCTTTCGTCAGGGCGGTGCGCGTCAGGCCGCCGGGCAAGATCCAGGTGGACTTGCCGCTGACGATGTACGGCCTCAGATCGACGTGCCGCGGCGCCAGCCCCTCGTCGGTCCAGGTGGGGCAGGTGGACAGCGTGACGACCGGCTGGGCGATGTAGTTGCGCGGGTTGGCGCGGATCTTGTCGCGGAACTCGGCCCGCTCCGCGGCGCCGGCCGTGTGACCCATCAACATGCCGTAGCCGCCCGACTCGTTCACCGCCTTGACCACCAGCTTGTCCAGGTGCTCCAGGACGTACTCGCAATCCTTCGGCCGGGCGCAGATGTGCGTCGGGACGTTTTGTAGGATCGGCTCCTCCGACAGGTAAAAACGAATCATGTCTTCCACGAACGGGTAAATGGCCTTGTCGTCGGCGACGCCTGTGCCGACGGCGTTGGCCAGGGTGACGTTGCCGGCCCGGTAGGCCGCCATCAGGCCGGCCACGCCGAGCAGGCTGTCGGGCCGGAACGCCTTGGGGTCGAGGAAGTCGTCGTCCACGCGGCGATAGATGACGTCCACCCGCTGCGGCCCGCGCGTCGTTTTGAGATAGACTTTATCGTCGTGAACGAACAGGTCTTGCCCGAGGACCAGTTCGACGCCCATGTGGCGGGCCAGGAAGCTGTGCTCGAAGTAGGCCGAGTTGTACGGCCCCGGCGACAGTACGACGGTGCAGGGCGGGTCGCCCGCGCCGGCCGGGGCCACCGACCAGAGCGCCTCGCGCAGCCGATGCGGGTAGTCCTCGACGCGGCGGACGTGGCAGTGCTGAAACAGCTCCGGAAAGACCTTTTTCATCACCACGCGGTTTTCCAGCACGTAGCTGACGCCCGACGGGCAACGGCCGTTGTCTTCCAAGACCACAAACGCCCCGGACGGGTCGCGGATCAGGTCGGTGCCAACCACGTGAAGGTACTGCTTGCCCGGCGGGTCGAAGCCGATCATTTCGGGACGATAACCCTTCGACTTCACCACCAACTCTTCGGGGACGACGCCCTCGCGGAGGATGCGGCGCTCGTGGTAAACGTCGTGGAGGAAGAGGTTGAGCGCCTGGATGCGTTGCCGCAACCCTTTTTCCATCACGTCCCACTCGGCGGCGGCCACCGGGCGCGGGATCAGGTCGAAGGGGAAAATCTTTTCGACGCCGCGACGGTCGGCGTAGACCGAGAAGGTGACGCCCTGGTTGACGAACACGAGGTCGGCGCTGGCGCGGCGTTGCTGGAACTCGGCCGGCTGGAGCAGGCCGAGGCGGTCCACGATCGGCCGGTTGTGGGCGTGGGCGCGTCCGGGTTCGGCGAACAACTCGTCCCAGGCCGCGGGGTGCGGGCGATAACCGTCGAACAGCGGGCCGGGCGGCGGGGCGTCGAGAACCTGTTCCTGACGGCCTGGCGTCTGGCGCTGAATCATGGTTGCACACCTTGGTGCGCCGGCGCGTGGGGCAGGTCAAGAACCTGCCCCACGCGCCGGCGCAGCCTCATCTCATTGGATTCCGAAGCAACCCCTACCCGTAGCAAGTTCCATACCCTGATATACGCCCTCGGAGGCGACCTCGCAAGTTCAAGGTGGAAAAGAGATTCGGTCGCTCGAATCGCCGCGATGGCGGAACGCCGTCAAGGGGCCGCTTAGAAGTTGGGCAGCGGTTTCCGATCCATTGCCGTGTTGCGCGGCAGGTGATTTCGGGGGATAGTACCCTGATTCGTACCGATTTTCCTCCAGAAGGCGCCCGACCCCCGCGCCGTCGTCTCCAAAATGTCCGCGCGCCGACTACAATTCTCACCACCTTCGGCGACTTCCTTCTTCTCTGAGTCGAGGCGTCCCATGACCGATCTGGCGGACGGCGAATCGGTCCCGATGCAGGGTTCCGGCAGCAAGCCGTACATCCTCAAGAACGTCGGCGGCGTCTACTCCTGTTCCTGTCCGGCATGGCGCAACCAGTCCACGGCCATCGAACGCCGCACCTGCAAGCACCTTCGGATGCTGCGCGGCGACGCCGCGGAGGAGGACCGCATCGGCGGCCCGGCGCCGGCCCCGGCGAAGGCCGCCGCGGAGGACAGGTCGGCGCCGCCGCTTCTGTTGGCCGAGACGTGGGACAACGAGACCGACCTGACAGGCTGGTGGATTAGCGAGAAGCTGGACGGCGTGCGCGCCTACTGGGACGGGACGCGGTTCCTGTCGCGGCAGGGCAACCGCTACCACGCCCCGGACTGGTTCACGGTCGGGTTGCCGAGGGAGCCGCTGGACGGCGAATTGTGGCTGGGCCGTAAGAAGTTCCAGCGGACGGTGAGCATCGCCCGCCGACAGGACCAAAGCGATCTCTGGAAGGAGTTGCGTTTCGTCGTCTTCGACGCCCCCGGCCGGGGCGGCGACTTCGAGGCCCGGCTGGCGTTTCTGCGCATTTTCGTGAAGCGGCACGCCCCGCCGTATGTCACGGCCCACGCCCATGAGCCGTGCATGAGTCTGGACGCGCTGCGTTCGGAACTGGACCGCGTGGACGCGCTGGGCGGCGAAGGGCTGATGCTGCGTCAGCCGGGGTCGGCCTACGAGGTCGGCCGGTCGCCGACGCTGCTCAAGGTGAAGCGCTTCCACGACGCCGAGGCCAGGGTGGTCGGTCATCAGCCCGGCGCCGGCCGGCACAAGGGGCGGCTGGGGGCGTTGCTGGTCGAGATGGCCGGCGGCGTCCGGTTCGCCGTGGGCACGGGCTTTTCCGACGCCGAGCGCGGCGCCCCGCCGCCGGTCGGAAGCGTTGTCACTTTCCGCTATCAGGAATTGTCGGACGGCGGCGTGCCGCGATTTCCGAGCTTCGTGCGGGTGCGGAAGGATTCGTCATGGTGACGCGGATGAATGGATCTGGTACGATTGCCATGCGGCAAAGACCAACCAGGGGAATGCCATGCCTCTTCGCGATCATTTCCACGGCCCGTTGAGCCAGCGGCGCCACTGGGAAAGCTTTCACAGCATCTGGCCAGGCTATATCATCCAGCATTTGAACAAACGGTTGCCGCCGCGCTATTACGGGGAAGCGAACGTCCACCTGGGAGCAATGGTTGAAGTCGATGTGGCCGCCTTCGAGGTAGAGCAGGGGCACGGCGCGGTTGCCGAGCCAAACGGGGCCGGCGGTGGGGTGGCCACCGCCGTCTGGGCGCCGCCCCGCCCCGCTCAAACGATTGCGGTCGATCTGCCGGCGCAGGATGTTTTTGAAGTGCGCATCTATGACGACCGCGGATTCCGTCTTGTCGCCGCGGTGGAACTCGTCAGCCCGGCCAACAAGGACCGCCCCGCGCACCGCCGGGCCTTCGCCGCCAAGTGCGCCGCCTATTTGCAAGAGCAGGTATCGGTGGTCGTCGTGGACATCGTGACGGAACGCCAACAAAACCTTCACGTCGAACTGATGGACCTGCTGGAGCGAACGGAAGCCGCGCCTTGGCCGGCCGACCAACTCTTGTACGCCATCGCCTACCGTACCACGAAGGAAAACGACGTCTGGCGCATGGACCTGTGGCCCGACGCGCTGGAGGTGGGCCGGCCGTTGCCGACCCTGCCGCTGTGGCTTGCCTCGAACCTCGCCGTCCCACTGGAGTTGGAAGCCAGTTACGAGGAAACCTGCCAAACGCTCCGTATCCGCTAACGAGGAACGGAACGGCTCGAACCGGATGTGCCTCGACTACCGACTGACCGACGTGCATGACAATCGAATTGAACCACAGAGGCACAGAGAATTCAAATGCCTTTGTCTTTCTCCGTGCCTCTGTCCCTTTGTGGTGAATTGCTTTGAGGAAGTTATCATGGCGAAGGCGCCCGACCCGGTCGTGCTGGAACTGGCCACGCTGTCGCGCGAGCAGATCGGGCCGTATCTGCTGCTCGGTCTGGACAAGTCGGCCGACAAGGAGCAGATCGACAAGAACTGGGCCGACCGCGTCCGCTGGGCGTTGCGCCAGCCGCCCCTCATCAAAGTGCCCCGCGAAGACGTCAACTGGGCGCACGAGATCCTCAAGGAGATCGACAAGCGCATCCGCTCCGACGTGTCCAGTCTCAACACCGACACGATGGACGGCATCGTGACCCAGCTCAGCGACCGCTACGGCGTCGGCAACGGCCGGCCGGGTCGGGCGTGGCAGCCGCTTGACAACGAGAAGCCGTTGGCCGACTATATGCCACCGGCGGAAGTGCCGAACGCCGTCGAGGTTCGCGCCGCCCTGGTCGTCCCGGAGACGCCGGAGGAGACGCCCCTCGCGGCGACGCTCCTGGAACGCCTCGCCGGGCCGGACCTGGACCCCTGGGCCGTCGAACTACCCCCGCAGGACCCCACGCCATGAACGACGATTTCGCCGGCTATCCCGGCGCCGAGACCCCGGCCGCCGCTCCGAGGGAGGACCACACGCTCGGCGCCTCCACGATCTTCAAACTCTGCGCGGAAGTCATCCAGCTCCGCGAGATGAACAACCGCCAGCATAAGATGTTCGAGTCCGCCCTCAGCAACACGCGCGAGGAACTCAAGAAGAGCTTCAACCAGTTCGCCGCCGAATCGCACAAGGCCTTCCAGCAACTCAAGCAGGAAACCGTCGGTGAAAAGAAGTTCAGCATGGACCTGCTGATGCTTTTGCTGGAAATCAGCCAGGACCTCGAACACATCACGGAACACAAGCCGGCGCCGGACAACGCCGAGGCGGTCAAGGGCTGGATCGAGGCGGTGGAGGTCCAGACGCGCAAGGTCCAGGCGCTCATTAGTCAGAAGAACATCAAGGAACACGAGGCCCGACCCGGCGAGCCGTATGACCCCAAATGGCACAAGCGCGTCGGCAGCGAGCGCGTCGAGGGCATGGGGCCGAACCTCATCGCCCGCACCGTCAAGAAGGGCTACGCCAGCCAGCAGCCCGATTTCGTGTTGCAGCGGCCGGAGGTGATTGTGTCGGAGTAGGCCGTTTCTGACATTCGGTATTCAGCCCCGTAAGGGGCGGCGGTCAATTGCCAGGGGTGAAAACCTCTGGAGGTCGGCGTGTGCCGCGCCCCCGCCGGCTCATCATCGGTTACGATTGTGGGGACGTCCGGCACGCCGCGGCCTCCAGGGGTTTCACCCCCGGCGATTGACCGCCGCCCCTCACGGGGCTGGAGGGCGTCGTGAGAAACGGCCCGATCCGTAGTCCGTCGTCCGAAAATCGTCTACATTGGGGTAAGTAAGAATCGTCCGCGAAGGACGAATAACTACGGACTGCGGACTACGGACTTCCTTGAGGTTTCCATGCCCTACATCGGCATCGACTTCGGCACCAGCAACTCGGTCGTGGCCAACTTCCAGTACGGCCAGGCGGAGGTGGTGCCCAACCACGAGGGCCAGAAGTGGACGCCCTCCATCGTCACGCTCCGCCGCGACGGCACCCTGGCCTTCGGGGCGGAGGCCAAGGAAAACTTCGACGAGCAGCGCTCCATCCGCTCCATCAAGCGCATCCTCGGCACCCCCGAGCGCGTGCCGCTGGTCGGCCAGAACCTGCGCACCGAACAGATCGCGGTGATGCTGTTCAGCCTGCTCAAGAAGGACGCCGAACAGGTCATCGGCGAAAACTTCCTCAAGGCCGTGGTGACCATCCCGGCCAACAGCAAGGGGCTGGCCCGTCACGCCACCAAGCTCTGCGCGGGGGCGGCCGGGATGCAGGTTCTGACGCTGATCAACGAGCCGACGGCCGCCGCCATCTGCTACGGCCTCAACGCCCAGGACGACCAGACCGTGTTGGTCTACGACTTCGGCGGCGGCACGCTCGACGTGACCATCCTGCACATCCACCACGGCATGTTCGAGGAATTGTCGAGTAAAGGCATCGGCAAACTCGGCGGGGACGACGTGGACGCGGCCCTGGCCAAGGTGCTGGCCGAGCGCTTCCAGGAAAAGGAAGGCTACGACATCATGAACTCGCCGTACAAGCAGCAGTTCATGTTGGCCGTGGAGCGGGCCAAGATCGACCTGTCCACGGAAACGACGGCCGTGGCCCGCAAGGCGGAGCTGGTCCCTGAACGCCACCTGAACCTGGAAGAGGAGGTTGACCGGGCGGTGTTCGAGCGGGCGATCATGCCGCTGGTGGTGAAGTCGGGCACGGCCATCGACGAGGCGTTGAAGCTGCGCGGCCTGCGGCCCAAGGACATCGACCGCGTGCTGCTGGTCGGCGGCACCAGCAAGATCCCGCTGGTGCGGCGGTTCGTGACGGAGAAGTTGGCCGGCAAGGAGCCGGAGCCGTTCGACCGCATCGACCCGATGACCTGTGTGGCCCAGGGGGCGGCCATCGTGTCGGCCATCCTCCAGGGGGCGCCCGGCCTCGACAACTTCGCCTACAGCGTCAAACTCGAACATTCGCTCTGCGCCAACCCGGTCGATCAGCGCACCAACCGCGTCTTCCTCGACCCGATCATCAAGCGCGGCGCCGACATCCCCTGCTCGTTCAACAAGACGTACTACCCGGTTGCCGACCCGGCCGAGCGCGTGCTCATCAGCGTCTACGAGGGCGACATTTACGACAATCCGGAGAGCCAGGAGAACGTCAAGCTGGCCGAGATCCCGTGGGAGTTCAAGCCGCCGCGTGCGCAGCGGGACGGCGGCCTGGAGGTGACGTTCGAGTACGGCGACGACGGCATCCTGACGGTGCAGATCCAGGACCAGTACGCCAGCCAGAAGAAGCGCTTCGCCATCCAGCAGGCCGGCGAGGACCAGATGAACGCCTCGCAGCTCATCAAGATGAAGGAGATCAACAAGTCGTTGATTAACCAGACGATGGAGCTGGAATCGACGCAGGAGTTCAAGGACGCGGTGGAGGTGTTGAAAAAGACGGAGCAGGACGTGATCCCGCGCGTGGAGAACCCGGAGGACAAGCGGGAACTGGAAGACCTCTGCCGGCAGGTGCGGCAGGCGATGGGAACCGGCGACAAGAAGAAGATGGATGAAGCCTCGGCGACGCTCAACGACCGGCTGCTGAATTATGCGTACTTGCTGTGACGCGAGGCGAGCGGGGGGCGTCAGCCCCCTGATTTAGAGTAGCGCTTCGGAACGAATGAAGTATCAGGGGGCTCACGCCCCCCGCTCACCGGCGAGGACTTCCGCCATGCTGACCTGCCCGATGTGCAAGAAGAAGCTGCCGGGGATGGACAAGAAATGCACCAACTGCAAGACGGACGTCTCGCTGTTGGTGGACTACGTGGAGAACCTGCGCGACGGCCTCCAGCGCGCCCAGACGTTGACCAAGCAGGGCGAGCTGGGCGACGCCGTGTGGGAGTACCTGGAGGTGCTGGAGGTCGATCCGGACAACTCCACGGCCCGCCGCCAGGTCGGCAAGGTGGCGACGGCGGTGCGGCAGTTCGATCAAACGGCCCCCGGCCGGCGCTGGCAGAAGAAGTTGCAGCGGCAAACGGCCTTTCGCCGCTGGATGGCCAACCACTGGAGCGGCGACGGCGACGGTTGGGGCACGGCGGTTTGGTTCGTCCTGCTGGTCTGCGCGATGGTCATCGGCTACTTCATCGGCCAGTGGGTGACGAGCCGGACGATCCCGCCATCGTCGCCTCCACCGGCGGCCACGGCCCCCGCGGAGCCTGCCGGAGCGGGCACATAGGCTCTCCGCCGGGCCTTCCCGACTTTTCCCGAATTTGTGTTGACAGTCGATTTCGGCCCCCTATAATTCTCTTTGCCCCGGAATCGATGGCCCGCGGAACCAGGATGCACGATGATTTCCATCACCAAACTCCCTATTCGTGAGGTCGGCTAGCGCTCTATCCACAATCCGATTCGGATAGGGCCAAACCGTCCGGTTTGGCTTTTTTGTTTGGAGACGCGGGTATAGCTCAGTTGGCTAGAGCGCAGCTCTGATAAAGCTGAGGTCCTTGGTTCGAATCCAAGTACCCGCATTCGTGGATGGAAGCGCTGGACGGGGATGTAGCTCAGCTGGGAGAGCGCCGGCTTTGCAAGTCGGATGTCACGGGTTCGAGTCCCGTCATCTCCACAGGACGGGAAAAAGTTAAGAAAATGTTCGGAAGTGGTGTTGACGGGTCGGCGAAGCGTTTCTAGGATGAATGAAGTAACCCATTGGTGTATAAGCATTTACACCATAACAGTTGGGTTGCGCCCTGTCTGGATGAGAGTCGCCGCACGTGCGCGTGCGCCGACTCCCGGTCAGCGGGAAATGCTGAATGGGATGAATCTTTCGCGGGGTGGAGAAATCCACTATCGCGGAAGTTGGCCGACCTCTGGAAGGCCAGCCGTTCTTTGACAATCAGGGTGAGCGGTAAGTTGCAATCACGAGAACTGCCGCGTTCTTGCGTCTGCGGTTCGCCGTGGGCGTGGGGGCGCGTTCTGTTTTTGCGATCTCTGTAGAGGCCCGAGGTAGAGAGAAGGGTCGTTACTATTCCCCGAGGATGCAACTCGGGGGGTGGTTTGGCGGTCCTGTTCGTCCGATACCTTACGCGAGTGGGGGCGTCGGAGGGCGGGGCCAATGCGGCCAAGCTACTAAGGGCGTGTGGGGGATGTCTGGGCGCCAAGAGGCGATGAAGGGCGTGGAAGACTGCGATAATCTCGGCGGAGCCGTCAACCGGGCGTTGAGGCCGAGGTCCCCGAATTAGCGTCAACTGAATCCATAGGTTGACGCGGCCCACCGGGGGAACTGAAACATCTCAGTACCCCGAGGAAAGGAAAGCAAAAGCGACTCCGTCAGTAGCGGCGAGCGAACGCGGAACAGCCCAAACCCCCCGGACTCGTCCGGGGGGGGTTGTAGGACCGTCACATGGGAGTTACCAAACCTTGTTCCAGCGGAACCGTTCTGGAATGTTCGGCCGTAGAGGGTGAAAGTCCCGTACGCGTCGGAGCGAGGTCTCCCGGCGGCACCTGAGTAGGGCCGGACACGTGGAAGTCGGCTCGAATCTACGGGGCCCATCCCGTAAGGCTAAGTACTCCTTGGCGACCGATAGCGCACCAGTAGCGCGAGCGAAAGATGAGAAGAACCCCTACCAGGGGAGGATAGTGAACCTGAAACCACACGCCTACAAGCGGTCGGAGCACCATGCCCGTAAGGGCGGTGTGACGGCGTGCCTTTTGCATAATGATCCGGCGACTTACCGTCGTCAGCGAGGTTAAGCCGTTCTGCGGCGGAGCCGAAGCGAAAGCGAGTCCGAACAGGGCGATCAAGTTGGCGGCGGTAGACGCGAAACCACGTGACCTACGCATGGGCAGGATGAAGTGGGGGTAACACCCCATGGAGGTCCGAACTCACTAGTGTTGAAAAACTAGGGGATGACCTGTGTGGAGGATTGAAAGTATCATCAAACGTGGAGATAGCTCGTTCTCTCCGAAATAACTTTAGGGTTAACGTCGGGATAGTTGGGCGTGGGGGTAGAGCGACTGAATCGGCTAGGGGGCCTACCCGGCTACCCTTCCGAACCAAACTCCGAATACCACGATTCCAAGTCCCGGCAGCTAGACGGCGGGGGATAAGCTTCGTCGTCGAGAGGGGAACAACCCAGACCGCCCGCTAAGGTCCCCCAATCACGCTCAGTGCGAAAGGAAGTTGGACTCCCGGGACAGCCAGGATGTTGGCTTAGAAGCAGCCACCATTTAAAAAGTGCGTAATAGCTTACTGGTCGAGGGGTCCTGCGCCGATAATGAACGGGACTAAGCGTGACACCGAAGCGGCGGACTTGCGCAAGCAAGTGGTAGGAGAGCGTCGCGCCCAAGAGCGAAGGGGTACGGACAACGAACCCTGGACGAGGCGCGAGTGATCATGCCGGAATGAGTAACGATAAAACGGGTGAGAATCCCGTTCGCCGAAAGCCTAAGGTTTCCTGGGGAAGGTAAATCCGCCCAGGGTGAGTCGGACCCTAAGACGAGGCCGAAAGGCGTAGTCGATGGACGGCGGGTTAATATTCCCGCACCTGGGGTGAAGGTTGATGCTACCGTGACGCCGGCGTGAAGGTGATCGGCCCGTTAGACGCGGCCGTCCCGCAAGGGCGAGGGCGTATACGATCCCGAAGTCATCGGAACGACGGACAAGAAAAGCCGGTAGTGGACGACATCTCAGCCCGTACTAAAACCGACACAGGTAGGCTTGATGAAGATTCTCAGGCGCTCGAGAGAACGCTCGTGAAGGAACTCGGCAAATTAGCCCCGTAACTTCGGGAGAAGGGGCGCCCTTGGGGGTGTAACAGCCCCCGGGGGCCGCAGTGAAAGGGATCTGGCGACTGTTTACTAAAAACACAGGTCTCTGCCAACTCGTAAGAGGAAGTATAGAGACTGACGCCTGCCCGGTGCCGGCAAGTTAAGGAAGGGGGTTAACCCGTAAGGGCGAAGCCCGCGACCGAAGCTCCGGTAAACGGCGGCCGTAACTATGACGGTCCTAAGGTAGCGAAGTTCCTTGTCGGGTAAGTTCCGACCTGCATGAATGGCGTAACGACCGGATCACTGTCTCCACGAGCGACTCGGTGAAATTGTAGTTGTTGTGAAGATGCAACATACCCGCAACTAGACGGAAAGACCCCGTGAACCTTTACTGCAGCTTCGTATTGGGCTTAGGCCCAGCATGCGTAGCGTAGGTGGGAGGCGTGGAAGTCCCGGCCCAGGCCGGGACGGAGC
This sequence comes from uncultured Planctomycetaceae bacterium, assembly GCA_963813925.1. Lineage (GTDB taxonomy): Bacteria > Planctomycetota > Planctomycetia > Gemmatales > Gemmataceae > UBA4732. The sequence goes on from CAWFBG010000011.1 coordinate 66,761, forward strand.
CGACCAATGAAACACCACCCTTGTTGTGCTTGAGTTCTAACCCCGACCCGTGAACCCGGGCGGCGGACAGTGCGAAGTGGGCAGTTTGACTGGGGCGGTCTCCTCCTAAAGCGTAACGGAGGAGTTCAAAGGCGTCCTCAGCCCGGTCGGCAATCGGGCAACGAGCGTAAAGGTAGAAGGACGCTTGACTGCGAGACCCATCAGTCGGGCAGGTGTGAAAGCAGGACTTAGTGATCCGGCGGCCCCGGATGGAAGGGCCGTCGCTCAACAGATAAAAGGTACTCCGGGGATAACAGGCTTATCTCCCCTGAGCGTTCACAGCGGCGGGGAGGTTTGGCACCTCGATGTCGGCTCATCGCATCCTGGGGGTGGAGAAGCTCCCAAGGGTTTGGCTGTTCGCCAATGAAAGCGGTACGTGAGCTGGGTTTAGACCGTCGTGAGACAGGTCGGTCCCTATCTGTTGTGGGCGCAGGAGACTTGCGCGGCTTTTTCCCTAGTACGAGAGGATTGGGAAGGACGCACCGCTGGTGTGCCAGTTGTCCCGCTCGGGGCAGCGCTGGGTAGCTACGTGCGGCCCGGATAAACGCTGAAGGCATCTAAGCGTGAAACCCCCCGCAAGACCAGGTCTCCTTTTCGCAAGAATGAAGGCCCCCGGTAGACCACCGGGTCGATAGGCCGGGTGTGTAAGTGTAGCAATACACTCAGCTGACCGGTACTAACGGCCGAACGCTTCGCCGCATTGACCCCCCCCTCCCCATACCGAGACGGGTCCATACAGAGACGCAATTACCGCTCACCCTTTTTGCATACAACCGAAGCTTTCTCGGTGAGCATACCCGGATGGCCCCACCCGTTCCCATCCCGAACACGGCCGTTAAGCATCCGGGGCCGATGGTAGTCCTTCGCGGGCGAGAGTAGGTCATCGCCGGGAACTTGTGAGCGGCCCCCTGGGAAACCAGGGGGCCGTTCGCGTCTATACGCGGTTTCCAAACCAGCCGCGAGCGCAAGCGAGCGGTTTGAGAGAAACCGCTCGCTTGCGCTCGCGGCTGGTATTGGGCCGCTTCAGCGATAATCCTCGCGCGGCGGATAGAACACGTCCAGCGCCCGCACCGGCTCATCCAGGGCGTGGACGCGGTGCAGCACGCCCCCCGGAATGCGGTAAAGGTCGCCCGCGTGCAGCGTCTTCTCCTCGCCGCCGATGACAAACACGGCCCTGCCTTGCAACATCATGCCGACCTGTTCGTGCGGATGGGCGTGCTCTTCCACCACCGCCCGCGGCTCGATCTCCACCACCGACAACATCATTTTGTCCGCGGCGCAGGTCCGGATTTTAACGCCCGGGAAGATGGTGTGCGCGGAACATTCCGACGCTTCCGGAAAGTAAAGGCTCATTTTCGTCTCCGGGAAATGCGGAAACGCCAGCGAGAGCACGCGGCCGATTCGCTGGCGTTCGGGGTCGTTCGGGTTATGGACGGCTTCAGGGCAACAGCCCCGCTTTGAGCTTCATGTGCAGTTCCGCCGACTGCTTCACGATCAGGCCCATCGTCACCGGGTCGAACACGATCGTGCCGCCGCCCTCCTTGCCGTTGACCTCCCAGCTGTCCTTGTCGATGTTCGTCGTGATCAGGTTGACCAGCTGGGCGACGTTCTGCAACGCCTGGAGCTGGCTGAGTCCCGGATTGAACGGCACGTCGTAATGCGGAACCAGATCGCCAATGTAGTACGTCCGCACCGTCATCATGTTCTTGGCCTTCTCCGGCGTCGTCACGAAGATCGTTTCTTCCTTGATGACGTAGGTCAGGCCGAGGTCGGCCAGCATCTTCTTCAGGGCCGTCCGCGTGGACACCTTTTCCAGGTGGAGCGTGACGGTCGTCGATTCGTTGTTGACGTTCAGGTCGTCCAGGGCCGGCTTGTCCAGCACGATCGTCTGGCCCATCTGCTTCTGGAAATAGTCGATCATGCCGCCGAAACGCTGGTCCTTGACGTCGATGCTGATCGGCGCCGCCAGCGCCTTGAGGATGGCCTTCTCCGTCGCGGTCAGCAGGTTGTTCTTCAGGCGCCGCATCGACAGCTCGCGCCAGTTGCGCGGGAACTGAATGTCGCCGGTGGGCAGGATGGACGACTTCTCCACGTCCATCCACTGGCTGTTGAAGGCCAACGCCTTCTTCTCCCGCAACTCGTGCTGCTCGTCGAAGAACTGCTTGGCCGAGACGATGCGGTCCCCCGCTTCCTTGACGACGCCCTTGGCGTCATCGACGCGCGGGTCGTGCCTGACGGGGTGGAAAGCGCTCGTGACTTCGGGGTCCCGGGCGTCGTCGCTAAGTTTTTGAAGATCGACAAGGTCCTTCTTGAGCAGGGTCGTGAGCGCGCTGCGCTGGGCCTCGGTGAAGTCGGGATTGTCCAAAAGCGGGAGGAGATTGCGGATCTGCGCCAGCGCCTTGGACGGCTGGCGGCGGGCGAGTTTGTAGGCCTCTTCGCGGGCGTCGCGGATGTCGCGCTCCGCCTGCTGGGCCGCCACGGCCCGTCGCGCCTCGGCGTCCTTGAGCAGGTCGTCGGCCCGTGCGGACCCGATGAACACCAAGCCGGCGGTCAGACAGGCAATGGCCGCGACGGCGATTCGACCGGTCGCACTCGACATGATTGTACCCCCTCGCGTTGGAGACGGGCGCACCCGCCCCGTCTCCTCACCCTATCACCATACCCCCGCGCATCCTTCCGCTACCGAAAAACGCGAATCTCCCCGTCCCTTGCGCTCACGGCCCCGCTTTCGTCCCTTCCGTCGTCAGCAACGCGCGCGTCTCTCCCGCCAGGAAGACCGAACCGGTGATGCAAATCAGGTCGTCCGGCCCGGCCGCGCCGCGCGCGGCGGCCAACGCCGACGCCGGAGAAGGGTGCAGCGTCGCCGGCGGGCCGCCGGCCGCGCGGAGGAGTTCCGCCAGTTGTTCCGGCGGTGCGCCGCGGCGCTGCCGAGGTACGTCGTCAGGAAAGCGTGGGCGAAGTGGGGGGCGAGGACGCGGAACATGCCGGCCAGGTCCTTGTCGCCGCTGCCGGCGAAGACCAGCAGCCGGCGGGCCGGCGGGAACGACTCTCGCAGCGTCCGCATCAGGGCGTCGGCCGACGCGGGGTTGTGGGCGCAGTCGAGCACCACCAGAGGCCGACGGCCTAGCACCTCCATCCGCGCCGGCCAGACGGCGCCGGCCAGTCCTGACGACACGGCGGCGTCCGGGATCGTCCAGCCCTGCGCGCGTAGCTCCTCGACGCAGGCCACGGCCAGGGCGGCGTTGGCCGCCTGGTGTTCGCCCAGCAGGCTCAACTCCATCCACGGCCAGGTTTGCCGCCGCGTCGTGACGCGCACCCGAGGGGGACGGTCCTCGTCAAAACCCACACGGCCCGGTTCGTAGTCGTAGTGGAAATCGACGCCGAGCTGCCGCAGCGGCGATCCGCGTTGGCGACAGATGCGTTCGATGACGGGCCGCGCTTCCGCGGCCGTGGCGCCGCTCAGGGTGGGCCGGCCTGGCTTGACGATGCCCGCCTTCTCCATCGCGATCGCCGCAACGCGGTCGCCTAGCTGTTTGGTGTGGTCGAGGCTGATGCTGGTGATGACCGCGACGGCGGGGCGGCAAACATTGGTGGAATCGAAGCGGCCGCCGAGGCCGACCTCCACCACGGCCGCGTCCACCCGGCGGCGCACGAAATGCAAAAAGCCGACCGCCGTCGCCGCCTCGAAGAACGTGATCGCCGGATGCGGGGCGCCCTCCACGGCCCGATGGACGTCGTTGAGCAACGCCGACAATTCGTCGGCCGTGATCGGTTGGCCGTCCACCTGGAAACGCTCCTCGACGCGGCAAAGGTGCGGCGACGTGAACAGGCCGGTGCGGCGGCCGGCCCGGCGCAGCACCGAGGCCAGGAGGGCCGCGGTCGAACCTTTGCCCTTGGTCCCGGCGATGTGGACAATGCGGAGTCGATTTTGCGGATTTCCGAGGCGGGCGAGCAGGGCCTTCATGCGGTCGAGTTTGAGGTCGTCCGGCGTGGCGCGCGCTGTTCGTAGTTGATGAGGCCGTACCAGAAGGCGCGGGCTTCCGCGTGGGAAAGGGCGGGGCGGGTGTGATGGGGGGAAGCGTCCATGAAGTGGCGGCCGGCCAACATTGCTCCCCATGCGCCGGAGCGATGGATGATGGAGGACTTGATCGAAGACGGCGGGGCGTCGTCCGCTCCGATTTTCATGGTAGGCAATCCGGACGCTCTCGGCCATTCGTAATGAGGCGACGGGAAGGGGAGCGAGGGGCGTCCGCCCCTTGATTCGGCGTCGCGCCGGGGAAGGGTCGCTGCGCCAATCGGCGGGACCCCCCGCTCACCTTCCCGTCACACCACGCGCCGCAACCGGCGCTGGTCCGCCTCCCGAATGGTCTGCCGCCGCTCCTCCTCGGTTCGCTCGTACAGATCCAGGAAGAACTCGGCGTGCGTCTCCGTCCATTCCCGGTCGCGCCGGCCCATCATCACGGCCGCCGTGTCGAACATCTCGCGCAGGTCCGTCCGCTCCTGCAACCGGCCGTGGGCGACGCGGCAGAAGGCCGGCACGACGCGAGGCAGCAGGCCGCCGTTGGCCAGGAACTGGCCGAATGGGCCGGCCAACGTGCCAGTGTTGATGAGGGCGTTGATGCTGGTCTTGGCGTGGTCGCCGAAGTAGGCGCCGACTTTCATCAGGCCGCTGTCGATGGTGCGACTGCCGACGCGGAAGACGACCGTGCCGTAGTCGGTGCGCAGGTCGCTGACCTGCGTGCCGGCGCCGAGGTTGACCCACTCGCCGATGTACGAATGGCCGAGGAAGCCGTCGTGCGCCTTGTTGGCGTAGCCGTGCAGGATGCTGGCCTCGACCTCGCCGCCGACGCGGCAGTGCGGCCCAACCGTGCCGCCCCGAAGCTTCGCACCCATGATGTGGCTGCCGGGGCCGACGTAACACGGCCCCTCCAGCCGGCTGAACGCTTGAACAAGTGCGTCCCGGTCGATAAGCACCGGCCCTTTCGTGGCGTCGAGCACCACCATCGGTTCGACACGCGCGGCCGGGTCGATGCGCACCTGGTCCGCCGGGCCGACGACGATGGCGCCGGCGGGGACCGGGGCTTGCTCGCGCCCGGCGTCCCAGTCGAGGAAGTCTTGTCGCAACGCCTCGGAATTGCGCTCGACCAGGTCCCAGGGGTAGGCGATTAGGGCGCCGCCGGCCGGCCGCTGCGGCAGCGTCCGCTTCCACTCCTCCAGCCGCCAGGAGAGGCGCTCCGGCACGGCGTCGGCCGTTTCGCCGTCCGGCGGGACGACGTAAGCGATGCGGTCGTCCACGACGCCGACCGCCGGGCCGCGGGGCGGTGTGGAATCGGGGGCGGGCAGCCAGCGGGCGTTGACGAACGCCGCGCCGCGCCGCAGCCAGGCCGCGTCGTTGACCCGCATTTCGGGGTGGGCGAATCGGCACAGGTCGGCCAGATACGGCCGCACCAGCGCCCCGACTTCCGAAGCGGCGAAGCGCCGGACCTGACGTTCCAACAGCGTGGCGGCGCCGCAGCGAAGGTCAAAGGCCGGCCGCGTCAGGGTCAGCGGCTCTAAATTGGAACAGGCGGCGTCTTCAAATACGCAAATACGCATGGGGCTTCTCCGCTCCGGAATATCCAGGTTATTCCACCGTCACGCTCTTGGCCAAGTTGCGCGGCTTGTCCACGTCGCAGCCGCGCAGCACCGCGGTGTGGTACGCCAGCAGTTGCAGCGGCGCGACGGCCACCAGCGGTTGCAGATATTCCGGCACTTCCGGGATGAAAATGGCGTCGTCGGCGCGGGCGGCGGTCTCGTCGTCGCCCTCGGTGACCACCGCGATCACCGGGCCGCGACGCGCCTTGATCTCCTCCAGGTTGCTCAGCACCTTGTCGAACACCGGCCCGCGCGGCGCCAGAAACACCGTCGGCGTCTGCTCGTCCACCAACGCGATCGGGCCGTGCTTCATCTCCGCGGCGGGATACCCCTCAGCGTGGATATAGCTGATCTCTTTTAGCTTCAACGCCCCTTCCAGCGCCACGGGGAACAGGTACTGCCGGCCGAGATAAAGGACGTTGCGGACGTCCCGATACTTGGCCGCGATTTCGCGCACCCTCTCCTCACAGGCCAGCGTCTTGCGGATGAGGTCGGGCACGGCGTGCAGCTCCCGCACCATGCGCGACCCCTGGATGGCGGAGAGGTGCCTCATGCGGCCGAAGTGCAAGGCCAGCATGGCGAGGACGGCGACCTGATTGGTGAAGGCCTTGGTGCTGGCGACGCCGATCTCGGGGCCGGCGTGCAGGTAGACGCCGCCTTCGGCCTCGCGCGCGATGCTGCTGCCGACGACGTTACAGAGCGCCAAAGTCGGGTGGCCCTTGCGTTTGGACTCGCGCAGGGCGGCCAGGGTGTCGGCCGTCTCGCCCGACTGCGTCAGCGCCACCACGATGGTGTTGCGGTCCAGGGGAGGATTCCGATAGCGGAACTCGCTGGCGTACTCCACCTCGACGGGGATGCGGGCGAACTCCTCGAACAGGTACTCGCCCACCAGGGCCGCGTGGTAGCTCGTGCCGCAGGCCGTCATCACGATCCGGTCGGCCCGGCGCAGCTGCTGCACGTCGATGTTCAGGCCGCCGAAGTGGGCCGTACCGTCGCTCTCGTCCAATCGGCCGCGCAGGGCGTTTTCCAGCGCCTCGGGCTGTTCGTGAATCTCCTTGAGCATGAAATGCTCGAAGCCGCCCGTGTCGTACTCCGCCACCGACAGGTCCAGGTCGTGGACGGAGGCGGGCACCACGGTGCGGCTGCGGTCTTGAATTTGCCAATCGTCCGCCGTCAACACGCACACCTGATGGTCGTGAAGGTAGACGACTTTCTGGGCGAAGCCGGCCAGGGCGCTGGGGTCGCTGGCGAGAAAACATTCGCCGTCGCCGACGCCCAGCACCAGCGGGCTGCCCAGCCTGGCGCCGACCACAACGCCTGGCTCCAGCCGGCTGACGACCGCCAGGCCGTAGGTGCCCTTCAGCAGCGGCAGGATTTCGTTGACCGCCCCGATCAGGCCGTCGCCGTTCAGGCGGCTGGCGATCAGATGGGCGATGACCTCCGTGTCGGTGTCGCTGCGGAAGACGAAACCGTCGTCCTGGAGCTGCCGTTTGAGGGCGGTGTAGTTCTCGATGACGCCGTTGTGAACGACGGCCACGACGCCGTCGCCGCCGAGGTGGGGGTGGGCGTTGCGGTCGTTGGCGGGGCCGTGCGTGGCCCAGCGCGTATGGCCGATGCCGCTCGTGCCGGGCGCCGGGTGCTGTTCCAGGTGGGCGGCCAGACCGGCGATGCGGCCGGCGCGCTTGTGGACGTGCAGACGCGAGCCGGTGACGGTGGCCACGCCCGCGCTGTCGTAGCCGCGATATTCCAACCGACGCAAGCCTTCGACCAGGACCGGCGTCGCTTCCCTTTGACCGACGTAACCGACAATGCCACACATGCGTGAGGTTCCTTGGCGCAATAGACCCTTGGGGCCGGGGGTCGTTCCGGCGGGGAGGGGAAGTCGGAGAGGGGAGACCGGGCCGTTCCGAAGACCGCGATGAGAAAAATAATTAGCAAACCCGGCGCCGTTGATAACCGCCGGGTTTGGAGTATTTTATTGACTCGCCTGGGGGAAGGCGAGTCGCAACGCATCCACGGTCGATGTAAAGTCCGTAAAGCTTCGGATACGATCCGAACGACGGAACTTTACATTGTTTTCGGAAGGGAGGTCGTGCCGAATGGACTTCTTGTGCGGGACGATTCGCGCCGTTCGATAAAAACCAACTCCGGTTAGCCGCGACGCGCAGCGGAGCGCTCAGTGCAACAAGCGCTCCGCTGGCGCGTCGCGGCTAACCGTAGGCGCTTACTGTTGCGTGACCTGGGCGCTAACCTGGAAGTCGATCACGTTGTCCTCCGGCAGGTCGGTTTCGATGCGGACGCTGCGGCTCAGGTCGCCGGCCTTGACGGGCTTGAGCTTCACCGTCAGCACGTGGACGGCTTTGCTGTCGTCGGCGCCGTCATGCACCGACAGCTGGGCGTCACTGCCCTTGAGGGCGACGATCTTGAACGGCTTGACGCCGCGGACGATGACGCGACGTTCGCTCACGCCGTTGACGGCCACCTGGCCCAGGGCCACGGTGTCGGGGCTGATGCTGAGGGCCGACTCGACCTCGACCGTCAGCGGCACGCGGATTTGCGGGATCTCCGGGTTGTCGGTCTTGAGCCAAACGTCCGTGTACCACCGGCCGGCCGGCACGTCGCCGCGAAGTTTGGCCGATAGCTGATAGGCCGTCTGGCCGTCCGGCGTCTGGACCGCATGAACGGTGGTCTTGACGTAGTTGCTTTCGCTCTTGGCTTCGGTGACGTGGGCCTGGGTGCCGAAGAACGTGATGGTGCTGGCGGCGGTCGGGGTGGCCGATCGCTTGATCTGGCCGAAGGCCAGGCTGTCGGGCGTGACGCTGAAGTCGTCGCGGGCGTTGGCCTGCACCCAGAGGCGGACCTCCTCGAAGGTGGGCCGGTCGAACTGGACGAAGATGGTCACGCTCTTGACGCCGATGAAGCGCGAGGTGTCCATGCGGGCGACGACGGCGGTTTCCTCCCCCGGGTTCAGGTAGGCCTTGAGGGCGGCGGCGCTGGTGCATCCGCAGGACACGCGGATGCTGGAGATGTTGACGGGCTGCTGGGTGTTGTTGACCAGGCGGAACGCGTGGACCTGAACCGGCCCGCGGGCCACGGTCCCAAAGTCCTTGGACAGCTCGTCGAACATGGAGTCGGCCCAGGTGGCCGCGCTCGACGTGCGCCGCGGCGGCCAGACCTGCCAGTAGAACGAAACAGTAGCGAGACATGGCTCAACTTACCTTCTGCTCGACCCGGGGCCCGCTGTGGCGCACGGCGCCAGAAACCAAGGGAAGCGGACCCGTTTGGGTCGCTTTCATTATGTCGCCCGGAAAGGCGGTCTGTCAAAATAGCGAGTCGCCAAGAACGCGCGGCCGCCGCGACGGCGGCGGTTCCGCTCGGCGCATCCACCCGACTTCCCCCAGCCGAACCCGGACGGACTTTGCCCGGCTTGCGCAGGTTCGCGCGGCCAGGGGTTGCGCTTCCTTGGGGCTTTCCGACCCGGCAGGGGCGGCGTTGAATAGCCGGGGGCGTTGCCCTCGGCTATTCAACGCCGCCCCTCATGAGCTTTGACGACCAAGATCGAGAAGCCGTAGCCGCGTTCGCCAGAACGCGGGTCGGCGTTCACCCGCGTTGTGGCGAACGCGGCTACCGAACTTGAACTCCGACCCGCGTTCTGGCGAACGCGGCTACCGAACTTGCCCGTCAAATTCCATCAGGGGCCGGAATCGGCGTCGGCGGCAACGATCTGTACGGAGAAAACGCCTTGGCCAACCTCGACGACTCGCGCCGCTCGCCCGAACGCTTCCTGTCGCTGATCCGCGAGCAGCGGCGCGGCCGGCTCAAGGTCTACCTCGGCTTCGCGCCCGGCGTCGGCAAGACCTACCAGATGCTGCAAGAGGGTCACCGCCTCAAACGGCAGGGCGTGGATGTGGTCGTCGGCGTCGTCGAAACGCACGGCCGGGCCGACACCGCCGCCCTCATCGACGGGCTGGAATCGGTCCCACGGCGGCGCGTCGAGTACCGCGGCGTCGTCCTGGAAGAAATGGACGTGGACGCCCTGCTGCGGCGCAAACCGACCGTCGCCCTGGTCGATGAGCTGGCCCACACCAACGCCCCCGACGGCCGCAACGCCAAGCGTTATCAGGACGTGGAAGAGCTGTTAAGGGAAGGAATCCACGTCATCACCACGGTCAACATCCAGCACGTCGAAAGTCTCTACGACATGATCGAGGGGTTTACGGGAATTAAGGTCAAGGAGCGCGTGCCCGACTACATCCTCGCCGAGGCCGACCAGATCGTCAACGTGGACGTTTCCTCCGAAGACTTGCAGGAGCGGTTAAAGGCGGGAAAAGTCTACCCGGCCGAGCGCGTCGAGAGCGCGTTGTCGAATTTCTTCAAGGAGGGCAACCTGAGCCGGCTGCGCGAACTGGCGTTCGAGGAGATCGCCCACATGCTCGACCGCCGCCGCCAGAACGTCGCGGCGGACGGCCCCCCGAGCGGCGCCGGCCGCGTGATGGTCTGCCTCAGCTCGCGCAGTCCCAACCCGCACCTCCTGCTCCGCAAGGCGGCCCGGCTGGCCGACCGGATGCACGCCCCCTGGTACGCGGTCTACGTCCGCACGCCGGCCGAGGGCGTTGACCGCATCGACGCCGCCACGCAGCGCAAGATCGCCGACACGCAGCAGCTGGCCCACCAGCTCGGCGCCGTTCCGATGACCTTCGGCACCGGCAAGGACTTCCCCTCCGCCGTGGCCGATTTCGTGCGGGAATACGGCATCACGCACGTCGTGCTGGGCCGCTCGCAGCGGCCGTGGTACTGGGGCTGGTTCGGCCCGTCCAACCTCGACCGTCTGCTGCGCACCATCCGCGGCGTGGACGTGCTGATCGTGGACACGAAATGATTGTAGCCGGGCGGATGGTCGCCCGATAATTCCTACATCAGCGCGTGGATCGCACGTCGCGGGGCGTGGGTCGGAGGCGCCGTCAAGACGCGGCGCGCGACCGAAAAGCCCGTCTTCCAGGATTGGATTCCCGGCCCCATGATCCTCGCATTCACGACCGTCGCCCTGACGCTCGTCCTCGTTTTCCTCGGCGCCCAGGTCTTCTGGGCCTGGCGCCTGGCCCTGCGCTACCCGCCGGCCGAACCGCCCGCCATACCGGACGAGGAGTGGCCGCGCGTCGCCGTCATCCTCCCCACCCGCGGCGCCGACCCGTCCCTCGCCGATTGCCTGGAAACCCTCCTCAACCTCGATTATCCGCATTACGACATCCGGATCGTCGTGGACAGCGAGGACGACCCCGCCTGGGGTGTCGTCCGCGACGCGCTGGCGACCCGGCCGTCCGCGCCGGTGCGGATCGCGCTTCTGGAGAAGCGACGCGAGAGTTGCAGCCTCAAGGTCAGCGCCTTGCTGCAAGCCCTCGACGGCCTGGAGGAATCCGTCCAGGCGGCGGCCCTCATCGACGGCGACGTGATTCCCTATCCGCGATGGCTGCGCGACCTGGTGCGGCCGCTGCGCGACCTGGCCGTCGGCGCCACGACGGGAGTCCGCTGGTACACGGCCGCCCACACCAACTGGGGGACGCTGGTGCGAACGACGTGGAACGCGGCGGCGGCCACGCAGATGTACGCGTTCGACATCCCCTGGGCGGGGTCGATGGCCTTCCGCACCGACCTGTTGCGCCAATCCGACGTGCGGACGCGGTGGTCGCGGTGCTTCTGCGAGGACGTGCCGCTTAACGCCGTCCTGAACGGACTCGGACTGCGGCTGCACCTGGTCCCGGCGGCCACGATGATCAACGGCGAGCGCGTCGGCCTGAGAAGCTGCTTCCTGTTCATCCGCCGGCAACTGCTCAGCGTCCGCCTCTACCACCGGCGCTGGCCGCTGGTGCTGGCGGCCGGGGTCGGCACGGTGCTGGCGCCGGCCGCGGCAATCGGCGTGATGGCATTGGATCTCGCGGCCAAGGATTGGGCCGCGGCCGGGGTGCTGGGCGGGGCGCTGGCGCTGTGGGCGGTCGGCGCGGCCTCGGCGATGGCTTGGATCGACGCGGCGTTGCGCGGCATGGCGGCCCGGCGCGGCGCGTCCCTGCCCTGGCCGTCGCCGCGCATCGTTCCCGCCGCCTTGCTCACGCCGTTCGTCCACCTGGCGGCCATGCTGTCGGCGATGCGGATTCGGAAGGTCGAATGGCGCGGCGTGACCTACGAGCTTCTCGGCCCGAAGACGCTGCGCATGGTCGAATACCGGCCCTACCGCCCCGCCGCCGGGGCCGCCGACCCCACGGGGTCCGTCCTTTGACCGATGGCCGCGAGGGGATGGGATTCATGGGCGCCGAACCGAAGCCGCGATCCTGGCCGTTCGCCTCTCCGTATCCTCCGTTTCTCGGCTTCGGGCCGCTCGACGTGTGGTTCCGGCTGCTCTTCCGGCCGCGGCCGGCGATCCCCTTCCGCTACTGGCCGCGCCTGGCCGTCGGCCTGCTGATCTCGGCGGTCCTCACCGTCCTGACCCTCCCCGAACGGCTCGCCCTGGCCCTGTGGCTGCGGCTGCGGGGGCCGGCCGCCGACCGCAAGCGACCCGGCCCCGTCGTCATTCTCGGCTATTACCGATCCGGAACGACCTTCTTGCAGTTCCTGATGAACTGCGACCCGAACCTCTATTCGCCGCGCTGGAGCCAGTGTTTTACCCCGCAGGGGTTCTGGCTGAGCTGGACCTTCCTGCGCTTCTTCCTGACGCCGTTTCTGTCGGAGTCGCGGCCGCAGGACGACCTCGCCTTCGGCCCGAACGTGCCCGGCGAGGACGACTTCGCCCTGTGCAACGGGGCCCTGGCGTCGAGTTTGGTCGGCCGCCACGTCCTGCCGCGGCTGCGCGATTTCTACGACCGATTCCACGACCTCAAGGGGCTGACGGCCGCCGAGCGCGACCGTTGGCGGCGTTGTCAGCTCGGCTTTGTCCGAAAGCTTTGGCTGCTGTCCGGCGGCCGGCGCCTGTTGCTCAAGACGCCCAGCCACACCGCCCGCGTCGAGGAACTGCAAGACCTGTTCGCGGCGACGGACGGCGTGTACTTCGTCCACATCAGCCGCGACCCGCTGGCCGTGGTCCGTTCCAACCTCGGCCTGCACCGCTCGCTGAACCCGATGTGCCACTTACAGGATCCAATTTCCGAGGAGGAGCAGGAGCGGCGAACCGTCGCCGAGTACCTGGCGACGGAGCAGGCGTACCTGGCCGCGAAAGCCCGCATCCCGCCAGGCCGCCTGGCCGAGATGCGCATGGAGGATTTGCGTTCCGACCCGGTCGGCGAGCTCCGCCGGGTGTACGCCGAGTTGGGTCTGCCGTTCACCGAGGCGTTCGGCGGACGACTGTTGGAGTACCTGGATACGACGCGCAATTACAAGCCCAATAAGCATCCCGATTGGGACGCGGCACAGACGCGGCGGTTGAAGGAACAACTGGCGCCGCTGGTGAATCAGTTCCGCCACGAAGGGCCGGCGATCCCGAAGGTCGTCCCGCCGCGGCCCGACCGCCTGGCGCCGGCCGCCCGGCGTATGCGCCGCGCCCTGGCCGTGCTGGTCGCGGCGGCGACGGCGGCGCTTTGCCTGGCGCCGTGGCTGGCGGTCGCCGCTTTGTGCCGCGATCAGGCGCCCAAGCTGGTCTGGCCGGCCGGGGTCGCGGTCGGGCTGGCGACGTTGCACTACGTCCGGCGCGGGACGCGCTGGCTCGGCGTGTGCGCGGCGCTGCTGACGCTGTTCGGCCACGTCGCGGCCGGGCTGCTCGCCAACCTGCTGTTCGCGGCGGCCCCGGACGACCTCCTGTGGACGACGCTCCGGGAGATCGGGTCGATCCACATCTTGTTCTGGACGTTCATGGGCATGGCGACGGCCTACCGTCTGGCCTCCCGGCGCGTCATCTATTGAGCGACGGGTTTTGCATCCGTCGCTCACGCTTCCGGCTCGGACGGAATCGCATTGGCGATCCGGCTCGCCGTGCGAAGAAACTCCTCATACTCCGCCGCCGCCACGACCGTCTGCCGGCGGTGTACCACCATCATGCCGTCATACACCTCCAAAGATAGACTTTTGTCCTCCAGGAATGCGTCAATGAGGGCCGGGGTCAGGCAGGCGACGACGGCGGCCCGGTTCGCTTCCGTAAGGACGGCGAAGTGACGATTGAACTCCTTTTCGTGGGGGACCGCCACTCTCTTTCCCGGAGCCGTCGGCCCCAGTAGCGCCTGCTCGAACTTGTCCGCCCAGGTCTGCGGGACCACCGCGAAGGACGGGAGCCGCTCAAAACCGGCCGTGAACACCGCCTCCGTCCGCCGTCGGACGAAATGCTGGTAACCGAGCAAGTGCAGCGTCGTGTAATCGACGGCCGTCAACGGCCGTCGCCTGTACGTCCCTTCCAGGAGGTTCGCGCCCTCCCCCGAGTGCGGGACCCGCAGCGCGTTGAGAACCGGGAAGACCGCCAGGAAATTGAATTGGTCCTTCTCGGGGGCGTCCTCGAACCGCAGATTCAGGGAATCGGCGAGCTGGCATAAGGCGATGGAGCGCCGGACGCGCGACCGGCCCCCCACCACGAGCAGCGCGGCCGCTAACCCGATGAGCGGGAGCAAGAAACTCGACAAAGCAACGTCCTGCGACCACTCGGGCGCGACCCGGTAGACCACCGCCGCCAGTCCGCAGGGGCAGATCACGCCGAGCGGTATCGCGACAAGTCCCCCATAAAAGACCGCGGCCAGGCGAAATTGCCTCCTTCGCAGACCGGCGATCACTTCGGGGTTACGGCTTTCGTCCGAAACCATCGCCCCCTCATGCACACAGGATGGTGTAGCCGCGCCGCAGCATCCCCTCGACGGCGCCGAACGTGTCCGCGATCATCTCCGCCACCGGGTTCGGATGTTTGGTCACCAGGAACAGCCGGCCCTTCGGCTTCAGCAACGCCCGCGCCCGTTCGATGAACAACGCGGCGACGCCGTGGTCCGCGATGTACGGCGGGTTGGCCAGCACCACGTCGAACGAGCGTTCCTCCGGCCCGACCACCGTACACGACGCGATCGCCTGGAACGACGCCACACCGTTGGCGCGGGCGTTGTGCTCGGTCAGGGCCACGGCCCGCACGTTGCTATCCACAAAAACGATGTGGCCATCCGAACCTGCTGTCTGGGCCGCGAACACGCCGGCCGCGCCGACGCCGCAGCCCACGTCCAGCACGCGGTCTCCGGGGCCCACCGCCGCCGTCTCGACCAGCGCCCGCGCCCCGTCGTCGAAGCGGCCGTAAGAGAAGACGCCCGGCCGCGACAAAAACCGGCGCGACGGGCCGCCCAGCACCCGCGCCTGAAACGTCATCTCATGCCGCCGCCGCGGCCGGTCGCCGACGCGCGGCGACCAGAGCACGGTGTCGGGGTCGGTGCGGTTTTCGTGGACGCGGCCAAACACCTTCTTCAACAAGGTCGGGAAAAACGGGTCCGTTTCGTAGGAAGACCAGACCGCCAGGGCGCCGCCCGGCCGCAGGACGTGGAACGCCTGTTCCACCATGTCGATCTTCAGTTCGCGTTCGCCGCCGCGGGCCGGCATGTAGACGGCGCTTGCGAAGTCGGCCGGCAGGTCCCACAGGTCGGGCAGAGTTTCCACCCGCGCCGCGACGTTCGCCCCCGCCAGCGCCTCGCGCAACCGATCCGCCTGATACAGATCCATTTGATAGCAGACCGCTTCCGATCCGGGGCAGGCGGTCAGCAGGTGGACGACCTCGGCCGGCGAGCCGAGCACCACGGCCAGCGGCGACCGCACCCTGGCCCGCACGGCCTCGGGCACGGGCCGCCGACTCAGGGGGAGGGGGCCGCGCTTCCGTCGGGTCATGTCGTCGCCCTTTGTATGTCGGAAGGCATACTATCCCGAAGCGCGAGCGAGGGATGAGGTCCCTCGATAGCGTTTACGGTCAGGAACCTTCCCCCTCGCTCGCGCTTCGGGTTAGTGTCCTCCCGGGTCGAGACGCATCTCGAAGACCGCCGACCAACGGCCGCCGGGCGGCAGGACGAGAAGGCCCGCGTCCACGCCGCGCGCCTGGAGGTTGACGGCGTCGGTGGCGCAGGTGTACGGTTCGACGCAGAACGCCTGGCGGTGCGGCGGCGTGAAGGCCACCACCTCGCGGAAGTCCGGCGACGCCCGCAGACTCAACGCGGCGCCGGCCGAGCGCACGGCGCCGCGGTCGCACAAGCCCTCCGCATTGTCCGGATTGGACGGTACGCCGCTCTGGAGAGCGTCCAGTTGCAGGTCGGCGAAGCGGCGCGGCGCGGTGAGGTCGTCGGCCGGATCGACCGGCCGGCGTTCGCCCGTCGGCAGCGACGCCTCCAGCACCCATTTCTCACGAGCCGGGACCCGAACGAGACAATCGGCGGCGGCGGTTCCGGGCGCGAACGGCACTCGGTAATAGGGGTGATAGCCGAGGCCGAACGGAAGCGGCCGCGAATCGGGGTTGACGACCTCCGCCTCGACGCGGAGCAGGCCGGCGCCGAGGCGGTGCGTGACGCGGATGAGGTGGTCCGCCGGCCAGAACGGCAGACAGTCCGGGGCGTCGCGGCCCGTATGGAACTCGCCCGTCGCCCACGCGGAGGAGGCGTCCGCCCCCTGGCCGACCACGCGCCAGGCCCGGCGGCAGGCGAAGCCGTGGATGGCGTTTTTCTGCGTGGGATCGTTGAGCGGCAACTGATATTCCTTGCCGTCCCACGAAAATCGCCCGTCGCGGATCCGGTTCGGGAATGGAAATAAAATGGGGACGCCGCTGCGCGTCGGCCGGCCGTCGCCGAACAGGGCGGGGTCGGCGAACAGCAGGTCGAGGGTGCGGCCGTCGCGCACGGCCTGCCAGCAAAAGCAGTTGAAGCCGAGGGCGGGCCAGACTTCGGCGCGGCCGCCGGCGCCGTCGTCGAGGACGATAATGGCGGCGTCGCGGCCGGTTACGCCGGGCTGCGTGCGCGTGTGAACGGCGAAGGCCATGTGGGTTCCCCTGCACGTGTGGGCGGGATTATCATACCGAGCAAGGGGACAAGGTACAGCGCATTTCGCCGCGGGTTCGCATTGCCTACTTGGTACGTCCGGATTTGAAGCGACCAGTCCTCGGGACTCGGCGTTCGGTCGCATCCGGCCCGTCAGGGGGCCGACGCCCCCCGCTCGCCTTTTTGCATCTTGATCCGCTTGCGGTACAGCGTGCTGGGGTCGATGCCCAGCGTGGCGGCCGCCTCGTCCAGCGACGGCGCCGACGCCAGCACGCGGCGGATGTGTTCCGCCTCCAGGGCGTCGAGCGTCGTCGGGCCGCCGACCTCGACGCGCGCCGCCGGCGCCGCCCCGACCTGGGCGGGGAGGTGCGGCAAATCGATCTCGCGGCCGGGGGCCAGGATGACGCCGCGCTCGACGGCGTTTCGCAGCTCGCGGACGTTGCCCGGCCAGCCGTACTTGGTCAGCGCCGCCTGCGCCGCCGCGGTGAACTCCGCCGCCGGCTTGCCCGACTGCCGGGCGAAAAACCGCAACAGCCGCTCCGCCAACGGCAAAATGTCGCCGCGCCGACGCCGCAACGGCGGCAGCTCCACGTCGATCACGTTCAGGCGATAATAAAGGTCCTCGCGGAACCGACCGGCCGCCGTCTCCGCCTGCAACTCCCGGTTGGTCGCCGTCAGGATGCGCACGTCCACCACGCGCGTCCTGGCCTCGCCGACGCGCTCGTAGGCCTTGTCCTGCACCAGCCGCAGCAGCTTGGGCTGCACCGACAGCGGCAGGTCGGCGATCTCGTCCAGGAACAGCGTGCCGCCGTCGGCCGCCGCGACCTTGCCGGTCGTGTCCGACACGGCCCCGGTAAACGCGCCCTTGACGTGCCCGAAAAGTTCACTTTCCAGCAGCTCCCCCGACAGGCTCGGGCAGTGGACCGTCACGAACGGCCCCCCGGATCGCGGGCTGCGCGCGTGCATGGCGCGGGCCAGCACGCCCTTGCCGGTGCCGCTCTCGCCGCGCAGCAGCACCGTCGCCTCGCTGGCCGCCGCCTGGAAAGCCAGGTCGAGCGCCTGGCGCATGGCCGGCTCGACCGTCTCCAGGTCGGCCTCCGGCGCCGCGGCCCGCACCTGCTCCTGCAAGTCGGCGACCTGGTTCCGCAGCCGGCGCATCTGCCGCCAGCGCTCCAGCGTCACCCGCAGCTGGTCGGGCGTGAACGGCTTGGGCAGGTAGTCGAAGGCGCCGCGACGCATGGCCTCGACGGCCGAGGCGATGGTGGCGTAGGCGGTCACGACCACGACGGCGAGGTCCGGGGCCGCCCGCAGCAGGGCCGGCAGCAGGTCCATGCCCGACTCGCGCCCCAATCGCAGATCCAGAAAGGCGGCGTCGAAGCGCTGCTTCTGCAACAGCGCCAGGGCCTGTTCCCGCGACGCCGCCTCGGCCGCGACGTGGCCCATGCTTTCGAGCGTCGTCCGCAGGGTGCGGCGGAGACTGACCTCGTCGTCGATCAGAAGAATGTCCATAGCGAATGTCCCATGGGCGAAGAGAGAGGCCGGCCGGGAGCGGCCGGGTTCATTGCATTTTGCACGGCCGGCCGGGCGGAATGCAAGGGGCCGGCGGCGCGGCCCGGCCGGCCCGTTGACGTAAACTCCTGTCCGGCAATCCTTGTCGTCAATGCGGCCCTGCGGTATGTTTTGTGCCCGCCCCTCTCCCATGCACGCGCGAGGCCAAACGTCGTCGCGCCGGCCTGGAGAATCGTCCACGCCGCGGCCGCCCGATCAAACCCCGTTCCCACTCCCTTCCCAAGGGCTTCCATGAACCTGGACGCGATCACTCTGTTCGGCCTGTTCGCCGTCGGCGCCATGCTGGCTTTCTACGCCCTGGAAGATCGTTCGCCCCTCTTTATTGTGGCGTTTGCCGCCGCCTGCGTGCTGGCGTCCGCTTACGGCTTCCTCCAGGGCGCCTGGCCGTTCGGCGTCGTGGAACTCGTCTGGGCCTGCGTGGCCCTGCGGCGTTGGCGGCGAGCGGCCCGGCGCGGACCCGTCGAGACTTAGGAGCGCCGCGCCCTTCCCGGCAAATTGCAACGGCGGTCGGGCGGAATGCAACGACGGCGCGGGGCGGCCGCGTCGGAATCGTCGGCGCAAGTCCTTCTGAGCCAATTACTTCGTGCCGCCGATGGTCCGTGGCACGCGGCGTGCTTTCGGCAAATCGGGCCGCCGCGTTCGCCCCGCCGACCCTATGAGTTTTGACGACCAAGATCGGTAAGCCGTAGCCGCGTTCGCCAGAACGCGGGTGAACTCCGACCCGCGTTCTGGCGAACGCGGCTACCGAACTTGCCCGTCAAATTCCTTTAGAGACTAGCCATGTATCCGAATGATGGCCGTTTCCGCCCGCCGTGGCAGGCGTGGTGGCGGGCCCCGGTTCGCGCCCTGCTCCTCGGCGGCTCGGGCGCCGTCGCGGCCGGACTGTTCACCGCCCTCGGCGGCGCGATCCTCTGCCTGACCGACAACCTTCGCTGGGACTTCGCCGCTGCGTGGGGCCTGCGCGGGGTCCTCGGCGGTCTTGTCGCCGGGGCGCTGATCGGGGCGCTGAGCGGTTGGTACCACGTCGAAGAACCCTTGCCCAAACCAAAAAAGGCGGTCGACCCGGATCGGGCGCCGCCCCCTGACGCGCATTGCAATTTGCAACCCGCTCCATGCGGATTGCATCAAAACGGCCGGGCCGGCGCCAGGCGACTGATTCCGTAAACGCAAGCCCCAAGAGGCGTTAAGGGAGCCGCCCCTCCCCGGCACGCCTCTTGCGATGCCTTGCGGACGCGACGGCAAGGGGCCGTCGCGGCCCGCCAAGGCCCGTCTGACACAAGGAATCCTCATGGACATCACCAAACCCTGGGACCTGACCGTCTGGGACCCGGCCTTCTTCCTTCTGGGCCTGCTCGTGCTGGCCATCCTGGTCGCGTTCATCTACGCCTGCGACAAGATCTAAAAGGAGTGCAAATGATCTGGGTGTCCCTGGTCGTCACCGTGTTTCTCCTCGTTTACCTCGGCGTCGCGCTGCTGCGCCCCGAGTGGTTCTAATTCAAGGTCTCTTTTGGCCGTGGGCATGGCGCCCGCGGCGCCGTCAACCCACGAGGCCCCCTCGATGTGGATCACCTGGTCCTTCCCGATCCTCATACTCGTCGCCGCCACGGCGCTGGCGATACCCGTCGGCCTTTTCATGGCCTGGGTGTTTGAAGGCAAGTACCGTGTACCCCGTTGGCTGTCCTGGCTGGAGAGGCGCATCGACACGGGGCCGCAGAACTGGAAGCAATACCTGCTGGCCTTCATGGCGTTCAACGTTGTCACGTTCCTCGTCGGCTACTTCGTCCTGGCGACGCAGCCGTGGCACGGCGACTTTTTGAACCCGGACCACAAGGGCGCCCTGGCGCCGACCACGATTTTCAACACGGTCGCCTCGTTCCTGACCAACACCAACTGGCAGGACTACTCCGGCGAGGTGCATCTGTCCTACGGCAGCCAGCTGTTCTTCGTTTGCTGGAAGCAGATCCTTTCGCCCATCATCGGCGTCTGCGCCCTGCTCGCGATCATCCGCGGCCTGCGCGGCGACAAGCACATGGGCAACTTTTACCTCGACATGTGGCGCGGGGTGGTCTACTTCTACGTGCCGCTCTGCCTCATCGTGGCCTGGCTGCTCGTGGCGGCCGGCATGCCCATGACCATGCAGCCCAACGCCCAGGTGACGACGCTGGACGTGGACGCCAACGGTCAGCCCCAGACGCAGGCCGTCGCCCGCGGCCCGGTCGCCGCCATCGTCGCCGTCAAGCAGTTCGGCACCAACGGCGGCGGCTTCTTCGGCGCCAACTCCACCCATCCGTTCGAGAACCCGAACGCCTGGACCAACCTCATTGAGTGCGTCGGCCTCATCCTGGTGCCGATCGCCTGTCTGGTGATGTTCGGGATCATGCTCAAAAACTGGCGGCACGCAGCCGTCATCTACGGGGTCATGCTCCTGCTGTCGGCGGCCACGGTGGCCTGGGCGATTGGGACCGACCGGCTGAGGCCCAACCCGGGACTGACCGCTCAGACCGGCATGGTGGAAGCCACGGAAACGACCAAGGACGGCGTCGCCACGGCCCAATGGCTGGTGATCCCGCCCGGCGGGTCCGGCTCGCTGGTGGATCGCGATCCCGCGAAGGACGGGAAGGACAGGCCGGAGACCCCGACGCTGTCCGGCCTGCCCGTGAAGCAATCGTTGGGCAACCTGGAGGGCAAGGAGCTGCGCTTCGGCGATTCCGCCGGGCAGACGTGGGCCGCCCTGACCACCAACACGTCGAACGGCTCGGTCAACTGCATGCACGACAGCCTCAATCCCATCGCCGGCCTCGCGCCGCTGGCCGGCATGCAGCTGGGCTGCATCATCTGGGGCGGCGTCGGCGTCGGGCTGGTCAACTTCCTGATCTACCTCATCGTGGCCGTGTTCCTGGCCGGCCTCATGGTCGGACGCACGCCCGAATACCTCGGCAAGAAGGT
Source organism: uncultured Planctomycetaceae bacterium (assembly GCA_963813925.1). Taxonomy (GTDB): domain Bacteria; phylum Planctomycetota; class Planctomycetia; order Gemmatales; family Gemmataceae; genus UBA4732. The sequence continues at coordinate 87,904 of CAWFBG010000011.1, forward strand.
GGAGGCCAAGGAAATGAAGCTGGCGGCGCTGACCCTGCTCAGCCACCCGCTCATGATCCTGCTGCCGACCGGCGTCTTCGTCGCCACCACCTGGGGCATGGCTTTGATGACCAACCCGGCCGCCCACGGCTTCTCGCAGGTCCTTTACGGGTTCAGTTCGGCCTCGGCCAACAACGGCTCGGCCTTCGCGGGCATCGCCTCCGTCTGGGGCCTCAACGACCCGGCCGCCAACCCGTCGGCCCCGGGGCCCGCAAGCCCCTACTTCGACATCGTCGCCGGCCTGGTGATGCTCATCAGCCGCTTCGTGCCGATCATCGCCCCGGTCGCCCTGGCCGGCAGCTTGTCGTTGAAAAAACCAACCCCGTTCACCGTGGGGACGCTGCGCACGGACAGCATCATGTTCGGGTTGTTCCTGCTCGGAACGATCCTGCTGGTCGGCGCCCTGCTGTTTATGCCCGCGCTGATGCTGGGGCCGGTGGCCGAACATTTCGGCCCCATCCCCTTCGGGAGTTGAACTTCCGGGCGGGCGGGGGAGGGAGGCATGCGGACGCGACACCCCGCAGAGGCCGAAGCCCCCGCCCACCGGATCTTGCGTGTTCGGTGGGGCAAGTTCGGTAGCCGCGTTCGCCAGAACGCGGGTGAACTCCAAGTTCGGTAGCCGCGTTCGCCAGAACGCGGGTGAACTCCGACCCGCGTTCTGGCGAACGCGGCTACGGCTTACCGATCTTGATCGTCAAAACTCTTAAGGCGAGTGAAATAGAGCCATGTCCACCATCATCCCCCCGCCCTCTGTCGTCGAGGCGAAAACGGCCCGGCGCCTCAGCCGCCGGCAAGGCCTGTTCGCCCCGGACTTGCTCAAAACGGCCCTGGTCCGCTCCTTCATCATGCTCCGGCCCGACATCCAGTGGAAAAATCCCGTGATGTTCACGGTCGAGGTGGGCACGGTGCTGTCCATCCTGTACACGATTGCCAAGGCGGTCGCTTGCGTCCAGGGTCACCCGGAAATCTACGCGCCGACGCTCCTCTACCTGATCGCCCTGGACCTGTGGCTCTTCCTGACGGTGCTGTTCGCCAATTTCGCCGAGGCGCTGGCGGAGGCGCGCGGCAAGGCCCAGGCCGAGTCGCTGCGCAAGACCCGCCAGGAGACGCCGGCCTACAAGGTGCGCCGCCTCGAGGACGTGCTGGCCGTTATGGAACTGCCGACGGCGTCGGTGGCGGGCGGCGGGGTGCATAATGGGGCCGCCGCCGGACTGGTCGAGGAAACCGCCTCCACCCGCTTGCAGGAAGGCGACCTGGTGGTGGTCGAGGCCGGGCAGGTCATCCCGAGCGACGGCGAGATCGTCGCCGGCATCGCCTCGGTGGACGAGTCCGCCATCACCGGCGAGTCGGCCCCGGTGGTCCGCGAGGCAGGCGGCGACCGTTCCGGCGTCACCGGCGGCACGCGCGTCCTGTCCGACCGCATCGTGGTGCGGATCACGGCCTCGGCGGGCAAGACGTTCCTCGACCGCATGATCGCCCTGGTCGAGGGCGCCATCCGACAGCGCACGCCGAACGAGATCGCCCTGTCGCTGGTGCTGTCCACATTCACGCTCGTTTTTGTGATCGTCTGCGTGGCCCTGTGGCCGATGGCGTACAACGCCGAGCAGTACATGGCGGGCCTGACCGGCCACTACCGGCAGAGCCTGGGCACCGACGTGCCGACGCTGGTGGCGCTCTTGGTCTGCCTGATTCCGACGACGATCGGCGCCCTGCTGGCGGCCATCGGCATCGCCGGCATGGACCGGGCGCTGCGGGCCAACATTCTGGCCAAGAGCGGCAAGGCCGTCGAGGTGGCCGGCGACGTGGACACGCTGCTGCTGGACAAGACTGGCACCATCACGATGGGCAACCGGCGCGCGACGCGGTTCCTGCCGCTGGGCGACTGCGCGGCCGGCGAGGTCGGCCGTCTGGCCGCCCTGGCGTCCGTGGCCGATCAGACGCCGGAGGGCAAAAGCATTGTTGACCTCTACCGCAAGGAGTCGAAGGCCGCCGCCCCCCCGGCGATGCATCAGGGCGGCAAGTTCGTCGAGTTCACGGCCCAGACGCGCATGAGCGGCGTCGATCTGCCCGACGGCCGGGTGATCCGCAAGGGAGCGGCCGACTCGGTCATCCGATACGTCGAGGCGCAGGGCGGGGCCGTGCCGGCCGGCACGCGCGAGCAGGTTGACGTCGTGGCGGCCCAGGGCGCCACGCCGCTGCTGGTGTGCGAGGGCAACCGCATCGCGGGTCTGGTGGTGCTGGAGGACATCCTCAAGCCCGGCATCACGGAGCGCTTCGAGCGCCTTCGCCGCATGGGCCTGCGGACGGTGATGGTGACGGGCGACAATCCGTTGACGGCGAAAACGATCGCCGCGCAGGCGGGCGTGGACGACTTCATCGCCCAGGCGACGCCGGAGGCCAAGCTCGGCTACATCCGCAAGGAGCAGCAGGGCGGCAAGCTGGTGGCCATGATGGGCGACGGCACCAACGACGCCCCGGCGTTGGCCCAGGCCGACGTCGGCGTGGCCATGAACAGCGGCACTCAGGCCGCCAAGGAGGCCGGCAACATGGTCGATCTCGACAGCGACCCGACCAAGCTGATCGAGGTGGTCGAGATCGGCAAACAGCTCCTCATGACGCGCGGCGCCCTGACGACGTTTTCCATCGCCAACGACCTTGCCAAGTATTTCGCCATCGTGCCGGCCCTGTTCGCGGCGACGCTGCCGTGGCTGAAGGCGGTCGATTTCATGCACCTGACGACGCCGCAGTCGGCCATCCTGTCGGCGGTGATCTTCAACGCGATCATCATCCCGCTGCTGATCCCGATCGCCCTCAAGGGCGTGGCCTACCGGCCGGTCGGGGCGGACGCGCTGTTGCGGCGCAACCTCCTGATCTGGGGCCTCGGCGGCGTGATCCTGCCGTTCATCGGCATCAAGCTGATCGACATGGCGCTGATGGTGATGGGGCTGGCGTAATCGGCGGACCACACTAACCCGAAGCGCAAGCGAGGGATGAGGTCAGGAACCGTCTCCCTCGCTTGCGCTTCGGGTTGGTGTCAGACGGCATCAATACTCGAGAGGAATGACATATGTTCGCACACCTCCGGGCCAACCTCTGGCTCCTGTTTCTGTCGGTGGTGATCTGTTGCGTCCTCTACCCCGCCGCGGTGTGGGTGGTCGGGCAAACGATCTTCCACGGCCAGGCGGAGGGCGGCCTGCTCGACAAGAACGGCAACCCGGTTTCCGACGAGAAGGACGCGGTCGGCTCGCGGCTGATCGCCCAGTCGTTCAACAGCGCCTGGTTCTTCCAGTCGCGGCCTTCGGCCACCTCGCCCAGCGCCTACAACGCCGCGGCCTCGGGCGGCTCCAATTACGCGGCCAGCAACCCCAAGCTGCGCGGCCGCGTGGCCCAGCAGCTGGGGCCGATCGTCCGCTACAGCGAGGCCTACAAAAAGGCCCACGCCAAGTCCGACGGGAGCGAACCGAACCCGCAGGACGACATGAAGGACTGGTTCAAGGCCCAGACCGAGGCGAAGCGCGACCTGTTCGGCGAATGGGCGACCAACAACTCGACGCTGGCGCAGGCCTGGGCGACCGGCGCCCCCGAGATCAAGGACTACATCCTCCAGTGGGCGAAGGACCACCCCGCCGTCGTCGCGGACTGGAAGAAGGATAACCCGGATGTCAAAACGGACCCCGGCGCAGACGCGCTGGTGAGTTACTTCTTCAAGAGCTACGAAAAGGAGTTTTTCGGCAAGTGGCCGACCGACGAGGCGGCGGCCGACGTGAAGGCCCGGATCGTCGCCTGGGCGAAGGGCCCTCCGAACATCGCCATGAAGTGGAAGGAAGCGAACCCCGACAAGGGCGAGCCGAAGGACGACGACCTCGCGACCTTCTTCTTCGCGGACTACGACAAGAACCCCAAGGACTGGCCGCCGCTCGTTCCGGGCGAGTTTGTGGACGGCGCGGCGTCGAAGGTGGTCAAGCCGGACGCCCAGGACTCCGACGTGCAATCCACGTTCTTCGACACGTGGCTGTCGGAGCAGGCGAAGGCGAAGAAGCTCGACCCCCTCAAGGATTTTGAGCAGGTCCCCGCCGACATGGTCACCGCCTCCGGCTCCGGCCTCGACCCGGACATCTCGCTGGCGAACGCCGAGTACCAGCGGCCGACCGTCGTGCAGGGCGTGGTGGGCAAGCTGGTCGGCGACTTCGAGGGGACGGAAGAGAACCAAAAGGCGAGTAAGAAGGTCTCGGACGGGCAGAAGAAAAAGCTGACGGACGAGGTCGATGCGGCGGTGGGCGAACTGCTGAAACAGCAGGCGTACCGTCCGATGTGGGGCCTGACCGGCCGCGAGCCGCTGGTCAACGTCTTGCGGCTGAACCTGGCGCTCAAGGCCAAGATGGACGCGATGGCCTTAAAGTGAGAAGGCGTGCCGGGTCGGACCGGGCGTCGGGGCGGGGCCGAGGCAACACCGGCGCCCGCCCTTTTTTTGTCGAAATCTTTCGCCGCGGCTGTAACAAATCGCGCCGTCTCACGCTCGGCAGAATAGGGCCGGATGATGGGGGCCGGCCAAAACCTGAACGAAGGAGAACGGCAATGCGAAAGATCCTGGGCGTCATCGGCGCCGCCGTGGTCGGTTTGGCGGTGTGCGGGGCGGCGCAGGCCGGCGAACGGCACGAGGTCCGCGGCCGCGACCACTACCGGCACTACGACCACTCCAGCTACCAGTACGGGTACGATTACTTCTGCTACCCGGACTACTGCTACACTCCGGACTGCTACTACTTCACGCCGGGCTACGACTACTACTTCGACAGCTACGGCAAGCGACGCTACGACCACGACCGTCGGGAGCGCCGCGAACGTCGCCCGTAATTTCCGGGCGTAAGTGAGGCAACGGCCCCCGCCCCTCGGCGTCGAGGGGCGGGGGCCGCTCCGTATTCGGGCGAAACCGCCGCCCGCGGGAACCCTATTGTGACCACAACCATTAAAGGAGAGACAGCCATGCGTCGTTTCTTACTGCTTTCCCTGGCCGGCGCCGGGTTCGCGGCCCTGGTCGCGTCCGGCCCGGCCTCGGCGTCCGGGCTGTGTCCGCCGCCCCCAGTCTGCGTCCCGGCCCCGCCGCCCCCCGTTCGCTATGAGCCGCGCACGGTGACTCTTTTTATGACCGAGTTCCACACCGAGTACCGCGACGTGCGGCACACCGTCTTCCACAAGGTCCCCGAGCTCCGGGAGCGGGAAGTCCAGGAGACCGTACTGGTCCCCTTCTGGCGCGACGAGGTGCGTGAGCGGACCAAATGGGTCCCGAAGGTGCATATGGAGACGCGCGAGCGCACGGTCGTCCACACCGACTACCGCGAGGAGAAGCGCGAGCGCACCGTCGTCGTTCCCGTGACGGTAGAGGTCGAGCGCTCGTACAAGGTCTGCGTCCCGGACGTGCATGAGGAACTGCGCACGCGCACCGTGTTGGTTCCGGGCGTGCGCGAGGAGGAACGGGAACGCGCCGTGACCACGGTCCACTGCGTTCCGGAAGTCGTCCACAAGCAGGTGGTGCAAGACGTACACGTCCCCGTCTCCGGGTGCGACCCATGCACGGGCTGCAAGTTCACCGGATGCGCCACGGTCCCGGTGATCGGCCATGAGGACTTCACCGTCAACCGTCGGGTGGCGGAGACCCACCTGGAACACTACACGAAGACCGTACCCTGTCTGCGGCCGGAGAAGGAGACGGTCAAGGTGTGCGTGCCGTCGAGCCACGAGGAGGTCCGCACCGAGCGCGTCCCGGTGACGACGCTGAAGCCCCACACGGAGACGTACACGGTTCGCGTCCCGGTGCGGCATGAGGTGGTCGAGACCTACGAGGTTCCCGTCACGGAACTGGTCCCGCAAAAGGAGGTTTATCACGTGCGGGTTCCGGACACCCGGCCGGAAGTGCGGACGCGGAAGGTGACGGAAACCGTGTTCAAGACGGTGGCGGAAGTCGTCACCGAGCACGTGCCGTACACGACCTGCGTGAAGGTCCCCTGCCAGCTCCTGGTGTGGGCGCCGTGCGTATGCCGATGACGGCGACGGGCGGAAGGTGAACGGGTCGCGGCCCTGACGGGTCGCGGCCCGTTCGCTCCCGAAATCCGACCCCACGGCATCCATTGGTCCCGCCGCGAGGCGAAGGCTCAAAATCGGCTCCTTCCCCTCGGCCCCTTTCGATATTTTCCATTCTCATATTGTTGACGACGTGATACCAAAACGGTAGTCTCTTGGGCGGGGTGATCTGGCGCCCGGGAGAAATCCTGATGGTTCAAATCGAACGGTCGCCCGGCGAGGCGGTGCGTATCGGCCGCTATACCTTAGGGTGCTTGCCGTCCACGCCGGGGAGGTCGTGGTCGCCCTGATTGATCCCGAACGCGACTGCGCCGGCTGCGGCGAACAAACCGCCAACCGCGACCTTTGTCCCGCCTGCGCGGCCGAGATGAGCGTCTGCCCCGCCTGCGCCGCTTCCTGGAACTGTCCACAATGCGCCGCGCCCTGGCAAAGCTGACGGTCCTTCCGGAAGGGAACGGCGACGGACGCCTTCCCTTCCGGACCCGCCCCGTCTGAAGCGGACCTGGGCCGTTCGCCGGAAAAATGGCGGCGGGCGCGGTTTCGCGCTTGCCGCATCCCCGGTGGGACGTGGTATGATTCCGCCCGGAGCCGGTCGCACCGGCGCATCCCACGACACCCCCGAGGTTTGTCATGGCCAAGAAAACGACCTGCCCCATCACCCGCGGAGATTTCCGCGGCCACGCCAAGCCGGTTACGGTGACCATCGCCGGCAACAACTTCACCGCCGCCGTCAAGGAATTTTCGACCGGCTCGCTCGGCTGGTATCTCAACGGCAAGGCGGAGATCGAGGTCAACGGCGTCCCGGTGCAGGTTCAGATCGGCTTGAACCTTACCATCGTCGGCAGCAAGGACCTGCCGGCGGACGCCGCGCACGCGGCCCACGACCACGCGGCCCACAAGCCCGCGGGGCCGGCCGGCGAAAGCGCCTGAACCATCGGACATCCGCTTTTCACACCCCGAGGACGCATCCCGTGAAGTCTTCTCTCCCGTTCGTTCGCCGGGCGGCGGCGGTCTGCGCCGCCCTGGCCGGCTTGTTGTGTCTCTCCCCTGCGGCCCGCGCCGCCGATGCCAAGAAGGGCGTCACGGTCGAGGAAATCGAGTACAAGGGCTGGAAGCACAACCTCCGTATCAGCAACGGCGACGCCGAGCTGATCGTCACGCTCGACGTGGGGCCGCGCATCATCTCTTACAAGCTGACCGGCGGCAAAAACGTCTTCAAGGAGTTCGAGGAGCAGCTCGGCAAGAGCGGCGAAAAGACCTGGCAGATCCGCGGCGGCACGCGGCTGTGGGTCGGTCCGGAGGACGTGACGCGCACCTACTTCCCCGACAACGGGCCGGTGAAGTACTTCGAGACGGTGCAGAAGCGCCTAGGCGATCAATCTTACATTTTCAGACCGCAACCGGAGCAGGAGTACGGCATTCAAAAAGAATTGGCGGTGCATCTGGCGCCCAGCGGCAGCAGGGTCCACCTCACCTACACCATCACCAACATCGCCCACAAGCCGACCGACCTGGCGGCGTGGCTGCCGTCTGTGATGGCGCCCGGAGGCGTCGAGGTCATCCCACTGCCGCCGCACCACCCGCACCCCGGCCCCGTCAAGCCGGAGACCAAGCCGTCCGACTACGGCCCCAGCTACACCATGGTCGTGTGGCCGTATTTCGACTTTACGGATAAGCGCTGGTCGTTTGGCGACAAGTACATCACCCTGCGCCAGGACGCCAAGAAGGGGCCGACCAAGCTCGGCTTCGGCCACCGCCTCGGCTGGGTCGGCTATCTCAACGACGGCACGTTGTTCGTGAAGCGCTTTGGCTACAAGGAGGGGGCGAACTACCCGGACGGCGGCTGCAACTACGAGACGTTCACCAAGGAGGAGTTCCTGGAGATGGAAAGTCTCGGCCCGGTCGTGACGCTCAAGCCGGGCGGGACGGCGACGCTGAGCGAGAGCTGGGAGCTGGTCAAGGACGTGAAGGACTTCACCGACGAGGCCGGCATCGACAAGAACATCCTGCCGAAGGTCGGCGGCAAGTAAAAAATATACGCGATCCGGTTAGCCGCGACGCGCGAGCGGAGCGCTTGGGAGGAAGCGCTCCGCTCGCGCGTCGCGGCTAACCGGGCCCCATCATGGCGCGTCTTTTGCATCGGATGTGTCTTGTCGCCCTCCGTTGGGAGGACCGCCAAATGAGTCACATCCTAGACGCCGCCAAGCCCGACGGCGGGCTTTTCAATCCACAGAACCTCGCCCCCGGCCCCGCCACGCAGGATCCTGGGCAACCGCCGCCCGGCGTGCCTTCGCCCGGCGGACCCGGCGACAACCCCGGCCCCGGCGTCATGCCGCCCGTCCCCAACCCGCCGCGGCCCGGCGACCCGCCGCCGTCGCCGAACCTGCCGGGGCCGGGACCGACCAATCCGCCCGTCCCGCCGTCCAATCCGCCCACGATGGGATAAGGCGCGGGCGCAACGAAAAGGCGACGGGGGAGGGTTGATTCTCAACCCTCCCCCGTCGCCTTTCGCATTTCAACGGCCCATTGCAGCGATCAGCCCGCATCCTTCACGGCGACTTCAACCGGCTTGGCGACCGCGTCCAGGTTGCGGTAGGCCAGCGCCTTGGCGCCCGGCTTGCGCAGGTCCCAGACGAGGCCCACGAGCTGCAGCGCCCGCAGCGTCGTGTAGCTGATGTCGATTTCCCACCAGAAGAAGCCCTGGTTGGCCGAACTCTGGAAGTGGTGATGGTTGTTGTGCCAGCCTTCGCCGAGCGTGATGAGCGCCAGCACGGCGTTGTTGCGGCTGTCGTCGTCGGTGGCGTAGCGCCGCTTGCCCCACAGGTGGCTCAGCGAATTGATCGAGAAGGTCGCGTGGTAGGTCAGCACGGTGCTGATGAGCCAGCCCCAGACCAGACACGTCCAGCCCTGCCCCTGGAAAAAGAAGGTGCTCGGGTCGCCGCGCCAGCCGCCAACCAACGCCCCAATGACGTAGCAGGCCACGGCCAGAACGATCCCCGGAACCCAGTGCAAGTGATCCAGCAGACGGAGTTCGGGGAAACGGCGGAAGTCCTGAATCGCCTCCCACGGCGCCTCGTTGGATTCCTCGGTCATCACCCAGCCGAGATGCGCCCACCAAAAGCTCGTTTCGTGCGGCGAATGCGGGTCTTTCGGCGTGTCCGAGTAGCGGTGATGGCCCCGGTGATGCGCCGCCCACCAGAGCGGCCCGCGCTGCAAGGCGCTACAGCCCAGCCACGCCAGGACGAATTGTCCGACCCGCGAGGTCTTGTAGGCGCGGTGGGCGAAATAGCGGTGGTAGCCGGCCGTGATGCCGAACATCTTGAGGAAGTAGGTGGCGACGAGGAGCACCAGGGCCGTGGTGCTGAAGCCCGTGAACAGCGCGGAGAGGCAGGCGACGTGCAGGCCGATGAACGGCACGCACTTGAGCCAGTTCGGCGCCAGGGCGGAGTGTTTTGGCATCCGCCGCAGCGTGCCGGCCCCGGGACGGGCGGGGGATGAAGTCAACGTATTATTGATGAGAAGCTCCTTGAATTTTCAATCCGCTTTCGGCCCGATGGCCGGGCGTTCCTAGGGCTTGCGCGGCGCGGTCTTGGCTTTACGGATGGCGCTGGCCTTGCGAAGTTCCGCGCGGCGGCGGGCTTCGCAGGGCTTTTCGTAATATTTTCGTTTCCGCAGTTCCTTCTGAATGCCGCTGCGCTCCAGCAACTTCTTGAAGCGGCGCAGGGCCAGGCCGATCGGCTCCCGTTCGTGAACGCGCATCCGCAGGGGCATGCTTCCTCCACACTGGTCTTGCCTTCCGCACACAGGGAAGGATAACACGAAAAACCACCCACGCGCCCGCCGGAACGGAGTAAAGGAAAAAATCCCTCTTCGAGCGCAGCGCACCTTAGTATTTGTTCTACCACGAGAACGGCCCGGTGGGAAGGGCTACCTGCGCCTCCGGATTTGGCGAGCGGCCGGCGAAAGCCGGCTGGTGTAGCATAGCACCGCCAAGAATGAGAACACACCAGCCGGCTTACGCCGGCCGCTCGCCTCAATCCAGAGAGTACCCAGCAGCGGCGCGATCACGATCCGGCGCCTCAATGGCAATCCGCCGTCAACGGCCCCGCCAACTCCTTGACGTAGAACAATCGTCCCGCCAGAGTGGGCATATAGCTGCTGGGGATCCACGGCGTCGGCTCGTGTTGCAGGGTCATGCGCAGCGACAGCCCCTGCCACTGCATCCCGCGGCCGAACAGGCCGTCGGCGCCGCCGATAATGCGGTCGGCCGCCAGGAACAGGGCCGGGCCGATGGTGTTGGCCCACGCCGGCACCAGCGTCGTCCGGCTGCGGAAGCTGGTCAGGGCGTTCTGTTCGACGGTCAACGGATGCAGCCGGGCTCCGAGGCGGTGCGTCTGCCGCTTCCAGTCGGCCTCGGTCGCAAATTCGGCGGCGAAGTGCGGCTCCCAGAAGGCGATGTGACAGACGCGGCCGACGCCGAACACGGTCACGAGTTTCGCGCCCTGTTTCTTCAACTCGGCGATCCGTTCGGCGTAGGCCGGCAGCTGGTCCTTGAGGGCAAAGTGGCGCTGCTTCGGCGGCACGGTATTCTTGCCGAGAGGACCGTAAAGGGCCTGTTCCATCGCATGTTGAAAGCCGCCGGGCCGGTCGGGCGGCAGAGTGTTTCCTTGGGCGTCGGACCATTCGTCCATGTTGAAGCCGTGGACGTGATCGCAGGGGACGGCCCACTCGTTGAGGAAGTAGACCGTCCAGCGATACATGCCCATCGGCCCGACCGGCAGGATGAAGGCGATGAGGCGGTTCGCCTGCCGGGCGAGCTGGATTTCGCGGGCGATCTCATGGCCCATGAATACGTCGAAGTCGTCGAACGAGTCGCAGGCGACCGGCTCGAAGTGGGCGCCCCACCAGGGCCGGCGGGCGACGGCCACTTCGGGCGGCAGGGCGGCGAGGCGGTCGATCTTGGCCAGGTCCCAGCCGGCCGGCAGGAAACCTTCCATCAGCGAACCGGGAAGCGTCGAGATCAGGTCCATCGGAGGTGTCCTCGGGATGACGCGGGGCGGGTTCAAACGGCCCGGTCGGCGGGGGTCGGCCGCCTTGCCAGCCAGCAGCTCGGCGATTCCGAACTCCCCAAAGCCTCCCGGCCAAAAAAGGCGTTCACTTCCGCCCTCACGCTCGGCCATTCCGGGCTGACGTAGTCGTGCCCCGCCAGCACGCCGCCCGGCCGCACCTTCGGCCACCAGGCCGCCAGGTCGGAGCGGATGGAGGCCGCGTCGTGCGAGGCGTCGATGAAGAAGAAGTCAAAAAAGCCGTCCGGGAAAATCTCCGCCGCCTCGACCGAGGGCATGGTAAGCAAGAAGGTGAAGTCGTGTACTTCCGCCGCCCGGACGTTCAGCGCCAGCCGCCCGGCAAAGGTGCCGCCGTGGGCCATCGCCTCCGCCCGGAACGTCTGGCCGTTCGCGTCGCCGACGCCGTGATCGATGCCGTAGACCCTGATCCGCTTCCCGCTCTTCTTCACTTCCGATGCCAGAAACACCAGCGAACGGCCGAAGTAGTTCCCCAGCTCCCCGATCCGCGCCCCGTCCCCGGCGTCCCGCACCGCGGCACGGTACAGCGCCTCGAAGTCAAACGCCCCGGGGATCAACTCCCAGGACGCCGCTCCGCCGAAAGGGGCCGTGTAGGTCTCGGCGTGTCGCGGGCCGCCCCATTTTCGCTGGTAATACTCCGCATTGTGGGCATAGTGGTCTTGGTAGTTGAGGCGCGTCGCGGGGTCGAGCGCGGCGGTGGTGCGGCCGGGATCGTGGCGGAACGTCAGGCCGTGGACGAGCGTCGGCCCAAGCCGGGCCAACTGGATCCGGCGGTCGTAGTCCGCGTCCTCGTAATACGCGGGCCAGAACTGCTCGTCGTACATGCCGATTTTCGCGGCCGACTCGCCCCGCTGGAGAAACAGCGACCAGCGGTGGAGCGCCAGCGACGGGTCGGCCGTACAGAACAGAAGTCCCTTGGGGTGCACCTCGGCCGCCCGGCATAGCTCCTCCAGAGAGTCTGGCGTGAATATCACATCGTCATTGCAAATAATCACCCCGTCCGGGACGTTGCGCAGGAACCAGTTCCACGACGCCGCCACGCCGAGGTTGCGGCCGGGCCGGACGACTTCCACGCCTTCCAACTCGCCTAGGCCGCCTCCGTTGTCGATGACGACGATGCGGTCGGGAGGCAGCGTCCCCGCCCGCGCGGAGGCGATCAGCTGTTTGATGCGCCCGTAGCCATTCAAGGTAGGCACGCACAGCGCTACCGGCCACGGCGGTCGCGCCGCCCCCTCAGACTGGCGCAGGTCGGCCAGGCAGCGGAACGCCGCGTCCTCGCCGGGCAGCGCCGGCCAGTATGTCACCGTCGGCAGGTTCTGCGTCGTCTTCGGGAAAACGTCGCCCCCGCCGCGGAACTTGTCGCGGCAGCGGTGGACGAACAGGGGCTTGCCGTCGGAGCCGACGTGGACGAAGGCGGCATGCACCCAAAGGGGAACGGCCCGCCACATGGCGTAGTCCGTCCCCAATTTCCTCCACGCGACGTGGAACATGTCCTTGTCGCCGTAGAAGGTGCGGCCCGCATCGTGGTGCCCGCCCCAGCGCCAGTAGTAATCCGGGTGCTCGCAGTAGTGAACCGTCAGCGACAGTTCCCGCCAGCACTTCCCCTTGTCGATCAGGAATTGCCCGCTCTCGAAGGCCGCCTCGTCGTGATACCGCAGGCCGGCCAACTCCCATGCCTTGGGCAGTAGCTTCTCGGCCGGGAGGTCCGGGAAGAAGACGGCCCCGCGCGCAGGAAGTCCGGGTGGTCGAACAGCGGCGTCGGGTCGGCGACGGGGTAGCAGTCGGCGTCGAGGAACAGCACGCGGCGGAACGGACTGTGGAGGACGCAGAACGGCTTGACCTCCCAGCCGCCCCAGCGGCGAGTCGGCTTCATCTGCCGCACGGCGTCGGCGTCCACGCACTCCACGCCGTACTCGGCCAGCGTGGCGACGCGCCGCGCGTCCATCTCACCCATGTGGCCGAAATACCACACCTGGATCGGGCCTTTCCAGCCCACTCGCCGCAACATCCGCACCGTGACGTAGGTGCTGGTCCAATAGCGTCCGCCGCCGGCGATGACCACGCCCTCGCCGTCCCAGACGGCCGGGGCCGACTCGGCCAGGCCGGCGACGAAACGGTCGGCGGCGAGAATGTAAGCGTCCCGCACGTCCTGCCGGTCCAGCCATCCCGGCGTTCGTGCGAGCGTTCCGGCGTGCAAAGACGCAAGCGCGGCTTGTGCGGCCCCCATCCGGTCGGCCGAGACCGTCAACCGGGAAGGGGCGGGCTTGTAGTCTCCGCACGCCGAGCAACACCCCTTCACCCCGTCGGCCGGCTTGGCGGCCGTACATTCGCCGTGAACGGTGCAGGCGAACACCTCCAACTCGCCGCGGCCGGAGCAGGTCGAGCACCCTAGACGACGAAGTTCATCGCCCCGGTGAGCGCAAGGGGTCGTGCGCAGCGGGGCGCCGCCCCATGCCTTGCGGACGGCGGGGCGGTGGGCGAACAGCCAACACTTGGGACAGTCGCGCCCTTGGACGTAGGGTTGGCCGGCCACGAACCGGTCGCAGACGCAGGGGCGATAGGGCTTCATGCGACGATCACCACGATTTCATCGTCTGCGTCGAAAATGTCTCCGGGGAAGGTCGCCGAAAACGGATCAACCTCAAACGACGTGCTGGGCGCGGAGGATGTGGGGCCGTGGATCGTCAGGCTTTCGCCCTCGGCGCAGACCAGCCGATACGGCACGCCGCCGATGGTGACGTGCCAGGTCATGATGGAAACCGCGGTCGCCCGGTAGGCGCCGGCGTTGGCCCCGGACGGGATGGTGACTTCCAACTCCAGGACGGAGACCAGCTGGCTGGCGAGCATGGACCCCGCGCCGCCCGATCCTGAGCCGGAGCCGCACGGGGAGTCCGCGCAGCAGTCGTGGTCGCCCATGCCGCCGGCGTGGAAAGACTGGCGTTGGGCGACGCCCGTGCCGCCGGAGCCGACCGAGTCCGGGAACCAGGCGAAAACGGTCAGCCAGCCGCCCGTGGCCGTCCCAACCGGGATCGGCACACTTTTGGCGCACCATGTCGTCCCCCCCACGGTGGCGTCGCGGTCGGTGGCGGGGTCGTCAGTTAGCGACGGCTGCGGCGCGTCGTATCCGGAGACGACCCGGACCCGGACGATGAGGTCGAATTCGACGGTCAGGCGGGCGGCCCCGTCGCTGACGTCGCCGTGGACGCAGATCGTGCCCGGCGAGCCGGACCCGGGGCCGGGCGAGACCTTGATCGTCTGGCCCGAATCAGGACATAGGATGTCGATCATTCCGGTCCCTTCATCTCAACGGTTGGAGACGCGCGGTGGAGACGGTGACGATGCTGCCCGAGCAGTAAATGCCGAATTCGCCCCGGTCGTCGGCGTGCCGGGCCGCCGCGGCCGCCGCATCGGCCCCGTCCAGTCCTTTGCACGGGACGCCGTCCCAGGAGATGCTCAGCTGGCGGTGTTCCGCCACCACTATTTCGAGCATCACCGGCGCGTTCCGCAGCGGAGTAGGCACGGGACAACTGGCCAGCCCGTCCAGGGAGACCTCCGGCCGGCCGCCCCGGCCCGGCACGACCTCTCCCACCGACCGGCCGATGCGGGCCGTTCGGTCCTGAAAATGAAGGTCGATGAGTTGGAACTCCGTCGGCGCCCCCGCCGGCCGGCCGCCGAAGTAGACCCCCACCCCCCCGTCCCAATGCAACTGCCGGAACGCGATCTGGATCTTGTAAGCGGCGGCCTCCGCGTCCCCCAGCCGAATCAGGGACGGCGGGGAGGAATGGACCCAAAGCAATTCGTTCGGCCGGTCAAAGTCGAGGCGGGAGTCGGCCGCCGGGATCCAGAGGCTGGCGATCGGTTGTTCGAGCAGGAGGTTCTTCCACCCCCCCAGCGCCGCCTGCGGGTCGGCGGGCGTTGGGGTGATCGGGACCACAGGAAGGGCCGCGGGGGTGGGCGGCGCCCAGGTCCACGGACGCAGGCAGGCCACGACCAGGACCACGACCGCCAATATGCCCACGCCGACGGCGGCCGCCCAGAGACGCCGTCGGGGCCATGGATGGGGGACGGGCGCCGCCGTGACCGTCTGGCCGCCGGCCGGCGTTGATAGCACGGCCGCGGCGTTGCGCGTTTCCGTCGAACAATCCGGGACGGCCGGCGCGTCGGCGGCCCGCGGTCGCGCCAGCGCTTTGCGGGCCAGCGCCGCCAGGTCCGCGCCCGCGCAGAACGGTTCCAGCAACCGGGCGACCTCGGCCGGGTCGGAGGGACGGCCGGCCGGATCCTTGGCCATCAGGCGCTGGCGTAGAGCCTCCACGGCCGCGGGAACGTCCGCCCGGTGGTCCGTGATCGGCGGCACGAGTTCCTTGGCGTGGGCCGCCATCTTGCGGAGCGCCGACCGATGTTTCGGCCCGGCGAACGGCGGACGGCCCGCCAGCAGTGTGTACAGGGTGCATCCGAGGCTGTACAGGTCGGCCCGGATGTCCACCGCGTGGCTGTCTTCCCACTGCTCCGGGGCCATGTAGTCGGCCGTGCCCATCACCTGTCCGGTTACGGTCAATTCGCCGGAGGCCCGGTCGTCGCGGTTGAGCAGCGCCAGACCGAGGTCGGTGATTTTAAGTCCTCCGTCGATCGACAGCAGCAGGTTGGACGGCTTGACGTCGCGGTGGACCAGTCCGTTTTCGTGGGCGTACTGGAGGCCGACCGCGGCCTGGCGCACCAGTTCGCAGGCGGCGGCGACGGGGAGCGGCCCGGTGAGCCGCACCAGGCGCGCCAGGTCGATGCCGTCGATCAGCTCCATGACGAGGTAATGGACGCCGTCTGCCTCCCCGGCGTCGGTGGCGCGCACGATGTTGTCGTGGTTGAGCCGGCCGATCGCTTCCATCTCCCGCTCGAACCGGGACACGGAATGCGGGTCCGCGCTATGACCGGGCGGAAGGATTTTGAGCGCGACCTCCTTCTTCAGACGGCCGTGCAGCGCCCGGTAAACGGCGCCCATGCCGCCCTCGCCGATCTTCTCCACCACCCGGTATTGGCCCAGCACGAAGGGCGGGACCAGCGGGCCGGGCCCGGCCTTGGGGTGAGTATTCCCCACAATTCTGCGCGCCCTCTTTCCTTTCGACAAGCCGGAGCCATACGATGGGATGCCCGGAACGGATTCCTTGGAGGCTCCGGCAGGATGACGTGCTCTCTCCCCACCGCGCTTTGGGCCGCGCAAGTCGCCGCCGCCACGCCTTTGCCCGACGCCCGACTCCATGCCCGCTTGGAGCGCCTGCTGACCCACTTGGCGCTCCAGCCCCTCGACTCCTTGCCCCAGGCCCTGCCGGATTGCCATCAGGCCAAGGCCGCCTATCGCTTCTTCGCCAATGACCGCGTCGAACGCGACGACCTGCTGGAGGGCTGGCGGGCCACGACCGCCCAGGCGGTTCGCGGCCGCGACGTGATCTACGTCGCCCACGACACCACGACCTTCAGCTACACCTCGCTCAAACAGACCAGCGGCCTGGGCTACATCAGCGACGTGGAGGCGGCGCGCGGCTTCCATTGCCACAGCTCCCTGGCGTTGCGAGGCGACGGCGTGCCGTTGGGCCTGCTGCATCAGGAGTACTGGGCGCGCACGGAGTACAAGCGGTCGCGGCCGCAGGGCCGGGCCATGGAAGACAAGGAAAGCATGAAATGGCTGCACGGCCTGGACGCGACGGCTTCGGCGTTGGCGACGCTGCCGGCCGGCGAGCGTCCGCGCGTGGTGCATCTCATGGACCGGGAAGCCGACATCCATGAGGTGTTCGTTCGCGTGCTGCAGTTGGGCCAGGGGGCGATCATCCGCCGCTACCGCAACCGCAACGTGGCCGAGGATCCCGGCGACGCCGACGAAGCGATCGGTCGGGCGCCCTGCGTGGCGCGGATGCGTCTGCGTCTGCCGGCGGGCCATGGCCACAAGGTGCGCACGGCCGTGGTCGAGCTGCGCTCGCGTCCCCTGACGCTGACGCCGCATTCGCACCACGCGCGGGATCGACGGCCGCTGCGTCTGACCATGGTGGAGGTGCGCGAGGCCGCGGCGCCGGCCGGGACGGAGGAGCCGGTGCATTGGCTGCTGTGGACGACGGAGCCGGCGCGAACGGGGGCGGAGATTATGGCGGTGGTTCGGGCCTACGCGTTGCGTTGGCGGATCGAGGATTTTCACCTGGCTTGGAAGCAGGGCTGCCAGGTGGAGCGACTGGCGTTGGAGACGCGGGGGCGTTTGGAGAAGGCCCTGGTCCTATATGCGGGGGTGGCCGTGCGTTTGCTGCGTTTACGCGACCTGGCGCGTCGGGAGCCGACGGCGCCCTGCACGGAGGTGCTGAGCGAGGACGAGTGGCGGGCGTTGTACGCGCACGCCACGGGCGAGGCGGCGACGCCGACGACGCCGGCGCCGACCATGGAGCAGGCGGCGAAGTGGATCGGCCGATTGGGCGGCCACCTGGGCCGCAAGCGGGACGGCATGCCGGGGGTGCGGACGCTGTGGCGTGGCTGGCGCGACCTGGCCATCTTGACGGCGGGGTACCGGGCGGGCCGCGTGCGGCTCGGCTGAGAACCGCCGGCCGGTCCGGGCGACCGGCACGGGGACCGGCGGCCGATCGCGTGTATTGGCGGCGACCAAGCGACGACGCCGGGAGGAAGCGCAAGGGCTTCCTCCCGGCGTCGTCGCTTTGGCGAGGGCCTTGGCCTCTCATAAACACCTAAACATGATCCGCCATGTACTCTCGATGTGGGGAATACTCACGGCCTTGGGGGGTCCGGCGGTCAGGACGGAATTCGGTTTGTCGTCCCCCTCACGGGGCGTGGGACCGTGAGGGGAATCGCTTCCGGAATTGGGTTCGAGTGGATCCATCGCTGAAGTCCACCTTGCTTTATCCCTGGTTGCGCCCTCCCCGCGGGGCGTCGCGCGACTTGAAGGGTGGGATAATCTCCCCCTATTGTGTACACGCGAGACGCCGAAGTCCACGACAAAACGGATGCGGGAGACTTTTCTTCGTCCGCCAGAAAAAACCGGGCCGCCTGCTTGACAAAGCCCTCTCGGCGGGGGTATAAGGGGTGGTGTATTGGTCAACTCCCTTACTACCCCGAACCAAGGAGGTGAACCAGTCGATACGATAGAGCATGCCGTAAGGAGCCTTTCGTTCGGTTGGATTTCGGCTTCTACGGACTGGGGTCGCAATAAATGTCCCCTCGGGGCCGTCCCCAGAACACCGGATACGTAATCACCGATCCGACCGCCCGAACAGGTTCCGGTCGATCCTGCCTTGCCGGCGGCCGACGGCGCTTCGCATGTCACCAGCGCGCCGTCCGCCGCCGGGTCGCTTTTCATCCCCTTACCGACGCCTTCTCCATACAACAAACTCCTTGATTCGTCTCATCAAAAACAAGGTCCCGATGGGATACGTCCGTGGTAGCCTAATGGAATATGACGGGCAAGTTCGGTAGCCGCGTTCGCCAGAACGCGGGTGAACTCCGACCCGCGTTCTGGCGAACGCGGCTACGGCTTACCGATCTTGGTCGTCAAAACGCATCAGAGAATCGGCCGCCCCATTTCGGCGGCGGCCGGCCTCACGGCAAAGGAGACGGTCATGCGCTTGTCGAAAATGTGGATGGGGACGGCCCCGCTGGCGGTCGCGGCGGGCCTCGCGGCGGCCTGCTGCTTCGCCGCCGATTCGGCCGACGCGACCAAGGGGCTGGTCGTCCACGAATGGGGGACGTTCAGCACCTTCTCGGGGTCCGACGGCAAAAACCTGGAATTCCAGCCCTACGACAACGACCTGCCCGAATTCGTCCACGGCTACCTGCCCCACAATTCCAAAGAAGGGCCTCGCGGCGGCAGCATCAGCCTGGAAACGCCCGTGCTCTATTTCTACTCGGACCTGGCGCTGACCGCGTCCGTCCGGGTGAGCTTCCCCAAGGGCATCCTCACCGAGTGGTATCCCCGCGCCGACCGCACCGATCAGACCCTCGCCTGGCGCCGGATCGAGGTGCTGCCCGGCGAGGCGCTGAAATTGCCCAAGGAAGAGAACAAAAGCCGCTATTACGCGGCCCGCGAGACGGACGCGGAACCGCTGCGGTTGACAAACCCGGAGGACTACCCTTCGTGGGTGGAGCAGGAGAAGTTCCTGTTTTACCGCGGCGTCGGCACGTTCGACATGCCGCTGACCGTGCGCGCCCACGGCGACGGCCGGTTCGCGGTTTCCTGGGACGGTGAAGGCCCGTGGGGCGGCCTGATTCTGGTGCAAGTCCGGGACGGCAAGCTACGGTTCCAGCCGTTCGCCCTCGGCCGCGGGCCGGGCGGTGCGATGCGGGCGGACGTGCGGATTCCCGACCGAGACGCCTCGGAGGAGGAATTGAGCGCGGCGATGGTCCGGCTGCTGACGGAAAAGGGGCTGTACGAGAAGGAGGCCCACGCCATGGTCAAGACCTGGAAGTCGGCCTGGTTCGGCGAAGAGGGGACGCGGGTGCTTTACGTCCTGCCGGATCGGCTAACGGACGAATTGCTGCCGCTGCGGATCGAGCCGAAGCCGCAAACGTTGCTCCGCGTCCTCGTCGGCCGGCATGACGTGCTCACGCCGGAGCGGGAGAAACGGATCGACGCCTGCGTGGCCAAGCTGATCGGCAATCATACCGAGGAGACGCCCGAACAGCGGGCGGCGGAAGCGGAACTGCTGAAACTTGGCCGCTATGAAGGGGCGGCGTGGGGGGAAGCCGAGGCGCGCCTGAAGCATCAAAAGTGAGAGCGGCCGCCCGCCGCCCGTAGGCCGCGCCTACGGGCGGCGCGCCTTCCCCGTCTTCTTCCGGAAACGAAGCCCGTCGCCGCCGTGGTAGGTGGCCAGCACGGCCCCGCCGCGGGCGTGACGCTGAAACAGCCGAGCCGTCCAGTCTTCCTCGTCCGGCCACGGGTAGGCGTAAATCACGTCAAAATCGTCCGGGTCCAGCCCCAGCGCGGCGTGTCCGCATGGGCCGCCCGTCTCCAGCCAGGCGAATCGGCCGGCGGGACGGGCGACGGCCCCCGCGGGGATGAAGTTGCCGCGGGCGAACTGCACCGGCAGCCCGAAATCGTCGGCCAATCGCCGGGCGGCCTCGACGAGTTCCGCTTCCGTCTCGATACCGCAGGCGTCGAAGCCGAGGAAAGCGGCCAGGCAGGCCGCCACGCCGAAACCGCTGCCCCATTCGCAGAACGACCGGCCCGGCGCCGCGTTTGCCTCCTCCAGAGAACGTAGGCCGGCGTAGGCCGCCGTGAAATCGCTCGGCACGAACGCGGGCGGCGAACGCTCCCATCGAAACCGTTCCACCCGCCGCCCCGCCTCGTCGAGGAAGATGCGCACGTCGTTCGGCAGCGTCGGGTCGGGCGGCAGATGCAACTCGACGAGGGACATGGGCCGGCCGGGTGAGAGATTGCGGGATGTTCGGGATAGGATGATAGCAGACCGTCCGCAGTCGGGCAACGCGCGCTTTTCTCCTGTGCGGGCCGCGAGAGGGCTTATAGAATCTTCGCAATATCGGCTTCCGGAATGCCATTGTTCCCGAGGATCGCACCATGGAGAGCCGTCAGCCGAACGAGGCGTCCCCCGCCGCCCTCAACGGCCGAGAGCATCAAACCTTTGGCCGGCCGGCCCCGGTCGGCCCTTCCCCCGACCTACGGCCGGACTTCTACGAACGGCTGTTTCGCCGCCTGTTTCCGGGGTTCGACGCGCCCCTGCGGCTCATCCTGTGGAACGGGTACGAGTTCCTCACCGCCCCCGGCGAACCGATCGCGCGGGTGCGGTTTCACGACCGCCGGGCCTTCCTCCGGCTGATCGTCAACCCCGACCTGGCCTTCGGCGACCTGTACGCCGAAGGCCGCATCGAGGTGGACGGCGAACTCGTTCCGTTTCTCGAAGCGGTCTTCCGGATGAAGCCAGCCCCGGCCTGGGCCTGGTTGCTGCGCCAGCTCCTGGTCGGCTGGAAACTGCGGCCCAGCGCCAACAGCCTGCGGCGGTCGCGCCATAACATTTCCCACCATTACGACCTCGGAAACGATTTTTACAAGCTCTGGCTCGACGAACAGCTGGTCTACACCTGCGCCTACTTCCCGACGCCCGACGCCACGTTGGAGGAGGCGCAGACGGCCAAGATGGACCACGTCAGCCGCAAGGTGTGGCTGCGGCCGGGCGAGACGGTGGTGGAGGCCGGCTGCGGCTGGGGGGCGCTGGCCCGCCACATGGCCCGGCGCTACGGCGTCCAGGTGACGGCCTTCAACATCTCGAAAGAACAGATCAAGTACGCCCGCGAACGCGCCAAGGCCGAGGGACTGGACGGCCGCGTCCAGTACGTCGAGGACGACTACCGCAACGTCACCGGGACCTTCGACGCCTTCGTGTCGGTGGGGATGCTGGAGCACGTCGGCGCCCAGAACTACCGGACGCTCGGCTCGGTCATCCGGCGCTGCCTGAAGCCGACGGGTCGCGGCCTCATCCACTCCATCGGCCGCAACTACCCGGCCCCGACCAGCCCGTGGCTCGAGAAGCGCATCTTCCCGGGCTCCTACATGCCCAGCCCCAGAGAGATGGCGGAAATTTTCGAGCCGAATAGGTTGTCAGTGCTGGACGTGGAAAACATCCGAATGCACTACGCCAAGACGCTGGAGCACTGGCTGCGGCGCTTCGACGGCGTGGCCGACGGGGTGCAAAAGACGTTCGACGCCCGGTTCGTGCGGGCCTGGCGACTCTACCTGGCCGCCTCGCTGGCCGGCTTCACCACCGGCTTCAACCAGCTTTTCCAGGTCGTCTTCGCCCCGGAGACGAACAACGACATTCCCTGGACGCGGGCCGGGGCCTACCGTCAGTAGGAAAACAGGTCGCCGCTGACTCGTAGCCGCATTCGCCGGAATGCGGGTCGTCGAACCCGCATTCCGGCGAATGCGGCTACCTTTTACTGGCAGGGGACTTAAGGAACGGTCATCTACTTCCATGAAAGGGCGGCGCATGGAGCGTTGTGACGTCTTGATCGTTGGCGGCGGGCCGGCCGGCTCCTCATGCGCCTGGAGGCTGGCCGGGTCAGGCCTCGACGTGCTGGTGCTGGACCGGAAGGGATTTCCGCGCGACAAGCCTTGCGCCGGCTGGGTCACGCCGCCGCTCGTCGAGGAGCTGAAACTCGACCTGGAGGAATACGGCCGCGGCCGCGTCCTGGAGCCGATCACCGGGTTCACGGTCAGCCTGATGGGCGGGCCTGAGAAGACGACCGACCACGGCAAGCCGATCAGTTACGCGATCCGCCGCTGCGAGTTCGACGACTACCTGCTGCGGCGTTCGGGGGCGCGGCTGCGGCTGGGCGAGCCGGTTCGATCGCTTGAGCGCGTCGGCGGCGAGTGGCTGGTCAACGGCGAGATCCAGGCCCGTTTGTTGGTCGGCGCCGGCGGCCACTTCTGCCCGGTGGCCCGCGCCCTCGGCGGCAAGACCGGCGGCAGTCAGCCGGTGGTGGCCGCCCAGGAGATCGAGGTCGAGCTGACGCCGGACCAGCTCCGGGCCTGTCCCATCAAGCCCGGCGTTCCCAACCTGGCGTTCTGCACCGACCTCAAGGGCTACGGCTGGTTTTACCGCAAAGGAAACTATTTGAACGTCGGCCTGGGCCGTGAGGACGACCAATCCCTTTCCAATCACGTTTCGGCCTACGTTTCCTTCTTGAAGCAACACGGCAAGATCCCGCACGACCTGGCGACCAGGTTCAGCGGACACGCCTATTTGCTCTATACACACTCCGTCAGACCACCAATAGGCGACGGCGTGCTGCTGGTCGGCGACGCGGCGGGGTTGGCGTATTCCCCCAGCGGCGAGGGCATCCGGCCGGCCGTCGAGTCCGCCCTGATGGCCGCCGACGTGATCGCCTCCGCGGCGGGCGACTTCCGGCGCGACCGGCTGGAGCCGTACGCGGCCCGGCTGACGGCGCGCTTCGGACAACGGAACGCGCGGTCGGCGGCGGACCTGATTCCGGCGGGATTGCAGCGCTTCCTGGGCCGCAAACTTATGAGTTGGGGCTGGTTCGCCCGGCGCGTCGTCGTGGACCGCTGGTTCCTCCGGGCGTACGAGTCGGCGCTGGACCTGGGCCCGCCAGAACAATTGCCGGAATATGCCCGCCGCCTGTAACAAACCGCTCCTCGGTGCGCTTGGCAGGGTAGAGGTCGGACGAAGTGAGCCGACTCGAAAGCCAAAGCAAAGCATACCACGGGGAGTGAATCATGCAGCGCATCCTGACGACCCTGACGGCGGCGACGGTCCTGGCCCTGGCCCTGACGGCCGAGGCCAACGCCGGCCACCACACGCAACACATCCAGCAGCACAACGACAACCGCATCAGCACGAGCAACAACCTGCACTCGACCATGCACCACGACAGGAGCAACCACCAGAGCCACGTCGATCGCCGCGGTGATCACCGGGATCGGCACCTGCGGTCGGACTTCCGCGACTTCCGTTACTGCTGCTGGTATCCCGACTGCGACACCTACATTTTCTGGTATCCTTCGGACGATTGCTGGTACTACTGGTGCGCCTCCCAGGACTGCTACCTGCCGTTTGACCAGATCACAACCGATCCGCCGCAAGCCAACGTGATCCCGAAAATTCCGGGCGGCTTGCCTCCGGTGGTTCCGGGCGGCAAGAACGGCCCCGCGAACGGGAACGGCGACAACGGCCCTCCGATGGGGAACGACGGGCCGCCGTCTATGCCGCCCCCCAACGGCCAGAATTAATAGGATGCGACGCGAGAGGCGGACGGCCGACGGGCCGCCCGCCTTTTTGTCGTTGGCGTTTTTCCGATTTTCCGAGATTCCGACAGTATATGATTGACGGCCGCCGTGCCCGTCCATTATAGTGCATGATTAGGGTTACTCCCCCGCCCTGCCTGCCGACTCTCCTCGTTCCTACCTTGCGAGGTCCCACCATGCTCGTGATCCCCGGACGTGCGGGAAAAGACACCTGCGACGGCGTCACCCGCCGCGAACTCCTCCGCGTCGGCGGTTCGGCCGTCTTCGGCTTCAGCCTGGCGAACCTGTTCGGCCTTCAGAAGTTGACCGCAAAGGACGCCACCTACGGCGGCCCCGGCTTCGGCAAGGCCAAGAGCGTCATCCTCCTCTACCTCCAGGGCGGCCCCAGCCATCTCGACCTCTGGGACCCCAAGGACAACGTCCCCGACAACGTCCGCAGCAAGTTCAAGGCGATCGACACCAAGATTCCCGGCGTGAAGTTCACCGAACTGCTGCCCAAGTTCGCGCAGATCAACGACAAGGTGACGATGATCCGGTCGATGAGCTACACGCCCGTCGGCCTGTTCAACCACACGGCCGCCATCTACCAGATGCTCACCGGCTGGACGGCCGACAAGGTCAGCCCGTCGGGCCAGCTGGAGCCGCCCAGCCCCAAGGACTTCCCCACCGTCGGCTCGCAGATCATCCGGCTCAAGCCGCCGGAGGTGCCGATGCTGCCGTTCGTCATGATGCCGCGGCCGATTCAAGAGAGCAACGTCGTCGGCAAGGGCGGCACGGCCGGCTTCCTCGGACGGGCCTACGACCCCTACACGCTCTACCCGCCCGGCGACGACATGGACATGAACAAGATGGACCACATCACGACGGACGACCTCCGGCTGCGGGAGGAAGTGTCGTCGGGTCGTCTGGAGCGCCGCGGCAAACTCCGCGACCTCATCGACGAGGGAATGCCGGACATCGAGGCGGCGACCAAGAAATACAGCCTCGACGACTACTATGGCAAGGCCCTGGGCCTCATCATCTCCGGCCGGGCGCGCAACGCCTTCGACCTGCACCAGGAGCCGAAGGAGCTGCGCGAGCAGTACGGCATGAACACCTTCGGCCAGAGCTGTCTGCTGGCCCGCCGGCTGATCGAAGCCGGCACGCGCTTCGTCGAGGTCAACTGGCCGAAAGTCGCCAACTCCGACAACCACTCCTGGGACGTGCATACCGGCCTGACGCATCGCATGAAGGACCAGGCGGCGCCGATGCTCGACGCCGGCCTGTCCACCCTCATCGCCGACCTCGACCAGCGCGGCCTGCTGTCCGAGACGCTGGTGGTGGCCGTCGGCGAATTCGGCCGCAGCCCGCAGCGCGGCGTCAGCACCTCCGGCAACGACAACAACGACGACGGCCGCGACCATTGGCCTTACTGCTACACCGGCGTCCTGGCCGGCGCCGGCGTCAAGCGCGGCCTGGTCTACGGCAAGTCGGACAAGACCGCCTCGGCCCCGGTCGAGAACCCGGTCCACCCGCGCGAGCTGCTGGCCACCATCTATCACAGCGTCGGCATCAACCCCGGCACCATCGTCTATAACCACCTCAACCAGCCGCGCGAGTTGGTGCAGGCGGACGCGGTGACGAGCCTGCTGTCCTGACGCCGGCTTCCGTACCAGCCGCGAGCGCGAGCGAGCGCGGGGACAAAAAACGCTCGCTTGCGCTCGCGGCTGGTGTGGATATGACTTATAACAGGGGCGCGTGAAAGCATGTCTTCACGCCGCGACCAACTCCGCCATCTCTACGGCTTCGACTTCCCGGACGACCTTTTTCGGTTCTGGGAGTTTGCCAAACGCCTTCAACCGCTCGACCCGCTGCACGCCCTTACCGCGTCTTTGGGAATCACACTGGTCGGTCCTTTTGAGGTGCTATCCGGGCGTTTCGATCTTCATACGCCGCGCCTCAGTCCGCTCCTACACTGGCGCTACTACCTCGACCCGCCGGAGTTCTTCACGGTTCTGGCGGGAGGCGTGGACGGTCTCCATTGGGGATATTACCGCGACGACCCCATCGATGGCCGGGGCTGCGTCGCTTCCTACTACGCCAACGACGCCTTCGAGCTTTTCGCGTGCGGCGACGACCTCTTTCAGACGCTGCGCTTGGACGTGGAGATGCATCACCGCGACTGCGAGGATTATTGGTCCGAAGATTCCGAACATGCCGGGGAGTACGAGGCCCGGCTCATGAGACTAGACGTCTTGAGGCGGATCGTGATGGAATACGGCACGGCGAGCCGGCCGGAGCGTGGCGACGCCTATTTCGAGAAGTATCAGTCGGCGACGACCCGCCGCGAGTTCGTAATCGCTTCGACGCCGGAGTACATGGGCGTCGTGGCCCCACCGGAAACGTATCGGCCGCTGTCTTTGCCCGACAAAAGACTCCGACCGCTCCTTCGCAAACAGAGCGACCCGGTCGCGGTGGTCGAGGAGGCCCGGCAGGCCCTGCGCGACGGCTTCCCGGCGACGGCGCTTAAACTCGGCAAGGAGCTATGGCCGCTGCCTGGCGCACGAAAAATCGAATACGCTTATGAACTGCTCGACGCCGCCTATGCGGCGCTCGGGCGGGAAGTGCCGCGCCAGGTGTTACGGACGCACCGGGAACACCGCGATTTGCCGTCCGTCGATATTTTCGACGCCGAGCGGGAGGCGGGAAACGGCGAGGCGTGAAAGCATGTTCATGCGGACTTGGGTTGCATGCGGCGTACCTCACAACGGTTGCGTCCCGAATCCTTGGCGTGCTGCAGGGCGGCGGCGGCCGCCTCGATCATTTCCTGAAAGTCCGCCGGCACGCCCACTTCGGCCGCCACGAAGCCGACGCTTACCGTGATGGCGATGGAGTGGTTCAGGTAGTCGATGCGCGTCTGTTCCACCGTGGATCGGATGCGTTCGGCCAGGATGACGGCGCCCTCCTCGTTCGTCTCGCGGGCAATCACCAGAAACTCCTCGCCGCCGATCCGTCCCACCGAATCGACCTCGCGCAGCGTCCCCAATAGGGTGCGGGCCAACGCCCGCAGCACCTCGTCGCCGCCGGTCAGGTGGTAATCGGTGTTGACCCTCTTGAAATGGTCCACGTCGATGTAGCCCAGCGTCAGCGGGCTGGGATAGCGGGCGTGGCGCTTCAACTCGAAGCGGGCCAACTCTTCGAGGGCGCGCCGGTTGAACAGGCCGGTCAGCGGGTCCGTCAACGCCAGCCGTTCCAGCTCCCGGCCGCGCTGCTCCAGAAGATGGTTCGATTCCTGGAGTTCGCGGGTCCGTTCGGCCACGCGCCGCTCCAGGCCGCGGTTCAGCTCCTGCATCTGCTGTAAAAGCGCGAGGTGTTCCCGTTCCAGCGTGAATTTTTCCGCGGCATGGCGCAGCACCAGGCGGAGTTCTTCCGCCCGCCAGGGCTTGAGGAGGTAGTGATAGACGTGGCCGCGGTTGATGGCGGCGATAGCGTCTTCCAGTTCGACGTAGCCGGTCATCAGCAGACGGACGGTTTTGGGGTGGTGGTCGCGCACCCATTCCAGCAGCTGCACGCCGGAGGTGCGCGGCATCTTCTGGTCGCTGAGGATGAGGTCGATCGGCTGACGACCGAACAACTCCTTGGCGGCCTCGACGCTGTCGGCGGTCAGGACGTCGTAATCGACCGAAAGGAGATTGGCCAGCGTGGTCAGAATGTGGTGCTCGTCATCGACGACGAGGAGCGTGCATCGGGGTACGCTCACGGCCGAACTCCCTATGCGCGCTCCGTCGGAGCGGGTCGGGACGCGTCGTCCGCCTGTCGATTCGGGATCGACCAACCCGAGTGCGAAACGGGCCGGCCGGCCGTCGGACGCCGCTTGACCGCATCCCGACGACCGAGAGGAGTGCCGGGCGCGGGAAGGATTATACTATTTTAGCCCACGGTGGCGGAAACGCCAACTCGCGGCGCGGCGCCGGAAGGGGAAGGAAGTGCGCCCCCCTGTCCGGCGTGCGGTGCGCCGACGCCACGGCGCCTCGTAGGGGACGCTCAACTCGTCCAGCGCCGTCCGTCAGAAACTGGTGGGTGGAGGTTCGCCGCCCGCCGGGGTCAGGGCCGCCTGCAGGTCGCTCGGCGGCACGGAGAAGTTGAGGAGATGCACGCTGCCGTCGCCGAAGAGGAACAACGCGCCGGCGGTGTGGGCCGAACCCCAGTTGTTCGGAAAATTGACGCCGGGGCCGTCCTGGTAAAGATTGGTTCCGTTGCGGCCCGTGCCGCCGGCCCCGCCCGTGAAGACCGGCTCGTCCCAGTACCAACCGCCCGTGTTGTACGCCCGCGGGTCGATCGACTTTTCGCCGACGAAGATCGTGTTGGACAGGCCGTCGGTCACGCTGGCCATACTCATGTTGTTGCCGACGCCGGCCGGGAAGACGTCCTCGTTGGCCGCGTAGTCGGTCTTCAGCCAGGGGTTGAGACCCTGAAAGTCGTAGACCCACGGCGACCCCCACAGGGCGTCGGTTCCCGACGGGCAGGTCTGAGGGTTCTGCCGGCCTCGCGACGGACAACTGAAGGTCTTGACCGCCGCCCCCTGCGCCACCTGCTGGTAGGCCGCTCTCTGCTCGATGAAGGGCAGGATGGCGAAGGCCCACGAACCCGGTTGCTGTTTGGCGCTGACGTTGGGGTTGGCGAACCCCCAGTCGCCGCCGGCCGTCTTGGGCACGACGGTCTGCCCGGCGGTGTAGGCGCCGTCGGTCGGGAAGACGCCATTGACGTCGTGGAAGCCGTGCAGCGACAGGCCGATCTGTTTGAGGTTGTTGCTGCAAGACATGCGGGCCGCCGCCTCACGCACCTTCTGGACGGCGGGGAGCAGCAGGCCGATGAGGATGGCAATGATGGCGATCACCACGAGAAGTTCAATGAGGGTGAACCCGCTTTGCCGGCGAACCGGCGCCGGATGACACATGGCATCCTCCACGAGTTTGAGATATCACGGACGGATGGAAGGGTAGACCATTTCACGTTACGAGAGGAGGCCATCGGGGTCAAGAAAAAAACGCACGAAGTGGAGATGGGGTGGAAGTCTCCCGGCCCCGCTTCTCAGGCTGGGCCGGGCCGCAAGCGGCGAAGGAGACCGGACCATACCCGTTTCCGTCGGCCGGGTGTAGGCCGAGAGGGGGAAGCACCGCCCCATGTCCCTGGGGCGGCGACGCGCCAGTGGAGATAAAGGGGCGGCCGGCGCCCCGGTGGGGTGCTGCGGAAACCGGTGGACGGGCGGCCGCCCTCCCCATCTAATCGCGGCGTCGGTCCGTCAGCGGTCACGCGGGCGCGGAATTATCTCGGGCCGCCAGCCGGCCCTACGGGTGCAGCTGCTGGTAGTCCTGCAGCAACTCCTGCTGCTGCCAGTACTCCGTGTCGCTCGCGGCGGGGTTGGGGGTCGGCGGCGTCGGGGCCGTCATGACCTGCCAGAAACGGGTGTCGTCCTGCGTGACGGGCGTGCCGTCGTCGGCCCGCGCCGCCGGGGCCGCCGTCATGACGCCGAGCACGGTCAGCAGGGGGACGCAAAGCAGCAATCGTCGGATGGTCTTCATCGTTCAACCCTCTCGGATGTCTCAGGGCGATTTCCGACAGGGGGGACGCGGCCGGCGGGAAACCTTGCGCGGGCGGCCGAGGAACCCTTCAACGGCGGGGTAATGCAGCATCAGCGCGATGAACAGTCGCCGGGGTCCGGCTGCGCGGCCTCGCCCAATCACTGGCGACAGGCCCCCGGCTAAAACCGGACGGGCCTCGGCGAATAGAAAGGGCCGCAAGTCCAAGACTTGCGGCCCTTTGCGTCAGAGCCGATGGGGGGATTTGAACCCTCAACCCCCGCTTTACGAAAGC
The DNA here is from genome assembly GCA_963813925.1 of uncultured Planctomycetaceae bacterium. GTDB lineage: Bacteria > Planctomycetota > Planctomycetia > Gemmatales > Gemmataceae > UBA4732. The sequence goes on from CAWFBG010000011.1 coordinate 117,718, forward strand.
GGTGCTCTACCGTTGAGCTACATCGGCATAAGTCCTTTGATTTCAGCCCCTTCTTGCCATCTCTTCGCTCCCGCCCTACCGTCCTTTACACCTGTTCTGACACCCGGCTAAGGAGAAGTCCCCATGCCCACACCTCATCCTACCGCGCCCGCCAAGCCAAGCAAGGCCTACCCGGACTTCCCCCTGTTCCCGCACGCCACAGGCCGATGGGCCAAGAAGATCAAGGGCAAGATGCACTACTTCGCGCCGTGGGCCGACCCCGACGCCGCCCTGGCGAAGTACCGGGAACAGAAGGACGCGCCGCACGCCGGGCGGAAGCCGCGGCCCAACCCGGAGACCCTGACCGTCAAGTGGTCGTGCTCATCTGCCCGCCGTGCGGCAGCAGGTTCGAGGACCACTCGCCGTGGGATGGACCGGAATGGATGCCGGCCAACCTGGACGAGCCGCTGTTACCGGAGGTCAAGGACCGGCTTTATTTTCTATTCTGCCGAGCGTTTGCTCTGGGCGCGGGGCGACGCCGGCGATACGAATTGCCCGGACGCTCGGCGAAATACGGCGCCGGCCGGTCATTCTCGCTCAACACGGCCGCCCGCACCCGCAAGATCGCCTCCGCTCCCTTCCCCCGGTTCGCGGACGCCCAGGCGGCCGCCGTCGAGGCGTATTATGCATCGGTTTGTCACGCCTACAGTCGTATTCCCCTTTGCGAGCCCAAGTTGCCGCCGGGTTGACAGCTGGGCCGCGGAGGCGGCCCATGGCGGCGAGACGACGACCGCCGATCAAAATAAAGGATCTCAAAAGACTCAAGTATTTCAAGCTCCTCGGCCCCTTGCTCGACCGCCGGCACGACGACGCCACGGCACGCGATCGCGCCGGCAATCGCCGCCTGTTCTATGACCAGTATGCCTGCTTACTCCTGCGCTTCTTCTTCAACCCCGTCGTCCAAAGCCGGCGCGGCATTAGGCAGGCCAGCGAACTCGACAAAGTGCAGCGTCTGTTCGGCGGCCACCGGGTCTCCCGCGGCGCCCTCAGCGACGCCAGTCGCGTCTTCGATCCCCAACTGCTCCACGCCCTCATCGGCGACGTCGCCGCGCAAACGCTCCCCCTCTCGTTCACGGCAAGGAAGCCGAAGCCTTACGCGGTCTCACAGCCGTGGACGGCAGCCTCCTGGCCGCCTTGCCCAAAATGGCCTGGGCGCCGTGGCTCGATCCCCGGCTCCGCGCCGCCAAAATGCACGTCCATTTCGACGTGCTCCAAGGCGTTCCCGTCGAAACCACCGTGACCGCCGGCAACGACTCGGAAACCAAGCAATTGCCGGCCACCCCGCAAGCCAAGCGCTTCCACGTCGTCGATCGCGGCTACGCCGACTATCAACTCTTCCAGGACATCGTCGATGCCAAAAGCCACTTCATCGGCCGCATCCGCGACAACGCCGTCTGGACCGTCGTCGAAGAGCGGCCGCTGACGGCGGAAGCCCGAGCGGCCGGCGTCCGCAGCGACCGCGTCGTTTGGCTCGGCGGCCCGCAGAGCGGAGCGTCTCTAAAGCAACCCGTGCGCGTCCTCGAAGTCGAAACCGGCAAGACCGACGCCCAGGGCCGTCCCGAAATCCTTCTCCTGGCGACCAGCCGCCTCGACCTGGCCGCCGAGTTGGCCGCCCTGGGCTGCCGCTTTCGCTGGACCGTGGAACTCATTTTCCGCTGGCTCAAATGCATCCTGGGTTGCCGTCATCTGCTGGCCAACAGCCGGGACGGCGTCACGATCCAGGTTTACTTGGCCATCATCGCCGGTCTGCTCATCCGTCTCTGGACGGGGCGGAAGCCCACCGTCCGCACCCTGGAGATGATTCGGTTCTACTTCCAGGGCTGGGCCACGGAAGAGGAACTGCTGGCTCATCTGGATCGTCTCAAACCGCTGCCGACGTAAGCCGCGCTACCGGTGCGCGCCGAGGTCGGGCGCGGCGGTCTGGGCCGCCGCGCGCCGAGACCTGACGGCCACTCGGGCAGCGGAAACCTCCCTCTTTTTCATGGTCCGGTTGCCGGTGTCCGGAATAGGCGCCGGTTAACCGGACAATAGGATCTGAACCATATATTTGGCAGAAAAGCCATCGCGTTCCACCAAGAAGTTGCTCGCGCCCTCTATCCTCTTGCCGCCGTCGCCGCCCTTAGCAACAATCGAGCCGGACAGTATTGATCTTGCCCCGTTTCTTCATCGCCCATCGGCTTGTGGCGTGCGGGATCTGCGGGAAATCGGGGTAGGGCTTGGCAGGCTTGTTTTGGGGGCGGCGGCTGGTAGGATGAGGCGTGTCGGCTTCTCCGGCGGGCGAGGTTGGCGTCAAAACGGGTGTCACCCCGTTTTACCGCGGCCGTCGGGAGTCAAGAAAAGTCTGAGAAATAAATGTTGCGCCCGTAGCTCAACTGGATAGAGCAGCGGTCTTCGGAACCGCAGGTTGGGGGTTCGAGCCCCTCCGGGCGTAATCGCTTTTCTCGGCCGAAATCGACGTTTTTCCCTTGTTTTCCGGGGTTTCTGCCGCAAGCCTCTTTTCGGCCGTCCGTCCACCGGAGTCCACCAGAGTCCCCATTTGCCCACCCGGAAGCGCCAAGCAAAACGCCAAGACAGACTCGCCGCCCCGGGCGTCCTCCGTGCCGGTCGCACGCAACGCCTGCCGCTCTGGCCGCGATTTGCCGGGGACGATGGAAGGCAGGCTGTCCACCGCCGCCCCGAGGTCGCACAGGGTGGCGTGCGTGTATCGTTGCATCGTCAGGCGAATGTCGCTGTGCCGCGCCAGTTCCTGCGCGTGCTTCGGGCTGACCCCTCCGCGCGCCAGACCGCTGACGTAGGCGTGCCGCAAGCTGTGGAAGTCGGCGAAGAGGGGGCCGTTCGGCCCGTCCACGACGTAGGGGATTCCGACCGTTTCGAGGTCGCCCTTGAGCATTTCCGCCGCCTTCTCCCACCACGTTCCGGCCCAAACGCGCTGCCCTGGCGTCCGGCCTTTCAGGTAGTCGCGCAGCACGTTCGCCACTTCGGAAGGCAGGGGTTGCGTCACCGGCTTTTTGTTCTTTGTGAACCGGGCCGGAAGGGTCACGGTGGGAGGGACGCTTGCGAGGTCGAAATTCTCCGGTTCGAGTACGGACAGTTCCCCGGCCCGAAAGCCGCTGCCGCACGCCGTCAGATAAAGTACGAACCTGTCTTCGCCCGTCAGGCCCCGATAGGCTCGCTCGCTCTCCCTGGCGCCCTTCAACACCGTCGTCAGCTGCTCGGGCAGCAGGGCGCGGCGATCATGCCGGCGGTCCACCTGGACATTCAGCCCGTCGAGGTGCGCGACCGGGGATTCTGTCGCCCGCTTGTCCCGCGTCATCCACGCGCAGAATTGCTTGATCGTCTTGACGTAGAACGTGAACGTCTGGGCGCTGATGCCTTGTTCGGCGGCCGCGTCTTCCCGCAGGTCGGCAAGGTACGCCTCCACCTTGCTGGCGGAAATGTCGGGGTAGAAGGTGAACCCGCAGCCCGCGAAAACCCGCCGCGCCCGACCCGTCACCAGCTTGACGTGTTTGGGGCTGTTGCCCTTCGCCCGCAGGGACCGCGCCCAGTCGTCGAGGTGTTCGTCGAGGGGCTTTCTCACCGCGGCGCGCTCGGGGGAGAGCAAGCCGATTTCGGCCAGCTTGGCGCGGGTCCGCTGGGGCAGGTCCGCCAGCCAACGGTGAAGCGCGGGGTCCGTCTGCCCGGCGGTCGCCCGGTGGTATTCCACCAGCTTGACGAGGTTGCGGCCGAATTCCTCCGACGCCGCCTTGCTCGTGAAGGCGGGCAGCCGGCGCGTCGTTTCGTTGGCGTCCTTGAATTCGATGTACCACTTGGCGGCCTCGCGGGTCTTGCCCTTGCGGTCGGTGTACGTCGTCTTGAAGATGCGATAACCCATCGCTTACCTACCCTTTCCGCCGCCGGCTCTTGCCGGCGATGATGTTGAGGTCGAGGTAATCGGCCAGCTTGTCGAGGGTCTTCATCGGCAACCCGCGTTCGCCCGCCATGAACCGGGAGAGGGTCGATTCGGCGATGCCGGTCGCCTTGCTGATGGCGTAGCGGGTTTGTCCGCAGTTCTCAACAGCTTGGCGGAGCTGGTCGCTCAGTTTGGTTCGGCGTTCGGCCATGCAGTGCATTCTATCCACCCTTGCCGGAATGTCAAGCATGGTTGCGGTGAGGAACGCCGGCCCGTTCCATCTCGCGGACGATTTCCGTCAGGGCCAGCGCCTCGGCGCGCTCGCGGGGCAGGCCGCCGTCGTACTCCATGACGGCCGCCCTTTCCTCCCATTCGACGCGCCAATTCATGTCGAGGTCTTCCACCCGGATTTCGGGGTCGGCCGGCGGCGCAATTAACGCGGCCAACACAGCGGCCTTGTGGGCAATCAGCCGTTGGGCCATCGGTTCGGCCCGTCGCGGCCCGCGGATGCGCAGCCGCTCCCCGTCCGCCCGCACGGTCAACCCCGCCGCCCGTGCCTCTTCCAGCAAGGTCAAGCCGTCCATTCGACTTCCTCCAAATCAGAATCGGGGCGCAAAACACCGTCCCGACCGTCCCGACCGTCCCGAACGGCGGAATTCACAGTCTTTTCGGCGGGAAGGTCGGGGACGGTAGGCGTCCTCCCATCGTCCCGACCGTCCCGCGACCGTCCCGGCGTTTCCCCTGCGGTTGCTGGGCTTTGGGACGGTGGGGACGGTCGGGACGGTGTTTCGCAGGTGTTTTCCAGTCGAATCAATCGCCGCCGCTTCCCTCCCGGTTCGCGGTCGAAAATTACTGCCGTGCCCGCCCGGCGCAAATTTGGGGCGAGCCGTCGCAACTCGCCCGACAGCTTGCGCGGGCCGGTAGGCCAGTCCTTCCTCTTGCGGGTCTTGTCGTCCGTATGGGCCGCTTCCAGGGCGTCGAGCAACTCGCGGGCCGTGCCTTCCCAGCGGCCGCCTTGGGCCGACAGAAGGGCGGCGAGCGGGCCGGCGATGATGGATGCTTCAAGCGCCTGTTCGCTCGCCGCCCCCCGGTTGGCGGCGTAGGCGCGCAAGAATGCACCCGGCTCCCACGGCAAGACGGTTTCCGCCGCCGTAACCCACAAGGCGAAGTCGGCCATGCGCGGCTTGCTGGACAGCCGCGTAGTGGGCAGGTTTCGCAAGGCGGCGGAAACCGCGTCCAGAAGCGCACCCAGCACGCGCGGCCGGACGGCCGCAAATGCCTGCCAAAGTTCATCCTCGTCGCGCCGGTCGCTCTCGGAAATGGTGGGCAGCGTCAGACAAAGCGCCCGATCCAGCAGGTCCGGCCGCGTCGCCAGGTCTTCAATGCCGTTCAGCAGGATGGGGCGAGTCGCATCGAAAAGCTTCTCTTCGTCGTCGGTGTACAGCTCGCGCGTCCCAAAACCGCCGCCCGTCGCCAGACAGCACAGCGCGTCGGACAGCTCGGGCCGAAGACCCGAAAGGTTGTCATACCCGACCACCCATCCATTGTTGGCCGCAATCATCAAATCCCGGTCGTCGCGGGGCGGCCGGCGCAGGTTTGCCTTGTTCGGGTCGATCAGGCGGCGGCCCATCCGGCACAGTGTTGACTTTGCGGACCCCTGTTCTCCATTGACCGCGAGAAGGGGGAACGGCCGGCCGGGCGCAGCGCCGACAGCAGCCAGGCCACGAAGAGAATCCAGGCGTCGTCGTCGGGCAGGTTGACCAGCGGCCGCAGTTCCTTGACGCTGCCGCCCCCGACGGGTTCGGGCAGGGCGAGCATCCCGCGTCGGCGGACGAACCGCACGGGTGGGTCAGCGACGACGCGCCAACCATCGGCGTCGATCTGCACTGCCCGCCAATCGGGGTCGCAAAGGTCCAGATAGATGGGGCCCTGATGCTCCGTAAGGCGGACGGCAAGCGGCCTCTCCGGGCCGTCGTACTGCGCCTTCCCGGCCAAGACGCCCAGCGTGTCTTGCAAGGCTTGGGCGCATGGAACGCGGCCGGTTTCCGCGTGGTAAAGCCGCGCGAGCCAGCTGCGAAAGCCGCCGCTTCGGATCGCCCATGTCTCCTTGTGGCCGTTGGACGTGAACGAAGCGAACGCCTCGCCGTCGCCGCCGTTGCCTGGCGCGTGGAAGAGGTCCAACCCGACGGCCAGCGCCAGCAGCACGTCGGCTTGCGACCGTCGGCCCTCGCCGCTTTCGCCGGCCTTCGCCGCAACCTCGCCCGCCAGGCGCTCCAGCTCGGCCGCCACGGCTTTGCGGTCGATGCCCTTCCTGCCCTTGCACAGCGCCTTGACGAACCGCACCCGTTCCGCTGCGTCGGCGAGGTCGATCTTGTCGGTGAACCCATCGCCGTTCGGCAGCGCAGCCGAGAGCGTTCCCTTGTTCTTGCCCTTGCCCGGCAGGTAGCTTAACGACAGTTCCGCGTCTTGATCGGCCATTTCCTACCCTTTCACTCCGAAAACCCGGCCGCGAACCGCCAGCCGCCGAACCGCCGCCGCCTGAATCGTCTTCTCCATGTCCTCCCGCGTCCCGCCGGCCCGGAGCAGATCCCGCACGTCCTTGACGCCCTCGGGGGGCGCGATTATCCGTACTGCGGGGCCGTATGCGACCAAAACCGATCCCAGGTTGTTCGCCCCGCGCCGGCCCGCTTCGTCGCCGTCCGCCATGACGACGACATCGGAGGGCCGACGCCGGCGCACCAGCTCGACAACCAGCTTGATTCCACCCGTGGCGGAGGGCCGGCCCACGACTTTGCGGAAACCCATGTCCAGCAGCGCCGCGGCGTCGGTCGGCCCTTCGCAGACGTAGAGAGGGGAAATGTCGTCGCCGGCCGTCGAGGGGATGAACAGACCTTCGCGGCCGCCTTTGACCGCGAACTTGAACCCGTTCGGACGGCGTAGCCGGATGCCCAGCACCGCGCCGCCAGCGTCCGTCATCGGGAAGGACCAGGCCCGATGTTCCGCCGACCAGCCGACGCCCAGCTGACACAGGCTTGTCACCGACAGCCCAAGGGAGACGGCGAACTGGTACAGCCGGCCGGGGTCAACCGCTTCCCGGAAGTCCCGCGCCAGCCGCGCCAGGTCCTCCCGCGCGGGGCCGCCGGCGGAGAGCCGGACCACGCGAACGCACCGCCGCTCTTGCCGGGGGCCGTCTTTCAGCCGGTGCAGCCAGCCGCCCTCTCCGCAGCGCTTGGCGGACTCGACGCGCTGGCACAGCGCCGCCGTGCCGTCCGCGGAGACGGCGCACCAGTCGGGCCGCTTGCAGATAGGGCAAGGGTTCGCCCGATTGACGCGTCGCCACTGACCATTCGTTGTCATCGTGGCGCCCCCCGCATCTTGAGCCAGTCCGCGCGGCAGGGCGCCCCGGCGCGGAGCCAGGACTCCAGCTCGTCGATCAGGTAAACGGGGCGCCGCGTGCCGAGGCGCACGGGCAGGGGAGTGCGACCGCTGGCGGACAATTTGAACCACTGGGCGCGGCTAATCCCGCATACCAGCCAGGGCTTGGCCGTCGCCAGGGGTCGCGTGGGGTCGATGGTGGTCGATGGCGTACTCATAAGCCCCCACGCTACCGCGCCTGGAGGCCGTGCCTGCGAAATGGGGCCAAACGGGGCCAATCGGCGAATGCGCCGTTCAGGTTTTGGGCAGGATTTTGGACCAGCTTTCCTTGGGGAAATCGTCGCGCGAGAATACGAACCGTTTGCGGGTCAGTTCCTCGAAGGCAATCGCTCCGGCGTCCATCGCTTTCCGCAAGCTTTCCGCCGCCTTCTTGCTGGGGACCGCCTTACCGCGCCCGTCCAAGGTGTAGCCCATCAGTCGGGCGGCCTCTTTCAGGGACATTGGCCGGGTGCGTTTCGCCGGCGGAATACTCTGGCCGGCCTTCTTCGTCGGTGCCACGAACACCGTCTTCGCCGCCTCCACGAAGCCGTCGAGAAGCTCGCCGTCGATAGGCCGGCCCAGCACTTTGAACACCCTCGGATCTTCCGGGTGTTCCTCCTGCTGGCAACGGGCGTGGTGGCAATCAACTGGCCCGTCGCGTTCATCGGGGATACGTACATGGTAGATCGGCTCTTGCAGCACCCGGTCGAAGGCAAGGCGAAGCAGCCGCCAGGGTTCCGAATGCTTCCCGACTCGCTTCAACCGCTCCGCATATTCCCGCAAGTACCATTGCGTAAGCGAGCGATCCGTAAGGCGGTCGTTATCGGGAAATGCCGACCCCACGTAGCCCTTTTCCTGACCGCCGGGGGGCAGCAGCCCGGGATAGACTAGAAGTCCCGGCGATGGTCGCGGGCGGTGCCTGCCCCGGAACAGAATGCTGTTGAACGTCTCTTGCTCCCAGCCTTTTGATTCGTACCGCGTCGCCCAATGCGTTGGAAACAGGCCTTCATCGACATGCCAGACCTGGAGACGCCGTCGAATCTCCTGTGCGTTGTGGTAGAAGTCTGCTGGGGTCCAGATGGAGGACCGTGACGGAGACATTATCCTACCCTTTCAACATGGGCCGGCCGACCAGAGCGGGCGAAGGGTAGGGACGCTCGCCCCGGCCGACCTCCTGACCGTTGCGCGACGGTCTGCCCACTTCCTTGTATTCTATCGCCGTCCTGACACAGCGGCCGACCAACCGCCTCTTGAAATTGAGAGGCGCGGCGGTCACAATGTCAGCATCCGGGGCGACTGGCCTCATGAACCAGTCGGCTTCCGCCTCCCGCGCCGTCCGAACTCCCGGCGAGCGCGGGGGGCGGGCGCACCCCGGCAGGGAGTTGCGATCATGACAGAGCGAGGACCGAATCTCTTTGACGGCCGTCAGCATAGCGACAGCCTGCGCCCTCGTTGGCTGCGCGAAGTCATCGGTCAGAAGGACACCGTGCGTCGCCTCGCCATCGTCCTCAACGCCTGCCGTAAGCTCAGGGAGCCGATGTCGCACATCCTCTTCGACGGGCCTCCCGGCCTCGGTAAGACCACGTTCGCAACCGTCCTGCCCAATGAAATTTGCGCCCCCCTCCAAATGACCAGCGGCCCCGCCCTTTCCAAGACGGCTGACTTGCTCCCCTTCCTCACGAACCTGGAAGTAGGCTCGTTCCTGTTCATCGACGAGATCCACCGAATGCCGCGCGTCGTCGAAGATTTCATCAGGCCGGCGATGAAAGACTTCTGCATCGACGTCGTCCTCGGCGACCGCGTCAACGCCCGCACCATTTCGATGCGGCTGAAGCGATTCACGCTCATCGGCGCCACGACACGAGCCGACCTTGTCTCCAATCAAATGCGCGACCTCTTCAAAATGCATGAGCATCTGAATTACTACAGCACGGATGACCTAGCCGAAATCGTCCGCGTCATCGCCCGCAAGCTGCAAACGCCGCTCTCCGAGGAGGCAGCAGTCGAGCTAAGCCGACGCAGCAGGGGTGCGCCGGGCGTCGCCAACACCCGGCTATTGTGGGCACGCGAGTATGCCATAAGTGAAGCGGACGGCAAGATTACACTCGACGTAGCACGGGCTGCGCTGGATGTTGCCGGCGTGGACCGCGAGGGCCTGGACAAGCAGGATCGTCGGTATCTGGAAACGCTGGTCGGCATTTTCGAGGGCGGGCCGACCGGCGTGCAGGCGCTGGCCGCCACCATGAACCTGCCGGCCGACACGCTCAGCGACGAGATCGAGCCGTACCTGCTGCGCGAGCAGTTCATCGTGCGCACGCCGCGCGGCCGGGAGGCCACGCCTCGGGCGTTTGCGATGCTCGGCCGGCCGATCAAGACGCCGCCGCCGGACGCCCCGCGCGGCCTCTTCGACCAACCAGAGCTGGGCCAGGCCAAGCCCAGCAGCCAACCAACGCCGGATCACTCAACGGACGCGGTCCCTAGCTCACCTGAAGCCGAACTCCGAGATGCGATGGCTGAGTTGAAGCGGCTGATCGGTATCCCTGAGGTCAAGGGGGAAATCGAAAAGCTGACCGCTTTCCTCACAGTGCAGAGGGAGCACCGAGCCCGAGGACTCAAGGAGGGCAGTCAAACCTTACATTTCGTCTTCACGGGAAACCCGGGGACTGGCAAGACCACAGTAGCCCGCATTGTGGCCAAGATCCTTTTCGGCTTCGGCCTGCTGAAGACATCCAAGTTCGTTGAAACCGATCGGTCGGGCCTCGTTGGAGGATTCCTGGGGCAGACCGCCATCAAGACGGCCGAGGTCGTCGAGAAGGCTCTGGATGGCCTGCTGTTTATTGACGAGGCGTATACTTTGGCAGGAGACGCGGAGCGATATGGCTACGGAGACATGTACGGCGATGAAGCCATCAGCGCCCTGCTCAAGCGGATGGAGGACTACCGGAATCGATTGTCCGTCATCGTCGCGGGCTACCCGAAACTGATGGCGGACTTTCTCCGCACGAACCCGGGCCTGGAGAGTCGGTTCACCCGCTTTATCCACTTTGAGGACTACTCCGCGCCAGATCTCTGTCGGATCTTTCTTTCCCTTTGCGAACAAGGGGAGTACACCAGTGCCCAGTCGGTTCTTGTGTTCGTCTGCGTGCTGTTTACCTTGGCTTGCCGGCAGAAAGACGAACGGTTCGGCAACGGAAGATACGTGCGAAACATCTTCGAGCAAGTTGTCAGCCGCCATTCCGAACGGGTGGCCCGGTTGCCATCTGGTGAAATCACCAAGGCAAAGCTGACTATGCTGGACAGGTCCGACTTACTGACAGGCCCGCTCTTGGGGGTCCGGGCCGAGCAGGTGCGTCTGGACGTTCTGCGCTGGACGGCTAACTGCCCGAAGTGCGGCGCGGCCTATAAGGGTGATGTGCGGCACTTGCAGAAGACGATTCGTTGCAGGCGGTGCGGCGGCCAGTTTGTCTTCGATTGGACGTGCGTAATTCCTGAGTCCATTGACATCGGCTAGCCCTGCTTGCCCGAGGCCCCCGCCGTGAGGGCGTGCCGTCGGCGGGCGGGTTCCGCACCGGGCGGCGTCGCTGCGCGCACCGGCGGCGGCTTCCAAGCGGGCGACGCGACTGCGACACGTCATGGATTCCGCCCCTCCGCGTTGCGTACGGCCGAGACGCAGCTTACCACCATGTACTTGATTTCGTGGCGGCACAGGTCGCAAGATGGACCGGAAGGGAGTCTCGGCAGCAGATTCCCCTTCTCGTCCTCCAACCACGTCCGGCCCTCGGCGTCAACGCGCTCGGTGAAGATGGCGAACCGGCGGTCCCCGCCGCACCCTGGACAGCAGCTCCCGCTCGCCGGCTGCCCCCGCTCCAGCCGCTCCACTCGTCCGCGTAGGTTCATTTCCCGCCCTCCCTCTTGATGCGGCGTTCCAGGTCCGCCAACCGCTGTTCCAGCTCGACGCTCTCCCGCAGCTTCGTCCCCAGCTCCAGAATGGCCCGCGCCGCCCCGAGGCGAACGGCCGGCGGCGTCCCGGCGTCCAGCAGTTTCCGCAGCGCGGCGACGGCCTCGGTGGAACCATCGGCCAGCCGGCCCACCGCCCGGCTGACCATTTCGCCCCGCAGTTCGGCGACGCGCCGGCGGAAGTCGGCGTCGGCCAGCCGGCGGGTTGCGGTTCGCTCGCCGATCCCCGCCAGGCGGGCGGCCTCGCGCACCGTTTCCCCGCTCGCCAGAGCCAAGAGCAGGGCGGCGTCGCCTTTTCGTCGGCCATTCTCAGCCATTGTCCGCCACTCCGTTCCGCCGATGCCCCGCCCCTTGCATTATCCGTCCCCGGCCGCGTGGCGCCGCGTCGAGGCGGCCCACGGCCACGGCGGCGGTCAGGTCCGGCCCCCAAGAGCAGGACCGGCCGCCCGAACCATCGCCACGATGCCGGCGCGCAACGCCTCGGGGAGCGCGTCCCAGCGCTCCACCAGCATCGCCAGGTCGGGGGATTTTCGGGTCAGAAGCGCCAAGCAAAACGCCAAGTCGTTCGCCGGCCCGTCTGGAATATTTTGCTCTGAAAGGACTTGCGGAGAGTCGTCGGCGGTCTTCGGAACCGCAGGTTGGGGGTTCGAGCCCCTCCGGGCGTAATCAGAAGTCTTGATTCACATGGCTCTTACGGCAACGCTAAAATAGCTACAAGGCCAGTGCAAAAACATCGTTCACCATATTCCACCACCAACCCCCGGCGAGTTTCGCCGGGGGTTGGTGCTTTCTGGCCCTTATACGGTCGACGGCCGATGGCGGTTCTGGATCCTCCGCGCTTTGGCGATCAGCCGCGCCGCCTCGTCCACCGCCGTTGCTGCGGCGTCGCCAGACCCCTCTCGATGGCATCCATGCAACCGTCCTCACGGCAAGAGTATAGACGGCGTTTGCGCAGCGAAGTCATCAATCCACGTAAATAAACTCGTTCAACTCCATCAACACCTGGCACCAGTCCGTCAGCCCCAGACGCTCGGCGTCGGCCTTGCCGTCCTTCTTGTACGCCGCCGACTGGTCCTGGATGAATCGCACCGAGTCGGCCGTCTCTTGCCCCGTCGGCGCCCGGCCCAGCGCGATCGCGTAGCCGGTGCGCACCGCGTCGGCCAGCGGCTTCTCCGGCGTCGGCCGCGCCCGCTTCGCCAGACCCGCCGCGGAGCTGCGCACCAGGGCGTTGTTCATCAGCAGCAGCGCCTGCGGCGCCACCGTCGTCGCCGGCCGCGCCTCGATGCCGACCAGCGAGTCCGGGGCGTCGAACTGCGTCATCATCGGGATGAGTTGGCTCCGCTTGATCGTGAAATAGATCGCCCGCCGCTTCATCATGCGGTCCAGCGTGCCGGGGCCGTACATCGTCGGGTCCAACTCGCCGGCCGCCGACAGGATCGTGTCGCGGATCGCCTCCGCCTCCAGCCGTCGCGGCATGAACCGCCACAACAACTTGTCGTCCACGTCCGCCGCCTCCTTCTGTTGGTCGCCGGCCGAGCTTTCCATGTAGGCGGCGCTCGTCATCATCAGCTTTTGGATGTGCTTCAATTTCCATCCGCTGTCGATCAGTTCCTTGGCCAGCCAGTCGAGCAATTCCGGGTGCGTCGGCTTCTCGCCCTGGACGCCGAAGTCGCTCGGCGTGGCCACGACGCCCCGGCCGAAATGGTGCTGCCAGAGGCGGTTGACGATCACCCGCGCCAGCAGCCGGCCGGCGCCTTCGTCCACGTCCGTCATCCAGTTCGCCAGCGACCGCCGCCGGTACGACGTGCGCCAGCCGGCCGGCGGCGCGACCTGCCAACGCTTCTCCGCGTCCGGGAGGTTCGGCATCAGCACCTGTAGGAAACTCTGCGTCGCCACGCCCTCCTTCTGGTTGGGGTCGCCGCGCCTCAGGAAGTGCGTCTCCGGCAGGAAGTCGCCGCCCTGCGTGTGAAACCGGATCGCCGGCACGCCCTCGCTGCAAATCATCGCCTTCACCGTCCCGACCGGCGGCGCCTTCTTCGCGTGCTCCTCGACCCGTCGGTTCAATTCCCGCCATTGCGGATCGGTCGTGCGGAACCAGGAGGTCAGCGTCACCCGTTCCGCCTCCGTCGGCCGGAGCGTCGGGTCGGCGTCGAGCGCCGCCAAAACCTGCCGGGCTTCCGCCGGCGCGGCGTCGCCGTCCAGGCCGACCGGCCGCGCGGCCGTGCTCACCGACAGCCGCGGCCGGCCGATGTTGTGGCCGTTATTGCCACTAAATTCCATCGTAAATGTCAGCAGTGCGCCGCCGTCGAAGCCGACGTCCGATTCCGTCTCGAAGACGGCGGCGTGGTCCTTGCCGAATTCCGGATCGACCGCCCAGCCCGATTTCTTGTCGCCGTCGATGGCCGCCGCGACCGGCAGCCCCTTCTGCTCGAACGTCGCCTTGGGGTGGACCAGTTTCACCGTCACCGGCGCCCCCTGGCCGGTCAGCGGCGCCGCCTTCACGCGGAAGTCGGTCAGGTCGAAATTGCCGTTGGCGGCGCGGCCGGGGCCGCCCTTCACCATCGACGGGTCGGCCAGCGCCTCCAAACGCACGGCCGTGATTCCCTTGAGCGTCGTCCGGGCCGTGAAGGTGTACACGTCGAAGTCGGCGTTCTTGCCGCCGGCCCGCACCGAGCCGTCGGCCAGCTTCGTGAACGTCGCCCCGCCCCGCGATTTGGCGTCCACGTCCAGGATCGCCCAGCGTGGAGCCTTCTCCGGTCGCTTCCGCTCCCGGCTCGCCAACCACCGGTCGAGTTTGGCCGGAAGTCGATCTGTTTCATACTTTGTCCGCGCTTCGACGAGCCGGGACTGCTCCGCGTCGAAGGCCGCCCGCGCCGCCTTCGTCGCCTCGGGATGGAAGTCGATGGCCATGTCCGAACGCACCGTCGTCGTGAACGTGGACAGCATTCGGTAATAGTCGCGCGTCGGGATCGGGTCGTATTTATGGTCGTGGCAGCGGGCGCAGCCGATGGTCAGGCCGAGGAACGTCGTCCCCGTCGTGCGCACGATGTCGTCCAGTTCGTCGTAGCGCTCTTTTTCGACCTGATTGAGCGTAATCTGCGTGGCGTGGGTGCCGCAGCCGAGGAAGCCGGTGGCCGTCAGCGCCAGCGGGTTGTCCGGCGCGAACTCGTCGCCGGCCAGCTGCCACTTGACGAATGTGTCGTAAGGCAGGTCCTGATTGAACGCCTTGATGACGAAGTCGCGGTAGAAGTAGGCCGTCGGCCGGTCGTAGTCCTGCTCGTAGCCGTGGCTGTCGGCGTAATGGGCGAGGTCGAGCCAGTGCCTGGCCCAGCGTTCGCCGTAGTGCGGGTTGTCGAGCAAACGGTCGATCAGCTTGTCGTAGGCGGCGGGGTCGGGGTCGGCCACGAACGCCTCGACTTCTTCGGGCGCCGGCGGCAGGCCGAGAAGGTCGAAGTAGGCCCGCCGGATCAGCTTTCGCCGGCCGGCCGGGGCGTTCGGCGTCAGCCCCTTCTCTTCCAGCTTCGCCAGCACAAACGAGTCGATGGGGGTGCGCCGCCAGGCCGCGTTCTTGATGGCCGGCTCCGGCGGACGTTGGAGAGGGAGAAACGCCCAATATCGGCGGTCCTCGTCCGTGACCCGCATCGGCTTCTTGACGACCGTTTTGCCGATGAGGGGCTTATCGTAGGGCGCCCCGTCGTCGATCCAGGCGGCGAGCTGGGCGACGGCGGCGTCGGGGAGCTTGTCTTCCTTGGGCGGCATGGCCGGCTTGTCGAGGTGGGCGACGTATTGAAAGAGGCGGCTCTCCTTCGACCGGCCGACGACGACGACCGGCCCCTTGTCGCCGCCCTTGAGCAGGCCTTCACGGCTGCTGAGGTTGAGGCCGCTGCGCGTCTTCTCGCCGCCGTGGCAGCGGAGACATTTGTCCGTCAGCAGGGCGCGGACGGACTTCATGAAAATCTCCTGGCCGCGGGCCATTTTCTCGGCATGGTCGGGAGCGACGGGCGGTTCCGCGAAGGACGACCCCGCCGCCGTCAGGGCGAGGACGAGGGCGGAAAGGAGGCGTCGGGCCGGCGTTCGCGGCGTGGCCATGAGAGTCTCCGGTGCGACGGATGATTCGGCGAGCGCGTTCAGGCGGGCGGAGGGATATTCCCTCCGTAATAAAAGGCTATCGGATGCGCGGGGGGGACGCAAGAAAGATCGGCGCGGCTTGTCAGGCAACACCGACCGCCTACGGCGCCTTGTCCGCCACCATGTCGATGCCCGAAAAGTGCTCGTGGTCGCTGGCGGTGTTGAGCGTCTCCACGCGCAGCAGGTAGGTTCCCGGCTCCGGGATCGTGAAGGCGACGTGCGCCCCGACGCGGCACTTCGGCTTGAAGTCCATCGTGAACTGCCCTTCCGTCACCGTCTTTTTCAGGTCGGGGAGGTTTTTCTGCCCCGCCTTGTCCTCCCGCACGACGTAGTAGCGCACCGTCACGTCTTTGAGGACCCCATGCGGAAAGGTGTTGGTGAGAAAGAAAACCAGCTCCAGCGGCTCGCCGACCTTGACGTTGGCCACCGGCCGATCGTTGTAGCCCCCCGCCGGCGGCTCCCGATCCGCGGCGGCGGAGACGGAGTCCCCCTGGGCGCCGGTGACCGGGTCGATGTGGACCAACCGCAAATCGATCCGGGCGTGTTCCGCGCGGGCCGAGAACGGCGACGCGGCCAGGACCAGGCAGGCGATCAGGCACGACAGACTTTTCACGGATCGTTCTCCACGGGCGGAAGTGTTTCCAGAAGGAGCGGCCGGAACGCCCGGCCCGGCGCCTCAACGGGCGGTCACGTCGATGGCCGCGAAGTCCTCATGGCCCTCCAGCCCCGCCGCGGCCCCGAGGGTTTCCAGGCGGAACAGGTAGCTGCCGGGCCTGGCGATCGTGAAGGTCAACTCGCTTTCGTTCTTGGCCTCGGAGACGAAATCCAACGTCAGGGCGGTTTCGGCGACCACGCCCTTGTCCAGCTTCGGCGCGGGCGGCTGGCCCGGCTTCTCCTCCTTGATCGCGTAGAAGTGGACCGTGACGTCTTCGAGATTGGCCTTGGGGTCCGCCGCGCTTATTTTCCAATGGACCGTGACGCGATCGCCGGCCTTGATTTCGAGGACGCCGCGCGGCGCCGTCTTGGCGTCCGGGGCGGCCGACTCGGCGTGGGCCGTTTTACTCGCCTTTCCGGAGTGGACTACCAGGTCGATGGCGAAAGGTTCCGCGGCGGCCGCGGCGGAGACGAACAATCCGAGGAAGGCGGCCAGGCCGATCAGGCAGCGGGGCATGGGGGAGGGTCTTTCAAGGCGAAGGAGGGAGGCGAGGGTCTTCGGGGCGTCCAATACGACCATGATGCGGCCTGGCGCCGTCCCGTGCAAGGGAAAAACCGGCCGCCGCGCCGGAACGACGGAAAGGGATCAGGTAGGATACATGGAGGGGCGGGTCCTCCCCGCCCCTCGCGAGTTCGTGCGGCGACGAGGGAGGGGCGGTCATGCGGCGGTGGCTTTTTCGACTTTTGATCCTGGGCGTGGTAGTGGGCCTGGCGGCGGCCGTCGTCGTGCCGGCGGCGGCGTGGTGGCAGCAACGCACCGCGCCGAAGTACCTGACCGCCCCGGTCTCGCGCGGCCGGGTCGAGACCGTCGTCAACTCCACCGGCACGATCAAGCCGGTCCTGTCGGTCTCCGTCGGCGCCTTCACGTCCGGGCCGATCAAGGAGGTCTACGTCGATTTCAACAGCGTCGTCAAGAAGGGCGACCTGCTTGCGGTGATCGACCCGCGACTGGCCAAGGCCACCGTCGATCACGACGTGGCCGCCCTCGACGCCCAGAAGGCCGACCTGGCCCGCGTCGATGCGATGGTCCAGCAGGCCAAGAACAACGAGGAACGCGCCCGCCAACTCGTCGCCATCAACAAGGACTACCTCGCCGCCACCGACATGGATACGTTCGTTTTCACGCGCCTCCAGGACGAGGCCCAGTACCGGCTGGGCAAGGCCTCCATCGCCCAGGCCGAAGCCACCCTGGCCAACTCCCAGGCCAACCTCGGCTACACCGAGATCCGCTCACCCGTGGACGGCGTCGTCATCAACCGCGAAGTCGATCCCGGCCAGACCGTGGCCTCCTCGTTCCAGACGCCGGAGCTGTTCGTCATCGCCCCCGAAATGGATAAACATATGTATGTGTACGCCTCGGTCGATGAGGCGGACATCGGCCAGATTCGGGCCGCGCAGTCGCGGGGGCGGGTCGTGAAGTTCACCGTGGACGCCTACCCCGGCGACCTGTTCGAGGGCCGCGTCCATCAGATCCGCAAAAACTCCACCACGACGCAAAACGTCGTCACCTACCCCGTGGTCATCGAGTGCCCCAACCCGGACCTCAAGCTGTTGCCGGGCATGACCGCGAACCTTTCCTTCGAGATCGACGCGAAAGACGACGTGCTGCGCGTGCCGGCGGCGGCGCTGCGGTACGTGCCGCCGCCAGCGCTGGTTCGCGCGGCCGACAAGCATTACGTCGAGGGTCTACCGGCCGTCCCCTCCGAGGGGGCGACGAACCGTTCGGCCGACGAAAAGGCCGACGAGGCCAGGAATCGCCAACATCGCGTCGTCTGGGTCCAGGACGGGCGGTTGCTGCGGGCCGTCCCCCTCACGCTCGGCCTGATCGAAAACCAGTACGCCGAAGTCGTGGACGGCGACCTCAAGGAAGGCCAGGCCGTCGTCACGGGGACGGAAAGCATTTTCGCGCCGAGGTGATCCGTCTTCGACTTCGATCCAGTCAGCGAAACGTATTGAAACGACACCATGATCTACTTCATCCAAAACACGAAGTGCGGGGCCATCAAAATCGGCTACACCAACAACGCCAAGAAACGGCTGGTGGGCCTGCAAACGGCCACGCCGGACCCGTTGGTGTTGCTCGGCACCGTCTACGGCGGGATCGACGTTGAGGCGGACTTCCACAGGCGGTTCGCCAATTACGCCCTGACGGGCGAGTGGTTCAAGGGCGAGATTCTGGGGGAAGTGCAGCAGATCATTGCGAAGGAGGCCGCCAACCCGCCGCCGGCCAAGACGAACGTAATCGTGTACGGTGACACCGACCAGAACTTCGTATTTTGCGGCGACCCCCATCGGATGGCGGCAAAGGCCAAGCTGCAAGTAGCCGTGTTCCAGGCCCTCGACGAGATCAACGCCAAGACGCCCATCGACTGGATCATCACGGGCGGCAACAGGCAGCACGACGTTTTTGCCTGGGAGTGGGCGAATCAGCACAAGGTCCAGTTACAGCGATTCGAGCCGAACTGGGGCAAGTACGGCAGGGTCGCCGCCTTCAAGGTCGGGCCGAAAATGCTGAGGTCGCAGTTCAGCCCGAAACTGCTGCTCGTGATACTGACAGGCGACAAGGCCACGAGCGCCACCAGCCTAATCCGGCAGGCGCAGAAGGCCAAAATTGAAACCGTGGTGAAGCGGGTGATGTGAGGGCACCGTGCGGGACTACCTGCACTTACGCCGCTCCATTTGAACCAATCTCACAAAATGAAACGGATTGGAACCGGAAAAGTACAAAAAAGGGCAAAGCCAGGTGATCCCTTGGACCTTATCGACCTGTTGCTGATATCCCTGCGCACGCTCGCCAAGCACAAGCTGCGCTCCGGGCTGACCGTGCTGGGCGTGGTCATCGGCATCGCCGCCGTCACCACGATGGTTTCGGTCGGGCTGGGCGCCGGCCAGATGATTCAAAACGAATTTCAGACGCTCGGCTCCAACGTCATCATCGTCTTGCCGGCCAGCAGTCAGACCGCCGGCGTCCGTCAGGGCACGGTGACGACGCTCACCGCGGCGGACGCCCACGCCATCGCCACGGAGTGCCCCGCCGTCCTGGCGGCGTCGCCGTTCGTCGGGACCAGCGGCCAGGTCATCGGCGGCAACATCAACTGGCAGCCCGATCAGATGCTCGGCGTCGGCCCCGACTACCCCATCGTGCGCAACTGGCCGTTGGCGGCCGGCGAGTTCTTCACCGACGGCGACATTTCCGGGGCGACCAAGGTCTGCGTGCTCGGCCACACGCTGGTCGCGCAGCTCTTCCCCAACATCGACCCGATCGACCAGCAGGTGCGCGTGAAGAACATCCCGTTCCGCGTCATCGGCGTGCTGGATCGCAAGGGGGCGAACCTCGTCGGCCAGGACCAGGACAACATCATCCTGATGCCCTACACGACGGTTCGCAAACGTCTGCAACCCTCGGCGTTTTCCAACGTCGATCTGGTGTTCGTCTCCGCGCGCAGCGACGCGCTTTCCCCCGAGGCCGAACGGGAGATCCGCAGCCTGTTGACGGAGCGGCACCGCATCCCTCTCGGCGAGAAGCCCGATTTTGAGATCCGCAATACCGCGGAAATCGCCGCCGTGTTCGGCGTCGTCACGGGGTCGATGACGGCCATGCTGTCGGCGATCGCGGCCATATCGCTGATCGTGGGCGGCGTCGGCATCATGAACATCATGCTGGTGTCGGTGACGGAACGGACGCGCGAGATCGGCATTCGCATGGCCCTCGGCGCCCGGCCGCGCGACATTCTGCGGCAGTTTTTGGTGGAGGCGGTGGTTTTGTCGAGCATCGGCGGCGCGGTCGGCATCGCCCTGGGCGTCGGGGCGTCGGTCGGCGTCACGGCGGTCATCAACGTGCTGTTGCCGACCTCGAAATGGCCGGTGGTCGTGTCGATCCCGGCGGCGCTGCTGGCCCTGCTGTTCGCGGCGGCCGTCGGCATTTTCTTCGGCTACTACCCGGCTCGCCGGGCCAGCCGGCTCGACCCGATCGAGGCGCTGCGCTACGATTGAAAGTCTACTTGCCGTTAAAGTCCGCACAAGTTATACACCCTCCGACGACTGAAACAATCTGGTGCGTCGATGCCCCTGATCGAGCTGCGGGACCTGAGCAAGACGTATGATCTGGGGGAGGTGAAGGTCCAGGCGCTCAAGCGGGTGTCGCTGGACATTCACGAAGGCGAGTTCGTCGCCCTGATCGGGCCGTCCGGCTCCGGCAAATCGACGCTGATGAACACCCTGGGCTGCCTCGACCGCCCCACCGAGGGCAGTTACCGTTTGGCCGGCGAAGAGGTGGCGGGGCTGAATCCCGATCAGCTGGCCCAGGTCCGCAGCCGCCGCATCGGCTTCATCTTCCAGAACTTCAACCTGCTGGCGCGGACGACCGCCCTGGAAAATGTGATGACGCCGCTCCTGTATAACCGGAATTGTCCGCGCTCCGGCGCAAGCGGCAGGCGCTCAAGCTGCTCGGCCGCGTCGGCCTGGGCAACCGCGTGGACCACCGGCCTAACCAGCTGTCGGGCGGCCAGCAGCAGCGCGTGGCCATCGCCCGGGCGCTGGTCAACGAGCCGCCGATCCTGCTCTGCGACGAGCCGACCGGCAACCTCGACACGCGCACCAGCCGCGAGATCATGGCCTTCTTCCGCGAGCTGAACGAGGCCGAACGCCTCACCGTCATCCTGGTGACGCACGACCTCGAAATCGCCCGGCGGGCCAAACGCGCCCTGGTGCTGATCGACGGCGAAGTGGTCGTCGACACCCCTGACTTCGACTTGGCCGCCGAGACGCTGCACCGCCGCGCCCTGGCCGACGACGCGGCCACGGAATCCCCCGCCTGAACGAGGGTCGCCGCATGGGGCGGTCGCTGCTTCTGGGTCTGACCGCCTTGGCCGTGTGCGGCTGCGTGCTTCCGGGCTACGACGGCCAACAAACCGTCTGTCAAGACATCATCTTTCCGGAACAGCGGTTCATCGACTACCGCGACCCCGCGCCGCTGCCCACCGCCCGCATCCCCAACAACCTGCCGCCGCGAACAGTCACCGACCCGCGCCCCGACACGCCGGAATGGCGGCTGTCGCTGGACGAGGCCATTCGCATCGCGTTGGAAAACGCCAATGTCGTCCGCGTTTTGTCCGGGACCACCGCCGTCGCCAGCGGCCAGACCATCTACGACCCGGCGATCACCAACACGACCATCGACCAGGCCAACGCGGCCTTCGACCCGGTGCTGTCGCAGACCAACACCTGGAACCGGACCAACACGCCGCTGGGCGTCTTCGACCCGTTCGACCCGACGCGCTCTCTCATCACCAGCTCGCCGACGGACGCCTATCTCGGCACACTGGGGCTGACCAAGACCAACGTCCTCGGCGGCCAGTGGCAGCTGAGCGGGACCGAGAACCCCACGCGCATCGCCTTGCCCGGCCCGTTCCCGCTTAACCCCCAGAACCCCACCGCCGTGACACTCGGCTACACCCAGCCGCTGCTCCAGGGGGCCGGCTTCGCCGTCAACACGGCGCCGATCGTGATCGCCCGCATCAACACCGAGGAGTCGTACTTCCAGTACAAGGACTCCGTGCAAGAAATGGTGCGCGGCGTCATCAACGCCTATTGGAATCTTGTAGAGGCGGAAATCGCCGCCTGGGCCGCGAACATCCAGGTGCGGGAGTCCAAGGAGGCGCTCGACGTGGCCGACGCCAACCTCAAGGCCGGCCTGGGGCGGCTGTCGGACGTGGCCCAGGCCCGCGTGACCTACACCCAGTTCAAGGCGAACCTGGTCGCCGACAACGCAAACGTCCTGACGCAGGAAGGGGCCTTGCGCAACCTCCTGGGATTGCCGCCGGACGACGACCGCCGCATCGTCCCCGTCTCCGCGCCGACCTTTGAGCGATGGAAGCCGAAATGGGACGCCCTGGTCGGGCTGGCCGAGCAGCGTCGGCCCGACATCGTTGAATTGAAGTTAGTCACTGAGGCGGATCGGCAACGTCTGATACAGGCCAAGGACCAAGCCAAGCCGAAGCTCAATGCCGTCGCGTCGTACACCTGGAACGGGCTGAGCGGCGAAATGCCCAACGGCGAACGGTTGGCGACGGCGGGCGGCGTGTACACGGACTGGTCGGTCGGCGTGAACTTCTCGGTGCCGTTGGGCCTGCGCCAGGGCCGCGCCCAGGTGCGGCAGCAGGAATTGATGATCGCCCGCGACCGGGCCAACGTGGAGCAAGGCGTCCACGCCGCCCTTCACGACCTGGCGGGCGCCGTCCGCGATTTGGACAGCGCTTACGACCAGTACCTCGCCTTCAAGGAAGCCCGCGAGGCCGCCACCGTCAACCTGCGGACCCAATCCGACCTGTTCAAAATCGGCCTGCCGCTGAAGCCCGGCCAGCCCGGCGTCATCTACCTCAACGTGCTCCAGGCGCTCAACGACTGGGGCAACGCGGTCACCTCGGAGGCCCAGCAGCTCCTGGCCTACAACACCGACCTGGCCAACGTGGAGCGGCAGACCGGCACAATCCTGGAGACGCACGGGCTGGTCTTTTACGAGGAGCGGTTCCGCGCCGCCGGGCCGCTGCCGTGCGTGGACCGCCACTATCCTTTCGCGTTGCCGCCGACCGGCTCGCCGCACCGCTACCCCGGCACGGCCGAACCGTCGGAAAATGCCTTCGATTTGACGAACCCGACGGCGCACGACGCGACGCCGCCGGAGAAGCTGCCGCCGCCGCGGGTCTGCGCCTCCGGCCCCTTAACATATCTCAAAAACATTCCATCGGCGAGCGGCCGGCGTGAGCCGGCTGATGTTCGCCTAAATCAGCCGGCTGACGCCGGCCGCTCGCCACACACGACGGTTCATTCCCGAACGATTTATCGAGCGCCGCCTTCAGGCCGGCGTTCCAGCGCTCCAGGTTGTACGAAGCCTCCACGTCGCTCCGCGCCGCCGCGCCCAGCCGCCGGCGCAATTCGCGGTCCTCGACCAGCCGCGAAACCGCCTCGACCAAACCGGCCACGACTTCGGGGTCGGGCGTGTACATCGGCTGGTAATCCTCGCGGAGCAGCCCGGCCGTTTCGTCCGCCCACGACGTCTTGCCGTAGCGGCCCTTGACGACCAGGCCGTTCTGCTCGTGGCGCAGGTACTCCTCCATGCCCCAGCCGTCGGAGCCGACCACGGCCAGGCCGTAGGACATCGCCTGGAGCAGCGAGACGATGTGAATCCGCGCCGCCGGCAGCAGGAAAATATGACTGTCGGCGTGCAGGGCGGACATTTCCTCGGCGGACAGGAAGCGGTTGATGACGCGCACGTCCGCGCCTTCGAGGATGCGGTGGTAATGGGCGTCGAGGTCGGGCAGGGCGGTTCGCAGGGTGAGACGCAGCTGCGGGTAGCGTTCGCGCAGCACGGCGAAGGCTTCCAGAATGTCCAAGCCGCCGCGGACGTAAAAGTTCTCGGGGACCTGACACCAGGAGTTAATGAAGAGCAAATGGATTTCATCGCCGTCGCGGTCGCGGTGGCGTTGCCGGCGCGACGGGACTTTGACGCCGAGCGGCGTGTAGAAGACCTTGCGCCGGATGGCGTCGCTGCCGAACAGCGTGGGGACAAGGTCGGCCGTGGAGCGGACGTGCGTGACGATCCCCTTGCACTGTCTCGATTCCAACAACGCCTTCACGATCGGGAAGTACGGCGACTCGGCAATGCGCAGGCCGCACGTCCCGCCGTTCTGCACGAACGGATAAAAGAGCGTTGTCGGATCTTCTATTTCGATGACCCACGGGTTCTGGCCGAACGTGTAGGGCATGGAGGTGAGGAACACGGGGCCGCGGTGCGGGGCGAGCAGAAGCTGCGAGCGGAAGTGACGCGATTGGACGAAGCGCCACACGGCCCCCGGGCCGGCGCCGCGAAGCAGCAGCAACACAGCAAAGCGGGCGAGGGCGCCGAGAAGGCGCACCCGGTCGAACAGCGACACGTGGGGAGCGTCGCAAAACAGGGTGACGGCGAATCGCGCCAGCGACGCGGCCGTCGCCGGGGCCCGGAGTAGCACAAGCTTAAGCTTGTGCCACGGCGACGGCCGCGCGTCTTGCGGCTTGAAAGGGGCGGGGGCGGGGGCGGAACAGGTGAAGCGGTAGCCGGGCGGCGGTTCCGCGGTGTGGTTGAATTGCGGATGGCTGCCGCAGTTGCCCGACCACTCGTAAACCGGGAGCCAGCCGGCGAACTCGACCGGAACGCCGTCGCGGTCGGCCTCCGAAGACTCCCATTCGGCATCGTTCGCCGGTTGTCGCGGCCGCGCCTCCGAATCGTCGATCAGCGCTTTCACTTCCTCCAGCGTCGCCGCCGACAGGCTCTCGGGGTGCAAAAACAGCCGTCCGGTGCGCAGCACCGCGAGGGGATCGACGTTCGCCGGCAGGGCGTAGACGCGGCCGTGGGTCCGAACCAGGCCCCAGCCGCGGTACGAAGCCGGGAAGGGGACGCGCGGTCGCAAACCGAGGTGCATGATCGGGTCTCCCGTGCGGTGAAGGGGTCGGCGCCGCCGTCAGGCCAACAGCATCGCGCGAACGTCGCGCAGCAGCCTCCGGCAGACACGCGCGGGCAGCCGACGCAGCGGCTGGGAGCGGACCTTGGCCAGCAGCCGGCGCGGGCCGGCGGTCCAGGCCTTCTTGTGGAAATCCGTGCCGTATTCCATGTTGAGGTAGATGTTCCGCGCCTGTCGGCGGAGCAGCTCGAACCAGTACGGGTTGAGGGGGCCTTGTTTGCAGGTCAGTTCCATGTTGTTGTACGTCGGCGTGTCGCCCAGTCCGTAGCCGCCGTGGCGCTCGTAGAACGGCGGCAGCCGCTTCCAAAGAACGACTTGGTAGAGGTCGTACAGGACGACTGACAGTCCCATGAGCCAGCTGTCCACGTTCGACTGCCAGCCGAAGTTCTGGCAGACCTCGATGAGCCGGGCGCTGACGACCGGCGACCATTCGCCGAAGGCCACCACCCATTTGCGGACCTGCTCTTCCTGCTCGTAGACGCCGGCGTAGGACTCGATCGGCGGCCGGTTGTGGCCGATGATGCAGAACTCGTCCTTGATGTCCAGGATTTCGGAGACCCAGTTGTTGCGGAAGAAGCGAAAGTCGTCAGCCGTCATTAGACAGAAACGCGAGCGGAAATGTCGCTGGGCGAACAGGTATTCCTGGGCGTGGTGCAGGTAGTGCCGGCCCTCGCCGCGCGCAAAGACGAACGTGCGGACGGCGAAGGGGTACTGGGCGAGCGAGGCGTCGGACGGCCTCTGGTCGTCGTCGTCGTCGAACTTGATGAGGAACTCGAGTTGGGCGCGTTCTTCCGGCGTGGTGGTCGCGACGGCCGAATCGAGGAGCTGCTTGAGGTCGGAGGCCGGGTTGTCCTTGGCACGGCAGCAGAACAGGACGCTAATCATGGTGACGGCCTCCATGCCGACGGAACGATTGCGGTTCCCCGTCGTCCGTGATAGGGGACTGGGCGGGACGGTTCCGAGGTTTGCCCGATTGGCTGGGTCGAGGGGAGAATATAAATCTTCGTGGAATTCTGGTCAAGCTGGACTCGGAGGGTGCGTCGCGCGGATCAATGGCCGAGCAGGCCGCCGCCGCCGAGGGCCGCCAGCGGGCCGGTGCGCTTGTTGGCCGGCACCAGGTTCGGCACGATCTCGAACACGCCGCCGAAGCTGCTCGTCAAGGCGTTGTAGGTGAAGCCGACGCTGATCTGCAAATCGGCGCCCATGCGCGTGAACACGACCGAGTTGGAAAGCGCCTGGCCGTTGCCGAAGTCGTAGGTGCTGCTGGCCGTCATGGCGTACTTGGGGCTGAAAATATAGGTCACGGCCCCGGTGACGGCCCGGCTGTCGATCGGGTCGATCTGGCGGTAGCCGAGGTAGAAGCTGGTGCGGTCGGGCCGGTTCAGGAAGGCGCCGACGGTGAAGACGCGCGGGGCGCCGTCGCCCGGCTCGTACCAGCCGCTGCTGGTGATGGCCGTCCGGTCGCCGATGTTCCAGACGTAATCGTATTGCAGGAAGCCGAACGGTTCGCCGAAGTTGTCGCGGTTGGGGGCCGGGAAGAGGGTCACCGACGTGTCGAGCGTCATATAGTCCACGATGTGCTGGTCGCCGGGGTAGCCGCGCTTCGTCTGAAGTCGCTGGCGAATGTCGAGATTCAACTCGTCGATGTTGTCGAGCGTGTCGATCTGGTTGCCCACCAGTTTGCGGATCGCGTAAAGCTGTGGATCGAACATCGGATTCGTCAGGCCGTAGGCCGGCGCCATCGGGTTATTGCCGAAATTGGAGAATTGCAGGTCGCGCAGGGCCTGGTCGGTGACGTCGTCGTTGAGCCGATCCAGCTGCGGCAGTTTCGCGTACGACACGTTGGTCCCGGCGACGAAGTAGTCGGCGCTGGCGACGATCTTGTGGTCGATGCCGTTGAGGTTGAACAGCTCGCTCTGCACGTCGGGGTAGAGGCGCGTGAACGGGATGCTGGCGCGGACGCCGCCGCCGCCCCAGACGCGGCCGACGTCGTCGCCTTGCAGGTCGCTGGTGTAGTCGGCCAACAGCAGCTTGGCGTAGGGCACGACCTTGACCGGCCCCGCCGCGAACGGCGCGCTGGCCTCCTGCATGACGAAGAAGCGGCCGGTGGCGTCGTTCTGGTCGGTGACGCTGACGGTCGGCCGATCCGGGTCGATCCGGAGGTCGTAGTAGCCCCCACTGGCCCAGGCGTTGTAGGTGATGCGGTCGAGGAACGACTCGCCGATCAGGTAGCCGTCCGCGCGCGGCAGCGACTCGGTTTCGTTGACCCACGCGCGCAGGCGCGGCTCGACGTAGCCCGTCCAGGCCCAGTTCTCGTGGTCGAGCTGCTGCTTGACATATAGGTACGTGTCCGGGTTGGGGCTGTTTTGAAATTCGTTGATATAATATTGTTCCAGATAATTGCGGTCGCTCAGGGCGTATAACTGGCCCTGAACCGAAAAGCCATAGGGCAGGTCGTAGACGTTGTCGCGGGCGATGAACCGGCCGCGGAATGCGTCCGGGTTGAAGGAGCCGAGGTCGTTCTCCCGGTTGCCGCCGAGGATGTCGCGGGCCTGGTCGTACATGGCGTCGCCGCGGATTTCGCCGACGTAGGTGGCCGGCAGGCCGTACAGGTCCTTGCCGGAGAAGTCGAAATCGGAGTCCAGGGCGGGGCCGCGGCGGCTGAGGTAATCGAGGTCGGCGGTCCAGCGCGTGCCCTCGTAGGGATCGACGCCCAGGAGTCCGTAGACGTCCAGGCCGACGCCGAACTGAAAGCCGAATTGCGTGTTGTCGCCCAAGGTGAGGCTGCGGATCGGGCCGAGCGGGTCGCGGGCGTCTCCGGCGAAGTAGGGCAAATAGAAGAAGGGCACGTTTTCCAGTTCAAAATAGGTGTCGCGCCCCTCGATCAAGGTCTGTTCCCGGTTCTCCTGGCGGCCGGTGGCGCGGTTGACGATCGGCGCGCCGAACAGGCCGAGTTTCGGCACGACCTTGTCTTCGACCTTGGTGTTCGTGATGAAGACCTTGAGGCCGGGGTCGGACGGCAGCTTGCTGGAAAAGACTTCGCTTCGGAGCGTCTGGTATTTGTTGGCGGCCACTTGCAGCAGTTCGTCGGAGCGCATGTAGACGTCGTCGGGCTGCCCCGGCTTCTTGATCTGGAGCAGGGCGCTGAGGGCGACGGCGATGTTGTGGTTGATGTCGTAATAGACCTCGTCGGCCCGGAGGATGCGCATCTCCTGGCCCTGCGGGGTGTTGTCGGTCTGGCGGATCTCCACGTTGCCGGCGAGGTAAAATTCCAGCTCGCTGGCGCCCTGGGTCTGGCTGTTTTGCAGGCTGGAGATGAGTTGCTGGGAGTCCTTCCCCTTGGACCAGATGACGAGGCGGTCGGCCTCGATGTCGAGCAGGCCGACGCCGGGCACGTTGGAGACGGTGACGAGGACGCCGCCGGTGACGATGACGGCCTGTTCGCCGTTGGCCATCGGTTCGCCCTTGATGTCGAAGCCCTGGGCGCCGCGGGGCGCCACGCTGAACTGGCGCGGCGGCCCGCCCGGCGGCGCCGGGGACGGCGGCGGCCGTGTGCCGGGTTGCGACGGCGGCGGCAGGGGCAACGGCCCGGGCGCCGGGGGCAACGGTTCGAAGACCGGCGCCGGGGCCAAAGACCCCGGCGCCGGCGGCGCGTTGACGGCGGCCGGCGGCGGGCCGGCCTGGGTTTCTTCGTAGCCGGCCTGCACCACTGGCGGCGGCGGCTTGGGCGGTTGGACCCAGCCCGCGTCCGCGGTCGGCTTCCCGACCGCGGACGGGGCGGGCTGGGGCGGGGCGCCGGCCGACGGCGGCGCCGGGGCGCCGCGTTCGATCCGCGCCCGCTTCACCAGCGGGTCGTCGGCGAGAGACTGCTGGCGGACCTTGTTCTTGTAGGCCCGCAGCCGAAATTCGCCGCGCGTGCTGAGCGACGCCAGGGCGAGGGCGCCGGACTGCACGGCCGAGCTGTTGTCGAGCTGGACGTCGCCCTCGGCGTAGACGTCCACATGGGAGATGCCGCCCTGAAGGCCGAAGAAGACGACGGCCTCGCGGGCGCGGAGTTGGAGGACGCCTTGCTGGATCAGGACCTGGCCGCGAACGAGGACGATGCGTTGACCGTTTTCGGTCCAGGTGGCGGCGTCGTCGGCGCCGACGATGACGGGCGTGGAGTCGCCGGGGACGTTGCGCATAACGTGCAGCGTCTGGGCGGTGGCCGGGGCGGGCGGGACGGTTGGTGCGGCCGGGGGCGGGCCGGCCCGGACCTGGGCCGTGAGGTTGGGCAGACCGCCGAACCCCGCCGCCACGGCCACGGCGAGGATCGCTTCGTGCAGTCGGCGGAACCTGGATTGCCTCACAATAAGGCCTCCATCAATAGAACCATCGAGACCACGACATGCGGGCGGGGGAGTATAGAAGCGAAGGGCGGGATGTCAAGACGAGGTGAACGCGCGGGCGCACGCGGATTTATCGGAAAGCGGTCGCCGTTTCCCCAAGGTCCGCGAACAGCCGATCCGGCCGCGCCCGGACCAGGGTCTCGCGTTCTTCCGAGCCGGTGGCGACGACCCAGACGGCCACACCGGCGCCTCGGGCGGTTTGCACGTCCACGCTCATGTCGCCGACGTACAGCGCCTCGTCGGCGGCGACGTGCAAGCGTTGCAGGGCGGCCAGGAGCATGTCGGGCGCCGGCTTCGGACAGGCCACGTCCTCCGGCCCGAGCACGGCGTCCAGCAACGGCGCCACGCCGAGGTACGCCACCAGTTCGCGCGTGAAGGCCACGGGCTTGTTACTGCAGACGCCCAGCCGCAGGCCGCGTTCGTGCAGCATCCGCAGCAGGTCCGCAGCGCCGGGCAGCAGACGGGTGCCGCTGTGCAGAACGCTTGGATGGTGGGCTCGGTAGGCGTCGGCGTTGGCTTCGGGATCGCCCACGCCGACGGTATGGGCCAGGAGGTATCCCGCGCCGCGGCCGACGTGGCGCTTTACCTCATCGATGGAGAGCGGGGCCAAGCCGTGCAGGCCGCGGACATGGTTGACGCTGGCGGCGATGGCGGGGTAGCTGTCGCCGAGAGTGCCGTCGAAGTCGAAGAGGACGGCCCGGAGGTTGGGGACGGGTAGCTGCGCATCTTGCACGAGGGATCTCCTTGGCGTGCGGTTGACGTATTTATTTTATAGCCCATGCGGTTAGCCGCGACCCGACAGGGGAGCGCTGGGGCGGAGCGCTCCCCTGTCGGGTCGCGGCTAACCGTAGCGGCGCGCCCCGCGCCTGATCGATTTAAGAAGCGCCCTTGCCCACCCCCCCGTTCGGTTCGTATGCTGAAAGTTTGAAGAAAACGAACGAGAAGTGAGCAGACCCTCAATCGTGAGGGGTAGGAATCATGGATACGCTACAACGCAACGGACCCGGCGTGAAGCCGCGGCCGCTGGAGAACCATTCGCCATTCCCGCTGTCCGCGGAACAGGTCTTCCACGACTACGCGCCCCGCGTCTACAACACCGCCCGGCGCATGCTCAGCAACGACCTCGACGCCGAAGACGTGACTCAGGACGTGCTGCTTCAGGTGGTCCGCAAGCTGCCCACCTTCCGCGGCGAATCGGCCTTCCCCACCTGGCTGCATCGCGTCACCGTCAACGCCGCCCTGTCGCACCGCCGCAAGCGGGCCGTCCGCGACGAACGCCGGGCCTCCGACCCCTTCGACGCCTACCTCGAAGAGCGCGCGGCGGAAGACCCCGGCCGCGGCTGGACCCTCGGCCCCGACGCCCAGATGTTGGCCCGCGAGCGGCGGCGGCAGATCGAACGCGCCATCGCCGCCCTGCCCGACGCCTATCGTCAGGTCTTTCTCCTCGCCGACGTGGAAAACCTGCCCAACGCCGACATCGCGGAATTGATCGGTCTGAGTCTGCCGGCCGTCAAGAGCCGACTGCACCGCGCCCGCCTGCTGATGCGCGACGCCCTGGCGCCTTATTTCGAGGAATGCGCCGTTTGACCCGGCCGCGCCCCTCTGATACCCTTAACTATGTATGGGCCAGTCCAGCCAACCTCGGCGGCGGACTTGATCGGTAAGCGCGGCTTTTCCACGCCGATGGCGCCGTGGCCGCATTGAAGAGGGGAGCCGATGGCCAACCCTACCGTATCGAGCCTGCCGCCGATCAACCCGGAACACCGCCGGGTCGCGGTCAGCCAGTTCGAGCACGCCAACCAGGCCGTCGCCACCGGCAACTACGACTACGGCATCCGTCTGCTGTTGATGTGCTGCCAGCTCGACCCCGCCAACCTCATCTACCGCCAGACGCTTCGCCGCACCGAAAAGGCCAAGTACAAGAACAACCTCCGCGGCGGCTGGCTGGCGTGGCTGACCGCCTGGCCGGCCAAGGCCCGGACCAAGACGGCGCTGAAGACCGGCGACTATCCCGGCGTCCTGGTCCACGGCGAGCGGGTGCTGGCGCGCAACCCGTGGGACGTGGGCGCCCAGATGGACATGGCGGAGGCCGCCGACGAGCTGGGCCAGCTCGACCTGGCCGCCTGGCTGCTGGAACAGGCCCGGCAGAAGTCGCAAACGCTGCCGGCGCTCAACCGCGCCCTGGCCCGGCTCTACGAAAAGCGCGGCAACTTCGCGCAGGCCATCGCCCTTTGGAACCTGGTGCGCAAGGCCCGGCCGGCCGACAAGGAGGCCGACCGCAAGCTCAAGGACCTGGCCGTCAACGAGACCATCGCCCGCGGCAACTACGAGGGGGCCGTGGCCGACGCGGCCGCCGTGCCCAAGCCGGGCGGCGATGCGTCCGCCGAACAGACCCGGTCCAAGGAATACCGCCTCGCCGGGGCCGCGCCGGCCCACGGCGGCGACTCCGCCGACGCGACGCCGGCGCCGACCGACCGCGCAGGCCGCGAGGCCGCCCCGATCCGCGCCCGCCTCCAGGCAGACCCCACCAGCGCCAATTTGTATCTGCAATTGGCGGCCGTCTACCGCCGCAACGGCGACCTGGAACAGGCCCGCGCCGTCTTGCGGGAGGGGCTAGGCCCGACCGGCAACGCCTTCGAGCTGGGCGCGGAGTTGACCGATCTCGAAATCGAGCCGTTCCGCCAGAACCTGGCGCTTACGGAGGAGCGCTACCGGGCGCACCCCGACGACGAGGAGCTGCGCCGCCTCCGCATCCGCCTCCGCAAAGAGGTCAACACGCGCGAGTTGGAACTGCACCGGCGCAAGGCCGAGCGCTTCCCGACGGAGATGAGCCACCGCTTCGAGGTCGGCGTGCGCCTCCTGCGCGGCGGTCAGATCGACGAGGCCATTCAGGAATTGCAGGCGGCTCGCGGCGACCCGCGGCAGCGCTGGCAGTCGCAGATCCAGCTCGGCCATTGTTTCAAGGCCCGCAACAACTGGCGGCTGGCGCAGCGCAACTACGAGGAGGCCCTGCGTCTGCTGCCCGTCTCCGAGACCGCGAAGAAAAAGGACGTGCTGTTTCTGCTGGCCCAGGGTTGCGCCGAGGCCGGCGACCTGGCCCACGCCATCGACGTGGGCAACGAACTGGCCAACATCGACTTTTCCTATCGGGATATTGGCCGAATGCTCGACGAATGGCAGACGCGCCGCGAGGCCGCGGACGTACCCAAGTGACGGCTGACGCCCCGCTCGCCGAACATCGTCTTGGCACGCGAAGCCCCTTCGGGGTATGATTCCCCATACCCCAAACCTCCACGACTGAAAGGATGCAGTCATGCGAGTGTGCCACTACGAAGACCGCGCCGTCGCCGACCTGGAACCGCTCACCCTGACGCGCCCCGTCTTTGACCTCCTGTGCGGCCAAGATTCCCTCTCCGAAAAACAAGCCCGCCATTTCCAGGCGTCCGCCCGCGCCGCCGTCGTCCGGCCCTACCTGGCGGACGTGGTGCGCCAGCAGTCGCCTGGCCTCGCCGTCAACGACTTCGACCGTTTCGACGCCGGGTTGATCGTCGTTGTCAACGGCCGATGGCTGCCCCCGGCCGGCGCCGCGGCCGACCTGTCCGCGCCGTGCGTCGGCCTGGTTGGCGAAGAACCGGCTTACGCCGTCGTGGACGCGGCGAGTTTCACCGCGCGGACGCCGGAAGCGGTCGAAGAACAAATGGAAAAATGGAAGGCGACGCTGCCGTGTCGCACCGCCGGCGGCCGGCTCTTCCGTCATCTGTGGGAAATCGTTTCCCAAAACGCCGACCAGATCATCGCCGACGACGAGGCCGCCGTACACAAGAAGGAAGGCGCGCCTCCGGCCATCCTGCCTGCCGTCATCGGCCCCCGCAAGCGCCTCCGCGTTCACCACTCCGCCCGCATCGACCCGTTCGTGGCGGCCGACATGACCGGCGGCCCGGTGGTGATCGGACCCGGCGCCGTGGTGACGGCCTTCACGCGCCTGGAAGGGCCGTGCGTGATCGGGCCGCGCACGCAAATCCACGGGGCCAAGGTCCGCGCCGGCGCGACCCTCGGGCCGGACTGCCGGATTGGCGGCGAGGTCGAGGCCAGCATCGTCCAGGGCCGGAGCAACAAGTACCACGACGGCTTCCTCGGCCACGCCTACCTCGGCGAATGGGTCAACCTCGGCGCCGGCACGCAGAACAGCGACCTCCGCAACGACTACGGCGAGGCGTCCGTTTTCGTCAACGGCCGGCTCGTCCGCACCGGCCAGACCAAGGTCGGCTGTTTCCTCGGCGACCACACCAAGACCGCCGTCGGCGTGCTGCTCAACACCGGCGCGAACGCCGGCGCCTTCTGCAACCTGCTGCCGGGCGGCCTGCTGCCGCGCCGGCTGCCGTCGTTCGTCCGTTGTCTGGACGGGCGGTTGTCGAACAACGGCGATCTGGAATGGATTCTGAAGACGGCGGCCAAGGTCATGGCCCGCCGCGGCGTGGAGCTAACGCCGGCCCACGCGGCGTTGTACCGGGCGGTGTTCGACGAGACGGACGAGGAGCGCCGCCTGGCCATGTACGACGCCGAGCGGCGGGCGCTGTGGCGCAGCGCGTGATTCACCATCCGGGTAAGGGCGTTGGTTCACGGCGCCGGTTAGCCGCGACGCGCAGCGGAGCGCTGGCATCGAGCGCTCCGCTGCGCGTCGCGGCTAACCGACATCGATTATGGGGTCGTCGATTTTTTCCTTCCGTCCGCAGGCTGCGCCTGCTATCCTCCAGGGTATGAACACCTCATCCCTTCCCCGCCGGCTGTTCGGCGGCGCGCTGCTCCTGGCCGCGGCCGGCCTGACGACGTTCGCCGCGTTCTCCTGCCGCGCCGACGACCCGCCGAAAGGGCCGACGGAGGCGAAACGTAAACCGATCGGGAATAGCGTCTTTTTGGAGGTCCAGGGCGCCGAGCGCCGCGTGGTCGTCGCCGCCGCCGTGGTGTTGCGCGAGGGCCAGCTCGAAGGCCTGCTCTGCCGCAAGAACACCAAGGAACACGAATACATTCTCGCCACCCCCGCCGACGCCCGCACCATCCACCTGGCCCTCATCGCGGCCGGCGCCAAGCCGGGGTCGCCGGTGCGGTTCTCGCCGAAGTTCGTCCCCGCCTACGGCTCCGCCATCAAGATCCGCCTGGAGTACGACAAGGACGGCAAGACCGTGACCGTCCCCGCCAGCGCCTGGGTGCGCGACGTGAAGACCCACAAGGACCTCGATTCCGACTGGGTGTTCGGCGGCAGCCGGTTCGTGGCCGACCCCGACGACGCCCGCAAGCCGCCGTACTACCTGGCCAACCAGGGCGACGTGATCTGCCTGTGCAACGAGGACACGGCCATGCTCGACCTGCCCGTCGCCAGCCCCAAGGCGCTGGACGCCCGCGTCTGGGAGGCCAACACCGAACGCATCCCGCCGATGGATACCAAGGTGAATGTGATCTTCGACGTGGTGCGCGACAAGAAGGCCAAATAGACGCTCCGTAAAAGAGAGAAGGCCGGGCGGCGCCGTTGCCGCCCGGCCTTTCGCCTTTAGGGGACGTCAACCATGAAGAAGTCGCGCGGGCTTCGCGCGTAGGGGTGGGTCGGGAAGCTGACCGGCCCGGGCACTACCTGTCCGAATTCGCAACCGGGGGCGCAAGGATAGGGGACCATGCGGCCGTAGGCGGCGTAGGGGCCAGGAGGAACGCCTCGCGCTCCGGCCGCTCCGTACCTCCCCGGCGTGTTCAAAGCATACGGGCCGCCGGGGGCGCCCGGAACGCGAGGATAGGCCGCCCGGGGTCCGTAGGGGCCGCCGGGTCCGAACACCATGCCGTTGAACGGCGGGCAGCAGGGATACAGATTGTAGTTGGGACCAAACCACATTCCGTATTCGTTGGGGGCGTAATAACCGGGGCCGCAGGCGTCGGGGGCTTGGCGGATAGCGTAACCGCCGGGGCACTGGGCCGCGGCCGCCGACGCGGCCAAAACGGCGACGAGGGCCGAACCGAGCCAGGGAATCGTCGCTTTCATGGCGACTCCTTTCGTGGGGAGTTGATCCGTCGGAAAGGCGCAGCGCCTTCCGCGCTGAACTGTACCCCACGACAGGCTCCGGGGAGTGGGAGTCGGCGGAAGGCGTGGAACTTCGGCCGTGCGGAAGGGAGGGCGGCGCGGAAAAGTCGCGTCGCGCCGCCGAGGAAACAGTCGGCCGACCGACGAAGCGAGGGCGATCCAACCAAACTTCCCTAATGAGCTTTGACGACCAAGATCGGTAAGCCGTAGCCGCGTTTGCCAGAACGCGGGTCGGAGTTCACCGTAGCCGCGTTCGCCAGAACGCGGGTCGGAGTTCACCGTAGCCGCGTTCGCCAGAACGCGGGTCGGAGTTCCCCCGCGTTCTGGCGAACGCGGCTACCGAATTTGCCCGTCAAATTCCATAAGATAAGCGACGCCCCCGGCGAGCGGAAATCGCCGGGGGCGTTTGGCGAAACGAGGCGGGCGGGCCGCTACCGTGTTCCGCGGCCTGGCAGCGGCCGGCCGCCCGTTCGCCCTAACGGATCTCCCGCTTACTGGCCGTAGCCGTAGCCGTAGCCGTACCAGTAGCCGGGATCCTGGTAGTACGGGACGCCGTAGTTGTACCCGTAGTTGGGGTCATAAGAAACCGGGTAATTGTAGCCGATGTTCTGCACGTCGTCCGGCTTCGCCCCCGGGGGCGGGGGCGGGGGCGGCGGGGCGCCGGGGCCGCCCGGAGGCGCCGGCGGGACCGGCGGGCGGCGGGCGAAGCCGTAGGGCGGCGGGTAGGCGTAGGGCGGCGCCCCCGCGTAGCCGTAGGGGCCGTACGGGGCGCAGTAGGGGCCGCAGCAGTTCGGCTCCCAGTGGCCGTGGCACGGCGTCCAGTGGCACCCCAACGTGACTCCCGCGTTGAAGGAGATTTCGCCGCCGCGCGTGCACTGGGGCGGACAGCACTGGGCCTCGGCCCGCTGCTGCGAGCCGACGACCAGAGACAGGGCCGCGACGGCCCCCGCGATCCAAATGTTCTTCACGTCAAAGACCTCATTTCGCTCTCTTCCGGGCGGCCCCGTCTCTACCTCGAGAACGGCGACGCTTCGGTTATTGAACTATTACCGACGAAAAACAGATAAGAGGCGACTCGAACGCCGAATGGCGAGAAAAAGCGCTGCCGCCGGCATTCCTTGCGGCGTCGGCGACGCCCGGAGAACAATTCGCGCATTCCGTTCAATTACTGATGGGATCGCTTTCGGCGAAACCCGTCTCGGCGGAGCAAACAGGTCGGACTTGAGGAAAAATCCCGGAGAGGCGGCCAATTCCCATTGGACGAGGGCGACTCGGTCGTTTATTGCCGCGGGGGAATGTTGTAGGGTGCGGCCGCGACACGGAAAAAGCGACGCCCCCGGCGTTGGGCAAACGCCGGGGGCGACTGGCGGAATGAGGCGGCGGACGACTCCCCGTTAGGCGCCTCGTGGGCGAGGGCCGGGCGGCGCCCAGATCCGTCGTGTTCAACGGCCGTAGCCGTACCAGTAGCCCTGGTCCTGGTAATTCGGGTAGCCGTACCAGTAGCCGTAGTCATAACCGTAGCCGTAGGCGGCGGGGTAGGCGTAGCCGACGGTCTGCACGTCCGCCGTTTCCGTCCTGGTCTTGGGCAGCGGTTGGGCCGGCGGGGCCGGCGCCGGCTGAGGGGCGGCGAACGGGGCCGCGGCGTAGCCTTGCGGCGGCGGGTAGCCGTAGGGGGCGGCCGCGTAGCCGTAGGGGCCGAACGGGGCGCCGTAGGGGCCGCAGCAGTTCGGCTCCCAGTGGCCGTGGCACGGCGTCCAGTGGCACCCCAACGTGACTCCCGCGTTGAAGGATATTTCGCCGCCGCGCATGCACTGGGGCGGGCAGCACTGGGCCGCGGCCCGCTGCTGCGACAGGCAGGTCAAGCTCAGGGCGGCCGCCACGACCCCCGCCATCGCCAGGTTCTTCATGGGAAACCTCATTCCGCGTTGTATCCGGCGGACCCGCCTCACCGTGAGGCCGGCGTCCGCCCGGACGTGGTAACTATTGCCGACGGGAAGCTGAGGGGGATGGGAAAAGGGTACGGAAGGAAGGGGGAAATCCGGAAAGGCGTCGCGTTTTGTCGCAGAAGCGACGCGGCGGGAGGAATCAGCGATTTCCGCTCAAGTCGCGGCGGAATTGCATTCGGCGCGGGCCGCGCCGGCGGTGCAAGCCTTTCCCGACGGGGAAGATTTTCGGGCGGGGCGGCGGATTGCCGTGGACGGCGGACGGGAGGGTTGTTCTCACCGCGTTCTTTCCGGGCCGGAGGCGTAAGCGATGGATGCAAAGACCGTCGCTCACGCTTCCGGCACGGAAAGATGCGCCCTAGTATCCGTAGCCCGAACCGTACCAGTAGGACGGGACGCCGTACATGTACCCGTAATTATATCCGTAATTGTACGCGGCGTTCGCGTCGTAAACCGGGTAGTTGTAGCCGATGCTCTGCACCGCGTCCGGCGGTCCTTTCGGGCCTTTCGGGGCGTGCGGATTCGGGGCGGGGACCGGGGCAGGCTGGGGCGGCCGGAACGGGTTGGCCGCGTAGCCGTAGGGCGGCGGGTAGCCGTAGGGCGGCGGCGGCGAGTAGCCGTAGGGGCCGCAGGGGGGAGGACAATTCGGGACCCAGTGGCCGCACTTCGGCGTCCAGTGGCACCCAAACGTGACGCCCGCGTTGAAGGAAATCTCGCCGCCGCGCGTACACTCCGGCGGGCACTGGGCCGAGGCCCGCTGGGACGCCAGGGCCGTCAGGGAAAGGACCGCCGCCGTCAGACCGGCAATTGCCATCTTGTTCATGGGAAATACCTCGTTCCGCTGTGGTTCCGCTGTGGTTCCGCTGTCGATCCGCCCGGCCCGCCTCACCGGGAGTGCGGGAGTCGTTTCGACGTTGAACTATTCCCCATTGGAAAATGAATCGCGGAGAAAATAAAGCCGGACGGACAGAGAATTGCGTCCGGCCGGCGTCGCCGGCGTCGCCGGCGTCGCCGGCAGCGCCGGCGGCGGCGCGGGAGAATCCCGCGGTTTCCGCTCAAGTCCTAGCCGGATGGCTTTCCGCGCGACCGGCGGCGCAGCTGCAACGGGAATGAAGCGAAAAGCCGACACAAAGAACTTTTTTCGCCAGGACGGCCCGCACGACCGGACCCCTTCGCCGGGTGGGTCGGCCGGGAAACGCACCGAGGCCGGCGCCCCCTTCCGTGGGGAGCGCCGGCCTCGGCATGGCGTGCTTCGGGATGATCCGGACCTCGGCCACTCAAGGGCCGCCGGGGCCGGGCAGCTGGCCATAGCCGGGCGCACAGGCGGGAGGGCCGAAGGACGGGGCGCACGCCGCGGACGGCCCGCAGGGCGGCCCGTTGAGCGAGCCTTGGGGCACGGCCCACATCATGCCGGGCGTGACGACGACCGGAGCGTAGTTGACGCGGCTGCAACCGCCGCCGCAGGCGCCGCAGGCGCCGCCGCCGCAGCAGGAGTTGATCTGGTAGCCGTGGTTCTTGTAATAGGCCACCCAGTCGATGTGATCCAGGGCGCCATAGTAATTCTTCATGGCGTCGTAATAGTCGTGCCAGAACTTCTGCAGGCGCTCTTCCTCGGGCGTGATGCCCTTGTAGCGCTTGGCGAAGATGTTGTACCACGGCTGGTATCCGCTGTAGGTGCATTCGCTCCAGCCGGCGAAGGATTGGCCGGCGGTCACAGCCAGCCCCAGAACGACGCAGGCCATCACGGCGATCCGTTTCATCGCGACTCCTTTCGAAGGGTTGGCCGGGGGTCAATCGGCAGATCGACAGGAAGGCGGGCCGCCCGGCCGCGCGATTCTCCCCCGACCTTGGTACCCGGCGCGAACGCTCGCTGCGGGCTTGTCCGAAACGGCAGCGCCGCATCCGTCACAATCTAAATCGGATGAACGGGCCGCGAAGTGCGAGAAAAATCGGCCCGACGGGACATCGGGTGAAAGTTGCCGGACAGGTACGCGCCGCAAAGGCGGCAAAGCTTGCCCAGAGTAGTAAACGGGTCAGGGGTCAGGGGTCAGCAAGAAGGTTGGGAACGCGTTACCGTGCTATCCCCTCTCATTGCTGACCCCTTTCTATCGCATCAACTCCCGCTCCGCCCGTTCGACGACCTCACGCACGCGGACGCGCCGTTCGCCGAGGGGCAGCGCGGCGTCGTCGGCGAGCCACTGGCGGACCTTCTTCTCGGCGGCGACGGCGGTGCTGTGGTTGCGGCCGCCGAACCAGCCGCCGATCTCGGCGTAGGACGAGGCGGTGTGTTTGCGGGCCAGAAACACCGCCACCATGCGCGGGTGGCTGACGGCCCAGGCGCGGCCCTTGTTTTGCAAGGCGCCGGACTCCAGGCGCAGCACCGCCCGCACCGCCCGGTCCACGTCCTCCAGCCGCACCACGCGCACCGCATGGCGCAGCAGGTCGGCCAAGGCCTCTCGCGCCAGGGCCACGCTCACCGGCCGTCCGGCCACGCGGGCGTAGTGGCGGACGCCATGCAGCGCCCCCTCCAACTCGCGGACGTTGCCGCGCAGCTGCCCGGCCAGGAAGCGCAGCACCTCGTCGGGCGGCGGCGCCTCGCGGCCGACGACGGCCTTGGCCCGGAGCACCGCCAGCCGCACGTCGGCGTCGGGCGGCGTCAGGCCCCAGACTGCGCCGCCCAGCAGCCGGTCGGTCAGCTCCGGCGAGAAGTCGTCGGCCAGGCGCGGGTGACAGTCGCATGTCAGCACCATCTGCCGGCCGTCGGCCAGCAGGGCGTCGAAGGTGTGCAGGAACTCCTCCTGCGTCGCCTTCTTGCCGGCCAGGAAATGCAGGTCGTCCACCAGCAGGCCGTCGCACTCGCGGAAGTGCTTGCGGAACGCGCCCAGCTTCCCCAGGCGCATGGCCTGCACGAAGCGATTCGTGAAGTCTTCCGTGGTGACGTAGATGACGCGCCACTCGGGATGGGCGCGGCGGAGGCCGGCGTAGACGCCTTCGAGCAGGTGGGTCTTGCCGGCGCCGACGGGGCCGTGCAGCACGAGGGGATTGGGGCCTTCGCCGGCCGCCTCGACGACGCTCAGCGCCGAGGCGTGGGCGACGCGGTTGCACGGCCCCACCACGAACTCCGACAGCTTGCGCCAGCGGCGGGTGCGCTTCGGGGCGGCGGCGGGTTCCGCCGACGGGGGCGGTTCGGTTAGCCGCGACCCAAAGGGGAGCGCGTCGGCGACGCACTCCCCTTTCGGGTCGCGGCTAACCGGCGGCGCTTCGACGGACGGCTTTACCTCCGCCTGCTGTTCGCGGCGGGCGGCCTGGAACAGCTCCGGGTCGATGACGAAGCGCACCGCCAGCGGCCGGCCGAACACCTCGCGGGCCGCCGCCGTCAGGGCCTCGTGAAACGTCTTGTGCAGCCATTCCTCGAAATGCCGGTTGGGCACGCCGACAGTCAACACGGCGTCGTCCCAGGAAAACCGCGTGTGCCGGTCGAACCAGAGTTTATAGCGCGGCTCGCCGATGCGGCGGGCGACGGCCTGTTCCAGCGCCGTCGTCAACTCGCGCCGAACGATCGTCAGCGGTTTCACCACGACGTACACCGATCCTCGAATGGTGGCGCGAAAAGCGAGGTCAGGAGAGGAATGCTCTCGTGGCTAAGCTCGCAATTCTAAACCCGGCGGACGGCGATGCCAACGCGATCGCAGATTCTTTAACCAATCCGCGACGGCGGACGGCCGCCACGACTGGCGCGTCCCCTTCGACACGATTCCCCGCGCATCCCGACGTGAAGATCTGTACCTGCCTGTTCTGTCGAACACCTACCGCGGGTACGCGCTTGCACGGCGCCGCCAGACCCGCGACAATCATCCATGTCTCTCTTCCTGTTTCGGGCCGGCTTTGCCGACGGCCCGTTGTGGCGTCCCTTTGGGAGCGGCCCCATGTCCGACCGATTTCAGACCGATGCCTTCGACGCCCGCCCGCCTACTCTTGTGGGACGAAGTTCGCCGCTGCCCTCGTGGCTGGCCCGCCGTCTTCTCCGGAACGACGAGCAGGTGGCCTGGGTGCGCGGCCCGCGGTTCAACCCGTCGTGGGAGCGATACGTCACCCACATCAGTCTGTTTCTGGCCGCGCTCGGTTTCGGCGTGGTGCTGACGGCGACGGGCTGGCTGTTCGCCGAGATGTGGCCGCCGATGGTGCTGCCGGCCGTGCTGGTCGCCGCGGGCGTGGTCCTGGGGTCGATCATCTTGCTCGGCCTCTGTTGCGGCTATTTCACCCGGCTGGTGGCGACGAATCAGCGGCTGGTGATCCTTCAGGGGTACGAGGTGTGTCGCACCTGGGGCATGGACGACCTGCCGCCTTCGCTGATCCGCGACGGCGTCTCGGAGGGCGGAAGGAGAAATCGCACCGTCGATTTCGACGCGGTGACGGCCATGCTGGGCGGCTCGTCGGATCGGTTCGTGGACGCGAAAGCGATCCTGGCGTTCGGCAAGCAGCTGGGGCAAATCAAGAGGCGCGAGGACGGGCGGGCGTGATGTTTTGGGTGTGACCGGAGTGGTAATGCGGAGGGCGGCGGTAGGAGAACACGGCGGGTGGTACAGAGAAGGCGGCCCGGCTACATTGGCGGTGAATGTACCGGACGACACCACCACGAGGTTGAGTGCCCATGAACACGACCGCACAACTTACAGAAGGTTTACGCGGCCCATTCGAACATCCCATCCGCGGCATCGTCAGCCTGGTCGATGACCTGTTGAGGTTGTGCCCGGAACAGGGTCTACGACTCGACTGGCAAGCCGACCGCTGCCGGATTAGCTACGTAACTGGCAACTCGGAGGAGGCGACGGATGTACCGCTCCGCAAGTCAGTCTTTCGGGCGATCCTCGCCCGCATCGCTGTGCTGTGCAACGAACGAATCCCGAATTCGGTTTCGCCCTACGGGGGGCAAGGGGAATTGTCGGTAGGTACGAATCCGCCGGCGAAGTTCCGAGTTGCGTTCACAAACACTCCCTCGGAACAGAAACTGGAGTTGAGGACCGAGACGGAACCGGCTTCAGAGGGAAACGGAATGATCGACCGGGAAGCCGGAAAGGGCTGGTCGATTGCAGAAGGAACGAGGAGCATTGCCACTCTTCAGCCGGAACAAACAGAGGCGCCGCGGAAAGGAAGCGATTGATGACCATTCGCCAGCCTCACTACACGAAAGAAGAGCACGCGCGACGCGGCGAGGAGTGGTACGAACGCGCCGTTCGTGTCCAAGTGGAAAAGGGGAACGAGGGAAGAATCGTCGCCATTGACGTGGACACGGTGGCGTTCTTCTTCACGAAGGGAAAGAACAATGCATCGACACACGTTCATGTGGACTGTCCTGCTGCTGGCGGGCTGGCTGTTGCTGCCGGGTTCGGCAAATCCCGCACGGGCGGGCTCGGGGCCGTTCGTATCGGTATCGGCCGACTTGGACCAAGGTCCGATGTTCACGTTCGGGGATGGATACGATGGCTGGATATTCAACTTGAAAATCCAGGGCGCGCACGCACTTACCGCCGAGGTCTTGCTGATTACCGGCGGGGAAGTGAGGACGCTCCAGTCGGTCACCGCCAAATGGGACTCATGGAAGGCGGGAGAAATCAAGAAGGGACGACTTCTCCTGCTCGAAAAGCGCAACGAGGGTGAGCACGGTTTCGAGCCCGTATTAGGGTACACCCTCCCGGGAGCCGGTATCGCCGGTTCCGGACCGGATCGGGTAACGGTGACAGCGGGGGACGCGGGAAAGCGGGGGGAGCAGGGCATGCGCACTACCGCCTTTGCCCACGATGCCACAAACAGGCTTAGCCCGAAGGAGGTACACATAGTGCTTAGGAATTGCTATGTCACCGGCGGCGGATTAGCCAAGGATCTCGAACCGTTCGCAAAGGTGAACACGCTGGATGACGCCAAGACCGCTTCAAAAAAGAACCCGAAGGTCACGGTGGTCGTCCTCACGATGTCGTGGATTCCGGCGGAATGAGGGTGAAAGCGGGGACGGTAAGGGGGAAATCGGCGTCGGCCTGCTCGGGAGCAGTTGCAGGCGCCCGCGGCACCTAATGCAGCGTCGTCGGGCTGGGGCATTGCACCCGATAATGACACCGGAAGTGGCCCTTCAGCCGGAACACCGGCGCCTCGGCCGGGCCGAGAGGATCATTCCTGCCCCACCTCGGCGCGGGCCGCCTCGCGCTCCAGTTCGCGCGAACGGAGGCACTCCTCATCCACCGCGCATGAAGTCGCTGTCGTGGAACATACCCACCACTTTGCGCCAATCTTTCGGAGAACGGCTCGGCCCTTTCGCCGCCAGGACGGCCTCCAGGGCGGCCACCCGTTTTGCGAGAGATTCCAGCGTCAATTCGCTCATACAGACCTCCTTCCGCCGCCATCGGCAACGGAAGTACTGTATCCCGCCGGGCGGGCGCGGCGCCAGGCCGCCCCGCGACGCCGCTCACAACATATTAAACGGATCCACATCGAGCGTAAATTCCACCCCCGTCGGCGGCCGTTGGGTCGGCAGCACCGCCCGCAAGCAGCTGATGCAGCGTCGCCGGGCTGGGCGATTGCAGCTGAAAATGATACCGGAAGTAGCCCTTCAGCCGGAACACCGGCGCCTCGGCCGGCCCCAGCAGACGCACCTCGGCCGGCCCCTTCTCCGCCATCGCCTTCAACGCCGCCTGGAACGCCCCCGCCAACCGTTCGCCGAACTCCCCCGCCGCCTGCTGGTCGCGGCCGCGCACGATCACCCGCGCCAGCCGCTGGTACGGCGGGTAGTTGTGCGCCCGCCGATGGATCAGCTCCGCCGCCGTGAAGCCGGCGTAGTCGTGCGCCGCCGCCAGCGCGATGCACGGGTGGTCCGGCGTGAACGTCTGCACCAACACCCGGCCGCCGCGCGGACCCCGGCCCGCCCGGCCCGACACCTGCGACAACAACTGGAACGTCCGCTCCGCCGAGCGGAAGTCCGGGACGTGCAGCCCCACGTCGGCGTTGACCACGCCCACCAGCGTCACGTTGGGGAAGTCCAGCCCCTTGGCGATCATCTGCGTGCCCAGCAGGATGTGGATCAGCCCCTCGCGGAACGCCGCCAAGACGCGGCCGTGGCTGCCCGGCCGACGCATGGTGTCGCTGTCCATCCGCCGCACCACGTAGTTCGGAAACAGCTCCTCGATCTCCGCCTGCAATTTCTCCGTGCCGAGTCCCTGATAGCGCACGGCCGCCTGGCCGCACAGCGGGCAATTCTTCGGCGGCTCCTGTTCGTAGCCGCAGTAATGGCAGAGCATGACGTCGCGCTGCTTGTGATACGTCAGCGCCAGGTCGCAGAAGCGGCACGTCTCGACGTGGCCGCACGAGGGGCAATGGATGTGCGTGGAGAAGCCGCGACGGTTGAGCAGCAGGATCACCTGGCCGCCTTCGCGCAGCGCCTCGCGCATGGCCCTTTCCAGACCGCCGCTCAGGGCCGGGAAGCGGCCGCGGCGCGGCTCGTCGTGGCGGCGGTCGATCAGCGTCACCGGCGGCAGCGGCCGGTCGAGCACGCGCTGCGGCAGCGTCAACAGCGTGTACTGGCCGCGCTGGGCGTTGTGCCAGCTCTCCAGCGACGGCGTGGCCGAGCCGAGCAGGATCGGGATGTTTTCCAGCCGGGCCCGCATCACCGCCACGTCGCGGGCGTGGTAGCGCGGCGTCGATTCCTGCTTGAAGGTGTTTTCATGTTCCTCGTCGATGACGATGAGGCCGAGCTTGCGGGCCGGCGCGAACACGGCGCTGCGGGCGCCGACGACGAC
This sequence comes from uncultured Planctomycetaceae bacterium, assembly GCA_963813925.1. GTDB lineage: Bacteria > Planctomycetota > Planctomycetia > Gemmatales > Gemmataceae > UBA4732. Next base: position 162,533 of record CAWFBG010000011.1, read on the forward strand.
CTGCACCTGGCCGGCCGCCACGCGCCGCCAGTGGCCGCCGCGCTCGGCGTCGCCGAGGTGGCTGTGCAGCACGGCCATCTCGCCGCAGCGGCCGCGGAAGCGCTGCGATGGTCTGCGGCGTCAGGCTGATCTCCGGCACCAGCACCAGCGCCTCCTTGCCCTGGCGCACCACCTCCTCAATGGCCCGCAGATAGATCTCCGTCTTGCCGCTGCCGGTGACGCCGTGCAGCAGAAAAGCGTGGAACCCGCCCTGGTGCAGCGCCGGCTCCAGCGTCGCCCAGACCCGCATCTGGTCCTCGTTGAGCACGATCGGCCCATCCGGCGCCGCCGGCTCGTCGATGGAATCGAGGAAGCGGTCCACGCGGCGAGTGTGGCGGCGAATAAGACCCTTCGCCAGCAGGGCGTCGATCGGCGCCGGCGCCGCAGCGCAGCCGCCGCGACAGCTCGCGCACCTCGACGGGCACGCGCGCCTGCCGCAGATGTTGCAGGACGGCGGCCTGCTTGGGCGGCAGCCGCGGCGGCGCCTCGACGCCGTGCGCGGCCTCGACGAAGGCCCGCACGCGCGTACCGGATTGGTTGCGGGCGCCGGACGGCACCACCGCATTCAGCACCTGGCCCCATCCGCAAAGGTAATAATCGGCCATCCAGCGCGTCAGACGCATCAGGTTGTCGTCCAGCAGCGCCTCGTCGTCGAGGACGGCGGTCAGTTCCTTGACCGGCCGCGGCGGCGGCGTCTCCGTGACGCGGACGCAGTAGCCGACCGTGGTGCGGTCGCCGCGGCCGAACGGCGCCCGGACGCGCTTGCCGACGCCGACGGACCCCTTGAGGTCGTCGCCGACGGCGTAGGTGAAGGCGTGGTCCAGCGGACGGTCGAAAACGACGTCGGCGAACAGGCCGGCGATGGGAGGCGCCGGCGGTTCGTCCAGGCCGAACAGGTCGCGTTGCATGGTTTGGGTCATGACCGCCTCCGGCTCGAACGACATCTGCACAGGTGCATACTGTAATATTATACAGTGTGCCGCGAGGCCGCGAGGTCGGTAGCCGTCGGCGATCCCCCGGACTTCGTCCGCCGTTTATTTCGTCACGGCGGCCGGCGCCCGTTGAGCGACAGAGGGGAAGTCCGTCTCATTTGCCTGATGTGGTTCCCTCCAAAGGTCTGCCGCGCCCACCGGGCGGAAGTCGGTGCCGATCGCGGGCCTCACGGTTGTCGGCGACACTTGTACAATAGAACATCGAACGGCGTCCAAGGGAAGCGAAGAGTCTAAGAATATCCAATGGGAAAATAGAGGGGATGGGGCGGCCGACGCCGTCCCGCCATTCGGAGCATTCGTTCAATCCGTTGCCGCCCGTCCGGGGGAGGGTTCGTGCAAACGGGCGATTCCGCGAACGGCCGGCGAAGGGCGCACAGGCCCACGGCGGCGGCGGCGTCCCGTACCGCCGATGAATCCAGGCGCCATTTTCCGCACGGAGGGACCGAAGCAATACGACCGAGGGACCCATACACCTAATTTTTTCGGTTTCGACCGAATCTTGCGGGCTTCCTCGCGCGTATGATACATAGGGAGGCCCGACGGGCCTCCCTTTCACCAGATCCCTATTGAAATGGGCGCCCCCGCCGCGGTGGCGGTTCGCGTCCGATTCGATGTCTGCTCACAGGAGGTTTCCTGACCATGCGACGATGGTCTCTTGCCCTTTCCTCTCTCGGCCTCGGCGCCCTGCTGGCGGTCGGCGCCGCCTGGTACGCCCCCAACCCGATGCACGCGGTCGCCGCCCCGCCGCCCGCCGTCAATGCCGAACCCCCGGCCAAAGTGCCGACTTCCTACCGCGACATCGTCAAAAAGGTGCTGCCGGCCGTCGTCAGCATCGAGTCGCGCGCCAAGACCACGATCAAAGCCAAGCAACCCAGGCACAAAGCCCAGCAGGACGACGACCAGCCCCAGGTCCCGCAAGACCTGCGCAAGTTCTTCCAGCTGCAGCCCGACGACGGCGACCAGGCCCCGGAAGACGGCACGCTCGGTTTCGGCTCCGGCTTCATCGTGGACCCCAAGGGCGTGGTCATGACGAACTACCACGTCGTGGACGGCGCCAATGAGGTCGTGGTCGAACTGAACGACGGCCGCAAGTTCGTGTCCCACGACATCAAGAGCGACCCCAAGACCGACCTGGCCATCGTCCGTATCAAGACCAATAAGCCGCTGCCTTATCTGGAGTTCGGCAACAGCGATGAGATGGAAGTCGGCGACCGCGTGCTGGCGGTCGGGGCGCCGTTCGGCCTGGCCGGCACGGTGACGGCCGGCATCATCAGCGCCAAGGGCCGCAACCTCCACATGAACATGTACGAGGACTTCCTGCAAACCGACGCCGCCATCAACCCCGGCAACAGCGGCGGCCCGCTCATCAACATGGACGGCAAGGTGATCGGCATCAACTCGGCCATCAAGAGCCGCAGCGGCGGCTTCCAGGGCATCGGCCTGGCGGTCGCTTCCAACCTCGCCCGAACCGTCAAGGACGCGCTGGAAAATAACGGCGCCGTCCACCGCGGCTACCTCGGCATCGGCATCGACGAGATCGACAGCGCCGACCTGGCGGCCCACCTGGGCGTCAAGGACGGTCACGGCGTCATCGTGAGCAAGTTGTTCGCGGACGCGCCGGCGGCCAAGGCGGGTTTGCAGGCCGGCGACGTCATCACCGCGCTGGGCGGCAAGCCGGTCAACGACATGCGAAGTCTGCAAACGGCGGTGGCCGTGCTTCCCAAGGGCAAGCCGGTTGAGTTGTCGGTGGTCCGCGACGGCAAGTCCGAAAACCTGTCGGTGACGATCGACGAGCAGCCGCCGGACTTCGGCACGGAAAAGGTGGCCCGGCCGCAGATGCCGGACTCTTTCAAGGACGCGGTCGAACTGAACAAGATCGGGGCCGAGGCCGTGGACCTGACGCCGAAGCTGGCGGAAGGCCTGGGCTACAAGGACGGCGAAAAGGGCGCCCTGCTGACCGACGTGGACCGCGAAGGGGCGGCCGCCCAGGCCGGCCTGGGTCGCGGCGTCCTGGTGACCAAGGTGGAAAAGCAGCCCGTCACCGGCGCTTCCGATCTCAAAGACAAACTGTCCAAGGAGTCGCTGGACAAGGGCGTGATGCTCCAGGTGGAATCGCCGAAGGGCGGTCTTACCTATGTACTGCTCAAGAAGGACGTGGATCAGTGAACGGCTGATCGGCGTGGTCTGTCTTGACCAGCCCCGAGTGCGGGCGAGACGTGGAACCTTCCCCCTCGCTTGCGCTTCGGGTTAGTGTGACACTAACCCGAAGCGCAAGCGAGGGGCGCGGTCCAAAATCTCGTCGGCGCTTCATTCTTTTAAAACTGAACCCGAAACCGCCGGCCGATGTACTAATGTCGGAGACGGTCCAACCGGGAGGACGGTGCGCGTGGCTACGGAACCTCTGGGCGACGTGATCCGACGCATGGGCCGGCTGTCCGGTTTGCAGGCCGCGTTGTCGCAGACGGACGCGCAGCTGCTGGATCATTTCGTGGCCCATCGCGACGAACCGGCCTTCGCGGCTTTGATGGTCCGTCACGGGCCGATGGTGCTCTGTCTTTGCCGGCAAATGTTGCGCGACGTGCAGGAAGCGGAAGACGCCTTCCAGGCCGCATTTCTGGTGCTGGTGCGCAACGCGGGTTCCATCCGCAAACGGCCGTCGCTGAGCGCCTGGCTCTACGGCGTCGCCTACAAAGTGGCGGCGCGTCTTCGCGGCCGGGCGGAACGGCGGCGCACGCTGGAACGTCCGGGCTACGACCTCGCTACCGTTCCCACCGCCGCCCAGCCGATCAACCACGACCTCCGTCCGATTCTGCACGAAGAAATCCGCCGCCTGCCTGAGAAGTACCGGGCGCCGGTCGTCCTCTGCTACCTGGAAGGCAAGACCAACGAGGAAGCGGCCGAACAGCTGCGCTGGCCGGTCGGCACGGTCAAGGCCCGGCTGTTCCGCGCCGGGAAATGCTACGGTCCCGGCTGATTCGCCGGGACATGGACGCCACGGCCGTGCTGGCGGGGCCGGCGTTGCGTTCCCCGGTTCGGAATACGGCGTCGGTGTTGCCGTTCTTCCTGATCGACTCGACGCTGCGGGCCGCCATGCGTCTGGCGACCAACGGCGCCGCCGGCGGACTGGCCGCCATGCAACTGGCGAAGTTAAAACTGACCGCCGTGGCCGTCATGGCGCTATGCGTCCTCGGCGCCGGGACCACCTGGTTTACCGCCGTCGCCCCGGTCGCCGACCCTGTGGCGACGGTAAAGCCTGGAGAGCCGACGAACACGGAGGCCGCCCCGGCGGTCGCCGCAAGCCCGTCGCGGACGACGAACGTTGCCGAAGGGAAAGCGGAAACGGCCCCGGTCGAGAAGCAGGCGCGGCCCCATCTTGGCGACGTCTGCAAGCTGGACGCGGTGCAGCGGCTCAGGGAACTGGTCGAAAAAATCTTACTTGGGGTGCGCAAGAATCAGCCCCCGGACCTGACGGGGGAGCCGCGCACCGAACGTCCGCGCACCGACGAGTTGCAGGCGCATCCCTTCCCGGCCACGCCGGTCGTGCCCATGTCCATGCCGGACATGGGCACGGGCGTTTGGGGCCGAATGGAGAGTTAACCCGCGCCCGGCCCGTCCGGGCGCCCAAAGGGGTGGGAAGTCAATTGATCGGCTGCCGACCCCTTTTGCTCTCGATTGACAAATGACAAAAAGGCAGAGGTCACGCCGTCTCGTCCGGCTTCTTGCGAACCCGGCGGGCCGGGTCCCCCTTGACGACGGCCGTCGCCTCGTGCTGGAACGGCTGGAGGATGGGTCGGCCGTCGTCGTCGGCGCCCGTGAGCAGGAGGATGCGCTGCTCGGCCTGCCGGAGGCGGGCGTGGCAGTCCTTGATGAGGCCGACGCCGCGCTCGTAGCGCACCAGGGCGTCGTCCAGGCCGAGACGGCCGTCCTCCAAATCGCGCACGGTGCGCTCCAGCTCGACGAGGGCTTCCTCGAACGGAAGGGGATCGGTCATGGCGTCGCTTCCAATGGGGTTGCGGTTGAGTCGCTTCCGGACGTTTCTTCCACGCGGCTGACGATGCGGCCGTCGCCGACCCGGCTGACGAGCCGGTCGCCGGGACGGACCTGACCCGTCGAACGAACCACCGCGAGGTCCGCTTCCTTGAGCGTCAGGCTGTAGCCCCGGCTCAGCACCTTCAATGGACTGAGGTTTTCCAGCCGCGCCGCCAGCGACTCCAGCCGCCGGCCGGCCGTCTCCAGCCGCTGACGCATGGCCCTTTCGAGGCGTTCGTTCCAGTCGTCCAGCCGGCGTTCCTCGTCGTGGACGCGCTCCAGCGGGGCCGTGAAACAGCGACGGCCGGCGAGGTCCGACAACCGGGTGCGGGCCGCTTCCAGCTGCTTTACCAGAAGACCGCGCCATCGCGTTTCCTGCCTTTCCAGCCAGTCCAGCACGGCCGCGCGATCCGGCGTCACCTTCTCCGCCGCCTCGCTGGGCGTTAGGGCGCGCAGGTCGGCCACCAAATCCGCGATGGTGAGATCGTCTTCGTGGCCGACGCCGCTGACCACCGGGATGCGCGAGGCGAAGATCGCCCTGGCGACCGGCTCCTCGTTGAAGGCCCAGAGGTCTTCGAGGCTGCCGCCGCCGCGGCCGACGATCAGCACGTCGATGGACGCCGCCCCGGAGGCGTGCAGCCGGTTGAGCCGGCGGATCGCGTCGGCGACCTCGCGGGCCGCCCCGTCGCCCTGCACCTTTACCGGACAGACCCACACCTCGGCGGCCGGCCAGCGCCGCGACAGAATCTCCAGCATGTCGCGCACGGCCGAGCCGGTGGGGCTGGTGACGAGGACGATGCGCCGTGGGATGCGCGGCAGCTTCTTCTTGCGGGCCGGGTCGAAAAAACCCTCCGTGAACAGTTTTTCCTTCAGCTGACGGAAGGCGAGTTCGAGCGGGCCGACGCCCTTGGGCTGCACCTCCTCGACCTGCAATTGATACTCGCCGCGTGGCAGATAGACGGTCAGCCGGCCGCGCACGATGACGCGCATTCCGTCGATGAGGTCGAAGCGCATGCGCAGGGCGACGGCTCGGTAGATCACCGCCTTGAGGGGGGCGTCTTCGTCCTTGAGGGTGAGGTAGAGGTGACCGGAGCTGGGCCGCGCCAGGTTGGAGACTTCGCCCTCGACCCAGACGGGCGTGTAGGCGTCTTCGAGAAGGCCTTTGATGGCGCGCGTCAGCTCGCCGACGGTGAAGACCTTGATGGTGGGCGGCGGGAAAACGGCGCTCATGGAATCGGCCCCGGCGTCCGCGGCGGACAACCACGGCAGGGTACACCAGTTCACCGGGAAAAAGCAAGAGCGCTTGTAGCCTCAGCGAAGCGTCGGCATTCCGGTATCGTCGCAAGGGGGCGCCGAAGCGGGCAATCCCAGCCGCACCGCGACCCCAGTACGGCGCCGGAAGTAGCGTTCCAGGTCGGCGACGTGGCCCGGCCGCACCCGCCGCGCGGCGCAGGGCTTATAACCCATGACCCGCGGCCCGGCCCGCAGCCAGCTGCCGTACCAGCAGAGCCGCCGCAACGCCGCCCACGCCTGATAGTAGCGCAGCCGGTCGCGGTCCAGGGGCAGGCGCCGGCGGTAGGCGCCCTTGTAAACCCAGTGCGTTATCGACCGGCCGACCGGCAGCATCAACCGGTTGTACCACGGCGCCTCCTCCACGGGGGCCGAGTCGATCATCAGCAGCGCCACGGCCACGTCCGCATGGCGGTCCCCGACGTCGGATTCGCTCCAGTCCAGCACGGTGCAGCGGCCGTCATTGAGAATCAGATTTTTCGGATGGAAATCGAGGTGCAAGAGGCGGGGCGACTCCGCCGCCGACGGGCGGTGGATGCGGAGCCAGTCCACGCCGGCCGCCAGTCCGCGCAGGTCGTAATCGTGTACGGCCGCATGGAGCGCTTCCAGCTGCCGTTCGAGGAACGGCCGGTCGGGGGACCGCAACCGCAGTTCTTCAAGCGTCGTCTGATGGAGTCGGGCGTGGACCGCCGCCATCCGCGCCGGCGCCCAGATCAGCGAGAACCAGTCGCGTTGAAGGCGGTCGAGCAGCATTTCGCCCTCGACGCATTCCATGAGCAAGAAAGGCCCGCCCAGGAAGCAAGCGTTTTCCTCCGCCAGCACCGGCCGGGCGACCGGAAAACGCCGCTTGGCGAGTCGGTGTTGCAAGTCCCAGTCGCGCCGCAGCCGCGGCAACCCTTCCGGCCCGGCGTAGACGCGCAGCACGAGAGACCGGCGCAGCGAGGCCGGCAGCGGCCGCCGGCCGTGCAGCTGGAGGCGGTAGACGTAGGTTTCCCAGCCGTCGGGCACGGCGTTTGGGGCCTTGAGGTAGTTCAGGCCGCCAAGACCTTTGCGGATCTGCAAATAGGATAGAAGTTCGTCGGCGACCAGCGACGCCGGGGTCGGTGCGGCGGCGGTACTCATCGGACGGCTCCCGTCGCCAACCCGGCCTCAGTCCGTCAAGAGGATGGCGCCTCGATCGAGGTTTCCTCGGTGGGGGCGGCCTGTCGCCCTCCCATCTATGGAACAATGCATCAGAAGGGACTTGCGCGTTCATCGAAAACACGCTATTCCGACGTGAAGCGTGCAATTTCGGCGCCGATGGTGGGAAGGAAGGACGTGAAGAGGGCGAGGTCGGTCAACCGGCCGCGCACTCGAAGCCGAACGTGGCCGCCACGGCCGGGTTGGTCACCTTGCCCCGATGAATGTTGACGCCCTCGCGCAGCGCGGGGTTGTCCGCCACCGCCTTGTCGAATCCTTTATGGGCGAGTTGCAGCACGTACGGCAGCGTCACGTTGGTCAGGGCGTAGGTGCTGGTGCGGCCGACGGCGCCGGGCATGTTGGTGACGCAGTAATGCACGACGTCGTCGACGATGTAAGTCGGCTGGCTGTGCGTGGTCGGGCGGGAGGTCTCGACGCAGCCGCCCTGGTCGATGGCCACGTCGATGATGACGGCCCGCGGCGGCATCCTTTTGAGGTCCTGTTTGCGGACGAGGTGCGGCGCCCTGGCGCCGGGGATGAGCACGGCGCCGATCAGCAGGTCGGCCCGGCTGAGGCCGTCGAGAATGTTGTGGCGGTCGCTGTAGAGGGTGGTGACGTTGCGCGGCATCACGTCGTCGAGGTAGCGCAGGCGGTCGAGGTTGACGTCGAGGATGGTGACGTTGGCGCCGAGGCCGGCCGCCACCTTGGCCGCGTTGGCGCCGACCACGCCGCCGCCGAGGATCACCACGTTGGCCGGCAGCACGCCCGGCACGCCGCCCAGCAGGATGCCGCGGCCGTCGAACGGCCTTTCGAGATATTTCGCCCCTTCCTGGATGCTCATGCGCCCGGCCACCTCGCTCATCGGCGTCAGCAGCGGCAGGTTGCCGCGGGCGTCCTTGATGGTCTCGTAGGCGACGGCCGTGACGCCAGACGCCATGACGGCCCGCGTCAGGTTCTCGTCGGCGGCGAAGTGGAAGTAGGTGAAGACGACCTGACCGGGCCGCATGAGCGGCCACTCGACCGGCAGCGGCTCCTTGACCTTGACGATGAGGTCGGCGTCTTTCCAGACGGCCTCGGCGCTCGGCACGATCTCGGCGCCCAGTTCGGCGTACTGTTCGATCGCTGATGCCGCTGCCGAGGCCGGCGCCGGACTGGATGAGCACGCGATGGCCGGCCCGCGTCAGCTCCTCGACGCCGACCGGGATCAGGGCCACGCGCGATTCGTGCGTCTTGATCTCGTTGGGGACGCCGACCACGGTTTTGCTCGCCGCCATGCGCGCCTCCTGCTGGAAATTAGGCGAGCGGGGGGCGTCAGCCCCCTGATCTAGCGTAGCGCCTCGGAACCGATGAAGAATCAGGGGGCTGACGCCCCCCGCTCGCCGTTGGCATTACCCCTTCGGCGACGCCGGCGCGTCTTCCGTTTTCCCCGTTAACGTATCGGCTGCCGCGGCCGCTTTCTTCGCCAACCGCTCCTCCTGCTTCTTGGCCCGCTTCATCCGCTGGGTGCGCCGCGTGCCGCTCCGGTTGTATCCCATGACAGCCCTCCCGTGATATCCGACCCGACGCGAAACGAATCATCATTGTAACGGCGCCCAGCGGATCGGCCAGCCGCCGTCAGCAGGTGAAGATGTCGCGCGTCCCCGGCCGTAACAGCGTCATCAAGCCCCAGGCGCCGATCGGCAGGCCGACGATAAAGAAGATGTTTATTGGCAGCATCGTCAGCACACACCCGACGACGCAGCGGACGAACCACTGCCGATGCTGCATGTTGTAACCGGCCACGCCAGCCCCGCCGCCGCTCACGACCGAGCCGAAACAGATGCACAGCAGGAGGAGGTCCGGCCTGGGTATCCAGATCGCGAAGATGGCTAAAGTGCCTATCGGCGCCAGGAGACCGAACAGGTAGAGGGCGACGCCGGGCGCCTTGAGCGCGTCCTTCGCGGAAGGCGCCGGCGGGACAACGGGCGGAGGCTTCGGCGGCTCGACTGCGGGAAGCGGGACCGGGAAAACGGGCGGAGGCTTCGGCGGCTCGATTGGCGCGGGCGCCTTGGGAGGAAGCGGCGGCTCCGGCCGCGCAAGCTTCGCCTCGGGACGCTCGACTTCAAAATACCATTCCAGGATCGGCATCAGCTGGGCGAGCGAATGATGCACGTCCGCCGCCGTGACGTTCTCGCCGAAACGGTGCGTACCCACGTTGCCCAGGATGCGGATGGCGCTGGCGTAGGCCTCCAGTCGCGGCGGCATGTGGCCTTCCTTGACCAGCCGCTGCAACAGGTTCTCCAACGGCCGGGTGCCGGCCGGCTCCTTCAGCCGCCGCTCGAAAACCTCCCGGACGATGTATTCCAGCACCTTGCGGGCCCGCGTCAGGGCCATTTCCGGGTCAAGGTCAGCCACGGCGACGGCCTTGTGGACCCCTTCGCGCAGTTCACGGAACTCGTCGGAGAGGCGGTCGATGCGCTGAAGCAGCAGCTGAAGCGACGGGTCCACGGGCGCCTCCGATGACTCGGCGGCGTCTCGCCTGGGCGAGTGGGACGCCGCCGGGCATTGTACTGTTCGTCGCGCCGACAGTCATTCAACTCGCCGTCAGGTGAACGTGCCGCGAACCTCCGGCCGCAGCAACGTAATCAGGCCCCAGACGCCGATCGGCAGGCCGCCGACGCAGCAAAATCCGATCGGCAGCATCGCCACGCAACAGCCGACCAGCGACACGATGAACGCCTTGCGCATCAGCATCAGGGCGCCCGACGCCGCCGTGAACAAGCTCGCCACAATAAAGACGCCATACATCAGGATGCAAATCCCGGCCTCCTGTGCGACCGTGGGGTCGTCCTGGGCGTAATAGAGGGTGGCGAAAATCCAGCCGATATTCGCCACCACGGACACGACGGCCAAGATGATCAGGGCGAGGGCCGGCCCCCGCACCGCCTCCGGCGCCGGTCGCGCCGGCGGCGGGGGCGCCGGCTTCGGCAGGCGCGGCGACGACTTGACCGCCGGCAGCGCGTCGGGGATTTTCGACTTGCGCACCGGGATCGCCGACAACGGCTCGTCGCCCGGCAGGTCACGGATCGGCCGGACGGGCGGCACGGGCCGCGGCTTGGGGTCGAACAGAGGCGCGGGAGCATTAAACAAAGGGCGTTCAGGCGGCCTCGGCTGGACGGGCGGCGGCTTTGGTCGGGCGGTCGGCGGTTTTATCGGGGTCAGCGGGATCGCCTCGACCGGCGTCATGAACTCGTCCAGCCGCCTCAGCACCTCGGCGAAACCCGACGGCCGATCGTTGGGCGAACGCGCCATGCAATCGCTGAGAAGCTTGCCCAAGTCGCGCGGCGCCTTGTCCCATTCGCGCAGCGTCGGCTCCGTGTTCTGGAACAGGGCGAAACAGCACGTCTTGGCGAAACCGTAGACGTCGGATTTCGGCCCGACGCGCACGCCCGGCAGCTCGCCCAGCTGTTCCGGGGCGGCGTAGTGGCGCGTGCCGGCGATCTCGGCCCCCGTCATGGAGCGGTTGCGGCGCGAGCTGCTCGCCTCGGTCTCTAAAAGGCTCTGCTTCATCGCCAGCCCGAAGTCGATCACCCGCACCTCCCACCGGCCGCCGGCGCGGCGGACCAGCAGGTTCGCAGGCTTCACGTCGCGGTGGAGGATGCCCTTGCCGTGGGCCGCGTGCAGCGCCTCCGCCAGCGGCCGGGCCACCGCCAATACGTCCGCCGTCGCCAGCCGGCCGTTCTTCTTGACGTATTCTTCGAGTGTTTGACTCTCGAAATACTCCATTTCGATGAACGGCCGCGTCCGGCCGGCGCCGGCGTAGCCGCAGTGGCGCAGGCGGATGATGGCCGGGTGCTGCAACTGGTCCAGCGTGCTGGCCTCCTGCAACACCGCGCCCACGTCCATCTCCAGCCCCTCCGTCTGGAGCGCCTTGACCGCCACGTCGGTCCCCGTCAGCTTTTTCTTGCACAGGAAGGTCACGCCGAAGCCGCCGGCCCCGAGGATGCGCGTCGGCTCGTACTCGTCCGGGGGGAACGGGGCGAACCGCTCCGCGTCGAAGCGCAGCGCCAGTTTCAGTTCCGCCAGGGCGGCCGCGTAGGGGCCTTCGCCGGCCCCCGCCTGTTCCAGGGCGGCGCGGTAGGCGTTGTAATGGCCCTCGGCGCACGAGGCCGCGTCGGGCGACAGCTCGGCCACCCGCGTGAACGCCTGCCGAGCCTCCGCGTAGTCGCCGACCGCCACCTGCAGCTTGCCCAGGCCGTTGAGCAAGGCCGGGGCCGAGCGCTTTTGTTCCTCTGGAATGTCCCGATATTGGTCCAGGAACTCCTTCACCTTCTGGCGCTCGTGGTCGGTGCGGATGGACAGGCTGTCGCCGGCGTGGACCGGCCGCTGGTGCATCTGCTGCCGCTCCAGCATCTGCAAGACGCGGGCGCAGAAGTCGTGTTGTTCGCCGTGCATCTGCTCCATTTCCGACCGCAAATCGAGGGCGGCGTCGCGCATTTCCGCCGCGGCCCCGGCCAGGCCGGCCACGGCCTCCTCGACGCGCTCGGCGTGGACTTTCAGCCCCTCATCGAGCTGGCGAAAGCCCTGCTGCTGGGCCTCCGTCAGGTTCTCCATCGCCGTGAACTGGAGCAGGCGGGCCAATTCCGCGTCGTCCTCGACGCGCCGCCGGAAGTAGTAGCGCACGGACACGACCAGCACCGACTGCCCCGGCCGCGGCTGCTGTTCCAGCAACCAGGCGAGGCCGTCGAGGTTCGCCTTTTTGAACTCCGCGGCGATGTCGTTGAGGGCCGTCTTCTCAGCGGCCAACACCGCCTGCGGGTCGGCGCGTTCGGCCATCGGCCCGACGCGTCGGGCCAGTTCTTCCGGCACGAGCCGGCCGAACAGCAGCGCCTTCTTGCGGGCGTCGTGGAGGTCGCGCAGGCACTTTTTGCGGAACGGCTCCTTATCCTGGAGTTCGGGGATCGGCATTTGCTTCAGGTAGGCGACGAGCTGTTGGCGGAAGGCGCGTTCCTCGCCCCGGTCGAGGCGGTTCCAGAGCGTCTCGCCGGCCAGGGCGATTTCGAGGGCTTTCCAGGCCCGCTCGTTGGATTCGCGCAGCGCCTTGGTGAGCCGCTGCCCCTGGTCGGAGAGGTGGTCGCCGCAGAGCGCGACGATTTGATCGACGCCCTCGGCCCCCACGTACCGGAGGGCGACGGCGCAGAGGACGGAAAAAACGGTGTCGGCCATGACGTTGGGTTCCCGCGGGAATCGTGGTTGTCGTTGGTTTTATCGGGACGAAGGCGTTCCGTCTGCCCCACATCATAATGGCGAGCGGGGGGCGTCAGCCCCCTGATTCGTCGCCTGTTCCGCGGCGCTACGCTAAATCAGGGGGCTGACGCCCCCCGCTCGCCAAAACGTTAGTGGCACATCAAACCTCCAGCCCGACCGCCCGCATGAGCGCCAGGGCGTTGCTGTGCCGCACCACGCCCGGCTGGAGGCGGAAATCGAAGGTCATGACGCCGTTCTCGAAGTGGTCGGCGAAATGGACGTTGGCGCCGCGCGGGCCGAGCTGGTCGGCGATGTGCGTCAGCGACAGGTCGTGCGTCGTCACCAGCCCCATCGCCCCCGCCTCCACCAGGCCGCGCACCACCGACTCCGCCCCCAGACGGCGGTCGTGCGAGTTGGTGCCGGCGAAGATTTCGTCCAGCAAAAACAGCAGCGGCAGCGGCCCGCGCGACAGGTCCACCACCTGCCGCACGCGCAGGATCTCGGCGTAGAAGCGCGACCGGCCCTCCTGGAGCGAGTCCTGGATGCGCAGCGTCGCCCCGACCGCCAGCGGCGACAGCCGCAGCCGCCGGGCGCGCACCGGCGCCCCCGCCAGGGCCAGGACCGCGTTGACGCCGACCGTGCGCAGGAAGGTGCTTTTACCGGACATATTCGACCCGCTGACGATCAGAACGCGCAGCTCGCCCGTCAGGCGCAGGTCGTTGGGGACGCATTTGGGCAACAGCGGGTGGGCGAGGCTTTCGCCTTCGTAGCAGGGGCCGTCGTCGGCGATCTCGGCGAAGGGGTCGGCGGGGTTTTCGTAGGAGTACGACGCCAGCGAACAGAGCGCTCGAACTGGCCAACGACTTGCAGCCAGGAGGCGACCGCCTTGCCGGAGACGGCCCGCCACGCCTCGAAGGCGTAGGCGCACTGCGTTCCCCACAGAAGCAGATAGGCTACGGGCATGAATAGCTGATTGCGGCGCGAGTTGAGCACGTCGATGAGGTTGCCGAGCCGGGCGATGCGCTGCGACGGCGGGGCGGCGTGCGGGTCGTCGAGCCGCGCCCGCAGCGCCCGCAAGCGCGGCGACGTGAACGAGGCGCGTTCGAGCCGGGCCAGGACGCTCGCCAGCATGGCCAGGTCGCGGCCGCGACGCTCCACCGCCTCTAGCACCTGGCGCACGCGCGTCAGCAGCGCCCCGACGAAGGCGCCTTCGACGGCCAGCGCGACGAGGAATGGGATGGACCGCGCCGGAGGAAGAACGCCCCCAAAAGACTATTGGGATCGAGCAGATCGAACACCGCGGCGGCCCAGCCGGCCAGGAAGAACAGCGTCGCGACGCAAAGGGCGAGGGCGACCCAGCGCGGCCAGCCCCCCACCCCCACCCTCCCCCACCCGTGGGGGGAGGGAAGGGAGGGGGGGGCGGCGCCCCACGCCGCCACCGCGTCGAGATCGACGCCGACGGGAACATCGGCCCCGAGCAGAGCGAGGTCTTCGCGCAGGTCGAGCAGCGGCCGCAGCTCGGCAACCGCCGCCTGACGCTGGCGGATTTCCTCGGCCGCCGCCGGGGCGAGCAGCCAGCCGGCCAGGGTTTCCTCGCCGGTGCGCGTCCGGGCGGTACACAACAGCTCGAACAGTGAACCGGGGCCGAAGAGGTCGAGGTCGGCGGCGTAGGGGTGTTTTTCGTCGAGGAAACGGGCGCCCGGCCGGCCGCGGCCCTTCCAGGCGCCGTCGAGTCGGGCCAGGCCGTCGCGGTAGTAGGCCGCCGCCTGCCCGGCCCGCCGCCAGTCGCGCGTGACCTGTTCATGGAGGAACAGCAACACCGAGAAGACGACGACCGGCGCCATCAGCCACCAGGCGGAGAAGAGGTGCATTCCCAGGGCCGGATAGATCATGCCGATGCCGAGGAGGAAGACGACGACGCGGCCGTTGCCGATGAGCCGTTCGCGCCGCGCCAGCCGGGCGGCGCGAACGCGGCGGTCCTCCAGCCGGCGCTGGTACTCGGCGCGTGGCGATTCCTTCGTCTCGACTTCCACGACTCCTCCCGACGCACGGCCTTGCGGGGGCGACCGGCCTTCGGGGAAGATAGCGGAAAATGACGCGATCCGCAGCGCCGGGTGGATCGTGCGATGCGTCAGCGGTTGATCTTGCAGTCGGGCAGCGCTTTTTGCAGGGCCGCGACGCCGGCGTCCGTCACCCCGGTGTTAAAGAGGTGCAGCCACCGCAGTTCTTTGAGGTCGGCCAGTTCCTTCAAGCCCGCGTCCGTTACCGCGGTGTTGTTGAGGACCAGTTCATGTAGCCCCTTCAGAGCGGCCAGTTCCTTCAAGCCCGCGTCCGTTACCCATGTGTAGGAGAGGTCGAGCGTCTGCAGTCCCTTGAGTGCGGCCAGTCCCTTCAGGCCCGCGTCCGTCACCCCTTTTCCTGTGGTACTGAGGTTCAGGATCCGCAGTCCCTTGAGCGCGGCCAGTTCCTTCAGGCCCGCGTCCGTCACGTCGGTGCCAGCCAGGTCCAGTTTCTGCAGCCCCTGGAGCGCGGCCAATTCCTTCAGCCCTGCATCCGTCACCTTAGAGTATGAGAGGTCCAGCTTCTGCAGTCTCTTGAAGGCGGCCAGTTCCTTCATTCCTGCGACCGTCACATTGCAACTGATTAGTTCCAGTATCTGTAACCCTTTGAGGGCGGCTAAGTCCTTCAGACCCGCGGCGGAAACCTTGGTGACAGCCAGATTTAGCCCGCGCAGCCCTTTACAGGCGACCAACTCCTTCATTCCCGCGTCAGTCACTGCGGTATCAGCCAGGTTCAGATACTGCAGCCCCTTGAGGGGGCCGAGTTCCTTCAGCCCTGCATCCGTTACTGCGGTGGAGTCCAACTCCAGCTCTTTTAGCCCTTTTAGGGGGGCCAGTTGATTCAGCCCGGCATCCGTCACTTTGGTATAGGAGAGTCTCAGTGCCTGTAGTTCCTTAAGGCCGGCGAGGTCTTTAAGACCCATGTCCGTCACCTTAGTGAGGCCGAGGTCCAGCCTCTGCAACCTCGGAAAAACGACCAGGTCCTTTAAGCTCGCATCCGTCACACCTTCACACGAAAACAGGACCAGTTTTCGCAATCCCTTGAGAGCGGCCAGTTCCTTCAGCCCCGCATCCGTCACCGACTCGCTTTGCTCAAGGTCCACCTCGACGACCGGCCGGGCAGGATCTTTGTCATCCCGAACCACTTTGCCGCCGAGCTTCTCGACGGCCTTGACGGCCTGATCCTCGGCGTCGTCGGCATAAAGCGGGACGGCCGTCAGCAACAGCACGCAAGCGGCACAGAGGAGAGAATGCTTCGACATGGCTTCCGGCTCCTCAGGGGAACGACGCCACTATAGTCACATTGAAAGGGGTAGACGTCGGCCCCCGATTCATCATCCTATCACCGAGGGGATGCGGAATCAGGGGGCCGACGCCCCCCGCTCGCCATTCTCTGTCGGGCGGTAAGCGACGACCCGTAGCCGGCGATAATCCGCGTACCAACCGCCGTCGCGGTACAGTTCCGGCCGCGCCGCGTCCTCCGCCGCGCTCAGGAAGTCCTCGCTCCGGCCGTCGGGGACCGATTCCATCGCCCACCGCCCGAACATTTCCACCCAATTCCGAAAGCCCTTGTCGCCTTCCAACGGCGTCGGCCGGTCGAACAGCAGGGCGGAACGCACCTCCAGCCCGGCCGTTTCCAGCACCGTCGCGTACTCGGAGAGGCGCGGGAAATACATCGGCGACCCGCCGGACCGCACCCCCGTTTTTTCCAGCGCGGCGCTCATGGCGGCCTCCACGCGCCGGAGGTTGCCGTGGCCGCCGAGTTCCGCCACGAACCGGCCGCCCGGCCGCAGGGCGTTGAACACGCAACGGGCCGCCGCTTCCGGCGGCTTGATCCAGTGCAGAACGGCGTTGGAAAAGACGGCGTCGAACGGCGTGGGGAGGCTGAAATCCCTGGCGTCGCCCTGGATGAACTGCAGGGCCGGATAGGCGGTTCGCGCCTCCGCCAACATTTCCGCCGAGTGGTCCAGGCCGACGACATTCGCCCCCCTGGCGGCGATCCGGGCGGTGAGGTGTCCGGTGCCGCAGCCGAGGTCGAGAATGCGTTCACCCGCTTTCGGGTCCAGCAACTCCACCAAGGACGCCCCGTGCCGCCAGACGAAGGCGTGGCTGTCGTCGTACAGGTCGGCGTCCCAGCGCTGATGCGGCGTGCTCATAGGTGAGTTCTCGTAACTTTCGACGCGGAACTCGTGGAGGATATCGTCTTGGTCGTCCACTCGTCTCCCTCCGCACCGTTGCGGTCGCGTTCGCCCCACACGAATTCAGCCTGGCCCATAATAACAGGGGGAATTGAAGATTTGGTTTTATTTATCGGCGCGACAATTCCGCCGGGCGCGAATCCACGGCCCCGACGGCCTGAAATCGTTCGTCCGGCAAATGTCGGGCGAATCGGCGTGCTACAGTTCTGGGGGAAGCGCGCCCGGCGCGTACAACGATCCGGTCCCGCAATCGCGTGGGGCGCCCTTTGGACCGGCGACGCGCCGGTTCGGCTCCGGTTCGGGGAGACGGTTTCGATGACGGCTTTGCTGACGACGAACGGCGAAAAAGAGACTTATACGACCGCCGAGGACCTGACGACGGTCCTGGTGGTGGACGACTCGGCCGCGGCGCGGCGCTTCGTCGGCCGCCTGGTGGAACGACGGCCAGGCTTCCGGGCGGTGTTCGCCTGCCACGGCCGCGAGGCGCTGACGGTGCTCGGGCGCGAAAACTGCGCGGCCGTGGTGACCGACCTGCTCATGCCTGGCATGGACGGGCTGGAACTGGTGGAGGCGATCCGCGACCGCCACCCGCTGACGCCCGTCGTGCTGATGACCGCGGAGGGGAGCGAAGAGACGGCCGTAAAGGCGTTGCAGGGGGGCGCGGCCGGCTACGTCTCCAAGAAAGTCCTGGAGCGCGAGCTGCTAGACACGCTCGATCGGGTACTGACGGCCGCCCGGATCGACCGGCGGCGCCAGGCGCTGCTCGAATGCGTCAGCGATCTGGAATGTCGTTTTTCACTGGAAAACGACCCCGGCCTGGTCCCGCTTCTGACGGCGCATTTGCAGGAATATGCCGTGCGCATGGGGCTGTGCGACTCGAACGGCCGCATCCGCCTGGGCGTCGCCCTGGAAGAGGCGTTGCTGAACGGGCTGTACCACGGCAACCTGGAACTCGACTCGTCTCTGAAGCAGGACGGCGGCGCCTTCGAGCGCCTGGTCGCGGTGCGCCGCCGCCAGGCGCCCTACGCCGGCCGCCGGCTGCACGTCCACGTCCGCATGGACGCGGCCGCGGCCGTTTTCGTGGTCCGCGACGAGGGTCCGGGCTTCGACGTGTCGGCCGTGCCCGACCCGACCGACCCGGAAAACATGCTCAAGCCGAGCGGCCGCGGCCTTCTACTCATTCGCACCTTCATGGACGAGGCCATACACAACACGGCCGGCAACGAGATCACGCTCGTCCGGCGGCGGCGGCCCTGACGAATCGGCGCGGAACCCGCCGGTTTCCGGAGCCCTGGCGGCGCAGCTCTTCCCGGCGTAATTTCGTCTGTGGGCGCGTCCCGACGCCTGGGCGGTTCGGGCGCCAGGCGCGTTCCATTCGACGGGACGCGCTTCATGAATCCCCTCGACCCGATTCCGTCGCCGGACCTCCTGGCCGCATGGGTCCGCGATTCGCGCCGCCGCACCCTCGAATTGATCGCCGAACTGAACGACGTACAACTGCTCGGCCCCCACTTGCCGACGGTCAATCCGCCGCTATGGGAGATCGGCCACGTCGCCTGGTTCCAGGAGCGCTGGGTGCTGCGCCGCGCCGACGGCCGACCCTCCCTGTGTCCCGACGCCGACGCGCTGTACGACTCCGCCGCCGTGGCCCACGACACCCGCTGGGACCTGCCGCTGCCGTCGCGCGAAAAGACGCTCTGCTACATGGCCGGTGTGGAAGAGCAGGTGCTGGAACGGCTGGAGCATCGGCGGTCTCCCGACGACGCCTATTTCGCGCAGCTGGCCGTTTTCCACGAAGACATGCACGCCGAGGCGTTCACCTACACCCGCCAGTCGTTGGGCTATCCCGCCCCGCGCCTGTCCGGAATCGGCGACGCCATACCGACGGGCGCGGATGCGCCCTGGGAAGGCGATGCGACCATGGCCAAGGGCGCCTTCCCGCTAGGCGCGGAACCGGGAGCGTCGTTCGTTTTCGACAACGAGAAGTGGTCTCATCCGGTCGCGCTGCGGCCGTTCGCCGTCGCCCGCGCCGGTGACGCAGGCCGAGTTCGCGGCCTTCGTGGAGGACGGGGGCTATCGCCGCCGCGAGTTGTGGGCCGCCGAGGGGTGGGCCTGGCGCGAACGGACGGCGGCGGGTCACCCGGTCTATTGGCGGCGCGAAGCGGGCGGCTGGCTGCGGCGCGACTTCGACCGCTGGCTCCCGCTGGAAGCGCATCAGCCCGCGATCCACGTCAATTGGTATGAGGCCGACGCCTATTGTCGCTGGGCCGGCCGACGGCTGCCGACGGAGGCCGAGTGGGAGGCGGCCGCGTCGTGGTCCGGTGCGGGGGCGCCGAAGCGACGCTTTCCGTGGGGCGAGGAGGCGCCGACGCCGGAACGGGCCAACCTGGACGGCCTGGCGGGCGGCTGCGCGGCGGTATCGGCTCACGCGGCCGGCGATAGCCCGTGCGGCTGCCGGCAGATGATCGGCAACGTCTGGGAATGGACGGCCGACGCTTTCACGCCCTATCCCGCTTTCACGCCCGATCCGTACAAGGAGTATTCGGCGCCCTGGTTCGGCGACCACAAGGTATTGCGCGGCGGCTGCTGGGCGACGCGCGGCCGGCTCCTTCGCAACACCTGGCGCAACTTCTACCGGCCCGACCGCCGCGACGTGTTCGCCGGCTTCCGGACCTGCGCCCCATGACCATGAAAATCTGTCTGGTCACGCCCGCGCCGCCCGGCTCGCGCAAGGGCAACCGCGTCACCGCCCTGCGCTGGGCGCGCATCCTGCGCGGCCTGGGCGGCGCGTCGCCGTCGTGGAGGACTACGGCGGCGAACGCTGCGATCTGTTGATTGCCCTGCACGCGCTGCGCAGTTTCCCGTCGGTGGAGCGCTATCGGTCGGCCCATCCCGACGGCCCGCTCGTTCTGGCGTTGACCGGCACCGACCTTTACGGCTCCATCCACACCCATGCGGAGGCCCGGCACGCCCTGGACCTGGCGACGCGCCTGGTCGTCCTCCAGCCGCTGGCCGTGACGGAGTTGCCGGAGGCGGTTCGGAGCAAGGCCCGCGTCGTCTACCAGTCCGTCGCCGCCCCGCGCGTGCGGCCCTCCCCGCGCACGGACGATTTCGAGGTCTGCGTACTGGGACATTTGCGGCCCGTGAAAGACCCATTCCGCACGGCCCTGGCGGCGCGGCTGCTTCCGCCGTCGTCGCGGGTGCGGGTGCTGCACCTGGGCGCGGCCCTGAGCGAGGACATGGCGGCGCGGGCGCGGGAAGAGGAGGTCGTCAACCCGCGCTACCGCTGGCTTGGGGAAATGCCGCGCTGGAAGGCGCTGCGCGTGCTGGCGCGGAGCCGGCTGCTATCGCTCACGTCGGAGTCGGAGGGCGGCGCCAACGTGGTCTCGGAGGCGCTGGCCGCATCGACGCCGGTGCTGGCGTCGCGCATCGCCGGCACGGTCGGGTTGCTGGGCGAGGACTATGTGGGCTATTTCCCGGTCGGCGACGAAGCGGCCTTGGCCCGGCTGTTGGGGCGGGCCGAGACGGACCCGGACTTCTATCAGACGTTGTGCGAATGGTGTTCGCGGTTGCGCCCGCTGGTCGATCCGGAGCGCGAACGGCGGAGTTGGGCGGACCTCCTGCGCGAGCTGGCGCGGTAGCGCCGCCCCTTCGCGCCCGTTTTCACGGCCCCGAGTCGATCCACATCGGCGACCCCCACGCCAGCGCCTTGTCCTTCTGCGTCACGCGGACGTAGTAGTAGTGCTTGCCGGCCTCCGGCTTGGGGTCGGTCCACTTCGCCTTGCACTCTTTGCCTTCGGCCTTCAGCACGGCCACCACCTTGCTGTCGCGCAGCACCGCCACCTCGTCCAGGTCGGCCGTGCCGATGGCGTGGACGACAAGCTCGGGCGCCCCGACCGCCTGGAACGCGTCGCCCATCACGTGTTCGCCGCTGCGCACGTCCAGGATGATGTTGTCCGTGGCGGCGTAGCTGTGCCGCTTGCGGAAGGCGTCCAGGATCCCGGCCCGATCGTGCTTCTCCGCCAGGGCGATGCTGTAGGAAATGTGCGTGGACCAGTGGTCGCTCGACGCCTCGAAGCCGAACCGGTAACCCTTGTCGAAGGCGTTGTTGATGAAGCCCTTCGGCTCCCAGCCGCCGAGGGCGAACGGCATCTCGTCGCCCTTGGGGTCGTGGCCGGCCCGCGGGGCGCCCTGGTACTCGTAGGAATCGCGGTCGCCCTGGTAAATCTCGACGATCGGCTCCACGGCCGGGTCGTTGTCGCGCCAGTCGGTCCCCATGCCGGTGGCGCTGGTGTGGCTGGCGCAGATGCCGTTCATCTCCTTCAGGTATCGGTAAAGCATCTTGGTGTCGTCGGGGCTGATCCCGGCCACCGGCCGCTTGCCGTCGGCCGCCAGCCGCGGCAGCGTCCGCACGCCGCGATGGTCGAACATGACGTTGCGGTGGCCGTGCGGGTAGCTCACGCTCCGTTCGTAGGCGAACACTGGCGTGAAATGGTCGGCGACGAAGTAGGCGTCGGTGTCCTTCTGCGTCAGCCACCACGGGTACTCGCGGCCGGCCCCGTTGTCGTGGTCGGTGCAGGCCACCCAGTCGAAGGCCACGGCGTCGATGGAATAGCGGAAGAAGTCCTCCAGCGAGCCGTCCGGGCCGCCGTCCCACGAAATCTCCGTGTGCCGGTGGAAGTCGCCGCGCAGCAGCTGATACTTCTTGCCGTTCGCCTCGATGCGGTAGTCGCGGATGCGCTTGACGGCCTCCTTCTCGTCCTTGCCGGCGTCGGCGGACTTCTTGCCGGGGTCGCGCGGCCGCAACTTCGGCTCGACCGGCTCGCCGGGCAAATCGAGATAACTGACATAAACCATGTTCTGGATCTTGTTCGGCGTCGTGAAGCGGCCGTCGCTGTTGTGGACGAGGACGACGCCGCCGGACGGGTGCGGCAGCACCACGGCCGTCTCGTCGAGCAGGCCGTCGGAGTGGGCGACCTCGACCGGGTCGGTCCAGTGGTCGCCGTCCAGGCGGCGGGCGTAGGTCAGCCAGTAGGAGCCGGGGCTGGTGCTGTAACGGGTGCCGAACTTGCGGCGGTAGGTCAGCCAGAGCCGGCCCTTGCCGTCCAGGCCGAGCCGCGGGTTGCTGTAGCGCGGCACTTTCTCATAGTTGACGGGCTTGCCCCATCCCGGCTTGGGCAGGTTGTCGGGCAGGGCCGGCAGCTCGGCCACCGGCTCCATCAGCTTGCCGTCCTCCAGGCAGACCACGCGAACGCAGCGGGCGTTGTAGAGTGGGTTGCCGCCGTCGGCGAGGGCGCCGAAGTCCTTGCCCCACTTTTTCGGACCTTCCTCATAGGCGATCCACAAACGGCCCTTGGCGTCGTAGCAGGCGGAGGGGCGGGCCTCGAAACGGGGCGACGCCGCGACGGCTCGCTGCTCGACCCTTGGGCCGGCGGGACGCGACACCCGGACGTCGTAATCGCCGTCGTGGTACACGTCGCATGTCGCGGCGACATTGCCCGCCGGATCGGCCGTCGCGCCGGGATGCCAGCAGTTCCCGTCGGCCGTGAACTCAGGCGACTGGGGCGGCACTTTGCCCGGATCACGCTTCTCGCCCTTCGCCAGGTGCGTTTTCACGATGCGGGCCAGGCCGTTGTCGTCCCATTGCTGAAAGCCGGCCCACACGCCGCCTTCCTGATCCGTGCAAGCCGCCGGGCTGAGGTTCGCCGCCGATCCGTCGGCCGACGTCCAGAGTTCCTCCTCTTCCACCTTGACGGGGAGCTTGCCGCCGGCCGCGAAATTCGGAGTAAGCGCGCGGGCGAAGATGTCGAACCGCCCCTTGCGATGGGCGCTGTAGATCACCCGGACGATCCCGTCCCCCTGAACCGCAATCGCGCACCGCAGGAGATCCTCATTCGCCTCCGTGATCGCGATCGGTTCGCTCCATTTGCCCTCGCGGTAATACTTCACGAACAGCCGGTCGGCGAACCCCGGCGTGTAGAACGCCTTGAAGTTGTCCGGCTGCTCCTTGAGGTTCGCCGCCTCGACGCGGCGGCTGTCGTCGCGGTCGCGGTAGGCGATGTACGCCACCCAGAACGTGCCGTCGGGGCCGTAGGCGGCGGCGGGGAAGTCGTCTTCCGTCTTGTCCTCGGCCAGCGGCAGGGCGGTTGTCACCAGCCGCACCTCGGCGGCCCCGTTCCAGAGCGGGACCGTCTTGCCGGCCAGCACGTCTTTCAGCGCGACCTCCGCCTTCGCCCGGTCCTTGTCCGGCGGTTCGACGGTCAGCACGGCGTCGGCCGCCACGTCGGCCAGATGCAGCACGACGCCGATGGTGGCGATGCCTAGCTGCCGGGTCACCGCCGGCTGGCGCTTCGGCGCCTTGAAGGCGTGGTGCGACGACGCCTCCCAGGCGTCCGGCTCCTTGAGCTTGTCGTCCTCCCAAAAGCGATAGCCTTCGCGGCGGACCACCTTGGCCCCGGCGACGACGGCCCGGCCCGACCAGGAAGTCGGCGCCTCATCCTTGAGGCCCATTTCGATGAGTACGGCGGTCGGCGGCTTATCGGTTTTGGCCTTGTTCGCCCAGTCGAGGAGCAACAGATGGGGCGGCGGCGGCGCGAACGACATGGCGGCGGCGGCGATCAGGCCGGCGAAGACCGCGGCAAGAAGGACCCACTTGCGTCCGGACATGGCGGCACTCCTGAACCGGAAAACGCGGAGGGGCGGGAACGTGTAGGCCCATTACGCGCTTGGGCGGAGCGGCTGTCAAATGAAATCCGGGTGTCCGGCCCGGCGGCCCGGCGACCCAGAAACTGTCGTGATCGTCCCTACGCATTGTTGGCCCGAACACGGCCCCGTTGCGCGAGAGGAGGATTTGGTCCCACCCACGCGGCCGAGAAGGGGTTAAAATGATCGCCGCGAATCAGCCGACCGCGACCGTTGCCGGGGAGGGAACGCCGATGGACCTGCCGCACGTGATCGAGGCCCTCTCCGCTCCCGGCGCCTACCCGCACCCGGTCGAGGCGGTGGAGGTCCGCCAGACGCACATTTCCGCCGTGTTCCTGGCCGGGCCGTTCGCCTACAAGATCAAGAAGCCGGTCGATCTCGGTTTTCTGGACTTCTCCACCCTCGAAAGGAGGCGGCACTTCTGCGAGGAGGAGGTGCGGCTCAACCGCCGCCTGGCGCCCGCCGTCTATCTCGGCGTGGTCCCCGTGGCCCGGCGCGGCGCGGCGCTCCGCGTCGGCGGGGACGGCGAAGTGGTCGAGTGGACCGTGAAGATGACGCGCCTGCCGGACGACGCGACCCTGGAGGCGCGGCTCCGGCGCGGCGCCGTGGCCCCGGGCTTCGTCGAATCGCTGGCCCGGAAGGTCGCCCGCTTTCACGCCGCAGCCGAAAGCGGCGAACACGTCGCCTCGTTCGGCCGTTTCGAGGTCGTCGCCGGCAACGCCCGCGAGAACTTCGACCAGGCCGCCGCGCGGGTCGGCGTCACGGTTTGCGCGCCCGTCTTCGAGAGGCTAAAAGGCCTCACGGAATCGGAGCTGGAGCGCCTGCGCCCTCTCATCGAGGACCGGGCGCGGCGCGGGCGCCCCGCGACACCCACGGCGACCTGCGCCTGGACCATGTTTACTACTTCCCGGAGCGCGAACCTCCCGATGACCTGGCCGTCATCGACTGCATCGAGTTCAACGAGCGCTTCCGCCACGCCGACCCCATGGCCGACATGGCGTTTCTGGTCATGGATCTGTCGTTCCACGGGCGGCGCGACCTGGCGCGGGCCTTCGCGGCGGCCTACTTTCGGGAGGCGGCCGACGAGGAGGGACGGGAACTGCTCCCCTTCTACACCGCCTACCGGGCGGTCGTGCGCGCCAAGGTCGAAGGGTTTGCACTCGTCGAAGCGGAGATCGAGGCCGCCGAGCGGGAGGCGGCGCTGGCCCGGCGCGCGCCCACTGGCTGCTGGCCCTGGGCGAACTGGAATGCCCCAGGCGACGGCCGTGCCTCCTCCTGGTCGGCGGCCTGCCCGGGACCGGCAAATCGACCCTCGCGCGCGGGCTGGCCGACGCGGCCGGCTGCGCCGTGATCCGCTCCGACCTCGTCCGCAAAGAGTTGACGGGCGCGGGCGAGTCGGGTCGAGGGGCCGCCGCCTACAATCAGGGTATTTACACTCCAGAAAGGACGAAACGCACCTACGCCGAGTGCCTGCGGCGGGCCGAACGGGCGCTGTTCGAGGGAACCCGGGTCGTCGTGGACGCCACGTTTCGGGAGGAGTGGACGCGAAGGACGTTCCTCGACGCGGCCCGCCGCTGGGCGGTTCCGGCCCTGCTCTTCTTGTGCGAGGCCGATCCGGGCGTGGCGCGGGCGCGCCTGGAGGAACGCCGCGGCGACGCCTCCGACGCGGATTGGGCCGTCCACCTCCAGGCCGCCGCCCGCTGGGAAGCACCGGGGCCGGCCACGCGCGAGGCGATCCGCACACTGTCCACGGGCGGCGGCCAGGAGCGGACGCTTGCCGACGCCGTGGAGGTCTTGCGCCGGGAAAGTCTGGCGAAGGGGCGGGACAACCCCGCCTCTACG
Source organism: uncultured Planctomycetaceae bacterium (assembly GCA_963813925.1). Classification (GTDB taxonomy): domain Bacteria; phylum Planctomycetota; class Planctomycetia; order Gemmatales; family Gemmataceae; genus UBA4732. The sequence continues at coordinate 188,090 of CAWFBG010000011.1, forward strand.
AAGACGTGCGCTTGAACCGGCCGGGCCGCGTCATCTCGCGTCGAAGCGGGCGACGATGGCCGTGATATTGTCCCGTCCGCCCTGCTCGTTGGCCGCACGCACTAGCCGCTCGCACGCCGCTTCAGGCTTGTCTTCGGTTCCCAGAATGGCGGCGATTCGATCTTCGGCCAGCGCGTCCGTCAGGCCGTCGGAGCAGAGCAGCATCACGTCGCCCGCCTCCAGATCGGACTTCCGCACGTCCACTTGAACGCCGGTCGCGCCGCGCCCAGCGCGTTGGTGACGAGATGCCGGAAGTGGGAGCGGCGGACCTCCTCCGGCTGCATGACCCCCCGGCGGGCCAGTTCCGCCGCCCGGGTCTGGTCGGTCGTCAGTTGCCGGAGCAGGCCCCCGCGGTACAGGTAGCAGCGGCTGGCCCCGGCGTGGATCACGAACAGCCTCCAGCCGCTGACGAAGGCCATCGTCAGCGTCGTCGCCATGCCGGCGAACTCCGGATGGTGGGCGGACTCGGCGAGAATGCGAGCGTCGGCCTGGCGAATGGCCGCCCGCAGGTCCATCAGGACCGTTTGTTCGTCGTCGGCCTGGAGGTTGGAGAACCGCTTCAAGAGGTGCAGTATGTAACCCTCGATGCTCGTGATGGTCAGGGCGCTGGCCACCTCGCCGGCCCGATGGCGACTCATGCCGTCGGCGACCAGGAAGACGTGACCGGAATTGCGGCCGTACTGCCTCGGCGGCTGCGGCACGTTGCTCTGGTGGACCCGGAGGGTGCGGACCAGTTCCCCGATCAGGAAGCGGTCCTCGTTGGCGGTGCGGACACTCCCCAGGTCGCTCAACCCGTAACTCCGTACCGTGGGCGGCGGCGGGGTCGCCCGGAAGGGGCCGTCGGATGCCGCGCTGGTCATGGCTCAACCCTTTCTTGCACGGCGCCGGGAGAGACCTGGAGCCGATCCGGAGTGGTGTACGCGCCCCGACGAAGCAAGCCCCGTGCCCGATGCGGCCCGGCCCGCCGATGCGAGGCAAATCCCGATTATCAGGCTCATTCCCGGAAAACGCCGACAGGGCGGGACGCGGCGGGCGGGGTGAAAGAGGGCGATTCCGCACACGGTGGGCGCAGGCCGCACAGGCCCGACTGGCGACGGCGTACCGCCGACGAATCCGCGGGCGGTTGCGTTCAAGGATGGCGAAAGCCTGGATTCGCGCCGGAACGGGTTGGCGCCGCAAAAGCGAAAGGTTAAATGAATTCTCAGATGATATTATTAATCTTAATAACCGCTCAAGGAGCGATCCGGCATAGGGGTTGCTTACCAGAAGGTGCGCCGGACTGATAACCGAACGGCCGCGAAGGCGTGCGGGAGGCCGCGCCGTTTGAATCGGCCGGCGGGACATCCATGAGGAAGCCCTACATCAAGGAGTGTACATCATGGACCTGAACCACCCATCCGAGCGTATGGTCGAGGGCATGGCCCAGACCTTTCTCCACCTGGAGAAAAAGTCCCCCGCGGCGAAGCCCGCGGAGGCCCAGCCCTTCACCATCGCCCTCAGCCGCGATTGCGGAGCCAACGGCCACCTGATCGCCCGCGCCTTGGGCGCCCGGCTCAACTGGCCCGTTTATGACCAGGAACTCCTCCGCCGGATCGCCGACGACATGGGACTGCGCGCCCGCATGTTGGAGAGTCTCGACGAGAAGCGGACGAGCTGGCTTCAGGAATCGCTGGCAGGTTTCGTCACGTCGTCTCCCGCCGTGGACTCCGCCGCCTACATCCATCACCTCGTTGAGACGCTGCTCTCCCTGGCGGCGCACGGCGAATGCGTGATCCTCGGCCGCGGCGCGGCGCAGCTGCTGCCGGCGGCGACGACCTTGCGCGTGCGCCTTGTCGGACCTCTGAAGCACCGGATCGCGACGATCCAGAAACGGCTAGGCGTTAAACGGGAAGAGGCGGCGCGCCGGGTCGCTCAAACCGACCACGACCGGACTCAATTCGTCGTGGTCAACTTTCACAACGACCCGGCGGACCCGTGCAATTATGACCTGGTCCTCAATTCGGCGCGGCTGGGCGTCGAAGCCAGCGCCGAAGTCATCGTGGAAGCGCTGCTCCGCGTGCAGGCGCGGTCAACGGCCAATGGGGCCGCCCGCGCCGCTTTGTGAGGACTTCGAGCGGGATCGACCGGACCTCGGCTGCAGCGGAGCCGGCATGTGCGGATTCGCACGGTCGCCGCGCTCCGCAACCGCGCACCGTCGCAATCAGGGATTTTCCGCATCCACCTAACGTGCGGTACGCCGGTTGCAAGCGGCTGGACTCGGCCGAATCCCCCGTTCCCGCAAGGGACCAACAATGCTGCCGATCCGCATCATCTTGCACCCCACCGACTTCTCGGAACCGGCACGGTACGCCTTCCGCCTTGCCTGTTCGCTGGCCCGCGACCACGGCGCCCGGCTCGTCGTCCTGCACGTCGCGCCCGAGTGCGTCACGGGCCGTGAAGGGGCCGCGACGTCCGGGCCGCCGCCGAAGTATGAGAAAGAACTCCGGCGCAAGCTCGAACGGGTCCGGCCTTCGGACTCGGCGCCGCACGTGGACTACCTGCTGGAGAGAGGGGACGCTGCCGAGGCGATTTGCCGCGTCTCGCGGGAAGCCGGCTTCGACCTCGTCGTCATGGGCACGCACGGGCGAACCAGGCTGGGTCGGCTGCTGTTGGGCAGCGTGGCCGAGAAGGTCGTGCGCGGCGCTGCCTGCCCCGTCCTCACCGTGAAGTCGCCGTCCCCGGACGACGCCCACGGCCGGCTTGTGGATCGCGAAGACCTGCCCGGCCCGTGTCTGCCGTGAAGCCGTCGTCAAACGAGCCAGGGCGAGGGGCCAGCAAAGCCAAGAGCCAAGAAGACTACAGTGCAAGCATGATACGCGGCCCTCACAGCTGGTTTATTCGGCATGTGAAGTGCATGGGGGTGGCCAGTCGAGGCAAAAACCTGGCGCTCGGGACGGCGCCCCGCCTGGGGGACGCCAACGTGAGGGCATCCTACGGGGAGGTTGTTATGTCAGCCCAAGCCGAACTCAACGAATACCTGGACGAGATCCGTCAAGAGGTCTGCACGTGCTGCGTGGAGCGGCCCCAGGGCGGGCCCCCGTGCGCGCCTCTGGGGAAGCAGTGTGGCATCGAACTCTTCCTGCCGCAGCTGGTCGACGCGATCCACGAGACGCATAGCGGACTCATCGCGCCTTACCTGGCAAACAACCGGCGGAAGATTTGCGAGCACTGTGCGTTCCTGCACAGCAGTTCCTGCCCCTGCCCGATGGACACCCTGGCCGTACTCCTCGTGGAGGCGGTGGAAGCGGTGGACGAGCGGCGCGAACGGCGGGCGATCGGGCGCCGACTCCTCTCCGTCCTTCCGTACACCGGCCAAGCGGGCCTGGAGAAGAGTCGCACGGCGTATGAAGAGGCCGCGGGGACGTGGACGGGGTGCGACTGGCCGACCTATTTCGGCTCGACCGGTTTGGACCTCAACGGCTGCCCGGCGGCCGAGGCCGAGGCCCGCGCCGTCGAGGCCGCCGGTTCGGACGATCGGGAGGTCTGGGCCGCCGCGGCTCGCTGGCTCGCCGAGGTGGAGCAGAGTGCTCAGGAGGCGGAGGCCCAGGCGGCCGAGGCCCTGATCGCAGCGAATGCCGGCGAATGGGCGGATGCGCGGGACCACGCTCGGCGGGCCTGGGCCTTGGAGTTCGTGACCGGCAGGCCGCTCCGGCACTCCCCGCCCACCTGGCAGGGACTGCACCATGCGATCGAGGCCGCGGCAAGCGCGCACGCGCATGGGGGGCCGGCGGCGGCGAAATGAACGAGGAGCGGGATGGGAGCACGATTGCGGAGAATCGTCGGCTGCGAAGCTCCGCCAGGACCACGGTCCAGGTGGGGCTTTTCTTTGCACCCGTCTCAGGCCGGCGATTGAAATCGTTCACATCGGCAAACGGAGGCGGCGTGTGCGGTTGGGGCTTCAGGCGTGCGGATTCGCACGGTCGCCCCACACGAGCCGCCCCTGGCACACCGGCGTCGATTTGGTCGCCGCGCTTCGCAACTGCGCGCCGCCCGGCGCGTCGGCATTCGCCCGGCAAAAATCGAGGGAATTTCCGGGCGCACCGCCCCTTCGGGGCCGCCGCTGATGCCGCGGTTTGCCTGGCGGTTCTCTTCCCAAGGCCGCCCGGTACTGGAGTTGCTATGCTAGGAGGAACTTGCTGCGGATCGCTGCCGCGCTCTCGTTTCTCGCACGGTTTAAGGTTCGCAGCTCAAGGGGACGCAACGGCGTGCGGGAGGTTCCTGGGGTCAGCCACGCAGCGCCCTGAAATCCGCGGCGCACCATCGACGAGGGCGCGACATGGTAAGACGGCTCCTGACCCTAGTTCTGCTGGTCGGCCTGGTTCTCAGCGGTGTGGTCCTCGTCGGACGAGTGCAGAGTTATGTGCTGCCGGACGCCAAGCACGGATACTACGAGCCTCAGCAGCCCATCGCTTTCTCCCATCGTCTCCACGCCGGAGATTTGCAAATCTCCTGTCAATACTGTCACTATGGGGCGGAAAATAGTCGCCATGCGGGCATCCCGGCCTCCGGCATTTGCATGAACTGCCATCGCTTCGTGACGGCCTCGCAAAAGGCCATGGTCGCCGAAATCCTGGCGGCCCGCAAAGAGAACCGGGCGCCCGAGCCGGTCGTGTCGCCTGAGCTGCAAAAGCTCTACGACTCCCTGGCGCTGAACGGCAAGCTGGAGCGGGACCCGGACAAAACTCCGGAACCCATCAAGTGGGTGAAGGTCCACAATCTCCCCGATTACGCCTGCTTCGATCACCGGGCCCACGTCAACGCGGGCGTGGACTGCCAGCGCTGCCACGGACCCGTGGAGACCATGGAGCGCGTGCGCCAGGCGTCCGACCTGTCCATGGGCTGGTGCGTCAACTGCCATCGAGAATGTCAGCGAACCGGCGTGAACGGTAAGGCGGTCCAGCCGTCGCTGGACTGCGCGACCTGTCATCACTGACCAGCGAGGGAGAGGATGCGTCTTCCGGAACATCAGCATGGGGGCCAGGAGGCTTACGCCCCCCGCTCACCGGCCGCCGGCCGTCGCGCCCTGCCAGTTCTGACCGGCGCCGACAGCGCCCTGTTCAGTCGGCGGGACTTCCTGGCGCTGGCCGGGTTCGCGGCGGTCGGGGCCGCCGTGGCGGGTTGCCAACGGGCGCCGGTTCGCTACGCCGAATCGTACATCAATCCGCCGGCCGGGCTGATTCCGGGCCGGTCTTATGATTACGCCTCGACGTGCGGCGGCTGCAGCGCCGGGTGCGGCCTTTTGGTCCGGAATCGCGACGGCCGTCCCATCAAGCTCGAAGGCAATCCGGATCATCCGCTGTCGCGCGGTGGGCTTTGCGCCGCCGGGCAGGCGTCGCTCCTGGGACTCTACGACCAGCAGCGCCTGGCCAAGCCGCAGACAGGCGGCCAGCCCGGGGAATGGCAGGACGTGGATCAGGAGGTGGTGCGCCGACTGGAGGACGTTCGGCGGACGAAGGGGGCCGTGCGCTTCCTGACCGGCCCAGGCGTCGGTCCCGCCGTCCGCGCCTCGATCCGCCGGTTCCTGGACGGTTTCACCGACGCCCGCCACGTGGTGCATGATCCGCGTTCGTGTTCGGCCATTCTGGAAGCGCACGCGCGCACCCACGGGGTCCGTGTGTTGCCGCATTACCATCTGGACAAGGCCGAAGTGATCGTCGGCATCGACGCGGACTTTCTCGGCGCCTGGATTTCGCCGGTCGAATTCACGGCCGCCTACCTGGCCGGGCGTCCCCGGAAGGAAGACGGAGGATTCGACGAAGGACGATTCTCGTATCACGTCCAGTTCGAGCCTCTTCTGACGCTCACCGGCGCGAAGGCGGATCAACGGCTGTGCGTCGCTCCGGGAGAGCTGGGCGCGGTGATGGCTCACCTGGCCGCACGCCTGGCGGAATTCGCCCAAAAACCCGACCTGGCGCCTCCGATGAATTCGCTGCCGGCGCCGCCGGTCTCGGGAAGCTTACTCGACAAGCTGGCCGCTTCGCTCTGGCAGCATCGGCAGCGCAGCGTGATTCTCTGCGGCAGTCAGGACGTGGACCTCCAGGTGCGCGCGAACGTGCTGAATCACCTCCTGGACAACTACGGTCACACCGTGGAACTCGCCCAGCCGTCCTATCAGCGCGACGGCGACGACCGCGAGGTGGAAAAACTGTTGCAGGAACTTCACGACCCCGCGAGCAAGATCCAGGCCCTATTCGTGTACCAGAGCAATCCCGTCCACGATCTGCCCGGCGGAGAAACCATCGCGGACGATCTGAAACGAGTGCCGCTGCTCGTCAGCCTGGCGCCCCGTCTGGACGAGACGGCGAAACTCGCCCACTTCGTGTGCCCGGACCACCATTATCTGGAAAGCTGGAGCGACGCCGAGCCGGTGAGCGGAACGGCGAGCCTGGTTCAGCCCACGATCAGCCCGCTCGGGAACACGCGCTCCGTGCTGGAGAGCCTGGCGGCCTGGACGGGCAAGCTACGCCCGGCGTACGACCTCTTGCGCGAACACTGGGAGAAGGAAGTCTTCCCGCGAAGCACGCGGAAAGTCGGCTTCGCGGAATTCTGGGACCGCACCCTGCTCGACGGCTTCGCGCCTGTCGCGCCGGCGCCCGGCAAGGCGTCAGCCTTCACAACGCCTCCCGCCGTCGCCGCGGCCAGCCCGCGCGACGAGACGACGTACAGCCTCGTCCTGTACTCCAAGGTCGGGCTGCCGGATTCCAGCCATGCCTACAACCCCTGGCTTCACGAGCTGCCCGATCCCATCAGCAAGGTCGTCTGGGACAATTACGCCGCCGTGTCGCCGGCGACGGCGAAGACCCTGGGCGTGGCGGACGGCGATCTGCTTCGGCTGGACGCGGGCGGCGATGCGGGACTGTCCGGCGTCCTGGAGTTGCCGGTGTGCGTGCAGGCCGGACAGCACGACCGTGTGGTGGGTGTGGCGCTGGGCTACGGGAGCGTGTTGACCAAGCGCTTCGCCGACATCGGGCCGTCGTGGCTTCAGGCGGGACCCACCGTGGGGCCGAACGGCCTGGTCGGAAAGAACGCGGCGCCGTTGCTTCAGTGGGTGGCAAGCGGCCTGCGTTACACCCGCGACGGCGTGCGCCTGTCCAGGGCCGCCGGGCAGCAGCCCCTGGCTTCGACGCAAGGCAATAGCTTGCTGACCTTGCCCTCGCGCTTCGCTTCGCAGGAGCATGAACGGCAACCCATCATCCGCCAGGGAACTCTTCAGGTTCAGCGGGAATCGGCCGGCAAACCGGACGCCGCGTCTGAAGAGAAAGAAGATCTCTGGCCGGCGGATCACCCGGACAAGGGCGCCCACTGGGGCATGGCCATCGACCTCAGCGCCTGCACGGGTTGCTCGGCCTGCGTCATCGCGTGCCAGGCCGAGAACAACATTCCCGTCGTCGGCAAGGACGAGGTCCGGCGGAAACGGGAAATGCACTGGCTGCGCATCGACCGTTACTACACGGAACGCGACGGCGATGTGGACGTGGCCTATCAGCCCATGCTGTGCCAGCACTGCGGCAACGCCCCGTGTGAAACGGTCTGCCCGGTCCTGGCGACGGTGCATAGCGAAGATGGGCTTAACATGCAGGTGTACAACCGCTGCGTGGGCACGCGCTACTGCGCCAACAACTGTCCGTACAAGGTGCGGCGGTTCAACTGGTTCGACTACGCCCACGACGACCTGCTGCAGAACCTGGTCCTCAATCCCGACGTCACCGTCCGATCGCGCGGGGTCATGGAGAAATGCACCTTGTGCGTGCATCGCATTGAGGAGGGCAAGATCGCGGCCGGGGGGAACGGAAAAATTCCGGACGACGGAGTGGTCCAGACGGCGTGCCAGCAGTCGTGTCCCGCGAAGGCCATCGTGTTCGGCAACCTGAACGATCCAAAGAGCCGGGCGGCCAAGCTGGCGGCCGGCCCGCGCAGCTACCAGGTCCTGGCGGAGCTGAACGTGAAGCCTTCGGTGAGCTACCTCACGCTGGTCCGGAATCGTCCCGCGGAAGGGGAGGGCGAAACGCATGGCTAGCATCTCCGTCCCGCGCTGCCCAGTCGGCTTCCCCTCATCGGCGGGGACAAGACCGCCGGGCGGGTGACCGTCGGACATTTGCGCTCCCTTGCAGCGGCAGGCCGGCGGCTGGTGGTGGCTGGCCTTCCTGGCGGCCGGCAGCGTCCTGCTGCTCGGCGTCGTCGCCGTCTCCGACCAGCTCGTCGTGGGCATCGGCACGTGGGGCCTCAACCGCTCGGTCGGCTGGGCCTTTGACATCACGAACTTCGTCTTCTGGATCGGCATCGGTCACGCCGGGACCCTGATCTCGGCCATCCTCTTTCTGTTCCGCCAGAAATGGCGGACCTCGGTCAACCGATCCGCGGAGGCGATGACTCTCATTGCGGTGATGTGCGCCGGCATCTTTCCCGTCATCCACATGGGCCGGGCGTGGCTGTTTTACTGGATCATTCCGTACCCCAACGGGCGCGGGCCGCTGTGGATCAATTTCCGCTCGCCACTGGTCTGGGATTTCTTCGCCATCAGCACTTACTTCCTGATCTCCCTGGTCTTCTGGTACGTGGGTCTGATCCCCGACCTCGCCACGCTCCGCGACCGCGTCCGGCCGGGGTGGTACCGCCGCTTCGTCGGCCTGTTCAGTCTGGGCTGGAACGGGTCGTACCGGACCTGGCGCCGCTACGAGGTCGTGTACCTGCTGCTGGCGGGGTTGGCGACGCCGCTGGTCGTCTCCGTCCACTCCGTGGTGAGTACCGACTTCGCCGCCGCCCTGTTGCCCGGCTGGCATTCCACCATCTTCCCGCCCTACTTCGTGGCCGGGGCCATCTTCTCCGGCATGGCCATGGTCCTGACCCTGATGCTCGTGGTCCGCAAGGTTCTGCACCTGGAGGACTACCTGACCCCGCGCCATATCGAAGCCATGGCCAAGCTGGTGCTGGCCACAAGCTGCCTGGTGGGGCTGTCCTACGCCATCGAGTTTTTCACGGCGTTTTACGAGGGCAATCCCTACGAGACGTTCACCTTCACGAATCGCGCCCTCGGCCCGCTGGGGTGGGCCTTTGCCGTCATGGTGGCCTGCAACGTCGTGTTCCCCCAGCTGTTCTGGTTCCAGGCCGTCCGGCGGCGCTTGCTGCTGGTGTTCGCGATTTCCGTCCTGGTGAACGTGGGCATGTGGATGGAGCGGTTCGTCATCATCGTGTCGTCGTTGGAGCGCGATTTCCTCCCGTCCAGCTGGACCGGCTATGCGCCGACGTTGATCGAGGTGGCCACCCTCCTCGGCAGTTTCGGCCTGTTCTTCTCGTGTTTCCTGGTCTTCTGCCGCATTCTGCCGGTGATTGCGATGGCCGAGGTCAAGGGCGTCTTGCCGGCGAATTCCGACCACGGCGCCGAAGCCGCCGCCCCCGATGTGGCATGGTCTCCAGACCATGCCACAACAGGGGGCGACCAAGCCACAACAGGGGGTCAAGCGGGGATTGACGGCGATGCACCGGAGCAGGCGGGAAGCGCCGAGGCCCCGGCGATCATCCTGGCCAGTTTCGCGAAAGGCGAGGAGTTGCTGGAGGCGGTTCGAGCCGTGCGGATGCGGGGCTGGCAAATCGTCGATCTCTACACCCCCTATCCCGTACACGGCCTGGAGCAGGCGCTCGGCTGGCGGCGTTCCTGGCTGCCGGCGGCGTGCCTGCTCGGCGGCGCGGCCGGAGCCGGGTTGGCCCTGTGGTTCCAGTTCTGGGCGTCGGCGGTGGACTGGCCCATCAATGTGGGTGGCCGGCCGTGGAATTCGCTGCCCGCGTTCGTCCCCGCGACCTTCGAGAGCATGGTCCTGCTCGCCGGCTTCGGCCTGGTGACGGCCTGGCTCCTTCGCTGCGGGCTGTATCCGGGAAAGAAGGCTCGCACGCCGCTGACCGGGGCGACCGACGATCGGTTCGTGTTGGCCGTTCGCAACCCCGGCGAGCCGCTTGGGCTGGTGCAGGTTCGCCAGCTGTTGCAGGAGCGCCACGCGCTGACGGTGGAAGGGTCGGGAGTGGAGGGACGGCGGTAATGAAGAAGGGCAATCGCTGGATCAACCCCGCACTGTTTGTGGCCTTGCTGGGCGCCCTGGCGCTCTGCTACTTCACGTCCCCGCGCGACGTGAGCCGGCCGAACTTCGAGTTTATTCCGGAAGCTCAGATGGTGCAATCGCCCGCGTACCATTCCTTCACGCCCAACCCGAACTTCGCCGACGGCCTTACGCTGCGCACCCCGCCCCCCGGCGCGCTCGCGCGGGTCCACGCCGCTGCACTATCAGCCGACCCTGGAGGATGCGGTGCGGGCCGGTGAGGAGCTGCAGAATCCCTTGCCGCCCCTCGACGCGGCCCGGCGCGCGCGTGGGGCGACCGTCTTCGCCAACTTCTGTCAGGCCTGTCACGGCCCACTCGGGCAAGGCAACGGGCCGGTGGCGCTGGGCGGTTTTCCCCCGCCGGCGTCCCTGCTCGCCGACCGCGCCGTCCAGATGAAGGACGGCCGGATGTTCCACGTGCTGACTTATGGGCAAGGCAACATGCCTTCCTGCGCCGCCCAGCTCTCGGTGGACGACCGCTGGAGCGTCATTCTGTACGTGCGCGTGCTCCAGGGGCCTTACGCCCCGGGTTCGGCGGCGACGCGCACCCAGCAGGTCGCCAAGCTGTTCAACGAGACCTGCGCGGCCTGCCACGGGCCGGACGGGACGGGCGCCCCGGTGCGGAAGATTCTTCCCCTGATCCCGAATTTCACCAGCCTTGCCTGGCAAATGTCTCAAACGGAAGTCGCCATCGTCAATCAAATCGATTACGGTACGGCGCCCCTGATGCCGGCCTTCCGGTACCGGCTGACGCCCGAGCAGGTCGCCAGCCTGGCGGTTTACATTCGCTCCTTCGCCGCCCATCAGCCCGGCGCCGCGCCCACGGTCCCACCCCCGTCGCACTTGACCGCGGCGAACATTTACTGCACGTCCTGCTTCGTCTGCCACGACAAGAGCGGCAAGGGCAACGCCACCTTCCGCATCGGGGCCCCGGACCTGCCCGATTTCACCTCGACGGCCTGGCAGAAGTCCCGAACGGACGCCGAACTGGCGCATTCCATTCTGGAAGGGACGGGGAAAGGCAAGCTCATGGTGTCCCGGAAGCAGGAGCTGGGGTCTGTTGACGTGAAGGACATGGTGGCCCTGGTGAGGCGCTTTGAGGGCGGGAAATTCGACGTCGAACTGGAAGCCGCCAAGACGCCAGGCCCGCCTCTACCGCCCATCCCGCAGACCGCCCCGCCGGAACTGCCCGCCCGGGATGTTGCGACCCTCGGCGGTCTGCTCGGCTCGCCGTCCGGTTACGGACCCCTCCTGGCGGCTTCCGGGCTGGCCTCCGGTTCGAAGCCGAAGGGTCCGCCGGCGACGGGTCTATCGGAGGAAGACGCCGCCAGGGTCCGCGTCGGCCAGACCCTTTTCCGCCAGGTCTGCATTGCGTGCCATGGGATCGACGGGACCGGATCGCCCATGCGGCGTCAGGGCATGCCCGAGATCCCGGATTGGACCAGCGAGGCCTTCCAGAAGCAGCACACCGACGCCCAGATCCGGGTCAGCATTCTCAATGGCAAGGGGGTCCACATGCCCGCCAACAGCACCTGGGTCACGGAGGACCAGGCCCGCGACCTGGCGGCTTACGTTCGGACGTTCGGGCCGGGGGGGGGGCAGATCGTCAGCGGGCCTTCGGACGCCGAGTTCGTGGAAGCGGTCCGGAGGCTCGAGCAGCAGATGGACGAATTGCATAAACAACTGCAAGACGTCAAGGGGAAGCCGTGACCGGGCCGGAGCGAGGATGATATATGAGAGACCATGAGTCCGACTATCGCTTGCCGGAGTCGGCGGCGGTCGTGTGCCTGGCCGTGGCGCTCCTGGGTGTCGTCGCGCTGGCGGCGGGCTTCTTCCTGGCGCCGCAGCGGACCTGGCTCGTCGCGTTCACGGCCTGCAACTTCCTCCTCGGCCTGGGGCTGGGCGGGCTAGTGTTTGTGGCCTTTCACCACGTCACGGGCGCCAAATGGAGCTTGCCGCTCCTGCGGGCGCCGGAGGCCATGACGGCCGTGTTGCCGGTGGCGGCGGCGGGCCTGGCCGTCGTCCTGCCGGTCCTGTTCTTCCGGTACTCCGCCTGGGGCTCCTCCACGGTCCCGCTGCGCCGCCTCTGGCTCAATCCCACGTTCTTCTTCGCGCGGTCCCTGATTTATGTCGCGGTCTGGATTGCGTTCGCCGCGGCCATCGTGCGCAACTCGCGGCGCCAGGACGGGGACCACGGCACGCTGGGCGACGCCCCGACGGAACGGAACCTGCGCTTGTCGGCCTTCTTTCTCGTGGCCTTCGGCCTCACCTGCTGGCTGTCCAGTTCGGACTGGCTCATGTCGCTGGAACCGAACTGGGCCAGCACGATCTATGGCGTCTATAACTTTTCCGGCCTGTTCCTGAGCGCCCTGGCGGCGACGGCCCTGCTGGTGATTTGGTTGCGGCGCCGCGCTCCCATGCGCGCCGCCGTCACCGCCGACTGTCTGCACGACCTGGGCACGCTGCTCTTCGGCTTCAGCAGTTTCTGGATGTACATCTGGTTCTGCCAGTACCTTCTGATCTGGTACGTGAACAACCCCGAGGAGACGGTCTACTTTCGGGAGCGCTTGCACGGCCCCTGGACGGTATGGTTGCTCGTCGATCTGGCCCTCAACTGGGCGGTCCCTTTCGTCGTGCTGCTGTTCCGCTCGGCCAAGCGCAATCCGTGGGTCCTGGGCGGCGTCGCCGTGCTCGTGCTTGCCGGGAGGTGGGTCGATCTCTCGTTGATGATCCTGCCCACTCAGGGCGGCGCGTCGGCGCAGCCGGACCTGGTGGATGCGGGACTGGCGCTCGGCACGGTCGGGGTCTTTGTCCTGGTTGTGCTGTGGAGCCTGCAACGCGCGCCGCTCGCGCCGGCTCAGGAACCCGTGCAGACGTGAACCCCGTCCGACCGCTCAGGGTTGCGGCTCAGTCTTTGGTCCCGCCGGGTCACCGGGCGCAGGGCGGCGGCTTAGGCTCCTCGGGCCGCAGCTCCGAGATCGGCTGCGAAAAGATCAGTCGACTCGGCGACGGGGCCGGCGGAGGGGTCGGCGGCGGCACGTCGTTCCAGCGGCGCAGGAACTCCATCACCTTCGCATACTCCTTGCCCGTCAGGTTGGCGCGGACGCGCATGTGCGCCGCCACGTTCCTGAATTGGGAGTAAGGCCGTTCCGCCAGGCTCGGGGCGTTGTGGCAGTAACTGCAGTACATCGCGAAAACCTGACCGCCGGTCAGCGAGTCTTCGTAACTGCAGCATTTCCCTTCCCTGGCCGGCGACGGCATTCGCAGGGGCGCGGGGCCTCGCGCGTAGTTCGAGTAGTCGGGCGCGGTATTCAGACAACCCGCGGCCGCCAGGCACAGGGATGCGCCGAGGACCAGGACGGACCCGGCCAGCCAGCGGTTTCGCACGTTTCGCATGACCCCGTTCTCCTTGGCGAGCTTGCCGTCGGTTCCGGTTCGGCGCCAACCAACCGCTACCAGCCCCAGGCCAGTTCGGTCAGGAACTGGTTGTCGTGGAGATGGAACCCCGGTTCGTCGTTGACCTGATAGGCGCACTTAAGGACCATTCGAGGATAGAAATAGTAGTCGACGCCGATCTCGTTCTGCTGCCGCCGCACGGGCACGTCCATCGGAGTCGAGTATGTGGTCAGGTCCAGGGTCGTCGGGTCGATTCCCGAGAAATCGACGTAGCCGTACCGGTAGACCAGCTCGACGTTCTGCAGGTAGTTGTTGGGGCAGTCCCGCGGGCGGTAGGCGATCTGGCCGTTGAAGCCCTGGCGGGTGATGTCGGAAAGCGGCAGGGCGTTCACCGAGTTAAGAAACGGCTGGGTCTGCTGGTACGTCATGCCGTATTCGGCCCGGACGTCCCAATTGCCCTTGTGGTAGTTGAAGTCCACGGCCCAAAGGCTGATGGAGTCTTGACTCCCGGCGATGTAATCGCCGTTGTACATGCCGGAGAAGCCCGCTTCCAACCCGGCTTCGGGCCACCAGAACCCCAGGCGGCCGCCGGCGGCCTTCGAATTCGTGACGACGGTGAAAGTGTCCGTCATGTTCTCGAGGTTGGCGAGTTCGTCGATGGTGGGGCATCCCGCGGTGGCGGGGGTCAGATTCAAGCCGTTGGAGACGTAGGCGGCGTACTCCATCTTGATCGGCGAGCAGCCGAGGTAGAAGGCGCCGGTGGCCTGCACGCCGAGCAACGAGAGCGGGGGCAGGACCTGTTGCCACAGCAGGGGTCCGCTGCCCGGCGCGTCGGCCGGAAGCTTGTTAATCCACGGATTGTTCAGCCGCTCGTTGTAAAAGCCGATCGGCGCGACAAATCGTCCGGCGATGATCGTCAACGAGTCGTTGACGAAGAAGTCCGCCTGGGCGAAGGAGCCGGCGCTCACCGATCCGTCCGAGCCGATGCCGATCTCCGCCTCCAGGAAGATCCAGTCGTTGAGCTTAAGCAAGAAGTCGGGTGTGAACTCGCCGAAGTAGAATCCGCCAGGCGTGGAGGGGCGTCCTGCGCCGTTGGCGGCCGTGGTGGGGTCGCCCAGGATCTTGCTATAGCCAACCGCAAGTGCCCCGTAGATGCTGAGTTGCGTTTCACTGTTTCCGCTTGGCAAGAACAACTCCTTCACCGGGGCCGGCAGGTCCGGCCCGTAGCGTTCCACCGCGTCCTGGTGCTCGCGTAGGTCGTCGACGGCGCCGGCCAATTCCACGTCGCGGTGGGCCGCCTGCACGGAACGGGCCTCCAGCGTGGCCGCCTGGGTCTGTAGCTGTTCCACGGCAGGGCCGCCCGCCTTCTCGATCTGCTTGGTCAGGAGCTTGGTCAGTTTTTCCAGGGTTTCGATCTGCTTTTCCATGATTTCGATTTTCTTCTTGACGTCCTCCGCCTGGGCCTGGGCCTGCAGCGCCGCCTCCTGCGTGCGAAGGGTTTCGATTTCCCCGACGTACAAGGACGCGCCCGGGGGCGATGAGGCAGGGCCACTTCCGCCTGGCGCCTCGCCCAGCCCCGGCAGGGCATAGGTGCCAGCCTGCGGGGCCGCGGCGGGCGGCTGCGCCATACCAGGACAGGCGACGGCGAGCACCAGGGCGCCGCTCACAAGGCTCAACAGAAGTAGCCGCATGCCTTGATCCCCTCGAAACGAACCGGCTGAAATCAGGCGCCCCTGGAAGCGTGCCTGGCGAACTTTCTCTTCGATGTGAATGACGGGGCAACGCGCCGGTCACACTTCCGCTGAAGCCCCTGCCCGTCCACCGTTCCTGATAGGCAGGCGCCGATCCGTACTCAAGTAGACAACCCGGCCGTGCGCCCGTTAAGTTTATCGGTTAGTCCTGATGCCCTACTTGAGGGTCTGGGCCGACTTTTCTGATTATTTCGGTATTGACGACGGCCGCGGGAGGTCAAGGAGATAAGAAGCGATAGATGGGAGAGCGAGGCGATGAAGGTAAAAGAGAAGCAACCCGTGTTGCTCCGGTAAACTGCACCGCTTGTCGGTTGGGGGAAGGCCGGGAAAGTTGGAGCGGAAAGGACGGGGCGGGTGAAGGGCGGCTGCGGTTTCGCAGCCGCCCTTCACCCGCCCCGTGGCTTGTCGGGACGGCAAGGGTAGACTACTTGGGCGGCGATTCTGGCTTCTTGGGAGTGGGCGCTTCCCCATTGGGCTTGGGAGGGGTCTTGCCGTCGCCCAAGTCTGGTCGCGAGATTTCCGTGCCCGGCACGAAGGTGCGGAGATAGCGGCCGATCGCCCAGGCTTCTTCCAGCGTCAGGGCGCCTCGGAACGGGGGCATGACGGCGCCGCGTCCTTCCATGATGATGCGCGCGCGCTGGGCGTCCGAGCGCATCTCCTGCCATCGCGGGTTGGTGAAATTCGGCACGCCGGGAATGTCCCATACCCCGCGGCCGTCCACGCCGTGGCAGCGAATGCAGTAGCGGTTGAAAAGGCCGGCGACCACCCGCTTCTCCTGGTCCGGGCTGCGGAGCCAGTACCATTCTCCGCCCATCTCCTCGTCGCAGGGTCCTGCATTGCAGGAGCGCTATTGCAGCAACCCGTGTCACAGGCCCACGGCGACACGTCGCCGTCCCAGGCGATCGGCTGGTCGAGCGGCGACGCCTCCAGCCGGGCGGAGACCCCCGAATACAAGCCTCCGCAAACCAGAAGCAACACAATGACCCCGCCCACGACGGCGATTCGTCGGCGGAAAAGACGGTTGGTTGACGTCATGGCTTATCTCGCACTGAACGGGTTTGGTTGACTCTCGCGCCGGTTTTTTTCCGGCGAATCACCACCTGCCCCGAATCGAATGGGGGCGTCTCATTCATCGGTTCAGAGCGGCTGGAACGGTTAATCCGATTGTTTGAATTTGTCGGGTCGGACAGCGGCGCCCCTACGGCGCGAGTGGTCGCGTGCGGTAACGAACCGGGCGCGTGCGGATTCGCACAGTCGCCGCGCTCCGCAACCGCCCACCTCCGGCCCCTGTCGGCATTCGCGCGGCAAAAATCGAGGGCTTTTCCGGGGCGAACCGCCCCTTTGCGGCGCGGGCGAGGTTTCGGCATCAGCTTTGCTGAAACCCCAGCGGCCCGCAACAAGGCCCGGCGGGAAGGAAATTGCTCGGCGTCCGGCCAGGGACATGGGAGTCCGTGGTCGGGCCGAGGGTCCACACCAGGGAGGGCGAACCATGCTGATACTCAGCCGCAAGATCGGGGAAAGCATCGTGATCGGCAACAACGTGGTCGTGACCGTGCGCGAGACGCACGGCGGGCGCATCCGCCTCGCCATCGAGGCGCCCAGGGACGTGTTGGTGCTGCGACAAGAACTGATCGGAAGCCGTCCCTCCCGTGGAGAATGGGACGCGCCAGCCGAACCAGTGTACCAAGAAACGGACTGACGACGGCGTCTTTTCCTCCAGGCCGCATCGGCGCGGCGACAGTTCCTGTCGAGGTCTCTCCATGACCATTGTCCGAATCGATCCCGCGGCTGCCGGCTGGGCGCCCCGGGCGGCGGCGCTTTTGTTCCAGCGCTGGGGCCGGCGCATCCGCGATCTTCGCGTCGAGTTGAAGGGCGGCGGTCTGATCCTCTACGGCCGGGCCGCCACCTACTACGCCAAGCAGCTCGCCCAGCACGCGGCCGCGGAGGCCGCGGGACTGCCGGTTCACGCCAACGCCATTGAGGTCGGGTGACCGTTCCTTTCGGCGTTCCTCAACCCTTGCAGGAAAGGCCTGGCGACGACACAATGCAAGTCCACGACCACGCCGCCACGACGGGCGACCGGCCTTCGACGCCGGCGGGTTGGGACTTCGCGCCGAGGTCGCACATGCCGTTTCTGGAGCGCTACGGGATGGACGAGGCGGAACGCCGACGACGCAAGGCGTTCCTGGGATTGACGGAGGCCGACGCCGACAACGTCCGCGTCCTCCGCGACGCCTTCGCCGAACACGCCCGCGGGTTCGCCGAGCGTTTCTACGAGCACCTGCTCGCCGACCCGCACACCCGCGCCTACCTCCGCGACCCCGAGCAGCTGCGGCGGCTCAAGGGGTTGCAGGCGGGGTACTTCTCGCAGCTGCTGGAGGGCGTGTTCGACGTGCCCTACTTCGAGGGCCGGCTGCGCGTCGGCGTCGCCCACCAGAGCATCGGCCTGTCCCCGGTGTGGTATCTGGGCGCGTACAACCAGTACATACAGCTAACATTTCCGATATTTGTACGGGCTTTCGGCGACAACCTGGCAAAGGTGCTGCCGCTGCTGCTGTCGCTGGTGAAGGTGATTTTCCTCGACGTGGGGCTGGCCCTGGACACCTACTTCCAGGAGGCGACGGCCCAGCTGCGGCAGCGCAACGAGGAATTGCAGCAGGCCCTCGGCCTCTACTGGCAGGCGCAGCGGCGCGAGGAACAGCTGCACAAGATGGCCAGCCATGAAATCCGCGGCGGCCTGGCGGCGGTCATCACCGGCCTGGAAGACCTCCAGGACTCGGCCGGCCCGAACCTGGATACGGCCGACGCCGAGCAGCTCGGCAACCTGACGCGGCGCTGCTGGAAGCTGTCGGAGCTGCTGGGCGAGATGTTGGCGGCCTCGCCGACCGGCCAGGGGGCGGCCCTGGTGGACACGGCGACGATTTTCGAGGCCCTCGACGCCCGGTTCGGCCTGTACGCCGAGGGCCGCGACGTGATGCTGGCGTTGCCGGTGAAGGCGCCGCGGGTCTGGGCCGACGCCGTGCAGCTGCGCGAGGCCTTCGCCAACCTGATCGCCAACGCCGTCAACTACCTGGACAAGGAGCCGGGCCGGGTCGAGGTGACCTGGCGCGAGGACGGCGATTTCTGCGTCTTCTGCGTGGCCGACAACGGGCCGGGCATCCCTGAGGCGATCCGCGAGCGGGTCTTCGAGCCGTTCGTGCGCGGGCCGGGGGAGGCCGGACGCCGCCCCGGCACCGGCCTGGGGCTGTACTTCGTGCGCACCGTGGTCGAACAAGGAGGCGGCCGCGTCTGGGTCGAAAGCGCGTCGGGCGAGGGCAGCCGGTTCTATTTCACCGTGCCGCGGAGACCGCCCGGCGCGAACGAGGGAGGCAGTCATGAGCGTGTTACGGGAACCGAAATGGGCGGGGCAGATGGCGTCCCCCCCACGGCCGGCTGACCCCGAACCTGCGGCCCCCACCAAGGCGCAGCCGGTGAAACCGATGTCGAACCCATCCCGCACTCCGATCCGCCTGTTGCTCGTGGACGACGACGAGCAGATGCGCCGCACCCTCGTCAGCCGCTTCGAGCGCAAGGGCCTGGCCGTTTCCGACGCCGGCAGCGGCGAGCAGGCCCTGGAGATCGCCGCCAAGGCGCGTTTCGACGTGGCCGTCCTCGACCTGCACCTGCCCGGCATCAACGGCGTCGAACTGCTGGAGAAGCTGAAGGAGCGGCAGGCCGACCTGGAGGCGCTCTTGCTGACGGCCCACAGCAGCGTCGAAACGGCCGTGGCGGCCATGAAGAAAGGCGCCTACGACTACCTGCTCAAGCCGTTCCACCTGCCCGAGCTGGAAGTTCACATCCAAAAGGCCTATGAAAAGGTGCAATTGGCCCGCCGCGAGCGGCGGCTGGTGCAGGTGCTGCACCGCGAGGAGCCGCGCCACCGGCTGATCGGCTCCAGCCCCGCCATCAAGAAAATCGCGGCCCTGATCGAGAAGGTGGCGCCGACGGACGCCACGGTGCTGGTGCGCGGCCCGAGCGGCACGGGCAAGGAGGTGGTGGCCCGCGCGATCCACGCCGGCAGCCCGCGGCGCGACAGCCCGCTGGTCACCATCAACTGCGCCGCCTTGCAGGAGAGCCTGCTGGAAAGCGAACTGTTCGGCCACGAGAAGGGCGCCTTCACGGGCGCCGTCCAGGCCAAGCCGGGCCTGGTCGAGGTGGCCGAGGGCGGCACGCTGTTCATCGACGAGATCGGCGAAATGGCGGTGGGGTTGCAGGCCAAGCTGTTGCGCGTGCTGGAGGACGGCCACTTCCGCCGCGTCGGCGGCACCACGGAGCAGCGGGCCGACGTGCGCGTGGTGGCGGCCACGAACCGCTCGCTGGAGGACGAGATCAAGTCAAACCGCTTCCGCGAAGACCTCTACTATCGGCTCAACGTCATCACGATGCGGCTGCCGCCGCTGCGCGAGCGGCGGTCGGACATCCCCGAACTCATCGAATACTTTCTGGACACGCGGCAAGTGGGGCCGGCCCGCTGCCGGGTGACGCCGGAGGCGCTGGAGGCGCTGGGGCGTTACGATTGGCCGGGCAACGTGCGCGAGTTGGCCAACGTGCTGGAGCGGGCGCAGATCCTGGCGGAGGACGCGACCATCACCGTGGACGACCTCCCGGAAGCCTTGTTCCTGGCGGCGCCGGCAGCCGCCGTCGAGGACGAGTCCGGGCACAACCTGCACGACGCCCAGCGGCGGCACGTTCTGGCGGTGCTGCGCGAGGAGAAGGGCAACAAGGCCCACGCCGCCCGCGCCCTCGGCGTCAGCCGCCGCGCCCTGTACCGGCTGCTCGAAAAATACCAACTCGATCAGCCGCACCATGCCGCGACGGACCCCGGCCCGAGTGGGCCGCCCGGCGCCGACGAGGGGCGAAAGAATTGAAGCGCCGGGCCACGCGGGGAAGGACCCGCCCCGCTGGTACATCCCGCGCGGCTCAATGGCGGCAGTCCGCCCCGTTCGCCCCCACCGGCCCGAGCAGGAGCAGCAGGCGAATCTCGGCCTTGTTGTAGGCGGCCACGGCGTTGATGTAAGTGAAGTGCGCCTCTTCCAGCCCGCGCAGCGCCTGCGTCACCTCGGCCGCCGAGCTGCCGGGGGCGTTCTGCTTGAGGCGCAGGTCGCTCAGCCGGTAGGCCTCGCTGGCCTCCTGGATCTGCTTGGACCCCTGTTCAATCTGCTTCCGGCCGCTCACGATCGCCTCGCGGGCCTCGCGCACGCCCATCGTCAGCTTGCCGCGCAGGTCGTCGTAACTGAGCTGCACCTGCCGCCGTTTGCTCTCCCCGATCCGTTTCTCGTCGCGCGCCGTGAGCAGCTGCGTCAGGTTCCAACGCGCCTGCACGCCCACGTCGAAGCGGTTGGACCAGTGGATCTGGGAGTCGGGGCCGGCGCCGAATGAGCCTTCCTCCAGGCAGATTCCCACGGTCGGCAGAAGCATATTCGGACTCGACAAATCCGCCATGCCGCAGTCGATGACCGCCAGCAGACCTTGCAGTTCGTGGACGCCGGGGCCGTCGGTGAGGGCGCGGCCGACCAGTTCCGGGGTCGGCGCCGCGGCGTCCACCAGGTCCATCGGCGCCAGCGTCTCGTCCACCGGGACCAGCGGACAGAGCGGGTCCATCCCCAGCAGGTAGGCCAGCTTGGCCGACGCGGCCTCGCCCTGCTGATGCAACTTGGACTCCGCCGCGAGCAGGCCGCTCAACTCCGCCTGCACGCTCTGCGCCAACACCTTGCCGCCCTCGGGGACCGTGGCTTGCGCCCGCTTGAGGGCGTCGCGCTGGTACTTTTCCAACTCCTTCGACACCGCCTCGCCGCGCTGGGCCGTCAGCAGGTCGATGTAGGTGTTGGCCGCTTCCAAAAGTTGCTCATCGTTGACCTTGCTCAGCTCGCCCTGTTGCTGCCAGCGCTTGCGCTCGGCGTCGATGCGCTGGAAAGTCGCCTCTTTAATGTCGAAATCGCTGTGCAGATCGACGCCGGGGTAGAGGGCGCCGAAGCTGGAACGGATCAGTGTGCCGTCTGGGTTCTGGATGCCGCCCTCGTGGCGGTAGTAGCCGACGCCGGCCGTCACCTTCGGGATCCAGCCCTTGGCGGCCAGCGCGGCTTCGAGCTGGGTCTGGTTCACCTTTTCGCGCTCCAGCTCGATCTTGGCGTTCCGCTCCCCGGCGACGCGGAAGACGGAATCGAGGTTGACCGGCGTGGGGGCGGGCGCCGCCTCCACCGCCGCCGGAAGCATCGCCGGCGGGCCGTCGTGTTCGGGCTGATAGGAAGCCTGCCGGACGCCGCCGACGGTCGCCGCCGGAGGCGTCGCGCGGGACGCCGCGACAGACAGAGCGGGCGGGGCGGAAGCGTAGCCGTTCAGCCCGGAAAAACGGGCCGCGCAGCCGACGGCCAGCAACGGCATTCCCGTCGCACAGAGGCGATAGGCCCATCGGCGCAAACGGGGCGAACGGGGCAAAAGACGGAAGCCGGCGCCAACCATGACAGACGCCTCCAGGGGAGGTCGGGGAAGATGGATCGGTCTGCCCCATTTCATCGGTTGGCCGGCTTTGCGAACTTTGCCGATAGTGCGGAATAGTCGGCGGGCGCCGCGCCGGCGGCGGCGGACCTTGCGGGCGGGCATGAAGTATGGTTCAAAAAACAGAGCGGGGCCGCGACCCGAACCATGGTTCGTGTCGCGGCCCCGCGGTGCAATCGCCGACGGCCGCCTACGCCGGGCTGGCGGCCACTTCCACGTCGCCGCGCTCCGTGGCCGGCAGGCCGCGCGGCAGCTTCGTCACCAGCACCGAACACGAGGCGCCGCGCAGCACGCGCTCGGCCACGCTGCCCATCAACAGCCGCTCCACGCCGGTTCGGCCGTGCGTACCCATGACGATCAGGTCCATGCCGGCGTCGCGCGCGTAGCGCACGATCTCCTCGGCCGGGTCGCCCACCAAAAAGACGTGGCGCACGGGGATGCGCGTGTCCACGGGCCGGATCTGTTCCAGCTGGTTCTGCCAGTAACGGCGGTCGGCGTCCTCGTCGCCCTCGGAGCCGGGCGTGATCATGTCGGGCGTGTACACGAACAGCACGGTGAGGCTGGCGCCGTGGCTCTCGGCCTGGGCAATGGCGTGGAAATACGCCTGATTGGAGTAGGATGAGAAGTCCGTCGGGTACAGAATCTTCGAGATTCGGATCACAACTACACCTCCTTGGCGTCAATGCCGTTCGGACACGGAGTGGAAAGGTTTCGCCGCACGCCGCACCACGCGGGCCGGACCCCGTCAGACGGGAGGGGCCGATCTGCCGCCTTTTATCCTATCACCTGGGACGGGCCGCGCCAAATAGTTGCGCCGGTCGTCGGCGGCGTCAAAACGTCTGTTCCGCCGCCGCCGCGTCGGGTAGGATCACCGCATGGACGAGCCGATTGCCACCGACCCCCCCGAACTCGCGGCCAAGATCGCGCGTCTGGTGGAGGAGCGCGGCTGGAACCAGGAGGAATTCGCCCGCATCGCCCGCGTCAACCGCCACACCGCCCGGCAGATTCTCCTCGGTTCCGCCGACCGCAGCCTGCGCAACTCCACCATCCTGGCCTGCGCCCGGGCGCTGGGGCTGTCCGTCAGCGACCTGCGCGCCCGGCCGCTGGACAAGCTGCTGCCGCTGATGCGCGACGCCCAGCCGTCCGACGGCGAGGCCGGGCTGCGCCGCCTTCACGACCGGGCGACGCAGCCGGAACTCGTCGCCTGGCTGGAACGCAACCCCGACCGGGCGC
This sequence comes from uncultured Planctomycetaceae bacterium, assembly GCA_963813925.1. Lineage (GTDB taxonomy): Bacteria > Planctomycetota > Planctomycetia > Gemmatales > Gemmataceae > UBA4732. The sequence continues at coordinate 211,170 of CAWFBG010000011.1, forward strand.
GGCGGCTGTCGGCCGAGGACCGCGACGAACTGCTGGCCCTGCAAGGCGCGGCGGGGCCGCTCAAGACCTTCGGCGTCGAAGGGTTCGTGCAACGCCTGGAGCGCCGCCGGAAGATCGTGGAACGCATTCACGCCATCGCCGGCACGGAATATCTGGATTTACTGGAGCAACTCGTGGACCTTATCCACGACCGCGTCCAGCCGGGCCAACGCCGCCCGTCCGAGCCGGGCGCGTGAGCGACGGACCTTTCCTCCGTCGCTTACGCTTCCGGCTCGGACGAACTTCCTACTGGAACCCTATGCAGCCGCAAGCCGCCGTCCTTCGACCCGCCGCCCCGCCCCGCACCTTCCGCGCCTTCCGCCACCGCAACTACCGCCTCTATTTCTACGGACAATTGGTGTCGCTGACCGGCAGCTGGGTGCAGACCACCGCCCTGACCTGGCTGGCCTGGGACCAAACCGACAAGGCGCTCTGGGCCGGCCTGGTGGTGGCGGCGCAGGTGTTGCCGACGCTGCTGCTCGGCGCCTGGGGCGGCGCCCTGGCCGACCGCATCCCCAAGCGCCGACTCATCATGTTCACCCAGGCCGCCTTCCTGGCCCAGGCCCTCGGTCTGGCGGCCGTCGTTTGGTACGGACAACTCACCCCCTGGTACATGCTGGTTTTCGCGGCCGCCGCCGGCGTCGTCAACGCCCTGGACCTGCCGGCCCGTTTGGCGTTCGTCGTCGATATGGTTGGCCGCGACGACCTGCACAACGCCGTCGCCCTGAACTCGCTGATGTTCAACGCCGCCCGCGTCGTCGGCCCCGCCGTCGGGGCGCTTTTGTTGTGGCTGGCGGGGCCGGCCCTCTGTTTCCTGTTGAACGCCCTCAGCTTCCTGGCGGTGCTGGCCGCCCTGGCGCTGATGGACGTTGACGGCGACGTTCCGGTGGCGCTGCGGGCGGGGCGGCAGGCCCTCTGGGACGGCATCCGCTTCGTGGCGGGAAGGAGGGATTTACTGCTGCTGATCGGGATGACGGCGGCGGTGGGGTTGTTCGCGTGGCCGATCCTGCCGCTGCTGACGGCGGTGGCCGACCGCCGCCTGGGCGCCAACGCCTACGGCTTCGGTTACGGGATGCTGCTTTGCGCGTTCGGGGCCGGGGCCGTGCCTTCGACGCTCCTGGCCGCCTCCTACGATTCGCCGGCCATGCGACGGCGGTTCCTCGCCGCCGGCGTCGTCCTGGCGACGGCCGGCCTGCTCGGATTGGCGGCGGCCGACACCATGACCTGGGCCGCGCCCTGCTGCGCACTTCTCGGTGGCGGACTGATCCTGTTCAACGCCACCAGCCAGACCATCATGCAACTCAGCGCCGACGACCACAACCGCGGCCGCGTTCTGTCGATCTGGTCGATGGTCCTGTGCATCGCGGCGCCGGTGGGCGGCCTCACGGCGGGGCAGGCCGTGGACCTGCTCGACGTGCCGGCGGTGCTGGCCGTGTTGGCGGCGGGATTGGCCGCGTCGGCGGCGGTGGTGTTCGCACTGGCGCGGCACCCGGTTAGCCGCGACGCGCAGCGGAGCGCTCGGTCGGAGCGCTCCGCTGCGCGTCGCGGCTAACCGGGGCACGCGCCGCCCTTACGGCAATTCCACCCTCTCGAAGTATCCCGCCGCCGCCCAGCGCCGGAACCACTGGTGCAGGTTGGCGGCGAGGGGATCCAGGTCGGCGTCGGCCGTTTGCGCCACCCGTTCGATGGCGGCGCCGACGGACTGTCCGCCCGCCAGGGCGCTCAAAAGCCGATATTCCGGACCTGACAAGACGGAATGATGAACGACGTACCGGCGTCGCGTCATCGCCAGCGGGGTTTCGGCCGGTTCGGGCAGGCCGGGCTTCTCGCCCGCGCGAACCGCGGCGTGATACTCCTGCACGGGGAAGTGGAACGTCAACAACCGCAGGCACGGCGACGGGACCAGCCGCGCCTCCGGCCAACGCTCCGGCGGGACCGCCTCCACCTGCGCGGGGCCGAGGACCTCCTTGCCCTCCAAACCCGGCCCGTCGAAGACCTCGCTGAACGTCCACTCGAACCGGGCCAGGTCGGCCAGGAACTCCGGCCAGTTCACCTCCGGCTCGCCCTCCTCGCGGGCCGGCCGCGTCTCGACGAGGAAGCGCGGGAAATTAGTGCCCAGTTGGCAGAGCGTGTAACTCCGCGAAGGGTAGTCCTGGAGGTAGGCGGCCGCGAAGCCGTCGAACGTCTCCTCGCCGAGACAGTGGGCCGTGGCCGGGAACTCTTCGCGCATGCACTCCAGCAGCCGGGCGTAGTAGGCCGAGCCGTAGATCGCCAGCCGGTCCACCGCCGACAACGCCCTGGACCGCGTGAGCACCTGTTCCACGTTCGCCGCCCCGGCGTCGATGTGCCGGCGGGCCTCGTCGGAGTTCATGCCCGAAACCACGCCGTCCGGGTGCATGACGGCGGTCTGCATCCAGCGCTGGAGTTGGTCGAGGGCGTGCATGGGTTTGTCGGTCGGGTTCATGGGAGTCTAACTCGCCGGCGCATCGCCGAATGTCTTGCCCGCCTTCTTCATCAACTCCTCGAAGTGCTTGCGAGCCTTCTGCCAGGTCATCTTCTTGCCCGCATCCAGGGGCACCGCGCAACCGCCCTGGCCCTTGCAGTCGTTCTCGCCGGGGTGTTCGCCGCAGCCGCCGTGGCCCTTGCAGTCGTTCTGGCCCTGGCAGGAGTGGGCCTTGACCGTGGCGCAATGGCCCTGGCCGGCGCACTCGTTCATGCCGCCCTTGCCCTTGTTCTTGCAGGTGTTGATGCCGCGACAGACGTGCGGGTCGTGCAGCAGCAGCGGCGTCTCGTTGGCGGAAGCCGTTTTGTCTTTTTCTTTGTCTTTGTCCTTGTCGGCCGGCGCCTTTTCCTTGCCGGTGTCCGCGGCGGGGCCGCAGCCGGCCAGCAGGCCGGACGCGAGGCCGCCGAGGGCGGCCAGGGCCAGGCGGTTGAGGTCGCGTCGGTTCAGGGTCGGTTCGCTCATGGACTCTCCCTATCGTTAATGCACCGGGCCGGTCGTCGGCCCTTTCCCGTGGAAGCAACACCGTTTGACCAGGCCGTCCACGGACAGAATCCCCGGCCCGAACAGCAGCACCACCAGGGCCGCGATCAGGTACGGGAAGGCCGGCGCCGCGTCGAACGCCGTCACGAAGCCGTTCAAGACCGTCCAAAAGGCGTTCGGGCCGTCCCAAATGCCGGTGAAGTCGAAGACGTCCTTGTGGGCCGTGGCGTAGGCCACCACCATCGTTACGATGAGTGGGATCGTAATAATCCGCGACGCGAACCCAAGAATCAGTAAAGCCCCGCATACCGTCTCGGTTATCCCCGCCGCGTAGGCGTTCACCATGGGCATTGGGACGCCCCAGTCGGCAAATTGTGCGGCGGCCGCGGCGGGATGGGCGAGCTTGCCTGTGCCCGCGATCACGAAGCCCCAGCCGATCAGCACGCGCAGCAGCAGCAGGAACACCGGCTGCAGGTAACGCAGCGCGTGGATCCAGCCGAGATAGCAGCGCGCCAACGGCGAAGCGGCGTTCATGACAATGGGCCTCCGAAAAGTCCGTGCGCGCCGATCCGAGCCGGAAGCGTGAGCGACGGAAGGTTATCCCACGCCCGCGCACGAATCCGCCGCCGACCCGCCGACGAGGAACGACACCGGGTTGGACACGGCCGCGCCCGCCGCCGCCGTCGGGGCGGCCGGCCGCACGGCCGGCGCCGGCGTCAGCTGGGCGCCCATGTAGTCCTTGGCCTTGAGCACTTCCGCGTGGACCACCGGAAATTCGGGGATCTTGGCGTCCCATTCCAGCAGCGTCGAGGCGCCGCCCGTCAGCCGGTGCGCCTGCCGGTATAGTTCCCATACCGGATCGATGACCTCGCCGTCGTGGGTGTCGATGCGGTGGGTGCCGCAGTCGGTGTGGCCGGCCAGGTGGAACTGCACGACGCGGCGGTGCGGCACGTTGCGGACGTACTCCGCCGGGTCGAAGTCGTGGTTGACGGCCGAGACGAAGACGTTGTTCACGTCGAGCAGCAGGCCGCAGTCGGCGTCCTCGGCCAGGCGCGTCAGGAACTCCCATTCGGGCATGGTCGAGTCGGCGAAGGTGACGTAGGTGGAGGGGTTCTCCAGCACCAGCGGCCGTTCGAGGAAGTCCTGCACGGTGCGGACGCGGTCGCGGACGTGGGCCAGCGACTCCTCGTTGAGCGGGATCGGCAACAGGTCGTGGGCGTTGAGGCCGGCCACGCCGGTCCAGCAAAGGTGGTCGGACACCCAACGCGGCTTGACCGCGTCGGCCAACCTTTTGAGCTTTGTGAGATACTCCATGTTGAGCGGATCGGAACTGCCGATGGACATGGAGACGCCGTGCATGACGACGGGGTAGCGCTCGGCGATCTGCTCCAGGACGTAGCGCGGCCGGCCGCCGGAGTCCATGAAGTTTTCGGTGATGATCTCGAACCAGTCCACCGGCGGCTCGTTCCGCAGGATGTACGGGAAGTGGACGGTGCGAAGGCCGACCCCGAGACCGAGGTTGGCGTAGCCGAGGCGCGGCGGGTGCATGGCTCTGTTCCGGCGGCACGGGCGAGGGGAACGGCCCCGGCGAACGGGGAGGCGTTCGCCGGGACATCGGTGACGACGGGGCGCGATCACTTCGCGGGGGCTTCGCCGATCTTCTTGTCGGGGAAGGCCTTCTTCATGTCCTTCTCGAAGTTGGCGCGGGCCAACTTCCAGACCTTTTCTTCCTTGATCGGCACGGCGCAGCCGCCCTTGCCCTTGCAGGCGTTCTCGCCGGCTGTCTTGCCCTTGCAGCCGCCCAGGCCGGCGCAGTCATTGTCGCCGGCGCAGGTGTGGGCCTTGGCCGTGGCGCATTCGCCCTGGCCGGCGCAGTCGTTCTTGCCGCCCTTGCCCTTGCCCTTGCAGACGTTCAGGCCGCGGCAGATGTTCGGCTCCTGGGACATCAGCGGCTTGGTCTTGTCCTTGGCGGCTTCCTTGTCGGCGGCGAGGCCGAGGCCGGCGCCGGCCAGCAGCCCGCCCAGGGCGGCCGCGGCCAGCTTGCCGAAACTGCGACGATTCAACTCCCGATAGTCCATCGCTTCCCCTTGTCGTGACAGGTTCCGGGACGCCCCGCTCGATTGACGTGATCGGGCGCCGACGCGTCCCGAGGATTCGTCCTTCCGTGGGATTCTAGGCGGGCCGGCCGGGCCATTCCAGTGAAATGCCTAACAAATCGCAAAAATCACCAAACTGTCCGGTCGGCCGCGGCCCCGTTGCCGTCGCCCGGCCGGGAACTAGGATAAAGGCAGGCCCGCTCCCGGAACGAGTCGCGGTCGAGAAGCCCCTTCTATGGACGGTTCGCTCTGGTATCTGAAGCGGTGCGACCTGTTCGACGGCCTGACGCCGGCGCAGGCCGAACGCCTCGACCGCTCCGCGCGCGTCCGCGCCTTCCCCCGCCGCGCCCTCATCTACGCCCCCTCCGAACCGGGCCGGAGCGTTCTCGTCGTGGCCGAGGGCCGCGTCAAGATCAAGGACATAACGCCCGACGGCAAGGAAACCATCCTGGCCTTCCTCGAAGAGGGCGAAATCTTCGGCGAACTGGCCCTGGTGGACGGCCGGCCGCGTCAGGAGTACGCCGAAGCCGTCGTGGACTGTCGCATCCTGACCCTGCCGCGGGACGAACTGCTGGGGCTGATGGAAGCCCGGCCGGACCTGGCCCTCGCCTTCACGAAGCTGATCGGATTGCGGAGGCGGCGCGTGGAAAATCGGCTGCGCAATCTCCTGTTCCTGTCCAGCCGCGACCGTATGGTCCACATGTTGCTGGAATTGCAGGAGACGCACGGCGACCGCGACGGCGACCGCTGCCGCATCCGCCTGCCGCTGTCGCACCAGGACTTGGCGGGGCTGATCGGCGTGACGCGCGAGACGGCGACGGTCGTGCTGGGGCGGTTGCAGGAGGAACGGCTGATCCGGGTGGAACGGCGGCGCATCACCGTCCTGGACTCGCCGCGTCTGGCGGGGTTGGTGAAAGCCTAGAGCGGTTCACATTGGGCTTGCTTGTAGCCGCATTCGCCAGAATGCGGGCAGCCTGACCCGCATTCTGGCGAATGCGGCTACCCAAACGTGAAGCGCTCTAGCCCCAGGGCGAACCGCGCGAACTGTGAAGCGTCTCACGGAAAGGGACGGAGGGCGGGGTGAGAATGGCCCCTGAAGTCGGGGGCCGAAACGGGGCTGGTATCGGAAGCCATCCATGACTGAACCACCGCACGACGCGGGCGCGCCGCTTTGGGCGCCATGCCCTCCTGGCGCATTCGGGCGCCTGGCGGCGAGGCTGCGCGCCCGCCGCCGTCGCCGCCTCTTCCTCGGGTCGGCCGTCGCGGCGCTGGCCGCGACGGCCGCGGCTGGCGCGTCGTGGTTGGTCTGGTGGGGGAACCAGGAGCACGTTTACGACTACGGCGGCATTGCCTGCCCAGAGGTCGTCCGCCTCGGGCCGGAGTACGCCAAGGGAGAGCTGAGCAAGGAACTGAGCGACAAGATCCACGTCCACGTATCGCTCTGCCCCAACTGCGGCCCCTATTTCCGGGCGCACGGGTGGCCTACCTGACGCTTCTCAACCCACCACCGGCGTCCCCTCCTCACGGACGCATTGCCGGAACCACTCCTGAAGCCGCCCCGTGACCGGCCCCGGCGCCCCGTCGCCGATGGTCCGGCCGTCCACGCGCAACACCGGCGCGATCTCACCCATCGTCCCGGTGCAGAACATCTCGTCGGCCCGGTAGACTTCGGTCAGAGAAAGGTCCTTTTCACGGCAAGGGACGCCGCGCCGCCGGCAGAGGTCGAGGACCGCGCCTCGAGTGATCCCCTCCGGGCAAGCCGCCTCCGTACTCGTCAGCACCTCGCCGCGGCGGACGACAAAGACGTGGGTGGCGTTGGTCTCGGCCACGAAGCCGCGGAGGTCGAGCATGAGGGCGTCGTCGGCCCCGGCGGCGTTGGCCTGAATCTTCGCCAATATCGACTGGATAAGGTTGCAATGATGGATCTTGGGGTCGAGACAGTCGGGCGGGAAGCGGCGGACGGAGCTGGTGACGAGCGCGACGCCGGATTGGTCGTAAACCGGCTCCTTGAACTCGGCGAGGACGATGAGGGTGGGGCCGGCGGTGTTGAGGCGCGGGTCCATGCCGGAGGTGTACTTGACGCCGCGCGTGAGGGTGAGGCGGACGTGAACGCCGTCGGTCATGCGGTTGGCTTCGAGGGTGCGGCGGAGTTCGCGGACGATCTCCTCATGCGACGGGACGACGGCGAAGGCAAGCGCCCTGGCGGAATCGCGCAGACGGTCGAGGTGTTCGTTGAGCTTGAAGATGCGGCCGTTGTAGAGGCGGAGTCCTTCCCAGACGGCGTCGCCGCCCTGCACGGCGGAGTCGAAGGGGCTGACGCCGGCCTGGTCGCGGTGGACGAGCTTGCCGTTGATGTTGACGAGAAGGTCGCGGTTTTTTTCGTTGGGTTTTTGGAGCATGGCGTCGTCAAGCCTGCGAATGGGAAAATCAGCCGTCCCGCGTTAGAGTACGAGCCTTTGCGCATAAAGCCCCTGATACAACTCCTCGGCCCGCCTCACCAGATCCTTCAGATGGTTCGGCACGTCCACATTCCTCGGCCGGTACGGCTGGAATCCCGTCGATTTCCACACGGCGTCATACCAGTGCTTCGCCCAGACGCCGTCGGTGGGGCGCGGCCCGGCCGGCCACGACAGCATCGCCGGCGTGAACGGCGCGCCCAGCCGCTCGCACAACAGCCGTAACATCTCCTCCGGATTCTCCAGAAAATCGCGGGCGTCGATCACCGGCGGCGTGCGGCCCGTGCGCGTCCGCACCCACTCGAACAACTCCGCCTGTTGCGGCAGGCCGATGTCCTCCAGCCGCGGTTCGCCCGCCTTCTCGATGAACGACGGAACCACCTCGCGCGGGTCGCGCAACAGGAACACATGGTCGAGCCGGTCCAGCCAGTCGCGGCCGACGTCCGGCAGCAGGTGGTGCGTCATCTGTTTCTGATAATAGATCGTTTTACCGCCCGGTATGTCGCCGATGGTCAGCCGCTCCACGACCTCGCGCCAGTCCGTCGGCTGGCTGCGGATCACCTCGTCGGCGCCGGGGTGCCGCGCCCGGTCTGGTGCAGGTAGTGGGCGTAAAGCGGCTCGTCCACCACGGCCGTGTCCGGGCGGTTCTCCCAGGAGCGCATCAGGGCCGTGGAGATGTTGCGCGGCCCCGACCACATGGCGATGCGGCGCGGCGTCATGGGGATGTCCCCCATTTGCCCTCCGCTTCCGGGTTGACGCAGTGCGGCATCCCGGCGCCGGACAGGCCGGCCAGCAGGTTGTCGGCGCAGATGCGGGCCATGGCGTCGCGCGTGCCGACCGTGGCGCTGGCGATGTGCGGCGCCACGATCAGGTTCGGCAGTTTGAGCAGCGGACTGTCCGGCGACGGCGGTTCCGGGTCGGTCACGTCCAGGCCGGCCGCGAAGATCACGCCGCTTTTCAGCGCCTCAATCAGATCGCGTTCCACCACGATGGGGCCGCGGGCCGTGTTCACGAACACCGCCGTCGGCTTCATTTGCCGGAAGCTCTCCGCGTTGAACAGGCCGCGGGTCTGGTCGTTCAGGTCGGTGTGGACGGAGATGAAGTCCGACTCGCGCAGCAGCACATCGAGATCGACCTGCCGGGCGCCGAGTTCCGTCTCGGCCTTCTCGTTGCGGTGCATGTCGTGGTAGAGGACCTGCATGTCCCAGCCGCGGGCGCAGCGCTTGGCCAGGGCGTAGCCGATGCGGCCCATGCCGACGACGCCGAGCGTGCGGCCGACCAAATCCTGGCCGAGCCAGCCCATCGGCTCCCAGGTTTTCCAGCGTCCGGATCGCGAATCGTCGTATCCCTCGGTGAGGCGGCGGGCGGCGGCGATGAGCAGGCAGAAGGCCATATCGGCGGTGGCGTCGGTGAGCACGCCGGGCGTGTTGCCGACGCGGACGCCTCGGGCCGTGGCCGCCGGCACGTCCACGTTGTTGAAGCCGACGGCGTAGTTGCTGACGACGCGCAGCCGGGGGGCCGCGTCGAGGAGGGCGACGTCGATGCGGTCGGTCAGCAGCGACACGAGACCGTCGCAGCCGGCCGCCTTCTCTTTGAGGACCGCATAAGGCGGCGGCAGCGGGCCGTCCCAGACCTCGGCGTCGCAGGCGTCGAGGATGCGGTCGAGTCCGGCGGCGGGGATGCGGCGGGTGACGAAGACCCTCGGCTTGTCGGCCATCGGCAGGCTCCTTCAATAAAGAGAGACGCTGGCGATTGTAGCGGGCCGTCAACCGACGGCCATCAACCGACGAGAATCCCCATGCCCGACCATCATTCCCCGCCGCGCGACCACGCCCGCGCCATCTGGGACGCGGCGGTCGCCTCCGCCGACCCGGTGCGGCTGGTCCGCGCCGCCCTGACCGGCGCCGACCTGCGTTCGGCCGTCGATCGCGCCGGTCGCATCCTCGTGGTCGGCGGCGGCAAGGCCGGGGCGGCGATGGCGGCCGGCGTCGAGACGGCATTGGCCGACCGGCTCAACCGCGTGTCCGGCGTCCTCAACGTGCCGCAGGGGGCGGTGCGGCCGACGCGGGCCGTGCGCCTCCACGGCGGCCGGCCCGACGGCGTCAACCACCCGACCGCGGCCGGCGTCGCCGGCGTCCGGGACATGCTGGATCTGGTAAAGACGGCAGGGCCGGGCGACCTCGGCCTCTGTCTGCTGTCCGGCGGCGGCTCCGCCCTGCTGCCGGCCCCGGTCGAGGGCGTGACCCTGGAGGACAAGCAGCGCGTCACCGCCCTGCTGCACGCCTGCGGCGCCACCATCGACGAGATGAACTGCGTCCGCAAGCACCTCTCGCGCTTCAAGGGCGGTCGGCTGGCCCAGGCTTTCGTGGATCGACATTGTCCTCTGTATAGTCTCATCGTATCGGACGTGATCGGCGACCCGCTCGATGTGATCGCCTCCGGGCCGACCGCCGCCGACCCCACCACCTTCGCCGACGCCCTCGCCGTCCTCGGCCGATACGGCCTCGCCGAGCGCACGCCGCCGGCCGTCCTCGACCACCTGCGCCGCGGCACGGCCGGCGAGTTCCCAGAAACGCTCAAGGCGCCGCCCGACGGCGTGCATAACCTCGTCCTCGGAAACAACGCCAAGGCGCTCGATTCGGCCGCCCTCCGCGCCGAGGAGCTGGGTTATCCGGTGCTGAACCTCGGTTCGTTCGTGGAGGGGGAGACGCGCCAGGTCGCCGCCGTCTTCGCCGGGATCGTGCGGAGCATCCGCGCCGACGGCCGGCCGGTGCGGCCGCCGGTCTGCGTCCTGTCGGGCGGCGAAACCACGGTGACGCTGACCGGCGATCACGGCCGCGGCGGACGCAATCAGGAATTCGTGCTGGCGGCGCTGCTGAAACTCGGCCACGCCGATTTGCGCGACGTGGTGATCCTGAGCGGCGGCACCGACGGCGAAGACGGTCCCACCGACGCGGCCGGCGCCGTGGCCGACGCCGACACGCTGATCCAGGCGGCGCGGCGGCGACTCGACCCGGCGGCCTTCCTGGACCGCCACGACGCCTACTCGTTTTTCGACGCGGTGGGCGGCCTGCTCAAGACGGGCTTGACTCAAACCAACGTCATGGACGTACGCGTGCTGCTCGTCGGCGGCTGATCGGCGCCGTGGGAAATCTTTACCACGGGCGGCCGGGCCGTTGTAACAATTGCATCGCCGTCGGGCATTACCGTCGGCCGCCTCCCCGGAATCCGATGGCGTAAGTTACGATTTCTTTAGGCCTTGCGCCGGACCCATCTCCGAAAATCGTTTTTGGCACGGGGTCTGCTTAAGTGAAGGACGCGACAACGACGATAACATCCTCGAAGTCGATTGGGGCTGGAACAGAAGAGGCTTGGGCGGGCGGCCGTCCGAGCCGGCACGGCGGCGACCGGGTCGGTTCGACCCCAGCGAACCGATCCGGGCGACGCCACCGAAAATGATCGCCGGGACCAACCGGCGTTGACCGATCTCCTCCTTTCCCCCGGCCCGCGCCGTCCCCCCGGCGCGGGTTTTTTCGTTTTCCTTCCACCCCTCATCACACCAGCCGGCTTATGCCGGCCGCTCGCCGCGCAAACGCCTGATAGAATACCCGCAACGCCCGTATCCTCGCGTCCCGAGATTGCCGTGTTCACTCGACATCTCGCCCTGAAGCTGCTGGCGCCGACGGTGCTGGTCAGCCTGTTGCTGGTGACGGCCTGCCTGTCCGGCGCCCTCTATCTCAGCCATGTCCACCTCGATATATCCGGTGTGCTGTCCGAGCACATCGACAGCACGCTGGCCGCCTTCAACTTGCAGACGGCCGTCGCGGAACTGCATCGGACGTTGAAGGGCGACCACGACGACCCGGAAGCCGTGACCAAACGGCTGACCGAGCTGAACGGGGCGGTTCGGCTTCGGCTCCAGAAGGCCGTAGACCAGGCCAACCTGACGCGCGAACAGGAATTGACCGGTCAGATCGGGGCCGCGCTGGACGCCTACGACGCGATGTGGGCGAAACGGGCCCGCGTTCCCCTGGCCGAACAGGCCGCCTTCGACGCCGGGTTGGCGAAGCTGCTGGAAGAGCGTCGCGTCGCGGAACTCTGCAAGGAGCTGCGCGACTTCAACACCGATCAGGTCGGCGCGGCGGATCGGGCCAACCGCGAAATCGTCACCGGCCTGACGTGGGGTCTGATCGTGGTGGCCGTGGCCGCCCCGCTGAGCGGCCTGGCCCTCGGCTACGCCATGGCCCGCAGCGTCCACCAGTCGATCTACCAGCTGAGCGTCCGCATCCGCGACGCGGCCGGCCGGCTCAGCAGCGACATGCCGCCGGTGGTGCTGGAGGAGCCGAGCGACCTGCCCGACCTGCACCGGCAGATGCAGGGCGTGATCGACGAGATCGAGCGCGTGGTGGAGCGGTTGCAGCAGCGCGAGCGCGAGGTATTGCGGGCGGAGCAGCTGGCGGCGGTGGGGCAGGTGGCGGCCGGCGTGGCCCACGAGCTGCGCAACCCGTTGACCTCGGTGAAGATGCTGGTGCAGACCGGCCTGGAGGGGCCGAGGCCGCCCGGCCTGCCGCCCGACGACCTGGCCATCATCGAACATGAGGTGCGGCGGATGGAGGCGTGCATCCAGACGTTCCTCGACTTCGCCCGTCCACCCCATTCGGAGCGGCGGCGGGCGGACCTCCTGGCGGTGGTCCGCCGCGCCCTGGCGCTGGTCGAGGGCCGCGCCCGCCGGCAGAAAGTGAAGATCGAGTCCGACTTGCCGTCGGGCGCTGTCGAGTTGGATATTGACGCGAACCAGATCCAGCAAGTGCTTGTGAACCTGTTGTTCAACGCCCTGGACGCCTTGCCGCAGGGAGGGACGGTGCGGTTGGAGGTGCGTCCGCCGCCGAACGAGGCCAACGCCGTGGTGGTTCAGGTGCAGGACGACGGCCCCGGCCTGGCGGCGGAGGTGCAGAAGCGGCTGTTCGAGCCGTTCGTGAGCACGAAGGAGACGGGGCTGGGCCTGGGCCTGTCGATCTGCCGTCGGCTGGTGGAGGCCCACGGCGGCGCCATCCACGGCGCCAACGCCCCGGAGGGCGGCGCCCTGTTCGCGTTCACGCTGCCGGTATGAATCGTCCGGCGAGCGGCCGGCGTGAGCCGGCTGGTGCGTCATCTTTTCCGCGGCGCTATGCTATACCGGCCGGCTCACGCCGGCCGTTCGCCAAGGAGTCCGCATGCCCACGCTGCTGATCGTCGACGACGAGCCGGCCATTCTGCACGCCTTCCGGCGGGCGTTCCGCGACGATTCCCTCGACGTGCTGACCGCCGTGACGGCCGCCGACGGCCTGGAACAGGCCCGGCGGCGGCGGCCGGACGTGGTCGTTCTCGACGTCCACTTGCCGGACCTGAGTGGGCTGGAAATGCTGCGCCGGCTGCGCGAGCTGGACGCCCGCAGCCCGGTGGTCTTCATCAGCGGCCGCGGCGACGCCGACGACGCCATCGAGGCCATGAAACTCGGCGCCTACGACTACCTCCTCAAGCCGCTGGAGCTGAGCCAGGTGCGCCAGGTGGTCGGCCGGGCGCTGGCCATCAGCCGGCTCATGACGGTCCCCGCCGTGGTGGCTGGCGAGGCGCCGGCCGACGACCGGGCCGACGTGATTATTGCCCGCTGCCCGGCCATGCAGGAGGTGGTCAAGGCGGTGGGCCGCGTGGCCGACAAGGACGTGACCGTGCTGATTTCCGGCGCCACCGGCACGGGCAAGGAGCTGATCGCCCGCGCCCTCTACCAGCACAGCCGCCGAGCGGCCGGTCCTTTCCTGGCGGTCAACTGCGCCGCCATCCCGGAAAACCTGCTGGAAAGCGAACTATTCGGCCACGAAAAGGGTGCCTTCACCGGGGCCGACCGTCGCCGCATCGGCAAGTTCGAGCAGTGCAACGGCGGTACGCTGTTTCTGGACGAGATCGGCGACATGTCGCCGCTGACACAGAGCAAATTGCTGCGCGTGTTGCAGGAACAGCGCTTCGAGCGCCTCGGCGGCAACGAGACGATCCAAACGGACGTGCGCGTGCTGGCGGCGACGAACCTTCACCTGGAGACGGCCGTGGCGGAGGGCCGCTTCCGCCAGGATTTGTATTACCGGCTGAGCGTGTTCACGATCGCATTGCCGCCGCTGCGCGAGCGCGGCGACGACCTGCCGCTGCTCGTCCACTATTACGTCCGCCGCTATAGCCGGGAGCTGGGAAAGGAAGTGCAATCGGTCGCGCCGGAGGCGATGGAGCTGCTGCGACGGCACGCCTGGCCGGGCAACGTGCGCGAGCTGCAAAGTGTATTGAAACAGGCGTTGTTGCACGCGGAGGGGCCGATCCTGCTGGCGGAGTTCCTGCCGCCGTTGGGGGCGGCGGAGGGCGGCGTGAGGGATTCGGCAGGGCTGGACCTGGAGCGGTTCATCGACGCCCGGCTGGCGGCGGGGACGGAAGACCTGTACGCGGAGGCGGTGCGGCTGCTGGGGCGGACGCTGCTGCCGCGCGTATTGCGGCACACGGGCGGCAACCAGCTGCGGGCGGCGAAGATCCTCGGCATCACGCGCGGCAGTCTGCGGACGAAGCTGCGCGAGTTGGGGTTGCGCGTGGACAAAACGGAGCCGCGGCCGTGAGGGAGCGGGGCGCGACGCCGATGTCTGGCGCGCTCAAAGAGGTTTGCGTTATGCGGCGCTTCACTCGCCGAACCATCCTTTGGTCGATCGCGGTCGTTGTTTTGACCGGGATCGCAGGTCTTCTCCTATTCGGATATACCTGCACACATCCCAAAGATTGGGTCGCGGTTTCGTTCACGAATATCCCAAAAGGAACCTATTTCGTGTGCTTGGCGTCCGATTCGCAAGCCGGACTACGAACCATGAAGTGGTATCACACATTCATCCTTTGGCCCATGCCGATGGACCCCGAGGGCTGGGATTTGTCGTACCGCGACCCCCGCCGTCCGGATGCGACGCGGGGAGCAATCCCCGTAAAGTGGCTTCCCGGTTACCGCTACGGAGTGTTAACAAAGAACGTGGACGGGGACCACCGGATTATCTGGTTTGAAGCCGACGCCGTGGCGGTTGAAGGACGGTCCTCGCTCACGGGAGGGGGCACGGTGACGTTCGATCTTTCCAAGGGCCAAGCCGCGCCATTGACGAGTGAGCAATGGGGGGACCTGGAACTCAATCCGTAGAGGTGTGGGCGAATCTCGGAGCCAAAGGGCATGTCAGCGAGGCTCCGTACAGATCACCAACAATCGCGAGATGTTTTTTTGCCGGAGCCGGATTTCATACCTCCACTTCCTCGACGCGGGCGTCGGCGGGCACGGGGGTTTCCGGCGCGTCCAGGTAGCAGGCCATGGCTTCCCGAATGTTGGCGAGCATTTCCTCTCAGGTGTCTCCTTCGCTGACGCAACCGGGCAGGGCGGGGACGGTCCCCCAATAGCCGCCCTCTTCCGCCTTGTGGATGACGACCTTCAATTTCATCGCTACGACCTCCCCAATGACCTTAATCGGTTGCCTTCTTCGTCCCCATCCTACCCGCAGTCGGACCACGGCCCAATAGCCCTTACCAGCGCTCCACCGGCCCGCTCGGCACGCGGACGTGTACGTCGGCGTCCGGCCAGTCCTGCCCTACGCGCGTCGCCAGGATCGCGCGGATTTCCCCGACGATTCGGTCGAAGGCTTCGGCGCTCTCGATCATCATCAATCGCTGTTGAATGTCGCGGCCCGGTTTCAGGACGCGGCAGTACCAGTTGGCGACCTTGCGGAACGACAGGCAGGCGAAGCGCTCGCCGCGGTGGCCGACCAGCAGGTGAAAGTGCCGGTCCATGAAGTTCAACCGTTGCTCATAGGTCGCAGGCAGGCCGGGGTCGCCGGTCTCTTCCCATCGCGCCAGCTGCGCGAAGAACCACGGGTTGAGCAGCGCCCCGCGGCCGATAGCGATCCCCGCGCAGCCGGTGTAGCTCAGCATGTGTTCGGCGTCGGCGATGGTGCGCACGTCGCCGTTGCCGAGGATCGGCATCCGCTCGACCGCCTCCACCACGGCGCGGACGCCGTCGAGGTTGACGCGACCGCCGAAACCCTGGGCGCGGGTGCGGCCGTGGATGGTCACGGCGGCGACGCCGGCCTTCTCGAACTCGCGCGAAGAACGGCGCCGACAAGTCGTCGTCGTCCCAGCCGAGACGCATCTTCACCGTCACCGGCAGCTGCACCGCCTCGACCACGGCGCGCACCAGCTTCACCGCGCCGCCGGCGTCGCACAACAGCGCCGAGCCGCCGCCGCCCTTCGTTACCTTGTGAACGGGGCAACCCATGTTGATATCAACGGATGAGACGCCGTAGTCTTCGAGCCAGCGGGCGGCCTCGGTCATGTACTCCGATTCCGACCCGTAGATCTGCACGGCAACGGGCCGGTCGTCCGGGCCGGTCTGCAACAACTCCATCGTTTTGCGGCTGAATTGCAGCAGGGCGCGGGCGTTGACCAGGTCGGTGGTCGCCAGGCCCAGCCCGCCCAGTTCGCGCACCGCCGTCCGGAAGGACAGGTTCGTGTAGCCTGCCAACGGGGCGAGCAGGTAGCGCGAGGGCAGCGCCAAAGGACCGAATCGGAGCGGTTTCATGGTCCGTACTTTGTAGCAGACGCCGGCGGCTTGTGCCACGGATGATGACGTCGTAGTCGAGGGACAAAAGGGATCGGGAGTTGATTGAATCGACTCCCGATCCCTTTTGCCCTTCTTTCTCCCGGTCCTGCCGGGGTCGGTTGCGCGGCCACGCGGTTCGGCTGTTGTACCCTTCGATTCCGGAAAAAGAGACCTACCCCGCCCCCGATCCGCCGACAAGAATGAACGGTAGTGGTTCGGCGCCCATCCCGCCGGAGGATTCCGATGACGACCGTCGATGAGGCCTGGATGCGCCGCGCCCTGGAATTGGCGGAGCGCGGCCGCGGCTTCGTGGAGCCGAACCCGCTGGTCGGCGCGGTCGTGGTGCGCGACGGCCGGGCCGTCGGCGAGGGCTGGCACCGGCGCTACGGCGAGGCCCACGCCGAGGTCAACGCCTTATCCGCCGCCGGCGAGGCCGCCGGTGGGGCCACGCTGTACGTCACGCTGGAGCCGTGCCGCCACCACGGCAAGACGCCGCCCTGCACCGACGCCGTGTTGCGCGCGGGGGTCGGCCGCGTCTTCGCCGCCATGCAAGATCCCTTTTCGCAGGTGGACGGCAAGGGGGCCGAGCGGCTGCGCGCGGCCGGAGTCCCGGTCGAGTTCGGCCCGTGCGAGACGGAGGCGCGCCGGCTCAACGCCCCCTACCTGACGCTGCTCACGCTCGGCCGGCCGTATGTCCACGCCAAATGGGCCATGACCCTCGACGGCAAAATCGCCACGCGCGCCGGCGACTCCAAATGGATCAGCAACCGGGCGTCGCGTCACCGGATCCACGCGCTGCGCGGCCGGATGGACGCCGTCGTCGTCGGCGTCGGCACGGCCCTGGCCGACGACCCGCGACTGACCGCGCGCCCGCCGGGGCCGCGCGTCGCCGTTCGCGTCATTCTGGATAGTCAATGTCGCTTGCCGACTGGTTCGGTCCTGGCGGCGACGGCGCGTGAGGCGCCGACGCTGGTGGCCGCGACGGCGGGGGCGGCGCCGGAACGCGTGGCGGCGTTGCGGGCCGCCGGCTGCGAGGTCCTGACGCCGCCGGAGGCCGACGGCCGGGTGGAAGTCGCGGCGCTGCTGGCCGAACTGGGTCGGCGGCGGTTCACGAACCTGCTGGTCGAGGGCGGCGGCGGCGCCCTCGGGGCGTTCCTCGACGCCGGCGCCATCGATGAGGTTCACGTCTACGTCGCGCCGATCCTGGCCGGCGGCGCCGCGGCGCGGACGCCGATCGCCGGCAGGGGAGTCGAGAAGATCGCGGACGCCCTGCGGCTGGCGGAAATGCGCGTCGAGGTCGTGGAAGGCGACGTGGAGCTGCACGGCTGGCGCCGACCGCCCGAGGCGCCGGGCGGCTTGTAACGGCTTTGCCGAGATTGCCAACCGCCGTCTTGCCAAGTTCATCCACCTTGTCCTGTAAATGGTGCGGCCCACGCGGATAAAAGACTACATCAAGGCTGGGCGACTCAGCGACCGCCTGCCTCGTGCGTCACTGACATGGGAGTAGCAACATGAAAGAAATGTCTCGGACTCCGGAAGTCGTCGGGTACACGCATCAGACCGCCGGCGCCCGCAACGGCTGCGGCGGCATGTTGAACAGTTGCGGCAGCTTCCAGGGCTGCGCCAACCCCGGCCGGGGTCTATCCCGCCCCGGCGCGACACCGGCGCACCAGGCCTGGGCGGCCGCCAAGGTTGTATTTGGTTAATCGCCCACATCAACTGATCGTCCGGGCCGGAAGCGTGAGCGACGGAGGAAAACCCATCGCAGACGCTTCCGGGCCATCACCGCCAACATCTGGTTCGCAAGGCCGAGTAAAAGGTAGCCGCATTCGCCAGAATGCGGGTCGTCGCAGGAAAAGGTAGCCGCATTCGCCAGAATGCGGGTGCGACGACCCGCATTCTGGCGAATGCGGCTACGTGGCAGCGAAGGACTTACGAAAGGGTCTTCTAGCGCGGCGTCGCCATCCGTCGCACGCCGACGCCGGCCGCGAGGACCAGAAGCAGCGCCGCCGCGCCGAGACTCAGTTCGCGCCCGCGCCGGTAGGATTCCGGCTCG
Source organism: uncultured Planctomycetaceae bacterium (assembly GCA_963813925.1). Classification (GTDB taxonomy): domain Bacteria; phylum Planctomycetota; class Planctomycetia; order Gemmatales; family Gemmataceae; genus UBA4732. The sequence goes on from CAWFBG010000011.1 coordinate 229,438, forward strand.
AACGTGAACACGATTTCACACGGCCCCGACGTCACGGCGACGGCGCGGAAAAGGAAGTCGGCGCGGTGAACGTCCGCCGGCCGGCCGTTGACCGTACACTTCCAGCCGGGAAACCACACGTCCGCCAGCACCAGCCACCCGACGGACCCGTGTTCGCGTAAAACGATCCGGTTAGGGCGATAATCGATTACCTCGGCGGCGCGGTAGGTTCCCTCCGCGGGCCGATCCCCGAACTCGTCTCGCCAGCCTTCTAGCAACACCGTTTGCCGGAAATTGGTTCGTTCGAGGGCGTCCAGCACCTCCAGCCGACCCGGCAAAGGCTTCGCACCCGGAACGACGAAGGCGCGAGGGAAGACGTCAGGGTTTTCCCATAGCTCATAAGGAGGCAAAGGCCGGACGCCGCCGAGCGTGAAGTCGTAGGCCGCGGCGTGGTCGTCCTCCAGGACGAACCGCCACTCCGGCGGCCGCGCCGGGACGTGGCCGTCCGGCTGGTCGGCCGGGACTTTCGGCTGCAAGAGGTAGCGCACGCCCAGCAGATCGACGAACCGCTTGTTGCGGACGGGGACGCGCTCGAGAATGGGGAAGCCGAAGTCGCCCTCGAACGGCCGCATCGGCTCGGGGTCGGCGGCGACGAATTGCAGATAATCGCGGTAGCGATGAACGTCGAGGGGGCTGTAACCGCCGACCGCTTCCAGGCCGTACATCAAAGCGAGCGGACAGCCTTCGCCGAGGGCGGAGTGCCCGGCCGCGCCGTTAACGCAAGTGTCCAGCACGCGCCAGCGGACGGTCGGCGGGTCCGCTTCCCTGCGGTCGATGACCGTGCGGACACAGGCGGACGGCCTATAGAGATCGCTTGCGTCGCGGACATCGACCAACGGCCACGACATCGCCCACAGGTCGAGCAGCAGCACGGCCAACCAGGCCGTCGTCGCCTCCCAGCCGGCGGCAGACGCCGAGGTGCGAAGGCGCGACGCCAGCAGCAGAATCGCCGTGGGGATGAGCAGGGCCAGGGCGACCGGGTAGAGGGGGAATCGCGTCGGCGCGTCCCCCTCCAAGCCGGCCAGTCGCCCCTCCGCCGCCAGGGCCGCGACGCCGGCCGTCATACAGATTACGGTAATGACGATGCTTAAAGTGCGTTTACCGCGCGTCCGTGCGGTCGCCCGCTCGAACAGGGCGTCGGTCGTGACTCCGGCCAGCAGCGCCGTCGGAAACGCCGCCAGGACCAGTATTCTGGCGTGCAGTTTGAACGTGGCGAAGCCGGGCCAGTGCCATTGCTGGAACAGAACGCCGCCGCCCAGCGCCAGCGCCCATAGCCCCAGCAACACGGCCGTCCAGTAGCGGACGCGGCCGCCGCGCAGCACCGGCGCCAGGACGGCGGCCGTCAGCCAGACGACGCCGAGGCCGGCCCGCTCTTCCCAGCGGTGGCCGATGACCGGCGACGGCCCGACTAGCTGATGAATCATGAGGGCGAATTCCCGCGCCAGATCGTCCGGCGGGACTCCGGCGCCGCGGCTGGCCTGCCTCGCCGCCTCCAGCGTCGGCAGCAGTTGCACGGCGCTCAGGGCGCCGGCCACGACCGCCGCCCACAGCCCCAGGCCCAGCCAACGCCCGAGCGCCGCCGGCGCCTTCCGTCCGGCCGGCCCCAGGGCCGCGCCAAGCGTCCACGCCGCCGCAAACAGGGCCGAATAAAAGGTCCATTGCGGGTGCGTACTCAGGACGATCAGCGCGAACACCGCCCCCGCCGCCGTGGCCCGCACCGGGCTGCCGCGGCGGATGGCCGATTCCATCAGCAGCAGGAACAGCGGCAGCCACGCCAGGCCGATGAGGATGTAGTGACCCGCGTCCAGCAGGTGAAACATCCATTTTCCCGCGAACATGTAGCCGATGGCCGCGGTCATGGCCCCCGCCCGGCCGAGGTCCTGGCGTCGGGCGTAAGCGTACATGCACCAGCCGGCCAGGATAATGTGGACGACGACCAGCCAGCTCAGGGCCGGCCCCACGGCCCCCGGCGGCAGCAGGAAAAGGATCCAATGCGGCGGGTAAAAGAGGGCGACCTGGACGTCATGGACGAACGGGGCGCCGCCGAACTGGTCGGGGCACCAGAGCGGCAGTTCGCCGGTTTCGCGCCAGGAGCGGACGAGGAAAGTCTTGGCGGGGATGTGTTCGGCGATCAGGTCGGAACCGGGGGAGTAGAGCGTGGCCGTGGGGTGCAGCACGAGGCGGCCGAAGAAGACCAGCGCGAGAACGGCGAGGAGGAGGTAGGGACGGAGACGGAGGAGCAAGGGAACCTACCTCCACGGGGGGTTGGAGTGAGATTGCGGGGAAGCGTAAGCAGTCACAAATACCATCCCGCGGATCGCATCGTGTTAACCATCCTGCCAAGGACGGTCAAAAACGGCGGCTCGCCGCTCCGGGCTTGAGCCTCCAGAAGGGTATAGACCTCCGCCTGAAACGGATAGTCGGCCGGTGCATGCGTTTCCGCCCCGCGGGGCCACGGATATTCGGGGTTGGGCAATCCTTTCTGATCCGCGATCTGCGGGGCCAGATCCTCGATGGCGCCGACGAGCGGCCTCACGGAGCCTTCCCACCGAGTTAGACTTGCAAGGTCCGCGAAACCGAGCGGTGTTACGACCGCCGAATTGTTCGGCAAGTCCCGAAGGAAGGTGCGGAAGGCGGCGTGTCCGCCCCGAGGTAGGGCGGCGGGAAAATAGGCCTTGGCCAGCTTCTCCGTACACATCTGGAGGTAGTGCAATTCGTGACAGGCGGCGAAGGAGAAGGACTTTACTCCGGCAACACCGCACCACATGCGCCGCACCGTCGTCCACCAGCGAGGCCCATGCGGGTGAAAATGGCGGAAGATGGACCAGTCCGACCGAGACTGCCGGTAGAACGCCGCCTGGCGGGCGTTCATCGCGCCCTCCGAGTCGTCTGTCTCCCCTCCAATCTCCAGCCCGCCGGCAGAAGGCCGGGGTTGGTCTGGATCTGCTTCCACTCGTCGGGAGTAACGTCCACGACCGAAACCCGAAACGGGAGGTCCGTGACCGCCGGGGTCGTTTCGATGGGTACAATGGGGCTTCCCGGCTCGGGGTACAGTCCGGTGTTGACCTCCAGCAGCCGCACCTGATCCTCGGGGGAGCCGGCCGGGAGGTAAACGACCTCGGTCAGGCGCGTGTCGAACCCCAGGTGTTGACGGGCCAGCCACTCCGCGAACGCCGCCCGCTGTTGTGAGACCTCGCTCATCGGCGGATTCCTCCGGGCCGAGCTTTCTGTGGGGAACGCTCGGATGTACTTCTCTTCCATCATTGAAGTGGCGGGGGCAGCACATCGAATCGCCGTCCATCGCTGCTCGCGGAAAGAAGCCGGACGACAAACGAACCGGGAAAAGAGTGCCAGGATCCTATCAGGGCGCGTAATCAGGCATTCCGTAGTCATCACTTTCGTTTCTGGGCTTCCTGCTCAGTTTCCAATTTTGCTCCTCTTGAAGGTCGTACTCCGTTTGGAGCCTCTTGTATTCCTGCTCGGCGAGCATTGCCTGCACTTTGCGGATGAACTTGTCCCTTTCGTCCGGCTGCCACTTCTTCAACTCGGCGATCATCTCCTCGATGTTCATGACTCCCCCTATAGCGCGGCTGTTTTCCCCTCTTGGCCAGCGTACCGCCACGAGCGCGAATCCGCAACTCGGCAAAGCGCTTTTCCTGACGCTGCGAGATGCCGGTCAAGCCCGCCAGGCCGGCCTTGTCCCCCGCAAACCAAACTGGTCTAATCCCCGCATCCCGACCAAGAGGACAGGGAGGTCCCTCATGAAAACCGCCGTCGTCATTCCCGCCCGCTATGCGTCCACCCGCCTGCCCGGCAAGCCGCTCCTCCGCGAAACCGGCAAGTACCTCGTCCAGCACGTCTACGAACGCGCCTGCCGGGCCGCCGGCGTCGATGTCGTCGTCGTCGCCACCGACGACCCGCGCATCGCCTCGGCCGTGCGCGGCTTTGGCGGCCGCGTCGAGATGACGCGCCGCGACCATCCCTCCGGCACCGACCGCGTCGCCGAGGTCGCCCTCCGTCTCGACGCCGACTGCGTCGTCAACCTCCAGGGCGACGAGCCGCTTATCGACCCGGCGTCCGTCGAAACGCTCATCCGCGTCCTCGGCGACGCCGACGCCGACATGGCCACGCTGGCCGCCCCCATTCAATCGGCCGAACAGTGGCGCAACCCCAACTGCGTCAAGGTCGTCTGCGACTCCGACGGCCGGGCGCTCTATTTCAGCCGCAGCCCCGTCCCCTTCGTCCGCGACGGCCAGCCCGATTTCGGCGCGAGACCGCCGTGCTTCCTGCAACACCTCGGCATTTACGCCTACCGCCGTCGCTTTCTCTTTACGCTGGCCGGCCTGCCGCCCCATCCGCTGGAACGGCTGGAAAAATTGGAACAGTTGCGCGTCCTGGCCCACGGCCGACGCATCCAGGTCGGCGTCGTCGGCCATAGCACGCCCGGCGTGGACACTTACGACGATTACCAGCGGTTCGTCGCCGACTGGCGGCAAAACCGGCAGGATCGGGCCGCGTGAAGGCCTGGTGAAGAGGGCGCCTCTAGGCCGCCTGCACGTCCGCCGTCTCGCCGGGTATATTGATGGGGTGCGACGAATCCCGGCGACCCGTGAGAGGCGACGACCTTGCCATCCAACAGCGCGACGACGGCCAAGCAAACCAAACACATTTTCGTCACCGGCGGCGTGGTGAGTTCCCTCGGCAAGGGACTCACCTGCGCCTCCATCGGCATGTTGCTGGAGCACCGCGGCCTCCGCGTCCGTCTCCAGAAGTTCGACCCCTACATCAACGTCGATCCGGGCACCATGAGCCCCTACCAGCACGGCGAGGTTTACGTCCTCGACGACGGCGCCGAGACCGACCTCGACCTCGGCCACTACGAGCGCTTCACCAACGCCCCTCTCAGCCGCGATTGCAACTTCACCACCGGCAAAATCTACCAGTCGGTCATCGAGAAGGAACGCCGCGGCGACTACCTCGGCAAGACCGTCCAGGTCATCCCGCACGTCACCGACGAGATCAAGGCGGCCGTGCGCAAGCTGGCCGCCCCCGACGTGGACGTGGTCATCACCGAGATCGGCGGCACGGTCGGCGACATCGAAGGTCTGCCTTTCCTGGAAGCGATCCGCCAGTTCGCGCTGGACGTCGGCAAGCAGAACTGCCTCTACATCCACCTGACCCTGATCCCGTACCTCAAGGCGGCCGGCGAGGCCAAGACCAAGCCGACGCAGCACTCCGTCGGTCAGCTGCGCCAGATCGGCATCCAGCCCGACATCCTCATTTGCCGCACCGAGCGCGAGATGACCAAGGACATGGCCGACAAGATCGCCCTGTTCTGCAACGTCGAGCCGGCGGCGGTGATCGAGGAGCGCGACAAGACGGCCAGCATCTACGAAGTGCCGATGAGCCTGACGGAAAACCGCCTCGACGAGTTGATCGTGGAGAAGCTGCACCTGCCGGCCAAGGAGCTGGCCATCGACGACTGGCGCGGGATGCTCCAACGCGTGCTCAACCCGGTCCACGAAATTCAGATCGCGGTGGTGGGCAAATACATCAAGTACCACGACGCCTACAAGTCGGTGTACGAATCGCTGGACCACGCGGGGATCGCCCTGCAGAGTCGGGTGGCGGTGCGCAAGGTCGAGGCGGAGGACGTCGAGCGCGAGGGGGCGGAGCGTCATCCTCAGCGGCATGGACGGCGTGCTGGTGCCCGGCGGCTTCGGCTACCGCGGCATCGCCGGCAAGGTCGAGGCGATCCGCTACGCGCGGGAGAAGGGGATGCCGTTCTTCGGCATCTGCCTGGGGCTGCAATGCGCCGTGATCGAGTTCGCCCGCAACGTGGTCGGCCTGGAGGACGCCAACTCGACCGAGATCGACCACAACTGCGCCCATCCCGTCGTCTGCCTGCTCGACAGCCAGTACACCATTGCCGACAAGGGCGGCACGATGCGGCTGGGGACGTACCCGTGTCAGCTGGCGGAGGGCAGCCGGGCGCAGGCGGCTTACGGGAGTCCGCTTATCCACGAACGGCACCGGCACCGCTACGAGTTCAACAACCAGTACCGCCAGCAGTTCGCGGCGAACGGCATGGCGTTTTCGGGCCTGAGTCCCGACGGCAAACTGGTGGAGGTGATCGAGCTGCCGGCGCACCCGTGGTTCGTGGCGGTGCAGTGCCACCCGGAGTTCCAGTCGAAACCGACGCGGCCGCACCCGCTGTTCCGGGGCTTCGTGAAGGCGGCGTTGGAGCGACGCGAGCGAAAAAAAGCTGAGGCCGCCGCCCGGGCGCGGGCGGCGGCGCGGGCGTCGTCGTGATGGACAAAACCAAGTTCCTATTACGGGACCGGTGAGACGTGCAACCTTCCCTCCTTGCTCCCCTGCTCGACCGCCTACTCGATTCGGTCGGCGACGCCCTCAATCCGGAGGCGGCCCGGCGGTTGCTGGACATCCGCGCCGACCGAAAGACCCAGGCCGTCGTCGATAGGTTGGCCGCGAAGTGCAACGAGGGCCGCCTGTCGGAGGCCGAGCGCGCCGAGTACGAAAGTTATGTCGTCGCCAGCGGCGTTTTGGCGGTCCTTCAGGCCAAGGCGCGGGCCGCGCTGGCGCGTCGCCCGGAGCGGTGATGTTCGCCGCCTTGCGCCGGCTGGTCCGGCGGTGCGCCGGGGAACGGTGCGAGTACTGCCGGCTGCACCAGAGCGACGAACCCTTTCTCCGCTTCCACATCGAACATGTCATCGCCAGACAGCATGGCGGCCGCGATGAACCGGCCAACTTGGCCCTGGCGTGTCACCATTGCAACTTCCACAAGGGGCCAAACCTGAGTGGAATCGACCCGCTCACGGGCGAAATCGTTCCGCTGTTTCACCCGCGCCGGCAGAAGTGGAAGCGCCACTTCCGGTGGGAGGGCGCGCGGGTCGTGGGCCGCACCCGTAGCGGTCGCGCCACCGTCGCCGTGCTGAACATGAACTCGCCGGAGCGCACGGCGCCGCGTGAAGCCCTAACGGTCCTGGGATTGCATCCGCCGCTTTGACTGGCGAGTATTCCTACGGGTAGTGATTTTGGGGAGAATCTCGGGTAGCAAACTTTGCGACATTTGGCGTCGGGGACAACCGCGCCGAACTTTCCAACTCCCCACGCCGTCTAAGAAATAGAGCAACGGAACAACTCGCCCGAACCCTTCAACCGGAGGTGCGTGCATGGCGGTGAAACCGCGCCAGTGCCAGCGTTGTCAGGCCATGATCTCGGCGGGCCGCCTGGAGGCGCTGCCGAGGACGCGGCTGTGTGTGAAGTGCAGCCGGGAGACCGGCGGCGACCTGCGGCTGCGGGTCAACACCAAGGGACAGGGCAAGGCCGGCAGCCTCAAGAAAACCGGCGTGGACATCGAGAGCGTCGAGTGGGTCCGCCGCGAAGTGCCGCCGCAAGACGAGTGAAGCGGGCCGTCCTTGTCGCGCTTTGAGCCGGCGACGGCTTCCGCTATAATGGAACCGGAGTGTATCAAGGAGCGCAGCCGAATCCCTTGCCGGCGGAAGGCCGTATGAAGATTGTTCAGTACCCCCATCCCGCCCTGCGCCGGGTCGCCCGGCCGTTGACCGCCATCGACGAACAGGTGCGGATCCGCGCCGCCGAGATGCTGGAGTTGATGTACGCCCACAAGGGTCTTGGCCTCGCCGCCAACCAGGTCGCCCTGCCTTACCAGCTCCTCGTCCTCAACTTCACCGGAGACCCCGAACAGAAGGACAAGGAAGGGGTCTTCATCAACCCTGTCATCCTGGAGCGCAAGGGCGCCATCGAGGACGACGAGGGCTGTCTGAGTTTTCCCGGCCTCTACGCCAAGGTCCGCAGGGCCAAGACGGTCAAGGTCCAGGCCTACAACCTCAACGGCGAGGCGCTGGAGATCGTCGCCAACGACCTCGCCTCCCGCGCCTGGCAACACGAAGTCGATCACCTGCACGGCGTCCTGTTCATCGACAAGCTGGGGCCGATCGGCAAGCTGGCGGTGCGCAACGCCCTCAAGGACTTCGAGCGCGACTACGCCCGCGCCCAGGAGCGCGGCGACATTCCGCCCGACGCCGAGATCGAGAAGACGCTGACGGCCCTCGAAGCGACTGCCTGAAGCGTTTCCGGGAGGCCGACCGCGACCATGCGCATTGTCATGATGGGGACCGGACTCTTCGCCGTGCCGACCTTCGACGCCCTCCTGGTCGGCCCCGATCCGGTCGTCGGCCTGGTCACGCAGCCCGACCGCGACCGCGGCGCCGTCCGCGGCTCCACCCGCCAGACCGGCCGCGGCATGAAGGAAATCGCCCTGGCCCACGGCGTCCCCGTCTTTCAGCCCGAAAGCATTAACACGCCGGAAGGGATCGCCCAGCTCCGCGAATGGCGGCCCGACCTGCTCGTCGTGGCCGCCTACGGCCAGATCCTGTCGCGCGACGTGCTGGCCGTGCCGACGCACGGCGGCGTCAACGTCCACGGTTCGCTGTTGCCGAAGTACCGCGGGGCGGCGCCGATCGCCTGGGCCATCCTCGGCGGCGAAACGGAGACCGGCGTTACGATCATCCGCATGTCGGTCGCGCTGGACGCCGGCGACATGCTGGCCCAGGAAGCCATCGCCGTCGGCCCCGACGAGACGGCCGGCGAGGTTGAGGCGCGGCTGGCCCCGGTCGGCGCCTGGCTGGCGATGCGGGTCATCGAACAGGTCCGGGCGGGGACGACGCAGGGCCGCAAGCAGGACGCCGCCCTTGTCACCAAGGCGCCCAAGCTGATCAAGGAGCACGGCGCCATCGACTGGCGCAAGCACGGCCGCGACGTGGTCAACCTGATCCGGGCGATGCAGCCGTGGCCGACGGCGTACACCTTTTGGCATCGGCTTGGGCAAAGTCCGTTGCGGATGATCCTGTTGCGGGCGACGTGGAGGCCGGCCGGGCCGGGCGAGGACGCGGCGCCGGGCATGATTCTTGGCAAGGAGGGCGACCTGTCGCGGCTGGGCGTCATGGCCGGCGAGGGAACGGTGGTCGAGGCGACGGAGTTGCAGCCCGACGGCAAACGGCGGATGCCGGCGGCGGACTTCCTGCGCGGGCGGCGGCCGAGGCCGGGGGATTATCTGGGGCCGGAGGCATGATTCGGCGAGCGGCCGGCGTAAGCCGGCTGGTGCGTCACCCGTCTCCGGCGGTATGCTTCACCGGCCGGCTTACGCCGGCCGCTCGCCGGTTTCCGTTTCAGTAAGCGGACATTCATGAGCAAAAAACTCTACATCGAAACGGTCGGCTGCCAGATGAACGTGCTCGACAGCGAGCTGGTCGTCGGCGGTCTGCGCCGCCACGGCTACGAGCTGACCCACGAGCCGACCGACGCCGACGTGATCTTCTTCAACACGTGCAGCGTCCGCCAGCACGCCGAGGACAAGATCTACAGCGCCCTCGGCCGGCTGCGCGGCCACATGAAGCGCCACCCCGAAAAGGTGCTCGGCGTCCTCGGCTGCATGGCCCAGAAGGACAAGGAACTGATCCTCCGCCGGGCGCCGCACGTGGACATCGTTTGCGGCACCGGCCAGCTCGCCCAACTGCCCGAACTGATCGACAACGTCCGCCGCACCGGCAAACCGCAGTACGCCCTGAGCCTCGACCGCAAGGAGGCGTCGCGGCTGGAGGTCGAACGGAGTTTCGAGAGCTACGACCCGATGCGCGACCCGTCGATGCGGCCGACGCCGTTCCAGGCGTACGTCCGCATCATGATCGGCTGCGACAAGTTCTGCACCTACTGCATCGTGCCGAGCGTGCGCGGCCCGGAGCAGAGCCGGCCGCCGGAGCACATCGCCGCCGAGGTCCGCCAACTCGCCGCCGAGGGCTGCAAGGAAATCACGCTGCTCGGCCAGACCGTCAACAGCTACCGCTACGACCGCGGCGACGGCCGCAAGGAACGGCTGTCCGACCTGCTGCTGCGCATCCACGACACGCCGGGCATCGAGCGCATCAAGTTCGTCACCAACTTCCCGCGCGACATGGGCGACGACCTGCTCGACGCCGTGCGCGACCTGCCCAAGGTGTGCAAATATCTGCACGTCCCGGCCCAGTCGGGCTGCGACGACGTGCTAAAGCGGATGAAACGGCTCTACACGGTGGAATACTACCGCGAGATGCTGCACCGCTGCCGCGAGCGCGTGCCGGGCGTGGCGATCAGCAGCGACTTCATCGTCGGCTTCTGCGGCGAAACGGAGGAGTCGTTCCAGAAGACGTGCGAACTGGTGCGCGAGGCCGGTTTCAAGAACAGCTTCATCTTCAAGTACAGCCCGCGGCCGGGCACCAAGGCCGACGAACTGTTCGCCGACGACGTGCCGGAGGAAGTCAAGAAGCGCCGCAACAACGACCTTTTGGCGATCCAGAACGGCGTCAGCCTGGCCGACCACCGCCGCCGCGTCGGCGACACGGTCGAGGTGCTGGTGGAGGGGCCGAGCAAGACGGCATTGAAGGCGAGCGGGGGGCGTCAGCCCCCGGTGGAAGCGGCCCGATCCAGCTCACCGGCCGGACGATGACGGACCACATCGTCGTTTTCGAGGGCAACGAACGCTTGATCGGCCGGACGATCTCGGTCCAAATCAAGGAGGCGACGGCGTTCACGCTGTTCGGCACGGTCGTGACGGGCGAACAGGTGGGCGTGGAAATCGGGCGCCTTTACGACGGAATGCCGCCGGCCGGCCCGCGGCGCATCGGCCTGCCGGTGGTTTAAGGGGACGCCTGTCCGCCGCGACGTTTCCCCCTTTTCACCTGAGATCCCGTCTGATGCCCACCGCCGCCAAGCCGTTGTTCCGTCCCGAGGCCCTGCGGCCGAAGATGGCGGCCTTCACCGTCCCGCCGGCCGCCGTCGCCGCCCGGCCCCAGCTCGCCAACTGGGTCAAGCTGCTCGGCGCGAAGAAGGCGGAAGCGATGAAGGAAACGGAACTGCTCGGCGACTTCATCGCCGACGTGTTCGGCGGCGTGCTCGGCTATGCCGGCCCAGCCGCGGGGGCGGAGCGCTACACGATCAAACGGGAAGCGACCGTCGAGGTGGACGGCAAGTTCGCCGACGCCGCGCTGGGCCGGTTTTCGACCGCCGACGATGGGACGGAGTACATCGCCGCCGTGGAGGGCAAGGGACCGCGCGACCCCCTCGACCGGCCCTTCGCCGGCCGCAAGCTGTCCGCCGTCGATCAGGCGCTGCGATACGCCGTCAATCTGGAATGCGACTGGTATCTGGTCACGAACCTCCACGAAATCCGCCTCTACCACAAGGGTCACGACCAGTTCACGTTCGAGCGCTTCGAGACGACGGCCCTGGCCGGCGACGACGCGGCCTTCCGCCGGTTCGTCTTCCTGCTCGGCGCCGAGCGCGTGGTTCCCGCGACAGGCCGTTGTCACCTCGACGACCTCATGGCCGAGTCCCGTCGCATCGGCCTGGAACTGACGCGCGCTTACTACCGCGATTACGCCGACCTGCGCCTCAAGACCTTTTACCGCCTGCGTCAATGCAACTCCGCCGTGCCGCCGGCGCGCGTGCTGGCCGCCACGCAAACCATCCTCGACCGCGTGCTGTTCATCGCGTTCTGCGAGGATCGCGGCCTGTTGCCGGCGGAGTCCATCGCCAGGGCGTATCGCCACGCCGACCCCTACAACCCCCGGCCGATCTGGGACAACTTCCGGGCGCTGTTCCGCTTCGTGGACGAAGGCAATCCCGCGATGAACATCGAGCGGTACAACGGCGGCCTGTTCGCCCCGAATGAACTGCTCGACCAACTGACCGTGCCGGACGACCTGTGCAAGGCGCTCGACAAGCTGGCGTCCTACGATTACGGTTCCCCGACGGCCGGAGACGGCGAGGCGACCGGCCGGCCCGCCAAGCTGATCGACGTGGAAATCCTGGGGCACATCTTCGAGCAGTCGATCACCGACCTGGAGCAGCTGCACAACGCCATCGCCGGCGGGACGGCGGCCGAGGAGGCGAAGGCGGCGCCGTCGAAACGCAAGCGGGAAGGCGCGTTCTACACGCCGCCGTTCATCACGCGCTACATCGTGGCCGCCGCGCTCCGGCCCGCCCTGGCGGAGCGGTTCGAGGCGTACCGCCGCCGCCGCCGAGAACAGGCGACGACGGCGATCCGCAAGGTGCTGGATGTCCCCGACGCCTACGACGCGGCTTCGCTGAAAGCGGCCCAGAAGGCGGCGCTGGTCGATTTCTGGGAGGGCTGGCAGGACGACCTGGCGACATTGCGGATCGTCGATCCGGCGTGCGGCAGCGGCGCGTTTCTGATCGAGGCGTTCGAGCAGTTGCACGCCGCCTACCAGCAGGCGCAGGCGCGGCTGACCGAGCTGCGCGGCCCCAAGCTGTTCGACGTGGACCGGCAGATCCTCCAGCACAACCTGTACGGCGTGGACCTGAACGACGAGGCCGTGAACATCTGCCGGCTGAGCCTGTGGATCAAGACGGCGCAGGCCGGCAAGGTGCTGACGAGCCTGGACCACAACGTCCGCGTCGGCAACAGCGTGATCGCCGACCCGGACGTCCATCCTCGGGCGCTGGACTGGCGGGCGGCGTTCCCCGAGGCGTTCGCGGACGGCGGCTTCGACGTGGTGGTGGCCAACCCGCCGTATGTGCGGCAGGAATGGATATCGGAATACAAGCCCTATCTGCAACAGCACTATCGCGCCTTTGACGGGACGGCCGACCTCTATGTCTACTTTTACGAGCTGGGAATGAGCCTGTTGAAGCCGGGCGGCCGACTCTGTTTCATCGTGACGAACAAGTGGATGAAGGCCGGCTACGGCGAGGCGCTGCGGCGGTTCTTCGCGGAGTCCACATGGGTGGAATCGGTGGTGAACTTCGGCCACGCCAAGCAGATTTTCGAGGACGCCGACGTGTTCCCGTCGATCCTCGTGGCCCGCAAGCCGACGGCCGCCCCGCCGCCGGCGACGGCCCGCGTTTGCGACATCCCGCGGGACCAGCTGCGGATCGACGACCTGTCGCGGCAGATCGCGGAGGAAGGGTTTGAGATGCCGCGGGGGAACCTGTCGGCCGACGCCTGGACGCTGGAGCCGACGGGGGTGATGGCGCTGATGGAGAAGATTCGGCGGGGTGGCGTGCCGCTCAGAGAATACGCCGGGGTGAAACCCCTTTACGGGATAAAAACGGGCCTAAATGAGGTGTTCCTGATCGACACGAAAACGAAGGAACAACTGATCGCGTCCGACAAGCGGAGTGAGGAACTGATCAAGCCTTACCTGCGCGGACAAGACATCGAGCGCTGGTCCCCGCAATGGGCTGGCTTATGGATGATTTTCAGCCGGAAGGGAACCCGCATCGATGAATACCCAGCCGTCAAGAACTACCTGCTGCCGTTTCGAGAGCGGCTTCAGCCGCGCCCTAGAGATTTCGCCGGCCAAAGCTGGCCGGGGCGGAAGCCCGGATCGTACCAATGGTACGAACTGCAAGACCCGGTGGATTACTGGAAGGAGTTCGAGACAGGGAAAATCTGCATCCAAAGAATCGCATTCCACTCTCGAATGGCGCTGGACATGGAAGGTTACTACCTGAACGACTCTGCGATTATTCTGCCCACAACAGATCCCTGGGTGTTGGCCGTCTTGAACTCACCGGCGCTCTGGTATCTGGCGTTTCGGACTTTCCCTCACAAGAAAGACGAAGCCCTCGCTATGGACATCCCTTATGTCCAAGAACTCCCCATACCGGCACCGGATGACAAGACACGCACTGAGACAGGTCGCGCCGTAGAGGCGCTTCATCGCTCAGTGCGAAGTGGTCAGCAGGGGAGGGACGCGGTCCTCGACTGGTTGCGGGTCGAGTTCGCCGTGGAGAAGCCGAGCCAGAAGTTGCAGGACGTGGCGACCCTCGACTCGACGGTGCTGGTGGACGAAGTGAAGAAGGCCCGCGGTAAGAAGAAACCGCTGAGCGTGGCCGACCTGAAACGGCTGCGAGAGGAACACGGCCGGAGCATCGTCCCGCTGCAAACGCTGGCCGCGGAGGCGCGCGGGCTGGAACGGCAGGTCGCCGAGCTGGTACACGCGGCCTACGGGCTAACGGCGGAGGAAGTGGCCTTGATGTGGAGGACGGCGCCACCGCGGATGCCGGGGGAGGCACCGATGAAGTGACGTGGGATCCTCAAGTGCGCCGGATTTTAGTGGAATGGGCTGGACTGGCAGACACGGCGTGGTGACAATCCAGTCAAGTAACGCGATCCGGTGTGACAACGGACCTTACACCCATGCGTGTTCTTATGTACACTGAGTATAGAGATGTTGACGCAGGTACGGGCCGACCAGCTACATGCCATGCCGAAGGTGCTTTCTGGAACAACCGCGGCCAGATTCCCCCAACCTGGCCAGTTCTGTCAGCTCGACGCGGCGTCAGTGGACGGCCGAGAGGCATTCGTCATCGATGTGAACCGGAAAGGGACTCTCAAGCTCACTAAATGCACCTACCAAGAGCGTTATGCCATCGTTGAGATCCTGGCGCGGCTTGACATCGATGGGCCTTCGCATGAGAACCCCGACGGAGTCGAAGTGCCGACGCCGCACGTCCACCTGTACCGGGAAGGCTACGGGGACAAATGGGCCACCCCGATCTCGGCAGCGGACTTCAGCGACACCACGGATTTACAAAAGACGTTTACTGAGTTCCTACGTTTCTGCCACGTCCAGGCCCCGACCAACATGCAAGGGGGGCTGTTCTGATGACACTCGACTGCAAACAACTGGTCTCCTCGTACCTTGCCCTGCTCGGCGAAAGAACCGTGCTCCTTGATATCGGCGGCGGAGTCTGCGAAATCACCACGCCTTTCCTTGATCGGCACAACGACCGGCTGCAAGTCTATCTCCGTGAAGCGGACGGCCGCCTGTCGCTGACCGATGACGGTTACATCCTCGGCGATCTCGCAGCTTCCGGGTGCGCCGTGTCCATTGTACAGAGGCGGCGTATCTTGCAGTCGATCCTCAACGGCTTCGGCGTGAGTGAGCTGGACGGTGCGTTGCGGGCAGAGATGTCAGTGACCGAGTTCCCTCGCAAAATGCACGGGCTGATCCAGGCCATGCTCGCCGTCAACGACATGTACATGACAGGGAAGCAACGGGTGGCCAGTTTGTTCATGGAAGACATCGCGGATTTTCTCGCGGAGATTCAGGCCCGCTTCACCCAAAACATCAGCTTCACCGGCCGCAGTGGCTTCGCGCATCGCTTCGATTTTGTCATACCCAAGTCAGGGCTGCACCCTGAGCGGGTCGTCCAGGGCGTGAACAACCCGACCAGGGTCGAGGTGGAGGGTCTGCTGTTCGCCTGGAACGACACGCGGGAGGCGCGGCCTGACGAATCTCGTCTGTACGCTGTCCTCAATGACGAGTCGCGGGGCGACGAAGGGCGTCCGACTGTGGAGGAACTCGGTCCCGATATTGTCTCCGCCTTCGAGCGTTATCAGGTTCGATCAATCCCCTGGAGTCAGCGTAGGCGTTTCGCGCCGGAGTTGGCCGCCTGATCGAAACTTAGGAACGCGCCTTTCGCTGGGCAAGAAAAAGGCACATCGTAGGTTTCCGTAGCCGTCAGACCGTCAAGCTGAAGCTTCCGCCTTTGCCGTCGAAGAGCAGAACAGCCGTGGCGAGCAAGTCGCGGCCGATGAGGCCGTGAACCGCGTCGGTTGGGAGGAACACGGCGGGCAGGACATCGACGGACGGCCAGTAAACCAACGTCGCCCCGCCGTCGTCCAGCAGGGTGACGCTCAGATTGTACACGTCTCGGACGTGCGGCCTCGCGCCGGTCGCGGATGTGAAGAACCGCCGCCGCTTGTAGTGAGTCACTCCCAGCGGCAAGATGGCCTGAATATCGGCGAGGGTGGCGAACGAGCCGGTGTCCAGCACGGCTCGAACCGCAGACGGGGCCGGCAGCGGGAAACCGACGCGCAGGAGCGTTTGCCGTCGCGGCTCCGACACGCCGATGAGGACGTTGACCACGGAGCCGTCCGGTGTGATGGGGCCGGTCAGCATCGGCATCAGGCCAGTTCTCGCGGCACGAAGATGGGTTTCTCATCCGCGACGATGTGCTGGACGAGGAACGGTTCGAGGAGGAAGCGCCGATAGCCCTCCTCCAACGCTTCTTGATTCGTGTTCCAAACGCCGGCGACCTGGTCGCCGTGAATCAGGACGTAGCGGCCCGCCTCCTTTTCCAGGAGCGCGGGCAGGTTGGCCTGGAAGGTCTCCCATTCGCGATCGAGGACCGCCATGATGCACCTGTCCCTCATTGGGTGATCGGCGAAACGGGGCTGATGGTAAAGGATAACCCCGCGCGGGTGACGCCGACAAGGACAAAGTGCTGGACCGTCGCCGTCGTCGCCGTCTCACCGTCCCGCTGCAAACGCCAGCCGCAGAAGCGCGAACCCTGGAGCGGCAGGTCGCCGAGCTGGTCAACGCGGCCTGTGGGCTGACGGCGGAGGAAGTGGCCTTGATGTGGAAGACGGCGCCGCCGCGGATGCCGGGGGGACCGCCAGTGGCGCGGAACCCGTGAGCCTTTTTTCGTACAACACACTCCGCCCCGACTCCCTGCCCCCAAAACGGCCCATGATTCCCGATCTCATTCCGCAAGTCGGCTACCCCTACTCGCTGCTGCCCGATGGCGTCCACCCCTGCGATGAAGGAGCTTTGCGCCTTCATTTCGTGGACCGGTTCCCTGACAGCCGGACGCGGCGGGCGATCTACGACGGCTTCCGCCTGCTCCGGCAGGAAGCGGTCGGCCGTGGGATCGCGGGAACGCAATGGGTGGATGGTTCCTACGTGGAGGGTAAGCCGGACCCCGGCGACGTGGACGTGGCATCGTTTTGCGACTACGCCTTCCTGAACAGCTTGGATACCGAGGGCCAGCAGTTCGTGGTACAATCGTTGAATGGGGGCGAGGCGACGAAGGCGACCTATCAAACTCACACCTTCCTTGTCGTCTTCTGCCCGCCGGGCCACCCCTATCGACCTGTGTTTGACCAGGCCCGTGCGTACTGGCGCACCTGGTTTGGCAAGACACGCAACATACCCGATCCTCCCGGTCCTGATCTTCCCGGACGGGTGAAAGGGTTCCTGCAAATGACGTTGGGCGAAGTCGGCCAAGCGCCCGTCATTGCCCCGGAAAGGAATGCGCCATGACTGCAACGGCGCAAATCGGCTCCGTCAACAGCGAACCGCGATCCGCGGCGGAAGTGCGCCGGCAGATGGCGGACCTGGCGAAGCTGCGCGACGCGGCGCGAGCCTACGGTGCGCCCGACTTTGCCAGCCGGGTCGGGCTGGACGCCATCCTTGGGCATGAGAAATCCCTTTTGGAGGAATTGCGCGCGGCCGAGATGCTGGAATCGGGCAGCGCGGCGGAACTCGCGTTCGACGGCGATCCCGTGCGGGGTCACGCCATCCAGGCCGCCTTCCTGGGGGTCATGCTTACCAAGGTGCAGCAGCTGGTCAACGCCCTGGCGCAGGCGATGCTTGGCGTCTCCACGGCGGTCGCCCCGCTGCCGCGAAACCTCGTGGCCGAAAACCGTCTCATCGTCACCGGATGGGTCCCGTCGTCGTTCGCCGTCCGCTTTCGGCTGCCCACCAGAGAGGAACTCGGTCAGCTGGTGGATACGGAATCGCAGGCGGTGCTGGACGGCTTGGCCGAGTTGCTTGGGGGTCAAAGCCTGTCCGAGAAGGCGGTGGAATGGGTGTCGCTCCCCCGCGTGAAGAAGCACTATTCCGAGTTTCTGGAGGCGTTGGCGAAGCAGGGCGCGAGCCTGAGGCTGCGGACGCGGCGAAACCCCTACGGCGTCGGGTTGACCACCCAGGGCGCCCGCGACCGCGTTGAGTGGCTCGATCTACTGCAAGTGACGGAATCGACGCTGACCGTGGCCGGCGTCTTGATCGGGGGCAACGTCGAGTCCGGCCGGTTTGAGTTGAAAGCGGAAGATGAGGTGTTCCGCGGACGCACGACGGAAACAGCCAGGAACCAGATGAAGCAGATCAAGTTTGGCGCGGCCGTTCAAGCGAACCTGCGCGCCACGACGATGGTTCACGAAGAAGGCGCGGCGGAGCCGACCACTTCCTACGTGCTTCAGACGATCCAGAGTCAAATGGGAGGCGAAGCGCCGGCCACTTCAGCCTGATTCAATACTGTCCCGATTCGCGGCCGTCAAACCGTCAGGATGAAGCTTCCACCTCTGCCGTCGAAATGCAGAACGGCCGTGGCGAGCAAATCGCTGCCGATGACGCCGTGAACCGCGTCGCCAGAATGGAAAGCCGCGGATGCCGGGGGAGGCGCCGGGACGGTAACGGGCGCCGACTCGGATTTCGGAATTTCGGTTCCAATCCCACCTGCTTGCACAGCTGGTTGGCGGTGATTCGGTCGAACGTGCGGTGTCTTTTGACGGGGATCGTTCTGGTCCCGTTGGCGTCGATCGAGTGCTTTTTGCCCTGGCGCGGCAGGGAAAAGCCGTTGGCCTCCAAATATTCCACCAGGTGCCTTCGCTTCACGGACACATTACATCTCGACCGGAAGTTGTTCGATGAGCGCGCCTCCCGGCGGGATTTCCTTCCGCTGCCGGCGGTAGGCCGCGACCATCTCCCGAAGGGCGTCCTGAAGGGACTCGCGGCAGTCTTCCAGCGTCTTCCCCTCGGTGACCACCTCCGGCCATTCGACCAATTAGCCCATGTAGCCGGAAGGAATTCGCGTGTACCTGGCGGTGTAGGTTTTCAGCATTCATTCCCTCCCCCGAATCAACCTGGATGGGCGTGAACGACCGCGGCGTTTCCGCCATTAATCCTACAGGGATCGGGCGGACAGAACATCGAGGAATCGGTTCGCTTGACTTTCCCCCTCAGCGGATGCGGTATGGGGCCAACAGCATCGGGAGCGCCCGGTAGGCAGGCGTTGGCCCCGATCCGGCCGGCGAGTTAGAATGACCCTGCCCCGCCGTGGTCACGGTGCGGGACGGCGCATGGCTCGGCGCCTGCGGGTTTCGCCAAGCGCCGAATGGTGACAAGGCGACGAAGGCGCGGCCCTCGGCGTATGATGGTAAGCGGAATTCGGCGGAATGGGGCGCCACACCGCTCCTTACGCCCAAATGGCTCACCGGAGGATCCATGAAGCCGATCCGGCTGACGCAACATGCCCGGCAGCAATGCCTGGATCGTGGCGCCAGCGAAGCGGAAGTAGTTCAGGCGATCCGGCAGGGCACGCGTCAACCCGCCAAGCGGGGCCGTGAGCAGTGTCGATATAATTTCGCCTTCGGCCAGAGCTGGCAGGGCCGTCCCTACGCGATCAAGCAGGTGGCCCCGGTCATCAAAGAAGAGGCCGCCGAAATCGTGGTGATTACCGTGTACACTTTTTACTTCTGAGGCGAGGCCGTTATGCGGATCAGCTATGACGCGGAAATCGACGCCCTCTACATCCGCCTGATCGAGGGCCCCCAGGAATGCCGGACGGTTCGGCTGAACGACGAGATTGCCCTGAACATCGGCGCCGGCGAAACGCTGGTGGGCATCGAGGTCCTTGACGCCAAGCAGGTGCTTGGCCAGGGACAACTGCCCTCCGTTATTCTGGAGAACATCGCCGCGGGCGCCGTTGCGTAATGTGTTACGACAAGGAGGAGCGATGATGAACGAGCCGGTGTCCAATACGGCGCGAACCGTGTACGGGGCCCGCCGGAGAATCCGACGCGCCGAAGCGTTTGCCGTCGCGCCTCCGACACCCCGATGAGAATGTTGACCACGGCGCCGTCCACGGTGATAGGGCCGGTCAACGTCGGCATCAGACGAGTCCCCGTGGCACGAAGATGGGTTTCTCGTCCGCGACAATGTGGTGAACGAGGAACGGTTCGAGGAGAAAGCGCCGATAGCCTTCCTCCAACGCTTCCGCTTTGGTGTCCCACGCGCCGACGATCCGGGCGTCGTGAATCAGCACGTAGCGGCCCGCCTCCTTTTCCAGGAGCGCGGGGAGGTTGGCCTGCAGGTCTCCCATTCACGATCAATCGCCATGACGCACCTACCGTTCGTTCGGGACGCGGCGAAAAGCAGACGATGGGAGGATAACCATGTGCGCATGACGCCGACAAGGACAACGCGCCCGTCGCGGGCCTGACGCTTTCCCGTCAGCCCAGACGATTCCCTCCGATTGGTGACATATGAACAGGTCCATCTTTTCTCCGCCGACGCTCACCCCCTTGCACGGACGGCGCCGCCATGCGATGCTAAGGGGGACGCCGGAAAGCGGATCGGCTTGCCTATGATCGGTTGAGCCGTTTCCGGGCCGACGGCCCGCATCCCGCGATGCCGCGACGCTTCTCTCCCCGCCGACGCGATTGCGGTTATTCGTTCTCTCTCCCAGTGGCACGACCTGTCCCCGGCGACAGGGCGGCGACGCTTTCCCGCGCACGCACAGTGATGGCGTGTGAGCGCGGCCCGTTGATAGGCGGAGGCGCTCGCACCCGGCCGAGGACGGTATAGGAAATGGATGACACCGCCTCTCCTCCTGGCGATGATATGCAACTTGATTTGATCCGACAGTCGTTGGATACCGTGGACGGCGCCCGTTCTCTGCTGAACGCCTGCAACCTGCGCGACCCCGAGCGCGGCGGACGCAACCTGGCCAGTATCTCCGCCGCCCTGCCGTCCGACGGCCCGCGCGACCTCGGCCCGCCCCTCTGCCGGCTGCTGCCGCGCTGCCCCGACCCGGACATGGCGCTCAACAACCTCGAACGCTTCTTCGCCCAGCCCGCCGGCGCGGACCAGCTGCCTCTGCTGCTGGAGAACCGAGCACGGACCCTGGAAATGCTTTTGCAACTGTTGAGCGTCAGCCAGTCCTTTAGCGATCTTCTGGGAGCGAATCCCGACTACCTCGACATGCTGCGCGTGCCGCTGCGGCGCAGCCCCAGTCCGGCCGAGATGCAGGCCCAACTCCAGGCCGAGGTGGACGCCGCCTACGAGGACTCGGCCGTCCTCCGCGTCTTCCGCCGCTTCCGCCAGCGGCAACTCCTCCGCATCGGCGCCAACGACGTCATCCGCGACCGGCCCCTCGAAGAGATCACCCGCGACATCTCGCGCACCGCCGACGTGGCCCTGGAGGTCGCCCTGGCCACCGCCCTGCGCCACGTCGGCAAGCGCCACGGCCAGCCCTGCACCGCGGCCGGCCGGCCGGTCTCCTGCGTCGTCCTCGCCTTCGGCAAGCACGGCGGCGAGGAGCTGAACTACAGCAGCGACATCGACCTGATGTTCGTCTACGAGGAGGAAGGCGCCACCCGCGGGAAACGGACTTCCAGCATCGGCAACGACGAATTTTTCGCCAAGGTCGTCGGCGAGGTGGTGCGCCTGCTTGTCGGCCCACACCGACCGCGGCCTGGCCTACCGCATCGACCTGCGGCTGCGGCCCGAGGGCCACCGCGGCCCGCTGGCCCGGTCGCTGGCCAGCACGCTGTCGTACTACGACGCCCTGGGCCGCACCTGGGAGCGGCAGGCGCTCATCAAGGTCCGCCCGGCCGCCGGCGACCTCGCCCTGGGCCAGCGCTTCCTCCAGGCCGTCGAGCCGTTCGTCTACCGCAAATATCTGACGTTCGCCGAGATCAACGAGATCAAGGCGCTGAAACGGCGCATCGAACAGAAGGCCGGCCGGGCCGGAGTCGCCGCCACGGAGGTCAAGACCGGCCGCGGCGGCATCCGCGACATCGAGTTTACCATCCAGTTCCTGCAACTGCTCAACGGCGGCGACCTGCCCGCGGTGCGCCAGCGCAACACCCTTCTGGCCCTGCAAGCCCTGGAACGCGCCGGCTGCCTCACCGACCAGGAATACCGCGTCCTCGACGATTCCTACCGTTTCCTGCGCAAGACGGAACATCGATTGCAACTGCTGTTCGACCTGCAAACGCACCGGCTGCCGGAGGACGCGGAGGAGCTGCGCAAGCTGGCCCTGCGCATGGGCTACCCGCCGCAGGCCGACGGCGGCCCCGAACCGCGCGCCGCCTTCCTCGCCGACTATCACGACAAGACGGAACCGACGCGGCGCATTCTCGACCACCTCTTGCACCAGACCTTCGCCGGCGAGGCCGGCGGCGCCGAGCCGGAGTCCGACCTCATCCTCGACACCAATCCCGACCCGGAAACGATCCGATCCGTCCTCGGCCGCTACCCCTTCCGCGACGTGCAGGGCGCCTACAACAACCTCGTCCAGCTGGCCCAGGAGTCGTCGCCGTTTCTGTCCACGCACCGCTGCCGCCACTTCCTGGCCAGCATCGCCCCCGGCCTGCTCCGCGCCGCCGCCGACGCGCCCGACCCCGACATGGCCCTCGTCAACCTCGAAAAAGTGACCAGCTCGCTCGGCGCCAAGACGGTGCTCTGGGAACTGTTCAGCTTCAACCCGCCGAGTCTGAAACTCTACGTCGATCTGTGCGCATGGAGCCAATTCCTCTCCGAATTGCTGGTCAACAACCCCGGCATGATCGACGAGCTGCTCGACACCCTCGTGCTCAACCGGCCGCGCACCGCGGCGGAGATGCGCGAGGAGCTGAGCGGACTGTGCCGCGGGGCGTCGGACCTGGAGCCGATCCTGCACAGCTTTCAGAATAAAGAGCTTTTGCGGATCGGCGTCCGCGACATTCTGGGCAAGGACTGCATCCGCGGCACCACGGCCGAGCTGAGCGACCTGGCGGAAACCATCCTGGTGGAGGTGGCGGCGCGGCAATGGGGGCCGCTGGAAAAGCGCTTCGGCGTGCCGCGGCTGGCCGAGGGGCCGCGAACCGGCGACCGCGGCCGGTTCGTGGTGCTGGCGCTGGGCAAGCTCGGCGGCCGCGAGCTGAATTACCACAGCGACCTCGACCTGATGCTGATCTACGAGGGCGACGGCCGCACCGGGCCGCCGCCGGGCGCCACGCGCTTCGACCGCTTCGAGCCGACCGACAACTTCCAGTTCTTCACGGAGCTGGCCCAGCGCGTCATCCGCGCGGCCAGCTACCTCGGGCCGATGGGCCGGCTCTACCAGATCGACATGCGGCTGCGGCCGACGGGCAAGTCGGGCAGCCTGGTGCTGCCCCTGGCCGAGTTCCGCCGCTACTTCGCGGCCGGGGCGGACGGCGAGGCGCCCCCGCACGCCGGCGCCCAGCTGTGGGAGCGGCAGGCGCTGACCCGGGCGCGCGTGGTCTACGGCGACGCCGACTTCGGCGGCGAGGTCATGGCGGCCGTGGCCGAGGCGGTGGGCGCCCTGAACTGGCGGCCGGAGTTGGCCGACGAAGTCGCGGCCATGCGCGAGCGGCTGGAGGCCGCCGGGCGCGGACCTCGCGACCTCAAGCGCGGCCCCGGCGGCGTGGTGGACGTGGAATTTCTGGTGCAGACGTTCCAGCTGAAATACGGCCGGGAACGGCCGTCGCTGTGCAGGCCGAACACCTGGGAGGCGCTGGAGGCGCTGCGGGACGCCGGCCTGCTGGGCGGGGAGGAGTACGCCGGCCTGCGCGACGGCTACGACTTCCTGCGGCGGGTCCAAGGGAGATTGCGGATCGTCCATAACCGTTCGCTGGACGAGGTCCCGGAGGCGCCGGAGGAGGTCGAGAAGCTGGCGCGGCGCCTGGGCCGAGGGGCCGGCGTGGACTTCCCGGCGGAACTGGAAAAACACACGAAAACGATCCGCGAAATCTACCTGCGGCTGGTCGCGCGGGAACGCGGGGCGTAAGGGCGCGGGCGGACTCCCTTTTTGCGCGGCGGCGGCGACGCGGCCGCGCACGGCGGCGGCCAGACTCTTGCGGAGCGAGGCGCGGCCGTCCCGGGCGCGAGCGGTTCGCAGGCGGCGAGGGGCGGCCGCCTTGAAAAACGACTTGAACCCCGGCGGCGCATCGTCCATGATCACGGCGAGACTTCTTTCGCGGCGGGCGAGAATCCTGGCCCGAAAAGACCGATCTGCCAACCGATCCGGCCGATGCGAAGGGGTCCCGCTTCTTTTTGGTCATCGCCGCCTCAAAAGGCGCAACGTCAAATGCGCGCTTCGGGCCGGTATACTAACAACGGAGGTCCAAACGATGGCGTCGGCCGAAACCCTCGAAGCCCTGAACGAAGCCCTCAAACGCGAGTGGACGGACCAGTACGTCGAGGTCAACGCGGAGCGGCCGGAGTTGAAGCGCTTCGCCGGGATCGTCGGCCGCGTCGTCACGGTCAATTGCAACAACAAGGCCGTGATCGATTTCCAGGACGGCGGCTGGTACGACATCGCCGCGTCGGAGGAATGTCTGCGGAAACTCGACCCCTCCGCCAAGGAGAAATACGACGCCAAGGCCAACAGCGCCCAGCCGTATCCGACGAAGCAGGGATGAGGTGGTGTGGCATGTGCATGATGGTTTACATTGCATCCGACTACCCACTTCCCACCCGCCCTTGGGATGAGGCCCGGCCGCGTTTCTGCATTCAGGAATTGACCGAACATGATGAGCCGGTTCGGCGTCATTTTTCTAAACCGCATGTTTACTACGCCGGATCGCATGAGGGATGTGGTTGCGGATTCCAGTCCGGAAAGCATCCGGGAGAGGACCAAGCCGCGGCGTCCGATGCGAACGAGTCACGCCGACTGCTCTGCGAGTATTTGTCGGTTGCGTTACAGCATCAAGCGACCGTAGAGTTGTTCGCGTGCTGGGACGGCGATCAGGGCGAGGCGCCAGAACACTACGGACGGATTCGGCCAAAGGACCTCCTCCAAGAGAAGACATTCTTCCTTGAGAGGGAGTTCCTGGCGGTCGCCGATTCGCTTGTGGAAGACCTGCTGGAGTCCGACGCCGCCTTTCAAGCCCTCGTCGCCAAATCAAAGGCGAGCCCGCGCAAGCCGTTCGCCGCGGACCCCGGACACGGACCAGCCCGATGATCCTTCTTATCGACAACTACGATTCCTTTACTTACAATCTCGTCCAGCGTCTCGGCGAACTCGACCCGACGCTGGACGTGCGGGTGCTGCGCAACGACCAGGTCACCCCGGACCAGGTGGCGGAGTGGAAGCCGTCGCACATCATCATCTCGCCCGGCCCCTGTACGCCGCGCGAGGCCGGCGTCTCCAACGAGGTGCTGCGGCGCTTCGCCGCGACGACGCCGATCCTCGGCGTCTGCCTCGGCCACCAGTGCATCGGCCACGTTTTCGGCGGCGAGGTGGTGCGCAACGTCCGCGTCATGCACGGCAAAACGTCGCCAATCCACCACGACGGCCAGGGCGTCTTTCGCGGCCTTTCCAACCCGTTCGAGGCCACGCGCTACCACAGCCTCGTCATCAAGCGCGAGACGTTTCACAACCCGGATTTCGTGATCGGCGCCTGGACCGAGGAGGGCGAGATCATGGGCGTGCGCCACCGCGCCTGGCCGCTGCACGGCGTCCAGTTCCACCCGGAAAGCTTCCTCACCGCCGAGGGGCCGAAGCTGCTCAAGAACTTCATTGAGATGAAGTAAGCAGAAAACGAACCGCCAGGACGCCAAGAGCGCCAAGAATTGTTTCTTGGCGTTCTTGGCGGTTCGATCCGTTCGTCAGATTAATGCCTTCTGGAACAGCAGCAGGTTGGCGCCGCGATCCGGGTCCCAGCGGATGCCGACGATGTCGTACTCCTGGGCGATGCCGAGGTGCAACATCGGCCGGTGCTGGTTGTGGCACTCGAAGCGGATCGATTCGTAGTCGTCGAGCCGCGCCCAGCTGTGGACCGCCTCCATGAGCTGCGAGGCGATGCCCTGACGACGGTACTCGGGCACGACGCCGTAAAACCACGAAAAGAAAACGCCCGGCTTCAACTCGAAGCCGAGCGAGAAGCCGACCGGCCGGTCGTGGACGCGGGCCACCATCTGCAAGACGTTGTGCCGGCCCCGGTAGCGCCGCATGAACGAATCCACGTCCCGTTGCGGGCGGAAAATCTGGTTGTACAACTTGACGACGACAGGCAGGTCCTCCGGCCCGATCAGGTCGATAATGGCGTCGGCCATGAGTAACCCTCCACCTTCCGACCGGACGCCGTTAGCGCTCCGGTCGGTACAGCGAGGCGATCAGTTCGCCCCACGTCGGTAAGTTCAGGTTGGAAAGGTCGTCCAGCTCCTCCTCCCCGGCGACCGGCTGCAACTCTTCTTCTTCCGGCCCCTCGTCCCGCGCCGTGGTCTCTTCCGCCGCCGGGGCCGGCCCTTCCTCGGTTCGTTCCGGCTTGGTGCGTCCGGGGGAACGGCCGCGACCACGGCGCGGGCGACGGTCGGCTTCTTCCTCCGGCTCGGCCCCCGACGGTGGTTCGACGGCTTCCGCGGCGGCCGCCTCCGGTTCCCCGGCGACCGCCTCCGTCCCTTCCGGCGCGGCCTTGGCGGATCGACCCCGGCCGCGGCGCCGGCGACGCGTCCGGCCCTTGGACGGCCCTCCTTCCCCGGCCTCCACGGCAGGCGCCTCCGCGCGATCCGCCTCCCCTTCCGGCGCCGGCCCCACCACCACCTCGATCACTTCCACCCATTCGGTCGGGGTTTCAACCGGCGCCTCTGGTTCGACCACTGCCGGAGGCCGTTCCTGTTCCGCGACAGGGGCGGGACCGCGACGGCGTCGGCCGCGCGACCGCGGTTCCTCCGGCGGCGCCACCTCGGCGGCGGGTTCCTCAACGGCCTCGGCCGGCGGCGCGGGCGCGGCCTCCGCGGCCGGCGGCAAACCCAACTCGTCGGCCAGCGCGTCCCAGGGATTCCGTTCTTCTGGTTCGATCATCGCGTATGTCCCGTGTTCCAATCCTCGTTCGCCCCGGCCCGACAACGGGACGTGGGTCCAACCTTTGTTTCGCTGTGATATTCTAGCAAATCCCCGCCGCGGCGTCGGCGGCGCCGGCGTACACGATCTTGCACCGCGGACGGGGGCCGCCTCCCGCAAGCCGTTGCGGCGTCGTACACTCTTCATTCCCGCGCCGCGCCGCGCCCCTTCCGGCCGCGGCCCCCACGGTCCTATAATGACACGATTCGTTGCGCATCCCTTCCGTCGGGAGACCGCATGACCTGTTTTGCGAATCGACGCCCCTGGCTGGCGGCCGTGGCGCTGGCCCTGCTCTGGGCGCCCGCCTGGGCCGACGAGGCGCCGCCGGCCGCCGCGTTTCCGGCCGAGTCCAAGCCGACGGCCGGCCGCATCGACGAAATCCGCAAGCTGATCGCGGCCCATAAATGGCCCGACGCCGTGGAACAAATCCAATCCGTCCTCACGGCCTCGGGCGACGACCTGGCGCCGGTCGATGCGAACCGG
>CAWFBG010000012.1:0-82170 GCA_963813925.1 uncultured Planctomycetaceae bacterium
GTGATTTGCCCGACCTGACTGTCCCCCAGATTCTAGCCTGGGCGGACGCGCACAAGTCTACGACAGGTGACTGGCCGAATAAAAAATCCGGGCAGGTGTCCAGCACTGACGAAACGTGGGCCGGGATCAATGCCTCACTGTATCGAGGCAATCGCGGGCTCCCAGGCGGCTCGTCGTTGGCCAGCCTAATTTTACTGTGCGAGATTATTCTGGGGCCGCCCGCGGTGGCGGGCCGGGGTGCAACCGCGGCGGCGGGAACTTTCCCGTCTGGCGGTGCCAGTGGTAGATCCGTGACTCCTCGTTACGCCGCAGCACCGCGCTCACCCGCGCGGCGATCTCCGCTGCACTCGGCCGTGGCCGCCGTAACAACTCCGTGAAGATCTGCCGTACCTGCGACCCCGTCACCGGCGGATTTTTTTTCCCCCAACCACAGCCGTTCGACCTGCAAGAACCACAGGGCCAACAGGGTCAGCGTCATGTGATGCTGCCAGCCCGTCCAACTGCGCACCTCGTAGTGGTTCAGTCCCACCTCCTGGTTCCCTTCCTCGAATAACTGCTCCACGGCGGGCCGCTCCCCGTGCGCGCACCACCTCGGCCAGCGGCACTTCTTTGCCGGCGTTGCTCAGCGTGTACCACGTTTGCGGCTTCTTCTCGCAACTGCGGATCACCACCAGCCGCTCGCGCGGGCCCACGCAGCCGTCCTCGTCCTTGGTCTGTAGCCGCTGCTGCAACGCCCGCACCACCCGCGGCCCCTTCTCCCCGGCACCCAGGCGAAACGTGCGCCACCGCCCCTTCGGCTGACGCGCCGCCCAGACCTCGGCCCGCTCGAACTGCGGCAGCCGTTCCCGCCCGTCCGCCCGCGCCGGCGGTCGCCGACTGCTGAGGTCGCGTACTAACGTGTTGCTGGGCACGTCCAGCACGTAGCGTTCCCCATCCAAGCGTAACTGGGCACGCAACGCGCTGGCCCGACCGAACTCGTCGTCGCCGGTCACCCAGCCGTGGGGCAACTCCCGGCCACTGGTACGCAGCAACTCCAGGCCAATCCGCCAGCCCTCTTGGAAGACCACATCCTTGGGGACATAGGTCTTGCGGCGGTGGCCGCCGTCGTCGGCTCGCTCCCGGGGCAGGTACAGGCGGGCATCGAGCAACGTCCGGCCGCGCGCCGCCGCGTAGGCCAGGAAATAGCCAACCTGACAGTTCTCGACCTTGCCCAAGCGGCCACACCACTGACGATAGACGCCGCAGGAGTCCTGCCCCTGCTTGGGCACGCCGTGGTTATCCAGGACCAGGACGGCATCGGGGTCGCCCAGTTCCTCACGGACGTGGCGGCGCAGTTCCATGCGGACGGTGGGGTCGTCCCACTGGCCGGCGCCGACGAAATGCTGCAGGGGTCGGCGTTTCTGCCCGGCCTGACTGGCGATCGGCTCGGTGGTCTTGCGCTGCAAGCCGGTGAGTTTGCCGCGGAGGATGGTGTCGGCATGGCCACGCTGCTCCTCGCGGTAGAAGAAGGGGAGGTAGCGTTGAATGAAGGCGGTCAAGTGTCGGGCGCAGGCACGAACGTCGTCGGGGGCGACGTCGGTCTGATCGAGAAGGGCCTGGGCCTGCGGGTGTTCCAGAAGGGTGGACATGAAGATACTCCTTCGGCGCCCCTGGAGGGATACGTTAACCCAAGTCGCAGCTGCTGGCCAGGCTAAACTCGCACAGTAAAACTAATCAAAGTGCATCGAGGAAAAGCAAACTCATGAACGGCTCTTGAGATGACTGTGAGTCTCCTCATTGCACCGCGGGGTTCGGAACCACACGCGGGATACCCCGAAGCAAAGGCAATTTACCAGGGTGAGTAAGATGAACGACCTGACGCGGTACGCCGAGTTCTCGACAAACTATCTGCCCGATTTCTTCAACTACGTCGTCCCGATCCTCAACGCCAATGGCGAACTCGGCTCAGGCGTATTGGTCAATTGTCGAGGCCGTCATATTGTCGCTACAGCAAAGCACTGCATTGAGAATAAGCCGCGCGTGTTTCGCCCCACGTCCCGAATCGGACAGAACGAAACCGTGAGTATGAGGCAACTTCGGATACTTGGGGCGAGATTGCACGACATGCTGGACATCGGATTCTTGGAAATCGAAGATCCCGACCGCGGTGAAATGACGGCGGATCAGTTACGCGAGTATCACATTACAGACGGTATGGTCCACATCATCGGTTATCCGATGGTCATGGCTCAAGTGGATTGGCCGAATAGCAACGTCGAGGTTTGGTGCGGTTCGTTCGGGACAACTCTCTTGAAGGCGACAGAAGAGTTCCTGAAGTTTGATTACCCGAAAGTGGGAAGTAAACTCAACCCAGCTAACAACGAGTGGATACCATCCACGTTTCCAGAGACCCCTCATGGATTTAGTGGCGGTGGTTGTTTCGGTATGACTGCTGGCGCAGCAGGGCATCTTCAAGTTATCGAGTACAAGCTGGTCGGAATCCAATCTTCGTGGTCTGAAGTTGGACGATGGGTGAAGGTAATACCGATCAAGCACTTGTGCGACCTGCTTGCTCAATAAGGCGTTTGGCCGCGACCCAGTGCTTTCTCGCAAAATGCTGCCCGGATCAGAAAACGTGGCAGGAACCGTTGTTTTGCAGGATCCCCCCTCGGCAAAGTCCCGCAGCCGCCGGCCCAGGGCGATGGCGATATGCTCGATCAAGTCGCTCCGGGGTTCGATCTTCCCGGCCTCCAGCTCAGCGACCATTTCCCGCGGCACTCCGACTTTCTCGGCGAGCTCCGCCGGGGTCAGGCCAGCCTCAAGCCGCATGATCGGCCCAATGAGGCGGAATGAGGATCACGGCGACGAAGGCCGGTTGACGCGCAGACACCAGCGGCCCGGAGACAGGCCGGCCAGGGCGGCGTGGATGCGAGCGGCCAGGGCGGGATGGTTCGTATCCTGGCTGGCGGACAGGATGCCGCTATGCGCCGCCCCTTGCCGGTGCAAGCGTTCATAGTGTCGGCGGTTGTAGGTCAAAACGGCGCGGCCCAGCGCATGGGCGCGGGCCAGAACGTCCGGGTCCGGAGTCGCGGTTCGGCCGTCTTGATGAGCGGTCAGGACGTCGTGACCAAGCCGTCGCAGCTCCTGCACCGACGGCAAGGGGAAGTCTTCGTCGGCGTACAGGAGCATCCGGCGTCACTCCACGAATCCTTCTTCGCCTTCCTCGTTCTCGCGGATGGCGGCGTCGATTTCCTCCCGGTTGGCGTCGGCGTACTCCCGGGCGGCGTCCAGGTCGGCGGGAGTCAAACCGGGATAGGCCTGGAGGATGTCGGCGTCGGACGCACCCAGTCGGCGGTAGTTCACCAGCACCCATACGGGAATACGCGTTTCACGGATACAGGCGTCCCCGCCGCAGCGATCCGGCTTCTTGGAAATCCAGCTGGCGGTCATGGCCATTGGTCGATCTCCTGAAGCCTCGGCATCAGATAAGGCTCCGCGGCACGAAGATGGGTTTCTCATCCGCGACGATGTGGTGGACCATGAACGGTTCGAGAAGGAAGCGTCGATAGCCCTCCTCCATCGCTTCATCCTGCGTGTCCCACACGCCGGCGATCTGGTCGCCGTGAATCAGGACGTAGCGGCCCGCGTCCTTTTCCAGGAGCGCGGGGAGGTTGGCCTGCAAGGTCTCCCATTCACGATCAAGAACCATGACGAACCCGCCCTTTGTGGGAAGTGTGGTGAAACGCCGCCAATGGCAGAATAACCCGGGGCGGATTGTTGGTCAATGTCGGCGACCTAGCGGATGCTGTGCCAAGGAACCTCCAGGACTCCGTATGCGCCCGCCGGCGAGCCGCACCTCGCCGAACTTACACTGCATGTGCGCCGCGCCCGCTCAGGAGGATTGCTTGCGGTGAGAGAGCGGGGTAAGCTGAACGCGGCTTTTTCACAGGAGATCAACCCATGCCCGCGACTGCCAGCTGGGTTTCCAAGAATCCGGATCGCTGCGGCGGCGATGCCTGTGTCCGCGACACCCGGATCACCGTCTGGGGACTGGTCAACTACCGCCGTCTGGGCATGTCCGACGCAGGGATCATGCAGGCGGTACAGGGGCTGAGCACTGCCGACCTTGAGGCCGCCTGGGACTATGCCGCCGCGCACCCGGAGGAAATCGACGAGGCCATCCGAGCGAACGAAGAAGGCGAGGAAGGATTCGTGGAGTAACGGCCGATGCAGCTCTACGCCGACGAGGACTTCGCGCTGCCCGTCGTTGAGGAGTTGCGGCGACTCGGCCACGATGTGCTGACGGTGCAGGAAGACGGGCGGACTTCCATCCCGGATCCCGACATCCTTGCCCGCGCTCACGCCCTTGGCCGCGCCGTGCTGACGTACAACCGCCGACACTTCGAGCGCTTGCACCGCCAAGGGGCGGCGCACCGCGGCATCCTGTCCGCCACACGCGACAGCGACTTCCTGCGTCTGGCAGCCCGCATCCATGTCAGGTTGGTCGGCTTATCTCCGGGCCGCTGGTGTCTCCGCGTCAACCGTCCGCCTTCGCCCTGATCCCTTGGCGAGCCGAAAAGGTCGCAGGAACCGTCGTCTTCCAGGATCACTCCTCGGCAAAGTCCAGCAGCCGTCGGCCCAGGGCGACGGCGACGCGCTCAACCAAGTCGCTCTGGGGTTCGATCTTGCCAGCCTCCAGGTCCGCGACCACCTCCCGCCGCACTCCGACTTTCTCGGCGAGCGCTGCCGGAGTCAGACCCGCCTCAAGCCGCATGGCCCGGATGCGCCCGCCCATCCGCCGGGCGCGCTCGACCGCATGGTCGGCCAAATGGGCGCGGAATCCAGGGTCGGCGACCGAGCGGATTCGGTCCCAGGGGATCTCAAGGACATCGCCGCCGGCCGGCACTTCGAGAATGTCGCCCGTCTCGCCGATCCGCAATTTCCGCCATTCCGGCGGCGTCAAGGTCGCGGCCGGCAGGACCGACTCCACGGCGACGAGGAAGTGATCGCCGTTCTCGAAGGTCGCGTCGAGCATCCCCTGCCGGTCCACGTACCGGGCGGACGCGAACCGCATGGCCGCCCGGTCCCAGGTCTTTTTCATCTCCGGCATCGGGCGACCTCCCAGCCTGCGTGCATGATAACCCGGACAATGGATGATGACAAAGCGGCTTGCCGGGGAACCCGCTACAATGAGGACGTTCCCGCAACGGAGGTGCTGGTCATGTCGGTCGTTATTGCAGGCTTCGTCAAGAACGGCGTCGTCGTCCCCAACGCGCCGCTGCCGGAAGGGGCGCAGGTCGAAATCCACGTGAACAACGGGCCACACGGGGAGCGGGAAAAGGCGCGCACGGCGGCGCTCGATCAATTCCTGGCGCTCGCCCGGTCGTCCGCATTCCGCTCGGCCGGCCCTTATCCCTCCCGCGACGAACTGCATGAACGCCATTGACACCAACGTCTGGCTGTACAGCCTTCCGTTCCGCAGCCCAGCGGCCCCGATTGGAAGCTTCATGACGCCTCTTTCAGACCGCCAGCACGACATCTTCGACAACCCCGCCAAAACGGCCTGCCGGGAAGGCAACCTCCGCGTCCTTCGCGAGGCCGCCTATCTTCTCTGGGAAGACGGCGACCGCACCCGACTCCGCTGCGACTGGTGTGAGCTGATGGGCGCCACCGGCGAGCGGACCATCGACCTGCTGGAACGCGAAGGCGTCCTGGCGCCCGGCGGTTTCGTCGGCGTCGATCTCGACCCCGCCCGCATCGACGGCTTCCGACGCCGCCGGCCCGACCTGAAATGGGTGGCCGGCAACCTCTACGAACGGCTTGAAACGCCCGAGCTGGCCAACGTCGGCGTCCTCAACCTCGACGCCTACGGCGAGGTCGGCGACGCCGACGGCCTGGGCGACTTCCACCTCATTCGTGGCCTGGCGCTACGCGGCTTGGAACGATTCGGCGAGTTCGCGTTGTTCTGGAATCAGGACCTCGATTCCGTGGCGCGCCGGGGGAGCCGCCGCGGCCACGCGCTGCGCCGCCACGCCGAAATGGTTTGCCGGGCGCTTCAAGGCTGTCTGCCGCGCCGCGAACTGGCGCCCACGATGCTATTGCCTGAAGGCGGAGAGGAGATGGTCGAATCCGGGTTCGTGGGCGTGCTGGGCGCGTTCGAGGTCTACCGCGGAAAGAAGAATGGCCACCGGATGGCCAATCTCCGGTTAATCCTCCGCTGAGGAAGGCGAGCGAGGGATTTCAGCCCCCGCTCGCCGTTGCGTTCTCCCTTTTATCCCTGAGACTTGGCGGCGCGTTCGGGCCGCAGCGACCGCACCACCGTGCCCGCCTCCCACATCTCGCTCTCGGCCACCTCGTTCAGCTCCTTCTCCAGCTGCTTGCGGTAGTCCGGCTTGCTGTTGGACTCCAGCACGCGCCGCGTCTCGTCCCCCTCCGCCACTCGCTTATACAGCTCTTCAAACACCGGTTTCGAGGCGTCGCGGAAACGCTTGAACCAGTCCAGCGCCCGCGCTGCGCCGTGGTCGAACAGTTGGCGTACATCCAGTCCATGCCGTTCTCCGCGATCAGCGGGTAGAGGCTCTGCGTCGCCTCCTCCACCGTCTCGTTGAACGCCTCCGACGGCGAATGGCCGTGCTCCCGCAACACCTCGTATTGCGCCAACCAGAGACCGTAAATCGCCCCCATCAGGACGCCGCGCTCGCCCGTCAGGTCGCTGAACACTTCCTTGCGGAACGTCGTCTCGAACAGGTAGCCCGAGCCGATGGCCACGCCCAACGCCTGCGCCCGTTCCGCCGCCCGGCCCGTCGCGTCCTGGTAGACGGCGTAGCTGGCGTTAATGCCCTTGCCCTCCAGGAACAGACGCCGCACCGTCGTCCCGGAACCCTTGGGCGCCACCAGAATCACGTCGATATCCCTGGGCGGCACGACGCCGGTCTGATCGCTGTAGACGATGCTGAAGCCGTGCGAGAAATAAAGCGCCTTTCCGGCCGTCAAAAGGGGCTTGATGCGCGGCCACAGCTCCTTTTGGCCGGCGTCCGACAACAGATACTGCACCACCGTGCCGCGCTTCGCCGCCTCCTCGAGCGGGAACAGCGTCTGACCGGGGACCCAGCCGTCCGCCACGGCCTTGTCCCACGAGCGCGTCTTCTCGCGCTGGCCGACAATCACCCGGACGCCGTTGTCCTTCATGTTGAGCGCCTGGCCCGGCCCCTGCACGCCATAGCCGAGGACGGCCACGGTCTCGTCGCCCAGCACCTGCCGCAGCCGCTCCGGCGGGTAGTCGGCCCGCTCCACCACGGTTTCCTTCACGCCGCCGATCTCGATCTCGCGCATGGTTGGTCTCTTGCTTCGTTGTCCGTTCGTCTTTCCGCTATCCTTCGTCCTTCTTCAGAAGTAAAGTACGGATTCGCCGAACCCGGACAACGGACCACGAACATGCTTATCTTCGACGCACACCTCGACCTGGCCTGGAACGCCCTCGACTGGAACCGCGACCTGCGGCTGCCGGCGGCCGACATCCGCCGCCGGGAAATCCAGCAGGGCATGACCGACAAGGGCCGCGGCGACGGCACGGTGTCGTTCCCCGAGCTGCGCCGCGGCCGGGTGGGCGTCTTCATCGCCACGCTGCTGGCCCGACTGATGCGGCCCAACATGATTCCGGCCGTCCAGCGCTACGAGTCGATGGAAGCCGCCTACGCCGCAGCCCACGGCCAAATGGCCTACTACCGCGTCCTCGAACAACAAGGACATTTAAGATGGATCAAGGACTGGCCGACGCTGGACGCCCACGTCCGCGCCTGGCTCGGGAAGGATGAAGGCGGAAGGATGAAGGATGAACTAAACGCCGATCCGTCTCATCGTTCATCCTTCATCCCTCATCCTTCCGGCGACGAGCCGCTCGGCTTCATCCTCAGCATGGAAGGCGCCGACCCGGTGCTGGCGCCGGAACAGGTGGAGGAATGGTGGGAGGCCGGCCTGCGCATCATCGGCCCGGCCCACTACGGCGTCAGCCCCTACGCCCACGGCACCGGCACTGTCGGCGGCCTGTTCCTCCAGGGGCCGGCGCTGCTCAAGGAGATGGAGCGCGTCGGCATGATCCTCGACGTGACACACCTTTCGGACCAGTGCTTCGACGAGGCGCTCGACCTGTACGGCGGGCCGGTCCTGGCCAGCCACCACAACTGCCGGGCGCTGGTCCCCGATCAGCGGCAGCTGACCGACGACCAGATCAAACGCCTGGTCGGCCGCGGCGCGGTCATCGGGGCCGCGATGGACGACTGGATGCTGGTTCCCGGCTGGGTCCGCGGCACGACGACGCCGCAAAAAACGGGCGTCTCGCTGGCGACCGTGGTGGACCACATCGATCACGTTTGCCAACTGGCGGGCGACGCCCGGCACGCGGCCGTCGGCACCGACCTCGACGGCGGCTTCGGCCGCGAGCAGTCGCCGACCGACCTCGACACCATCGCCGACCTGCAGCGGTTGCCGGAACTGCTGCGCCGGCGCGGCTACGACCAGGCGGCGGTTGAGGGCATTTTGCACGGCAACTGGCTGCGCTTCTTCCGGGAGGCGTGGGCGTAAGGAGGAGCGCGTGGGCGTCCAGGCCCCAAGAATTGCGCTCCCAACCGAATCTTTCATTACGAACCGAAGAAATGGTCATCCCGGACGCGAAAATCCATTCCCGTCGGTGGACGGCGGCCTTTTCTTCTAGGTAATATTGTCTTGTAGATGGGGCCGTCACGGCCCCCCGCGCAACGTGGCGCGACGAAGTTTGAGGCCGGGAATCGCCCCCTTCTCCTCCCTCACGCGCCCGAAGTGCGGCGCCCGCGGGGGCTTTTCTCCCCTTCGGACCAATCATTCCTCGCCCGAATCGACCACCCGGATCGATCCTGGGCGGACGTGCGGCCCGCGAAAGGCGGATCATGCCGAGCCCAGACGACCTGAATGCGTTCGTCGTCTCCCGGTTCACCCAGGGAGTGGGCGGCCTCTTCCTGGTGCTCGTCTTCTGCGTTCTTTTCTTCCAGCGCCGACGACTCTACTTCCTCTTCTGGACCCTCTCCTGTTTCTTCTTCAATGCGTCGTTGCTGCTGCGCGCCCCGTTGTTCATAGGCAACTCTCCGCCCGGCGTCTTCGAGCGCGCACCCGTGTGGCTTTGGCTCGCCAACCTCTGCGGCTGGGAACACGGCGCCCTGCTGCTCCTCGGCCTGTGGGCCTTCTTCCGCGAACGCCGATCGCTCTCTCCCAACTCTTCCCCCGAGGGCGGGGGAGGGTTGGAGTGGAGGTCGGTCGCGCCCCGGTCCACGTTGCCGCTCTCCACGGTCCTGCTGGCGCCGGGGGTCGCCGCGTTGGCGGCGGCCGGCCTCGCCATTCTGCCTTGGCCCTGGCAAGGCGCGGCCTGGAGCGGCGGTGTGGTGATCGTGTACGCGGGCGGCGCCGTGAGTCTCATCGTCCGGCGCCGCAAGGGCTACTCCGGCCAACCGCTGCTGGCCGGCGCCTTGACCCTTGCAGCCGCGGCCTGTATCGTTCTCGCCTGCAAATTTCTGGACGTCGTCTTGAACGGCGTATTCCCCCCTCGGCCTCCCGTTTACGTGCCCTTCGTCGGCTTCCTCCTGGAAACCTTCGTCGCCGTCGGCATGTTTCTCGTGTTGCAGGAAGAAGGGGAAGCGCTGTTGCAAGACACGCTCCATCGCCTGGCCGAGTCGGAGGATCGCTTTCGCATCCTCTTCGAGCACGGCGGCGTCGGCCTGGCCCTGCTGGCGGCCGACGGCACCATCGTCCAGGCCAACCCCGCCCTTGAGGAGATGCTCGACTACGGCCCCGGCCAACTGTGCGGCCTGCGCCTCTCCGATCTGTCGCACCCCCAGGACCGCAGCGACGACACCCGCCGGATGCGCCACCAGACCGCGGACGGCAGCCGCGACCAGTATGAGCGCGAGAGGCGCTACCTGCGCCATGACGGCGGCGTGGTCTGGGCGCGGGTGGTCCGCGCGGTGGTGCGCGACCCCGACGGGGCGGTGCGCTACCACGCCAGCGTTCTGATGGACGTCACCCAACGCCGGCGGGCCGAGGAGGCGCTGCGCCAGGCCGAGGAAGGCCTTCGACAGGAGCGCGATTTCGTATCGCTCATGCTCCAGACGGCCGACGCCCTCGTCTTCGTGGCGGACCGCGAAGGCCGCGTCGTCCGCTTCAACAACAAGTGCGCCGCCGTGTCCGGCCACTCCGAGGAGGAGGCCCGCGGCCGGCTGCTCTGGGAGTTCTTGCCGGAGCGGTTCGTCGGCCCGGCGCCGAGGCGTTCGCCCGGATGGTGGGGCCGGAGTCGGCGCCGCCGAGGGCGGCGCCGGTCGAAGTCCCCTGGCGGTCGCGCGACGGCGGCGAACGGCGGATCGCCTGGCGGACTTCGCTGGTGCGCGACGCCGACGACCGCGTGAGCTACGTCATCAGCGTCGGCCTGGACGTGACGGAACAGCGCCGCCTGGAGGCGCAGCTGCGCCAGACGCAGAAATTGGAGACTTTGGCCACCCTCGTTGGAGGCATTGCCCACGACTTCAACAACCAGCTGACGGCCGTGGTCGGCAACCTGAACCTGGTGCTGGAGGACCTGCGCGCGGCGGGTGAGGGCGGGCCGGCGCCGGACGCTCAGGCGCTGGCGAGCCTCGTCCTCTGGACGGCGACCGCCGAGGACGCCGCCCAGCGCTGCGCGGCCATGACGGCCCGGCTGCTGACCTTCAGCCGCGGCCGCATCGGCTCGCGCCAGGCGCTGCGATTGAACCAGCTCTTGCCGGAAGCCGTGCGAATGGTGCGCCCGGAACTGCCGGCTTCGGTGCGGGTCGAGGTCGCGGCGCCGGACAACATATGGCCGGTCCACGGCGACTGGGCGCAGCTCCATCAGGCGGTCCACGCCCTGGCCGTCAACGCCGGCGACGCCATGCCGCACGGCGGCGTTCTGACTTTGGCGCTGGCCAATCGCGTCGTCGGGCCGGAGGAATGCGCCGCCGACCTGGAGGCGCGGCCGGGCCGATTCGTCGAGCTGCTGGTGCGCGACGCCGGCCGGGGCATGACGGAGGAGGTGCGCGCCCGGCTGTTCGAGCCGTTCTTCACGACCAAGCGGACGGGCGAGGGCGCCGGCCTGGGGCTTTCCGAGGTGTACGGCGTGGTCAAGGGACATCAGGGATGGATAAAGATTGATTCAGAGCCGGGCCGCGGCTCGACCTTCCGCCTCTACCTGCCGGTTGCCCAGGAGGCGGCGCCGGTTGCGCCGCCTGCGTCGGCGGAGGCGCGGGGCGGCGAGTGCGTGCTGGTGGTGGACGACGAGGACATGGTGCGCGAGCTGGCGCGGCTGGTGCTGGAGCGGCGCGGCTTTCGGGTGCTGACGGCCGCCGGCGGCGACGAGGCGTTGACGCAATACGGCGCCCACCCCGGCGCGATCGACCTGGTGCTGTTGGACTACAGTATGCCTGGCCTGACGGGGTTGCAGGTGTTCGAGGCGCTTCGAAAGCTGGACCCCGGCGTGTGCGTGGTCTTCTCCAGCGGCTACGCCTTGGAAGGCAACGCCGCGCCGCTGCTGGCGGCCGGCGCCCGCGAATTCGTCGCCAAGCCCTACCGCCCCGACGAGTTGGTTCAGGCGGTTCGCAACGTGCTGGACGAAAAAGCGGATAAAAGGGCGAAGGTTTAGCCGCGACGCGCGGCGGAGCGCTCCTCCCCGAGCGCTCCGCCGCGCGTCGCGGCTAACCGCCTCCTCACAACTCCACGACATCCTCCAACCGGCTGACGGCGACGACCTCACCGCGCGCCACCAGCACGCGCTTGCGGTTGCGCTGGACGCCGGTGGCCCGCGACGCGGCGACATAGACTTCGCGCGTGGTGTCGGCGTCGCGCAGGTCGTGCAGGTCGGCGTTGCCCAGTTCCAGGAAATGGTCGTCGCAGCGCAGCAGCGTCCCCAGACAGACGTACTGCCCGCGCAGGTCCACGACGACTTTGAGGCCGATCATTTCTTCCAGCATGGCGCTTCCTCGCCGCGGGGGCCGGCTTTCTCTACTGTAACGGTATCGCCGCCGCGCCGCCCGATGGCAACGCCGAATGCCGAACCCGCCGGAAGACATCGTTTCCACCCCCGAAGAACTGACCGCCTGCTGCGCCCACCTGGCGGCCTGTCCGGCCTTCGGCTTCGACACCGAATTCGT
The DNA here is from genome assembly GCA_963813925.1 of uncultured Planctomycetaceae bacterium. Taxonomy (GTDB): domain Bacteria; phylum Planctomycetota; class Planctomycetia; order Gemmatales; family Gemmataceae; genus UBA4732. The sequence continues at coordinate 12,159 of CAWFBG010000012.1, forward strand.
CGGTGAAGACACTTATCACCCTCGTCTTTGTCTGATTCAGGCGGCGGCGCCGGATCGGCTGTTCCTCATCGACCCGCTCTCGGTCGGGCCGCTCGACGCCTTCTGGCGTCTCGTCGTCGATCCCGGCCGCCTCGTCGTCGTCCACGCCGGCCGGGAGGAAGTGCGCCTCTGTCGGCTCTGGACCGGCCAGACGCCGGGCAACCTCTTCGACCTGCAAATCGCCGCCGGACTGGTCGGAATGACCTACCCGCTGGGCCACGGTCCCCTGGTCGGCCACGTGGTCGGCGTCCACCTGGCCAAGGGCGAGACGCGCACGGAATGGCGCCATCGGCCGCTCACGCCGGAGCAGGTCCGCTACGCCTTTGACGATGTGCGTTATCTGTTGGCGGTCTGGAAGAAGCTGTCGGGCCGGCTGGAAAAGATGGGCCGGTCGGAATGGGCGCGTGAGGAGTTTGAACGGCTGATGCGAACCGCCTCGCCGGCCGAACCGTCCGCCGACGACAAATGGCGCAAGCTGCGCGGCCTCGGCCCGCTCGACCGGCGGCGTCTGGCGGCGGCGCGGGCTTTGTACCAATGGCGCGAGGAGACGGCCGGCCAAACCAATCGACCCGCCCGGAGCATCCTCCGTGACGACCTGATCGTGGAGATCGCCCGCCGCAACCCGACGAAGGAGCGCGACCTCCAGGTCGTGCGCGGGCTGCCGAAGCGCGATTTGGAAGCGATTGTGGAAATCGTGGCCCGCGCCCGCGAGATACCGATTGAAGAGTGCCCGGAGGCGATGGAGCGTGATCAGGATCCGCCACAGATGGCGCTGACGGCCGGCGTGCTGACGGCCGTGCTTGGCGACGTGTGTAGCCGCCTCCACCTGGCGCCCAACCTCGTGGCCAGCAATCAGGACGTGAAACGGCTGGTGCGGGCGCGGTTCGCCGGAAGTCCGCTGCCGGCCGACGCGCCGCTGACGCAGGGCTGGCGCCGGAGGCCGTCCTGCCGGAATTACTTGCGGTCCTCGACGGCCGGCGGTCGCTGCGCGTGGCCGACGTGAAGGCGGCGGCGCCGTTCGGGTATGCGGACGCGGAGGACGGCGAAGGCGGCGCGGGGCGCCTTGGAGGGGCGTAAGACGGGCCGGCTGTCAGCAGACCGGGTCGTGGGGCCAGCGCGAATAATCGTCGGACAGCATGGGTTCGTTCATGGGGGCGTATTGCCGCCTTGGGAGGACTTCGGAGGCCTCGGCCCGACCTCTTAGCCGCGAACGTGGTCGGCCACGATCCGCGTCTTGCCGATGTGAGACACCGGTTCATCGGCGGCCCGATTGTTGTTGGCGAAGGTGTGCGGGGCAGTTCGCCGGCGTTCATCGACGCCTTCTTCTGGTTCAGGAAACTGTTGGCCTCGTCCTTCACGGTCGCGCCGGACGGGTCGGGACGGGGTTTGCGGCCGGCGCCCAGGGCGTCCTTCTGTTCCAGGTACTTCGCCAGGGGCCGTCGGGGTCGGACACGGCCCTAAGGTGTGCGTCTAGCCACGGATCTTCTTGGCCCAGACGCCGGCGGCGTGGGGAAAAGCGGGAAGCCGGGGTAGGGCTTGCTTGACTTGGCGGGCGCGGTAGGATAATTCTCTGTGACGACTCCTCAACACGGCGTCGCTTTGTTCACGGCCGGGACGGTTACGACGCCCCGGCCATTTCTACGCCGGCGTAGAGCGGGTGTAAAGGATGGTGTGAGGGATAGAAGGACGTGGCGTAAGTTAAAGAGTGCCAACAACTTGGCGGCGTAGCTCAGCGGTTAGAGCAGGGTCTTCATAAGGCCAAGGTCGCTGGTTCAATTCCAGCCGCCGCTACTCGAAAAACACCGGCCGGCACGATATCGGCGTCGTCCCTCATTCATGGTCCGGCGGCTATTGTCCGGTTAGCCGCAACGCGCCAGCGGAGCGCTCCATCCCAAGCGCTCCGCTGGCGCGTCGCGGCTAACCCACGCCGATTCCGGGCAACCACAACCGGACCATGAATCAGACCGGCGGCGGGTTCCGCTCCGCGAAGCCCCGCTGATGCCAGTAGGGGTAGGCCGGCGTCACTGCGCTGGCGGCGTCAAGCCGGGCGACCTGCGCCGGGGTCAGGTCCCAGCCCACCGCGCCCAGGTTCTGGCGCAGCTGCTCCTCGTTGCGCGCCCCGACTATCACGGTCGCCACCGACGGCCGTTGCAGCAGCCAGTTCAACGCGACCTGCGGCACGGTCTTGCCGGTCTCGCGCGCCGCCTCGTCGAGGGCGTCCACGACGCGGTAGACGTGCTCGTCGGAGACCGGCGGCCCGATGTCGGTCACCTGTTTGCTCCGCAGCCGACTGGTCGCCGGCAGCGGTTGGCCGCGACGGATTTTCCCCGTCAGCCGACCCCAGCCCAGAGGACTCCATACCACCGCACTCACATTCTGGTCCAGGGCCAGCGGCATCAACTCCCACTCGTAATCGCGGCCGATCAGCGAGTAATACGCCTGGTGGGCCACGTAGCGGCACAGGCCGTACTTCTCGGAAACCGCCAGCGACTTCATCAGGTGCCAGCCGGAGAAGTTCGAGCAGCCGACATAGCGGATTTTGCCGGCGCGGACCAGACTGTCGAGGGTGTTCAGCACCTCCTCGACGGGCGTTACGGCGTCGAAACCGTGCAGCTGGTAGAGGTCGATGTGGTCGGTGCCGAGCCGACGCAGACTGGCTTCCACCGCCCGCGTCAGGTGGTAGCGCGAGGAACCGACGTCGTTGGGACCGGGGCCGACCCGAAAAGTGCCCTTGGTGGAAAGGATAACTTGGTCACGGCGCCCCTTGATCGCCTGCCCCAGGATCTCTTCCGCCATGCCGTTCGAGTAGATGTCGGCGGAGTCGAACAGGGTGAGGCCGGCTTCGAGGCAGACGTCGATGAGCCGGGTCGCCTCGGCCACGTCGCTCGCGCCCCACGCCTTGAAGAAATCGTTGCCGCCGCCGAACGTGCCGGTTCCGAAACCCAACACGGGCACTTTGAAACCCGAACCGCCGAGCCGTCGGTATTCCATTGGCACCCCCCGGCCGGCAACGCATCAGGCATCACGGCATGTGCGAATCGATGGCCCGAAGCACGTCGTCCGGCGACAGGCGGGCGATCACGAACGGCGTCCGGTAAAGCCAGCGCACCTCGCCGTTCCGGTCCACGAGGATCGTGGTCGGCGCGTCGGCGTCGGCGCCGTCCGGCTTGGCGTGGGCGTGGACCAACGCCGCCGCCTCGGACAGGCCGCGGCTCTCATCCGCCAGCACGACCAAATGTGGGAAGTCGGCCTGCGTTTTCCGGGCGTCGTCCGGCCCTTCCATCGAGACCGCAATCACGCGGGCGTTGCGCCGGGCGAAGTCCTCATTGCGCCGTTCGAGCTGACCCAGCTCGATCATGCAGACCGGTCACCACCGGCCGCGGAAGAAGACCAGCACGTTGTTCTTGTCGCCGGTCAGGTCGGCCTGCGTGAACGGCGAGCCGTCGGCCCGCGCCGTGGCGAACGCGGGGAACGGCCGTCCTTCGGTCACCGGCCCCGTGTAAGCCGGCGCCCGCATCGCCGCCAGGAACGTCCACTCGGCGCCGGCGAGGAGCGCCACCAGCAACAGGGCCAGCACGCGCCAGACCGTGCGCTTCCGCCAGAGCGAGACGACGAGAAGGACCGCGCCGAGCGTCGCCGCGCACGGCACGTACCAGGGCGATATTAGGATTTGCGCCCAGATCTGCACGATATAAGCGGCGATTCCCAGGGCGGCGAGGACGAGACCCAGCGCCGCCAGGAGACGGCCGGGATGGAGTCGGGGCGCGTCGGATGGAGTGTTCATGCCGTCATTCTACGCCCGGCGCGGACGCCAGCAATCCTCACGGCCCGTCTTTCGTCGCGGTCGCCGGCGCCGAATCGGCCGTCTTGTCGGACTCCCCTCGACCGTGTTATAATGGGCGTTGTAAGAATGAGGCATCGCCGGCCTCGACCGGGGGCGAATTGGTTTCGACCGGGAACGACGAGGCGTAGGCGGCGTGTCGTGGTTGATCAGACGGCCACGTAAAAATCTGATCACACTTGATAACTGCTGAACCGCAGTTCTCCATGGCGGCCTAATAACGGCTGCCCCGTGTCCGGGAGCTTCGCCTGAGAGGTCTCGGCTCGGTCGCTAAGTCAGGCTCGCGGTCGTCAGAGGCCGGCCTTTCGGGGCCGGTCGCACCGGAGGAGACGAACGCTAAATCTCACGGCCGGTTAGTCCTTCGTCCGCCCTGCTCCCGGGAAGGCGGAGGATGAACGTGGCGGGCGGCTCCGCAAGGCGCCGGCCCGCCGAAGATTGAAGAGCTACACACGTAGAAGCCGACGCTGACTCTCCTTGGGACCGGGGTTCGATTCCCCGCGCCTCCACTGAAACCCGACTTGCGACTCGTCGCGAGTCGGGTTTTTTGATGCGCTTTTCCGGCGGAGGCTTGACCGGGCGCTCTCCCCGGCTAGGATGCCTTCACGCCAAACCCAGTCCGTGTGCCGTTCGCTTCCATTCTCACCAAGAGGATCCCCCCGCCATGGTGCAAGCGACATTAAAACGCCCCGCCGCCCCGGCCGTCAAGGAGACGCGCCTGTTCATCGACAACAAATGGGTCGAGCCGGCCGAAGGCAAGCACTTCGACGCCATCAACCCCGCCACCGGCGAAGTCATCGTCAAGGTGGCCGCCGCCACCGCCCCCGACGTGGACAGGGCGGTCAAGGCCGCCCGCCGCGCCCTGGAGTCCGGCCCGTGGGGCACGATGGACGCCGCCGATCGCGGCAAGCTCCTGTTCAAACTCGCCGACCTCATCGAAAAGGAGTCGCGCGAGCTGGCCGCCCTGGAATCGCTTAACTGTGGTAAGACCATCACCGATTCCGTCGGCGACATGGAGGGAGTCTGCAACACCCTCCGCTACTACGCCGGCTGGGCCGACAAGATCGAAGGCAAGACGGTGCCGGTGCGCGGATCGTTCCTGTCGTACACGCTGCGGCAGCCGGTCGGCGTCGTCGGCCAGATCATCCCCTGGAACTTCCCGCTGCTAATGCTGGCGTGGAAGTGGGGACCGGCGTTGGCGTGCGGCAACACGGTGGTGATGAAGCCGGCCGAGCAGTCGCCGTTGACCGCCCTGCGCGTCGCCCAGCTGGCGATGGACGCCGGCTTCCCGGCGGGCGTCGTCAACGTCCTCAACGGCCTCGGCGAGACGGCCGGCGCCGCCCTGGTGACGCATCCCGACGTAGACAAGATCGCCTTCACCGGCCACGTCGATACGGCCAAAATCATCCAGAAGGCGGCGGCCGACACCCTCAAGCGCACCACCTTCGAGCTGGGCGGCAAAAGCCCCAACGTCGTTTTTGCCGACGCCGACATGGACCAGGCCGTGGCCGGCGCGTTCCACGCCATCTACTTCCACGGCGGCCAGTGCTGCACGGCCGGCAGCCGGCTCTTCGTCGAGAAAAAGATCCATCAGGAATTCGTGGAGCGGCTGGCGGAGAAGTCGAAGGAGCGGAAGATCGGCGACCCGATGGACCCGTCCACGGAGCAGGGGCCGCAGGTGTCGCAGGAGCAGATGGACAAAATCCTCGGCTACGTCGAGTTGGGTCAGAAACAGGGGGCGACGCTGCTTTCGGGCGGCCATCGGGTCGGCAACAAGGGCTACTTCGTGGAGCCGACCGTCTTCGACAACGTCAAGGACGACATGGCCATCGCCAAGGACGAAATCTTCGGGCCGGTGGTGAGCGTGCTGCCGTTCACGTCGGCGGAGGAAGCGGCGGAGCGGGCCAACAAGACGACCTACGGCCTGGCCGCCGCCGTCTGGACCAAAAACATCGACAAGGCCCACCTGTTCGCCAAACAGGTGAAGGCCGGGACGGTGTGGGTGAACTGCTATCACGTCGTCGATACGACGACGCCGTTCGGCGGCTTCAAGATGTCGGGCCAGGGCCGCGAGAACGGCGAGGCGGCCCTGGAGCACTACACCGAAACCAAGACGGTGACGGTCAAACTGGGGTGATCCGGGAGTCGCGGCGAGCCGGGGCTTACGCCCACGGCTCGCCGCATCAACTTTACTTGTTCTTCTTCTCCTCCGGCTTCTCCGGCGCGCCCTCGTCCCTGCGGTTGGCCGGCTTCACCGTGGAGTCGGCGGCGCTCTTGTACAGCGACTGACCCGGCGACGCCTCCGCCTGCAGCACCTGCTCCAGGTCGAACGGGTTCGTCCCCGCCATCCCCTTTTCCACCTTCTTCAACAACTCCGTACACACGTCCGTGACGCGGGCCGCGTGGGCGTTCTTCGTCTGCGCCTTCATCAGTTCCAACGCCTCGATCAGTCGGCTGGCCTCAACCCGCCAGGGCTGCGTCACCACGGCGTCCGCGTCGCCTTGCCTCGCCTGGCCGTACTCGGACACGAAGTCCGCCACGAACAGGCCCAACTGATGCGCCGCGTAGTCCGGCTGGTAGTCCTTGTCGAACGGCAGTTGGGCATGGGCGACGCCGATGGCCGCCTCCACCCGCTCGTCAATGCGCGGCGCCGGGTCCACGCCGTCGCGGGCGGCGACCTTCAACAGCACGAACGTCGGCCGCGTCTTGTCGGCCAGCGTCGGAAACGGACCCTGGGCCAGGGCCGCCAGCGCCTCGCGCCGCAGATAGCGGAAACCGTCGATCTCGTCCTGCGGCGTGCCGGGCGGGAAGGGTTTGTTGCGATCCTGGAGGAACTTCACGACGGCGCCCAGCGCCGCCTCCTCCTTCTCGCGCGGCAGGGGCGGAGGCGTCGGCTGCGGCAGGGCCAGCAGGAGACGCAGCGCCCGAAAAGCCCAGAAGCGGGCGCCGTCGATCTGCGCCGGATCTTTGATAATCGCCGTGAGGGCGTCGGCCAGGTCGCCTTGGTTCGTGCCGGTGAGGCGGGCCAGCACGTCGGACTGCGCTTCGGACGCTTCCTTGTTCTGTTCCACAATGCGGGCCAGGATGCGGGCGGCGTTGACGCGGGCCACCGCGTTATGGCCCTGCTTCACGACCTCCAGGGCGTGGGGGATCACCTGCTTGATGAACAGTTCGTCCGCCTTCTGGCCCCGCTCCTTGGCGCCGCGGAGGGTTTGCAGGGTGTCGCCGAAGTCGTGGTAGGCCTCGTTCAGTTTCGCCGGTTCCTTCTCCAGCCCCCAGTCGAAACGATAGGTCGCCCACTTGGCGGCCGTGTCGATCGCCGCCACCTGCTGCGCGTCCGACGGGTCGGCCGGGGGGTCGCCAGTTACTAATTTGCGCCATAAGTCCCCCCTCACGTCGAATTCCGAACGGAGGGCGTTTTGGCCGTCGCCCAGCTGGGCGTCCGCCGCCCGGACGGCGGACGGCGCGGCGGCGATGAGAAGGGGAAAGAGATAGAAGAAGGGGCGGCGGAAGCATCGACTCATTGGCGGCCTCGGCGGATGGGAGGAATACGGCGCGTGAACGGAAGGGCGGCGGACGGCGGCCCCTGGTAGGAAACCTAGCAGGCCGGCGCGGACGCTGTCAACGGGACCGCCGGCGCGAGGTCTCCGTAAGAAACAACCCCGCCGGCGGCGCGGCGTTGGCGCTATTTCCGGCGCGCCTCGGCTTCCAGGTCGCGGACGGCCAATTGCAGGCCGCGCCGCTCCGTCGGCGTGAGGTAGCTGAACGCGGCGGCGGAGTCGGCCGCGCGCAGCCAGCGGGCCGCAGGCTGCCGTTGGGCCAAGCGCGACCAGACCGTGAACAAATACCAGTACGGCCGGGCCTCCTCGGGCCGTTCGCGCCGGGCCAGCGTCAATTCGCCGGCCGCCTTGCACAGTAAACTCTCCGCCGACATCTCCTCGTCGTCTTCCGACGACGGCTCGCGCTGGACGGCCAACAGGTAAAGGCCGATGCCGCGGTGAAGGTGGGCCGCATAGTCGTCGTCTTCCTTCTCGGCGATTTCCATGAGTTGGCTGTGGCAATGGACGAGTTCGTCCTTGGCCGCGTCATCGTGTTCCTGAACGTCGGCGTCGAAGCGCTCGTATTGCATGCGGGCCGCCGGATAATCGTGCAGACGCAGCAATAACTCGGCGTAATGGGCGCGAACCGCGTAATGTTCCGGCCTGGCCGCGAGGTAGCGGGCGAGGTGCGGCGCCGCCCCCTGGTCGTCGCCCTTGTCCAGGCAGGCGGCCGCGAGACTGAGGTGGTTGATGACGAGGGCCGGGTCGAGGGCGAGGCTCCGTTCGTAAAACCGCACGGCCTCGTCGGTGCGGCCGTCGCGCATGGCCTGCTGGCCCTGGTCCCAGAGGCGCTGGGCCGGCGACGGCGCCGCGGCCGGCAGCCGTCCCACCGCCAGAACCAATAGCAGCACGCCGACGCCGTGAAGACGGCTCGTCATGGGGGACTTCTCCACGGGTATCGGATGGGAGGATTCTACGATGTGTTATCGTTTGCCGCGGAGGGTCGGAATGAGAGAAAGTGGCGAGTGGCCAGTGGCGAGTGACGAGTGGCGAGAGAAGGCGGATTCGGTTCTTGTCTTCTCTCGCCACTCGCCACGCGCCACTCGCCACTATTCGACTTGCATACTCTCGCTGAGCTTGCCCAGCGCTTCGCTCTCGATCTGGCGGACGCGCTCGCGCGTCAGGCCGAGGCGTTCGCCGATCTCCTTGAGCGTCTTGGGTTCCTCGTCGTCCAGGCCGAAGCGCATCCGCAGGACGGCGGCCTCGCGCTTGTCCATCTTGCCCAACAGGTCCAGGACGTGGTGCAGGTCGTCGGCCTCCACCATCTCGGTGTCCGGCGTCTTGGTGTGGCCGTCCATCACCATTTCGTCGAGCGACCAGCCGTTGTCGGTCTGGTCGGTCTGCGGCGCCGAGTTGTAGACGCGGATGGCCTTCTTGATGATGGTCAGTTTCTTCTTCGGCAGATCGAGGCTGCGGGCGATCTCTTCCTGCGTCGGCGTGCGGCCAAATTCTTCCTGGAGTTTGGCCGACGCCCGTCGCCATTTGGCCAGAAGTTCGACCATGTAGGCGGGAATGCGAATAGTCTTGGCCGTGTTCACCAGGGCGCGTTTGATCGACTGCTTGATCCAGTAGCTGGCGTAGGTGCTGAAGCGCGTGTTCATGGACGGGTCGAACCCCTCCACGGCGCGCAACAGACCCAGGTTGCCTTCCTCGATAAGGTCTTGCAGGCCCAGCCCCTTGCCGGTGTAGGCGCGGGCGATGTTGACGACCAGGCGGAGGTTGGCGCGGACCATGCGGTCGCGGGCCTGGCTGTCTCCGTTTTCGATCCGATAGGCCAACTGTTTTTCCTCCTCGGCGTTGAGGAGGGCTGTTTCGTTGATCTCTCGAAGGTAGGTTTCCAACGGAGACTGGACGGATTCATTCCGTAGACGGCGCGGTCGGGTCATGGGGAGTATTCCAGCGTTGTGGGACCGAGTCTACCGTAGCTAAACGTAGGTCACGTTCATCCGGAACGCCAAGTGGGGACCGCGCCGTCGCGGCGAAGGCGTTCCGGGAATGGGCGCCAAACGCCCTGACAAGGACAAGTATCGACCGGCTCCTCCCACGGCTGGAGGAGCCGGGGGAGGTTGCGCCGCGCCGCGCCGCCCTCACGCCGGCAGAGGACGGGTGACCGCTAGAACCCTTCCGGGAAGGCGGACGGCGCCGGCGAGCGGCGCGGCGTCAGCCCGCCGGTACGTATCCCGTTCCGCGGCGGCCCGTCGCTTCCGCGGCGCCATGCTCTACCGGCGGGCTGACGCCGCGGGGCGCACGACACGGTCTGTAGCTACCCGACGCGGCGGTAGCGACGATGTCCGGTCGCCGCCGCTTGGCGGCGTTCCCAGAAGGCCTCCAGCGGCTGGCCGTCACCCAGGTAGTCCGCCCGCAGTTGCAGCACGGCTTCGCTGCCCTCCTCCGACCAAAACTTCTCCGTCCCCTTCACCCGATGGTTGATCTGCTTCACCACCGACTCGACGTGGCTGCTCGTGATGGGAAGACCCTGCCGCCGATACTCGTCATAACGCATCTTGTCCTGATGGTTGCCCAGGTACTTCAACGTCTTGTCCACTACGCGTCGCGGGCTCGTTTCCGGCTCATCCTTCTGGGGCAAGCCCATCTCGGCCTGGCGCGCCTCCAGGGCGGCGATGACCGCGACCACCCGGCCTTGCCACACCCAGCGGATCCACCGCCGATACACCGCCCAGCCCGCCGCGAAGCGTCGCCCGGCCGTCGCCGCCGCGAACACGTAGGACAACGCGTGAATGAAGTCCAGGATGGGCACGAACGACCCGAAGAAGCGACGTTGCAGCTCCCAGTTGTTCGCCGAGCCGTCGCCCACGAAGGCCTTCCGCGCCGCCCCCTGGAACCCCGACGCCCACGCCGCCTGCGCCAAAAGCGACGCGAAGGCCGGCCAAGTCTGACGCGAGGCGACGACCTGCCGATGCCGCACGACCGGGGGTCGGTACGTCGCCTCCGCCTCCAACGCCTCCGCCGCCGCCTCCGGTTCCACGGCGTCGCTCACGGCGTCCCGCCCTTCCCGGACGTGCTTGTGCAGCTCCCGCACCAGCTTCGGGATGCGTACCACGTCGAGGAACGACGCCGGGATCTCGGGACAGGGATCGGCGGCCGCCGCCTCGCTCGTCATGGTCAGCAACAGCCCGACCTTGTCTTCCCGCCAGTGGCCCACCCGCGAGGCCGCGGTGTTTTCCTCTTGCCAGTCTTCCGCCTCGGCGGCCGTCCCCGCGACCGCGGTTGCCGCGGTCGGGGCGGGCTCGGGGGAGCCGAGCCGCTCCCCGGCGCATCGCGGATTTGCAAGCGGCCGCCGTCCGCCATCACCACGGCTAACGGCGGCGGCGTCACGCCGGAGGGGACGGCGAACTTCTCGACCAGCGGCAAGGCCGCGAACGCCGCCACGTCCGCCTCACGCTCGGCGACGCGTTCGGCGCCGATGCGTCGGGTGATCCGCTCGACCCGTTTCTCCGGCACGGGCAGGTCGGCCAGCTTATCCAACAGGACACTGCCCTCGGCAAACGAGCGGCTGGCCGTCCCGGCATAGGTGATCTTCGCCAGCAGCGCGGGACTGGTTTCGCCCTGGTCAATGCCCAGACTCTTGGACTGAGGGAAAAAAAGCCCGCCGGCAGCGGTCACAGTAGCCTTCCGGCTCGGGCCACTCGGCCTCGCCGGCCCGCGTCGTCAGGATGCGGGGATTGGCGTCGGCACAGGGCAGCGGGGCGTGGCACGCCGGACAGGTGCGGAACGGCGCGGGCCGCTCGCCGGCCGTGGCCTGCCGGGCCAGGGTCTCATCGAGCATTTTCTCGGTGAGCATCTCGCGGATTTCGAGGAAGACGTCCTCGATCTGGGTGAGTTTGGTCCCCCAGGCCGGCCCCTGGGGGCCATAGAGCTTCTCGACGAGGTTTTTGGCGACGCCCTCGACGTAGGATCGCAGTTCTTCCACCGGTGCAGTGCGCTTTTTGCCTCGCGCCATCCCTGGCCCCTTTCGGAACTTGGGTCAAAAGAGGGAACGGATTTGCCTCAGCCAATGTACGACCCGTCCACGCCAGCTGCAAACCGTGTCGTGCGCCCGACGCCGCGCCGCTCGCCGACGAACCCTTGACCCCGGCGGATGCGCCGTTTACCGTTGTGGGAATTGGCTGATTCGTACTTGAACACCTCTAAAGGAAAGGACCATGACCACGCCGACCGACGTGCTGTGCGCCGGCATCATCGTCGCCGACCACGTGAGTTCGCCGATTTCGCACCTGCCTGCGGCCGGCGAATTGGTGCTGGCCGACCAGTTGCTGCTGACCATCGGCGGCTGCGCGGCCAACGTGGCGGTGGATCTGGTGAAGCTCGGCGCGACGGCGGCGGTGGTCGGCCGGGTGGGCGGCGACGTGTTCGGCCGGGTGGTGGCCGACATGCTGCGCGAGCGCCGGGTGGACGTGTCGGCCCTGCAAACGACGCCGGGCGTGGACACTAGCCAGACGCTCATCGTCAACGTGGCCGGCCAGGACCGGCGCTTCATCCACACCTTCGGCGCCAACGCCGCCTTCCGCGCCGCCGACGTGCCGGCCGAGCGAGCGGCGCGTTGCCGGGTCCTTTATCTCGGCGGTTATCTGCTGATGGGCGGCGTGCGTCCCGACGAACTGCGGACGGTGTTCGCCGCCGCCCGCCGCGCCGGGGCCAGGACGGTGCTGGACGTGGTGACGCCGGGGCCGGGCGACTATCTGCCGCGCCTGGCGCCGGTGCTGCCGGAGGTGGACGTGTTCCTGCCCAATAACCATGAAGCGGAGCTGATAACGGGGCAATCCAACCCGCTGGCGCAGGCGGAGACGTTCCACCGTCTGGGGGCGAAGACGGCCATCGTGACGCTGGGCGACGGAGGTTCGGTGCTGGTCACGGACGACCGGCGGCTTCGAGCGGGGACTTTTGCCGTACCGTTCGTGGACGGCAGCGGCGGCGGCGACGCTTTCGCGGCCGGCTACATCGACGGCCTGTTGCGCGGCCTGGACGCCGAGGGCTGTCTGCGTCGCGCCAGCGCGGTCGGCGCCAGCTGCGTGCGAGCGATTGGCACGACCACCAGCGTTTTTACCGGCGAGGAATGCGAGGCGTTTTTGCGCGAGAACACGCTGCGGATTGAGGAGATGTGAAGTCCGAGCCGGAAGCGTGAGCGCCGGACGAACACCGTCGCTCACGCTTCCGGCTCGGACGAAGCCGCCAGGTGCGTCAACAGCCGGTCGAGGAACACCGCCTGGTCGGGATGAATTAATTGCCGCGCCTTCGCCAGCGACAGAAAACCGGCCTGGTCCACCTCCCACGAAGTCGGCCGAAGTTCCGCCCCGGCGGGCGCGGGGCCGGCGAAGCAGTGAACGCGCTTGCGGCTTTTCCGATAGTCTATATAGCCGATGCCGACCAACGTTTCCGCTTCGACGCCGGTTTCTTCTCGCGTCTCGCGGCGGGCGGTCTTCTCCAGGTCGGTTTCGCCCTCGTCCGGCTCGCCCTTGGGGATGCCCCAGGGGGCGCGGCGGTTGTACGAGCCGGACGGGTGGACCAGCAGCACCTCCAACCCCTCCGCTCCCTCGCGGTACAAAAGCGTGCCCGCCGACTGTTTCATTGCCGCCCCCTGTACGGGCCGCCCTGCACGTCGGCCGGTCCACGTCACATTATCCGGCCCGCCGTCTGGGGGCCGCATAGGCGTAGTTGTCCGCCGCCCGCGCCAGCTCCAGCAGGGCCGTCATCGGCGGGAAAACGGTGTGTCGGCCGATACGGCCGACGCGCTCGGCGGCGTCCGCCAGCGTCACCAGCGCCGCCAGCGACGGGGCCCTTTTGCGGGCGCAGTCCTGGCAGACCGGCCCGGAGCCGTCCGCCATCGCCAAATGGACCCCGGCGACCGGCCCGGCGGAACGACTGCATAGGACACAGCCGCATTCGTTGGAGGTGGATTCACTCTGGACAATCAAGTGCGTCATGGACGGCCGACCTTTGTTGGATTCGGGGCCGCGCCTTCTCCCGGCGGGAGGTTGACGGCCGTCTCCTCTCTATTCTCATCGGTCCAATCCGGCCCAAAGTCGTCCCCCGTTGCCGGAATATCTCTCAACTCGTCGCCGCGGCGGGCCGACGCGCCTGTTCCCGGAAGGCTTGCCGCGGCGGAAAGATGATCCGATAATGGCCGCGCCCGTGAGCCTGGAAAGCCGACCCGCTTTCGTAAGAAGGCCCGACCCGGCAAGCTGGGCGCTCCAAGGCGATGGGCCGGCCTCCCTGCCATCCCCGCCGGGCCGGCCTATAACAGAGAAAGTCGCGCCCGCCGCACCGGCCGTCGTTTGGACTCACTCCCGAGGAGCCGCATGAAGATTCACGAATACCAGGCCAAGGAACTGCTGTCGGCCGCCGGGGCCGCCGTGCCGGCCGGCGTCGTCGCGTCGTCGCCGGAAGAGGCGCGACAGGCCTTCGACAAGCTCGGCGGCCCGGTGGTGCTCAAGGCCCAGGTCCACGCCGGCGGCCGCGGCAAAGGCACGTTCAAGGGAAGCGGAAAAGATTACGGAGGCGTCAAGTTCGTCAAGGGCCGCTCCGAGGCCGGCGAGGTCGCCGAGACCATGTTCCGTTACCCGTTGGTGACGAAGCAGACCGGAGAAGACGGACAAAAGGTGTCGAAGGTGCTGGTCGTTCACGCCGCGGCCAAGATCGCCAGGGAATACTACGTCGGCGTGGTCCTGGATCGCTCCATCGGGCTGCCGTTGCTAATGGCGTCCGCCGAGGGCGGCGTCGAGATCGAAGAGGTGGCGGCAAAACACCCGGAAAAGATCCTGAAACGGCCCATCGATCCCGACACGGGGCCGCACCCGTTCCAGGCGCGGCGACTGGCCTACGAACTCGGCTTCACCGGCGAACAGGCGGCCAAGGCCGAGGCGATCGTCATGGCCCTGGCGAAGGTGTTCCTCGACAAGGATTGCAGCCTGGCGGAGATCAACCCGCTGGTGACGACGGACGACGGCGACGTGCAGGTTCTGGACGCCAAGATCACCTTCGACGACAACGCCCTGTTCCGCCACCCCGACCTGGAGAAGCTGCGCGACGAGACGGAGGAAGACCCGGCCGAGCTGCGGGCGGCCCGCGCCGGCCTGAGCTACATCAGCCTGACCGGCACGATCGGCTGCCTGGTGAACGGGGCCGGTTTGGCGATGAGCACGATGGACATTATCAAGTATCATGGCGGTTCGCCGGCCAACTTCCTGGACGTGGGCGGCGGCGCCAACAAGGAGCAGGTGACGGAGGCGTTTCGCATCCTGCTGTCGGACAGGCGGGTGAAGGCGGTGCTGGTGAACATCTTCGGCGGCATCATGAAGTGCGACATCATCGCCGGGGCGATCATCGCGGCGTTCAAGGAGGTCGGCTTCCACGTGCCGCTGGTAGTGCGGCTGGAGGGGACCAACGTCGCGCAGGGCAAGAAGATGTTGGCCGACAGCGGGTTGAACATCGCCACGGCCGACGGGCTGACCGAGGCGGCGAAGAAGGTGGTGGCGGCAACGAAGGGGTGAGAAGGGGGGCCATTTGATGAATCCGACTCCTGAGCATCCTATCGCCCGCGTCGTTGAAGAGATCGAGCCGCAGGTGGCCATGAGCCTTTTGCTACGTCGAATGCTCGGCTTCAAGAAGGCCGGCGTAGCCGAATTCTGGGCGGTTGATCGGGACGGCCGACGAATCCATGCTTTTCGCCTGCGGCACGATAGTTCACCGGTGGGGAAAGAAGTTCCGCCGGATTGGGAGCAAGCGCAGGAGGAGTTCTTCGGAACGAACGGAGGGATCGAACCATGAGTATGGTCCGGCCCGCACAGGCCGATCTGCACGCTCGGCTCGGCTACAAGCCGCTAAAACGGCCATGGGCCAAGTTGGAAATACTCCTGGGCCTTGCGGCGGCCGGCGTCGGCTTGCTTCTCGGCGATTGGGCGTTGGCGCGTGAGACAAGCGAAATGATCTGGCAAAGCGCGGCCGCCGCACTCGCCCTGTTCATACTCGGCGGCTACTTGGCCCTGGCGGGCCACCGCAGCCATTTGTACCAGTCGAATAACGAGTTGACCGCCTACTTGTCGGCGAAAATGGACGACCTGCGAATGAGCTTTCCTCCCAAAGAGGGCGACGCACATGACACGTGAACCGATCCTGTCCCTGCTGACCCAAAAGCCGTTCACGCCGTTTCGCCTCTTCATGACGGATCGCTCCGTGCATGAGGTGCGCGACCCCCAATGGGTCGAGCTGCGCGAATCGGTCCTGGTTTTCAACCGGCCGGACCCGTCGGCGGCGGACGGCAAGGCCTGGTGTCGCACGCTGTCGCTGGCGCACATCACGTCCATCGAAATCCCGATGTGCGACGCGCCGACGGTCGTTGCCCGCAAGGAGTAGCGGAGCGTCCTTGGGGAAAAGGCCCACGCCCATGCCCCGTTCCTTGCGGGAGATGATCGAGGACTATACCGCCGACCCCGCCCGGTGGGAGGTCGTGAAGACCGAAATCGTCCCTTCCGCGAACCTGCGAAACCGCGGCGGGAAGAGCGTCCACGAGTTGTTTCGTCATAAAATGTCGGGGGAGCAAATGGTCCTTCACACGCTGCTTCGTCCCGACGGCGGCGACTTCGCCCCGCCCCATTTCCACCCCTCCTGAAAGTGAAGGAGCCGCGTATGACCCCCCTGGATCCCGTCGATTGGGAAATCCTCAACGCCACGGCCGACGACTGTGAAAACCTGGAGCAGATCTACCTCTCGCTCTGCTTCGAGTTGACCGAGGCGAATCCGGATCGCTCGAATCATGTCTACCGCCGCGTCCGCCCGACGCTTCTCCTCCAGGAAGTGGCGGATCGGGTGCGCGGCCTGGAGGATCGCGGACTCCTTGGGGCGGTCATGGACGAGAACAGAGGATCTCCCCCCGGCGACGACCTCAGCAATGTCTGGCGGGCCTGGTTCGCCATGACGCCGGAAGGGCGGCGGCTTTGGGCCGCCGCCGACACCGCCGCTTTTGTGGAGCGAAAATAACTTCCATGAGCATCCTCGTTGACAAGAACACGCGCGTCCTCTGCCAGGGCCTCGGCAAGGCCGGCACGTTCCACGCGATCCAGTGCCGCGACTACGGCACGCAGGTCGTGGGCGGCGTCGTGCCCGGCAAGGGCGGCACGACCAAGGAGGGCTTTGCCCTCTTCAACACCGTCGCCGAGGCCGTCCGCGCCACCGGCGCCAACGCCTCCATGATCTTCGTGCCGCCGCCCGCCGCCGCCGACGCGATCATGGAAGCCGCCGACGCCGGAATCCGCGTCATCGTCGCCATTACGGAGGGCATTCCGGTCCTCGACATGGCCCGCGTCATGCGTTTCCTTCACGGCAAACCCTGCCGGCTCATCGGCCCTAACTGTCCCGGAATCATCACGCCCGGCCAGTGCAAGATCGGCATCATGCCGGGCTACATCCACAAGCCCGGTCCCGTCGGCGTCATCAGCCGCAGCGGCACACTCACCTACGAGGCCGTCTGGCAGCTGACGAACCTCGGCCTCGGCCAGTCCACCTGCGTCGGCATCGGCGGCGATCCCATCATCGGAACGACACAGATTGATTTGTTAAAAATGTTCCAGGAAGACCCCGGCACCGAGGCGGTCCTGATGATGGGCGAGATCGGCGGAGCGGCCGAGGAGCGAGCGGCGGAGTACATCAAGGGTCACGTCAGCAAGCCGGTGGCGGCGTTCATCGCCGGCCAGACGGCGCCTTCCGGCAAGCGCATGGGCCACGCCGGGGCCATCATCAGCGGCGGCAGCGGCACGGCCGCCGACAAGATCACCGCCCTGCGCGAGGCCGGCGTCGCCGTGGCCGACAGCCCCGCCGACCTCGGCGCAACTGTGCAGAAAGCGCTCAAGGGAAAGAAGTAGGCCCGGCGTCCCGGCGGAGGGAGGAGGTGAGGTATGAAGACCCGTACCGAGAAGCCCGCGCGCCTGCCCGGCGAGGGAGAGCCGGCGTGGGACATCGCCTACCTCTTCCCGAACCAAGGCGCCTGGTCCGAGGACGAATACTTGGCTTTGGAAACGAATCGTCTGGTGGAACTTGCCGAGGGCCGCATCGAGGTGCTTCCCGTGCCGATCACGTCGCATCAGATGCTGCTCATGTACCTTTATGGACAACTGCTGGCATTCGCCTCGCGCCGCGACGTGGGGGCCGTGTTCATCGCCGGCACGCGCGTCCGGCTCTGGCGCGGGACGATCCGGGAGCCGGACCTCGTGTTCATGCGGAAGGAACATGCGGATCGGATCGGCGAGAAACACCTGAGGGGCGCCGACCTGGTGATGGAGGTGGTCAGCGGCGGCGCCGAGGACCGCCGGCGCGATCTCAAGACGAAACGCCGCGAATACGCCCAGGCCGGCATCCCCGAATACTGGATCGTCGATCCCCGCGACGAATGGATTACCGTACTGCGTCTGGACGGGAAGAATTACGCCGTCCACGGCGAATACGCCAAGGGAACAAAGGCCGCTTCGCACCTGCTGCCGGGATTCGAGGTGGACGTGACCACGGCCTTCGCCCAGCGACTGCCGGCCGCCCCGAAGAAGCGCCGGCGGCCGCGCCGTAATGGAAAGGACCGCGAATAATGGCGACTTCGGTTTCAGCCAATGGCGCGGCCCCACCCGCCAGCAGCGCCGACGGCGTGGCGTGGGACCTTACCGACCTCTACGCCGGCCCCGACGACCCGCGCATCGAGCAAGACCTACAAGCCTCGCTGAAACGCGCGCAAGCGTTCGAGCAAACGTATCGCGGTAAGATCAACGCCGCAGGCGGCCCGGCCCCGGATCTGGTCGCGGCCGCCCTCCGCGAGTTGGAAGGCCTGTCCGAGCAGCGCGACAAGACCCTGGCGTATTCCGGCCTGTTGCACGCCGCCAAGAGCGACGACCCCGCCCGCGGCGCCCTGCTGTCCCGCACCCGCGAACGGGCCGTCGCCGTCAGCCAACATCTCATCTTTTTCGATCTCGAATGGATCCAAGTGCCAGACGACGCGGCCAAGCGCGTCCTCGACGCCCCGGCCCTCGCCCGCTACCGCCACTACCTCGACCAGAAGCGGGCCTGGAAGCCGCATTACCTCTCCGAACCGGAGGAGAAGATCCTCGACGAGAAGGGCGTCACCGGCCGCGCCGCCTTCGTCCGCCTGTTTGAAGAGACGACTTCGTCCATCCGCTTCCCGATCGAGCATGACGGCCGAACCGAGCGGCTGAGTATGCAACAAACGCTCTCCAGACTCTACCTTCCCGACCGCCCCGCGCGCAAGGCGGCGGCCGACGGCCTCACGGTGGGTTTGAAGGAGAACGCCCGGCTGCTGACGTTCCTCTTCAACAATCTCGTCCTCGACCACCAGACCGACAGCCGGCTGCGGCGCTTCCCCGACCCGATGGCCTCGCGCCACCTCGCCAATGAGATCCGCCCCGAAGTGGTGGAAGCGCTGATGACCGCCGCCGAACGCCATCACGGCGCGGTCCATCGCTTCTACCGCCTCAAGGGCCAGCTGCTCGGCCTCGATTCGCTCTACGACTACGACCGCTACGCCCCGCTCTTTTCCGACATGCCGGCGTGCGATTGGGACAAAGGACGGAGCATCGTCCGGGAGAGTTACCAGGCGTTCAGTCCCAGGGCGGGGGCGGTGATCGGCGAATTCTTCGAGAAAAACTGGATCGACGCCGAGCTGCGTCCGGGGAAGCGCGGCGGCGCCTTCAGCAGCAGCGCCGTGCCGAGCGTCCACCCGTACATCCTCATGAACTACACCGACCAGCTGCGCGACGTGATGACGCTGGCCCACGAACTCGGCCACGGCCTGCACCAATACCTGGCGCGGCCGGTCGGTTATTTCCAGTGCGACACGCCGCTGACGACCGCCGAGACGGCCAGCGTCTTCGGCGAGATGCTGACGTTCTTCCGGCTCCAGGAACTCTACCCCGACCCGCGGACGCGGCTGGCGCTGTTGTGCAGCAAGATCGAGGACGGCTTCGCCACGGTGTTCCGCCAGGTGGTGCTGACGCGGTTCGAGCAGGCCTTGTACAAGGGCCGGCAAGAACGCGGCGAATTGACGACGGAACAGATCAACGAACTCTGGATGGACGCCAACCGGCCGATGTACGGCGACGCCGTGCGGCTGACGGACGGCTACGGCTGGTGGTGGTTGTACATCGGCCACTTCATCCGGTCGCCGTTCTACTGCTACGCCTACGCCTTCGGCGAACTGCTGGTGCTGGCGCTGGTGCAAAAGTACCAGCAGGAGGGCGAGGCGTTCGTGCCGAAGTACCTCGACCTGCTGGCGGCGGGCGGCTCGGCGGCGCCGGACGTTCTACTGGCGAGGCTCGGCGTGAACGTCACCGACCCTGGCTTCTGGGAACTGGGGCTGAAACTGCTGGGGAAGATGGTGGACCAGGCGGAGGAGTTGGCGGCGAAACTGTAACAGGGGATGGGGCCGTAACCATGAGCGATTCCCTGCTAACGGGCTTCCCGGTCGTCGTCGAGCAGGCGGTGGTTTGGGGCGACATGGATTCGTACCGCCACGTCAACAACGTGGTCTACTTCCGCTATTTCGAGAACGCCCGCCTTGAATACTTCCGCCGGCTCGATTGGTTCGCCCTGGAGGCCGAGACCGGCGTCGGCCCCATCCTGGCCGCGACCCACGCCCGATTCCGCAAACCGCTCACCTATCCCGACGTGATCCTGATCGGCGCCCGTGTGCCGGAGGTCGGCCGCAACCTGCTGCGGATCGAACACCGCATCGTCAGCCGCCGCCTCGGGGCGGTGACCACCGAAGGCGAGGGGACCATCGTCACCTTCGACTACCCGCGTGGGACCAAGGTCTCGGTGCCGGACGAGTTGCGGCGACGCATCGCGGTCCTGGAAGCGACCGCGGCCCGCGGAGGTTGAGGCGGCCTGCCCCACAAATATTCCCCCTTCCGGCGAAGGCGCGATACCCTGACGCGGTCGCGGGGTTTCTGTTTAACGTACTCGCAATGTCCCCCCTTTCCCGATGATGGAGGAGTCCGATGATGCGTGGCGTCTACATCAAGGTTTTAACCGCCGGCCTGATCGTGCTGGCGGCCTCCCCGGCCTTCGCACAGCAGCCCGGCCGCCGGGGCGGCGGGTTCGGAGGCAGGGGCGGGATGACGGCGCCGAGCGCCGCCGTGCTCCTGCGCAACGACAAGGTGCAAGAGGAACTCAAGCTCACCGACGCCCAGAAGGCCGACCTCACGAAGGCCGAAGACGCGGTCAGCGAGAAGTACAAGGACGACCTCGCCAAGGCCCGCGCCGACATGGACCGCGAGAAGATGACCGAACTCCGCAAGGCCGAGAGCGCCGACCTGGAAAAGGCGACGGCGGGCGTCCTCAAGCCCGAACAGGCCAAACGTCTCAATCAGATCGAGGTGCAGGCGGCCGGCCTTGCCGCGTTCTCGAAGGAAGACGTGCAAACCGCGCTGAAGCTGACCGACGCCCAGAAACAGGACGTCAAGACGGCCGTGGACGACATGCAAAAGGACGTCCAGGATCTCATGAAGGACGCCCAGGGCGACCGCCAAAAGATGACTGACGCCTTCAAGAAAGTCCAGGAGTTGCGGACGGACGCCATGGCCGGGATCGTCAAGGGCCTCAGCGCCGACCAGAAGAAGACCTGGACGGACCTGACCGGCGAAAAGTTTGACGTCGCCCTTCTGCAGCAGGGCCGCTTCGGGCAGGGCGGCCCCGGCGGCTTTGGGGCGGGCGGCGGCGGCAGGGGCGCCGGGGGCGGCGTGACTCGCATTTTGGACACCCTGAAGCTGACCGACGCGCAAAAGACGAAGGCGCAGGAACTCGTCAAGGCGAACCAAGAGAAGACGCGCAAGGAATTGACCGATGCCCGCGAGGAGTTGCTCAGCCAGTTGAAAGGCGTTCTCAACGACGACCAGTTCAAGCAGTTGAAGGACGCGCTGGACCAACAAGGCGCCGGCGGCGGCCAGAGACGCCCCGGACGCAATCGGCCCAATCCCAATCAGTGATCGACGTTCCGCCGCACCCCCCGCGGACGGCCGACGGCCCCCGAAGCCATTCGGGGGCCGCTTTCTTTTCCCGCCGCCACTCCTCACTTCTCCGTCCGACCAATTACAGCGTGATAAAATGTTGTGAATGCGCGGCGGTCTGCGGGCGGCGGCCGCGACGCTACGATTAGAGGAACGTGGGGAAGTCGTGGACGTGACGCTCGATCCTGAACACCTGTTGCGGGAGGCGAAGGCCGGCGACGCCGCCGTCCTCGGGCGTCTGCTGGAGCTTCACCGGCGTTATCTTGCCCTGCTGGCGCGCGTGCAGATCGGCCGCCGCCTTCAGGGCAAGGTCGATGCCTCCGACCTCGTTCAGGAGACGTTTCTGGAGGCGCACCGCAGTTTCGGCCGCTTCCGAGGCGAAAGCGAGGCCGAGTTCGTCGCCTGGCTGCGTCAGATCCTGGCCGCGAACCTGGCCGACCTGTTGCGCCGCTACCTCGGTACGCAGGGGCGCGACGTGCGCCTGGAGCGCGAAATCCGCGACGCCATCGACCAGTCCTCGGTCCTGCTCGACCGCGCCCTCGCGGCGCCTCAGTCGTCGCCGAGCCGCCAGGCCGAGCGCCGCGAACAGGGCGTCCTTCTGGCCAACGCCCTGGATCAGCTCCCCGACGACTACCGCGAGGCGCTGGTGCTGCGCCACCTCGAAGGGCTGACGTTTCCCGAAGTCGCCCGCCGCATGGGACGCAGCCAGGACAGCGTGGAAAAACTCTGGATGCGCGGCCTGGCCCGGCTGCGGCAGGTCATGGGAGGCGCGACGTGAACCCGACGGCTGACCGCACGAACGCCCCGGCGGACGAAGACCCGCGCCTCCTCCGCGCGGCCCAGGAATACCTCGCGGCGCTGGAGGCCGGCCGGCGTCCGGATCGCGCCGAGTTCGCGGCGCGTTTCCCCGACCTCGCGGAAACGCTGGCGGCCTATCTCGACGCCCTTGACATGGTTCACGGCGCCGGCCCGCTATTGCCGCGTTCTCCGGCGCGCCCGGCGGCGGGCGATCCGCCGCCCGTCGAAGCCCTGGGCGATTTTCACATCGTCCGCGAGATCGGCCGCGGCGGCATGGGCGTCGTCTACGAGGCGGTGCAGCTGTCGCTGGGCCGCCGCGTCGCTCTCAAGGTGCTGCCGTTCGCGGCGGCATTGGACGCCCGCCAGTTGCAGCGTTTCAAGAACGAGGCCCAGGCGGCGGCGCAACTGCACCACACCAACATCGTGCCGGTCTTCGCCGTCGGCTGCGAGCGCGGCACCCATTACTACGCCATGCAGCTGATCGAGGGCCGCAACCTCGCCGACCTGATCGGCGAACTGCAAGCCCGCCAGCCGAGGACGAAACACCAGACGACCAATCCCGGCGCCGCCCTTCCGCCGACGGGGCCGGAAATCCCGGCGCACGAGGCGCCCGCCGTCCCGTCCACCGTCCAGGCGCCGGCGGCCGAGCTGCCGACGGTCCCCGCCAGCCGCACGGCCCTCTTTTACCGAACCGCCGCCACCCTGGCGGCCGAGGCGGCCGACGCCCTGGAACACGCCCACCAGTTCGACGTTATCCACCGCGACGTGAAGCCCGCCAACTTGATCGTGGACGAACGCGGTCATCTCTGGGTGACCGACTTCGGCCTGGCTCAGTTTCACACCAGTCAGGGTCTCACGCGAACCGGCGACCTGATGGGGACTCTGCGCTACATGAGTCCGGAGCAGGCCGCCGGCCGCCACGCCCTGCTCGACGCCCGCACCGACGTCTACGCCCTCGGGGCGACGCTTTACGAATTGTTGACGCTGCGGCCGATGTTCGACGGCGCCGACACGCAACAGCTCCTCCGCCAGATCCTGCACGACGAGCCGCGCCGGCCGCGGGCCGTGGAGCGCTCCGTCCCGCCCGAGTTGGAAACCATCGTCCTCAAGGCGGTCGGCAAGAACCCGGCCGACCGCTACGCCACGGCCCGCGAATTCGGCGACGACCTGCGCCGCTATCTGGACCACCGGCCGATCCTGGCGCGGCCGCCGGGCCTGGCGCAGCGGCGCGGAAGTGGGCGCGCCGCCACCCCTCGGTCGTCGTCGCCGCCGTGGTGCTCTGCGTGCTGACCACGGCCGGTTCGCTGGTCAGCGCCGGCATGATACATCAGGAGCAGCTCAAAACGCTCCAGCGGGCCAAGCAGGCCGAGGACGGGTTGAAGCTCGCCCGCCAATCGGCGGACGAAATGTTCCAGATCAGCGAAGAGGAGCTGGCGGACAAGCCCTTCATGGACGGCGCACGAAAGCGGATGCTGACGTCGGCGCTCGGTTACTACCGGGGCCTTGTCGCGCAGAGCGCCGACGACCCGGACGCGCGGCAAGCCTTGGCCGTCTCTCAGGAACGGGTGGAGAAGATCCTCGCCGACCTCGCGGTGCTGCAAGGGGGCGGCCGGGTCGATTTGTTATACCGCAAAGACGTGAAGGACGACCTGAGCCTGTCGGCCGACCAAGAAAAGCAGCTGGACGATCTGCACCATTCCCTGGAGCGCCAGCGCCAGGAAGGCTTTCCGGCGTTTGTCCGGCTCACCCCAGATGAACGACAAGAGCAATCGCTTAAGGAGGCTCGCGCCAAGGAGGCGGCGCTGGACAAGATCCTGACGGCCGAACAACAACGGCGACTCGGGCAGATCGCGCTGCAACTCCAGGACCTATCCGCGTTCCACGACGCCGAGGTCGCCAACGCCCTGAAGCTGACGGCGGAGCAAAAGCAGCGTCTGCGGGCCGTCGAGGCCGAGATGTTCTTTTCGGGGCCTCCGGGACCGCGGGAGGGGCCGAGGGGGAAGAGAGCGGGGTTCCGGTCCTCCGTCGAAAAGTTCACGGCGATCCTGAACGCGGACCAGGCGCAACGCTGGAAGGAAATGACGGGAAAACCGTTCACGGGCGAGAACCGTCCCTTCGGGCGGCCGCCGTTCGATCATCCGCCCGGACCCGAGCCGCACGACCGTGATGGGTTTGGCCCCGGCCACGACGGCCCGCCGCCGCCCGACCGCGACGGCGCGCACGGCGACGCCGGAGGCCGCGGCCAAGCCGGCGGTAATTGACTCCGATAGGTTGAACGACCAATCCAGGCCCACGGCATTCACTCCCCGCGCCTCTGTTTCCCTGGCTCCCCCACGACTTGCCCACGCTCCATGAGAAGCAAATGAGTGCCCGGCGGTAGTCCGGCTTCCCCTGCGACTGGATGGGTGTGGAGACATCGGCTTTCCGAAACAGGCAAGGGGGGACAGGTCCCATGACTCTTCGATCAATCCGCTTCCGCTGCCCATGTTGCGGCGCCCGCATCAAGGCGCCCGTCCAGCTCATCGGCCAAAGCCGGGAGTGCCCCCGGTGCCGGCGGCCCTTCCGCGTGCCGTCCTCCAGGGTCGGGGACGCCGGGCCGGTGCTTGTACTCATCGACGGAGAAGTAGGGCGTCGCATCGGCGTCGCCCGCCGCCGCGGCGCGTAAGCCGCGCCGAATTCATGGCGGTTTTCCCCAAAAAGGTGGCAATTGATGCACATGAATCGACGGGGAACGGTGTTGGCAGGCCTGGGTGTCATCGTCGTTCTTATCGGCTGCCAACCGACCAATGCTCCCCGGCCAACCAGCCCCGCGGCCGGACTGCCCGGGGCGCCGACCGCTCCCGCTGGATTCGACGTCAACTCCGGCCCGAACGCGGCCGGTAAGAAAGTGTTTGTCGCCAACGGCTGCTTCCGTTGCCATGCCGTCAACGGCGTCCGCGGCTCGGGCGGCCCGGGCGGCCCTCCGCCCGGGCCTGGCGGACCAGTAGGTCCCGGCGAGCCGGGGAGGCCGCACGGACCCGGAGGCAAGGGTCCGGACCTGGGCAAGGTGGGAGCCGACGAGAGCCACACCGCCGCCTGGCTAATGGAATACGTCCGCAACCCAAAGTCGAAAAAGCCTAATGCGCGGATGCCGCCGTTCGAGGGGAAAATCAAGGACGACGACCTTACGGCCCTGGCCGACTACCTTGCCGGCCTGAAGTGAGCCGCGGACGCCCGTGGATAGGATCTATTTCCATCCGGTTTATCAACCAATGCGGCGGGGCCGGCCGCGACCTATCAGGTGGGAGAGCAATCGCGAAGGCCGCTGAGGACCGAATTCATTCGCGGCTAATCAGGCTTTCATAAAGGAATGGTAAACTACCCTTCATCGTAACTCCACGCGCCGGCCGCGTCGGACTCGGATCGCCCCCCAAGCCGCGCGGGAAGGCCGCGTCGCGCTTACCATGAAATCTCCGTCTCGCCCTTATCGGCCGGACGGAAAAAGAGTTTCCCTACCTATTACGCCCGGATCCCATACCCCCCTGGAGGAGAAATGGCCAGACTGCGCGCGCGGGTGAAGCGGCCCGGCTTCACCCTCATCGAACTCCTGGTTGTGATCGCGATCATCGCCATCCTGATCGGCCTGCTGTTGCCGGCCGTCCAGAAGGTGCGCGAGGCCGCCGCCCGCATCCAGTGCGCCAACAATCTCAAACAGCTCGGCACCGCCGTCCACGACTACGCCAGCGCCTACAACAGCCAGCTGCCGCCCGTGAACACCTGGCCGGGCGCCCAGCCTGGTATGAACTACAAAGCGACCGGCCACTTCCTGCTGCTGCCCTTCATGGAAGGCGGCAACCTCACCACCATCGGGCAAGCGTACGGAGACGCCAACGGCGGCGACACCTTCGACGCGCCGTACAACGCCACGACGGTGCGCCAGACCCTCATCAAGAACTTCATCTGCCCGAGCGACGTTTCCCTCAACGCCCTCGGCATGTCGCCGCAACGCGACACCAACTGGACCTCGACCAGTTACGCGATGAACTGGCAGCTGTGCGGGACTTCCCAGTTTAACGGGGCCTACACTCCGCAGTATAACGTGGGCAACATTCCGGACGGCACGTCCAACACCGTTCTCTTCGCGGAGAAGCCGGGCGGTTGCACCTCGGACAACGGCAGCCTGTGGTCGCTGCCGGGGCCGCAGTACGGCTGGCAGTACGCCCCGGTCTTCGCCAACTCCATGTCGTACGGGAGCTGGAACCAGTTGCCGATGTTCGGATGGCCGAATCCCTCCCAGGGACAGCCGAGTTGCGACACCGGCCGCGCGGGCGGTTTCCACACCAATCTGATCATGGTCGCCATGGCCGATGGAAGCGTCCGCAGCGTGAACAGCGGCGTCTCCCAGCCGACGTGGCAGAGCGCCATCCAGCCGGACGACGGAATCCCGCTCGGCAGCGACTGGTGAATTGGTCGGGGTCTCGCCGGCCGGCCGTCTTCCTGTAACGTGGACCGCCGCGCCCCCGAGGACTCGCCCTCACGACGAGGAGCGCCTGGTTCGTGCGGCGTCGCGCGACTCCCTCCTTTTTCACTCCCAATTAAGAGGAAGCACGTATGCAACCAGTTCCTTCACGCGACGGTCGGCGTTGGTTTCCCTGGTTCCCACCGGCCCTGCGAAGGCCGGTCTGCGCGGCCCTTCCGTTCGTCCTTATGGCCGCCGGTTGCGGCGGCGAGGGCGCGAAGGCGGTCGTGTCCGGGAAGGTGACCGTCAACGGAAAGGCGCCCGTCCCAGGCTGCACCGTGTCGTTCATCGGCCCGGATAGGAAGGAAATATCGGCGTCGGTCGCCAACAACGGCGACTACACGGTGAACGACGCCCCGCTGGGTGACGATCAGGTGCTGGTGAAAGGGCCTTCGATTCGCGCCGCCACTGCGGGGCAGATGCCAGGCGCCCCCGCCGTCGGGACGGAACAGATCCCGGCGAAGTATCAACTGCCGGGGAACGACCTCACCTACACCGTGAAGGCGGGACGGCAAACCCACAACATCGGTCTGACCCCTTGACAGTGACCGCCCAGAGGCGGCCGGGAGTTGCCGCAGCCGGATGAAGAGGAATGGGAGAACCCTTCGCGGGCGCGACCCGGCCTTCGGGTCGCCGCCGCTCGATCAGTCGCCCGACCGTGACGGACCGCTCGGCGACGCCGGAGGCGGCGGCCAAGCCGGCGGTAATTGACCCCGATCGGTTTAGCGAACGATCCCGCAGGAAAAGCGAAAAGCCTGGATTTCTCCAGGCTTGTCGCGGCGTCGGGGACGGAAAGCGGACCGATTCGTCACGGTTTTTTCACTTCGACTTTAACGCTCCCTTTTTGCGACATTTCCACCAGGTTCTTGACCTTGTCGCGGTACTTCTCCGGCACCTTGTCCACACTCGAATAGGTGTGCGACTCGCCGCCGTCGCGGACGCTGACCTCGTTGACCGACGCCTTGCCGTCGGCGACCTTGCCAGTCAGCGTGATCACCAGATTGCCTTCCTGGTGGCGCGTGGTGAAGTGGTCGTTGTTGCGGAACGTTGTCGTCACCTCGCCGTTGGCGACGCCCGTCCCGAAGCCGACGCCCACGCCGGGGAGGTCGCCCAACTGCCCGGGCGGGATCGGCAGCACGGCGTTCGGCGGCGTGAACGGGAGGGCCGGGAAGTTCGGCGTGATCCCAGGGAAGACCGACGGGTTGGGGACCGGAAGGCCCGGCGCGGCGGCCTTGGCCTCCGGCAGCGACAAGCCCTTGATCGTCTCCTTCATCCCCTTGCGCAGCACGACCGCGTTCACGGGCGTGTTAGCCTTGACGCCCTCCACCTGCTTGCGGAACTCCTCCGGCTTGTTCGACACGGCCTTGCCGTCCAACTCCAGCAGGATGTCATGGGCCTTCAGGCCGGCCTTGGCGGCGGCCGAACCGGCCATCACGTCGCGGATGACGAGGCCCCGGTCCTTGGGCAGTTCCAGCTGGTCCGCCAGGGTGTCGCTCGGCCTCTCCACCGAGACCCCGAGGCGCACGTCATGCGGCGAGAGGCCGGGCAGGCCGTTCGGCGAGAGGCCGGGCAGGGCGCCGGCGCCGAACGGCACGTTCGGGAAGTTAAACCCCTGCAAGCCGTTCTGGCCCTGCAACTCCATCGCCCGTTTCATCTGCTCGCGCATCCGTTCGATGTTGGCGCGCATCGACTTGAGCTGCTCGGGCGAGACGTCCGCCGGCATGTTTTTCAGCAGGTCGTCGAGATTCAGCAGGCCGGGGAACTCGGCGGCCGGCGCCTGCTTGGGCGCCTCGGCCTTGGGTTCTTCCTTTTTCGGCTCTTCTTTGTTCGGCTCCGGGGCCGGGGCGGCGGCCGCTCGCATCGTGAAACCCCCGGCCAAAACGGCCACGGAAAGCAGGCCGCAGGCCGCGGCCAACGACCACCGGCGCGGACAACGCCGCTCCAGCGGGATCGGATCGTTTAACATCGTCTTTACCCTCCAAAAAAGGTCGGAAGATCCTCCCCAGACGCCGCAGGCGCCGACCGGTGGTCGGGGCGCCGACGTCCAGGCGAGAAGGAATTGCGCATAGTCCTCGGGCCGGCCGCCGGCCGCCGAGGCGGCCGCGTCCGCCAAATACTCCTGACAGAGCCGGGCCTGACGGCGCAGCCGCCAGAACCACGGCACCGCGAAGTACACCGTCTGCCCCAGGCCGAACAGCAGGGCCGACCAGGCGTCGCGCCGCCGCAAATGGGCCAGTTCATGGGCCAGCACCCAGCGCAGCACCTCGTCGGGGGCCGTTTCACACAGCCCGGCCGGCAGCACCACGGCGGGGCGCCACAGGCCGCAGCTGAACGGCCCCCGCGCCCGGGCCGACGCCAACAGACGCGGCCGGGCGCCGTCGCCGGCCATCTCGGCGAATAGGCGGGCGGCGCGGCCTTCCACGGGTTCGCACCGCCGCATCAGCCGTCGCAGCGCCACCCAGCCCAGCAGCCAGCGTCCGAGCAAGCCCGCCCCTACGACACAATATAGCACGGCCGCCACGGACGCGATGTGGCTGAAGTCCCAGGTCCACCACGACGGCGAAGAGGCTTTTATCGCCGCGACGGAGGCGGGAGTGGAAGTCCGCGCCGCGGCAGGATCGTGGGGCGCCGGCGCCGCCGGCGCCGGACGGGTCGGCGCGAAAAAGGGCATGGGCGAAAGGGGAATGGCATCCACGTGCGGAACGACCGGCGCCGGCGGAGCGGGCGCCCCACCATGTGGAAGCACGGAGGCGACGGCGGGCGCGACGGTGGCCGGCGTCGTGACCACGAGCCAGGCCGGCCCGAGGCTGAGAGCGGCCATGAGCAGCGACGCCGCCACGGCCCACTCGGCCACACACAGCCGCCGCGCCGGCTGGCGCGTCCACGCCGCCCACGTCCAGGCCAACAATAGCAACAGCCCCCCGCCCGCTAACGTGTGCAGCAGCCAGCCCGACGCCGTCGTACCGCTCATGGCCGTCCCCCGCCGCTCATCGCCGTTCGTTCTTCCGCCGCGCCGCGTCGATCAGGTTCTGAATCCGTTCCAGTTCCGAGGCCGACACTCGTTCGCCGCGCAACAGGCTCTGCACCATTTCCGACGCCGCCCCGTCGAAGACCCGTTCGAGGAACCGCGCCGTGCTCTCGTCGCGCGAGAATTGGGCGACGTAGATGAACGCCCGCCCGTCGAGGTCGTGCCGGACCAGACCCTTGTCTTCCATCAGGCGCAGCAGCGTCTGCACGGTGTTGTAGGCCAGTTCCGGCTCGCGCGTCGTCAGCCGGCGGTGGACGCCGCGGACGCTGATCGGACCGTCCTCCCACAACACCTTCAGGATCTCCAACTCTCGCGGCGTCGGCGTGGGGATCTGCTTCAAGGCCGCACTCCCTCAGTACGAAAAACTAAGGCCTAAGTCTTTAGGTATTAAAGCCGCAACCGGCGCCCGCGTCAAGAGGGTTTCGCTTCAACACCTCCGCAGCGCGGCAGCATTCCTTCGGCCTTGTGCAGCGTCTCGGCGTACTCGTCCTCGGGCGTGGAGTCGGCCACAATGCCGCCGCCGACGGGGAATTGCAGCCAGCCGCGGCCGGCCGTGAACGTGCGGATGAGAATGTTCGTGTCCATCGAGCCGTCGAAACCGATGTAGCCGAGGCTGCCGCAATAGGGGCCGCGGGCCGTCGGCTCCAGCTCGGCGATGATCTCCATCGCTCGCACCTTGGGCGCCCCCGTCACCGAGCCGCCGGGGAACGCCGCCCGCAGCAGGTCCACTGGCCCCAGTCCCGGCCGCAGTTTTCCCACAATCTCCGATACAAGATGATGCACATGTTCATACGTCTCCGGTCGGCAGACGGCCGGGACTTGCACTGAGCCGTAGGCGCAGACGCGGCCGAGGTCGTTGCGCAAGAGGTCCACGATCATGACGTTTTCGGCGCGATCCTTGGCGGAGTGCAAAAGGGCGTCAAGCTGGCGGCGATCCTCTTCCGGCGTGGCGCCGCGCGGCCGGGTGCCCTTGATCGGCCGCGTTTCCACGTTGCCGTTCTCGACGCGGAGGAATCGCTCCGGCGAGGCGCTGACGATCGTGAAATCGCCCATGTCGAAGTAGCCGGCGAAGGGCGCGGGATTGACCTCGCGCAGGCGGCGGTAGAGTTCCAGCGGGTGAACGTCCGCCCGGTGCAGCAGGCGCTGCGACAGGTTGACCTGGTAACAATCCCCGGCGTGGATGTATTCGATGGCGCGACGGACGGCCCCCAGGTAGCCCGGACGGTCGAAGTTGCTGGAGACGCCTTTCAAACCCGGAAGAGGATAGAGACGGCCGGGATCGATGATACGAACAGAGGGTCCGCCCCGCCGACCGGGCTGTGCGAGAACCGGCCCCGTCAGCAAACGCGTAACGGCGGAGAGTCGCTCCTCCGCCCGCCGATTCCGCTTCCCCGGATCGCGTTCGGGAAAGCCGGTGGAGACGATCCAGCCCCGCCGCCGGGCCTGGTCAAACGCGATCACCCAGTCATAGAAGCCGACGGCCAGGTCCGTCGTCTCGAAGTCGTCGCGCCGAGGCCGCGGCAGGCGCTCGATGTGATGGCACAGGTCGTAACCGAACAGCCCCGCCGCACCGCCCTGAAACGGCGGCAGGCCGGGAATCGATTCCGCGCGGTACGTCGCCAACCACCCGGCCAGTGCGAGAAGGGGATTGCTCTTCCAACGCCCACTATCGGAGTCAAATACCACCCCTCGACGCGCCGTAATCCAGCCGAACGGTTGCGCCGTCACGAATGAGCAGCGGCCCAACTCCGGCGGGCCGCCGGCGCTGTCGAGAAACAGGAGATGCGGGAGGTGCGACAACCGTAAACAAACTTCCCAGGGGTCGGGGGCCGGCGCCAGTTCCTCGACCAGCGGCCGTACCGGCTCAGTCTCCGGGGGTGGGTGGTTCATTCGACGGCCCTTCCTCGTCCCGCGCCTCCTTCATCTTAGCCTGATGGCTCTCTTCGGGGACCGTCAGGAAGCCCCAGCGCGGCGCCTGGTCCTGCGCGTAGTTCTTGCCCAGCGTCAGCGCCGTCACGGCCTTGGCCATCTCCCAGCCGAGGTAGAAGGCGTGCGACGGGTCCACCGGGTCGCGCCGTTGCATCTCGTCGAACAACGTGAACGGGTCGGTCCCCTCCAGGTGCATTTTGTTGTTGATGACGTGCAGTCGGCCCCCCTCGGCGAATAGTCGATAATTGCGGTCGGTAATGCGCGCAGCCAGGTCGGCCAGCACCGTCGCCCCATGTTCCCGCACTTTCGGGTCGCGCAACAGCACCAGATCCGGCGCCAGGTGCTTCGGCAGCACGCGCTCTTTGCAGGTGTAATGTACCAGTCGCCGGGCCAGGTCCAGCTCGCGCACGCAGCTGCGGCACCAGTTGATGACCTGCGTCGTCAACACGCTGCGGACGCCGAGTTCCTGGCAAAAGCCGAGCAGCAACACGTTCAGGCCGGCCGAGTCGGCGTCAGTCAATTCCGTCAGATTGCCGACGCCCATCATCATTTCGGCGCCGGGGTAGCGGCGACGCACTTCGAGATAGCGCCCCAGCGACTCCGCGAAGCCGAAACCGATCGGCTCGATCACCGGGTCGATGCGGAACGGCAGGCCCCAACCGGTCAGCGCCTCGACGGTGCGGTCCAGCCCCTCCAGCGTGGCCAGCACGTCGGGCAGCACCACCACCTCGCAACCCCACGACCGGGCGGCCGCCACGTTGCCCCCGTTGACGCTCAGCACCAATTCGGCCCCGGCCCGCACGGCCGCTTCCACCTCGACCGAATTGAAGCTGTCGATGGAGACGCGCATCCCCTCGTCGCGCAGCGCTTTCACCGCGTCGCCGGCGCCGGCCCAGGCGTCGCCGGGATCGCAGCCCACGTCGATGACGTCGGCGCCGTCCGCCCGCAGCGCCCGCGCCTGGGCCAACAATTCCTCGCGCGGCAACCGTGGGGCGTGGTTGATCTCGGCGATAATGGCGATGTCGTAAGCGCCGTAATCTGTCGCGGCGGGTTTGGCGGCGCGGAAGAAGTCGGGCAGGTCGCGGAGGTCCTTGGGGCCGCGTTCCACCGGGGCCGCGGTGAGCGACTGCACGGGGGCGAGGTCGCCGGCGCACAGGCCGGGAAGGACGACGCGATCAATCCCGTCGGGAACGCTCAGATGACGGGCCACCCACGGCGCGGCGGCCAGGGCGGCGACGGTGATGGGCAGCACGGCCACGCTGTAGTCGAAGCCGGCGCGGGGCGAGGTCGTCGAGCGTGCGCCGCAGGGCGGTCTCGGCCAGCTTGCCGGTCACGAACAAGACGCGGGGACGTTGCATGTCTTCAGGATAACCGACGCCGGGGCTTGCGGTAACGGTTCGCACCGACATCCGCCCGTCCGCCGTCGCGCTTGAAGCGATTGTTCGTCGCCTGCCACACCATCCAGGCGAAGACGCCCCAAACCACCAGGCCGCACAGGCCAAAGGCGATGAATTGACCGAATATTTCCGACGGTAGGTGTTCCTCATAGCCGAAGGGGAAGTAACCGCCGAGAACGGCCGGGGGCGTCAGACCGCCCTGGGCCATCACGAGCCACCGCCCGGCCTCGGCGGGAAAACCCCTCCACAGCGAGAGACAGCCGCACGGCAGCCAGATCAGCCAGTGGCCCACGGCCAAGCCCACGGCCGCCAGGATCGTGTACAGCACGGCCCGCATCGACGTGCGGCTGACCAGCGAAAACCACAGTCCGAGGCTGGCCATCGCCGCGGCGTACACGCACCACGCCAAAACGAGCAACGGCACGGCCAGCAGGTTCAGCCCGCAGCCGAGCACGCCAAGCCCCCAGATGAAGGCCAGCCACGGCAGCATCCAGCGGACGCTCAGGATCGCTCCTAACCATTTGCCATAGAGAATATCTTCGCTGCTCAGCGGGCTGGTAAGCAGGCTGTCGAAGGTCTCGCGGTCTCGCTCGGTGCGAATGCTGTGGGCCGCCTGGACGCCGACGGCGATCAGGGTCAGACCGGCCGCGATCGTTCCCACAACGCGGACCCATATGTTCAAGGATTCGCGCCAGGAGGCCCAGGACTGGTCCCATTGATAGCGCTCGTACCACCCCCAGACCAGCGGCAACATGCTGGCGCCGATGAGCAGGCCGATGGGCGCGACCACGAACCACCGCCGCGCGAGGCCGCGTTCGGCGTGGACCTCCTTCCAAACCATCGGCTGCTCGCCGACGGGCGGCCGTCGCGCCGCCGCCTTGACGGACATGGGCCGCGGTTCGCGAAGACACGCCCGACGCAGCAGCACGGACGCCGTCAGCGTGGTCGCCGCCGCGACGATTCCGTGAAACAGGGTGTAGGCGCCGAGCGACTGGAGCAACGCCGTCTCAAAAGGGTCGGCGCTGTTGAAAATGTTCTGGACGGCCACGACGTTGAAAATGTTTTGGACGGCCACAACCGGGTTGCCGGCCTCGATGATCGCGATGAGGTTTTCTATCGAGAACGGGCCGGCGGCGGCCCCGGCGTAGAACGGCAGTCGGGGCAACCAGGACAGGACGAATAGGCCCAAACAGCAGACCACGACGTAGGCGAGGATAGCGCCGTAAGCCAGGAACAGCGCGGCGCGCGACCGCCGGGCGACCACCGAAGCCAAAATGCCGACGCCGGCCGTGCTGGCCAGGGTGACGGCCGTACCCGCGAAGCCGGCCAGGATCAGGTGCGGGTCCACGCCGCCGAGGAACTGCACCGCGCTCAGCACCGGCAGCCCCGCCAGCAGCAGCAAACCGAGATGCGCCATGCGCGCCCCCAGTTTGCCCAGGACGATTTCGTGATTGCGCAGGTCGGTGGCGAGGATGAATTGGATCGTCTTTTTCTGTTTCTCCTCCGTGATCGCCCCGGCCGTGTAGGCCGGTGTGAGCAGGACCATGAGGATGTATTGCGTGGTCAGGAAGGTATACAGGAAGTTCTCGGCGAAGCGGGCAATCTGGCTGTTCAGCGGGGCGCCGCGGTAGCCGGCCGGCCAGGCGTTCAGGTAGAGCATCCAGAGGACGGCCAAGAGGATGAGCAGGTAGGCGCCGCGGATGAGGTACGTGCGGACGCGGCGGCCGGTGCGGACGAGGTCGTACCACAGCATGGGGCCGAACAGCTTCAGCCAGCCGCGCCGGAACAACACGGCCGCGACGAGCAGCAAGACGGCCCACGCCGGGACGAGCTGCCACAAGTCCAGGGCGCCGGCGTAGGCGATGAGGACGCCGGCCGCGGCGGCCACGCCGACGAGGCTCAGCCTTTCCACCCAGGCCCGCCGGGTGTTCGACCAGGGGAGGAGCCGTTGCAGCCGGGCGAGGGGGGCGACTGGGGAAGGCATGAATGCTGTCGCCCGTAAGAGAGGGAGGAAGTAGCCTCAAATCGATGCCCGGATCGGCCGCACGGCCGTGATGTCAAGGTAGCGGATTTCGGGGGGCGATCCCAGCTTATTCTTGGAAGGGTCGCGCCGACCCGTCGCCGGCCCGCGTTGCCCGCCCTCCCTCCCCGCCGGCATTTCCGTCCCAACCGCGACGTCCGTTAAAGTCGTCGCGTCCGGCGTCCGATACTCCCTAATAACCAAAGGGCGGTGAAGGGCGGGACTTTCCGGGAAGGGAGTCGTCGGATGCGACAGGCGCGATCCTTATTGCTGGCGGCCGCCGTGATCGCGTTCTGCGCGTTCACCGGCTGCGCTCCGATGTGGCTGTACACCCCCATCCCCGTGGCGCCGTGGGTCACGGAGCGCATGGAGGAGAAATACGCCTACGATAAGGACTTCAAGACGCCCATTCTGCCGCCGATCCGCGCGGGCTTCCCGCCGCCGACCTGCGAGGACCAACCCGACGACGCCCGCGTCCTGCGCGCCCTCGAGCACGTCACCCGCGGCGTGCCCTACATCTATGAGGAGTTCCGCGACAACATCGAAATCACCAAGGAGCGCATCAAGGACTCCATCGACCCGCCGCGCTTCTTCCCCCTGATCGGGCCGGCCCAGCTGCATCACTGTCACTGGAAATGCACGATCAGCTACGACGAGACCATCGAGTCGGGCTATCCCTTCCCCGTCCGCGTCCGCAAGGCGCGTGTGAAGGTGATTTACCTCGACCTCGACCATCTGCACCTGTACCCCGGCCCGACCGAGGAGGCCCAGCGGGCCGTCACCCGAGACCTCAGCGGCCCGTGATCGGCGAGACATCTCGCCCAGGCGGTGTATTGAAAGCGGGGAAAGGCCGCGGCGACGCCCTGCCTTGCCCCGCTTTCCTTTTTCCTTCCGATTTCCCCGTCCGCGGCGAGGCCGCGCGACGGCGATCCCAATTCGGAGACGACCATGTTCAAGATATTCCGAGGCGCCGCCCCGCTGGTGTTCGCGGCGTCTGCCTTCGGCCTGGCCGGGCCGGCCGCGGCCCAGGCTCCTGTTCCACTGCCGTACACCATCGCCGCCCCGGACGCCGTGACGCCGGACGGCGTGCCGCCTCTGCCGCGCGTCGTGCCCCCCAAGCGTCCGGCGCCGGCCTCCCCCGGAACGACTAACCCAACCACGTCCCCGGACAAAAAGGGTGTGGATCTGCTGACCCCGCCGGCCGTACCGTCCGCCTGGTCGGCAACGCCGATAAAAACCGCGGCCATCCCGCACGCGCCGGCCCCGCCCCCGGAGCATAAGCCGGCGGCCTCCTACCCGACCTCGATGACGCCGGCCCTCCGCTCGACGTACTCCCCGGAGCCGCCCCGGCCCCTCGCGGCGGCCGCGACGCACGGCGGGGCGCCTGTGACCTTACGCCCCATGTCGTCCGGCGACCGGGACCATCCGCTGCTAACCGCCGCACGCCCGACCCTCATGCCGTTATCGGTCGCGTCCGCCGCGCCGGTCGCGCGGCCGACGCCCGCCCCGAAAAAGATTTGGCCGGCGGCCTTCCAGACGCGCGACGAGACGAAATCTTATGAGACTATGGGAGTGGTTTATTTTGACAAGCCGATCCGACCGGCCAAGCCGGTCGCGGCGGCCAAGCCGGACGCGGCGGCCAAGCCGGTCGCGGCCGCCGTCCCGATCGTAGCGGTTTCCGGCAACCTGCGCAGTCGCGTCGCGGCCTCGTGCGGCGCCGATGCCATGACGGTCGCGACGATCAGGCAACCGGACGGCGGTACGCTGGTGAAGGTGCGCGTCCACGACGCCGGCGCGGAACAGAAAGTGATCGGTAAGATCCTGCAACTACCGGAAATGGCCGAACCGACGGTGCGTCTGCTGGTGGAAGTGAAACCGTGAGGGCCGCCGATCCGCCCCCGGCTCCCATCCGGCGGCGCTTGCCTGTTTTCGCTCCGAGATACGTGGATCGAAGCGTTCACGCGGGGCGTCGGCGAGGCCGCGGTCCCGAGGTTTTCGCCGTGACGCGGGGGGGCGGGAGGCGCCCAAAAAAGGGCGAGTGAAACAGATCTCTTCTCTGTTCCGCTCGCCCCATATCGCTCCGGCCCGACGCTTCGCATCGGACGGCTATTTTTGCCCGCTGACCGGCGTCCCGACCGACGCCATGTCCCAGGCCACCTGCGGGGCCGGCGCCGAGGCGGTGTTTTGTCCGCCGTCGCCGCGCGACAGCGTGAGACGGGCGTCCGTCTTCCTGCCGTCGTGGCTCAGCGCCAGCTTGACTTCGTCGCCCGCCTTGCAGCCCCACAAGGCCCGCTCCAGGTCGAAGCGGTTGGTCACCTTTCGATCGGCCACCTGCAGCAGCACGTCGCCCTTCTTCAAACCGGCGGCTGCGGCCGGGCTTTTCGACGCCACCTCGTCCACCACCACCTGCACGCGATCCGGCCCGTCCTCGTCCCGGACCACCTCATGACAGGTCAGGCCGTGGGCCACGTGGGCCAGCTTGCCGGCGCTCAGAAGCTGCGCCAACACCTGCTGAACCATGTCGGAGTTCAGGGCGAAGGCGATGCCCTGCGCGTCCTGGCGCACCGCCACGTTGATGCCGATCAGTTCGCCGTTGATGTTCAGCAGCGGGCCGCCCGAATTGCCGGGGTTGATGCTGGCCGTGGTCTGGATCAAATGCGTCAGCACCTCGCCGGTCGGCATCGGCACGTCGCGATTCAGGGCGCTGACGATGCCGGTCGAAACGGTGTTGGTGTATCCGTAAGGTTGACCAATGGCGATCACTTCCTCGCCGACCATCAGGTCGCTGGCCGGGCCGAACGTCATCTCCTGGTAGGTCCGGCCGGCCGGCAGCTTGACGACGGCCAGGTCGTGGTCCTGGTCCTCGACCATCACCTCGGCCGTCAACTCCGTGCCGTCCGACAGCACCGCGACGACGCCCTCGGCGCCGTTGACGACGTGGCGGTTGGTGAGGACATAACCGCGGCTGTCCACGATCACGCCGGCGCCGATGACTTCCCTCTTGCTGTAGGCGCCGCGCTTTTCGACCTTGAGGGTGACGATGGCCCCGGACGCCTTTTTGACGGCGCCGACGACGGGGTTTTCGCGGGAGTGGCCGGCCTTCGCCTCGGTTTGTGCGCCAGCGACCAACGATACGACTAGCACTGCGGCGGCCGTGCGGCTCAACAGGGTGCGCATTCGATTCATCCTTTCGGCAGCCTGGCGACCTCCGTGCGGAAGGATGAAGGATGAAGGATGAATCGCCTTGCTCATCCTTCATCGTTCTGTAAGAGGCCCATGGCTTTCCGTCCCCACCTCGCGGCGGGTTTGGCTTTTTCGGGTTGATGAACCCCGACGGTGGGTTTGGGGAGAAGGTACGTCGGGTCAACCGAACAGTAGCACGAAAAACGCGGCCTGTGCGGGTTGTGCGGTTTTTTTTCGACGGGGCGATTCCGCCGAGGATGGCGAGGAAAGCGAGCGCGCCGCCCCTTGTTCCGCGAAGCCGGGCGCAGTATGGTCAAAGGCGCGTCCCCGCGCCCTTCTCCGAAAAATGGACCTGATCGGTGCCTCATGAAGCCGTTCCGTCTCTTCGTTCCGCTTTTCTGCCTCGCGCTCGGCTTGGCAGTCTTCGCCGCGCCCCCAAAAGAGGCGCCCGCGCCGCCCGGCGCGGACGTACTCAAGGAATTGAGCGGGCAGGCGCGTAAACTCGAAAGACAGATCGCCATTCTCCGCAGTCAGGGCGTCGGCGACCCTTATCTCGCCGGCGTCCAGGTCTACCACAAGGCCGCGGAATGGGTGCTGCCGCCGCGCGGCGAAATGCCGCCGGGGACCACCGCCGACATGGTGCGCGAAATCCTCGACCGCGGTATGTTGCGGGCGAGCCAGCAGGCGCGCGGCGAGGCGCCCTGGCTCTACCAGACCGGCCAGACGATCGCCCGCGCCTACCGCTCGCGGGTGGACGGTTCCGTCCAGCCCTACGCCGTGACGTTCCCGGCCGACTACGGCAAGGACAAGACCCGCAAGTGGCGCGTGGACGTGGTGCTGCACGGACGCAACGACAACCTCACCGAGGTCGCCTTTCTCCACCAGCACAACGGCGAACACAAGGCGGCGGCCGACCAGGATTGGGTGCAAATCGACGTCTACGGCCGCGGCAACAACGCCTACCGCTGGGCCGGCGAGACGGACGTGCAGGAGGCCGTCGAGGACTTCCTCAACGTCGAGCAGGCGCTGGGCCGATCCGCCCTCATCGACCGCGACCGCTTCGTGCTGCGGGGCTTCTCAATGGGCGGCGCGGGGACCTGGCACATCGGGCTGCACCGGCCGTCGCAGTGGTGCGTCATCGGCCCCGGCGCCGGCTTCACCACCACGCACGGCTACAGGGGTCTCCCCGACAAGCTGCCGCCGTACCAGGAAGCGTGTTTAACGATCTACGATGCGGTCGATTACGCCGAGAACGCCTTCGACGTGCCGGTGGTGGCCTACGACGGGGCCGACGACCCGCAGCTCCAGGCGGCCCGCAACATCGAGGAGCGTCTCAAGCCGCTGGGCATTCCCATGACGCTGCTGGTCGCGCCGGGACTGAAACACCAGTTCCCTGCCGAGTGGCAGCGCAAGGCGGAGGCGGAGTACGCCAAGTACACGTCCAAGGGCCGGCCGGAGCAGCCCGCTCACGTCCGTTTCGTTACCTACACTCTCAAATATCCGATATGCGACTGGGTGGAAATCCTCGCGCTCGGTCGTCACTACCGACGCGCCCTGGTGGACGCCGAGCGAAGCGACAAGGGCTTGA
The DNA here is from genome assembly GCA_963813925.1 of uncultured Planctomycetaceae bacterium. GTDB lineage: Bacteria > Planctomycetota > Planctomycetia > Gemmatales > Gemmataceae > UBA4732. Next base: position 52,091 of record CAWFBG010000012.1, read on the forward strand.
CGGTGAAAACGGAAAACGTCCGTCAGCTGCACCTGGGGCTGCCGCCGGGCGCGCTCCACGAGACGACGGCCTTGACCATCGACGGCCAGAACCTGAAGGTCATGCCGTATCAGTCTTCGGGCGGCGATTTGTCGCTCTACCTCGAACGACGCGGCGGCCAATGGGGCGAGGCGTTGCCGGAGCGGCTCCTTACCGAACGCCTGCGCACGCCGCGGAAGGCGACCAACCTGCAAGGGCCGATCGACGACGCCTTTATGAGCGGTTTTCTGTGCGTCGAGGGGACGGGCGATCCCTGGAACGAGGCGGTGGGCCAATACGCCAAGGCGGACCTGGAGCGCTTCAAGGCGGAGTGGTCGAAGTATTTCCGCGGCGACCTGCCGGTCAAGCGCGACGACGAGGTGACGCCGGAAGACCTGGCCGGCCGACACCTGATCCTGTTCGGCGATCCGGGGTCGAACAGCCTGTTGGCGCAGGCCATGCCGGGACTGCCGATTCATTGGACGAAAGACAAGATCGGCTGGAACGGCAAGGAAGGCCGCGAGCACCCGGCCGCGGCGACCGTGCCGGTGCTGATCTACCCCAGCCCGTTTTCGCCGGTCCATTACGTCGTGGTGAACTCCGGGCACACGTTTCACGCGGAGGATTTCAAAGGAACCAACGCCCTGCTTTACCCGCGCCTGGGGGACTACGCGGTGTTGAAGCTCAAAGGCGACAAAAACGATCCGCTGGCCGTCGAGGTGGAGGAGGCGGGGATATTCGACGAAGAATGGCGGCCGTGAGGGCGGACGAGGGGGAGGGGGAAGCGCATGATTGCCTACGAAACGCAACTCGATCAGGACACGCGCTGGGCGCTTCAGGAGGGAAGTATGCACTTCGAGGAAGCGAGTGCGGTCCATAAAGCTCTTAGGAAGATCGCCAGGCGGCTGGACGAGCTGGGCGTCCCGTACGCCGTGGCCGGGGGGATGGCGCTGTTCCTGCACGGCTACCGCCGCTTCACCGAAGACGTGGACATCCTGGTCGCCAAAGACGGCTTGCGCCTCATCCATGAGCGCCTGGAGGGTTTGGGATACCTTCCGTTATTTCCGGGGAGCAAGAACCTGCGCGACGCCGAATCTGGCGTGCGCATCGAGTTTCTGGTGGAAGGCGAATACCCCGGCGACGGCAAACCCAAGCCGGTGGCGTTTCCGGACCCGGCGGCCGCCGGCGTCGAGAAAGACGGGATCGTCTACCTGTCGCTGCCCAAGCTGATCGAATTGAAACTGGCGTCGGGACTGACCAACCCGCTCCGACTCAAGGATATAGTGGATGTTCAGGAGTTGATAATGCTTCTCAAGCCGCGGGCGGAGTTCGCGGAAAAGCTCGACCCGTTCGTGCGGGCGAAGTACCTGGAATTGTGGACGCTGATTCGGGATCATCCGGTAAAGCCGGAATAAGCCGCCGGCCCGATCTTTTCGCGCGAAATCCGCGCGCCGAAGGCCCGATTCGCTTGATCCGCCGACGCGTCACGAATAAAATAAGCGTATGAGGGATAGTCCGTCCACGGTCAGGCGGCCCTCGAGTGGATCGCAATGGGTTCAATATCTGTCGATTCCCTGCTTCCGGGAGAACGGCCATGAATTCCAGAGTGCAGCAAACCGGCGCGGCGGTCCTGGCGGGCCTGATCGCCCTCGGCGGCTTCGCCCCGACGATCTCGGCCGCGCCCTACCGGCCCTATCTCCCCGTGGCGCCGGCCGTGCCCATCAACCCGAATTACCAGATCGCCCCCGGCCTCTCCTTGAGGCAGGCGGCGTACAACACGGCGGTGATCGGCCATGCGATTCAGCAAATCCCGCCCTACGCGCTCGGCTACAATCCCTACACCTCGCCCGTCATCAGCACCGGCCCGGTGGTCAACACCGGAGGCTACCCGATGATCGGAGGGGGCTATGGTTCGTCGGCGCTCTCCACATATCCCGGACTGGGGGGCGGGTATGGGGCGGGCGGCTATCCGTCGTCGGCCACGTTGTCGACGACCGGCGGGTATGACGCCGGGACCGCGGCGCCGGGCTACGGCGGCTACGGCTATGGCGGCTACGGCGAAGACCCCACGGCCGGTTTCCTCCGCGGCACCGCGGACATCATCAACGCGACGGGCAATTACTACAAGAACGTCCAGAGCGCCCGCATCATTCAGAGCCAGGCCGACGAATCCCGCATCGACTACCGCCGCCGTCTCATCGACGAGGCGCGCTACGAGCGCATGAACCTGATGACGACCGAAGAATTGCGGCAACAGCAGCTGGCGCGCGAGCTGGCGCGGCGCGGCACGAACCGCCCATCGAGGAAATCGCCTCGGGCAAGTCGCTCAACGACCTGCTCCACCACCTGACCAGCGACCCGGCCCGGCCGAAGGGGCCGAACATTCCTCTCGACGACGAGGTTTTGCAGCGGATCAACGTGACCAGCCCGACCGAGGCGACCGCCAGCGTCGGCTTGCTCAAGGACGAGGGCAATCTTCAGTGGCCGCAGGCCTTGAAGGGGCACGAGTTCGATGAGCCGCGAAAAGACCTCGAAGCGAAAATGGTGGACGCGGTGCAGGCGCTGAAATTCAACAACGCGGTCAAGCAGGGCGATCTTAACGACCTGGACCAGGATTTGAAGCGGCTGCGAACCCTGGTGGAAAAATCGGAACTGTCGCCGACCGATTATATCGCCGCCAAGGACTATCTCGATCAGGTGTCCTCGGCCATTCTCGCCCTCGGCGATCCCAACGTCGTCAAGTATTTCAACCACAAGTTCAGCGCCAAGAACGTGGCCGAGTTGGTGGACGACATGCGGACCAAGGGTCTGGACTTCGCCGCGGCGGCCCCCGGAGACGCCGGCGCCTACCGGGCGCTGCAACAGGCGCTCGTGGCCTACGACTACGGCATTTCGCCCCAACAGTATTCCAACACGACGCCCGCGCCCGGCCCTGCCAAGCAGCCCTGATCGGGCGGTCGAACATAATTCGGTCGGGGCGGGAAGCGTGAGCGACGGACCAAAACCGTCGCTCACGCTTCCGGTTCCGATCGAAATCTCTTTTTACTTCCACGCCGCATACAAGGTCATGCCCTGGTAGTCGTGGACGAAGCCGGCCGCCTCCAACAGCTCGCGGCCTTCCGTCGCGGTAACGGGCCGCCCGTTCCACTCCTCGACCCTGAGCTTGTGCCGCGTCGGGCCGCGGCCGCAAAGGTCCGGCAAACAGGCGACGGCGGCCGTCACGTCCTCCCGGCTGGCGCTGGGCAGCGCGGTCAGCCGCTGGCCCTGCTGTTCGATCAGCAGCACCGGCCGGCCGGCTCGCAGCGTCAACCAGTTGCCGGCCCGCCGCAGCAGCGAACGCACGCCGCCGTCGAGAAGGGGCACGTCGAAGGGGGCGCCGGCGCCGTAGAGGTTGGCCGGATCCTGACTGTGCAGCAGCACGACCGGCGCCGATGCGGTGGACGGCAGACAAAGGTCTTGCAGCTGCCTGGCCGCGTCCGGCAGCGCGAACTGGGCGCCGGACAGCCCCTCCACGAAGTAACCGCGCCGCACTTCGCCGGCCAATTCCATGCGGCTGAACACCTCATACAGCACTCGCCAGGACGGCGCCCCGGTGTCGAGGAGTGCCAGTTCCCGCGCCACGATCCCGTACCGCTGCAACAGCAGCGCCGCCTGAAAAACGGCGTGCGCCTCCGGCTCCGGCCGGCCCCAGGCGACGACCGACCAGCGCCCCTCGGGCGACAACCCCGCCCGCCGCCGTAAGGCGCGCAGGGAGGGCAGGCGGGGGTTCGCATCCGCCGCGGACGGCGAGGCCTCTTCGCCCTGGCGCGCCACGTTGAACCGATCATTGGTGACCAGGCCGCGGCGCACCAGCAACCACAGGGCGGCGCGCACCGCGCCCGGCAACAGCCCCATATCCAGGGCCAGGTCGCTCAAAAAAGAGGCGCCGCGGCGGTTCAACTGTTCCAGGACGGCGAGGGCGTCGTCTCCCAACGGCGGCAGTTCCGGCCCGGCGGGCGGCGACAGCTGACGCGGCGTTTCGCGGTCGAGGAAGGTCAGCATCCCTTCGCCGGGGCCGACCCAGACGCCCGCGCCGCTCGACGCCCACTCGTCCAGCCAACGCGGCTGATAGCCGGCGACGCGGGCGGGCAGCACCGTCTGCTCCCACAACTCGGCCGGCAGCGACATCCCCTGAAGGCGATCCAGTACATCCGCCAATCCTTCCGCGCCGCCTTTGCGAGTCGCCGGATGGACGCCCTGCCAGCGCAGCAAAAAGTCGGCGAACTGCTGCGGCGGGCAGGCGATCACTTCGCGGCGCAGCAGCGCCAGGCTGCCGCGTTGCACCTGCTCCAAATTCTCCGGCGCCGACCACCGCAGCGGGCCGGCGTCGTCGCCCCGCACCGCGGTCGCCCGTCCCGTCCGCGCCCACTCTTCCAGCTGCCGTTGCGCCCATTCCCGCTCGAACGGATAACGGTCGAGCAAGTCCGCCAGACCGACGAGGGCGTGCGTCGTGAGAAAGCGCGACAGGACGGCTGCCCCGGCCGCATGGGCTTGTTCGGGGTCGGCGGCGTCGAGGCCGAAGGCGCGGCGGTAGGCCGTCTCCTCTTCCGCCGCGACCCAACGCATCGGCTCCCGGCAGCGCGGCAGTTCCAACCGGCGGGCGCGGCCGTCGGCCTCGAGTTCTTGCAGGAACGCGGCCATCGGCCCTTCCAGTTCCGACGGGGAGAGGTCGCCGAGTCGGCGCAGCCATTCCGCCGCCTCGGTCGCCGAGCGCGGCGGCTGACCCAGCCCGCGCAGCCGCCGTTCCACCTGATGAATGGCCCGCGGATCGAGCAGGTGCGCCTGCCGTTCCGGGGCGACCAGCTGTTCGAGGAGGCGCTATCCAGCGCCCGGCGCCCGCGCCCTCGGCCTCCGTGCGGTCGTACTGATACATGTAGGCGGCCGTGAACGAGAACAGCAGTCCCGACGCGAACGGCGAAGGCGTTTCCGCCCGTCGCGCGATCACTTCCACCTCTCCTGAACGTATATCGGATAGCAATTGTTTGAGACGCGGCACGTCGAGATGGTCCTGGAGACACTCGCGGAACGTCTCGGCCACGACGGGGAAGTCCGGGTGACGCCGGCAGACCTGTAACAGGTCGCGGCCGCGCATCCGTTGCAGCCACAACGGCGCCCGCCGGCCGGCCCGGCCGCGCGGCATCAGCAGCGACCGCGCCGCGTTCTGCCGGAAGCGCAGGGCGAACAGCGGACTGTCGGCCAGCTCGTCGAGGACCAGCTCTTCCACGCTTCTCCGGCGTCAGGCCGTCGAATAAATCGAGTAGCGGCTCGTCCATGTCCGTAAAGCGCAGCAGCACGCCGTCGTTGTGGTGCATGCATTGCGGCCGGTAGCCGAGGCGCTGCCGCAGCCGCGCCTCCAGCGCCATCCGCAACGACAGGTGCAGCCGCGTCCCCAGCGGACTGAGCAAGACCACCTGCCAGTCGCCGAGTTGGTCGCGCGACGCCTCCACCTGGAGCGTGCGGTCGGTCGGCAGCGATCCGGCGGCGACGAGTTGACGGGTGACGTGCCGACGTAGGCTGCGGGCGGCGTTGGCGTCCAGGTGGCACTCGCGTTGCAGCCGATCGAGCAGGTCGGGGTCGTCGATGCGTTCCTTGAGGTCGCGCAAGAACGCCCCGACGGCGAGGCCGAGGTCGTAGGTGCGTCCGCCGCCTTCGCCGCGCCAGAAGGGGACCGTGGCCGGAGCCCCCTCGGCCGGCGACACGATCACGCGATCCGCCTCGATGTGGTCGATTCTCCAGGCGTTGGTCCCCAGCAGAAAGGCGTCGCCGACGCGGCGCTCGTAGATGAATTCCTCGTCCAGTTCGCCGATCCGCAGGCCGTTGGCGGCGTAGGCGGCGTACTGGCCCACGTCGGGGATGACGCCGCCGTTGACCAGGGCGGTGTGCCGGCTGCCGGGCAGGGCGAGCAGGCGGTTGTGAACGCGGTCCCAGCTGACGCGCGGCTGCAACGCTTCCAATGTTCGAGAGGGCGGCTCCACGAACCGATACCGCCCACTAACCATCTCCAATGTCGTCTCGAACGCCTGCGGCGACAGGTCGCGGTAGGGGTGCGCCCGTCGCACGAGAGCGTACAAATCCGGAACGGTCCAGTCGTCCATCGCGGCCAACGCGACCACCTGTTGGGCCAGCACGTCGAGGCAATTCATCGGCGTGCGGATCGCCTCGACGCGGCCGGCGGTCATTTCCCTGGCGAGTACGGCCTGTTCCAGCAGGTCGGCCGGCGTCTTGGGGATGAGCCGGCCCTTGCTGCGTTGGCCGACGAGGTGGCCGGCCCGGCCGACGCGCTGCAGCGCGCGGGCGACGTTGCCCGGCGAGGCGACCTGGCAGACCAGATCGACGGCGCCCATGTCGATGCCCATCTCCAGCGAGGCCGTCGCCACCACGGCCGGCAACCGGCCCTCCTTCAACGCCGTCTCCACCTGCCGCCGCACGTCAAGCGATACGCTGCCGTGATGGGCGCGGGCGATTTCCTCGTCGTCGTTGAGGAACGCCGTGATGCGCTCCACCGAACGGCGGTCGTTGGCGAAAACGATGGTCGAACGGTGTTCGCGGATCAGCTCGCCGAGCAGGCGGTAAATCGACGGCCACACCGACCCTTCCGGGATCGGCCCGAACTGACTCGACCGGGCTGACGACGCGCAGGTCGAGGTCCTTCCGCAGCCCGGCGTCCACGACCGCGACGGGCCGGGGGACCAGTCGGCCCCCGGCGTCCGGCTCGGCGCCGCCGAGGAAGCGGGCGACCTCGTCGAGCGGCCGTTGGGTGGCCGACAGGCCGATGCGGACGAAGCCGCGCGGGTTGATCGCCGACAGTCGTTCCAGCAACAGCGCGAGGAAGACGCCGCGCTTATTCGGACAAAGCGCGTGGATTTCGTCGATGATACAGTGGGTGACGCCGCGCAGCGTGTCGCGGGCGCGCGAGGTCAGCATCAGGTGCAGCGATTCGGGCGTCGTGATGAGGACGTGCGGCGGCTTGCGGACCAGCCGTTGCCGTTCGGCGGCGGGCGTGTCGCCGGTGCGAACGGCGGCTTGCAGGTCGGGCAGTTTCCATCCCGTTCGCCGCGCCGTTTCCATGACGCCCTGGAGCGGCAGTTGCAGGTTGCGGGCGATGTCGTTGTTCGAGCGCCTTGAGCGGCGAGACGTAGAGGACGCGCACGCCCGGCGGCGCCGCCTCCTGCCGCCAGAGGTGGTCGAGGCAGGCGAGGAAGGCGGCCAGCGTTTTGCCGGAGCCGGTCGGGGCCAGGATGAGCGTGTTTCGGCCGGAGGCGATGAGCGGCCAACCCTGCCGCTGCGGGGCCGTGGGTTCGCCGAGCGCGGATCGAAACCATTCCCGGACGGGCGGTAAAAACAGATCAAGCGGGTCGGATGCTTCCATTCTCTCCGTTGTATCCGATGGAAGGCGGACGGGGGTAGGTCCGTTGCGCCTGGGCGCCCTACGAAGAAACACTAACCCGAAGCGCAAGCGAGGGATGAGGTCCCTCGACCTCATCCCTCGCTTGCGCTTCGGGTTGGTGTGCGTTTCGTCCGCCGGATCTTACTGAACCTTGAGCCTCTGCACGACGCGGTTCATCCGCCCCAATAGCACGTCGCCGCCGTGGAGCGCCAACCGATAGGCCGTCGTCCCCGCTGTTTCATCGAGCATCGCCTTCGGCTTGCCGTCGGCGTCGAGCAACCAGAGCTTTCCCCCCGCTTCCGCCGCCACAAGACCCTTCATCGCATCGGACCACGCCACGTTCTGGAAGCCGAACCGCGATTGGAACAGCGGTCGCGCCTTCTTGCCGCGAATCGCATACAGCGGGTGTGTCCCGCCCCACACCGCCACGGCCAGATCGTTATTCGGCAGGAACGCCACGCCGCCGACCACCGCCTCGAACCCGACCGCGGCGCCCTTGCCGTCGGCGACGGTGAACGCGCCCGCGTTCTTGCCCCAACCGCCGGCCGCGCCGGTTTTGCCGTCGGCGCTGAACGCGAACGCCCGCGCCCCCTTGATCGGATTGGTCCACAATGGCTTGCCGTCCTTGGCGTCCACGGCGGTCAGCTGGTCGGCGCCGATCAGCAGCGTGTCCGTACCGGGCGCGAAGGCCACGCCCATGACCGGGCCGTGTACGGTCGGCCGCGAGATTTCCTTGCCGTCGGCGTCGAGCACCACGGCCGCTTCCGGTGCCTTGGGGTTCGGAAACGCCCAGCCGGCCGCGACCAGCGTACCCTTGTCGTTCCAGGCCGCGGCGAGCATTTTGTTCGCCGGAGGAACGTCGCCCTTCTCATACGGCGCTGCCCGGTAGCCGCCCAGCACCTTGCCGTCCCTGGCGTCCAGAACCAGCAGACCCGGATAGCCGGCCACGGCGATGAGGTCGCCCTTGGGACTGACCGCCAGATTGCAGCCTTCGAGGAGCGCTTGCGTATGCCATTGCTCCTTGCCGCCGCCGTCATAGGCCGTCACGGAGCCGTCATAGAGCAGAACGTAGGTCGTCTTGCCGTCGGGGCTGGAACCGACGCCGACCGGCGTGTCGTAGAGTTTGATTTCCTGGCCGACGGCGAACTTCGACGGCAGTTCCGTCTTCTTCGCCTCGGCGACCTTGATCTTCGCCTCTAATTCCGTCGTTTTCGTATCGACTTTGCCGTTGATGGCGTCGAGCAGCCAAGCGACTCCGGCGTCGAGGTCGCCCTCCACTAAGACGTCTTCCCATCCGGGCTGGTAGCAGCTGACGCCCCACTGGACGTAGGCGCGGCCGGGGCCGGGGAACGTCGCCGTGACGGGCCGGTTGATGTGGCCGCGCTCGAACGACGCCTTGAGCAGCGGGCTGCCCGGCAGCACGATCGCATGGGCGTTGATGTTCTCGAAGTTGTCGAGGCCGAAGATGGGACCGGCGCCGCCGCGGCAGGGTTCGCGCACGAACGGCTTGATCGCATACTTCGGATTGACCTCGACGGTCATGCCCTTGGCCTTGAGGGCGTCGGCGATTTTCTTGGCGGCGGCGTCGGGACCGAAGACGGCGAACTTCTTGGGGTCGAGGTTCCAGACGCGCCTGGCGTCCCAGTTGAGCTTGTCGTAGGGCGGCGCCATCGCCTTGCCGGCGAAGAGATCAACGATTTTCTGGGCGTCGTCGAAGTAGACGGAGACGGGACCGACATTCAGGTCAGCGAGTTTGGTAGGCGGATCGGCGTTGTGGCGGTAACCGCCGAGCGAGGGGCCATCTTGGCGCACGGAGAATCTACGCTAAAGGGGCATCCGCTACCAGGACCCGCATTTGCGCCAAGCTCATAGTGCATCTCATATTTGAACCTATCGCCAGCGGGATGGGTCGCGCGAAACACCGGCGTGACTGTGTGGTCCCCCGGATCGGTCATCTGGATTCGGATTGGAATGTATGCTTGCCGGGGAGAGTCGAATGTAAGATGCAGGGCGACTCGCCTGAAAATCAAAGGCACCGGTGATCCGGTCTTCTTTCGCGTCCAAGCGTTTAGGGAAAGCGACCCAGCACGCTCCATCGCCCGCCGCGAGCCGCAAGGTCGCTTTGCCGTCCTTCAAAGGCACTTCGCCGCCGTTGAACACGTCATATACCACGCCGCCCTTCGGCACCGTCACCGTCGTCTCCGCCGGGACCAGCTCCGCCTTGACGCCGCGCGGGTCTTCTTGGCTCTGCGCGTTGTTGGCGAACAACAGGTAGGTCGCCGTCCCCGCCTTGTGGACGCCGAGAAGGATGTCATGGTTGCTGCTGCGGTACGGCTGCTCGCCGACCCAGCCGGCGAAGTCCCTGGCGAACGTCGGCGCCAGGTCATTGTTCCACTTCCGCCATTGCAGATCGCGATAGAGCGGTGACGAGTAACCGCCGGCCTTCTGCACTTCCTCCCAGTGCGCCGACGGGTCGCCGAAGCCGTGGTCGGCGACGATGCTCCCCTGGATAATCAAGCCGTCGCCCTTGAACTGGATCAGCTTGCCGCCGGCCTTGACGTAACCTTCCAGCGCCTTGCGGAACGCCGGCGTCGCCGTCGTCAGCCGCGGGCAGAAGATCACCTTCCACTGTTTCAGGAAGTCGGCGCCCTTGTCGGCCGCCTCGACCTCATCGATCCAGTTGGGGACCATCCCTTGTTCCATCACGCGGAAGAAGCACGAATCCACGGCGGCCCGGTGAACGCCCGCGTACTCCGGCGAGCCGGGCGCGTGCAATTTCGGACTGTTGAGCGTGGCGATGTCCCAGGCGTCCTGCCGAGTGCTGTGCAGCACCGCGACCGGCGACCAGCGTCTTGGGGATTTGCCGCATCACGTCGCCGACCAGCGCCAGGCGACGGTTGACTTCGGCGATTTCAAAGACCGTGTTCGTCCCGTCATAGCCGCCCTCGCCGCCGGCCAAGCTGTAGTCCTCGCCCGGCGGGTACTCGATCCCCTCCAGCTTCGTGATCCACGACATCCAGACGCCGTTGCGCATCGAGGCCCAGTTCATCGTGCCCCACGTCGGGAGGTAATAATGCGGCTTGCCCCAGCTGTAGCCGTGATACGCCTCCGCCGAGCGCACCGGAAACATCGTGCCGTAGCCGGCGTCGCTGTAGCCGCCGTGGCCGGAGAGAACGTCGTAGGGCCGGTCCTGCCGCGTGTCCACGCCGTCGGTCGTGTCGCCGGGCGCATAGCTGCTCGACACCTGATTGATCGTCGTGAACCGCGGGTCCACCGAATCGGTGGCCCAGCGCGTGGCGTTCCACGCCTGTTCCAAGTATTTCTGCCGCTGCTCCATGAAGTCGGTCCAGTCGTCCATCCGGCCGGCGAGTTTCGGCCCGGTCAGGGCGAACGGCCCTTCCGGCAGCTTCCGTCCGGTGCGCTTGGTGAATTCCTCCAGCTGGTGCGGCACGGCGAAGGGGTTGATGTCGCCCTTCACATCGCCGACCGGTTGCGTCGGCCACCAGGTCAGGCCCGGTTCGTCGAAACAATGGAGTCCGGCGATGGGACAGATCCGGTTCGACAGGGCGTTGAGCTGCATCCGCCAGACGATGCTGCGCTGGACCCAGGGGTCGCCCCAATCGTTGTGCAGGTCGAGGTCGAGCTGATGGCCGCCGCCCAGCACGCACAGGGCGTAGGGCTTCATGCGGGCGGCGACGTAGGCGTTCGCCACGTCGCTCGGCGTCGGCTTGCGCGGGTGCAGCGAGTGGAAGTCGCTGCTGAAGTACATCCAACCGCCCTTGGCCGCGATTGTGCCGGGCAATTCCGTGTGCTGGACCCACTGCGCGATCATGTAGGCGTTGGGATGCTCGTCGCGCGCGACCATGAACGTCGCCGGCTTGGCGGCGCCGTCCGTCTTGACGGCAACGGTGTAGTCGCCGGGCTTGAGGGTGTTGGGATGGAGCGTGACCATGCGCGCCTGCGACTTGCCGGTCGGCGCGTCGAAGGGGACCGCGATCGTGACGGCGCTGCCGTCGGCGTGACGGATTTCGACCGGGAGGCTCTTGGCGTTGCCGCCGTCGTTCTTGTAGTGTACGGCGAACTCGATCGGTTCGGCCATGCTGAAATGGGTGCGCGTGCCGGCGAGCGAAACCGTCGCCTCGTCGGCCGAAGCCAGGCCGAAATTGAAAACCAGCGCGAATGCGCAAAGGATGAATGGCCGCATTCCTGTCCCCCTTGGCTGATCGGGCGTGAGCCGACAGTTTGCGCCACGGGGCCGCGAAAAACAAGCCCCCGGAGGAGTGCGCCAAGCGGGCAGGACGGGATGCGAATTGTGGACGAAAAAAGATACCAACCCGAAGCGCGAGCGAGGGAGACGGTTCCGAACCGTCTCCCTCGCTCGCGCTTTGGGTTGGTGTAAGCGGCGCGGTCAGGCGACCTCCAGCCCCTCGCGCAGCTTGCCGAGCGCCTCGTTTTCAATCTGCCGGACGCGCTCACGCGTCAGTCCAAGGATTTCGCCGATCTCTTTCAGCGTTTTTGGGTCTTCGCCGTCCAGGCCGAAGCGGAGCCGTAAGACGGCCGCCTCACGGTCCTCCAGCCTGTCCAGCATGGTCAAGGCCTGGCGCAGGTCGTCGGACTCCAGCATTTCGGCGTCGGGCGTCCGGGCGCGGCCGTCCATCAGCGTTTCGTCCAGCGACCAACCGTCGTCGGCCTGGTCGGCCTGCGGGCCGGCGTTGTAGACGCGGATGGCCTTCTTGATGATGGCCAGCTTCTTTTTCGACAGGTTCATGCTGCGGGCGATCTCTTCGTTGGTCGGCGTCCGACCCAGTTCCTCTTGCAGCTGGGCGGCGGCCCGGCGCCATTTCGTCAGCAGCTCGACCATGTAGGCGGGGATGCGGATGGTCTTGCCGGTGTTCACCAGCGCCCGCTTGATCGACTGCCGAATCCAGTAGCTGGCGTAAGTGCTGAAGCGCGTGTTCATGGACGGGTCGAACCCCTCCACGGCGCGCAACAGGCCGAGGTTGCCTTCCTCAATGAGGTCTTGCAATCCGAGGCCGGTGCTGCGGTAGCTGCGTGCGATGTTGACGACGAGACGGAGATTGGCGCGAACCATGTGGTCGCGGGCTTCGGTGTCGCCTTCCTCAATGCGGTAGGCGAGTTCCCGCTCCTCGTCGGCGCCGAGCAGCGGCGTGTCGTTGATTTCTCGAAGGTAGGTTTCCAGGGGGGTCTGAGCGGGACGGGCTTTGCGTCGGATCAGCCTTGGCATGGGGTGTCCTTCGTCGGGGAGTCGGTTCCGAACGTCATCGGGCCCGCGCTGGCGGCCGACGACGATTCGACCCTGTGGGCCGAAACGAATGCGCGACACCGAAACCTATGTCGAAAATTCAGGTGAAGCAAATTATTCGGGGAAACGAAATCGACGCGACGATTCACGACGGACCCCCGCGCCGGTCGATGGAGACTGCCGTCCCATTTTACACAACGCCCAAGGAACGTCCTTATGGCCGAATCGACGTCTTCCCGCAGGCCGCGTCTGACCATCGGCATGGCCTGCTACGACGATTTCAACGGCGTCTACTTCACCATCCAGGCCGTGCGGACCTACCACGCCGACTTGCTCGACGAGGTGGAATTCCTGGTGGTGGACAACCATCCGGACGGCCCGGAAGGCCAAACCGTCCGCGAGTTCATCACGAACTGGGTCCCGAACGGCCGCTACGTCCCGGCCCCGGAGGCGGTCGGAACCTCCGCCCCCCGCGAACTGGTCTTCCGTATGGCCGAGGGCGAAGCGGTCCTCTGCCTCGACTGTCACGTCCTGGTCGCCCCCGGCGCCCTTCGCCGGCTCCTCCATTATTACGAGGCCAACCCCGACTGCCGAGACCTCCTCCACGGCCCCCTGCTCTACGACAACGGCTACCTCGCCGCCACGCACATGGACCCTGTCTGGCGGAGCGAGATGCTCGGCGTCTGGGGCGTGGACCCGCGCGGCGAATCGGCCGACGCCCCGTCGTTCGAGATCCCGATGCACGGCTGCGGCCTGATGAGCTGTCGCAAGGAAGCGTGGCTCGGTTTTCATCCACAATTCCGCGGCTTCGGCGGCGAAGAGGGCTACATCCACGAAAAATACCGCCGAGCCGGCCGCCGCGTCTGGTGCCTGCCGTTCCTGCGCTGGCTGCACCGCTTCGGCCGGCCGCGAGGCGCCCCCTATCCCTTGGAGCGGGAAAACCGGGTCCGCAACTACCTCCTCGGCCGGCTGGAACTGGGCCTGCCGTATGACGACGTCCTCGCCCACTTCTCCGAGTGCATGACGCTGGAACAGGTCGCGCCGATCCTGTCCGAGCTGGGGCTGCCCTGTCCGACCCGTCCTACTCCCCTCCACCCTCCTATTTCGCCGCCGCGAAGGCGATTCGGCCGCCGACTGGTTCAAGAACTAATCCTCAAGTTTCCGATCCCTGCTCAAGCATGGCTGATTTCCCACGGAGGATGGCGATGAATCCGTATCTGGTTCCGCGCTTCGAGAAGCCTTCCACCTGAATGGAGAAAATCGACCGCCTGGGCTGGGCGGCAGGGATCGGCGCCTACGTCTACGGACTCCGCATCGGCGTCCGCACCAACGACGCGGACGTGCTGGACCGGATCGCGGAGCGTCTGCCGCCGGCCTGGGAGCCGGCCTGCGCGCCGTTCGTGGACTTTCTCTATTCTCTCCGGGTTGGCAAATCCGAGAGCAGGCGAAACACGCGAAATTACCACCTGCTCTACTTCGGCCTGCAGCGCATCGCCCGCACGATGGACCTCGACGCGGCGTTCGACGAGCTGGAATCGCACCTGCAAATGCGGGTCACGCTCTTCGCCACCCACCGGGTGCTGGTCCACGCCGGCGTCGTCGGCTGGCGGGGACGGGCCATCGTCGTGCCCGGCTACAGCCGCGCCGGCAAGAGCAGCTTGGTAGTCGAGTTGCTCAAGCTCGGCGCGACCTACTACTCCGACGAATATGCCGTCCTCGACGGTCGCGGCCACGTCCATCCCTACGCACGGCGGCTGAGCCTGCGTCAGCAGGGGGACTTGCCGCCGTTGCGGCTCACGGCGGCGGACCTCGGCGCCGAAACGGGTTCCGGGCCGCTGCCGATCGGCCTGGTGGCCGTGGCGAAATACCGGCCGGGCGACCACTGGCGGCCGCGGCCCCTCAGCGCCGGCCAGACGGTCTGGGAACTGTTGAACTGCACCATTTCGGCCCAGCAACAGCCCGAAACGGCTGTCCACGTCCTGGAGCGGGCCGTCGCCGCCGGGGCGGTGGGCCAAAAGGGCTTCCGCGGCGAGACGGCGGAAACGGCCGAGTTGCTGCTCCGCGAAGTTGAACGATCCGAAACCGCCGGCCCCGTCCGGCTCGTTGCTTGAACCACAGCGCGATCCCTACAACCATGACATCTCTCCCCTCTCCCCTCGGGGGAGAGGGGTCAGGGGTGAGGGGTGGAACTTCCGAAGCCCCGCCCCCTCACCCCCGACCCCTCTCCCCCGAGGGGAGAGGGGGGAAGAAGGAAAGACCCATGAACCCGATAGCCCGCAAGGACAAACTGACCATCCGCGAACTGCCCGACGAGGCCGTGATCTACGACCTCGAGCGTCACAAGATGCACTGCCTCAACCGCACCGCCGCCCTGGTGTGGAAGCACTGCGACGGCCGCCACGACCCGGCGGCGCTGGCGGCCCTTTTGGGCCGCGAACTGCTGCTGTCCGCCGACGAGGCCGCCGCCGCCGCCCGGCTGGCCCTGGAGCAGCTGGGCCGCCGTCACCTGCTCACCGAGGCGGTCGCGGCGCCCGAGGACGAGGAGTTGGTGTCGCGGCGCGCGGCCCTGCGGAAGATGGCCGTGGCCGCCGCCGCCGTGCTGCCGCTGGTGATGACCCTCAAATCGCCGTCCGTCGCCTGGGCGTCGTCGAATGCACAGCCATGCGACCCTACTGGTGTCAATACCTGTCCACCCGGCTTTAGCTGTCAGGGTTTAAAGAGTGGCAACTTTAGCCACCCGCCGGGTCAGTGCGTTAACAACATAACGGGGGGTGTGCTGCAGACCACGACGACCACGACCACGAAGGCGCCGGTAGGCGGGACCGAAGGCCAGGGATGCACCGGCACGAGCGGCACACAGGGGAGTTGTGCCGCGGGATGCCTTTGCCTCGGCGGGATCTGTTCCTGTTGAAACGGTTGCCGCCGTTCTCTGGGGAATAAACGATGCGGCAAGAAGCTGAAGAGCATGTACGGGGCGCCGGCGCGGCGGCGGTGCTCGCCGGGGCGTGGCGCCCGGCCCCGCCGCCCTTGCATCTGGCGCCGGAAGCCCTCGCGGCCGCCGTGCCTTTGCTGCTGCAAAGCACGGCGGCCCCGCTCGCCTGGCGGCGGCTGCGCCTGGCCGGCCTCTCTTCCTTCCGACCGGCGCGGCCGCTCCAGCAGGCCTACCGCACCCACGCCCTGGAATCGGCCGGCCACGAACAACACCTGCAAGAGGTATTGCCGCTGCTGCGGGCGGCCGGCGTCGAGCCGATCCTTGTCAAGGGCTTGTCGGTCGCCCGCCTCTACCCGGAGTCCGGCCTGCGCCCTGATGGCGATCTCGACCTGTGCGTCGAACCGGGCCGGCTCGCCGCCGCCATGACCGCCCTGAGCGATCCCTACTGCCGGCGCCTGTCCGTCGAGCTGCACCAGGGCATTCCCGACTTGAAAGACCGCAATTGGAAGGAAGCCTACCGGCGCTCACGCCTGGTCCGCCTCGGCGAAGTGGACGTGCGCGTACTCTGTCCGGAGGATTTGTTCCGGCTCCTTTGCATGCACCTGATGCGTCACGGCGCCTGCGCCCCGCTGTGGCTGTGCGACCTGGCGGTCTGCCTCGAATCCCACGCCGCCGACTTCGATTGGGACTACTGCCTGTCCGGCAACCGCGCCCGCGCGGCCTGGATTCGCTGCTGGGCGGCCCTGGCGTGTCAGCTGCTCGGCGCCCGGCCCGCAGAACCGGGCCGCATCGGCGAACCGCCGGAGTGGCTCGGCCCGGCCGTGCTGGCGCGGTGGGCGCGGCCGCTCCGCGAATCCAACTGGCTCGACCCGATCAAGGCGGCCTATCGGCGACGACTGCCGCCGTTATCTTCGCTGCGGCTGACGCAATTATTGGGAATGGTCGGCCGTGTCGCGGAGGCGCCGTCGCGGCTGTGGCGGCAGGGGCGGCGTTGGCGGCGGCCGGCCGGCCGGCCGTTCGAGCTGCACGAAGAGGCGGGGCGATAAGAGTCGGTCCCATAAATCCTAATGAGTTTTGACGACCAAGATCGGTAAGCCGTAGCCGCGTTCGCCAGAACGCGGGTCGGAGTGTACCCGGATCGGTAAGCCGTGGCCGCGTTCGCCAGAACGCGGGTCGGAGTGTACCCGCGTTCTGGCGAACGCGGCTACCGAACTTGTGTGAATGAGGCCGTGAAGCCGGGGCACACAGCCTTTATTGAGACCGGCCCGGCCGGCCGAAATCGGGCATTCGCCCCTCGCTCACGTCTTTTTCCCATTCGTCCAGCAGAGGCCAGCTGACGGCGCAGGTGCCGAAATCGGCCATGTACTGATACTGCGTCAGCCGGTCGATGGCCCGCTTCAAAATGCGCGGGTCGCGGCGGAAGACGGGGCCGTGACTGGGCAGCAGGAACTCGGAGTCGTCGGCCTGGATGCGTTTGAGCGACGCCAAAAAGTCGCGGAGGTTGGAGCCGTGGTGGGCGTCGATGACGCCGACGCAGCCGTCCTTGAAAATGTTGTCGCCGCTAAAGAGGAGATTGCCGAGCTTGAAACTCAACTGACCCTCGGTGTGGCCGGGCGTGTGCCAGACTTCCAGGCGCAGGTCGCCGACCTTGACCACGTCGCCTTCCTTGAGCTTCACGTCCACCTTGCACGGCGGCATGGGGATGTGAAAGTTCTGGGCCTTGATGGTGGCGAAGGTCAGGATCTCGTCGCCGCTCTCCATCGGCTCGACGCTCTTGGGGTGGGCGCCGACCTTGGTCTTGAGCACCTTGCGGGCGTGGGCCGCCCCCTGGACGTGGTCGGCGTCGGCGTGCGTGGCGAGAAGCATCTTGCAGGTGGACAGGCTAAAGTCCATCCGCCGGATCAGCTCGATGATCTCGTCCACCGCCTCCAGGTAGCCGATGTCGATGAGAACGAATTCGCTGCCGCCGTCGATGAGATAGACGTTCACCCCCAGGCGGCGGCCGGCCTGGTAGTTCATCTCGATGACGTGGGGGAACAGGTACTTCCGCGCCAGCATAATTCACGCCCGGAGGTCAGAGACGCCCCCGGTATGATAGGGCCGACGCGCCGGGATTCAAGTCGGATCGCCCGTTCATCCGCCCTTTTCAGATCGACAAATGCCGTAATATGTCCAGGGCGCTGATGACGCCGACCAGGGCCAGGTCGTCGTCCACCACGAACAGCCGATGCACCTTCAACGACACCATCTGCTCGACCACCTTGGCGGCCGGCGTGCGCAGGCCGACCGTGAAGACCACCGGCGTCATCACGTCGCGCACCCGCGTCGGGTCCACCACCTCGACCGAGAACCCCTCATGGCAGGAGCGGCGTTTTCCCGCCTCCCAGTCCTCGCCGGCGGCCAGCGTGGCGTGGCGGACCTGCTCGCGTTCGTGGACGAGGATGTCGCCGCGGCTGAGGACGCCGACCGGCCGGCCGGCGTCGTCGATCACCGGGGCGGCGCCGAAGCCGCGGTCGGTCAGCAGTGCGATCGCCTCCTGAATGGAGACGCCCTGGTAGAGTGAAACCGGATTCACGGACATCAGGTCTTCCGCCGTGGCGTGGGCCAGCGACGTCTTTTTCACGGTCGGAGCGATAGGAGCGGTCATGGCTTGCTTCCTTTCCAACGATGGGCGACGGACGAAGGAGGCGCGGCCGCGAGAACGCCAAAGCCGTGCCGGATGATCTGAGGGTTAGTTTACTCCGCACGGCCGTCGCTTCCACCAAAATCGCCGCGGAGACCGTGCCGGCGCGGCAAGGTTTACCCGTCGCGTCGTCTGGGACGGATCGCCGTTCGGTGCGGCCCCGCGCCGCCGAATACCGGCAAGAAGCCGCGTCCCCGCGGTTGACCCTCGGCGCGGCAGGGGCAATAGTCGTCTATCGCCCGCCCCGCCGACACAGCATCAGGAGGATGACACCGTGCCCTTGCGTTCCCGCTTCTGGCTGACCGCGGCGGTAGGGGTGTGCCTTGCGCTTCCGTGCGCGGCCCCGGCCGGCGAACCGCCGCCCCTCCCTCTCCGTCCCGGCGACGCCGTTCCCGCCGCCCTGCCCTCCCGCAACCAGCGAACCGCCGACGCCATCGCCGAGGAACTCCGACAGAGCGGCGCCCTGCGCGGTTACATCGTCGATGTGGCGTTTCAGAATGGCGTGGCCCGGCTGACCGGCTCGGTCGCCGACCAGCCGCAGCGCGAGGAAGTGTTGCGCATCGTCCAAGGCGTGCCCGGCGTCGAGCGCGTGCTCGACCGCATGACTCCGCGAACCGGCGTGGCCGCCGTCGCCGCCGAGGACCCGCCGGCCCCGCTGCCGCCCCCGGCCTCCGGAGAGGCGACGCCGCTCAAACGCAACGACGATCCCGCCCCGGAGGCGGTGGCCGCGCCCGCCCTGGTCGAGCCGGTCCCGATCTTCCAGGCGCCGGCGCCGTCGCCCTACGACCTCAATCCGCCGAGGATGCCGCCCTACGCCTGGCCGACCTACGCCCCCTACAACAATTACTCCCGCGTGGCCTATCCCCTGGCCTACCCGTACAACGCCTTCCCGTTCATCGGGCCGTGTTATCCCTTCCCGAAGGTGCCGCTCGGCTGGCGTTCGGTGAAGCTGGAATTCGACGACGGCTACTGGTGGTACGGCAGGACGGCGACGAAATACAACTGGTGGCACCTGCGCTACTGGTGAGCCGTTTGGAATAGACAAGGAGACAAGGAGACAAGGAGACAAGGAGAGGCTGAAACGACCGCAGTTTCATCCCTTCTCCTTGTCTCCTTGTCTCCTTGTCTCCTTGTCTCCTTGTCTCCTTGTCTATTTCGAGCGGCCGAGTCGTTTCCGCAGCGCGCCGATTTCGCCGAAGTCGAGCACGCGGTCGCCGGCGACGACGCCGCAACGGAAACGCTGCCATTTTCGGCCGGGAAGGACGTTGACGCCGGCGGCGTCCGCCGAGAAGGCCGGCAGCACAATCCGCCGGTCGCCGACCAGATAACACGGCCCGCTCACCCGGCTCGACCAGCGCGCGCAAGGATGTTCGTGGCCGTGGACGACGAGACCGTCCGGCAACCGGCCGTCTCCGTGAACGATGCGCCAGCCGCCGACGACGCAGCCGTCGGGACGCATCGGCAGGCCGTGACAATCGCCCTGGAATCCGCGGTCGTGGTTGCCCGGCGCCACGCCGGCCAGCTCCACGGCGGCCGCGTCGAACCAGGCCAGGAGTTCCGCGGCGAGCACGGCGTCGGGGCCGGCCTCGAAGAGGTCGCCGGCGATCACCACGCGACGGACGGCATGGGCGGCAAGAACCGAATGCAACGGGGCGAGAATCAGGGCAAGGTCGGCCGGGGGCACGGCCTCGCCGTCGCGGCGGCGGGCCTCGTTGTAGCCAAGGTGCATGTCGGCCAAAACGGCCGTGGCCGTCGGCAGGTGGACGGCCACGCAGGCCGGCGTCAGCAGCCATTCGTCGTGGACGAGCATGGTATTCGCGCCGATTGCGCGGGTGCGCCTCCGGATTTTGGCGAGCGGCCGGCGTAAGCCGGCTGGTGAGTCGTTTCTTCCGCGGCAACTATGTTACACCAGCCGGCTTACGCCGGCCGCTCGCCTACGATTTCCTAAATCGAGAGGTACACCTTTTTGCGCTTCGTACAGCATTTTTCCCTTTTCCATCACCTCGCGCAGAAACCAATCATCGTCTCTCAGGCCGCGCTCCAGTTGCTTGGGCGTTCGCACGATCAGGTCGAGGGAAAACGGCGGCTCGAACGCCATACAGATGCGGATGGCTTGGTTCACCACGTCCCTCGCCGGCATGACGACCAGCAAATCGACGTCGCTCTCGACGTGCGGTTTTCCGTAGGTATAGGAGCCGAAAAGGATGATTCGATCCGGCCGAAAGCGCTCCGCGATCCGGCGCGAAGCGCCGGATCGCCGCGAGCGGGATGTCGGGCGACGAATAGCGGTACGGTTGGACGTACGGAAGAGGGGTGTGCTTCTTCTTGGAGATGACATTATTCTATCGGCCGCCCTCTTGATTCGTGAGCGCCGCGTGCAGCCGCCGCAGCGCCTCGGCCGGCGATTCCACCGGGTCGGCCGCCCCTTCCGCCGCCTGCGTCCAACCCTCGACGAACGGCGACGGCCCCGACAGTCGCCGACAGCGGATCGGGCGAACGGCCAATTCTTCGACATAACGGAGGGCCGTCGTCGCGTCGCACAGGTTTTCGCGGATTTCCCGCGCCGCCTGCCGCAGCAGCACGAAATCCGGGTCGCGCGCCCGCACCTGATCGAACAGCCGCCGCTCGCCCCAATCGCGGCCCCCGACGCGCCGGCGGCGGCCCAGCGGGTTGCGCAGCAGCATCAACCCCGTTACCGCCGTTTGTCCGAAGCGCTGACGCAGCGCCGGGCCGTCCGCCAGAGCGGCGCCCAGATCGGCCTCGAAATCGGCCGCGCCCAGGACCGTGCGCACCACGGCCGGCGGGTCCGCCAGGGCGTCGCGCAACCGCAGGGCGAAACCGAGATCGGCCACAACCGCCGACGCCGACGCGCCGAGGTTCCGGGCCAGCCGGTGGACGGCGACGCGGGCCAGGGCGTCGTTGCCGTTGCGGTTCAACGGCGTGTGCAGGAAATAGTCCGCCCCCAGGTCCGAAAGGACTTCCTCGATCAACAGCGATCTTCCCTCTGGTATTTCGCTGAAACTTTCCTGCCGCTGGAAGTAAACCAGCAACAGCGCGGCCGCATCTTCCTCCACGCCGAAGTCGCGCCGCAGCAATTCGGCCAGCGCCGCCGGCCCGTCGCGCAGCGCCTCCGCCGCCTGTTCGCGCAGCAGGAACAGACGACGCGCTAGTTCGGTGGACGCCGCCCAGCCGTCTCCCGCCCACCGCGGCGCGGCGGGTCGGCCGCAAACCTCGTCCACATACAGCCCGGCGCCTTCGCGACGACGGAACTCCAGACAACGGCCGTCCAACAGGAAGCGATCGCCCGGTTGCAGCCGATCCGCGAACGCCTGGTCCACGTCGCCGATTTCGGCCCAGAACGCTTCCGCGCTCTCTTCCGGGTCGCGGCGAAACGGCGCCAGAACGGTCGCCCGTTCTTCCGCCAGGATCGTGCCGAAATTGCGACGCAGCAGACGCGCGGTGCGCTCGTCGCGGATCGAAAGGGCGTCCGGTTCCCCACGCAATCGCGGCGGCAGCCACGGCCGGCCGTCGCGGCCCAGGCCGCGCAGGTAGGCGAGGCACTCGTCAAAATCCGATCTTTTTAGGTCTCTATAGGGGTGGCTGCGCCGGGCCAGGGCGTACAGTTCTTCCGCCGTCCACGATCCCGCGGCGGTCATGCCGGCGATTTGCTGGCAGAGCACGTCCAGCGGGTGCGACGGCGTTCGCAACGGTTCGCACTCCGCGGCCCGCCCCGAGGCGCCGGTGACGACCGCCTCCAGCAATTCGGCGGCCGACGCGGTGAAGACCAGTCCCCGCCGCACCCGTCCCGGCCCGTGGCCCGCGCGGCCGACGCGCTGGAGCAGCCGCACGACGCCGCCCGGCGGATGCACCAGGGCGACGAGATCGACCGAACCGACGTCGATGCCGAGTTCCAGGCTGGTGCTGCTGACCACGACGCGCAGGCGGCCGCGCTTGAAGTCCGCTTCCACCTCGCGCCGCCGGGCCGCCGCCAGCGACGAATGATGGACCGCGATTTGATCGTCCCAATCCGGCAGCCGCCGGCGCAACGCCCAGGCCAAACGCTCGGCCAAACGGCGGGTATTGGCGAAGATCAGGGTGGCGCGGCAATGGCGTAGTTCGGGTATCAACCGGCGGATCAGGTCGGCGAGGAAGGCGGGGCCGTCGGCCAACGGCACGACGCGCAGGTCCAACGGCGTCTCATCGCATACTTCGGCGATGGCACAAGACCTATTTACTCCCGTTAGAAAGCGCGCGGCCTCGGCCAGCGGCGCGGCGGTGGCGGATAGGCCGATGCGCTGGAGGATCGGGGCGACAGCCGACAACCGTTCCAGGCTCAGGGCGAGGTCGGCGCCGCGCTTGGTCGGCGCCAGGGCGTGTACTTCATCGACGACGACCCAGCGCAGGCCGGCGAAAAGCGGCAGGATCGCGGTCTGACTAAGCAGGATCGCTAAACTCTCCGGCGTGGTCAGCAGGACTTCCGGCGGGTCGTGGCGCAGCGCCTGGCGTTCCGGCCCCGGCGTATCGCCGGTGCGGACGGCCAGGCGCGGCACGGCGGCGCCTTCGGGCAGAAACGCCGCCAAGCCGTCGAGACAGTCACCGAGGTTGCGGCAAACGTCGTTGGTCAGCGCCTTGAGCGGCGCGACGTACAGGCAGCGGACGAAGTCGCCGGAGATGAGTTCGGCGGGATCGAGGAGACGGCCGAGAATCGGCAGA
This sequence comes from uncultured Planctomycetaceae bacterium, assembly GCA_963813925.1. Lineage (GTDB taxonomy): Bacteria > Planctomycetota > Planctomycetia > Gemmatales > Gemmataceae > UBA4732. The sequence continues at coordinate 75,126 of CAWFBG010000012.1, forward strand.
AAGGCGGCCAGGGTTTTGCCAGCGCCGGTGGGAGCGCTGAGCAGGATGTGACGGCCGGCGGAGAGCGCCGGCCACGCCAACTGCTGGATCGTGGTCGGGGCGCCGAAGCGCTGCCGGAACCAGTCCGCCGCCGCCGGCGGCAGCGCGGCCAGGGCGGCGTCCGTGGCGGCGGGATGCGTGAGGTGTTCCTGGGAGTCGTCGCGGCGGCGTTCCATCACCCCGGCATTGTACCGCCGCAGCTGCGCGGCGTCGTGGTCGGTTGCTCACGCCAATAGCTTCTCGATCACGTTCCCATGCACGTCGGTTAGCCGGCGGTCGATGCCGTTGTGGCGGAACGTCAGCCGCTTGTGATCGACGCCGAGAAGGTGCAGGATCGTGGCGTGCAGGTCGTAGCAGTAGGTCTCGTCCTCGACCGCCTTGTACGACCATTCGTCGCTGGCACCGTAACTGACGCCGCCCTTGAAGCCGCCGCCGGCGACCCACGACGTGAACGTGAACGGGTTGTGGTCGCGGCCCTTGCCGCCCTGGCTGCACGGCATCCGGCCGAACTCCGTCGTCCACAGGACGATGGTGTCGTCGAGCAGCCCGCGCGCTTTCAGGTCCTTCAGCAGCGCCGCGGCCGGCTTGTCCATGCTCCGGCCCATGGCGCCGTGGTCGCGGGCGATGTCTTCGTGCGAGTCCCAGTTGCGGCGCGGGAAACCGTTGTCGGCCCCGCTCCAGAGCTGCACGAAGCGCACGCCGCGCTCGAGCAGCCGCCTCGTAATCAGACAATTGCGGCCGAAATCCTCGGTTATTTTCTCGTCCAGACCGTACATCCGCTTGACCGACTCCGGCTCCCTCGACAGGTCCAGCACCTCCGGCGCGGACAATTGCAGCTTGGCCGCCATCTCGTAGGATTCGATCCGGGCGTCGAGCCGGCTGTCGCCCTGGCGCGTCGCCTCATGCTCCCTGTTCATGCGGTCGAGCAGGGCCAGGGCGTCCGCGTCGTCGTCCTTGCCGGCGCCCGCGCCTTCCGCCGGAAAGAGGTCGTAAATGGGGTTTTTGGACCCCGGCCGGATCATCGTGCCCTGGCAGGAGGCGGGCAGAAAGCCGCTGCCCCAGTTGGCCGGGCCGTTGGGGGCGAAGCCGCGGGCGTCGGGCAGCACCACGAAGGCGGGCAGGTTGTCGGTCAGGCCGCCGAGGCCGTAGCTGATCCACGAGCCCATGCTGGGGAAGCCCGGCAGGACGAAGCCGGTGGCCTGCATGAACGTGGCCGGGCCGTGGACGTTGGACTTGGAGACCATGGCGTGCAGAAAGGCCATGTCGTCCACGCACTCGGCCAGGTTCGGCAGCAGTCCGCTCACCCACTTGCCGCACTGGCCGTGTTGCTTCCAGTCCCACGGCGCCTTCATGCAGGCGCCGGGCGCGCTCTGAAACAGCTCGACCTTGCCGCCGGGGTTGAAGGGCCGACCGTGGCGCTTAATCAGCTCCGGCTTGTAGTCGAAGGTGTCCACCTGGCTGGCGGCGCCGGACATGAACATTTGCACGACGCGATGGGCCTTGGCCCTGTGGTGGAGGCCGCCGTTGAGTTCGGGGCGGCCTTTGCCGTAGCGCCCCGGTTCGGCGGCGAGGAGGCCGTCGCGGCCGAGCAACCAAGCCAGGGCGACGCCGCCGAGGCCGCCGCCGGACTGCCACAGGAAACGCCGGCGGTCGCGCGAGAATGAGTGGGGCATCAAAAAGCTCCTGGCGTAATCTTGTGGGTAATTATCACAGCCACGGCAGCATGTAGATGAGGATATTCAGGCGGAGGCGCTTTTCATCCCGAAAGCCGCAGCGCCCTTCTCTGGACGGCCCAGGTTGTGTTGTTCAGGTCTTCCCGGATGTCGCGATAGACCCGCTTGTCGCCACAGCAAAGGTCGCGGACGCGGCGCATCGACATTGTTCGCTCCTCGCCGAGCGCTTGTTATCGGGGCGTTCCGCCGCCGCGCGGCAAGCGGATGCGGTTCACGTCGGGTTGCTTCCACGCCGACCGCAGGTGGTCGGCAACCGTTTCGGCGGTAGGCCGCGGATCGCCCGGCAGGACGAGGACCGCCGTGCCTCCCTCGGCGAGGGCGTGCAAGGCGCCGGCGGCCCGCAACTGATGCTTCGGCGGCGCCGTGGCGTCCCAGGCCGTCAGCCCCGCCGCTTGCCCGGCGGCCGGCCATCCGCCGCTGAATCGGAAGCCGGCCGGCCCGTCCAGGCAGGCGGCGAGCCGAGACCGTCCGCCGTCCTGCCGCAGCGCGTCGCGCAGCGTCTGCACGATTTGCTTGCCGAAATCCAGCGCTTCCTTGCCCGAACACAATCCGCCGCCCGTGAACCGCGCGACGACCGCGTCGAGGCCGACCGGGGCCACGACCAGCCGCGCCCGGTCGAGCAGAAAGCCGCCCGTCACCGGCGGCGCGGCCGAAGCATCGCCCGGCCGCTCGCGCTCTCGGCGCCGTAGGAACTCGCGTTTCTGCACGGCCGCGCTGAGGGCGAGCCGGGCAAGGCTTCCCAGTTTCTTGAGAAACCGCGTCGGATCGCTGTCCACGCCGGGCTGCTCGGCCAGCCGCGGCAGGTGGACGCCGACCGTCAACAGGACCGCGGGGTGTTCCCGGTCCACGCCCTCGGCCAGCGGCGCGGGCCGGCGGGGGCGGTCGAACGCGAACGCCAGCGCCGCCCCTTCCAGGGCCAGACGCGTCAAGGCCGTCAGGCGTTCGGAGGCGTCGGGCCGGAAGTCGCGTTCGGAGAGATGCCAGTCTACGCGGGTCCGTGTTGTGGTTGATTGGGGGGTCAGCAGCGTCCGCGCCAATTCGTCCGCGATAGCGCAAGATGATCGGGCGCGGGCGGTGGGCGTTGGCCCGCGAACAGCGGCCCCCCGGCGGCTTCGTCGGCCCACGGCGGCGGGACGGCGGCGTTGAGATTGACCACCGGCGCAGCCCCGTCAGACGCAGGCCGACGGACAGTTCCCGCGCGAAGGTACGGACTTCGCTTGGAGCGTCCCGGCCCGCACGGGCCAGGCCGTATTCCGGCCCGTCCAGCGCCAGGAAGTCGCCGGCGAACCGTCGCGCCTGTTCGACGGTGGTAAGGACGTTGCCGTCGGCCGACCGCGCGACCAGGCCGGCCAGCTCGCCCGGCGCCTCCAGGCCGGTTAGCGTCAGCAGGCCGTCGCCGTGGGCCGCGACCAGATCGCGGGCGAATACCGCGTTCAAGGTGTAGGCCTTGGTGCAGGAGGACAGCACGTCCGCCGGCGACGCGCCGGCGGCGAAGCGCAACACGACCTCCTCGCCGACGGGCCGGATGGGGTCGCGGGGCGCGTCCGGCGCCGTCGGCCTGAGCCGGTCGCGGCGTTCGGCGAAGGCCGCCGCCAGGGCCGGCTGGCCCAGCTCGCGCACCACTTTAATGGTTAGTTCAGCGATCTGATTTGTCGTCGCCGTGGCGTTGTCGGCCTCTTCGGCCAGGAAATGAACGACGCCGTCGGTGAGTTCGCGGGCGAGGAAGGCGTCGGGCCGGGAAAGGGATTCCGACGCGGCGAAGAGGGCGCGGCTGATCTTGTCGGCGTCGAAGGGTTCGAGCCGGCCGTCGCGCTTTCGGACCCATGCGGGAGGATTCAGAGCGTCCATGATCGATATTAACCCTCCGTGTCGTCTTCAAGGCGGGGCGTCCCGACCCACATCGTACAACTGGAACGCCACGCCCATCAACGGCACGAGCGTCGCGGCGAAGACCGCCGTCGCCGTCCAGGCCGTCGCCGCCCCCGCGTAGACGTTCCATCCGCTGACAAGATAGCCGAAACATCCGGCGAGGACCGCGACCAACGCGGCGCCGCCGACGCCGAGCAGCTTGCCCAGCTGAGACAGCACGTTGCGGCCCATCGCCTGGAAATCGCCCGGCGTCGTCACCATGACGCGCGTCGGGAACAACAGGAAGAGCAGGTTTTCGACGCTGACCAGCACGAAATTGTAGAGCGGCGCGAAGGCGGCCCCGGCCAATAGCAACGGGTCCAGGCGGCCGAAGCGCCATTGCACCGCCGCCAACGCGATCCAGTGGATTAGCGTGAAAATCAGCACCGGCGTCAGCACCTGTCCCAGCGCCAGCCGCCACGCGGGGGACGGCAGCGTTTTCAGCAGGGCCATCTGGTCCACGTCGCCGCGGAAGTCGAAGGGGGCCAGCGTCGTCAGGAAGGTCGTCATGAAGGCGCCGCCCGTCAGGAGCGTCAGGAGGGTGACCTGCTCGCTGCCGTCGCCCATGCCCAGGACGGCGGCCAGTACGCCGCCGAGGATCACCAGGCTCATGCCCAGCCTGCCCGCGCCGCGGGAAGCGGTCGTCAGTTGCCGCCAGAAGATCGGCCCGGCGCCGCCGCACCACGGCAACATCGGCAGACCGAAGCGCGCTTTGCCTTCGCGGGAGGCCGCCGGGCCGACGCGGCGCATGCGCTGGAGGCGGGCGTAGATGCGGGCGCTCACCGCCGCCGACGCTTCCATGTATTGCACGTCCAGGCCGAACACCACGCCGACCAGGGCCACGTCCACCAGCAGCGCCAGCAGCCCGTTCCACGCCAGGTCCGGCCAGAGATTTTCGGACAAAAAAGCGTCGAAAAAGTAGCGCAGCGGCGTCGAGACGGCGCGCCAGAGGTCCGTGTGGGCCGCCTTCCTCAGCCACTCCGCCACGCTTTCGCCGGGCGTCAGGCCGGCCTGCCAGACGATCGCGCCGGCCACCACGACCGCGGCCACGGCCGCCGCCCTTCGGCCGGCGGTGAACAGCCGCGTTTCCAGGGCGCTCGCGGCCAGGTTCACCGCCATCGCGAACGTCTGCATGAATTGCAGGATCAGCAAAACGCCGACAAACGCCGCCAGGAACGAGTGGGCGTAGATCTGGAACACCAACGTCATGAACAGGGCGCTCGGCAGCGTGAAGACGAAGCCGACGGCGATTTTGTAGGCCAGCAGCTCCCGCCGGCCGAAGGGGGCGGCGAACAGAAAATTCACCTCGCCTGGGCTGAAATAGACGCCGCGCTCGCCCGGATTGGAGAGGGCGTTGAACAGGCAATAGATCAGGAGCGCCGCGGGGCCGTATTCGAGGACCCGATCGTGGGTGTAGGACGGCGACCGCTTGATGAGAAAAACGCTGGTGAGCCACAGCAGAAACGCGGCCAGGCCGACCAGCGCCAGCACGGCCCCGCGCACCGTGGCGAGGCGGCGCGTCAGCGAACGCAGCCAGCCGCGCATTTGCAGACCCAGCAGCAGCCACAAGGCGCGGTTCACGGTGCGTCTCCACCGGCCGCGACGGGCGCCGTGCCTTCAACGCCGGGCGTCTCCGTCAGACGGAAGAAGAGTTCTTCGAGCGTTTCCTGCCGGCCGCCGGCGGCCGCCTCGCCGCGCAGCTCGGCCAACCGGCCGTGGCGGAGCACCTGGCCGCGGTGCAGAATCAGCACGGTCGAACAGAGGTCCTCGACCATCGACAGCAGGTGGGAGCTGACGACCACGGCGGCCCCGTCCCCCGCGTGCTCCCGAATGAGGTCTTTCATGGTGCGAATACCGCGCGGGTCGAGGCCCGTCAACGGCTCGTCCAGCAACAGCGCCCGCGGCCGGTGCAGACAGGCGCAGCCGACGGCCGTCTTCTGGCGCATGCCGCGCGACAGCTCCGACGCCAGCGCGTCGCGTTTCTCGACCATCTCCAGGCGCGTCAGGAGCGCTTCGGCGAGGTCCTGCCAGTCGCGCAGGCGGTAGGCGGCGGCGGTGAAGCGGAAGTGTTCCCAGACGGTGAGGCGGTCGAACAGGTGGGGGTCGTCGGGGACGTAGGCGAGTCGCGCCTTGGCGGCGATGGGTTCGCGGACCACATCGTGGCCGGCGATGACGAGCCGGCCCCTGGTGGGCTGGAGGATGCCGGCGAGGGCCCGGAGGGTGGTGGTTTTGCCGGCCCCGTTCGGCCCGACGAGGCCGAGCACTTCGCCTGGCGCCACGGAGAAGGTCACGTCGGCGACGGCCGCCATCGTGCCGTAGACCTTGCTGTAGCCTTCCACGTCGATGGACACGCCGCGCCCCCGCTTTCCCGACCCTGTTCGGGCCGACCGGAACGATGTCGTCCGGGCATTCTAGCAGCAAGCGGCGCGGGAGGGACACGGCAACCGGGAGCCGGTTTACCGGATACTATCATGCCAATGCTCCTCGGCCACATGGTCGCGCATGGCCCCAAAAGAAAGACAGGGTGAGGAGCCCTGTCGTATAATGTCCGGGGAGGGAACGTCATGGCGATTCACGATTGGACACGAGTGCCCGCCGGGCTGTTTCACCATTTCCACCAGGATTGGACCATTGAGATCGCCCGCGCGCTGAACCGCGGCCGTTTGCCCAGGGGAGTGGACGCGCTGGTGGAGCAACGCTCCGGGCCGCGCGAGGCCGACGTTCTTGCCATCGAACGGAGGGCGGCCCCCCGGCCCGTCGGGCTGAACGGAGGCGTCGCCTTGCGGGAGCGTCCGGCCGCACGCATCGTTCGCCGCGCGAACAAGGTCTTTTATGCCGACCGGGCCAACCGGGTCGTCGTCCGACACCACCTCGGCCGGATCCTCGCGGTCATCGAAATCGTTTCGCCTGGCAACAAGGACAGCCGCGCCGCCCTGCGCGATTTTGTCGAAAAAACGGTCGATTTTCTCCGCGCGGGCGTTCACGTCCTGATCGTCGATCTCTTTCCGCCCACGCCGCGCGATCCCTACGGCCTCCACAAGGCTATTTGGGATGAGTTCCTGGAGGAGGACTTCACGTTCCCGCCCGGCAAGGACCGCATCGTCGTGTCCTACGAGACGGGACTGGAACAGGCCGCCTACGTCGAGCCGGTCGCGGTCGGCGACGCACTGCCGGAGATGCCCCTGTTCCTCACCAACGAGTTGCACGTCCTGACGCCGCTGGAACCGACCTATCAGGCGGCCTGGGACGCCAGCCCCGAGGGGATCCGCACGTCCGTCGAGACGGGCGTTATGCCCGATCCGGAGGCGGAATAGCGTCGATCCGCCGACGGTCGGCGGCGCCCCCTCTGGCTTTTGGGCGCCCCC
>CAWFBG010000013.1:0-174603 GCA_963813925.1 uncultured Planctomycetaceae bacterium
TGCCACCGCCCGGACCTGTCCTATTGCCCCCCGGCCAAACGTGACCGCGGCCACGGTTCGCTTCGCATAGGCGACCGGGGGCCGATGGGACGCATCCTGGTGGACGGGGAGCCGGGCTGTGATTTCGTCCCTGCGCTGCGGCCGGCGCCGGAAGAAGTCGTCATCGCCAAGCCCGGCAAAGGCTCCTTAAAGCCACGCCGCTGCAAAAGGAGCGAGCAGGCCCGCCGCATCACTCATATGCTGATTACCGGCGTCACGACCGAGGTGCGCGGTGCACACCACCATGCGCGAGGCGAACGACCGCGGTTACGAGTGCCTGCTGGTCGAGGACGGCACCGAAAACTATTTTCCCGAGTTCAAAAAGGCGACTTTGGAGATGGTTCGTGCCCAGGGCGGCATCGCGGGCTGGACGGCGAAGGCGGAGCAGGTGCTGGCCGCCCTCCGTTGACGCGAACTTTGGGCGAGCGGCCGGCGTAAGCCGGCCGGTTTGGCCCGCACCAGCCGGCTTACGCCGGCCGCTCGCCATTGAGGAAGAAGACTTCGCCCGATCGTTTGAGAAGCGCTGGTCGGTGCAGGCGCCACATGCTTCGCCCGCGGCGGTACCAGGGTTTCGCCGCTCATTTGCAGACCTGATCCGCGCCCAAAGTGGAGGTATGGAGCCAAGACGAATCGCAAGCAACTCTCGCCCAGCGGCATCAACCGCCGGCAGTTCCTCAAGAACACCGGCCTGACCCTGGCGGCCGCCCAGGCCTTTTCGCCCTTCATTCTCTCCGGATGTGGGCCGGCCGTCCGGCGGCTCGTCGGGCAACACCATCAAGGTGGGTATCCTGCATTCCTTGACGGGCACCATGGCCATCAGCGAGTCGTCGCTCAAGGACGCGGAGCTGATGGCCATTGACGAGATCAACAACGCGGGCGGCGTGCTGGCAAGAAGATCGAAGCGATCGTCGAAGACCCCCAGTCGAAGTTCACCGACTCTTCCCCGAGAAGGCCGGAAGCTCCTGCTCAAGGACAAGGTCGCCGGTGGTGTTCGGCTGCTGGACTTCGGTCAGCCGCAAAAACGTGCTGCCGGTGTTCGAGGAGAACAACGGCCTGCTCTTCTACCCGGTGCAGTACGAGGGCAACGAGTGTTCCAAGAACGTCGTCTACACCGGGGCGCGCCGAACCAGCAGATCTTGCCGGCGGTCGAGTGGCTGCTGAGCAAGGAGGGCGGCGAGAAGAAGAAATTCTACCTGCTGGGTCGGACTACATCTTCCCCCGCACGGCGAACCTGATCATCGTCAAGTACCTGGAGTCCAAGGGCATCACGCCGGTGGCCGAGAAGTACACGCCGCTGGGCCACCTGGAGTACCAGAACATCGTCCAGGACATCAAGAAGGCCGACCCGGACGTGATCTTCAGCACCATCAACGGCGACAGCAACGTCAACTTCTACAACGAGCTGGCCGCCCAGGGCATCACGGCCGACAAGATCCCGGTCGTCGCCGTGAGCGTCGGCGAGGACGAGCTGCGCGGCCTCGACCCCGCCAAGGTCAAGGGGCACCTGGCCGCCTGGAACTACTTCCAGAGCATCGACACCCCCGTGAACAAGGAGTTCGTCAAGAAGTTCAAGGCGAAGTACGGGGCCGACCGCGTCACCGACGACCCGATCGAGGCGGCCTACTTCGGGGTCTACTTCTGGAAGCAGGCCGTCGAAAAGGCCGGCACCACCGACGTGGACAAGGTGCGCGAGGCCATCTGCAAGGCAGCGGCAGGGCATCGAGTTCGACGCCCCCGAGGGCAAGGTCAAGCTCGACCCCAAGACGCAGCACACCTACAAGTACTTCCGCATGGGCAAGATCCGCGACGACAAGCAGTTCGACATCATCTACACCACCGACCTGATCGCCCCCGACCCGTACCCGCAGATCGCCTTCCCGGGTTGGCACGTCGATTGGACCAAGGGCGGCCTGACCAAGGGCGAGGAGGTGAAGGTGAAGTAAATCCCGCGGGCGGCCGCCGGGTTTAGGCTGGCGGACAAGAGTACGAAGCGTCGAACGGCCACTAACCCGAAGCGCAAGCGAGGGAGGAGTGTGAACCGCTCCCTCGCTCGCGCTCCAGGTTGGTATCCTTGTCGTCCGCCAGCCCTTAGAAATGCTTTCAAGACCGGCCCGCACCCCCGCGAGCATTCCATGGATATTACCGACCTGAGTTCGGGTCTTTCCAACAGCCTCAGCCTCGGCTCCATCCTCATCCTCACCGCGCTGGGCCTGGCGATCACCTTCGGCGTGATGCGCATCATCAACATGGCCCACGGCGAGATGATGATGCTCGGCGCCTACACGGCCGTGGCAATCACCGACCCGCTCTACCACATCGGTCTGAACCTGTACTTCGCCATCCCCGCCTCGTTCCTGGTGGTCGCCTTCGTCGGCTATCTGCTGGAGGTTAGCCTGATCCGTTTCCTGTACGGCCGGCCGCTCGACACGCTGCTGGCGACCTGGGGGGTCGGCATGATCTTGCAGCAGGTCGTCATGCTGCGTTTCGGCGCCAACTGCAGCCGATGCACATGCCCGAGGAGCTGCAAGGCGGCTGGGCCGTCGGCGGCCTCACCATCCCCGTCTACCGCGTGTTCATCGTCGGCATCACGCTGCTCTGTCTGCTGGCCGTCTACCTGTGGTTCTTCAAGACCTCGTTCGGCCTGAAGATCCGCGCCGTGGTCCAGAACCGGCCGATGGCCGCCGCCCTGGGGATCAACACCCGCTGGGTCGATTCGTTGACGTTCGCCTTCGCCAGCGGCCTGGCCGGCGTGGCCGGCTGCATCCTGGCCTACCTGTACACCGTCAAGTACAACATGGGCAACGATTATATCGTCGAGGCGTTCATGGTGGTGATCCTCGGCGGCATGGGTCAGCTGCGGGCACGGTCGGCGGCGGCGCCCTCATCGGCACGGCGGACAGCCTCGTGGAAAAGATCCTGGGCAACGCCTCCCTGGCCAAGGTGGTGGTGTTGCTGGCGGTGATCGTGTTCATCCAGTTCCGTCCTTCCGGCCTGTTCGCCACCAAGGAGCGGAGCTATGACTGAGGCGATTTCCCCGAAATCGGGCGCCCCGGACCCTCATCCCAACCCTCCCCCACCCGCGGGGGAAGGGGGGCAGGAGACGACCGCCCCCGCCTTCCCGGTGCGGCCGCCTGCCCCTACCGTCACCTTGTTCGTGAACCCGCCGACGCTGCGGTCCAGGCTGTTGCGCTGGTTGGGCATTTTCCTGTTCACGGCCCTGCTGTTCACGCCGGGCCTGATCTACGCCGGCGATCGGTACTGGCTGCCCCTGTTCACCAAGTACCTGGCCCTGGCGCTCTTCGCGGTCAGTCTGGATCTGATCTGGGGCTATACCGGCCTTCTGAGCCTGGGGCAGGGGTTGTACTTCGGCATGGGGGCCTACGCCATCGGCTACTGTCTGAAGTTGCAACGGGCCGCGACCGAGGCCGGCAAGCCCTTCGTGGTCGCCCCCGACATGGCGATGCCGGACTTCATGGCCTATTGCCGCCTGGACGCGGTGCCCTGGTGGATCAGGCCGCTGATTCACGTCTGGGTGGCGCTGCCGCTGGCGGTGCTGTTGCCGATGATCGCCTCCGCGGCGTTCGGCTACATCACCTTCCGCCGGCGCATCAAGGGCGTCTATTTCGCGCTCATCACCCAGGCCCTCGTGCTGGCCGTCTACACCTTCGTCGTCAACCAGCAGCCGTACACCGGCGGCATCGTCGGCATGACCTACCTCGACAAGCTGCATCTGTTCGGCGTCACCTTCCACATGGAGCCGCTGTTTTACCTGATGGCCGGCGTGCTGGCGGTCTGCTTCCTCGGCTGCTACGTTCTGATGCAGGGCAAGCTCGGCAAGCTGCTTACCGCGATCCGCGACAGCGAATTCCGCGTGCTGGCGCTGGGCTACGACACGCCGACGTACAAGACGTTCGTTTTCGCCCTGGCGGGGGCGCTGGCCGGCCTGGCGGGGGCGCTGTATGCGTCGGTGTTGGGCACGACGGGGCCGGACACGCTCAGCATCGCCTTTTCGATCGAGATCGTCATCCTGGTGGCGGTCGGCGGCCGGGGGACCCTGATCGGGGCGATCATCGGCGCCATCCTGGTCAGCTACGCCCATACCTACATCAACGACAATTTCAACGAGACGTTCCGCACCTATCTGGGCGGCGAGGGCTGGCCGCTCATCATGGGCGCGATGTTTGTCGTCGTCGTCGTGTTCATGCCGGACGGCATTTTGGGCGGCCTCCGCAAGGGGTTCGCCTGGCTCAAGCAGGGCGGCCCCCGCAAGGCGTTCGCCTGGCTCAAACAGGCCATGACGGCGAATACGGCGACCGCGGGGAGGGTGTAACTTGGACGCGCCGGCCAAAGCGACGACGGACGAGATCCTGAAAGTCGATGACATAACCGTCGCCTTCGGGGCGTTCAAGGCGCTCACCAGGCTGACCTTCTCGATGGAGCGCGGCGAGCTGCGGGTCGTCATCGGCCCCAACGGCGCCGGCAAGACGACGCTGCTCGACGTGATCTCGGGCAAGACCCGGCCCGTTTCCGGCAAAGTCTGGTTTCAACCCGCCCATAGTCCCCCGATCGACGTCACGCGACTGCCGGTCCAGGAGATCGCCCGCAGGGGCGTGGGCCGGAAATTCCAGACGCCCAACGTCTTCAAGGAACTGACGGTGCTGGAAAACCTGCGCCTGGCCTTGAAGTATCAGCGGGGCGTGCTGGCCACCCTGACCGCCGCGTTCCGCCAGGACGGTCGGATGCGGATCGAGGAAATCCTCCACACCATCGGCCTGGGGCCGAAGGCGTTCCGCAAGGCCGGCACGCTGGCGCACGGGGAGAAGCAGTGGCTCGAGATCGGCATGGTCATGGCCCAGGACGCCGAATTGCTGCTGATCGACGAACCCGTGGCCGGCATGACGCCGCGCGACTCGGAACTCACCGGCGAACTGCTGATGGCGATGGCCCATAAACGCAGCATCCTGGTCATCGAACACGACATGACGTTCGTCCGACAGATCGCCTCCAAGGTCACGGTCCTGGACGCCGGCGAAACGCTGTGCGAGGGGACCGTGCAGGAAGTGCAGAACGACCCGCGGGTCATCGAGGTCTACCTCGGCCAGGACCGGGAGGAGTACGCCCCGGATCGGGAACCCGTCGGCATCCTCCCCGTCCCCGCGCCGAAGGGCGCCGACGGGGTCGCCGCCGCGCGAACTCCGCCCGGCCATATTCCCCCCTCTCCCCGGTAATCGGGGAGAGGGGTTTGGGTGAGGAGATCTCTTTCTCCCCTCTCCCCTCGGGGGAGAGGGGCCGGGGGTGAGGGGAGGCCGCCTCCCGACAATAACCCCCCTCACCCCCAACCCCTCTCGCCCGAGGGGAGAGGGGAGCAGGATTGTGAGTGGGAGAACCATGCTTCAGATCGACAATCTATCCGTCTCCTACGGCGAGACGGTGATCTTGCGCGACGTGAGCCTGACGGTCGGCCCCGGCGAAGTGGTCTGCCTGATGGGTCGCAACGGCGTGGGCAAGACGACGCTGTTGAAGAGCATCATGGGGCTGCTGCGCCCGCGCCGGGCGGATTCAGTTCGGCGGCCGCGGGCCGGTTCGGGACCTGACCCGCGTCTCGCCCAATGTTCGCGCGCTTGCCGGCATCGGCTACGTCCCCCAGGGCCGGGAGATTTTTCCGCAACTCACGGTGCTGGAAAACCTCAAAGTGGGACTGATGGCCAACCCGCAGGGGTCGCGGGTCGTCCCCGTCAAGGTCTTCGAGTATTTCCCCATGCTGCTGGAGATGCTGGAGCGAAAGGGCGGGTTCCTCAGCGGCGGCCAGCAGCAACAGCTTTCCATCGCCCGCGCCCTCGTCGCCGAGCCGACCCTTCTCATCCTCGACGAGCCGACGGAAGGCATTCAGCCCTCGATCATTTCGCTGATCGGCCAGGTCCTCGGCGCCCTCAAGAAGGGCGGCAACGTCGCCGTGCTCCTGGTCGAGCAATACCTGGAATTCGCCTTGAAGCTCGCCGACCGCTATTATGTCATGGAAAAGGGCGCGATCGTGATGAGCGGCAAGGCCGCCGAGATCGACAAGGAAGCGGTCAAGCCCTATCTGGCATTCTAACGTTCCAACCGACTCATCCGAGCGTATGGCCCTCGGTCCTCCCCTTTATCCGTCAAAAGAGATCCGACATGCACGGAAGTGTCCGCACGCCCGGCGACATGCCCGCGGCGTTCGCAAGGGCGTTGGAGAGCGGCGACCTGGAAGAATTGGCGTCTCTCTATGCCGAGGAGGCGGCCACGCGCACCACCGCCGGCCGCGTGGTCCACGGCAAGGAACAGATCCGTCAGGAGTTGAAAGGCCTGCTGGCGAGGAAGGCCCGCTTCGACGGCGCCGTGCGCTGGTCGGCGACGGTCGGCGACGTGGCGCTCATCATCGTCGATTGGACGAGGCAAGAGACCGACGCGGCGGGCAAACACGAGCGATTCAGCGGGACTTCGACCCACGTGCTGCGCCGTCGGGCCGACGGCGGCTGGCGTTTTTTGATTATGAACCCGAACGGGACCGTCGGCGGGGCGGAGCCGCGGTCGAGTGAACGCGCCGAAGACGATGCTTCTCCCCGCCGGCCGGCGCCTTGATCGGCCGTTCCCGTCATTCGCGCGCCGCGTTCCTCCCAGGAACGTATCCATCCCGCGTCGCGCCGCTTCGGCATAGACCGGCTCCAGCGCGTCGCGCAGGAGCGCCTCCCCGCGCCAGAAGGGGAAGTTCCCCAGCCGCCGCAGCCAGGCCGCGGACGCCGGCGGCGTCTCCACCTCGCCGAACAGGTCGTCCGGCACGCCGCCTCCGGGCCAGAACGCACTCGGTTCAGCCGGAAGCGGTGCGGCCGGTTCCGCAGCCGCCGTGGGCGCGGCGTCCGCCGACCCTTCGGCGGGCTCCGTCGCGCTCAGCCGCCGGAGCAATTCCTCGCGCCCGAGGCCGCGCAGACGAAACAGCAGGAACGGGTCGCGGTCGAACTCCTCGCCCAGCAGGTAGTACACCGCCGCCACGTGCTTGCACGGATTCGACCAATCGGGACACGAACACTCCGTCTTCAGGTCGGCCTGCTTCCCCGGGAACAGGGACAGCTTCGCCTTCGTGAACACCTCCTCGATGTCCAGCGGCATCTCGCCCGCCAGCAACTTGGCCGTGAACAGCGCCTGCCCCGACAGCGCCTTTATCACATGGTCCCACTGCTTCGGTTCCAGCACCTTCACCTCGATCTTCACCTTGTACGGCTGCGGCCGCGACCCCTGCACCTTGGCCGTGACTTCGCCCTCCTTCACGTCGATGGACAGCACCTGTCCGTTGCGGGCGTAGGAACGGCCGCGGCCGAGGCGGGCGCCGATGTCGAAGCTCTCCAGCACGGCGATCCAGCGCTTGGCCCACCAGCTCTGGCCGAAGCCGGCGCCGCGCTTCGACTGCGCCTTGACGCCCCCCTTGGCCGCGCGCGGCCGGGATTTCGGATAACGGGGATAGTAGTCCCAGTATCGCATCGCTATTCTCCGACGGCCTCGGGCCGCAGGGCGAACAGGTCCTTCAACCGCTCGTTCGACAATTCCGTCAGCCAGCCCTCGCCGGCGCCGACCACGCGCTCGGCCACGGCCTGCTTGCGCTCGATCATCTCGTCGATCTTCTCCTCCAGCGTACCAACGCACAGGAACTTATGCACCTGCACGTCGCGCGTCTGGCCGATGCGGTAGGCGCGGTCGGTCGCCTGGTTCTCGACGGCTGGGTTCCACCAGCGGTCGAAGTGGAAGACGTGCCGCGCCGCCGTCAGGTTGAGTCCCGTGCCGCCCGCCTTGAGCGACAGCAGGAAGACGCGCGGCCCATTCGGGTCGTTCTGGAAGCGCTCCACCATGCGGTCGCGCTGCTTCGCCGGCACGCCGCCGTGCAGGAACAACACCTCGCGGCCGAACTCCTCCTGCAAATACCTCTGAATGATGTCGCCCATCTCCTTGAATTGCGTGAAGACCAGCGCCCGGTCGCCCGCCTGGATCGCCTCGTCGAGCATTTCCGTCAATCGGGCCAGCTTGCCGGAACGGCCGGGCAGGGGCGAGTTGTCGCCGAGGAACTGCGCCGGATGGTTGCACACCTGCTTTAACTTCGACAGCACGGCCAGGATGACGCCCTTGCGCTTGATGCCCTCCGCGTCCTCGATGTTTTTGGCGGCGTCGTCCACCACTGCGGCGTAGAGCGACGCCTGCTCCTTGGTGAGGTTGCAGAAGACCTTCATCTCCAGCTTGTCGGGCAGGTCGGCGATGATGCTCTTGTCGCTCTTGAGGCGGCGCAGCACGAACGGCCCCGTCAGGCGCTTCAGGCGCGTGGCCGCCTCGGCGTCGTGCTGCGCTTGGATCGGCACGAAGAAGCGGCGGCGGAACTCGGCCTGCGATCCGAGAAATCCGGGATTGAGATACTCCATGATCGACCACAGGTCGCCGACGTGGTTCTCGACCGGCGTGCCGGTCAGAGCGAGTCGGTAGTCGGCTTTCAGCGCTCGCGCCGCCTGGGCCTGTTTCGTCTCGGGGTTCTTGATGTTCTGCGCCTCGTCCAGCACCACGCCGGCCCATTCCACCTTGTCGAACATTTCGCGGTCTCGGTGCAGCAGGGCGTAGCTGGACAGCACCAGGCCGGCCGGCCGCACCTTCTTGCGGAAGGCGTCGCCGCGCGTCCGCTGGCCGCCGTGATGGATCAGCACGGGCAGTTCGGGGGCGAAGCGCTCGGCTTCCTTCTTCCAGTTGCCGACGACCGACGTGGGGCAGATGAGCAGCACCGGCCGCTTTTCGCCGGCCTCGCGCTCGCGCTGGATCAGGGCCAGCGTCTGGACGGTCTTGCCCAATCCCATGTCGTCGGCCAGGCAGGCCCCCAAACCCCAGCGGCGCAGGAACTCCAGCCACGAGTAGCCGCGCACCTGATAGGGCCGCAGCGTTCCGTGGAAGCCGGCGGGCGCCTCCAGTTCCGTGAACGACGCCTGCCCTTCGAGTTGGCCCAGCAGGTCGGCAACCCATCCGTCGGCCGTGACTCCGCTGATCGGCAGTCCGGCCGGCGCCTCGCGCCCCCCGAGGGCCATCCGCACGACCTCGCGCACCGTGCCTTCTCCGGCGGCCCGGCGCTTCCAGAAGGCGAGGGCCGCCTGGATTTCCTCGGCATTGACCTGCACCCACTGGCCGCGCACCCGCACCAGCGGCGACTTGAGGCGGGCCAGCGCCTCCAGCTCGCGCAGTGACAACTCGTTGTCACCCAGGGCGACCTTCCAGTCGAATTGCACGATCTCTTCCAGCGACATTCCGCTGCCGCCCTGCATCTTGGGGGACTTCACCTGCGCCCGCACGGTGAGCCGCTGTTTGGTCCCCTTGCGCGTCCACCACGCCGGCAGCAGCACGCCGAAGCCCGCCTGCTCCAGCATCCAGGCCGTCTCCGTCAGGAAGGCGTGGGCGCCGGCGGCGTTGAGGGCGAACCCGGACGGGGCGGCGGCCTTGAGGCTGACCTCGACCGGCGGGCACAGACCGGCGGCCTGGCCGAGGGCAGTGAGGAGGTATTCGCGGGGCTGAAATCGGCGCGCCTGGAAGACGGCGGCGTGACGGCCCTTCGCCGGCCAGGCCTCGGAGACCGGGACGAGCAGGCTGGGGTCGTCCGCCGCCTGGAGGAGATAGCGAACGTGCCAGTCGCCGCTCGTCTGGATCGGCCCGTCGTCGCCCTCATCCGCGGGTGGGGCCGGCGGCTCTTCGAGGCGAAAGCAGAGGCGAAATGGCGCTTCCACCGCGACGGCTATGGGTCGCTGCCACGAGTGGACCTGCTCGGCCAACTGGCGCAGGTCGGCGACCGGCCCTGTGAGGGTGCCGTCGGGGCGCGCAGGGCGTGCAGCCATTGATCGTGGATGCTGGCGAAGGCGAGCGCGGCCTGGCGTCGGGCGGGGACGCGAACCGGGGCGGCGGGGCCGGCCGTGGACGAGCGCACCAGCGCATCGACCATCGTATCCAGGAACGCGCCGAGGACGGCGGCGGCGGGCTGATCCGGCGGCGTCGCGGCATCGTCGCCGAGGGCGCGGCAGGCCGGCGGCATGGCCTGCGCCAGCTTGTGCTGCCGCTGGGCGTCGCTCCCCGCCAGCACCGGCCGCCAGCGGGCCTGCCAGGCCTGGCCCGATTGCCGGACGTCGGGGATGAACTGTTCGCGGGCCACCAGGGCGCCGGCGAAACGCAACGCACGCGACCAGAAGGCGAGTGTGGCGCCGACGACGACACCGGGCGCCAGGGTTTCCCGGTCGGCGCAGGCGCAGAGCAGGTCGATCGCTTGAGTCGGGCCAAGGGGAAGAACGGTTGTCGCCCACGGCGCCAGGGCCGCCGTCGCGCCCGGTTCCGGCGGCTCGGCGACGAGCGCGCTGGACGGCACGGGGCGGTCCTCGACCGTGGGGAGCCAGAGGAAGCGCTGTTCGGCGGCGGGCGAGGGCTTGCTTGCGTCCGGCAAGGCGTCGGCCAGCGCGTCGACGCCTGGGTCGAAGGGGAACGGCTTCGGTTGCGGCGTCTTGGGCTTTCGGCCGCGTCGCGCGGGTCGCGGCGCGGCGGGCGGACTTTCTCCCCAGAGCAGGAGTCGCACGTCTTCCACGCCCGCATGGAGGACGATCATCGGAGGTCCCCTTTTGCCCCCTTCGCATCCAGTCGGTGAACGTATGAATCAGGTGGGCTTCCCGCCCCGGCCGCCCACGACTGGGGAAGGGCCGCGGAGACGGCGGAGCGGATTCAGTCGGCGTAATAGGCGACGATGGTGCTGATGCGCTGGACGGCCCGGCGTTTGCTAACGCCGTAGTTGCTGGCGATGTCGGAGGCGGCGGCCTGAACGGCCTGCTGCTCCACGACTTCCAGCGGCACGCCCTGCTCGGCGGCCTCGACGCGCAGGCCGGCGGAGCTGAGCACCAGAACGGCCCCGTGGACGGCCACGGCGGCGTCGATCTCCGGCACGCCCTGGTTGGCGAGCCAGGTGTACTGTTGTTGCAGAAGGGTTTCAAAGCGGCGCGAGAACTGATCGTCGTCCAGTTCCCCAGCGCGGTAGCGGCGCAACTGGCGGTTGAGGCGCTGGGCCAAGCGGGGCAGGACGATGTCCATCAGCTCTTTGCTCATGGCGACTCCGGGATGGAGCGACGGGCCGGACAGCCGGGACATCCTGCCGAGTCCTCCTGGCGGCAAGTTGCGGGAGGGGCCTCCTTACCCTGCATTGTAGGGCGTGGCGACGCGACAGGCAAAAGTCCTTTTCGCTCCAAGAGGTTCCGGCGGCCGGAAAATGGGTGAACGCGCCGGCCGCAACGGTCCTTCCTGCCCGCTCGGCCGTCGCCGCGCCGTCCGCGCTTGAGTCGGTTCGCCGTTCCGATTATACACGATGTTATGAACGACAATCGTTTCGATGTGATCGTGTTGGGCGTCGGCGGCATGGGATCGGCGACGGCCTTCGAGTTGGCGCGGCGCGGCCGGCGCGTGCTCGGCCTGGAGCAGTACGCGCTCGGCCACGACCTCGGCAGCTCGCACGGCCATACGCGCATCATCCGTAAAGCCTACTATGAGCATCCCGATTATGTGCCGCTGGTGCTGCGCCTACGAACGCTGGCGCGACCTGGAACGACGTTGCGGCCGGGCGCTGCTGACCGAATGCGGCTGCCTGAGCATCGTCCGGCCCGACGGCGAGCTAATCGCCGGCGTCCGTGAGTCGGCCGGGCTGCACCGGCTGGAGATCGAAGACCTCGACGCCGCGGCCCTGCGCCGCCGCTTCCCCGCGTTTCAGTTCGACGACCAACACGTCGGCGTTTTGGAGCCGTCGGCGGGTTTTCTGTACGTCGATGATTGCGTCCAGGCGCACGTCGCGGAGGCGCGTGCGCTCGGCGCGACGATCCGTGACAATGAAGCGGTGGTATCGTGGAAGACCGAGGGCGCCGGCGTGGCGGTGGAGACGGCCGCCGGCCGCTACACCGCCGGCCGGCTGGTTATAACGGCGGGGCCGTGGGCCGGCCGGGCGCTGGCGGACCTCGGCTTGCCTCTCACGGTCATGCGACAGGTGGTTTTTTGGATCGGCGCAAGACGACACTGGCTTTCGGCGCGAAGTCTTTCCCACGTTCATCGCGGAGACGCCGGAGGGCGACTATTACGGCCTGCCGGCGCTGAACTCCGACGGCCTCAAGGTCGCCCGGCATTACGGGGCGCCGGAGCTGCGCGACCCGTCCGAGGCGGCGCGGGCGGCGACGGACGACGACGAAACGCCGGTGCGCCAGTTCCTCCACGCCCATCTGCCCACGGCGGACGGCCCCCGACGCCGGGCGTCGGTGTGCCTCTATACCTTGACGCCGGATCGCCACTTCCTGATCGACGTCCATCCGCGACATTCGCATGTGGTGTTCGCGGCCGGCTTTTCGGGGCACGGCTTCAAGTTCGCCTCGGTGGTGGGCGAAATCCTGGCCGACCTCGCCGACGTCGGCCGCACCGACCTCCCGATTGAGAGGTTTCGCCTGTCGCGGTTCGCCCTACCGGCGGACTAACCGCCGGGCGCAGGCCGCCGCCCCGATGAAACCGGCGTCGCCGCCGAGTTGGGCGTAGACGATCCGCGTCCGCGCCGCCGGCACCGGGTACGCCAGCTGACGGACATGCGCCCGGATGCGGTCGAGGAAGCCGTCGCCCGCCGCGATCATGCCGCCGCCGAATACGATCAGCTCCGGGTTGATGACGTGCATCAGGTTCGTGGCCCCGACGGCGAGATAGAAGGCGGTCTCTTCCACGATTCGGCCGGCCAGTTCGTCGCCCGCCGCGGCCGCCTCGAACACCTCCCTGGATGTCAGCTCTTTTTCCGACCGCAAAATATCGTGAAGCGACGACCGGCCGCCGTCCTCGGCCAGCGCCTCCCGCGCCCGATTGACGACCGCCGTGGCGCTGGCGTAGGCCTCCAGACAGCCCGCCCGGCCGCAGCCGCAGGGGCGCGGCCGCGTCATCTCGATGTGGATGTGGCCGAGTTCCGCCCCGTGACTGTGTTCGCCCTCGATGACGAGGCCGCCGCCGTCGCCGGTCACGACGATGCCGCCGCCGATCCCCGTGCCGAGCGTGAACAGCACCATGCTCCGCACGCCACGGCCCGCCCCCGTCCAGAACTCGCCGTAGGCCGCGGCGTTGCCGTCGTTCTGAAATGCGGTCGGCAGTCCGAACGTCTCCTGAACGTGCCGCCGCACCGGCACGTTGACCCACGGCATGTTGACCGCTTTCAGGATCATCCCGGCCGGGATGTCCATCGAGCCGGGCGTCGCCACGCCGACGGCCGCGATCCGTTCCATGCCGACGCCGGCCGCGGAAACCGCCGCGCGGATCGTCTCGCACATCCGTTGCAGGCCGAAATCCTGGCCGCGGTGCGCCTCGGTTGGCAGGCTCACGCCGCTCAGCGGCGTCCCCGAATCGTCCACCACACCGGCCTTCATGTTGGTGCCGCCCACGTCCAGGCCG
Organism: uncultured Planctomycetaceae bacterium; assembly: GCA_963813925.1. Classification (GTDB taxonomy): domain Bacteria; phylum Planctomycetota; class Planctomycetia; order Gemmatales; family Gemmataceae; genus UBA4732. Next base: position 13,513 of record CAWFBG010000013.1, read on the forward strand.
ACGTAGAGCGAATCGACTTTCGCGGTCGCCATGCCTATGAATCCAGTTGGGGTCGCGTGGACAGGGGCCATTGTAACGGGGCGGCCGGGGCGCCGCAACGACACGAAGGGAGGTCGCTATGCGGGTGAAAGCGTATGCGGCGAAGGGTCCGAAGCAGGCGTTGGAGCCGTTCGAGTACGAGGCGGGGCCGCTCGGGCCGCACAAGGTGGACGTGCGCGTGTCGCACTGCGGCATCTGCCACAGCGACGTCGCCATGATCGACAACGACTGGGGCTTGAGCGCCTACCCGCTGGTTCCCGGCCACGAGGTCATCGGCACGGTCGCGGCCGTGGGAAGCGACGTGGACGGAATCAAGGTCGGCCGGCGCGTCGGCGTCGGCTGGCAGTCCGGCTCCTGCGGGCATTGCGAATGGTGCGTGCGCGGCCACGAAAACCTCTGCGCCGAGAACCAGGGCACGATCGTCCATCGCCCCGGCGGCTGGGCCGAGTCGGTGCGCGTCCACTGGAAATTCGCCGTGCCGATGCCGGAGGCGCTGGATTCCGCCGTTGCCGGGCCGCTCATGTGCGCCGGCTCGACGGTGTTCGCGCCGATGGTGCATTTCGGCGTCCGGCCGTGGATGCGGACGGCCGTCCTCGGCGTCGGCGGACTGGGCCATTTGGCGGTGCAGTTCCTGGCGAAAATGGGCTGCGACGTGACGGCGATCTCCTCGACTCATTCCAAGGACGAGGAGGCGCGGCGCATGGGGGCGAGCCATTTCATCGCCACGAAGGAGCCGGGCGAGTTGAAGAAGGCCGCCAACTCCTTCGACTTCATTCTCTCGACCGTGTCGGCCGACGTGAACTGGAACGATTACGTGGCGGCCCTGCGACCGTGCGGCCGGCTGGTGATCGTCGGCATCCCGGAGTCGGAAATCAAGTTCAACGTCTTCGGCGCGTTGACGGAGAAGTCGGTCAGCGGCGGCCTGTCGGGCAGCCCGTCCGACACGGCCCTGATGCTGGACTTCGCCGCACGGAAAGGCGTCGCGCCGATGGTCGAGGCGTTTCCCATGAAAGACGTGAACCGCGCCGTCGAGCACGTGCGGGCCGGCAAGGCGCGCTACCGGGTCGTCTTGGCTGCGTGAGATCCGAGCCGGAAGCGTGAGCGACGGATTTTTCTCCGTCGCTCACGCTTCCGGCTCGGATCGCCGACTCAAACCCCCAGCGCTTGCTTGAGCTTATTGACCTCCTCGCGCAGCCCGCTGACCTCGCCTTGCAGGGTTGCGAGAGATCGTTTTAGTGCGACAATCTCTTCCCTCGCATCGTTCAGTCCCCCTTCGGCGTCCGCCGTCTCGACACGGGAGGGCGGCGGCCCCGCCGTTGGCGGCGCGGCCATATGCCGCGCCCGCAGCTGCCTCAACTCCTGCGGGTCGTGGAAGCCGTGCGTGAGGACCGCGCCGCGACGCTCTTCCGGCGTCAGGTAGACGACGAGATTTCGTTTCACCAGCGGTTGCAGCACGGCGCGCAGGGCGTCGAGGTCGTCGATCGGCTCCATGCGGCTGGCGCGGGTGCGCAGCTCGCCCTCGGTCTGCGGGCCGCGCAGCAGCAGCTCGGCCAGCACGGCCAGATCAACCTTATCGACGTGCCACGCCTCGTAGAGACTGTGACGCCAGCGCACCACCCGGCCGCCGGTGATCTTGATGGCCAAATTCTTCTTCTGGCAGCGCACCAGGACGTCTTCCACGTCCATTTCGGACAGGTTGAGGAGCGGATCGCGGTTCGACTTCTGGTTCGCGCCGGTCACGAGGCCGTTCACGCTCATCGGGTAAGCGTCCGGCGTCGTCTTGGCCTTCTCGACCAGGACGCCCAGGATGCGGCGTTCCTGCACGTCCAGCACGGCCCAGGGGCCGTTGCCGAGGGAGGAGACCGCGGCGGGTTCCGAGGGTGGAGGGTTGGCTTCGTTCATGGCCGTGAAAGATTCGGTTCTCGGTGTTGCGCCACGTCATGGCCTGGAGGCGCCGGCAGGCGGCGGCCGACGACCACCACGTTTTCCGGCGGCGTGTGGTGGTTGCGATCGACGTCGATGACGGCGACCTTTTCCCAGGCGAAAGGCAGCGCCGGCCGGTTCATCCCCTCGAAGACGGTGAAGCAGAAATAGTGGACGTCGGTCGCGTCGCCGACCGCGTTGGGCCAGGGCCGCGCGGGGATCGGGTCGCCGTACAGGTATGTGAATAGCGTAGCGACGTGGTCGAAACTGACCAGGCGTTCGCCGGTCGGCAGTCGCTCCTTTAACCGGGCCACGTCCGCCTCGGGCCGGACGGCCAAGCGGAGCCGAACGTCCATGAGGACCCCGGCAAAGGTGAGGGCCATGAAAATGGTGAGGGCCAACACGCCGGTTCGCACGCGGGACGGCTCGGCGCCGCCGGCGCGGAACGCGGCCGCGGCCAGGACGGTACACGCCGCGGCGAAGGCCGCCGCCGTCAACGGAGGCTCGACATAGGCCGCCAGGCCCGGCCGGCCGCGCAGGCCGAACGATACGACCAGCATCGCCGCGCCTGCCAGGGCCATCATGGCCGCCGCCGACCATACGTACAACCGCAAGGAGGCGCGCGGGAACGAAGCCGCGGGCGCCGCCGCGGTGCGCGTCAGCGCCAGACCGATCAGCACGGCGATACAGGGATAAAGAGGGGCGAAATAGCGGGATTGTCCGCTGGGCGGGATCCAGCAGGTCGGAAACGCCAGCACCACGGCCGCCCCCACGAAGAGCGCCATCGGCCGGGCCGCGCCGATCGAACGGTAGAAGTCGCGGTTCAGGTAGGCCAGGAGGAAGGGCGACCACGGCAAGGTCCCGCCGAGAATGACCAGCGGATAAACCGCCAGGTGCGTCGCCACGTCGGATACCGTCCAATCGCGGAACCGCATGGCCGTGTCGGACATCAGAATGCCGTGCAGGGTCGTCGCCCCGACTTCAAAATAGGCCGGGATGAACCAGGCGGCGAAGATGGCGCCGCCGACCAACGCCCCGATCAGGTGGCCGACGCTGAACAGCCTCCGCCAGTCGCGCGTGAGCAGAACGTAGGCGCCGACCGCGCCGAGGAAGTAGACGGGCGGCTGCGGCCCCTTGGCCAGGACGGCCAGGGCCATGAATCCGTAGCCCAACGTCCAGGTGAGGGCGGTCGGCCAGCGGCGCACCCAACCCCAGTGCCACAGGAGCAGCGACGCGGTGACGAGCAGGATGAAAACGGGTTCCGTTTCCGCCTCCGGCCCCATCTGAAACATTTCGCCGAAGGTGGCGAAGGCGGCCGCGCCGGCGAACGCGCCAAACCGGGAAAGAAAGAGCCGGGAATAGCCGTAGATGAGGAGCACGGTGAGGAGCAGGGCCAGCGCCGACGGGAACCGAACCGCCCAGACGCCTCGGTTGCCGAAGAGCAGCGCGCTGGCGGCGATGGTCCAGTTCTGCAGCGGGGGCCGGCTGGGGAACGGGTCGCCTTGTAGGCGGGGGACGAGCCAGTCGTGGCGCTGGAACATCTCGAAGGCGATTTGGGCGCGCGTCGGCTCTTCGCCGCGCAGCGGCAGTTGGCCTAGGCGCAAGAAGTAGGCGCCGACGACGAGGAGGAGAAGCAGCCCCGCTTGCGGCTCACACCACCACGGCCAACGGGACGGCGTTCCCTGCTCAGGTGCGGCAAATGTTGACATCGGGACGCAATCCTCCGACGGGTGGGCGCCTGATTTCGGGAGGGGCGTTTTATCACAAACGAAGTGGTGCGGACTATGGCACTTTGGGCCGGGGTCGGCCGTTACAACCGGCAGTCCACGCCTTGCGTGCGCCCATCGCCCCTCTTGCCCCGTCAATTCAATTGACAGGCCTGCCGGATCATTTACACTGAATGGGGACGGCATAATTTCCGCCGGCGCGTCCGGCGTCCCTTCTCAATAAGCGTTCACCCTCCATTCGTGGGGTTCCAGCAATGGCAAAGCAGCGCGGCCGCGAGTCGAACACCGGCCTTGTCGTGACCCTGGTCTTTTTCATCCTCACGGCCATCGGCCTGGGCGTGGCCACCTATTACGGCTTCGCCCAGCAGGCCGACCTGACGACCAAGGCGGCGACGGCCGACAAGGCCGCCAAGGACGCCGAGAGGGAGCGCGACTGGTACAAGTTCCAGGCCTGGACCTATCGGGCGTACCTCGGCCATACGGTGGGCATCGACGACACGGCGCTGAAGGTGTACCGCGAGCAGTTCGACGCCAACCAGCTGGGCAAGGACGAGAAGGACCGGGAGGATGTGGTCAAACTCATCAAGGCGATCGAGGACAAGAAATATCGGATCGCCAAGGAGGACAAGAACAAGACGCTGGTCCCGCAAGACGTGCAAATGGCCTGGGACAAGGACACGAAACGGCCGAAGGTGACGTATGACGACGTATACATGGGTCTGAAGGCGTTGGCGCAGTTCCAGGAAGACCAGACGGCGGCGGCGCTGCGGGCGAAGGACGAGGCGGACGCGGCGGCGAAGAAGAGCGACGAGGAGAAGGTCGCGGCGCAGAAGGAGTATGCCGACAACGTGGCCAAGTTGACGAAGCAGAACAACGACGACCTCGCCAAAGAGCGGAAGGACAACGACGACCTGCGCAACATGCTCAAGACGGCGAACGACGCGACGGGGGCGGCGGTGCAGGCGGGCGAGGACAAGGCCAAAACGATCCAGAAGGGGATCGCGGAAAAGAACACGAAGATCAAGCAGCTGGAGGGCCGGCTGAACGACCTGAACGATCGCATCGAGGCGTTGACGAAGCACGACATGGACCAGCCGGACAACGGCAAACCGATCCCGACGGATTGGCGGATCGTGAAGATGGACCCGTCGGGCAAGCGGCCGTTCATCAACCTCGGGTCGTCGGACAACATCCGCCCGCCGTTGACGTTCAGCATCCACGGCAAAGGCCCGGACGGTAAGCCGCTGCCTGCGAGCAAGGGGAGCCTGGAAGTGATCGATGTGTTGGGCGACCACCTGGCGCAGGCCCAGGTGGTGACCGTGAAGGAAGAGTTCAAAGACCCGATTTTACCGGGGGACTACCTGTATAACCCGATCTTCCATCCGGGCGCGGAGCGGCACGTGGTCATCGCCGGCCGGATCGACATGCACGGCGTCAAGCAGCAGGACGACTTGGAGGAGTTCGAGCGGTTGCTGAAACGGCAGAACGTGGTGGTGGACGGCTACGTGGACCCGCTGGACGGGACCATCAAGGGCAAGCTGACGGTGGGGACCGACTTCTTGATTTTGGGCGACATCGTCGGCGCCAAGCCCGAGGTGGCGGCGAGCACGAAATCGCTACAGGAGCAGGCCCGGAGCAACGGCGTCCACATCATCAGCGCGCGGGAATTTTTGGATTCGATCGGCTACCGGACGCCGTGAGCGAGGCGGTTGCGTTGTGAAGCTGCCGGACAGCCGTCAAGCGGGGCCGCGCGTGGCGCGCGCCGTCTCCCTTCAGGCGCCGGCGGGTTTGAATTGTCACATCGTTAAATTTATCTATTGACGGCCGCCGCGTCCGCAACCGGCCCCGGCGGTTCCTTCATCCGCTCGCGCAGCGCCAGCACCGTCGCCAAGCCCAGATGGACCATCACGACCGCTCCACGGACAGCGCATCCGGCGGGCGCCCCTCTCGATTTTGGGGCGGAGCATTGCCTCGCGTCCCCTCGTTCCCAAGCTCCGCTTGGGAACGCCGAGCCCCGAAACTCCGTTTCGCGTCCCTTCCCCGACCGGGACGCGAAGCGGAGCTTCGCACCCGCGCGTTCCCAAGCAGAGCTTGGGAACGAGGGGCACTTGGGAACGAGGGGCGACGGGCCAGGTCCAAATTCGAGAGGCGCACCCCATCCGGCTAACCGGCCGAGACCTCTCTAGCCTTCCCGCGGTCCTTCTCTTTACAATATCCCGCAACGTCGGCGTCCGGTGGCGGGGTCTCGCCGCGATAACTCCTTTGGGGGTAGTGTCAACCGGGCGGCCTTGCTCGCGGGAGGGCGAGGCTTGCCAAAGCCAGTTCCTTCGCCCGCCGGAAGAACGGACGTTCGTCGCCCGGAACGGGAACCGCTTCATGGAAGAAGGCAATTCCTTTCTGGATCTCATCGGGAGGGTGCGCGCGGGCGACCAGTCGGCGGCGGTCGAACTCGTGCAACGCTACGAACCGGCCGTCCGGCGGGTCGTTCGGTTGCAGATGCGCGACCCCGGCCTGCGCCGCATCCTCGACTCGATGGACGTCTGCCAGTCGGTGCTGGCCAGTTTTTTCCTCCGGGCCGCGACCGGCCAGTACGACCTCAACCAGCCGGCCCAGCTCCTCCGTCTCCTGGCGGTCATGGCCCGAAACAAGGTCGCCAGCCAGGCCCGCACGTCGTATGTGATGCGGCGGGAACGGCCAGTTTTCGGCGCGGAAGAGGCCTGGACGACCGCGCTGGCGCCGGGGCCAGGCCCGGATCGCCAAGCCGCCTGGAAGGACCTGCTGCAAGAGGTGCGGAACCGTCTGTCCGCGGACGAACGGCGGCTGGCGGATCGCCGGGCGGAGCGTCGAGAGTGGGCCGATATCGCGGCCGAATTGGGGGGCAGCCCGGAAGCCCTTCGCAAGCAGCTGGCCCGCGCCCTGGACCGCGTTTCCCATCAACTAGGCTTGGAAGAGTGGCGTCATGGATGAGCGACATGGTCCGTATTGCGCGCCGCACGAGGCGGCGGCCGAACGCGGCGGCCGCCGGCAAGCGGTGGACGACCTGCTCGATTACCAGAGCGGCTGCTGGCGGCGCGGCGAGCGTCCGGCGGTGGACGCCTGCCTCGGCCGGCGGCCGGAGCTGGGAGAGGACGATGACGCCGTCCTCGACCTGATTTGTCATGAAATCCTGCTGCGCGCCCGTCGGGGCGAGGCGCCCCTCCTGGAGGAGTACGAGAGCCGCTTCCCGAAATTCGCCGACCAGCTCCAGGCCCACTTCGAAGTGCATCAGGCGATGTTGATGGACGATTCGCCGTCCGCCGGACGGAGGACGGTCGCCGACGACCCGGAGGCCGCCGTCGCGCCGCGCCCGACGTTGCCGGTCGTCCCCGGCTACGAGATCCTCGGCGAAGTCGGCAACGGCGGCATGGGGGTGGTGTACAAGGCGCGGCACCTGGGCATGAAGCGGTTGACGGCCCTCAAGATGCTCCAGGCCGCCGTCGCCGGCCCGCGCGAGGCGGCTCGCTTCCGCGGCGAGGCCGAAGCGCTGGCCCGCCTGGAGCATCCCAATATTATTCGTATCTATGAAGTAGGCGAATTCGAGGGGCGGCCCTACTTCGCCCTGGAGTTCGTGACCGGCGGCAGCCTGGAAAAGAAGCTGCGGGGCGCCCCGCAGCCGGCCCGTCAGGCGGCGGCGCTGGTGGAGACGCTGGCGCGGGCCGTGCAGGCGGCCCACGAGCGCGGCGTAATCCACCGCGACCTCAAACCCGCCAACGTCCTCCTCACCTCCGACGGCGCCCCCAAGATCACCGACTTCGGCCTGGCCAAACGGCTCGACGCCGACGCGGCCCAGACCCGCACGGGCGACATCCTCGGCACCCCCAGCTACATGGCGCCCGAACAGGCGCGAGGCCGCAACGACGCCGTCGGCCCGTCGACGGACGTCTACGCTCTGGGCGCGTTGCTTTACGAACTGCTGACCGGACGCCCCCCGTTCAAGGGCGAGACGGTCTGGGACACGCTGGAACAGGTCGTGAAACAGGAACCGGCGGCGCCGCGGCAGTTGGCCCCCCGGACGCCGCACGACCTGGAAACGATCTGCCTGAAATGTCTGAGCAAGGAGCCGACCCGGCGCTACCGGAGCGCCGTCGCCCTGGCGGAAGACCTGCGCCGCTTCGTTTCCGGCGAACCGATCCTGGCCCGGCCGACCCCGGCCTGGGAGCGGGGCTGGAAGTGGGTGCGCCGCCGCCCGGCCGCGGCGACCGCCGTCGCCGTCGCGGCCGTGCTGACGACCGCCCTGGTGACGGCGCATTACGCCGACCTCCGGACGAAGCTGGCGGAGGCGGAGCGGACGGCCGCGGCCTCCGAGGCGGGACGGCTGCTGGAGGAAGTCCGAACGGAAGTCAACGCCGGCCGCTGGCCGGAAGCCGAGGGTCGGCTGAACGACCTGGCGCAGGGCCGTTTGCTGCCGGCGCGGACGGCCTTCCCCGCCGACCCGCGTCTGAACGAACTGGCGGACGAGGCGAACCGTTTGCGACAACAAATCGACCAGCGTTTGACCGACGACGCCCGGCTGCGGCAGTTCCGCGAGTGCCGGAGAGACGCGGCCTATTTCACGGCGCCCTTCAGCGGTCTGGACCGCGCAGCCCGCGGGAGGCGGACGTGGGCGTCGGTGGAACGCGCGTTGGGCCTGTTCGGGCTGACGCCCGGCTGCGGGAACGGCCCGGCGCTGAACGGCGCTTGCTTCACGGAAGCGGAGAAAAGCGAGATCCGGGAAGGCTGTTGCGAGATGCTGCTGGAACTCGCCGACGCCGAGCCGGCGGCCGTGGGGCAGGTTCGCAACCTGCCTCTGCCTGGCAGGTTGCAAACCCGCCCCACCGACCCGGCGCTGGCCGTTCTGGACCACGCGGCGCGGCTCGGGGTCGATACGCCGCTGATCGCCTGGCGCCGGGCGCGGAGGCTGGCCGACGTGACGCCGGGCAAACCCGCGCCGGCCGAACCGGGAGGCGCGGCCCCGCTGACGCGTCCCTTCGAGTGGTTCCTGCGCGGCGGTGACCTCTGCCGGGAAGGACGCCTGGAGGAGGCGATCGACTGTTTTGACAGGGCGCTGGCCGCCCGGCCGGATTATTTCGGAGCGCATTACGCGCTGGCCGTCTGTTACCTGAAGCGCAAAGCGCCGCGGCCGGACTCCCGCAAGGCGTACCTGCTGCTGGCGCGGGAGCATCTGAACGTTTGCGTCCAGGAGGAACCTGGGCGCGTCTGGCCCTATCTGCACCGCGCCCTGGCCGAGGGCGAGCTGCGCGATTTCGACGCCGCGGAGACCGATTTCGCCCAGGCAGAGCGTCTGCTGCAAGACGCCCCCGACAACACCGCCCTGTACGCCCTGTTCGTGAATCGCGGCGTGAACCGGATCGGCAAGGGGAACCCGGAGGGCGCCGTCGCCGACCTGACGCGGGCCGTGCGCCTGGCGCCGGACGAGTCCGCCGCCTACCTGGACCTGGCGAAGGCCTATCAGGAGCTGCATCGGTTGACCGACGCCGCTGAACAGCTCAAGCGGGCCGGCGCCCTGACCGCGCCCGCGGGTTTGGCGACCATCTACCGCGGACGAGCCAAGCTGGACGAGCAACAGAACGATCTGGAATCCGCCGTGCGCGACCTGCGACAAGCGGCCGCGCTTGAGCCGGAGGGGAAGACGTCGCCCGCGGCGGCGGCCGATTTGCTGTCGATGGGCCGATTGCTGATGCGGAGCGGCCAACACGAAGAGTCCGTGCGGGCGGCGGACGCCGCGCTCGCGATCGAGCCGGACGACCCGGCCGCGCACCGCTTGCGCGCCGAGGCGCTGCTCCGCCTCGATCGCTACGCGGACGCCGTGCAGGACCTGGACCGTTACGTCCAGGAGGAGCGTCGGGCCGGACGTCCGCCGGACGCGGCGGTCTACCGCGCACGCGCGCAGGCCCACGCCGCCGTCGGCGAGGCGGCCGAGGCGGCCGAGGACTATACCCGGTTTCTGGAACTGGCCCCGGAGGACGCCGCCGGGTACGCCAGCCGGGGATGGACCTACGTCGTCCTCGAATCGCCGACCCTGGCGTTGCGCGATTTTGAGACGGCGATCCGTCTCGATTCGGAAGACGGCGACGCTTACAATGGCCGGGGCTATGTTCTGGCGCGGAGCGGCCGGCGCCGGGAAGCGGTTCGCGACGCCGAGTATGCGCTCCGCCGCGGCCCGCGCCAGGCGCGCACGCTCTATAACGCCGCCCGCACTTTCGCCCAGGCCGGCGGGAGGGAGGGCGAAACGGCGGACGAGGAGCTGCGGGAGCGCGCCCTGCGCCGGCAGTATCAGGACAGGTCCGTGCAACTGCTGCGGGAAGCGCTGGAATCGCTCCCCGCGGACCAGCGCCGCGCTTTCTGGGGGCGGAACATCGAGCGCGATGCCGCCCTGAACCCCGTCCGCGGCAGCCCGGAGTTCCAGCGCCTCGCCGGGGCCTATGGAAAGCCGGCCACGACAACCGGCCCCTCGGAATAGGGCGCCGGAGGAAGGGACGCCGTCATGTTTCGCTTGCCGCAATGGATTGCACTCATCTCGGCCGCCGGGCTGAGGCGTCTCCGTCCCCGCCGCGGACCGAACCCGCCGCGCACCCTTCTCCAGCTTGAGCCTCTGTGCGAAAGGGTCCTGTTCAGCGCAGACCTCCTGCCCGCGGCAAACCTCGCCCACCTGTCGCCCGATGCATCGACTCCCGCGGCGTCGCGAACGGTCAACCCGGTGGATGCCGATGACGACGAAGCCTTATACCTCTCCGCCGCCCCGGCGGACCTGGGGACGCAGGGGCCTCCCAACGCCCTCCAGCAGGTTTCGTCCCCCGAGGCCAAGGTTCCCGGAGCGACGGGAGACTCGCCCGACCCCTCGCTCCCCGGCGGCGTTCTGGTCCGTGAGGATGTGGGCGAACCAAGGGGAGAGGTTCTCCCGCCCTTGCAGGCACTCGATTATCGTTCCGACATGGGGCCGGTCGCAAGCAACCCCGGGCAGTACGGCGGCGGGGCCGCGTCCCTCCTCGACGCCGCACGGGCCTCCTCCGCAGGGCGGCCGCCCACGCAAGCCCCCCAGGGGTCAGTCCCAAACGAAGGGGCAGGCGGCGGCGTCGGCCCCCTACTGGCGAGCGTCATGGACGGCTCGCGCATCGCCGACGGCCTGGCCGGAGGCGACGGCGGAACGGCCGTCGGGCAGGCGGCCGGAGCATCGGGAATGGTCGAAGTTGACGTCCTGGACCCGGACGGGGACGGGATCGCCCTTGTCACGGTGGGAGGGGACCTTCCAGACGCCAGCCAGCAGTTGATTTGCCTGGGAAAGTCGAACCAGGCCGTGGCGCCCGCCTACGTTGTCGGCGACGGTCGCGGCGCCGACGCCCCCGCCGCCCCGACGGAAGCCGGCCGGGATCTGAATTTGACGAGCGTTGTCGTCGGCCTCGACGACCCTCCCTCGGCGTCCGACCTCCGGCCCACCGCGGACGCGGCGTCGGATCGCCTGTTCCAGGAGATGGCCGCCTCCGAGGGAGGGGGCGGGGTCTCCTCGCCCTCGGTTGAGCGCCTCGACGCGGTTTCCCCTGTCGGAATGGACCTGGGGCGTCTCGTTGGGCGATGGGGAGATTGGATCGCCGGCCTGCCCCAGGTGGTCAGTGAAGAAGGAGCGGCGGCGCCGGCCGTGGTCGTGGAAGCGCTCCTGACGTTCGGCATGTGGCGTTTGACCCAACCGGCCGACCGTGCGACCGAATAAGCGGCCCCCCGGGCGGCCGTCCGATCCTCCAGTAACATTTTTGTCCGCTCAGCCCGCCTCACCGCGATTCTCTTATAGACGGGGCGCCGCCGGACCCATTTCGGCGGACGGCCGCAAGGGACCAGAGGATCGCAAACGAATGCCGGCCCGCCGTGACATTCTGCTGACCGGCGCCACGGGGTTCCTGGGCCGCTATCTCCTGCGCGACCTGATGGCCCGCGGTCGCCGGGTCGTCGCCCTGGTGCGCGGCTCGCCGGAGGCCGCCGCGGATCGGATCGCCGAGTTGACCGCATTGTGGAGCAATCAACTGGCGGCCGATCTGCCGCAACCGCTCGTCGTAAGTGGAGACCTGAAATCCGCCGGGCTGGGCCTCGACGAGGCCGACCGCCGACGGGTCGGCCGCTGCGGCGCGGTCCTTCACGCGGCCGCCCAGGTCGCGTTCCACCATTCGCCCGACGGCGAACCGTGGGCGACGAACGTGGAGGGGACGCGACGGCTCCTGGAATTGTGCCATGCTGTCCGGCTGTCCGAGTTCCATCACGTTTCAACGGCCTTCGTCTGCGGCGACCGCACCGACAAGGTGTACGAGGATCAGCTGGAATGCGGGCAGCGCTTTCACAACGACTACGAACGCAGCAAATATGAGGCGGAGCGGTTGATCCGCATGGCCCGGCGCGTTCACGCGACCTTCTACCGCCCCACGGTCATCGTGGGGGACAGCCGCACCGGATACACCAGCTCCTACCACGGCCTCTACCCATTTCTGGAACTGGCGGATAGGGTCGCGGAGAGTAGTAGCCGCATTCGCCAGAATGCGGGTGCGACGACCCGCATTCTGGCGAATGCGGCTACCACTCTCCCGCCGCGGCAATTGGCCCTCCGCATGCCCTTCACCGGCGAGGAAGCCCGCAACCTCGTGCCCGTGGACTGGGTGTCGCAGGCGATCGTCCGCCTGGTCCACCTGCCCCGCTGGCACGGCCGGACGTTTCATCTGGCCGCCAAAAAGCCCATACGGATGAACGAGATCAAGGAAGCCGCCGAGGCGGGTCTCGGCGTCGAAGGGGTGCAATGGGTTGGCTCCGCGGACCCGATCCGGCCCAGCCGGCTGGAGCAGGTCTTTTACGATCACGTCCGCGCCTACTGGCCCTACTTGAACGGCGACCCCGCCTTCGACTGCCGCAACACGCGGGCCGCCCTGCGGTGGTTTCCATCCCCGCGAGTGAACCAGGCCCTGCTGGCGCGGCTGATCCGCTTCGCCCTGGCGGATCGCTGGGGCCAGAAAAGCCGCGCCGCGCCCCGGCCCGGCCGTCGAACTGGATTGCGCGGATTACATGGAACGCTTCCTGCCGGCGAACGCGGGCCGCTCGGCGCTGGCCCAGGTCGTCGCCCTGAACCTCGCGGTCGGCCTGGACGTTCGTGGGCCGGGAGGCGGGCAGTGGTCCTGCCAGTGGGTCCAGGGCGATTTGGCCGGCGTGAGGCGGGGTCTGGAGGAGGGGGCCGTTATCACTTACCAGACAGACGTCTCGACCTTCGCGGCCGTCGTCCGCGGCCGGCTGGCGCCTCAGGAAGCGTTCTTCGCCCGCCGCATCGACGTCAAGGGCGATGTGGAGAAAGCGCTCAAGCTGGCGGTCCTCCTGGAGCGCTTCGTCAAGGAATTTCCTTACCATCCGCAGGTTCATGGGGAGGCGATGGATGCCAGCCCTTGTTCGGGATGACGCCCCTGTCTTCGAGACCGTCCGGTTCCCCGCCGGCCGCTATTCCCTGGAGGGGACGCTGGCCTACCCGGAAGAAACCACCCCCGTCGGGTCCGTGGTCCTGGCAGGGCCGCACCCGCTGCTGGGCGGGGACATGGACAACAACGTGGTCCGCGGCCTGGCCGAGGGTCTTGCCTTCCGACGCGTCGTGACGCTCCGGTTCAACTACCGGGGCGTGGGAGGCAGCGAGGGGCCGCCGATCGACGCGGCGGCTCACCTGGCCCGGTTCTGGGAGACTTCTCACGTCCCCGACGAGCAGGAATTCTCATCGGACCTGGCCGGCGCCCTTGAGTTCCTACAGGCGGCGACGGGGAGGTCCCTGCCCACGGCGCTGCTCGGGTACAGCTTCGGCTGCACGATGCTGCCTCACGCGGGCGCGGCCCCCGGGACGCCGCTCGTCCTCGTCGCCCCAACGGTCGGGGTCCACGACTATCGCGCCTATGACGACGTGAAAAATCCGCTGATGGTCGTCGCCTCGGACGACGATTTCGCCGCGGACGCCTCACGGCTGCGCGAGTGGTTCGACCGGCTTTCCGCGCCGAGGCGTTTGACCCAGACGCGGCTGGACGACCACTTTTTTCGCGGCCATGAGGACTGGCTGTCCGAGACGGTGTTCGGCTTCCTCCAGGAACAATGGAGGTGAGCGACGTGGACGAGCGACTGTGCGACGTGCTGGCGCTGCACTTCCACCCGGAACTGGGCAGCGACTACTGGCTAGGGCGGCAAGAGAAATTGGGCTGGAACGTCCGCGACTGCGTGCGCTCCCTGGAAGACTTGGGGCAGTTAGGGCCGACGCCCCTGGAGGACCTTCGGCGCTATCCGTTGCGGACCTTCATCCCGAAGGCGTTCCACGGAAAATTGCATCGATTCATCGTGGGCGAGACGGCCGGCACCAGCGGGGCGCCGCGGGCCACGGCCTACCGCGACGACGAATTTCAGGAGGCGTTTGTGGCGCCGTTCCTCCGGGCGGCGGAGGCGGCCGGGTTTCCGACCGGCCAACCGTGGCTGTGGGTCGGCCCGTCGGGGCCGCACGTCATCGGCAAGGCGGTTCGCGAGCTGGCCCGGCAGACGGGGTCGCTGGACCCGTTCAGCGTCGATTTCGACCCGCGCTGGGCGAAAAAGCTGGCGGACGGGTCGCTCGCCCGGCGGCGCTACCTCGACCACCTGACCGCCCAGGCGCTCGACGTGCTGGAGCGCGAAGCCGTCGGCGTGCTGTTCACCACGCCGCCCGCCCTCGACGCCCTGTCCCGCCGCATGACCGACCGCCAGCGCGAGGCGATCCGCGGCGTTCACTACGGCGGCGTCAGCATCGCGCCAGAAACGGTGAACGAGTTCCGTGCGGCGTTCCCCAACGCCGTCCACCTGTCGGGCTACGGCAACACCCTTTTCGGGGTGGTGATGGAGGTTTCCGACGGCCCCCGCCGGGCCATGGACTATTTCCCCTTGTCGGATCGCGTTCAGTTCCAGATCGTGGAATGGGGCGGTGAGAGGGACGAGCGCGGCGACGGCGCCTGGCCGCCGCGGCCGCTGGATAGGGGCGTCCGCGGGCGCGTGGCGTTCCACCGCCTCGATGAAAGTTGTCTGCTGGTGGGGATGCTGGAGCGCGACGAGGCGGAGCGCGTTGCCCCGTCGTCCGAGGCGGCGGCTCTGGGCTGCCGCGCCGACGGGTTGCGCAACCCCGGGCCGCCCGCGCGGGCCGCCCGGCTGCAACTGGGTCTCTATTGAGGAGGGAATCGGCATGACGCGGGGACGCGAACTCACGATCGCCTACACGCCGGACAGCGACGACGCTTTCTACTATTTCGCCCTCGAAACGGGCCGCGTCCGCCTTCCCGGGCCGCGCCCGAAGTTCCACCGCGCCCCCATGAGCGAACTCAACCACGCCGCCCGGCAAGGGAAATACCATGTCACCGCCGTCTCCTCGGTCCTTTACCCGCTGATCGCCGACTCCTACGCCATCCTGAGCGTGGGCGCCAGCGTCGGCCGCGGTTACGGCCCGGTGCTGGTCAGCCGGGACGAGCTGGGGCTGGGCGACCTCGCGGGACGCCGGGTCGGCGTGGGCGGTGTTCCGACCACCGGCTGGTTCCTCCTCCGCCGGCTCTGCCCGGAGGCGATTCCCGTCGAAATGCCGTTCGACCGGATCGGCGAGGCGGTCGCGCGCGGCGAACTGGCGGCCGGGGTGATGATTCACGAGGAGTTGCTCTTCTACCCGCGCCTGGGGCTGCGGCGCGTCGCCGACCTGGGCGCCCGGTGGTGCGAGGAGACCGGCTTGCCGTTGCCGGTCGGCCTCAACGTCGTGCGACGCGACCTGGGCGAGCCGGCGATGCGGCAGGTCTGCGCCGCGATCCGGCGCAGCCTGTTGTACGCCCAAGGCCGCCGCGAGGAGGCGTTGGCCTGGGTCAGCCGCTTCGGCCGGGGGGCGGAAGGGAACTGCACCGAGCGGTTCGTGTCCATGTTCGCCAACGACGATTCGTTCCACATGCCGGCCGACGTGCGCGACGCCCTGCGAATGCTCCTTTGCGCGGCCGTGGACATGGGCGTCGGCGACGCCGTTCCGCCCCTGGACCTCGTCGAAGGCGCCTCGCCGGCGTCGGCCGTCGCCTGAATCACCGATAGGAGAGCGCCGATGGAGCTGAGCCAACGTCTTCTGGCCGCGAAGCGCGACTTCCTGGTCCCCTGCGTGTACCACTTCTACCAGCGGCCTCCGGCATTGGTGCGCGGCGAGGGTGCGTACCTGTTCGACGCGGAGGGCCGGCGCTATCTCGATTGCTTCAGCGGCGTGACCGTCATGAACGCCGGCCATTCCAACCCGGACGTCCTGGAGGCGGCCGTCGACCAGCTGCGCCAGCTCCAGCACACGACGACGGTCTACCTGACCGAGCCGATGCTGGACCTCGCGCGGCGGCTGGCGGAGCTGGCGCCGACGGGCCTGCGCCGCAGCTTCTTCTGCGCCAGCGGCAGCGAGGCGAACGAGGGGGCGCTGCTGCTGGCCAGCGTCGTCACCGGGCGCCGCGGATGCGTCTTCCTCCACGACGGCCTGCACGGCCGGACCAAGTGGGCGATGAGCGTGACCGGCCTGGACATGTGGCGCACCGACCCGGAGCCGCTCGTGACGGCCCACCGGGCGCCGGGGCCGTGCGACCCCGAGAGCCTGCCGGCCCTGGAACGTCTGCTGAGCCGCGAAACGATCGCGGCCGTGATCGCCGAGCCGATCCAGGGCAACGGCGGCATCGTCGTTCCGCCGCCGTCCTACTGGCCGGAGCTGCGCCGGCTCTGCACAAAATACGGGACTTTACTGATCGCCGATGAAGTGCAAACCGCGTGGAACCGGACGGGCCGCTGGTTCGCGGTGCAACACTGGGGTGTGACTCCCGACGTCGTGACGGTCGCCAAGGCGCTCGGCAACGGCTTCCCGATCGCCGCTTACCTGACAACGGACGCACTCGCCGCCGGCTACACCCGTCCGGGGGCGGCCACGTTCGGCGGCAACCTGGTGTCGTGCCGCGCCGCCCTGGCGACGCTGGAATTCCACGAGCGCCATGCGCTCGGCCGACGCAGCGCTGAGCTGGGTGAGCACCTGCTCGGCCGGTTCCGCGCCCTTCGTGGGCGACAGCCGGCGATTTCCGATGTCCGCGGTCTCGGCCTGATGATCGGGGTGGAGCTGTGCGAGCCGGACGGTTCGTCCGCCGCCGCCCGCACCGACGCGGTCCTGGAGCGGATGAAGGACGCGGGCTTCCTGATCGGCAAGACGGGCGCGGCCGCAACGTACTGACCTTTCTGCCGCCGCTGGTGGTGGAACGGGACGCGCTGGACGAGATGGCCGACCGTCTGGAGGACGTGTTAAGCCGGGCGGACTGAGCCGGCCGGCATTTTTCGTTTCCCTGACAGCCCAATCTTCCAAGGAGGGATTGTCCCATGAAGCCGTTCATCCTGGCCGCTGCGTCGCTCGTCGTCTGCGCCGCGGCGCTGGCCGCCGCGGAGCCGCTCGTTTCCGGCCCGCAGGTGGGCCACAAAATCCCCGGCCCGTTCCTGCCGCTCCACATCACCGGCCCGAACGCGGGCGACCATGTCTGCCTGGTCTGCAAGAACGGGGCCAACCCGGTGGCCATGGTCTTTGCCCGCGGCGCCAGCGCCCCACTGACTTCCCTGATTAAAAAGCTCGACGCCGCCACGGCCGCGCATCAGGACGTGGAAATGGGCAGCTTCGTCGTCTTCCTCACCGACTCGGCGAGCCTGCCGAAAGCCGTCAAGGAAATGGCGGATCGAGAAGGCGTCAAACAGACCATCCTGGCCGTGGACGCTCCCGCCGGCCCCCCCGCCTACCACGTCGCCGCGGACGCCGCCGTCACGGTGGTGCTTTACACGCACCACAAGGTGGCGGCGAATTACGCCTTCCGTGAGGGAGAGTTGACCGACAAGGCCATCGACGCTATCGTCGCCGACCTTCCGAAGATCCTCGCCAAGGAATAGGGCGATTCCGGAGACGCACGCGCCGTCCCGGCGCCGCGTCGGTTAGCCGCGACGCGCCAGCGGAGCGCTCGTGCAAGCGCTCCGCCGGCGCGTCGCGGCGAACCGACCCTATGATCCGGACCATCAATCAGGGAGGAGATGGGTATGCGCGCATGGATGATCCGCCGGCGATTTCCCCTTCTGATCGTACTCGCGGCCGCGGCCCTCTGGCCGCTGGCGCTGGGATGCAAGCTGCTCTCCGACCGGCTGACCCGCTGGAACATGCTCGACCAGCAAGCCCTGGAGGACCCCATCAAGGCCGTCGGCGGCGACGCCATCGTCTTCGCACCGAAGGGGGACGACCCATCGGCCAAGGCCCCGCCGGCCGGGGCCTCCGCCCAGGAACTGGTCGCGTTCTACTCCCCGGTCTTCATCCAGCAGCGCGTCAATACGGCCGCCCAGCCCCACCCGTACCCGCCCGAATACGATCAGATCGGCGAGGCCCGCCTGCGCCACGAAAAGGGGGAGCTGAAGGCCTTCGTGGCCGGCCAGCCCGTCGTTTACGCCATCTACCAGAAGCTCCCCATCGGCGGCCGCGACCACGTCCAGCTCACCTACACCGCCTGGTATCCGGCGCACCCCCGTATGAAGGCCATCGACCTGGAAGAGGCGGACATCGACAGCTGCGTCCTCCGCGTGACGCTGGACGATCAGAATCGCCCCCTGTTTTTCGAGACCATCGCCGCCTGCGGCTGCTTCCACAAGGTGTTCGTGGAGCGACGCATCGAGGAGGCGGCGTCCAAAGTCTATGGCGCTCCGGAAAAGGGGAAGAAATTCGCCGTGGAGCGGACGCTCAAGGGCTCCATCGACTGGGAAGTCGCCGGCGTGGTCGATGAGGCGCGCGACGGGCCGCGCCGCCCGGTCGTCTTCGTCAAGGCCGGCGACCACAAGGTGATCGGCCTGGGCAGCGCGGGGCGCCTGCGCGTGCCGGCGGGCGCGGACGTGCATCCTTACACGCTTACGGAGTACAGCGATCTCTATTCCCTGCCCGTGGCGGATACGGGCGAGCGCGCCCCCTTCTTCGACCTCGGCGACGGCGGCAAGGTGCGGGGGGCGGAGCGCAAGGAGCGGTTCCTCATGTCCTTCGTCGGCGTCGATTCCGCCGGGCAGCCGCGGGCCAACGACCAGATCAAACTTCATTTCGACCAGAGCACCTGGAGCGACACGACCACCTACGAGCGCTTCCTGCGCCTGCCGCCGGGAACGCTTTGACCGGGCCAAGGAGGTCAGTCGTGGCTGACGTTTCCGCCGAGGTTGTCGCCGTGCGGGCGGTGACGAAGGTTTTCGGGTCGGACGCGGCGAAGGTCGAGGCCCTGCGCGGCGTCGATCTGTCGGCGGCGGCCGGCGAATTTGTGGCGCTCATGGGCGCGTCCGGTTCGGGAAAAAGCACCCTGCTTCACCTGCTCGCCGGCCTGGACCGGCCGACGACCGGGGCGGTCTTCGTCGGCGGCGTGGACGTGGCCGCCCTGAACGAGGCCGGGCGGACGCGGCTCCGCCGGCGGCAAGTCGGGATCGTCTTTCAGGATTTCAACCTTATCGACGTGCTAACGGCGGAAGAAAACGTGGCGCTGCCGCTCGCCGTGGCCGGCCGTTCCGCCGCGGAATCAACGCGCCGCGCCCGCCGGATCCTGGACGAAGTGGGGTTGATGAAACGCCGCACGCACCGTCCGGACCAACTCTCCGGCGGCGAAAAGCAGCGTGTGGCCGTCGCCCGCGCCCTGGTCGTCGGACCCCTGGTGTTCCTGGCCGACGAACCCACCGGCAATCTCGACAGCGTCAGCGCCGGCCAGGTCCTGGACCTCCTGCGCGCCTGGCGGACGAGCGACGGCAAACGGTGGTGATGGCGACCCACGACGTCGTTCAGGCGCGGCGGGCGGATCGCCTCATCGTGCTGCGCGACGGGCGGGTCGAGGCGCGAACCGCGTTCCCTGCCGGCCGGCCGGACGACCACGGGAAGGAGAGGGGTCTTGAGACTTTGGACCTATGTCTATCGGGAAATGCGCGGCCGGCCGGGCCGCACCCTGCTCACGCTCCTGGGAATCGCCCTCGGGACGGCGGCCGTCTCGGCGACCACGCTGACCAACCAGGCGGTGCGCCGCGCCTACCGCGACCTGTTTGAGCGTCTGGTCGGCCCCGCGGCCCTCGAAGCCGACGCGCCGGGACAGGGCGGGTTCGATCCCGCCCGCGCGGGACGCCTTGCAGGCGTCCACGGGGTCAAGGCCGTCGTCCCGCGGATTCAGGCCGCGGCGGCGCTGGTCGGCCCGTCCGGCGCCGATCCCGTTCTGGTGGTCGGCGCCGCCTTCGCCGGGTCGCCCGCAAGACGACCGCTCGGCGACGAAGACATCCTTCTCGACGCCGGTTTCCTTCGGGAACACGGCCTGGCGGTCGGAGATCGCGTTCATCTCTGGACCGCCGCCGGGCTGTCGGAACTGCACGTCGCGGGAACTCTCGAAGCCGACGGGAAAGCCGCGTTGTCCGGGATGCCGCTGGCGCGCACGTCCCTCACCGCCGCCCAGCGCTTGTTCGACCTGCCGCACCGCGTCAACAGCCTGCAAATCATTCTGGAGGACGGCGCGAACGCGCCCCGGGTCGCGGCCGAAGTGGCGCCGAGGCTGCCCGCGGGGGTCGGGCTGCAACCTCCAGACGCCCGCGCCGAAATGGCCCACGCCACCCTACTTTCGACGGAGCAGGGGCTGACCTGTCTCGGCGTCGCGGCGATACTCGGGGCCGGATTCGTCATTTTCAACACATTTCTCCTCAACTTGGGGGAGCGCCGCCGCCAGCTGGCGACTTTCCGGGTGATCGGCGCCACGCGAGGGCAGGTGCTGCGCATGCTCCTGGGCGAGGCCGTGGTTTTGGGACTGGCGGGGACGTTCCTCGGGGCCGGCGGCGGCCTGGGGCTGTCGGTCCTGCTCATCCGGGCGATGGGGCGGTTCATGGGCGTCGCCCCTCCCTCGCCTCACGCCGACGCCGCTTTCTTTCTCGCCCTGCTCACCGGGCCGGCCGCCGCGGTCGGCGCCGCTCTTGTCCCCTCCTGGGTCGCCGCGCGCCGTGAACCTCTGAACGAGTTGCGCACGCCGCAAGGCGGCGGGGCGACTCTTGTCCCCCGATGGGTCTGTTTTCCGGGCGTGCTGTTGCTCGCGGCGGCGGCGGTGCTGGGGACGGGATTGTCGCAGGGCTGGCTGCGGCCGGCGACGGCCCAACGGCTCCTGGCGCCTGGCGTCGCGGCCCTGCTCATCGGCGGCGTCCTGGCGCTGCCGCTCGTGCTGACGCCCATCCTTCGACTTTTCGGATGGCTGTTGCGGCCGATGCTCGGCCTGGAAGGGGCCTTCGCCCTCCGGCAGACGACCGGCCGGGGTTCGCGGACGGCCCTCACGGTCGGGGTCCTCTTCCTCGCCGTCGTCATGGCCGTCGGTTTCGGCCACTGGCTCCGGGGTTCGCTGCGCGACCTCCGCCACTGGTACACCCGGACGATCGTCGCCGATTACCTCATTCGCGGCGCCATGCCCGATACGGCCTTCCTGCTGGCGACGCCGTTGCCGGAGGGACTGGGGGGGAGATCGCGGGTCAGGAAGGCGTCGCCCGCGTGGACAAGCTTTCGTTCGTCCCCGCGCGGGCCAACGGCCGACAAGTGCTGGTGCTCGCGCGGACCTTTTCCACGAGCGGCCCGCTGCCGCTCGACCTCCGCGAAGGAGAGGCCGCCGCGGTTCGGCGCGGGCTGATGGGCGGGGAAGCCGTCCTCGGCGTGGGCCTTGCCCGAAGCCTCCGACTCGGCGTCGGCGACATATTCTCTCTGGAAACGGCCCACGGGCCGGAGTCGGTGCGCGTCGCCGGCACGGCGACGGAGTACGCGGCCGGCGGGGGAGCGCTGTACCTGGAATGGGGCGCGGCCCGCCGGCTCCTGGACGTGTCCGGAGCGCACGTCTTTCTCGTGAGCGCACGGGAAGGCAAGGCGCGACCGCTGCAACGCTCGTTGAAAGCCTTCTGCGACCGGCGGCATCTTCTTCTTCAATCCAACGGGGCGCTGCGCGTCCTCATCGACGGCCTATTGGCCAAAGTCGTCGCCGCGCTCTGGGCGATTCTGGCCCTGACGTTCCTGATCGCGTCGCTGGGGATGGTAAACACCCTGACGTTAAACGTACTGGAACAGGCCCGGGACCTCCGCCTGCTTCGAGTGGTCGGCATGACCCGCGTTCAGATTTTCAGGGTCGTGTTGTCACAGGCCGTCCTGATGGGTTTGGCCGGCCTCGCGCCGGGTACCGTCGTGGGCCTCGGCCTCGATTATTTCCTCACGTCGCCGGGCAACCTCGCGGTGATTCAGTCGTCTCCGTTCCGTGTTGACGCCGCCGTCATCGCCGTGTGCTGGGCCGCGGGGCTGGCGGCCGCGACCCTGGCCGCCCTCGGGCCGGCTTTCCGCGCCTGCCGCCTCGAAGTGATTTAGACGACGCATTCTCTCGGAACGCGGCGGGCGGCAACCCTTCCCTGTTCCGGCCGGTTGATGTGTTACGACAGGAAAGCGATTGTCACCCATCGGCCGCGGAATACGCCGGACCCAAATGGTTCCGGCGCCTTTTTCCCTCTGGTCGATCCGGACGGCCCGGCCCGATTTCCCGCCTGCCCAGACGCCCTCTCCGCTTGATACAATCGACGTTACGCCGCGTCCCCGGAACGTCGGGGTACACATTGCTGAGGAGAATCCTGATGGCCGAAGTGAAAGAAACCGACCTCGTCGTCCTCGGCGGCGGTCCCGGCGGCTACGCCGCGGCCTTCCTCGCCGCCGATAAGGGTATGAAAGTTACCCTGATCGACGCCCGCGACCGCCTCGGCGGAACCTGCCTCAATGTCGGCTGTATCCCCTCCAAGGCGCTGCTGCACACCGCCAAGGTCGTCACCGACGCCCGCGACGCCGCCCGCATCGGCCTCACGTTCGCCGCCCCGAAAATCGACGTGAACGCCGTCCGCGGCCACGCCCAGAAGGTCGTCGAGACGCTGACCGGCAACCTCGGCCGGCTCGCCAAGGCGCGCAAGATCGATTACATCGCCGGCAAGGGCCGGTTCCTCGACGGCCAGACCGTGCAGGTCGAAGGCGGCGCCGGCTACCGCTTCAAGAATTGCATCGTCGCCACGGGGTCGGTCCCCACGAAATTGCCGTGGCTGGACCTGCCGACGCCGCGCGTCATGGACTCGACCGGCGCCCTGGAATTGAAGGACGTGCCGGGGCGCTTTCTGGTGGTCGGCGGCGGCTACATCGGCCTGGAAATGGGCTACGTCTACGCCGCGCTCGGCAGCAAGGTCACGGTCGTCGAATTGACCGACGGCCTGCTGCCCGGGTGCGACCGCGACCTGGTGAAGCCGCTGCACAAGCGACTCGAAGGCATCTTCGATAAAATCTACCTCAATACGAAGGTGGCGAAGCTGGAGGAGACGCCCAAGGGGATCAAGGCGCTGCTGGAAGGCGCCGAGGTGAAGGAGAAGGAGCCGGTCTTCGACCGCGTGCTGACTGCCGTGGGCCGCAAGCCGGCCAGCCGCGACGTGGGACTGGACAAGGCCGGCGTCGCCGTGGACGAGAAGGGCTTCGTCAAGGTCGATGAGCGCCGGAAAACGTCGGCGGAGCACATCTACGCGATCGGCGACGTGGCCGGCGAGCCGATGCTGGCCCACAAGGCGACCTACGAGGGCAAGATCGCCGTGGAGGTGATCGCCGGCGAACCGGCCGTGTACGACGCGCGGGCGGTCCCCGCCGTCGTCTTCACCGACCCGGAGGTGGCGTGGTGCGGCCTGACCGAAACGGAGGCGAAGAAGCAGGGCCGTGAGGTGAAGGTGGTCAAGTCTCCGTGGGTCGGTTCCGGCCGGGCGATGACGCTGGACCGCACGGAGGGGCTGACCAAGCTGATCGTCGATGCGGAAACGGACTTGATTTTGGGCGTGGGCGTCGTGGGCGCGGGGGCCGGCGAGATGATCGCGGAGGCCATGCTGGCCATCGAAATGTCGGCGTCGGCCCGCGACGTGGCCCTGACCATGCACGCCCACCCGACGCTGTCGGAAACCGTGCTGGAGGCGGCGGAATCGCTCTACGGCCTCAATATCCACACGCTGCCGAAGAAATAGCGCCGAAGGTTAGCCGCGACCCGACGGGGAGCGGGGGACGCGCCGGATTTGACGAATAGTCGGGGCGTCGTTGGCCCGGTCGAGAGA
Source organism: uncultured Planctomycetaceae bacterium (assembly GCA_963813925.1). Lineage (GTDB taxonomy): Bacteria > Planctomycetota > Planctomycetia > Gemmatales > Gemmataceae > UBA4732. The sequence continues at coordinate 37,404 of CAWFBG010000013.1, forward strand.
AATTAGCCGAGCGGTAGTTGACAGCACCGCAACACTCCCATTACTATCACCGCTATTCAAATTGGCCCGGCAGGGCGCCGGCCATCCACCGAGTGAACGCAAGGCGAGGTCCGGGGCGACCTTCCCTTGGGGAGTAAACTTCCATGCCTGTTATCGGCGAAGTCTTGTCCGGGGTGGCCGGAATCGGCAGCCTGATCTGTTTCATCCTGGTCCTGATCCAGATGTTCAAACGAGGGAAGACGGGCCTGGGCATCGCCTGCATCGTGCTGGTCTTCTGCTGCGGGATCGGCGGCCTTGTGGCCTTCGTGTACGGGTGGATCAAGAACACCGAATGGGGTCTGAGAAATGTCATGATCGTCTGGACGGTCTGCATTATCATCGGCGTCATCGGCGGAGCGATGAATCCGATCGATATCAACCAGTTTCAGCAGCAACTTCCACACTAGCAGCTGATCGGGGCGAAATTCAAACGGCCCGGCCGGGGACGCCGATTCTCCCCGGCCGGGCCGTCCGCGTTCAAGACAGCAACCCAGCCGCAACTAGCGCCGCCCGCATCCTCGGCGCCTTGTCCGGCGCCAGGCCCGACACCGGCGAGCGGCACGGCCCGATCGACAGCCCCAGCATGTCCAGCGCCGCCTTCACCGCCCCCGGCGCCGTACACAGCGTCAACGCCAGCCGCAACGGGTTGAGCCGCAGCTGCGCCGCCTTGGACGCCTCCAGGTCGCCGCGCCGGAAGGCGTTGTAAATCTCCGACAGCAGCGCCGGCGCGACGTTGCCCGTAGCCGGGACCGCCCCTTTCGCGCCGAACATCAGCACGGGAAAGATCAGCGTGTCGCGGCCCATCAACACCGAAAAGCGCTCCGGTACGGCGCGAATCATCTCGTTGGTGTTCTGCAAGTCGCCGCTGGAATCCTTGATCGCCAGGATGTTCGGGATTTCCGCGAGCCGGGCGACGGTGTCCACGTCGATCCGGACGCCGCCGCACGTCGCCGGGTTGTTGTACAACACGACCGGCAGCGACGTGCTTTCGGCGATCCGGCGGTAGTGGTCGTAAATCTCCTGCTGCGTCGGGCTGATAAAATAGGGCGTGATGACCGACACGCCGTCGGCCCCCTCGCGCTCCGCCATGCGCGTCAGCCGCACGACTTCGCGCGTGGTCTCGGCCCCCGTCCCGGCGAAGACGGGCACGCGCTTGTGGACGTGGGCCACGGCCGTTGCGATCACTTCTTGTTTTTCGCGCTCATCGAGAGCGTAAAACTCGCTGTTGGTGCCGAGCACGAAGACGCCGTGAACGCCGTTGTCGATGAGGCGGTCGAGGAACCAGCGCAGCCGCGGCAGGTCGAGGTCTTCGTTGGGGAGCATCGGCGTGGCGACGGGCGGGATGACGCCTTGGATGAGCATGATCGGGGTCTCGGGTGGATGGAAAATCCGCTCCGTTGGCGGATTACCCCGGCAGAAAAGAATCGCATACCAACACCAACCCGAAGCGCAAGCGAGGGATGAGGTCAGGAACCTTCCCCCTCGCTTGCGCTTCGGGTTGGTGTGAGGACCCATCTCGCCGGGGAAATAAATAAGCGTGCGCCTGATCGCCGCGCGGCGCCCGGAAGCCGAGGTCGCGGAGCAATCGCCGGGCCGCGTGAAAGGCGGCATAGTAGGTCCGGCTGACGGCGGAACGCCAGGCGGCCTCCGTCGCTCCGACGAGCAGGTCGTGGGCCACGTCGAGGAAATCGTGCGGGTTCATGCTTCCCGCGTCTCCATGTGCAGTCCGAAATCACAGACGTGCGTGGCGGGACATACTTTGAAGAGTTCGCGGCTCCATTCCCATCGAAGATCGACGGCGTGGGACGCCTCAAGCGGCCCGGTTACGATCTCGAATACGATGCACCGTGAGTCTTCGATTTCAGGATCGTATTCCAGCACCGGCGTGATGCGCCGGGCCGTCGGGAAGACCCGCCGGGTCATCTCGTACACCGGGATCAGGAAGTCCGTAACGCCGCATTCGGCCGCGAAGGCGGTCACGTCGGCGGGGAAGACGGGCGACGGGGTGGTGGTTGAAAGAGACATGGCTAATCCTCCTAGGAGGTTGAGCGGCCGAAAAAGCGCCGTTCCTTGACGCTTTCACGCCGCCCTACTGTACCTCGGTTAACGGGTCGTGCCAATCTCTTTTGGCGTCTCCCCGCTGTAGCTCGCCCACAGCGCATCGACCGGGTGCGCCACCCACATCTCCGGCTTCATCTCTCGCAAATGGCGGATGATCTGCAACGTGCAGCCGACGTTGCCGCTGAACACCGCTTGCGCCCCCGTGGCGACGATGTTCTTCGCCTTGCGCTGGCCCAGCGCGTAGGACATCTCCGGCTGCGTGATATTGTAGCTTCCAGCGGCGCCGCAGCAGTGTTCGCTCTCGGCCAGCGGGACCAGTTCCAGGCCGGGGATCAACGACAGCAGCTGGCGCGGCGGCTGGCGGATTTTCTGGGCGTGGCTCAGGCCGCAGGCGTCGTGATACGTCGCCTTGATCGGCAGCGGGTGCGTCGGCTTCACGGGGCCGAGTTCCACCAGAAACTCGCTAATGTCGCGTACTTTCGAGGCGAATGCGGCGCCGACGCCGGTCGCCGGCGTCTTCTCCAGCAGATGGCCGTATTCCTTCAGCACCGGGCCGCAGCCGCCGGCGTTGTTGATGATCGCGTCCACCTTTTCGAGGCCGTCTTCCAGGCCTTTGCCGAACGCCGTGCAGTTGTCTGCGGCCAGCTGCTCCGCCTTCTTCTCCAGGCCGGCGTGGTAGTGCAACGCGCCGCAACAGACCTGGGTGCGCGGAATCCAGACCTCGCAGCCGTTGCGTTGAAGCACGCGGACGGTGTTGAGGTTCGTTTGCGGGAAGAAGGCGTCGGCGGCGCAGCCGGTGAACATCGCCACGCGCGCCCGCCGTTTGCCCTCGGCCGGCAGCACTTCCGGCAGTCGGCCGTAGTGCGGCGCCAGCGGCGGCACGATCTCCTGCATCAGCCGCAGCGACCGCGGCAAGAGCCGGCCCATCCGCCGCACCAGACCGTACAGGCCGATCCGTTGCAGCAGCCGCATCGGCGCCAGGGCCAGCCGCATCCGCCCCGCGTAGGGCGTCAGGTGGAACAGCATGAACCGTTGCAGGGCGTTGACCGTCGGCGCCGGCGGAAAGAAGCGCGTCATGTCCTTCTTGTAAGAGCCGATGATCTTGCCGTACTGCACGCCGGACGGACAGGCGCTCTCGCAGCAGCGACACTCCAGGCAGAGGTCGAGGTGGCGGCGCACCTCCGCGTTCAGCTCGGCCCGGCCGTCGGTCACGGCCCGCCACAGGTAGATGCGGCCGCGCGGGCTGTCGTTCTCGTCGCCGGTCTCGACGTAGGTGGGGCATGACGACAGACAGAGGCCGCAGTGGACGCAGTCCATGAAGAGTTCGTAGTCGATGTTGCGGCCAAGGTTCGGCGCGGGCGGCAAGACCGGCAGGGAGGTTCGCGGCGCGTCGGCGGTGGTGGACATGCGATGTCTTTCGAGTCACGAACCCGAAGCGCGAGCGAGGGATGAGGACAGGAACCTTCGCCCTCGCTTGCGCTTCGGCTTGGTGTGAATTTCAAATGCCATCAACGAAGCGGCCGGGGTTGAACAGGCCGTTGGGATCGAGCTTGGCCTTGACCTCGCGCATCAGCCAGGCGTCGCCGCGCGGCAGACCCCACACCGGCAGCGACCGCTTCCACTCCGGCGGGCAGCGCGGCAGGATCTGATTGCCCTGAGCGGCCCCGGCCGCTTCTTGCAACCCCTTCAGCATGTCCTGTGCGCGCTCCAACGTCAAGGCGCCGGGGAAGCAGCCGCGTACAATTCCGGACCCGGCATGAGCGTGAATCCGCACGTCGTCGGCCAGCCCCGCGGCGCGGAGACAGAAGGACGCCACCGCCGCGGGCAGGACGTTGGCCTTGAACGACAACCGCGCCGTCCCCGGGTCGGCCGCCTCCACCAGCTCGCGCCACAGGGTTTGGCCGGCGGCCCCGGCTCGCGCCTCCAGCCCCCGCACGCCGGCCGGCGTGATCTCCTGCATCAGCCGACGGACCTGCCAGTTCACCGCCTCGGCCCCGCCCTCGAAGCCGACCACCGCCGCCCACGCGGCTTCCGGCAACGCCACGCCGGCGGCGCGGGACACGGCGCGGACGGCCTCGGCGTTCAGCACGTCCAGGCAGCAGGGCCGGGTACGGCTGTCGTGCAGAAGGTTCAGCAGCGCCTCCAGTCCGGCCGCGTCGCAGCCCAGCGTGAGCAGCGCCTGCGCCTCGGGGATCGGCCGGACCTTGAGGGTGGCCTGCGTGATAATGCCGAGCGTGCCGAGGGCGCCGACGTGCAACTTGCACAGGTCGTAGCCGGCCACGTTCTTGACGACGCGGCCGCCCGCCTTGACCTCCTGGCCCTCGTCGTTGACCGTGCTGATTCCGAGGACGTAGTCGCGCGGCGTGCCGAAGCCGTAACGGCGTGGGCCGCTGACGTTGGTCGCCAGGGCGCCGCCGAGCGTGGCCCGGTCGGCGCGCGGCACGTCCACAGGCAGCCGCTGGTTCTCGGCGGCCAGGATTCGCCGCAACTCGCCGATGGTGATCCCGGCCCGCACGGTAATGGTCATGTCGCGGGCGGGGTAGTCGATGACCTGATTGAGGGGGCGCACATCGACGGCCCAACCGGGCCGCGACGGCGGCAGGCCGAGGTCGAGCATGGTGCCGCCGCCGACGGGGTAGAGGGCTTGCCGTTCGGTCGAAGCCCGCCGCACGAGATCGCCCAACTCCGCCACCGACCGCGGGCGCACGACCGTCAGGGGGCCGAAGTCGTCGATACGGCAGACGTTGTCATCCACGATGGCTGCTCGAGCGCCGCGGGAGGAGGCGGATCGTCGTAGATCAGGTTAGGCGGACGGACTGGGGACGGCCACCCGAGGCGGTGGGAAACCATGTCTCAACCCGGCCCCGCCCCGACCATCCAGGCCAACCACGGCTGCGCCACGTAGGTCCCCCACAACGCCAGGCCGAAGACCAGCCGCGCCCCCGTTTGCAGCGACACCCAGTACAGGGCGGTGCTCATCATTTTGGCGGCGTTCTCCAGGGCCGTGCGGACCTCCTTGGCCACCATCTGCCGCGGGTTAACGTATCCGAGGGTGAAGATGCGCACGACCGGGGCCGTCCACGGCTTGAGCCAGTATTCGGCCTGATCGAAGTATTTCTCCAACAGGCCGCGCTTGAATGGCGACAGGTGAGTGTAGACGTAGCCGTCCAGGCCGATCATAAACACGACGGCGGGCGCCACGACCAGCAGGCCCGGCCACAGCTGCATCAGCCGGCCGATGGTCAGCGTGGCCCGCGGCCAGACGAACTCGCTGGTGAGCGTGTGCGCCAGCAGCAGGCCGCCGGACAGCACCAGCGGCAGGACGGTTCGCCAGGTGATGAGGATGTTGCGGTGTTGTTTGACCAGCTGGAAGAGGCGCGGCCAGCGGCCCGGCACGGTCCAGATCAGGCCGAGGGCGTGCAGGTAATCGCGGATGCGTAGGGCCGTGCCGATGACGAAAACCAGCGTCAGGTACACGAGGAAAAGCGAGATCAGGTTCAGGTCGAGCAGCCAGGACATGGGGGCAATCCGGGGTGGCAAGGTCGGCGGCGGCCGGCCGCCCGCCGCCGCCGACACGATACCGCCGGCCGGCCGAACCTGTCCAGAGGGATCGTCGTGCGGCGCCGGACATTTCCCGCCCATTTTCTCTTGCCCTTGCCCCCCGTTCGATTTACCTTTACCTCTGGGGTGACGCATAGGGTCCGTCCCCTGTCGCCGACGGGGGCGAGTGGGCCGATCGAAGGGCGCCGACGCGACGCCGAAAGAAGGCAGGCCGTATGTCCAGCCCCGAAGACGAATTCCGGTCGCTGATGACGCGCGTCCAGGCCGGCTGCCCCGACGCCGCCCGTGAGTTGTTCGACCGCTACGGCGAACACGTCCGCCGCATCGTCCGCCGCAAACTGCACCAGGGCCTGCGGTCGCAGTACGATTCCATCGACTTCACGCAGGACGTCTGGGCCTCCTTCTTCGCCGTCCCCTGGGACAACGGCGCCTTCGACGCGCCGGAAGCGCTCGTCGCTTTCCTCTCCGAAATGGCGTACAAAAAGGTGGCGGCGGCGTTCCGCCGGGGCTTCCAAACCAAGAAGTACAACCTGAACGGCAAGCAGTCCCTCGACCGCGCCGGGCCGGACGGCGGGCCGGCCCTCGAACCGCCGCTCCCCGGGCCGACGCCCAGCCAGGTCGCCATCGCCAACGAACGGTGGGAGCGAATGAACGACGGCCAGCCCGACCGATTCCGCCTGATGCTGGAACTGCTTCGTGAGGGATACAACTACCAGGAAGTGGCGGAGCGCACCGGACTGCATCCCAAGGCCATCCAACGGTGGTTATACAAGATGGCTCGAGGGGAGAGTTTCCGATGAATGCCGCGCTCCAGGCGCTCGCCCTCCGGCGGGCGGCGGCGGCGATCATGGCGGAGTGGGACCGCGGCGGCGAGCCGGACGCCCGGGCGGCCCTGGCGCGCCGGCCCGAACTCCGCGCCGACAGGTCCGCGATCCTGGACTTGGCCTACGAAGAATACTGCCGCCGCTGTGAGAAGGGCGAACGGCCCGACCCGGACGCCTTTTGCGACCGCTTCGCCAGCCACCGCCAGTCGTTGCGCGTTCTCATCACCGGCCACCAGTACATCGACGACCACCTTCATCTGCTGAAAGAAGCGCCGCCGGTGCGTTGGCCCGAACCGGGCGAAACGCTGGGCGACTTCATCCTCTTGCGACAGTTGGGTCGGGGCGCCTTCGCCCGCGTCTATCTGGCGTTGGAGGCGTCCACCGGCTCTCGGCCGGTGGTCGTCAAACTGTCGCCGGAAGGCGACGCGGAGGCCCAGACGCAGGGACGCCTCGCCCATCCGAACATCGTCCCGGTCTTGTCGGCCCGCTTCGAGGAGGGCGCCGGTCTGACGGCCGTTTGCATGCCGTTCCTCGGCGCCGCCACCCTGATCGACCTGCTCGAACAGGCCTATCCCACCGCCGACGCCCCGCCGCCGCGCCGGGCGGAGGTCGTCGGCCGAGCGATCCGGGCCGCCGCCCGGCCCGGCGACCCGCCGCCACTCGTCCCGCCGCGCGAGTTGCCGCGGGACGAGTCCTACCCGGAGGCGGTCGTCCGTCTGGCCGTCCAGATCGCCGACGCCCTGGCCTTCCTGCACAAGGAAGGGGTATGTCACCGCGACCTGAAACCTTCCAACGTACTGCTTTGTCCCGACGGCCAGGCCCTGCTGCTCGACTTCAACCTGTCCGCCGACGCCCGCGCCGCGCCCGGCAGCTGGGCGGTACGTTCCCGTACGCGGCGCCGGAGCAGCTGCAAGCCCTGATCGATCCCGCCGAGCATGACGGGCTGGACCAGCGCGCGGACCTGTTCTCTCTCGGCGCCATCCTTTATGAACTGCTGACCGGTAAGCCTCCGTATGGGCCGCCGCCGGCCGTACAACCCGTCAAGGCGGCGGCGGCGGCGATGCTGGAACGGCAGCGGACGAAGTGCGTTCCGTTGCGGATACTGAACCCAGCGGTGGACGGCCGCCTGGCCCGGTTGATCGAGGAATGCCTGGCTTTCGACCCGTCCTCGCGGCCCGCGTCGGCGGCCCTCGTGGCGGCCGAGTTCCGCCGGTACCTGACGTTTCCGGCGCAGTTGCGTCGCTTCGCCGCCCGGAAGCCGTTGATCGTGGCCGCGATGGGCGGGTTGCTGCTACTGTCGGCGGGCGGGGCCGCCCGCGAACTGGCGAGCCAGGAACCGGCCCACGTTCAGGACTACATCCAGGGCCGCGACGCCTTCACCGCCGGCGACTTCGTTCACGCCGGGGAATGGTTCGAGAAGGCGTTGCAGGATTGCCCCGGAGACGCGAAACCCCGGACGTATTACCTGGCTCACGCCGCCGCCCTGCTGCGGCAGGACGAAGAGGACGCCGACCGCAACAAGGTGGAAGAAGCCGATCAGGACTTGGGTGAGGCCGAGCGCCAGCAGGCCGACGCGCCGACGATGGCCCTCATCGGCTATTGCGCCAGCCGTCTCAAACATCATGACATAGCAATCGAGTGGTACGACGAGGCCGCCGCGGCCGGCTTTACCCCGGCCGGCCTGTACAACAACCGCGGCCTGGGTCGAATGCTGCTCAACAAGCTCGAAGAAGCGCGTTCGGATTTTGACGCGGCGCTCCAGCTCGATCCCCACCTGCAAGCGGCGCTCTACAACCGGGTCCTTCTGGCCCTCAAGCAGCGATCGTCGGCCGCGCCGCTTCCCGATTCGGTCCTGGACGACATGCAACGGGCGGTGGAAATTGGTCCAGACTCACAAGGACTGTGCTTGAGCGCCGCCAAGCTGTTCGCTGCCGCCGGACAAGACCGGCCTTCCGACCCCAAAAATCGGGCCGCGCAGGCTCTGTTTTACCTTCAGAAGGCGGTCGATTGCGGTCTGGACCCTGAATCGATCCGGAAGGACGGCACCCTCTCGACCGTCCTGAAGCCGTTCCCTCAATTTGCGACCCTTCTGGCCGCCCCGCGGCGGCCCTCTGGACGAATGGACTCTCCCCGACTCGTCAATCTGGCCCCTTCCCTCCCGGATTGAGAGTCTGTACCGGCAGGGGGCGGCAGCCACAGCCTGCCCTACGGAAAGCCGGCGATTCGTGTAGGGCAGGCTGTGCCTGCCGCACTAATACATGGTCCGGATGTCATGGTCTGGTTAGCCGCGACGCGCCAGCGGAGCGCTTCTCCCGACGCGCTCCGCTGGCGCGTCGCGGCTAACCGGACCATGACTGAGGGGGCGGCAGGCACAGCCTGCCCTACGGAAAGCCGGCGATTCGTGTAGGGCAGGGTGTGCCTGCCGCACTTCAGAAACCGTCTCTGAGCGCTTTCCCTTTCCAAGCGGACGCCGCGCCTGGTCGAAGTCCAAGGGAAGGCGCACAAGTTTTCTCATCCCCTTCGTAAGAAAGAAGTTGCGCTCTTCAACCGCCTTCTCATCCCTTCCCGCAGCGACGTCGCTTCGACGTCGTCGAAATATTTTTTTGGAAAAAAGTCGAAATACTTGTCCAGTTGAGTGCCACTTGCGCAATTAAAGAATCATCGCTTCCGTCCCACAACCGCCCGACCTCGACCGCGGACCTCCCTCCCCTCCGGCGGCCGACGATTCCCCGATCGCATCGGGCGGATGGCGCGGGACGGTTTTTCCCCCTCCGTGGCTCCAATGAGGTGAGCAACGCATGTTTGAATGGATCTCGCGTTCGCGCCGGAAAGCCCCCCCGGTCAAACAAAACTCGTTCCGCCCCATGCTGGAACAACTGGAAGACCGCTACTGCCCGTCCACCATCAGTCTGAACGTCATGGAAATCTCGAACAGCACCAAGGTGGTGGGACTGATGGGGCAGGTGACCAACACCCCGTCCCCCAGCGACTTGACCGTGCAACTGGGCGGGGAGATGAGTGGAACGACGACGACCAACAGCAACGGCTACTTCTGGGTGAATCAGCCAGCGGCGGGGCTGGGAACGGTGACCGCGACCACCACGGACGGCCAATCCAACGTCGCCCAGGTCACGTTAACCGACCCGTCGCCGCCGCAAATCACCCAATTCAGCTACATGGAGTACTCCAATGGCATGTACGTCTTCGAGGGACAAGTCAGCAGGGGCTACCAGGGCGAGGTCGTGAACCTCAGCGGGCTAACGGACCTTCAGGGAAAGACCGCCACGGTCGATTCCAACGGCAACTTCTCCATCGTGGTTCATCTCGACGGACAAATGGACGACAACGGCGACGCCCTGGCGATCACCAGCGACGTGTGGGGCACGAACTCCAACCAGGCCGCCAGCTGGGTGATGCAAACGTGACCGGCGACAACCGTGTCGAACCTCCGTCCCGCCCCATGAGAGCGAGACTTCATCCCCTGAACGAGAAACCAACATGACCTCAACCGATAACGCCCTGCAAACGCTCGCCGACCGGATGGGTTGCGCCGGTGCGCCGCCGCACCGCGTCCGCGAGACCCTGGAAGCCAGCCTCATTCCCCTGGTGCGGCGGGCGCTGCGCTCCGGCGCCGGCGAGCCGCATCTGGTTCACTGGGTCCGGACGACCCTGCCGCAGGTGATGGCCGGCCGGGACCGCTCGCGCCCGGTGGACCCGGAGCAGGCGGCGCCGCCGCTCGCCCGCTTGCTGTGCGCGACGCTGCTGCGTCCGCGGCCCAATCGACCCTTCACGGCGGAAACCGTGGTCGCTGGGTAAGAGTTTGTTCAAAACACCCCTCATCCCTGGTATCAGGGGCAAGGGGAATCGTAGAGGAATCAACCGATGGAAAGCATCGCCGCTCCCACGGAAGGAACTCCGACTTCGCGCGTCGGAGAAGTCGCCTTTCGCGCCCTGGCCGACCGGCTGGAGGAGTGCGTCTTCCTGACCGACCGGCAGGGCCGTTACCTCGCCGTCAACGGCGGCTTCGCCCGCTGGGTCGGCCGGCCGGAGTCCGAAATCCTCGGCCGCACGGCCTTCGACCTGTGGCCCGGCGCGGTCGCGGAGGCCGACGCTGCGAACGACCGGCGTGTACTGGACGGCGAAAGCGTCGAGCGGGAGGAACGGCGGCCGTTCGGCGCCGAGACGCGCCAGGTGCGGAGCTTGCGCATCCCCGTGCGCGACGAGACCGGCGCCGTTCAGGGCGTCCTGGGGAGCGTCCGGGACGCGACGCGGGACCGGGCCGCGGAAGAGGCCCGGAGTGAATCCGCGCGGATGGAACTGGTGGGTCGGCTGGCCAGCGGCGTCGCCCACGATTTCAACAACCTCATGACGGCCGTCCTCGGACATCTGGCGCTGTTGCGGGACTACGTCGCGGCCGAGGGACCGCATCAGGAATTGCTGGGCGGGGCCGAGAAGGCGGCGGCCCAGGCGGCGGACCTGAGCCGGCAGCTGCTGGCCTTCTTGCGAATGGAACCGGCCGTGCCGGAGCCGGTCGATTTGAACGCCGTCGTCGGCCAGGTCGTCGGCCTGTTGCGGCGCACCTTCGACCCCCGCATTCACATCGACGTCCGCCTGCAACCCGGCCTGCCTCGGGCGCCGGCCGTGCGGACGCAGCTGGGGCAATTGCTCCTGAATCTTTGTCTCAACGCCCGCGACGCCATGCCGCGCGGCGGCCGCCTGCTCATCGAGACGAGCACGGCGGGGGCGCTCGCGGAGGCGGCGCGGCCGCCCCACCAACGGCGGACGGAGGCGTTCGTGCGGCTGCGCGTGGCCGACACCGGCGAGGGGATCGCCCCCGCCGTTCAGGCGCGAATGTTCGAGCCGGCCTTCACCACCAAGGGCCAAGGCCAGGGGACCGGCCTCGGCCTGGCCATCGTCCAAAACGTCGTTCGGCAGCACCACGGCTGGATCGAGTACGCCAGCGGCGTCGGCCAGGGCGCCTGCTTCGACGTGTACCTGCCCCTGGAGGGCAGGGGACTGGCGATCGGGAACAACCGAAACGCCGGGTGACTCGTAGCCGCATTCGCCAGAATGCGGGTGACTACACCCCGCATTCTGGCGAATGCGGCTACCTTTTACCTTCCTTTCGCGGCCCCCTTCCATCCCCCTTCCGACCCGCGCCCTGGCTATCGGGCCGCTTCACGCCTAAACTGACGCGCATCACCCTCCGCGCCCGCCCGACGGCGGGCCTGCCGTCCCTTTAGGAGTCTCACCCGATGAATCGACGTCAGTTGTTGCAAAACGCCGGCCTCGCCGCGCTGGCCCTGGGCGCCTCGCGCCTGCCGTTCGGCTGGTCCGCCCCCGCCAGTGGGGTCAAGAAACGCATCCTCATGTACACGCGCTCGCAGGCCTTCCAGCACTCGGTCGTGGCCCGGCCCAAGGGCGGCGGACTTTCCCTCGCCGAAAAGGTGGTGACCGAACTCGGCGCCAAGCACGGTATCGACGTGGTTTGCGAGAAGGACGGCGGCATCTTCTCGTCCAAGGAGTTCCCCACCTTCGACGGCTTCGTCTTCGAGACCACCGGCGACCTGACGGCGGCAAAAGGCACGGACAATACGCCGCCGATGTCGGCCGACGGCAAGAAGGCCCTGCTCGACGCCGTGGCGTCCGGCAAGGGCTTCGTCGGCTGCCACTGCGCCAGCGACACCTTCCACTCGCCCGGCCCGCGCGGCGAGACGCAGCCGCGCGAAAAGCTCGACCCCTACATCGCCATGCTCGGCGGCGAATTCATCACCCACGGCGCCCAGCAGAAGGCGCGGCTGATCGTCGCCGACCCCAAGTGGCCCGGCCTCAAGGGCGACAAGGACATCGAAATCATGGAGGAATGGTACGCGCTGAAGAACTTCGCCCCGGACCTGCACGTGATCCTGGTGATGGACACCAAGGGAATGAAGGGCGACATGTATCAGCGGCCGCCCTACCCGGAGACGTGGGCGCGGAAGCACGAAAAGGGCCGGGTGTTCTTCACGTCGCTGGGCCACCGCGAGGACGTGTGGGAGAGCCCCTTCTTCCAGAACCTGCTCGTCAGCGGCCTGTCGTGGACGCTGGGAGAGGTCGAGGCCGACGTCACGCCGAACATCGACAAGGTGACGCCCCACGCCAACGAACTGGCCATGAAGAAGTGAACGGCAGTCCCTGGTCCGTGGTCCGTAGTCCGTAGCGGCAAGCCGCCTTGTCTTCACTACGGACCACGGACCAGGGACTACGGACCCGAAAGATCGTGCGATGGCCTCGTTCCTCGAAGTCGTCGATCTGCGCAAGAACTATGGGCCGGTCCCCGCCCTGAACGGCGTCGGTTTTTCCCTGCGCGAGGGCGAACTGTTCGGCCTGCTCGGCCCGAACGGCGCCGGCAAGACGACGCTGTTGTCGATCCTGTCCGGCCTGCTGGGACCGACGGCCGGCGTGGTGCTGCTGGAGGGCCGCCGCGTCGGACCCGACGACCGGGGGCTGCGGCGGATGATCGGCGTGGCCCCGCAGGAGTTGGCGCTTTACGGCGACTTGACGGCCCGCGAAAATCTGCATTTTTTCGGCGAGCTGTACGGTCTGCGGGGCGCGTCGTTGCGGGCGCGCGTCAATAAGGTGCTGGCTGCCGTGGCCCTGACGGACAAGGCGGACGCGCGCGTCCACATCTTTTCCGGCGGCATGAAACGCCGGCTCAACCTCGGGGCGGCGCTGGTCCACGAACCGCGACTTCTGCTGCTGGACGAGCCGACGGTGGGCGTCGATCCGCAGTCGCGCAACCACATCTTCGAGGAGGTGCGGCGGCTCAACGCGGCCGGCGTGACGATCCTGTACACCAGCCATTACATGGAGGAAGTGCAGGCGCTCTGCCCGCGCGTGGGCGTCATCGACCACGGCCGCCTCGTCGCCTGCGGCGAGGTGGCGGACCTGCTGCGGCGTCTGGACGGCCTGATCCTCATCCGCGTGCCGCGGCTGACGCCGGAGCTGCGCGACCGCCTTTCCGCCGTCCCGGATTGCACCCTGGTCGAACGGCCGCCGTCCGAGGAGGAAGGCGCCGCGCTGGAACTCAACTGCCGCGACGTGAAATCGACGCTGGTGCGCGTAGTGACGGTCCTCAATGAACTCAAGATAGAGCTTATTAGTCTCGAAACCGAGGAGCCGAACCTGGAGCGCGTCTTTTTGCACCTGACGGGGCGCGACCTTCGCGATTAGCACCCTCGGTTAGCCGCGACGCGCAGCGGAGCGCTCTCCCCAGCGCTCCGCTGCGCGTCGCGGCTAACCAAAAAACGCCCTTTCAAGGAGTCAACCGATGGTCGTCTGGGCGCTGGCGAAAAAGGAGTTGCGGCTACTGCTGCGCGACCGGATGGCGGTGGTGGTGCTCCTCGGGATGCCGTTGGTGTTCATCCTGCTCTGGGGCCTGATGCTCGGCGAGAACTTCGGCCAGAAAAACGCCGACGAGAAACTGCGCGTCTTCCTGGTGGACCTCGACCAGGGCGAAGGCCTCAGCCCCGGCGTGTCGTGGTCAAAAGAGGTCTACAAAGACTTAAATGAAACGGCCGGCATCCGCGTCGAATACCTGCCCGGCCTCGACGAGGCGGAACGGCAGATCCGCAAGCACAAGGTCGCGGCCGTGCTCGTCTTCCGGCCGGATTTCAGCGACCGCGTCAACAAGTGTTCCTTCCTCGCCGACGGCATCAACCCCTTCCACCGCGACGGCGTCTACCTCGACCGGATCGACGCCGAACTGCTCAAGGACCCCAAGCAGCCCGGCGCCGCGGCCATCATCGATCAGGTGGCCCAGGTGTCGCTGCTGCGCGTCGTGCTGCCGTGGATGATCGGCAAGGCCTTCGAGCGGCTCAGCGACCAGCAATTCATTCAATTACTGGGCGAAAAGGTCAATTTGCCGCTGCCCGACAACCTGCTGGTGCGCGCGGCGTTCGGCGGCGAGGACAAGGTCCGCCTCAAGACGATGCTGGAGCTGGCGGCCGGCAAAAACGAGAAGGAGGCGCGGGAATATCGCAAAAAGGTCGGTCAGGGCGTTCAGGAGGCGCTGAGGGAGCAGTTCAAGAAATACGACCTGACGGGAAAGACCTGGGCGACGCTGACGCGCTCCACGGACGAGGCGGCGGGCGAGGCGCCCCCGGCGGAGGAGGGGCTGCACTGGTCCGATTTCGGCGCCCAGCGCTACCAGCAACTGGTGCCGTCGTTCACGGTCATGTTCCCGTTTTTCCTGGCGATGGTGGTCGGTTGGGTGTTCGTGACGGAGCGGCGGCAGGGGACGCTCAAACGGCTCCGCTTCGCGCCGGTGTCGCGCGCCCAGATCCTGGCGGGCAAATTGCTGCCGTGCTTCGTGCTGTCGATGGGCCTGGCGGCGTTTTTGCTGCTGGCGGGGCGGCTCATCTTTCAGATGAACTGGGGGCCGGCGTCGTGGCCGTTGTGGGAACAGGTCGGCTGGCTGCTGCCCGTGGTCACGGCCACTTCGTTCGCGTCGATGGGCCTGGCGCTGATGGTGGCGGCCGTGTCGCGCAGCGAGATCCAGGTGGCGCTGTTCGGCGCCTTGCCGGTGCTGGTGATGGCGCTGGTCAGCGGTTGTATCCTGCCGCGCGAGATGATGACGGAGAGCGCCCAGGCGCTAAGCTGGTTCACGCCGCACGGCTGGGCCTTGGCCGCTTACCGCGAGCTGCTGGGCGACGACCCACAATACATCCCCGATTTGTGGGTGGTGGCGGAGTCGTGCGGTGTGCTGACGGCCTTCGGGACCGGCTTCCTGGGGCTGGCGTGGTGGCTGCTTCGGCTGGATTAGAAGTCGTTTTCCGGCAGCCCGCAGCGCCAAGCAAGGGATGAATGGCCCTTGCTTGGCGCTGCGGGCTGCCGTTGAAAAGAGGCCGCCCTCCGGGGGGAGGGCGGCCGGTAAACGGGGGTCGGGGGTGGGTTCGGGGGAAATGGGTCTGGCGGGAGGGTGGGGACGGCCGAACCGGGGGAGGGCTCGACCGTCCCGTGAACGCCTTCGCAAGCCGCCGTCCGATCGCGCCGGGGGGACGACGCGACGGAACATTCGACTTACGGTCCCAGGAAAACCGCCGCCCGCCGGGGGTAGCAAGCGATCGGTTCTGCCTCTTGCAGGCGTCCCGAAGACGTTTTCCCCTAAGCACGCCCGATGCCGTTTCCGACCGTCGGGCCGTCGTTTCCGCCGGGAGGTGAGAGCAAGTCCCAGCGGGAGAAGAACTTGAAAAATCCTGGTCCCGTCGGTCGCCTCTTCCGACCCGCCTCCCGGACGTGGGAAAGTCGTTGCAATCGTTGCAATTCTTACATTCCGATTGTAAAACGCTCCACAACGGCGTGCCCACGGGGCAACTCTCATGGCGACCGACCAACTCGTTCACGACCTGTACGCGGAGATCGTCAAGATCCCGCTCATCGACGCCCATTCGCACATCGACCCGCGCCGGCCGACGGCCCGGTCGCTCGACGACCTTCTCGGTTATCACTACTACACCGAGCTTGCCCATTCCGCCGGCATGGACAAGGCCCTGCTCTCCGACGCCTCGCCGCGCGAACGGACGCGCTCCCTGCTCGCCCACCTGGACCGCATCGACAACACGGTGCAGTACGGCTGGTTCCTGGAGATTTGCCGCACGTTCCTCGGCTTCCGGGGCGACCGGCCCGGCGCCGCCGACGCCGACGCGCTCTGGGACGCCGCCGAGCGCGTCTTCGCCCAGCCCGACTGGGAAGAGCAGGTGCTGCGCCGTTCCAACCTGGAAAAAGTGTTCCTCACCAACGACTTTGACGACCCGCTAACGGGCTTTGACGCGACGCGCTACGTCGCCCTGCCTGCGCACCGACGACCTCGTATTCCACCTGGAGGAGCCTGCGGTGCGTCAGCGGCTGGCGCAGGCGGTGGGAGAAGAGGCGCGCGACTCGGCCGGTCGGCGTCGGGCCGTGCGGGCGCTGTTTGAACACTTCACCCGCCACGGCGCGCGGGCCTGCGCCGTGTCGCTGCCGCCCGACTTCGCCCCCACAGCCGACGGTTCGGCCCAGTCCGCCCGCGTCTTCTGGATGCTGGCCGAGTACTGTCGCGAGTTCGGCCTGCCGTTCGACCTGATGATCGGCGTCAACCGCCGCGTCTATCGCGACGGCGTCTATCAAGGTCAGGACCTGTTCGACCAGCGCACCTCGCTCATCCAGTACGCGGAGTTGTTCAACGCCTTCCCCGAAGTGACGTTCTGCGTCTCGGTGCTGTCCAGCGCCCAGAACCAGGAGCTGGCGAGCTACGCCTGGATCTTCCCGAATGTCGTGACCAGCGGCCACTGGTGGTATTCCAACATTCCGGCCTACATCGAGCAGGACGCCCGCGCCCGGCTCCAGGCCGTACCGAAGACGAAGCAGATCGGCTATTACAGCGACATGTACAAGCTGGAATTCGGCCTGCCCAAGTACAACACCTACCGGCGGGCGCTGGCGAAGGTGCTGGCGGACGACTTCGTGCGCCCCGGCGCGGCGACGGAGGAGGCCGCGCTGGACCTGGCCCGGCTACTGCTGCGGGAGAACGCGCGGCGAATCTTTAAGGTGTGAGACAAGGAGACAAGGAGACAAGGAGACAAGGAGAAGAGGAGACAAGGAGTGGGAAGCGACCAGTCATGGCCCCACTCCTTGTCTCCTCTTCTCCTTGTCTCCTTGTCTATTTGCTCAGTCCGGCAGCGAACTGTCGAAGTATTTGGCGATCGGGTGCAGCACGACGCCGAAGCCGGTCGTGTGGCCGGGTTGGCGGTAGCCCCACATGGTCCCGACCAACTCGAAGGTCAGCAGGCTCACCACGAACAGCACGATCACCGACGGCAGCATCAGCAGGGCGGGCAGCGGGCCCCAGCGGGCCGGCGCCGCCGCCGCGGCCCCCGCGCCGACCGTGACCTCTTCCTCTTCCTCTTCCGGCTCGGCGTTCGGGTCGATTTCGAGGTCCAATTCGCCTTCCTCGTCCTCGTCCTCGACCGCCGCGCGGGAGCGCCGCGACCGCGCCTCCGTCTCGGCCCCCTCGTCGGCCTCCTCGTCGTCCAGATCGACCACCTGACTGCCGCTCTCCGAATCCTCCTCCGAGGCGCCCTCCTCGTCCAGGGCCAGGTCGAAGTCGGACGTCTCCAGGTCGGTGTCCTCGTCCTCCATCGCCACGGCCTCGGAACCCGACTCCTCGTCCTCCAGGGCCGGCACCTCGAAGTCCGTCTCGAAGATGTCTTTCTCATCGTCGCCGGCCAGCGCGTCGGTTTCGCCGGACTCCTCCAGGCCGCCGTCGGCGTCCAGCGTCAGCTCAAATTCGCTGTCGCTTTCGGCCTCCGCCCCTTCCTCCGGCGCGGCCGCCTCGCCGGACTCGTCCAGGCTCAACTCGAACTCGCTGGACGACTCCTCCTCGCCTTCGGCGGCGACCTCGGCGCTGTCCAGGGCCAGCTCGAACTCGCTCGACGAATCCCCCCCGGACGCGCCTTCCTCCACCGACGACGAATCGTCCTCGGAACCCACGGCCAACTCGAAGTCGCTCGACCCCTCGGCGTCGGCGTCCGCGGGGGCCGGCTTGGGCGTCGCCGTGGAGTCCAGGCTCAACTCGAACTCGTCGCTGCCGCCCTGCTCCAGGGAGATGCCGCTGTCGGCGGGGTCCTGGAGGTTGATGCCGCTCTGGGCGGCGCCCGCCCCCGTCAGCTCGCCCAGCCCCACTTCGTCGCTGTCGTCGTCGGCGACCGGGAGGGCCGGCTGCTCCGAACTGCTCGCTTCCAACGGCGTCGGATCGACCTCGCCCATCGGCGTCAGCTCGAAATCGCTGCTACTGTCGCTGTCCGCGCTCTTGTCGGCCGGAGTCGGCGTCTTGGGGCCGAGCGCCGGCTCGTTCATTTCGATGTCGGCCTCCGACAGTTCAAACGGCGACGACGTGGGCAGGTTGAGCGGGTTCGGCTTGGGCCGGGTTTTGTGTCCCGCCCGCGTCCGCGCCGCGGCTTCGGCCCGCGCCTGCTCCGCGTCCAGGTCGATCTCTTCGGTAATCGGGTTTTGGCCGGGCGACCGTTTCCCGGCGCCGACCTCCCTGGACGAGTCCTCCAGGCGGATGTCGCTGTCGGACAGCCTCTGGCCGGACTTGGGCCCCGCCACGGCGGAATCGCTCATGCCGGCGTCGGGCGTGATTTTCACGTCGCTGTCGCTGGCGTCGTCCAGCGGCACGATCCGCACGCCGCTGTCGGGCGGGTCGGTCGTCTTATTCAGCTTCGACGGCCGCGTCTTGCGGGCGCTGTCAGATTTGTCGGACGGGGCGCCGCGGCCGGGCGCGGGAGACTTCGGCGCGTCCTGTACGACCTGGAAGTCCAGATCGCTGCCTTCCGCGACGAGGCGCACGTCGCTGTCGCTGGCCTTCTTCGGCGGCGGCGACTTCGACCCGGGAGTCTGGGTCGGCTTCCGTCCGGTTTTGCTCGTCGGACCGAGCTTGCTGGGCGTTTGCGGGCCGGTCTTGCTGGCCGGGCGCGGCGACTTGCCGGAGGAAGGCGGGCCGCCCTTGTTTTTGGAAGAAGAGGGGCCGCCCTTGGCGGAGGAAGCCGGATCCATGCCGATCGGCGCCTCGTCGTCCTCGATGAAAGCGATCGGCTCCTGGATCGGGAGCTTCGATTTCCGTCGGGGCGACGGCGACGCCGGGCCGCCCTTGGACGCGTCGCCGAGTGGCAACGCGGGGTCGCTGCCCAGGCCGCGCGTGCGGGCCAACTCGTCGATCTCCTGGACGCGGAAGCGCAAATTGCCCCGGTCCTGAAAAGCGCGCACTTCGTTCTTCTTGGCCATCTCCTTGAGCTTGTCGGGAGTGGTCTTCAAGACCTGCGCGGCCTGTTCCAACGTGTAGTACTGCACCATGTCGATAAACACCCGAAGGGAGGCGAGGAAGGGACGACGCGCAACGTCCGCCGCAATCCATCCAGCTTCCCATTTATCGATTGTAAAGCACTGGTCCTTGAATGCAAGTGCTTCGCGGCGCAGGACCGAGAGGCGCGTCGGCCGCGCCCGACGTACAGGACGTACAAACGGGGCAAGCGTTGCCGGTTGGGAGGTAGGGCGGCCGCCCGACCAGGAAAAGCGCCGACGGATTGGTCTTGGCCCCCGCGCCGCCGTTTGGTAGAGAGTCGGCCCGTTTCGGCCCGACGAGTCCCGAATCGGCCCAAGGAGCAGGCGCGATGAAACGCATGGGATGGACGGCGGCGTGGTTGCTGACGGCCGGCCTCGCCGTCACGCTGCTCCTCGGCGTCAGCGCCCGCGGCCAGCAGACGCTCCAGCAGGGCTTCGAGGGACGCGACCCGCTTTGGGTGAAAGGCGCGGCCGACGCCCCGTTCCGGGAAACCGCCCACCGCATCACCGACGAGTTCGCCCGCGGCGGCCGGCGCTCCGAGTACATCCAACTCGACGCCGACCAGGGCAGCTACATTTACTACACCTACGACATCGGCAAGGCGCCGATCGGCGAGGAGCTGAACGTCAGCCTGTGGGTCAAGGCCAACCGGCCCGGCATCCAGCTCCTGTGCCGCGTCGTCCTGCCCAAGGAACACGACCCGCAAAACATCGACCAGCCGCTGACGGCGCTCCTCAAAGGCGACGAATACCAGATCACCGGCCGCTGGCAGCAGCTGACGCTCCATCAGCCCGTCAAACGGCTGCGCGAACAGCTGCAACTGCTCCGCGCCGACCAGAACCGCGACGTCATCGGCGCCGACGCCTACATCGACCGGCTCGTCCTCAACGTCTGGAGCGGCAAGGGCGATACGCGGGCGTGGATCGACGACCTGGAAGTAAGCCCCGTGGAAGAGGCGCAAAAGCCGTTGTTCGGCCCGCCCACGACCGGCGGCGCGCCGGGCGCCCTGGCCGTCAACCCGAGGTCGGGGTCGGTGCAGCTGGAGGGACGGCGGCTCCTCGTGGACGGCAAACCGTTCTTCCCGCGCATCATCCGCGACACCGGCACGCCGCCCAAGGCGCTCTACGACGCCCTCTTCAACGTCGTCGCCCTGGACGAGACCTCGCCGCAAGGCCTGCTGGACGAGGCCGTGAACCTCGGCTTCCTCACCATGCCGACCGTGTCCGCCCCGCCGCCGACCGACCCCTATTCCGGCGGCGCCCCGGCGCTGCTCACCGCCAACTCCGGTTTCGGCCGCAAGGTGTCGCGCTTCCTCAATGAGGGATCTGTTTTGTCCTGGGTTGCCGGCGACAACCTCACCGCCGAACAGTTCAACGCCGTCTCGCGCACGGCCCAAACGTTCCATGCCGTGGACCCGATGCGGCCGATCTCCGTGGACGTGACCGACGGCCTCCAGCGCTATTCCCGCGGCATGGAACAGGTGATGGTGGGCATTCACCGCTGGCCGCTGTTGACCGGCATGGAGCTGACCTCCTACCGCGACTGGCTGATGCAGCGGCGTCAGCTGGCCCAGCCGGGCGCCTTCTGCTGGACCTGGGTGCAGACGCACGTTCCGGACTGGTTTTTGGCGCTGGCCTACGACAAGCAGAACGGCGTCTACACGGCGCCGCTCGGCCCGCAGGCGGAACAGATCCGGCTGATGGCCTACGCCGCCATCGGCAGCGGCTACCGCGGCCTGGGCTTCTGGTCCGACCGCTTCCTGGCCGACAGCCACACCGGCCGCGACCGCCTGCTGGCCCTGGCCCTTCTCAACCAGGAATTGATAATGCTCGAGCCGATCCTGGTGGAGGGCAAGGAGCCGACCTGGGTCGAAACGTCGAAAAGCGAGGTCAAGGCGGCCGTCATCCGCACCAAAAACTCCGTGCTGGTGCTGCCGATGTGGCTGGGCGGCGGCGCCCAGTTCGTGCCGGGCCAGGACGCCATTTCGGACATCTCCGTGTCGGTGCCGATGATCCCGCCGTCGTGGGGGGCGTGGGAGATTTCGCCGGCCGAGGTGCGCTCGATCCGGCCCGAACGGATCCTCGGCGCCACGCGGATCACCCTGCACGACTTCAGCCTGACCGGGGCGGTGCTGTTCACCGGCGACCTGGGCGGCCAGGTGGTGCGCCTGCAAAACCAGCAGCGGCAGATGGCGCCGACCGCCGCCCAGTGGTCGCACGACCAGGCGGCGGAAGAGTTGGCCAAGGTGGAAAAGATCCACGGCGAGCTGGAGCAGGCCGGCCACAAGCTGCCCGACGGGCCCGAGCTTTTGAAGAAGGCCCGCGACTTGCTGCAAAAGAGCGCCGACCTGCGGAAGCAGGGAATGCACGAAGAGGCCTACGAAAAGTCGCAGGCCGCGCTGCGGTCGCTGCGCGTCCTGATGCGGGCGGACTGGGACCTGGCCGTCAAGCCGCTGTCCACTCCGACGGCCAGCCCGTTCGCGGTGAGCTACTACACGCTGCCAAAGCACTGGCAGTTTATCGACCAGATCCGCGGCCTGCGGACTTCCGCCAACGTCCTGCCCGACGGCGATTTCGAGTCGGCGCCGGATCGGGTGCCGACGGGCTGGCTGATGCAGGAAGAGCCGTCGCTGGACGAGGTGACGGCCGTGGCCCGGCGGGTGGCGGACCAGCCGAAGGAAGGGCGTCAATGCCTGATGCTCCAGCTGAATCCGAAGGACCCGACGCTGCCGCCGCTGGCGCTGGAGCGCAGCTTCGTGGCCATTCACAGCCCGGCCGTCCACCTGCCGCCGGGGACGCTGGTGGCGGTCAGCGCCTGGGTGCGCATCCCGGCGCGATCGCGGCGTCGGCCGACGGCGCCCTGTTCTACGACAGCATCGGCGGCGAACCGCTGGCGGTGCGGCTGACGAATGCGACGAAATGGACCAAGTATACGCTCTATCGGCGCGTCCCGGCCAGCGGGGTGGTCAACGTGACGATGGCACTCACCGGCCTGGGCACGATCTACTTCGACGACGTGCGCATCGAGCCGTTGACGGCTTCGGAAGGGGCGGCGGCCGCCAAGGTCGCGCCGACGGCGCCTGGGTCGTGATCGGCGATCAGGCGTACAGCCCGGCGACCCACTCGCCATATCCGTTATAAGGCTGCGTCGGCCGGACTTCTCCGGTCCCGAGCATCCGTTCCGTCGCCTGGCTCCAGCGCGGGTGCGGCTTGGCCGGGTTGACGTTGGCGGTGAAGTCGTATTCGTTGGGGCCGAGCGTGTTCCAGAACGTGGCCGGCCGCTCCGCCGTCAATTCAATGCGCTGAATCGACTTGGCGCTCTTGAACCCATATTTCCACGGGACGACCAGCCGCACCGGGGCGCCGTGCTGTTTCAGCAGCGGATGGCCGTACAGGCCGACGGCCAGGAACGCCAGCTCGTTGCCCGCTTCGGCCAGGGTCAGGCCTTCGGTGTACGGCCACGGATATTCGGCGTCGGCCTGGCGGCTGGCCTGGTCGGGGCGGTCGAAGGAAATGAAGCGGACGAAGCGGGCGGCCGGCAGCGGCTCGACGCGGCGCAGCAGGGCGGACAGCGGGACGCCGGTCCAGGGCACGGCCATGGCCCACGCCTCGACGCAGCGGTGCCGGTAGACGCGCTCCTCCAGGAATGGGGCGAACGTATGAAGCATATCGTCGATGTCCAAAGTCTGTGGCTTGGCGACGAGGCCGCCGACTTCGAGGACCCAGGGGACGGGTTGGAACGGCGCCACCCAGCGCCAGACTTGTTTGGTGCTACTGAACTCGAAGAAGTTGCAATAGCGGGCGGCGGCCGCCTCGTTGGTGAGCGGACGGTCCAGTTCAAATCGGGCGTTTCGGGCGGCGGGGAAGAGGTCGGCGGGGGTGGTGACTTTGCCGGCGTTGAGCACATCGTCGTCGCCGCCTGCGTTCCACCACCACAGGCCGGCGCCGGCGGAGGCCGCGGCGAGTCCGGCGGCGCCGAGGCCGATCCGCTTCAGCCAGCGGCGGCGCGACAGGACGGCGGATTCGGGCGTGATCTCACGAGCGGGCAGGTCCCACGGGTGCGTCATGGCGGCGGCTCCTCGGTTCCTATCAATCAGTGTAGCACCGGCGTCGGTTAGCCGCGACGCGCAGCGGAGCGCTCGACCAGAGCGCTCCGCTGCGCGTCGCGGCTAACCGGAACCTATCTGCATGTTGCCTCATTCCACGTCCAGCTTGGACAAATAATCCTCATAGGCCGCCCACTTGGCCGTCTGCTCCCCCTGCAGCTTCTTGATCGAATCCTGGAGTTTTTCGATCTCGGTTTCTTGCTTGTCGAACTTTTCGAGGTAGCGCTTGTAGGCCGCGGCGCTGGGCGGCATCTCTTTGAGGTTGGCCCGCAGCCGCGTCTGGTCGTCGGTGATGTCCTTGAGCTGGCGGTTCAGCTCGCCCAGGTCGCGGCGGACGTCGTTGACGGCGGCCTTCAACTCCAGCGCCTTCTGCAGCGCCGCCTTGACCTTCGGGCTGCTCACCGGGCTGTTGACGAAAAAGCGGATGTTGTTGTCGTCGCTGTTGGTCAGCTGCACCGAAGCGGAAACGTCGCGCTCCTCCGCCACCTCCAGCTTGACCAGTTTGCCGGCCGGCGCCTCGATCTCGAAGCGGTAGGCGTCGCGCGTCTGCTCGATCGGCTTGTCTTCGCTGACGAGATGAAACTCCGGACGGTACGGGTGCTCGATCACCAGCTTGCGGTCCTCCTCGGAACGATTCTTGGCCTCGTAGGTCTTGACCTCGCGCTCCCTGGTGACGGTCCAAAGAATGCCCTTGTCGATCTTGACCTTGGTGAGCCGGCCGTTCTCCGGATGCGGGACCGGGTTGACTTCCGTGCCGAGATCGACGGCGTAGCTGAGGTAGGTTTGCTCGTTCGGCTCCAGGTCGCGGATCTGAGCGTCTCCGGCGTAGTTGTTCTTGTCGTAGACGGTGATCGGCCCCTGCATCAGGTGGACGCCGCTGGTGTTCTTGAAGCGCAGGCCGAGCAGCGGGAATTTCGCCTGTACGGCTTCGTTATAGATGCTGACGCGCGTCCCTTCCACGTCCTTGTTGAGGATCGGCAGCAGGGCCGATTTCTGACGCGGCAGCGTGACGGGGTGTTCGATGGCGTACTGGAAGTTGTCGCCGAGTTTGGTAGCGTTGGCGACGGAGGAAATGCCTTGATGGAGGTCCAATTTGTCCAATTTTTGATCCGCATCGACGATGGTGAGACCACGGACGGCCGTGGCGAGCGGCACCGGGGCGGGCGGCGCGGGCGGGGTCTTGTCCGCGGCCGGCTCGTTCTTGGGCGGGGTTTCCGCCGGCTTCGTTTCCGCCACGCCGTTCATTTCTCTACCCTCCAGGGCGCCGGAATACGTCCGCGGTTGTAGCGACGCGAACAGCTCGGGCACGACGGTGGGACGCGGGACGTACAACGGCGTATACAGGTCCATTTGGAAGGAGATGGGACGGCCGCTGACCAGGTCCATGCGCACGTCCTTCCAGTCCTCGTCGGTGGCGTTCTCGACCACGGCCCAGCCTTGCAGGAACGGCTTGTCCTCCTTCTCCTTGCCCAGCACCAGCCGGTAGCTGGTCTTCCAGATGGGGTTCTCGATGACGTAGCCGACGCGCACCTGCCGCTTCCCCTCGCCCACGAAGTTGAGGCTGACCGACTTCTTCTGCGTGTCGTGCGATAGGGTCAGCGTCTCCAGCGCCTTCCGTACTTCGTTGTCCATGACCGGGTTGAGGAAACGCACCCGCTGCACGTCGGCCAGCTTGACCGAGCGCATGCCGTCGGCGCACCAGAGGTTGAGTTGCTCGACGTTGACAACGGCCTTGTCCACGCCTTCCGGCTTCTGTTCGACGCCCATGACGGCGCCGGTCAGCGTGCCCGGCTGGGCGGCGTTGGCCTGCTGCAACACCACCTCGACCTTCTCGCCCCGCGCCTGGTTGAGGATCTGGCCGAACGTCGGGTTGCCGGTCATCTTGATGGCAAACGAGTTGAGCGTCTTCTCGACGGGGGCGTTGCTGTCGTAGGAGACGGCGGAGACGTGGCCGCCGTTGAGGTCGCGCAGCACCATGCTCTTAATCAGGTCGTTGATGTCGGAGACGGGGAACGACAGATCGACGCGGGCGTCGCCGTCGATCACGCCCTCGCGCTGGAAGTAGCCGACGCCGCTGCTGAACAGCACCACCTGGCCGATCGGCAGCTGCGCCGCGGTTTCCGAAGGGGCAGCGGCCACGACGCGGGGGAGGGCCGGTTTCGCTGGGTCGGCGGTGGACGGCGCGGGCGCAGGACGGCGACGAGGCCGGCCACGGCGGCCAGTCCGGCGAACGGCAGCAACCAGAACATTCGGCGCATGATAGACTCCCCTGGAGGAAGGGTTCCGGCGTTCGCCGGAAGCGTGACGGGACCATGCAAGGATTGTATCCATGACGACGCCGCGAAAAGCGAATCTGGAAGCCGCGTACCGGGCCACATCGTACTTGGTGGACGGCCCCGCCGGGCGCTTCGCCATTCGCGTCGGTGCGGTCAGCCCCGACGCGGACGCGCTGGCAGCGGCCCACCACGCCCACACCTGGGCGTTCGTCACGGCATACAACCCCGGTTCGGTCGCCGCCCCGCCGGAAGACAACCGGGCGCGGCAAGACGAGTTGGACTCGGCGGTGACAGCGGCGGGATTTCCCTACTACCACGGAGAAGGGAAGGGCGACGACGACGGCTGGCCGCCGGAGCCGAGCCTGCTGATTCTCGGCGTCGGTGAGGACGACGCCGCGGCGCTGGGGCGGCGGTTCGGCCAGGCCGCCTTGGTTTTCGGGGAGCGGGGGGAGGCGGCGCGGCTGGTGTGGATTTGTCTATGAAACCTTTCGGGCAGTGATACACCGAACTCCGTCGCTGCACCCGTTCTTGAACCCCCCGCGCAAGGTATCCCGGCGGCCGCATCCTTCTGTCAGAAGTGGACGCGAGACGATTGAGATCCGAATCGGGTCGATCCTTGCGGCCGCGTCCGAATTCCCATCCCAACCCATCGCCCCAAGAGGAAACGAGCTATGGTGAAATGGATCCGCCGAATGGTTGTGTGCGCCGCCCTGTTGGCCGCGCTCGGCGTTTTCACGCGAACCGCCACGGTGCGGGCCGACGAACCGGACTACAACACCTACTGGCAGCAGCAGACGGGGCAGCAGGATCAGCAGAACTACACCGCGTATTGGCAGGACCGGCAAGCGAACCAGCCGCCGCAATAGGAGCAGCAAACTCCGGGGCGGATTCGAGATACCAACCCAAAGCGCGAGCGAGGGGGAAGGTTCCTGGATAGAGTTTCAGATCAGGAACCTTCCCCCTCGCTCGCGCTTCGGGTTGGTATGGTATTGTCGGGCGCCATTCATCCACAAGACGACCGGGGGAGCGTCGTGACAAAAAAAGCGTTCATAGCGGGTCTTTGTCTGGCTATCGGCGTTCCGGCGGCCAAGGCCGCGCCGCCGGAGGGCTATCGGCCGAAAGTCACGGTCGCGGCGGCGACGCGGCTGGACTGGACGTTCGCCCTGTCGAACCAGAGTCTCGCCGACCCGCCCGCCGACTGGCTCAAAGATTACGATTCCACGAAGCAGCAATATGAGCTATACGTTCCGCCCAAACGCGACCCGAAAAAGCCGCTGCCGCTGATCGTGTTCGTCTCGCCAAGCGGCGAACCGATGGGCTGGAAGGCGTTCGAGGCGGTCTGCAAGCAGCAGGGCTTCCTCTTCGCCGGACCCCGCAACGCCGGCAACGACTGCCCACCCAAGCGACGCGTGCGCATCGTGCTGGACGTGCTGGACGACGTGCGCCGCCACTACGCAACCGACCCCGACCGGACCTACATTGCCGGCTTTTCGGGCGGCGGCCGCATCGCCTGTGCGGTGGCGTCCGCCCTGCCGGAATGCTTCGGCGGCGTGATGCCGATTTGCGCCAGCGGCGACCTGCGCGACGAGCCGTGGCTGCGACGGCGCGTCATCGACCGGCTGAGCGTCGCGCTGATGACCGGCGACAACGACTTCAACCGCGGCGAGGTGGAGCGTCTGCGTGGGCCGTTCCTGAAGGAGGTCGGCGTGCGGGCTCGCGTATGGCGACAGGCCGGCCTCGGCCACGGCATTCCCGGAGAAAAGCAACTATCCGAAGCGGTGAAGTGGCTCGACGAGGGCGTGGGGCGTCGGCGCGAGATGGCGAAGGAGTACCCCGCCATGCGCCTGGCCGGCGACGCGGCGCCGACCCGTGAGGACGCGGCCAGGGCGCTGCTGGCCGAGGGCAAGAAACGGTTGAAGATAAAAGCGACCTTATACAGCGGACTGATGCTGTTGCAGGGCTGCATGAACCGCTGGCCCGACCTGCCGGCCGCCGACGAGGCGAAGAAAATCCTGCTGGAGTACGACGGCAAGAAGGAACACCCGTGGGAGGCCGACGACATCGCGGAGCAGCGGCGTTTCCTGATCGCCCAGGCCCGCTCCCTGGACGCCTACGCCTCCGGCGCTTTTCCGCCGCAGTACGCCAAGGAGCGGCCGGCGGCGGCAAAGCAGGCGATGGAGCTATGGCGGAAAGTGCTCGACGACGGCGTGGACGCCGACGCCTGCCGCGAGGCGAAGAAGCGCATCCCGGCGCTGGAGAAACTGGCAGGAGGCGAATAAGGACGTTGGTCTCCAAGGGACGGGCGACATCGGCGGCCCGACGGCGACAAGACAATCCGCCGTCGGGCCGTTTTTTCTCATTTCGCGCTTGCCTTTCAAACGATCGTTTGATAAGATTGTTTTAGATGACCGTTTGATGCCTTTGTCTGGGGGAACGGGAATGGCGTCGTCGGACGAGCCGCGGCGGCGGCTGCTGGAGGCCGCGGGACAGATCTTCGCCGAGAGGGGCTATGAAGGCGCCACCGTGCGCGAGATCATCGACCGCGCCGGCGTCAACATTTCCGCGGTGAACTACTACTTCCAGGGGAAGGAGCGGCTGTACGCCGAGGTCGTCAAACAGGCCGCCTGCGGCTCGGTCGAGGACACGCCGATGCCGGAGTGGGCGCCCGGCACGCCGCCGGAGGTCAAGCTGCGCGACTTCATCCGCACGATGGTCGGCCGGCTGTTGCGGAAGGACAAGCCCGCCTGGCATTCCCACCTCGTCATGCGCGAGCTGGCCCAGCCGACCCCGGCCTGCGCCGAATGGGTCCGCGACTATGTGCGGCCAAACGCCGAGGTTCTCACCGGAATCCTGGCGGAGTTGCTGCCGTCCGACGCTTCGTCATTGAAGGTTTACCAGACCGGCTTTAGCGTCATGAGCCAGTGTCTTTTCTACATGCAGGATAAGCCCGTGGTGCAACTGCTGCTGGGCGACGCCTACGCCCGGCTCACGCCGGAAGTGGTGGCCGACCACGTCGCCGAGTTCAGCCTGGCGGCGCTGGGGCTAATGCGGCGCCCGAAGCCCGCCGGGCGCGGGGGGAAGCGATGACCTGGATCGCTCTCAAGATGCTGACCGGCAACCGCGCGAAGTACTACGCCATCATCTTCGGCATCTCCTTCGCCAGCATGTTGATGACGCAACAGGCGTCGATCTTCACCGGCCTGATGCGCAACACCAGCAGCCAGATCCGCGACATCAGCGGGGCCGACGTCTGGGTCATGGACCCCAGCGTCCAGTTCATCGAGGACGTCACGCCGCTCACGGAAAACGACCTCTACCGCGTCCGCGGCGTGCCGGGCGTCAAGTGGGCGGTGCGGCTCTTCAAGGGCATGGCCGTCGCCCAGCTCAACAGCGGCCACTACAAGGACTTCAGCGTCATCGGCCTGGACGACCAGACGCTGGTCGGCGCCCCGGCCGAGATGCTCGTCGGCTCCATCGGCGACCTGCGACGGCCGGACGCCGTCGTCATCGACCAGCGAGGCTACGAGTTCCTGTTCCCCGGCCAGCCGTTGCGGGTCGGCTGGACCGTCGAGATGAACGACCGCCGGGCGCTGGTGGTCGGCATTTGCAAAAGCTCGCCGAGTTTTCAGACGTATCCCATCGCTTATACGATGTACAGCCGGTCGATCTTCTACGCCCCGGAGGAACGGCGCTTCATGTCGTTCATCCTGGTGCGGGGCGAACCGGGCGTGCCGACGCAGGAGGTCTGCGACCGGATTCAGGACCGCACCGGCCTGATGGCGCTGTCGCAGTCCGGCTTCATGTGGCGCACCATCACCTATTACATGAAGCGCACCGGCATCCCCGTGAACTTCGGCATCACCGTGCTGCTCGGCTTCATCATCGGCGCCGCCATCGCGGGCCAGACGTTTTACCTGTTCACGATCGACAACCTCAAGCAATTCGGAGTGCTCAAGGCGATGGGCGTGACGAATTGGCGCATCGTCGGCATGGTGCTGGTGCAGTCGGCGGCGGTCGGCGCGCTCGGCTACGCCATCGGCGTCGGCATGGCGTCGATCCTGGAAGAGATCCTGATGTGGCGCATCCGGGGCGTGCCGCCGGCGATGTACATGGCGTGGCAGATCCCGGTCGGCACGGCGGTCGCCGCCGCGCTGATCGTAACCGGTTCGACCCTGGTAAGCCTGCGCCGCGTGCTGACGCTGGAACCGGCGTCGGTGTTCCGCTGAGAAGGGAGGCGTCGTGACCTGGATCGCGCTGAAAATGCTGACCGGCGACCGGGCCAAGTACCTCGGCATCATCGCCGGCGTCACCTTCGCCGCCCTGCTCATCGCCCAGCAGGCGTCCATCGGCTGCGGCCTGCTGCTGCGCACCACGTCAACGATTCAAGATGTCGGCGATGCGGACATTTGGGTCATGGACCGCGACGTGGAGTTCATCGACGAGCTGAAGGCGCTGACCGACGACGACCTCTACCGCGTGCAGGGCGTGCCCGGCGTGGACTGGGCCGTCCCGTTCTACAAGGGCCAGGGCCGCGTGAAGCTGGACGCCGGCCGGCCCGGCGCCAAGGGTCTCTACCAGCAGGTCATCGTGCTCGGCCTGGACGACGCCACCCTGGTCGGGGCGCCGCGCCGGATGGTGCTCGGCAAGCTGGCCGACCTCCGCATCCCCGACGCGGTTGTCATGGACGAGAACGGCTACAAATATCTCTGGCCCAAGGAACCCCTCCGGACCGGCCGCGTCTTCGAGATGAACGACCACCGCGCCGTCATCGTCGGCATCTGCAAGGCGTCCGAAACCTTCCAGACGTTTCCGATTCTCTATACGCGCTATCACCAGGCGCTCCAGTTCATCCCGCAGCCGCGTCAGGTGCTGTCGGCGATCCTGGTCCACCCCAAGCCGGGCGTGGACGTCCACGTCGTTTGCCGGCGCATCGAGGAGCAGACGCGAACCCGCGGCGGCGGTCCGGGCGAGGGACGGCCGCGCCTCAAGGCGCTGACGCGCGAAGAATTCATGTGGCTGACGCTCGGCTACTTCATGCGCCGCACCGGCATCATGGTGAACTTCTCCATCACCGTCGGCCTCGGCTTCGTCGTCGGCTGCGCCATCGCCGGCCAGACGTTCTACTCGTTCACGCTGGAGAACCTGAACCAATTCGGCTCGCTCAAGGCGATGGGCGTGAGCAACCGGCGCATCGTCGGCATGGTGCTGACCCAGGCGGCCGTGGTCGGCCTGATCGGTTACTGTTTCGGCGTCGGGCTGGCGGCAATCTTCGGCGAAGTCGTGCCGCGCCTGAGCAACCACCTGGCCTTCTACATGCCCTGGCAGGTGCTGGCCGGGACCGCGGCCGCCGTCGCCGTCATCGCCCTCCTGTCGAGCCTGTTGAGCGTCCGCAAGGTGCTGTTTTTGGAACCCGCCGTCGTCTTTCGAGGGTGAACGGGATGCAAACAATTACACCGCCGGCGGCCGGGGCGCGGGCCACCTTGAGTTCCATCGACGCCTTGCAGCGGGCCGTGGTCTGCCGCGGCCTGACCAAGGAGTTCGGCGACGGCGACTCCAAGGTGATGGCCCTGCGCGGCGTGGACATGGACGTGTCCGCCGGCCAAATGACGCTGCTGGTCGGCCAGTCCGGCTGCGGCAAGACGACGCTGATTTCCATCATCGCCGGCCTGCTCGATCCGACGGACGGCGCCCTCACGGTGTTGGGGGAGGACCTGCGCAAGCTCAAGGGCCGGCGCCTGGTCGATTTTCGGGGTAAAAATATCGGCTTCGTGTTCCAGCAGTACAACCTGTTGCCGGCCCTGACGGCGGCCGAGAACGCGGCGGTGCCGCTGCTGATCGCCGGCGTGCGGCGCCGCGAGGCCGTGGCGCGGGCCAGGGCCGTCCTCGAATCGGTGGCCTTGGGCGAACGGGCGCACTCGCTGCCGTCGCAGCTGTCCGGCGGCCAGCAGCAGCGCGTCGCCATCGCCCGCGCCCTGGTCCACGAGCCGAAGCTGCTGGTCTGCGACGAGCCGACGGCCGCCCTCGACGCCCATTCGGGCCATACCGTGATGGAACTGCTGCGCAAGGTGGCCGTGCAGCCGGGCCGGGCCGTCGTCGTCGTCACGCACGACAACCGCGTCTTCGAGTTCGGCGACCGCATCATCCACATGAGCGACGGCCGCATCGAGCGCGTGGAGACGCCGGCCGGCGACCGAATCCTTGAGCGGGAAGGGGCGTAAACATGAAAAAGCTACTTTCAAGACTCTTGATACCCGTATTGGCGGCGGCCATGCTGGGCTTCGCCGTCATCCACGTGGTGAGCGCGCAGCAGGCGCCGCCCAAGCCGCCGCCGCCGGTCGAGCCGTCGCGGTCGCCGTTCGGCGACACCGTGGCGGGGGCCGGCATTGTGGAGCCGGCCAACGAGGCCAGCGGCACGTCCGCCGTCTCCATCGGCTCGCAGGTGGCGGGCCTCGTCGTCCGGGTCCCCGTGAAGATCGGCGACGAGGTGAAGGCCGGCGACCTGCTGGTCGAGCTGGACAAGCGGCAGGCGCAGGCCCAGCTGGGGGTCAACCAGGCCCAGGTGGGCGTCGCCCGGGCGACCGAACTGCAATCCGCGGACGCCTACCGGCGCGATCTGGCGACCACTCGTGAGGCCGTTTCGGACCAGCAACGCATCGCCGACGAGGAGGCCTGGCGGCTGGCCCAGGCGCAGCGGCAGGTCGCCGAGGCGACGGTCCGGCAGGCGCAAACCGCGCTGGACTTGCTGGAGATCCGGGCGCCGTCGGCCGGCACGATCCTTCAGGTCAACGTGCGCCCCGGCGAGTACGTCTCCGTCCTGGGCGGCTCGGGACTGATCCTGATGGGCGACTTGCACCCCCTGCACGTCCGGGTGGACATCGACGAAAACGACGCGCCGCGCTTCCGCGAGGGGGCGCCGGCCCGCGGCAGCCTCCGCGGCACGCCGGAAATCTCCTACCCGCTGAAATTCGTGCGCGTCGAACCCTATGTGATCCCGAAAAAGTCGCTGACCGGCGACAACACGGAGCGCGTCGATACGCGGGTGCTGGAGGTCATCTACTCCCTCGACGTGAAGGACCGGCCGATTTACGTCGGCCAGCAGATGGACGTGTTCGTCAACGTCGGCGGCGACGCGGCCGCAGAATCGGCGCCGGCGCGCTAACGGTTCTCTTTCTCCCTCAAGCCGAATCGGACGCGCCGGTTGCCGTCGCTGCAAAGGGCATGAAAATTGCCGCGCTGGCAAATGGTGAAGATACGAAGTAGAATTCGGGAAGAGCGCTGCGCGCTCCGCAACCCTTTCTACCTTTCGTAACCGCCTGGAGGGAGTATGCCATGAGACCCGTTCTGGTGACCGCCCTGTTCGCCCTGGGCGCCTTCGGCCTGCCCCGGGCCGGGGCAGCCGCGCCGAAACACGACGCGAAAACGGACGCAGCCCCCGCGACCATCCATGTGATGCTGCCCGCCGACGCCAAGCTGACGTTCGACGGTGAAGCCACGAAATCGACCTCCGCCGACCGCGCATTCGTTACGCCGCCGCTGGAAAAGGGCAAGGAATTTCACTACGTTCTCAAGGCCCATTTCGCGCAAGGCGGCAACGCCGTCACCGTCGAGCGGCAAATTGTTGTCCGCGCCGGACAAGAAACGACCGTGTCGCTGAACCTGCAAGGAGCCTCCGCGGGCGACCGCGCCTTTTACTACAACCCGGCGGCGCCGAACGCGGCCAACCAGGACCGCGCCTTTTACTACAACCCGGCGGCGGCGAACGTCTTTGACGCATCGGTCCCGTTCTACATCGCTCCGTACCTGAATGCGCCGCGAGGCGGCGTGGCCCCCGCCCGCGACAACTGGAAGCCCGACCCTACCGACCCGTTTTACATCAGCTCCGGCTGGTAAGCCGGACCCCGCCTCGATCCGCCGGCGCGCCCGGCCGGCGGCAACGGCAAGCCGGACTTGATACTCCCCCCGTCGTGTGCTGTGATGCCTGGAGGGGAGGAGGTGGGGGTGAGTCACAAGATCCTGCTTCGCGTCACGGCGCCGGCGGTCGTCATCGGCCTGCTGCTGTTCGCCGCCTGCCTCGCCAGCGTCGGCTATATTAGCCACCTTCAATACGACCTGAATACGATCCTGTCCCGCAACGTCGCCAGCCTCCAGGCCGCGCAGGAGCTGGAGATCCGCGTCCGGCAGTTGCGGCACCACAACCTGCTTTACCTCATGGACCCGGCCCGCGGCGACCTGGAGGTCATCGCCACCGACCAGCTCGAATTCGAGAAGGCGCTGGACGCGGCCCGCGGCGCCGGCCACGCCGACGAGGTTCGGGCCATCGAGGAAAGCTACCAGCGCTACAAGAACGGCCAGGCCGAGCTGCGGGCCGGCGCCGCGGCCAACCGCACCCCCGCCTACTTCAGGAAGCTCGTCGATTCTCATCCGATTCACCAGGTCGTCAATCGCTGCGAGGAGTTGGTGAGCGTCAACAAGCAGCAGATGGCGCAAACGGCGCAAGAGAGCCTGCGCGTCAGCCGCCAGGCGAGCTGGGCGATGCTGCTGCTGGGCCTGGCAGGACCCGTCGGCGGGCTGGCGACGGGATACGGCGTGGCCCGCGCCCTGAGTCAGTCGATCTACCGCCTCAGCGTCCGCGTCAAGGACCTGGCCGGCCGCCTCGACCAGGACGTCGGTTCCGTGAGCGTGGCGTCCGGCGGCGACCTGCACTCGCTCGACCGGCAGATGCAGGCCATCGTCCGCCGCGTCGAGGAGGTCACGGAGCGCGTCCAGCAACACCAGCGCGACCTGCTGCGGACCGAACAGCTGGCCGCCCTCGGCCAGCTGGCCGCCGGCGTGGCCCACGAAGTCCGCAACCCGCTGACGAGCATCAAGATGCTGGTCGAGGCGGCGCTGCGGCCGCGCAACCCCACGCCGCTGAACGACGAAGACCTGCGCATCATTCACCGCGAAGTCACCCGCCTGGAACAGACCGTCCAGGGCTTCCTCGACTTCGCCCGCCTGCCGGCGCCGCGGCGCGGCCTCTGCGACCTGCGCGAGGTCGTTGCCCGCTCCTGCGACCTCACCCGCGCCCGGGCGGAGCGGCAAAACGTCGAGGTCGTCGTCCGCGCGCCGGACCATCCCGTCGTCGGCTTCGTGGACGAGGGGCAGTTCGGCACCGTGCTCGTCAACTTGCTGCTCAACGCCCTGGACGCCATGCCGCACGGGGGCCGGCTGGGGGTCGCGCTGGAATCCGCGGAGGGCGGCGGCGCCCGGCTGACGGTCACGGACACCGGGGCCGGCATCGCGGCGGAGATCGCGGGGCGGCTGTTCACGCCGTTCGCCACCACCAAGACGACGGGGACGGGCCTCGGGCTGTCGCTGTCCAGCCGCATCCTGAAGGAGCACGGCGGCGACGTCACGGCGGCCAACCGGCCGGGGGGTGGGGCGGTCTTCGCCGTCGTTCTGCCGCCGCCGCCGCCCGTGGAGGAACATAATGGCGAGCTTATTAGTCATTGACGACGAGGAAAGCGTTCGCTACTCCTTCCGCCGCGTCTTCGGGGCCGGGGGGGTGACGGTGCATGACCGCGGCGACGGCCGCCGAAGGCGTGGCCCAAATCGCCGAACACGCCCCCGACGTCATCCTGCTCGACTTGCAGCTGCCCGACCGGCCTGGCCTGGACCTTTTCCGCGAGATCCACGGCCGCGACCCGCGGCGGCCGGTGGTCTTCATCACGGCCCACGGCACCGCGGAGACCGCCATCGAGGCCATGAAGGGCGGCGCCTTCGACTACCTCGTCAAGCCGGTCGATCTGGAACGACTCAGCCAGGTGCTCGACCGCGCCTTCGAGGCGGCCCGGCTGATGAGCACGCCGGCGGTGCTGCCGACCGACGACCGCGCCGACCGCATCGTCGGCCGCAGCCCGGTGATGCAGGAGATGTGCAAGGCCATCGGCCGGCTGGCGCCGCAGGACGTGAACGTGCTCGTTCTGGGAGAAAGCGGCACGGGCAAGGAGCTGGTGGCCCGCGCCCTCTACCAGCACAGCAAGCGGGCCGGCCGGCCCTTCCTGGCCATCAACTGCGCCGCCATCCCGGAGACGCTTCTGGAGAGCGAGCTGTTCGGCCACGAGAAGGGCGCCTTCACCGGGGCCGACCGCCGGCGCGTCGGCAAGTTCGAGCAGTGCGACGGCGGCACGCTGTTCCTGGACGAGATCGGCGACATGGCGCCGGCCCTGCAGGCCAAGATGCTGCGCGTCTTGCAGGACCAGCGCTTCGAGCGCGTCGGCGGCCACGAGACCATCCAATCCGACGTTCGCATCCTCGCCGCCACCAATCAGGATCTACTAAAGCTGACTTCCGAGGGGCGATTCCGCAAAGACCTCTATTACCGCCTCAGCGCGGTGTCGATTCGCGTGCCGCCGCTGCGGGAGCGGTTGGAGGACGTGGCGGAGCTGGCCCACTTCTTCCTGTTCCGGTTCGACCGCGAGCTGAACCTGGACCTGCGCGGCTTCGCCCCGGAGGCGCTGGAGATATTGCAGACCTATTCCTGGCCCGGCAACGTCCGCGAGCTTCAGGGCGTCGTCAAGCAGGCCATGCTCAACGCCTCCGGCCACCTGCTGCTCGCCGAGTTCCTGCCGGAACACCTGCTGGAGTCGGCGGCCGACGAGGCCGCGCCGGAGGCGGGCGCGGCCGCGCCGCTGGACTTGCAGGCGTTCATCGAGACCGAGTTGCGGACTTCGGACGGCCGGCTTTACGTGGAGGTGATCGCCGCCGTGGAGCGTGTGCTGTTCACACGGGTCCTGCGGCAGACGCACGGACACCAGACGCAGGCGAGCGAACTGCTGGGCCTGAGCCGGGCCACGCTGCGCCACAAGCTGCGCTCCCTCGGCGTGGCGGTGGAACGGGCAGTCGTGGATGAAGGGAAGGAGTGACGCCCAATCCGGGGCGAAGAAGTCTGGCGAGGCGTCTACCAGCGTTCAGCAAATATCGACAAATCGGAGCCGACGCCGCGGTTCGGAGGCTTGACTTTTGCATGGCCTCCCCGGCGGATACGAATCGGTGCCCCGTGCCTTCCAGCCTTCCGTCCACGCGCCGCCTCGCGCTTCCCTGGCTCCTCGTCGTCGTCTGTGCCGTCCCGGCCGGCTGCGCGCACCACGCCGAAGGGCCGCCCCCGCCCCCGCCTACCGTCACCGTCAGTTACCCCATCCAGCGTGAGGTCACGGACTCCGAGGAATACACCGGGCGCACCGCCGCGGTCGAGTCCGTGCAGGTCATGGCCGAGGTCACCGGGTATCTGGTAGTGTCCCAAGATTGCGTTGCTGACCCGGCCCTTCACTCTTACAGTATACTTATCAGGCGACGCTCCCGTATCCGAGATTTGACGCCGTCCCAAAGCTCGTCGATCCGCTCAAGGATTCGCTGACGGCTGGGGAGCGGGATCGTCGCCTGACTTATCAATTCACTCGTTCCAGCAACTCCGCGACTGTCCAGACGCGATCCGCCAGCCCGGACGCCATCGCGGGCGTCGTCTTCGTTCCCGCCGCCTCCGTCAGTGTCATATGCGGTCGGCAGTAGTTGTAGAAGGCGAAGAAGAGCGCCATTGCCGCTTCGTGGTTCTCCCACTTCTTGCTGAACGCATTCGTCAGCCGGGTCATGCGGCGGATCATCATGCGAGCGGTGAGGTTGTGCCGCTCGACATGCGAGGTACAGACCTTGTTCATGTCCGGGTTGCCGTAGGCAGGCGTTGCAACGGCCGATACTACTTCCGGCGGACCGTACCGCCGGTCGTCGCCCTCTGGGAACCCGTAGACCTTGACCAGCCGCGCGAAGTCCACGCGCCAGCCCAGCGCGTTCGGGATCGCCGTCCGGTAGGGCGTGAAGCCGTCCGTGGACAGCTGGAACCGCCCGGCCGTGGCACGCGCCAGTTTCTCCGCGAACAACTCCGATCTGCCGGCGAGCGCTTGCCCAGGTGCCACGTGATAATCAGATTCGTGGACCGTTCGATGGCGGTGAAGCAGTAGGCGTCGCCGAACCATTCGGCTTAATTTTGCCTCTCTCTTGTCTTTTCTTTGCAGCCAACATACGCCCATACCTCATCCGCCTGCACGTCGTCAACCGGGACGCCCACCAGCGCCCGGTCAAGGAACCGCTGGCAGTTCTCGCCCGCCTCAACCATCGTGGCGATGATCGTATCCCGATGGACACCGGTAAGCCGCTCCACCGAGCGGATGGACATGCCCTCAAGCAGCATACGAAGGCAGAAGACGGCACGGTCGGTGGAGAGGCAACGCCGGTCGGCCGGGCGCGTCGCTTCGTCGGTGAATGTCATGGCGCAGGCGTTGCAGCGGTAGCGCTGGGAACCGTTGCGGTTCCGGCCGAAGCGCCGGGCCGGGCGCTGGCAATCAGGGTAGAACATGAGCGCGAACCCTTTCCCGAAAGGGCGGGTCCGCTGTAGAATGGCGGTTGCGTAGGCTGCATTCGGGCGGAACCCGCCTGACTGTGGTTGCCCGCGAGTCCGTTACCAGCGGACTCGCGGGTTTTTCTTCGCCCACGATTGTATATCCAAAAAATATTCTGTGGTAGGTTAGCAGCGGATGTTGACCGCGGTATTTTCGGGATATACAATCACAGCATGAACACAAGAAAGAAAGGACGCGGCCGACCGCGTAAAGGTTCGGCCGCGACGAAGAGCGAGGGTGTACTGCTGCGCATGGAGAAGCGAGAGAAGGAAGGGTTCGCGGCTGCGGCGGAACTGGCGGGTGCGCCGCTCGCGGTGTGGATGCGAGAGCGGCTGCGCTGGGCCGCAGCGAAGGAGTTACGAGAGGCGGGGCGCGACGTGCCGTTTCTGGCGTGACTGGCCATCGATTGTCAGAACGCTTTATCCGCGAGGTAAATCATGAACGTCCTCACGTTGGCGTAAATCGCCTCCGCTTCCTCTTGGTTATACCTGCGCTTTGAGTGCATCGTCGGGTTGCGCCAAGCGTCCTTGACGTTGTTCAAGTGTGCCGTTGCTTCAGAGTACCTATCCCGTCGGCCCCTTTCCCTGGTGGTCGTGTAGGGCAACGCCTGTATCGCGCCGTTTGCCGCCTGAAGGATGATGCCCCACGGCCTGTTTTCCAGACCTTTTGGCAACTTCAGCCGCTTGGATAGTTTGCGGATACCGAATTCCACCACTCTCATCAAGTGGTAGACGGCAGCGGTAGGGCAACCAACGCCGAGACACCGGCTTGCATCCATCACATCCCCTGTTACTCCGGGGAACTTCTCCCGCACGGGTTCGCCGAACGGAGGCGACTCTTGGGCAAGGAATCTTGCCTGGTCGGTCGGAACGAACATGAACATGCGATCCTTCAACTCGTCATCGACGAGATCCCCAAGGTCTTTGACGGATGCGTGAAGTATTGAGAGTTTCTGCGCCTTATCGCCGAATTGCTCTCGCATCCGGCCGATTTTGCATAGCGTATATTTCAACTCCAGTCGCTCGCATATTGGCTGCATCGTGTCCAGCATATTGCATGCGGCGGTTGTCAGTCCTTCGCGCGCCTTTTCCTGCCTAGACGGGTTCTGTAGGTCGGCATACACCATATCTGAATTGTCTACGAGGGCTTCGATTCTAGCGTATATTTTCAGCAACGCTATGAACTCTTGGGCGTAGATGCGCAGCATGTCCCACAGGCTCACTAGCTCGCCCGGTGCGTAGAGATGCCGCTCGCGGGCCGGATGCCCGTCGGCAACGGAAGAAGGGTCCACAGCTGTTGCGTAAGCTGCATCCGACCGGGCGGATGGTTCCTGGACGAGTTCAATGGTAGCAGGTACAGTCATGATGCACCAGTAGTTAGGGACGGAATCTTGGGCCCGAATGGACGGTATTAGCTATCTTGATTGTGCAGAATTGCAACGCAACCCTAGGACACTACCAGAACTTGCGGTACAAGCTCCAGAAGCGGGTGCGACGCTTGAACGCCGTTTCCTGGCAGATTTTCCACGCCACCCTGCAGCACTTCTGGGCATTCATCCACTCGAACCTCTTGCTGGCAGGAATCCTGCAAGAATTGGTTGTCAGGTTCCCCGACCTGGGGCCGTTTGTGGAGAAGGAAACAAGCATAGAGAACATGGATGTCGTCTCCTTTGGCGACGAGGCTCAGAACGCGGCGTTCGCCTACCTGGTTCTCAAGAAGTGTGTGGAGTCCACTGACCTGATGACAGAGGTACAGGTCGGATGGCACCACACCACCGCAGACAACGACATTGCTGTGCAGGCGTTCCAGACGGCGTATGTCGAACCCGTCTACGAGTACCTGGACGAGCAGATGGACGACCAGGGGGCGATCCTTGCCCTGCTGCGGAGGTACAAGCACAAGTGCGAGTCGTTTCAGCGTCGGCGGCTATACGACCTCTGGAACAGTGACACGTCCAAGGGGGAGGAGATTCTGGCCTTCGATCTGTACGAGTACCTGCACGACCAGGGAGTGTACCTGACCATCGAGCCGTATTCGGAGTCGGGAAAGGTGGATATGGTCGCCGCCCAGAACAGCGACGACCCGCTGATCGCCGATGCCAAAATCTTCAACCCGGAGAAGGGCAAGGGCAAGCCGTACATCTGCCACGGCTACCACCAGATTTACCAGTACACGCTCGACTATAACGAGCCGTTCGGCTATCTCGTGATCTTCAAGACCTGCCCCGAAGACCTGAAGTTTGCTCTGGAAGGGCAGGAGCACTCGGTGCCCTTTCTGACACACAACCACAAGACCATCTTCCTCCTGACCATCGACATCTACCCCCACGAGAAGCCGGCGTCGAAGCGTGGCTACCTCAAGAGCTACGCCGTCACGCAAGACGAGTTGGTCCGGTCGGCAGAAGAAAAGCCGGAGGGGGCGGAGTGAAAGGGCGGCTGATGAAACGACATCGCACCCACCAAATCGACGACCTCGCCCAGCGGATTTTCAAGGCCGCCTTGCCGCCGGCCTGGGCGCCCAATGAGCAGCACAAGGACTACGGCAAGGACTTCTTGTTGGAGATCGGCGAGGACAACGGCGACCTGACCGGCGGCAGCTTCTACGTCCAGTTGAAGGGCCAGGAGAAGGCGGAGTTCACCGCCGACCGGGGCCAGGTCAAGTTCTCCCTGGAGAAGAAGTACGCCGCCTACAGTCGGTTCCTTACGGCTCCCCTCTCCCCCAAGGGGCGAGGGGTTGGGGGTGAGGGGTATGGTTTTTCAGGCTATTCCCCCTCACCCCCAACCCCTCTCCCCCGAGGGGCGAGGGGCTTCCGGAACAGACTCTTACGCCGCCATGCGGCCGCGCGTGCGCAGGAAGGAGGCGCAGCTGCCGACGACGCGCCGCTGCTGATCGACGGTGATCTCCGGGAACATCGGCAGGGCCAGTACGCAGCGACACGCCTCCTCGGCGGCGGGGAAGTCGCCCGGACGGTGGCCGAGGTGCGCCAGACATTCCTGCAAGTGCAGCGGGACCGGGTAGTAGATTTCGCAGCCGATTCGCTCGGACTTGAGCCAGCGCACCAGGGCGTCGCGTTCGCCGTCGGCCACGCGCACCACGTACTGGTTGAAGGTGTGCCGGCGCTGCGGCCGCACCGCCGGCCGCCGCAGGAAATGGCCGAGGTGGTATTCCTCGATCAGGCCGTCGTAGCGGCGCGCCGCCGCCTGCCTGGCCCCGATCGCCCGGTCCAGGTGCGGCAGTTTGACGCGCAGGAGGGCCGCCTGCACGGCGTCGAGGCGGGCGTTCCAACCGATGAACTTGTGATAATACTTGGGTTCCATGCCGTGCATGCGCAGGCAGGCCATGCGGGCGGCCCAGTCGGGGTCGCCAGTGACGACCATGCCGCCGTCGCCGAAGCCGCCGAGGTTCTTGGTGGGGTAGAAGCTCAGGCAGCCGAGGCCGCCGAGGCTGCCGGCCCGCTTGCCCTGGTACTCGGAGCCGAGCGACTGGGCGGCGTCCTCGACGACGATCAGGTCATGGCGCTCGGCCACGTTCCAGAGCGCCTCCATGTCGGCGCACTGGCCGAACAGGTGGACCGGCAGGACGGCGCGGGTTCGCGGCGTGACCTTGCTTTCGACCTGAAACGGGTCGAGATTGTAGCTGACAGGGTCGATGTCCACGAAGACGGGCCGGGCGCCGGTGCGGCAGACGGAGCCGGCCGTGGCGAAGAAGGTGAAGGTCGGCAGGATGACCTCGTCGCCGGGGCCGATTTCGAGGGCGTGCAGGGCCAGCGACAGGGCGTCGGTGCCGGATCCACAGCCGACGCCGTGGGCGACGCCGCAGTAGCCGGCGACCTCGTTTTCGAGGGCGGCCACCTCGGGGCCGTTGACCACCTGCCCGGACTCCAGCACGCGGGCCAGGGCCGCCTCGAACTGCG
Source organism: uncultured Planctomycetaceae bacterium (assembly GCA_963813925.1). Lineage (GTDB taxonomy): Bacteria > Planctomycetota > Planctomycetia > Gemmatales > Gemmataceae > UBA4732. The sequence continues at coordinate 79,473 of CAWFBG010000013.1, forward strand.
GCCGGAGTTCGCGGAACTGGGCCTGAATGTCGCACAGGGGGACGCCCGCCGTCGGGGATGCAGCCATTCTCGACTCCGTTCAGCCAGAAGACTCGTCCGTTCGGCCGCGGCCGCCTTGCCGCCGCCTCACGGCGACTGACGGTATGTCGGCCGGCGGGGAATGTCAACGTCAAGGCGGTCGTCCCGCCGCGCTTCCCCTTGATCCGCGCCCGGCGGTTTGCTAAACGGACTTCGTCGCCGGTTCCCGTTCCGAACCGGACGCGGAGGGCCGCGAGGCGAGAACAGGATGATGATCCCGACCAACGGAATGCACGCCGCTCACGTCAGCAACGGCGGCCCTTGGCCCGTCCCGGAGTCCCCCGCCGAACGCGAGGCGCTGCTGCGCCGCCTGCTGGGCGAGCCGGCGTGTCGTCAGTTGGGGATATACCCTATCCCTGAAGGGTTCAAGCTCTCGGTGGTGATGCCGGTCTACAACGAGGAGCGCTGGGTGCGCGAGGTGGTGCGGCGCGTGCGGGCCGTGCCGATCCCGAAAGAGATCGTCATCGTCGAGGATTGCAGCACGGACGGCACGCGGGCCGTCCTCAAGGAGTTGGAGGCCGAGTGCGACGACCTGCGCGTCTTCTACCAGCCGCACAACCAGGGCAAGGGCGCCGCGCTGCGCGAGGGCTTCCGCCGCGCCACCGGCGACGTGATTATCGTGCAGGATTCCGACCTGGAATACGACCCGTCGGAGTACCCGAAACTGATCCAGCCGATCCTGGAAAACAAGGCCGACGTGGTGTACGGTTCGCGCTTCATCGGCGACACGCACCGGGTCTTGTACTTCTGGCACTCCATCGGCAACCACGTGCTGACGCTGATGTCGAACCTGTTCACCGACCTGAACCTGACCGACATGGAGACCTGTTACAAGGTGTTCCGGCGCGAGGTGTTGCAAGGGATCACGCTCAAGTCGAACCGCTTCGGCTTCGAGCCGGAGATCACGGCCAAGATCGCGCGGAAGCGCAAGCCGGCGTGGCGGGTCTACGAAACGCCGATCAGCTACAGCGGCCGCACCTACGAGGAGGGCAAGAAGATCGGCCTCAAGGACGCGATCAACGCCTTCTTCTGCATCCTGCGGTTCCGGTACTTTGATTGAGCGAAGGCGACAAATAGCCTCTATGTGCTCGCCAAAATGTGCATAATGTCCCCGTCCTTGACGGTATACGTCTTGCCCTCCTGACGCAGCACCCCCGCCGTGCGCGCCTCCTTCATCGACTCGCCGACGCGCGTCTTCGATTCGCCGTACAGCTTCACGAAGTCGGCCCAGCCCAGCACCTCCGCCCGCACGAAGCCGCGCGCCAGGTCGGTGTGGATCTGGCTCGCCCCCACCACGGCGTCGCCGCCCGCCGGCATCGCCCACGCCCGGCACTCGTCGTAGCCGGCCGTCAGAAACACGATCTGTCCCATCGCCTTGAACACCGCCCGCAGCACGTCGTCGCGCATGAACCCCGTCACGCCGAGGTCCTGCATGAACATCTGGCGGTCTTCTTCCGACAGGTCGGCGAGTTCCAGTTCCAGCTTTGCCGGCGCCTGTATGGCGTCCGGCGCCGCCTGTAATAGCTCCGGCGCGACCGGCGCCTTCACTTTGTCGTCGCCGATGTTGACCAGGATAAATTCGGGCTTCAATGTCAGCAACTGGAAGCTGCGGATGGCCTTTTCCTCGTCCTCCTTGAGGCCGAGAGACGCCGGCGACTGGTTCGCCTCGAAGGCGGCGCCGATGCGTTGCAGCAGCGACAGCTCCAGCTGGTCCTGTTCCTTTTGCTTGGTCGGGCGCGGCTTTTTCAGCCCGTCCTCCAGCCGACCGATGCGGCCGGCGACGATCTCCAGGTCGGCGAACATCAACTCTTCGCGGAAACGGCGGAGCTGGCCGGCCGGGTCGCCTTCGCTGTAGCCGTTGAGCACGACGAGCAGACCGTTGGACTCGCGGAGGATGCCGAGGCGGCGCGGGTTGTCGCGGCGCTCGTCGGGCATCAGGCCGGGGGTGTCGAGGAAGTCGAGAGCGGTCGGCGTGGTCTTCTTGGGCTGGAAGCGGGCCGTCAGCAGGTCGAGACGCGGGTCGGGGATCTTGGCCACGCCGGTCTGACCCATCTGGGCCTTGGCCGGGTCGGGTTTGGCCCCGGTCAACCACTGGAAGACGGTGCTCTTGCCCGAACCGGCGTATCCGACGAGGCCGACTTTCATGGGGGAAATCAGGGGTCAGGGGTCAGGGGTCGGGAAAGGCACGCTCCCTGGCACTGTACGGGGCGGTGCGGCGGTTGGCCACGGAGCGCCGTCCGGCGCCCTTCCCGCTGGAGCCGATGCGCCTTTTTCGATACCTTGGACCGCGGACGTTCGGATTGGCCCTCGGGAGACGCCGCATGTGGTCCAAGTGCATGCGCCTGGTGAAGATCCGCATGAGCATCCGCGAGTTCCACCAGCTGCCGCGCCACCCGGCGTACAAGTACGAATACATCGACGGCCAGACGTGGCTGACGCCGCGGCCCAAAACGTACCACGCCCTCCTCGACCTGCGGGCGGCCGACGACGCGGCCGACGCCGACGGCGTGACGACGAGGCCGCTGGAGCCGGATGACTGGCGCACCCTTACGGACCTCTTCTCCGCCGCCTTCCGCGACCGGCCGCCGTTCCTCGGCCTGGGCGACCGCAAGCGCCGCGCCGCCGCCCGCGCCATCCTCGACCGCTGCCGCACCGGCGGCGACGGGCCGCTTATCGAACAAGCCAGTCTTCTCGCCTGTATGGACTCTTTTAAGGGTCCGGTGGGCGGCGTCCTGGTCACGCTATTGCCGGCCGCCGACCTCGACGACTGGCGGGCCTTCGAGTGGCGCGAGCCGCCGCCGCCCGACGCCGTGGCCCGACGCCTCGGCCGGCCGCACCTGACCTGGATCTTCGTGCATCCGTTCGCCGCGGGACAGGGCGCCGGCGCCGCCCTGTTGCGCGCCGCCACGCGCGAACTGCTCGCCCTCGGCTACGCCGAGCTGGCCAGCACGTTCCTCCTCGGCAACGAGTCGAGCACCCTCTGGCACTGGCGCAACGGCTTCCGGCTGGCGGAGTCGCCGTGGTCGCGGCGGCGGCGGTCGTGACGCCCCGCCGGCGTGGACGGCCCCGCGCGACGGCCCTACAACGGAAGGGGACTCGCCCGGCCGAACGCTCACGGGAGGAACGGATGCGAACGACTCTTGCGGCGGCGCTGGTTTGCCTGACGGCGGCGCTCGGCCACGCCGGCGACCGTGCGGACGCCCTGGCCATCGTTGACCAGGCGATCAAGGCGCAAGGCGGCGAGGAACGCGCTGAACAAGGCGCGCACGGCCGTGCGCGCCGGCGAGGGGATCATGGTCCAGGGCGGCAAGGATGTGAAGTTCACCGACGAAATGATGTGGAACCTGCCGAATCAGTGGCGCGACGCCGTGGAGATCGAGAAGACGCTCCACTTCACGATGGCGGTCAACGGCGACAAGGGATGGCAGTCCATCGGCGGGATGGTGTCCGACCTCGGCCCGGAGAGGCTGAAGGAATTGCGCGAAGAGATCTACATTTTGGGACTGGAAACGCTCTTGCCGTTGAAGAAGGACGGCGTCGAACTGACGCCGCTGCCGGAGATCAAGGTCAACGGCCAGTCCGCGGTCGGCGTCAAGGCGGCGAGCAAGGGCCACGCCGACGCCAAACTCTACTTCGACGCCCACAGCCATTTGCTGGTGAAGATCGAACGGAACTCGGACGAGGCGGGGGTCAGCCTCGTCAAGGAATACCTGTTCGGCGGCCACAAGGAGTTCGACGGCGTCGTGCTGCCGACGCGGGTCGTCGAAACGCTGGACGGCAAGAAGGCGTCGGAATTGACCTCCGCCTCGTACAAATTCCCGTCCAAGCCGGACGAGTCGGCCTTCGCAAAGCCGTAAGAGATTTCACCACAAAGACACAAAGACACAAAGAAGACAGACAAAGAGGGCTTCAGGGCGCATCTGGTACGAACCGTGCGTTTTGTCTTCTTTGTGTTCTTTGTGTCTTTGTGGTGAATCTTACGCGCCGGGCGCGGGCTCGATCGTACAGCCGACCGGACCGAGTTTCTTGCCGTCGGAGGCGCGCACCTCGTGAAAGGTGCTGATCTGTTCCGCCTTCAACTCGGCCACTTCCTTCGGCCCCGTCCAGACGACGGCTCGGCCCGACGTGTGCGCCTCCATCATGTACAACACGGCCCGCTCGACGGAGCAGCCCAGCGCCTTGCAGAGCACCTCCACCACGAATTGCATCGAGTGATCGTCGTCGTTTTCCAGAATGACGTTGTACGGCGGCGCCCGGCGCGTGCGGGTTTCCTCGCGCCGTTCTGGCAGCGTCGTCACTCCTTCGCCCGACAGGATCGGATGGCGGCTCATGTCTTTCCTCCTCGCGCGGGGTCCGCGTCCTTACATCTATTGTAGTTTACTGACGCCGGCCGGGGAAAAGCTGCGCCCGTGAAAAAATGTCGCGGCGGCGGGGCTTTTCGTAGGACGCACCGCCGCCGGTCGTTATAATTCGCCGATAGAGAACACCCGAACGAATCGGCGACGCCCCTCGGGCGGGAATCCCGCGCATGGACCCCCTTTCGCTCTTTCTCGACGTCCGGCTGCCCACCGCCGCCACCTGGTTCTATTTTTCCCTGGTGCTGGCCGCGGCCCTGTTCGTGAAGTTCTCGCGCCTGCTCAGCGTCCGCAACTGGGACGTGGTCACCCTTTTCCTGTTCGCGCCCGGTTTCCTGCTGCTGGAATCGCCGGTCGAAAGCCGCTGGGGCTACGCCTGGCTGCTGGCCGTCTCCGGCTACTTCCTGCTGCGCTGCCTCGCCGACCTGGCCCTGGTCCGCCGGCCGGCCCTGAGTCCCAACCTGAACCTGTCCGGCCTGGCCTGTTTGGCCGGCGCCCTGTTCGTCAGCCTCCTCTGGGTGGCCGTGCAAAAGCCGCGCACCGACCTCATCGACTCCGGCCCGTCGCCGATCGACGAGGTGCTGGTCAAGACGCTGCCGCAAACCCCCGGCGAGGTGGTCGGCTTCACGGTTCCCATCGGCACCGCCCGCGCCCTGGCGCTGTTGTGTCACCTGTCGGTCGTCGTCGGCCTGGTGATGATCGGCTGGCGGCATTTCGGAGACGTGGCCTCCGGCATGGCCGCGGCCACGTTCTACCTCCTTTTGCCCTACACCTACATGCTGACGCCGAACTCGGCGCTGGGCCTGGGCCGGTGGGACCACGTCTGGCCGATGGCGTGGATGGTGTGGGCGGTCTTCTGCTACCGCCGGCCAATACTGTCAGGAGCGTTTCTCGGCCTGGCGGCCGGCGGCGTGCTGTTCCCGGTGCTGACGCTGCCGGTGTGGCTGAGCTTCTACTGGAAGCGCGGGGCGGGGCGGTTCCTGCTGTCGTTTATCCTGTTCGCCGGCCTGACGCTGGCGCTGTCCGCCGGCGTCCTGTGGGCGGTCGGCTACTGGACGCAGGACTGGCACTCGGCCCAGGCACTGGCCCGCTGGCAGCCGTGGCTGCCGACCGATCGCGGCGTCTGGCAGGGCGTCTACTGGGTCTACCGCCTGCCGGTGTTCATCCTCTTCGCCGCTTTCGTCATCACGACGCTGTTCTGGCCGGCGCCGAAGAACCTGGCCCACGTCCTGGCCCTGTCGGCGGCGGTGTTTCTCGGCATTCAGTTCTGGTACGCCGACAACGGCGGCGCCTACGTTTTGTGGCACCTGCCGTTTCTGCTGCTGTTGGTGTTCCGGCCCAACCTGACGACCTCCCAGCCGCCGCCGACGCGCGACGATTGGCTCAGGCGGCTCGGACGGCGGTTCACGGTGCCGATTCTGCGATGGTTCCGTCGGCGGAAGGTTGCACGAGTGGCGTAAAAGAGGTAAGCGTCCGGTCGGCGCCAACATTGTGTCGGTGGATACGCTCCGCCGCACGTCGCTCCGGTTCTCTTGCAGCGCGTCAGGGGCGTGACGGCGGTCGGTTGAAGTCGAGGCCGAGCTTCCGTTCCTCCGCGAAGCGGACGAAGTCCCACTGGTCGGCGAAGGCGCGGCCGTAGCGGCATCCCAGGTGGTCCAGGACGGCGCGGCGCGCGTCGCCGACGAAGAACGGCAGCTTGAGCAGGTCCACCAGCTCCTGGTCGGACAGCCGGCGCGGGAAGGGCTGGGCGGCCGGCAGCAGCAGCGCCAGGGCGCCGGTCGGCCCCGGACAGGCATGGAGACAGCCGGCAGTGGCGGCCACCGCCTGGACGCGTTCGGCCCGTCGGTCATCGCCCAACATTGCCGCCAGGACCGGCGCCTGATCGAGGATATCACCGGTGACGGTGACACGGTTCATGGCCTTGGCTTGGGTGAAGGCGGCGGCGGCCTCCGCGGACAGGCGGGCGGCCTGCTCAGGTTTCAGGCGCGCCGCCAACGCCGACAGACCCTTCGCCATAGACATAAGGGCAACAGGGTCGCTCGTGCTGGCCATGGCCTGCGTGAGTTTGGCGGCGGCCTCCGCGGCGTCCCCGGGTTCCAGGCGGGCCGCCAACGCCGACAGGCCCTGCGCCAGTAACCAGAGGCCATTGGGGTCGCTCGTGCTGGCCATGGCCTGCGTGAGTTTGGCGGCGGCCTCCGCGGCGTCCCCGGGTTCCAGGCGCGCCGCCAACGCCGACAGGCCCTGCGCCAGCAACCAGAGGCCACGGGGGTTGCTGGTGCCGGCCATGGCCTGCGTGAGTTTGGCGGCGGCCTCCGCCGACACGCGCGCGGCCTCCCTGGGTTCCAGGCGCGCCGCCAAAGCCGACAGGCCCTGCGCCAGAAACATGAGGAAAACGGGGTCGCTCGTGCCGGCCATGGCCTGCGTGAGTTTGGCGGCGGCCTCCGCCGACACGCGCGCGGCCTCCCCGGGTTCCAGGCGGGCCGCCAACGCCGACAGGCTCTGCGCCAGATACGAGAGGCCATTGGGGTTGCTCGTGCTGGCCATGGCCTGCTTGAGTTTGGCGGCGGCCTCCGCGGCGTCCCTGGGTTCCAGGTGCGCCGCCAACTCCGACAGGCCCTGCGCCAGATACGAGAGGCCGGGGTTGCTGGTGCCGGCCATGGCCTGCGTGAGTTTGGCGGCGGCCTCCGCCGACACGCGCGCGGCGTCCCTGGGTTCCAGGCGGGCCGCCAAAGCCGACAGGCCCCGCGCCAGAAACATGAGGACAACGGGGTCGCTCGTGCCGGCCATGGCCTGCGTGAGTTTGGCGGCGGCCTCCGCGGCGTCCCTGGGTTCCAGGCGCGCCGCCAAAGCCGACAGGCCCCGCGCCAGCAGCACGGGTTCGCTCTTGCCGGCCATGGCCTGCGTGAGTTTGGCGGCGGCCTCCGCGGCGTCCCTGGGTTCCAGGCGCGCCGCCAACGCCGACAGACCCTGCTCCAGCCGCCAGAGGACAGCGTGGTCGCTCGTGCCGGCCATGGCCTGCGTGAGTTTGGCGGCGGCCTCCGCCGACACGCGCGCGGCCTCCCCGGGTTCCAGGCGGGCTGCCAACGCCGACAGGCCCTGCGCCAGCTGCACGAGGGCCTCGGCGTCATTCGTCCTGGGGAGAGCCTGAAGCAATGTCTGAACCACCTCTGCCGTCGCGGCGGGGGACAGCCCTCCCAACTCCGACGCCGCCAGCGCCACGCCGGCCCGCGATTCGTCCGGCAGGTCGGGCGCCCCAGGGCGCGCACCAGCAGCCCCTCCACCTCCTGCCGCCTCCGCGCGTCCAGCCCCACCGCGGCCTGCAGCGCGAATGCCGAGCGCGCTCGCAGTTTGCGGATCCCCTGGGGGCTGCCGAGCGCCTCCGCCACGAAACGCTCCGCCAGCCGATCGTCGGCTGCGGCCAGTTCGGTAAACGCGCCGACTTCGGAGTTGTTCAAGACACCGGGCGCCTCGGCCAACGGGCTGAGCCAGGTCCGCGCCAGCGCCCCTTCCAGCCGGTCGTGCGACTGCTCCAGCTCCGTGTTCTTCCGGACCACGGCCGCCTGCGACTGCTCCAGCTCCGTGTTCTTCCGGACCACGGCCGCCTGCGACTGCACCAGCTCCGTGTTCTTCGTCGCTAGGTCATTGCGGGACGCCACCGCGTCGCTGCGGGACGCCACCGCGGCCGCTTCCTTGTTGCGGGCCTCGACCAGCCCCCAGCTGGTCCCCACGACGCCGCCCACCAGGGCCAGCACCAGCAGGCCGGCCGCGACCACCGGCCCCCGGTGGCGTTTCAGGAACTTGCCCAGCCGGTAGCCCGCGCTCGGCGGACGCGCCTCCACCGGCTCGTCCGCCAGGTAACGCTGGACGTCCCGCGCCAGACCGCTGGCCGTCTCGTAGCGCCGGTCCCGCCGCTTCTCCAGGCACCGCATGACCACCCAGTCCAGCTCCCCGCGCAAGAGCTTCGCCAGCCTCCTCGGCTCGATCCGCCGCAGCGCCGCCAGCGACGGCGCCGACGCGTCCGTCGAGAGCCGCGCCGAGGGCCGCGACGGCTCCTCCTCCTGGATGACGCGGATCATCTCCGCAAACGCCGCCTTGTGCAGCCGCTTGGCCTCGATCGGCCGCAGCCCCGTCAGCAGCTCGTACAGGATCACGCCCAGCGAGTAGACGTCCGCCCGCGTGTCCACGTCCTCGCCCGAAAAGCCCGTCTGCTCCGGCGCCATGTACTCCAGCGTGCCCACCACCGCCCCGAACTGCGTGGACAGCGACTCTTCCGTCAGCCGGCCCGACACCGCCTTGGCCACGCCGAAGTCGATGACCTTGGGCACGCCGCGGCCGTCGATAACGGTGACCAGGATGTTGGCCGGCTTGAGGTCGCGGTGGACGACGCCCTTCTGGTGGGCGTGCTGCACCGCCTGGCAGATCGAGGCGAACAGCTCCAGGCGCCCGCGGATGTCCAGCCGGGCCTCGTCGCAGAAGCGGGTCAGCGGCAGGCCGTTGACCAGCTCCATGACGAAGAAGGGCCGGCGGTCGGGCGTCAGGCCGCCGTCGAGGACGCGGGCGATGTTGGGGTGGTCCATGAGGGCCAGCGCCTGCCGCTCCTGCTCGAAGCGCTGCACCACGGCCTTGGAGTCCATGCCGGCCTTGATGAGTTTCAGGGCCACCTTGCGCTTGACCGGCTCGGTCTGTTTGGCGACCCAGACCTCGCCCATGCCGCCCTCGCCGATCTTCTCGACGAGCGTGTAGCGGCCGGCGATGACCGCGCCGGGAACCGAGTCGGGGCGGTGGTCCGTGGTCTCGACGACGGCCGGGGGTGCATTCTCGGGTTGAGGCGTGTGGGCGCCGGCGGCGCCGGGGTCCGGCGCGGCCGGCGGCCGGTCCAGCGGGTTGCCGGGCTTCTCGTGGGCGGCCAGCAGCGCCTCGACCGCGGCCCGGAGTTCGGGCCTCCCCGCGCACGCCTGCTCCAGGAAAGCGGCGCGCTCCTCGGGGGATCGGGACAACGCCTCCTGGAAGAGGGCTTCTTCGGACATGGCGGTTCCTCGGGTGGGGGGACGGTTCGGGTCCGTACCCCATGCGACGAAACGGCGTCGCCGGCGTCACCGATTTTCCGGGTTTTTCATGGGGAGGCGCCGCCTTCCATGTCGCGGCGGACCCAGGCCCGGGCGTAAGCCCAGTAGCGGTCGGCGGTTTTGGGCGAGACGCCCAGGATCAGGGCCGCCTGATCGCCGGTCAGGCCCGCGAAGTAACGCAGCTCGACCAGCCGGGCCTTGACCGGGGCGCGTTCGGCAAGTCTGGCAAGGGCGGCGTCGAGCGCGAGCAGGTCGTCGTCCGGTACGGGCGCGGCGACGAGGTCGGGATGGAGTTGCTGTCGCTGCCGGCCGCCGCCTTGTTTGACGCGCCGCTTCCGGCGGGCGCTCTCAACGAGGATGCGGCGCATGGCCTCGGCCGCGGCGGCGAAGAAGTGTCCGCGGCCGTCCCACGGTTTGGCCGGGTCGGCGCCGACGAGGCGCAGGTAGGCCTCGTGGACCAGGGCAGTGGGCTGAAGCGTCTGCCCCGGCCTTTCCTGGGCCAGCTTCTGCGCGGCCAGGCGGCGCAGCTCGTCGTAGACCAGAGGCAGCAGCCGGGCGGCCGCCTGCGCGTCGCCGGCCTCGATGGCGTCGAGAACCTTCGTGACATCGTTCATGGCGTTTCAGGATAACGCCGGCCCCGACCGACCGCAATCAGAACGGGGGCGGTGCGGGTGCGGCGTGGGCCGCCGCGGCCGACCGGATCCCGCGACGGGGCGGGACGCTTACTAAAATAGGCGATCCGTCCGAGCCGGAGGCGTGAGCGACGGTGTTCGCATCCGTCGCTCACGCTTCCGGCTCGGAGGCCATTTCTTGAATTATTTCCCCCTTCGCCGCTTTTTTCTCAAGCCAACCGGCCGTTACAACCGATCTATTCCTTGCGGTAGGCTCGCGCCGAGTGGTTCGTTCCGCCGGCCGGCCGGGTTCGGAGCCGGGAAGACCGCCGGCGGGGGAGGACGCGCCAATGACCCTGGGAGCGATGACCTGGACCTGCCTGTTTTTGACGGCCGCCGCCCCGACCGACGTATGGCAGCTCAACCAGAAGGCGTTCCAGATCCCCATCCGCCTCGACCCCCAACACCGGGCCGAGATCCACGAACTGGACCTCTACGTCTCCCACGACCAGGGCCAGAGCTGGAACCTCGAAGGCCGGGCCACGCCCGACAAGGAATTCTTCCCATACGTCGCCCGCGAAGACGGTTCCTATTGGTTCACCGTGGCCGTCATCGACCAGAAGGGCCGGCAGACCCCGCAGGACGTTCACGCCGCCCCCGTCGGCCAGCGCATCATCGTGGATACGGTGCGGCCGGACGTGCAATTGAAGGCGGAGCGCCAGGGCGAAACGGTCAAGGTGGACTGGGCCATCACCGAGGAGCATCCCAAACCGGAGACGTTAAAGCTGGAATACGCCGAGTCGGCCGACGGGCCGTGGACGACGGTGGCGGTTAAGCCGGGGCCGACCGGGCACGCCGAGTTCCAGACGGCGGCGGCGGTGACGGTGCGAATGCAGGTGCAGGACGTGGCCGAGAACCAGGGCACGGCGATCAAGCAGGTCGCCGCCGCCAACGGGGCGTCGGTCTCCGCGGCCTCGCCCTTCCCGCCCCCGCCCCCGCCGCCTCCGCTGCTGGGCAGCGCCGACGCCGCCGGTCCCTTGCCGCCGCCCCCAGCGCCGGTCGATCCGCCGCCCGCGCCCACGTCGGACCAGACGCGGGATGCGTCCAACTGGGTTCCCCGGACCACCGACGCGGCGCCCGGCCCTGTGGCGTCGGCGCGCGCGCCCCTTCCGCCTCCGTCAACCCCGCCAAGCCCCGTGACGCCGGAGCCGCCGCCGATGGTCGCCAGGGAAGGCGACAATCAGGTCGTGGCCTACTCGCAGACTCAGGGTCCGTCGCCGACGCCCCCTCCGCCCGGCCCGGCCTATGGACCGGACGCACCGACGGCCCCGCATGGGTTGATGCCGCCGGTGCAAGTGGTCAACAAGCGGACGGTGAAAATGGAGTTCGACGTGGGAAAGGTCGGCCCGTCGGGGCTGGGAGGCGTGGATGTTTGGGTGACGACGGACGACGGGGCCACCTGGGAAAAGTCGGGCGTGGATTCCAACGCCATGCTGCCGACGGCGCCGGACGCCTTGAACGCCGGCCCCGTGCGCGGCTCGGTGACGTTGCAGCTGAACCAGGAAGGCGTGACCTACGGGTATTATCTGGTGGTAAAGAGCAAGGCGGGCCTGGGCAAGCCCGACCCGCAGCCCGGCGTGCCGCCGCAGGTCCGCGTCGAGCTGGACGCCACGCCGCCGGTCGCCAAGTTGATCCGGCCGAAGCCCGACCCGTCGCAGCCCGACACCCTTATCCTGGAGTGGGAGGCGGTTGACAAGCACCTGACGAGCACGCCGATCACGCTGGAATGGTCGGCCCAGGCGCGGCCGGACGGCCCGTGGAACGTGATCGGCGCGGCGGAACTGCCGAACACGGGGTCGGTGCGCTGGAAGCCGCCGGCCAACGTGCCGCCGAGCGTTTACCTGCGGCTGACGGTGCGCGACACGGCGGGCAACAAGGCGGTGGCCCAGACGCCGAAGCCGGAACTGATCGACCTGAGCGTGCCGGAGGTGAGCAACATCGGTTTGGACGGCGTGAACCCGACCCCGCCGGACCCGCGTTGAGGCGGGCCTGGCGCCGGGGAAAAGAAAAAACCCGCTAGCCTGCTCCCCAGTAGGGCGTTACCGGGGGGCCGCTTGGCGGGTCCAAGGGAGTTCGCTATGCGAGGCGGGTCCGCCTCAGCGTATCGGGAAGGACTGCCGTCCCTCCAGTCCGTCGATGAAATCGCGCAGCAGGTTCCGCAGCATTTCGGCGGTGGTCAAACCCCGGTCCTGGGCCGCCGTCGCCAGGGCGTCCACCTGCCAGGTGGGCAGCAGTAGAGGCACTTCCGTCACCTCACGGTCGGCCACCCAGGCGCCCGAACATTCGCCGCCGAATGTGTTCCGTATGCGGTCGTTCATGTTACATTTCGTCCTGCCCGCGCCCGTCCCGGCAGGGGGGCGGTGATTCTGTTCCGGATTCGCGGAGAGGGCCGGGCCGCTCGTCCGTGGCGGCCGATCCCAGGGGGGAACGCTCCCCCTCTAACGCAAAGGCGGCGCCAGTCCTTCCTTTCGGACACCGGATTCTTCCAAAGGTTCACGGGGAAACAAGTTAGGTGTTGCACGCTGAAATGGAGGCTGTCTCGCCTTTGGCGCCTCTGCCTAACCTTTTTACAATGGCCGCCCGATTTCCGGGCGAGGCGTCGCGCCCTTGCTTGGCGCCGCGGCTCGCCCGAGCGCCCTTAACATCACCCCCCCGCGTCCGCCGGGACCACGTCGACCGCCACCGCCACGTCGTGGGCGCCGCCGCCGAGGATCACGCCCTTGATCGGGCTGACGTCATCGTAATCGCGGCCCCAGGCCAACGTGATGTGCTTGTCCGAAGGCGCCTGATTGTTGGTCGGGTCCACGTCGATCCAGCCGGGGCCGGGACACCAGACCGACGGCCAGGCGTGCGAGGCGTCGGCGCCGACGAGGCGCGGCTGGCCGGGCGGCGGTTGCGTGAGCAGGTAGCCGCTGACGTAACGGGCCGCCAGACCCAGCGAACGCAGACAACCGATCTGTAAATGGGCGAAGTCCTGGCAAACGCCGCGGCGCGAGGCCAGCACGTCTGCCAACGGCGTCGTCACGGTGGTCGCCGTCGGGTCGTAACGGAAGTCGGCGTGGATGCGGCGCGTCAGGTCGAGCACGGCGTCGAGCAGCGGCCGGCCGGCCGGGAACGACGGGGCGGCGTAGTCGGCCAGCGGCCCGGCCGCGTGGACGGACCCCGAATTAAAGACAAATTCACTCGCCTCCAGGGTATGGGCGTCGGCCGGCCGCGCCAGCCGCGCCCGAACCGCCTCCCACGGCGGCGTCTCGCCCGGCGGGGGGGGCAGGAACGGCGCGCACCTCGACCATGTGGCGGGCCGTCAGCGTAAGACACTTATGCGGCTCCTGAATGGTGAGGAAGTGGGCGGTGTTGCCGAAGAAATCGACGTGGGCGCTCTCGACGGCCGGCCGCGGCGCGACCTCCAGGGAAGTCACGATGCACGTCTGCCGGTAGGTGGTGCGCGGCGTGAGGTGGACGAGGTTGTGGCAGAGCGACACCGGCTGGCTGTAAACGTAGGTGGTGGTGTGCGTGACGCTGTAGATCATGGCTGCTCGGGGCCGGGACGGGGGGCCGCCAAATGGCGGGACTCCTGCAAATGGCTGAGGTAGCCGCGGGTGATGACGTCGGACAGGCCGGGCAGCTCCGCCTCCAGGCGGGCCAGCAGCGCGTCCAGCTCCGTCCGCCGGCCGTCGGCGTCGGGCCGGGCCAGCACGTCCATGTCGGCCAGCCGCACCGCCGTCCGGGCCGCCAGCAGGATGTGCTGCTCCGGGCTGAGGGCGGCGTGGGCCGGGTCGCGCGGCAGGTCCTCCACGTGGGCGGCCAGGGCGGACAGCTGGAAGGCCAGCGAACGCGGGTTGGTCTCGTCGGCCAGCAGCAGGTCGAGCACCGGGGCGGTTTGCAGGCTGCTGAGATAACGACGGCGATAGGTCATGGAGCTGTCGGCCACTTCCAGCAGGCCCTCGAGCAGCGGGCCTTCCACGCCGGCCGCCGTGGCCAGCGCCGAACGCAGCAGGCCGAGCGTTTGCAGGGATCGCTCCAGCCGACGGCCGATGTCGAGAAAGCGCCACGCCTGGCCGCGCGTCATGCTTTCCATCGTCAGACCGCCGAACGCCGCCAGCGTCCCGACCGATCGGTTCAGAAGGTCCAAAATATCGCTCAAGGTCCGCCGGGGGTCGTCCTCCCCGCCCAGCTGCAGGCCGCTCAGCACGCGCCACATGTCCACCGAGATGCGGTCGCGCACCATGCCGGCGGCGCGGTGCAGTGCTTGCAGCGTGGCCGCCAGTCCGCCCGACCGCTGGGGGTCGAAGATCAGCGAGCGAATTTCCTTTTCCGGCGCCGCCAGCAGCGCCGGCGCATCGTCGCCGATGAAGCCGGGCAGCGATTTCGTCAGGGAAGTCAGCGCCCGCAGCAGCCTCGGCAGTTCCGGCGCCTCGGCCAGGCCGGGGTTTTCCGTCAGGCGGACCACGACGCCGCGCAGCAGTCGCACCGTGCCCTCGGCCCGTTCGCCGTAGCGGCCCAGCCAGTAGAGGTTGTCGGCCGCCCGGCTCGGCAGGTCGCTGCCGCCTCGGCTCAACTCCACCGGCCGCACGACGGTGCTGAGCATGGTGAACGTGCTGACCGGGCCGGACGACAGCACCCAGGTGTCCTTGCTGCCGCCGCCGGACTGCATGGAAGCGACCATCGTGTCGGCCGACGCCGTGACGCGCGTAAGGCCGCCCGGCATCACGGCGAAGCCGTCGTCCTTGGCCGTGACGTAGGCGCGGATGACCAGCCGGCAGGGCCGGAAGTGGTCGCCGGCTAGCACCGGGGCCGTGGACAGCGGCAGCTGTTCCTGGCCGACGTAGGCCCGCGGGTTGGCCCGAATGCGGTCGGCCACCGTCTGGCGTTCCACGGCGGAGAGGCGGTCGCCGAAGATCGGGTCGCGGCGGGCGGGGACGAACGTCGGTTTGACGACCAGGCGCGGCAGGTTGGCAAGGACATGGCTCAGGCCGGCGGGGTCGCCGCACCACCACGTCGCCACGGACGGCAAGCGCAGCTCCTCGCCGAGCAGGCGTCGGCAGAGGGCCGGCAGAAACGCGGGCAGCGCCGGCGTCTCGACGAGGCCGCTGCCGAGCGGGTTGGCGACGGCGACGTTGCCGGCGCGCACCGCCTGGACCAGTCCGGGCACGCCGAGGAAGGAATCGCCGCGCAGCTCCAACGGATCGCAAAAGTCGTCGTCGAGCCGGCGGTGGATCACGTCCACCGGCTGCAAGCCGCCTAGCACTTTGAGGAAGACGCGGCTGTCGCGCACCGTCAGGTCGCCGCCCTCGACGAGGGTGAAGCCGAGGTAGCGGGCGAGGTAGGCGTGCTCGAAATAGGTTTCGTTATACGGCCCCGGCGTCAGGAGGACGATGCGCGGGTTGTCGCGGTTGTGCGGGGCGAGCGCCTTGATGGCGTCGCGGAAGGCGCGGAAGAAGAGGGCGAGGCGCTGGACATGGCAGTCGCGGAACAGGACCGGCAACATGCGCGAGAGGACGATGCGGTTTTCCAGGGCGTATCCGGCCCCCGACGGCGCCTGGGTGCGGTCGCCGAGCACCCAGACCGAGCCTTCCGGGCCGCGTCCGATGTCGGCGGCGTAGAGGATGAGGTGACGGCCGGCGGGGACGGCGACGCCGTGACAGGGCCGCAGGAAACGCGGATGGCCGAGGACCAACTCGGGCGGCAACAGTCCTTCGCGGAGAATGGTTTGCGGGCCGTAGAGGTCGGCGAGGATGCGCTCGAGGAGGCGGGCGCGCTGGACGAGTCCGGATTCGATGGAGCGGGCTTCGGGCGAGGAAATGAGGAGCGGGAGGGGGTCGAGCTGCCACGGCCGGTCCATGCCGCGCGGGTCGCCGTAGACGTTGTAGGTGACGCCGTTTTCGCGGATGAGGTGGCGGCCCTCTTCCCAGCGCCGCGTCAGTTCGCCGAAGCCGAGGGCGTCCAGCCCTTGAATGAGGGCGCGCCAGTGCGGCCGCACCGCCCCGGCGGCGATCATTTCGTCATAGAGGCCGGCCGGGACGGTGTACCCGTGCGGAAGGCCGTCGGTCGGTGCGTGCGCCATCCGGATCGACATTACTCCGGCGTCCCCGCGGCCGGCGAGAGGAGTCCGGCCAACGATGGATTGTAATCGATGGCGGCAATTCGACGTAAGAGGGGTTTGGGAACCGGAGGCGAGGGTCTTGCCGTCCGGCGAGAACGTCCCATCGTAAGAAGCGTATCCACGATTTCCCAAATCCGGCTGGGCCACCGGACAATCGAGGAGCGTCTTGCCCGATGCGACGCCCCAGGTGCGGACGTGGCTGTCGTCCCCCCAGGCGGAGGTATTCGGCGGCCGCATCCTCCGACGGCGGCGCCTTCCCCAACAGGTCGGCCAACGCCTTGAGGTCGGCGGCCGGTTCGCGGCGGGTCCCCGGATGGGGTCGCCTCGGATCGGGCGCCCGCGTCGGCGCCGGTTGCACGGAACATCTTTACCGCGAGCGTCATCGGTGTCATTCCTTGGGGAGATGGGGGAGAGAAGGGACCGCGCGCGGCGCGAGACTGTATAGGTAATTGCGCAAGTGGCCTCGAAGTGGACAAGAATGTCGTGAAACGTGAAAAAGCTGAAAGTGCGGAGGGGAAGGCGGACGCCGACCGGTGGACGGACGGCCCGCGCCGGCGCGTCGGGCCGATCCGCCTTCGTTGCCTCCCACGCTAGACCTTAAACAAGCGAAGATTCCGAGGCTGGCCGGCCTTGGGAGGCGGGGTCAGCGTTCGCGCACCGTCTCCGTTCCGCTCCGCGAGGGGCGGCGCGGCCTCGACCCAACATTCGGTGTTTATCGTTCACCGTCTTTCCTGCTCGGAGGCGCGAGGCGCCGTGGGGGATCGGAGCATCCGGACTCCGACTTCATGGATGCCAGCTTCAGCACCGCAATACGTCCACCAAACGGAAGAAGATCGGCTGCTGCGGATTCCAGCCCAACAAGCGATAGATCAACTTTCGGCCGCCGCGGACGATCTGGCACGGCAAGCGCACAAACGCGTTCACGAATGTCTTGAATTCCAGCCGCAGCACCCAGCGTTTCTCCGCCCGGCGCTTTTCCTGATAACGTCCGGGCAGCTCCGGCAGCATCAGCGCCCACCAGGCCTTCAGGTTCCAGGCCAGGGCCGTCATCACCATGAAGGCCCAATTGCTCTCCAGATTGTCCACCGGTGCATGCAAGGCGCGGACCCCGCCGCCCAGTTGCGCCAGCACGTTTTCCTGATCGCAGCGATCATTGGCCGAGAAGACGATCTCCTCCGCTTCGTCCACCCACTCGTTGGTGATGTAGAAGAAGTACACCACCCGATCGAACAGCAGTTTCTCGCCTTTCTCCACCGAGATATTCTTCTTCACCACCACCATGCGGTGCGTCTTCCGGCAGGCGGTCGGCCGATAGTTGAATTCGGCGACCTCTTCCGAGCGCAGACGCCGGTTCTCGAATTGACGGGCAACGACCACGGCTTCCTTGACGTTGTCCGGCCGCCGGCGAGGGGCGGTCTTGACCTCGTAGCGGGCGGGCCGTTGCAACGGACGCCAGGCGCGGTCCGGCAAGGCCTCGGCGATGGCCTTCAGGTTGGCCAGCGCCTCGAAGCCGAAGATAAAGCGAACGCGCGGATCGTCGTCCCAACGATCCAGGTGCTCCGACTGCGAGAACTTGGTGTCCCCCCGCGGCAGGACGCGGCGAAAGCCGCCGCGGAAGCACACGGCCGTGGCCTGATCGACCAGCGTCGCCGCCCCCTCGTGCGACGGCCGATTGCCGGGCCGGTTGACGATGCTCAGGACTTCGCCGGTGTTGGCCAGGGTCAGCACACAGGCGTGATACCCCCACGTGCCGTCGTAGCCGATGTCCATGCCCCGCTTGCACTGGCCCGTGGTCTCGACCAGAAAGCCGTCCATGTCCAGGCGGGCTTGCTCGAAGAAGGTCGGGGGCTGGTCCGCCCAGACTTTCAGACGCGTGTCGTTGATGACGTCGAGGAGGGTCTGAATGCCGTCCGGGGAAAAGCGGCGACAGAAGTCTCCCGCCGTGGTGGGGTCGGGGAGGCGTCGGGCGCCCAGGGCATCCAACAAGACTTCATCGTGGCGAAGGAGTTCCAGATCTTGCAGGCACGTGCCGCCGCACAAGGGCAGATAGGCCAGGGCGAGCACATGGTCGGATTCATGATAAGGGAGGTGGATCTTCAGCAGCTCCAGACGTCGGTCCAGGGCGTCGATGAGGCCGAGACGGCGGGCGAGGGCATGCATGAGGCCGATGCCGCCGCTGGCGATGCCGCGGGTTCGGTCGGCGATCTCATAGTGAAGGTTGCAGGCGGTCATGATGGGCTCGGAGCAACCACGCAGGTCCGTCCTGTCCAGACGCCGCTGGATCCGGCGCTTGCCGTTGTCCAGTTTTCGCCGTATGCTTGGTTTCACTCGAAATCCCTCCGGGCGACTGGTGTTGGAGAAAGCAGATACTTCATTCAACACCGGAAACGCCCGGGGATTTCGGGTTTCTCCGAATTATCATCCGCCGAAGGCGGGCGACTTCGCTTGGTTAAGGGCTAGAACGGCATCCCCACCGCGAAAATGAACTGCGTCGGCGAATTGTCGTTGACGGTCTGGGCCACGTCGAAGCGCAGCACCGACCGCTCCACGAAGCCGAACCACGACACGTCAAATCGCAGGCCGGCGCCGACCGCGTGCGCCGTCGGCCCGACGGAGTGGCCCATCAAATAGGCGTCGCCCACGTCGTAAAACGCCGCCCCGTAGATGTTGCGCAGCCCGACCACGTGGTCGAGGGCGTCCCACGTCAACCCCTTCACCAGCGGCACGCGCCATTCCAGGCTGCCCACCCAAACCGTGCTGCCCTCGCGCTGCGACTGGTCGAAGCCGCGGAACAGCGAGTCGCCGCCCAGCGTGAAAAACTCGCCGCGCGTCGGCAGGCCCGTCGCCCCGTAGATGCGCGCCGCCAACCGCGTCTCGGCCAGCCATTCCAGCGCCGGCCGGGCCACCCCTTGCAGCCGCGGACAGCCGTTCAACGCCGGCGTCAAATCGGGTAGATAGTGGACCGTCGAAAGCTGCAACGACAGCTTGTTCAGGTCGTGGACCGCCTCCAGGCCGGCGACGCCGGTCTCATACACTGTGTCCAATCGAAAGCCTATTTCCGGGTCCCAATAGGGGGTCAAAAAGTCGAGCCGGTAGTGCAAGCCGACCGTCGATTCCTCGTCGAAGCGCTCGCCGCCGGGGACCGTCTCCCGTGGGAAGGGCAGGAAATTCTGCTGATACTCCGTGAACCCTTCGATGTAGTGCGACGGCTGCAAATACATGCTGTCGCCGCGCAGGAAGATGTAGCGGGCGAACGCCACGCCGCGAAACGCCTGGTCTTCACCGGGCAGGATCGTGGTCAGCCGCTCCTCGGCGTTGAAGCCGACCTGCACGTGCGGGTCGATCACGTGGTCCCACAGGCCGTCCGCCCCCACCACCACGTCGCGGTAGTCGGTTCGGTAGGCCGCGTACATGCCGCCGTCGAACACCTGCGTGCGATAGGCGCCGAGGCGGGCGCCGACCATCGTCGAGCGCGTGTACCAGGGGTCGTCGTAGGTCGAGCCGAAGATCCAGGGGCCGTAAATGATATTCCAGCGATCGTAATAGTTTGTTAAGTCGGTTTCGTCGAGGAAGGTGTAGACCGGCGAGAAGCGGAAGCGCACCGGCGGCTTCCAGAAGTTATTGAGCGGGTCGCGGTCGATCAGCACCTGGTCGGGATCGACGGCCACCTGCGTCGGCTCCCCCGGCAGCAGCACCTCGACGCGGACGGATTTATCCGGCGACACCTCGACGGAGTAGGGGACGGGGTCGTCGCCCTGGTAGCTGCCGGCCTGCGGCCAGATGGGGACGCGGATCGGGTAGCCCTGGGAACAGGACACGGCGAATCCCAAATCGGTCTGTTCGGTGATCGGCCCCTTCTGGCGCAGCATCACCACCACGCGCGTCTTGCCGTCGGCGTCGCCGAGCCGATCGGGGTCGGCCTTGCGTCGGCGCTTGCGCCACGCGAACAGGTCGGGTTTGCGGCAGTGGGGCGGCTGTTGCACGGTCACGCTTTCGACGGCCCAGTCGGTGAGGCCCGGCCCGTAGAGCCAGTCGTGGAAGAACGTCTCCCAGGAATAGCCGGTGTACTCCTCCAACTCGCGGCGGAAGTCGGCCACGCGCAGGACGCGGTACTGGTAGCGGCCGTAGACGACGCGCATGAAATCAAGGAAGGCGGCCGGCCCCATGCGCTCCTCGATCATGCCCATGACGCGCGATCCCTTGTCGTAGGCCATGCTGAAGAGGTTGACGATGTTGCCGAACTCGTGCATGTCCTCGACGACGGGGCCGTTCTCGGCGCGGGCGAAGGTGCCGTACATGCCGTAGGCGTGGTAGTCCTGGCGGCGGACGTTCGGCAGCCATTCCAGACCTTTGGGGTAGTCCATCATGCAGGCGTCGCGGCCGACCGTCTGGTTGAGCAGGCGTTTGCTGAAGTAAGTGGCCAACCCCTCGTCCATGAAGGCCTCGGCGTAACCGTTGACGCCGACGGCGTTGTACCACCATTGATGACAGATTTCGTGGGAAATGAGGTAATCGACGAAGCCGCCGGCCAGGTGCGGCAGGCCGAAGACGCGCTCGTCGATCATCACCAGCATCCCGCACTGGTTGCCGTTCCAGCCGAAAAACGACTCGGCCACGGTGAAATCGTCATAGGGGTACGGCCCGAACCACTTGCCGTACATGGTCAATGCGTCGCAGGCGATCTGCAATGTCTTTTGGGCGTAGTGTTCGTGCTGCGGCAGGGCGAAAACGTGGACGCGGATCGGGTGGCTGACCCCGACGCGCGGCTCCAGGACGGTGTCGAACTCCTTGTACTCGGCGCTGCAGAGAAAGGCGAAGTCGCGCACGCCCCGGGCCTGGACGACCAGGCGCCGCCGGCCGTCGTCGAGGCGGCGGTCGTCTACCACGGAGCCGGTGCAGGCGACGTGCTGGTCGGCCGGGAGGGTGATGTAGGCGGTGTAGACGCCGGCCTCGTTGAAGAACGGCAGGTGCCAGGCGACGAAGGGCGTCGGCTGCCAGAACTGGCCTTGGGGGCGCGGCTTGCCCTCTTCGCCGGGGCGGGCGTCCGGGGCGTCGCCGTAGAAGGCGAAAACCGGCAGCCAGTTGGTCATGAAGGTGACGCCGCGCCACTGGCCCCAGCGGCCCTGCTTCTTCGGCAGTTTCATGGTGAGGTCGAGCACCACGCTGACCGTCTCGCCCTGGCGGACGGGCCGCGGCAACGGCACGACGAGAGTGGTGTTCGTTTCGCCCTCGTAGCGGAACGGCGCATCGACGCCCACGACGGGGGCGGACCCGTCCGCCGCCGGGGCGGGGAAGGGGGCGGTGGGACCGACAAAAGTGACTTTATGGACCTCACAAGCCGGTTCCGTTTCGCCGAGTTCGTCCATGGGATTGACGCGCAAGAGTTCGAGCGTCTTGGCCATGAGCGGGAAGTCGGCGCTGGGGACGACGTAGTGGGAATGGGCGTTGAAAACGAGCTGATCGGTCGGCGTCGGGTGCGGGTTGGTCCAGGTCGCCCGCATCCGCACGTGAACGCGACCGCCGGCCACGTCCACGTCCATGACGACGTCGTAGCGCGGCAGCCACGCCGGGACGCCGGCCTTCGCCGCGCCGCCGGCCAGGAGCGTCAGAAGGACGGCGATCCGCGCCGCGCCCTTTCGGTCGAACGTCATCCTGCACGTCCTTGGGGCGCGACCGGGACGGCGGCCCGACCGCCGGGCCGCCCGCGACGGCGGTCTCATAACAGGCGGATCGAAGCGAAGTCCAGTGATCCTTCCGCGGAAGCCTTGTCGAGGCAAATGGGGATAGAGAGGCGCGTCAGTTGGCGTAAAAGAGGCTGTTCTGGAGGTCGTTCATGGTCATGCCGCCGGCGTGGCCGTCGCACCAGAGCACGTTGAAGACGTTGACGTGGCGGAGGGCGTAGTGCCAGCCGGCGTCGGGGTCTGTGAACGGCCAGGGGACCAGCGTGGAGGTGTTGGGGTACTCATAGGAGCAGGCCGGGACGTTGCTGTGGTCCCAGCCGAGGAGGACGTTGCTGGTCCCGTTGGTGATGGCGGTGAGGCGCTTTCCGGCGGGTCCGCCGGTGACGTTGTTGAAGGCGTAGCTGACCTGGAACTGCTGGCCCTCTGTCGGGCTGCCGGGCGTCGTGTCCCAGCCCTCGGGGCACTGGAAGACTTTACGATTGTTTTCGACGTAGGGATAAATCAGGCCGCTCGGCGTGTAGTCCGGCAAGGCCTGCGTCGGCGTCGTTCCGGGGCGGTTGTCGTAGGGCGCCCACCAGGCTTCATTCGGCCCGGTGTAGTAGGTCGGATAGGGAACTTGGGCGCAGTAGAGGTCGGAGCCGCCGAGCCAGGGCGACGGGCAAATGCGAACCGGCGGCAGGGCGCCCACGGCGTCGTGGTACATGTGGGCCGCCAGGCCGATCTGGTGCAGGTTGTTGCAGCAGACGATGCGGCTGGCCGCGGCGCGCACCTTTTGCACGGCCGGCAGGAGCAGGCCGATGAGGATGGCGATGATGGCGACGACGACCAGCAATTCGATCAGCGTGAAACCATGCCGCTTCCGCATAAACGCACTCCCGGCCGCGATCCGTCCCTGTTTCCCCGGAAGGGCGGTCGCGGCGCTGCTTCAAGCGGCGCCAACTCTCTGAGTATTGTGACGCGGAAACCGGGCGAAGACAAGGGAGCGGCAGGGCAACGAGCGCCGTGGCAAGGGAGCGCCGGATCCATTCGTATTATGGTTGACTTACGGCATCGCAATTGCCAGGGTGTGTTCTTCGTTTCGACGGCAAAGACAGGGGAGCGCTCTTGCGACGTCACGGGGCTTCCGTGGAAAGCGCCGCCGGCGCGACCGTCGAGCAACTTGCCGCGGCGGCGCCACACGGGCTGATCGGGATACGGTGCTCTCTAAAAGGCTCTCCGGGAAGATTTCACTGGAAAAACAACGCTTTTGAACGTTTGTCCACTATGTTTCCCGCAGAGTTTTGGGCCAGAGGCTATCCGGAAAGAAAGCCTCTAAATGGGCCCAGCAGGACTCGAACCTGCAACCAAGGGATTATGAGTGGCGGGGACGCTGATTGCAACCCCAAGCCCGCCAACACTTCCGGCGACGGCGCCGCGCCGCATGGCCCCCAGCATGTACCCGCCGGCCCCCAAGACGCCGACCTGGCCCGCGTCGTCGCCGCCTGGCCGGAACTGCCGGGGGCGATCCGCCGGGCCGTGCTGGCGCTGGTCGGCGCCTCGACGCCGACGCCGCGGGAAAAGTAGACTAAAGGCGGTAGCCAAAACGGCGTTCCGGCCGCCGTTCGGGAACCCTAAAGGCGGTATAAGAAACCGCCGGGCCGCCGTTCGGCGCCACTAAAGGCAGTACCACTAAAGGCGGTACAAGGACCGTCGGGCCGCCGGTCTCGGCCGACGCGTTTCGGACGCAACTCAGATACGGCAATTTGTGTCCGAAACGGTGCAACTAAAGGCGCTGTCAGAAACCGCCGGATTAGGACAACCAAAGACGTATCAAAAACCCGTCGGACCCCCTGGCGACGCACAGCCGCCCCGTAGCCGCGTCCGGGACGGCCAAGCCGACCCGCGGGCCGCTACAATGCCCTTGCGGGGGATAGGGCCGTACACCCGAACCCCGGAAAGCCTTGCCGGCTTCCCCCGCTTCTTCCCCACAAGGCCGCCGACGAAAGGCATCGGCCATGTCCGACAGTCCCCAACCCCGCACGCGAATCCCCCCCGCCGACGCCCTACTGCCCCTGCCGGAAGCCGCCCTGCGGCTGGTGCAACTCGCGCGCGACTGGCTGCCCTGGCCGCTGTCCCGCGACGCCGATTACCTGGCCCGAGCCGAGGTCGTCAATCAAGCGCATGCGGTCGCCGGCCTGATCGGTCGGGCGCAACAGGAGATGGTTCCAGGAATCGGTCCATGCGTCGCCGTCGTGCGCGGGTGGGAGAACGACGATCTGGTCCTCTGCTGCGTGAATCGACTGGCCGACGCCGTGCGTGCGCTACTTGACGATCTGGGGTGGGCGGGGCTGTGGGGCGCCGACGGCTATTCAATGGCGTCCGAGGGAATTAGGTGCGGCGGGAAGCTCCTGAGCGAAGCGGGACCGGCCCCCGGCTGGGCGGTGATCGTCGAATCGAAGTCGTTTTGCCCCGTACCGGCGGCGCTGCTTGACGCGGTGGAACAGGCCGCCCGGTTGCTGTACCGAGAGCTACGGCCGACGATAGCGTTGATGAACGCGGAATCGTCGCCGCCCGGCGCCCCGAAGTCCCCTCCCAAGAAACCCTCAAAACTCGCTACGGCCATGGCGCTGCTGAAACTGCATCCCGAGTGGACCGTCGGGACGATCGCCTCGCACGCCGGATGCAATCCGAAGTACCTCTCGCAGCGCGAGGAATTCACGGCCGCGCGGAAGGTGGTTAAGGAAATCGGCCGACGGGAACTGGTGCGCGGCGGCAAGGCCAAAGATGGAAGCATGGAGGCGGAGTTCCGGCCCCAAAAGCGGAAGGCCAAAGACGGAAGCATGGAGGCGCGGACCGATGACGATTGAGGGTTAGGTTAGGTCGAAAAACCTAACCTAACCTTTTGATTCTGCGCCTTGTTTTTGCGAGCGAACTGCACTTCCTCCCCGCCGAAACCTAACCTTTCCCGGATTCTCCGAAGGCCCCGACGAAGGCCCCGGAGTACCCCACCATGCCACGACTCGCAGACCTGTCCCCCGAAGTGCGGGACAGCCCCGTCTACTGGTTCACCGTCCTTGAAATCGCGCGGGAGCGGGACGACTACGCGCTGGCCGCCGAGGCGGAGCGCGAATTGCGCCGCCTCGGCGTCCGCGTTACTCGCGTCCGCCGCCGGGTGGAGGGGGCGTCGAATGCCTAAAGTCCTCCCCCTCCGTCCCGTCGCGCCGGACCCCGCCCCTTCCGACTCCGCCGCGGCCCCGCGCCCGACGGCGGCCGGCCGGCGTCCCCGGCCGCGGCCGCGCCGCTGCTGCTGACCTCCGCCGAGGCCGCCGCGGCGATCGCCGTCAGTCCGGCGACGTGGTTCCGCATGGCCGCGGCCGGCCGCACGCCGGCGCCCGTGAGATTGTCGCCGGGCTGCGTCCGCTATTCGCTTGAAACGCTAACGGTATGGGTCCGCCTCGGCTGTCCGCCGAGGGCGGAGTTTGAGGCCAGGCGAGCGGCCGCCAACGGCCGGCCCCGCTGACGCCGGCCGCGCCGGGGCCGAGCTGGACCGCAACGGAGGAGAAATATCCGTGACTGACACCGTACCGTCACCGGTGCAACCTGACTTTGCCGACGCCGATTATCTCAAGAAACTTCGGGCCGACACGGCGGCGATCGAGGCAAGGTTGCGAAAAACCACCCCGGCCGAAATCCGCGCGGCCCTCGCGTTGCGGCCCCGCCCTGAGCCGACCGACGCCCCAAGTCCGGCCCCGCCGCCGCAATCGGCGCACGACCCGGACGTTTGCGGACTCGACGGACCTGGCATATCGCCGACCTGTCCGGGCTGCATCGCCGAGGGCCGCGTCGGTTCGGCCGTCGCCGCCGAGGTGAACCGCATTTGCGACCTGTTCCAGGACGCTGACGGCCGCGCCAAGGCGGCCGCGACCGTCGCCGACCGGGAAACCGCCCTGGCGGAACGGGAGGAGGCGATGGGCGTTTTTTGGGCCGCCGGCGAGGGGCTGGCCGATTTGCTACTTTTGCTATTGCGTTACGCGGCGAAACACCGGGCGGAAGAGTTGAAGGCGTACTTGGTCGATCTTCTGCGTCCGGAACTGGAGCCGATCATCGACGCCCTTGCCAGAATGGAGGCCCGCCGATGAGTCTGCTGGATGAAGGCCGTGAGCGAGCGCGGCGCCAGTCGGCCGAACGCAACGGCCCGGCCGATGCGGAACGGAACGGCGCCCCGGCCGTCCCCGAACTGACGCCGGACGCGCCACCCTGGCCCGACCCGCCGGCCGCCGAGGCGTTCCACGGACTGGCCGGCCGCGTCGTCCGCACCATCGAACCGGCGTCGGAGGCCGATCCCACGGCCCTGCTGGTGCAAATGCTGGTCGCTTTCGGCAACGCCATCGGCCGCGCCGCCCACTTCATCGTCGAGGGCGACCGTCACCACGGCAACGAGTTCGCGGTGCTGGTGGGCAAGACCTCCAAGGCCCGCAAGGGGACCAGCTGGGGGCGGATCGACCGCCTGATGCAACAGGCGGAGGAACAGTGGGCCGCGGAGCGCGTGCAGACCGGCCTTTCCTCCGGCGAAGGTCTCATATGGGCGGTGCGAGACCCCATCGTGAAGAGGGAGCGCATCAAGGAAAGGGGATCGGTGCGTTACGAGGAAGTGGAGGCGGACCCCGGCGTCGCGGACAAGCGGCTGCTGGTCTACGAGCCGGAATTCGCCAACGTCTTGAAGCAGACGGAGCGGCAGGGCAACACGCTGTCGGCCATCCTGCGCGTCGCTTGGGACGGCCGCAACCTGCGCAGCATGACCAAGAACTCGCCGGCCCGCGCCACCGGGGCGCACGTCAGCTTGATCGGCCACATCACCGCCGACGAGCTGCGTCGCTACCTGACGGCGACGGAGACGGCCAACGGCTTCGGAAACAGGTTCCTGTGGGTATGCGCCGACCGTTCCAAACTGCTGCCCGAGGGCGGGACCGTGGACGCCGCCGCGATGGACGCGCACCGGGACGAGCTGGTCGGGGCGCTGGCATTCGCCCGGACGGCCGGCGAGATACGCCGCGATGACGAGGCGCGGGCCGTCTGGTGCAGCGTCTATGGCGAGTTGTCGGACGGCAAGCCCGGACTCGCCGGCGCGCTGCTGGCCCGCGGCGAGGCCCACGCCTTGCGGCTGGCGCTGCTGTACGCCCTGCTCGACAAGTCGCCGTCGATCCAGGCGCCGCACCTGCTCGCCGCCCTGGCGTTGTTGGAGTACGTCAAGCGGTCGGTCTACTTCACGTTCGGCGACAACCTCGGCGATCCCATCGCCGACGACCTGTTGCGGTTGCTCCGCGGCTGCCCGAACGGCCTGACCCGCACCGACATCAGCAGTTATTTCCAACGGAACGTCTCCACCGACCGGATCGGCCGGGCGCTGGGGATGCTGTTGCAGCACAAGTTGGCCCGCCGGGAGCAAGTGCAGACGGGCGGCCGGCCGTCGGAGCGGTGGTACGCCGTCGTTCGCAAGGGCGGGTAGGCTTTTTTCGTTTTCTTCGTTTATTTCGTAACCCCGGAGTTTGGCAATGGGCGTTTTGGAGCTGGCAAGGGAGGCGTTCGCCAAAGCAAAGCGGGAGCGGAACGACATTCCCACGGAGCGCACGGCTTACGAAATAAACGAAAGAAACGAACAAAGCCCCCCGGCCGAGGGCGAGCGGGACGCGGCCGGCTGGACGTTCATCCGCGGAAGCTGGTGCAAGCCGGGTTATGAAGATTTCAAGACGCCGTTTGATGCGAGACCGCCGCGACCAACGGCCGCCGAGTCCGCCCCGATCCCGCCGCCAGGGGCGCGGCTGCTGCGGAAGGGCTGGCCTTGTCCCCATTGCGGGGCGTACAAGACGCCGCCCGAGGGCGGTCCTTGACCTCCGCACCGGCAGCCTATCGGCGGCGATGACGGATCGGTTTCCGACCTTCCGACCTCCCTTTCGTCAGCTGTAGCGTTACAATGCTTCGGTCCTTTGCCGCGTTCGGGTTCGGGAACTGAGAGGCCCGGCCCGACGCGGTGCCTCTCAGAAAGGAGCCCCTCCGATGGCGTCCATCTTCCGCCCCACCTACCGCGACAAGAAGACCGGCCGCACCCTCAAACTCCGCCGCTGGTACGTCAAGTACAAGGACGCCGACGGCATCGTCCGCCGCGTCAAGGGACACACCGACCGGGAGGCCACGAAGCAGCTGGCCGCCCGCCTCGAGCGCGACGCGGCCCGCCGCCAGGAAGGCATGATCGACCCGTGCGTGGAAAGCCACCGCAAGCCGCTGGCCGAACACCTCGACGATTACCGCCGCTGCTTGCTCGCCAGGGGCGACACCGCGGAACACGCAGACAAGACGCACGCCCGTTGCCGCGCCGTCCTCGACGGCTGCCGTTTCGTTTTCATCCCCGACCTGTCGGCGTCCGCCGTCGCGGAGTTCCTGCACGGCCTGCGCCAGGAAGCGGCCGGCCCCGAACTGCCGCCGGGACAGGAAGCGTTTACCAAGGCGGAGTTGGTTCGACTCTTGGGCGTGAACCCCGCCAGCGTTGCCCTGATGCTGCGCCGGGCCGGCCTGACGGCGACGGGCAACGGCAAGGCCCGCCGCTATCCGCGGCCGACCGTCGAAACCTTGCTGGCCGGCCGCCGCCGCAACATCGGCCCCTCGACAAGCAACGGCTACCTGACCGCCGTGAAGGGGTTCACGCGCTGGCTGGTCCGCGACCGCCGCACGGCCGTTGACCCGCTCATCTGCCTGTCTCGCATGAACGCCGACGGCGACGTGCGGGTCCGACGGCGGCCATTGGAGGAGGCGGAATTGCGGGCGCTGCTGGCCGCCGCGACCGCCTCGGCGGCCGTCTTCCGCGACCTGACCGGGCGCGACCGCGCCGCCCTGTACTCCGTCGCCATGACGACCGGGTTCCGCGTCGCCGAGCTTGCGAGCCTCACCTCGTCGTCATTCGACCTGGCGGCCGAACCGGCGACGGCGACCGTCAAGGCCGCGTACAGCAAGAACCGCCGCGAGTCCGTGCAGCCCCTCCCCGCCGACGTGGCCGCCGCCCTGCGCGTCTACCTCGACGGCCGACCCGCCGCCGCGCCGGTTTGGCCGGGGGCCTGGTCCGACGGGGCCGCGGACATGCTCCGCCTCGACCTGGACGCCTCCGGGATCGCCTTCCGCGACGCCGAGGGCCGCGTCGCCGACTTTCACGCGCTCCGGCATTCCTACATCACCCTGTTGCAGCGCAGCGGCGTTCATCCCAAGCTGGCGCAGGAGTTCGCGCGTCACAGCGACATCCGCCTGACGATGAACGTCTACACCCACGCCCGGCTGCACGACCTGGCCGGCGCCGTCGAGGGGCTGCCGTCTCTCTTGCCTTCGGGCCGTCAAGAGGAAGCTGCGTCCATGAAGGCGACCGGAACAACGGACAGCCGAGGACGACATTGCCCCCAGCATGTACCCGCTGGTGATTCCGGGAGAGACTTCCTGAGAGTGGCTGAGACTACGGAGGGGGAAAGTGGGGTTGACGCCATCGGTCGCAACCCCTTTTCGATGAAGGGAGTTGCGACCGATTGCGACCAATTGAGAGGGGATGAGAAACGTGGGCCCAGCAGGACTCGAACCTGCAACCAAGGGATTATGAGTCCCGCGCTCTGCCGTTGAGCTATGGGCCCGAAGTCGAATCTTGTCAAGAGATTGCGTCGATTCCCTTTTGTAGCCAGAACTCATTTTTGTAGCCTAACACTGTAGCCAATCGCGTTCATTCGGCCTTCCGCGCCGCCTCGAGTATCTTCCCCATCGTGTCCGCCGCCCGCTTCTGCATCGCCGGCAGGACGTGGGAGTAGGTGTCGAGCGTGAGCGTGATGCACGAGTGCCCCAGGCGCTCGCTTACCACCTTAGCGGGAACGTCCGCCAGGAGCAACAGGGTGGCGCATGGCACCCGATCCGGTGGTGGACGCTCACGCGAACGGCCGTCGCCATCACTTCGGCAGAGCGGCCCGGTAAAACGCCGCCAGGTCCTTCTTCAGCTTCCGATGCTCCGACGGCCGCGTGTACATCATGTGGCCGGCTTCGTAGTAAGCCATCGTCACGTGGTCGCGCAGCGCCGGCTCCAGGCCCAGGTGATGGAACGTGTATTCGGTCGCCAGGAACGGCGTCGCCAGGTCGTACCGGCCGCTGGCCACGAACACGTGCAGGTCGCGGTTCTGCGTCATCGCCTTTTGCAGCGTCGGCGCCACGTTCAGATAACGATTTTTCGCATCTCCGAAATCCCACGGCTGCACCTTGCCGCTGAGGACCTCATAGTTCATGTCGTTTTCGTACCTCAGATCGTGGCGGACGTACTGGTTGAAGGCGGCGGTGAAGGCGCCCTGCACGGCGGTGTAGCTGGGGTCGTAGCCCGGCCGCTCCGACGCCGCGTCCTCGTCCGGCCCCGTGACGCGGCTGTC
Organism: uncultured Planctomycetaceae bacterium; assembly: GCA_963813925.1. Taxonomy (GTDB): domain Bacteria; phylum Planctomycetota; class Planctomycetia; order Gemmatales; family Gemmataceae; genus UBA4732. The sequence goes on from CAWFBG010000013.1 coordinate 109,844, forward strand.
GTAGCGGCCCATCACGCGATGCTCGTCCCGCAGCAGCTCCTTGCAGAAGCGCGACTGGTCGATGCGCAGGTCGTTGCGGGCGATGAAATCCTCGGACAATCCGGTGTAGCGGGCCAGCCGGGCCTCGACTTCCTTCCGCTCCCCGTCCGGCAGGTCGTCGCCCTTCATCAGGGCGGCGGCGTACTCGCCCTGGGCGAATTTCTCCACCTCGGCCAGCGTCTTGGGCAGGTCGGCCCGCAGGTCGGCCGCCAGCTTCTTGTGGTACGCCGCCGCGGCCGTGTAGGTGGGGAGGAAAAGGACGTATGGCAGATCGTTTCCGTCGGCGAACCGGAGCGTCTCGAAATTCAGGACGGTCGAGATGAGCACGATTCCGTTGAGGTAGATGCCGTGGCGGTCCTGGAGGTAGCCGGCCAGCCCGGCGGCGCGGGTGGTGCCGTAGCTCTCGCCGGCCAGGAATTTCGGCGACTCCCAGCGGTCGAACCGCGTCGTGTACAGGCGGATGAAATCGCCGACCGAGTGGACGTCGCCTTCCACGCTATGGAACTTGGCTTCCTCCTTCGGCTCCGGCGAGCGGCTGTAACCGGTGCTGACGGGGTCGATGAAGACGAGGTCGGTCAGGTCGAGCAGCGTGTCCTCGTTGTCCACGAGCCGGTAGGGCGGCGGCGGCGCCTCGCCCTCGCCGGCGAGGGCCACGCGCTTCGGCCCGAAGGCGCCCAGGTGCAGCCACACCGACGACGAACCGGGGCCGCCGTTGAACGCGAAGGTGATCGGCCGGCGCGACAGGTCGTCCACGCCGGTCTTCGTGTACGCGACGAAGAAGACGTTGGCCGTCACTTTGCCCTCGTCGTCCTTGAGCGGCAGCGTGCCGGCCGTCGCCTTGTAGTCCAGCTTGACGCCGCCGACCGTGACGGTGTGCAGTGTCTCAGTCAGATATTCTTTGCCTTTATCGTCCTTCTTCTCGCTTTTCGCGGGAGGGGTGGGGGCGTCCAGGGCCGGCGCGGGGGACGCCAGCCAGGGGAGCGCCAGCAGACAGAGAGCGAGCCGTGTTGTCGGATTCATGCCGCCGCGCCGCTTTCGTGAGTTCCGCCGGTGCGGGCCGGGGCAACGTCCCCGGTGCGCCGGGATCGGGTTCGCGTCGAAATTCTACCGCCCGCGCGGCCGGCGACAAGCGGCCGACGCCCGGAAACGCCCGGCCGACGCGCCGGCCGCGTTTGGCGCCTGGCCGAGTGGCCGACTCTCCCCGGCCTTCAACGGTTGGGAGGGGCCGCCCAATGCGCCTGGCGCCCAATTTGCCTAAATAGCGTTTTGTGCGTAAGATAAAAAAGGCTTCGCCGGCACTCAAGGCGGCTGTCCGAATCGGCCGATTACCTGAATGGTCCTCACAGGCGGTCAAGACCATTCCAGAGACCGTTGCCGTCGATGCGACGAGTTGTTTCCTGCCGCTGCGGCGGTTCGGAGGTTTCTCTCCAAGTCATTCCGAGTGTGGTGGTTTACTAGACTTTCTCCACCCGGCCAGTTACCCATGACTGTTCAAACGGCAAAGCCTGGATTCGTAGACATTCTCATCGCCGAAGACGATGAACTCATGCGGCGCAGCCTGCGGCGTTTCTTCGAGGAAGAGGGGTATCGCTGCTCCGAAGCGGAGGACGGGGGGGCGGCGCTCCGGTCGGCGCGATGCGCCCCCCCCAGGTGCGCTATTCTGGACTTGACGATGCCCGTGCTGGACGGGTTCGAGGTCGCCCGCGCGCTCCGATCGGACGTCCGCACACGGGGCGTACACATCCACTGCCTGACGGGGCGCTCGGACGCCTTGGCCCGCGCGGAGGCCGTCGATGCGGGCATCGAGACTTTCTTGACCAAGCCTCTGGACCCTTCTCAGCTGCTCAAGCTCGTCCACCACCAGCTCACGCGTCCGCGGGTGCTCCAGGCCTCGGGCCTGTCCCTCACCGAGGCGCGCGAGCAACTGGACTTTTGGGAACGCGCCGGCTGCCGCGGCCTCGAGGCGACTTGCGAGAACGGCGTGAACTTCACCGTTCGCTGTACGCCCCCACCGACGGGCAGGGCTTCCGAGTAAGGTTGGCGCCGTCCGGGGCATTTGCGTGGACGGCCCTCGCCCTTCCTGATTTTACCCTTTTTCGACTCAACAAATCCCACGCAGCCTTGTTTGTTCACGGCCGATTTCGTCGGCGGCTCGCCGGGCGGCGTTCGGCCAGGCCCGGCCAAGCCGGTCCTGGCCTCGGCGTCAAGTTTACGGGCCGCCGGCCTTGCCCGCCGCCGTCCCGGACGCGATCATGGATGGACGCCCGCTTGGGAATGCTCCACGCCATGACCACGCCGCTTCGCGTGCGGGGCGCCTGCCCGCACGACTGCCCCGACACCTGTGGCATCGTCACCGAGGTCGAGGACGGCCGCGCCGTCGGCTTCTCCGGCGACCCCGACCACCCGATCACCGCCGGCTGGCTCTGCGCCAAGGTCCGGCCCTATCTCGATCACGTCTACCATCCCGACCGCGTGCTCCACCCGCTGCGCCGCGTCGGCCCCAAGGGAGGCGGCCAATGGGCGCGAGTCGCCTGGGACGAGGCGCTCGACGAAATCGGCCGTCGCTGGAAAGAGATCATCGCCCGCCACGGCGCCGAGGCCATCCTGCCCTACAGCTACAGCGGCACGCTCGGCCTGGTGCAAATGTCCGTGTCGAGCGCCCGGTTCTGGAACCGGCTCGGTGCCAGCCAGCTGCAACGCAGCATCTGCGGGGCCGCCGCCGAGTTCGCCGTCGAGGCCACGCTCGGAAAACGCTGGTCTCCTCCCTACGCCGACGTGGTTCACAGCAAGCTGGTGATCGTTTGGGGATGCAACCCCGTCACCTCGGCGCCGCACTTCCTGCCGTTCCTGAAAGAGGCGCAGCGCGCGGGCTGTCAACTCGTTGTCATCGACCCGCGGCGCACGCAAACCGCCCGCGGCGCCGACCTGCACCTGGCGCCGCGCCCCGGCACGGACGGCGCCCTGGCGCTGGGTCTGGCCCACGTCCTGGTCGCGGAGGGGATGCACGACGAGGCGTGGCTGTCGGCCCACGCCGTCGGCTGGCCGCGGCTGCGCGAACGGCTGGCCGAATACCCGCCGGGCCGCGTCGCGGAAGTCACGGGCCTGTCGGAACGAGAAATCATCGGCCTGGCCCGGCTGTACGCGTCGCGCCGTCCAGGGTTAATCAAGATCGCCGACGGCATCAACCGCAATCTCAACGGCGGCCAGAACGTGCGCGCGATCTGCGCCCTTCCGGCCCTGACCGGCCAGTACGGCGTCCGCGGCGGCGGCCTGGCGTATAGCACCAGCGGATACCTGCAATGGGCGAAGACGGCCGTCCACCACTGGGAGGGCTGCCCGCGTCCCGGACGCGCCGTCAACATGAACCGCCTCGGCGCCGCCTTGCTCGGCGAGGTCCGCGACCCGCCGATCAAATCGCTCTACGTCTTCGGCGCCAACCCGGCCGCCTCCAGCCCCAACGCCGGCCGCATCGTCGAGGGGTTGCGCCGCGACGACCTCTTCACCGTCGTCCACGAGCTGTTCCTGACCGACACCGCGGACTATGCCGATCTGGTATTGCCGGCCACGTCGCAGCTGGAACAGACCGATTTGCACAAGGCCTACGGCCATACCCTGTTGACGTACAACCGGCCGGCGATCCCGCCGCGCGGCGAATGCAAGAGCAACTGGGAGGTAATGGGGCTGCTGGCGCGGACGATGGGATTCGACGAGCCGTGGTTGCACCAGACGGCCGACGAGGTGATCGCGGAGGTTCTGGAAGCGACGGCGCGGGAGAACCCCTTGCTGCGCGGCGTCACGCTGGAGCGGCTGAAGGCCGACGGCGCCGTGCCGCTGAAGGTCGAGGGGCCGGCCCCCTATGCCGACGGCCGCTTTCCGACGCCGAGCGGTAAGGTGGAACTGTATTCCCAGACGCTGGCGCGGATGGGGCTGGACCCGTTGCCCGGCGCCGCGTGGGCGGCCGACGACGACGGCGGCGCGGCCGGCCGGACGGAAGACGCCTTCGTCCTGTTATCGGCGGCTTCACATCATTTCGTGAGCAGCAGTTTGGCCAGCCAGCCCGGCCTACTTCGGGGGGCCGGCGAACCGAGGGTCGAGATCCACCCGACGGACGCCGCCGCCCGCGGCATAACCGACGGCGACGAGGTTGTCGTCGAGAACGGCCGCGGGGCCGTGCGGCTGCGCGCGGTGGTCACGGATCGTGTGCGTCCCGGCGTGCTGGCGTCGCCCAAGGGCCGCTGGGCCAAGCTCTCCGGCGGCCGCAACGTCAACTGGACCACGTCGGACGCCCTCGGCGACTTCGCCGGACAGAGTACATTTCAGAGCAACCGGGTCTGGATGAGGCGGGTCGGTTCCGAAGAAGTGTGACTGCAAACAGGTTACGTCTTCTGGGCCTCCCTCGGAATTACCGTTTGGGGGCCAATTGGGAGCCAATCTCAGGCGTACATGGTCTGCAACGCCCCGGCGAGCCTGGCGTCGTCGGCCGGCAGGACGTGGGCGTAGACGCGGAGCGTGATGCCCACGTCGGAATGGCCGAGTCGCTGGGAGACGGCCTTGATGGGGTGCCCCTTGGATAGCAGGGCCGTGGCGTGGGTGTGCCGCAGGTCGTGGAAACGCATCCGGGGGATGCCAGCCCGCGCCAGGATCGGCTGGAAAGAGTTCCGGAGCAGGTTGTAACCGCGGATGAACCCGCCCCTGCAGTTGCAGAAGACGGCCCTGTCGGCGAAGCCCTTCGCCACCATCTTCTTGCGGTGCTCGTGCAGCGCGTCCAGGGCGAACGCCGGGACCGCGATCGTCCGTCGGCTCGCCTTCGTTTTCGGCTCCTTCAAGATGAACTCCTGGCCGACCATGACGAGGGTGCGTCGAATCGTCACGGCTCCCGCGTCGAAATCCACGTCGGCCCATTGAAGGCCGAGCAGCTCGCCGCGCCGCATCCCCGTGGCGACCGCCAGGGCGAACAGGGCGTAATGCCGGCATCGACGGGCCGCCGCGAGGAAGACCTTCGCCTCGTCGTCCGTCATGACGCGCATCTCCCGGTCGGCCAGCTTCGGCTTCGCCACCCCGGCCGTCGGCGCCGAGGGGATCATGTTCAGCTTTACCGCGTGGCGGAGTGCGTTGGTCAGTACCAGGGCCGCCTGCCTCCTGCTCGCCGGCGGCACGCCCTTCCGCTTCATCTCGGCGTAGAAGTCCTCCACGTCGAGCGCGGTCAGCTTCGCCAGTAGAAGGCCGCCGACGTAGGGGGCGATTTGGTTTTCGATGACCTGCTTGTACCGCGGGTAGGTGGTCGGCCCGACCTTCTCCTTGGCCGTGTTTTCGAGCCAGCGCGTCAGGTACTCCCCCAACGTCAGCTTGCACGGCTCCGCGGTCTGCCGGCCCGGGAGCCGTCGCATCTTGTCGAGCACCTCCTGCTTGGTCGCGCCGTGGACCTTCTTTCGGCGGCGCTTGCCGGCCGGCGTGTAGCCGAAGCTGATGACGCCCGTCCACCGGCCGTCCGGCTCCTGATAGACCGACCCCTCCCCCCTGCCGCGTCGTTTTTTGGACATCATTTCTCCTTTTTCTTGGAATCCTTGATCCAGCCCCGAACCGTAGAAACATCCGACCCTAGTTGCTCGGCGATCTCCTTGAGCGGCACGGCCCCGGCGTCCAGCCTGGCCGCCTTCTCCTGCCGCTCCCGGTAGGCGCGGTTGCGGCAGGCGTTGCTGCAATACGCCTTGTCCTTGCGCGAATCCTTGAATCTCAAACCACTTTCCGCACACAGAGCACTGATTCTGCGCCTTCTTAAACGCGATCGTGTCAAGCAGCTGGACCCACATGTACCCCAAAAGGCCGGTCGGGCGCACCAGCTTGATGAAGCGTCCCTTGTCGTCGATGTCGAGAGCTAGAGACGTGCGCGAACGAACCCACGTGGTCACCAGGTCGCCAAGATAAAACCGAGCGGGCTCGACGACATCGGAGTCCGAGAAAATCGCCAGCCGCTCCGGGTGAACGAGCCGTGAGGCGATGACCTCAATTCGGCGCGGCGGGTCGCAAGGGCGCCGGCCCCGCTGCCGGTCTGGGCGGCGTTGTAACTCCGGCTGGCTGTCGTAGACGACCGCTCGCCTTTTTTCCCGGCCATCCGTCGGCTTGTCGCCGTCGCCGTCGGCCTCCCAACGAATGTGCCGCTGTAACCCTTTGAGATCGCCGCGGTTCAGCATATCCCACAAGGCAACGGCTCTTTTCAGGTGAAAGTGCGCCTCCCGCCACGTCTGGAACATCTCCCCTGGGATGCCGGTCAGGTAGTGCTCGTCAGGAGAGCGGCTCACGTCAACGGAGTCGGTCTCGGGCCCGCGAATGTCGCCCAGCAGTCCCCACCCGTCCGCGAACTGGCGGAACCCGTCTTCTGTGGGGTCGCAGGCCGCGAAATCACGGAAGAGAGTCGGCGGCGTCTGCGTTTGACCATATGCCTCATTGCGGGTGCCGGGTGCGTGACGGGCGACGAGCACATGAGCCGCGAGAGCGTCCCGGTTCAGGACCCGCCCATCGAGCCACTCGTACCCGGCGGAGTTGCGCCGCCACGAGAAAGTAAGGATGCTGTTCGACATGGGACGCTCCTCTTGCCGTGAGACATTAAGACGATGATGTGACGATGATAATCCAACCATCGTCTTGTTGTCAAGCATCGTCTTAGGTAATCTGTTTGGAGAAAGTCGCCGCCGAGTCCCGCAACGAAAGGGGAAGTCATGCCTGCTGTCGCCGCGGATCGCAACGATGGGTGGGTCGCGGACGGGTTCGCCACCGTCGAGGAGGCCGCGGACTACCTCGGCCTGAGTCGCGCGACCGTGTACAAGTTGATGGAAATTGGACACCTGCCATACGCTAAGTTCTCAAAGAGTCGCCGCCTGCCGTGGAAGGCGATGCGCGAGTATGCGGCCCGGTGCATGGTCGGTGCGTAACGGGAACGCCAACCGCATTCCGGCGGCCATCCCCGCTGGCGCATCGCCCTCGCCGACGTGCTGGCGTTCGAGCAGCGTCGCCGAAGCGGCAGAAGGCGGCGGCGGGGGTAATCGAGTATTTCTAGGGGTCAAGGTGTGAATTGGCGACGGCCCGTTCCAGCGGGCCGTCAACCGGAGATCAGGTGCAGCAGCCGGAACAATCTCATGGTAGGTGACGCGAGCGACGGGAACAAGGGCAACGACGACGCCGGGGCGTCGGCCGGGGCGTCGGCCGGGGCGAACGGCGCACACACGAACGGCAACGGCCGACGCAAGGCCGGCCGAACCGCACCGCCGGATTACGTCGGCTTCCTCGACCAGGAAGTCATCCCCCGCTTGACCCTGGACGCCGTGTTCACGCATTCGGCCCACCAGTTCCAGAAGTCGGGCGACAAGGCCCGCGGCGGATGTCCGTGGCACGATAGCAAGTCGGGCACGTCCTTCTACGTGGACACGAAGACCCTCCTGTGGCGCTGCCCGGCGTGTCAGGTCGGCGGCGGCCCCTTGCAATACCGCTGGCGTCTGGCGGGCAACACGACGCCCTCCCCCCGCGGCGCCGACTTCATCGCGGCGGTGCGCGACCTGTCTCAGATGGCCGGCGTCGCCTTCCCCGAGGCGAAACTGTCCGAGGAGGAAAAGGAGTTGGTCCGGCGGCGGGAGACCCGCCGGGCGGTGCTGGAATCGGTGGTTGGGGTGTGCGAGTCCTTGCTGTGGTCGGAAAAGTACGGGGCGGCCGCGCAAGCGTACCTGCGGGGGAGGGGGTTCACGGACGACGAACTGAAGGAACTGCGCGCCGGCCTGTACCCGAAGCGCGTTTACCTGGAAAAGGAGCTCCGGAAGCACGGGCACACGGACGAGGACATTGCCGAATCGGGCGCCCTGTTCGACAAGCTGACCGGCTATACGACGTGGCCGTGGAACGACGACGCGGGGGCGCTGCTGACGATCTACGGCAAATGGCCGAACAAGAAGCCGCCGCCGGGCAAGCCGAAGACGATGGCGCTCGCCAACCCGAAGAATAAGGGCGTGGTCTGGGAAAAGACCAAGAGGAGTCCGTATTTTTTCGACCGGGCCATCAAGGCCGGTCAGCGCGACCTTGTCCTCGTGGAAGGGCCGACCGACGCCGCCTTGCCGCACCTGCGCGGCGACCCCCGCGTCATCGCCTGCATCGCCGCAGAGCTGTCGGGTGAGCAAGTCAAGACCTTGAAGCGCCGAGGCGTCCGCTCCGTCATCATCGCCCTCGACCCCGACGCCGGCGGTGAAGGCGGCGTCGTGTCCTGCACCCGGCAGCTGGTGGAGGCCGGCATCCGCCCCTTCGTCGCGCCGGCCTTCCCCGACGGACTGGACCCAGACGAGTTCTTGCTGCGCGACGGCATCGACAAGTGGAAGGCGCAGATCGGCCAGGCCGTCCACGCCTACCGGCATCATGCCCGCGTCCTGCTCGGCCAGCAAGGCGAGCGATTGCCAGATGACGACCTGTGGCGTGACGACCTGATCCGGAAAGCGGTGGCCTTCGCCGGGGAACAACCGAAAGGGAGCGCCGCCGACCTACGCGTCTACTTCTGGCCCGAAATCGCCGGAGCGATCGGGGCGACGGTGGACGACCTCGCCGGCGGGGACGCCCCCGACACGGACGGGGGCGACGCCGAGGCCCGAGGCCGATCCGACGGATCGGACGAAGCGCCTCCGGAAGACGACACGCCGCACATCGCCGCGTTGCCGAAGATCGACGCCGGCAACGGCGACCTGGCTCAGGTGACCGGCGAGGCGTGGGCCGCGCTGCGGAAAGCGAACGAGCCTCCCTGTTTGTTCCGCTACGGCGCCGTGCCGGGGCGCATCGAGAGCGACGACGACGGCGCCCCGCTGGTGCGGGTGCTGGACCAGAACCGCATGCGCCACCGACTCGCCAGGGTCGCATCATGGTACGTCATCGTGAAAAAGGGAAAAGAGGAGGTCGAGAAGGCTGTCCATCCCCCGATGGACGTCGTGCGCGACGTGCTCGCCACGCCGGACCCGCCGTTGCCGGTGCTGACGCGCGTCGTCGAATGCCCCATCTTCGCCGCCGACGGCGCGCTCCAAACGGAACGGGGCTACAGCCCGGCAGGCAGGACTTACTACGCGCCGGCGCCGGGGTTTGTCGTGCCGGACGTATCACCGCATCCGTCCGCTGCCGAGATCACGGAAGCGCGGCGCCTGCTTGCCGATGAACTGATAGGCGAGTTTCCAATCGTCGCCGACACCGACAAGGCCCACGTCCTGAGCGCCCTGCTTTTGCCTTTCGCCCGCGAAATGATCGCCGGGCCGACGCCGATCCACAACTTCGAGGCGCCGACGCCGGGGACGGGAAAGACGCTGCTCGTCGATGCCGTCATGTACCCCGCCCTTGGAAGACCGGCGACCGCGATGACGGAGGGCAAGGACGAGGACGAGTGGTGAAAGCGATTGCTGGCGAAACTGATGAGCGCGCCGTCGATCCTGCTCATCGACAACGTGCGGCGCCGGGTAGACTCCGGAGGCGCTGGCGTCCGCCGTGACCGCCTACCCGCTCTGGGAAGACCGCGTGCTCGGCAAATCCGAGATCGTCCGCGTCCCCGTGCGGTGTGCGTGGATGTTGACCGGCAACAATCCGGCGTTCAGCAACGAGATGTCGCGGCGGGCCATCCGCTGCCGGCTCGACGCCAAGATGGACCAGCCCTGGCTTCGAGACGGCTTCCGACACCGGGCCTTAATTGAGTGGGCCAGGGACAACCGCGGCCGCCTTGTATGGGCGGCGCTCACCTTGATACAGGCGTGGGTCGCGGAGGGCCGGCCGGCCGGGGACAAGACGCTCGGCATGTTCGAGTCGTGGGCGCGAACGATGGGCGGAATTCTGGACGTTGCCGGAGTGAAGGGCTTCCTCGGCAACCTGCAAGAGTTCTACGCCAACGCCGACGCCGAGGGCGCGACGTGGCGCGCGTTCGTGGCCGCGTGGTGGACCGCCTACGCCGGAAACGGGGTCAAGGCGACTGAACTGCACACGCTCGCCGTCGAGGTCGGAATGCCGCTGGGCGATAAGAGCGAGCAAAGCCAGAAGGTGCGCCTGGGGCAAAAACTCGCCGAAGCGCGGGACCGGGTGTTCCGCATCGAGGTGGGCGACCCCCTATCGGCCGCCCACCTACGCGTCGAGCAGGACGGAACGGTCCAGCGCACGGCGCGGTGGAAACTCACGGCGATTGAGGACACGGTGAGTCTGTGAGTCTGTGATTTACAGACTCACCACCGGGGGGGGTAGGAAAATGCCGGAAACAGACGGGAGGCGCAGTGGAAAATCAGAGATATGGTGAGTGTGTGAGTCTAAGTGAGTCTGTTTCGCTCCCCCTATACACGCGTGCGCGCGCACGCGTGCGTGAGAGCGCCGGGAAAAAGACTCACCTGCACTCACAGACTCACAAGGGAGGAAATACCCCCGGTGAAGTTGCACCCACCGGCGGCGTTTGGAGGACTCCGATGAGCAACGCCGCAATTCTCGACGTCGGCTGGGCCGGCTGGTGGAGGCCGCGTAAAGGCGTCCCGTGGACGCGACTCGCGGTCGGCGACGATTACAGCTCCACCTGGGGCGCCACGCTAGACGCCCTGGCCGCCGTCCACGGCGGCGAATCATTGGTGACCCGCATCGACACCGACCCCAACGCCGCCGCCAAGCGGCGCCGCCGGGTCGGGCACGCACGGAGGGCCAGGTGATTCAGGACGCCGTGATCGACCGCTTGCGGGTGTTGCAGGCGCTGGCCGCACGGCTGACGGAGTTGCTTGCCGCCGGCGACGCGCCGGGGATGCTGGTGTGCCGCCTCGGGCTGGACGCCGACCACGCGGCCGCACGGCTGGCCGAGCACGCCCGCCTCCTGGATACGGCCCACAAGGGGGCGTTGTAACCGCACCACGACGCGAGGAGTACCATGCCAGATCTTGTCACCGCCGCCGCCGCTTTCCATGAGGCCATCGACGCCGCGATCGCCTCGGGCGCGTGCGTCCCCGCTTTCGCCGCCGAGTTGCATGCGCGCCTCGATCTCCTGCTAGGCGCGATGAGCGTGGCCCTTTTACACGCCATCTGGAAGGGCGACCGGGCGCTGGACGCGGCCGACCGCGTGGTTGACGCCGCAGAGCGCATGCGCAAGGAGTTAGGATTCGCGGACCTTCGATTCGAGGCGCTCAAGGTCCTTCACGCTGGCGTCGCCTCGCCATCGGCGGTTGCGGCGTCGCTGCCGAGTTTGAACTGAGGGGGTTCGCGCGATGACATGGGTTGGCTGGTATCGCATTCGTGAGGGCTTGCCGTGGCGCAGGACTTGCCAGGGCGGCACGCTTGAGGAGTGTTCCCGTCGGCTGAGCGCCGCCGTGGCGCATGAACATTCGCTGCGTCAACCAAATCATGACCGGCGGCGCATACCCCCAGGTCGGCGCCCCGCCCCGGCCCGACGACGTAAGCAAGGCCGGCCGTCGGCCGCCGGAATCCAAGGAGGCGCCATGCCCGGCGAACGCTTCAAGCTGACCCTCCTGGCGCTGCCCGACGACGTTCCGGCGGCGATCCGCCTCAAGATTTTCCTGAAGCGCGCGCTCCGATCCGCGCGTCTTCGCTGTACCGCCGTATCCGAGTTGGCCGACGACGCCCAGCCGCCCGGACCATCCTTGCCCCATTGTGGAGAACGACGTGATTCTTAACGACGTGAAGGCGGCGACCGTCGCCCGCCTCGACGACCTGATTACCTCCGCCCGGCGCCTGCAAGCGCTGCTCGACGGCCGCCCCGACTTGCCGCCGTTCGCGCTGGCCCGGCTGGCGATCGACGCCGACGCGGCGGTGGGATTGCTCCAGCACCACGCCGAATTGCTGGAGTCGGGCGGGAATTTCCCGCCGTGAGTCGCCCAGCCGCCGGGCGCGTCGCGGCCGTGTGTTCCGTCGCGGCTTGCGACTCCCGGCGGCTTTCCTTGCCGCGTCGCTTTGCGGGCCGCCGCCGCTTTGTGGGATAACTACGGTTAGACGCTTATCACCGATGGCCTGAAGATTGGTTCATGCAACTGACCGCCCGACGGCTTCTGACACTCGGCGTCGCCGCCCGTGAGGCCGGCGTGCTGGAGTCGCATCTTCGGCGTCTTTTGCGACGCCGCCCCGACCTCACGGTGCTGGCGGGGGCGGCGCGGTGTGTTGACCCTGACGACATGCCGCGCTTTGTCGCAGCGTTGCGGGATGCGGGGAACCTTCCGCCTGAGGGGGAGACTCGGCACGGCCCGTGACGGCGATGGCCGCGCCCGCCGTTCCGGCTCTTCGGCCGTGAGATCCGCCCCGTTTCACCCTATGGTGTTCCGCAGATGGCACGAAAAGACGCCAACCCGGGCAAGAGCGAGGCCGCCGCCGAGCGGCGCGAGCAGGCATTCCGTTTCCGCAAGCTGGGCCTGGGCTACCGGGCCATCGGCGGCAAGCTGGGCGTGTCGTCCACCCAGGCGTTCCGCTACGTCCACGAGGTGTTGAAGGATCTGGCGAAGAAGACCGAAAAGGCCGCCCGGGAGCTGCGTCAGCTGGAGGGCGAGCGGCTCGACTATCTCTGGGCCAAGCTTCTTCCCAAGATTCGGCAGGGCGACCCGAAAGCGATTCAGGCGGCCGTGCGCGTGGTCCAGCGGCGGTGCAGCCTGTTCGGGCTGGACGGGCCGAAGCAGATCGAGCACGCCGGCAAGAACGGGGGGCCGATGGAGCATGAGCAGACCGTCTTCTACATCCCCAAGAACGACCGCGATCCGCCCGCAGCCGGGGCCGCAGGAACAGTTCCTGGCCAGCCCGGCTGACATCACCGTCTACGGCGGCGCGGCCGGCGGCGGCAAGACGTGGGCGCTGCTGATGGAGCCGCTGCGGCACCTGCGCAACCCGCACTTCGGCGCCGTGATTTTCCGCCGCACATTCCCGCAAATCCGGAACGAGGGCGGGCTGTGGGATGAGGCGGGCAAGCTCTACCCGCTGGCCGGCGGCGCGCCCAAGGCCGGCGACCTGGAGTACCACTTCCCCTCCGGGATGCGCGTCAGCTTCCGGCATCTCCAGCACGAAAAGACCATCTACGACTGGCAGGGCGCTCAGGTTCCGCTCATCGCGTTCGATGAACTGACGCACTTCACGGAGCAGCAGTTCTTTTATCTGCTCTCGCGAAACCGGTCGCTGTGCGGCGTCCGGCCCTACGTCCGGGCCGCCACGAACCCGGACAGCGACAGCTGGGTGGCGAAGCTGCTGGCGTGGTGGATCGACCAGCAGACGGGCCTGCCGATCACGGAGCGGGCCGGCCGGCTCCGTTGGTTCGTGCGCGTCAACGAGCGGCTGGAATGGGCCGACGAGCCGCCGGAGCTGGCCGAGCGCTTCCCTGGCGTGATGCCGAAGTCGCTGTCGTTCATTCCGGCGAAGCTGAGCGACAACGCCGCCCTGATGGCGGCCGACCCCGGCTACCTGGCGAACCTACTTGCGCTGCCGATGGTGGAGCGCGAGCGGCTTTTGGGCGGCAACTGGAAAATCCGCCCGGCCGCCGGGTTGTTTTTCAACCGGGCCTGGTTCCGTGTCGTCGCCTCCGTTCCCGATGGGTCTGCCTATTGCCGCTACTGGGATAAGGCGAGCACGGCGGGTTCTGGCTGCTACAGCTGCGGCGTGGCAATGGCCCGCTCGCCGGATGGGGTGTACTACGTCGCCGACGTGGTGCGCGGCCGGTGGTCCTCCCTGGAGCGCAACGCGGTGATGCGGCGGACGGCGCAGGCGGACGGGCGGGGCGTGGAGGTCTGGACGGAGCAGGAGCCGGGGTCGGGCGGCAAGGAGTCGGCCGAGATCACGGTGCGCGACCTGGCCGGCTGGGACGTTCGGGCCGAGCGGGTCACCGGCGACAAGGAGACGCGGGCGCGGCCGCTGTCGGCCCAAGCCGAGGCCGGCAACGTGTGCCTGGTCGCGGCGCCCTGGAACGAGGACTATCTGACGGAGATGCACTCCTTCCCGACGGGCGCGTACAGCGACCAGGTGGACGCCAGCTCCGGGGCTTTCAACAAGGTGGTCGGGGCCGACCTGCCGATCCGTCCGGGAAGCGGCATGGAGGGCGTGTTCACGTTCGGCGGGTGGCGGAGAGGGTACCGGTGAGCCGGCGCCAACACGGCTGGCGCCCGCCGGCGTGAAGACGCGGGATTGCGGACCAGCTTTGGCGCGGCGCTTCACGCGCATGTGCCGGTTCCGGTCACGCCCAATTTGCTTCGGCGTTTCGGACCGAAGCGCGCTGCCAAAGCGGGTCGAGTGGCGGTGTGCCGGGAACTGTTCGTCCGCCGCCCTCCTCCTCCAATCAAATCGAGCAGGGTTTGATCTCCATTTAACTTGAGGTCAAGACTACGGCCTTAACGTCTTGGGAACGTTCCCGGAGAAGACGCTCCTCTGATCGGATCACTTCTCGTCCAAAACCTGTCGCACCCTCTTGACGAGGGCGAGTGGCGTGTACGGCTTCTGAAGGAAGGCGACCTCTTCCTGCAAGAGTCCATGCCGGACCACGGCATCGTCCGTGTAGCCACTGGAGAAAAGTACCTTCATCTGCGGGAAGCGGGGCCGCAGGATGTCGGCCAATTCCGGCCCGCCCATCCCCGGCATCACCACGTCCGTCACCAGGAGATCAATCCCGCCCGAACGCTTCTCCACGAGGCGCAGGGCTTCCTTGCCGGCGCCCGCCGCCAAGACCTTGTAGCCGTAGGTCTGCAAGACCAGAACCGCCAGCCCCCGCACCCCGTCCTCGTCCTCGACCAGCAGGACCGTCTCGGCGCCACGCCCACCGTTCCCGGCGTCGATCCCTTTGCGTGCGGAAACCTGTTCTTCCACGGCGGGGAAGTAGAGTTTGAAGGTCGTCCCGATGTCCGGTTCGCTGTAGACCTGCACATGGCCTTCGCTCTGCTTGACGACGCCCAGGACGACGGCCAGGCCCAGCCCGGTCCCCTTGCCGACGCCCTTGGTCGTGAAGAACGGCTCGAAGATGCGGGCTTTCACTTCCGGCGTCATGCCAGTACCCGTGTCGGCCATCGACAGGAGGACGTACCGGCCCGGTTTGACTTCGGCGTGCAGGCGGGCGTATTCCTGATCCAGTTCCACGTTCCGGGTTTCCACCGTCAGCTTGCCGCCCTTGGGCATGGCGTCACGGGCGTTGACGGCCAAGTTCATCAACACCTGCCCCAACTGGCCGGGATCGACCTTCACCCTGCTGATGGCCGGGTCGAGGACGGCGGTGAGCAGGACGTCCTCGCCGATCAGCCGCCGCAAGAACTTCTCGGTTTCCCGCACGACCACGTTCAGGTCCAGCACCTTCGGCTCCAGCACCGTCTTACGGCTGAACGCAAGCAATTGCCGGGTGAGTGAGGCGGCCCGCTCACCCGCCTCGCTGATGGCCCTGACGGACTCCCGCATCGGGTCACTCGACCCCAGCGTGGCGAGCAGGATTTCACTGTAGCCCGAAATGATGGTGAGCAGGTTGTTGAAGTCGTGGGCCACGCCGCCCGCCAGTTGGCCGACCGCCTCCATCTTCTGCGCCTGGCGAAACTGTTCCTCCAATTGCCTGACCTGCGTGATGTCCTGGAACGTGACCACCGCCCCCCGGCTTTCTACCCCTTTCATGACCGAGAAGGAAGAATACTCGGCGGCGAAGGACGTGCCATCCCTCCGCCACAGGACTTCATCACGCACCCGCACGCCGCTCTGAGTCTGCATGGCCCGGTAGATGGGGCAGTGTTCGACGGGATAGGGAGAGCCGTCAGGCCGGTGGTGATGGATCAAGGCGTGCATGTCCTGGCCGATGACCTCGGCGGTGTCGTAGCCGATCATCGCCGCTGCGGCCCGGTTGATGAAGGTGCAGTGGCCTCGCATGTCAATCCCGTAGATGCCCTCGCCGGTTGATTCCAGCAGCAAGCGCATCTGCTCCTCGGAGGCTTCGACTGCCGCCGCCAGCCTGGCCTGGGCATCCTGGAGCGCCTTTTGCTCGGTGACATCCCTGCCGAGGCAAAGTAAGCCCCGGAATCGTCCGTCCTCCGTCATGAGGGGCGTGTTGAACCACTCGCAGGTGATCGTGCGCCCGTCTTTCGTCAGGTTCTCGTTGACGGAGTGGGCTGCCATGTCGCCCGCCCGAATCCGGTCCATGATATGGAGCGCCCCGGCATGGAATGACGGCGGGTTCAGGTCGTTCGGCTGCTTCCCAAGAGCCTCCCGCCTGGTGTAGCCAAAGGTCCGCTCCGCCGCGGGGTTCCAGTCGGTGATGCGAAAGTCGGCGTCGCACAGGATGTAGACAAGAGGCATCCGCTGAATTTGCAGTTGCAGCCTCGACAGCAGGGCGTCCCGCTCCGCAGTCAGCCGCCGTCTGTCGGTGGTGTCCTCGATAACGCCCACCAGTCGCACGATCCGCCCTTGCTCCCTGACCGGGTAGCCCCTGATCCAGCCCCACCGCACAGACCCATCGGGACGCAGCACACGGCATTCGGCGTCAATGTGGCCCGTCTGGTACATGGCGGCGTTCTCACGGCGCACCATCTCCTGGTCCAGAGGGTGAACGCCTTCCATGTAGGATTGGGGGTCGTCGAGAAGACTCTGGCATGATCGACCCCACATCGACTCGTAGGCCGGGCTGACGTACAGCACCTTGGCCTCCTTGGCGTCGATCATCCAGAGCACTTGTTGGATGTTGGCGGTCAACTCCTGGAACCGCTCCTCGCCCCGCCGAAGTTCGTTCTCCGATGACCTCCGTTCCAGGGCGTACCGGATCGACCGGCGCAACTGGCTGGCGTCGGCCTGCCCCTTTACCAAGTAGTCTTCCGCCCCTTCCTGAAGCGCCCGCAGCGCCAACTCCTCGTCGTCCTTCCCGGTCAGCACGACCACGGCGACTTTTCGGTGCTTGTCCCGCAGCCTTCGGAGGGTGTCAATCCCCTGGCTGTCGGGCAACCCCAGGTCGAGGAGAACCACGTCGAAGTGCGCCTCCGAAAGCAGCCGCAGCGCCTGGGTCAGTCGTTCGCTGCTCCGCAGTCGGAATCGGCTGGCCTCTGACAGCGCCTCCTCGGTCAGCAGCACGTCGGTCGGGCTGTCTTCGACCAGCAGAATGTCCAGAGGGGTTTCAATAGCCATGTCATCCACCCACCGGCAACGTGACCACGGCGAACCAGAACGTCTCGATGGTCTTGACGACCTCGGCAAACTTCTCGAAGTCCACGGGCTTCACGATCAGCCCTGTCAAGGTGCCTGTGGTTTCAGTAAGCTGGCTTCCAGCGTAAGGATACACCAAAACCTGGTAGGGAAGCCGCCATGCTGCTCAACTCGGTTTTCAATCGCTTCGTTCAAGAGAGTCCGGCGGCCGTCATGGTCCGGGGCCTGCTCGAACACGTGCTGACCCCGGAGTCGGTGGACGCACTGTTCGAGGAACACGCCGATAGCCAATATACTCGCGCTGTTGTTTTCGCAGACCGTTGAGCTGATGGGTCAGGTCGTGTGTGGAATCTATCCCTCCGCCAATGCCGCGTACCAGAAGCAGCGTGAACGCTTTACCGTGTCGCGCACGGCCGTTTACGACAAACTCAACGGCGTCGAACCCCAGGTGTCCGCGGCCTTGACCCGCCAGACGGCCGCGAGCCTGACGGCAGTGATCCGTGAGCTCGGGGGCGCGTTGCCGGACCTACTGCCCGGTTACCGTGTCAAGATCCTCGACGGCAATTGCCTGGCGAAAACCGAACACCGCGTGCAGGAACTGCGGACGATCGCGGCGGGTCCGTTGCCCGGCAAATCGCTGGTGGTGCTGGACCCGGCGTTGATGCTGGCCATCGACGTGTTCCCGTGCGAGGACGGGCATACGCAAGAGCGTGCCTTGCTCGACCAGGTTTTGGCCACGGTCGAGGCCAACGACGTGTGGATTGAAGATCGCAATTTTTGCACGCTGGGCTTTTTGTTCGGCGTCGCCGCGCGGGACGCCTGCTTCGTGGTCCGGCAGCACCAGAACTTGCCCTGGGAAGCGGTCACCGAACTGGAGTACGCGGGCGAAAGCGAGGACGTGGAGGTCTGGGAGCAAAAGGTTCGGCTGAACAACCCGGAGACCGGCGAAACCCTGATCGTGCGGCGGCTGGAGTTGCGTCTGCCCACGCCGACGCGCGATGGCGACCGGGTGATCCATGTCTTGACCAATCTGCCGGCGCGGGTGGCCGGCGCCAGTCTGGTGGCGGATTTGTATCGGAAGCGTTGGAAGATTGAATCGCTGTTCCAGGTGTTGGAATCGACGCTGGAGAGCGAGCAGACCAGGCTGGGATACCCGAAAGCGGCGTTGTTCGCTTTTTGCGTGTCGTTGGTGGCGTATAACGTGTTGGCGGTGGTGCGCGCGGCGTTGCGTGCGGTGCATGGTCGCGAGGTCGTTGAGGAGACGGTATCGACCTATTACCTGACGGACGAGGTCAAGGGCGTGTATCGGGGAATGATGATCGCGATCCCTGGCGCCGAGTGGGAGCAATTCCGCGACCTGACCGTCGCCCAGTTGGCCGTGCAATTGAAGGAACTGGCGAGCAATGCTCGCTTGTTGGCTTACCAACGTCATCCGCGCGGGCCGAAAAAACCGCGACCCGAGCGCATTCATCACAAGGACAAGCCACATGTGTCCACCGCCCGGCTGTTAGCGACTCGGGATAAGAAAAGACGGGCACCTTGAAAGGGCTGGGGAGGTGGATCTTCAGCAGCTCCAGACGTCGGTCCAGGGCGTCGATGAGGCCGAGACGGCGGGCGAGGGCATGCATGAGGCCGATGCCGCCGCTGGCGATGCCGCGGGTTCGGTCGGCGATCTCATAGTGAAGGTTGCAGGCGGTCATGATGGGCTCGGAGCAACCACGCAGGTCCGTCCTGTCCAGACGCCGCTGGATCCGGCGCTTGCCGTTGTCCAGTTTTCGCCGTATGCTTGGTTTCACTCGAAATCCCTCCGGGCGACTGGTGTTGGAGAAAGCAGATACTTCATTCAACACCGGAAACGCCCGGGGATTTCGGGTTTCTCCGAATTATCATCCGCCGAAGGCGGGCGACTTCGCTTGGTTAAGGACTAGACGGGCTGGCCTTCGGCTTCCACAACCTGGGCGAGCCGATGACCCTGGCCGAGTTCCGCAAGGTGTTCCACGGCCCACTCATGGGAAACTGCGGCTACACCAAGGAGACGGCAGAGAAGGCGATTGCCGAGGGAGACGCCGACCTGATCTCCTTCGGGCGACCGTTCATCAGCAACCCGGACCTCGTGGAGCGCTTCAGAAACGGCTGGCCGGTGGCGGAACCAGCGCCGATGTCCGATTGGTCCTCGCCAGCCGAGAAGGGATACACGGACTTCCCGCCTTACCGACCGCAACACCACGGTTGATGGCCCGGCGTCGAGGCGTGGCGGCAGCCGCCAATCGAGCGCCAGACTTGATCCGCTCAACCTGCCCAAAGCTATAGGAGACCTCCTATATCCTACAACATCTCGACCTTGCTGACTCGCAATCTCCACGACGTATTCGGCGAGGGCGACCCCGCACGCCGACGAGAGGCCGTCGATGACATCTTCACTGAGGACTGCGTGTTCTACGAACCTGGGGGCGTTTACCGGGGCCGGGACGAGATTGATCGAATTGCGGGCGTGATCCGGGCAACTCATCCTGACTTCCGATATACGCCCACGGCCCAACCGGAGGAATTGCATAACGCCGGTCGCATACGATGGGTGTCAGGCCGGCCTGGCGAGGCTCCGGCCTATGCCGGGACTGATTTCATCATCGTCCGGGACGGGTGGATTGCCGCCCTTTATCTCTTTTTCGACAAGCTACCCTGAGAGGCCACGGGTTGCCCCTTTCGGATGGCAACGCCAGCCCAATGTTGGCGTCGAGGTGTGGCAACCGTGAGGGTGTAAAACAAGAGCAACGGAAAGCCAGCAGAAGAAAACTCGGTCATGGCCAATCCCAAGAAGAGAGCGCCGGAAAACGTGCCTGGCGATTTCTTCGTGGACTCGACCTGCATCGACTGCGATGCCTGTCGGCAGATCGCCTCTGCGGTCTTCGGCGAGGCCGCTGAAACGTCATTCGTCAAGGCCCAGCCGGTTGACAGCGCCGACCGACGACAAGCGTTGCGTGCGCTGCCGGCCTGTCCCACGGAGTCCATCGGCTGCCTCGGCGGCGACGACGTGAAGCCCGTGATGAAGGATTTCCCGCTGGTCATCGAGGAGCCGGTCTTCTACTGCGGCTACAACTCGCCGAAGTCGTATGGAGGCAACAGCTACTTCATCCAGCACGCCGATGGCAACTGGCTGATCGACTCGCCGAAGTTCGTCACGCCGCTTGTGAAGCAGTTGGAGGCTCTTGGCGGCATCGCCCACATCTTCCTGACCCATCGAGACGACGTGGCCGACGCCGAGCGCTACGCCGAACATTTCCAGAGCCGGTGCATCATTCATCGGGACGAGTTGTCGTCGCAGCCCGGTGCGGAGGTAGTCCTTGATGGCGCTGGGCCGAGGGAGTTGGTCCCTGGCTTCCTCGCCATCCCGACGCCAGGCCACACGAAGGGCCACTGCGTCCTTCTCTTCCAGGACCGCTTCCTCTTCACGGGCGACCACCTGGATTGGGACCGGGACGGGCAGCATCCTTCGGCCTCCGAGGGCTACTGCTGGTACTCGTGGCCGCAGCAGGCCGAGTCGATGCGGCGGCTGGCGGAATACCGTTTCGAGTGGCTGTTGCCCGGTCACGGCCAGAAGGTGCAGTTGCCTGCGGGCGAGATGCGGGGGCAAATCCTGCGCTTGGCCGAGATGATGAGGGCTGGATGATGGCGAGGAACATTCTCAGGACTGGCAAGCAGACACGCCCGAAAACCGCCGTGAAGGGCAAACGCTACTGCTGTGCCAAGTGCCGCAAGCGCAGCCCCAAGTACGTCAAGACGCCAGCCCCTTGGTACTGCCCCAACTGCCTGAAAGAAAAAGACCCTGCGGTGATCTCAGAATCCGAGTCGGTCTAAACGACTTCCCACGACCGCAGCGCAAACTCGTCCTCACCAACGCACACAAATCGAGATCGCTCCCCATGCTCCTCGATGTCCTTGGTAAGCGCATCACGCACATCGGACTCGCTTGCCCGCCACAGCTTCATTTCCATGACCTGGGACGCCAGCCAATAGCTGCTTTGCGGCTCTCCCAGGTTTTCCAGGACGAACTGACAAGCATCGAGCAGCGATTCGATCATCGGTTCTCCCGCCGTTTCGATCCTGCCTCGTTCACCATCGCCTTGAAAGCATCTCGTGGAAAGCCGTGGGTTGATCGGTCATGCTTGAGCGCCGACATCGGGATTCCCTTGAGCCGGGAGCCGATCTCCATAGGCGAAACTTCACCTGTTGCCAGCCAGAATGCCGCATGTTTTGCCATGTCGTTCATGGACCCTGTGACCGAGCGATTCAGCGCCTTGGCGAATTGAACCGATCCGGTGACAGGGGCGACCAATCGCTCGTAGACGCCCTCCTGCCCATCGGCGTCCATGAACTCTCGGATGCTGCTCAAGGCACGCTCAATGAAGGTCTTTCCGTCCGTGACGCCCTTGCTCAGCAGCACCGTGGAATACAACGACTTCGTATTGGTCACAAGGTTCTAGGCCGTGTCCGGCAATCGTAAATGCATACAATATCAGTGGTTCGGTCGCTCGTTCTCTTGCCATGGAGATGAGCCATGAGACGCTACGAACTATCCGATCCACAATGGGCGATTCTGGAACCCTTTTTCCCGCCCACCCATTCGGGCCATGCCGGACATCCGTGGAGTGAGCATCGTCCCATCGTCAACGGCATCCTCTGGATCCTCCACACGGGCGCGGCCTGGCGTGATTTGCCCGAACGCTACGGCCCCTTTCAGACGGTCCATGACCGCCTGACCCGCTCGCGCGCCGATGGCGCCTGGAACCGCATCGTCGAAGCCTTGATCCGCCAACTGGAGGCGGAAGAAAAACTCGATCCCGATACGTGGTTCCTCGACGCCACCATCCTGCGCGCCACGCGCGACGCGGCGGGGCGCTCAAGCGGACCCAGGCCCGACTGGTCGGCAGCGAGCGGACGCATCTCGTTGAGCCGCCGGATCATGCGTTGGGCCGCTCGCGCGGCGGTTTCGGCACGAAGATCGACCTGATCATCGAAAGTCACGGCATCCCGCTGGCCATCGGCATCCAACCGGGCCAGGAACATGAGAGCCGCGCGTTTGAAACCATGATGCATCGCAGCACACAACGGCAGCGGTTGGGCCATCGCAAGTGGCCCCGCGAATTCATCGCCGACAAAGGCTACAGTAGCAAGCGGATTCGCCAGTGGCTCAAGGGTCATCACATCCACGCGGTCATTCCCAAGAAGAAGAACGAAACCCCCGACCCCGCCTTTGACAAGGAAGCCTACCGGAAACGCAACCTCATGGAGAGGATGATCGGGTGGTTCAAATTGCATCGCCGGCTGGCCACCCGTTATGAGAAACTCGCCGTCAACTTTCTTACCTTTTGGACGGTCGCCTGGATTACACTACTGCTGAAATATCTATTGTCGGACACGGCCTACTGCGAGCGCCCGACGAGAAACAACCCAGCCGACCAGTCTGCAAAGGGGTTCTCGTCCAGGGGCAGAGTCGCCAAGATTCCAGCCTTGATCTTGTTGCTCAACTTTTGCGAAAGTCGGAAGATCATCGTATCCTCGCCAATCCAGGTCG
This sequence comes from uncultured Planctomycetaceae bacterium, assembly GCA_963813925.1. Lineage (GTDB taxonomy): Bacteria > Planctomycetota > Planctomycetia > Gemmatales > Gemmataceae > UBA4732. Next base: position 132,567 of record CAWFBG010000013.1, read on the forward strand.
TCGGTCAGCCCACTGGTTCCGGCACGGCGATGAACGCCTCGCCGGCCCGGACGATGATCGGCTCTTGCAGGTCCACCCAGCCTCCTTCGCCCACGGTCGCCGTCGCCATCAGACCCAACCGCTCGCCCGTGTCAGCGTCGATCCTGAAGACCTTCACCCGCCGCCCGACTTCGACGCCTTCCAGGTGAAAGCGAGGGATGAGCCGGTCGTCGGCAAAGCGCAAGGTGAACCAGGGGTCGCGGTGGAGTGGGATCATCCCGCCTTCTTCCTCAATCGAATCAGCGCCAACTTGTCTCGCCTCGTCATTGCCTTTATCGCCGCCTCACGCTTCAAGGCCGAACCCTGACTTGGGTGTGCCTCCTGCCAGACCAGCTTGGTTGGGCGGCGGCTACGGGTGTATCGTGAGGCGGTTCCATCGTTGTGCTGCTGGCAACGGCGTTTCACGTCTTTGGTGATGCCGGTGTATAGCGAGCCGTCAGCGCAGCGAAGGATGTAGACAAACCAGGGGTCGCCGAATGCCTTTTTCATTTCGGTCGTCTCGCCATCCTCGATAGTTGAGTGTGGCGGAAGCACTCGACAAGGTGATCGTTCACCATGCCCACGGCTTGCATGTAGGCGTAACAGATCGTGCTGCCCACGAACTTGAACCCCCGCCGCTTCAAGTCCTTGCTTATGGCATCCGATTCCGGGGTCTTGGCCGGCACTTCCTTGATCGACTTCCAGGCATTCTGCTTTGGCTCGCTGCCGACGAATCCCCAAATGTACTCGTCAAACGTGCCGAACTCCTCCTGCACGGCCAGGAACATCTGCGCATTTTGGATCGCAGCTTCGATCTTCAGCCGATTGCGGACAATCCCGGCATCTGCCAGCAAGTTCTTTCGCTTCTTCTGGCCGTATTGGGCGACAGTGGCAGGGTCGAAATGGTCGAAGGCTGCACGATAGTTCTCTCGCTTGTTGAGAATCGTTTCCCAACTCAGACCCGCCTGCGCTCCTTCGAGGATCAGGAACTCGAACAGGAGCCGGTCGTCATGGACCGGCACGCCCCATTCCGTGTCGTGATAATGCACATACAAGTCGGTCTTCGCCCACGGGCAACGCTCCATCTCAGCCCCCGACTCGTTTGATGAGGTAGCCCAGCTTCTCCAACTCGGCGACGATGCGCTCTCGCTGGTCGCCCTGAATCTCGATACGCCCGTCCTTGACCGTGCCGCCCGTGCCGCACCGCTGCTTGAGTAGGGCGGCGAGTTCCCGTACGCCGTCGTCATCGAGCGGCAGGTCGAACACGGTCGTCACACCCTTGCCACGCCGGCCAGCCGTCTCCCTTCCGACCTTCAAGGTGACGGATTTCTTGGCCGGCTCCTTCGCTGCGGGGCGCTCCGGGGCGGGGGCTTCCTTCGCCAGCGTGTCCTGGCGGTCGCCCCCGCCGAGGATACGGGCCAGGAGGCCCATGACCTCCTGCTCGATCAGGCCCAGCACTTCGGGGGCGTCGTCAACGTGCCAGAACTCGACCTTCTCGGCCCAGGACGGGAACCGCTCTTGCAGCAGGGGTAGATGTTCGGCCTGCTTCAGAGCGACGATCCGATCCGCCCCTGCCAGGTCGTCAATCGTCACCTGCGCCGGCATCCGAGTGATGGCGTCACCGGCTCGGACGCCCATCGCCTCCAGCGCCCGTATCGCCGACGCCGCCATCGGGCCGACGTTGTTGACGCCCCGCTCCAGCGCCAGCCCCCTGGACGACGCCCGCCACGGCAGCCCCATCTTCCCGGCCACCGAGTTGAACAGGGCTTCTGCGAACCGGCTGCGGTAGTAGTTGCCGGTGCAGAGGAACAGGACCGTCCTTTCGCTGCGCTTCGCCATCGAACCCCTCGGTCAGATGCGGTCGAGTTGGGCGACCGTCCGTTCATTTTGCACATTTCCCGTGTTCAGCGTCGAGGCCGGCTCGAATATGAGGATGTGCGCTTCTTCCTCGGCGACAGGCCGGTGTTCGACGCCACGGGGCACGATCAGGAACTCGCCTTCTTCGAGCCAGACGTGCCGATCCCGGAACTCCATGCGGAAGCGGCCCTTCACCACGAGGAAGAGTTCGTCCTCGTTGTCGTGATGGCGCCAGACGAACGGCCCCTGAAACTTGACCAGCTTCACCTGCTGGCCGTTCAACTCGCCGACGATCTTCGGCTTCCACTGCTCGCTGAACTGCGCCAGCTTCTCGTTGAGGTTCACCTTGTCCATGACCGGCCCCGGCTTTTTGGTGCGTCTCGTTCATCTTGCCCGTGAGGATAGAATAGCCACCGCATGACCATCAGGAGAGTCACCATGATCCCCGACCGCAACACCTTCGAGAACGCCTACGCCGGCCAAGCGCCCTGGGACGTCGGCAAACCGCAGAAGCCCTTCATCGACGTGTCCGACCAGATCGCTGGCACTGTCCTCGACGCCGGCTGCGGGACCGGAGACACGACCCTCTTCCTCGCTGGGCGAGGGTGCAAAGTCACCGGCATCGACTTTCTCGAAGTGCCGATCCAGCGGGCGCAGCGCAAAGCTGCGGATCGAGCCGTGCAGGCCACGTTTCTCGTCAAAGACGCCCTGACGCTGAAGGACTGGACCGAGCGGTTTGACAACGTGATCGACAGCGGCCTGTTCCACGTCTTCAACGACGAGGACCGGCTGCGCTACGTCGAGGGGCTGGCGACGATCCTCAAACCGGGTGGTCGCCTGTTCCTCATGTGCTTCAGCGACGAGGAGCCAGGCACGCAGGGGCCGAGGCGGGTGTCGAAGAAGGAACTGCACGATGCCTTCGCCGAGGGCTGGAGCATCGAATCCATCGAGCCGATGCAAGTCGAGGTCCGCCCCGATCTGAAGGACATGACCTTCAGCGAGGGCGGGCCGAAGGCATGGTTCGTGGTGGTGCGACGGGCCGGGGTTTGGGGGCGAATAGCGGCCACGGCCCGACAGTCAGAAGCGACATCAAGTTGATGCAACGATGTCAAGTTGGCGATGCACCTTAACCAGCGAAATGCACCGTATTCTGCCACTTTTCTCATTTTTAGGAATCGCCACAAGTCGTTGGTTTTCAATCTGGTTGCGTCGATTTTGCCTACCGATCAATCTCGCCCATGACGATGTCGATGCTGCCGACGACGGCCGGCACGTCGGCGATCAGGCAGTCGCGGCAGATCTCGTCGGTCACGCTGAGGTTGCAGAAGCTCGACGAGCGGGCGCGGACGCGCAGCGGCGCCAGGCTCTTGTTGGCGCCGCCGACGACGTAGAAGCCCATCTGGCCGCGCGGGCATTCCGTCTCGACGTAGGTTTCGCCTGCCGGCAGGTGGCGCGGCATCTCGACGCGGTGCGACCCCTGGGCGGTCGCGTAGCGCCGCAGCCCTTGCTCGACGAGCTTGATGCTCTCGACGACTTCCAACATGCGGACGTAGAAGCGGTGCCAGCAGTCGCCGATGACGGCGCCGTGGGGCGTGCGGTAGGGCACGCCGTAATAGTCGTCGTCGAACGGCGGCAGGACGGCCTTGAATTCGTAGGCTTCGTATCCGCAATACGGCTCGATCTTGCGCAGGTCCCAATCCGGATCGCCCTTGGTGCGATCCAGCGACCCGCGCAGCATCGGCCCGGTGCAGCCGTAGGACAGGGCCGTTTCCTTGTCGAGGACGCCGATGCCGGCCGTGCGCTGCACGAAGATGTGATTCGTCGTGAGCAGGGCGTGGTACTCCAGGATGCGCGGCTTGAGGTAGTCGAGGAACTCCTGGCAGCGCGTGACCCAGCCGTCCGGCAGGTCGTCGTGGGCGCCGCCGATGGTCAGGTAACTGTAGGTCAGCCGGGCGCCGCACGCCTCCTCGAACAGGTCGAGGATCATTTCGCGCTCTCGGAAGGCGTACAAAAACGGGCTGAAGGTGCCGAGGTCGAGGCCGTAGGCGCCCATGCCGACGAGGTGGCTGGCGATGCGGTTCATCTCGGCGATAATCACCCGAATGACCTGGGCCTTCTCCGGGATTTTCATGCCGCACAGCTTTTCGACGGCGAGGGAGTAGGCCAGGTTCATGTTCATCCCGGCCAGGTAATCCATGCGGTCGGTGTAGGGGATGAACTGGATCGGCGTGACGTTCTCGCCGATCTTTTCGGCGCAGCGGTGGAGGTAGCCGAGGTGCGGCGTGACCTCGGAGATGACCTCGCCGTCGGTGCGCAGCACCAGGCGCAGGACGCCGTGCGTGCTGGGGTGCTGCGGCCCCATGTTGACGAGCATTTCGTCGGTGCGGACGTCGAACTCGACGATGGTCTGGTCCTGGGCCTTATCAGGCGGGGCAACGGTTGCCATGTTCATCCCTTGTCGTTTGCCGATTCGTTTACCGAATAAACCCGCAGCGAAGAGGCGGCCGCGACCAATAGCACGGACGGCTCCATGCCGCCGAAGCTCAGCAGAACGCCGTCCTGATAACCCTGCTGATTGATCGCGACCCAGCCCCAGCCGAACGAGCGGCCGAACAGTGCGGTCCAGGGTGCGGTCGCGGGGGCCGGAACCAGTCCGGAGGGATCAAACGCGTCGGCGTCCAGGCAGCGCACATCCACCGTGTCGGCGTCGGGGTCCACGGTGAAGGTCAGCACGCCTTCCGAGAACTTGAGCGCGATGAGTTCCCGGCAACCGTCCTCGACGCGCTGCCAGACTTCTTCAAGCTTCTGGTCTTCCTTCTGGGCCAATTCCTGGAAGGCGTCCAGGGAAGACTGGCTTTTCAAAGCCTTCATGCAATCGCCCCTCGTCTCAATGCTCCTCGCCCAATCGCCTGGCCTGTTTTACGATCTTGATTGCCGTTTCCGCTGTCCTGTCTCCCTGGGCTGCGGCTTCCGCCGCCTCGCCGAGTTTCCGGTTCACCCAATGACCCGCCTGCCTTGTATTGGAGGCGTTGCCGCCCCGCTCGACGATCAAATCGACGACCTTCTCATCGGCGCGCCCGGCGAGGTTTCCCAGCTTCCTTCTGGCCGAGCGGCTGAGATTCATCGCTCATCGGGCCTCCGACTAACGGCCGGAAAGGCCTCGGCGGCCACGCGCCTCGTCCTGCGCGATCTCTGGGGAACGAATTCATGACCATTGTACTCGGCGCGCGCCGATTCGGCAGGCGGAAGAAGGGGGTGGGCGCTGCCGGGGAGCTGACACGGGCGCCGCCGGCGGGGCCTGCGCCGCTCGCGCCAAACGGGGAAGCGATTGGCGCACCGCTAAGTCCTTGCTGGATCAGCCATTTTCGGGCCTTGCGCCACTGCGCCACGGTCTGCTTCCCCCCGCATTTCTTTCTCATGGCTCAACCCTTCCGCGCCGTCCAGCTGCCACACCGTATCGCCGCCTTTCGCCGACCGCCGCTGCCGGACGCCGGCCGGCTTGAGCGCCCGTTGCAGCGTGCGCCGGGCGATGCCCTCGGTCTGGGCCAGCAGGTAGCAATGCGCCGTCGGCTGCGGGCCGTCGGCCAGCAGGTTGCGCAAGAACTCCACGGCCTCCTGCAGGCGGGTCCGCTCCTCCGCGCGCTTCACCAGCTCCGGCCGGGTCAGCCGCCGCACCAGCTCGTCGGCCGTGACGTCCGCCTGGCCCAGCCAGCGCACGCGGCAGACGCCGTCGGCCGCTTCCAGGGCGAAGCGCAGCGGCCGCGGCGGCAAGGCCAGGTTGCACTTCGCCGCCGCCAGGATGCGCCGGCCAGGCTCATCGGGGTCGGCGGCCACGACCAGGCCGGAGCGCGCCGCGGCGACGATGCCGATGCTGCCGCCGCCGCGGTAGACGGCCTTGTCGCCGCCGACCTTGGACAGGTGGCGGAGGCAGACCACGGCGCACTCCCGCCGCTCGGCCAGCCGGGACAGCTTGAACAGCGCCCGTCGCACCTCCTGATCGACGCTGGCGTCGGCGCCGGTCAGGTAGGCCATGAGCGGGTCGACGACGAGCAGGCGGGCGCCGTACTGCCGCACGGCCGCGTCGATGGCGGGCAGGTCGAGCGGAATCTCCGGCGGCCGCATTTCGCCGTCTTCGTCCCTGACGGTCGGGAGCGTGCAAATCCGCTCCAGGACGGCGCCGGCCGCGGCCAGGCGCGGCCGGATGGTGTCCTCCTCGCCGTCCTCGGCGGACAGGATGAGGGCCGCGCCCAGCGGGCCGCGGGCGCCGTCGGGCATGACGCCGTCGCGGCTGAGGCGGGCGGCGAGGTCGAGCAGCAGCGTGCTCTTGCCGACGCCGGGGTCGCCGTCGAGCACGGTCAGCTTGCCGAGCGGCACCCAGCCGGGCCAGAGCCACTCGACCGGCCGGGCGTGGACGCCGCTCATGGAGCGGACGTGGGAATCGGTGGAGGGATGCCTTGGCATGAGGGAGCCTCGCTGTTGCCGGGACGGAGAGTTTACCGCGCGGGATAGGGGTCTGGGCAGGGCAAAAGGGAGGGGGAATGTCGGTCAATGAGGGACAATGGAGGCCGGTTGGGTCAGCGGGGCTTTCCTCTCGTTCCCGCACTCGTGTAGAATTAGCGTGAAGAGGGCGAACGGCGTCGCTTCGCCATTCCGGAGCAAGAGTGTGCAACGAGGGCCGGTCGAAGCCCCGGGCGGAAGGTTGCGGCCGAATCCGGCCATGACGGTCGTCAAGGAAGTTCGGCACGAAGTTGGCCCGGGCCGGCATGGAGGATTCGGCGGTGGAGTCCTTTCGTCTGGAAGCGATCGGGGAACTCCATCCGGTTGCGGCACACTTGTTTGTTCCGTTTGCCGTGTCACGGCTCCAGCAACGCCCCGAGGACACCGAGGCGGTTCTGGCGGTGAGGTTGAGCGGCATCGACGAGGCCTCCCCGGAGGATCGTCCATTGCGGCTGTTCTGGGAGCGGAGCAGCATTCCCAGGCTGCCGCTCGCCATTCAGGACCACCCGCTCACGGAATGGGCCGCCCTGGGCGTGGCCTGCGCCTTAATCTGGCATTTCGCGGGGTTGCGCCTTCATGCGGTTGCGGCGCTGGGAGACCGCGTCGATTACTGGGTCAGGCGGGACGAACAGGAGTTCGGCCTGGAAATCAGCGGTACGAGAACGGCAGACCTGGAAGCTCGGCATCAGGACAAGGTCCGGCAGCTGCTGGCCAACCCCTTTGGCGCGGACGGCTATGTGGTCGTGGTCGGCTTCGCCGCCCGAAGGGCGATCTTTTCCTTCCACCGCAATGAAAGGGGCGCCCTATGAGCCAGCATTCGCTCGGCATTGATCGGCAGGGGTTGGACGCGTCCTTTGACGCCGACGAAGCCTTGAAGTCGAACCTGATCGTCGAGGCGCAGTTGCTCGGCGCCCAACAGCAACTGGACGCGGCGGCGGATCGTTTCGCCCGGGCCGCGCAGATCGAAGAACGCCTGAGTTCGCGTTGCGCGGCCCTGGGGTTGCGAGAAAAAAGCTGGGTGCACCTTTTCAGCGCCGCCAGCTGCTGGGCGCGGGCGGGCGACTTCCACACGGCCATCTGCCTGGGCGAGCATTTGCAGGCCGAGGCCGGCCTGCCCCCGCGCCTCCGGCAGGGCATCCAGGAATTCACGGACGGCATTCGGCAACGGCGCACGCAATGGGCGGCCGGGCTGGCCCTGACCGCGGGGGCGGATTGACTCCCCAAGAGACGCCATGGACCTCGAACAAGAGCTAAAGCGAGTGGCGGACGGCTACGCCAGTAAGGGTTATCAGGCCGTGATCCGGCCCGGCCCGGACCATCTGCCGCCCTTCGCCAAGGATTTCAAGGTGGAGGTCGTGTGCCGGCGAGGGTCGGAGGGCGTTCTCGTCGCGGTGAAAAGGAACCGGGATGATGTGGCCGACGACGCCGAGCTGGCCCGGTACGCCGACGCTGCGAGCAAGCAGGTGGGGTGGAGGTTGGACCTCGTCGTCTTGGAGGGGGTAAACCCCCTGGGCCGGGAGGCGCGGGGGCGCATGACTTTTCCGGCGAAGACATCCACAAGTCATTGACGGACGCCGAGCAGATGGGCCGCCTGGGGTTCGTCCGCGCCGCTGTAATCACCGCATGGGCGGGGCTGGAAGCAGCGATGCGCATGCGGCTGCGAGCGGCGGGCCAAAAGGCGGGCTGGGGAACCATGCCCCGCGGGATGCTGAACGAACTCTACTCATCCGGAGCCCTTACGCCCGACGATTTTCGCGAGCTTGAGAAGGCGCTCCAGTTGAGAAATGAGATCGTCCACGGATTCTCTTCGCAGGCCGTTGACGCGGGGGCGGTGCAGTCGCTCAGCGACATCGCCCGGCGGCTGCTGGCCGAGAGCGAGAAGCCCCATGCCGTGGCTGGGTAAGGCGATGGGGCAGCAAAAGTGCGAGAGGATCAGATACTTCTGGTTCGAGCTTGCCGTTTGGGACCACGGGAGGCGGCGGGGCTTTCGCTTTTCCGTGGACGACGCGCGGGCGCCCGATCACCTCTTTCTGGTCGCCGCCGAGGAAATCTGAGACCCTCACTGTCGGCAACCCTATAGGCTCTCGCCACGCGAGGCGCGTCGTAGGCGCGTCCTCCCGGCCGCCGGAGACGGGATAAAGACCGGCGGGTTTCTGGCTGCCAGCCGTACTTTTCGCTTGCTTTCGCGTCGGCGAGGTGTACCTTCAGGAGTAGAAAACCGATCGGGGGATAAATGGTTAAATGGTATTAGTTCATTTTAATTGTCTAAATATGAACTGACACCATTTTTCCTCCATTTTTCCCATTTTTGTGTGTGGGGCTACATCATGAACGACATTGCCAACTTGTTGCAAGTGATCGCGGCTGTGGTTGGCGTTTTTGGCGTACTCATCGGCGGACTTATCGCTGCCATGAAGATGATCGGAGAATGGAGGCGGGCAAACTACCTTCGCAAGGAAGCAAACGACCAGCGTAGAGAAGAACTCCGGTGGAGGCAGGCTGAAGAAGGACGCAAGGTTCTGGACGACTTGTTTCTGAGCGATAAGCACGATGGCTTCAATGCATTAGTAATGACCGACTTGGCGGAGGAGAAAGAACCGGTTCCTTTTGAAGACCGATGGATGGAGAAAATAAAAATAGAGAAACATGATGTCCGAGAAAAGGATGTGCTAGAAGCGCTGAAGTTGGCGCGTTCCCCAAAAGCCGCCTTCATCATAGGCTGCTTTGACGACCTGTTCTTTTACCTGGACCGAATAGGTTACTATTTGGAGGAGAAACGCATAGAGTTGAAAGACGTGCTTAGCCCGCTGGATTACTACTCGGAGAAAATGGCGCACTGGCCGGAGTATGAGGGCTACGCTCTGCGGATTCGAGCGGACAGAGCGCTCCGGCTGCTTAAAAAATTACCGGGCTGGCAAAGGGGTGCTGCTGCAGGTGGGCTGAAGGGATGAGGTTTGCTGAAGGAAATTGGTGACAGTTCATTTTAATAGTCTAAATATAAAATGACACCTTTTCCCCCCTCTCTTTTCCTGTGGAGTCGCTCTCCCTGCCGCCGAGTTCTCTCATGCACCTCAACCCGTTCCTGATCGCCAGCTTCGCCGCGGCCGTCCTGGTGGACGTCCTGGCCCCGCTCCTGCTGGCGGTCTACCTGGCGCGCCGCCGCCAGGGGCGCTGGCGCTACTGGCTGTACGGCATGCTGGTCTTCCTCCTGTCCCAGGGGATCACGCGCAGTCCCGGCGATGATCTACTTCCAGACCCTCCCCGCCGTTCAGGCGGCGCTGGCCGAGCCGCTATGGTTCTGGCTGTTTCTGTTGTTCGCCGCGCTCACGGCCGGCCTCTGTGAGGAGGGCGGCCGCTGGCTGGCGTTCCGCTTCCTCGTCCGGCCCGCCGAGCGGCACTGGCGCACGGCGCTGATGCTCGGCGCGGGCCACGGCGGCCTGGAGTCCATGGCCATCGGGCTGCTGGCGGCGGCCGCGCTGGTCGGGTATGTGGTCGTCACGCTGTTGCCGCCGGAGACCTTTGGCGGAGCGGCGCCGCAGATCGAGTGGGCACGCAAGCAGTTCGCCGCCATGCAGGGGTGGGAGCCGCTGCTGGGCGGCTGGGAGCGACTGGGGGCGCTGGTCATCCAGGTGGCGCTGGCGGTGCTGGTGCTGCAAGCGTTCACGCGGGGACGGCGCTGGTGGTGGTACGCCCTGGCCGCCCACACCCTGGTCGATTTCAGCAGCGTGGCCGTCCTGCACCTGACGGTGAAAGCCTGGGGACAGACGGCGGCCATGCTGCTGACCGAGGGGCTGGTCACGGTCTACGCCCTGGCGGCCCTCTGGGTGATCGTGGCGCTGCGCCCCGTCGAAAAGGACGCCGTTGCTCCGGCGGCGGCCGAAACAACCCCGCCGCCGGATTGGAACACTTCCGCGTCGTGAAAGGATCCCGACGGCCAAGAAATGTAAGATCGAGCCTGCTACGCTGGCGGGCGGCGCAAGCGAGGGATCAGGTCGAGGAACCTTCCCCCTCGCTTGCGCTTCGGGATCGTGTGAGGATCCGGCTTGCCGGGGTCATATTACCAGGGGTAGTAGTATCTCCAACTGTAGGGGGGATAATAGTAGACCGGCGGCGGTTGCTGGATGATGGTCTGCTGCTTCAGCTTCGCCGCCTCGAGTTCCGCCTTGATCTTGTCCGACTCCGCCTTCTGATCCGCCAGCATCTTTTTCTGTTCTTGCTCCGTTTCGAGTCTTTTTTGGTCCGCCCGGCGCTGTTCGTCTCTGAACTTGTCTTCCATATCCGCTCGCTGTTTCTGATCGGTGATCGATCGTAGGGCGTCGCGGTGGTTGTCGCGCATTTCTTCTTCCGCGGCCGCCTGTTTGGCCGCCAACGCGTCCAGCTTCGAGCGCAGCTCCGCCTCCATCCGATCCATGCGCTCCACGTCGGCCTTTTTCTGCTCGACCTCCGCGGTGGCGCGGTCGATCTCTTTTTGTCGGGCGGCGGCGGCCTCGGGGTCATCCCGCTTGCCGCCCCGAACGATGGCGGGGACGACAACGAGAAGGAACAGAACCACGAAGGCGACCCCGAGCACAAGCACCGGCTTGGAAATGGTGTACGGGCCAATCGCGACCCCGGCGGCCGGCGCCGGGGCCGGCGCGCCGGAGCGGCGCTCGGGGCCGCGGGCGTCGAGTATCCGGGCTGACCGCCGAACGACTGAGGGGCGTTCGCATCGGTAGCCAGCATGGTCTTGTTCGGGTTGGGTTGCGGGCGCCCCGGAGAGGCCGCCGGAACCTGGAGCCGCTGGCCGCAGGCCGGACACGGCTTCTTGAGGCCGGCCTCGCTCGCCGGCGACTCGAGAGGTTTCTTGCAGGCGGGGCAGTTATACTTGATCGGCGGCGCGGCCGGCCTTTGGTCATCGGAGGCCAGCATCGTCTTGTTCAGAAGAGAGGGCTGTGGGGCCGGGGCCGCCGGCGGCGGCGCGGCCGGCACCTGCAACCGCTGTCCGCAGGCCGGACAGGGTTTCTTGACGCCGGCTTCGATGGAAGGGGCTTCCAGCGGCGCCTGGCAGCGCGGGCAGTTATACTTGATCGTCGGCCCCGCGTCGCCGAGCATGGTCTTGTTGAAAGCCGGGGAGGACCCTGACGGCGGGTTCCCGGCGCCCTGGGGCACGACGTAGGCTTTGCCCGCGATGAAGGGGGAGTGGCATTTGCCGCAAACCTGGCGCGTGCCCATTTCTCCTTCGGGGATCGAGAACTGGTTCTGGCAGGCGGGGCAAGAAATTCGGGCCAGCATGGACGGTCACTCCGTGGGGTGCGTAATTTCTGGGACGACTCGAACGACAAGGGCGAGGACTGACATGCCCTTTCAAGCGAGATCTGGCTCGTCTGTTCCGTCGCCTCCGGCGATTCATCATCTCGAATCCTAACGCGCCGACTCGACGTCCGCAATCGTTTTCCTACGGGACCTTGGGGGCCACCCATTCGCCGTCTCGGTAGAGGCACTTGCGCGGATCAATGTCGTCGGCGATCGTCTCCAGACTCAAGAGCGACACCGGCTTGACCTGTCCCTCCTGAAGAATGGACGACCATTTGGGATCGCCGGCGTTGGTATTGTCGCCGGCGCCGCCGTGGGACAGTTGGCCGATTGCCCACAGCTCGGCCCGAAGGATTCTTCGCAGGCGATCCTCGGGGAGGGCGCCGGTCGTTCCGCCGGCGTCGGTACACCACTGAAGGAAGGTCGCCTTATCCATCTTGCCGGGCGCCTTGCTGAAAACCCGGTCCATGTCTTTTGAACCGGCAACCTTCTTGGCTTTCTCGATTTGCCCGGTCCGATAGGACTGGAGCGCCATTTCAAAGTTATGCAGCGAGTTGGTCGGGAGTTTAGGCGTTGGCGGCGGCTTCAAGGCGCCGGCGTCGCCCTTCGGATCGAGCAGGAACGCCATGGCGCGGCACCTTCGGGCCTCCGCCGCCGTGCCGGCCAGGGAACTCATGCCGAGGAGCGCCGCCGCTCCCCAATTGTCGCGGGTCGAGATAGGCGGCGATCAAGAACAGGCGCCTGGCCGTGTCCCTGGCTTCCGGGTCGGCGTCAACCACCAAACGCCCGGCCGCGCCCGTGGCCCCCGGGTCGGCGTCGAGTTTCTTGGCCGCCAGCTCCAGGGCGTAATCGAGATACGCCTTGGGATCGTTTTTGTCGAGCTTTTTGAGACGATCCACGTCGATCTTGTAGAGAATCTCGATGTTCGAGAGGTCGTATACCTTGGATTGTTCCTTGCCGTCCGGCAGGATCATCTTGATCTTCAGCGTCTGGCCGGCCTCGCTGACGAGGTAACCGCCGACCGGGACGGCGCCGGGCGCTTTTTCGACGATGAGGATCGCCCGGGCCGGGGAGGACAGGCCGAACCAACCGATTGCCAACCCAAGGAGGAAAGAACGCCGTCGCATCGTCCACCCTTCCGATCACTTGAGATTGTCGGCCAGCGCCCAAATTCGGAGGAGCTTCTCTTCGCCCGCGCGAAGCTGATCGAGCGCCCCTGAAGAGCGGCGATCCTGGTCGTCCAGGTCCTGTTGGATTCGCGCCATGGCCTTGACCTGAGCCGGCGTCTTCCCCTGAAGATCGATAACCAGCACTCGGACCCAGACGCGCTGAAGGAGGACCATGTAATCCAGGTCGTTTTCGGCGACGAACCGCGCGGCTTGAAGCTGGCGGTCGATCTGCCCCAGGTACTCCTTGTCCGCGGCGTCCGGATTCCGTCGGGCCGCCTGCGCCGCGACGTGCTTGATGACGCTCTCGAGCACCTGAGTGGGCCGCGTCAGTTCAAAGAAGCCGGGGGATTCGATGCCAAACGCCCTGCCCTGTTCCTTGTACAAATCGCGCAGGATATCGGACGCCTGGTCGGCGCCAGTCATGACGCTTTTCGTCAAGTCCGAGGCGCGCCGCACCAGCATGGTTCGGCACGTCGTCCGCCATTCTTTGTCCCCGGCAACGTCAAGCGACTGGGCGAGGACGCCGTTGACGATCTCCCCCGTGCGCTTCTGCGCGATGGGGGTGTTTTCGTCGCCGACGACGTCGGCCAAAGCCAGCAACAGATAGCGGCATTCGCCGAAGCTCTCCAGTTTGGGCTGCACTTTTTCCAACTCGTCTTCGGTCAGATCGATTACGAGCAGGTACTTGGCAAGTTTCTGCGCCTGGGGCGGCGTCAAATCGTTGAGGTCGCTCCCGGCAAGGCCGTCGAACGCGGCGACCCGCTCCGTGCTTATCTTGCTGTCGAGCTTGTAGAAGTCGTTCGGGTTCAATTTCTTGTCTTTTTTCTCGTCCACCTGCGGCGCCGGCTGGGGGCGGACCGCGACGGGCCTCATGCCAGGCCCAAAGACCCTCGGGCCGAAGAAGGGGTTGGCGCCATAGGGAAATCCTTTTGAGACTTGCAAGTCATAGGTCCCCCTTTTGCCGGGGGAAGGAGTGCTCACGATGACCTGATAATCGCCGTCCTCCGTCGGCGTGACCGTCAGGACCACTTTACGTCCGAGGATGCCGAAGTCGCTGGCCTCGCCGCAGGAAACGCCTTTGGAATCTTCCACCCGAAGCTGGGCGTTAAACGCACGACTCAAAACATAAATGGTGTAGGGCTGATTCGCTTGCAGAAAGTAGGGATACTCTCTGCAAACGGAGCCGGCCGTCGATGGGTCGGCCTCGCTCTTCGTCGTCAGAATGCCTACGACAACACGGCCGTCCACGGCCTTTCCCTTCGCGGCAGGCTTTTTGGAAGTGCCCGCTTCGGCCGGCGGGTTGTTCTGGGTCTGGTCCGTTTGATCGACGTCGGGTATCTGTTTGACGAGGTCATCAAACCTTTCCACCTGTTCCACACCGGCGTCCTTGTGGTACAGGGCGCACGCCAACGTGGAGGCGTGCGCCAGGCGCACCGTGTCCCGCAAGACGACGGTTTCTTTTTTCTGCTCCGCCTTAACCGACGATAAGGCGTCGCCGCTCAACTTGCTCAATTCCGCCATCCGCTCTTGAAGCGAAATCTTGGCGGCGGCGGACGCGCGGTCCTCGCTCTCCTGGATCGCCTGGACCTTTTCGTCCCGCGTCAATTTCGCGTCCCCAACCACTTTCCATTTGCTCGCCAGCAACGGTTCCATCTTCTTCGCCGCCGCCGGGTCCGTATTTTTATAGAGGTCAACGACCCTCTTGCCGACGGCGGGGTCGGTGCTTTCCAGGCACGATTTCAAGATCGGCTCGATCTTCGGCCAGGCGTCGTTCGCCCTGGACAAACCCTCGGCGAGCAAGCCCAGGTCGATCGTCAATCGAAACGCCGGGGTAAGATATTGCGGAAACTTTTGGATCAACACGTCGCGCATCGCCAGGGCGTGTTCGATGGACTTCTTCGCGGTCAGCAGCGTGTTGCGGTAGCACCGCTGCGAGAACAACTGTTCCGCCTGTTCCTGGAGTTGATCCGGCGGGGCCGATTCCTCGAACGCATCCCCAAAGACCCTGCCGAGATCAAGGGCCAGACTTCGGACCCTTTCCGGGCGGACGGCTTTGTGCTTGATGGCGCCGAAGAACACCTGAAGCGACCAGAGGCCGCGCTCCAGTTCTTCGCCTTTCTGGTCGGGCTGAAACGCGACGCCGTCCCGCGGAATCTGGCTCGTCAACGCCTGCCCCAGCTGCTCCATGCAATTCGCGGATGGCTCGAAGACACAGCACTCCGTGAGCAATCGACCCAGCGGTTCCTTGGCTTTTGGATCGCCCAACAGCTTCGTCAGCTTTCCCTCAAGTTCCTTGTAGGCCGCGCCGCGTTTCTCCTCGTCCTTGGCCGCGACGCCGTCGAAAATCGCCTGATCCTCCGGCGCGATTTCCTCGAGCGCGAACGCCGAAGTCGCAAGGTTCGTGTCGGGGATGCCGTCCCACCACGCCTCGTTTTTCGGCGCCGGCGCCGGCGCCGGCGTTTCCGGTTTGGTGATCGCCAACGTCGGCGGAATCGCGGGCTTCGCGTTTCGGCGATTGATGACGAACGCGCCGACCCCGGCCGCAACGACGAGCAGGAGACAGACCCCCGCGAAAATCCAACCCAGAGACAGCCTTTCGGGCGGCCCCTCCTCCTCGGCGTCCACGTCCGAACGGGCGGCCGAGACCGCCAGGGTCACCGGCACGACAAACCGCTGTTGCCCGTTCCCCAGGACCGTCACGTCGGCTTGAAACGTTTCCCCCGGACGGGGCGGGACCTCGATGTGCAACGGGATCGTGACCTTGTTGCCCTCAGACTTGCCCGGTCCCGCTTTGATCCAATCCTGACTGCTCCAGGCCTGGGCGTAAACCAGCCTGGACTCCTCGGTGCTAATCGTCACGAGCTTCGTGAGTCGCCGGCCCGCCCTGCCCTTGCAAAGCAGGCTCTCAGTATCGACCTTCAGGCGGGGCGGTTTGCTCAACCCCAGCGCCTCAAAAAATTGCTGCACGGCGGCCTTGCCCGACGCCTGCGTCCCCTGCACGGGATAGGTCCAGCCGTTGCTCGCGTACCAGGATTTCACGGCGCCCTGTTCAAACAGGGCCGCCGCCTCCTTGGGATTGGCCTTCGCCTTGACGGCCAGTTGGCGCGGCGTCTTGGCGCCGGCCAAAACATTGGCCTGCGCGCCGCCGGGGAAGGGGCGAACCGGGATTTCGGCCCGCACCGGCACCGTGATCGCGCCGCCGTTGGTGTCGATGACGATATCGCCTTGCAGCGGCTTCGCCCCGGCGCGTAATCGGTTGCCGAGCACGCGCACCGGCAGCGTATAAATGCCCCGCGTCTGAAACATCTTCAGCGCCGCTCCCGCCCCGTCGCCGAGCGAGAGCCAGTCGCAGTTCGTCGTCGCCATGCCGCGCAGCACCAGCAGTCCCCGGTTCGAGATCATCAGTTCGAAGCGGCGGTCGGTCCCCGGCGTCAGTGTTCCCAGGTTTTCTTCGGCGGAGGGCAGGGACAGTTGCGGCCGGCGCAGGGCGTTGGGGTCGGTCGGGAATTTCTCCAGCAGCTGGCTCAGCCCGACGTCGAGGTCGGGTTCCCTGGCGGCTTGCTTGGCGGCCGCCGACAGATCGAGTCGCCCGATCGCGCCGAAATAGGATTGCCAGGTGCCGTCGGCCAGCAGGCCCCTCGCTTCGTCCCAGCGCGCGTCGCAAGCCAGGGCGAGTTGATTGAAATTGGCGCAGGTTTGACCGTCGGGAAAGTAGAACGGCATGGGCAAGGGCAGGGCGCCCACCTGCAACGGCCCCTCGCGGGCTTCCAGGGAGAGGTGTCGGCCGTCGTAGTAGCAGTAGTTCGCGGTCGCCGGATTGGCTTTGGAACAAGCCGGGCACAGCTTAGCCATGGGAACCTCGCATGTCGTTTGTTTACGAGACTCGCGCAAGTCGCTTTCGCGATTCGTCCCGGGCATGACGCGCGACGCCTACGCATCACACGGCGAACGGTCCATCGGCCTGCCAATTCAACCACGAAAAATATGCGGTGCCATCGTAGGGGGGGCCGCCAGCGTTGTCAAGCAAAAATTTGACTCAGCGCAACTCGCAATTTGGCCCGTCCGCCGGGGGGAAGCAGTACTCGGCCCGCAAGGAAAGGCACGGCGGCGTCCGGAAAAAGGCAAGTGCTCAAAGTGGGCGCCGGAAAACGGCCGACCTCGTGGCGTCGGAGTACGGGATCGCTAGAAACACCGTGCGGCGCGACGCCGCTTTCTCCGCGGCGCTGGACCGGCTCGCCGACCGCTGCGGCGACGAGGCGCGGCGGAAAGTGCTGTCGCGGAGGGCGCTACGCCTTCAGAGGGCCATCACGCGGTTTTTTGAGAAACCGAAGGGGGCTTGGCTCGACGGATGCGGATACGGTCGCCGCCGCCGCGCCGGCCGACCACCAGCCGCCGCGTCAGCGCCCGCGGATGCCGTGGTATTCCAGCGGAAATTCGTAGTCTTTGCGGAGGGGATAACCCTCCCAATCATCGGACAGTAGAATGCGCGTCAGGTTCGGGTGGCCGTCGAAAAAGACGCCGCAAAGGTCGTAGACCTCGCGCTCGTGCCAGTCGGCCGTGCGCCACAGCGACGTCACCGATGGGACCACCGGCAGTTCGCCGGGCTTGTCGTCCTTCCAGCGCGGCAGGATGATTTTCAGCACGCACCGATGACGATGGCGGAAGCTGGAGAAGTGGTAGACGACTTCCAGGTGCGGGTCGAAACCGGCCTTGGGCGCCTTCTTCGGGTCCGGCTCCAGGTAATCGACGCCGCTGACGCAGTTGAGAATGTCGAACTGCAGCTGCGGTTCTTCCTTCAGGAACCGGCACACGTCCAGCAGGTCGGCCGGCGCGACCACCACGAACGGGTCGATGGCCGTCAGGTTCTTGGAGCGAATGCGCTCGCCAAAGTGTTGTTCCAGCAGGGCGATGACGTCGGCGGAAGTCATGGGGGGTATCCGGTGGGGTCCATTTGCCGCCGGTTAGCCGCGACGCGCAGCGGAGCGCTTCTCCCGACGCGCTCCGCTGCGCGTCGCGGCTAACCGGCCGTCAGGCCTTGGCGGGGGCGGCCCGCTCCTTGGCGGCCTTGGCGAAGGCGTTCTGCTTTTCCGCCGCCTTTTGCGGGTCGGGGTCGTCCAGCTCCGGCGGCAATAGCGTGTAGCCGGTGCGCGAGGGGATCGGCACGTCCAGCGGCTGGCCGCGCGTCAGGTCTTTCATCGCCTTTACTTTATCCTGTATGCGCATCAATCCTTCCAGCAGCGCTTCCGGCCGCGGCGGGCAGCCCGGAACGTACACGTCCACCGGCACCACCAGATCGACGCCCTTGACCACGTTGTAGCCGTACTTGTAATAGGGGCCGCCGCCGCAGGTGCAGGCGCCCATCGCGATCACGAATTTCGGATCGGGCATCTGGTTGTAGAGGCGGCGCACGCGGCTGGCCATCTTGTAGTTGACGGTGCCGGCCACGATCATCAGGTCGGCCTGTCGCGGCGTGGCCCGGAAGGCGCCGGCGCCGAAACGGTCGATGTCGTAGCGCGACGCCCCCGTCGCCATCATCTCGATGGCGCAGCAGGCCAGGCCGAAGGTCATCGGCCACATGCTCGACTCGCGCGCCCAGTTGATCGCCTGCTCCAGCGACGTGGCGATGACGCTCTCCTCGCGGAACGCCCCTTCAAGCCAACCCATTCCATCCCCCTCTTCAATGTGCGCTAATCACGGGTTCGGGACTCGGCCGTTCGACCGCGCCGGGCGGTTCCGGCGCCGGCGGCGGTTCCGACTCCGGCTGCTCGGCCGCGACGCTGCGCACCCAGGCCAAATCGCCGCGCCGCCACAGGTAGGCGAAGCCCACCAGCAAGACGCCGAAGAACACCAGAATGTCCACGAACGCCATCCACGCCAGCGAACCGGCGTCGTGAATGGCCTTGTCCCCGCCCAGGTCCTCATCGACCAACTCGCGCTCGGCTTTGTACTGGTCGAACCGGCCCAGGTCGGTCATGTTCGCCAACGTCTCGTAAGCCTCCCGCTCCCTGGGCCGAGGCGAATCGGTCGGCGCGAGGGCCAACATTTTCTGACAGTAATCGCGGTACGAGACGGCGTCGGTCGGCCGCGTCAGGTGGGCCACGTCGTTGGCGCGGCCGAAGACCTCCGCCCACGGGAAGAAGAACGCCACCTCCACGTCGAAGATCACGAACAGCAGGGCCACGACGTAGAAGCGCAGGTCGAATTGAATCCAGGCGCTGCCGATGGTCGGCTCGCCGCATTCGTAGGTGGTGCCCTTCTCGACGCCCGGCCGGTTCGGCCGGATCAACTTGCCGGCGATCAGGTGGACGAGAATGAACCCGACGCCGACGGCGGTGAACAGGAGAATGTAGACGGCCAGGTTCATGCGGTGTCACCCCGTTTTCTTCCCATACTAACCCGAAGCGCGAGCGAGGGATGAGGTCAGGAACCTTCGCCCTCGCTTGCGCTTCGGGTTAGTATGGGCGACGACTCCTTAACGGCTGCCCGCGGGCGCCGGCCGCAGTTTCTGTCGCCCCGCGAAGCCGGCGTCCAGCTCGTGCCAGTACGCCACCTCCGCCTCGCCCAGCCGCCAGCAGAGATAGACCTCCCGGCCGTCCATCCGGCTCGGGAAATCGATCAGGCCGATAAAATAGTCCTTCAACTCGATGCCCAGGTTTTGCAGCTCGCGCTCGTACTCGCGCATCCGCACCTGGCCGCGCTCCAGTTCGCTCTGGGCCTGGAGCAATTCCTCCTCGTGGGCCGGGCTCAGTCCGCTGCGCTTGCCCGAAAGGACGCGGGACAGCCGTTCGTGTCGTTCGCGCAAATCCCTGGCCAGCTCGGTCACGTCGCGGATGATGACGCGGACGAGCGGTAGGGTGGCGTTGGCGCCGGCGGGCGTGTAGTATTTTTTGCCGGTCGGCGGCTTGGTTGCGGCCATGGCATTCACCTTTCACCGAGTAACGGACCACGCGGATCGGGTCGTGGATTCCGTTCCGGCGGCGCCCGGGCGCCGGCGTCTCCTCATTTCTTGACGGCCGGGGCCGGGTCGGGCGGCTTGATCCAGACTGGCTCGACTTGCAATTTCGAGGCGGCCACGGCCACCGGGTTGAGCGACGCCTGCCCCCAGGCGACCTCCACCGGCATCTTGGCGAAATCGACGATGCAGCCGTCGCGGCTGTAACAGCTTTGATCGTAAGTCGATCCCATATAGATGCAATCGACCGGGCACGGGTCCACGCACAGGGCGCAGAACATGCACTTGGTGTAGTCGATTTTGAAGCCGTTGACGCGGAAGCCCTTGCCGACGGGGTTCTTGATCTTGTCGATGTAGATGCAATCGACGGGACAGGCCTTGGCGCACTTGTCGCAGCCGATGCAGGTCGTGAGGTCGAAGCGGTGGAAGCCTCGGTAGCGAGGCTTGACGGGGACCGGAAGCTCCGGGTACTCGTAGCGCTCGGTGAACGTCCGGCGGCGGTAGGTCTGGAGGAAATACCAGAGGGTTATGTACATGCCCTGGGCGACCGTCTTGACGGCCAACCAGACGTTGCGGAACCAGGCGCGCATGATGGTCTCGCTCGAAGCGGACGCCCGACGGCGGAGAGTGTTACGACACCCTTGATTATAGAGAACCGTTCCAGGGCCGCAAGTCGGCGGCGCGTCCGGCGCCGGCCCGATTTATGTCCTAAGCTACAGACATCCCGTCCGAATGAACGCGGTCCCGCGCGTTGCGCCCGACGCCGGGCGGCGAAGGAAGACGGTGCGCCCCCGCCTTGGCGTGCGGGGCGTCCGGGATGCCTGACGGGGAACACATCATGGTCAAAGAACGCGAAGACAAACTCGACCCGACGCAGCCGACGCTGATCGTCCAACACGGCAACACACCGCGGAAATACCGGCTCCTGGAAAAAGAGGCGCTGGTCCTCGGCCGGGCGCCGGGATGCGACCTGCGCCTGGAGGCGCCGGAGGTGGCCCCGATCCATTGCGTGATCGTGCGGGCGGCCGACGGCTGGCGCGTCCGCGACTGCACCGGCCGCGGCGGCACCCGCGTCAACGGCCGATCCGTTCAGGACGAGGCCCTGTGCGACGAGGACGTGTTGCAAGTCGGCAGCTTCAGTTTCACCTTTCACCTGCCGCCGGAGCGCCGCCGGGTCGCCGACGCCGACCGCCTTCAGCGGTCGCGACAGGGGTTCGCCCGATTGGCGCTGCGGATGCGCGGCCGGCTCCGCCAGGCCGCCGCGGATGTGGCCGCGCGCGTCGAGGAACGACTGTCGGCGCGTCAAGAGGAGCTGGACCGGCAGGCCGAAGAACTGGACGATCTGCGGAGCGACCTGGACGCCCGCCTCGGCGAAATGCGGCGGATGCGGCAGGAGATCGCCGAGGAGAGCTTGGCCCTGATTAAGCGCCATGAACGGCTCGAAAAGGAGCTTGCCGAGCGCCGGGCCGCACAGGAACGGGCCGAAGCGGAGGCCGACCGAGAGGCGGCGCGGCGCCTGGAAATACGGCGCGGGAGTTGGGGCATTACGCCGCCTCCCTGGGCCGCCGCCGGCAGCGCCTCGGCGACCACGAAGAGAGTCTTGCCGCCCGGTGGGAGGAATGGCTGCACGAGCAGAAGGAGGCGTCGGCCCGGCTCGCCCGGCAAATCGCCGAGATCGGCCGCGAGGAGACGCTGCTGCGGGAGCAGCGGTCGGAAGTGGTGCGGCTGATGGGTGAGATGCGGCAGCTGCGCCGGGGGCCGGACGCGGAGGCGCTGCGTCAGGAGAACGAGCAACTCTACCGCACCCTTGCCGAGCGCGAATCGGCCCTCGCCTCCGCACGGGACGAAATCGGGCGACGGTCGGCCGAGGCGGAGGAGGACCGTTTGGGGGCGGCCGCGCTGCGACAATTCCCCTTTGAATTGGAGGAAGACCGCCGGGGCCTGGAGGATCGGATTCTCGGCATTCAGGGCCGCTACGCCGATCTGGAACGGGCTGCCCGCGAGGCGGAGCTGCAAATCGCTCAGGACAGGGAAAGGATCGCTCAGGGGCGCGAACGGCTGGAACTCGTCCGCCAGGGTCTACAGCAATCGGCGGCCCGATCGTCCACACAGGATACGGTGGTGGACATGCCGTCGCCGCTGCACCGCTTCGCGGAACCGGGGCCGCGTCCCGAGCCTTGCGACGAGACGGCGGAGGCGCCGCGCGAACCGAGCCGGCTGTCGGTCGCCGGGGGATGACCCGCTCTATCCCCGGGTTCGTGTACATGCGAACCCGGGGAGCGATGGGCGCGTAAATCGAGAGTCGCACCTCTATTTCCGGAATCCGCGCCGCCCTTCTTGCAAGCGCCGCCGGAACATGTCAAACTGCAACTGCAATGGCTGATCCTTGATTGGTCGCCCCTGCCCCTTCGTTTCTCGCGTCCGGGGGCAAGGCCCTGTGGCGTCGCCCTTTTCTTTGTCGGTGGACGCAATGGCTGCGCCAACCTCCGTCGCCGATCTAATCGAACTGGTCAATCAGAGTCTGCCCCTGGACCCCGCGCGGCTGGACGGCTACGTGGCCAAGCTGCGGAAGGACGCCGTCCTGCCGGGCCGACCGGCCGACCTGGCCGCCCTGCTGGTGCGCGACGGCTTCCTGACGCCGTTCCAGGCCGACCACCTGATGCGCGGCCGGCGCCCCAAGTTCCTCATCGGCAAGTATCTGATCCTGGACCGAATCGGCGCCGGCGGCATGGGGGCGGTCTACCTCTGCGAACACCTCCAGCTGGAGCGACAGGTCGCGCTCAAGGTGTTGCCGGCCGATCAGGCCGACGACCCCGCCGCGCTGGGCCGCTTTTACCGCGAGGCCCAGGCGGTCGCCGCCCTGAACCATCCGAATATCGTCCGGGCCTACGACGTAGATATGGAAGGGCGGACCTATTTCCTCGTCATGGAATACGTGGACGGCGTGGACCTGCAAGAATTGACGACCAGGCGCGGACGGCTCGACCCGGTTCGCGCCGCCCACTACGTCCGACAGGCGGCCGAGGGCTTGCAGCACGCCCATCAAGCGGGGCTTGTCCACCGCGACATTAAACCCGCCAATCTCCTTCTGAGCCGCACGGGCGTCCTCAAGGTGCTGGACCTTGGCCTGGCGCGGTTTTTCCACGAGGACGCCGACAGCATCACGAAGGAACACAACAACCAATCGATCCTGGGCACGGCCGACTACCTGGCCCCGGAACAGGGCCGCGACAGTCATGCCGTGGACGCCCGGGCCGACATTTACAGCCTGGGGGCGACGTTCTATTTCCTCCTCGTCGGCCGGGCGCCGTTCGCGGACGGCACCCTCAATCAGAAACTCATCTGGCACCAGATGAAGGCGCCGACGCCGGTGCGGAAATTGCGGCCGGAGGCGCCGGAGGCGATGGCGGCCGTCCTGGAGCGGATGATGGCCAAGGACGCGGCCAGGCGCTACCAGACGCCTGCCGAAGTGGTCGCCGCCCTGGCCCCGTGGACGCGCACCGCCTTGCCGCCTCCCGCCGCCGCCGAGATGCCTCCGGTGCGGAAGGCCGCCCGCGCCGGCAAACCGTGGCGGAAGACGGCGGGGTCGGCCGGGTCCACCGTCGTACAACGCGCTACCCGCCCGACGGCGTTGCACGGGCCGTTCGCCGTCCCGAATGCGCCGCCAGTCGCGCCCTCGAAAGCGGTCGTTCCGAACCTCGAAGTCCCTCCCGCCACGCCGCCGGCCGCCGCTCCCGTCGCAATCGCGCCCCAGCCGGCCGCCGCTCCCGCGCTGATTCGGATCGCTGAAGAGGACGATTGGTCGCACCTGTTCGACGACGACTCCGACGGCGGCTCGCGTTCTTGTCCCTCCTCCGCGGGCCGCCGCGTCGGTAAACGCCTTGACATCAGGCTTCGGACGTACCGATGGCATTTCGTGGGGGCGGCGTCGGCCCTGGTGCTGCTGGGCGTCGGCGTCTGGGCGGTGATCGCCTTTGGCCGGGGCGCGTCGAAACCTCCCGCCCCGGCGCCGGCCGACTCCGCCCACGAGGCGATCGCTGCCCCGCGCGGCCCCGTCAACCTGCGGGCGGCGGCCAAGGGGCCGGACGCCATCGAACTGACGTGGCAAGACCCTCATGGCCCCTCGACCAGCTTCCAGATCGAGCGCGCCACCGACCGCTGGTTCAGCGCGAAAAACACGACCGTGGCCGCCAAGGTCGGGGGCAACGTCACCCACTACACCGACGGCAACCTGAAACCGGGGCCGGCCTACTTCTACCGGGTGCGCGCACTGCGCGATCACGGCGAATCCGGGGTGTCCAACTCCGCATGGGTCCCGCCGGACTATTCCGAGGGGTTCACGCCTACCGGGATGGTGCTCAACAACGGCGCCGCGGTGGTGGATAAGGTGCTGCGTCTGACCGACCTGAACGCCAACGAGGCCCGCAGCGCCTTTTACCAGGCGGAGGTGGACGTGCGTTCGTTCACGACGCGCTTTCGGTTCCACATCAGCCCCGGCGCCACGGCCGACGGATTCACGTTCTGCATCCAGGGCGGCGACCCGACGGCGGTGGGCGACCCGGCCGGCGGCCTCGGCTACCAGGACATTCCGAACAGCGTGGCCGTGAAGTTCGACCTCTGGAGCAACGACGGCGAAGGGCCCAACTCGACCGGCCTGTTCCTCAACGGCGACAAGCCGACGAACCCCGGCGCCTTCGACCTGACGCCGAGCGGCGTCGATCTGCACGGCGGCCGGTCCTACGACGCGACGATTGACTACAAAAACAAGAAGCTGACTCTGAATATCGTGGATGCGGAAGACAAGGGCAAGAAGTTCACGCACACGTTCGACGTGGACGTGCCGGCGACGGTCCACGGCACGACGGCTTTGGTCGGCTTCACGGGCGGCACGGGCGGGGCGAGCGCCAATCAGGACATTTTGTCGTGGACGTGGACCTCGACGCCGGGGGAGTGAGGGGCGCCGCGCCGCGGAGGTATTCGAGCGCCATTTCCAACTGCCGATCCTTAAACTTCGGCTTGTCCTCCTGACCCACCTGTACGCGCGGCAGGATAAAAGTCTGCCGGTCCAGGAGTTCGGCCAGGTCCTTGCGCTCTTCCGGCGGGAGTTTCAGGACGTACTTGGGGTCGGGCGTGACGCCCCATTCGTCGTCCTCGGCGTCGCACGGGTACGCCCTGTAGAGCTTGCGGCCGTCCGGCCGGTAAAGGCCCGCGGTGGCGATGCGCAGCATGCTTTCCTTCGTTCGCAAGCGATCAAGGTTCCGAATCAAACAATCGCCCTTGGTGCGTTCGCCCATGACGACGGCACGCCGGTGGTCCTGGAGGCAGGCGGCCACGACTTCGGCCGAGGCGCGGTTTCGCCGTTGACCAGGCAGACGATGGGAAAGTTGAGACGGCTTCCCTCATGCTTGCCGGAGAACGTGTCCGTGGTCCGGCCGCGGGAGCGAACGGTCGTGATAACGCCGTCGTCGATGAGGAGGTCGCAGAAATCCACGGCCGAAGTCAGCAGGCCGCCGGCCGTGAAACGAAAGTCGAGGACCAGACCTTTGAGGCCGTCCTTCTCAAGAACGTCGAGCGCCTTTTTTAGATCGTCGGTCGCGTCCCACTGGCCCCAATCCCGGCTTGTGAAGTGATTGACGCGGACATAGGCGATCTTTTTGTCGGCGTCGAGCCAGTAGTCCCAGCCGTCGTCCGCGTTCCGCCGGCGGCCGACGACGGCCTCCTCCTCCGCCCTGCCCCGGACGACGGTATATTTCTTCTCCTTCTCGTCGCCGGGCCGCCGTACCGTCAGCCGAACTTGCGTTTCATACGCCCCCGTCAGGAGACGCAACGCCGCGGCGGCCGGTAGGCCCTTTGTAGAAGTTTCCTGGGGGCGCCCCAGTTCGTGGCCGGCCGCGTCATGGAAGACGGTGATGCGGGTGATGAGATCGCCCGCCCGGACGCCGGCCTTGTAGGCGGGGCCGTCCAGGAACGGCGTCACGACTTCGATCAACCCGGTGGACGGGTCGGCCCGCAGCCGCAGACCAACACCTACCGGTCCCGGCGCTGGCTCCGTGTTGAACCGGCTTCCGCCGTAAAGCACTCTCGTCCCTTCTTCGAGCCGGCCGCACATCTCTTCCAGAGCCAGGTCGAAGCAGCGTTCGTCGCTCATCTCTTCGACGTAGTAGCGGCCGGGCGGGTGGGCAACGTCCTTCCGCACGTCGATCAGCAAGGTTCGCAACTCCCCCGGTTTCATGCTGCCGGCCCTTTGAAGGCGTTCGTCGATTTCCGACGGCGCGTCGCGGCCGACACGGCGGTACAGCCCCCGAACTGCCCATTGGATGAGCCGACCTTGGGAAATTGCCACATGGTAGCGCGCTCGCTGATGGCGCCGGCCGCGTCCAGCAGTGGGTCGGCGAACTCGGCGGCGGATTCCGGCGCGGCCGCCCGGACGGCAAGGGGACAGACGCCCAGGGCCGTTGTCAGCAACACCGCGGCGATGCTTTTGAGCATGGTGGAGACTCCTCGGGGTCGGCGGTTCCCGGAATGAATTATGGGGCGTCGAACCGCTCATGTGACGACCCTCACCGTGGTTTCCGTCGTCCCCTGCTCTCGTTGTACGAATGCCCGCGTTGCTCTCGGGGACCGATCCGCTTAACATAGGCGCATGCCGACCGTTCCCGGCATCCCTGGCCCGTACCGGTTCTTCTTTTACAGCTTTGACTGTAATGAGGTTCATCCGACTAAAGCGTACTTGGTTTCGTGGATCGCATAAATCTTGAGTTTGAAGAACTCCTTGTCGCGGAAGCCGTAGGCCTGTCGCTGCATCGTCTTGATCTTGTTGTTCGTCCCTTCCAGAGGTCCCGTGGAGATCCGGCAGTCGTAGTAGGCCAGGATGCCCGTGCGGTGCATCGCCAGCGTCGCCGCGAATCTCTGCAACACCTTGATGCACGACGCCTCCGCTCGGCGGATCCAGTCCTCCAACACCCGCGCCGCCGTCGCCTTGTCCGGCTGCCCCCAGATCTGCCGCAGGTCCTCTTTCAGGTAGTACACCGTGGCCAAGGGCTGGTTCATGCGCAACGCCTCCTCCAGTCGCTCCCGCTCCTTTTTCTTGGGATCCAGGTTCTCCGGGTTCTTGAGCAAAAGCCAGCGCGTCCCCTTGAGCACTTCCTTGTGCATTTGGTCCGTGGCCTCCCGGTGCAGCTCCCGCCGGAAGTCGCTCAACTTCTCGTTGAACGGCTTGATGACGTGGAAGTGGTCGAACACGTGGACCGCGTCGCTCAGGTTGTCCCGTACGGCCTGGATGTAGGCCGGCGACATGTCCGTGGCCACCGCTTCGACCCGGGCCCGCGCCGCCTTCAGCCGCTTCCAGAACGGCTCCAGAGCGTCGGCCCCCTTACCCTCGCCCACGAAAACTACCGCCCCCGTCTCCAGGTTGAGGACCACCGTCAGGTAGCGGTGACCGTGGCCGACCGCTATTTCGTCGATGGCGATCTGCTTGAGCTTGTTCAGCTTGGGCTTCCGGTAACGTCGTTGCAGGTCGCGCTTCTGGATGTCCTTGATGACATCCCAACTGACCTGTAGATGCCGGGCCACGTCCTGGATGGTCATCATCCGGCTCAACTCCAGGGCATAACGCTCAAAGGCCCGGGTGTAGCTGCGTCGGGGGTCGGCGAAGTCCAGCGGCGCCTGGCGGATCACCTGGCAGGTCGGGCACTCCACCCGCGGAATGGCCAGCATCACATAGACCGGCTTGCCGCCAATGGGCACAGCCCGAAAGATCCGCTCCTGGCATCCCCGGGCGCGACCCGCCGCGAACCGCAGAGGGGACAGCGGTAGGTGTGGGGCCGTCGATGGATGGTGAAGACCACACGTCCCTCTCGGTAATCGGTTTTGACGTAGTCGTAGCCTCGGATGCCGAAGGCGTGGTAGAGTAGTTTTACTGTGCGAGATTATTCTGGGGCCGCCCGCGGTGGCGGGCCGGGGTGCAACCGCGGCGGCGGGAACTTTCCCGTCTGGCGGTGCCAGTGGTAGATCCGTGACTCCTCGTTACGCCGCAGCACCGCGCTCACCCGCGCGGCGATCTCCGCTGCACTCGGCCGTGGCCGCCGTAACAACTCCGTGAAGATCTGCCGTACCTGCGACCCCGTCACCGGCGGATTTTTTTTCCCCCAACCACAGCCGTTCGACCTGCAAGAACCACAGGGCCAACAGGGTCAGCGTCATGTGATGCTGCCAGCCCGTCCAACTGCGCACCTCGTAGTGGTTCAGTCCCACCTCCTGGTTCCCTTCCTCGAATAACTGCTCCACGGCGGGCCGCTCCCCGTGCGCCCGCACCACCTCGGCCAGCGGCACTTCTTTGCCGGCGTTGCTCAGCGTGTACCACGTTTGCGGCTTCTTCTCGCAACTGCGGATCACCACCAGCCGCTCGCGCGGCCCACGCAGCCGTCCTCGTCCTTGGTCTGTAGCCGCTGCTGCAACGCCCGCACCACCCGCGGCCCCTTCTCCCCGGCACCCAGGCGAAACGTGCGCCACCGCCCCTTCGGCTGACGCGCCGCCCAGACCTCGGCCCGCTCGAACTGCGGCAGCCGTTCCCGCCCGTCCGCCCGCGCCGGCGGTCGCCGACTGCTGAGGTCGCGTACTAACGTGTTGCTGGGCACGTCCAGCACGTAGCGTTCCCCATCCAAGCGTAACTGGGCACGCAACGCGCTGGCCCGACCGAACTCGTCGTCGCCGGTCACCCAGCCGTGGGGCAACTCCCGGCCACTGGTACGCAGCAACTCCAGGCCAATCCGCCAGCCCTCTTGGAAGACCACATCCTTGGGGACATAGGTCTTGCGGCGGTGGCCGCCGTCGTCGGCTCGCTCCCGGGGCAGGTACAGGCGGGCATCGAGCAACGTCCGGCCGCGCGCCGCCGCGTAGGCCAGGAAATAGCCAACCTGACAGTTCTCGACCTTGCCCAAGCGGCCACACCACTGACGATAGACGCCGCAGGAGTCCTGCCCCTGCTTGGGCACGCCGTGGTTATCCAGGACCAGGACGGCATCGGGGTCGCCCAGTTCCTCACGGACGTGGCGGCGCAGTTCCATGCGGACGGTGGGGTCGTCCCACTGGCCGGCGCCGACGAAATGCTGCAGGGGTCGGCGTTTCTGCCCGGCCTGACTGGCGATCGGCTCGGTGGTCTTGCGCTGCAAGCCGGTGAGTTTGCCGCGGAGGATGGTGTCGGCATGGCCACGCTGCTCCTCGCGGTAGAAGAAGGGGAGGTAGCGTTGAATGAAGGCGGTCAAGTGTCGGGCGCAGGCACGAACGTCGTCGGGGGCGACGTCGGTCTGATCGAGAAGGGCCTGGGCCTGCGGGTGTTCCAGAAGGGTGGACATGAAGATACTCCTTCGGCGCCCCTGGAGGGATACGTTAACCCAAGTCGCAGCTGCTGGCCAGGCTAAACTCGCACAGTAAAAGTAGGCTGGTGGACATGCTGACGGCTCCCTTCTGAAGATGGTTTCCCAAACCTCAGATGGGAACAGCATGTCCACGCCTTTTCAACCACGAAGTACGCTTCCCCCGGATGAACCTGTAATGAGCCGCGTCACGTTCATGTACGGCGGGATCGGGCCGTCTGCATATTCTGGCTCGAACCTGTTGTCCTGGCCGGCAACAACGGCTTTTCGGCGAGAGAACTGAACCGCGTCCGGAGGATCATTCTCGACCAATTGGAGCGCATTCGGGAGGCGTGGGATGAACACTGCGGCCCAGGCTGAACCGCGCATCGTCGGTCTCGAAGTTACGGAGGACGCGATTGTCGCCCGGTTGGCCGACGGACGCACGATCAGCGTGCCGCTCGCGTGGTCGTGGCGTCTGGCCGACGCGACGCCAGAGCAGCGCCAGCGCTTTGAGATTTTGGGGACCGGCGAAGGCGTCCATTGGCCCGACATCGACGAAGACATCAGTGCTCGGGGCATGTTGCAGGGAGTCCCGGCGTGGCCGCCCAAGCGAGCTAAAGCGAAACGCCGCCGGGCCTGACCAAACGACCCGACTCACGCCGCCGCCGCCGTGCGTCTGTGCGGCCCCGTCAGCATGTCTTCGAGCAGCCGCACCGTCGTTTCCGTCGCCCCCTGCTGTCGTTGTACGAACGCCCGCGCCGCCGCGCCCATCCGGCCGCGCTCCGCCGCGTCGCCGAGCAGCCGGTGAACCACCGCATCCAAATCTGCGGCGTCCCGCACCTGAACCGCCCCTGCGTGCCCGA
This sequence comes from uncultured Planctomycetaceae bacterium, assembly GCA_963813925.1. GTDB lineage: Bacteria > Planctomycetota > Planctomycetia > Gemmatales > Gemmataceae > UBA4732. Next base: position 162,571 of record CAWFBG010000013.1, read on the forward strand.
GCAAGCGATTTGCCGGCTCCTTGAAGTTCCAGACGTGAGGCCCGAACACCACCGCCGCCCCGTAGGCCGCCGGCTCGATCATGTTCTGACCACCGCGGCGGCCGTCCAGGCTGCCGCCCACGAAAGCTGCGTCCGCCAGGCCCCACAACGCGCCGAGTTCGCCGATCGTGTCCACCAGCACCACCGCGCCGCGATCCGTCGGCGGCTGGGTCAATCCGGTGCGGCGGACGTAGGAGACGCCGGCCCTCCGCAACACCTCCTCCGCCTCGTCAAAGCGGTCCCGCTGCCGCGGCGCGAGGAACAGGCGGAGGTTTGGGTGAGTCGTGCGGGCGCGTTGATAAACGCCTATGACGATCTCTTCTTCGGGGGCCATCGTGCTGCCCGCCACCCATACCAGATCGTCGGCCGTTACGTTCAGCAATCGACGCAATTCCTCCGTGCGCGGGTTGTGGCGGTCGCCCGCGCAGCCGTCGTACTTCACCGACCCCGTGACGTGGACGCGCCCGGCGCCGCCCCCAGCGAACGCACCGCCGCGGCGTATTCCTCCGTTTGGGCCGCGTACAGGGAGATGCAGTCGAACAGCGGGCCGGTCGCCCGGCGAAGGCGGCGGTAGCCGGCGGCGCTTCGTGGACTCATGCGACCGTTAATGACGGCTACCGGCACGTCGGCGGCGCGGGCGGCCAGGAGGAAGTTCGGCCACAGTTCGCCCTCCGCGAGGACGATCAAAGCCGGATCTACGTGCCGCAGCGTTCGCCGCACCGCCCAGGAGAAATCGAACGGGAAATAGAACACCGGAAGGTCGGGGAAGCAGCGCCGCGCCTCGTCATGGCCGGTGTCCGTCGTGGTGGAGACGACGCACGGCCGGTCGGGGTGCAGACGTCGGAAAGACGCGATGACCTGTCGCAGAAGGTGGATTTCGCCGACGCTGACGCCGTGGAACCAGACCGGACGGGCGGACGGCGTGGGCGATGTGGAAAGGCCGAGCAGCTTGGCGCCGAGACCGCGGCGGTGTTTGCCGGTGCGGATGGAGCGATACGCCAGCCACGGAGAGAGGAGCGTCAGGGCGGAGAGATAGAGCGCGTCGAGCAGCCAACGCATGGGAATCCTTTCCCGTAACTTATACTCCCCTCTCCCCTCGGGGGAGAGGGGTTGGGGGTGAGGGGTAAAGCATCCGAAACCATGCCCCCTCACCCCCAACCCCTCTCCCCCGAGGGGAGAGGGGAGAAAGAATCACACCGCCGCCTCGCGCAGGTGGCAGTTCTTGTACTTCTTGCCGCTGCCGCACGGACAGGGGTCGTTGCGGCCGACCTTCTCCTTGCGGTTGCGGATCGGCTCCGGCTTCTTGTCGCTCGCGCCGTTCGTGATCGCCCCGTTGGAGGCCGCCGTCACCCGCGGGGCGGCGTCGTGCCGCGTCTCGCTGATGACCCACACCGACTGCTGGAACGCCTCCGTCTCCTCGATGCGGAAGATGGTGTCCGTCACCTTGTCTTCCATCGACTCCCACGTCGATTTGAACTCCTTCATGCCCTCCTGTTTGTACATGATCTTCGGGTCCATCTGGGCGTAGCCGTACAGGCCGATGCCCGAACGCAGATGGTCCATCGTGTACAGGTGGTTCTTCCACGCGGAGTCCAAATGTCCCAAAAGCAGGCTGCGCTCCATGCGCCGCATCTCGGGCCGGTAACGGGCGTCGTAGGCGTTCCACAACACGTCGCGGGCCTGTTCCTTCGACACGCCCGTCAGCGACGGCTCCGCGACCTCCAGGCCGAACTCCGCCCGCGCCCAGTCGGCCAGTTCTTTCGCGTCCTCCGGCTCCGACACCTTCGTGCCGCTGAACGCCTCCTCCAGCTGGGCGTCGATCGACTCCTGGCTCTTCGTCGGGTACGACGCCCGGCTCACCTCTTGCAGCCTTTCCAGCAATTTCGCCCGTGAGTCGGTGCGGAAATCCTCTTCCACAAACTTCGCGGAGGGGAATCGTCCCACGGCCCAGTGGTACAGTCCTTCGCGGTTGTAGCGCTGGCCGCCCTGCTGGGCCGGCCGGTCCGACATGAACCGGGCCATCGCCGCCAACACCGGGAACGCCATCTCGCGCTGACGGTACAGCTCCAGCACCCGGCCGTGGACCAGCTCCGTCACCTCCGCGCTCGTCCTTGCCCGCCAGCTCCTCCGGCGTCAGCTGGATCTGAAATTTCAGACGCGTCCAGTCGCACACCGCCCGCCGGCCCCAATCCTCCAGCAAAAACTCCTTGCCCTCCGACAGGTCGATGGCCGCCACCGCCTCCAACCCCTGCTCGCGCAGCCCCGACGTCAGATCGTCCTTGCCGATCTTCTTCAGGTCGCGGTCGCTCGTCTTGAGGCCCCATTGCGTGTTGACCTGGTGCGACAGCGCCTGCCAGTTCCACTCCTTGGGGTCGTCGGCCCCGAGGTTCTCATCGACCATCTCTTGCAGACGCGTTTCGACCGCCCGCGCCGCCTTGTCGTGGGCCGTCTTGTCGGCCTGCTCGTAGTCGCTGCGATAGAAGTCGGCGGCGTCGAACTCCACGCCCAGCCGCTGCGCCGCGAACTCCGCGAAACACTCCGCCCCGTACTCCCGGTCCAGAAAGCGCTCGACGTTCAGGGCCGTTTGCTTGTCCAGCATGTCGAGGATCTGGGTCTTGCAGTTGCCGCCCTCCAGGATGTCGCTGGCGGAAGCCGTAGACCTCCTTGCGCTGCGTGTCCATCACCTCGTCGTATTCGAGGAGGTTCTTGCGGCTGTCGAAGTTGCGTTCCTCGACCTTCTTCTGGGCGGCCTCGATGCGCCGCGACACCATCTGTCTCTCGATGGCCTGGCCCTCCTCCATGCCCAGTCATGGTCAGGACGCCGGCCACCCATTCGCCGGCGAAGATGCGCATCAGGTCGTCTTCCAGCGACAGGTAGAACCGGCTGGAGCCGGGATCGCCCTGCCGGCCGGCGCGGCCGCGGAGCTGGTTGTCGATGCGCCGCGCGTCGTGCCGCTCGGTGCCGACGATGTGCAGGCCGCCCATCTCGGCCACCTTGCGGCCCTCCTCCTTCATCTTCTCCTTCTGGCTCGATGTCGCTGACCAGCGCCTTCCATTCGTCCTCCGGCACGTCGAGAAGCGAGGCGTATTTGTCCTTGAGCATCGCCCAGGCCAGCGTCTCCGGGTTGCCGCCGAGGATGATGTCGGTGCCGCGGCCGGCCATGTTGGTGGCGATGGTCACGGCGCCGATGCGGCCGGCCTGGGCCACGATCTCCGCCTCGCGGGCCGCGTGTTCGGGCAGGGCGTTCAGCAGTTCGTGCTTGATGCCGCGGCGCTTGAGCAGGTCGCTCAGCTTCATCGACTTGTCCACGTCGGTCGTGCCGATCAGGATCGGCCGGCCCTCCTTGTGGACCTCGACGACCTCCTCCAAGCGCCGCCTTCCACTTCTCCTTCTCGGTGCGGTAGATCATGTCGGGGTGGTTGACGCGGACCAGCGGCTTGTTGGTCGGAATGGCGATGACTTCGAGGTTGTAAATCTTCCAGAACTCGTCGGCCTCGGTCATGGCCGTGCCGGTCATGCCCGCCAGCTTCTTGTACAGCTTGAAGAAGTTTTGCAGCGTGACCGTGGCCAGCGTCTGCGTCTCCTCCTTGATCTTGACGCCGTCCTTGGCGTGCTTGGCCTCGACCGCCTGGTGCAGGCCGTCGGACCACTGCCGGCCGATCATCAGACGGCCGGTGAACTCGTCGATGATGATGATGCTCAGCTCGTTCGTCTCGGGGTGGCGCATCACCGCGTATTTCTTGTCCTTTTTGTAGAGGTGGTGGGCCTTGAGGGCGTTGTCGATGAGGTGCGGCCATTCCATGTTGCCGGCCGTGTAGAAGCTCTCGACGCCGGCCAGCTCCTCGGCCTTGCGGATGCCCTCGTCGGTCAGGTGGCAGGTGTGTTCCTTCTCCTTGACCTCGAAATACTTGTCCGGGTGTCCTCTTTTGCAGGTCGGTGAGCTGGACGGCGATGTCGTTGGCCTTGGCGTAGCGGCGGAGGTCGCTGAAGGCCTGGCCGGTGATGATGAGCGGCGTGCGCGCCTCGTCGATGAGGATGTTGTCCACCTCGTCGATGATGGCGAAGTTGAGCGCCTTCTGGCACTGGTGGTAGTGCGGGTCGAACTCGGCGTCGCCCCAGCGGGCCGGCTTCATGTTGTCGCGCAGGTAGTCGAAGCCGAACTCGCTGTTGGTGCCGTAGGTGATGTCGCAGTCGTAGGCCTTGCGGCGGGCGACGGGGTCCATGTCGCTCTGGATGAAGCCGGCCGTGACGCCGAGCGCCTTGTAGATCGGCGTCATCCATTCGCAGTCGCGGCGGGCCAGGTAGTCGTTGACCGTGACGACGTGAACGCCCTTCTGTTCGAGGGCGTTGAGGTAGGCCGGCAGCGTGGCGACGAGCGTCTTGCCTTCGCCGGTGACCATTTCGGCGATGTTGCCGCGGTGCAGCACGACGCCGCCGAGCATTTGCACGTCGAAATGCCGCATGTTCTTGGTGCGGCAGGCGGCCTCGCGGCAGGCGGCGAACGCCTCCGGCAAGCAGGTCTTCGAGCGTCTCGCCGCTGGCCAGCCGTTCGCGGAACTCCGGCGTCAGCGCCTCGCAACTCGCTCGTCGGTCAGGGCCGCGCATCTTCTCTTCATGCGAGTTGATCTGCGCGAGCAGCGAGCCGGGGACGACGGTGTGCTGGGCGCCGGCCTTGTTGGGCCGGACGTAGCCGAGCTGGCGGATGTAGCGCTCGTTGCTGGAACCTACCATGTTGGTGATCAACTTGGCGGCGCCGTCGAGGAAGGTGGTGACGCCGTCGCTCACCTTCTCCCAGAGATTGACGAGCCACTCCGGGGTGGTGTCTTCGTCTTCCTTCTTTTCGGTGTCGGTGGTCATCGGCCCCTCGCCGCCCGGCGGCGCCTCCAGCAGGGTTCCGCTCTCGCGCATCGCTTTTGCCATCCTGTCAATCTAAGGAACCTTGCGGCGCAAGGTCAATACAGACCGCGCCGACGGTTCGGCGCGATCCATCCCAAACGGACGCCGACGCGGCCGGTTCTCGCCCGAACCCGCTTTCTAACGTAGGATAGGTTTCTAACCTGTCCTACCGGTAGGACAGGTTAGAAACCTATCCTACGTCTAGGGTGGAGTCTCCATGAAACGATACGTCCCCTGGATCGGCGTCCTCCTCCTGGTCGTTTCCCCGGTGCGGGCGGAGCCGATCGCCGCCCCCGCCGAGCCGGTCAAGGAAACCTGGGAGGCCGGCTACCTTGAGAGCGCCAAGGCCGGCTACTTCCACACCACCGTCCGCGAGATCGAACGCGACGGCAAGAAACTCCTCGCCGACACCCAGGTCATGCGGCTCGGCGTCAAGCGCGAGGGCAAGGTGCTGACGCTGCGCGTCGAGAGCGGCGACGAGGAGACGCCCGACGGCAAGGTCGTATCCGAGTCGCTGACGATGTACGGCGGGGCCAGCAAGATCACGCAGACCGGCCGCGTCGAGGGCGGCCAACTCGTCATCCGGTCGTCGGCCGGCGACGAGATGCGCAAGACGCCGTGGGACGATTCGGTCATCGGCCAGGCCAAGCAGGACCGACTCCTGCAAGAAAAGAAGCTCAAGCCGGGCGACCATTTTTCGTACCTCTCTTACGAGCCGTCGTTCCAGGTCGTGGTCACCATGCGGGTGACGGTCAAGGAACCGGAAGAAGTGGACGTGCTGGAGGTCAATGGCGAGGCGCCGGACGCGAAGGCAAAGCGCGTCAAGGAGAAGCTGCTGCGCGTGGAGTTCGCGGCCGACAAGGTGAAGGTGGACGGCCGGCCGCAGGAGCTGCCGCCGATGACGGTCTGGCTCGACAAGGACCGGGAAGTCGTCCGCCGCGAGACGGCCATACCGGGCCTCGGCCGCTTCATCGCCTACCGCACGACGCGGGCCGTGGCCGAGGCGGAAGGCGCCGCCCCGGCCCTGATGCCCGACCTGCTGCTGAACAACCTCATCCCGCTCGACCGGGCCATTCCCCATCCGCGAGAGGCGAAGGAGGTGGTGTATCACATCACGCTCAAGGGCGACGACGACCCGGCCTCCGCGTTCGCCCAGGACGACCGCCAGAAGGCGACGAACGTGAAGGACGATGCGTTCGATCTGCACGTCAAGGCGTTGCGTTCGCCGAAGCCGGTGGAGAACGCCGACGAACCGGGCGAGGAATATCTCAAGAGCAGCTACTTCCTCGACAGCGCCAGCGCCAGGGTCAAGGCGATCGCGGCGGAGGCGGTGGGCGACGAGACCGACCCGTGGCGCAAGGCGCAACGCATCGAAAAATGGGTGCATGAACACATGAAGGTGGGCACCGACGTGGAATACGTGCCGGCCAGTCGCACGGCGGCGGACCTGCGCGGCGACTGCCGGCAGTACGCCATGCTGACGGCGGCGCTCTGCCGGGCGGCGGGGCTGCCGGCGCGGACGGCGCTGGGGTTGGTCTACGATAAAGAGCCGGAAAAGGGGCCGATCCTGGCTTTCCACATGTGGACGGAGGTGTTCGTCGGCGGCCGGTGGATGGAAATCGACGCGGTATGGGGCGAGGGCGGCGTCGGCGCCGACCACCTCAAGATCGCCGACTACGCCTGGGGCGACACGCAGTCGCCGGCGGCGCTGACCGCGGTGGCGCGCGTCATCGGCAAGATCAAAGTGGAGGTGGCGGAGGTGAAGTGAGGATGGATCAACGCGATCGGAGAACCGGGTCGCGACCGTCGGCTGCTTGTCGGAGACATTCACCACGGAGTCACAGAGATCACAGAGAGAAGAAGAATTGTCTTTGCTCTGCGGCCTCGGCGACTCTGTGGTGAATAGTGTTTGGACGACGAACAGCCCGCGGCGACCGCCGCAAACTTGGAACACCTGATGCGTCCGCCGGCGGAATCGAGGGCCAGGGCAGGGCGATTGCCGCTCCCTGAGCTCATGGATAGAAAAAAGCAACACGTCAGCCGGGCGAGCCGGCCGCCTCTCCGATGCCTTCTGGTACTACCCCGCGGAAAGGAGAAGTACCCAAGTGGATAACCCGGCTGATGGGCGTCCAGAATCCGCCAATAACCCCCAGCCGGCGCACACCGAAGCGCTGGCGTCGCAGGCCAGGCCGGTTGCACCCGCCCCGCCCACGGATGCGCGCCCCCATCCCCCGGCCCCGCCGTCCCCTGCCCCCCCGAAGTCGCACCTCCTGCGAAACCTGCTGCTGGCCGGGGGAGTTCTGGTCGGTCTGGCGGTCGCCGCGTGGTTTTTGGTCCCCTGGGTGGTGACCGCGCTGAACACGGTTTCCACCGACGACGCTTACGTCAACGGCCACGTCACCACCGTGGCGCCCCGCGTCGCGGGCCAGGTGACCAAGGTTCTGGTGGACGACAACTATCGCGTGAAGAAGGGGGACGTGCTGGTGCAGCTCGACAAGGAGCCGTACCAGGTCCAGGTCGCGATCCAGCAAGCCGCCGTTACGACGGCCGATGCGGACCTGAAGTCCGCCAGGGCTTTGGTGCAAGGCCTGGTGGGCCAGACCCGGGCCGACCGGTTCAAACTCGAACACGCCATCGAGGACGTCGATAACCAGGTCGCCAACCTCCGCGCCGCCGTGGCGACGCTCCACAGCAAAAAGGCGACCCTGGAGCTGGCGCAGTCCAACCTCAAACGGGGCGAGGAGCTGGCGCCCGGCGGCGGCATCAGCAAGGAAGAACTCGACGAGCGCCGCCAGACGGTCAAGGTCGATCAGGCGGGGGTGGATCAGACCCTCCAGGAGGTCTACGCGATGCGGGTCGGCCTCGGCCTGCCGGCAACGCCGGAGCAACAAATCTTTCAGAGCATAGGCGTCAGCACCCCGGGCTTATTGGCCGCGCCGATGGGATATGGACCTCTTCTGGCAACCGCCATTTTGCCCCAGAGGACCGACGACCTTACGCTGGTTCCGCCCGACCTCGATCAGAACTTTTCCGCCGTCCGCGCGGCGCTGGGGGTGCTGATGCAGAGCGCGGCCCAACTCGGCTACTTCCCGACCTCCTGGAACGCGACCCCCAAAGAGACCATCGCGGCTTTCTACAAGCAGGATCCCGAGGGCAACCTGGATCGCATCTACGCCAAGATCCTTCCCAACGCGCCTCCGATCAAGCAGGCCGAAGCCAAGCTTCTCCAGGCGCAAAGCGACCTGGCCCAGGCTCAACTGAACCTCCGCTATTGCGACGTGGTCAGCGACATCGACGGCGTGGTGACCAATCGCAACGTCAACCCCGGCAACAACGTCCAGGTGGGGCAAAGCCTGATGGCCGTCCACTCCCTCACGGAGATCTGGATCGACGCCAACTTCAAGGAAACGCAGCTGGCCTACCTGCGCATCGGCCAGCGCGTGCGCTGCGAGGTGGACATGTACGGCAGCCGCCAGGAGTTCGAGGGCCGCATCACCGGTTTCACCATGGGCACCGGCGAAACCCTGGCCCTGCTGCCGCCGCAGAACGCCACGGGCAACTACGTCAAGATCGTGCAGCGGCTTCCGGTGCGCATCGAATTGACCGACTACGACCCGGACAAGCTTCCGTTGTTCGTCGGCCTGTCGGTCGAACCCTACGTGTACTACAAGGAGAAGCCCAAAGGGCCGAACGCGGGGGCCTTCTTGCAACCGCTCCGCCAGCTTCCGCAAGCCCCCACGAATCCCAAGCCCTGAGCAGTCAGGAGCCTGCATCATGAGCGGCGCGACCCTGGTCCTGCCCGCGGCCCGGCGGCCGGCGATCAACCCCTGGATCGTCGCCGCCGCGGTGGTCGTCCCCGCCTTCATGGAAGTGCTGGACACCACGATCGCCAACGTGGCGCTGCGCTACATCGCCGGCGGCCTGGCGGCGGCGCAAACCGACAGCGAATGGGTCATCACCAGCTACCTGGCCGCCAACGCCATCATCCTGCCGATCAGCGGCTGGCTCTCGGCCCACCTCGGCCGCCGCAACTACTTCCTGCTGTCGATCGCCGTCTTCACCCTCGCCTCGGCGCTGTGCGGCATGGCCACCAGCCTGATCCAGATCATCCTGTTCCGGGTGCTCCAGGGCCTGGCCGGCGGCGGACTCCAGCCGAGCAGCCAGGGGGTCTTGATCGACAGCTTCCCGCCCGAGAAACAGGGCGCGGCGCAGACGCTGTTCGGCATCGCGGCCCTGATCGGCCCCATCGTCGGCCCGACGCTGGGCGGCTGGCTCGTGGTCAACTACGACTGGCGCTGGATCTTCTACATCAACGTCCCGGTGGGCCTGCTGTCGCTGGTCAGCTGCTACTTCCTGGTCCAGGATCCGGATTACCTCCAGAAGGAGCGGGCCGAGCTGCGCCGCAAGCCGCTGAACTTCGACTACATCGGCCTGGGGCTGCTGTCGCTGGTCATGGCCAGCTGGGAAATCATGCTCAGCAAGGGGCAGGAGTGGGACTGGGTGAGCGACCCGTTTTGGCGGGTGCAGACGCTGATGATTCTGTTCGTGCTGGGGCTTGCCTTCCTTATCTTCCGGGAGATGCGGATTGACCAACCCGATCGTCAACTTCCGCGTGCTGGGCGAGCGCAACCTCGCCATGTGCTGCATCATCATTTTCTGCGCCTTCGCCGTGCTGTACGCCGCGAGCATTTCGCTGCCGGCCCTGCTCCAGACCCTGTTCGGCTACGACGCCCTGGCCGCGGGGCTGGTGTTGTCTCCTGGGGGCATCTACCTCGATCACCGCGTTGGTGATTGTCGGCTTCCTGCTGGGGCGGGGCGTCGACGCCCGCTGGCTGATCGCGGCGGGCCTGGTCGTCCTGGCGATCAGCAACTACTGGATGTCGCAGCATGAACCTCCAGATCAGCCTCTGGCAGGTGGTCTGGCCGCGGATGGTGCTGACCGCCGGCCTGGGCTTGATCTTCGCCCCGCTCAACGTGGCCGCCTTCAAGTACATTCCCAAGCACCTGCGCGGGGCGGCGGTGGGCCTGCTGGCCTTGCTCCGCAACGAGGGGGGCAGCGTCGGCACGTCGATGGCCCAAACGATCCAGGAACGGCGCGAGCAGTTTCACCTGTCCCGTCTGGACCAGACTCTTAACCAGTTCAACCCGCACGTTCATACGTTCCTGGAGAGAGGCCAAGCGTTCTTCCTGCGGCGCACGGGCGACCCGGCCGGGTCGTATCAGAGGACCGTGCAAGTGCTTGCCGATCTCCGCCAGCAACAGGCCGCGTCGCTGGCCTACTTCGACGTCTTCTGGCTGTGCGCCGTGCTGGGGGTGGCGCTCGTTTTTCTAGTGCTGCTGATGAAGCCCTCGGCGGCCGAGAAGGGCGAGCGCATCGGGGGGGAGTAGGTCCGGCGGCATGGGCGAACGGGACCGTTCGGCGACTTGCTCCGGCGCCTGCTTCACGGTTTTCCTCAATCCGCAGTTCGGGCGGGGCCGATATTTCCTTTTGGGGGAATTGTGCCCGATTTGCCGGCTGCGCTCGATTCGTGCCGAGGCCGCCGAAAAGGGCGCCAGCGCGGGAAGGACCCATGACAAGGCGAACCACCCGCGAACACGACGCCTCCCCATTCCGGGGCGCCGGCCTGCTCCGCTCGCTTTCGACGGCCGGCTGCCTGGTCGCGGTCCTGCTGATGAGCGGCTGCGTCGCCACCGGCCCCATGACCTGGATTCAGAACGGCTTCAAGGTCGGACCGAACTACTGCCGACCGCCGGCGCCCGTCGCCCCCGACATGGATCGAGGCGAAAGACGTCCGTGTCCAGGGCCGCCCACCGCGAGACGGCGACTGGTGGAACGTCTTCGGAGATTCCAGGCTCAACGCTCTCATTCATACCGCATATCAGCAGAACCCGAATCTCCGGGCGGTGGGGACGCGGGTCTTCCAGGCCCGGGCGCAGCAGGGGATCGCGGCCGGCAACCTCTTCCCCCAGACCCAGGAAGCGACGGGGTCCTACAGCCGCGTCGCCCTCAGCCACAACGCCTTCAACAACCCCGCCGCCTTCGAAGCCGCGTCGCCCTCCCGGACCGCGCCCGGCCTCCCCATCGGCAACTTCTACCCCGACTTGACCGCCGGCTTCAACCTGAGCTGGGAGCTGGATTTCTGGGGCCGCTACCGCCGGGCCATCGAGTCCGCCAACGGCAGCCTCGACGCTTCGGTCGAAAACTACGACGACGCCCTGGTGACGCTGCTGGCCGACGTGGCGACGAATTACGTGCAATACCGGGTGGCCCAGCAGCGGATCAGGATCGCGCGCGACAACATCCGGAAGCAAGAGGAGGTCGTGGCCAAGGCCGAGCAGCAGGCGAAAGTCGGCACCCTGGCCCCATACGACGTGGAACAGCTGCGGACGCTTCTGGAACAGACGCGCTCGACCGTCCCGGCCCTGCGGATTGTGCAGGGTCAGGCGAACGACACGCTCTGTATCCTGCTGGGCGTCCCGCCGCACGACCTGGAGCCGGAGTTAGGCCCGGGGCCGGAGCTGGGCGACGACCCGATGCCGAACACGCCGGACTGGGTCGCGGCGGGCATTCCGGCCGACTTGCTGCGCCGCCGCCCCGACGTACTGCAGCGCCGAGCGTCAGGTGGCGGCCCAGAGCGCCCAGATCGGCGTCGCCGAAGCGGACCTGTACCCCAGCATCTTCATCAACGGCACGCTGGGCTGGGAGGCCCCCGACATTTCCAAGCTGTTCGAGTCGAACAGCTTCTTGGGGACCATCACGCCGAACTTCCGCTGGAACATCTTGAACTACGGCCGGATCGCGAACAACGTGCATCTCCAACAGGCCAAAACGCAGGAGTTGATCGCGACCTACCAGTCCAAGGTTCTGTCGGCGGCCCAGGAAGTCCAGACGGCGCTTCGCGGCTTCTTGCGGTCACAGGATCAGGCCGAGAACCTGGGGCGCAGCGTGAAGGCGGCCGTGGGGGCGGCGGACACCGGGCTGCAAGTTTTTGAAACACAAAAGGCCGACGCGAACCGCCTTTACACCTTGTATAACACGCGGTTGCAGGAGCAGGACAACCTGGCGGTCGTGCAGGGCAACGTCGCCCTCAACCTGA